>NZ_JBEGIJ010000001.1:0-3890540 GCF_040675825.1 Microbacterium sp. LWH12-1.2
GATGCAAGGAAGCGATCTCCCGCTGGCGCCCGCGATCATGCGCCACTCTGAAAACAGAATTTGTGTCGAGGTGGCTATGTGTACCCTCAAGGAGCTTGTGAATGACGTAGAACATCAGTCGTTCGTCGCGTCATCGAGTAGCTCTCAGGCCCGCAGCCGCGCCACAGTACTCGTACCTTGCGTCCATGCCGCGCTAAAAGGTGCATGCGCCGTGCGCCTCAACTTCTGGTGAGCGTCTAGGTACTCACGGGAGCGAGTGTGCCGAACGGTGATAGGCCTCGTCCATGCGCCACCGATGTGCGGTCCGCTCACAGTGTGGTTTCCTTGGTCCCAGCAGAAGAATGCCGTCCGACACCGGAGGGATGTTGTTCGTGGGAGTTGTGGGGTGCCGTCCGTAGATGAGTGTTCCACCGTCAGACCGCCACTCGTCCATCACTACACAGGTCAACGACCCCGGCTCGTAAGCCTCTTGTCTGTGTTCCAGAAGTGTCCGAGATTGCAATACGGGCGCGCGCGAGATACCGTGAGCGGTCCGGCAGTTAGGGCGGCCGCGGAGGAAGGAGGTGTCGGAGCCAAGCCACGCGCGCCTGGCAGGAACCTCGACGACGGCTCTGAAGGTCCGTTGCCGTGGATGCGCTCGGATCACAGAGACGCCAAGAGGGTCATCCGCCTTTATCGATGTACTCCGGTATGCGTATCTCCCGGTAGGCCGCCAAGCGGCCCACCGCGCGAAAACGTCCCGGCGTCGGGCGAGGTCGCGCTTAAAGAGCGAAAACGCTAGTTTCGTCTCGGATGCGTGTCGCTTCGTTCATCACGTTTCCTTCCGGGACAGTTCGCGACGCACAGGACCGGGTTGGGCAGCCTGCGTGTTTTCGGGTGAGTTGACGGGTGCGGCACAAAAACCCGAACAGCGACATCGGGATGCGAGGTGGAAGCACCATTGGAAACCTCTTCTAGAGTTAGTTCCCGCCGGCGATTGTGCAGTGGGATCGGGTGGGCCGGATGCCTGACAACCCAGTTTGTTTCTGGTGCGAATGCCGGCGGAATGACCAGACGTCCGACTAGCCCATGCTGGGTCGACGGTCCGCCAGCCCGGGTACTTGCGCGCAGTGTCACGGTTTTCGGTATGGGCCGCGGTTGGCATGAAGCCCTCGGCCAATCAGCCAGCCACTCAACACGCCGAGCGGATCGCATAGGTGCGGCAGTAGCCGCAGGGTGGCTCCGGGTTTACCTGGCAAGCCGCGTCGTGTCACAGGTTGGGACGAGTGTCATGCCCGTAGTGGAAACTGTGGACCGGGTCACTGAGTGAATCCCATGCCGTCTCGGTGGCCCGAGAACGAGCGGGCCTCGAGGGCGCCGTCTGCCACCCAGCGGTGAGTAGCCAGGGGACGCGACTGGAATACAGGCTTGATCCAGCAGCCATCCGAACGCGCTGTGCCGACCTGTGGTGAAACTGCCCGATCTGCCACACGCTCGGAACGGGAACCGAGTGTCCATCGGTGTCCGGTGTCTGAAACCTTGCACTGACGGCTCGGGGTAGAATCCATGGACAGCCACGCCAAGCGGCCGGTTAATCGGATGCGGTAGGGTGTAGCCCCCGGTGAGGTGGTTCCTAAGTCGACGCCCTTGGGGCGGTTCTAAGTCAACCGCACCGGGGGCGGACTGAAGTAGAGAACTTGGGATACCCGGCAGAGACGGCTTTGCGGCAGCCCATGGGCGCGGAGCTCATGCGGCCGAAGCGTCCTGGTGGTGCGCCACGGGTCCCTGTGAGTGGTGCCGAGCGGCGAACGTCGTGGCGGGCGGAGGCTGGTCTGCGCGCGGGCTGTACACCGCAGCGGGTGCAAAACTTTCCAACTCAGTGCTCAAACCGGCGTAGCGGGGCCCGGGCCTGTGGTTCGGGGGACCCGCGTGGTGCAGGCGGACCCGTGTAGGGTGGTACATAGCGACTGCTGGGAACACTGGTGGGCGAGGTATCGGGTGCGACGGCGGCATCCCAAACGATTACTGAGAACCAGTGCTGGTGTCGCCGGCAGCCACCCACGGGTGAGGGTCGTGGTCGAGTCGTGCCGTGGGGTGTCGCGGAACGGTGACCGGGACGTACCCGTATGCCGGGGATCGGTCACGCACCGCGAGAGCGTTCACCACGAAACCCTCGGAGCGTGTGGGTGTTGGCCTGTGCTCATGCGGTCCCCTCGCTGCGTGCGTGGTCCACTCACAGCGAACCCAGCGGGGGGGTCGTCGGAAAGGCGTGTCAGCAGCAGCTCGGGCGGCTCCTCGAGGTCGTGGGAACCCGAGGATGGTAAGTGTCCATCGGCGCCATCCGAGCATCGCCGAGCATTGTTGGGGAGGGTGTTGGCGAGCTGCGCCGCGGAGCGCCGCCTGAGAACAGGTTCGGCGCATCGGGTGTCTCCCGTGCTTGCGATTGGCTGTGTCGGCGATGCAAAGTCCGGACGATAGCCACGGCCAATGCATGACTACCGTCATCACAACAGCGCCGTTGCAAGTGGCCCATCGCGCGTTGGAGTATACCCCCGTTGTAGGTGCGGATGCTGCGTGAGGTTCCGGCACAACCTCACCCGCCGCAGTCAAACCGGCGCAACCGGTTGCCTTTACAACGGTTGACAATTCGGCGGCGTGGACACCACCGACCGTCACGTCGCTGGCGGCTACGCGCGAGCCGGTGGCGCCTTCGGACAGGGTCGCCCATCCCACTTGTCGGCACGATCGAACTGAGGCGGCGCCAACGTGAGAGTGGACCGGCGCGGCAACACGAACCATCTCCACCGCGTCTCACCCAAAGACGATGTCGCGCAATAACCCGGGGGCCAGTCATGATGGCACCCCCGTCGACCACGTCCACAGGCCTCCTACAGGGTCAACGATATCGATGGTGGCCTTCCCGTCCGCTTTCCCGGACCGGAAACGCTTTGAGCACGGAGACCACCGGGACAGTGGTTCGGAGTGGTCTGTGGCCACACGCTTCTCCGCATGGGTCAGTCATCGCCCAACCAATCGGGTCGGGATTGTCCACGGTCACCTGCATCGTGTCCTCCAGTAGGTGCTGGGTCGTCGCCGGGGATGTACGCTATACGGGCACGCATGATTGTCCGCACTAGTGAGTGGGTGGTCTTGCGGCTTCACGGTGCAAACCGCTACGAGAACACCCAATCATCGGGCCGAGTCATGGCGGGTTCTGCCTCGCCTCGGCGCGCAATACAGGCACGTCGAATTCGTCCATCCACCTGGAGCCCCCGGCAATTCCGTGACCTCCAGCACAGTCGTGTACCTACGCCTCGGAGGACAGGGACCGAGACCACCGCAACCGTGTGATGGGACCAGGCATCCAGTATACTCAGTCGAATCACGCCTATGAGCCACAACCGCCGTGTACGCGTCCTGAGATGCGAGGTGGCCGATCGTTTCCTCCAGGCATCGAGGACAAGCTGGTCATCCTGGCCTGTTGTCACCACGGCTGATCGTTCGCGAGCAGACGTTTCATCTCGAAACGCATTCTCCAGAGACGGACCGCACAACGCATCCATGTACACCGAATGTGCTGCGGCGACACGTGCCGACGACGGACCCCGACATCGGTGAGTGTCGGCGGATAGTAGTTCCATGATGTGCGTCACGCCGCACCCTGTCGTTTTTTTTTTTAGCAGTCAACCCGGCGGCCAAACGCCCCAGAACTCAGGAGGGCGTAACCATCAGCATCCGGGGTCACCGCCGTCGCGTAAGTCGCTAACTGCCGCGATTGGCGTTCATGCGTGTCGAGGCCTTCCGTCGCACGCGATCGCGAGGATGGCAGCAAATAACGATCCGTGGGCGACTGCTTGCCCGGGACCGGTGCTACGGCCCTGTCGCTGTGTAGGTGAACGCGGACCGCCGTGCCTCCGCAAGGCTCAGTGCGTGAAGGCCCGTGTTCCAGCCCTTGACGCGCTGGAGTCGACGGTTTGCGGGCTCGGCGGCGTGTGGCTCGGATACCGCGGTATACGTCTGGACCCCTGACGTACCAGGGTAGGTGATGCGGCCTTGTCGAGGTGGGTGTTGGTTTGTGGGTGCGCCATCATCATGCAGGGATAGAGAGCCGATGTCCGGTGGTCGGACGCGGTCAGCGGCGGGACAAAGGGTCAGGCGCGGGGCTCTGTACTCGGTCCCGGGCGTCTGAGCTATGGTGGTGCCAACGGGTTCGCTAGACGCCTGGCCATCTCTTTGCCGCACCGTGATTCAGGCCAGCGGCCCGACCTCGTGGCCGAATACGTCAGCCGCGCTTCTTTGCGTGCATGGAATCTCTGGCCTGCAAAGGGTGATGCGTTCGCTCGAAGTCATGGAGTCTGCCAACCGCCCCGCGACGCGGGTATCCAAGTACGGACGGGTTCGGATCGTGGATGCCTACGACAGGCGGCACCCCGGTTTCCCCCCCCCTGGGCACCCCCCCCCCACCGCCTCAGCACCAACGACGTCATAGCGAGGAAGCCATCTAGAACAACGATCCGCCGCGAATGAGAAAGTGGCCCTCGAAGGATCGCACGAAACGCAGGATCTGAGAGCCAATGAGCTTGCGGTGCTGCGGGCCATCTCGATGGGAAACGGGGGGGGGCAAACATCGTCGTCTTTGTCAGCCACCGGACAGCACCTCCTTGGCGACCTGTAGTGCAATGTCGATGTGTCACCCGGTACTCTCCATCTCCCCGGCACCAACGTGGAACCCAAGTACGGTTCTGCTTGCTGCATGGACTCGATGCTGGCGCAGCGAATGTTGCCGAGAGATTCATCTAGCTCGGTCTCTATCTGGACCTCATGCGACGATCTGATGATCAGTACCACCGCGCCGCCCATCAGGTCATTAGCCGCGCCAACGTCGCGGCGCCACAAGTCGAACCAACCTGGACAGTGGCGTCTACGCCCTGATCCCCAGTGCGATCAAGTAGGTGTATCCATCCGGCGAATTCTCTGGGCGTAGGCACAAGTCTTCGTGCTTTGCGCGATTCACCACATTGATCTCGTGGCATCTGGACGCCTCCCTCTCATTCAGATCTCCGGTGTGTTGGGACTTAGTGGATTCCCGATCGTGAACGGGTTGCGACACGTCCCGCAGACGTGCGTCGGGTGTGTCATGGGCGTAATTTTGGGCACCGAACTTGGTGCGAGGTCAGGCGCATGCTGCGGTTCTCCTCTAAGATCGAAGGGGTCTCTCCCGCATACCCGGCCCAAATGGCCCGAGTGCGGACGTGGTGCGTATCGCGAACTCGAGAGTACACTGGGTTCACGCACGGGGCATACTGTCCACGGCACACGGTTGCGACGTTGACGCTTTGTCTGCGGGTGGCTGATCACCATGAGCCGGAAACCATAGTAACTCTACATCGGTGGTGCGAGCAAGCAGCATCCCTGACCCAGGTGCTCGGGCCGTAGATTGTTGATCCGTGTACACGCGCATGATTGCTCTCCGTCTATTCAGGAACTCAACACGCCGCGACGCCTGTCGTGCATTCGGCGGACAGAAGAATCCTTCCGAGCGAACTCTGGAACTGCGACCGCAAACGCGACAGGTGATCGTCGGCCGAGTTCGCCTTTCGCCGCAGCGCTTCTGGGGCCTGCCCCCGCTTGTTGTGAATCCGATCACAGGCCCGTACAAACGCCCTGTTGCACGCGTTACGTGGGTGTTCTCGGGCGTGAACTCGGGGCCTCTTTTGCATGGGTCTGGCTGGCGCGTACTATTTCCGTGCGCCACCATTGTCTGCCGAGGTTGTCGGCTGGCGTACCCCATGCGAGATTGATGACTCATTGTCCGTCTGACACCATTGAGGTGACGCACCACATGACCCGATGGCTTCTGGCCGGGGAATGCCTCACAAACGATGGGTGACGCACATGAGATGGTTGTCCCCATTCAATGGAAAGACCCACACCCAGTAATGATGCTGGAACTTGAGGGAAAGTACCTGCCCGCGATAATGTGAACACGGCGCCCATCGCGTTCGCGTAACCGAACGCGGTATGCTCCGAACTCGCCCGGCGCTACTGACCGCATAGCTGCCTTCGTAACGAAGACCGGTCTCCCTACCTCTTCGTCATTGTCACGCCACCTTCGAGCAGGGGTTGCGAAACGTCTCGAGCGTGCATCGTGACGTGCTGATGCCGCCGGTTCGCTGAGCCGTGACGTTGGGGCAGACAACACAATCACGGCGTCATCGTTGCCGCGGTTCAACTTCGCTTCACGCAACCTTCCGTGGAGGTTGATCTGCTGCTTACGGTTCTTGACCTCGATAACGAGACGCGAGCCACCGGGGATGCGTACATCCGCCGATGTCGCCGCGGTCCTTGCTGCCTGATTTGGCGCCCCTCTCGATCCGGTCGTCAGCGAGTCGGAATGCGAGGAAGTTGGCGACGAGTGATTCCATGGCGGTTCCTGCCCGTCTTCGCGGATGCACGGTTGCGCGTCATCCCGACCCTCCGCGAACGGGTGAGGTCGTCAAGCGCGCCGCGCGGTGTCAGAGAAAACATCTGGGACCGCGTCCGGAGCGGGGTTGATCTGTGCGCGCAGTCCGTCGGAGGGATGCCATCTGTGAGCGGATGGCATCGACGTTAGCCGGCTCCATGCCGTTGTGCGATGCGTTGGACAGGATCTCTTCGACGTCAGCGTTAAGTTCGTCCAAGCGGGTGCGCAACTGTGGCGTTTTCCGCAACAACCGCCTGTACTGTCGCGTGCAAAGTTCCCCATTTGGCGCGGCGCACGCGGTCGGCGTCCATGATTTCTCGGAGCCGCTTCTGGATCTGTCCGTACGTGTAGATCGATCCGGCCCAACGCGCGGTGGTCGAGATCGGCGATCAGCGTTGTTCGATGTGCTTGATGGTGCTCACGGGTTCCTCCTGGGTTGCAGAAGGGCGCGCACCGTGTGTTTCAGTGCGCGCCCTCAAGTTGGATCGTTCTATGTCAGTTGTCCACGTTCGCCAATGATCGCATCCGATACGTCGCCGTGGATGCCGATCTTGCGTGCGTAGTCTTCGATCTGGTCGGAGTGTGCCCATGTCGGTTGCGTCGTGAATTGCGGCGAGGGCTTCGCGCAAGCGTCTCGGGTGCGACAGGTGCGGCATCGGGAAGCGGTCTGGATCATCACTTGTTCGGTCTTCCCGCGCGTGATGACATGGTTCGCGTTGAACGCTGCATCAATGTGGCTCATGGCGCGCACTCGAATTCCGCCGACAGGTTTGCCCGCCCTCAAGACAGACGGGGTCATTCCACAGTGTGAGGCGTCGACCAACCCATGCAGGTCGGTCGGGGCCCACGCCTGAACGATGTCCCTGCAGTGCCGTCTTGGATGCCTTGAATGGGCGTGATGGCCGTAAGTGTCGGTGATGATGTGCACGGGCTGATCCGCTGGACCCGGCGTCACGTCAACGATTGGTCACAGAGTACATCGCGGCCCGTCAGGTCGATTGCATTGAGTTGGTCTGACTTCGCGACAATGGCGGTTAGACACGTCCATGGTCATGCTCCTTTCGGGTGTCGATCCCATCCACCGCGCAGTAGTCCACAGCCTCAGCGATTCGTCGCGCCGAGCCGGAACCTCAACGAGCTTCTCGTCGACGATCGTGGCGCAAGCTGTCATAACGTCGGAGGTGTGCTCCCACACGGTCCCAAAGATGCTACCCTGATACGCAATCTCGATGCCCCTCGTTGGGGGTGCGGATGCGGTCACCTACGTTGTAGCGTCGCAGAGGCAATCGAATGCCTTGGTCTGCCACTCTCGATCTCTGCGTCGTAGAAGCTGTCAAAACGATGCCATCAGAAGGTCACCTGTTCCTCGTGTTCATACACAAGCCAGTTTGGGCGGTGCGAGCATGTGTCGCCTTCAATCCCCCGGCCACGTGTTTCGCGGCTCAACGAGGCATCGCTGATACACGTCGCGTGCTTCTCGTGCAGCTTGCGTCCGATCTCGAGGTACATGACGTCGAGCGGGTAGACGGCAACGTGGTACGGGCCGGTTGTCTGGACGGCGATGAAGCTGAACGAGTCGAGCCGTTCGCCCGTTTCGAAGAAGTGCACGTCGTCGTACCACGCGTGCTGCACGAAGTAACCGAACTCAACAACGTGATGGTTGAACCCTCGGGGCGATGCGTCTGCCGTGGTCTTGAGGTCTGCACCCGCCGTGTTCCCGTAGATGTCGAACCGCGCACGTACCGGCACACCTTCAGGCGACGTCGAGAAGATGGATGTTTCGCGGTGTGGCTGCTCGAGTACTTTCCGCGCGTCCGTGTTCGCGAGTACGCTTCGGTGATCTTGTTGATGACGTTCACTTCGACGGACTTCATGGGCACGAAACCGTTGTCGCGTTGTTCCTGCGCCCAGTCTTTGGCGAGCTTCGTGGATGCGGCACCGTTCGATGCGAGCAGGTCTTCCGGGTATGCAACCGCCTGCAACCCTGTGCCCAACACTTTCGCGTGGACTGCATGCCCGATGTCGAACGCGCGTGACGTTCTCGGGTGCGATTTCTCCCAAATAAACTTGGCCGGCGAACCCTTGAACTCAGGGAGAAGTGTTCGCGCCCCGGTGCTGGATAGCTCGGGGCGCGCATGGTAAATCTCGTCAGGCATTGAGTAGTCGATCACCGTTCAGGCCCGCTTTCCGCAATAGGTGCAGCAAACTCCATGCTGAGTTGCCGTGTAGTTGTGATATCCGATCGGTCGCCCGGTTCCTCGATCGCACGGCCAGACTGGGGTCAAAGTCACAGCGTTCTCTCTTCGTTGAATGCGTTCATGAGTAGCTTGAGTGTCATTTCGCGGGTGATCTGAGTTGGTCACCGGCTGGACATGAGCAGAGGTCGTCAAGGTCGGGATCACGCGAGTAGAGATACCAGCCGTGACCCTTGCAAACCGGGCAGTTCATTAGCTGTGCGTCTCGTCTGCGTGCTCGTATTTGAGCTTGTCGACCCACCATGAGATGGGGTGCCTTTCGCTGGCATAGACCTTTCCGATGTGGCCGCAGAATCCGCAGTACACGTTCTGACCCCGGTTGCTCGTCATGGCTTCCAGCCGCCTTCGTCGCGCAGTGTGACTTCAACGAGCACTTTTTCGGCATGTTCTACGGCGTCTTGTGCGTGTTGGATGCGTGTTGGGTCGCCTGATCGTTGGGCGAATGCGAGGTCGACGAGTTTGACGCTGAGTGTGTTGCGCGCCTGGTCGATGGTCATGTCACACCTCGGTCCTGATGCGATGAATAAAAGCCGCGTGGGACCATGCGTCGGCCCATGTCGGGTGCGGGATGTTGACGAGTCCGGTGTTGAGCCACCAGATGCCGTCTTCCTGCCAGATGTGTTGACGCAGCGGGAACGTGAAAGCGTTCATGTCACACTCCAAGGAACGATCAAGTTGTATTCAGGCGTTGGGAACCGCTCGTTGTATGATTCGGCAGCAGCGATAGTCCAGAAACCGGTGTAGACCCGGTCTACTTGCAGGTCTGATTCGTGCCTTCGCGATGCCGGTTCACGATTGCGTAGTGCACGTCAGTGTCTCCTTGTCTTTGGTTCGCGGCATGTCAAAATGACTGTCCCGAAGCAGATGAAAAAGAACCCCGTCAACCAGATGGTTGCGGGGCTGTTGGGTGTTTGCGCGAGACACAAAAGTGTGGTTGCGCCGGCTAGGAATGCCGCGTAACGCAAGGGGATCATTTCTCCCAGCCTTTCTTGAGACTGCGACCGGTTGACAATGGAGCAACGGCCGCGTCTTGTTCCCACGCGTCTTCCGTAGCCCACAGCACCGTAAGCAATACCCAACTGTTTGGATCGTGATCTTCGGCTCGGAATCCAATGGCCACGCGTCCCCGTTTCGCGCACCACGCCTGATGCTTGTTCGACCAGTACCCGTACTCGGGTTTCGTGATTGTGCCGACGATCTCGTCGCCTTCGATGCCCATATCCAGGGCGCGCTCTACGGCGTGCTTTGAGATTCTGAGGCTGGCCATGTCGACTCTTGGGAGAGATGCGACTTGGTTCTTCATCGCATCAGCCTTTCGCGTTCGTTGTCGCTCATGAATGTGACCGTGTTCCCGAGTGCGTGCCCGATTTCGTTCCACATGTGGTTGATGTTGATGCGTTCGACCATGTGTGCGGGGTATGCGGCTGCGGTACGACGGAAAATCTCATCCTCAGACATGGTCAGACTCCGGGTAGATGCGACGGGCATCGCGAATAGTGCTGTCATCCGTCTCGTACTCAACTTGCGTGTACGGGTCGCGGAACACGGCAATCGGTTCAGCGTGGCGCGCAGAGTAGACGACGACCGCCCGCACCCCGCCATACTCCAAGTCGACATCCCAGACTTGTCCGGGTGTCGCATCTTCCCAAGGCTTGCGCTCCGGGTGAGCATCGAGATACTCGCGCCCAATCGCTTGCAGGCAAGATGACCACCCAGTAAGCGACGGGTTCCTCTTGGTCATGGAGAACTCGTGGAGTCCATCGTCTTTCCGAAACTGGACCCACCCAGTTTCCGCATCGAGGGCTGCCGTCCAGTTCGCATCGATGGTCGATCGCCACCGCCCGAGTTCTTCGTCACGCTCATGCTGGAAGAACTCGCGCAGGGCAATGGCGTCCACGGGGTCGATGCGTTCCGTGGGGAAAGTCTTGACATTCGAACTCGCCACGCTGACGATTCCCGAGATGCCATCTACCCAGACCTTGACTCCGTTGCTTGCCACGAATTCGTTCATGCGTCGTCTCCTGTTTCTCGTGCTTGTGCGTGTGCGAGTGCCCATCGTGCGGCTAACACGTTTTGGGTGCATTGTTCGATGTGTGCGAGTGTGCCGAACCTCTGTACCCATGCGAGCGAACGGATGCGGTGTTGCAGGTTGACCCGTGCAGTGGCGACGTCATCCATCATGCTTCCTTTGGTACGGCGGGTTCATCAGGGCATGTTGGGGAGTTGATCGCGTGATCATGCCTTCCCTCGTCACAGGCCGTGCTGCACTCGTCTTCAAACCAGTGGTGGCAGATATGCCGCACATGACAGAACGTGCGCTTAGGCATCGGACACAACTTCAAGCGCCTGGTTGAGTCGGTGAATCAGGTAAGGGGGCATAAGCACAACTCCGCTTTCGCCCGGCCGTTCCAGGTCGTACTTCAGGAGCTTCACGAGGGCGATGAAGCGCTGCACCTGCGCATCAGACGGTTCGACCTCCAGACCCGCAGTGCGCACCTTCCTGATCACCGCGCTCGCGACGATACGAATGTCATCGGACAGCATGCTTGCGATCGCCGGACGGTGCTGAGGGTTTACGTCGCTGAGCAGTCGCTGTGCGGCTTCCTGCTCGTCGTCGGTCGGGGCGTGCGCCTTCTCGAAGTCCGGGAATTCCCGCATGAACTTCAACGCCCACATCTCGGCCACGAATTGAGCTAGGGGATCATGTGCGACCGGAGTCATCCTCTTCATGAACGCGATCAGTTCTTCACGTCTTGTCATCACACACCTTCTGTTTCTGATCCCAACGCGATCCTTCGGCTCGGCACCCGTGGAGCCGTATCGCCGCAATGGGCGCACATTAGAACGGCCCGGACGGTCGTATCCTGCAACGCTTCGTACGCGCGTCGAGTCCCGTCGAATCCGCGTGACACTTTTTGCCAAGTCTCGCCCTGCCCGTGGTGCGGGCAGTCAACGTTTGGGCCGTCACTGATGCCTGCGATAGCCGAGGTGCAGATACACATCGGACCGCGCGCCTTCTCAAACACGGCGAGAGCGGCACGGATTCGCGGCTCCCAGATGGCACGAGTTTCGGGCGAAGAATCCAGCCCGTCTCCATCCATAAACAGCGCCTTTGCGGCTTCCTCGATCAGTTCTTCGCCACTGGTCATCGCTTGCCTCCACGCTTCGCTTTACGACGTCGAGACACCGCGGCAACATGCAGTGCTTCCTGTCGAGCCGTTCGCTTCTGCGTCGCCGCGTATGACTCTGTTGATCCGAGCGAACCCCAACCCATCGCCAACTGACCGAATACTTCCCTCATCGCGCTTCCTCCATGTCTGATCCCCATACGGCACGCGGGTATTTACGCCGCAACGCTTGACGAAACTCCAACTCAGCCGCCACGCCGTGCTCGACTTGAAACACACGCCGCGCAACATCACGCCGTACTTTCGCAGCCCGACACACATGCACCGCACGTCTCGTCCACTCCGACTCGCACGCATCAGTCACAGCACGCACAATCAGTTGGTTTGCAATGTCGCGGTGAAACTTGTGAAACAGTTCCAAGGTTTCGCGTGCACCCTTATCTGTGAGAATGCTGCGGAAACACGCGTCATCAAACACGGCCTCCTTGACCGGATTCGTTGGGCGATCCGTAGACCACTCAATGTCATCCGGTGCAAGCGTTACGTCCTTGTAGGCGCACATCAGATCGAGATCACCGACCAGCAAGCATTGACATTGGCTCGGCAGTTGGCGCAAATGTGCGTACCAAGTGCCATTGCTCGCGTACCCGAAGCGTGAGCACCCGTGCACCACAGGGTTGTAGATCCGTCGCACCTCTTTCGTGCTCGAGCCACGACGGTGTGGCTGCACGGCTCGGTGATCGCATCCGTATGTGAGGACTCGCACTTCAAATCATCAGCACCAAAAACGATCAGCTCAAGTTCGCTGATTGTCGCTACATCATTCATGGCAAGCTCCTTTGCTTCGGGTAAGAAAATGAGATTGGGGGCTGATGTTTGCAGCATCAGCCCCCAGGGTCATGGGAGAACACGGACACCCCTGCCCGCTACATCCTCAGAACCGCAGACCCGAGCGCCTGGACGGGACTTGAACCCGCATCATCCGTGTACATCGGTCGTTGCCAAACAACCCAGGCCGCTGATTGTCTTCCGGGAGCTACCCGCAAAACGTCGTCAGCTCGACTTGTGCCCTCGCTCGGTGATACTCCGAGTCGACCGATTACAGGCTCGAGGGCTTCCACTAACCCTGTGGAATGGTTCGCGGTGACCAACCCGCGCTATCCGCTTGACCCATCGCGGCTGGTTCCGCCCGTACATCTATGGCGGCGAACTGTCAAAAGAATTTGAACTCCACACCCCAAGCCCTACGCCCATCGCACCTATGGCGTCCAGCCAGCTACACCCCGAAAAAGGTGATCCGCTTCTGTGGTGGTCTGCTCACGTGCACTGTTGGCCGACAGGTGGTCGGTGAGGTTGTGCACGATCCCGCTTACAGGTATCGGAGCCGTCTGCGTGACGCGTCTACTCCTGCAAGTTCTGTTCATCCCTTCGTCCTCCTTGGGACGAGCTGGGGATTTGCCAACCGCGAAGGGTCGACGAGTAGCGCTACCAACAGCGAGTCGGTAGAGCCGGATCAGGTAACGGGGATCAGCCGTCTTGCTTTTCGGCGGGTCTGGCTCGTAGCCAGCGTTCGCCTTCTTCCCGCATGATTAGCGGTTTGGAGTCCACGTAGGAGGGGACGAGTTCGCCCCGGTTGATGTGCTGTCTGACCTTCTCGATGGACAGGTCGACGGCTTTCGCGAAGTTGGGGATCGAGTACGCGAGGATGCAAGGCGCGAGTACGGGATCGGTCATCGCAGCAGCTCCCGTGGTGTCAATGCACGAAGACCGCCGGCCACCAGAAGCTCACGAACTGAAACGTCCCGCATGGAACGAGTCAGTGCGTCAGCTTCACGGCGACCGGCGGTCAACGGTGAAACATCTTCAGCCGCAGTGGGCCTTCTCCTGGGTGGGATGTTCTGGGTCATGAAACGACCGTATCAGGTCTAGTTAGACCAACGCAAGACCATATGAAACTTTTTTGGGTTTACCTAGACCAACATCAGGTCTAAAGTGGGTTGCATGGGACGGCCAGTAAAGATCATCAGTGAGTTTGACGTGCGACTGGGCAAGGTGGTGCGTTCTAAGCGTGCGAAGGCGGGACTGTCACGCGTTGAGTTGGCGGAACTGTCGGGTATTGCTGAGGCGAACATCAAACGGCGCGAGTATGGCGAGAACGCGATCACCGTCTCGGAGCTGGAACGTCTTGCCGCTGCGATGAACGAGTCGGCGGGGGAGATGGCCGAAGAGGCTCTGAACGATTACGGCGGGATGGCCAAGCTGCTGGCCGAGCATGGCGTGTCTGAGGGGGCGTATACCTTGACTCAGGATGACAACGTGACTTATATAGGACACATCACGCCACCGCTGCATGCGGCGGCGGATGATGGCCCGGAGACGCCGCCGAAGGAATGATATGCGAGACCTGATCGCCCACGCAGCGTCGCTGGGCGTGACAGTGCATGTAGCGCACATAGATACAGAGTGTCGAGGTTTCTACGACTCGGTGCGGAAGATCGTTGTCTACGACTTCAATCTGACTCCCGTGGAACAACGCACCGTGTTAGCTCACGAGTTGGGTCATGCGTTCTATGACCATCAGTGTCATGGCAATCCGAAGTATGAGGAAGCGGCTGATTACTACGCGGCGTGTTTGCTGATTGAGCCGTCTGAGTACATTGCGGCTGAGGCGTTGGACCCTGCACCGGATGCGATTGCTGAGGAGTTGGGTGTGGAGCCGAAGCTTGTTCACGCGTTCGAAAAACGCGCCCTCACCCGGCTACGTGGTGTTACTTACGTAGGTTCCCGGATGGGGGCGCGTCAGTTTCGCTGGTCTGGTTAGGTTGGCGGCTGTTTCATGAACTCCTCCAACGCCTCCCACTCTGCGGGCGAGAGGAAAATGTCCGTCACGCGCCCCCCCGATCCGTAGCCAGCGCGCTTGCCTGCCGCTTCGCGAGTGGGGCCGAATCCGAGCATCCCGCCATTCCGTATGACCCACGTCCCGTTTGTCGCCTGATACTCGCTCATTTGCTTACCCCTCCGATGAGTGCGGCCATCTTATCCATGCCGCCCGTGAGCCGCTTCTTGTTGCCCTTCGACTTGTACGAACGAGCCATGATGCGCGCGGACCATCCGAAGATTTCCAGGATGACATCTTCCGCAACGCCGGCCTCAAGCATGAGGTCAACGGCCGTGTGTCGCAGATCATGTAGCCGCACTTGGCGACCAGGGAACACGTCTTGCAGCACCTTGTTCCATGCCTTGGTGTCTTGGTCTGGGTCGATCGCGCGCCCGTCCCCATGCGTGAACACAAGGCCGTTCGCGTGTGGGGGAGATGCCGCAATGTACCGCTCCATGATGGATCGCAAAGGCTCGACGAGTGGGATGATCCGCCACCCCGAGGATGACTTCGGGCGCACAAGGTGCAATCCTCCCGCGACTTGTCGAGCTTCGTAGCCAACCGGTATCTCGAAGAACGATTCATTGCAGTCCGCACCGCGTTTGCGGCCACAGTGCGGTTTGCATCCGTGCGTGTATGTGAGCCGTTGCATCTGCCACGACAGGTCGATCATGTCGCCCACGCGGTCCCATTCGAGTCCGACCGCTTCACCGCGACGCAAACCCGTGAGTAGCGATACGGCCCATCGTGCACCACCTGGAATCTCGGACACGTAGCGCAACAGTTCGCGCGCCTCATCCGTGTTGAGCACGTCGAGAGTCACGAGTGCTTTCCGTGGCGGCTTGACGAGCGTGGTCGGGTTGACGTTGATCTTCCGTTCCCGTAGCGCGTCCTGGAATGAGGATGACATGATGCGGTGCGCGTTGAGCATGTACGTGGATGACAGACCCTTGTCGCCCATGAGCTTGTAGACGTGTCGGATCTTGTCGGCACCGATCTTGTCAAGCTTCGTGTTGGGTCCAAGCGCGGGGATGATGTGCGTCTTCACGACAGACCGATAGTTGGTCATCGTGTTCGGGCGTTTCTCCTTAGCCGCATCCTCAAGCCACCGATCAAACCAGTGCTTCACGGTCATGGAAGCGATGATCAGTTCGCCGTGCTCGAGTAGTTGTTTCTCAAGCCGGGTTACTTCCGCGATGAGTTCCTTCTTGTTCTTCCGCCGCACCGATTTGCGGTGCCGGATCTTCTTGCCCTCGGGTGTGTACGTGGGGGCAAGTTCGAAGATGTACTCATACAGTCCGGTGGCCGGGTTCTTGGTTATGTCGCGCTTCAACATGAGTCACCCATCAATCGCCCTCTTCCTGCTCCACGGAACCAGCCGCACGCAGTGCGGCACGCATGTTCGCCACGCTCTCATCAGACCAGTCCGAAATCGTTCGACCCGGATTGCGCTCGTTGTACGCGTTCAGCGCTGCGAGCACCTGCGCGTCTGATGGTTCGCTCTGCGGGCGAAGTGTGTCGATCGTCCGTGGCAGATGCGCGAGAATTCGATCAGCCTGCGCCTTGAACTCGTCGGCCTTCCAGTCGTTCTCCCATGTCAGGGTGCCCGGGGATCGCTCGCGGTACTCGGCATACAATGCTCGAGCTAGCACTTCTCGTTTCACGGCTTCCCCGATCACACTGTCGTCAGTCATGTCTTCTGCTCTCCTCTGCCGGTTGTTCATGTGCACTGCTGAGCATCGAACTCAGACCCTCGAAAAGGTTGCCACCATCAGCGCGATCCATGTCTGTTCAGTTAGAAATTCTCGGGACACTGGGTCTCCTTTGACCACTCCGTCTGCCATGCGCCGACCACATCTGTTGATTGATTACGCCGACGTGCGTTGGTCTTCTATGGATGTTCCGCAAGCGGATCATCGCTGCTCCTTTCACTGCGTTGGTTGTACTTGGTCAGTCAGATACGTGTCAGGATGCGGCGGCAGCAGCACGTAGGGCGGCGCGCATTGCTCCCCATTGTGCATACTCCCCGCGCGTGCTTTCGTCATATGCACGAATCGCTACGTCCACCTGCGCGTCGGAAGGTTCGCTCTGATGGGCAGGAGCCACGGGGCGATGTGGTAGCCGAGCGCGCACGTCGTCCATTGCGGCTTCGTAACCCTTGAGATAGGCGTGGCGGCGCACCGGCTCATCAATCGGGACCACCTCGCGGCGGTCGGGCATCCGGGAGATTGACCGAACCGCTTCCAGGGCTTCCTGCCCGTTGCAGTTCGCAGCCTCCTCGATGAGTTCTCCATGACTGTTCACGTGCGTCTCCTTGGTCTGGCTAGGTGTATCCCTAGGTGTATCCCAACCCATGGTTTCCAGTGGTTTCCCATAGGTCGATATAGACAAGTTACACCCATAGTTAGACCAAAAGCAAGTCAAACTAGACCAAATCCTCACGACTCATAATCGTGAGGTCGCGGGTTCAAGCCCCGCTCCTGCTACAGATCGAAACCCCCGGGATTCCGGGGGTTTTCGTCGTTTCCAGGCGTCTTGACTGTCGACCGGATCGGCTGCGCGACGATCCGAAGCTCTGGCTCAGTTGTCGTTCATGGCCTCGTTGCGGAAACCCAGCTGGTGGCTGATCATCTCGGTGGTCGTGAGCAGCGTCGGCAGATGCTCGCGCAGTTCATCGAGGTTGGTGCGGCTCCGGAATGCGGTCACGGACACGGCCCCCGCCACGTCGCCGGCGTGGTCGCGCACCGGAGACGCGATGCAGTTCGACAGATCGTCGTATTCCCCGTCGTCGAACGCCCAGCCGCGCTCCTGGACCCGAGTCAGCTCGCGTTCATAGCTCTCTCGATCTGTGAACGACCGCTCGGTGTACGCGGGGAAAGTCGCACGGTTCAGTACTGTGCGTCGGAGCTCGCTCGGCAGGTGGGCCAGGATGGCCTTCGCCACTCCGGCCGTGCTGATCACGACCTCGCCGCCGATCTCGGTGTTCAGCACGATCGAGTCGCGCGGCTCGATCTTGTCGACATAGCGGATGCGGTCGCCGTCGAGTACGGCGAACTGCACGGTGAGATGGAGTTCGTCGCTGAGCGCCTTCAGATGAGGATGCGCGATGCCGCGCAGATCGAAGTGCATCATGGCTGACTTCGCGAGCGCGGCGAGTCGGAAGCCGGTACCGAAGACTCCCGGCACGGTCTGTCGTACCAGACCTGCATCCTGCAACGTGAGCAACGTGCGCAGCACCGTCGTTCGATGCACTCCCAGAACATCAGCGATCTCGCTCGCGCTCCGGGGCTCGGCACTGCACAGCTCGAGGATGGTGATCGCGCGCGAGACGGTGGAGCTCATGTATCGATCATGCCGCTTCCGTGAGGCGGATGAGTCGGCGTTGTCACTCCGACACGCAGGAGCGCATTCGCGAACCGCCGTGTGTCGCCGGTGACGATGCAGAGCGCCATGTCGTCAGATCGGGTGAGGGCTTTGAACTCCTCGCGCGAGACCGAATCGTGAACCGGTGATCCGGCTGCGGCAGCTGCCTGGCGCGCGACCCTGCCCAGTTCCTCGTCGGGCGCCGTCATCGTCGTCACCGCCTCGAGCTGAATCGTCGCTGAGATCAGGGCCGCGACATCGGGGACGAGCGGTGCGCCAGGTGCAAGGGCCAGGTGCACGACCACCGCCTTCTGGCTCACCGCCGTCGACGCCGCGAAGTGGGCGTCGGCGACGAGCACGAGCGAGCCGTGCCCGGCGCGGGCGAGAGCGTGCAGTACGTCCGGGTGCGTGATCGGTGCGCGCAGCATCAGCTGAAGTACTGTCCGCCGTTGACATCGAGCACCACGCCTGTGGTGAAGGACGCGCCAGGAGAGACGAGCCACGCCACCGCGGACGCGATGTCAGCAGGTCTTCCGGCTCGGCCGGCAGGGATCCCGCTGATCGTCTTGGCCTTCGAGTCCGCAGCGGTGAACGTGTCGTGAAACGGGGTCGCCTCGATGAATCCAGGGGCCACGGCGTTCACCGTGATCCCGGATGCGGCGATCTCGGCCGCGAGTCCGCGAGTGAAGCCGAACAACGCGGCTTTCGCCGTCGCGTAGGCCGTTGCTCCCGCGTGGCCCCCGGTGCGACCGGCCAACGAGGCGACCGTCACGATGCGGCCTCCTCGCCCCATGAGCGGGAGCATGCGGCGCGTCACGAGGAAGACCGAGTCGACGTTCAACGCCTGCACACTGCGGAAGAGGGAGTACGACATCTCCGCGATCGTGGATCGCTGGAGGAGCCCGCCGGCATTGTGGACAAGGATGTCGAGCCTGCCCAGCTCGGCGATCGTGTCGCCAAGCTGCTGGACCTCGTCTTCGGAGGTCAGATCGACGCGGACGGCGGTCGCTTCCCGGCCATCCGGGGTACGCAACCGTGCGAGCGCGGCCTCGTCCGGCTCATGCGACTGGTAGGTGACGATGACCTGGGCGCCGCGACCGGCGAGTTCCTCGGCGATGCCGGCACCGATGCCGACACCGCCTCCGGTGATCAGCGCCGTTCGACCGTGCAGGTCCAATGCATCCGTTCGGTTGTCGTTGTGGGTCAGGGCGTCAGTCATTGTCATTCCTCCGTGTCAGTGCGGGTCGGATCGATCTCGGTCTTGTTCAGTGCCAGGCTCGTGTCTCCCTCAGGGCGACGGCCGGCGAAGCGCCATGTTGCGAAAGCGGTGATGGCCAGGGCGCTGGCCAGCAGCAGGATCCCTGCCTGGGTGGAGCCGGTCAGGTCGGTGAGCCAACCGACGGCGACAGGCGAGATGAATCCGCCGACGTTCCCCACCGCACCCACGAGTCCGATGCCCGCGGCCGCCGCGGCGCCGGAAAAGAGGCTGGCTGACATCGAGAGCATCGGAGCGATGGCCGTATAGATGCCGATGGCGGCGAGCGAGAGGGAGGCCATCGCGATCACTGGGGAGACGGTGAGGGTGAACCCTGCACCGAGCAGACCGATCGCTGCCACGCTGAGGCTGACAGCGACGTGCCACGCGCGCTTGCCGGTGCGGTCAGCGCGGCGGCTCCACCACAGCACGAAACATGCTCCTACCGCGTAGGGAATCGCGACGACGAGACTGCGCTGGAAAGGCTCGAAGTCGCCCATCTCGCCGACGATCGAGGGCAACCAGAACGCGAGGCCGTAGATACCGAGGACCATTCCCAGGTTGAGGAACGCATAGGCCCAGGCGCGGCCGTCTTTCAACGCGGCGAGGAAGTTGTGGTTCTTCGACGTGACCCTCGTGTTGTCGTCGGCGATCGCTGTTTCGAGCGCGACCCGCTCGTCGGGGGCCAGCCAGCGTGCGGCCGAGGGGCGGTCGGTGAGCAGGAACGGCACGACAAGGCCGAACAGCACCGCGGGTGCTCCCTCGATCAGGTACATCCACTGCCAGCCATGCAGTCCGGCCACGCCGTCGAGTTCGAGCAGCGCACCGCTCAGCGGCGCGCCGATCATGTTGGCGATGGGCTGCGCGAGCACGAACACGCCGAGCACAGCCGCACGTTCGCGCACCGGGAACCAGAGCGTGAAGTAGAAGACGACGGCCGGGAAGAACCCGGCCTCGGCGATGCCGAGCAGGAAGCGGATCACCGCGAAGGACGTGTCGTCGACGACGAATGCCGTGCCCATGGCGAGCAGGCCCCAGGGGATGAGGATGCGGGCGATCCAACGGCGTGCGCCGAAGCGGTGCATGCCGGCGTTGCTCGGGATCTCGAAGAGGGTGTACCCGATGAAGAAGAGCCCGGCACCCAGGCCGAACGCGGAAGCCGTCAGGTCGAGCTCGGCGCTCATCGATTCGCGAGCGAAGCCGACGTTGTTGCGGTCGAGATATGCGATGAAGTACAGCACGCAGATGAGCGGAAGGATCCGCCAGCGGGCTTTGCGGATGGCGCTCTGAAGAGCGGTCGGTGGTGTGGACGTGATGGTCGACATGAGACTCCCTTGGCGCAGTGTCGATGCGTGGTCGAGCGTTGATGCCCGATCGAACGACCATACATCTATTGCACCGTCAGTGCAATAGATGCACCGAGTGACCGAAGGGTGGGCCGCTAGACTGCAACACCTGACTCATGATCGTGAGGTCGCCGGTTCAACCCGCGCTCCCGCCACAGCCCAAGACCCCCGCGGATTCCCGGGGTTTTCGTCATATCCGGGGTCTTCCTCGACCCCCTGGATAGCCACACCCGAAGGAACGCGATGACTGCCAGCCGCCGCCTGGTCGAGCACCTCGAAGCCGATCGCCCGGTCGTGCTCGACGGTGCCCTCGCGACGGAACTCGAGCGTCGCGGTTGCGACCTCAATGACGCACTGTGGTCGGCGAAGGCGCTCCTCGAACAGCCCGAGATCATCGAGGCCGTGCACCGGGACTACTTCGCTGCCGGCGCTCATATCGCCACGACGGCGAGCTACCAGGCGACTCCCGCAGGGTTCTCCGCCCGCGGGATCGATGAGGATGCTGCGCTCGACCTCGTCGCCCGCAGCGTCCGGCTCGCAGCATCCGCTCGTGCCGCAGTATCCGCCTCCGACGCAGCATCCGCCTCCGACGCAGCATCCGCCCTGCACGTCATCGCCGGCGCTGTCGGCCCGTATGGGGCGTTCCTCTCCGACGGCTCGGAGTACACCGGTGACTACGACCTGTCGCGCGAGGAGTTCCTCGCTTTCCACCGGCCTCGCGTGGCTGCGCTCGTGACGGCCGGAGCGGACGTCCTGGCCTTCGAGACCCTGCCCAAACTCACGGAGGCGCTCGCTCTCGCCGAGCTTTCCGATGAGTTGGGCACGCCCGCGTGGTACGCCTTCTCGTTGCGCGACGCCCGGCGTATCAGCGACGGCACTCCGCTGGCCGATGTCGCCCGGGCGCTCGAAGGCCGGGCGGGTGTGATCGCAATCGGGGTGAACTGCGTTCCGATCGATCTCGTCTCGCCGGCGCTCGACGAGTTGGCGGCGTACACCAGCGCGCCTCTGGTCGCGTATCCGAACTCGGGCGAGGCCTATGACCCGATCACGAAGACGTGGGGCCCCGGCGAGAAGAGCACAGCGACTCTGGCTGACATGGCTCCGGACTGGCGCGCACGCGGTGCACGTCTCATCGGCGGCTGCTGCCGCACGACCCCGGCCGACATCGCCGACCTCGCCACTGCGCTCCGTGGTTGATCCGCTGACCTTATAGCTGCTGCGCGATGCAGAGGAAGTTGCCCTCCGTGTCCCGGAACCAGGCCGCCTTGGAATCGTCCATCGTGGCGACACCGTTCTCGGTCTTCATGCCAGGGATGTCATAGTCCTCGAAGACGACGCCGCGTTCGCGCAGGCGAGCCATCTCCGCGTCGAGGTCGTCTGTCAACCAGACCATCTGGGTGTTCTTCGCGGTGCCGGCGTTGCTCGTCTCGTAGATCTCAAAGGCTGATCCTTCGGATGCGTGATACATGAGCATGCCGTCACGGATCTCATCGGGGTCGAGTTCGAGTTTGTCGTGATAGAAGGTCCGTGCGCGTTGCAGGTCTGCAGCAGGGAGGACGGTGTGGAGTTCCTTAAGCATTGTGGCTCCTCCTTTGGAGCGCGTGAAAGGGAGATGAAACGGGTGGGACTACCGTTCACCTGAGCTGCTTGCGCGACCGGTGGCCGGTATCCTCGTCCGCCGAACGGCGGGAGACGCATCAGCGGGCGGTGGCTATCGCATGTGCGCACACTCTACGCCTGGTGCAGCCCACGGAAAAGGGGCGCCTGCGCGTGACGCAGGCGCCCCTTCCGGCGCGCTTCAGAACTGAGACCGGCAATCGTCAGTCCCGCACGGGCGCGATGCCGATCGCGCGTTCGCGCAGCTTTCCCAGCGCCCCGGCCACCGGCAGGTGTTCCCAGTCGCCGGCGGTGGTCTCCAGCCCGATCGCGAGCCCCAGCGCATAGTCCTCGTAGAAGTTCGGCACGGTCTTGAGCGCCGTCCGCCACGGGATCGGATCCGGGCCCTCCGGAAGCGGCGGGAAGGGCTCCGGCTCCGGCGGGCAGATGTCCGGGATGTCGTCGAACGCGATGCCGAGCAGTCGAGCGGTGCCAGCCGCCTGAACCACGGCGAATGCGGTCTTGAGACCGTAGCGGACGCCGATCGCGCCCTCGGCGGGCGGCAGCGGCTGCGGGTTCAGTGCGACCCTGTTCACCGCGACCTTGCCGAGCGGTCCGAGTGGGCCGATGATCTCTTCCCACAAGATGGGATGGCGATTCGCGAGTATCGCCCACAGTGCTGTCTCGCGCAGCGACTTCTTGGGTGCCATGGCGGCTCCCTCCTTCCGGTCCGCCGCAGCGGACCCTCACGGCCCTGGCGGGCCTCGGCGACCCTTCACCACACGGGTCGCAGATGAAGAGGCGGTCGTCGCCGCGCTGATACGCGATGGCGACCGCCGCTCCGCATCCTCGGCGCGGCGTATCAACGAGCCAGGAGCATGACTCTTCCCTGCTGACAATCCGTCTCGACCAGGAGGTTCTGCCATGACTGCCATGCTTCGCGTCGATGTGCTCTTCGATGAGAAACCCGCCCCCGATGCCCACGTCGAAGTGGAATCGGCCCGCGAGCCCGGCTCGCCCCGTCGCCTCGACTTCCATGAAGACGTCGCGGCCTACCTCGGTGACAAGCTGCCTCCCGGCACCGCCGTGCTCACCGTCCGGCATCCGGATTTCGCAGAACAGACCCGCCGCATCACGCTGCAAGAGTCACAGAACACCGAACTCGTGCTGCTCGCCAAGCCCGGCACCCCGACCTTCTTTCGCGAGAACGTGCGCGTGCCGGTCAACGCCGAGCCCGGGCTCATCGGGGTCACCTTGGCGCGCCAGGCACGGCGTCAGAACAACCTGGACGCGATCGCCGGCGACCTCGGTCTCGAAGAACAGAAGCTCCCAGACCTCGCTCACCAGGCCGGCATGCGGCTGTACCGCGCCGGCGGATCCGTCGAAGAGATCCTCAAGCGCCTCGATGCCCTCGACGATGTCGAGCACGCCGGCGCTGTCGTGATCCAGGGCGAGGAGGGCTTCAGCCACCTCACCCGTGACATCGTCGTGCAGTTCCGCGGTCCGCGCCGCGAAGAGGCGGCCGCGATCGCGAAGGAGCTCGGCTGCGTGCTGACGCGCGAACTTCCGTACGCGACGACCACGTTCGTGTTCCGGCTGCACCGCGGTGCCTCCCTCGACGCGCTCGAGGTGATCGAGAAGCTCGCCGCCCGCGACGACGTCGCCTGGGCAGAGCCGAGCCTCGCGGTCTCGCCGCAGGTCGACACCGTCACCCCGAACGACTTCCTCTTCCCCGGTGCCTGGGACCGCATCCTGGTCGGTGCGCCCGATGCGTGGCAGATCCTTCAGGACAACGGCCTGCAGACATTCGGCGACCCGAACATTCTCCTCGCGGTGTGGGACTCCGGTGTCCAGGAGTCGGGCGGGACGCCGACCAACGGCGACTTCAACGGCACCCTCACCAACGGTCAGCCCAAGGTGTTCGCGTCCTTCGATTTCGACAACATGGTCGCGAACAACAACAGCCCGTGGAGTGATCACGGCTCCGGTGTCGCGGGCGTCTCGGTTGCGATGGCGAACAATCCCGCACCCGGCGGCGGGGGATTCGGCGTCGCCGGTGCGGCGCCGAACGTGCAGATGATGAGTGTTGCGGGTCGCACGCCATACGTCGACATCGAGGTGTCCGACCAGTACATCTGGATGGCGGGGTTCAACCCGCAGAGCCCGATCGTGGGATTCCCCGCCCCGCTCAGCCGCGGCGCAGACGTCATCACGTGCAGTCTCACACCTGGCGCGGGTTCGCCGCTGTCCGGCACCGCACGGGCGACGCTCGACTTCCTCACCACGTTCGGGCGAGGCGGCAAGGGCACGCTCTGCTTCTTCTCCACCGGCAACGCGAACCAGAACAACGTGACGGCGCGGCCATGGGGAGCGTACGAGAAGGCCTTCGGGATCGCGGGTACGACTCTCGCGAACGACGGAGTCACCGAAGTGCGCGCCACGATGTCCGGCTGGGGGAGCATCGCCCTCTCGTCGCCGACCGAGGACTACTCGGGGCTGCACAACCCGCCCGCCAACTACCAGACATGGGGCGCCGCCCACATCGGCGACGGCAACCTGCCGAGCTTCCCGGCGATCTCGACGACGATGACGGCCGCCAGCGCCGCCGGCGCGACCAGCATCACGGTCGCGAGCGTCGCGGGCCTCGCCGCAGGACAGGTGCTCCACCTCGGTGCGGTCGGCGTGAACGGCAGCGAGCCGGCGCGGATCGTGTCGATCAACGCGATGACGAAGACGATCACGCTGAATGGCTGGGCTCCCGGCTGGTCCGGCGGTCTGCTCAATGCCCACGCGAACGGTTCCGCGGTCGTGCAGGGTCCCGCGAACCATACCAACGCGTTCGGCGGCACGTCGTCGGCGACGCCGCTGGCTGCGGGGGTGGCGGCCCTGGTGCTCTCCGCGAAGCCGGTGCTCACCTGGGTACAGGCGCGGCAGGTGCTTCGCGACACCGCCGTGAGGTTCGATCTCGCGAACACCGACCCGGTCGGTCAATGGCTGGATGCCGCGGGCAACCCGTCCGTGACGTCGGGCCAGCCGGCGGTCCGCAGTGGCTGGTACGGCTACGGCCGTGTCGATGCCGAGGCGGCTGTGCAAGGAGCGATCAGTTTCGGCGCACTCCCGGACATCGTGATGCGCGACAACCTCGGCGACACCGGGAACGTGCCGACGGCCGGCGGCTTCTGGAACACGCCGGACCTGTGGTGCCGCACGACGAACCCGGCATCCGACCCCGGCGCGGTTCCCGCGTCGTACAGCGCTGCGGGACCCCATCAGCCGCCGATCCGCGGCCAGGCGAACTGGATCCACGCCCGTGTGCGCAACCGCAGCGCGGTCGCGTCCAACGAGGCCTGGGTGCGGCTGTCGATCACCCACTGGCCCGGTACCGAGTTCACGTGGCCTGCTTCCTTCATCCCGACGAACGGACCGGGAGACCCGATCCCGTCGCCGATGGCGCACGGCACCTACTTCATCGGCGAAGCCAAGGTCGGCCCGCTGGCAGCGGGCGCGGAGCAGATCGTGAGCGTCGAATGGCCGGCCGGGCTCATTCCGCCCGACACGATCATGATCGGCGGGACCCCGGTGAAATGGCATCCGTGCCTGCTGGCCGAGGTGACCCCGCATGACGGCCCGCTCCCGACGGGCAACCACGTCTGGGACGACAACAACCTCGCGCAGAAGAACATCTCGATCGTGGATGCCGATTCCAGCGGGGGCGACTTCGCCGCCGGCTTCGTCATCGGCCACGACCTCAACGGCGGCAAGTCGATGTCGCTCGAGGTCCTCCGCGGCGAGCTGCCCAAGTCCGTGCGGCTCTACCTCGACCTGATCGACCCGGTGCTGCGGCGCCGGATCCGGGTGCTGGCGGAGCGGACGCCCAAGGGGCAGAAGGAGCTCGTCGAGACGCCGACCAGGATCAAGCCGACGCGCAACCTCGCAACCCTCGTTCTCGAGCCCCGGCTGCTCGGCATCCGGCTCCCGGCGCGACCGACGTGGTCGCTCGGCTTCGAGGGCGGCCGGGAAGTGGTGCTCCTCTCTCCGGTGAAGAGCGTGCGCGTTCCTGTGCCGGCACCCGGAGACCACCCGACGCTGCTCGTGCTCGGGGGCGTCATCGAGCCGGACACACCGGAGGGCGAATACGAGGTGGTCGTGCTCCAGCGCGACGACCGCGGACACGTCGACGGCTCTGTGGGCTTCGTCATCCGAGTCGGCAAGCGCTGACGGCCATGGCTGCCTTTCGGTGCACAGTGCCGGCGACGCCGGCGAATCTGCTCGTCGTCGCCCAGCTCGACACCGATGGCAGCATCGCCGCCGACCACCGCATGGTGGTCGGCGGCGAGCTCCACCTGGTGCTGACGGATGCCGAGATCGGCATCGTCGAGACGCTCGGGCTGCCGGTCACCCGGGTCTCGGAACTGCAGGTCCGCGATCTCCGCGACGACGTGGGCGGTGGTCTGGCCGATATCGCGACCGGATTCGTCTCGGGGTATCTCGACGGTCCCGGCGTGGCGGCGGCGATCACCGCACTCGCGGCGGCGCATCCGACTCTGTGCGCACTCACCACGCTTCCCGAGGCCACCCTCGGATACGACGGTTCCCTCGCATCCGCTGCGGGGCCGGCATCCGTTCAGCTCCTGCGGATCACGACGACACCGGCATCCAAGAGCAAACCGGGGATCTTGCTGATCGGTGGCACGCACGCGCGCGAGTGGATGAATCCGCTCATCGCGATCGAGTTCGCGGCGCAGCTGCTGAACAACTACGACCCGGCGAGCGTCGATCCGGAAGTGCAGGCGATCACCGCGCTCGTCGACGGCCTCGACATCCTGATCGTGCCGGTGCTCAATCCGGACGGGCTGACGTTCTCGGTGCATGACGACGCAGGCTGGCGTAAAAACCGGCGGAACAACGGCGGCGGATGCTTCGGCGTCGACAACAACCGCAACTACGAGGTCTACTTCGGGGGAGCTGGTTCTTCCGGCGCCTCCTGCAACGACACGTTCCGCGGAGCATTCGCCTTCTCGGAGGCGGAGAATCGGAACATCCGGTGGGTGCTCGAGCAGTTTCCGAACGTGCTCGTGGGAGTGGACGCGCACTCGTACGGCGAGCAGATCCTGCGCCCGAACCCGGCCGGCGGCAGTTTCGTGGCATCCGAGCCGGTGTCAGCCGCCGATGAGGCGATCTACGCGGGGCTCGAGACGACGCTGCGCACCGCGATCCAATCGGTGAACGGCAACGCCTACTCGCTCGGCACGACATCGAACCATGCGGGTCCCTCCGACGAGTACATGTTCTTCGCGCATCGCGTGTTCGGCTTCAACACCGAGTGCGGGCTGGACTTTCAGCCGCCGTGGGCGCAGGCGACGCCCGTCATCGCCGAGGTGACGACCGGGCTGCGCG
The DNA here is from genome assembly GCF_040675825.1 of Microbacterium sp. LWH12-1.2. Lineage (NCBI taxonomy): Bacteria > Bacillati > Actinomycetota > Actinomycetes > Micrococcales > Microbacteriaceae > Microbacterium > Microbacterium sp. LWH12-1.2. The sequence goes on from NZ_JBEGIJ010000001.1 coordinate 27,661, forward strand.
CGCTCGCCGAAGCGACCAGGACCCTCACCGTCACGACACCCGCCCCGCTGAGCGTGGTGCAGTGTATCGACCGGACCGGCAGCATGGTCGCCTTCGGCTACGAGTCCGCGGCGCGACAGAACGCCAAGCGGTTCATCGATCTGCTGTCCCTCGGCGACAGGACCGCCGTGGTCAGCTTCGCCGACCCCGCTCCCGGGGTGACCCCGCCGGCCGACCGCGCAAGGGTGGAGGCGCCGCTCACGCCGCTCGACGATCCGGGTGACGCGGCGACGATGAGGGCCGCGGTCGACGGCATCGCGTTCGGCGGCTGGACCCCGATCGGCGCTGGAATCATCGCCTCGGCGGGTGAGCTGACCGGGGCAGCGCCGCCGCGCGCGGTGCTGCTCGTCTCCGACGGGTTCCAGAACGTCGACCCGACGGTCGCGACGGCGCTCGCCGCGCTTCCCGCGGGCCTCCGCGTCTACACCGTCGCGCTCGGCCCCGCCGCAGACGCCCCGCTCCTGCAGTCGATCGCGACGTCCACCGGCGGGCTGTTCCTCAACAGTCCCACTGCACTCGACCTGCACCTCGCCTACAACGATATGCGCGCGGGTCTCACCGATCAGGGTCTCGTGGTCAACCGGATCGACAGTGCGCCGATGATCGACATTCCGGTCGAGCCGGATGCCGATGAGCTCACGGTGAGCGTCTCAACGCCGTCGGGCACGCTCGGGCGGGTGGTGCTGATCTCGCCCTCCGGACGGGCAGTTCGGGTGGACGACTGGGGCGTGCGGATGAGCGGAGGCGACGGATACGTGAATATCACCGTCCTCCGCCCCGCCGTCGGAATCTGGCGGCTCCTGCGCGGCGCGCGGGGTGACCGCGGCGATCGCGGCCAACGGTTCGCGCGACCCGTGGCGAGTGCGGTCGCCGCCTTCGTCCGGTCGCCGCTGCGTCTGAAGCTCCGGCTGCCGGACGTGCTCAAGGAGGGACAGCCGTCGACGCTGGAGGTGCGGGCGCGATTCGAGAAGCATCCGCTCACCGCACCCCGAGTCAGCGTCGCATCGGTCGCGCACCCGCGCCTCCTGCTTCCGGAGAATCTCGACCCTGACCGCGAGTCCGAGAAGCTCCAGGGCATCCTCGCGAAGCACGCCCGCCTGCGGCCGCGCCACCTGACCTGGGACGGTACGACCGCTGTGCTGCCACCGGGCTTCTCGAGCGTGAGCATCCGCATCGAAGGTCGCCTCCCCGGCGGTTCGCCCTTCGTGCGCGTGGTCAGGCGGAGCGTCCGGGTGGTCTGAACAGGGATGCCTCCCGATGTTGTATCGCGAGGCGCCCTGCGCCCTCTTCTCTTATGTGGAGGCGCACAGGATGCTCCACCCCATCAACGTCCAGGAGGTCGAATCATGAACACCACCGTCGCCGCGGAGAGTCTCGAGCAGGCCGTCAACCGACTGGCCCGCACCTTCCGAGAACTCCTCAGCGGATCCCAGGGAGCCCAGGAAGTCATCTGCAGTCTGCAGTTCGCGGAGGCGGAGGCGCTCGCCGAAGTTCTCGAGGCCGGGCTGCACCGCGATGTGGCGGCACGTTTCATGCATCGATGGGCGCTCACCGAACCCGACTGGGACGACGAGAACGGCGACGTCATCCGGCGATGGCTCGCCATCGATGTCGGAGCCGCGCCGTCCAACTGAATCGGTGTCACCGGAGAATTGGACGTTTGGCCATGTATCAGGCACCGCCCTATCGCTCTCTCCTCGCTGTGGACACAATTGACCGTATGACGCAGGAGGGCACCGTTGACGCGGTCGATTCCACCGAGCCCGCGCGCTGGGAACGCGCGGGCTCCCTCTTCGTACGCTGGCGTGACGGCGACGGCAGCGCGATGGACGAGCTCGTGCGGCTCATGACTCCGTCGCTGTGGCATGTCGTGCGCGCCTACGGGCTCGACGCCGCCCTCGCGCAGGACGTCGTGCAGACGACGTGGCTGACGCTCGTCCGCAGGCACGAGTCGATCATCGAGCCGCTGGCGATCTCGGGGTGGTTGACGATGTGCGCGCGCCGCGAGGCGTGGCGAGTGGGCAAAGGGCACCGGCGCGATGACGCGACCGAAGTGGAAACGCTCGAGTATCACCTGCCTCCGCAGGAGTCGGCCGAGCAGAGCGCGGAGGTGCAGGACGACCGTCGTCGCCTGTGGATCAGCGTCGGAACGCTCGACGCACGATGCCAGCGACTCCTGCGAGTCATCGCGTTCGAGGAACGACCCGACTATGCCCACATCGCTGCAGATCTCAGAATGCCGATCGGGTCCATCGGACCGACGCGCCAGCGCTGTCTGGGCAAGCTCCGCGCCCTGCTCGAGGGCGACGGCTGGGGAGGAAGATCATGAGCATGAACGATGAGGGCCAAGGCCCCGAGATCGCGCTGTTCGCGCGGCTTCGCGAGATGTGGCGGGAGGCGGATCCCGAACCGGACGACCTCGTCGACCGGATGGTCGCGGCCGTCGCTGTCGAGGACGTGTCTCGCGCGTATGAACTGCTGACGCTCGTCGAGGGATCACCGCTCGCGGTGATCCGTGGTGAAGCCGACACCGCGACGCTGCAGTTCAGCGACGGGAAGACCAGCGTGCTGCTGCACGTGACAGCGACCGAAGACGGCTCAAGGCGTATCGACGGGTGGGTGGATGCCGAGGCTCTCGCCATCCGCCTCGCGCAGGGGGAGCGCGACTGGTCGGCTGGCGCCGGCGACAACGGGCGCTTCGAGTTCGACTCGATACCCGCAGGCGTCTCCAGGATGCGCATCGTGGTGCGGGCCGCTGACGGCGAGCTGCACGAATTCCAGACCCCCCAATTCGAAGTGTGAGTGAGGAGCCGACGTGAGCGATCAGGGCGTGGAGACCAGGCGGAATCCCGATGACTGGCGGAAGGTCAGGCGGTTCACGCTGCTGGACCCCGCTGGTGAGGTGCCGGGCACCGTCTTCCCGGCGTTGTACGTCTCCGACGAGCTTCTGGTCGATACCGGCGAGGCGGACGCCCGTGCGGTCGAGCGGCTGCGGGCGCTTGCGGAGAAGTCGGGATGGACGGTGGACGCCGGCGAGAGCGGCGGAAACATCGAAGACCCCCGCATCGACCCCCAGAGAGGCATGCCGATTCCGCGATCTCGTGGCGTGAGCAGGTCCGTGCGTCTCCGCCTGGGTATGGCCAAGGAGGCGGAGCACGTCGTCGCGACACCCGACGCGTGGGCCCTGCTGCGGCAGGCGCGACGCACCGGCTGGGGGAAACGCGGGATCAGTCTGAACCACGTCCTCACGACCGACCCCATCGGTCTGAACCCGTTCAAAGCCAACCCGTTCAAAGCGAATCCCTTCAAAGCGAATCCGTTCAAGGCGAACGCGGGGACAGTCGGCATCGGGAGCTACGGCGAGCTCGGCTCCGGCGGCCTGCAGCCGGTGACCTACCTCGGGGCGAAGCCGACCCGCCGCCATCCTGATGCGATCCGTCCCATCGTCGCGGTCTTCGACACCGGCTGGGGAGAACACCCGTGGCTGAAGGATGCCGTCATCGAGCCGCGCCTCGGCGCCGGCGAACCGATCGGCATCGAGCCGGAATCGCCGACGAATCCGGAGCGCACACCGTCGCTCGCCGAGCCGCTCGACGGCATCTTCGACGATGCCGCCGGGCATGGCACCTTCATCGCCGGAATCATCCACCAGGAATGCCCCGACGCGTTGATCCTTCCGGTACGTGTCGCCGACGGCGAGGGGGTCATCCTCGAGAGCGACCTGATCGGAGCGCTGGGCCGGCTCGTCGAGTTCATGGACGACAGCGCCCTCGAATCGAAGCGAGGTGGCTCGAAGGTCGCGGTGCTGAATCTGTCGTTCAGCTTTCACCACGAGACACCCGATGACCCGGACACCGTGTCCGAGCTCAAGAGGCTCCTCGACGAGATCCGCATGCGGGACTGCGTCGTCGTATGCTCCGCGGGGAATGAAGCAACGTCGAGGCCGACGTACCCGGCCGCGATCCCCTCGAACGATCCCGGCCGTCATGTGTCGGTCGGCGCGCTCAACCCATCCGACCGCTCCATCGCGTTGTTCTCCAACATCGGGGACTGGGTCGAGGTGTACGCCCCCGGTGTCTCGCTGCTCTCCACGGTGCCGATCACCTTCGAGGGCGGCATCCAGGCGGGCACGAGGGATGACGGCCACGGGCATCGTCGGGAGACGCTCGACGTCGACGACTTCCGGGGCGGGTTCGGGGTGTGGAGCGGCACGTCGTTCGCGGCTCCCGTGGTCGCCGGGCGGATCGCGGCGCGAATCGTGGCCGGCGAGAGTCCTGATGCGGCGAAGAAGAGCGTGGTGAAGGAACTCACCGCACAGGACCACTCGCGGATGGACTGACCACCCGCCATCCTGAATGCATGAGGCTATCCGCCGCAGAGCTGCACCGTCGGGGTCGCGCCCACCTGAACGCGGGGCAGAACGCTGCTGCGCGGCGGGTGCTGCTCCTCGCGGGCCAGCGCACCGACGACCCGGATCTGCGTGCTCGCATTGCGGGTTCGCTCGCCGCGCTGACGATCCGCCAGGGTGATCCGGATGCCGCTGCGCAGCTGTGCCAGCAGGCGCTCGCGCTTCCCGGGGTCTCGGATGGCACCGCGGCGATCGTCTACGGCCAGCTCGGTCTCCTCGCGCTGGAGAGAGGCGCGCTCGATGAGGCGGTCGCCCTCCTGGACCGGGGGATCGCGGGGATCCGCGACGAGGTGGAGTATCGGGCGCCGATGCTGGTCAATCGCAGTGTCGCGCACAGCCAGGCCGGACATCTGGCGGCGGCGCGTGCCGACGTCGAAGCGGCGGCCAGCGACTACCAGACGGTCGGGGGTGAGGTCGAGCGGGCGATGGCCATGCACAATGCCGGCTATATCGCGCTGCTCGAGGGCGATCTCATCGTGGCGCTCGAGACGATGGAGGAGGCCAGGGGCGCGCTTGCCGCGGCCTCCGCCGTCAACGCCGCCATCTGTGACCTCGACCGCGCAGAAGTGCTCCGGGATGCAGGACTCGCTCGCGAAGCGGAGCAGAGTCTCGAACGGGTGGTCGGCGTCTTCGCCGCGAACCGGATGCGGCAGGCGAAGGGCGAGGCGCAGTTCCACCTGGCGCGGTCTCTTCTCACGCACACGCCCGTGCGGGCGGCTGCGACCGCGACTGCCGCCGCCCGCACCTTCCGGGGGATCAGCAGTGAGTGGTGGGCGCTCCGCGCCGACGCCCTGCGTCTGCGCGCGCAGCTCGCGCCCGTGACCGAGCACTCCGGCGAGCGGCGGCGCGTGCCGGCAGCCGCGGTGGCCGAGGCGGACGCCGTCATCGCGGCGCTCCAGGCGAGAGACCTGCGTGCCGACGCAGAGGCGCTGCGGTTGACTCGAGAGCTCCGGCTCGCGGACCACCCGCATCCGGCGGCACCGACGGCAGTCATTCGCACGCCGAGCGATGCTCCGCTGCAGGTGCGCCTGCTCGCACACGAAGTACGATCCGCCCGCGCTGCGGCGCGCGGAAACGAGTCCGGCGCGAGACGGCATGCTGCCACGGGCTTGGACGCGCTCGCCGAATGGCAGCGGTCGTTCGGAAGTCTCGACCTCGCGACGTCGCTCGTGATGCACGGCGGCGGGTTGATCTTCGCCGGCCTCAGATCTGCCGTGCGTTCGCGGCGGCCCGACGTCGTGTTCGACTGGTCGGAGCGCGCTCGGCACCTCAGCCAACAGACGATTCCGGTGCGTCCGCCGCGGGATGAGGCGTTGGCCGCGGACCTCGCCGAGCTCCGGATGCTGCGCTCCGAGTCCGGAGCGGGCGACTGGCTCGCGTCGCCTCGTGCCGCCGAGCTGAGCGAGCGGGTCCGCCGTCGGCAGTGGTCTTCGACCGGTGCGGCGGGATCACGGGATCGCATCGAACTCGAAGACCTTCGCTCGACCCTCGCTGCGGACACGGCGCTCGTCACCTACGTCTTCGACGGCACGGGCATCACGGCGCTCGCCGTGACCGACGACCTGGCCAGGGTGATCGAGATCGGTCCCTGGGCGCGCATCAGTACTGCCTATGCGGGGCTGCGCGCAGACCTCGACGTCAGCGCATCGGTTCGCTCGGGACCGATGGTGCCGGTCGTGCGAGAGTCGCTCGAACAGCGGTTGGCGGCGCTGTCGTCGGTGCTCGTCGAGCCGATCGTGGAAACCATCGGCGAGAGGCGCGTCGCGATCACCGTCCCCGGCGTCCTGGGCGGAATCCCTTGGGGGATGCTGCCGGGAATGCGCCGCAGAGCGTTCACGATCGCGACATCGGCGAGTCAGTGGGTCGCCGACCGGCGGGGAGGGGCCGCGCCGGGCGTGGGCTTCGTCGTCGGCCCCCGTATCTCGCGTGGCCCGGAGGAGATCGAGCGAGCGGCATCAGCCTGGAACGGGGCAACCGTTCTTCCTCCGGAGGCGGCGACCGTCGACGAGACCGAGAAGCTCGCTTCGACGGTCGGCACCCTCCATATCGCGGCGCACGGCAGGCACTCGGCCGAGAACCCGCTGTTCTCCGGCCTCGAACTCACCGATGGCGCGCTCTTCGGCTATGACATCGACCTCATTCCGAAGGTCCCCGACACGGTGGTGCTCTCGGCGTGCGAGCTCGGCCGTTCGTCCGTCCGATGGGGCGAAGAAGCCATCGGGATGACTCGAGCATGGCTGCACGCCGGTACGCGCTGCGTCATCGCGTCTCCCGTTGTGGTCGCCGATGACGTCGCATGCGATCTGCTCGCCGCGATGCACGAGCGGCTCGCCGCCGGCATGGTGCCAGCCGAGTCGCTTGCGCGCGCGGCCGAGGAGACGGGGATCGTGGCCCCTTTTCAAGCCCACGGCGCAGGATTCTGAACCGTTCCCTGACGACGGGGGCGCGCGCAACCGAGGCGCTCACGCCTTCCGCTAGCGTCGACTGAATGAACGAGACACGCGCACAGCGCTGGGCCATCACGGGAGCCGCCGGCACCATCGGCACCGCTCTCCGGGAGCACCTCGCCGACACGTCCGTCGAACTCGTGTCGATCGATGTCGCGGAGATCACCCGGGTGACCCCTTCAGAGCGTCTCCTCCGCTGCGACGTCGGCGATCTTGCGGGTCTGGAAGCGGCATTCGAGGGATGCGTCGGTGTCATTCACCTCGCCGGAATCGCCGATGAGGCGGACTTCCACGATCTTGCGGAGATCAACATCGTCGGCACTTACCACGTGCTCGAAGCGGCGCGCCGTGCAGAGGTGGGCCGTGTCGTCTACGCCAGCAGCAACCGCGTGACCGGGTTCTACGACGCTGACACTCCGGTGGAGGAGGCGATGCCCCCGCGGCCCGACGGGTTCTACGGCGTCTCCAAGGTCGCCGGTGAAGCCCTGTGCCGCCTCTATTCGGACAAGTTCGATCTCCGCACCATCGCCCTCCGCATCGGCAGCTATGAGCCGACGCCCGGATCCCCGCGGGAGATGCACACCTGGCTCAGCCCTCGCGACGCCCTCCGCGCATTCGATGCCGCGATGACCACCGACCAGAGGCATGCAGTCTTCTACGCAGTCTCGAACAACACCGAACGCTGGTGGAGTCTCGAGGCAGGGCGGGCAGCGGGATTCGTGCCGATCGACGACGCCGCCGAGCTCGGGAGCGATCAGCCGCCCTTCCCCGGTGGCCCGCAAGGGGGGACCTACGCCACAGCCGAATACTCGGTTGAGCGAATGCATACCGACTGAACGGCGTCGCGGCCGTGACGCCCTGCGACGACGAGCAGGGCTGGCCCGATCACGCCGCCGCCGCTCACTCAGCGTCGAGCGGCGCTGTGATCCGTAGTCGCGTCGCTCCCCGAAGCGGGCCTCCGGTCGGGAAGCGCGGGATCGGGGAGCGACGCACTTTGATCAGGCGACCGCGCGGAGTCCCTCGACGAGCGGCGTCGTGGGGCGCCCGATGAGACGGGCGAGTGTGCCGTCGGTGTCGGCGAGCGCGCCGTCGCGGATCCCCGCGTCCAGCGCCGTCACGAACCCGACCGTTCCCGCATCCAGGCCCGCACCTGTCAGGACGGCAGCGTGCTCCTCCGTCGACAGCGCCTGATAGTCGACCGGCCGACCGGAGACCTCGGTGATCGCGCCGGCGAGCTCGTCGTAGTTCCAGGCGACGTCGCCGCCGAGCTCGTACACCTCGCCGACGTGCCCGTCTTCGAGGAGGACCACCGCTGCGGCGTCTGCGAAGTCGCGGCGGCTCGCCGATGCCACGCGCCCCTCGCCGACACTCGCGGCGAGGACGCCGGACTCGGTCGCCTGCGCGAGGGCGCCGGCGTAGTTCTCGGTGTACCAGTTGTTGCGCAGGATCACGGCAGGGATTCCGGAGGCCGCGATGAGCTCCTCGGTGGCCTTGTGCTCTGGTGCGAGAACAAGATCGCTCGTGGTGGCCTTCGGAGCGCTCGTGTACACCAGCTTCGCGACGTCGGCCGCAGCGGCGGCGTCGATGACCGCCCGGTGCTGGGCGACCCGGCTGCCGACCTCGGAGCCGGAGACCAGGAGGACGGTGTCGACGCCATCGACGGCGGCCTTCACCGTGGCGGGGGCGTTGTAGTCGAGTTCGACGACCCGGATGCCGCGTGCGGCCAGGTCCGCCGCTTTCGCCGTGTCTCGGGCTCCGGCGACGATCGACTGCGGCTCAGCGCCGCGCTCGAGGAGGCTGTCGATGACGAGGCGGCCGAGCTGACCGGTCGCGCCGGTGATGAGAGTGGTCATGGGGAAGTCCTTTCGTGAGTGGATCGTCCATGACAACCGGCATCTCGCTACAAACCTTCCAGTCTTTGGGTACCCACTTTGAAGTAAGGTACCTACATGGCCGTTAGTTTCGCGCAGATAAAGGAATCGTCTCCGATGGTGTTCGATCCGGGATGCAGCACGCGCGTCATCCTCGACCACATCATGAGCAAGTGGGGCGTGCTCATCCTCTCGTCGCTGTCGGATGGCACGCGACGCTGGGGCGAGCTTCGACGAGAGGTCGGCGGCATCAGCGAGAAGATGCTCGCGTCGACGTTGCGCACTCTCACGGACGACGGCCTCGTGCATCGGGAATCATTCCCGTCGGTGCCCCCGCACGTCGAATACAGCCTGACCCCGCTCGGACGCGATCTCATGGCGCGGATGCTGCCGCTTGTCGAATGGGTGGCGGACAACTCCGACGGGATGCTCGATCGCTTGCCATGACGATCAACGCGGATTCCGTTGTTCAACCCCTACTAGATGTATGAATTTCGTTGTCTAGATTGCTGACTTGACCCGAGAACAGCAGTGGTCGTACTGTTCACAGCATGGTTGCAACGACGCCCATTCATCTGGAACACCCTGAAGGCAAGGGACTGGCGGCCGGCACACTGGGGCTCTGGGGTTCCACCGTCATCGGTCTGGCCTCCACCGCGCCCGTGTACTCGCTGGTCGCGACTCTCGGCTGGGTGGTGCTCGCCGTGGGCGCGCAAGCGCCCATCGCGTTCATCATCGCGTTCATCCCGATGCTGCTCATCGCCTTCGCGTATCGAGAGCTCAACAACGCCGTGCCCGATTGCGGCACCACGTTCACATGGGGGACCAAGGCCTTCGGCCCCTGGGTGGGATGGATGGGCGGCTGGGGCGTTGCCGTGGCGGGCATGGTCGTCCTCGCCAACCTCGCGCAGATCGCGTCGGTGTATTTCTGGGCGCTGATCGGCCAGGACCTCGAGAACAACGACCTGCGGGTCGTGATCGTCGCGGTGATCTTCATCGCCGCGATGACCTGGGTCAGCTGGCGCGGTGTCGAGATCGGCGAGCGCATCCAGAACGTGCTGCTGGGCATCCAGTACCTGGCGCTGGCGGTGTTCGTCGTCGCCGCCTTCTGGCAGTTCGCCGCGGGTACCGCGCCGAACCCCACCCCCTTCGACTGGGAGTGGATGAACCCGTTCGCGTTCACCGACTGGTCCGGCTTCACCGAAGCCATCCTGCTCGCGCTCTTCATCTACTGGGGCTGGGACACCTGCCTTGCCCTCAACGAAGAGACCAAGGATCCGAAGCGCATCCCCGGTCGCGCCGCGCTCCTGACCACCGTCATCCTCCTCGTGACGTACGTCTCGGTCACGATCGCGGCGATGATGTACGCCGGACTCGGCGATGACGCCACCGGGCTCGGCAACGAGGCGAACGCCGACGACTTCTTCCTCGCGATCAAAGACGGGCTGCTCGGCCCGTTCGGCTGGGCGCTCGTGGTCGCCGTCATCCTCTCCGCGATCTCGTCGACGCAGACGACGATCCTGCCGACGGCCCGCGGCACGCTCGCGATGGGTGTGTACCGCGCTTTGCCCGCGAAGTTCAAGGACGTCCACCCCGAGTACAAGACACCGTCGTTCTCGACTCTGGTGATGGGCGTCGTCGCCATCGCCTACTACGTGGGCATGACGCTCATCAGCGACAATATCCTGCAGGACTCGATCCTCTCGCTGGGGCTCGCAATCGCGTTCTACTACGCCATCACCGGCTTCGCCTGCGTCTGGTACTTCCGCGCCGATCTGTTCCGCTCGGCGCACGCGTTCTTCTTCAAGGGACTCTTCCCGCTGCTTGGCGCACTCATGCTCACGGGTGCATTCGTGCAGTCGGCGATCGACATGTGGGACGTCGACTACGGATACACGGTGCTGTTCGGCATCGGCGGCACGTTCGTGGTGGGCATCGGCTCGCTCGCCGTCGGCATCGTGCTGATGTTCGTCTGGTTCCTCTTCCCGCGGTCGAAGCGGTTCTTCCGCGGTGAGAGCCTGAACCGCGACACCCAGGTCATGGTCCCGGACGAGCCGGGAGAGTTCACGCGGTCCATCGACGGAGGCATCTGACGATGCCGATCGCCACGGCGGACCTCTACGACGAGCTCGGCGAGAGCATCCAGTCGCTGCCGACGCAGCTGCGGTCGTTCGGCGGACGGTCCGCGTTCGACGGACCGATTCGCACGGTGCGCTGCTTCGAGGACAACGCGCTGGTGAAGGCGATCCTCGCGTCGCCCGGTGCAGGCTCAGTGCTGGTCGTCGACGGCGGCGGTTCCCTGAACACGGCGCTGATGGGCGACCTGATCGCGGCATCCGCCGTCGCCAACGGCTGGGCCGGTGTCGTCATCCACGGCGCGATCCGCGACAGCGTGGCGATCGGCTCACTCGACCTCGGCGTGAAGGCGCTGGGCACGAACCCGCGCAAGAGCGCCAAGGACGGCGCGGGCGAGGTCGATATCGCCCTCGAATTCGGAGGCGTCGTGTTCCGGGTCGGTGCGCGTCTGTACAGCGACGAGGACGGCATCCTCGTCGAGCGGTGAACCCGGGGACCGTGACTTAGGCTGGATCCGTGCGCATCCGGCTCGACATCGCCTACGACGGTACCCACTTCCGCGGCTGGGCGAAGCAGCCGACGCTGCGCACGGTGCAGGGCACTCTCGAGGCGGCGCTGGCCAGGATCGTGGGCTCGGACGTGCAGTTCGTCGTCGCCGGACGCACGGATGCCGGCGTCCACGCCGCGGGGCAGGTCGTCCATGTCGATCTCGACGACGAGCAGTGGGCGCGCATCGAGCGGCGCCACGGCAAAGCAGCGCACGACCCGGCGGGGTCGATCGCGGGGCGCATGCGCGGCGTCCTCGGCGCCTATCCCGACGTGACGGTGCTGCGGTCGACGATCGCGCCGGAGGGCTTCGATGCCCGCTTCTCCGCCGTCTGGCGCCGATACCGCTATCGCCTCGCCGACGACGGTGCCGGATACGATCCGCTGCGTCGACACGACACCACCGACATTCGCGGTCTTCTCGACGAAAAGGCGATGGATGCCACCGCGCGGACTCTCATCGGACTGCACGATTTCGCGGCCTACTGCATTCCCCGTGAGCGGGCCACGACCATCCGCACGCTGCTCGACTACCGCTGGGAGCGCGACGCCGACGGGGTGCTCGTGGCCGAGGTGAAAGCCGATGCCTTCTGCCACAGCATGGTGCGGTCGCTGGTCGGTGCGTGCGCGGCTGTCGGCGCGGGGCGGCTCGACGTCACCGATCCCGTGGTGCTGCGAGATGCGCTGGAGCGCACCAGCGAGTTCAAGGTGCTCGCCGCGCGCGGCCTCACGCTCACCGAGGTCGGCTATCCGGCTGACGAACTGCTCGCCACCCGAGCCACGCAGACACGCGCGCGCCGCGATGGCGAGTCGTCGACCGAGTGACTCGGCTGTGAGCTGGGAACGCATCGCCGGGCTCTGAACCGGTGGGCTCTGCGGCCGCCTTCCTCCCCAGAGCGGCGGCCACAGAGCTGGACCATCGGGGAGTCGGCTCGACACCCCGATGGTTGCGGATCCGCGGTGCCACCGGAGAGTGAGATTTCGCGGGTCCTACGGTCAAGTTATGGCAGACGTGTTCACGGAGCACCTGGGGAAGTGTGATGGATCCGCCGTGGACGGCCGGGCACTGACCGTTTCTCCGGGGATCACTGCGCGGAACCGTATGCTGACTCCAGGTCAATGCTTCACAGGGATTGGGGAACTGTGATGAACGAGATGGACAGTTCGGTGGGGGGCTTCGCCGGCGAGTTCCGCGCCCTGGTCGAGGAGCGCGGCATCACGCTCACCAGCCTGCAACGTCGACTCACCGATCGGGGCAACCCGGTGTCCATGGCGACGTTGAGCTATTGGCGTTCCGGGGACCGACAGCCCGAAGGGGCGCTGTCGTTGAGCGCGATCGAGGACATCGAGGACATCTTCGGGCTGCACCGAGGTCACTTGACCGGGCTGATCCGGCCGGTGCCACGGATCGGTCGAAAGCCGGAACCGGAGCTCAAACAGACGTTCGCTCTGAACATCGACCAGGAGATCGAGGAGACGGCGCAGGCGCTGGGGACCGTGGCACAGAGCGGAATACGCGATCTCTCCGTGTCGCTCGTCGGGTATGTGGATGCGCACGGAGATCTCGAACGGGTCGTCACGCGGGCGCTGGTGCAGTCGATGGAGGCCACCATCGCCGAGGTGCCGCTCTATGACCTCGCGCCGCTCGACGCACCGGAGACCAAGTCGATCACGGAAGTGATCGGCGGACGCGTCGATCGCAGTCTTCGGCATCCGCTCGGGCGGGTCGTCTGCGACGTCATCGCCTTCGATGATCCGATCCCGGTCGGCAGCACGGGGCTCATCGAGTACACCGAGAGCTTCCCGGCGGCCTATCCGGATCGGCGCACACTCTGGCACGGGGTGGATCGTCCGAACCGGCAGACCCTGCTCTGGGTGCGTTTTCATCCTGACGCCGTCCCGGACTGGTGCGAGGAGTACACCGTGGTGGACGAGCAGGAGACGGTGCGGATGCGGACGATCGCGAGTGGTGCCATCCACGTCGCCCGGTTCGGGTTCGGTCCTGGCATCGTCGGCATCCGCTGGGGGTTCGACGCCGACTCTTGATGCCGGGGAACCGCGCGAGGTCGTCACCCCGCGTCCGGCTGAGGCGGGGTAGCGTGGAGTTCGATGAAGGTCATCTCCTACAACCTCCGCAAGCATCGGGCCGCGAGCGAGCTCGTCGCGCTCGAAGAGGCGCACGCCCCCGACATCCTGTGTCTGCAGGAGTGCGATGTGCAGGATCTGCCCGAGAGCGTCGGCGATCTCGTGATGGCACAGGCCACGCAGGACAACCGGCTGGGACTCGCCGTCTACTACCGGGCGAACACCTTTCAGGTGCAGGAGATCCGCACGATCGGGCTGAAGAAGTCGCTGCACGACATGCTGCTGAAGCCCGCGCACGAGAGAGTGCTCGGTGTGCGCCTGCACGACATCGACAACGGGCGTGACATCATCGTCGCCTCGTTCCACGCGGCGCCGCTGACGGCGTTGAACAGGCTGCGCCGTCATCAGATCCGTGCCGCACTCACCGAGCTGGCAACCCTCGGCGAGGGGTTGCCTGTGCTGATGGTCGGCGACTACAACTACCCCGTGTTCAAGGAGAACCTCAGCCAGACCGTGCGCGACCACGGGTACACGTTGAGCCTCAGCGACGACCACACGTACACGCGCTATCGCGTCTTCCGCGGGCACTACGACTTCGCCACCTCCGTCGGCTTCGACATCGAGCGCATCACCACGCTGCCGCAGGCATCGAGTGATCACCGGCCGATCCTGGTGACAGCGCAGCCGCACTGACCTCAGGCAGCGCTCGTGCGGATGCGACCCCGTTCGCCCCTGTGGGTGGTGCCACTGGCAGGGGGCGAAGATGATCGTCTGGAGCGCCTGGACCCGACAATCTGCGTCTCCTGCCCAGGAAGAGAGGACGAAGGTGGTCGCATGAGGCTGCGGGATGCGACCAGGTATGTCCCCTGCCCCGCGCCCTGGCGTGCGCGGCCTGGTCATTTGGGAGCACCATCCCATCCGCGACGGAGGAGCGCCTTGCGCACGATCGAGATCCCCGTCGGACGAGAGCCTCGGATGTGGGTCGACGTCAAGCGCACCACCTCCCAACCTGCTTCGGCGTAGGCCTGGTACTTCTCGATATCGCGGTTCCATTGCGATCGGGAGGTGCGGTGGTGGTCGCCCTCGATCTCGACGATCAATCGAAATTCTCGATAAACGACCTCGGAGATGCCGAGCAGGCGGCCGTTCGAGCTGCGAATCTCGACGTCGAGCTCCGGTTCCGGTAGGCCGCCGGTTGCGGCATCGAGCCGGTATTCGGTCTCAAGCGGTGATGAGCTCCCCACTCGCACCTTCTGTATTGCCGCGCGCAGACGACCGGTTCCTGGTGGTCGAGGACCAGCATCGGCGGCGGCGTGCAGTTGCGTCAGCGTGGCAAGAGCGAGTTCAGGATGCTGACGACCGAAGTCATCGCGGGGGATTCGCGCCATCGCATCGCCGAGGGCGACGAGTTCGCGCACCGACAGTTCGGTGCAGAGCATCGCCCACGTCGAAGCGGGACTAGCCAAGCGCAGCCCCTCGTGAGTGCGTACCGAAACCAGATGCTCGGCGATCCTTCGCCCTCGGATACCGCGGGCGCGCGGCGCTCGGCCAGGGGAGACCACTCCGACCTCGAGGTCGCCCGGGTGGTCGATCGCAGCGCCATGAAGCA
Organism: Microbacterium sp. LWH12-1.2; assembly: GCF_040675825.1. Classification (NCBI taxonomy): domain Bacteria; kingdom Bacillati; phylum Actinomycetota; class Actinomycetes; order Micrococcales; family Microbacteriaceae; genus Microbacterium; species Microbacterium sp. LWH12-1.2. Next base: position 42,742 of record NZ_JBEGIJ010000001.1, read on the forward strand.
CGGCCGCTGTGCGCCCGCAGAAGAAGCTGCCCGCCGGCATGACCTCGGCGTAGGCATGTGCGTCACGCAAGACTCGCGCCCGCTGCTGCCGGTCGATCGACAGCGGTCCGTATTCCGTGTCGTCGCCCTCGCCTGATTCGGTGTCGACATAGCGGCGCACGCCATAGAACGGCGAGGAGAGATCCTTCGCGCGCAGTCGTCGTCTGGTGATCCCCTGTCCGACTGCACGCGCGGCCGAGAACTGGCGGCCAAGGTCATCGGGGAGCGGGCAGGGCGGGCGGGGCACTCCTCCACTCTCTTCGATGGATGCGCAGCATCCGGTCTCGATATCCACGACCTGTGGAGACTCGCTCGAAGTTCTCAGAAGTGCAGGAACCGTCGTGCGCGGCTCCTGTCGTCGTCTCCAACCTGTCGCAGCCGCACGAGGGGACGCACATTGTCGCGTCCGGGCATCGGAGGCGACAAACTGCGCCCCCTGCCCAGGAAGAGGGGACGCAGTTTGCCGCAACAGATGCCCTGAGGCGGCCATCTGTGACCCCTGCTGAGGGAGGTGGGGGGTGAGGGAGGAAGGGGAAGGGGGGAAGGGGAGACTGAGTGAGGCTGACCTCAGGCAGCGCTCGTGCGGAACGCCGTGCGGTGTGCTGCCGGGCTCACGCCGAGCCGTTTGCGAAAATGCAGGCGCAGCGACACGGCGCTGCCGAAGCCGGCCAGCTCGGCGACGCGATCGACAGAATCGACGCCGCCTTCGAGTAGGGTCCGCGCGCATTCGATGCGCTGGTCCAGCAGCCACTGCTGAGGGCTCGTGGCGGTGCGATCCCGGAATCGTCGGGTGAAGGTGCGGCGCGACAGGTGCACGGATGCCGCCCAGCTGTCGACGTCGATCGTGGTGGCGAGCCGCTCGCGGGCCCAGAGCATCGCCCGCCCGATCGGATCGTCGGCGGTCGCGGCCACGACGGGCGCGGGGATGTACTGGGCCTGCGATCCCGTGCGGTGCGGGGCGAGCACCAGCGACCGGGCGAGCGCTGCCGCCGCGAGGCTGCCGTGGTCGGAGCGGACGATATGCAGGCAGCAGTCCAGGGCGGCTGCAGCGCCGGCCGAGGTGATGACGTCGCCGAGGTCGCTCCACAGCACGTCCTCCCGCACACGGACGTTCGCCTCGCGTGCGGCCAGACGAGGCGCCGCGGCCCAATGAGTCGACACTTCGCGGCCGTCGGCGACTCCGGATGCCGCCACGACGAACGTGCCCAGGCACAGGCCGACGATCCGCGCGCCGTGCGCGTGCGCCGCACGGACGGCGTCGAGCAGCTCTTCGCTCGGATCCGTGTCGGACCGCCAACTTGGGATGACGACGAGATCCGCATCCGCCATCGCGTCGAGCCCGGTGTCGACCGTGATGCTGTACCCGGCGCCGGTGGGGAGCGATCCCGGTGTCTCCGCGCACACGACGACGTCGTACAGCCCCTCCACGCTGTCGAGTCCGGCGCCGCCGAACACCAACGTCGGCACCGAGAGGTGGAACGGACTGATGTGCGCGAAGGCGAGGACGGCGACGCGCAGGCGTGGGCGGGAATCAGGCATGGCCTGATCTTATCGGACAATGGCATTCAGGCCACTGGATTACCGAGACCGGATGCCGAAGACTCGACTCATGACAAAGATCAACGCTCTCCTCGTCGGCGGTCCGACCCTTCACTTCACCTACGGCGGACTCGGATTCCTCACCGACCCGACCTTCGACGAGCCCGGTTCCTACCCCGGCGGCATCACGCTGCACAAGCTCACCGGGCCGGCCGTTCCGGCATCCGCCCTCGGTGCGATCGATGTCGTCCTGCTGTCGCACGATGAGCACGCCGACAACCTCGACGACGCGGGTCGTGCTCTGCTCCCGGGGGTGCCTCTCGTGCTCGGCACCGAAGGGTCCGCGACCCGCATCCCGCACGTCACCGGTCTCGCACCGTGGCAGGCGCATCGTGTCGGCGATGTCACAGTGACGGCGGTTCCGGCGCTGCACGGTCCGGAGGGTGCCGAGGCGCTGAGCGGCCCCGTCATCGGCTTCATCCTGCAGAGCGACGGAGAGCCGACCGTGTACGTCTCCGGTGACAACGCTTCGGTCGATGTCGTCCGCGAGATCGCTGAGCGATTCCCGCGTATCGACGTCGCCGTCCTGTTCGCGGGAGCGGCGAACGTCGGTCGCTTCGGCGATTCCGACCTGACCCTGAACGCCCGCACGGCGCTGGAGGCTGCCGAGGTGCTGGCGGATGCGGTGATCGTGCCCATCCACGCCGAAGGCTGGTTCCACTTCTCGGAGACGCGCGACCGTCTGAGGCTGATGTTCGAGTTCGCCGACCGTGGCGATCGGCTGCGCCTGCTCCCGCCGGGGGAGCGCGTCACGATCGGCTGAGCCGCGCACAGTTTGAGAGTGGGGCACCGGATGGCGTATGCTGACTCTTTGGTGCCCTTCTCGGTGCGCTCTTCGGAGCAACCGGATCGGGACATCATCCGAACGTGAGCCCTCCACTGGCGTGTTCCTCCCTCTCGGGAAGAACCACCCCGGAGTGGGATTCACGAACTCCTCCGTTCGAACAAGAAAGCAGCACTATCGTGACGCGCACTTACACCCCGAAGGCCGGCGAGGTCCAGCGTGACTGGGTCGTCATCGACGCCACTGACGTCGTTCTCGGCCGTCTCGCCTCGCACGCCGCAACGCTCCTGCGTGGCAAGCACAAGCCCACCTTCGCCAACCACATCGACTCGGGTGACTTCGTCATCATCGTGAACGCAGAGAAGGTCGCGCTCACCGGTCAGAAGCTCCAGAAGAAGCTGGCCTACCGCCACTCCGGTTACCCGGGCGGCCTGAAGTCGGTCACCTACGCCGAGCTCCTCGAGAAGAACCCGGTTCGCGCTGTGGAGAAGGCCATCCGTGGCATGCTCCCGAAGAACAGCCTGGGCCGTCAGCAGCTGACGAAGCTCAAGGTGTACGTCGGTGCCGAGCACCCGCACTCCGCGCAGCAGCCCCAGCCGTACACCCTCGACCAGGTCGCCCAGTAAGCGCCGTAAAGACTTAAGGACATACTCGTGGCTGACATTCAGGACACCAACGAAACCCCCCAGAACTTCTCGACGTCGACTCCCGAGACCGAAGCAGTCGAGGCGGCTCCCCGCCCCGTGCTGAGCGTTCCGGGTGCCGCTGTCGGCCGTCGCAAGCAGGCCATCGCCCGCGTGCGCATCGTTCCCGGCTCGGGCACGATCACGGTCAACGGCCGCACGATCGAGGACTACTTCCCGAACAAGCTGCACCAGCAGCTGATCAACGACCCGTTCACGGTGCTCAACCTCACCGGTGCGTACGACGTGATCGCCCGCATCTCCGGTGGTGGCCCCTCGGGTCAGGCCGGCGCGCTGCGTCTCGGCATCGCTCGTTCGCTGAACGGCGTCGACGAGGAGAACAACCGTCCGACCCTGAAGAAGGCCGGCTTCCTGTCGCGCGACGCGCGCGTCAAGGAGCGCAAGAAGGCTGGACTCAAGAAGGCCCGCAAGGCGCCTCAGTACTCGAAGCGTTAAGGTCCACTGCTCCGATGCCGATCTTTGGCACGGACGGTGTGCGAGGGCTTGCCAATGGCATCCTCACCGCCGACCTCGCGCTCACCCTGGCCCAGGCGACTGCTGTCGTCCTGGGCCAGGGCCGTACTGCCGAGGCGCGCAAGGCCGAGGGCAAGCGGCTCACCGCCGTCATCGCCCGAGACCCGCGTGTCTCCGGGCATTTCATCTCGGCCGCCGTGGCCGCGGGACTCGCGTCCTCTGGCGTTGACGTCCTCGATGCGGGAGTGATCCCCACCCCGGCGCTCGCGTTCCTGGTGGCTGACCGGGATGCCGACTTCGGCGTCATGGTGTCCGCCTCGCACAACCCGGCTCCCGACAACGGCATCAAGATCTTCGCGCGCGGCGGAGTGAAGCTCCCCGACATCGTCGAGGCGCGCATCGAAGACGCGATGACCGGTGAGAAGCTTCAGCCCACGGGTGCCGGTGTCGGTCGCATCAGCCGTTTCTCGGATGCTGAGGACCGCTACGTCGTGCACCTGCTCGGCTCGCTGCCGAACCAGCTCGACGGCATCCACGTGCTGCTCGACTGCGCGCACGGTGCAGCCGCAGGTGTCTCGCCGGAGACGTTCCGGGATGCAGGCGCCGAGGTCACCGTCATCGGCGCCGATCCTGATGGTCTGAACATCAACGACGGCGTGGGATCCACTCACCTGGACAAGCTCGCTGAGGCCGTCGTCCGTCTCGGAGCCGACATCGGCATCGCGCACGACGGCGACGCCGACCGCTGCCTCGCGGTCGACGCCGAAGGCAACGTCATCGACGGCGACCAGATCATGGCGATCCTCGCGGTCTCGATGAAGGAACGCGGCCACCTCGTCGACGACACGCTCGTCGCGACGGTCATGAGCAACCTGGGCTTGCACGTCGCGATGCGCGAGCACGGCATCACGGTCCGCCAGACCGCTGTCGGCGACCGTTACGTCCTCGAGGACATGAACGCCGGCGGCTACGCGCTCGGCGGCGAACAGTCCGGCCACGTCATCATGAGCGAGTACGCCACGACGGGTGACGGACTGCTGACCGGTCTGCACCTCGTCGCGGAGATGGCCAGGAAGAAGAAGTCGGCCGCAGAACTCGCCTCGGTGATGACCGTGTACCCGCAGGTGCTCATCAACGTGCGCGGCGTCGACCGCTCGCGTGTGAACGACGACGAAGGCGTGCTCGCCGCGGTCCGCGAGGTCGAAGCCGAGCTGGGCGAGACCGGACGCGTGCTGCTGCGCGCCTCCGGCACCGAGCCGCTCGTGCGCGTGATGGTCGAGGCAGCAGATGCCGAGTCCGTTCAGCGGCACGCAGAGCGCCTCGCAGACGTCGTTCGTGAGCGCCTCGCGCTCTGACAGGCGTACAGAACAACGAACCGGCCGGATGCTGAGATATCAGCATCCGGCCGGTTCGCTGTCGGTCGGAATGTCGGCGGGGAATCACGATTGTCGGTCCAGAACGGCCGATTCCGCCGACAAACCGTGTTCTGAGCCGACAAAGTGCACGCCGGAACGCGGCTGCGGGCGAGGTGACGGGACGGCGCTCCGCTCGGGCTCAGCGCTCGGCGACGCCGCCCCAGGTCAACTGCTCGATATAGCGCAGCAGCACGCCCTCGCGCAGCGCCCAGGGCGAGACTTCGAGTTCGTCGAGGTCGAGTGCGCGCATCGTCGTGTGCAGCGAGACGGCCGCGGCGACGATCTGAAAGGTGCGGTCGGGAGTGATGCCCGGAAGCTCCTGACGGGCGGATGCCGGCAGCCGGGCCAGCCGCGGGATCCACGATCCGAGCGCGGTGCGCGGAAGCAGCATCCGATCGCTCCCCGACCATCCGGGCGCGGGGTAGCCGACGAGCCGCGCCAGCGAGCGGATCGCTTTGGAAGAGCCGACCACGTGGTCGGGCTTCGGCAGGGCGGCGAACCGGGGGAGGATCGGCGCCAGCGTCGCGGCGGCGTGTTCGCGGAGCCGTTCGACGTCGTCTTCGCCCGGCGGATCGTTGGGCAGGAACTCCACCGTCATGCGCCCGGCGCCGAGCGGAACGGATGCGGCGGCGGCCGGCACTTCTTCGGCGCCGGCGGCGATCTCCAGCGACCCGCCGCCGATGTCCAGGAGCAGCAGCTGACCGGCCGACCACCCGAACCATCGCCGCACGGCGAGGAAGGTGAGTTCAGCTTCGGTCTCGCCATCGAGCACCTGGAGAGGCTGCCCGAGAGCCGCTTCGATGCGCGCGATGACGTCGTCGCCGTTGAGAGCTTCACGCACGGCGCTGGTGGCGGTGGCGAGCAGCGCATCGACCCGCTCGGCCTCGGCGACAGCGCGCGCCTGTGTGACGGCAGCGATCAGCGCCAGGACCCCCTCCTCAGTGATCGCGCCATCGGGCGTGAGATAGCGCATCAGCCGCAGGACGGTACGGTCGCTCGTCTTCGCCAACGGTCGACCTCCCGGGCGGACGTCGGCAGCCAGCAGATGGACGGTGTTCGACCCGATGTCGAGAACTCCTAAGCGCACTGTATGAGACTATTCGTTGGGGAACCACCCGGGGAACGAAGGAGCGCGACATGGAGATACCGCCGCGTCCCGACCTTCCAGGAGCCCGTCGAGCGCAGCGCCTTGCCGCGCAGACTCCGGTGCATACGAACCCGCGCGCCGCACGACGGCGGGGCTGGATCTGGGCGGTCGCGATCGTCTATCTCGTGATCCTCGTGTACATCGTCTTCTGGCCGGAGCCTTCGGACTTCGGGATCTCGCCCTGGCTGCGGCGGATCCGCGAGATCGTCCCGGCGCTCACCGCCACGCGGGTCGAATTCGTGGCGAACGTGCTGCTGTTCGTTCCCCTCGGCGCCGGTCTTGCGATGATGCTCCATCGGCATCGCTACCTGGTGGTTCCGCTCGGATTCCTCGCCACGCTGACCATCGAAGGCATCCAGGCGCTGCTGCTCGTTGGTCGCAGCCCGACCGTCATCGACCTGATCGCGAACTTCGCCGGCGCGTGCGTTGGCCTCGTCGCCGTCGCCGCCTTCGAAGGCCTGCTCCGCCATCGAGCGCCGGACTACTCCGGGGCGGCGCAGACCCGATAGATCCCGGTGTCCACGAGAGCTTCGGTTGTGCATGGCTCGACGGTGACCCTTGCTACGTTGGCCATGGCCTCGGCGTCGAACAACCCGAGGTGAGCTCCAGACAGAACGATGACCGGTGCGGTGCTTCCCCATGGCTGTGCCGCGAGCCAGGAGATATCGTTCTTGGCTACCCAGACGCGGATCGGTTCCACGATGATCCGTTGCGTTTCAAGAGTCTCCCGCCCAGGGGTGAAGGTCGATGACGCGTGCTGTACACCGCCTGCGCCGAGTCCGAGCACCAGCAACGCCGAACCGGCGACGGCCGCGATGCGGGCGGGGCGAATTTGCGTCTGCCACAGCATCCTTACTCCCCAGACGGCGACGGCCGCGAGGATCGGCAGGAAGGCGTACACCCCGGGAGAGGGGTGGCGAACCCAGAGTGGGAGGTGGGATGCGGTGGCCCACCAGCCGACATAAGCGGCGAGACCCACGACGGCCGCGAGTGCCGAGTACTGCACGACCGGGGGGATGCCAGCCCCTGCCTCAGGCGCAGCGCGGCGGCGCGCGATCATGAATCCGCCGACGATGAATGCGGATGCCGTGAGCGCGATGAGCAGCGTGAGCCACCACGGCAGGAACCAGGCATCGAGCAGCGTGCCGATCTTCTGCGTGATCGTGGTCGGTTCGTAGTTCTGCCCGCCGCTGCGGAGGAAGCCGACGAGGGCCCGGAGGTGGTCGACGTAGCCGCTCGTTCCCAGGGAGACGAAGGCGGCGACTTCGACGAGGAACGTGGGGAGGGCGACCAGCGACAGAGGCAGCCAGCAACGTTTGAGGGTCGCACGGAGGCGGTCCATGCCACGGCCGGGCGAGAGGATCCAGAGCGCGACGGCAAAGGCGGGCAGCACGAGCAGTGCGATGAGCTTGGCCTGCACCGCGAGACCGATGAGAAGGCCGGCGAGCCAGGCGCGCCGGGGCAGCACGACCAGAGCCCACACGATGAGTGCGGCGGCGGGAATCTCGCCGAGCAGATCGGCCGGACCCTGGATCGGGGAGATCGTCAGCGCCGAGTTGAACGCCAGCGGCACGGCCAGGGCGACGAGTGCCGCCCAGCGTCCGCCGATGCGCCGGCCGAGCACGGCCAGGCCGGCGAGGAGGAGAACCCAGTATGCGAGAGGGATGAGTCGGGCGCCGATGACCGGGTCGATGCCGGTCGTGAGGACGCCCGCGACCGGAAGCAGCACCGAGACGCCGGTGGAGATCCGCGGGTCGAAGGGCGTCAACGTCGACCCGGAGAGAGCGCCGTCACTCGTGTAACCGAGCCCGGCGAGCAGGTTCAGCGGCACCGTGAGATTGAACGCTTCGTCCTCCCACAGGCGCATGACCACGAGGCTGTGCCAACCGACGATGACGTGCGCCGCGATGAGGGATGCCGCGAGCAGCCAGAAGATCGCAGTTCGCAGGTTCTTCATGGGCTGTCCTTCGGGCATTCGCGCGGCTCGTCGGTGCGGGCTATCGCTGGGCGGGAGCCGTCGGGATGCTGCGCAGGGGAGCGCCCGGCTTGAGGGACCATGACCAGACCTCGCCGAGAGCGGCGCGTGCGAAGCGGCGCAGTCGCTGCGGCGGGAGGCTCGGTCGGGGCGTGCCGCCCCACATCGTGCCCGTCTCGGATTCGCCTCGCCGGGGGATGCTCAGCACGCGGAGGTAGCGGACGGTCAGGCCGAGACGCGCCTCCGCCAGTGAGAAGTGCACGTGCGGAACGAGAGCGTCAGCCGGCACCGCATCGAGAAGGCGGTTGATCGCCTGCGGCCGGTAGGCGCGCAGAGGAGTGTTGACGTCGGGGATGCGGCGGCCCGCGGCGACAGCGATGAGCGTGCCGACCGATGCAGTGAGGGCTTTGCGGAACCAAGGGTCGGTGCGGCCGTCGCGAACACCGTGCACGACATCGGCGTTCTCTCGCACGAGCGCCGAGACGAGCCGGGGGAAGTCTGGGCCGATGAACTGTCCGTCACCGTCGACGTGCACGAGCACGTCAGGATCGAGCATCATGCCGGCGCGGTACGCGGCGAGGGCGGTGGGGCCGTGGCCGCGGTTTGCCGGCTGACGCTCGACATGCACGTCGTCGATGCCGTCGAGTGCTGCGGGCGTACCGTCGGTGGACTGGTCGTCGGCGACGACGAAACTGATCCGCTCCGCGACGGGCGCGAGGTGCTCGCGGATCTCGTCGATGAAGCCGCCGATGCCCTCTGCCTCGTTGTAGGCGGGCATGACGACGACGAGATGGGCTACTGGCACTGGCGGACCTCACTGCGATGCGTCGAGAGCGGACGATCGCACTCCCTTCTAGACTAATGGAGACATGGAAATTCGCTCACGCCTGCGCCGACTCGCCTCCGTCGGTGGCCGCTTCCTCATCGTCGGCGGGGTGAGCACCCTGATCGAGGTGGGTGTGTTCAACCTGCTCGTCTACGTCTGGGGCGTCGACCTCGTCTGGGCGAAGGTGATCGCGTCCCTGGTGGCACTCGTGAACGCCTACATCGGAAACCGCGAGTGGACGTTCCGTCACCGTGACCGGCGCGGCCGCGTCAACGAGCTGGTGCTGTTCGTGCTGGTGAACGCCGCATGCACCGCGCTGGGCGCAGCGCTGGTGTGGTTGGGCGTGCAGATGCTCACGGGCATTCTGGATCGGACGCCGGGGCCGCTGGGCGTCAACGTCGTCAACCTCGTCAGCATCGTGATCGTGGTGCTCCTGCGGTTCGTGCTGTACCACAAGATCGTTTTCCGGACGGCTCCCGCAGCCGCGGTCGCTGCGGACTGAGGCCTGGCCGGCGCCTCCGGTCGCACTTCGTGCGGGTGCCGGGTCGCGCGGGCGACGTCAACTGCGACCGGAACGCCGAAAGGGCGATCTGGAACTCCTCAGCGTGCGTCAGACGCCGGCCTTGGCCTTCGCCCGGCGCTTCGGCTTCGCCTGGGCCGTGCTCAATTCGGTCGGAGCCTGCTCGAGGGTGTGCGTCGACCCGTAGGTATACGCGCCGTAGGCGTAGCTGTCGGGGCCCTTCGTCGGCAGCATGGTGACGACGACGCCGAGCATCGAGACTCCGGCGGTGTCGAGCGTGCGGATCGCGCCGGTGAGCTCCTGCTTCTTCGTCTTGCCGGATGCGGCGGCCAGGATGACGCCACGGGCCTTCTTGCCGATCACCGCGGCATCCGTCACCAGCAGCAGCGGCGGCGCATCGATGAGCACGTAGTCGAAGTACTCGCCCAGGGGCTTGAGGACCTGGTCCATCGCGGCAGAGCCGAGCAGCTCCGAAGGGTTCGGGGGAATGCGACCGCTGGGCAGCACGTACAGGTCGTTCGCGCCCCACTTCTGCAACGCATCGGGCACGTCGATCCGCCCGATGAGCACGTCGGTGAGGCCGACGCCGCCCTCGATGCCGAGGTAGTCGGCCACGCGAGGCAGGCGAAGGTCGCCGTCGATCAGGGCGACGCGAGCCCCGGTCTCGGCGAGGGCGATCGCAAGGTTCGCCGTCGTCGTCGACTTGCCCTCGCCGGGGCCGGAGCTGGAGACGACGAAGATGCGGGGGCCGGACTCGACGTTGAGGAACTGCAGGTTCGTGCGCAGGGTCCGGAAGGACTCCGCACGCGGGCTGCGAGGGTCGGCGTGCACGATGAGCGGACGCTTGGTCGCATCCGGGTCGTACGCGATGCCGCCGAGCATCGGCTTGTCGGTGATGTGCTCGATGTCGTGGAGCGTGTGGATGCGGGTGTCGAGCACGGTGCGCAGCATGGCGACACCGACACCGGCAGCGAGGCCGAAGATCCCGCCGAGCAGGATCAGCATGCGCACGTTCGGGCTGGTCGGAGCCGTCGGCGGCACCGACGGCTCCGTGATCGTGATCTGCACCGGGCTTGTCGTGCCTTCGGCGGCGGGTTGCTCGAGGGTGCCCTGCACGGCTGCCGAGAAGCTCTTCGCGACCTCGTTGGCGATATCGGCCGCGGTGTCGGCGTCGCCGTCGGTTACGGCGATGTCGATGAGCACCGTGTTCAGGGGGGTGCTCGCGGAGATGCGTGAGCTGAGTGCTGCGACGGACGTGTCGAGGTTCAGTTCTTCGATGACCGGCTCGAGCACGAGCGCGGTGCCGACGACGTCGACGTAGCTCGTCACCATCTGCCGAGCGAACGTGGTGCCCTGCACCAGGTCGCCGGTCGCGGCGCCTTCGGTGCGCACCGAGACGTAGAGCTGGGTGGATGCGACGTACTTCGGCTGCTGCAGCAACGCGTAAGCGGTGCCGCCACCGAGCCCGAGCAGCAGAAGCACCAGGATGAGGATCCAGTTCTTATGCAGGATGCGCACGTAGTCGCGAAGTTCCACGAGGAATTCTCCTGAGTTCTTTCGTTCAGTTCATCGTTGGGAGCGCGGTCCGGAGTGATACCGGAACCTTCCCCGTGCGCTCATGCATTGCTGTGATGCGCCCCATACGCGTATGTGCCGTATGCCGTCTTGTCTGCCCCGCTGGTGGGGAGCATGGTTACAACAGTACCCAGCACGCGCGAATCCGCCGCCTCGATGCGCTGCGCGGCTTCTGCGAGTCGAGGCTTCGTCGTGGATCCCGCCGCGGCGACCAGGATGGCGCCGGTGGCGAATCGCGACACCACCGCGGCATCCGTCACCAGCAGCACCGGGGGCGTGTCGATGATGACGACGTCGAATGCGGTGGTGAGCGTGGCGATCAGACCCTCCATCGCCGGCGACCCGAGAAGTTCGGCGGGGTTGGGAGGGATGGTTCCCGAGGGGAGGAGGAACAGCGCGCCGCGCCCCCAGCGCTGGATGACGTCGTTCACCGCGACGCGGCCGACGAGCACGTCGCTCAGGCCGACGCCTCCCTCGATGCCGAAGCGCTCGGCGACCCGAGGCAGGCGCATGTCGCCGTCGACGAGGGCTACCCGCATCCCCGATTCGGCGAATGCGATGGCCAGATTCGCGGCCGTGGTGGTCTTCCCCTCGCCGGGGCCAGAGCTCGTGATCACGAACACGCCCGGCTCGCCGGACGGGAAGACGAAGCGCACGTTGGTGCGCAGGCTGCGGAATGCTTCGGCGAGCGGATCTTGCGGGGCGGATGCGACGATGAGCGGCCGCGAAGCGGCATCCGGATCGTGCGCGATGCCACCGAGCACCGGGGCCGTGACCGTCGACTCCAAGTCGGCCAGGGTGCGGATGCGTGTGTCGAGCACCGTCCGCAGCATTCCGATTCCGATGCCGGCGCCGAGGCCGATGACGGCGCCGATGATCAGCGACATGCGCATGTTGGGAGCGACGGGTTCGAGGGGCACCTGAGCCGCCTGCAGCGGGATGATGCGGATGCGGAAGGCGGTGTCCTCCGCGCGCTTCTCGAGTTGTTCAGACACGAGGGTCGCGAAGCTGTCGCCGATCGCGTTGGCGATGCGAGCAGCCTGTCCGGGATTCGTGTGGGTCACCGAGATGGAGATGATCGTGCTGCGGATGCCGACGGAGGCACGCACGCGCTCGGCGAGTTCCGGGGCTGTCGTCGGCAGGCCGAGATCGTCGATCACCGGGTCGAGTACCAGGGAGCTGGTGATGATGGAGCGATAGGTCTCGACGACCTGCTGCGCGTAGCTCGTGCCCTGGGTGAGTTCGATGGCGGTCGCACCGTCGCGAGCGTTGACCGAGATCATGAGCTCGGTGGATGCCTCGAACCGCTGCGGCGTGAACATGGCGATCAATGCCCCGCTGGAGACGCCGATCAACAGGCACGCGACGATCAGCACCAGCTGGCGTCGCAGAATCCGCACGAAATCGGGAAGATCCATGGGCGCTCCTGGTAGCGGGGAAGGGCGAGGAACAGACCGCGCGGGTATGTTCGTCTGAGGACAACTATAGGTACGCTCACGACACTGCCGAAAAGACATCACGGAAAAGCCGCATGACCACACTCGCACAGCTCTTCCCGCAGGGCCCTCGCATCGAAGAGGCGTCGACGACGTTCGACGACCACCACACCGTGCGACGGCTCACGGAGATGTTCGGCGATCCGAGCGACGACTTCGACATGACGAGGCCGCGCGCCAGTGTGCAACGTCTGTCGCAGCTCGTCGAGGAGGCGGTGGCGGATGCCGCGCCGGCGACCATTCCCGCACCCCCGGCGTCGGCCAAGCGGCGTCGGCGTCGCCGGTTCGACGGACTGGCCGCGGCGGCGGCCTCGCTTGCGATCGTCGGCGTCGCCACAGCGGGGATCGTCGGGGGAGTGCAGATGGCGAACGCGAGCCCTGCCGACGGGGTCATGCAGTCGCTGCGCGCGGATGAGGCGATGATCCAGAACGCCGAGCAGGCGTTCATGTCTGCGCATGACCGGCTGTCCGCGAAAGCGGTGGCGGGCGAGGCGAATGCGGCGGCGCTGCGCACCGCGGTCGACGGAGCACGCACGGCTCCCGATCCGCGGTCGACAGATGGTGCCGCGACGATCGCGATCCTCGATGCGGTGCTGGCCGACGGGATCATCGCAGAGATCGACAGGCACGCGGCGGCGTTGCAGGCGGTCGTGCTTCCGGAACCAGTCGACCCATATGTCCGCAATGACATCGACGAGGACTCGTTGTCAGAGGTCGGCGTGGCGATCGACGACGCGCAGGCCCAGCTCGCCGAGCTCGACGCGGCGACAGCTGAATTGCGTGAGGGGCGGACGAAAGTCGAAGACCTCGATGCTCAGCATGCGACGACTCTCGAAGGCCTTGCGGCATCGTTCACTGCTCTCGGCATCAAGGCGATCGAAGAGAACCCAGACGCTGAGGCGCCTCTGCGCGACGCGGTGACGGCTGCTGCCGCACACGTCGTGAGCTCGAAGCTCGGCGGTGCCGAGGGAGCAGCGGCGGTCACCGCTTACCGCGATGCAGTGGTCGCGCTCGTCACGGATCAGGCGATCACGGAGGAGGAGCGCGCCGAGGCCGCACGCCGGGAGCGGCAGAACCGGCAGCAGAATCAGGAGCCCGACCCGACCCCGACCGAAGAGCCGGTCGTGCCCAATCCGGAACCGACCGCTCCGCCGGTGGAGGGCGACCCTGAGATCGGCGACGGTCTCCTCTGACCCTGCCTGGTTGAGCGAGCGCTGCGCATCCCTCCGTTCGTTGAGCGAGCCCAGCATCTCTCCCGTTCGTTGAGCGAGCCCAACGTCTCTCCCGGTCGTTGAGCGAGCGCAGCGAGACGAAACACGCCCAGATCCCGCGCACAATTCCCCCGCCCATCGCCCGCGAAACCCACAAAGATCCCGCAGTCTTCCGCAGACATCGTGCACGGATTCTTCGACTGGGTGTGGAATCATAGGTTTCAGTGCTTGGGGGAGCGCAGAGAAAGTTGATCCGTGTGGACCCGACGCTGGATGAGCCATTGATGACCGGAGAGATCTCTACCATGCAGACCAAGTCAATGGCACAGAAACGCCGACGCGGGCTCGCGGCAGCGGTCGACGGCGGAGCCTGGGCTTTCGGCATCGTGCTCGCCGTGGCCTTGCGGTTCGAGTTCGTGATGGAAGCGCGCGGCTGGATCTCGACGATCCTGCTCGGGTTCGTTGCAGCGGGGCTGCACATCGCTGCCGGCTACTACCTCGCGCTGTACCGGGGCCGCTATACATACGGATCCTTCGAAGAGGTACGCACCCTCGGGCTGCTCGTGCTCGCCGAGACGATCGTCATCGCGCTGTTCATCATTCCGCTCGGCCCGCTGATCGGCGTGCCCCGCGGTACCTCCTTCCTGGCAGCTCCTCTTGTGCTGCTGCTCATGTTCGGCGTGCGCTACGTCGCTCGGCTCATGATCGACCGTGCGCGTAAGCCCGGTGCCGACGCCGAGCCGGCTCTCATCATCGGCGCGGGGTACATCGCCGATCGCCTGTTGCACCAGGTCAACACCGATCCGCTGTCGCCGTTCCGCCCAGTCGGACTGCTCGACGACGACCCCGCGAAGGCCAACCTGCGCCTGCGCGGTGTCTCCGTCATCGGCCGCACGAACGAGATCGAAGCTGCTGCGCGCGATACCGGAGCGACGATGCTCATCATCGCGGTCGGCCAGGCAGACAGCGCGCTGATGCGAAAGTTCAGCGACCAGGGCGAGAAGGCGGGTCTGCGGGTTGCAGTCACCCCGACCCTGGCCAGCCTCCAATCCGGCGCGGAGTCCCCGTCCGATGTGCGCGACATCAGCATCGAAGACCTCATCGGCCGCAACCCGGTCGACACGAACGTCGAGCAGATCGCCGGGTACGTCACCGGAAAGCGGGTTCTCGTCACGGGAGCGGGCGGGTCGATCGGATCCGAGCTCTGCCGTCAGCTGGCGAAATACGGACCCAGCGAGCTGATCATGCTCGACCGTGACGAAACCGGCTTGCAGATGGCGCAGTTGGGGACCAAGGGGCACGGTCTTCTCGACACCAACGAAGTCGTGCTCGCCGACATCCGTGACCCAGAGCTGATGAACGCCCTGTTCGATGAGCGTCGCCCGGAAGTCGTGTTCCATGCGGCGGCGCTGAAGCACCTGCCGATGCTCGAGCAGTACCCGGATGAGGCATGGAAGACGAACGTGCTCGGGTCGCTCAACATCATCCGGGCCGCCCGCCGGGTCGGGGTGACGACGTTCGTCAACATCTCCACCGACAAGGCAGCAAACCCCACCAGCGTGCTCGGGCACTCCAAGCGCGTCGCCGAGAAGCTCACAGCGTGGGCGGGCGAAGAGACCGGGATGCGCTACCTGTCGGTGCGTTTCGGCAACGTCATCGGGAGCCGCGGCTCGATGCTGCCGACCTTCCAGTCATTGATCGCCGCCGGGGGCCCGATCACCGTCACGCATCCAGAGGCGACTCGCTTCTTCATGACGATTCCCGAGGCCTGCCAGCTGGTGATCCAGGCGGGCGGCATCGGCCGCGCCGGCGAAGTGCTCATCCTCGACATGGGCGAGCCGGTGTCGATCCTCGACGTCGCGAAGCGCATGATCGCGATGTCAGGGCGGAACATCGAGATCGTCTTCACCGGACTGCGTCCTGGCGAGAAACTGCACGAGGAGCTCGTGGGGCACAAGGAGAACCTGGCGCGTCCGTTCCATCCGAAGGTGTCGCACACCCGTGCCGACGTGATCACCCCCGAGCGGCTCGACAAGGCAGGCTGGGAGGCGCGGATGAAGGCGAATCCGCGGAACAACGACACGGCCATCATCGAACGACCGAACCTGGAGAAGGCTGAACGCGCGTGAGTGAACGCATCTACATGTCGTCACCTGATGTGACGCAGCTCGAAGAAGACGCCGTCGTGGCAGCCATGCGATCCGGGTGGATCGCGCCGCTCGGCCCCGATGTCGACGCGTTCGAGCGCGAGCTCGCCGACCGGGTCGGGGTGGCAGAGGGCGTCGCGCTGAGTTCCGGCACAGCCGCCCTGCATCTGGGACTCATCACTCTGGGGGTCAAGCCCGGCGACATCGTGGTGACCTCGACGATGACCTTCGCGGCCACGACGAACGCGATCATGTACACGGGCGCCGAGCCGTACTTCGTCGATGCGGATGCTGCCACCGGAAACATGAACCCGGCCCTCCTGCGCACAGCGCTCGGGCGCCTGAGCGCAGACGGCGAGCACGTGGGGGCGATCGTTCCTGTCGATCTGCTCGGCAAAGCCGTCGACTACACCGAGATTCTCGCGATCGCCGACGAGTTCGGTGTCCCGGTGCTGGCGGATGCCGCAGAGTCACTGGGCGCCAGTCACGGAGGAAAGGCAGCCGGCTCATTCGGCCGCGCGTCGATCGTGTCATTCAACGGCAACAAGATCATGACGACCTCGGGCGGCGGGATGCTGCTCACCGATGACGCTGCGTTCGCGCAGCACGTGCGCTACCTGGCCACGCAGGCGCGTCAACCGGTCGTTCATTACGAGCACACCGACGTGGGCTATAACTACCGCATGAGCAACCTCCTCGCGGCCCTCGGGCGGGCGCAGCTGTTGCGTCTGGACGGGATGATCGCGAAGCGCCGTGAGATGCGCGAGCAGTACAAGGGGCTCTTCGCCGACGTCGCCGGCGTCGAGGTGTTCGGCGGAGACAGCGACGGCGACGACAACGTGTGGCTGACGTCGATCCTCATTGATTCGGACACCACGGGCTGGAAGCCGCAAGAGCTCTCCGCGGCGCTCGCCGCAGACAACATCGAGAGCCGCCCTCTGTGGAAGCCGATGCACAAGCAACCGGTGTTCGAGAACTACCGCGGCGAGATCGACGGTACTTCAGAGGCGCTGTTCGAGCGCGGGTTGACGCTTCCGAGCGGATCGGCGCTCAGCGACGGCCAGCGCGAGCGGGTCATCAGCGCGATCTCCGCCTTCCTCGACGCGCAATGATGTCGACGAAGGCCGTCCGTCCCATTGGGTCATTCTTTGAAAGCGCACCTGAGCTATCTCTCGGGGCGCAGTCTGAGCCGCCGTGGGCGCGAACCGGAGCCGTTCAGTACGCTCAAACGGGAAGGCAAGTTCTCGCAGCTCTGGCAGATATCTTGGAGCACGAGGGTCGTGACACGTTGTTGGTGCCCGCGTACTTGTGTGAAAGCATGCTCGTCAGTTTCGCGCCAGAGCGCTGGACATTTCGCCCATACGAGGTCACGGAGCGGCTTGAGATCGTGCCTGACGACTTGGTTCGAATCGCGGAAGACTGTGAGCCGACGCGAACGGCAGCGCTGACGATCGCCTATTTCGGTGCAGAGCCGAGCGTGGCCCACATCGAGGCGGTGCGAGAACTGCAGCTACAAGGATTCCGTGTGATCGAGGATGAGACGCACAGAGTTCTGGGTGCTCTCACGCCCCTCGGGGACTACGGGTTCGCAAGCTTGCGCAAGGTGCTGCCGGTGGCCGACGGAGCCTACTTGCGGGGCGTGAAATCAAACCTCACGCTCCGGGATCGCGCTCATCGAGGCTGGGAAGCGATGGACCTGAAGCGGGCAGGCGAGCTCACGCAGGCGCGGGTAGTTTTCGCAGAAGCAACAGACTCACTCGAAAGTAATGAAGACCTTTCCCCTGTGCGGGCGAGTGCGCGCACAATGCGGACAATCCAGGAACTCGACTACGGCTACATGAGATCCCAGCGTCGGATGAACGCACAGGCCCTTCAGAGATCTCTCTTCCAGAACGATCGTGCCCGACTCATATCGGCGGCCGATGTGCCGTCACATGTCGTAATTCAGGTCGACGACGCGATGTGGACACAATCCGAGCTTGCGAAGAGGGGCATCTTCTGCCCGATTCATTGGCCGAAGCCGGCGCGCATGGGCTCGGTCCCATGGCACAAGGGACTGCTTTCCCTGCCGATCGATCACCGCTACGACGCGGCTGATATGGATCGTGTCGGCGCAACGCTCGCGGAGGTGCTCGCATCATGATCGTCTTGACGGATAAGCAGGAAGCAGGGGAACGCTCGCTGTACGCGTCCGAAGATTACGGCAAGGCGGTCGCTGCTGCCGACGGTGGTTCGTGGCTCGAGCTGCGGGACGGAGATGGCGAGTGGTGTATTCCACTCATCGCACGCCCAATTTCGAATTCGCTCATGTCCGATGCCGTAACGCCGTACGGGTACGGCGGCGTGCACGTGGGCGACGGCCTGAGCTCTACAGACGTCTCGCGCCTCTGGGGCGAATCGCGCAGAGTGCTTTCGGAGGCAGGAATCGTGTCATTGTTCCTGCGCTTCCCGCCCTTCATCCCCACCCAAGCGAATCGTCTTGCTGGCTTGCCGGGACTTGAAGTAACGCCAGTTTCGCAGACATTCGTCGTTCCGCTTGCCGACGGAGCGGATATGTGGGCGGCGATGCACAAGCGAGGGCGCAATGCCGTCCGCACCGCCGAGAAGAACGCATGCCGAGCTGAGATCGTAGCCATCGAGGAAGCGAACCTGCGCGACACTCGTGAACTTTACGAGCAGACGATGCATCGTGTCGGCGCCGCTGATCATTACTTCTTTCCGGATGAGTACTACAAGGCACTGATGGGACTCGGGGATCGCATAAAGGTGGCGCGGGTGATCGACGCTCGGGGAGAGATAGTGGCGGCGAGCTTCATCCTCCGAGACGAGCAGCATGCGCATTACCACCTGTCAGGTTCGACAGGATCCGAGTCGGGCGCCAACAACCTCATGATCTGGGCGGTGATGCAGTGGGCGGCCGATGAGGGAATCACGGCTCTGCATCTCGGTGGCGGGGTGACCGTGGGGGATTCGTTGCATCGCTTCAAGGCGGCGTTCGGGGGCAAGGAAGCCGACTTCCACGTCGGCAAAGCCATTCTCCAGCCTGAGCATTATCGGCAGCTCGTTGACCGGCGCGCGGTTGAAATCGGAGTGGATCCGATCGTGCTGAACAGCGGGACCTTCTTTCCGGCGTATCGTGCCGCGGGCTGACGAGATCCGGAGAGATCAATGAATGAAACGGTGGAGCAACGCGGTATGTCGATTGACAGCGAATCTAAGATCAAGAAGATCAACGTCCTCATCTTTCCCGCTGGTGCCGAGAATGCAATTGAGGTATTTCGCGCGATCCGCAACTCCGTGCACATCAACGCATTGGCGGCGTCTAGTCGGGACGACATCAGCGGCCTGATTTACGACCAGCCGGTACTGAGTGTCCCCGAGATGAGTGCACCAGACTTCTTGGAGCGGCTAAACGAGCTGATCGACGTGAATAGCATCGACGTGATATTCCCGACACATGACTCAGCAGCACTTTTCCTCGCCGAGAATGCCGATCGAATTTCCGCCAGGATTCCGAACTCGGACCTTCAGACGAATCTTGTCTGCCGCCACAAGGCGCACACGTATGAACTTTTTCGCGGCGAGCAGTTTTGTCCTGACGTGCTGGATCCGACGGTCGATGAACCGGAGTTCCCGCTCTTCGCGAAGCCCGATGTGGGGCAGGGCAGCAAAGGAGTGCGCATGGTGCAGGATCGGGAGGAACTAGAAGCAGTCCAGCGAGAGCCTGGGATGCTGGTGTTGGAGTATCTTCCGGGGAGGGAGTACACCGTTGAGTGCTTCACTGACAGCGAGGGGCGCTTGCTTTTCGTCGGCACCCGCGAGCGTGTGGAAGTGCGCATGGGCATCTCGTTCCGCAGTCGCGAGGCCGCAACCACCCCAGAGATTGCGGCCGTTGCAGAGCGCATCAATGAGTTGATGACCCTACAAGGTCTGTGGTTCTTCCAGCTCAAGGAGGCCAAGGACGGCACGCTCAAGTTGCTCGAGGTCTCCACCCGAGCTCCCGGCAGCGGAGGATTCTTCCGCCACAAGGGAGTCAACCTCCCTCTCTTGACTGTCTTCGACCTTCTGGGCAGGCCAGTGGAGATCTCTTCAAGCCCGTTTCAGGTCGAGATGTTCAGATCAACGACCAATCACTATCGCTATACATTCAGCTTCGCCCATATCTATGTCGACCTCGACGACACGCTCGTCATCAATGGCCGTGTGAACGCCGATCTTGTCCGGTTCCTCTACCTGGCAATCTCCAGCGGAAAGCGGCTCGTCCTGATTACCAAGTCCGTCGTGGACCCTGATGGCGTCTTGCGTGCCCATCGTCTGGACCCGAAGTTGTTCGACGAGATCATCCACCTCGGAGCGGACGATAAGAAGTCGGACTTCATCACACAGGCAGATTCAATTTTCATCGACAATTGGTATCTGGAGCGCCGCGAAGTGGCCGAGGCTCGAGGCATTCCGGTCTTCGACGTGGATGCTGTGGAAGGGTTGGTGCATTCGCTGTGACACTCACCCGCGTTGCCATCTTCTCCTTTGCCGATATCGACAACTACGGAGACATTCTTTTCTCGCACATCGTGCGACGCGAACTGCAACTGCGTCGTGACGACCTGATCGTGGATTTCATCTCGCCTACCGAGGCTCGCGTGGGGGATGAATGGTACCGCGCCTATGACAGAGACGAAATCGACGGCAAGTACGATGCACTCGTGCTGGCGGGTGGCGAAGTCGTTCACTTTTTTGATCGGCGCAGCTGGGACCCGATTTACGAGCGGCGGGGCGTCAGCGTGCCATCGGGACGAGCGTCCGATGTGGTCTGGGACTGGGCTGACCTCCAGTCGCGAACTAAGACGTGGCTTTCAGTTGGGGTTCGCCCATTTGAGGACCAGGCTGACCCATCCCGCGTCGCTGCCACACTAGACAAACTGGACTTCATTTCCGTACGAGGAGTGCTGTCACGGAAGATTCTCGAAGGCGGGGAGTACCTCGAAGTTGATGATCGTATTCGTGTCACGCCGGATCTTGGGTGGCTGTTCCCGCGCCTACTTCGTCCAGAATCCGGCGGGCTGGAGTCCCCTCCGGCCGCCTTGACCGCTCCGGAGGAGCCCTACGCGGTCTTCCAGTTTCATAACATCACTGAGGCTGAGTGCTCGCGAATTGCGGAGATGTTGCGCGAGTTCAAGGATGCAACGGGCCTCAGGGTCGTGCTTGTCCCGGTGATACACCTGTGGAACGATCGTGCCTCGATGCAGCCGATCATCGATGCCGCCGGCGGCGAGATCGAGATGCCGGACGAGAAGTTGGAGCCATTCGAGATCCTTCGTATCGTCGCGGGGGCGACAGTGGTGATGTCATCGAGTTTGCACGTTGCCATCACCGCTCTCGCTTGCGCGATCCCTGCCGCTGTGTTCAACAAATGGCCAGGAACCAAGTTTCAGGACCTCTTCGGGCTGCAGATGCGAGCAGGGATGTTCATCCGCTCCGTTGAAGACATCCCAGCGGCGCTCACTGGCCTCCTCGCGGAACGAGACAACCCGGTCGCCTTGCGCTCGTACCGCGACTTCATGGCTGCATCTCTCGACCGAACTTTCGACGAACTGGCCGCGGTGCTGTGATGAAGACCTACTCAGCTGTGGTGAAACCGTTCGCCGATGTGCTGATCGCGCTGATCGCGCTGATCGCGCTGTCTCCGCTTCTCATCCTCGTGACGATGGCTCTCGCTATTCAGAACAAGGGGAATCCCTTCTTCGCCCACCCGCGGGCGGGCAAGGATGCCAAGCTCTTTCGAGTTATCAAGTTCCGCACGATGACGAATGCACGTGATCGTGAAGGACGCTTGCTGGCCGACCGCGATCGGTTGACCGCTCTCGGGAAGACGGTGCGCAAACTGTCGATCGACGAGCTTCCCCAATTGCTCAACATACTCAGGGGCGAGATGAGTCTGGTCGGGCCCCGCCCCTTGGTGCCTGAGTATCTGCCGTACTACTCGGCGCATCATGCTCGCCGGCATGATGTCAAACCCGGCGTCACGGGGCTGGCACAAGTATCTGGGCGTAACCGTGTGCCCTTCAGCAGGCGATTCGATCTCGACGTCGAATATGTCGACAATGTCTCGGCCCGCCTCGATCTTACGATCCTGTGGCGGACGGTCCTTGCGGTGTTTCGGCCAAGCGACATCACTATGGGCAATGATCTGAAGGCAATCGACGATGTCGGTGTCACCCGCGGTCTGCCCGATCACTATTTCCACCGGACACCCGAGCCTACCCGAGCCCCTCGCGTGTGGGTGGTGAATCACTACGCCTCGGCGAAGTCTGAGAGTGGCAACAGCGGCCGCCATTATTCGCTTGCTCGTTGTTTATTGAGCTCCGGTTGGAAGACGACTGTCATTGCTGCGACGACTCAGCATCCGTCGGGGCGCCAACTATTCCCTGGCTTTGCGCTCACGCGGCGGGCCGACGACAACGGAGTGGATCGTCTATGGGTCTGGTCGAACTCGTATCGTTCAGGCGTGACTCGTCTTGTGGGGATGGTTGTATTCACTCTCGGGGTGTTGTTCCGACCAAACACGCGAGGATTGGAGCGGCCTGACGTCGTGATCGGGAGCACGGTGCACCTTCTCGGAGCATGGGCAGGCGCCCGGCTAGCAAAACGCTATCGCGTACCCTTCGTCTACGAGGTCAGGGACATCTGGCCAGAGACGCTTGTCGACCTCGGCGCTCTGCGAGAAAACGGAATGTTGGCGCGAGCGATCAAGTCGTTTTCGCTTTCGCTGGCGAAACGAGCTTCCTTGGTCTTGTCTCCCCTGCCAGGATTGGGTCGCTATCTTTCGGAGAATGGCGTCAGCACTCCTTTTGTCTGGATCGCTAACGGGACCGATCCGTCCCTCGCTGCTGAGGGCCTCCCAGCTGAGCCACGTGACGACAGCGGATTCACCTTCATGTACCTCGGCGCTCATGGGAGGGCCAATGCCCTCGATACGCTCTTGGCGGCTTTCGATCGTGCGTGCGAGTTGATGCCATCCACTGACCTGCGGTTCCGCTTGGTCGGAGCTGGGCCACTGCGGGACTCGCTCATCGAGGCAGCGCAGAAGCTTCCGTATGGAGAAAGGATCCGGTTCGAAGAACGCATACCGCGCTCGGAGGTGATCGACCGTGCCAGGCAGTCTGATTGTCTGGTCGTCAACCTGCGGGACCGACCGATTTACAAGTACGGGATCAGCCTGAACAAGTTGTTCGACTACATGCTCGCGGGTCGTCCCATCATCATTGGAAGCAGCGCCTTCAATGATCCAGTCAAGGACGCCGGAGCTGGCATCACCGTACCCGCGGACGACGTCGAGGCCCTTGCTGAAGCCATGGTCCACGTCGTTCGCCTCAACAACAAGGATCGTGACGAAATGGGCAGTCGAGCCAGAGAGCATGTACTGACGGAGTACTCATATCAGGTACTTGCTTCGAAGCTGAGCGCCTCACTCGATAGGCTGATCACCTCATGACTCGAGTGGTTCATGTCTCATCGGCACATCCGTGGAACGATAACCGGATCCACTTCCGTGAAGCCACGAGTCTTGCGCACGCGGGATACGACGTCACTCTTGTCGCGGTTGCGACCGCGGACGCACCGCCTCCCGGCGACGTCCGAGTTCGCACCCTTCCTCGCCTCCGGCGAACCTGGCGGGTGCTCTTTTCGGCCCCGCGCGCAGTCGCGATGGCACTGTCGACGCGAGCGCGTATCGTCCACTTGCATGATCCAGAACTGATCTGGGCGATCCCGCTCTTGCGTGTGCTGGGACGAACCGTTGTCTACGATGCTCACGAGGATCTGCCCGTTCAGGTCTTGGACAAGCCGTACACGAATGCCGTAACCCGGCCGATACTGGTGGGGGCCGCTCGCGCTCTGTGTTGGCTGGCTGGCACGAGCACCGCGGTGATTGCCGCGACCGAGCAAGTGGCATCCCGATTCCCGTCGTCGAAGACTACTGTCGTTCGCAACTTCCCGCCGCTCCTCGAGAACGAGGCGACAGCCCCTGCCGTTGAGTCCAGAGATCCGCTGATGGTGTACATCGGGGCTATCGGCAGGGCGCGCGGGGCAGACGTCATGGTTGAGGCGATGGCACACCCTGATATGCCACAGGGCTGGATGTTGCGGCTCGCGGGTTCCATGCCTGCTCAGCTTCATGAACGGTTGGCCGCCAACCCAGGCTGGGAGAAGGTCGAGTATCTCGGGGTGCTTCCACCTCAAGAAGCACGAGAACTGCTGCTCAGCGCCCGCATCGGATTCGCGGTGTTGCAGGCGACCCCCGCCTACGTCGATGCTTTGCCCACAAAGATGTTCGAATACTTCGCGGCCGGCGTCCCAGTAATCGCCTCGGACTTTCCGCTGTGGCGAGACATAATCGATCGCCACGAGTGCGGGCAGGTGGTGGATCAGCGAGACCCGGCCGCAATCGCGCGTGCTGTGCGACGCTACGCCGATGATCCTGCGCTCCTGGCGCAGCACGGCGCCAACGCGCGGCGCGCTGCGGTCGAATCATTGAATTGGGCGAGCGAGGCGAAGCAGTTGATTCAGGCGTACAGCGCGCTTCCCGATAGAGGTGCTCGACGCTCGTGATCTTCCGCGGCGCGGTCTCGAAAATCCTCGTTGGGACGCTAATCGGTCAAGGAACCGTACTGCTCGTTTCCCCGATTCTTTCTCGTCTATATACTCCGGCGGACTTCGGGGCATTCGCCATGGTGACGGCCGTATGCGCCGTCCTCGGTTCTGTCGCAACCTTCAGCTGGGAGCGTGCAGTAGTTCTTCCGCGTGAAGATGCGGATGCACGCGCGCTTGTGAAGCTTGGTCTCCTGACCATGACGGTAGTCACGCTTCTCATCACGCTCGTTGCTTACTTCGCTCGTCGCCCGTTGGCTGAGCTCTCCGGAGTGGTGATCTTGGAGAGCTACTGGTGGGTGATCCCGGTAAGCCTTTTCGCGATGAGTCTGAATGCGCTGGTGTCGGCATGGGTTGTGCGCCGGCAGGACTACTCTGGGTTGGCAGTTCGCAATGCTTCTCAGGGAATCGCGCAGGCGCTCTGGAGCGTCGGCATCGGCATGCTCAGCGCGACGCCCCTCGGACTGATAACGAGCCTGGCGGTGGGGCGGACCGCTGGGCTTTTCGGTCTTGGCATACGTCGGCGGCGCGGTGGCGTGCGGAGCGACGCAGCGACCGAAATCGCGCCGATGTCTGCTGTGCTCTGGCGATACAAGCGATTCCCATTGGTCAACACCTGGTCGAGTGCAATCAACTCCATCGGCCTTCAGCTGCCTGCGCTGCTTCTCGTCGCTCTATACGGGGCCCTGGAGGCAGGCCTGTTCGCCTTGACGATGCGCGTGTTGGCGGCGCCGGTAGGAATGATCGTGGATGCGGTCAGCAAGCACTTTGAGAGCACTTTCGCACAGCGCCTACGAACCGGGCAGCCGGGGCTACGGCGAATGGTCCTCGTGCTGGCAAGAAATCAGGCTCTGCTAGGGATCGTTCCCGCTCTCGTGGTGGTGATCACGGCGCCCTGGTTGTTCGTCCTGATATTCGGAGCGCAATGGGGCGGATCTGGTGTGTACGCCCAAGTAGTGGTTGTCGCCTACCTCGCACAGTTCATCGTGGTTCCTGTCTCGCGTGGTCTCGTGCTGCTTGAGCATCAAGCACAGCAGTTCGCATGGGACGTCGGCAGAGCCGTCGGCGCGGCTGGCGCGATCGTCGTTGCGTACGTCCTGCACCTCGAGATGATCTGGGCGCTTTCGGCGTGGACGGCTGTGCAGCTACTAAGCTATGCAGCCATGTTCTTGCTCGTGGTGCGCGCCGCCACCGCTCGGGACCGAGTGACCGATGCCTCAGGGGGTGACGACGATTGAGCTCGCCAAAGATTTCAGCCGACTCGGCGATGTTCCGCCGCACGGCTTTGGCGAGCAAGAAGCGCAAGGAGAAGCGCTTCGTTTTGTTGATCGTCCGCAACCTGTTGGGCGTGCCTGCAGCTCTTCTTGCGTATGCATTTACGCTCCATTGGACGTATCAATCGATCATTCAGCCGGCGTTCGCCTACGCGGGCCAGCGGTATGTGCCGGCTCCGTTGCCGTTCGTCCTTTTGACATTCATGATTGCCGTTGCGACTGCATGGATGCTGCCGCAACGATTGACGCGCCCATCGTCAGCCGTTCTGTGGGTTCTCTACGCGGTCACGATCGCTCCGACGATCTTGATGAGCACTTATGGAGGCGTCCTTGAGTTCCAGGACGCCGTACTCATGTCCTTGGGCTTCGCAGCGGCATTCGGGGTCGTGTGCCTCGGGGTGCGTGCGCGTCCTGTCCGACGTCCGTTGTTCCCCCGCCCGACATCCACAACCTTCTGGATCGTGGTAGTCGCATTTTCTGTTCTGGTCTACGGTTACCTTGCGGCCGAAGCGGGGCTGAGCCTTAGATTCCTGTCCATCTTCGACGTCTACGACGTGAGAGAGGACTATGCGGACGCTCTGTCGAGCGCAGGCCTGCTTGGTTACCTCGTCTCGACACAGGCAAATGTGGTCAACCCGCTCATCATGGCGCGAGGTCTGATGTCGCGTCGCTGGGCTCTCGTCGCAGTCGGTGTGCTCGGACAGCTCGTCATCTATTCGGGAACTGGATTCAAGACGGTCTTGTTCAGCGTTCCGGCGCTGGTGATCGTGGCGCTTATGTTCCGTGCTAACCTCCGCCCTCGCGCGCTCAATTTCATTTGGGGCTCGTCCGGGCTAATCCTGGTCGCCGCTGCCTTGGATGTGCAGTCAGACGGGATTGTCTGGTCGTCCTTGTTCGCGCGGCGATTTCTTATCACACCGGCGCGGCTTTCTCAGCAGTACTTGTCGTTCTACGGTGACGGTCCTTATGAAATGCTGTCCCATTCGGTGCTTGCCCCGTTCTTCCCAAACCCGCCGTATCCCCGTGGCCCCGCGCGAATGATCGGATATTGGGTGTCAGGTTCCCCGGAGCTATCGGCAAACGCCAATCTCTTCGCCGATGGGTATGCTCACTTCGGTTGGTTCGGTGTATTCGGTGCCGGCATCGTCTTGCTTGTGTTCCTCCGGATTCTTGACCGTGCCGCGCATGGGTTGCCCACCGTGATATCTTCTCTCGTCGTCGTAATGCCAGCCGTTGCGCTATCGAACACGTCGATTCTGACATCCATGCTTTCTCACGGTCTCTTGGCCATGGTCATCCTTCTTGCTCTCGCGCCGAGGCGGGGATGGGGCCCCGGTGCCAGCCCAAGCGCCAGCGGAGAGAGCCAGCAGACTTCCCCCGTGGGGAGGCCTTTCCCCGCAGCGAGGCGAAATACCTCTGCGGTTGCTGAACGGGCAGCCGGCGTTGCAACCCGGGCCGTTCGCCCCCAATCGCGTTCGAGAGAATCATGACCGACGGACTTGGCCCGAACGACCTCACCAACTCACCATCGCGGTCAGCGAAGTTGCGCTCGACACGGCGCGTACTGGTCGATTCGAGATCGTGCGGAGCTGACGAATGACGCGTTGGGGCGCTACCTTCGCGGGAGCCCTGGACCTTCGTGGGCACGAGCTAGCCGAAGAAGGCTTCGAGTTGATCGTTTGTCCAAGTACTCCCGCCGAACCCCGGTTCCTCTGGGGCGCTGGGGCCGACATGTTGCGCCTGTTGGCGGAACAGACGATCGACGATTCACAGCTGACGGCTGATTCGGCCGCTGTGATTCACGAGCTTGAGAAAATGAATCTCGCGGCCCCGACTCATAGTGCCGAAGGGGCGACCACGACGATCAGCCGACCGTGGCTCTTGTCTGTCCATCATGAACTGGTCTACGCCCTGATCGCCAAGGTTGCATCGCAACTTGAGATCGAGGTGCTGTTCATCAAGGGGCCCGCTCTTCACGTGCAGGGGCTGAGAGTTCGCGAGCACTCAGGGGACGTCGATTGTTGGGTGCGACCGGGTGACGATCTTCTCCTCGCCGAAGCCATGAGGGCCTGGGGGTGGACTCCGATGTACTCGCCGCTCACGGGGACTGGCGTGGCACATTCACTGACTCTCAATCCGGGCGGCTGGGGTTGTGCAATCGACGTGCATACGCGCTTTCCAGGCATGACGATCGAACCAATGCGAGCGTTTGATCGCGTGAGGTTGTCTGCAGAGAAGTGGACGTTCGCCAGTCGAGAAGTCGACCTTCCATCGACGGCGGTTCATGCCGTCATCGCCGCACTTCATGACGTTCGGCCGATCGCAGGTCGCCCACCGAGTGCGGTCCAGCGAGCGGGTGCTCAGCATGCGCTCGCGGCCGCTGGAGATGACGTCGTCCGCGCCGTGGAGCAACTCGGCGCGACGTACGTACTCCGCGACCTGCTTCAAGTTACGCACCCATCTGTCGAAATTCCCCCAGGTGAGCAGCCGCGAGACTGGGCGTGGCGCACCACGGCATCGGGAGCACGCCGGTATGCCAAGGCCTGGATGCTCGTGCCCTGGAAACAGAAGCCCCGCGTTCTGCTGCGCCTCGTGTGGCCCCAGCCGGGGATGGCGGGAGCTCGAGAACACCCGACGCGACCAGGCGCTGCTTCGGTGGCAGCACGTGTGCGCCGCCTGAGTGCAGCGCTGGTGAGGTTCATTCGGGGTTTGTAGCGGCTCATACTGTCGTGTGCATGCGAGGCCAGATGTGCAAATAACATGAGTGCAGCATGACGCCCAGAGCCCTCGATATATGAGCTTCGTGCGGAAGGGCTGATCTCGCCCGCCGTCCGAGCTTTGGGGCAACGCGGTGCAGGTAGACGACTGGTCTCGCTCGCGCGTCTGGCGCTGCTGGATTGCTGCGTTGTGCGAATCGGGTAGCCTCGGGGGAGTTTCAGCGACATGGATGGAGGTCTGATGCAAAGCGATCGCCCCGCGACCCGATTGGGTGCCGTGGCGTTGGCAGTTCTCGTCTGCGCCGGCTCGCTGAAGTCGCACCCACTCCTCGCCTGGATGCCTGTGGATCTAACACTGCTCGCCGCAGTCGTTGTCCTCGTCATGGGAGTAAGCGCGATCCTCCACCGCAACTTCATCCCGTTGGCGTTCTGGGTGCCGCTCGCGTTCGTCGTGACGACCGTGTTGGGTCTGGTTGAGTACGCGTCAGCCTATGGGAACGAGAAGGCGCTCCATTTCTACACGCTCACGCTGTTAGGGATGCTCGCCGCCGCACTCGTGCTGCGAGATGAACGGCAGCGGTCAGCGTTCCTTACGACGCTCGCGGTGATCGCCGTGATTGTTACGGTGCTCGTCACCATTGCGCCTGAGCGGCCGGCCGCGTGGAGCACCGTCGTCACGTTGCCCGGCACTAACACCATCGCGACGTCCCGCCTGATCCTCGCTGGTGTGATTGTTGTCGTCCTCCGCGCAATGATCGGAGATCGCAAACCCATCGCGCGGATTCTGCTCATCATGCTCGCTGGATTCATGATCCTCACCGCCCTGAACACCGGCGCGCGAGGACCAATCATCGCTGCAGCCGTGGGCGTCATCGTCGCGCTGCTCGTCACGCCTGCATTCGGGCGCAGGCGTCTCCGATCCATCATTCTCACCCTCGGGGTTGTCGGCGCTGGAGGCTACTTCGCCTCGCAGACGCAGAACGGCGGCCTCGACCGCATCATGACGTTCATCGAGGGCGGTACCGACACGTCAGCCGGCGCACGCACCACCTTCTGGGACGTGGCCCTGCAGCACATACCTCAAGTGCCATTCGGGGGTGGCTGGGGGTACTTCGGCCGCATCGTCAAATACGGAGGCGACAAAGACGCCACGACCGTGTATCCACACAACAGCGTCATCGAGATCACCCTCGAGGCAGGGTGGGCAGCGGGCGCCGCGTTTGTCTTCCTCGCTATCGTCGCTTTCATCCGGTATGTGCGCGCGTCGGACGCCGCTCAACCCGCCGCATTCTTCGTCTTGTTCGTCTTTGCCTTCGCGAACTCCCTCGTCTCCGGCGACGTGAACGACAACCGCCTGATGTGGGTGCTTCTCATCTTCCCGTTCCTGCTGCACAAGCCCGAAACGACGGATTCGCCCCGACTTCCAGCGGGTGACGAGAAGCAGAGTGTGGGCATCTTGCTCACCCAGGGAACCCGCTGATCGCTCAAGCACCCATGCTTCTCTTGGGGATTCGAGGCAATGATTCCTGTTGCCAGGATTGTGACGAGTTCTGCTGCGCCTTGTGTGGCTCAGCCCGGTAGGTCGGGCGTTCGAGAACACGCACAGCGCTGTTGAGGTTCATTCGGGTTTGTGGCGGGTTGATTTCGTTGGCGGGCGCGACCCAGGAGTACACCGGCACGGCGCCGATCCATCCGGTGAAGGAGATGCGATCCCACTCCCGGCCTTCGACATCGTCGACCGCCCCAGCGGCACCTCCGCTAGCCTGAGGCCGAACGACGAGATCCTGTCATCGCGATCAGAGGAGCCCCGGCGTGTCTGATACTGAATCCCGCACACCTCACGGCTTCTCCCGCCGCACAGCACTCCAGGCGGCCGTGTGGTCAGTTCCGGTCATCGCCGCCGTGGTCTCTACCCCGCTCGCCGCCGCGAGTCCGTTTGTCGATTTTCAGATCTCTGCCAGGTCTGCCAGTGAAGCGCTGACGGCCGTCAGTCCGGACGGGCTGCGAGGGTACAACTTGGCATTGCCGACCGTGTTCGATCTATACTCCCCAGCTGGGAACATGTTCGGTGTGGTGCGCGTGAGTTTCGACAACCGTCTTCTCGGCGGCGCGACGATGGAGATCGCTGAGGTCTTTCCAGCGTTGCTGTATGCGGTCACCACCGGCAACGTCACTGTTATGACCTTCGATGGCGAGGGGATGTACCTGAACCAGGTGATGACACTCGTGTTCGGCACTCTGAATCGTGGACTCTGGTTCACGGATGTCATGCCGTTCACGGTGGAGGTCATGGAGGGCTGGGCTCTGACCGATCCCGACCGCTCGAACAACTTCGTCGTGAGCGTCGCCGAATACATTGACATGCCGCCAGCGGGAACTCCTTGAGCTGGCTGGAGATCACGCGACTCCGTTGAGGACGACCGCGTTGTGTTACTCCTGCCCGACGTCCGCCGACAGGGGCAACACCTAGGATGGTTTTCATGCGTATTGCCGTCGTGGCCCTCGGAAAGATCGGCCTGCCCCTTGCCGTCCAGTTCGCTGATTCCGGTCATGAGGTGATCGGCGTCGACGTCAACCAGAAGGCAGTCGACACCATCAATCAGGGGATTGAACCGTTCCCCGGCGAAGCGCACCTGCAGGAGAAGTTGTCCGAGCTTGTTCCCGCAGGACGGCTGCGTGCGACCACCAACTACGCCGAGGCGATTCCTGGTGCGGATGCCGTCGTGCTCGTGGTTCCGCTCTTCGTCAATGACGAGACCTGGGAGCCGGACTTCGCATGGATGGACGCCGCAACCACGTCTCTCGCGGAGCATCTCACGCCGGGGACCCTGGTGTCGTACGAGACAACGCTTCCCGTCGGCACGACCCGCGACCGCTGGAAGCCGATGCTCGAAGAGGGGTCCAAGCTGAAGGAGGGCAGCGACTTCCACCTGGTGTTCTCTCCGGAGCGGGTGCTCACCGGACGAGTGTTCGCCGATCTGCGCAAGTATCCGAAGCTCGTCGGTGGGCTCTCGGAGGAGGGCGCTCGCCGCGCGCGGGAATTCTACGAGGCCGTGCTGCAGTTCGATGAGCGTCCCGACCTCGTCCGCCCGAACGGTGTCTGGGATCTCGGCTCGGCCGAGGCCGCCGAGATGGCGAAGCTTGCCGAGACGACGTATCGCGATGTGAACATCGGCCTCGCGAACCAGTTCGCCCTGTTCGCGGCCGACAACGGAGTTGACGTCTATCAGGTGATCGAGGCCTGCAACTCTCAGCCCTACAGTCATATCCACCGTCCGGGCATCGCCGTCGGTGGACACTGCATTCCGGTCTATCCGCGTCTGTACCTGTCGACGGACAAGGATGCCGACATCGTCCGTACGGCTCGCCTCCTCAATGCATCCATGCCGGAGCGACTCGTCGCCCAGGCGGAGGGGGTGCTGGGGTCGTTGGAGGGACTGCGGGCTGTGGTCCTTGGCGCCGCGTACCGCGGAGGCGTCAAGGAGACGGCGTTTTCCGGCGTCTTCCCAACGGTTGATGCGCTCAAGTCGCGCGGCGCCCAGGTGGTCGTTCACGATCCGTTGTACGACGATGAGGAGCTCCGGCGACTCGGATTCGATCCCTACGAGCTCGGCACGGAAGTTGATGTCGCGGTCCTGCAGACCGATCACGCTGACTACCGTCAAATCGGCCCGGCACAGCTTCCGGGCGTGAAACTCCTCGTCGACGGCCGAGCAGCCACGGATGCGGCACTGTGGGTGGGCACTCCGCGCATCGTCATCGGCACTCCGGGGGTTCTTGCGTGAGTCTTGCAGATGTGCGGATCGTCGATTCCGCTGATGTCTCGCCGGAGGCGAAGATCGGCGCCGGAAGTTCGATTTGGCACCTCGCGCAGGTTCGCGAAGGTGCCCAGATCGGCGAGAACTGCATCGTCGGGCGCGGCGCATACGTGGGCACCGGCGTCATCATGGGCGATAACTGCAAGGTCCAGAACTATGCGCTCGTGTACGAGCCGGCAAAGCTCGCAGACGGTGTGTTCATCGGGCCGGCTGTCGTGCTGACGAACGACACCTATCCGCGCGCGATCAATGCTGACGGTTCGCTGAAGAGCGCTCACGACTGGGAGCCGGTCGGCGTGACCATCGAACGCGGCGCTTCGATCGGGGCGCGGGCGACGTGCGTCGCACCCGTCACGGTCGGCGCGTGGGCGACAGTGGCGGCCGGAGCCGTCGTGGTAAAGGACGTGCCCGCGTACGCGCTGGTCGTCGGTGTGCCGGCGCGGCGCATCGGATGGGTCGGCGAGGCCGGCGTGCCACTCACTGCGGGTGAGCGTGAAGGATCGTGGGTGTGTCCGGTGTCGGGTGCACGTTACGTGGAGACCAACGGAACATTGACCAAGGAGATCGTGTGAGCGAGTTCATTCCCCCGGCGAAGCCCATCATCGGTGATGAGGAGCGTGAAGCGGTTGATCGGGTGATGCGCAGCGGCATGATCGCGCAAGGCCCTGAGGTTGCGGCCTTCGAAGAGGAGTTCTCGGCGCATTTCGTTCCTGGGCGTCCTTCTGTCGCGGTGAACTCGGGTACCGCGGGCCTTCACCTCGGTCTACTTGCGGCTGGGGTCGGTGCGGGGGATGAGGTCATCGTCCCGTCGTTCACGTTCGCCGCGACGGGCAACTCAGTCGCCCTGACCGGAGGAACCCCGGTGTTCGTCGACATCGAACCGGACACGTTCTCTCTCGACCCTGCGGCGGTGGCGGCGGCGATCACGCCGAGGACAAAGGGCATTCTCCCGGTGCATCTGTATGGCCACCCGGCTCGGATGCGGGAACTGGAAGCGCTGGCCGCCGAGCGTGGCGTCGCCCTGTATGAGGACGCGGCGCAGGCGCATGGGGCGTCGTTGGACGGCCGCCCGGTGGGCTCGTTTGGTGAGTTCGCCATGTTCAGCCTGTATCCGACGAAGAACATGACCAGCGGCGAGGGCGGCATGGTCACCACGGCGACGGCCGAGATCGCGCGTCAGGTGAAGTTGCTGCGCAACCAGGGCATGGAGCGGCAGTACGAGAACGAGGTCATCGGGTTCAACGCCAGAATGACCGACATCCACGCCGCGATCGGCCGGGTGCAGTTGACGAAGGTCGACGCGTGGACGAAGACCCGTCAGGACAACGCGGCATTCCTGGACGCGAACCTGCGCGGCGTCGTCGTGCCGCCGGTCGCCGCCGGCGCGGTGCACGTCTACCACCAGTACACGATTCGAGTGCCGGAGGACCGTGATGGGTTCGTTGCGGCGCTCAAGAATGAGCACCAGGTCGGCGCGGGCGTGTACTACCCGATCCCGAACCACCGGCTGCCGTCGCTCGCGCATTTCGCGCCGGGGCTGGATCTGCCCGAGACGGAACGCGCCGCCCGCGAGGTTGTCTCGTTGCCGGTGCATCCCTCGTTGAGCCAGGGTGATCTGGAGCGCATCGTGACCGCTGTGAACGCGGTCGCCGGGGCGGGTGCCTGATGGTCAATCTGCGTGCCGGTCTCCTCGGTGTCGGCATGATGGGACGCCACCACGCCCGCGTGCTGCGTGAGGTCGAGGGTGTCGATCTCGTCGCGATCGCAGATCCGGGCGGAGACCCGCACGGCGTCGCGGGAGATCTGCCAGTCCTCGCCGACATCGACGCGCTCATCAACGTCGGCATCGACATCGCGGTCGTCGCCGTCCCGACACGGTTCCACGAAGACGCTGCCTTGAAGCTCGCCGCTGCCGGTGTGCACACGCTCGTCGAGAAGCCGATCGCGGACAGCATCGAAGCGGGCCAACGCATGGTCGACGCGTTTGCCGCAGCGGGCTTGGTTGGCGCCGTTGGGCATATCGAGCGCTTCAACCCGGCGCTGCAGGAGATGCGTCGCCGGATCGAAGCAGACGAACTGGGAGCCGTATATCAGGTCGTCACCCGCCGGCAAGGTCCATTCCCATCGCGGATCGCAGACGTCGGGGTTGCGAAGGATCTCGCATCGCACGATGTCGACCTCACGGCGTGGGTGGTGCAGTCCGATTACGAGATCGTGTTCGCGCAGACCGCGTTCAAGAGCGGCCGGGAGCATGAAGACATGATCACGATCACCGGGCGGACAGCATCCGGCGTGATCGTGAACAACATCGTGAACTGGCTCAGCCCCATGAAGGAGCGCCTCACGGTCGTCACCGGGGAGAAGGGCGCCTTTGTCGCCGACACGTCCACCGGAGACCTCACCTTCTACGCGAACGGGACCATCCCGCTGGAATGGGAATCTGTTTCGAGCTTCCGGGGTGTGTCAGAGGGCGACGTCACCCGCTATGCCTTCGCGAAACGCGAGCCGCTGAAAGCCGAGCACGAAGCATTCCGGGACGCAGTCCTCGGCAAGCAGACCGACCTCGTCACCATGGAACAGGGGCAGCGGACGCTGGTCGTGGTCGAGGCCGCCCTCGATTCCGCCCGCGCCGGCACCGCCCAGACGCTGCGTCCGTTGGCGTAGAGCCTGCAGAGGTCAGCTCAACCCAGCCCGGAGCACCCGGGCCACTTCGTCGAGTGCAGGCGCGAGCTGCGACGCTGACAGATCGTACGTCTTCTGCGACCGGCGGTACGGGTCGATCACGTCGTCATCCTCGGGGCTCCCCGTGGGGGTCATCCCTCGCTGAGCGCCGACCGCGTTGACGACAGCGCGCAGCCGCTCGCGAGGTGAGTCGCCGGCCGCGTTCGCCGCTGCTCTGGCGTCATCGGACGAGAGCGTGGAAGCCAACCGGGCGAACTCGCGGATGGTGAACACACGTCGCAAGACGTTGGGCATCAGCTGAACCGTGTGCGTGCGGTGCTCCCTCGCCATCGCGAGAACCAGGTCGGAGTCGCGCAGCAGCGGCTCCACGAGCAAGCGGGCGCGGTGCGCCCCCGCATCCACAGGAGCCGCCCCCAGCCCCACCGCGAGCACCTGTGCGGGCTCGGTCATCTCGTGATCCACGAGGGCATGCGTGCCCGCGCTGTGCACACTTACGCCGAGGTCGCTGAGGCGGGCACGGAGAAGGGCCTCAGCCATCGGCGAGCGGCAGATGTTCCCGGTGCACACCATCAGCACCGTGGGGGCGTCAGCGGGCGCCTCAGAGGCGACAGGACGCGGCGTCGGCGCGGGAGGAGGCGTCATCGCGGGTACGCCGGTGATCAGTGAGTCCTGCGGAGCCGGCGCGCTGAGCGCGTCGAGAAGCTCTCGGCGCTGACGGCGGCTCAGGCCGATGTGGGGATTCTGAGAACCGGATTCACTCATTCCTCCAGCGTAGGGCGAGTCCCTTGTGAAGACGGGGAATCAGCCTGGCGGCGCAGCATCCGATCACCGCACCCAGAGTGTTCGCGACGACATCGGAGATCGTCGGGAACCGGGTCGGGAGCATGAACTGCACGAGCTCGATCACGCAGCTCACCGAGAATCCGGCCACAGTGATCCACCACAGCGGAACCGTCCGCCAGGCGAGCGCGCTCAGGAGGCCGAACGGGATGAACAGTGCGACGTTCGCGATGAACTCCAGCGCCGGGTAGCCGAGAGCGAACGGAACACCCAGCGGTTCGAGCCACGCAGCGAGCGTCGCGACGATTCCGGTCACCTTCGCCGCGTCGCCTTCGGGGAGCCACGTGATCAGCAGCAGTGCGATCAGGTAGGGGACGAGCAGGACGCGGGCGAGCGTGCCGTCCCTGAGCACGGGGAGCTTCGACGGGCTCAGCGGCCCAGGGTGGTGAGTGCCACCCGTCATGAGACTCCCACGAAAGCGCGGATCGCGTCGGCAAAGCGCTCTTCGCGGAATCGTGCGGTCGCCGACGCGGCGTCGAAGCGCGGCAGTCCCAGAGCAGTCTCGATGGCCACCGCCAGGTCGGCGACGTCGGTCGAGGCGGCGATCACGCCGCTGACACCCGGCTCGATCGCCTCGATCTGGCCCCCGACGGGACCGGCGACGACGGGGGTCCCCGCAGCCTGCGCCTCTACGAGCACTATGCCGAAATCCTCGACGGGCGGGAAGACGAACGCACCGGCCTGCTGCATCAGTGCGTAGAGCATCGCATCCGACGGCGACACGACGATGCGAACCGGCACTCGTGCCTCGGCGGCCACCGCGCGAAGGTGTGCCTCCTCCGGCCCGCGGCCGGCGATCACCGCGGGGAGACCGGCTCTCTCGGCCGCTCTGATGACCAGATCAAGGCGCTTGTACGGGATGAAGCGCGAAGCGCCGAGGACGAAGGGCGTGGGGAGGTCGTCGAGCACTCGCCGCTCGTCGCCGGTCACGATATTTCGCCAGTCGGCCTGGGCACGAATGCGGTCGACGGCGACGGGTGGATGGATGACGACGGCATCCCGCTCCCAGGCCTGCGCGATCCGAGCCTGCACGAAGGCGCTGTTCGCGGCGATCGCCGTCGCCTCCTGCGCGCGTCTGCGGTCGAGACGTCGGAACAGCGGGGCCACGGCCTTCACGATCTTCTTCTCGCCGCGCTCGTCCAGCTCGGGGTTCCAGATGTATCGAGCCGGCGTGTGCGCGTAGACGAATTTGGGAACGTCGCGACCGACCATGCGCGCGTGGTGGGCGAATAGGTGCGAACTGATCAGCATCCAGTCGTAGTCCTCCCGAGAGGGAAGCCGCCGCCAGACGCCTGTCGTGACCGGCAGTGCGAGGGCCTTGTGCCGCCGCAACGGCGTGCGGGCCAGCCATGTCTCGAACACGCGACGGTCGGCGAACCGCTGGGGCGCGTCATCCCACAGGCACTGGATGTCGGCGTCCGGGAACGCCCGCGCCATCGCCTCGAGGACCTGCTCCGCTCCACCGGATGCTTCGATCCACTCGTGGACGAGAAGGCCTGTCACTACGGTCGGCCCATGCCGTAGTACGTCCATCCGGCGGCGCGCCAGGCGGCAGCGTCGAGGCAGTTGCGGCCATCGACGATCACCTGACCGCGCGTCAGCGACGCGGCGTGCTGCGGAGACATCTGGCGCCGGTACTCGTCCCACTCGGTGACGACGAGCACTGCATCCGCTCCGCGCAGCGTCTCATCGCGATCGGCCTCGTAGGAGAGCTGCGGATGCAGTCGCCGGGCGTTCGCGATCGCCTGCGGGTCGGTGATGACGACGTTGGCCCCGAGGCCGTTCAGCCGCACGGCGGCATCCAGCGCGGGGGAGTCGCGCACGTCATCGCTGTACGGCTTGAACGCGGCTCCGAGCACGGCGACCTTCTTGCCGAAGACGAGGCCGCCCAGGGCCTCCACGACCAGTTCCACGGCGCGGTCACGGCGGCGCATGTTGATGGCATCGACCTCGCGAAGGAAGGCGACCGACTCGCGGCGTCCCAGTTCCTCTGCCCGTGCCGCGAACGCGCGGATGTCTTTGGGCAGGCATCCGCCGCCGAAGCCGATTCCGGCGCCCAGGAACCGCTTGCCGATGCGGTCGTCGTGTCCGAGAGCCTCGGCCAGCTGCGTCACGTCGGCGCCGGTGACCTCGGCAATCTCGGCCATCGCGTTGATGAACGAGATCTTCGTCGCCAGGAAGGCGTTCGCTGCGACCTTGACGAGCTCGGCCGTCGCGTAGTCCGTCACGAGGAACGGCGTGCCCTTCGCGACCGCCGGGTGGAAGACCTCCCGGAGCACTTGAGCTGCCCGTTCGCCAGCGGGGGTCGCCGGAACACCGACGACCAGCCGGTCGGGATCGATGGTGTCCTGCACGGCCCAGCCTTCGCGGAGGAATTCCGGGTTCCAGACCAGCGTCGCACCGGTCGCCTCCACCCGCGGTGCCAATTCGGCGGCGGTGCCGACCGGGACGGTGGACTTGCCGGCGACGACGTCGCCCTCGCGCAGATAGGGCAGGAGCGCATCGAAGGCGGCGTTGACGTGGCTGAGGTCGGCGGCGTGCCCGCCCTGCTGCTGCGGTGTCCCGACGCCGATGAAATGCACGGCGGCACCCTCGGCGGCAGCGATGTCAGAGGTGAACGTCAGGCGGCCAGATGCGATGCCCTCGGTGAGGATGTCCTGCAACCCCGGTTCGAAGAACGGCGCCTCACCCCGCGTGAGCGCGTCGATCTTGCGGGGGTCGATGTCGACTCCCACCACGTCATGACCGATCGACGTCATGGCTGCAGCGTGCACAGCTCCCAGGTAGCCGCAGCCGATGACCGACAATCGCACGATACGTTCCTCTTTCCAAGGGGCGTCGATACCTCATCATCCACCATTTCCGCCGTGGTGATAGGTGAACAGCGAGCGAATCCCTAGGCTTGAGCTGCCCTGGAGAACAACGGAACGCCGCGGCATGATCGCCTTCACAAGTGGGGACTGGATATGAGCACCGGCAACGCGACCAGCACCATGAGCGATCGCCGTTCGGCATCCCGCTCGCCACAACGGATGCTCATCCCCGATGTGCTGCGCGGCGTCGCCATTCTCGCGATGCTCATCGCCCACGCCGGCCCGTTCGTGCCGGACATGCCGAAGGTTCTGCTGTTCATCCAGTCGACCATCAACGATGTCGCCTCGCCCCTGTTCGCGCTCGTAATGGGCATCTCGGCTCAGTTGGTCTGGAACCGCAGGGCCGGCGTCGCCCGCACCCTGGTGCAGCAGAGCTGGCGCGGAGTGCTCCTGGTCGCGCTCGGGATCTGGATGACGACGTGGGGGTCGTGGGTGATGATCGTGCTGCAGTCGCTGGGGCTGCTGCTGATCTTCGGTGTACCGCTGCTGCTCCTGGGAACGCGGACGCTGATCATCGCCGCGGCCGCGATCGCGCTTCTGAGCCAGCCGCTGCTGATGCTGGCGCGGGGTGCGACGTGGTTGTACACGCAGCCGCTCATCGTGCAGGAGCTCGCGAACGGCCTGGCGGTGGGGCGTTCATATCGACTGATCAACCTGCTGCCGTTCTTCCTGCTGGGCGCGCTGCTGCTGCGACACGGGTTCCGGCGCGACCGCCTGCTCTGGGTGATGGCCGCGGTCGCACCCGTGGCGTTCCTCGGGAGCATGGCCGTCGAGCGCTTCTTCAAGGTCGCCGTGCAGTCGGGTGACTACCTCGACACGCTGCATGACGTCGGCCTCGTGTTCGCCGCCTACGTCGTCGTCGTGCTTGTGGCGACAGCCGGCGGAGGCGCCTTCCAGCGGATGCTGGGGCCGGTGGGAGCATGGGGGCAGGTCGCTCTGAGCCTTTACGTGCTGCACGTCGGGGTGATCGCGTTGTGGGCGCGCTCCAACGGGTTCCCTCAGACGAACGAGCCCCTGGGCTGGCTGCTCATCGTTCCCGGCATGGCGCTGCTGGCCTGGGCGTGGGTGCGGTTCGTCGGCACCGGCCCGATCGAGTGGCTGCTCGGAATGATCACCGGGCGCCCCAGGAAGTGGCGGGTGCGCTAGAGACTCACGGCATCTCGGCCTGAGCGTTGACGATGCCGCGCACGAGTGCGTCGATCTCGTCTTCGCGGTGTGCGATCGGCGAAGCCACGAACCGGTAGTTGAGGCCGCCGAGCAGCACGGCCGACGGGATGCCCTCGATGCCGAGTTGCTGCTTGGCTGATCGCGCCCCGAAGTATGCGAACGGCAACGCCTGGGGGACACGCGCCTGGAGCGCGTCAGGGCGTGAGGAGGTCGCGACCCGCAGCTGAACCGAGGGGCCGATCATCTGCTGCCATTCCGGCAGCCGGCGGGCCGCCGCCTCGCACTTGCCGCACTCCGCGGAGAGGAAGACGAGGAGCACGGGCGAACCGCTGCCGAGTGCGTGCAGCGGTACGGTGATGCCCGCGGGGCTCACGAGTTCTGCGTCGGGAAGAGGATCGCCCTGCGCTGAGATGCGCACGGATGTCGAGGACGAGTCAGACGGGATAGCCGGGTCTGCGCGGTCGCGGCGGATGCGGACGAGCGCGGTCGCCAGCACTCCGACCGCCAGGAGCGCCCAGGCCAGGCAGGAGAGCAGCACCAGCCCGCGGTCGGCTGTGAAGAGTTCGACGATGAACGACGGATGCCCCGGGGCGGTGACGGCAATGGCAGCGGATGCCAGGATCAGCACGGCGTTGCGGGCGACGGTCCATCCGGTGACGCGATCATCGACAGACAGCGGCCCGAAGCATCCGCAATCCACGTCATCGCCGCGACGCAGTACGCCGACGATGAAGACGGTGAAGACGGCAAAGGTGCCCATGGCAATTGCCGCGGCCGCGGCACGGTACCAGCCGGGCGGGATGAGCAGCGCGAGGCCGAGCCCGATCTCCCACACGGGAACCGCGGCGGCGATCCATCGACGTCGGGCGAACTCGGGAACCCCGATGGCCTCCATGCTGTCGAGGGTGCGCCCGATCCGTCCGCTCTTCGTCGCACCTGACAGCAGGAGCACGAACGCGACGAACCCCGTCGAGATCATCAGAATGAACTCGACGGGGTTCGTGGGCATAACCCTCAGATTAGCGGCAGATCAAAGGTCGCAGGTCTGAACGGCGAGCGAGCCCGAGACGAGCGGGATACCCAGGTCGCCGAGGTTGACGGCCGCGGCCAGGAGGCTGCCGGTCGTCGCGCTGTTGTCGCCGTTGTTGCTGTCGCTCTGTACCTGGGTCAGCGTGAAGCTGCTCAGTGCGCCGACGTTGACGAGGGCGTCGTACACGTTGACCGAGAACGAGTTGCCGTTCGTGATCGGGTTGGTGAGCGTGATCACGTAGCCGTCAGTGGTGCTGATGACACCGGCGACGCCGGCGCCGATCACTGCCTCGAGGCCAGTGAGCGTCAGCAGTGCGTTCGGGTCGGTGAGCAGGTACTGCGTGCCCGCCGGGATGTCTCCGGTCGTGGCGGTGACGGTGAACTCACGCGTGGCGTTCGGCTGGAGGCCGATGACGCCCAGCGCGGTCTGCACGACGCCGACCAGGCCGGCTCCGACGATGCCGGTCAGCACCGAGATGTCGTAGTCGCCGCTGCACTCAGCGGTGACGGTGGCGTTGAAGGCGACGCTCGCCGAGGCGAACGGAGTCGCGGCGGCAACGGCGATGACGGGCAGCGACCATGCGGCGCCCTTGACGAGGGTACGGCGGGAAACGCCCTTGGGCGCGAAGGTGTTCTCTTCAGACATGAATATCTCCGGTGGTCATTTCCGCTGGGGAGAGCGGAAGGGCAGGGAACCGCACAAGCGGCTTCTCCGAGATTGGCCGAGTTCTGTACGTCATGGCTGAATCGTGTCGCAGAACGATCGAACGATGTCGGAAAGCGATCGAAACGGTGGACTAATCGCAACCGAGAAGGCGGTCCTGGGCCTGCGACCACCGCAGTGCCATACTGAGACCACGCTTGAGGGGGCGCTATGGGGATGAAGGCATGCACGCGCGTCGCATGACGGGGCAGCCCTCTCGGCTGCGCGACTGGTGGGCCGGTGTCTGGCGCTGGGTGCTCTTCGCCGGCGGCGTCGCTGCCGGCGGATATCTGCTTCTCGATCGCGGCATCGCCAATGGTGTGGTCACGGCGGCGGCCATCGGAGCATTCCTCATCGGTGCCGTGCTCACCGCATCCAAGCCGATGGCGATCGCACTGATGGCGACGCCGGCACTGTTCATCGTGGAGCGCATCGGAATCGGTCCGGGTGATCTGACGGTGTCGGATGCTGCACTCGCCGCGGCCTTCGGCACCGCGGTGTTCCTCGGCGACCGCGATCTCAGTCCGCCGCTGAAAGCGCTGCTCCAGCTCAACCTCATCTATCAGTTCGCAACTCTTTTCACCGTCATCGCGAATCCGTTCGCGCAGAACGTGATCGAGTGGTTCCACGCCTGGCTCCTCATCTCCGGAGCTCTCCTCAGCGGCTGGGCGATCGGTCGGGCGAGCAAAGCCCGCACGGCACTCGTCCTCATCTACGCCGTCGCGACACTCATCGCGCTCGGCACGCTCGCCAGCGCGCTGGCATTGATCGCGGCCGATGATTTCGGGGCCGTGTATCCGCAGTGGCCCTGGGCGATGCACAAGAACTTCGCGGGCGGCGCTCTCGCCTTCGCCGCATTCGTCGCGTACATCAATCCGGACTGGGCGCAGATCCCGAAACGATGGGCGCGGGCCGCACTTTTCCTCTTCCTCGCTGCCCTCGCCCTCACGCAGTCGCGACAGGCGATGATCGGCTTCCTGGTGGCGCTGCTCATCCACGTACTCCGTCAGGGAGCCGCCCGGCACTGGGTGCTGATCACCGTGATCGCCGTTCCCAGCGCCGTGCTCATCGTGCAGAGCGTCATCGAGCAGATCGATTCGCAGAACCGTTTCAATTCCGTGTACCAGCGCATCGAATGGATGCAGGAGGTCTACGCGCTCTGGAAGCACTCGCCGTTCTTCGGCCACGGCCTTCGCTACTGGTACGTGCATCCGACGGCGAACTTCCAGCCGCCGCAGGCCGAACTCGAAGTCGTCGCGTCCGCCGGTCTCGTCGGCCTCGCCGGATTCATGATCATGTGGATCGGCATCATCATCGTGCTGTGGCGCGTCGATGCCCGCTTCGGAATGCTCGCGCTGGGCTCGGTGCTCGCCCGCATCGTGCAGGCGCAGTTCGACCTGTTCTGGGTCTCGGCGCAGGTCTCGATCCCGTTCCTCATCGCCGGGATCTGCCTGGGCGCACAGGCGCTTGCGGTGAGCCGCGGCGAGGCGAAGAGCTTCTGGAACGACCGGCGACGGGCCACGGGCCGGATCGCGACGACAAGGACAGGCCGACAGGTGCCGCGGAGTACTCGGCATCCCGCACGCAACCGCGTGAAGAATGCACCGCCCGCTGACCGGGCCCGCGCGTAAGATCAGTCAAAACACTGGGGGTGGCATGCAGATCCGCGACTATTTCCTGGCGCTGAGGCGTCATGGGATTGCGATCGTCCTACTGGTGCTCGTCGGGCTCGGCGCCGGTTATGGCTGGGCCGCCATTCAGACACCGGTGTACGAAGCGTCGGCCAGCGGCTTCCTGAGGTCGAAGGCGACCGACCAGCAGGGCGTCGCGCTCGCCCCGAACGCGAGCGACAACTTCGCGAAGGCGAAGGTGCCGACCTATCGCGACATGGCGACCTGGACCAACGTCGCCGAGTTCGCCGCGAAGAAACTCGGCAGCGAAAGCTCCCCGGAGGATCTGGTGCGCCGGATCACCGTCGATAATCCGCTGAACACGGCGATCCTGAAGATCACCGCCCAGGGGACGACTCCCGAGGCCGCTCGTGACCTCGCCTCGGCGTGGGTGATGGGATTGACCGCCACGATCGATGAGTTCGAGGGCGACGGCACGCCCGGTTCGGCGCCGGTGGGCATCGTGCTGGGCGAGTCGGCATCCCTGCCGACGGCGCCGAGCTTTCCCGACACGAAGACGGCACTCCTCGTCGGCGGGGTCCTCGGGCTCGGCGCGGGGATCGCGTTCGCGCTGTTGCGCGCGCTGTCCGATCGGCGTGTGCGCCCAGGGGACGACGTCGAGCAGCGGCTCGGCGTCTCGGTGCTCGGGAGCATTCCGACGGTGGGGAAGAAAGACCCGGATCAGCGTCTCATCGATCTCTCGGACACCACCAAGAAGGGGAGCTTCGCGGTCTCCGAATCGCTGCGAACCCTGCGTACGAACCTGCAGTTCATGGACGTCGACCACCCGCCGCGCTGCATCGTCGTCACCAGCGCGATGCCGGGGGAGGGCAAATCCACCGTCGCCGCGAACCTCGCCACGATGCTCGCCGCGAACGGAGAGCACGTCGCACTCGTCGACGGCGACCTGCGGCGACCGACGGTCGCCACGACCATGGGCCTCATCCCCGGAGCAGGTCTGACCGACGTCCTCGCGGGACGAGCCGACCTCATCGAGGTGCTGCAGAGGACGCCTCGTGTTCCCGGACTGGTAGTTCTCGGGGCAGGCACGATCCCGCCCAACCCGAGCGAGCTGCTCGGGTCTGACCGGATGCGCTCGCTGCTGAACGAGCTCGCCGAGCATGCGATGGTGATTATCGATGCGCCCCCGCTGCTCCCCGTCACCGACGGTGCGATCCTCACGCATCAGGCCGACGGCGCGATCATCGTGGTGACGGTCGGCGGCACCACCTACGACCTCGTCGACAAGGCGGTCGAGGCCCTCGAGAAGGTGCGAGGGCGCGTGCTCGGGGTCGTTCTCAACCGGATGCCGCTGACCGGCAGCGGCACAGCGAACTATTCGTACGACTATCACCCGCAGGAGGCGGAGACCGTCGAGACGAAGACGGACAAGCCGGCGAAACCGCGGCGGGTTCGCACCGCTGCCCGTCCGGGCGGCGGCGTGGTACGAACCGGGCAGAAGCCTCGGCCGCGGCCCGCTCCCTCGACCGGTGCCGTGAA
The DNA here is from genome assembly GCF_040675825.1 of Microbacterium sp. LWH12-1.2. Classification (NCBI taxonomy): domain Bacteria; kingdom Bacillati; phylum Actinomycetota; class Actinomycetes; order Micrococcales; family Microbacteriaceae; genus Microbacterium; species Microbacterium sp. LWH12-1.2. The sequence continues at coordinate 87,552 of NZ_JBEGIJ010000001.1, forward strand.
CGCGGACTTCGACGAGGATGCCGCCCTGGAACAGCTTTTCGACGACGCGACGGTCGAGACGTCGGCGCCGAAACGACGCCCCAGCGGTTGACGTGATGTCGTCGGATGAGCGGCGCTCCCCGTTGCGCGTCGCGCTGATCTCGTCGTCGTTCGCTCCGCATGTCGGCGGGGTGGAGACGCATGTCGCCCATGTCGCGACAGCGCTGCACGATCGAGGGCACGCGGTCGAGGTCTGGACGGTCGACCGCGGCATGTGGTCGGCGCGAGCCTTCCCCGTGCCGGTGCGGTACCTGCCGACGCCGCTGCCCGCCCGGTCGCTCGACGGGCTGTTCCGCACGGTCTGGTCGGTACCGCGGGCCTGGCGCGAATGGCGCCGCACATATGCGAGGTTCCGGCCCGACGTGCTGTCGGTGCAGTGCTTCGGACCGAACGGCGTCTACGCCGCAGCCCTGCAGCGGGCGTTCACGACGCCGCTGGTGGTCAGCTCGCATGGCGAGACTCTGGGCGACGACAACGGCGTGTACGCCCGCTCGGCGCTGCTGCGACGAAGCCTGCGCGCCGCACTCGCCCAGTCATCCGCCGTCACCGCGCCGAGCACCTACGTGCTCGACGACCTGCGCGCACGCTTCGGACTCGCGGACGGGGTTGTCGTGCCGAATGGCGTCGATCTGTCGCTCGGGACCGCGGATCCGGACGCGCCGCGCCAGCGACTCCTGCTCGCGATCGGTCGACTCGGGCGGATGAAAGGCTTCGACCTCCTCATCGACGCGTTTGCGCTGGCTGCGCTCGAGGGGGTCCGGCTCGAGATCATCGGAGACGGGCCGGAGCGGGCGCGCCTGCAGCAGCAGATCGTGTCTCTCGGGCTGGTGGAGTCTGTGACGCTCGTCGGTGAGAAGGATGCGGCGGCCGTCGCGCGGCGCATCGGCGACGCAGCCGTCGTCGTGGTGCCGAGTCGTTCCGAGTCGTTCGGGATCGTCGCCCTCGAGGCGTGGCGGGGCGGTGCTGCCCTCATCATGACCTCGCGGGGTGGTGCGACCGACTTCGTCCGCGATGGCGAGGATGCTCTCCTGGTCGACCCGGAAGACACCGCGGCGCTCGCCGCGACGCTGACCTCGATGATGGCCGACGAGCCGCTGCGAAGCAGAGTCGCCGCCGCTGGAGCGCAGCGGGTCGGCGAGTACGGCTGGTCTCGCGTCGCCCTCGACTACGAGGAACTGTTCACGCGGGTGCGCTCGGATGCCGGGCCGTGAGGTACGAGGGGGCTCTGCGTCGGCGTGGCCGGCAGCTGCGCCGCTTCGCTGAGGCGCTCGCGGAGCCGCACGCCCGCGGGGACGGTGTGATCATCCCCGCGTTCTGGTGGGACGGGCATCCGAACTTCGGCGACGACCTCACGCCCTGGCTGCTGCCGCGGTACGGAATCGTGCCGTTGTACCGCGAGCCGCGCGCGGCCCGCCTGATCGGAGTCGGAAGCCTGCTGGAGTTCGTGCCGCAGGATTTCACCGGCGCGATCTGGGGATCGGGGCTCATGAACGATCAGCGGCACCTGCTGCCGGCGGCATCCGTCCTCGCGGTGCGTGGACCGCTCACCGCGGAGCGCATCGGCTTGGCCGAGGAGCCGACGTTCGGGGATCCGGGCATCCTCGTCGCCCGACACCTGCCGCGGCCGCCGTCCGACGGCAGGATCGCGGTCGTGCCGCACGGACATCACCGCCCGCATCCGCAGCTCGATCGTCGAGTGCGAGAAGCCGGGGAAGCCGCCGTGCGCGTGGTGAACGTGCATCAACGGGCGGCGGTCGCCGTGCGCGAGATCGCCGCGAGCCGCGCCGTGATTACGACATCGCTGCACGGGCTGATCACCGCGGATTCCTACGGGATCCCGGCGGTGTGGACGACGCTCGACCCGCCGCTCGGCGGCGGGGACTTCAAGTTCCGCGACTACGAGGCAGCGGTGACGCCTGGCCGCACGCGGTTCCGGCCGTTCGACGAGGCGCATTCGCTGGATGAACTCGCGGCCGAGGCGTGGGCTGCGGATGCCGCGACGGTCGCACGCATCGGCGATGGGCTGGAGCAGGCGCTCGCCGGAGCACTCGCGCTGCCGCTCGGCCAGCGCCCCTTCCCCGGTGGGCTTCTGGCGGCGCTGCGGTAGGTTCCAGTCGCACGTGGCGTCGTCCGCAGGGCCTGACACCCGCACAAACTGCGACCGGAACGGTCGAGATCGGTCGCCGACCCGCGGCTCAGCGGCGCAACGCACCTCGCAACGAGCGCACCAGAGGGAGCGCGGCCACTCGATGCGCGACGCGGGATGCCGCGGCACGGAACCGAGAGGCGAGTGATCGACCGCGATCGGGCACCCGCCAATGCCAGCCGATCTCCTTCGCGTACTCGCGGAGCTCGCGGGGATAGGGGCCGTCGGAGGACAGCACGCTGGCGATGAAGGCGTCCCGGCCCTTCACGTAGGGCTCGAGGGAGAACGTCTGCGGGCAGAATTCCTGCAGGTGCCCGGCCATCTCGAGCGTCAGCATCGCGCGCATGCACTTGGGGCATGCGGAGCAGTTGCGCGTGCGTTGAGGGTCTCCGTCGGTGCACACGTCGAGATAGCGGGACTCGGGGCGTCCGATGAGCGACAGGGTCTTCTGCACCCGCGTGAGCCCGGAGTTCGCGGAACTCACGGTCACCGCCGGCGTCGACACGAGCGGAACCAGAAAGGGGTCGAAGCGGGCGATCTCGCCGGATGAGTCGATGTGGACGGCGGTGAACGAGATCGCCGAGGCGAGGTGCAGGCGACCGATCCCGGCACCCAGAAGATGGGGGACCGTCGCGTTGCGCATCGTCACGGACTGGATGAAACCGATGCGCGGATAGTGCTCGTCGAGGTTGCTGTCGACCGTGACGAAGGGGACGCCGAACTCGGCAGCCGCCCGTGCCAGCGGGGCACGGCGGGCCTGCCAGAGAGCGTCGCCGTCTCTTCCGTGCCCGTGCGCGCCCACGTTGTTGTTGAGGAGGTGCGTCACCCGAAGCGAGTCGGGAACATCGTCAGGCCAGAGGTACTCGGCGAGCGTCGCGAACGAATCCACCCCGCCCGAGAACCCGGTGGCGACCCCGGCAGCCGGCCGCGACGGTGCGGCGATGGCATCCGCTGTCACCTGGATCTCATGCAGATCGGGATGGATCAGACGGAGGAGACGCTGCAGATCTCCGTTCGCGCTGTGCAGCAGAGCATCCGTCACCACCCCGCCGACATGCAGGTCGCGCCCCTCCTTCATCGCCGGCATGAGCAGCCCGATCACGACGTGGTCCGCGCGGTCGGCGATCAGGTCGGCGAAGCGCTCCTCCACCGAGAACCACAGCGCTGGCCGCCCGCTGACGTCTGCCACCGCGCGCACGCGCTCATCATCGCGTTCGATGCGTGGTGGCGACGTTTCGATCACGTCCATGCGCTCAGTATGACCCTCAGCGCACGGGTCAGCGCAAGGAGTTCCAGACCCGCGCATGCGCGGTCGCGCTGCGATCCCAGGTGTAGTCGGCGGCATGTGCCCGACCGCCGCGCACGAGGGCGCCCAGCGCCGGATCGTCCGATGTCGCATCGAGGATGCCGGTGGCGATCGACGCTGCATCCGGTTCGACGATGATCGCGTGGCCGGCGGCGACCTCGGGCAGGCTGCTCGTGTTGGCAGCCACGACGGTGACCCCGGCAGCCATCGCCTCGAGGACCGGCAGGCCGAACCCCTCGTACAGGGAGGGGACGACGACGGTCGTGGCAGCGGCGACGAGGCCGGGCATCGTCTCGTCGGGGAGCATGCCGAGCAGACGAACTCCCGGCATGCCGGCGAACAACGCCGTGCGCTGCGGATGCGGAGGGCCGGCCATCGCCAGCAACAGGTCGGGACGCTCGCGGTGCACCCGCGGCCACGCATCGGCGAGGGCTGCGAGATTCTTGCGCAGGGCCGCCCCGCCCGCGTGGAGCACGTACGGCGCTTCGAGGCCGAGGGCACGTCGAGCAGCAGCATCCAGTGGAGCCGCATCGAAGTAGCGCACGTCCACGCCGTTCGGGATCACGTGCGGATCTCGGATTCCGAGCAGATCGACGGCCTCGGATGCCGTGAACGCGGAGACGCAGATGACGGCGGCGCTTCGCCGGAGCTCCTCGGCGGCAGCGCGGACGGGTGCCGATTCGTCCGCAAACCGCCACGCGACGACGTCGTGCAGCGTCGCCACGTCGACGTGCGGTGAGGGCGGCAGCTCCAGGGCCATCCGGTGCGACACGGCGTCGCCCTGGTACAGCACTCGCCCGATCGCGCGGCGCACTGCGGCAGGTGCCGCGGCAACGCGGCCGAGCGGTAGTCGGCGGTTGCCGGGGAGGGACGACCGGAACGAGCGGAAGTCCAACTCGCGCACGTTCCACGGCGGCGGGGAGATCTCGGCGAGAGCGGCCTCGGCGCGCGAAGTGATCTCGCGCTGGTAGACCTGCGCACCCATCGGGGTGTCGGTCATGATCGTCGAGATCGAGAGACGCGATGTCATCCGCGCCTCCGGATTCTGCGTCGCACCGACTTCACGAAACGTGCGCCGCGACCGAGCAGCCGGTTGATCGCTCCGTACCGACGTTCCAAGACCGCGAGGCGTGCGGACTGCCGTGTGTGCTCATCGGCAAGCGTCCAGTACCGCGCCATGATCTCTTCGACGTGGGCGCCCCAGATCGCCGGGTTTCGGCGGACCACATCGAGGCTGTGTTCGCGCTTCCCTTCCTCGGACATCGTGGCCGTCACCTGCGCGGCGTGCCGCCGGTACTCGTAGAGCGGCTGATGCACGATGCGGGCGGTGCGGCCACTCGCCAGCAGGCGCACCCAGAACTCCCAGTCCTGGCCGAAGCGGAGACCGGTCGCGAAGCCGCCGAGCGCGACCCAGTCGCTCCGCCGGAATGCGGATGCTCCCGGGATCGTGTTGCCGAACAGGATGTCGGCGACGCCGTTCGTGGCGGGCAGGCGATCGACCTTCTCGAACGATCCGAAGAACTGCAGGTCGGTCGACACGACGCCGACCGCCGGGTCGGCGTCGAGCATCGCAGCGACCTCAGCGCAAAGGGAGGGCTGGATGCGATCGTCGCTGCCCACCGGCATGACGTAGTCGGTATCGAGAGCCGCGGCGCCGGAATCGAGAGCGACGCTCGTGCCCCGGTTCTCCGGGTGCCGCACCACCTGCACGCCCTTGTCCGACCAGCGGGCGAGAGCTTCCAAGGTGCTCGGTTTCACCGAACCGTCGTCGACGACGACGACCGGACAGTCCACGGTCTGCGCCAGCGCCGATGCGATGCACTCGTCCAGATACGCGCCATCGGTGTTGTAGACCGGGATGACGATCCCGATTGTGCCAGTCCCCATGTGTAACCCCCTCAGCCCGGGCAAAGTCTATGTCGCGCGACGCATGGTTCAGTGGTATCCGTCGATGATCGTCCACGACGGATCAAGGTGGTAGGCATCCGTACCGCGCTCGGTGCGTGCATGGAAGCGGGGCATCACGATCCGGGCGTCGGAGTGCAGCACGCCGGCGATGTATCCGCCCCAGTACGAGAACGTCGAGTTGGTGCCGATCAGCTTCCGGCTGCCGGACACCGCGAGGAAGTTGCCGACAGCGCCGCGGGGTTCGTACACGACCTCGTCGGCATGGTGGCTCAGCAGGACTCCGAGGTGCTCGCGACACCATTCGGGGTCGTCGGATACCAGCCGGATGCGCGCGGCCGGGCCGATCCGTTCCAGGGCGTCGGCGATGTAGCCGGCCTGGTCGAACGCGTAACGCGTGCGGAGGTGATCCTGCGCGTAGTAGTCGCCGCGCCGGACGTTCACGACGACGGTGTCGGAGTCGTCCACCGGGATGTGCGGCGCCAGGACGTCGGCGATGAACGCGTCGAGGGCTCGACGGCTGAACTCCTCGCCGAACTTCTGGTTCCAGAATCGCTCTCCCCACACCCGGCGATCGTGGAAGCGCACCTCGTCTCGCGCCACCGTGAGCTCACGGAGGCCGGGAAAAGCGTCGAACCACTCGTTCATCCCCGGGGCTTCGAGCACCAGCCACGGCCGCCCCGCGGCGGATGACTCGTGCGCCTGCAGCCACAGGTAGAGCCAGTTCCCGAAGCGCAGGCCGACCGGAGGCGTCATCGTCACCGTGCGGTCTCCGCGGCGGAAGCGATCGGCCACGACCGTTCCCGCACGTCGAGCGCGCCACGCGAGGTGACCCGCGATGCGGGCGGGCAGACGCCGGAGTTCGGACACGCAGTCATGATAGGCCCCGTGTGCTCATGCCGGCGTGAGGATCAGCGGCGCAGAGCCGCCTGAATGCGTTCGGCATCCTGTCCCGCACGCTCGGCCGGCAGGGGCGCCCATCGCGCCTGACGGATCGCCGCTCCGAAGCCCCACACGATGCCGAGAATCGACACGCCGAGCCGTTGGACGCGGCGCAGGAGCCCGCCCGCATCGCGGATGGCGCGGAGGTCTGCGACGATCCAGCGACGCAGGAGGGGAGAGCGGAGCCCGGCGTAGCGCGCGAGAAGCACCATGTGGTTCCGGCGCCCGTAGAGCTTGTAGCGGGTGTCGAAGCGGCGACCCTTCACGTGAGGCGCCGGGAGGTGGTCGACGACGGCGTCCGGCGCGAACACGGTACGGCCGCCCAGCCGCTTCACCCGCAGGAAGATGTCGGTGTCCTCCCGCATGGCTGTTCCTGGATAGTCGTCGCGGAAGCCGCCCAGTCGTGCGAGCATCTCGCGCCGGAACGACATGTTGGCGCCGATGCCGTGATCGACCTCGACGAGGCCGCTCGGCAGCGACGCGAATCCGGCTGTCAGGGTGCCGTCATCGCGCAGCCGGCCGATCGGCAGTTCGTACATCTCCTCGCCGGGGAGGAGATTGCGCGTGCGTCCGGCGACGGCATCAGGGCGCGGCTCGGAGGCGAAGGCATCGTCCAGTCCACGCCTCCACCCGGGGGAGATGACGACGTCGTCGTCGAGGAACGAGACCACGGTGCCCCGCGCATGCAGCAGGGCCGCGTTGCGCGAGCGCGTCATCCAACCGGCGAGCCCCGGACGGTGCAGGTACTGCGCTCCGGGGAATGCCGCGACGGCTGCGGCGCGGTCATCGACGGCAGACGCGTCCACGACGATCACTTCGACGTCGTCGCCGACGTACGCGGCGAGAGACTGGAGGCAGCGCACCATGAACGCGGAGCGCTCGTAGGTGACGATGCACACGCTGAGATCCGGGTCGGACATGCCGCTCAGCATAGTTGTAGGCTCACCGCTGGAGGGATGGAGGTGCGCGAATGCGGGACCGTGCGGTGACCGTGATCATTCCGACGAACCGGGGCGGTCGCTACCTCGAGGAGGCCGTCGCTTCCGTGCGCGCGCAGACCGCACCCGTGCGCGAGATCCTGCTGGTCGACGACGGCTCGCCCGAACCCGGTCTTTCTGAGATCGCCTCCGGACTCGGCCTGCGGTACCTGAGGCAGCCGGCATCCGGTCTGTCCGTCGCCCGCAACGCCGGGGCCGCGGCCGCGGAGGGCGAGTGGATCGCGTATCTCGACGACGACGACGTGTGGCATCCGGAGCGCATCGAGGAGCAGCTGCGCGCGCTCGTCACCATGCCGGATGCGGTGGCGGTATGCACCGGCGGGTGGTACATGGATGCTGACGGGGTGACCTTCGGCTCCGGCTGGGGCGCTCGGCAGGCGACATCAGCGCAGATGATCGCGTACGACGAACTCCCACCGCGGATCACCACGCTGCTCATTCGACGGGACTCCTTTCTCACAGAGGGCGGATGCCGAACGGCGATGGAACCGGCTGAGGACAACGACCTGATTCTGCGGCTGCTGCAGATCGGCGAGTTCGCGAATGTCGACCGACAATTGGTCGGCTATCGCCGGCACAGCGCGAATGTCACCAGCCGCGGACTTGCCGGCCGCGAGGCGAACCGACGCGTCGTGCTCGATCAGTTGCGAAATGCGCGGCTTCGCGGCGACCGCGAGCTGACAGGACTACTACGACGCCACCGCCGTGCCTTTCGCCGCTACGCTGCCGCGGAGAATCTCGGCGAGTTCATCGCCGCGACCCGTCGTCGTGACACACCGTACGCTGCACGCCTGGCTGTCTGGGGTGCGCGGCGTGCGCCGTGGACATCGATCACCGCGCTGGCGGCGCGTCTCGGCCGCCGAGAGTCCCGCACCGGGTGATTCAGTCGAGCGATCCGAGTTCGACCAGCCGGGCGAATTCGGCATCCTGGGCGCGCACTTCGTCGAAGGTCCCCTCGGCGCCGATCCGGCCCTCGCGCAGGTGCACCAGATGGTCGACCGAGCGGATGGTGGAGAGTCGGTGGGCGACGATCACGATCGTCATCTGACCGCGCAGGGCCTGGAGCGTCTGCGCGATCTCGTGCTCTGTCGCATTGTCCAGCGCGCTCGTCGCCTCGTCCAGGACGAGGAGGCGCGGCCGACGATACAGTGCGCGGGCGAGGCCGACGCGCTGACGCTGGCCGCCTGAGAGTCGCACGCCGCGGTCGCCGACGATCGTGTCGACGCCGTCCGGGAGTTCCTGCAGCAGCTCTGTGAGTTGGGCTTGGCGCGCGGCCTCGTGCAGTCGATCCATGTCGATCGTGGCGGCATCCTCGCCGAAGGCGATGTTCCGGGTGATCGTCGCGTTCAAGAGGAAGACGTCCTGCGGTACGACCCCGATCCCCGAATACCACGACGCGAGATCATCGTCGATGGAGCGGCCACCGCACCGGATCGCACCTGAAGTCGGCGTCAGCAACCCGAGCACGAGGTCGACCACCGTGGTCTTGCCGGCGCCGCTGCCGCCGGTGAACGCCGTGGTCTGGTTCTCGGCGATGGTGAGGGTCAAGTCGGACAGGACGGGCTGTTCGGCGTCGGGGTACGCGAACGTCACGCCGTCGAGCAGGATGTCACCGACGTACGGTGGGCCGCTCTTCGGGGTCTCATCGTGGCTGCCCTCGGCCTGCAGCTCGTCCAGGGTCTCGATCATGATGCGCAGCCCCGCCTGCCCGCCGCGCGTGGTCGCGAGACTCGCGCTCACGCGGTTCATCGTCGGCAGCGCTCGCATGGATGCCGCCGCGAAGAGGCCGAGCACCGGGACGACCTGCTCGCCGTCGCCCATCGCGAACAGGATCACGGCGATTCCGACGATGGCGACGATGAAGGCGATCTCGAGCAGGTAGCGCGGCACATCCGAGATGAAGCCCATCTCTCGGCCGAGGTGCGCCCCGCGCAGACGAGCGGAGCGGAAGTTGCGTACGAAGGATGACGCGCTGGAGGTGAGTCTCGTCTCGCGGAAGCCGTCGAGACCCGGCATCAGCGCCTGCCATGCCTCCAGACTCGTCACGGCCAGGTCTTCGCCGATTCGCAGCTGACGAGCGCGGAGGATGCGCTGCACGCCGAAGACGAGTCCGCCGAAGAGCACGACGGCGAACGCCGTCACGAGGGGGGCGCTGATGGCGAGCACAGCCATGATCGCGAGCAGCATCAGGAAGTCCGTGCACACGTTCACCACGGCCACGAGCACGCTGGCGGCCTGGCTCGTGCAGTCGTTGATGTTCCGGTAGACGACGCTCAGGGAACGCGCGCGATGGGCCGAGTAGGGCGACAGCACGTAGCGGTTCATCATCTCGGAGGAGGCGAGCGCGGCGATCCTCGACGTGCGGCCGAGCAGCCACCAGCGAAAGGCCATCGATCCGATGCTCTTCACGATGAACGCGAGCGCGACGAACCCGGCCATCAGCGGGATCAGGGTCGAGAGCTCCGAGGTGCCGAGGACCTGCACCACCCACTGCAGGAACGGGCCGTCAGGCGTTCCCGAAGTGATGAGCTGCATCAACGGGATCATCGCCGCGACGCCCGCCATATCGAGCAGTGCGAGGGTGACCGAGGCCGCCACGGTCGAGCCGATCCAGCGTCGCGGATGCGAGTCGGTGAGCAGAAGCAATCTGCGCAACTGCGGGAGGAGCCGTGGACGGTGCACGCGGTCGGCCATCTCGTCCTCCCTCCTGGCAGTGCTCAGCAGATGACTGTTCCGCGCGGAGCGCTCTTACGCTATCATTCAGGTGAAGTCGCTCCGTGTCTGGGGACATGGCGCCTGGGGAAGGGTCCCAGAACGTCAATTGAGCGACCAAAATCTGGGGAGTTCAACCATGGTTGACAATGCAACAAAAACGTCCGAAGGCATCAGCCGTCGCACCGTGACCAAGGCTATGGCCTGGGCGGTTCCGGCTATCGCCATCGCAGCGCCGGTGCCCGCTTTCGCGGCGTCGGGTGAGACCATCATCATCACACCGGGAGCGGCCTGCAAAGCGCCGGGCAACAGCTGCAATCCGATCGTCAAGGGCTACAGCGTCCCGGCGACCGTGAGCAATCCGGACCAGAACCAGGACGCATGGGTCACGGCGATCTCGATCAACGTGAACACCAGCGGGATCAACTTCGGACTCAATCCGATTCCTGCGCTGCCGTGGTTCATCCCGGCCGGTGGTTCGCTCGATGTGAACTTCAACGCGACCAGCAACAGCAGCGCGAACCTCGTCTTCGACCTTGGCTTCCTCGTCACGTGGGGACACGAGTCGGATGGATCCGACACGGACCACGAGCAGATTCAGGTCACGGTCACGATCCCTGCGACGCCGCCGGACTGCTGCAAGTAAGTCAGTGAAGCCCCGCCTCTTGCGGGGCTTCACTGACCAGGAGCGTCAGTGGATCGACTCGATCACCCGACGCATCTGATCCACGCGCACGCGCCAATCGGCGGCATCCGCTGCACCCCTAGGCAGCGGATCCTCCAGAGCGCTGATCACCGCGTCCGCGAACCCGTCCGCGTCTGCGATGCGGATGCGGGAATCAGATGCGTCGCGGAATCCGGCCACGGCCGTCGAAACGACGGGGCGGCCCGCGGCCTGATACTCGTAGAGCTTGATCGGGTCGAGGCTGTCGGTGAACGCCGTGACCAGGTGCGGCACCAGCAGCACGTCGGCATGCTGCAGATGCGCCGGCACGGCCGAGCGCTCGAGAGCGCCGAGTCGCCGGACTCCGGCCTCGTCGAGTCGCTCCCGGTCGTACCTGCTGAGAAGATCCGGACCCGCCAGCACGAGGCGCACGCGATCGGCGAGTTCCTGGGCGACACGGACGCAGAGCGCCACGTCGATGCGGTCCGGATGCAGGGTGCCCAGGTACAGCGCCACCGGAGCAGCCGGCAGATCCGCCGGTCGCTCGGCGAGGACGCGGTAGGCGTCGAGATCGACGGCATTCGGGATCAGGTGGATGCCACTGCGCTGCGCGCTCTTGCGGCGGACGAGCTCCGGAGAGCAGGCGACGACGGCGTCTGCTCTCTCGAGCAGCATCCGCTCACCGTCCGCGATCCGAGCGAGTTCTGCCGCGGGACGAGACGCGCTCAGCCAATCGTCGGTGATGTCGTACAGCGAACGCCACCCGGTCATCGGCACGAGCCCGGCCGCGGCGGGGTCGTTCACCCAGAGGATCGGTGCGGCGAATCCGAGGCGCGCGGCGGCGGCACGGATCGCCTGCGCGCGACGCTGGTCGCCGCTGCGGTCCCACTTGCGGGGCAGCCACTTGGTGGGACGGACCGTCCACAGCCGATCGGCGACCTGGCGCACCGGCTGGCCGAACCCGGGTCGGCGACGAATGCGGAGGTCGTGCAGCGGATCGTCCGGAGGTTCGACGAACAGCACCCGAAGCTCCGGATCGGCATCGAGGAGCCCAGCGACGAGGTACTGGTTTCGCCGCCAGACGGAGTCCCAGCCTTCCAACGAGAGAACGACGAGGTCGGTCATGCGTTTCTCCTCGCCATCGCATGACGGTACACGGCCTCGGTGCCGGCGGCCTGCTGACTGATGGAGAACTCGCTCTGTGCGCGTTCGCGCGCGGCATGGGCGAGCAGGCCTCGCCGCTGGGGATCGTCGGCGAACACACGAAGTGCCGCAGCGGCATCCGCCACATCATCGGGCCGGAACAGCGCACGTGCGTCGAGGCCTTCGAGCAGATCGAGGTGACCGGCGGCGCCGGCCGCGATCGGCGCGACCGCGTGCGCCATCGCCTCCAAGACGGCGAGCCCCAGCCCTTCGACCGGGCATGGCGCGAGCAGAATGGATGTCTCGGTGAGCAGCTGCGGCACATCGTCACGGAAGCCGAGCAGGTGCACTGCCTCGGCGACATCGAGCTCATCGACGAGCGCGGTGAGCGGGTCGCGCTCCGGTCCTTCGCCGACCACGTCGAGGCGCCAGCCTTCGGCCGCCAGCCCCGACGCCGCGAATGCCCGCACCCCGACGCCGATGTGCTTCTCCGGCTGCAGGCGCTGCACCATGAGAATGCGCTTCTGGGTGCCGTCGGCCGCAACGTCGGCCGGAGGGATGCCGGAATGCACGACCACGCTCGGCGCGCCGATTGCGGCGGCGACCGCCCGACTGATCGAGATCTCGGCATCCACCCGTCGTCGGATGATGGCGTCGAGCGGCAGCGGACCGAAGCGTCCCCGCGGACTCGCGAAGTGCCGCGTCGACACCAGAGCGGTGCGGCGGCCGAAGAGAGCCACGGCGCAGGCGCCGTCGGCCGCGGTCATGTGCGAGTTCACGACGTCGGCGGGAGTCCCTCGTACCACTCGGAGCACGTCGCGAGTGCGAACGGCCGGGACCATCCGAGCACCGACTGCCTGCAGGGCGGCGCTCATCCGGGCGGGGGCTCCGCCGACCACCGTGACATCGTGTCCGTGCGCAGCCTGAGCCGACGCAAGGCGCAGCACGAACTGCTCCACGCCGGCGAAGCGGTCTGACGCGACAGCGTGCACGATCCGAAGCGGAGTCATGACCGCGCCTCGATCGGGGCGACCAGAGCGGCGGGCATCACCGCTCCTGCCGGAATCGTGCCTCGACGCGCACCGGCCCGAGCCGGTAGACGGCTGCCCGGCGCCGTGCCTGAATACGGCGCTCGCCGCGGAGCACTGCGGCTCGTGCCGTCGCGCCAACCCAGCCGGCGAGCCGCGCGACAGCCCAGCCGGACGCGCCGAAATGCTTGCGGAAGTAGCGCTCCTGCGATGCGAAGAAGTACGCCTCGCGGCGCCGCGGATCCGAGCTCGTGCCGCCGGCCCGGTGGAGGGCGGTCACCGTCGGGACGGCGCGATGCCGCCAGCCGAGCAGGTGCGCGCGGTACGCCCAGTCGGTCTCCTCGGCGTAGAGGAAGAAGCGCTCATCGAATCGACCCACCTGCGCGAGTGCCTCGGCATGCAGCAGCAGCACGGATCCGATCACGAAACCCGGCCCGCGTGCAAAGGCGCCGAGACCGAGTGCGTCCGTCACCGCGCGGAGAGGGGTCGGGAACGGCCACTCCACGCGTGCTGGGCGCCCATCACCGTCGACCTGAGCCGGACCCACACTGGCGAGGTCGGGATCGCCGTGCAGGGCCCTCTGCAGCGTCTCGACGGTGGCCGGGGTCACCTCGGCGTCCGGGTTCAGCAGCAGCACATCGGCGTCGGGATGCAGCCGGTCGGCCAGGGCGAGGTTCACGGCGGCCCCGAAGCCGAGGTTCGCTCCGGAATCCCGGTAGCGCACACCGAGCTCGGTGCAGAGATCGGCGATCTCGGAGAGGGACGAGTTGTCGATGACCGTGACCGGAAGCGCTGAAACGGGCTCAAGAGCCTTGCGGAGCAGGCCAGGGGAGCCGTACGCCACCACGATGACCTCGACGGGGCGCACCGGGCCCTTCGGCGAGCTCTCTGACCGAGGTGCGCGAACCACCGAGCGGTACAGCTCCTGGTAGGCGCCGGCGACGCTGTCCCAGCTGCACTCGACGGCCCGCTCGCGGCCCGCCGCGATCAGCTCGTCACGATGAGGGCCGGCCGCGGCGATCAGCGATTCGCCCAACCGCGCGGCATCCCCGGCGGGCACAACGATCCCGGCGCCCCCGACGACATCGGGGAGCGCACCCGCATCGCTGGAGACGACCGGCACACCCATCGCCATGGCCTCCACGGCCACGCGGCCGAACTGCTCGGTCCAGCGCGGCGTCGGAAGCGACGGCATCGTGAGCACGTCGATGGAGCGGTAGAAGTCGTCGACCGCATCCGGGTCCACAGCGCCGACCAGTTCCACCCTGTCTGCGACGCCGCGCTCGGATGCCCAGCCGCGGAGGTCTGTCGCGAGCGGTCCCGATCCTCCGATGCGCGCATGCAGACGCGGCTGCAGCGCGAGCGCATCGAGCAGCGTCGCGAATCCCTTCTCCGGAACGAGGCGCCCCAGCATCCCGACCGTCACAGACGGTTCCGGTCGCAGTTCGTGCGGGTCCTCGGCCGCGCCAGCCGCATGAACTGCGACCGGAGCGGGCGGGGTCGGGCCGATTTCCACACCGAGCGGGATCACGCGCGCTCTGCCGGCGAAACCCTTGCCCTCCACGATCCGCGCCGCGTCGGCGTTGCATGCGGAGATGCCGGCCGCCGAGCGGAGCGCCCAGCGCTCCAGCCAGCGGAATGGCACCGGATACCTCTTGAACAGGTTCTGGGCGGTGTACAGCACGACCGGGGCGCGGTTGCGGCGCAGCATCCGCAGCACCAGCACCTCTGCAGTGCTGAGTGCGAACGGCTCCTCGTGGATGTCGATGACATCCCACGTCTCACCGAGCGCACGCCAGAGCGGACGCGGGTCGTAGAGGAACAGTGCCGGATGAGTGCCGAAGGTGCGAGTGGGGGAGACCTGCTCCTCCGCCGCGGCATCGAGGTCGACCCAGGTGCCACCGGCGTGCCAGCGGCGCGCGGTGATCAGGGAGACATCCTCGCCGCGCGCGCGGAGGGCGTTCTCGCGCCCGCGCCATGCGGCGATTGCGGCGCTGTGCGAAATTCTCAGCACTCGCACGAGGCCTCCCCAAGATATGCTCTGTGAGCAACCATAACCGTCCATCAGCGCACAGGGGAGCGCCCGGGACGGCATGCAGTTTCCTGGGGGGAGGGCAGCCGTGGACAGCATCCGACGCGACGCAGATCGTCCCCGCGTCGTGCACCTCGATCACACCACCGTGCGCGGCGGTGCCGAGCTTGCGCTCGTGCGTCTGCTATCGGTGGATCCGGCCTGGACCCCGGCTGTGCTCGTGCCGGCGATCGACGAGGTCGACGTCTTCGCGCAGATGCCGCCGACCGTCGTGCGCCGCGCGCGCGGCGTGCGTCAGCACTCCGGCGGCAGTGGCGCGTCGCGCGCTCATCTGCTGGGTCTCGCCGTCCGGCTCGTCGCCCAGGCGGTGCTCACCGGCACGCATCCGCTCGTCCGCACCGCCGATGTGGTGGCGGCGAACAGCACGCGTGCTGCCGCATACGCGGCTCTCGCCCTGCGGCTGACACGGCGGCCGTTGGTGGTGCACCTCCGCGACATGATCGACGAGGAGAGCCTCGGAGCCTTCGGGTACCGCACCATGACGCGTCTCGTGCTGCCCCGGGCCGACGCTGTCATCGCCAACTCGCGCGTGACCCTCGCGGGAGCGCTGCCGTTCCTCCGCGAAGGTGCCGTGGCGGTCGTCATCCCCAGCGCGTCCGGATTGACCCTGTCGCCTGGTCGCGTGCCGACATCGGGTCCGCTGCGGATCGGGATGCTGGCGCGGATCGATCCGTGGAAAGGGCAGGCCGAGCTGCTGGAGGCCTTCGCGGATGCCTTCCGCGACGGTACCGAGGAACTGGAACTCGCCGGGGGCGCGCCCTTCGAGCACGGGGGATTCGCCGAGAGGCTGCGCACGCGCGCGGCGGAACTCGGAGTGGCACATCGGGTTCACCTGCTCGGCCACGTCGACGACACCACAGCCCTGCTGAACCGGTGGGACATCGCCGTGCAGTACTCCACCCGCGCCGAGCCGATGGGGCAGAACGTCCTGCAGTATCTCGCCGCCGGGGTCACCGCCATCGTCGCGGATGAGGGCGGTCCCGCGGAGTGGGTCACGGATGGCGTGAACGGTCGGCGCGTCACACCCCGCGATGTGCCCGAGCTGGCTCGTGTGCTGCGGGAGCTCGCCTCGGACGGCGAGGGCCGGGATCGACTGGCCGCGGCTGCCGTACAGACACCGGGGCTGCTCGATGATGTCGCCGTCGCGTCCGCGCACGCCGAGGTGTTCCGCCGGGTCGCTCGTCGCGGTGATCGGCATGCGCGCCGCCTCAGCGCTGGCGCGCAGGAATAGGCTGACGCCGTGGATTCGCTGGACACGACACCGATCTCGCTCGACGTGCGGCTGGAGTTCAGCCGTGCGGCCGTCGAGGTCATCGCGCGCCGTATCGGCATCCGCCTGCTGCATATCAAGGGCGAGACTCTTGACGGTGCACTCCGCCCGGGAAAACGCAGCGGCACCGATGTCGACGTGCTGGCCGACCCGAGCCGTGTGTCCGAACTGCATGCGCAGATGCTGCAGAACGGCTGGAGCGTGTACAGCTCCTTTCTCGACGGTTCGCCCTTCGGACACGCGCAGACCTATCACCACCCGGAGTGGGGCTACCTGGATCTTCATCGCCGATTCCCGGGTATCGGCATCCCCGATCAGGAAGCTTTCGAGGTGCTCTGGCCGGATCACGGAACCTATTCCGCTGCCGGAGTGGAGTGCTCGATCTCGTCGGTGGACGCGCAGGCTGTGCTCTTCGTGCTCAACGCCGCGCGCGACCTCGACACGCTCGCCGCCGAGGCACGAGCGCTGTGGGCGGGCCAGAGCGACGACGAACGCGTGCGTCGCTCACGGCTGGTGCGCCGACTCCGGGCCGAGGTGGCGTTCGCCGCCGCGCTCGGCGATCTCGAGCGCTACCGACGTCGCCGCGAATACCTGCTCTGGAAGACCGTGTCGCAGGGCGGCAGTCGCACCGATGAATGGTGGGGACGAATCAAAGCCGCACCCACCGTGGGTGCGGCACTGCGTACCGCCGCTCGAGCGCCACAGGTCAATCGCGCCGCTCTGGCGCACGAGCTCGGCCGCGAGCCCCGCGCACGCGACGTCATGCTCGCCTTCCTGCGGCGAATCGGTACGGCGCTCCGGGAGTCCCTCGGCCTCAGGGGCAGGTCGTGACCCGCTTCGTGCAGGCCCGGGATGTCGGCGTGATCGACGACGGGATCCGGGTGTTCGCCGCTGTGCTCCCGAAGGGCCCCATCGTGGTGCTCGCCGGCGTCGGCGCGGCGGTATGGCGGGCAGCGCTCGGCGCAGACCTCGCGACGCTTGCCGTGCGCCTGGTCGACGGCGACGTGTGCGAAGAGGGTGATGCGGTGACGGATGCCGCACTGTTCACACGGGCATTCGTGGATTCCGGCCTGCTGCGCGAGGAAGAGGATTCCTGATGACGTCACTACTGGCCGTCGCTCCGCTGATTCTGGCCGGTGTATTGATCGCGAGCGGCATTGCGAAACTGTTCCGCCCCGAAGACGCGGATGCGTGGGGGGAACTCGGGGTTCCCGCGGTGCTGCGACAGCGCTGGCTCATCAGATTGCACCCCTGGGGAGAGATCCTGCTCGCGCTGGCATTGCTCTTCTTCGGCGGGGTGCTCGGTCTGCTCGCCGCCGCAGGAGCCGTGCTGCTCTTCGGTGCCTACCTCTTCCTCGTCTGGCGGCGATGGAGGATGGTCGATGGGGCCTCCTGCAACTGTTTCGGCGCGCGTCAGCCGATCACCGGGCTGACGATCGTGCGCAACGCCTGGTTTCTGGTGCTGTCGATTCTCACGGCCTGGGTGATCGGGGTCACGCCGTTGATCGGCGGGCCAGTGATAACGCTGGGCAATGACGGCGGATGGGTTCTCGCGCTCGCAGCATCCGCCCTCACGGTGGCCTTGATCCTCTGGCATCCGCCGCAGCCCTCGTCACCAGAGGCCGGCGTGCCGATCGTGGGTACTCCGGGGACGGCCACCGAGGCCGAGCCGGAGGAATACCTCCGCGCCCGCACGCCGGCCGTGCCCGTGACGCTGGCCGACGGGCGCACTGTCAATCTCCGCGATCTCGCGGCCCGCGGTCCGATCCTCCTGCTTGCAGTGAAGGAGGGATGCGGCTCCTGTGTGTCTGTGATCGCGGCCGTACCTCGCTGGCGCGCGCTGCTGCCAGAGGTGAGCGTGCGCTTCCTGCTCTGGCCCGCGCCCGAGAAGAGCTCGCTCACCGAGCTGACCGAGCCGCAGTCCCTGCACGACCCCCACATGTACGTGCAGCAGTCGATCGCCGACTGGGCGACACCCGCGGCCGTTCTCATCGGCGCAGACGGCTACCTCGCCGGCGGGCCGGTCTCCGGCTCAGACGCGGTGTCGTCTTTCATCGACGACATCTATGAGAACCTGCACGGAGAGCGACCCGCTCACGATTCTTGAGGGTCAGCCGCAGCCTTCAGTCGTCAGCTGCTCACCCACCGGGCGCACCATCGGGGTGTGGCGGATGTCGAGCGGGCCATACTTGCCGGCGGTGCCGGCGAACGTCGCGACGACCGTGCTGGTCTGGCCCGGCGTGGTGATGATGGGCACCTTGACGGCGCCGCGACCCAAGTGCTGGACACCGCCGACATTGCCCGGCTGCCCGTCGACCGTGAGCCCGGTGAACGTGGAGCCGACCGGCCCGTAGAACACGAGATCAGTCGCGACGTCGCCCCGAGGGAAGTACTTGGCGGGAGCGATATGGCGGGGGAGATCAGGTGCCTGCTCCGGCGTCACCGTGTTCGTCAGAGTGGCTGTCGTCGTGAATACCGGGCTGTCCGGCGCCGTGCACTGCGTCGACACAGCAGCGACGTCGAGCTGCATGTAGTAATCGAGCTTGCTCTGAGTGAAGTCGTTGACGTAGACGCCGAGCAGCGTCGTGTCTTCGTTCGTGCTTGGCAGACGGCCAGACATCTTGGTCTCGCCGATGAGCTTCGCCTCGGCCTCGTTGGCCGGCGAGTACAACAGCCGGTCCTCCTCCACCGCGAGCGCGAGGCTGTCGAGGAGCGCCTTCGGCGCGGCGTTCCCGGAACTCACCGCATCGAAGACCGATTTGGCCGCCGCTGCGAAGAACGCGTCCTGGAGGTACCCCTCGGGGAACCTCCAGTAGGCCTCGTTGAGGAGCAGCGGGACGGCGTTCTCGGCCGTGAGCGTGATCGGCTCGTCGAAGACCTCGATCGTCTCGCCGTTGACCTCGGCGGTCGCGGCGGGGATGACCGTCGGGCCGGTTGCCTGGAGGAGGTAGCTCAGTCCGATCGGGTCGAACGACACGACGGCATCTACCGGCGTTCCGAACTGTTCAGCCCAGTAAGCGCGGACGACAGCGACCGTCTCGCTGAAGTCGGGGCTGAGCGTGGCATCCGAGATCCAGCGGCCCATCTTGTCGCCGTACAGCGCCACGGTCTCGGGATTGAGAGGGACGATTGACTCGGGGCGCGCGTTTTGGAAGTCACCGCTCGACGCCTGCTGAGTGATGCTGATCCGGCCCTGGTCCGCGGTCACCATCACGATAGCCGCCGGGTTGCCCCCGGTGCCGCGGGCCTCTGCGTTGTTCTGGAAGATCATCAGGTAGTTGCGCGGGCCCTCGGCGCCGAGCGCGGTCGGCAGAATGCCGATGATGTCCTTCGCCGGGCCGAGCACCGGCTCCATCTCGTCGACTGCTCCGGTGAGCTTCGCGAGCGCGTCATCGACCTGATCGATCAGCCCGTCCCTGTTGATCGAGTCCAGGTCGGTCGCTGCCTTGGCGACGGCATCCGCCGCCTGCGTGACCGTCGTCTGCATACCGGCGACGGCGGCGAGATCGATCGCGCCGTTCACCGGCTTAAGAGCATCCAGGCTCAGGGTCGTCGCCGGCGTGAGCGCGTTGGTCACCAGATCGTCGGTGACGGATGCCGCGGTGCGCACCGCATAGAGATTGGGTCCGACGACCGGCACCCACTCGAGGTTCTTCCACATCTCGTCGTCGGTCTGCTCGCGAGCGTCCGCCGTCAACGCGGCGAGCTTCGCGGTGGTCGTCTTGGCGCCCTCAGCGTCACCCGCGAGGATCTGATCCTTCGCAGTCGTCGCCAGGGGCATCGCCTGCTCGAGCGAGCCCTTCGCGGCCATCGCGCGATCGTAGATGCGCTCTCCGACCGTCCAGGCTGCGATCGCCAGTCCGATGAGCGCGAGCAGGATGCCGATCGGGACCCACAGGCGGAAGCTGCGAAGCAGGGGCCGGCGCGGTCGGTCGGCGCGGCTGACGCGCTCGGCTCTCGTGGTCATGCCCTCAATCGTAGGAGTACCCGCCGAGTGGTTCATGTGAGGGCGTCAGTACGCGCCGTGTCTGCGCAGTACCGCGCGCACGGTGCGCCAGATGATCACCAGGTCGCTCGTCAGCGACCAGTTCTCGACGTAGTACAGGTCGAGGCGGATGCTGTCGTCCCAGGAGAGGTCCGATCGTCCGCTGACCTGCCACAATCCCGTGATGCCCGGCTTGACCAGCAGGCGACGCTGCACCCACTTCTCGTACGTGTCGACCTCGCTCATCAGCGGCGGACGAGGTCCGACCAGGGACATGTCTCCACGCAGGACGTTCACGAGCTGCGGGAGTTCGTCGAGGCTGTACCGCCGCAGGATCCGGCCGATCCGGGTCACGCGGGGGTCGTCGCGCATCTTGAAGAGGATCCCGTTGCCGTCCGACGCGTCGAGCAGCTGCGGCAGGCGCGCCTCCGCGTCGACGACCATCGTGCGGAACTTCAGCATCACGAACTGGCGTCCTTCGAGGCCGACACGGCGCTGCCGGAACAGCACCGGCCCGCCGTCCTGGCGCACCATCACTGTCAGCGCCAGGAAGACCGGACTCAGCACGATGAGCGCGAGCGTCGCGACGATGACGTCGAAGGCTCGCTTGGTGGCGTACCGGGAACCGGTGAACGCCGGATAGTCGACGTGGATCAAGGAGAGTCCGGCGACCGGTCGGGCGTGGATGCGCGGACCGGCGACGTCCGTCAGGGCGGCGGCGACGATGAGGTCGACGTTCCGCGACTGCAGATCCCAGCCGAACTGGCGCAGCTGGGCGGGCGTGATCAGGTCGGAGCCGCTGTAGACCACGGCATCCGCACCGGCGAGGTCGATGCCAGCGACGGCATCATCGAGACTGCCCACCACCGGGATGCCCGGCAGCAGCGACCCCGTTCCGCGTTCGGTGAGGGCTCCGGTGATGACCATTCCGGCGCCGCCGTCGCGCTGCATCTCGCGCGCGATGTGCACCGACTTCGCGTGCTCGCCGACCAGCACCACCCGCGACAGGAACCTGCCCTCAGAGCGCTGAGCCGCGAGCCAACGCCGCCACCCCCAGCGGCTTCCCACGAGTACGACGAGTCCCGCCGGCAGCGCCAGCAACAGGTAGCCGCGCGCGACGTCGATGTGCAGCAGGAAGGAGAGGATCGCGAGGACGCCGAAGACGCGGATGCTGGCGTCTGCCACGCGGCGGAATTCCTGCCAGCCGGTCCCGACGACCTTGGCGTCGCGAGTGCCGTAGAGCCGGAGTCCGAGGACCCACGTGATGACGAAGATGGCCGAGACCGACGTGTAGGCGATATCGAACCCTGCTCCGGTGACACCCGGGATGTACAGGTCGGCGTTGCTCTGCCCGAACCGGAGCAGCTGAGCCCCGAACACGGCGCCGATGATGATCGCCGTGTCGGTGAGCAGGAGGCGTCGCGCATACACGCGCTGCCATCGAGCCGGTTCGGCCGCGTCGATAGCGGTCCGCTCGGCAGCGTGCGCCGCGGTTCTCGCCGCGGTCGCCCTTGCCGCCGCGGCACGTTCGTTCTTCCTTCCCTGCCTCGACGACAGAAAAAGATCCCCAGATATTGCCACAATCCCTCCCCAGAGAATGTGTGCGCCCCAAACAGCCCCTCTCTGCCCCAGCAGAGAGTGAAGACATCGCTGCCCCAGCAAACGATGTTCTTTCCTCCGTCAAGCTGACGAAGGCCCAGAGCCGCAGTCTAACCGCGCAACTGCGTTTCCGATACCCCGCACCGCGGAGAAATCGTCAAAGACCCGTCCAGCGACCCGCAGGCCAGACGATCGCGGCGGCGCGGCCGACGATCTGATCTCGTTTCGCCCATCGCCAGCATTCGGGAGTGGGCGCCTCGGATCGACGGCAGGCGATGGCGGAATCGCCCGAAACGGAACGGTGATCGCCGAGCATGAGGTACGAACCCGGCGGCACCGTGACCTCGGCGAAGCAGCGGCTCGATGCGGGTGTCGACGTGCAGTTCACGCTGTCGTCGAAGAGGAAGTCCTCGAAGACGTAGGGTTCGTCGATCGGCTCGCCGTCGACGATGAGCGAGCCATCGGCGCTGCAGCAGCGCACCGTCTGACCGGGGCCGGCCACGATGCGTTTGACGAGGGTGTGCGGGCCTGATGGACCGAATCCGGTGACCTCGCCGACCCAGCGGAGGATCGCCTTGACGGGGCCATCGTCCGCCGCCGATGTGGGACCCCAGCTCTCGCCGACGTCGAAGACGATCACGTCTCCCGGGGCGGGGTCCGCCGCGACATAGGCGAGGCGGTTCACCAGGACCCGGTCTCCCGGCTGGAGAGTCTGCTCCATCGACCCGGAGGGCACGAGGTACGGCTTCGCGACGAAAGAGAGCACGAGGCCGGCGACCACGAAGGCCAGTGCGAGGTGGAACCATACGCTGCCGGTGATCCTGCGGCGTATGGAGATCGGCTCGTCAGTGCTCACAGGGGCTCCTGATCAGAGAGGACGGCGGTGCCTGCCCACCCTACCTTCACGACACGAGGAGAGCGGTGCCGGGGTACGAGCGGAGCAGGACCGCTGTAGTACCTTTGTCGGGATGCCTGCGGGGCGTCGAACGACCGGAACAGAGGACGACTGAATGGACCTGCGCCACTACCTGCGCGTCTTCCGCGCACATTGGCTCGGAATGCTCGTTCTCGTGGTCGCGGCGGTGGCGATTGCGTTCGGCTGGACACTTCTGCAGCCGCGGGTGTACACCGCCGATGCGACAGCGCTCGTGCAGGCCACTGCTGCCGCCGAAGACATCGGCACGAAGCTGGTCGGTAACCAGCTCGCGGCATCCAGCGTGAAGACCTTCGTGAACCTCGGTTCGTCGCGCTCCGTCGCGGAACGGGTCATCGCGGATCTCGGACTGGAGTCGACGCCCGAACGGCTCGTCTCGCAGGTGACGGTCACCAACCCGCTCGACACATACTCGCTCAAGGTGACGGCGACCGCGTCATCGCCCGAGGCCGCCCGTGACATCGCGGAATCGTGGGTCCGGGGGATGGCCGCCGAAGTGAATCTCCTCGAGAGCACTGACGAAACGACGCCGGGTCTCGTCTATCTCGCGCCGATCGACTCCGCGCGCCTGCCGACGTCGCCGTCATCGCCCAACACTCGGTTCGCCCTCGCGATCGGTGGCCTGGTCGGCCTCGTCATCGCATTCGGCTACGCGATGCTGCGGTACACGCTCGATCGCCGCATCCGCTCGGTCGACGGCGTCGAGAAGGAACTGGGCATCGCGGTGGTCGGCACGCTGCCCGAGGAGAAGTCGTTCACCGCAGAAAACCGTCTCATCCCGCAGGACGGCGGCACATCGGTGAACAGCAGTTCTTCGCACCTGTTCGCCATCGCCGAGGCGATGCGAGAGCTGCGCACGAACATCCAGTTCATGGACGTCGACAACCCGCCGCGGGTGATCGTCATCACGAGCCCGCTGCCCGGTGACGGCAAATCGACCACCGCATCGAACCTCGCGATCACTCTCGCCTCCAGCGGAGAACGCGTCATTCTCATCGATGGCGATCTTCGTCGTCCGATGATCGGCAAGATCTTCGGACTCGTCGAGTCCGTCGGGCTCTCCGAGGTGCTGTCCGGGCGCGCGGAGATCGGGCAGGTCGCGCAGCGGATCCCCGGCCGTGACAACCTCATCGTCGTGGCCGCCGGCAAGTTGCCGCCGAACCCGAGTGAGGTGCTCGGTTCCGCGAAGATGCACGAGCTGCTCACATCGCTCGCGAACGAGGCGATCGTGATCATCGACGCGCCGCCGCTCATCCCTGTGACCGACGCCGCTGTGCTCACCCAGCATGCGGACGGCGCCGTCGTGGTGGCCACCGTCGGCAAGACCACCTTCGAGGTTCTCGGCAAGGCGCTCGGAAACCTCGAACGTGCCAACGCGAGGGCGCTCGGAGTCGTGCTCAACCGGGTTCCGCGGCGCGGCACCGGAGCCGCGTACTACGGGTACCAGTACCACGGCGACTACTACCGCGCCGACTCGGAGCCGAGTGATTCTGAGACCGCGGATGCCGAAGCCGGCCCTCGGCGCCGAGGCGCCACGATCGCGTGAGGATGCGGTCGTGAAGAAGGCGGTCGTCGTCCTCGCCGCGATGGGCGCCGTCGTGCGCATCGAGTTCGGCGACGGCGTTCCGGATGAGGTGATCGAGCGCGTTCGTCATGCATGGACGGGTGCAGCCATCGAGCCGGCGCCGGCGCGGGTCGACACCGATCTCCGCATCGAGGTCGACGACGTCCCCGACGTCGAGCGCTTCCTGGAACGGCTTTCCACCGACGTGACCCTCGAAGCACTCGCCCACAACCGCGGGAGCCTGATGATGCTCCATGCGGCCGGCATCGCGCTCGATGACGGTCGGGTGATCGCTTTTGTCGGCCCCTCCGGACGTGGCAAGACCACTCTCAGTCGCGTTCTGGCGAACGTGTACGGCTACGTCTCGGACGAGACGATCGCCTTCGACCGCGACCTCCGAGTGCTGCCGTACCGCAAGCCTCTCTCCGTGGTGCGAAATGGGGCGCCGAAAGATCAGGTCGCGCCCGCGGATGCCGGGATGCGCGACCTGCCGGACGCCGATCTGACGCTCGCGGCGATCGTCCTTCTGGATCGCGATACATCCGTCGGCGAGCCCGAGATCGAGCACCTCCACTTCATCGACGCCGCCCCCGTGCTGGTCGAGCAGACGAGCTATCTCGTCGAGCTCGATGGCACCGTGGCCACACTCGCCGAACTCTGCGATCGCGTCGGCGGTATCCGGCGGCTGCGCTATTCCGAGGCGGCCGATGTTCCGGCGAAGATCGAGTCACTGCTCGCTCCTGGCCCTGCTCCGGAGGCATGGACACGCGCGTCCGTCGCGGTGAGAGATACCGATGGTCAGGCGTCGTCCTCGGACGCCGTCGACTACGGCGATGCTGTGGTCGTGCTTTCCGATCGCACACTGCGGGTCCTGACCGGAATCGCTCCCACCGTGATCCGGGCGGCGAAAGAATCCGAAGAATTCAGATCGATCGTGAAAGCCGTGATCGAGCATCATGGGGTTCCGCCGAGCGGTGACCCCGAGGTGATCGTCCGGACGGCGATCGAGGAACTCACCGAAGCCGGACTTCTTCGACAGCACTGACACAGGACCCCGTCCGTCGGGGTCCTCGCGAGCGCGTCAGCTGTTCCGCACGCGGAGCGTGCTGGGCGTGTTCCGCGCGCGGAGCGTGCTGGGCGGAGGGAGTTGTTCCGCGCCGAGCGCACGCCGCATCTGCAGCGCGCTCGTGAAGCCGGAGTGCCTCGCGATCTCGTCGATGCTCAGAGTGTCGTACTGGGGGTTGCGCAGCAGCGACTCCGCCAGTTCGACGCGCATCCGGCGCAGCGCGATCACCGGGGAGGTCATTTCGCGTGCGAAGGCGCGCTGGAGCTGGCGCACGGAGACGTGCAGATCCTGGCTGAGCTGTACGGCAGTGAACGTGGCGTCTTCTCGCCGCGCCATCATCACCGACCGTGCCCGTTCGACGAGCGGTGCCGCGGCCACCGTGAGGTTGTCTGAGGAATGCCGCTCCAGCAGGGCGCCGAAGGCCATTTCGACGAGCAATCGCTCGATCGCGTAGCGTGCGACCCCCGAGGAGTCTTGCACGGCGCCGGCGAGAGAGGTCGCGAAGGCGCTCACGGCTGTGAGAAGGGGAGAGTCCGGGAGCGCTGACGGCTTCGCCGAAGACGCGTTCGCGAGCTCGGCGACGGCATCCGGCGGCAGCCACACGGCGATCAGATCGGCCGGTTCGCTCCACACGATCGTGGCCGAGGTCACCGGTGGGAGGAAGAGAGCTCTTGTCGGCACGGCGGACGGAGTCGATATGGTCTGACCCTCGGCGGCGATGATGAGCGCCGCGTACGCCGAAGAACCTTCCGGCGGCATCCATGTCCACTCGCCCGGGAGCGGGCGCAACCGACTCACGCACACCGACCGGAAGACACGACTGGACACCAGTCCGCTGCGATGGGCGTCCTGTCCCAAGTGCGTCTGAAGAAGGTGCGACGGGTTCAGTGTGGCCATTTCGGGGAGGAGGTCGGCGGGTGGCCGTTCCGCCAGGGGCGGAACGGCCAGTTGTCATCGTCAGAGTACAACCACGCGGGCACGCCGAAGGCGCGTTGCGCCCCATCAAACGTGCGCGTGCGGCGCGGTCGTCAGGCGGTGGCCAGCCGAACGACGCGCTCGACCTCGATGAGAGCCGGAAACAGCTCCCTCGCGGACTGCTGGTACACCTCGGAATCGCGGCGGTACGGGTCGATCACGTCGTCGGCCGAGGATGCCGAACCCGACAGGCCCCGTCGATGGGAGATCGCCGTGACTGCGGCCCCGAGCCGGGCGCGCGGAGTGCTCCCGACATCCGCAGCGCGGCGCACGTCGTCATCCGACAGGCCCGCGGCCAGTCGGGCGAACTCGCGTACAGGGAAGACCCGGTGCAGACGGCTGGGCGTGAGCTGCACCGCGATGCCGCGATGCTCCCGGGTCATCGTCAGCACGAGATCCGCCTCGAGCAGCATCCGCTCGGTCAGCAGTCGCGCCTGGTGCTGCAGCGCCTCTTGCTCGCGGGCGCCGCCCTGAACCGCCAGCTCACGCGCCTGCGCCGTCATCCCGTGGTCGACCAGAGCATGCGTGCCCGCACTCGACACGGCGATGCCGAGCTCGCGCAGGGACGCACGGAGCATCACCTCGGCAAGCGGAGAGCGGCAGATGTTGCCGGTGCAGACGGTGAGAATCGACGGCGTGCCTTCACGGTCGTGCTCGTCCTCGGGCGCGGGGTCGAACAGCGAAGACAGGGGGGATCGTGTCGCAGCCTCGGCGTCGGGTGACGCCGCTGCCAGCGATCTTCTTCGCTCACGACGCGTCATCCCCAGTCGCGCCGCCTCGCGATCAGAAGCGTGCATAGGCACAGCCTAGGACTTCCTGGCCGAACGCGCCGATACGATGTATCCCGTGACCACCGTCGACCCGACTCTGCCGCTGTCCCCATACCGGGAGATCGGGCGAGCGGAGTGGGCCCGGCTCGCAGCCGACATCGATCAGCCGCTGTCCGAGACCGAGGTGGTCGAGATCCGCGGCATCGGCGATCGGCTGTCACTCGACGAGGTGCGCGAGGTGTATCTGCCGCTCAGTCGACTGCTCAGCCTCTATGCCACCTCGACGAAACGGCTCGGAGCGGCGACCAGTGCGTTCCTGCAGGAGGAAGACGCCACGACCCCGTTCGTCGTCGCCGTCGCCGGATCCGTCGCGGTCGGCAAATCCACGATCGCCCGCCTGCTGCGCGAATTGATGAGCCGCTGGCCGGGCACGCCGCGCGTCGAACTCGTCACCACCGACGGCTTCCTCCACCCGAACGCCGAGCTCGAGCGGCGCGGACTGATGGAGCGCAAGGGGTTCCCTGAGTCGTACGATCGGCGCGCGCTCATCGATTTCCTCACCGAGGTCAAGAGCGGTGCGCCCGAGGTGCGCGCGCCGTTCTACTCGCATATGCGCTACGACATCGTGCCGGATGCACACGTCGTCGTGCGCCGCCCCGATGTCGTCATCGTCGAAGGGCTCAACGTGCTCTCGCCGCCACCGGCGCCGAACGACGTCGCCGTCAGCGACCTCTTCGACTTCTCGATCTACGTCGATGCAGACACCTCGCATATCGAGAAGTGGTACGTCGACCGCTTCCTGGCCCTGCGCCAGGGGGCGTTCAGCAACCCGTCCTCGTACTTCAATGTGTTCGCGCACCTCACCGATGACGAGGCGATCACGACAGCGCTGGGCTACTGGAACGAGATCAACATGCCCAACCTCGTCGAGAACGTGCTTCCGACGAAGCACCGGGCACGGCTCGTGCTGAACAAGGGCGCCGATCATGACGTCGAGAGCGTGCTGCTCCGCAAACTCTGATCCGCCGGCCAGCCGACCGATTTCGGCATCCCGGTTCGTTCAGAACCCTCGCAAAAAGTCGCGCTTATTCTTGAACCCATGTGTGGAATCGTCGGATACGTGGGCCCGCGGCCCAGCCAGGACATCCTTATCGCCGGCCTCGCCCGTCTGGAGTACCGCGGCTATGACTCCGCCGGTGTCGCCATCATCGACGGCGACGGCACGCTGGGGATGCGCAAGAAGGCCGGCAAGCTCAGCATGCTGCGTGAATCGCTCGCCGACGCGCCTCTCGGCGACGGCACCACGGGCATCGGGCACACCCGCTGGGCGACGCACGGTGGACCCACCGACGTCAACGCTCACCCGCACCTCGCTGACGACGACAAGCTCGCCGTCATCCACAACGGCATCATCGAGAACTTCTCGGCGCTCCGTGACGAGCTGCTCGCCGATGGCGTCGTGTTCCGCAGCGAGACCGACACCGAGGTCGCCGCCGCGCTGCTCGGCCGCGAGTACGCGTCGAACGGCGGAGACCTCGAACTCTCCTTCCGCAACGTCGTGAACCGCCTCGAAGGCGCCTTCACGCTCCTCGCGATGCACCAGGACAAGCCGGGCCTCGTCGTCGGCGCTCGTCGCAACTCGCCGCTGGTCATCGGCCTCGGCGAGGGTGAGAACTTCCTCGGCTCCGACGTCGCCGCCTTCGTCGAGCACACGCGCAAGGCGCTGGCGATCGGCCAGGACCAGATCGTGTCGATCACGCCGTCCGCCGTCACCGTGACCGACTTCGCCGGCACCACCGTCGAGGCCGAGCCTTTCGATGTGTCGTGGGATGCCGCAGCTGCCGAGAAGGGCGGATGGTCGTCGTTCATGGCCAAGGAGGTCGCGGAACAGCCCGAGGCCGTGGCGAACACGATCCGTGGACGCATCCAGGGCGACCAGGTCGTCATTCCGGAACTCGATGGACTCGATGACCTGTTCATCGGCATCAACCGCATCATCATCACGGCGTGCGGCACGGCATCCTATGCTGCCCTGGTCGGCAAGTACGCGATCGAGCAGTGGGCCCGCGTCGCGGTCGATGTCGAGCTCGCCCACGAGTTCCGCTACCGCGACCCGGTGATCGGCGACGACACTCTCGTGATCTCGATCAGCCAGTCCGGCGAGACCATGGACACGCTGATGGCCGTGAAGTACGCGCGTGAGCGCGGCGCTCGCACGCTGTCCGTCTGCAACACGCAGGGCGCGACGATCCCGCGCGAGTCGGACGCCGTGGTCTACACCCACGCCGGCCCCGAGGTCGCCGTCGCCTCCACCAAGGCGTTCTCCGCACAGATCACCGCGCTGCTGCTGCTCGGCCTGCACATGGGTCGCGTGCGCGGAACCATCGCGGATGCCTCGACCGACGTCGCCGAGCTCCTCGCGCTTCCGGACAAGATCGCACGCGTGCTCGAGCAGGAGCAGGAGCACGTCACGCAGCTCGCCGGCTGGATGGCCGACACGCGTTCGGTGCTGTTCCTCGGCCGCCACGTGGGCTTCCCGATCGCGCTCGAGGGCGCGCTCAAGCTCAAGGAGATCTCGTACATCCACGCCGAGGGCTTCGCCGCCGGTGAGCTCAAGCACGGGCCGATCGCGCTCATCGAGCCCGGTCAGCCGGTGTTCGTGCTGGTGCCGTCGCCGCGGCACTCGGCACTCGTGCACGCCAAGGTCGTCTCGAACATCCAGGAGATCCGCGCCCGCGGCGCTCGGGTGATCGTGATCGCCGAGGAGGGCGACGCTGCCGTGCTGCCGTTCGCCGACGAGGTCATCCACATCCCGCTGGCGGGTCCGATGTTCGAGCCGCTGCTCGCCGTCGTGCCGCTGCAGATCTTCGCCATGGCACTGGCCACGGCCAAGGGCCTCGACGTCGACCAGCCCCGCAACCTCGCGAAGTCCGTCACGGTCGAGTAGGTCGCGGCGCGCGACGCCTTCCCTCGTCGAGACCCACACTTCTCGTCGAGACCCACGTGTATCGACGCATTTTCGTGTGGGTCTCGGCAGCAGATGTGGGTCTCGGCGGACCGGCCGGGTCAAGAACGCGCCACGGGTAGGCTGAACGGGTGATCATCGGGACCGGTATCGACCTCGTCGACATCCCGCGGTTCGAGCGGACTCTCGAGCGCACGCCGAAGCTCTTGCAGAGGCTGTTTGCGCCCGGCGAACAAGGCCTGCGGCTGCCCTCGCTCGCCGCCCGCTATGCCGCGAAGGAAGCCCTCATCAAGGCGCTCGGCGGATCGGACGGCGTGCACTGGACCGAGATCGAGATCGCGTCCGAAGCCTCAGGCAAGCCGCATTTCGTGCTCAGCGGTACGACGGCCGAGGTCGTCGTGGCGCGCGGCATCCTCCATCTCCACCTCACCATGTCGCACGACGCCGGCCTCGCCACTGCGTTCGTCGTCGCCGAAGGAGAACCACTGTGACTGTGCCGTTCCGTGAGGCGACGATCGATCTCGATGCGATCGCCGACAACACCCGCCATTTCCGCCGCCTCACCGGCGTCGAGGTCATCGCCGTCGTCAAGGCGAACGCCTACGGGCACGGTGCCGCGGCCGCGGCTGTCGCGGCGCTCGCGGCCGGCGCCACCAGGATCGGTGTGGCGCAGATCCCCGAGGCTCTGGAGCTGCGCCGGCAGGGCGTGCATGCGCCGATCATCGCGTGGCTGCACGCTCCGGGAGAGCGGTTCGAACAGGCTGCTGCCGAGCGCATCGAGGTGGGCATCTCCTCGTTCGACCAGCTCGAGGCTGCGGCCGCGGCCGCGCACGTCGATGAGCCGGTCGCGGTGCATCTCAAGCTCGAGACCGGTCTGTCCCGCAACGGGATCGCTCCCGCCGACTGGGGGCGCGTGCTCGCCGAGGCTGCGCGACTGGAACGGATCGGTCGGCTGCGCATCGTGGGCATCTTCAGCCACCTCTCGAACACCTCGCTCGATGACGATCGCGCCGCTCTCGAGAAGTTCGAGGAGGGGGTGGCCGCCGCGGCGGCCTTCGGCATCCGACCGGAACTCCGGCACATCGCAGCGACCGCCGCGGCCATCGATCATCCGGAGATGCGGCTCGATGCCGTCCGGATCGGCATCGGGATCTACGGCCTGTCGCCGTTCGAGGATCGCACGTCGGCCGAGCTGGGCCTCAGGCCAGCGATGACCTTGCGCGGGGCCGTGGCAGCGGTGCGCCGGGTGCCGGCCGGAACCGGGGTGTCCTACGGCTACGCGCACCGCACGACGCGGGATACGACGCTCGCGCTCATCCCGTTCGGTTATGCCGATGGCATTCCGCGCCAAGCCTCGGGCAAGGCGCACGTCGCGATCTCGGGCCGCCGCTTCGCGAACGTCGGACGCATCGCGATGGACCAGTTCGTCGTCGACGTCGGCGATACCGCCATCTCGGTCGGTGACGAAGTGGTGCTGTTCGGTGATCCGACGCTGGGCGTGCCATCGGCAGCCGAATGGGCGGATGCCGCAGACACCATCAACTACGAGATCGTCACCCGCATCGGCCCGCGGGTGCCGAGGCGTACGTCGTGAGCATCGATCCGGCTTTTCTCGGGCGCCGAACCATCGCCACGGTGGAGGACATGGAGCAGCTCGGATTTCGCATCGGCGAGCAGCTGCAGGCCGGCGACCTGCTGATCCTCACCGGTCCACTCGGGGCGGGCAAGACGACGTTCACCCGCGGGCTCGCCGAGGGTCTCGGCGTGCGCGGGCCGGTGCAGAGCCCGACGTTCGTGATCGCACGGACGCATCCCTCGCTGGTCGGTCGGGCGCCTCTCGTGCACGTCGACGCGTATCGGCTGGGTTCGGCATCCGAGCTCGACGACCTCGACCTCGACGTCGCCCGGTCGGTCGTCGTGATCGAGTGGGGGCGGGGCATGGCAGAGGAACTCGTCGAGGCCTGGTGGGACATCGAACTGGAGCGCCCGGTCGGCGCCGGCGACGCCCTCGCCGACGAGGATCTCGATGCCGACGCTCCGCGGGTCGTCACGATCGCGCGCGTCGAACGCTGAGGGCGCGGCGGGCAGACTCCGAGCGGGCACCGGGTCACAACTCAGGAAGAACGTCGCGATATCGTCCGATCCGGGCGATGGTGACGTTCACACCGGGCAGATCTCCGGAGTTATGAACGCCGACTACCCTGGAAGGGTGATCCTCGCCGTCGATACCTCCCTGGGCACGGCCGTCGCGCTCATCGATGCAGACGGCCGGCTGCGAGCGGAAGCAGCGACCGCCGACCCGCTCGGGCATGCTGAGGTCATCGGGGACCTGCTCCAGAACGTCCTCGATGAGGCGGATGCCGGCGACATCACCCACGTCGTCGCGGGCATGGGCCCAGGGCCGTTCACCGGTCTCCGCATCGGCATCGCCGCTGCCCGCGCATTCGCGCTCGGCCGAGCGATCCCGATCATCCCGGTTCCCAGTCACTTCGCCGCCGCGCTCACCGCCATCGACACGGACGCCGTGACCGGCGCTTTCGCGATCATCACGGACGCGCGCCGCCGAGAGGTCGCGATCACCGTGTTCGACGGGAAGGACGACGACGGCATCCCGCGCGTCGTGGCCGAAACGATCCTGCTTCCGCGCATCGACGCCGAGACGCATCTGGCCGGCATCCGCCGGATCGATGTCGACGCGCTCTCCGCCGCTGATCTCGCCCGTGTCGGCGCGAACGCGAACGCCGCCGGCCGTGCGCTCGCCGACGCTGAGCCGTTGTATCTGCGAGCCCCTGACGTGAAGCTCCCCGGCGCCCCGAAGCGGGTCGGATCATGACGCTCCGCACGGCCGGCCCGGCTGACCTGGACGCCATCATGGGTATCGAGAACCGCTCGTTCCCCGGTGACGCGTGGAGCACCGAGACCATGGCGGCCGAGCTCGCGAGCCCGCATGGCGTCTACCTCGTCGACGAGGCGGACGGCGACGTCATCGGCTACGGCGGCATCCGCGCCCTCCCGGGCGGGGCGGATGCCGACATCCAGACGATCGCATACGACGCCGAGCATCGCGGTGGCGGGCGAGGCCGCGCACTGCTGCGTGCGCTGCTCGCCGAGGCCGTGGCGCGCGGTGCCCGCGAGATGTTCCTCGAGGTCAGGGCGGACAACCCGGCGGCTGAGGGGCTCTACCGCTCCGAGGGATTTCTGGAGATCGGACGACGCCCGCACTACTACCAGCCCGATGACGTCGACGCGATCGTGATGCGGCTCGATCTGCGAGCCTCGAAAAGCGCAGGGGCCCAGGAGCCGGATGCCGTGAAGGAGACCCGCACATGAGCGGACCGCTGGTGCTCGGCATCGAGACGAGCTGCGACGAGACCGGGATC
Source organism: Microbacterium sp. LWH12-1.2 (assembly GCF_040675825.1). Taxonomy (NCBI): domain Bacteria; kingdom Bacillati; phylum Actinomycetota; class Actinomycetes; order Micrococcales; family Microbacteriaceae; genus Microbacterium; species Microbacterium sp. LWH12-1.2. Next base: position 121,035 of record NZ_JBEGIJ010000001.1, read on the forward strand.
GGGATCGTCCGCGGACGCACGCTGCTGACGAACACGATCGCCTCCAGCATGGATGAGCATGCCCGCTACGGCGGCGTCGTGCCGGAAGTCGCGGCACGCGCGCACCTCGAGGCGCTGCAGCCGTCGATCGAGAAGGCTCTGAGCGAAGCCGGGGTGCGACTCGAAGATCTCGATGCCGTCGCCGTCACCAGCGGCCCCGGGCTCGCCGGCGCACTCATGGTCGGTGTCGGCGCGGCGAAGGGTCTCGCAGTGTCGCTCGGCAAGCCGCTGTACGCGGTGAATCACCTGGTCGGGCACATCGCCGCCGACATCCTCACCGCGGATTCCGAACCGCTCGAGTACCCGACGATCGCGCTTCTCGTCTCCGGCGGACACACGTCGCTCCTGCATGTGCGCGATCTCACCAGCGACGTCGAGCTGCTCGGCGAGACGATGGACGACGCGGCGGGGGAGGCCTTCGACAAGGTCGCTCGACTGCTGTCTCTGCCGTACCCGGGCGGGCCGGAGATCGACCGGGCTGCGGCGTCCGGTGACCCGAACGCCATCAGGTTCCCTCGTGGCCTCTCGCGCACATCCGACATGGCGAAGCACCGCTACGACTTCTCGTTCTCCGGGCTGAAGACCGCGGTGGCGCGCTGGGTCGAGCGCTGTGAGGCCGACGGCGTCGAGGTGCCGGTGGCAGACGTGGCGGCGAGTTTCCGCGAGGCGGTCGTCGACGTGCTGGTGACGAAGGCGCTCGCCGCGTGCGTCGACCTCGGCGTGCCGCGGTTGCTTCTCGGCGGCGGGGTCATCGCCAATCGACGGCTTCGCGAGGTCGCTCTGGCCCGCGCAGAGGCCGCCGGTGTCACCGTGAGGATTCCGCCGCTGTCCCTGTGCACCGACAACGGCGCGATGATCGCGGCGCTCGCCGCGGAGTTGATCTCCTCGGGTCGACGGCCGTCGACGCTGGCCTTCGGGGCCGACTCGACTCTGCCGGTCACCGAGATCCAGGTGGCCGAGACGGTGGAGGAGGTGCCCGCATGACCGACGCACCGCGCACGGCGGGGACCGACGGCATCGACGCGCCGAAGCGAGCGGCGTCGACCGATGGCGCCATCGCGGATCCGCTGCACACGAGCATCGATCGCCCGAGCGGCGAGGTCGAACGGCCGGCGGGCCTGGCGAAGATCCCTGGGGCCCGCGGAGACGGATACACGCGGCTGCCCACGGGCCCGGTCGGCATCGAACCGGTGGTCGCGAGCGGGCCGGACCCGGACGCCGTCGGAGCGCCGGCGGCCGAATGGGAGCCGACGAGCACAGACGGCACGGAGATCGAAGACACGCGTTTGGCACCGTGGGCGCTGCTCGCCGCGATCGTCGCGCTCGGCACCTCGTTCTTCGTCGGCTGGGGCATCCCCGTTGCGATCGTCGCCGTGATCGCGGCGATCATGTCGCTGCGCCGTCCGGTCGAGAGCCGAGCCATCGCACGATGGGCGCTCGTGCTCGGCCTGTGCGCGATGGTGTACAGCCTGGGCTGGCTGGTCTGGGCGGGCATGCAGTTCGAGAGACTCGGATAGCGGATGCTCAGCGCCGACGAACTCGTGGAACTCCGCGCGTTGCAGGCGCGGGCATACGGGCGCGACGGCGGCCTCTCTGACGCGGATGCAGAGCGGATGCGGCAACTCGAGCTCCAGCGAATGCCGGCGTCGAGTGCGGGTCAGGGCGTTTCGTCTCGCTCCGCTCGCTCAACGGTCGGGGAAGCGACCCTCATCGACCGGGCTTCTTCGTCGGTCGTTGAGCGAGGAGCGCAGCGACGAGACGAAACGCCTGCACCGGCGTCGACAGCGGATCAGCGCGTTTCGACTCGCTTCGCTCGCTCAACGACCGGGGAGGGGGCGGATGGCTCAACGACCGGGGAGGGGGCGGATGGCTCAACGACCGAGGTGGCGCCTGAGCCGAGCCGCAGCATGCTGCGCCTGTTCTGGCGCCCGCTGGCCGCAATCTCCGCGGCTCTCCTCCTGCTTGGGCTCGCGGCTGGGTGGGCGATCTTCGGGCAGCGCTCGGACGCGATCGCGCTGACCGACGATCAGGTGCAGCGTCGGCTCGAGCTCTATGACAAGGGCAATTACGACGAGGGGTCGGTACGCGCGATCGCGCGCGACGAGGAGGCTCTGGTCTGGTTTGCCACGAGGAACGACGGCGATTTCGCGTGCATCGTGCTCGATGTCGGGGAGCTCTCGACCCTCGACTGCCGCCCGGTGGCCGACGCCGCGGCGCACGGAATGAACCTGTTCCTGACGCTCGAGGAATCCGACCCTGACCCGGAGAGCGGGAGCTATGAGAGCACGGGCATCGGCGCGACTCTGCTGTACTCGGCCGACGATGAGCCGATGGTCGCGATTCAGCGATGGACGAATTCGGGCAATTGGCTCGAGCAGTTCGACGAAAGTCAGCATCCGCGCGTCGAGGAGCTCATCGCGGAAGGCTACGAGGTGTCGATGCTCAACCAGGCGGGCACCTTCGAGGGGCGGCCCGTGTGGCTGGCGCACCGCGCCGAGAACGACGAGCGCTGTCTGATCGTCGACCGCGAGTCCTCCAGCGCGGAGTCCTGCCTTCCGTCGGCGCAGGCCCTGGAGGGGGGCCTCTCGCTGATGATCGCCGATGTGGACGTGGCGAGAGGTATCTCGAAGAGCTGGACCTTCGACGTGCTCTTCACGAAATGGCAGACCCCGTACCTCACGATCACCGCTGATGCGGGCGAACTGTTCACCGTCAAGCCAGGCGACCGGGTCGAGGTGGGCGGCGAGCACGGCGACCCGATCGAGGTCGGCACCGACGTTCCACAGGGGTGATCGCCTCGGCGGGCGTTATCCCGCCTGCACTCGGTCGGCGAGGATCGCGAGACGCCGACTGCCGATTCGAGTGAGGATCAGCGTCGCCGACTCGTCACCGCGCAACGTCAGTTTCTTCCGGAAGGCGGCAGGGTCGATGTCCATGCCCCGTTTCTTGATCTCCAGCGTGCCGATGCCGTTGGCTTTGAGTACGGCGTTGATCGATTTCGAGTTCGCCGGCATCGTCTCGCGCACGCGGAACGACTGCACGAACGGGCTCGTGAGAGCGGCATCCGACGTCAGATAGGCGATGTGCTCGTCGAGCATGCCGGCCTCCAGGCTCCGCGCCACGTCGCCGATGAGACGCGCACGGATCACCGCGCCATCCGGTTCGTGCAGGTACGCGCCGAGTTCCCGGACCGGGGCATCCTCGGCATCCGCACCGGCGGTGAGTTCATACGACTGGTCGCCACGGATCACCAGCGCCGCTCTGCGGACCTCGTTCCGGGCGAGCACGCCCGTCCACAGCACCAGCTCCACGACGCTGCCGTCGACGCTGACCCATTGCGCTTCGGCATCCGCCGGCAGGGCGTCACGGTCGTGTCCGGGGCCGAGCTTGATCCCGGTCGGAACGCGCGATGCCAGTTCGAATGCCCAGTCCAGCGAGGGGGAGTAGTCGGATGCCGTGACGCGTCGCGTCTCGCTGTGACCCGAAGTGCGCCGTGCCGGGTCCATCCAGACGGCGTCCACCCCGCTGAGATCGGCCGATTCGGCGGTGCCGTGCTGCACGCTCACATCGCCGGCGAAGGGGGCGAGGTTGTACGCCGCGATCGCGGATGTGACCTCGTCGGCATCGACAGCGTGCACACGGAGTCCCGCGCCGGCGAAGGCGAGGGCGTCGCCACCGATGCCGCATCCCAGGTCTGCGACGCTCGTGATGCCGGCACCGCGCATGCGCTGGGCGTGCCGGGCGGCCACGCCAAGGCGAGTCGCCTGTTCGAGTCCAGCGCGGGTGAACAGCATCCGATCGGCGAAGTCGCCGAACTTCGACTTCGCCCGAGCCCGCAGACTCACCTGTCCGACCACGGCGGTGACGAGCTCAGGGGAGTGGCCCGCTGCGCGCATCCGTGAGACCGTGCGGGTGACGTCGGACAGCGACTCGAGCGGCTCGGTGCCGTCGAGAAGCGACAGGCCTTCGGCGGTGAGCAGGGTGCGCAGCTCGGACATCTCCACCACGCCAGCCTATGCGGCCGAGCGTTTCGTCTCGGCCCGCTCTCTCGACGATCGGCAGGACCGAGGGCTGGCACTCGCATTGCATGAGTGCCAATGGACCGCATACACTGGGATTAGCACTCTCGGGTTGAGAGTGCGAACAAGTCTTTCGTGTCAGCGTCAAGGAAAGAAGAGGTAGACCGTGTCGGTTTCCATCAAGCCGCTCGAGGACCGCATCGTCATCCAGCAGGTCGAGGCCGAGCAGACCACCGCGAGTGGCCTGGTCATCCCCGACACTGCCAAGGAGAAGCCCCAGGAGGGCGACGTCGTGGCCGTTGGCCCCGGCCGCATCGACGACAACGGCAACCGTGTTCCGATCGATGTCGCCGTCGGCGACCGCGTGCTCTACAGCAAGTACGGCGGCACCGAGGTGAAGTTCGGCGTGGACGAGTACCTCGTGCTCTCCGCCCGTGACGTCCTCGCGGTCGTCGTTCGCTGAGCCAGCGCAGTTCTCGAAGGGCCCGGATGCATCCGCATCCGGGCCCTTCTGCGTCCCCGTCGGCCTCCGGGTCGTCTCCCGGGCATAGGGTTGTGCAGTGAGCCCAGACCCGTCCACCCGTGAGAGCCGAGCCTCCGGGGCCATGTACGCGGGCGGGGCCTACCTGCTGTGGGGCGTGCTGCCCCTTTACTTCCTGCTGCTGGCGCCCACCGGAGCTTGGGAGGTCGTCGCCTGGCGCGTGCTGCTCTCCTTCGTGTTCTGTCTGGTGCTGCTGACGATCACCCGGGGCTGGGGTGCGTTCCGCGCGATCGTGCGGCAACCGAAGCTGTTGGGCTGGACGGCGCTCGCCGGTCTGCTCATCTACGTCAACTGGCAGGTGTTCCTCATCGGAACCCTCAGCGACCGCATCGTCGAGACGAGCCTCGGGTACTTCATCAACCCGATCACCACCGTGCTGCTCGGCGTCTTCGTGCTGCACGAGCGCATCAGACGCCTGCAGTGGGCCGCGATCGGCATCGCCGCTGCGGCGGTCGCCGTGATCGTCATCGGGTACGGGGAATTCCCGTGGATCGCGCTTTCGCTCACCGCATCGTTCGGCGTCTACGGGCTCATCAAGAAGAAGATCGGTCCGGCGGTGGACGCCGTCAGCGGCCTGACCCTGGAATCGTTCTGGCTCATCCCCATCGCCGTCGTTCAGCTCATCGTCGTCGCGCAGACCTCCGGAATCACGATGGGCACGAACGGCGGATGGCACGCCCTGCTGCTCGCCTTCGCGGGAGTCGTCACCGCGGTGCCACTGCTGATGTTCGCGGCGGGTACCCGCCGGGTCAACCTGACCGTGATCGGGATGATCCAGTTCATCACTCCGATCATGCAGTTCGTGATCGGTGTCGCGTTCCTGCACGAGCCGATGCCGCCTGAGCGGTGGGCCGGATTCATCATCGTGTGGGTCGCGATCGCGGTCTTCGTCGTCGACCTGCTGCTCGCCGCGCGCCGCGGCCGACGGACGGACCCCGCCGAGCTCATCTGAATCCGAGGCGCACCGAGGTAGACACGGAGTCCCGGATCGTTAACGCACCGAAACACTTGCGCCTCCATCTCGCTGTGATCACGCTCTAGGGTTAGAGCACTCGATCGTGGTCATACTCCACGTTCAGACACGCAAGGGAGCATCATGAACGCACTGAAGGGCTCGCGCACAGCGAAGGTCTTCGCGGGGATCGCGCTGCTCAGCGCATCCGCAATCGTTATCGCCGGCTGCAGCAGCCCGACGACCGACAAGCCGTCCGACGAGGGCGGGAACAAGCCAGCGGCAGACCTGACGCTGAAGCTCGGCTCGCTGCTGCCGCAGACCGGCGCCCTGTCCTTCCTCGGCCCGCCGATGCAGGCAGGCTCCCAGCTGGCGGTCGCAGAGGTCAACGACGCCAAGGCCGGGGTCACCATCGACCTGACCGCTGCGGACGAGGGCGACACCGACACCAAGGCATACGAGACGTCGATCGCGCAGCTGCAGAGCGAAGGCGTCGCCGCTGTCGTCGGCGCCGCGTCGTCGGCCGTTTCCAAGCTGATCCTGGACGGCAACATCAGCTCCGGGATCATCACGATCTCGCCGTCCAACACTTCTCCGGACTTCACCGCGTGGGACGACAACGGTCTCTACTTCCGCACCGCCCCCAGCGACCTGCTGCAGGGTGAGGTGCTCGGAAACCTCATCGCCGAAGACGGCCACAAGACGCTGGGCATCATCTACCAGAACAACGCCTACGGCACCGGACTCTTCGACGCGATCTCCTCGACGTTCGAAGGCACCGGCGGCGAGATCGTGGCCGAGGCTGCGTTCAACATCGGCGACGCGCAGTTCGACGCTCAGGTGTCGACGATCATGGCGGCCAAGCCCGACGCGATCGCCGTCGTCTCGTACGACGAGTTCAAGACGATCGCTCCGCTGCTCGTGAACGCGGGCGCTGACCCGAAGAGCTTCTACCTCGTCGACGGCAACCTCTCCAACAGTTACGCGACGGACCTTCCCGCCGTGAAGCTCGAGGGCGCCAAGGGCACCAAGCCCGGACCCGCTCTGGAAGACGACTTCACTGATCGTCTTCAGGAGCTGTGGACCGGTGAGGGCAACCCCGAGATCGAGGACGAGACCTACGCGGCCGAGGCGTACGACGCAGTGATCCTGCTCGCGCTGGCTTCGCTCGCGGCGGGCTCGACCGAGGGCGTCGACATCGCAGCCAAGATGCAGGAAGTCTCCGGTGGCTCCGGCGATGGCGAGAAGTGCACCAGCTTCGCCGAGTGCGCCGAGATCATCAACGGAGGCGGCACGGCCGACTACGACGGCTACTCCGGTGACGTCACGTTCGACGAGAACGGCGACCCGAAGGGTGCCGCGATCGGCGTCTTCGAGTACGGCGCAGACAACACCTACTCGCGGATCAACTGACCGAACCGCAGTGTGAAGGCCCCGGATGCTGGCATCCGGGGCCTTCCTCGTGCCGGGAGCACGGATGGGAACGGACATGCAGAAGGGGGTGGATGCCGTGGCATCCACCCCCTTCTGCGAGACGTCTCAGGCCGCGTCGGTGCCCAGGGTTCCCAGGTAGAGGCCGATGACCTTCGGGTCGTTCAGCAGCTCGCGACCGGTGCCCTCGTAGGCGTCCTTGCCCTGATCGAGCACGTAGCCGCGATCACAGATCTGCAGGCAGCGTCGAGCGTTCTGCTCGACCATGATGGTCGTGACGCCCGCCTTGTTGATGTCGGAGACGCGGATGAACGCATCATCCTGCCGCACCGGCGAGAGTCCTGCCGAGGGCTCGTCCAGCAGCAGGACGGACGGATCCATCATCAGTGCGCGCGACATCGCCACCATCTGACGCTCGCCGCCCGACAGTGATCCTGCACGTTGCTTGAGGCGCGTACCCAGCTCCGCGAAGATGCTGGAGACGAACTCCAGCCGCTCCGCGTAGATCTTGGGGTTCTGGTACAACCCCATCTGCAGGTTCTCCTCGATGGTGAGCGACGGAAAGACGTTGTTCGTCTGCGGAACGAACGCCACACCGCGCTTGACGAGCTTGTCGGCCTTCAGCCCGACGATGCTCTCGCCGTTCAAGGTGACCTCACCGGAGCGCACGTTCACGAGTCCGAACATCGCCTTGAGCAGGGTCGACTTGCCGGCCCCGTTCGGTCCGATGATGCCGATCAGCTCGCCCTTGCGGGCGACAAGGTTGGCTCCGTTGAGGATGTTGACACCGGGGAGGTACCCGGCGTGGACATCCTTCATCTCCACGACGATGTCGTCGCTCATGCCTTCTCCTCATCGGTCGCAGTCGGTCGGGTCGGCTCAGCCGCGGTCGCTCCGGCGGGGCCATGGGCGGACGGCTGCTCGCCTGCCAGCTCGGCCTGCGCCTCGGCCTCGATCTCGCGGCGCAGACGTTCGGCCGCCGCGGATTCGATGACGGGGATCCTGCCGGTGACCGCGCCCAGATCGAGATCCTGGTGAGCGCCGAGGTACGCATCGACGACGGCAGGATCTTCCATGACCTCGTCCGGTGGCCCTTCAGCCACGACGCGTCCCTCTGCCATCACGACGACCCAGTCGGCGATGTGGCGGACCATGTGCATGTCGTGCTCGACGAAGAGCACGGTCATGCCCTGCTCCTTGAGGTCGAGGATGTGCTCGAGAAGCGACTGGGTGAGGGCCGGGTTGACGCCGGCCATCGGCTCGTCGAGCATGACGAGATTCGGATCGCTCATCAGCGCGCGGGCCATCTCGAGAAGCTTGCGCTGCCCACCGGAGAGCGACGCGGCGAAGTCCTTCTCCTTGGCGTCGAGCTTGAAGCGGGCGAGCAGGTTACGCGCTTTGGCTTCGATCTCGGTGTCCTGCTTGCGCCAGATGAACGGCAGCAGACTCGTCCAGAAGCCCTCGCCGCGCTGGTGCGGGGCGCCGAGCTTCATGTTCTCCAGCACGGTCAGCAGCGACAGCGACTTGGTCAGTTGGAAGGTGCGCACCTGTCCCATGCGCGCGACCTTGAACGAGGGGATGCCGGCGAGGTTCTTGCCGTCGAACGACCACGTTCCTGTGTTGGGCTTGTCGAAGCCGCAGAGCAGGTTGAACAGCGTCGTCTTGCCGGCGCCGTTGGGCCCGATCAGTGCGGTGATCGCGCCGCGGGGGATCTCGACGTGGTCGACGTCCACCGCCGTGAGGCCGCCGAAGCGGCGCTGGATGCGGTCGGCGATCAGAATCGGGTCGACCTTGGCGACGCCGGGTGCGGCTGGCCCCTTGGCGAGGCCGGTCGCCTTGGGGCGACGGATGCTTCCGGTCGACGGTGCGGCCGGGGTCTGGTCACTTGACAAAGGTCATCTCCCTCTTGTCTCCGAGGATGCCCTGCGGGCGGAAGATCACCAGCAGCATGAGGGCGACACCGACCAGCACGAAGCGGATCGTGCCCGCCTGGCTGTCGGACATCGGCAGCAGCCCCGCCGCAGCCATGTCGGGCAGCAGGTTGCCGAGGAACGCGAAGACGAGCCAGAAGAGCACCGCGCCGAGGGTCGGACCGAAGACCGTGGCCGCGCCGCCGAGCAGCAGGATCGTCCACAGGAAGAAGGTGAGCGACGTGGTGTAGCTGCTGGGGACGACCGCCGAGGGGAGGGCGAACACGATGCCTCCGGCCGCTCCGATCATGCCGCCGACGACGAGCGCCTGCATCTTGTAGGCGAAGACGTTCTTTCCCAGCGAGCGGACGGCGTCCTCGTCTTCGCGGATGCCCTTGAGTACGCGGCCCCACGGGCTGCGCATCAGCATCCAGACCAGCAGGACGGCGACGCCGAGCAGGATCAGGCCGAACACGCGGTTCCACAGATCGCCCTCGTTGTACGTCCACGGGCCGAATCCGTATGTCCCGGGCGGGAACGGGTTCGCGTCACGGAAACCCGAGTGGTACCCGGCCAGGCCGTCGGCCGAGTTCGTCCACTCGTCGAACACCTGGGTGGTGAACAGCAGACGGACGATCTCACCGGCGGCGATCGTCGCGATGGCGAGATAGTCGGCTCTCAGACGCAGCGTGGGGATACCGAGGAGGACGGCGAAGAGCGCGCCGCCCAGCAGCCCGATGATCATGCCGAACCACCAGGGGAGGCCGAACGAGAGAACCGAGATCGCGTAGCCGTAGCCGCCGACCGCCATGAACGCCGCCATGCCGAAGTTGAGCAGACCTGCGTATCCGAAATGCACGGCGAGGCCGGTCGCGGCCAGTGCGTAGGCGATCGTCACGGGGCTGAACAGGTACGCGGCTGTATTGCCGAAGATGCTTCCGAAGTCCATGCGTCAGCCCAGCCTTTCCCTGCGTCCGAGCAGCCCTTGCGGTCTCACCAAGAGGATGAGGATGAGCACCACCAGAGCGCTCGCGTACTTCAAGTCCGAGGGGATCCAGAGCGTCGAGACCTCCACGGCCATTCCGACGATCAGGGACCCGAGGAGGGCGCCGAAGGCAGTGCCGAGGCCACCGAGAGTGATCGCAGCGAAGATCAGGAGCAGCATCTGCATGCCCATGTCCCACTTCACGCCGGGGCGGAAATAGGCCCAGAGCACACCGGAGATCGCGGCGAGCACACCCGCGAGGATCCAGACGGTGCGGATGACCCGATCGACGTCGATGCCGGACGCGGCCGCGAGCTGGGGGTTGTCCGAGATGGCTCTGGTCGCCTTTCCGACCCGCGTGCGGGTGAGGAAGTAGGCGACGAAGAGGATGACGACGATGCTCAGGCCCATCGAGACGAGGTCGATGTAGGACAGCGAGACCGGTCCGAACTGGATGGGTGTGGGGCTCGCGCCCGGCAACTGCATCGTGCCGCCGCCGATGACGAACTGGAATGCGTAGCGCAGGGCGAGAGACAGGCCGATGCTCACGATCATGAGCTGAACGACGCCGAGGCCGCGATGACGCAGTGGACGCCAGATTCCGGCATCCAGCGCCCAGCCGAACAGCCCGCCGCCGATGACTGCGGCGATGAGTCCAAGCCAGAGCGGAAGGTGCCAGAACGAGGTGAACAGCAACGCCACCAGGCCGCCCCAGGTGACCATCTCCGCGTGTGCAAAGTTCGACAACCGGGTGGTGCCGTAGATGAGCGCCGCGCCCATGGAGGCCAGCGCGAGAAGGAGGCCGAAGTTCAGCCCGCCGACGAGACGCGACAGCAGCTGGTCGATGAACGACGTGGTCTCGCGCACCCCCTCGCCGAGGAACAGGTTGACGATCTTCGTGCCGGTGAGGCCGAACTCGACCTTCTGCGATGCGGAATCGCCCTCGACGATCACGCCGTCGGGAAGCGTCGACTCATCGAGGCTGAGCGTGTACTCCTCTTTCTCCGGCACGTACAGACGCCATTTGCCTTCGGCGTCCGTTTCGGTCTCGCCCTTGAAACCGTTGCCTTCGATCGTCATGGCGACGCCTTCGACAGGTTCGTCGTCGAAGGTGATCACCCCGGCGAAGTAGAAGTCGGTGATCTCCTGGCCGTCATCGGTGGTGTCGGCTGATGCGGGTGCCGGTGGCTGCATCAAGATCGCGCTCAGCGCGATCAGAATCCCGAGGAACGCGACCAATACGGTTCGCGTTCGCCGGACGGCGATCGTTGTGGGTCCCACGCAACCTCCACTGTGAGTGCTGTCTCTGCGGCATCGGGTATGCGCCGCATCGATGGACGACGCACTTGAGCGTAGTGCGCGATTCGCGAATCTCCTACCTCCGGGGCCGCACGGAGGGTCCTGACGCCGCTCAGGGAATGTTCTCGGGCGTGTCTCGCTTAGAATCTGCATAGGGGTTTCGGCCCGCACCGGCCGACGTCGACCGCCCCGTACACGTACTCGGATTCGCGCCACGCGCGCAGGAGGAGCTTCCATGGACCAGCCCGACCCCTTCGGCTTCGTCGGATTGACCTATGACGACGTGCTGCTCCTTCCGGGGCACACCGACGTCATCCCCAGCGAGGCGGACACCTCCTCGCGGGTCACCCGCCGCATCTCGGTCGCCACACCGCTGCTCTCCAGCGCGATGGACACCGTCACCGAGGCGCGCATGGCGATCGCGATGGCCCGTGAAGGCGGCATCGGCATCCTGCACCGCAACCTCTCGATCGCTGACCAGGCGTCGCAGGTCGACAGGGTCAAGCGCAGCGAATCGGGCATGATCACCGACCCGATCACCACGAACCCGGATGCCACCGTCGAAGAGGTCGACGCCCTGTGCGCGCAGTACCGCATCTCCGGCCTTCCCGTTGTCGACGCCGATGGGCGTCTGCTCGGAATCATCACCAACCGCGACATGCGTTTCGTCTCTGGCTTCGAGCGCCAGACCACGTTCGTGAAGGACGTGATGACCTCGGAGAACCTCGTGACCGCGAAGGTCGGCGTCGCCGCCGGCGAGGTCATCGCGCTGTTCGCGAAGCACCGGGTCGAGAAGCTGCCGCTCATCGACGAGAACGGCAAGCTCGCCGGACTCATCACGATCAAGGACTTCGACAAGAGCGAGAAGTACCCGCTCGCCACCAAGGACGACCAGGGCCGACTGCGTGTCGGAGCGGCGATCGGCTTCTTCGGCGACGCGTGGGAGCGCGCCGAGGCGCTGCGCGATGCCGGCGTCGACGTGCTCGTGGTCGACACCGCGAACGGGCAGTCCCAGGGCGTCATCGATCTCGTCCGCCGGCTGAAGGCCGACGAGTCGTTCGCCCACATCGACATCATCGGCGGCAATGTCGCAACCCGTGAGGGCGCGCAGGCGCTGATCGACGCGGGTGTGGATGCCGTCAAGGTCGGCGTCGGCCCCGGATCGATCTGCACCACCCGCGTCGTGGCCGGCGTCGGCGTGCCGCAGGTCACCGCCGTGTACGAGGCATCGCTCGCGGCGCGCCCAGCGGGCATCCCGGTGATCGCCGACGGAGGCCTGCAGTACTCCGGCGACATCGCCAAGGCGCTCGTCGCCGGTGCTGACGCGGTGATGCTCGGCTCGCTTCTCGCCGGCACCGACGAGTCGCCGGGCGAGATCGTCTTCCAGTCGGGCAAGCAGTTCAAGCAGTACCGCGGCATGGGATCGCTCGGTGCGATGCAGACCCGTGGCAAGCAGACGTCGTACTCGAAGGACCGTTACTTCCAGGCCGACGTCCCCAACGACGACAAGCTCATCCCCGAGGGCATCGAGGGGCAGGTGCCGTACCGTGGCCCGCTGGGCGCCGTCGCGTACCAGCTCGTCGGCGGACTCCGGCAGTCGATGTTCTACGTCGGGGCTCGCACGATCGAGGAGCTCAAGCAGCGTGGCAAGTTCGTGCGCATCACGGCGGCAGGACTCAAGGAGTCCCACCCGCACGACGTGCAGATCGTCGTCGAGGCGCCCAACTACAAGAAGTGAGTCGGCATCGGGTCACGGCCGCGCAGCGGACATGACGCGGGCTGACCCGGGTTGAGCGAGGGCGCCCAGCGCCCGAGTCGAGACCTTGAACGGGAGGGGGCGGATGCTGCGGCATCCGCCCCCTTTCGCATGTCCGTTCCGTCAGCCGACCAACGCGGGTTCAGCGACGGCCGGGGCGGAAGCGGGGGCGGAGGTCGACCGCCCTGACGGCAGCCACAACGCGACGACGGTCGCGACCAGCAGCACGGCAGCGCCCGCCAGCACCGCCGGCTTCGCGGCGTCGACGTAGAGGTCGGGAGTCAGCTGGCCCCCGGCGCCGACGAAGATCGCGGTCATCACCGCCGTGCCGAGCGCGACGCCGAGTTCGCGGATGGTCGAGTTCACCCCGGACGCTTTGGCGTGGTCGACGAGTCCGAGGGTGGCCAGGAGGGCTGTCGCCGACGGGGCGAAGACGAGGCCCATGCCGATGCCGGCGAGGATGAACGGCGGGATCAGGCTCGGGTAGTCGAGGTCGGGCGCGGTGATCAACGCGATCCAGGCGAGCGCGACCCCCTGCAGCAGCAGCCCCGGTACCAGAAGCGCACGAGTGCCGACGCGCGGCGCGATCATGCCGGCGATCGGAGCCACGAACATCGGGGCGAGTGTCCAGGGGGTGGTCTGCACCGCGGCCTCGAGAGGCGTGGAACCCTGCACGACCTGTAGGTACTGGATCAGGATGAACACCGATCCGAAGGTGCCGAAGCTGAACGCGAACCCGACGATGTTCGTGATCGAGAACGAGCGATCACGGAACAGGCGCAGCGGCACGAGCGGGGTCTTTGACCGTGCCTGCCAGATCAGGAAGGCGATCAGGAATGCTGTTCCGAGGACCAGCTCCGCGATCACGCCGAGGGAGTCCCATCCGTCCTCGTTGCCGCGGACGATCGCATGCACGAGCGCGAGCACGCCGAGTGCTGCGAGGACGGCCCCTGGCACATCGATGCGCAGCCGCGCGCCGAAGTCGTTGTTCAACACGCCGAGTGCGAGCGGGATGGCGACGAGCGCCACGGGGATGTTGATCCAGAAGATGGCCTGCCAGCTCCAGTTCTCGATGATCGTGCCTCCGATGAGCGGGCCCACCGCCACACCGAGACCGGACACTCCGCCCCAGATCCCGATCGCCAGCGGGCGGCGCGAGGCGGGAACGGCTCCCGTGAGGAGCGCCAGCGACAGAGGCATCACGGCTGCGGCACCGATTCCCTGCACAGCCCGTGCGGTGATCAGTTGGTCCGGGTCGCCGCTCAACGCGGCGAACAGGGAGCCCAGACCGAAGATCGCGATGCCGATCACGAAGACGGTGCGACGCCCGAATCGGTCTCCCAGGGCAGAGGCAGTCAGGATCGCGCCGGCGAATGCGAGCGCGTAGGCGTTGACGAACCACTGCAGCTCTTCGACCTTGGCGCCCATCTCCTCATGCAGCACGGGGAGGGCGTTGGTCATGATGAGGTTGTCGAGAGTGGCCATGAACATCGGCAGGGAGGCCGCGGCGATGACGAGCGCGACCGGGCGGGCCCGGGCGGTGGGGGCGAGTCGAGACATGTGGAACTCCAGTTGTAATTGACTGATTACTAGTGTTTCCAGCAATGTAGTAATCAAATGATTACAAAGTCAAGCCTCCGCTGATATCCTTTCGATATGACCTCTGCAGCGGCACCCGGCGACTCCCCCGAAGCGTCGGGTCGGAGGTTCTCCTCCGACGAGCGGCGTGTGCAGATCGTCCAGGCGGCGCTCGCCGTGTTCGGAGCCCGCGGGTACGAGGGGGCGACCACGGACGAGGTCGCCCGTGCGGCCGGTGTCAGTCAGACCTATGTCGTGCGCCTCTTCGGCTCCAAGGAGAACCTGTTCCTCGCGGCCATGGGCGATGCCCTCGACCGGCTGCTCGCCTCATTCAGGAGCGCGCTCGCGCAGCCGCACGACGAAGAAGAGAAGGTCGACAAGCGCGTCGCTCAGGCTTACGTCGACTTGATCGCCGTGCGAGGACTGCATCAGACCCTCGCGCACGGCTATCTGCTCGGCGGTCATCCGGTGATCGGCCCGGCCGCGCGCCGCGGGTTCGCTCAGGTCTGGCGGTTCGTCCGTGACGAGATGCGTCTGGATGCCGATGCGGCGCGCGCCTTCTTCGCCGAGGGGATGCTCATCAGCACCATGGTCGGGCTCCGGATCGTCGACGACTACGGGTCCGATCCTCAGATCACCGAGTTGTTCCGTTCGTGCTTCCCCAGTGAACTGCCCCACGTGCTCGAGGTGCTTCCCCGCGGTGGAGAACGCTGGTAGCCGGTCGGCGAGGATCCGCCCTTTCGTATTCCGCACTCGCGGCGTACCGTGCCGGTATGTGCCGAAACATCGTCCCGCTGAACAATCTGGAGCCCGCCGCGACCGACGAGGAGTGCGATGACGCGGCTCTGCAGTTCGTGCGCAAGATCGCCGGAACCACCAGCCCTTCGCGGGCCAATCAGGAGACGTTCGACAGAGCCGTCGCCGAGATCGCACAGGCGACCCGTCGACTCCTCGACGGCCTCGTCACTTCCGCTCCGCCGAAGAATCGCGAAGATGAAGCGGCCAAGCGCCAGGCGCGTTCCGCCGACCGTTACGAGGCCATCCGCGTCTTTCAGCAGGAGAAACGGGCCGCTCGCGCTGCGTCCTAGACGACGAGCGTATGACGGCCCGCGACGTGGGATGACGGTCTGCAACGCGGGATGACGGTCGGTGACGGTGCCCCCGTCGAAGACGGGCCGCGCTCGTTTACGGTCGCGTCATGACTCTCATCCAGGAACAGATCGAAACCATCATCGACGTCACCCCCGAGGAGCGAGCCGCGCGGCTCACCGAAGCCGGAACGGCATGGAACGAGCGCATCGCTGCCGATCCCGGCACCGCTGGACTCACCTACAAGGTCACCGGCCGCGGCATCGGTGCGGTCGCGACCGAGATCCGTGCGGGCAAGCACCGGTTCCTCGTCGACGAGCCCGCTGGCCTCGCGGGCGATGACCTCGCGGCCAGCCCCGTCGAATACGCCCTCGGCGCCCTCGTCTCCTGCCAGGTCGTGGTGTTCCGCCTCTACGCACAGGCGCTCGGCCTCACGATCGACGAGATCGAGATCACCGCGGAAGGCGACCTCGATGTGCGCAAGCTCTTCGGGATCGACGAGTCCGGGCGCGCCGGATTCCACGATGTCCGGGTGGCGGTCGCCATCACCGGTCCCGACACCGAGCCGCAGTACGAGAACCTCCGCCAGGTCGTCGACGCGCACTGCCCGGTGCTCGACCTGTTCGCGAACCCGGTTCCGACCTCGGGAGTGCTCGTCTAAGCATCCGCACGACAGGAAAAATCCCGAGGACAGGACGAGCCCGCGAGGATCGCCCTGTCCTCGGGATTTCTCCCGGCTCGGGGCGAGACGAGCAACGGACGCGTGTCCGGCGCACAGCTGATAGCCTGGTCGGCTCGGTACACGGGCGGAAGGACGGCCACGCTCGTGGGGTATATCGATGTTTCCAGCGTTTCGCTGACGCTGCCTGATGGCAGACCACTGCTCGATGAGGTGACGTTCCGGGTGGGCGCGGGCTCGACGAGCGCGCTCATCGGACCGAACGGTGCCGGTAAGACGACGTTGCTGCGGATCGTGCGTGGCGATCTGGCTCCCGACGGGGGAGTCGTCACGATCGACGGCGGCCTCGGCGTCATGGATCAGTTCGTCGGACACGGCGAGCCGGGGCAGACCGTGCAGGAGCTCCTCGTCCGGGTCGCGCCCCGGCGGATCCGAGCGGCGGCTGAGGCGCTGGAGGCCGCCGAGAACGCACTCATCGAGCGCGATGAGCACGACACGCAGATGGCGTACGCCTCGGCGATCTCCGAGTACGCGGATGCCGGTGGCTACGAGCACGAGACCGTCTGGGATCAGTGCACCGTCTCCGCCCTCGGCGTGCCGTACGAACGGGCGCGGTACCGCGAACTCACCTCGCTCTCCGGAGGGGAGCAGAAGCGGCTCGCGCTGGAGGCGCTGCTGCGCGGACCCGACGAGGTGCTGCTGCTCGACGAACCGGACAACTATCTCGACGTACCGGGCAAGCGCTGGCTCGAGGAGCAGCTGCGTCAGACGCCGAAGACGGTGCTCCTGGTCTCGCACGACCGGGAGCTGCTGGCGAGAGCGGCCGATCGCCTGATCACCCTCGAACCGGGCGGTGCGGGTGCCGCCGCCTGGGTGCACGGCGGCGGATTCGCCACCTACCACCAGGCGCGCATCGACCGGATGGACCGGCTCGACGAGTTGCGCCGGCGATGGGACGAGCAGCATGAGAAGCTGCGGATCCTCGTCGCGAACCTCAAGGTGAAGGCATCCGCGAACGACGGTTTCGCTTCGCGCTACCAAGCTGCGCAGACCCGGCTGCGGAAGTTCGAGGAGGCCGGTCCGCCCGAGGAGAGGCCGCCGGCTCAGGAGTTCGACATGCGTCTGCGCGGGGCACGAACCGGCAAGCGCGCGGTCGTGGCCACCGGCCTGGAGCTTGCTGGTCTGATGAGGGCCTTCGACGCCGAGGTCTGGTACGGGGATCGGGTCGGTGTGCTCGGCTCGAACGGCTCGGGGAAATCGCACTTCCTTCGACTGCTCGCCCGCGGCGGCAGCGACCCGGATTCGACACTGGGGCACGTCACGTCGACCGGTGAGCAGTTGAGCGAGGTCTCGCATACCGGACGTGCCGTGCTCGGTGCCCGCGTCGTGCCGGGGCTGTTCGCCCAGACGCATGCGCATCCGGAGTTCATCGGACGCACGCTGCTCGAGATCCTGCACCGCGGCGACGAACGGCGCGCCGGGATGCCGAGGGATGCCGCGAGCTCGGCGCTGGACCGTTATGGTCTCGTCCGTCAGGCGCAGCAGACCTTCGAGTCGCTCTCCGGCGGTCAGCAGGCGAGGTTCCAGGTGCTGCTGCTCGAACTCGCAGGGTCCACGCTGCTGCTGCTCGACGAGCCGACGGACAACCTCGACATCGAATCCGCCGAGGCGCTCGAAGACGCGCTCTCGCGGTTCGAAGGCACAGTGCTCGCCGTGACCCACGATCGCTGGTTCGCGCGGTCGTTCGATCGATTCCTGGTCTTCGGCTCCGACGGCGAGGTCTATGAATCGGACGTACCGGTCTGGGATGAGAAGCGCGTCGCTCGGGTGCGCTGAGCCGGAAGCCGATGCCGCGGCCGGTGCCCGGTAGTCTGGAGGGGTGACCATGGAGATCGAGCTCGGCCGAGGAAAGCGTGCGCGTCGTGCGTACACGTTCGACGACATCGCGGTGGTGCCGTCACGGCGCACGCGCAACCCCGAGGATGTCTCGACCGCATGGACCATCGACGCCTTCGGCTTCGAGATCCCGGTGCTGGGCGCCCCGATGGACTCCGTGGTGAGCCCGCAGACGGCGATCATGCTCGGGCAGCTCGGCGGCCTCGGCGTCCTCGATCTCGAGGGCCTGTGGACCCGCTACGAGAACCCGGAGCCGCTGCTCGCGGAGATTGCTGGTCTCAGCGATGAGAAGGCGACGGTGCGGATGCAGGAGCTGTACTCCGAGCCCATCAAGCCCGAACTCATCACGCGCCGTCTCGCCGAGATCCGCGAAGGCGGCGTCACGGTCGCCGGATCGCTCACCCCGCAGCGCACCCAGGAGTTCTACGACACCGTCGCCGCCGCCGGCGTCGACCTGTTCGTGATCCGCGGCACTACGGTGTCGGCCGAGCACGTCTCCAGCGTCGCCGAGCCGCTGAACCTCAAGAAGTTCATCTACGACCTCGATGTTCCCGTCATCGTCGGCGGCGCCGCCACGTACACGGCGGCTCTGCACCTCATGCGCACCGGTGCCGCTGGCGTGCTCGTCGGCTTCGGCGGGGGAGCGGCCTCGACGACGCGCGCGACCCTCGGCATCCACGCACCGATGGCCACTGCCGTCTCCGATGTCGCCGCCGCGCGCCGCGACTACCTCGACGAGTCCGGCGGACGCTACGTGCACGTGATCGCCGATGGCGGCGTCGGTACCTCGGGCGACATCGTCAAGGCGCTCGCCATGGGCGCGGATGCCGTCATGCTGGGCGTTGCGCTCGCACGCGCCACCGACGCGCCGGGGCGCGGGTTCCACTGGGGACCCGAGGCGCACCACCCGAAGCTTCCGCGGGGCCACCGTGTCGCCGTCGAGGGCATCGGAACGCTCGAGGAGGTCCTGTACGGGCCGGCTCCCGTCGCTGACGGCACGGCGAACCTCATCGGTGCGCTGCGCAAGTCGATGGCGACCACGGGCTATTCCGACCTCAAGGAGTTCCAGCGGGTCGAGGTCGTGCTCGCCCCGTACGAGGCCTGAGGGTCGCGCACTCCATCGTGACGTCGCCATTGCTGTTCCCGCCCACCCTGCGTGAGGTGATGCTCCGCGGTCGTTGGATCGGGATGCTGGTGCTGTGCCTGCTCGTCGCGGGAGTGTTCGCCTGGCTCGGGCAGTGGCAGTTGGGCCGAGCCATCGACAGCGACCCGCCGGTTCCGGGCGCGACCGAGGAAGTGCTGCCGCTCACCGACGTCGTGGCCGTCGGCGAGTACCTGCCGGAGCCGCAGGTCGGTCAGCGGGTCTCCACGGAGGGGACGTGGGTCTCCGACGACTTCCTCGTCGTGTCCCAGCGCTTCAACGACGACGTCGAGGGTTTCTGGGTGACCGGCCAGCTGCGGGTGGCTGAGCGCACCTCGATCGCCGTCGCGCTGGGGTGGGCTCCCGACCGCGAGACGGCCGATGCCGCCGTCGAGGCACTGAACGCAGATGCCACCGGCACCGAAACAGCGATCATCGGACGCATCATCTCCGATGAGGGCGCGGTCGTGCCGCCGCGCGACGACCCGTCCCAGATGAATCGGATGTCGACGGCGATGCTTCTCAGTCGATGGCATGACATCGAACAGCTCGATGTCTACCGGCCCTACCTCGCCGCCGCGGAGGCCCCGGACGGACTCGTCGACATCGCGTCGCCGGCGCCCGACGAGAGCTCTCCGGTCAACTGGCTGAACATCTTCTATGCCGCCGAGTGGGCGATCTTCGCCGGCTTCGCCTTCTACCTCTGGTACCGGCTCGCCAAGGACGCCTGGGAGCGCGAGGTCGAGGACTTCGAGGATGCCGCTGGCGCGGCATCCGCCTGACGATCCGCGCAATCGCGCACACCGTTTTGCGCACCTGAGCGGCCAATTGTGTGCTTCCTCCGAACGATTTGTGCGATCGGGTGAGCGCCAGGTGACGAATAGGCAAACACCGTTGAGGATGTCCCTGCTGCTCCGTAAGCTCCCTAACATGTGTGTGCGCTGGGAGTCCGGTGCGCATCGCGACGGCGCTTCATGAGAGCCGCCGTTTCCGTCTGCAATGTCGAGGAGACCACCCGAATGATGCTTGTCCCCGACGATGCCCGCAAGGGCCTCGAATCATCCGTGAACCGGAAGCGGGGGCGTGCAGGCGCTTTCGCCCTGACCACGGCAGTCGCTCTCGTCATCGGCCCGATGAGCGCCGCCCCGGCGCTCGCGGTCGAGCAGCCCGTCGATGCGCCGGCCGTCTCCACGACGGAGACTTCGGCACCGACGACCCCGGCCCCGGAGGACGCGACCGCCGAGACGGCAGCGCCGGAGACCCCCGCGCCGGATGCCGAGGTCCCCGACGAGGACACCCCGGCTCCCGACGCGAAGGCGGTCGAAGAGGTCGTCCCGCAGGAGTCCGCCCCGCTTGCTCCGCTCGCCGCGACCCCGGCGACGCACACGATCGCCGAGGTGCAGGGCACCACTGACGTCTCCCCGCTCGCCGGGCAGACCGTCACGATCGAGGGCGTCGTCACCGCCGACTATCGCACCGGCGGCTACAAGGGCATCGTCATCCAGACGCAGGGCGCCGGCGGCGCCACGGATGCCACGCCCGGCGCGTCCGACGGCATCTTCGTGTTCCTGAACGCGCTCGCACCTGCGCTCAACATCGGCGACCTCGTCTCGGTGACCGGTGCCGTGAGCGAGTACTTCGGCCAGACCCAGGTCAGCCCGGCAGCGATCGAGGGCATCGAGGTCGTCACCGCCGGCGCAGGCGTGCCCGCCGCGACGCCGCTGCCCGACACCGTGCTCGGCGCAGACCGCGAACAGTACGAGAACATGTACGTGGCTCCGGCCGGCACCTACCGCCTGGCATCCAGCCACCAGCTCTACAACTTCGGCGCACTCTGGCTGAACGCCGGCGCCGACCTGAACGTCAAGAGCACCGAGACGACGCGTCCGGGCGACGAGGCGGCGGCGATCGCCGCGGAGAACCGCGCGAACCGCATCTTCCTCGATGACGGCTGGTCGCTGCAGGTCACCAATAAGAACCACCCGGGTGAGCAGCCGTACTTCACGAAGGACGAGGTCGTCCGCAGCGGCGACACCGTCGAGTTCGGCGACAACGGCTACGTCCTGCAGTGGGGCTTCGACGACTGGCGTCTGCAGCCGGTGGTGCCGATCGACGACGCTTCCCCGGCAGATCTGAAGGTCGGGTTCGCATCGACGAACCCGCGCTCGGCATCCGCCCCGGAGGTGGGCGGCGATGCGCAGGTCGCGTCCTTCAACGTCTACAACTACTTCACGACGCTGAAGACCGAGAACCCGGATGCCCGCGGGGCAGCTACGCTTGCGCAGTTCACCATCCAGAAGTCCAAGATCGTCTCGGCGATCAACGGGCTGGATGCCGAGATCGTCGCGCTCATGGAGATCGAGAACTCGGTCAAGCTGGGCAAGCCGATCGATTCGGCGCTCGCCGATCTGGTCGCCGGCTTGAACGCTGCGGCCGGCAGCGAGGTCTGGGCGTACGTTCCCACCCCCGCGGCGCTCAGCGACGCGGCGACGACCGACTACATCACCAACGCCATCATCTACAAGAAGGACGCGGTCACCCCGAAGGGCGACAGCGCGACCGTCATCGATGAGTCGGTGTGGGGCAACGCCCGCGAGCCCATCGCCCAGGCGTTCGACATCGACGGCCGTGTCGTCACGGTCGTCGCGAACCATTTCAAGTCGAAGTCCGATCCGAAGGACGGCACCTCGGAGCCGGCCGACGGACAGGGATTCTTCAACGCGGACCGCGTCGAGCAGGCGCAGTCGCTGCTCGCCTTCACCGAGGAGTTGACGTCGACGTCGGGCAGCGATGACATGCTGCTGATCGGTGACTTCAACGCCTATGGCAAGGAAGACCCGATCGACGTGTTCACGTCGGCGGGCTGGAGCGACCTCGTCGCCGACAAGGCGTCGGGCCAGTACACGTACTCGTTCGACGGCGAGCTCGGCTCGCTCGACCACGTCATCGCGTCGCCTGAACTGTCGGCATCCATCACGGGTGCCGGCGTGTGGGGCATCAACTCGCCGGAGTGGAGCGACCGCGGCTTCGCGTACGCGGCCACCGAGACGGGAACGCCGTTCCGCTCCAGCGACCACGACCCGATCGTCGTCGGCGTCTCGAGCGACCTCCCGCCCGTGAGCATCGACGTCGTCACGATGAACGACTTCCACGGTCGTATCGAGGCCGATGGCACCGCAGCCGGTGCCGCCGTCATGGCCGGTGCGGTCAAGCAGTTCCGCGAGGCCAACCCGAACACGATCTTCGCCGCAGCCGGCGACCTGATCGGCGCCTCCACGTTCACGTCGTTCATCAACGATGACAACCCCACGATCGACGCGCTCAACGCGGCCGGTCTCGACGTGAGCGCTGCGGGCAACCACGAGTTCGACCAGGGATGGGCCGATCTGGAGGGCCGCGTACAGGACCGCGCCGACTGGGAGTACATCTCGGCGAACGTGTTCGTCACCGAGACCGGCGAGCCCGCGCTCGCCCCGGCCTGGGTGAAGGAGCTGCAGGGTGTCAAGGTTGGCTTCGTCGGTGCTGTCACCGAGGATCTCGGCTCGCTCGTCTCGCCGGACGGCATCGCGGATCTCGAGGTGCGCAGCATCGTCGACTCCGTGAACGCCGTGGCCGACGACCTGCGCGACGGCGACCCGTCGAACGGTGAGGCGGATGTCATCATCCTGCTCGTGCACGAGGGAGCCGCGAGCGTCGAACTGTCCAGCGTCACCCCGGAATCGCCGCTCGGTGAGATCGTCTACGGGGTCGACCAGGACGTCGACGCCATCGTCTCCGCGCACACGCACCTCGCCTACAACCACGTCATCGAGGGCCGCCCGGTCGTCTCGGCAGGGCAGTACGGCGAGAACCTCGGCCTGATGAACATCCAGGTCGACGCGAAGTCGCACGAGCTGATCTCCATCACCAACGAGATCAAGCCGCTCACCAAGCTCGTCGACAAGGTCTCGGTACCGCTGTACCCGGCCGTGCCGGAGGTGCAGTCGATCGTCGATGCGGCCAAGGCCGAAGCCGATGTGCTCGGAGCCGTCAAGGTCGGTGACATCACGGCCGATTTCAACCGTGCGCGTCAGAGCGATGGCAAGACCGACAACCGCGGTGGGGAATCCACTCTCGGCAACTTCGTCGCCGACGTGCAGAAGTGGTCGACGGGTGCTGACCTCGCGTTGATGAACCCGGGCGGTCTGCGGGCGAATCTGAAGCACGCGGCGACCGGTGACACGGACCCGGCGGGCAACGTCACGTTCCGTGAGGCCGCGACCGTGCAGCCGTTCGCCAACACGCTGGTCACGCTCGACCTTACCGGTGCGCAGTTGAAGCAGGTGCTGGAGGAGCAGTGGCAGCCGGCGGCAGCAGCGCGACCGTTCCTCAAGCTCGGCGTATCCGAGGGGCTGGAGTACACCTACGACCCTGCGGCTGCGGCGGGTGCGCGTATCACCTCGATCACGCTCGACGGCGTGGCGATCGACCCGGCGGCCACATACTCCGTGGCGGCGAACTCGTTCCTGGCAGCCGGTGGCGACAACTTCTTCACCTTCGCCGAGGGCAAGAACAAGGCCGACACCGGCAAGGTCGACCTGCAGTCGATGGTCGACTGGTTCGAGGCGAACAAGACCGCGTCGCCGGATCTCGCTCAGCGCGCGGTCGGCGTCACGGTCAGCCCGGCGGACGCCGATGGCTACAGCCCCGGCGACGAGGTCACGGTCTCGCTGTCGTCGCTCGCCTTCACCGGTGGCGAAGCAGCGCCGGGCGCTGTGTCGCTCACGCTGGGTGACACTGAGCTGGCCTCTGGCGCGATCGATCCGGTCGCCGTCGACACGACGGACGAGGCGGGGCGGTCGAGCCTGACATTCACGGTGCCTGAGGGCGTCTACGGCGAGCAGCAGCTCGACGTCGCCGTCGCCGGCACGGGAACGTCGGTCGTCATTCCGATGGTGTTCGCCGATGCGCCGGTGGCCTCCGGCGAGATCTCGCTGAGTGACGTCACCGTCGCCGCAGGCGGCACCGTCACGGTGTCGGGCGAGGGCTTCGATGCCGGGGCCGAACTCGTCATCGAGTTGCGGTCCACTCCGGTGAAGGTCGGGGCTGTCACGGTGAATGAGGACGGAACGTTCTCGGCCACGGTCACCATTCCGAAGAACACCTCCGCGGGGAAGCACACCATCGCCGTCATCCAGCCGGATGGCGCCGAGGCGACCGCTTCTCTGACCGTCACCGCAGCGGGCGGCAACGGAAACGGCAACGGCAACGGTCTCGCGACCACGGGTGCGGATTCCGCTCCCTACGTCGTGCTGGCGGTTCTGCTGCTCGCGCTCGGCCTCGGGCTGTTCGTCGCCCGTCGTCGTCGCACCTCGTAGCCGAGCACGCTCGCCTGAACGCGAACACGGAGGCCGCCGGGAGTGATCCCGGCGGCCTCCGTCGTGTTCCGGCACCTCGCAGTGGCCGTGCGATGTTCTTCGGCTCGTGGGGACCTGGACGTCAGACCCGTGCCTCGACAGGCGCCCAGGCGAATCCGTCGGGGTCGACCGCGGCACCGAGCACGCCGTTCACGGTCAGGCGGTGTGAGCCGGATCCATCCGCGGGAACTCCGGCGTCCTTGGCGAGGGAGGCGTGACGGTACAGGCCGAGGCCGATGGAGCCCGTGCCGGTCTCAAACTGCACGTAGCTGCGGCCGAAGCTCTTGGCGACGCGGATGCCGCGCTCGGCGTAGAAGGTCTTCGACGCGACGACATCGGCAGCGCCGATCAGCAGGATGATCTCGTCGACACTCCGACTGGCGGGCGTGGTGTCCTTCTTGGCGGTCGTCGCGACCTTCCAGATCGCGCCGTCCGGTGCCTGGACGGTGCCGCCGACGCCCCAGAGCGACTTCGAGACCGGCTTGATGACGCGGGCGCCGCCGGCGACGGCTGCGTCGATGAGAGCGTGCACGTTCGCCGGCTGAGAGACGACGAGCGAGAGGGTGTAGCCGCGGAACCCGGAGGTGTCGGCATCCGCGGCGCGGAAGAGAAGCCGATCGCCGAGCCCGAAGGCCTGTGTGTAGAACGCCTCTGCG
Source organism: Microbacterium sp. LWH12-1.2 (assembly GCF_040675825.1). Taxonomy (NCBI): domain Bacteria; kingdom Bacillati; phylum Actinomycetota; class Actinomycetes; order Micrococcales; family Microbacteriaceae; genus Microbacterium; species Microbacterium sp. LWH12-1.2. The sequence goes on from NZ_JBEGIJ010000001.1 coordinate 146,402, forward strand.
GCGGCGACATCGGAGACGTGGAGGGTGATGGAGTCGATGGTGTTGTTCATGACCTCGACGTTACGGATGCTGCACAAGGGCGCGCTTCTCGATTCCTGCTCACTTCGATCGTGGTGCGGGGCCAGGAGAAATCAGCGACCGCTACGGCGTGAGGACCTCGACATCGGCCTGTGCGAGCGCCGCCGCCACCTCACGCGGCGGGGCCTTGTCGGTGATGAGGTAGTCGACGCGCTCGAGTGTGGCGATCTGCGCGAACAGCCGACGTCCGAACTTGGACGAATCGGCGAGCACCGCGATCCGCTCGGCGCGCTGGATCATCTCGGACATCATGGCGGCGTCGCCGAGGTTGGAGGTCGAGTACCCGTCCTGGTCGACGGCGCCGACGGCGATGAGGGCCAGATCGCAGCGGATGTCGACTTCGGGTCCGCCCGGCGTCATCGTGAACGTGACGGGGCCGGTCGTCGCCTGGGTGATGGCACGCACGGCGCCACCGAAGACGAACAGATCGCGGAAGGCCGACGGCGAGATCTCCGCGGGAATGCGCAGGTTGTTCGTCGCGATCGTGAGGTCGCGGTGATTGCGGAGTGCGCGGGCGACGGCGAGCGTCGTCGTCCCCGCGTTGAGCATCACCACTGAGCCGTCCGGCACGAGATCGGCGGCGAGGCGCGCGATCCGCTCCTTCTCCTCTTTCTGCATGTTGAGGCGGACGTCGAGGGCGCGGTCCTTGAGCTGGCCGTTCGCGGCGCTGACGGCTCCGCCATGCGTCCGGATGAGCACGCCCTCGCGATCGAGCTGGTCGAGATCCCGCCGGATCGTGTCGATCGAGACGTTGAAGTGCTCCGCGAGATCGCCGACCGTGACCTGGCCCGTCTGCTCGACGTAGGCGGCGAGATCTGCCTTCCTGCCGGCAGGGAGGCGGCGTCGGTGGGCCTTTGCAGAAGCGTCCATGCAGACATGTTGGCACACATGGCGGTGGAGTGCGGCACAATCATGCACAAAACGGCAGGCGGTTTCCGCCAGTGGTTTTCGTGGCCTGGACGCGGGAACCCGGGACCTGGAGTGCAATTCTCGGCAGAGAAGCCCTTGACTATTGGCTAGATTCCGGCATAACATGGCTCAAAACCGCATGAAGAAGCATGAGAGTGCGTTATGCGGCACGATCTCGAAGAGGAGAAGTGATGATCACAGTGGGGCGAGGGCGACGCATTCTGAAGCTCGCCGGCGCAGCGACAGCAGCCGTGACAGTCCTGGCCGTGGCAGGTTGCGCGGCAGGCGACAGCGGCACAACCGACGGCGGCGGTGGCGGCGACGTCACGATCGAGTTCGCCCAGTGGTGGGAGCCCGAACTCCCCGACGGCGAGTTCCGCGCGCTGATCGACAAGTTCGAAGAAGCGAACCCCGGCATCACGGTCGATCTGGTGAGCGGACCGTATGCGTCGACCAAGGAGCAGCTCTTCGCCGGAGCAGCATCCGGCACCATGCCCGACGTCGTCGGCCTCGACGGCGCCTGGGTGAACGACTTCGCCTCGCAGGGCGTCATCTCCGACCTGAGCGCGCTCATGGAGGAGTACGACTACGACGACAGCGAACTGGCGAGCCAGATCCAGGTCGACGGCAGCACGTACATGATCCCGGTCGTGAACTTCGTCTATCCGATGTTCACGAATGACACTCTTCTCGCCGAAGCCGGCGTCACGGCCCCGCCGACCACGCGCACCGAGTTCGCGGATGCCGCGGCGAAGGTCTCCGCACTCGGCGGCGACGCGTCGGGCTGGGTGCTCCCGCTTTCGCTCGAGGCTCCGAACGGCGTGCAGAACGACGTCATGTCGTGGGTCTGGGCATCCGGCGGTTCGATGCTGAAAGACGGCCAGCCGGACCTGACCAACGACGACGTCACCTCGGCGGTCGACTTCATCGGCGGCCTCTGGGACGACGGCGTGATCGCCTCCGGTTCCTTCACCATGAAGGAGCAGGACAAGGTCGAGGAGTTCACCAACGGCCGTGCCGGCATGATGATCGATTCGCTGGCGCACATCAATCTGATCCGTGAGACGAACCCCGATCTGAAGTTCTCGATCTCGGCTCTCCCCGCGGAAGACGGATACGACGGCGAGCGGGGCATCCCCTACGCGTCCTGGGGTATCGGCGTCGCCGAGAACTCCGAGCACAAGGAAGCCGCCTTCAAGCTGGTCGAGTTCCTGATGAGCGAGGAGACGAACTCCGAGCTGTCGACGATGGCCAAGGCGTTCCCCGGCAACTCGAAGTCGGTGCCGGACTTCGTCAACGACGACGAGCTGTTCAAGAAGGCCTTCGAGATCTACCAGGAAGGCTACCCGGCGAACGAATTCACCGGACTGCCCGTCGCGGAAGAGCTCATGCGACTGCTCGGCGAACAGCTGCAGGCCGCCTTCGATGGGCAGCAGTCGATCGACGATGCGCTGAAGAAGGCGCAGGACGCCTGGAAGGCGGAGTTCTGATCTCCCGCCTCCCCGCATGAACGGGGTGCCGCATCGCGAGACTCGATCCGATGCGGCACCCGACCAACCAAGGAGCACCGGTTCCCATGAGCCTCAGAACCACGGACGACACCGAGGTGATCGTCACCGGAGTCTCGCTGTCGCGCAGACGCCGCCAGTTGCGCAAGACGACAGAGTCCTACGCCTTCCTCTCGCCCACGATGATCCTGCTGTTCGTGCTGATGATCGTTCCGATCATCATGGTGATCGGCTATTCGTTCCAGGACAACGTGATCCTGAACAAGTCCCCGGAGTTCGTCGGCATCGCGAACTACGTGGAGATCCTCTCGGACCCCGGCTTCTGGAAGGCCACGGGCAACACGATCCTGTTCACGGTCGCAAGCGTGGTCGCGCACCTGGTACTCGGTCTCGGCTTCGCGATGATGCTGAACAGTCCGCTGCTCGGGGGCTTCGCGAGATCCGTGTTCCGGGCCCTGTACGTGCTGCCGTGGCTCTTCACCGTCGCCGTGATCGCGGTGCTGTGGCGCATGCTGCTCGCCCCCAACGGCGTCGTCAACTTCCTGCTCAACACCGACATCGAATGGCTCGCCTCACCGCAGCTCGCGCTCGGCACCATCATCTTCATCAACATCTGGGCCGGGTATCCCTTCTTCATGGTCAGCCTGCTGGCCGGTCTCCAAGGCATCCCGAACGAACTGAACGAAGCGGCCACGGTCGACGGCGCCGGCGCTGTGCAGCGGTTCTGGAACGTCACCATCCCGCAGCTGCGGCCGATCATCGTCAGCCTGGTGCTGCTCGACCTGATCTGGACATCTCAGCAGTTCGCCCTGATCTGGATGACGACCGGTGGCGGTCCCATCGACGTCACCGAGGTGCTCAGCACCTTCACCTACAAGCTGGCCTTCGCCAAGTACGACTTCTCGCTCGCAGCGACCTCCGCCGTGCTGGTGCTGCTCATGTCGATGGTGCTCGCCGTGTTCTACGTCCGTCACCAGAAAGCGAGGGACTGATCATGGCTCTCACCGTCAAGAACCAGCGTCTCGCGGCGAAGACCGGCGTCACGATCGGCCTCATCCTCGGTGCGGTGTTCGCTGCGGGGCCTGTGCTGTGGATGCTCTCGAGCTCGTTCAAGTCGAACACCCAGATCTTCGAACTGCCGCCGCGCCTGATCACCGATACGTTCTCGTTCGAGGCCTACATCGCGATCTTCACGAACCCGGAGACGATGAGGTTCTTCCTCAACAGCTACATCGTCGCCGGAGCGGTCACGATCCTGACGCTGATCGTCGCGATCCAGGCGGCCTATGCCTTCAGCCGCTTCGAGTTCCGCGGCAAGCGCATCCTGAACGTCGTGATCGTGAGCGTGCAGGCCGTGCCGCCGATCACGCTGCTCATCCCGTACTTCGGCCTGATGGTCGCGCTCGGACTGTACAACTCCTACGCCGGCCTCATCCTCACGTACATGGTGTTCACGCTGCCCTACGCGATCATCATGATGACCGGGTACTTCAACACCCTGCCGAAGGAACTCGACGAGGCTGTCCGGGTCGACGGCGCGGGTTCCATGACCGCCCTCTGGCGCATCCTGGTGCCGATCTCGGTTCCCGGCATCGTCTCGGTCGGCATCTACACGTTCATGATCGCGTGGAACGAGTACCTGTTCGCCCTCACGCTCACCCGCACGATCGACATGCGCACCGTGCCGATCGGCATCCAGCTGCTCATGGGTCAGCACTCCTACGAGTGGAACCAGATCATGGCGATGAGCGTGCTCGGGTCGATCCCGGTGCTCATCCTCTTCCTCTTCTTCCAGCGCTATTTCATCAGCGGTCTCACGGCCGGCTCGGTGAAGAGCTGACATCCGTCACCCCAGACTTCGACCACCACGAAACAGGAGAAATCACGTGCTCTACACCGGCAAATCCATCCTCGATGTCGCGAACGCGCATAACTTCGCGATCCCCGCGTTCAACATCAGCGACTGGGCGATGTTCAACGGCATCATCGACATCAGCGAGGAACTGTCCGCACCGGTCATCATCGCGATCCACCCCGATGAGGTCTCCCACATCACGACCGACCTCATTCCCGCGATGCACTCCCGTGCGCACCGGTCGAGCGTTCCCGTCGCGATTCACTGGGACCACGGTGGCAGCTACGAGCAGATCATCACGGCCATCAAGGCGGGATTCACCTCGGTGATGATCGACGCCTCGCTGCTGCCGTTCGACGAGAACGTCGCCCTGACGCGCAAGGTCGTCGAGGCCGCGCACGCCGTCGGCATCCAGGTCGAGGGCGAGCTCGGCACGATCGGTGCGAACGACAGCTACGGAGAATCCGGAGCGGCGGAGATCATCTACACGAACCCTGCCGACGCGGTGCGCTTCGTCGAGGAGACCGGAGTCGACAGCCTCGCGATCGCCATCGGCACATCCCACGGGCTCTACCCGGCGGAGAAGAACCCCGAACTGCGTCACGACCTGCTCGAGCAGATCAAGGCGGCCGTCGGCATCCCGCTGGTGCTGCACGGCGGGTCGAGCAACCCCGACAGCGAGCTCAGCCGGGCGGTGAGCCTCGGGATCAACAAGATCAACATCTCCAGTGACATCAAGGTCTCGTACCACAACCGGATGCGCGAGATCCTCGGCACCGATCAGCGGCTCCGGGAGCCCAATGCCATCCAGCCGGGTTCCGTCGCGGCGATGAAGGTCACCGCTGCGGAGAAGATCCGGCTCTTCGGCGCAGACGGCACGGCCTCGCTGTACTGAATCCGCGGGCGAGAGGAGGATGATCGGCGACGTGGACAGACATTTCGTTCTCGGGCTCGGCGGCACCGTCGACTACGAACTCCGATGGGACACCGCGGTGCTCGATCGGCTCGCCCTCGAGCATCGAGTGCGCAGGCACGAACTGACGACCACGGCGCCGATCATCGACGAGCGCTCGCTGCTCGTGGCGATTCTCGCCTTCCTCGCCTCCGGTACCGGTGCGGAGCGATTCGTCGCCTCGTCGGCCGTCATCGAGCGCTTCGTGAGTCATTTCGAGTACGACATCACTCTCGGCGGCACGGGCGTGCGTGCCGGCCTGGCGCTCGATCGCCTGAGCATCCCGAGCGTCCAGCATCTGGTGAGCATCGACGAGAACGTGCGCCGGCTGCTGCCGCCATCGATCTCCTACGTCTCGTCCGCCACTCGCGACACCCTCGACCCGCACCTGATCGTGCAGTATCCGGTGGGCGCCCGGGCCCGGATGCTGGACGGAGACGTCGTCTCGCCGGCGCCGAACCGCCTGATCTTCGCGAACGATCCCCCGAACCGGGAGATGGCCATCGCCGCCGAACTCCCCGCAGCTCTCGAGGGCGCAGCGGCCTTCCTCATCTCCGGGTTCAACACGATGCAGGATCATGAGCTGCTCGAGCGGCGGCTGGATGAGCTGGAGCAGGCCATGCGCAGCCTGCCAGACGACGCGCTCGTCTTCTACGAGGACGCAGGCTTCTATGTCCGCGACTTCGCGGAGACGGTGAGAGCGCGGTTGCTCCCGCGGATCGACGTGTACAGCATGAACGAGGACGAGCTGCAGGAGTACTGCGGGCGCGCGGTGAATCTGCTGGATGCCGGTTCGATCGTCGACGCCCTCGACGAGGTCGCTGCGCGGATCCCGTCGCCCACGCTCGTCGTGCACACACGCTACTGGGCGATGGCGATCGGTCCGCACGCCCGACGGCACCGAGAGGCTCTCGACAGCGCCGTCCGCATGGCCGCGACCCGGTACCGGCTGGGGGACCGGTTCACGGCGGAGGATATCGAGAGCACGGCCGCGATGCCACGGCATGCCGGCGGAGCGGCGGTGGTCGCTGCGATCGAGAGCCTCCGAAGCGACATCGTCGGTGTGCCGGGATTCGTCTTCGATGTTCCTTCGCCGACGACGGTCGGGCTCGGCGACAGCTTCGTCGGCGGCTTCCTCTCCGCGCGCAGTCAGAGTGGACGGGGCGCGTGAGGCCGATCAGGCTTCCCGCCAATCGTCCTCCGGAGCGCTTCTATCGCGGAGGGGCGCGGATCAGCGCGTTTCGCGGCGAGCTTTCGTCGGAGGAGCGGGAGCCCGAGGACTGGATCGGGTCGACCACGACGATCCGCGGAGAGTCGGAACTCGGGCTCACCCGCCTCCCCGACGGTGAACTGCTGCGGGATGCGATCATGAACGATCCCGAGTTCTGGCTCGGAGCCGCGCACGTCGCGCGGTGGGGAGCGGACGCGCGGCTGCTGGTCAAGCTCCTGGATGCCGGCCAGCGACTCCCGGTGCACGCGCATCCTGATGACGCCTTCGCCGCGACGCATCTCGGCATTGCCCACGGCAAGGCCGAGGCCTGGTACATCCTCGAAGGCGGGGTCGTGCACATCGGACTCCGGCGTGACGTCGAGGCGGAAGAACTCTCGGCCCTCGTGGCATCGCAGCAGGTCGAAGCGCTGCTGGCGCTGCTGCACGAGGTGGATGTCGCTCCAGGCGACGTCGTCTGGGTGCCGCCGGGTGAGCTGCACGCGATCGGCGCCGGTGTCCTGCTGCTCGAACTGCAGCAGCCGGAGGACCTCTCCATCCTGCTCGAGTGGAAGGGTTTCGCTGTCGACGGTCCGAATGCCGGGCACCTCGGTCTGGGCTTCGACCTCGCGCTCGCCGCCGTCCGCCGGTCCGGGCGGAGCCGGGCCGAGCTCCGGCACCTCGTGCGAGCGGCGCCGCCCTCCGGTTCCGTCTTCCCGCACGACGCCGATGAGTACTTCCGCTTGGATCGGCATCCTGTCGCCGGAACAGAGCAACTCGCGCCTGGTTTCTCCCTCTCGGTGGTCACCAGCGGAGACGTGGAGATCGCGGGGCAGCCGTTCCCGGTGGGCACGACTCTGCTGACACCTGCCGCGGCCGGTCGACTCGTCGTGAGCGGGGCGGGGGAGCTGTTGGTCGCTCGACCGCCGATGCCTTGAGGCAGAACGGCGAGGGCATGAGGCAGCTGATGGCGACGACTAGACTGGTGGCATGCCCGAACCGAAAGTCGCCAGCTTTCCGGCGATCCGCGGTGCACTGAAGTTCTACCAGATCGCGTCGATCATCACCGGAGTCATGCTGCTCCTGCTGGTGGCCGAGATGGTGCTCAAGTACACGCCGATCCACCTCGAGCTCTTCGCGGGCGGATCCGGCGGTCCGCTGTGGTTCGCGCCGGTCGTGGAGGGCCCCGAGGGTCTGGAGTCCACCGGCGACGGGGCGAACCTGTCGCTGTTCATCCTCGTGGCGCACGGCTGGTTCTATGTCGTCTACCTCTTCGCCTGCTTCCGCATGTGGAGCCTGATGCGCTGGCCGCTGCTGCGTCTGGTGCTCCTCGCGCTCGGCGGCGTCATCCCGCTGCTCTCCTTCATCATGGAGACGATCGTCGCCCGCGACGTGAAGTCCTACCTCGCAACCAGGGAAGCCGCAGAGGCCCCCGTTCCCGCCCCGGAAGGTGTCCGTTGACCGAACAGTCCGAGACCCAGCAGCGTCCAGCGCTCGTCGTCGACTTCGGCGCGCAGTACGCGCAGCTGATCGCCCGTCGCGTCCGCGAAGCGGGCGTGTACAGCGAGATCGTGCCGCACACCGCCACCGCCGCCGAGATCGCCGCGAAGAACCCGGTTGCGATCATCCTCTCCGGAGGCCCGTCCTCGGTGTACGAGGAGGGCGCTCCGCGCCTGGACCCGGCCGTTTTCGACCTCGGCGTGCCCACGCTGGGCATCTGCTACGGCTTCCAGTACATGGCGCAGACCCTGGGCGGCGAAGTCGCGCACACCGGCCTGCGTGAGTACGGGGCGACGGATGCCGTCATCACCGGTGACGGCGGCACACTGCTGGGCGGCCAGCCGGCCGAGCAGAACGTGTGGATGAGCCACGGCGACCAGGTCGCCAAGGCACCCGAGGGCTTCGAGGTGCTCGCGACGACGGATGCCACCAAGGTCGCTGCCTTCGCGAACGAGGAGCGCGGGTTCTACGGCGTGCAGTGGCACCCCGAGGTCAAGCACTCCGACCACGGCCAGCGAGTGCTGGAGAACTTCCTGCACAAGGGTGCAGGCCTCGCCGCCGACTGGAACAGCGGCAACGTGATCGCCGAGCAGGTCGAGCGGATCCGCGCGCAGGTCGGCGATGCCCGTGTCATCTCGGCGCTGTCCGGCGGCGTCGACTCGGCGGTGTCGACGGCCCTCGTGCACAAGGCGATCGGCGACCAGCTCACCGCCGTGTTCGTCGACCACGGTCTCCTCCGCAAGGGCGAGCGCGAGCAGGTCGAGAAGGACTACGTCGAATCCACCGGCGTGCGTTTGATCACGGTCGACGCGGAAGACACCTTCCTCGGCCACCTCGAGGGCGTCACCGACCCCGAGGAGAAGCGCAAGATCATCGGTCGCGAGTTCATCCGCGCCTTCGAGAAGGTGCAGCTCGACCTCGTCGAGGAGGCCCGCCAGACCGGTGGAGCCCCGATCAAATTCCTCGTGCAGGGCACGCTGTATCCCGACGTGGTGGAGTCCGGTGGCGGCACGGGCACGGCCAACATCAAGTCGCACCACAACGTCGGCGGCCTCCCGGACGACCTCGACTTCGAGCTCATCGAACCGCTGCGAGCTCTCTTCAAGGACGAGGTCCGTGCCATCGGCCGGGAGCTCGGCATCCCCGAGGCGATCGTGGGGCGTCAGCCCTTCCCGGGGCCGGGCCTCGGCATCCGCATCATCGGCGAAGTCACGCGCGACCGCCTCGAGATCCTGCGTGAGGCCGACGCCATCGCGCGCGAAGAACTCACGAAGGCGGGGCTCGACCAGACGATCTGGCAGTGCCCCGTCGTGCTCCTCGCCGACGTGCGCTCGGTGGGCGTGCAGGGCGACGGACGTACCTACGGTCACCCGATCGTGCTGCGACCGGTCTCCAGCGAAGACGCGATGACGGCCGACTGGACGCGCCTGCCGTACGACGTGCTGGCGAAGATCTCGAACCGCATCACCAACGGGGTGCGCGACGTCAACCGCGTCGTCCTCGACGTGACCTCCAAGCCGCCGGGGACCATCGAGTGGGAGTAGAGGACGTCGATACGTCCTCTTCCTCGGCGTCTGGGGTCTTCCCGGACGCCGAGTATCTCGTGCTGTCCAGCCGGCTCATTCCTGATCTCGACGGCGGCTACACGATCGCGACGCTGGCGCGTGCGAAGCAGATGGCGGATGCGGGCGTCGCCGACGGTCGCGGACCGCAGCTGCTGACGTTCGACCCCGGTACGGCTGCCGCGCATGCGGAGCATCGTCGCGTCTTCGCCGAGCGGGGAGCGCTCGCGTCGCCGGAACGGCTCCGCAACCTCTTCGACGAGGCTCAGGCTCCGGATGGCGGCGCCGCGGAGTGGCTGCTTCGAGCGGCTGACGTCGGCCTCGCGGAGACGCCGGGGCGTGAGTATCGAACGCTGGCGGATGAATCCGGTCGCCCCTTCGCGGCGCTTCCGGTGATCGCCGGAGATCCGGACTGGCACCTCACGACCGAGCCGGTGCGCGTCTACGACTCCACGGGCACAGCGGTCGGTGCCCTCGCGGGATTCGGTGGCATCTACCGTGCCTGGCTCGAACACATCGCGGCGTCCGTGGGCGAACGGCCCATCGTCGTCATCTGCGAGTCGCGGCAGCTCGGCGAGCTGATCGTCGACTGGGCGCATCCGCGGGTGCGGCTCATTCACACGATCCACACGATGCACGTGGAGCCGCCCTACACGCCGGATGCGCCGCTCAACGCCCTCTGGTCCCGATGGTTCGCGCTCGCCGAGGGCTTCGACGCCGTGGTCTGGCCGACCCCCACCCAGCGTCAGGACGTGGTGCGCCGTTTCGGCGGCGAGAGCACCCACCACGTCGTTCCGCATGGTGTGCGACCTCCTCGATTGCGCGTGGCAGAACGCGAGCCGGGGCTCGTCGTCGTGCTGGGCCGGCTCGCGGCCGGCAAGCGCATCGATCACGCGATCCGTGCCTTCCTGCATGCGGATGTGCCGCACGCACGCCTCGAGATCTGGGGCGACGGGCCGGAACGGGCACGACTGCAGCAACTGATCGAGGAGTGTGATGCCGGAGAGCGGGTGCTTCTCGCGGGGTTCGCGGAGGATCCCGCAGCGGTGCTGGATCGCGCGTCCGTGGTGCTCACCGCGACGGCATTCGAGGCTCAGGGGCTGTCGATCGTCGAGGCTCTTGCCCACGGTGCACCGGCCGTGTCGTACGACGTGCGTTACGGTCCTGGCGACATCCTGGGCGGTGGTGGGGGAGTGCTGGTGCCGGACGGTGATGGGGATGCTCTGGCCGAGGCCGTGCGCAGCCTGCTCTCCGACCCCGCGCTCTGGGAGCGACTGCACGGCCAGACCGGTGCGGCAGCGGGCGTATGGAGCCCCGAGGCGGCGATGGGTGCACTTGCCGACGTCGCACGCGGCGTGCTGGCGGCGCCGGCGCGACGCTGAGTCGGCCGGACCGGCGACCAGGTGTCATCGGGCGGCTCCGGAGGAGTCGCGGATGGTCGCCTGAGGGCACTGCATGCGACCATCCGTGTCTCCTCTCTAGGGCGAGGGGGCGCGGGTGGTCGGGTCAGAGCGAGGGATGCGGCACTCTTCGCCCCCTGGCCGGGGCCGCTCGCTGGGAGCCGATGCGAACTTTTTCTCTCCCCATGTCGATCCAGGGTCTTCTCGTTCGACGTCTTCAATGAGAGGGTCGAAAACGACCCAGGACACCAAGGAGAACATCATGAAGTTCATGCTCATCATGCGCGCGACGGACGAGGCTGTGGAGGCGTACAAGAACACCCCCTTCGAGCAGGTCATCGAGGCCATGGGCAAGTACAACGAGTCGATGATGAAGGCGGGCGTGCTTCTGGCCGGCGAGGGGCTCACCGACGCTGCCGAGGGATTCGTCGTCGACTTCAGCGCGGAGGCGCCGTTGATCACCGACGGCCCGTACGGCGAGACCAAGGAACTGTTCAACGGCTTCTGGATCATCGAGGTCTCCTCGCGCGAAGAGGCGGCGGAGTGGGCCGGACGTGCGCCCCTCGGCCCTGGATCGTTCCTCGAGGTGCGGCGGGTGACCGAGTTCGACGACTTCCCCGCCGACAACGAGTGGATCCAGAAGGAAGAGGGCTGGCGCGACGAGCAGGCGCAGCGCGCCCAGCAGTGAGATGAGCGACCCTTCTGCAGACCAGGCGACGCGCTCCGCATCCGATCAGACATCGGCGGAGCGCGCCGTCGCGGCAGTCTGGCGCATCGAATCGGCCAAGATCGTCGCGACGCTGACGCGTATGGTCGGCGACTTCGGGCTCGCAGAGGACCTCGCCCAGGAAGCGCTGATCGACGCGTTGCGGCAGTGGCCCGTCGAGGGCGTTCCGCGCAACCCGGCAGCCTGGCTGACGGCGGTGGCGAAGCGCAAGGCGATCGACGGCTGGCGTCGACGTGAACGCCTGGACGACAGGCTCGCCGCGATCGCTCACGACCTGGAACGCGAGCAGTCCATCGATGCGTTGCCCTGGGATCCGGATGCCGTCGACGACGATGTGCTGCGTCTGATCTTCATCTCCTGCCACCCTGTGCTGTCGCGGGAGGCGCAGGTCGCGCTCACCCTGCGCGTGGTCGGCGGCCTCGGGAGCGAGGAGATCGCGCGGGCTTTTCTCGTGCCGACCGCCACCGTGCAGCAGCGCATCGTGCGGGCGAAGAAGACCCTCGCTGCCGCGAACGTGCCGTTTGAGGTGCCGTCGAGGGAGGAGCAGCCGGAACGACTCGGAGCGATCCTCGGGGTGCTCTATCTGATCTTCAACGAGGGGCACACCGCCAGCGGCGGCTCGGACTGGATGCGCCCGGAACTCAGCGAAGAGGCGATCCGGCTCACACGAGTGCTTGCGGCCCTGATGCCCCGCGAGCGCGACGTGCACAGCGTGCTCTCGCTGATGGAGCTCACCGCGGCACGGTTCGCGGCTCGCGTCGACGGTCAGGGGAATCCGGTGCTGCTGGGGGACCAGGACCGCCGACGCTGGGATCGGGGGCGCATCTCCCGTGGGCGAGCCGCGCTGGCTCGGGCGGATGCTCTGGGCCGAGGTCGCGGGGCCTATGGGCTGCAGGCGGCGATCGCGGAATGCCATGCGGTGGCGGCATCGCTCGAGGAGACCGACTGGGAACGGATCGTCGTGCTCTACGAGGCGCTGGGCCGGATCGCGCCGTCACCGGTGGTCGAGCTGAACCGCGCGGCTGCTGTCGCGATGGCCACCGGTCCCGCATCCGCCTTGCGAATCATCGACCGCCTTGCCGAGTCGGGGGCCCTGCGGGGGTACCACCTGCTCCCGGCGACGCGCGGAGAACTGCTGCTGCGTCTGGGCAGAAACGACGAGGCGCGAAGCGAGTTCGCGGTCGCGGCATCTCTCGCCGGGAACGACCGAGAACGGGCCCTGCTCGAGGCGAAGGCCGCCGGGAGATGAGGATCTGTGCCGCCGACTCCTGCCGGCGGCACAGACAGGAACCGCCCCTGCCGGAAGCAAAGCTGTCCGAGCAGAGGCGGAACCTCTTTCACCGCGCGCGACGCGCGAGGTGAGATCAGTCGCGAACGCGCGATCCGCGTCCGACGATCAGGCCGTAGATCAGCAGAACGATGATCGCACCGCCGATCGCGAGCAGCCAGGTCGAGAGATCCCAGAAGTTCTCGAGACCGACGCCGAAGAGCATCGAGCCGATCCAGCCGCCGAGCAGGGCTCCGACGACGCCGAGCAGAAGGGTGACGAGCCACCCGCCGCCTTGACGTCCGGGAAGGATGAGCTTGGCGATGGCACCGGCGATAAGGCCCAGAATGATGAAGGCGAGGAAACCCATGGTCAGCTCCTTTGTGTCAGGATCCCCGAGTTGCGGGGATTCGTGAGTCCACTGTGCTGGCTTCGGGACATCTCGGATACCCCCTTGCGCCGGGGTCACCAGGTATGCAAAGAGGCCCGCCTCCAGGTGGAGACGGGCCTCTTTCGAGTCGTGACTAGTTGCTGCCGCGGACGATCGCGATCATGCGCAGGATCTCGACGTACAGCCACACGACGGTGACCATGATGCCGAAGCCGCCGAGCCAGCCGTACTTGCGCGGTGCGCCGTTGCGCACGCCCTGCTGGATCTGGTCGAAGTCCATCACCAGCGAGTACGCGGCCATGAAGACCACGAGGACGCCGATGATGAGGCCGAGCGGGATGCCCATGACTTCCTGGCTGAGAAGGCCGAACGCCTGGCCGGCCGGGAGCACGTTCGTCCACATCAGGACGAGGTTGAGCAGCGAGAAGACCATGTAGCCGAGCATCGCGATCATGACGATCTTGGTCATCTTCTTCGACGCGCGGATCTTGCCGCTGGCGAAGAGGGCGAGGGTCACACCGACGACGGCGACCGTCGCGAGGGTGGCCTGCATGACGATGCCGGGCCAGATCATCTCGAAGAACGCGGAGATGCCACCGACGAACAGGCCCTCCAGCGCCGCGTAGACGAAGATCAGTGCGGGACGCACCTTCTTGCGCGAGGTGAAGGTGATCACCATGGCGAGCACGAAGCCACCGAAGGCGCCGATCATCCACGGAAGCATCGAGACGCCCTGGCGGGGGTCGATCTGCACGCCGCCGAGGGTCCAGACCCAGCCGATGGCGGCGGTGACGAGCAGGATGCCGAAGAGGGCGGCGGTCTTCCAGACCGTGTCCTCGACCGTCATCCGGTCGGTCTCGATCGCGCCAGCGGGCGGACCGGCGTACATGCCCTCCAGCTGTGCGTTGGCGGCAGCATCCATTCCGGCGTGCTGCGCGGAACCGAACTGCGCACCCTGAGCCGCAGCCTGCGGGCCGCCGGGGTAGGTCGCGACATTGCGCGGATCCTGCTGCTTGAACGCCGGATTGTTGAAGGCGAAATTGCTCATGGTGGGCCTCACTCCAAAGTGTGCGTAGGTCTCTTTCCTCCACGATACCCGCGCGGTGCGCTCAGTGGCGTGTTCTACGCTGAGAGCGTGCCCAGGAAATCACCGCTCGTCATCGGTCATCGCGGCGCTCCCGGCTACCGTCCGGAGCACAGCCGATCGTCGTACGAGCTCGCGCTCGCCATGGGCGTCGACGCCGTGGAGCCCGACATCGTAGCCACCCAGGACGGCGTCCTCGTCGTGCGGCACGAGAACGAGATCTCCGGCACCACCGACGTCGCCGAGCATCCTGAGTTCGCCGACCGACGCACCACCAAGCGCGTCGACGGCCAGGCACTGACCGGCTGGTTCACCGAGGACTTCACCTGGGCCGAGCTGACCACTCTGCGCAGTCGCGAGCGGCTGCCCGAGGTGCGGCTGACCAGCGCGAGCTTCGACGGGTCGCAGGCCATTCTGCGACTGAGCGACGTGCTCGACATCGTGCGCGCCGGGTCGATCGAGCACGGGCGCGAGATCGGCGTGGTGCTCGAGGTCAAGCACGCGACCTACTTCGCGAGCATCGGCCTGGATCTTGCTCCCCTGATCGAACGGGATCTTCGCGAGGCAGGCTGGGCCGACGGCGAGCTGCCCCTCATCATCGAGTGCTTCGAATCGACGGTGCTCGGCCACCTGCGTGCACGAGGGATCGCCGCTTCCTACGTCTATCTGATCGAGGCATCCGGCCGCCCGTACGACCTCCTCGTCGCGCAGGGCAAGCAGGCGCTCAGCTACAAGGCCACGGTCACGCCGCGGGGACTCGATGGTCTGGTCGGCAAGGTCGATGGCATCAGCGTCAACAAGAGGATGCTCCTGGCCAAGGGCAACACGATCGTGGACGATGCGCATGCGCGCGGCCTCAAGGTGTTCACCTGGACCGCCCGCCCGGAGAACGCGTTCCTGGCCGCGGAGTTCCGCGGTGCCGGCGGACGCAGCGAGTACGGCGACTACGAGGCGGAGTGGGCAGCGATCGCGCGCACCGGGATCGACGGCGTGTTCGTCGATCACCCCGATCTGGGCGTGGGCTTCTTCCGCAACTGAGCATTCGCCCGCGATCCGGGGGCATCAGAGCGGTCCCAGGACCTCCGGCACCGTCTTCTCGAGCCGCAGCGCGCGAAGGGGAGCGAGGATCTCCCGCTCTTCGAAGCGGAAATGCGACTCCATGATCGCGCCGATCCCGTCGAGGTGGCGTTCGATCGACGCCGTATCCTCATCGCGTTCGACGGCGTTGCGCAGCGCGTTCAGCAGGTGGGAGAGCATCGAGTGATCCTGCATGAGCTTGTCGATCACTCCGGAGAGTTCGGGATGCTCGTCACGCAGCGCGGGGAACAGGCTGCGGTCCTCGCTGCGGTGGTGGCCGTCCAACGCCGAGCAGAAACCGATGCAGAAGAGCAGCAGTTCGGACGCGGCATCCGGTGCGGTGTCGCCCGCATCCAGCGCCGCCCGCGTGGCGGAAAGGGCGGCGCGCAGGCGGGTGTGCGCCGAGCGGAGCTCTTCATCCCAGGCGATCAGGCGGTCAGCATCCACCGGGCAAGTGTACGGCTACCGCGCGAACGCACCCCGCCGGGTGGACACGATCTCCTTGCCGAGGGGCATGAGCGAGATCGGCACCATCTTGAAGTCGGCTATACCCATCGGGATGCCGATGATCGTGATGCACAGCGCGATGCCGGAGACGATGTGACCGATCGCCAGCCACCAGCCCGCGAGGATCACCCAGAGCACGTTGCCGAGGAACGAGCCCACGCCGGCCGTCGGCTTGCTGATGACCTCACGCCCGAACGGCCAGATGGCGTAGCGGGCGATGCGGAACGACGCGATCGCCCACGGGATGGTCACGATCGGGATGCACAGCAGGATGCCCGCCAGCATGTAGCCGAGGAACAGGACCCATCCGGCGAGGATGACCCAGATGATGTTCAGGATCGTGCGCATGAGGCGATTGTCGCAGTCGTGGCTGAGACTACGCCTGACGCATGCGCCCGGCAGATGCCGGTGCGGTCGGGAGTTGATTGGCCGCCCGCCGTTCACCTCTCGTCCATCTGCACGCCGTCGCGCGGCCACGCGGCATCGGTGGTGTGGACTCACACCCGTCTGAGTTCTCACCCTGGAGCCCCATGTCCCGCCTGCACTCCGCGGCAGCGGTCACGACGGTCTGCGCGCTCAGCGCAGCCGCCCTGCTCGCCGCACCGCTCGCCGCCACCGGCGCCGATTCCCGCATCACCGAGACTTCGGGCGCACCCGCGGGTCTCGTCCTCAACGAGATCGTCTACGACGACGCGGCGACCGGACTCGTCGATCAGGTCGAGATCTACAACGCCGGTGTCGAGGCCATCTCGCTCGATGGCTGGTACATCTCCGACGAGAAGCGCGACACCTTCGGCCACGCGCCGGCCGGCACCACGCTGGCTCCGGGGGAGTTCCTCGTGCTGGTGAAGGACGTCGACTTCGATTTCGGTCTCGGCAAGGGCGACGAGGTCGTGCTGTTCGACCCGGCCGGCGCCGAGGCCGACGCATACGCCTACGAGAACACGGCTCCGCTGGCCGTGTGGGCGCGCTGCGCCGACGGCGTGGGCGAGTGGGCGCACGCGACCGCGGCGACCCCCGGCGCGGCCAACGACTGCACCGTGGTGCCGGTCACCGGCTCCATCGTGATCAACGAGGTCGACTCGCAGCCGGCCGACTGGGTGGAGTTCTACAACCCCGGTGGCGAGGCGCTCGACATCTCCGGCTTCGAGATCCGCGACAACTCCGACGATCACCGCTGGCAGTTCCGGCCGGGGACCCAGATCGGTGCGGGGGAGTTCCTCGTCGTCGACGAGAGCACGATCGGCATCGTCGACGGCACGGAGGCGGCATTCCGCGATCCGATCGGCATCGGCAGCGCCGATCGCATCCGTCTCTACGACGCCGCGGGTGCCCTGATCGATGACACGCTGATGTGGGACGGCCACGCGGCGATCGGCGGGGACTTCAGCGCCGCCACGCTGGCGCGCTGCCCCGATGGCGTCGGCGCATTCATCCTCGCCCACGCCACCCCGGCTGCGACCAACTCGTGCGTGATGCCGGATGTCGCGATCAACGAGATCGAATCCAACGGCGACGCCACCGACTGGGTCGAGGTCGTCAATGCGGGGAGCACCTCCGTCGACCTCTCCGGGTGGACCGTGATGGACAACGATCCGTCCGGCCACGCTGGCGACGTGACGCCGCTGCCCGCCGGCACGATGCTCGAGCCGGGCGCCTACGTCGTTTTCGACCAGCCCACCGCGTTCAGCTTCGGCCTCGGCAACGGCGACACAGTGACGATCCGTGATGCGAACGGCAACACCGTCGACGAATACGTCTACCCGGCGCACGCGGACGGCGTCTGGGCGCGGTGCGCGGACGGCACCGGAGATTTCGCGGATCAGGCGATCTCGACCAAGGGCGCGCGCAACGCCTGCGGAAGCCCTGTGCGCATCAACGAAGTCGAATCCGATGGCGGTTCCCCCGATGACTGGGTCGAACTGGTCAACCCGACGGCGGACGCGCTCGACGTGTCCGGCATCGTCGTGAAGGACGACGACGATGCGCACGCCTACACGATCCCGGCAGGCACGGCGATCGCCGCAGGCGGCTATCTCGTCATCGAGCGCGCGCAGCTCGGTTTCGGTCTGGGCGGCGGGGACGCGGTGCGCGTGTTCGACGGCGACCTGATCGTCGACGAGACGACGTGGGGCGAGGGCCATGCGGCCACGAGCTGGGGGCGCTGCCCCGACATCACCGGTGCCTTCGCGCTG
Organism: Microbacterium sp. LWH12-1.2; assembly: GCF_040675825.1. NCBI lineage: Bacteria > Bacillati > Actinomycetota > Actinomycetes > Micrococcales > Microbacteriaceae > Microbacterium > Microbacterium sp. LWH12-1.2. Next base: position 164,621 of record NZ_JBEGIJ010000001.1, read on the forward strand.
ACCGCTCAGCCGACCAGGGGCGCCGCCAACGAGTGCGCCGGCGAGATCGCGTTCTCGCCGTGGCCGGGATCGGCCGAGGTCCGTGCGCTCGACGCCATCCCGACGTTCCTCGAGGACAGCTCGGGTCTCGACATCCAGGAGACCGCGGACGGCGCCGTTCTGTGGGCGGTCGACAACGGCGATGGACGCATCTGGAAGCTCGATGCGCACGCAGACGGTTCTGTCGTGAAGGCCGAAGGCTGGAACGACGGCAAGCGCATCCGTTTCCAGAAGGACGCATCGGACCCCGGCGCCGCCGGCCCGGACACCGAGGGCATCACGGTCGACGGCGAGGGCGCGGTCTATGTCGCATCCGAGCGTGACAACAGCGCCAAGGGCGTGAACCAGAACGTCGTGCTGAAGGTCGATCCGGATGCCGCGGCCGGCGACCTCGTCGCGCAGCAGGAGTGGGATCTGACGGCTCTGCTTCCCGCAGTCGGAGCGAACCTCGGCATGGAGGCGGTCGAGTGGGTTCCGGATGCGGCGCTGGCCGGCGTGCTCTTCGACGACAACACCGGTGCCGCCTACGACCCGGCGGACTATGCCGGTCGCGGAGGAGGCTTGTTCTTCGTGGCCATCGAGGACAACGGTCACGTCTATGCGTTCGCGCTCGGAACCGACGGGAGCGCGACCCTCGTCTCCGAGATCGCACCGGGACTCGCCGGAGTGATGGCGCTGGACTACGACAGCGTGCGCGACGTGCTGTGGGCCGTGTGCGATGACGGCTGCCAGGGTCGTTCGGCCGAGATCACGCTGAACGGCACCGCACAGCCGGGCCTGGCGCACTTCGAGCGCCCCGCCGGAATGCCCGACATCAACAACGAGGGCTTCGCCACCGCTCCGGCATCGCTGTCGGTGGACGGGCAGCGACCGGTGTGGTGGTTCGCCGACGGTTTCGCGTCCGAGGCGCTGCGGACCGGCACACTCCCCGGGGTCGACGGCGAGAACCCCGGTGGCGAGAACCCCGGCGGTGAGACGCCGACGGGTCCTGGCGCGGGGAGCCCTGGTACCGGAACCCCCGGTGGCGGGCTCGCTGCCACCGGCTCCGAGGCACCCGTCGCGGCGATCGCGCTGGCGCTGATGCTCCTCCTGGCCGGAGCGGCGATCGCGCGTCGGCGTTCACGCTCGGTGTGAGTTGAGCGGAGTGCGCGGGTCGCCCGCGCACCCCGCTCGGCTCGGCGGGCGTCGGTGCCGCCGTTGCTGTCCATCTCCGGGACCCATCCGGCATCGCGGCGCCGGCGGCGAATCGAGTGATGAGAGATCAGCGGCGCGGGCGCTGCACGCTGCGCCCGGACACCGCGTGCACATGCAACCGAAGAGGAAGGTCGCGGTCACCACCCGCCCACGGGTGGACGCGGCCGGAGGCCGGAACGGCGTCGAGTTCGTCGACCGGCATCGCGGACACCGTGCCGTTCAGCAGCACGCTCCAGCCGGTCCCGGCGAGGTCGTCGTGATGATCGACCTCGAAGGCGACCTCCAGCTCACTCGCGGGAAGCATGCTGAGGACGCTGTCCGGCGCTGTGCGGACGACGATGTCGCGGTCGTCGAGGAAGTAGTTGACCGGGATGATCTGCACCCGGGCATCGCGCACGAAGCCGAATCGCCCTACGGTCGTCGTGCGCAGCAAATCGAAGCACTTCTGCTCGCTCAGACTGGTGATCATCGCTCGCCTCTCGTCGTGAGCACCGATCGTACTCCGCTGTCCTAGGCCCCGCCTAGACTCGTAAGGCCATGACCGACGCTCCTCTCATCGTCCCCTCCACCGCCGGCCCACGCTCCTCGTCATCGGAGTCCGCTGGTGCTTCCGACGACCTCCTCGCCGGGCTCAACCCGCAGCAACTCGAGGCGGTGACGTACCGCGGCCAGGCGCTGCTCATCGTGGCGGGTGCCGGTTCGGGAAAGACCAGTGTGCTGACGCGCCGCATCGCGTCGCTGCTGCGGAGCCGTGAGGCATGGCCGAGCCAGATCCTCGCGATCACCTTCACCAACAAGGCTGCCGGCGAGATGCGTGAGCGCGTCGCATCGCTCGTCGGCGAAGCATCCCGCGGCATGTGGATCTCCACCTTCCACTCCGCCTGCGTGCGGATCCTCCGTCGTGAGGCCGAGCAGTTCGGCTTCACCAAGTCGTTCACGATCTACGACTCGGGAGATTCCCGCGCGTTGCTCAAAAGGCTGGTCAAGGAGCATGAGGCCGACGCGTACGGGCTGACTCCGGCATCCGTGCAGTCGCGCATCTCGAAGCTCAAGAACGAACTGTCGGATGCCGATTCCTACGCGCGTCAGGCGAACATGTCAGATCCGGCGGAGCGGATCTTCGTCGAGCTCTTCGCCGACTACCAGCGGCAGCTGCAGAAGGCGAACGCCTTCGACTTCGACGACCTCATCGGGCAGACGGTCTATCTGTTCCGTGCGTTCCCGGAGGTGGCGAACACCTACCGGCGCCGCTTCCGACACATCCTCGTCGACGAGTACCAGGACACCAACCACGCCCAGTACTCGCTCATCCACGAGCTGACGCGGCCGGTCTCGAGCGAGGCTCCCGATCCATATGCCTCGAACGGCATGATGATCTTCGAACCCGAGACCTCGCCGGAACTTGAAGGCGCATCCCTCACCGTGGTCGGTGATTCCGACCAATCCATCTACGCCTTCCGCGGCGCGGACATCCGCAACATCAGCGAGTTCGAACGGGACTTCCCCGGCGCACGTGTCGTGCTGCTGGAGCAGAACTACCGTTCGACGCAGAACATCCTCTCGGCCGCGAACGCCGTGATCGGCAACAACTTCGACCGCAAGGACAAGAAGCTCTGGAGCGACAAGGGCGACGGCGACAAGATCGTCGGCTTCACCGGCTACTCGCAGCACGATGAGGCGCAGTTCGTCGCCGACGAGGTCGAGGCGCTGCGCCGCGCGGGGATGCCGTACTCCGAGATGGCTGTCTTCTACCGCACGAACTCCCAGTCCCGCGCGCTCGAGGAGATCTTCATCCGCTCTGCGGTGCCCTACAAGGTCATGGGCGGCACCAAGTTCTACGACCGCGCAGAGATCAAGGACGCGCTCGCCTACCTCGTGGCGGTCGCGAATCCCGCCGACGAGATGTCGGTGCGGCGCATCCTGAACAAGCCCAAGCGCGGCATCGGTGATGTCTCCGAGACGGCCATCGCACGATTCGCCGAGGAACACGGCATCTCCTTCCGCGACGCTCTGTCGCTGTCGCCCCAGTTGGGATTCGGCCCGAAGATCCAGGCCGCCATCGCCCAGCTCGACGGGGTGCTCGCCGAGGCGACCGCGATCATGCTGCCGGCGACGGGAGAGGTGCCGGCGCCGACGACGGTCGCCGACGGCCTCAGCCTTCTCCTGACGAAGAGCGGCTACCTCGACGCGCTGCGCAGGAGCCGTGACCCGCAGGACGAGGCGCGGGTCGAGAACCTCGACGAGTTCGTCGCCGTCGCCAGGGACTTCGCCCGCAACAACCCCGACGGCACGATCGTCGACTTCCTCACCGAGGTCGCCCTGGTCAGCGACGCCGACGATCTCGATGACGAATCCGGTTCGGTGTCGCTGATGACGATGCACACCGCCAAGGGCCTCGAGTATGACGCGGTGTTCGTCACCGGCGTCGAAGAGGATCTGATCCCGCACCGGATCTCGGCGGGGGAGCCGGGCGGTCCGCAAGAGGAGCGCCGGCTGTTCTACGTCGGCATCACCAGGGCGCGCAAGCGCCTGCACCTCTCGCTCGCGATGACCAGGGCGCAGTTCGGTGAGGTCACGGTCGCGATGCCGAGCCGCTTCCTGCAGGAGATCCCGGTCGGCCTCGTCGACTGGCGGCAGTCGCCGGGAGACGTGAACTCCCGCGGTGGAATGCAGTCGAGGGCGCTGAACGCCCGACGACCGGGTGGCGGGTTCGGATCCTCCGGCTCGGGTGATCGCTTCGGCGTGAAGCCGCTCCCTGGCGGGGACTCCCTCAAGCCGCTGTCCACGGCGATGGACAAGTTCCCGAACCGGGTCACAGCGAAGATGCGCGACAACGGCGATCTCGAACTCACCGCTGGCGACCGCATCCGCCACTCCGATTTCGGCGAGGGGCGCGTGGACGCCGTGACCGGCGAAGGTGCGAAGCGCATCGCCCACGTGCGCTTCGATTCCGCCGGGCAGAAGAAACTGCTCATCAAGGTCGCGCCGATCGAGAAGATCTAGGCAGCGTTCCCGCGCTGCCCCTGTGCCGATCGGGACTCGGGGGTCGCAGATTGTCGCGTCGTGGTCGGCATGGCGGCCATGTGCGTCTCCTGCTTTTGCGATGGGGACGCAGATTGTCGCGTCGTGGGCCGGGTGACGGCCATGTGTGACTCCTGCTGCGCGCCGCCGACCGCGGCAGGTGCCCGCGCCGCGGGTTAGGCTGACAGATATGGGCCTTTTCTCCCGCAAGAAGACCGAAGACGCTCCGGATGCCGTAGAGGCCAAGGACGCGGCGACCGCCGAGGATGCGTCCTCGCAGGAGACGGCACCGGACGAGGTCGCCGAAGTCGTCCCGTCGATCGGCATCTCCGTGCAGGCCTTCCGTGGTGTCGGCGCGGAGGCGGGTCCCGAGGTCTCGTTGCCGGACCCGGATGCGGGGCAGGCGAAGGCGTCTGCCCCGGCTTCAGCCCCCGCAGCCCCGCAGGTCCCGTCCGCCCCCGCGGAGCGCAAGCTTCCGCTGGCACCGGCGCTGCCGCCCGAGCAGACCGAGACGGTCGCCGGAATGAAGGACAACGTCTTGCTGCGCGAAGCGTTGAAGGAGATCGCCGACGGCGCGAGCAACGATCAGCTCCTCGGAGTGCTGCGCCAGACGCTGCAGGGTCACCTGTACCTTCGCGTGAACGGCGATGCTCGTGCGCAGATCAGCGAAGGCAAGCCGCTCTCGATCGCCGTGGTCCGCGACGGCGATCGATCGTTCATGCTCGCGTTCAGCTCGGCCGCGGCGGTCCGTGACTCCGTGAAGCAGGAGACCGACCCGTCGGCGACATCTGCGGTCGCGCAGCCGGTCACCTCCGTGCTGCAGCAGGTCGTCGCTGGGGAGTTCACCGGGCTGATCGTCGACAACGCATCTGCCCCGCATCGCGTCGTCTTCCCCACCGAGCTGCTGCAGAAGGCGCTCGAGCAGGCCGAACCCGAGCTGACGGTCAAGACCATTCTGGCGGCGCCGCGACAGGCCGATTCTGCGGTGAAGGTCGGCGAGGCGCTCGCGACGAAGCGGATGTGGGTGGCGGTGAATGAGGGGAACGGGTCGGGTCAGGTCGGCATCGCCGAGGCGCAGACCGCAGACGGCAAGCGATTCCTCCAGCTCTTCTCGCACCCGCTCGAGGTACTCGCCCTCGGGCGCGGCGATCGGCCGCTGCCGTTCGGGCCGGAGCAGCTGGCCAAGGTCCTGACAAGTCATTCCGAGATGGCCGGCGTCATCGTCGACCCGGCGGGTCCCTCGCTGGTTGTCGAGCGCGATGCGCTTGCGCCGGTGCTGGTGCTGGCCGTCGATCTCGGCGACTGACGCCGGGGGTTCCCCGCACGGCGGTCGCGCCATAGGGTCGGAGCATGGCCTCCGAACGAGTGACCCTGACCGTCGCCGACCCCGATGGAGAACGCGAAGTCGCGCTCTCCAGCCCGAACCGACCGGTGTGGCCGGAACCCGGGATCACCAAGGCCGAGCTCGCCGAGTACGCCCAGCTGGTCGCGACTCCCTTTCTCGCCGCGAACGGCCACCGACCGGTCTCTCTGGAGCGCTTTCGCGCCGGGATCGACAGTGAGGGCTTCTTCTCGAAGAACCCGCCGAAGGGAACGCCCGATTACGTCGACGATGTCATGGTGACGTACAACAGCGGGCGGAAGCATCCGCAGATCGTCCTCACCCGGCCCTCAGCCATCGTCTGGGCTGTGCAGATGAACACCGTGGTCTTCCACCCCTGGGCGTCGCTGGCTTCGGATGCCGACAACCCCGTCGAGCTGCGCATCGACCTGGATCCGCAGCCGGGGACCGACTTCGCCGATGCCATCACCGCGGCCCACGCTCTGCGCGAGGTGCTGCGCGACGCCGGTCTGGAGGCCTTCATCAAGACCAGCGGCAACCGCGGGCTGCACGTGTTCGCTCCGATCGAGCCAGTGCACGAGTTCCTGATCGTCCGCCACGCCGTGATCGCCGCCGGACGCGAGCTCGAGCGCCGGATGCCTGAGCAGGTGACGATGAACTGGTGGAAGGAAGAGCGCGGCGAGCGGATCTTCGTCGACTTCAACCAGGCGAATCGCGATCGCACGATGGCCGGCGCCTACAGTCCGCGTGCTCTTCCCGGCGCGACCGTGTCGACCCCGGTGGAGTGGGAGGAGCTGGACGGCCTCGATCCGTCGCGGTTCACCGTGCGCAGCATCCCGCAGCGTCTCGCCGACGTCGGAGACCCCTGGGCGCACATGCAGGACAACCCGGGCCGGATCGATGTGCTGCTGGAGTGGTGGGAGCGCGACAAAGCCGACGGTCTCGGCGAGCTGCCGTTCCCGCCGGAGTTCCCGAAGATGCCGGGAGAGCCTCCTCGCGTGCAGCCCAGCAAGAAGGTCGCCGCGAACTGGGACGAGGACGGCACCAGGGCCGAAGCCTAACCGGGACCCACGTTCGGCTCACCTGATCCGGAGCGCCAGCTTTCCCACGTAGTGATCGCGCAGGGCCTGGTGGGCGCTGCGGACATCGTCCAGCGCGAACGTCTGGGCGACATGGACCTCGAAGTCGCTCGCATCGATGATCGCGTTCAGACGCGCGGCAGCCGTGCTGCTTCGGTCGCCGTCGTAGTGCGAGAGAGTCGCGCGCGGTGCTTCCGAGGGCAGAGGGTACACGCCGTGCGGCCAGGCGATCCGCCCTGATTCCTTGACCGCCTGCAACGCGCGCTCAGTGGTTTCGCCACCGACGGTGACGAGCGCGGCATCCAGCCCGCCCGGCGCGAAGGCGGCCGCCGCGGCCAGCACGTCGTCTGCGCGGCCGTCGACGACGGCATCGGCGCCGAGGTTCTCAGCCAGAGCGACGCCGTCATCGCCGGAGGCCACCGCCAGCACCCGAAGGCCGCGGTGTCGCGCCAGCTGAACGGCGAGATGTCCGATTCCTCCACTGGCACCGAAGACCATGAGCGCGGCGCCCGGCTGCAGGTCGAGAAGGTCGAGACCACTCAGCGCGGTCAGTGCGTCCCAGGCCATCGCGCCGGCCTGTTCGAACGGCATCCGGTCAGGCAGACGTGTCACATGCTCTTCCGCGACGACGCCGTACTCGGCGTAGAAACCACCGCGGGGGAGCGGAGTCGTCGCCGCGTAGACACGGTCGCCGACGGCGAACCGGGTGACGTTGCGTCCCACTGCCGCCACCGTTCCGGCCGCATCCCAGCCGAGCACGTACGGGAATCTCGACGGAAGGCCGAAAGCCCCCTCGAATTCGCCCTGTCGCTCGGCGGCATCCCAGGACCCGACTCCGGCGACATGCACGCGGATCAGGACATCGTCTTCGCCGACCTCCGGAACGGGGAGCAGGCGTGTCGTGAGTTCCTCCGCCCCGCCGAATCGGTCGAGGACGGCGGCTTTCATCATCGGGCTGACGGCCTGCTCATCGTTCATCGGAATCCGTGCTCCTCGGTTGCTTGATTGGATCAAGGAACAGTGAATCACGGATGCTTGATTGCATCAAGTATCTCGCCTACGCTGAGGTGATGGCACTGCCGAGCGGACCCACGCAGACATCGTCGGAGGCCGAAGCGATCCTGTTCGACCTGGTCGACGTGTACGACCGTGCCTACGGAGTCGCCGCGGCCGAGCTCTCGCTCAGCGCGGCGCAGGCCTGCGTTCTCGGGCGTCTCGGGGAGCGACGAGGCATGGGCGCTCTCGCCGCAGAGCTCGGATGCGATGCCTCCAACATGACCCAGATCGTCGGGCGCCTCGAGGCTCTCGATCTCGTGAGCCGCGAACCGAATCCCGTCGACCGCCGGGCACGGCTGGTCGCGCGTACCCCGCGTGGAGACGAGCTCAATCGTCGCTTCGAGGAGGCCTTCACCTTCGCTCGCGCGGCCGTCGGGCGCCTGAGCGTCGACGAACAGGAACAGCTCACCGCTCTGTTGCGCAAGGCGCTCGGTCAGGCGAGCACGTCGGCCAGGTCGTAGCCGGCGACGGTGTCGAGCTGCTCGTAGGTGCACGACCGCGCCTCGCGATCGGGGCGCCAGCGATCGAACTGCACGGTATGCCGGAACCGGGCGCCTTCGAGCTGGTCGTAGCGCACCTCGAGCACGCGCTCTGGGCGCAGGCGCACGAACGAGACGTCCTTCGCGCCGCTGAACCGGGAGCGCTCGCCGGCGCCGGTGATCGCCTCACCTTCGTCGTCGCGCTCGACCAGGGGCTCGAGCTCGGCGACGAGTTCCTGGCGCCGCGCATCGCTCCACGCCGCCACGCCGCCGACCTGGCGCAGGACCCCGTCGGAGTCGTAGAGGCCGACGAGGAGTGAGCCGACTCCGGATCCTGACTTGTGGACGCGGTAGCCGAGCGCGACCACATCGGCGGTGCGGGCGTGCTTGATCTTGACGAGTGTGCGCTTGCCCGGCGCGTACGGCTGGTCGAGCGGCTTCGCGACGACCCCGTCGAGTCCCGCGCCCTCGAACTCGGCGAGCCAGCGCACTGCCGCGTCGCGGTCGCGCGTGGTGCGGGTCAGATGCAGCGGATGATCGACGCCGGCCATGAGCTTCTCCAGCCGCGCCCGCCGCTCGTGGAACGGCGTGTCCAGCAGATCATCATCGCCCTCGGCGAGCAGATCGAAAGCCACGAACATCGCCGGCGTCTCGGTGGCGAGCCGGGTGATTCGTGACGCGGCGGGATGGATGCGCTGACTCAGCGCCTCCCAGTCCAGCCGCTGCGCCCCGCTCGCGCCGGTGGCGACCACGATCTCGCCATCGAGCAGGCACGGCCCAGGCAGAAGCCGGGAGACGGCGTCGACCAGCTCGGGGAAGTACCGGGTCAGCGGCTTCGCGCCGCGAGAACCGATCTCGACCGACTCTCCGTCCCATGCGACCAGCCCGCGGAAGCCGTCCCACTTCGGTTCGAACAGCAGGCCGCCGGGAGTCTTGACAGGATCCGGAACGGCCGCAGCCGCCTTCGCGAGCATCGGTGCGGGGATCAGGTAGCGCATGGCTCCATCCTGGTCTGGCGGAGCGAGCAGCGGTAGATCAGGCGAAGAGGTCGTCGAGTGAGACGGGAGTGCCGGCATCCGCCAGTGCCGTGCGTGCCGCGTGCCAGCCGGCCATGCCGTTGACCCCCGGGCCCGGCGGGGTGGATGCCGAGGCCAGATACACGCCGCGCATCGGCGTGCGCCACGGTGCCGACGACAGCGTGGGGCGGCGCACCATCTGCTGAACGGTGAAGTCGCCGCCCGAGATGTCCCCGCCGATCGTTGCGGGGTTGATCGCCTCGCGCTCGGACGCGCGCACCGCGTGGGTGGCCAGGATGCGATCACGGAAACCCGGTGCGAAGCGTTCGATCTGGCGCGTGATCGGCTCGGTGGGATCGAAGTCGGAGTTCGCGGGGACGTGCATGTAGGCCCAGAACACCGCCTTGCCCTCCGGCGCCCGGGTGGGGTCGAGCGTCGACGGCTGCACTGCGAGAACATACGGTCGTTCGGCGACGCGTCCTTGGGCGACCGCGTTCTCGCTGGCCCACGTCTCGGTGCGGGTGCCGCTCAGGTGTACGGTCGGCGCGTTCGCGACATCCGGATGCGCCCACGGCACCGGGCCGTCGAGAGCGAAGTCGACCTTCGCCGCCGCCGCGCCGTACCGATAGCGACGCAGCGCACGCGCGTACCCGGAGGGGAGACCGGGGAGCGTGAGCGCCAGGCGCGGCGAACCGTTGAGCAGCAGCAGATCTCCCTTCGCGGGGTCGCCCCAGTCGAGCGCCCCCAGATCGCGGATGTGCGCGTCGGTCTCGATCAGGCCGCCGTGGGCTTCGAGATCGACGCGGAGCGCGTCGGCGATCGCCTGGGCTCCGCCGCGCGGATACGGCCAACCACCGGCGTGTGCGAGGGCGGCGAGCAGCAGGCCGGCCCCAGCGGACGGCAGTGAGGGGAGTGCGGTGTTCCCATGGGCGACGACGCCGGAGAACAGCGCCGACGCCTCCTCGGTGCGGAAGAAGCGCTTCGCCACGGTGGATCCCTGATCGAGCGTCCGCAGGGCGAAGCGGGCGGCCGTGATCGGATGCCGCGGAACGCGGAGCAGAGACGAACCGGTGAAGTCGAGGACGCCGTCGATATGAGAACTCAGGGGCCGCAACAGGGTTCGCCACCTCTTCGCATCCGCCCCCAGGCCGTCGGCCGTGCGCTCGATGTCGCGCCAGGCGATCGCGGCGCGCCCGCCGTCGAGCGGATGCGCATACGCGGCGATGGGATTGATCCAGTCGAGGCGCCGGTCCAGGCCGAAGGCGCGGAAGAAAGGGGAGGAGTAGGCGCCAGGGTGCACGGCCGATCCGACGTCGTGCACGAAACCGGGGAGCGTCGATTGCGCGCTGCTCACGCCGCCGCCGATGCGCGCTCCCGCCTCGAGTACGCGCACCTGGTAGCCGGCGCGGGCCAGCGTCACGGCTGCCGCGAGGCCGTTCGGTCCCGAGCCGATGATCGTCGCACGTGCCATGAAGCGAGTCTTTCATGTCTCGAATCGGCACCTTATTGCCCGCTTCGAGCGGAAGTGGTATCCGTGGGCCGCAGCAGGTGAGATCCTGGAGAGGATGAATGAAGTTCAGGGGCCAACCCCCGCAGGCACGTCCCGTCCGTACAAGTCCCTTCCGGAAGCGCTTCGCGCGCACCGGATCGCCGTCGAGGACTACGAGTACATCTCCGCAGTCCTCAATCAGGTCGGCATCACCAGCCTCATCGACCGAGGCCGTTACATCGAGGCGATTCGTCGCGGTGAAGGTGCAGCTCTGCACATCGGCAAGACCTACACCAACGGGTTCACCGAGGATGAGCAGATCGTCGTTGGCTCGCGTCCGGCGCTGCTGCAGCCGAGCGAGGGGCGTCCGCCGTACTTCTATCTGACGCACCCGAGCCAGATCGCCAGCAACACGCCGCCGGCCCGCGCGAAGCACCCGTCGCGTCCGCGCACGGCGACTCCCCGCACCGCGACGGCCGGTTCCGAGCGCATGACGCCGCTGATCGAGCGCGACTACGGCGTCTGCGACGTCTGCTTCATGGTGCGCGGCGCCGCCGGTAACTGCGGCTGCAACTGATCCCGCGAGCTGGGGCGGGCGCGGAACTCAGACGAACGCGCTCATCCCGGTGATGTCGCGGCCGAGCAGCAGTGCCTGCACGCTTTCCGTGCCCTCGTAGGTGTGGATGGCCTCGATGTCGGCCATGTGCTGCATGACGCCGTTCTCGAGCAAGATGCCGTTGCCGCCGAGCAGGTCGCGCGCGAGCGAGGCGATCCGGCGGGCGGCGCGGGTGTTGTGGAACTTCGCCAGTGAGGCCTGGGTCGGCCGCAGCGCGCCGGCGGTCTCGAGGTCGGCGAGGCGGCGGCAGTACAACTGCATCGCGGTGAGGTCCTCCAGCATGTGCGTCAGGCGTTCCTGCACCATCTGAAACTTCGCCAGCGGCTTGCCGAACTGCACCCGCTGAGTCGAGTAGGCGAGCGCGGCCTCGTAGCAGGCTGTGGCGTGGCCGAGCGCAGACCAGGCGACACCGGACCGGGTCGCGTAGAGCACGGTCGAGGCATCCCGGAAACTCTTCGTCCCGGGGAGGACGGCGTCGAGCGGGACGCGCACGTCATCGAAGAGGATGTGCGCCTGGTGGATTGCGCGCAGCGAGCCCTTTCCGCGGATCGGCGTGCCGATGTACCCGGGGGTGTCCTGTTCGACGAGGAAGCAGCGCACCGCGCCGTGCTCTGCGGCGCCCTCGTCGTCGACGCGCGCCCACACGAAGGTGACGCCGCCGGACGAGCCGTTGCCGATCCACTTCTTCGCACCGCGGATGACCCACGTGTCGCCGTCGCGTCGGGCGACGGTCTCCAGGGACACCGAGTCCGAGCCGTGGTCCGGCTCGGTCAGCGCGAACGAGCCGAACACGGAGCCGTCGGCCATACCCGTCAGCCACTTCTCCTGCTGCTCCGGTGACCCGAACAGCGCGAGAGTGCGCAATGCGAGCCCGCCCTGCACGGCGAGCACGGTGCCCAGCGAACCATCGCCGCGCGAGATCTCCATGTTCACGAGACCGGCGGCCAACGGTGAGAGCCGGGTGAGCGACGGATGCTCGATGCCGTCGACGACGAGATCCATCTCGCCCATGCGGCGGGCAGCATCGAGCGGGTATTCGGCACGATCCCAGGCATCCGCCATCTGCGGGCCGACCTCGTCGATGTACGCCTTCGCGCGATCCCACGCGACGCGATCATCTGCGGGGATGTCGCTGAAGACGGCGTAGTAGTCGCTGTCGAGGCGCGAGGTCGTGTCGTAGCTCTCGACGCTCTGGCCGGGGAAGGAGAGGGCTTCATCGCTCATAGTGCCGCCACTCTACTCCTCGCGGCATTGAGTTTCGTATACCCAGGCACTCAGTTCCACCCCGAGAGGTGGTGGTTCAAGCCTGGACCCGGGTGTCGGCTCAGCCCAGCTCTTCGCGCAGCCGCCGAGAGATCTCGGCCACCGGCATCGATCGCGGGAACACGGCGACGACGACGTCATCGGGGGCCGACGCGGACGCCTCAGGGCCGACGCCGTAACGGCGACGGGCATCGGCGAGCGCATTCTGCAGGGTCGCGATCGGAACGCGTTTCGTGTCGCGGAGAAGTTGGCGCAGCACATGATTGTGCACGGCGGTCACGAGGGCCGAGTACCCGACGGCATCCAGCGGATCGATGCCGGGCAGCGAACTGCGCAGGTACTCGTCGAACAGCCGCTCGTAGCGGAACACGGTGATGATCTCCCGGCCGCGCAGCACGGGCACGTCTCGCACGATCTGGTATCGACGGCGCGCCATCTCCGGGTCGCGGGCGAAGTGCGCGAAGACCCGCTCCGACGCCTCGCACACGGCTGTCCACGGATCGTTGTGGCCTTCGGCGAGGAAGGCGCGGACTTCTTCGAGGAGCACTTCGTGGTCGGCGAAGACGACATCCTCCTTGCCGCCGAACTGACGGAAGAACGTCGAGCGGGAGACGCCGGCGGCTTTCGCGATCTGCTCCACGGAGGTCTGGTCGTACCCCTGCTGCTGGAACAGTTCGAGCGCTGCGGCGACGACGGCGGAGCGCGGTTCTGCGGAGTCATGCATAGCGAGAAGCCTAGACCTGCGGCAGCACAGCGACGAGAGTCATGACGACGACCGTCCGGCGGGGCGTTCAGCCAGTAGTAGGCTGGTTTCTCGGGTCGATTCATCGATCGGCAACCGACATTCTGTCGCGTCCCACCCGCCGCAACCAGCGAAGGACTGCACGTGGATCTCTACGAGTACCAGGCACGAGACCTTTTCGAGAAGTACGGGGTGCCGGTTCTCGCCGGTATCGTCGCGGACACTCCCGAGGAGGTGAAAGCGGCTGCCGAGAAGATCGGCGGTGTCGTCGTCGTCAAGGCCCAGGTCAAGACCGGCGGTCGAGGCAAGGCCGGCGGCGTCAAGGTCGCCAAGACTCCCGATGAGGCATACGAGGCTGCGAAGGCGATCCTCGGCCTCGACATCAAGGGCCACGTCGTCAAGCGCGTCATGGTCGCCCAGGGCGCGGCCATCGCAGAGGAGTTCTACTTCTCGGTGCTGCTCGATCGTGCGAACCGCTCCTACCTGAGCCTGTGCTCGGTCGAGGGCGGCATGGAGATCGAGGTGCTCGCCGTCGAGAAGCCCGAGGCGCTCGCCCGTGTCGAGGTGAACCCGCTGACGGGGATCGACAAGGCGAAGGCCGTCGAGATCGCTCGCGCCGCGAACTTCCCGGAAGACCTCATCGAGAAGGTCTCCGACGTCTTCGTGAAGCTCTACGAGGTTTACAAGGGCGAAGACGCCACTCTCGTCGAGGTCAACCCGCTCGTGCGCACCGAAGACGGTCAGATCATCGCCCTCGACGGCAAGGTCACGCTCGACGAGAACGCCTCGGAGATCCGCCACCCCGAGCACGAAGCGCTCGAGGACAAGGACGCCGCAGACCCGCTCGAGGCCAAGGCCAAGCAGAGCGGCCTCAACTACGTGAAGCTCGACGGCGAGGTCGGCATCATCGGCAACGGCGCAGGGCTCGTCATGTCCACGCTCGACGTCGTCGCCTACGCCGGTGAGAACCACAACGGCGTCAAGCCCGCGAACTTCCTCGACATCGGCGGCGGCGCCAACGCGCAGATCATGGCCGCCGGTCTCGATGTCATTCTCGGGGACCCGCAGGTCAAGAGCGTGTTCGTCAACGTGTTCGGCGGAATCACCTCGTGCGTCGCCGTCGCGGACGGCATCGTGAAGGCGCTCGAGATCCTGGGCGACGCTGCGACCAAGCCTCTGGTCGTCCGCCTGGACGGCAACCAGGTCGAGGAGGGGCGCGCGATCCTCGCGCAGGCGAACCACCCGCTCGTCACCGTCGCCGCCACCATGGACGAGGGCGCCGACAAGGCCGCCGAGCTCGCCAACGCCTGACGCCCAAGAGACTCAAGGACTGAAGAAATGTCGATCTACCTCAACAAGGACTCCAAGGTCATCGTCCAGGGCATCACCGGCGGCGAGGGCACCAAGCACACGGCGCTCATGCTCAAGGCGGGCACGAACATCGTCGGCGGCGTGAACGCACGCAAGGCCGGTACCACCGTCACCCACGAGAAGCCGCACGAGGGCGAAGTGGACCTCCCCGTCTTCGGCTCGGTCGCCGAGGCGATGAAGGAGACCGGCGCCGACGTGTCGATCGCCTTCGTTCCCGGCGCGTTCACCAAGGACGCGATGATCGAGGCCATCGACGCCGAGATCCCGCTGCTCGTCGTCATCACCGAGGGTGTTCCCGTCGGTGACGCGGCCGAGGCGTGGGCGTACGCCCAGAGCAAGGGCAACAAGACCCGCATCATCGGACCGAACTGCCCCGGCATCATCACCCCGGGTGAGGCGCTCGTCGGTATCACCCCGGCGAACATCACCGGCAAGGGACCGATCGGCCTCGTGTCGAAGTCGGGCACCCTGACCTACCAGATGATGTTCGAGCTGCGCGACCTGGGCTTCTCCACGGCCATCGGCATCGGGGGAGACCCTGTCATCGGCACGACGCACATCGATGCGCTCGCCGCTTTCGAAGCCGACCCCGAGACCAAGGCGATCGTCATGATCGGCGAGATCGGTGGCGACGCCGAGGAGCGGGCCGCGGACTACATCAAGGCGCACGTCACCAAGCCGGTCGTCGGCTACGTCGCGGGCTTCACCGCTCCCGAGGGCAAGACCATGGGCCACGCCGGCGCCATCGTCTCCGGCTCGGCCGGTACCGCTCAGGCGAAGAAGGAGGCCCTCGAGGCCGCCGGAGTCAAGGTCGGCAAGACGCCGAGCGAGACCGCTGACCTGATGCGCAAGATCATCGAGGCGCTCTAGCAGCACCTTTCAGAAGGCCCCGGGCTTCGGCTCGGGGCCTTCTGCGTGCGCGGTCGGCGGGCACTCTCGACGTTGCGGAAACAAACCTGAGGGTGATTTTTCGGGTTGCCTAACTTCGTGGTAGCGTTCCTCTGTTAGCGCGCACATTCGGCGCGCACAGGTCGCTGGGGCCTTTCTACGACAATTCTGGGGAGAGTATCTTGACGCATTTCCGCGCGCCCGCGCACACCACATCCGGTGACGGCATCAACCGTCGAACGGTCATCAAAGCAGCTGCCTGGTCGATGCCGGTGATCGCCGTCGCAGTCGCCACTCCGTTGGCTTCCGCATCCACCACCACGCCGTCGGAGTGCGTCGTCGTCCCGGTCGGTGGATTCCAGGTATTCGGCGGAACCCTCAGCAGCAACGGGTCGGTGGGGTCGTCTCCGACCTCTGACGGCAACTTCGGCACTGGGTGGACGCCCGCCAAGGCGCCGACGGGTGACGCGGTCAACGGGTTCGTGCAGACCGATTTCGCGGTCGCGCCGACGCCCGCCAGCTGGTGGGGCGGCGGCGGCGAGGTCAACGAACCCGGGTTCATGTCGCTCGACGATCACGACAACACCGACGGAGCCGCACAGACTCCGGTGACGGTGGCACTGCAGTTCGCGGTCGACGTGACTGCGGGGACCACGTACCAGTTCATGCTGCCGATCTACACCGCGGCGGGACACCTCGGCACGCAGCATCTGGACGTCTCGATCGCCGGTGCCGGTGTGGTCCTTCCCGGCGCTGTTCAGGGCTACGTGGGCAACAAGGCCATCTCCGTCGACAACGCCGCGCTTTCCTCGTACCCGGCTTTCGCCGCTTCGCAGACGCCCACCGTCTCGTTCACGCCGACATCGAGCGGGACTGTCGTCTTCTCGTACACGTTCACCCTCGCGTACGTGACCGGCGGGGCGCGTCAGAACGCGGACATGCTCGTGCAGGCCCCGCAGCTGCTCGGCTGCTTCTGACCAGACGGCATCCGTCCAGTCGGACGGTATGATCGTAGAGAAGGCCCCGGACTCCACTCTGGGGCCTTCTTCATGCCCGGGCTCGCGTTCACGCGGGGATGATCGAGTCCAGGATCAGATCGAGAGATCGGTGGGCGTGCGTGCGCGCTGCATCGTCTGCCGGGTGCTCGGAGAGCCACAGCGCCAGTTCGTTCATGGCGCCGGAGAGCGCTGCGGTCATCGCGCCGAGCAGGCGGGGCTCGATCCCGACCTCCCTCAGGCCGTCGCGCAGGTGCATCACGGCGCCCTCGGCATCCGTGCGTCGCCATTCCGCCCAGCTGAGCACGGCCGGTCCTTCGACGAGCAGAACGCGGGCGGCCGCGCCACGGGTGATCGCATCGAGGAAGGCATGACTGCCGGAGCGAAGGGCGGCGTCCGCATCCTGCCCATCCGTCGCGGCGATGATGGCGTCGGCGATCAGCTGCTGCTGAGCTGCCGCGACGGCCGCGAACAGGCCGGGCTTCGATGCGTAGTGATGATAGACAGCACCGCGGGTGACGCCGGCGGCGCGGGCGATGTCGTCGACCGATGCCGCGGCGGCTCCGTATTCGGCGAAATGCGCGGTTGCCGCTTCGAGGATCCTGCGGGCGGTCTCGGCGGCTTCGGCGGCGGATGCTCGAGGCATGAGGGTTCCTTTACGTGCGATGTGTATGTATTCTAGACGAAAGATACAAACAGTGTGTACGTAAAGGAGAGTCATGGAGATCACGAGCTTCTACCCGGTGCTGATGGTGGACGATGTTGCGACGGCGTCACGGTTCTACCGCGAGGTGCTCGGCTTCGAGACGACGTTCGAAGCCGACTGGTACGTGAGTCTGCGCTTCGGCGGCGGCGAACTGGCGATCCTCGATCGCAGCCACGAGACGATTCCGGACGGCTTCCGCGAGCCTGTGCGGGGACTCCTGTTGAACGTCGAGGTGCCGGATGCTGCCGCGGAGCACGCACGCATGGTGGGCGATCTCGGCCTCGCCGAGCGGCTTCCGCTGCGCGATGAAGCATTCGGGCAGCGTCACTTCATCGTCGAGGCGCCGGGTGGCGTGCTCATCGACGTCATCGAACCGATCGAGCCGTCTCCCGAGTTCGCCGCCGCCTTCGCCTGAGCTCGTCGTCGGAATGTCTGCGGCTCAGAGTGAGGGTTCCGCGCTGAGCCGCTGCCACATCTTGGCGATGTGACGGACGTCCGTGCCGCAGCAACCGCCGATCACCCGCACAGCCGGGAGGCGATCCAGTAGCTCGACCGTGCAGGCGGCGAGGTCTTCGGGATCGCCCTCGTGAAGCCGATCCGAGTCATCCAGTTCCGCGTGCGAGAGCCGTGAGGCGTTCGGGCGGATGCCGATGATCCGGCCCGCCACGGTGGGGCCGACCGCGCGGCCGAGATGCTCCGGGTGCGCGCAGTTCAGCAGATATCCGTCGGGCGGCGCGGTCGCATCGACGCGATGGATCACGTCCTCCAACGTGCTCCCCGAAGCGAGCCGCCCATCGGTCTCGACGGTGAAGGATATCTCCACCGGCATCCCCGCTTCTCGCGCGGCGCGGACGATACCGATGGCCTCGGCAGGATCCGTGAGTGTGTACGCCGCGATGACGTGCACTCCGGCCTCGCTGAGCGCGCCCACCTGTGCCCGGTGGTAGGTCAGGGCGTCGTCGGCTCCTGTCACCGTGTCCCAGGAACCGGACTCGTAGCCGTCGCCCCGTGGCCCGATCGTGCCGACCAGGCGGACCTCGGGCAGGTCTCTGAACTCCGCCGCGAGCTCGTGGAGCAGGCGCACCGCATCGATGTTCACCCGACGAAGCGCGGCGGCATCGTAGCCCAGCCGCGGCCCCCAGTCCTGGCTCGCCCGCCACGTGGCCGACTCGAGTCGGAGACTTACGCCGTGCGCGCGGGCGACCTCGCCGTAGCCACGGTAGTAGTCGCGCAGGAGCGTCCGGCCGGGCCCGTCGTCGATCAGGACGAAGGCGGCGAAGTCGGGCAGGTCGACGTCGTGATGGAAGATCAGGTCGGTCTCGAGGCCGCCATCGGTGACATAGCGGGCTCCGCGGGCCACATCGGGTGCGGACATCGGTTCACCTTCTCCTCACTGCCTCCGGTCTAGCAGAGCGTCGCGGGCCGCGCCAGAGGTCCGCTGAGGGGGGCGAATCGCGGTGACCGTGTGTGATGAACGCGAGAGGGACGGATGCCGCAGCATCCGCCCCTCCCATCGTCGATCCGCAGATCAGATGCCGACGCCGAACAGCGCCTCGATCGGGCCCCTGGCGAAGAAGATGAGGAATCCGGCCGCCACGCCCCAGAGCAGCGGGCTGATGCTCTTCGCCTTGCCGGAGAAGGCGTGGATGAGCACCCAGCTGACGAAGCCTGCGCCGATGCCGTTCGCGATCGAGTAGGTCAGCGGCATCACGGTGACGGTGAGGAACACCGGCAGCAGCACGCGGAACTCCGAGAAGTCGATGAAGCGGATCTGTGCCATCATCATCGCTCCGACGATGACGAGGGCAGCGGCGGCGATCTCGGTCGGGACGATCGAGGTCAGCGGCGTGAGGAACATCGCGATCAGGAAGATGACGCCGGTGACGACGTTCGCCAAACCGGTGCGCGCGCCTTCGCCGATGCCGGAGCCGGACTCGATGAACACGGTGCTCGATGACGACGAGGTCGCACCACCCGCGATCGCACCGAGGCCCTCGACCACCAGCGCCGACTTGATGCGCGGGAAGTCGCCGTGCTCATCGGCGAGGTCGGCCTCCTTGGCGAGGCCGGTCATGGTGCCCATGGCGTCGAAGAAGTTCGTGAAGAGCAGTGTGAACACGATCATCACGATGGCGACCAGGCTGACCTTGCCGAGGTCGAAGGTGAAGTCGACGGCGCCGACGAGGCTGAGGTCGGGAAAGCTCACCGGTGAGCCGTTGAGCGCGGGGACCGTGAGGCCCCAGCCGCCGGGGTTGACGACGTTGCCCTCGTCGTCGAAGGCGCGCGGGCCGATGTGCCAGATCGCTTCGACGATGACGGCGAGCACCGTGCCGCCGATGAGGCCGATCAGCATGCCGCCCTTGATGCGGAGGGCGACGAGGATGCCGGTGAGGATGAGTGTGATCACGAAGAGCAGGCTGGGGATCGTCGCGACCGAGCCGTCCACGCCGAGGCCGACGGGCGGCGACGAGGTGCCGGTCGCCGTGACGAACCCGGAATTGACGAAGCCGATGAACGCGATGAACAGGCCGATGCCGACGGTGATGGCGATCTTGAGCTGGAACGGCACCGCGTCGAAGATCGCCTTGCGCAGGCCGGTGGCTGCCAGCAGCACGATGACCAGGCCGTTGATCATGACCAGCGCCATGGCCTCGGGCCAGGTGACCTGCCCGACCACCGAGAACGCCACGAAGGCGTTGATGCCGAGCCCCGCCGCGAATGCGAAGGGGAGGCGCGTCACCACACCGAACAGGATGGTCATCACGCCGGCCGTGAGCGCCGTCGCTGCGCCCACGGCGTTGAAGTCCAGCATGTTCCCGGCGACGTCGGGCTTGCCGGACAGGATGATCGGGTTCAGGATCACGATGTAGGCCATCGTGACGAACGTCACCAGTCCGCCTCGGATCTCGGTGCCGATCGTCGAGCCGCGTCTGCTGATCTCGAAGAATCGGTCGAGGGCGTTCGCGGGCTCGGCGGGAGCGTGGGCGGTGGGCGGGGCAGTTGTCATCGGGGAACCTCCGCTGATGACGTTATCGTGTGGCGCACGACGCGCGCGCCCACAGGAGGAGCAGGGGTTCTCGTCGTAGTCTCGAATCGATATGCAACGCCTTCTCGTCGCGCTCCTGGCCGCCGTCGACGCTGCCATTGCGGCAGGCGTCGGTCTTGCCGTGCTCCTGGCGCCGCTGACCCTGCTGTGGACGATTGCCTTCGGCGTCACGGCCGACTGGGGTGCGCTCTGGCCGCTCACCGGCACGCTCTGGCAGTTCGGGCACGGCGTTCCGCTGGACATCACCGTGCCGAAGGACGTGATCGTCGCGGTCGGCATCGCCCAGGAGGCAGCTTCCTTCGCGTTGTCGGTCACCCCGCTGGCTTTCCTCCTCTTCACGTTGCTGTTCGCGGCGCGCTCGGGAGCACGTGCGGCGCGGTCGGGGGCATGGCTGCTGGGATCGTTGTCGGGGACGGCGGCCTTCGCCCTCATCGCGACCGGTGTCGCCCTCACCTCTCGGCTGGATGCGGCAGAGACTTCGCTGCTGCTCTCGATCCTGCTGCCCTCGGCGGTGTACCTCGCCGGTGCTCTCGCCGGTGCGCTCCGCGTGGTCTGGGACGACGGCGACGGCGGGCTCCTGGACCGCCTGCATGACATCTTCGATTCCTGGGGCGACTGGGGCGCCGTACCTGCGGCCGCGGTGCGTGGGGCGGCTTTCGCCGTGGTCGCGATCACGGGCGCATCGGCGCTGGGCGTCGCGGTGATGGTGATGCTGCGTGGCGGAGAGGTCGTCGCACTGTTCGAGGCGGCCCGAGTCGACCTCCTCGGCGTGGCGGTGCTCGCCCTCGGACACCTCGCCTATCTGCCCACCCTGATCGTCTGGGCGGCGTCCTGGCTGGCGGGCCCGGGGTTCTCGGTCGGGCTCGGAACCGCTGTGTCGCCGGCAGGCACGCAGCTCGGGGTCGTCCCCGGCATCCCGGTGCTGGGTCTGCTTCCGGAGAACGGCTCGATCTGGATGCTCGTCGTGGTGATCGTGCCGATCGCTGCCGGTGCCGTCGCCGGCTGGGCCGTGAGATCCCGACTGGTCTGGGAAGGCACGCCGCTGCGCACCGGACCGCGGGCGGCGATCGCCGCAGGTATCGCGGCACTGTCCGCCGGAGTCGCCGCGGTGGCCGCCGTGCTGGCCGGCGGTTCGATGGGGCCGGGGCGGCTGGCCGACGCCGGTCCCGCGGTCGGTCCCTTCGCGCTGGCGATCGGGGTCGAGGTGCTGATCGGTGCGGCCATCCTGCTGCTTTCGCCCCGGCATCGGGACGAACTGGCGGAGGAGCGCACCGACCGCTGGATGGCGGAGACCGCGGCATCCGAAGCGGCGATCGGCGGGGATTCCACAGCGGTCGGCGCTGTCCAGGTCGATGCCGCGCACGAAACCGTCCCGCTGGATGACATCCGCGACGCGTTCAAGGGCCCTGGGTTCGACCCGAAACCGTGAAAGCTGCGTGCAGCTTGCATGACCATCGCACGGATGCATGACCGGATGCGACGAAATGGACAACGATTCGTCGTCCGGCCATGCACGTGGGACGGCCGGACGACCGGTATTCCGAACGGACGCCCGGTCCCGCCCCGGTAGACTGGGCAGGTGCTCACGGTCGCCGTTCTCATCTCGGGCACCGGCTCGAACCTTCGTGCCCTCCTCGAGGCTGCTCGTCACCCCGATTTCCCGGCCCGGGTCGTCGTCGTCGGTGCCGATCGCGAAGCCGACGGGCTCGCGAACGCCGAAGAGTTCGGCATCCCGAGCTTCACCGTTCCCTGGCACGAGCACGAGAGTCGCGAGGCCTGGGGTGAGGAGCTCGGACGCCAGCTCGCTGTCTGGACGCCGGATCTCGTCGTTCTCAGCGGACTGATGCGCCTGCTGCCGTCGGCTCTCGTCGCCGAGTACTCGCCGCGCCTGATCAACACGCATCCGGCGTACCTCCCCGAGTTCCCGGGTGCGCACGGCGTCCGCGATGCGCTCGCCGCAGGCGTGACCGAAACCGGCGCCAGCGTCATCGTCGTCGACGACGGGATCGACTCCGGTCCGATCCTCGCGCAGGAGCGCGTGCCGATCCTCGCGGGTGACACGGAGCACAGCCTGCACGACCGCATCAAGCCTGTCGAACGCCGCCTCCTCATCGACGTCATCCGTCGCGTCGCCACCGGCGAGCTTCCGCTGAGCCCAGCATCCTCGATCATTCCCTGACCACCCCTCGCACGTCCCCACGCTGAAGGAGCCCTCCATGGCCGGCCCCCGTCACGACCCCTCGCTGTACCGCGATCGCGATGCGGTGCCGATCAGGCGTGCGCTCATCTCGGTGAGCGACAAGACCGACCTGCTGGTGCTCGCCGCCGCTCTCGCCGAGACCGGCGCCGAGATCGTCTCGACCGGCTCGACGGCAGCCGCGATCCGCGAGGCGGGATACGACGTCACCGATGTCTCGACAGTCACCGGCGTTCCCGAGATGCTGGACGGCCGCGTGAAGACGCTGCACCCGGCCGTGCACGCGGGGCTCCTTGCGGACCTGCGTCTGGAAGATCACGAGGGGCAGCTCGAGAACCTCGGTATCGAGCCGTTCGAACTGGTCGTCGTGAACCTGTACCCGTTCGTGGAGACGGTCGCATCGGGTGCCGTCGGCGATGTCGTGGTCGAGCAGATCGACATCGGTGGACCCGCCATGGTGCGCGCGTCCGCGAAGAACCATGCCAACGTCGCGATCGTCGTCTCACCGGCGTCGTACTCGGCCGTCATCGACGCGATTCGCTCGGGCGGAACGACCCACGCGCAGCGACGTGAGCTCGCCGCTCGCGCCTTCGCGCACACCGCGGCGTACGACACGGCCGTCGCGTCGTGGTTCGCCGAGGGCACACTGAACGAACCCGGCGACCTGCCGGCGCACCTCACGATCCAGGCGGAGCGCCTCGCCACCCTGCGCTATGGCGAGAACTCGCATCAGCGCGCGGCCATCTACTCGCGCGTCGGTGGCCACGGCATCGCCCAGGCCACGCAGCTGCAGGGCAAGGAGATGTCGTACAACAACTACGTCGACGCCGATGCGGCGCTGCGCGCCGCGTATGACATGGTGCTGCCCACGGTCGCGATCATCAAGCACGCGAACCCGTGCGGCATCGCGACGACGGCACCGAACGCGCTCGACCCGATCGCGAGTGCGCACCTGCGCGCGCACGAGTGCGACCCGGTCTCGGCGTACGGCGGAGTGATCGCTGCCAACGGCACCGTCACCCTGAAGATGGCGGAGAACCTCAAGGACATCTTCACCGAGGTCATCGTGGCGCCGGCGTTCGAACCGGCCGCTCTCGAGGTCTTCAAGGCGAAGAAGAACCTGCGCCTGCTGCAGCTGCCTGAGGACTGGCAGCAGGAGCGGATGGACGTCCGTCTCGTCTCCGGTGGTCTGCTGCTCCAGGACGCCGACCGGTTCCCGGACGACATCTGGTCGGTCGCGAAGAACTGGGAGCTGGTGTCGGGTGAGCGGCCCAGCGAGGAGGAGATGGAGAATCTCATCTTCGCGTGGAAGGCCTGTCGCGCCGTGAAGTCGAACGCGATCGTCCTCGCGCGCGGAAACGCCACCGTGGGCGTGGGAATGGGGCAGGTCAACCGGGTCGACTCCTGCCGTCTGGCGGTCGAGCGCGCGGGCGATCGGGCGGCTGGTTCGGTGGCGGCATCCGACGCGTTCTTCCCGTTCGCCGACGGTGCGCAGGTGCTCATCGACGCGGGGATCTCGGCGATCGTCCAGCCCGGTGGTTCGGTGCGCGATGAAGAGGTCGTGGATGCCGCTCGCAAGGCCGGCGTGACGATGTTCTTCACGGGGGAGCGTCACTTCTTCCACTGAGGGGGGCGGAGTCTGCGCCTCGGTGAGCTCGCCGAGGCGCGCCGTTGCTGAGCGCATCAACTCGTTCGCTGAGTTGGTCCCAGGTTCGCTGAGCGTGCCGCAGTGCGCGATCAGACGCGGGTGCGGGTGGGCGTGTGGAGGGTGGCGCGTGGGGTGCGCCATCGCTGGGTGGGGTCCCACCATGCGGGTCCGCGGATCTGTGGGATGCCGCCGATCATGCGGATCTCCCATCCGGATCTGTCGAGGGTGCGATGGTGATGCCAGCACAAAGGCACCCCGTTGTCGGTATGGGTGGGTCCGCCGCGGGCGTGTTCGGTCACGTGGTGGATCTCGCACCAGGAGGCCGGGACGTGGCAGCCCGGGATGAGGCATTCCTTGTCGCGGAGCACGATCGCGCGGCGTTGATGGACGGTGAAGACCCGGTCGGTGACGCTGATGCCGATGATGCGGCCCTCATCGAACAGGACCCGTTGGATCGTGCCGGTGCAGGCGGTGTGGGCGGCGACGGATGCCGAGACCGGAGCGTCAACGCCGGGGATGGTCGCCCAACCGGCCGCGAATCCCGCTCCGGTTCCGGTGTCGGTGTCGGCGATGAGGCCCGCGTCGGCGTTGGCGTTGTTGACTGATCCACGCCCAGCCCCGGTGCCCGCGGCGAAGTCTGAAGCGTCGATGTGCACGACCAAGGTCGGTGCCGCACCACCCAAACTGGGCATCTCGTCGTGTCGGGCCGCGATGCCCAGTGCTGCGGCGAGGGCGTCGTGCTGCTTCTGGGCGCGGGTGCGGGGGTCGATCACGTTCCGCGGGTCCGAGTTGAACGGATCCGTGCCAGCCTCGCCGTCACTGGCGCCGTCGATCTCGTCGGAAGGGCGGAACGTCACGCCGAGGTCTGCGGGTCCGTCGGTTTTCGGGTTCAGTTGGGCGTCGAAGATCAGCTGCATCTGGGCGTAGACCTCGGGCAGCATGTTCCCGCGGACCGGGTAGGTGCCGTTGCGGAGCCTCCCGACGGTGAACGACCGGGACTGCGATGCCTCCGCCTCCGACGGCGCGGACCCGTCCGGATCCAGATACAGGGCGATCAATTGCGCGAACTGCTTCAGATCTTCTGGCGTCGCCTGCGGCGCCACATCAGCGGGCACAGCATCGGCATCCGCCCGCTCGCCGAAGTCGGCATCGGCATCGGCATCAGCGAGGACGTACCCGCGGGCCTGGCCGGCGAGTTCCGCATCCGCCCGCAACCGATCAGCCGCACCGATCCGAACCCCCGCCCGCTCGATCGGACCGACAGCGGCGAGCAGCCCAGCGATCCCGATCGTCCCCTCGAGCATCGAGCCGCGCAACGACGGCCACTGGGCCGGCAGTCGTGCGCCGGAGGTGAGTTCGACATCTCGGTGCACCATGTCCGCGGCCTTCACGACCCGGGCAGCCCCCGGCGCGTCGACACGCAGCACCCGCTGCAAGAGCTCGTTCATGTTCCGGCATCCGAAGTCTTCCGGGAACCCGGGTTCTGCTCCGGCCGTCGTCTCGACCACGACCGCCTCGATGCGGCGGAACGCCTCACCGGCGATACGAAGAACATGCATCCGGTCGGCATCCGACAGCGCCCCGAGAGCATCCGCACCCAGCACCCGATCCAGGTCGGAAACGACCTGATCGAGGAGAGGTGCGGGGTTGTTCATACCTCTATTCTGCCGAGGGCCACTGACATTGAGGCCCCGAAAAGAGCCGATCAGAGAAACTTTTTCGACTTTCTCGGAGTCGTGCTGATCATGACGCGTTTCGTCTCGCTTCGCTCGCTCAACGACCAGGAGAGACAACGCGTTCGTCTCGCGGAGACCCGCACTGAGCGAGCGCCAGCGAGCCGAAGTGTCGCTCAACGTCCGAATGAGAGGGGGCGCGTTTCGCTCGCGGAGACCCGCACTGAGCGAGCGCCAGCGAGTCGAGATATCGCTCCCCGACCGAACGAGCTCTCAACCCGGGCCGCCCGGATGAGCGAGATCGTAGGCGCGAGCGAGCTTGTTCGGGACGACCATTCGCCACGCATCGACGACGAGTTCGCGAGCCTCCGCAGGTTCCAGCGCTGCCAGTTCCGCGTGCACCCAGTTGAATCGCAGGTCCGACGTCGACGGCATCTGGAACTTGCGCGGATCTCCTCCGACCAGCGCCTCGCGCTCCTCCTTCGGAAACGCGAACCCCATCACGCTCTCGTCGAGGGAGAACGCGACGTACACGAGCTGACCGACGCGGAACTTCAATCTTCCGCGTACGCGCACCGGGTAGGAACGCTCCAACTCGGTGCCCAGAGCCCGCACGTCTTCGATCGCCGCCATGCTCAGACCGCACGACCCGACTTCGGGGGAAGTCTCACGGTACCCGCGTCCAGGTTCCGAGGAGCCCGGGCTCCGCATTGAAGAAGTCGAGGGTCATCGAGGTGGCGGCGCCGCCGGCGATCGTGAACACCGCCGAAGACAGCGATCCCGCCGGTGCGTTCTCGCCGAGCGGTATGAAAGCGAAGGTGTCGCCGTCCCAGGGGTCGA
This sequence comes from Microbacterium sp. LWH12-1.2, assembly GCF_040675825.1. NCBI lineage: Bacteria > Bacillati > Actinomycetota > Actinomycetes > Micrococcales > Microbacteriaceae > Microbacterium > Microbacterium sp. LWH12-1.2. Next base: position 191,321 of record NZ_JBEGIJ010000001.1, read on the forward strand.
GCTGCGCGGTGGAACCGCCGTCGGGCCCCACGGCGAGTGTGAGCATGCCGTCCTCCTCGGAGACGACCGCTGCGCCGTAGTAGTCGTTGGCGTACGTGCCGGCGTACGCGGACAGGGGCTGGGCCGGCGCAGGATTCGCGGGCGGGGTCTCGCCGGTGAGATCGCCGGCGGGTTGGTGATACCCCGCCATGGCCTGCCCGTAGTCACCCAGCCAGTCGCGCGTGCTGTAGCCGAACTGCACCAGGTCGACGAACTCGGCGGCAATCGCCTCCGGAACGCCGATCGGAGCGCCGTTGGTCAGCACCACGATCCCGAGGTCTGCCGACGGCAACATCTGAACGTTCGTCGCTGCACCGAGGATGAAGGCTCCGGAGTGGCTCAGGGTCACCCGGCCGCTCGGCTGCATCCCCACCCCGAAGCCGTAGCCGTACTGGCCTGCGCGCTGGTCCAGCGCGTGCGGTGGTGCCGAGACGTTCTGCGGACTGAGGGCGGGCAGCAGCGCCGCTTCTGCGATCAGCTCCGCACCCGCATAGGTACCACCGGCGAGGACGAGTCGCATCCATTGAGCCAAGTCGTTCACGCTCGACGAGACACCGCCGGCAGGCGACTGCGCATCGGGGTCGCGTTCGAAGCGCGGTTCGAATTCGCCTTCGCCCACCATGGCGTGCAGGCTGGCGCGGTTGTCCTGCGCGAGAAAATCCTCATACCGCGAACTGGTGGCCTCCATCCCCAGCGGGTCGTAGAGCTGTTCCTCGGAGAGCGTCGCCCAGTCGGTGCCGGCGGCCGTGGCGACCGCCTCCGCGCCGACCGTGATGCCGAAGTTCGCGTAGGCGTAGCTCGCGCGGAACGGGGCGAGGGGCTGCAGTGCGAGGTGATCGAGCACGTAGGTGCGGTCGTATCCGATGTCCTCCAGCAGATCTCCGGCGGCGAACGGCAACCCGGTGCGATGCGCGTAGAAGTCGCCGATGGTCGCGTGCTCGGTGATCCACGGATCCGCCAGCGCGAATCCGGGCAGGGACTGAGCGACCGGACTCGTCCAGTCCACAACACCTTGCGACACCTGCGTCGCAACGACCGTCGCACCCACCGGTTTCGACAGCGACGCGATCTGGAACACCGTGTCGGCATCGACCTCGGCGTCCTCGCCCTTCTTCCGCACGCCGTAGCCCTCGGCGAAGACCGTCTCGTCGCCGTGCACGACCGACACGGCGATGCCCGGCACGCCGCTTCGCTCCATGGCCGATCTCACGACGTCGGGCAGCTTCTTGATCGCGGCGTCGATGCTGCCATCGGGAAGGGCGAGAACATCCTGGTTGGGCGAGGCCCCGATCTCGACCTTCGTCTTCTGGCTCTCCGGCGCAGTGCACCCGGCGAGGACGGTGACAGCGACCGCCACAGAGGCGGCGACGATGACGGAGGATCTGCGCATGATTGCACCTTCTTCAGCGGTCATTGCTTGGGAGCGGGGACGAAAGTGTTGCCCAGAGCCTCGGAGATGCTCACGAACATCCGTGTCGCGGGGCTGGAACACACCTCACCCGTCGGGTTGTCGAGGAGTGTCGGTGACTGCGCGCAGTCCCCGGACGCGATATCGCTGTTGGTCATCGTGATCACGGTGCTGTCGCTGGACGTGTCGTAGAAGACGGAGCTGTTGAATCCCGGCAGCTCTCCGGCGTGACCGACCCAACCGCTGCTGCATCCCATCCCGAGGCCGTATCCGGCGGCGCCCGGGAATGAGGTGAGTCGCTCGATCTGCGTCTCGGCATCCAGGAGGCCTTGTCCCGTCCCCAGCGCGCGGGCATAGACGAGCATGTCCTGCCCGTTCGAGATCAACTGACCGGCCGTCCACCCCCAGGAGGGGTTCCACTCGGTCGTGTCCGTGGGGTTCTCCGGAGTGGCAGTGGGGGACTGGAGGGTGTACCCGCGCGGATGCGGCTCGGGGAACGCAGCGGACGAACCAGGATCCGACGTGGCAGACAACCCGAGCGGGTCGAAGATCCGCTCGGCGAACACGCTCGCGACGTCCTGACCGGTCACCTGCTCGATGACCTGGCCGAGGAGCACCGTGTTGGTGTTGGAGTAATCGAACTCCGCGCCCGGTTCGAACAGTGGCGGGAGTGAGGTGCCGATGTCGACGAGCTCCTGCGGATTCCACACGCGGTCCGGTTCGTTCATGAACGTCTGCAGCCAGGTTTCATCGAACGTGTAACTGGCGACCCCGCTGGTCATGTCGGACAGCTGACGCAGGGTGACGAGGTCGCCGTTGGGAACCCCGTCGATGTACGTGCCGATGGGATCGTCGAGGGTGAGCAACCCCTCTTCGGCGAGCTGCAGCACCACGGTCACTGTGAAGGTCTTGGTGACGGAACCGACGCGCTGATACATATCCGTCGCCATCGGTGCGCCGGTCGTCGGGTCGGCCATGCCGTACGCCTTGCTGAACGTGCCCTCGGGAGTCTGCACGAACACGATCGCGCCGGGAGCTGCGGCCAGTGCGAAGGATGCCGTCGCTGCAGCGTCGATCTCGGAAGCCAGATCCGTGGGCATCGGATCGGTCGCGGTCTTCGGCAGACGAGCGGAGACGACGGCTTCGGGATCGACGACACAGGTCGATTCGCGTTGTGCTGTGAAGCCCGCTTGCGGAGTCGCCGTCGGGGTGGTGGGCGCCGGGCCGGAACAGCCGGAGACGAGCAGCGCCGCTCCTGCGCCCAGAGCGGCAAGGCATCGAGATCCGCGCATGATGCTCCTTCTCCCCGAGAGCGGACAAGCGCCCTCCGATTTCTCAAGTATCGCGCGCGCGCCATCGCAGGACCAGGGACTCCTGTCCGCAGTTCGTGCGGACCGGTGCGACGGTTCTCTCCGGTGCCCGGAGTCCGACGTCACCGCGATGTCCGATTTCCGCCAGCCGGCGTCGGTGAGGCGTGTCAGAGTGGAGGCATGAGCTTCCCGATCACCGACTTCGACGAGCGATACCGTGCGATCAGTGCACGCGACACCCGCTTCGACGGGCAGTTCGTGACCGCAGTCCGCTCGACGGGGATCTACTGCCGTCCGAGCTGCCCTGCACGCACCCCGATGCAGAAGAACGTCACGTTCTATCCCACCAGTGCCGCCGCCCACGAGGCAGGCTTCCGAGCCTGCAAGAGATGCCTCCCGGAGGCCGCTCCCGGCTCGCCGGCCTGGAATCTGCGCGGTGACACCGCAGCCCGGGCGATGCGCCTCATCGCCGCTGGCTATGTCGAGCGCGAGGGTGTGCCCGGGCTCGCTGCTCGCCTCGGCTATTCGAGCAGGCACTTGACGAGGCTCCTCAGCACCGAACTCGGCGCCGGTCCTCTTGCGCTCGCCAGGGCGCATCGCGCGCACACCGCGCGGATGCTCCTCGTCGGCACGGACATGCCGATCTCGGAAGTGGCGTTCGCTGCCGGTTTCGCCAGCATCCGCCAGTGCAATGACACGATCCGCGAGGTCTTCGGACTCACGCCGGGCGAGCTCAGAGCCCGGCGGCGCCCGTCGGCCGGATCAGCGGCCGGTGGAACGAGCGTGGAGGTGAGCGGCGCCGAGGCGCCAGGGGCCATCGATCTCGTCCTCCCGTACCGCGGACCTTTGGATGCTGCCGGCGTCTTCGCGTGGATGTCAGCGCGGGCGCTCCCGGGCGTCGAGGAGGCGACGGCGACCTCGTTCGCGCGTCACCTGCGCATGGCAGGCGGGCCGACCTGGTTCGAGGTGCGTCAAGAATCCGATGAGCGTCTTCACCTGCGTGCCAGAGTCACCCAGCTCGCCGATCTCGCGCCGCTCGTCGCCACGGTCCGGCGGATCTTCGACCTCGACGCCGACCCGCTCGCCGTCGACGAGGCGCTCGCCGCGCACCCCGAACTCGCACCGCTCCTCGCGCGAACCCCCGGCATCCGCGTTCCGGGCTCGGCCGATCCGCACGAGATGCTCATCCGCGCGATGGTCGGGCAGCAGATCACCGTGGTGGCTGCACGCACGGCGCTGGCCGCACTTGCGGATGCGTTGGGGGAGCGCACCCCCGATGGTGGCCTGCTCTTCCCCACGATGGCGGCGATCGCCGGCCATGGAGCCGAGGTGCTCCGCGGGCCTGCGGCCCGTATCCGTGCGATCACCGGTGCAGCGGCGGCACTCGCCGACGGATCCCTCATCCTCACCGTCGGCGACGACGGTGTCGAGCAACGGCGGGCTCTGATGGCCATGCCCGGTATCGGTCCGTGGACAGCCGACTATGTGCGGATGCGCGTGCTCGGCGATCCGGATGTGTTCCTGCCGGGGGATGTCGCGGTGCGCGCCGGTGCCGCGGCATCCGGACTTCCCGGCGACCCCGCTCCGCTCACGGCCTGGACCGAGCGCACCGCGCCGTGGCGGAGCTACCTGACCGCGCACCTCTGGCGGGCGGCGCCGGTGCGGCCCGCATCCGCCCGCCGCATTGCCAAGACCACGACTTCGAAGGAGACATCATGACCGCCCTCATCCAGACTCTGGAAACCCCCGACGGACCGTTCACGATCCTCGTCGACGACCGGCAGCGGGTGCTCGCTTCCGGGTGGACGACCGACCAGCAGGTGATCATCGAGCGACTGAGCCCGGTCGCACGCCCGGTAGATGTCCGCGAGGGCGACACCGATGCCGCCGCGGCCACGCTCGCCTACTACGCCGGCGACCTGTCCGCGATCGATGGCGTCGCCGTGAAACAGATCGGGACTGCGATGCAACTCGCGGGCTGGGCGGCACTGCGCCGCATCGATCCGGGAGTGCCGCTGACCTACACAGGTTTCGCCGCAGCCCTGGACAACCCGCGGGCCGTGCGTGCGGCCGCCTCCATCTGCGCGCGGAACGCCCCTGCGCTGTTCGTCCCCTGTCACCGGGTGCTTCGCACGGATGGCAGCCTCGGCGGATTCGCCTGGGGGCTCGACGTGAAGGAGCGGCTGCTGGCCAGGGAGTCCGTCGGACGTTGAGCCTGGGCGACGATTCGAGCGCGCCGTCGTTGTGCTATCCGACCAAGTCCTCCTCGTGACCCGGCCATAGGCTCGTCCCGTTCCGAGACCGAGGAGGGCGGATGCGGCAGCTCGAAGACATCGAGGCCTGGATCGACCGACGCGTGCCTGAACTCCTCGCCGAGCATCGGGTTCCTGCGCTGTCGCTGGCCATCGCGGTGGGCGACGAGGTGATCGAATCGGCATCCGGAACGCTCAGTTTCGCGACCGGTGTCGAGGCGACGAGTGCTTCGGTTTTTCAGATCGGTTCGGTGACGAAGGTGTTCACCTCGACGCTGGCGATGCAGCTCGTGGACGAGGGGCTGCTCGACCTCGACGCGACAGTGCGCGACGTGCTTCCCGGATTCCTGGTCGCCGACGAAGCCGCCTCCGACCAGATCACGATCCGGCAGTTGCTCAGCCACACCTCCGGATTCGAGGGTGATGTCTTCGTGGACACGGGCCCGGGGGATGACTGCCTCGAGCGATACGTCGAGGTTCTCGCCGACACCCCGCAGCTGTTCGCGCCGGGCGAGATGTTCTCATACAACAATGCCGGGTTCTCCACGCTCGGCCGCATCATCGAGGTGCTCCGCGGCCATCCGTACGACCAAGTCCTTCGTGAGCGCTTGCTGGCACCCCTGGGGCTGGAGCAGGCCGCGGTGAACGCCGCGGAAGCCATCCTGCATCGGGCGGCCGTCGGACATCTGGAAGACGCGACCGGAGTCTTCGCCCCGACATCGGTCTGGTCCATGGAACGTTCGGGGAGCCCCGCGGGGTCGGTCCTTGCGATGAGCGCCCGCGACCTGCTGTCCTTCGCTCAGCTGCATCTGAGCGGCGGAGTCGCGCGTGACGGAGAGCGAGTCCTCTCATCGGCGAGTGTCGCCGATATGCAGCGCGAGCAGGTCCGGCTCCCCGATATCGATCAGGGAGTGGCCTGGGGGCTCGGCTGGGAACTCTTCGAACGAGACGGCCACGCCGTGATCGGGCACGATGGCAACACGATCGGCCAGTCGGCATCGCTTCGACTCGTGCCGGAATTCGGTCTCGCTGTGGCGATGCTCGCGAACGGCGGTGCGCCGCATCCGGTGTTCGCGACGATTCTCGACCATGTGCTGAGCGAGCTCGTCGGAGTCGCTCCGCGTTCCGCTCCCGTGTCGTCAGGCCCGGCGCCTCAGAACGCCGACCGATATGTCGGACGGTACGAGTCCAGCACGGCGATCACCGAGATCAGCCGCTCGAACGATGGCCGACTCTGGCTCGATCGAATCCCCCAGGGCGTCGTCGCGGAGCTGGGTGACCTCCCGCACCGGACCGAGCTCGTGGGGTGGCATCACGACGTCCTGCTCCCCGTCGAACCTGAAGGAGGGGTGCAGCAGCCGATCGCTTTTCTCGGCGATGACGGACATGGCCGGGCGTTGCACCTGCATACCGGCCGCGCTGATCGGAGAATGGACGTATGACCCTCGAACTGGCCACGGAACTGCACCACCGCGCGATCGTCGCGGATGCGCACAACGATCTGCTCTGCGCCGTCGCCAGCAGACCGTCGGAGCTGTGGTCGGACTTCTTCCGCGCGCAATGGCTTCCGCAGCTGCAGGAGGGCGGCGTGGATCTGCAGATCCTGCCGGTCTTCATCGACGACGCCTATCGGCCGGAGGGCGCTCTGCGGCGCACTCTGCGGATGATCGAGGCGGCGCACCGTCTCGCCGAGGGCAATGCCGATGCCGTCGGTCTGTGCCTCACGGGCGCCGATATCGACCGGGTGATCGCCGATGGACGCATCGCGCTCGTTCTGGCTCTGGAGGGCATGCCGGGTATCGCCGATGACGTCGAGATGCTGGAGACGGTCCACCGGCTCGGGGTGCGGGTGGGATCGGTCGCGCACTTCGGCCGAAGCGCCTTCGCTGATGGGAGCGGCGAGGACGCCGCCGGCAGTAGGCTCACTCGATCGGGTATCCGCGCCGTCGCCGAGATGGAGCGGATCGGGATGATCTTCGACGTCAGTCACCTCGGTGCAGGTGGCGTCGACCACGTGCTCGAGCTCGCCACCCGCCCGGTGATGGCGACCCACTCATCCGCCAGAGCGCTGTTCGACCACCATCGGAACCTCACCGACTCGCAGCTCACGGGGATCGCCGCGAGCGGCGGGCTGGTCTGCATCAACTTCTTCGCGCCGTACCTGCACGAGAGCGAGTACGCGATCGACACTCTCGTCGACCACTTCGAACACGTGGTCTCGGTCGCGGGCCTCGAACACGTCGGGATGGGCTCCGATTTCGTTCAGGAAGTGATCGACGACACCACGGCGCCCTGCTGCGTGCAGACGACCATCGAAGGCGTACCCGCCGATGAATACCTCCCTGGCCTGGAAGGTCCGGCCGGGTTCCCACTGGTGACGGAGGCGCTCCTTCGTCGCGGATGGGCAGAGGCTGACATTCTTGCGGTGCTCGGCGGCAACCTGCAGCGGTTCCTCCGCACTGAGCTCGGAGCCACCGTCCGCGACTGAGCGACAAACGGGCGATCGCGGCCGCCCGCCGATGCGGGAAGCAGCGCCGATCGCGACCGGAACCGGGAAATTCGGGAATGACTCTTGCGATCAGCTGGTTCCCAGCAATAGGCTGATGGGCTGTCGCACCGACCGGACGACACAGCCGAGCTCTGAGGAGGACACCATGACCACGATCGCCGTCGCGCAGATCGCAGCTCTCGGCTCGACCCCGGTGCGCCTGCTTCCTTAGACCAACTGCCGCGGGTCGCTCCGCGCCTTCTGTGTCGGATGCCCGGCTCTGAGAGCCCGTTCCGCTTCCGGCCCCCTTCAGCAACCGCTTTCCATACGAAACTCGTCTGAGAGACATGTCTTCCTCGCCTTCTTCGCAGAACACTTCGCCTTCGTCCACCCTCTCCACACCCGCCGCACTCTGGCGGCTCAAGCCGTTCGTGAAGCCGGTCATCTGGCGACTCGTCGGCGGTGCCGGCAGTGCACTCGTTGCCGCCGTCATCGCGTTGATGATCCCGCTCGTCCTCGAGCAGATCATCAGCGGTCCTGTCCAGTCCGGTGAGATCGGCGCCATCGCGTGGGGCGCTGTGGCGGTTTTCGCCCTCGCCATCGGAGAAGCGGCCATGATCTGGCTGCGCCGCTGGTTCGTGCTGAACCCGGCGACCGAGGTCGAGTACCGCATGCGGACCGACCTCTACTCTCGGCTGCAGACGCTGCCCGTGTCGTTCCACGACCGCTGGCAGTCAGGGCAGCTGCTCAGCCGCATGATGCAGGACATCGGTCTGATCCGCCGCTGGTTGGCATTCGGCCTGGTGCTGCTGGTCGTGAACGTGCTCACGATCATCATCGGCGCCGTGCTGCTGTTCCGCTGGCACTGGTTGCTGGGAACGATCTTCCTCGTCACGGCGATTCCGCTCTGGATCCGGGGGTACCTGTTCGAGAAGCGCTACGGCGCGCTCACGCGACGCAGCCAGGACCAGGCAGGCGACCTCGCGACCAGCGTCGAAGAGAGCGTGCACGGCATCCGGGTGCTGAAGGCGTTCGGACGCGGCAAGCACGCGCTCAGCCGCTTCAGCCGTCAGGCCGAGACGCTCCGCGAGACCGAAATGAGCAAGGCCGGGGCCATCGCCTCGATCTGGTTCTGGCTCGACCTGATGCCGCAGATCGCGTTCGGTCTCAGCCTGATGACGGGTATCTGGCTGATCTCGCAGGGCGCCATCGATCTCCCCGAGCTGTTCGCGTTCTTCGCGATGGCGACGGTGCTGCGCTGGCCGATCGAGTCGATCGGCTTCCTGTTCTCGTTCATGCTCGATGCCCGTACGGCAACCGACCGCGTCTTCGACATCTTCTCCGAGACGAACTCGATCACCGACCCGGAGAACCCGGTGCACATCGCGAACCCCCGCGGTGAGCTGGTGTTCGAGAACGCGCACTTCCGGTATCAGGATGCGGGAGCTCACGAGCGCGACCTGCTCGACGGCATCGACCTGGTGCTGCGTCCGGGCGAGACGATGGCGCTCGTCGGCCTCACCGGCAGCGGCAAGACGACGCTGACGACGCTCCCGGCTCGCCTCTACGACGTCACCGGCGGGCGCGTCACGCTCGACGGCGTGGACGTGCGCGACCTGACACTCGCCGAGCTGCGCCAGCACATCGCGATGGCTTTCGAGGATGCGACCTTGTTCTCGGCATCCGTGCGGGAGAACGTGCTGCTCGGCCGTGCCGAGCTCGACGTGCACAGCGAAGAGGCGGAACGCGTGCTGCGCGAGGCGCTGGATGTCGCTCAGGCAGGTTTCGTCGACGCACTCCCTGACGGCGTGGAGACGATCATCGGCGAGGAGGGCCTCAGCCTGTCCGGCGGACAGCGTCAGCGTCTCGCCCTCGCTCGCGCTGTCGCGGCGAACCCGCGTGTGCTCGTGCTCGACGATCCTCTCTCCGCGCTGGACGTCGACACCGAGGCGCTCGTCGAGGAAGCCCTGCGACACGTCCTCGCCGAGACGACGGCGCTGGTCGTCGCACACCGCCCGTCGACGGTGGCGCTCGCCGATCGGGTCGCGCTGCTCGAACGAGGAAAGGTCACCGCGGTCGGCACGCACTCCGAGTTGCTGCGGTCCAGTTCCCACTACCGGCACGTGATCTCCAGCCTCGAAGCGGAAGAGGCCGCACGCACCGGTGCCATCCCGATCATCCGAGACGAGGCCGATGCATCCGAAGAGGATGATCTGCCCGAAGAAGAACTGACCATCGAAGAGGAGGTGCAGGCATGAGCTCCGCAATCACCGGAACACAGAACGAAGACCGTTCGAACTACACCCGCGAGGAGAGCAAGGCGATCCGTCAGCGGTCGCTGCGCCTGCTGGGGTCGTTGATCCGCCCGCTGCGACCGCAGGTCGTCCTCGCCGCTGCTGTGCTCGTCATCTCGACGGCGTTGCAGGTGGCAGGTCCGATCCTGATCAGTATCGGACTCGACCAGGCGCTGCCGGCGGTGATCGAGCGTGCGGACTGGATGCCGACCTTCGTCATCGGTTTCGTGTACCTGTTCGCAGGTGCGGCCGCTGCCGTGCTCATCGCCTGGTACGTGATGATCGCTGCCAGGATCACTCAGGCGGTGCTGCTGGATCTGCGCAAGCGCATCTTCCTGCACACGCAGCGATTGAGCCTCGAGTTCCACGAGTCGTACACGTCCGGTCGCATCATCTCGCGGCAGACCAGCGACCTCGACTCGATCCGAGAGCTCCTGGACGGCGGCCTGAACAACCTCGTCTCGGGCGTCCTCTTCGGCGCGTTCACCTTCATCGCCCTCGTCGTCTGGGACTGGCAGTCGGGCGTGATCCTCGCGCTCGCCGGCATCCCGTTGATGATGCTGATGCGCTGGTTCTACTCGCGCTCGCAGCTCGTCTACCGGGAATCCCGTGTGATCAGCGCCAAGGTGATCGTGCAGTTCGTCGAGACGATGACGGGCATCCGCGCCGTGAAGGCGTTCCGCAAGGAGCCCCGCAACGATGTCACCTTCCAGAAGGTCGCCGGCGACTACCGCGACATCAACCGACGTTCGATGCTGCTCTTCGGCACGTTCGAACCGGGGCTGATGGGCGTCGCAGCACTCACTCTCGGCATGGTCGTGCTCTGGGGCGGCATCCGCGTCTCCACGGGTGCGCTCACCGTCGGAGTGCTGCTGTCGGCTGTGCTGTACGTGCGGAACTTCTTCGCGCCGATGCAGGAGATCGCGATGTTCCTGAACTCCTACCAGTCGGCGACGGCAGCGCTGGAGAAGGTGTCCGGGGTGCTCGACGAGCAGCCGACGGTGCCGGACCCCGAGAAGCCGGTCGACCTGTGGGAGTCGCGCGGCGCGATCCGCTTCGAGGACGTCACGTTCGGGTACAACGGCGAGAAGACGATCCTGCCGGACTTCTCGCTCGACATCCCCGCTGGGCAGACGATCGCGCTCGTGGGCACCACGGGCGCGGGCAAGTCGACGCTGGCGAAGCTCATCTCGCGGTTCTATGACCCGACGTTGGGCAGCGTCACCCTCGATGGCGTGGACCTGCGGAAGCTGCATCCGAAGGACCTGCGTCGCGCGATCGTGATGGTCACCCAGGAGGCCTACCTGTTCAGCGGGACGGTCGCCGACAACATCGCACTGGGCAAGCCGGATGCCACGCTCGACGAGATCCGGACGGCCGCGCGCGCGGTCGGTGCGGATGAGTTCATCTCCTCGCTCCCGGATGGGTACAGCACCGACGTGAACAAGCGCGGCGGTCGGGTGTCGGCGGGGCAGCGTCAGCTGATCTCGTTCGCACGCGCCTTCCTCGCCGATCCGGCAGTGCTGATCCTCGACGAGGCGACGGCATCGTTGGACATCCCGTCGGAGCGGTTGATCCAGGATGCGCTGCAGACGCTGCTCGCCGACCGGACCGCGATCATCATCGCGCACCGCCTGTCGACGGTCGCCATCGCCGACCGGGTACTGGTGATGGAGCACGGGCGGATCATCGAGGACGACACCCCTGCGGCCCTCATCGGCGGCACCGGAAAGTTCGCGCAGCTGCACGCGGCGTGGCAGGAGACCCTGGTCTGAGCCGCACATACGACAGGCCCGCACGAGGAATCGTGCGGGCCTGTCGTCTGTGCCGGGCTAGGCGCGCGTGGTCAGTCGCGCGGCCTGGCGGGCGGCGCCGAGGGCCACGTACTCCGCGATCTCCGGCACCTCGACCGGAAGGCCGAGCACTTCGGGAGCGATCTTTCGCACTGCTTCGGATTGTGCCCCACCTCCGATGAGCAGAGCGCGCTCAAGAGGGATGCCGAGGTCGCGCAGCGCGTCGAGTCCCGCGCCGAGTCCGCGCAGCATCCCCTCCACGGCTGCCCGCGCCAGATTGGGGCGGGTCGTCGATGCCAGGGTCATGCCGGAGAGCGAGGCCGTCGCGTCAGGCAGGTTCGGGGTGCGCTCGCCCTCGAAGTAGGGCAGCAGGCTGAGTCCGTCCGCCCCCGGTGATGCGCGCAGGGCGAGGTCGCTGAACTCCTCGAGCGACACTCCGAGGAGGGCGGCGGTGGCATCGAGGACTCTGGCCGCGTTCAACGTCGCCACGAGGGGAAGGAATCTCCCGGAGGCATCGGCGAAGCCAGCCACCGTGCCGGTCGGGTCCTCGACGCGCTCAGTGCTGATCGCGAACACCGTCCCCGAGGTCCCGATCGAGACCACGACGTCGCCAGGCCGAGTATCCAGCCCCAGGGCGGCGGCCGCATTGTCGCCGGCGCCGGGACCGACCTGACGACCGTCCGCATCGGCGACGGCGTCATCGGCAGCCAGGACGCGGGGCAGCACGGCATCGTGGCCGAGCGCGGCCACCAGCAGCTCGCGGTCGTACTCGCCCGTCGCCGGGTTCCAGTATCCGGTGCCCGAGGCGTCGGATCGGTCGGTGACGAGCTCGGCCAGCACCGGGTTCGCTGGGCCGAAGCCGCGCAGACGCCACGTCAACCAGTCGTGCGGAAGCGCGACAGCGGCGACACGCTTCGCATTGTCGGGCTCGTTGTCACGCAGCCAGCGCAGTTTGGTGATCGTGAACGACGCCACCGGGACGAGGCCCGTTCGCGCGGCCAGCGTCGGCGCGCCGAACTCGGCGATCAGGTCTGCTGCGGCTACGGCAGAGCGGGTGTCGTTCCACAGCAGGGCATCGCGGATCACGGTGCCGTCGGCGGCCAGCACCACCATGCCGTGCTGCTGGCCACCGATCGACCACGCCGCGATGTCTTCAAGACCTCCGGCCTCCGCGATCGCCGACTGGAGTGCCGTCCACCACGCCTCGGGGTCGACGGACGTGCCATCGGGGTGGCTGGCCCTGCCGGAGCGCACGACGGCACCCGTCTCGGAATCGACGATGACGACCTTGCAGGACTGGGTCGAGGAGTCGACCCCGAGAACGAGCGCCATCGCCGGACTCAGCGGGCGCCGAGGAGGTGCTCGGTCGCGAGCTGCTGCAGGCGGACGAACCCGAACCCCTTGCCTCCGAAGTACGTCGCGGGGTCGAAGTCCTCGTAGGCGGTGCGGTCTGCGAGGAAGTCGTCGTACGACTCTCCGGGGGCGAGGGTCGGCACGGACAGCTCGTCGACACGGGCGGCGGCGAGAGCCTCCTGCACCTCGGGGTCGGCGCGGAATGCGGCCGCCCGTTCCTTGAGCAGCAGGTACGTGCGCATGTTCGCGGCGGCCGAGTCCCAGACACCCTTCTCGTCTTCGGTGCGCGAAGGCTTGTAGTCGAAGTGACGGGGGCCGTCGTAGGCGGGCACGCCGCCGGGTCCGCCGTTCTCGAGAAGGTCGACGAGCGAGAAGGCGTTGTGCAAATCTCCGTGGCCGAAGACGAGGTCCTGGTCGTACTTGATGCCCCGCTGGCCGTTGAGGTCGATGTGGAAGAGCTTGCCGTGGAACAGCGCCTGCGCGATGCCCGCGGTGAAGTTGAGCCCGGCCATCTGCTCGTGACCGACTTCGGGGTTCACGCCGACCAGCTCGGGGCGCTCGAGCGAGTCGATGAACGCGATCGCGTGTCCGAGCGTCGGAAGCAGGATGTCGCCGCGCGGCTCGTTCGGCTTCGGCTCGATCGCGAAACGGATGTCGTAGCCCTTGTCGGTGACGTAATCGCCGAGGAGGTTGACGGCCTCACGGTAGCGCTCGAGGGCGGCACGCACGTCCTTGGCGGAGTCGTACTCCGCGCCTTCGCGACCGCCCCACATCACGAAGGTCTTCGCCCCGAGCTCGGCGCCGAGGTCGAGCTGGCGGAAGACCTTGCGCAGGGCGAAGCGGCGCACGTCGCGGTCGTTCGAGGTGAAGCCGCCGTCCTTGAAGACCGGGGCGCTGAACAGGTTGGTGGTCACCATCGGAACGATCAGACCGGTGTCGGCCAGCGCCCCCTTCAAGCGGTCGATCTGGGTCTGCCGCTCGGCATCGGTCGATCCGAAGGCGAACAGGTCGTCATCGTGGAACGTCAGGCCGTAGGCGCCGAGCTCGGCGAGCTTCTCGACGGCATGCACGACGTCGAGCGCCGGTCGGGTCGGGCCGCCGAAGGGATCGGCACCGTTGTAGCCGACGGTCCACAGGCCGAAGGAGAACTTGTCGTCGCGGGTGGGGGTTGTCATGGGATGCTCCAGCGGAAGATCGAATAAGTTGGCAACAACAACTTATGTCACACGTGACTCCTTGTCCAGCCCGTCGCGATCGGGGGTCGAGGATAGGCTGAACGGGCCGGCCGAACAGGCAACCGGTGGGAGGGGCATCCGTGGCAGACGGCGCGAGAAGCGTGGAGGGCGTGCGTCGACGCAACCTCGGTGAGGTGCTGCGACTGGTGCATGAAGGTGGACCGCAGTCGCGTGCGCGGCTCACGGCGGCCACCGGCCTGAACCGCTCCACCGTCGCAGATCTCGTCAGCGCCCTGGTCGATGCCGGTCTGGCCGTCGAACGCGAACCCGACCCGACACGACGCGCTGGTCGACCCTCACCCGTGGTCGCTGCGAGTGACGACGTCGTGGCGATCGCGGTCAACCCCGAGATCGACGCGATCGAGATGGCGGCCGTCGGCTTGAACGGACTCGTCCGCGTTCGCGCACGCGAAGTCGTCGACCGCCTGATCACCCCCGAGGATACGGCGAGTTCCGTGGCGCGCATTCTCGGAGAGTGGCGGAGCCGGGAACTGGCCGGCCTCCGCGTCGTCGGCATCGGCGTTGCGGTGCCCGGCCTCGTCCGCGCGACGGACGCGGTGGTGCGGTACGCGCCGCACCTCGGCTGGCGGGAAGCATCGATCGGCACCCTGGTTCAGGCGGCGACCGGTCTGCCCGTCGCCGTCGGCAACGACGCGAGTCTCGGGGCCAAGGCGGAGCATCTCTTCGGTGCGGCCGTCGGAAACGACGACGTCGTCTATCTCAACGGCGGGGCGAGCGGCATCGGCGGCGGGCTCATCATCGGCGGTCGACTGGTCGGCGGAGCGGGAGGGTACGCGGGGGAATGGGGGCAGAACAAAGCCGTGATCGCGGATCCGGCCGACCGGCGCAGCCGCGACGGGGTGCTCGAGGACGAGGTATCCAGAGCGCGTCTGCTGGACGTGCTCGGCATCGCCGCCGCCGACGACCTGGTCCTTGCAGAAGCGCTGGCTGCGGCGACCGACGCCGCCGTGATCGGCGAACTCTCCCGCCAACGTCGTGTCCTCGCATCCACTCTCGCCAGCGCCGTCAACGTGCTCAACCCGTCGATGATCGTGCTCGGCGGGTTCCTGAGCATGCTCCTGTCGGCGGACGCGGATGCGCTCGACGCGGCGATGCGCGTGCATGCCATGGCCGATCCGGCCGACGACGTGAGGATCCTTCCTGCAGCGCTGGGAGATGACCGATTGCTCATCGGCGCCGCGGAACTCGCGTTCGCGCCGCTGCTGGCGGATCCGCTGGCAGAGCCCGACGTCGAACCCCGTGCGGCTCGTGGGTAGCATCGAGTCATGGATCCTTTGCTGCTGCTCACCCAGTGGTGGTGGATTGCGCCGACAGTCGCCGGAGCGGGAGCCGTCGGCGTGATCGGCCTGCGTCGCCGGGGTGGCTCCGGCGGTCGTCGCCTCGCCTACGATGCCGCGCGCCACGACTTGAAGGTCGCGAAGCAGACCGCTGCTGAGGGGCGCTCGGCGGTCAAGGTCGCTCGGGCCGATCTCGCTCACGTCACGGCCCAGAGGGCGGCGCAGCGGGCCACTCCGGAGCAGGTCGCCAGCGCGAAGCGGATGCTGCGAGAGAAGGAGCGCGACGCCAAGACCGCCGCGGCCGAGTTGCGCGCACGGCAGGCCCGGCTCGCTGCCGCACGCGCGGCGATCCCCACGGCATCCGCTCCTCGTCCGCTGGAGCGGCTGCATGCCGCGCACGACGCGGTGACGGCACGGTGGATGCAGTACGAAACCGACGCCGCACGGCAGATCGCGTACCCGGCGATGACGGACATCAAGCGGCCGGCGACGGCAGCGTACCTGCGCGCGGCCGGACACGCGAGCGAACTCCGCCGCGGCGCCACCGGAAAGGTCACTCCGACCGCGTTCGCCGCGTACCGGGACGCGGTCGCCGACCTCGAGCGTGCCTTCGACGTGGCTGAACACGCCGCGAAGGTGCAGGCCGGCGAGGCGCCGGCGACGCCCGGTTGGCAGGACGCCGCTCAGGACGTGCTCAGCCGTTCGGCCGAGGCTCTGGACCGTGCGGCTGGTGCTGCGGCGTCCGCCCTCGCTGCCTGGACCGGTCGCGACCGCCCAGGCAAGCAGGACTGACTCTGGTCGATCTGCGCCACTCGGGTCGTGCGGCCATCCATCGCTCGAGCGCGAAGGAAGGCGACGAGGTCTCGGTGGGGGAGGGGATCCGAGACCCCGCCGCCGGTCTAGTTCGCGAGACGGATCTCGGCGATGACCTCGCCGTACTCGGTCTCTCCCACCGGCGTGAAGCCGACGCGGTGGAAGAATGCCTCAGGGCCGCCGTCGCCGGCTTCGTAGATCACGTTGACGTGAGCGACGCCGCGCTCGCGCGCCTCTTCGATCAGGCTCTCCACGGCGAAGCGCCCGACGCCCCGGCCCTGGTCGTCGGCGTCGACGTTGATGCGCCACAGCACCGAGCGGAAGTGCTCCTCGGGAGCATCCGGGTCGAAGTTCGCACTCACGAAGCCGACGACCTCGTTGCGGTCGAGGACGACGCGCTGCCAGGAGGTCTGCGGGTTGATGACGGTCGCTGCGATCCCGTAGGACACCGGAGCGAGGAACTGCTCCTGTCCGGGCTTGAGCGACAGGTTGTTCACGGCGACGATCGTCGCAGCGGAGAGTTCGACCATGCGCAGTTCGGACATGCTCCCAGGCTAACCCCTACCGACGACGTGCACACGCAAACGCCGCACATTACGAGCGCGACAACGGCTCAGGTATCTTGGTATCGAGACAATTTTGCCCTCGCGAACGGAGAACCACCAGGTGACCGACGACGCCATCATCTACACCTATACCGACGAGGCGCCGGCTCTCGCCACTGCCTCCTTCCTCCCCATCGTCCAGGCCTTCACCGGCCAGGCGGGCATCGAGGTCGAAACCCGTGACATCTCGCTGGGAGGTCGTATCCTCGCGGCGTTCCCGCAGAAGCTGGCGCCAGAGCAGCAGGTCAGCGATGCACTCGCCGAGCTCGGCGGCCTCGCCACGCTCCCCGAGGCGAACATCATCAAGCTGCCGAACATCTCGGCATCCATCCCGCAGCTGAAGGCGGCCATCGCCGAACTCCAGCAGCAGGGATATGACATCCCGAGCTTCCCGGACGAGCCGACGACGCTCGAGGAGAAGGACGTCCGTGCACGCTACGACCGCCTCAAAGGCTCGGCGGTCAACCCGGTGCTGCGCGAGGGCAACAGCGACCGACGCGCGCCGCTCGCCGTGAAGAAGTACGCCAAGAAGCACCCGCACCGCAACAAGCCGTTCGCCGAGGGGTCGAAGACCCGCGTCGCGACCATGGGTCACGACGACTTCAAGTCGAACGAGAAGTCCTGGGTCGCCGCCCACGACGACGTGCTCAGCATCCGTCACATCGCGGCCGACGGCACGGAGACCGTGCTGAAGGAGGGGCTGAAGGTGCTCCCGCGCGAGATCATCGACGCCACCTTCATGTCCGCCAAGCACCTCGACGCGTTCCTCGCCGAGACGCTGCAGACGGCGAAGACCGACGATGTGCTCTACTCGGTGCACCTGAAGGCCACGATGATGAAGGTCAGTGACCCGATCATCTTCGGCCACGTCGTGAAGGCGTTCTTCGCGGATGTGTTCGCACAGTACGGCGACCAGCTCGCCGACGCCGGCCTCAGCGCCAACGACGGCCTCGGGTCGATCCTGGCCGGTCTGGCCGGCGTCGCCAACGGTGCGGAGATCGCGGCCGCGTTCGACAAGGCCCTCGCAGAGGGTCCGCGCCTGTCGTACGTGAACTCCGACAAGGGCACCACCAACCTGCACGTCCCGAGCGACGTGATCGTCGACGCCTCGATGCCGGCGCTGGTGCGCAACGGCGGCAAGCTGTGGGGCGTGGACGGCGGCGAGGGTGACACCCTCGCGGTCATCCCCGACTCCTCGTATGCCGGCGTCTACCAGGCCGTGCTCGACGACGTCATCGCGAACGGCCCGCTGGATCCGGCGACCATCGGCACCGTGCCGAACGTCGGGCTCATGGCGCAGGCCGCCGAAGAGTACGGCAGCCACGACAAGACGTTCGAGATCGCGTCCGCCGGCCGGGTGCAGATCCGCGACGGCGAGGGCACGGTCCTCATCGAGCACGAGGTCGAAGCAGGCGACGTCTGGCGCGCGACGCAGACGAAGCACATCGCCGTGATGGACTGGGTCAAGCTCGCTGTGACGCGCGCCAGGGCGACCGGGGACCCCGCCGTGTTCTGGCTGGATGCCAACCGCTCGCACGATGCGCAGATCATCGCGAAGGTGCACCAGGGCCTGGCGCTGCTTGACACGCACGGCCTCACGCTCACGATCCTCGCTCCCGAGGAGGCCACCCGCTACACGCTCGCGCGTATGCGCCACGGCCTCGACACCATCTCGGTCTCCGGCAACGTGCTGCGCGACTACCTCACCGACCTGTTCCCGATCCTCGAGGTCGGCACGTCGGCGAAGATGCTGAGCATCGTCCCGCTGCTCGCCGGTGGTGGCCTGTTCGAGACCGGTGCAGGCGGATCCGCGCCCAAGCACGTGCAGCAGCTCGTCGAGGAGAACTACCTGCGCTGGGACTCGCTGGGCGAGTTCTTCGCGCTGGCGGCCTCACTCGAGCACTTCGCCGACACGACCGGCAACGAGAAGGCGCGCGTGCTGGCCGAGACGCTGGATGCCGCGACCGGCACCTTCCTCGAGGAGGACCGTTCGCCCGGCCGCGCCCTGGGCACGATCGACAACCGCGGCAGCCACTTCTACCTGGGCCTGTACTGGGCGCAGGAGCTGGCGGCACAGACCAAAGATGCCGACCTCGCGGCGGCGTTCGCCCCGGTCGCGGCGGCATTGGCGGCTGACGAGGAGAAGATCGTCGCCGAGCTGATCGCCGTGCAGGGGAAGCCCGTCGAGATCGGCGGCTACTACCGCCCCGACGACGCGCAGGTCACCGCGGTGATGCGCCCGTCGGCGACGCTGAACGGCATCGTCGACGCGATCGCGTAGTCCGAGAACGCAGAAGGGGCCGGATGCTGAAAAGCATCCGGCCCCTTCTGCGTGAGCACTTCGGAGGATCGACCCCCGCTGTGGTGCGCCGTTACCAGTGGACGGCGACGCTGACTCCGACGGGTGCCCAGTCGAAGACGTACTTCGCGACCGACACGGGCATGTTCACGCAGCCGTGACTCATCTGGTTGCCGAAGTTGTTGTGCCAATAGGCGCCATGGAAGGCGATGTCCGTCGCGAACCAGGTGTTCCACTGGACATCCTTGGTGACGTAGTCCTCGCCGACCATGTCCTGGATCTCGGTGTGTGCGAACACGGTGAAGTTGCCGGTCGGAGTGGGCGTCGCGTCCAGGCCGGACGAGATCAGCCAGGACTCCACGACCGCGCCGTTCTCGTACAGTGTTGCGCGCTGCGAGCTGAGGTTGACGTCGATGTGCCGGACCAAGTTGGTCGTCTCGAACGGGACCTCGGCGACCTCGAGCTCGAAGACGCCTTCGCCGGCTTCGAGTTGTGCAGCGAAATTGTCCGCCGCATCGGAGGTGTCGCCGAGCGTGCGGCCGTTGATACCGGCCGTCTCCTCGCGCAGCACGTTGCCGTCGGAGTCGACGACCTTCGTGGCGTTCGTCGGCGCACGATTCACGAGACCGGGAAGGGTGTCGATCGTCGCCTGGATCGTCTGCGGGTCGGCGTCGATGCGCAACTGGCCATCGTCGTCGACGACCGTCAACCAGCTTGCGGCGACGGCAGGCGCGACCGGAACGGTGCGCTCGGCGCCGACGTAGAAGCCGACGGTGCCGAGCATCGTGTTCAGGGTGCCGGCGGTCGTGGTGGCATCGTCGTCCGTGATGGCGGGGAGGGCTTCGGCCGGACCGCCGGGGAACTCCAGGGTCTTGCCGCCGTCGGCGACCGTGTCGGCAATGGCAGCAGTCAGATCGTCGACGTCGATCGCGGTGCCGTCCTCGCCGGGCACGATCACGAATGTTCCGCTCGCGGCGTCGAACACCACACCGGCGTTGACCGGGTCATCGAAGCTCGTCGGAACGGCAGCACGGAGCGCTCGATCCGCAGTCTCCGGATCGAGGGAGATCTCGGCGGCGACGGGTTCACCCATCCACGCCCCCAGATTCCACATCGGGTGCTCGGCGAACGCCTTGTCGGCCATGGCCGCGGCGTCGATGCTCGCCCCGAGGTCGGCACCGGTCAGAACGGTGTCGTCACCGGCTCCGGTGAGCGTCACTTCGGTGTCGGCGAGGTGCGAGGTGATGGCGTCTGCGGCGGCGCCGGGCGTCAACCAGCCCACGGGAATGCCGGCGACCGTCGTGCCCGGGGCGATCAGGATGGCCGAAGCCGCACCGGCGCCCAGCGCGAGGACGCCGAGCCCGAGCCCGATCCAGAGACCGAGCCGCTTCTTCTTCGGCTTCGGCTCGACGGGTGCCCAGGCGAGCGGCGGCGTGCCGCCCTCCGCAGGCGCGCCATCGATCGGCGCGAGCACTTCGGTCGCAGCGGGAGCCTCATCGTGTGCGTCGGTCGTCGCCTCGGACGCAGAAACCACATCGGTCACGCACATCACCCCCCGGTTCACTAACGTGTCCTAACGCTCTATGATACGGGATCGCAGGTAACGGAAAGATAAAGGTGGGGCGTGCGGCGGCTGCGGCCGTCCCGGTCAGTCGATGACGGCGAGACCGTCGATCTCGACCAGCATCTCCTCGCGCGGGAGTCCCGTCATCACGGTCGTGCGCGACGGGAGCACACCGCTCGGGCAGTGGGCGGTGACGAAGGCTCCGTAAGCCTCGTTCATGATCGGGAAATCCTCACGCGTGGTGAGGTAGACGCGCAGCATCACGACGTCGTCGAACGTGGCACCGGATGCTTCGACGATCGCCTTGACGTTCTCCAGCGTGCGGGTGGTCTGCGCGGCGACGTCGCCGGGGAAGAGGTACTCGTTCGTCACCGGATCGACGGGCCCCTGGCCGGAGATCTGCACGATCGGGCCCTTGCGGACGCCCTGCGAGAAGGTGTGCGCGGGAGCGGGGGCGGCCTCGGTGGAAACTCGGATCTTCGCAGTCATGCCGTCAGCCTAGTAGCGTTGTTAGATGCCTCTACAAATTCCGGACCCTGTTCTCGGCGCCTGGACGAAGGGCTTTCCGGCCCGAGTCGCCGGGATGCGCCTCTCCGAGGTCGCGGGCGCGGGTCTGCACCTCTCCGACCTGGTGACACCAGTGCTCACCGTTCAGGAATCGGCGATGGCGCACAACGAGGCGACGGTGTTCGCGTGGGCTGCAGATCAGGGCGTCCTCCTCGCCCCGCACGGAAAGACGACGATGGCGCCCGCGCTCTGGCAGCGGTTGCTCGATGCCGGAGCCTGGGGAATCTCGGTGGCAACGCCGTGGCAGGCCGAGGTCGCCGTCGACGCCGGCGTGCCCACTGTGCTGATCGCCAACGCGGTCGTGGACCGGGCCGCGGCGCAGCGACTCGGGGCGCTGCTCGAGGCGAATCCGCAGTTGCGCATCCTGTGCTGGGCAGACTCGCTCAGCACCGTCGACATCATCGCGGACGCGACCAGCGACCTCACCCGCCCCCTCGACGTGCTCGTCGAACTCGGCGGGATGGGCGGGCGCACCGGAGCGCGCACCGTCGCCGAGGGGGAGCGGATCGCCGCTGCGATCGCCGCCGCCCCCGGACTGCGACTGGCCGGTGTCGCCGGGTATGAGGGCCCGTACGGCCCCGATCGCAGCGCCGCCTCCGTGGCCGCGGTCGACGCATATCTGCAGACTCTCGTAGAACTGCACCGGCGCCTCGATTACCCGGAGGGATATCGGCCGGTGCTCACCGCGGGCGGCAGCTCCTTCCCGGATCGGGCCGCAGCGGTGCTGGCCCCGCTCGGCGAGGGTGCCGATGTGGTGCTGCGCTCCGGGGCCTTCCAGATCCACGACGACGGCTTCTACGCGAGGATGTCTCCGTTCGGCCCGCTCGTCGGCACGGAGCCGCTGCGCTCGGCGATGCACGCCTGGGCGCGCGTGGTCTCGCAGCCGGAGCCGGGGCTCGCGCTGCTGGATGCCGGCCGTCGCGACGTGCCCTTCGACATCGACCTGCCGGTGCCGCAGTCGGTAGCCGGCCGCATCACGGCGCTCAACGATCAGCACGCCTTCCTCAGCCTCGCGCCGGAGGCATCCGTGCACGTCGGTGAGGTGGTCAGGCTCGGGCTCTCGCATCCGTGCACGGCGTTCGACAAGTGGCGGGTGGTGGCCGTGATCGATGATCCGGATGCCGCCGATCCGCGCGTCATCGGGGCGGTGGCGACGTGCTTCTGAGTGCAGAGCAGGCCGAGGCCGGACGCGTGCGGGTGTATCGGGGAGCCACCGTCGTCGACGGCACCGGTGCCTCGCGGTATCCGGCCGACGTCGCCGTCGAGGGGGCGAGGATCGTCGCGGTGCTGCCGCTCACGACGGCATCGGACGCCGATGCGCTCGAGCTGCCCGCGGGGGCCGTCGAGGTCGATGCCACCGGCCTCGCTCTTGCGCCCGGATTCATCGACATGCACGCCCACAGCGACCTCGCCGTGCTGACCGGCGCCGCGCACGACGCGAAGATCCTGCAGGGAGTCACGACCGAGGTCCTCGGTCAGGACGGACTCGGCTACGCTCCGCTCGACGACGCCTCGGCCGCGATCATCCCGGGCCAGATCGCAGGCTGGAACGGACCGGCGGCTTCTGTGCCGTGGCGATCCATGGGCGACTTCCTCGCCGAGATCGACCGCACGGCGGTCGGCAACGCGGCGGTGCTCGTCCCGCAGGGCAACCTGCGCATGATGGTCGTCGGTCATGAGAACCGCCCGGCGACTCCGGTGGAGCTGGACGCGATGGCCGAGCTCCTCGGAAAAGCGCTCGACGCCGGCGCGTTCGGGATGTCCAGCGGTCTCACCTACACGCCGGGAATGTACGCGGACACCGCCGAGCTTGAGGCGCTCTGCCGGGTGGTCGCCGAACGCGGCGGCTACTGGGCGCCGCACACCCGCAGCTACGGCGCGGCGGCGCTGTCTGCCTACCGGGAAGTGCTCGACATCGGTCGGCGCACCGGTTGCCCAATCCACCTCACCCACGCGACCATGAACTTCGCCCCGAACCGCGGCCGCGCGGCCGATCTGCTCGCACTCGTCGACGAGGCGATCGCGGACGGCGTCGACGTGACCCTGGATACCTATCCGTATCTGCCGGGGTCGACGACGCTCGCGTCGCTGCTGCCGAGTCGGCTCGCGGAGGGCGGAGATCTCGTGGCGACGATCGCCCGGCTCGATGCCGATGCCCGTGAGGAGGTGCGCGTCGAGCTGGAAGACATCGGATGCGACGGCTTCCACGGCGAAAGGGCCGACTGGAGCAGCATCCAGATCGCCGGCACCGCGAACCCCGCACTCGCTGGGCACATCGGACGGACGATCGCCGAGATCGCCGAGAGCAGCAGGCAGCGCGCCGTCGATGTCGTGCTCGACACGATCGTGGCGGATGCCGGGGCGACGAGCATCCTCATGCACATCGGCGACGAGGACAACGTCAGGGCGATCATGCGTCACCCGCGCCACACCGGGGGCAGCGACGGCATCCTGATCGGGGCGCGCCCGCATCCGCGCGGGCGCGGAACCTTTCCTCGTTATCTCGGTCACTACGTCCGCGAACTCGGCATTCTCACGCTGGAGGAGGCCGTGCGGCATCTCGCCGGCACCCCGGCCGAACGCCTGGGGTTGCATCGCGGCGACGCCCCCCGCGGTGTGATCCGTGTCGGCGCCACCGCCGACCTCGTGCTCTTCGACCCGGAGACCGTGGCGGCGGGCGCGACTTTCGACGACCCGCACGTGCCGCCGACCGGCATCGTGGAAGTGCTCATCGGGGGAGTCGTGGTCGTCGCGCGCGGTGCTGCCACGGGAGCGACGCCAGGACGCGCCCTCCGGTTGCCCCCGCCGGCGCATCGGGCGATCCTGCCCCGAGTCAGCACCACCATCGACGAAGCGGCCGAGGGCTTCGCATGGACGTCGCAGACCCCCGTCGTCGCGGCACTGGAATGGGCGAGCATCGCGGCCAGGCTCGGTTCCGGCGCTGCGGTCGAGGCCGCGCCCGGCACCGAGCCGGCGATCACCCTCGTCCTCGACGAGCAGCTCACGGCGGCACCGTTCGCGGACGGTCGGATCGTCGCGGAGGCATTCCGCCTCTCCGTTGTTGCTGACGGTGTCGAGATCAGAGGCGCGACAGCCGCCGGGATCTTCCGCGGCGCCACCGTGCTCCGTCAGCTGCGCCCGCCGGAGAGCGTCGACGCGCGCATCCCGGCAGGGGTGTGGGAGGGAGCCCCGGCTTACGGATGGCGCGGAGTGATGCTCGACGTCGCGCGCCACTTCCGGCCGCCCGCCGACATCCGCCGACTCATCGACCTTCTCGCCGACCACCACCTGAACGTGCTCCACCTGCATCTCAGCGACGACCAGGGGTGGCGGTTCGAAGTTCCGGGCTTCCCGCGCCTGACCGAGGTCGGCGCTCGCCGCAGCGCGACCCAGCGCGGGCACGGTCCGCAGGCGACGGTGGAGCCCGGCGTGCACGAGGGGTTCTACACCGACACCGAGCTGCGCGATCTCGTGGCCTACGCCGCCGAGCGTTTCGTCACGCTGGTGCCCGAGGTGGAGCTACCAGGGCATGTTCAGGCCGCGCTCGCCGCCTATCCGGAATTGGGCAACCTCGACGCCGCCGAGCCCGTCACGAGCCCGTGGGAGCGGTTCGGCGTCAACCCGCGCACTCTCGCGCCGACCGAGGCATCATTGGCCTTCGGTCGGGCGGCGATCGACGCGCTGTGCGACCTCTTCGACGCGGAGTGGATCGGGATCGGCGGCGACGAGGTGCCGGTGACCGAGTGGCAGCAGAGCCCCGCGGCAGCGGAGCGGATGCAGCAGCTCGGCCTCACCTCGCCGCACGAGATCCAGCCGTGGTTCACCGCGCACTTCGTCTCCCATGTGCGGAGCCGCGGCCGCACCGCCCTTGCCTGGGATGAGGTGCTGGAGGGCGATGTGCCGGACGGTGTGCGGATCCTCGCGTGGCGTGGACCGGTCGCGATGCGGGAGTCGCTGCGCCGCGGCATCCCGGTGATCGCCTGCCCCGACCTCGAGGTGTACCTCGACTATCCCCAGTCCGACTCCGAGGAAGAGCCGATTCGCGTCGGGCCGCCGCTGACGATCGAGCGGGCCTATTCTCTGCGCGTGGAGGAGGGGGCGATCGGCGGTCAGGCGAACGTCTGGACCGAGCATCTGCCCACGCGCGATCGGGTCGACTTCGCGACGTTCCCGCGCCTGGCCGCCACGGCCGAACGGCTGTGGGACGGGGGCGAGCCCGGCGCTTTCGAGGACTTCGCGCGCCGCCTGGAGGTGCACCTGCGCCGCCTGGCCGCATCCGGTGTGGCGTACCGCCCGCTGGACGGTCCGACCCCGGATCAGCGGCGCCCTGGGGTGCCGGGGAAGCCGCTCACCATCGCCGCTCGTGAGGAGATCGTCGCCGGGCTCGTCCGCACCCTCGAGGAGCGCGAGCGCCCATATGATGAGCACCTCAGGAAGTCAGGTAACGTTTCGATAACCCTCCCCGCGAGCAGCAGGCCTGGGGTTGCGTAAATCCAGTTCGTAAGGTCTACTAACAAACATGTCCGCATTGGATGAGCAGCGTCCCACATCGTCGTCTGATTACGCCGGTGCGAACACGCACGCCTTCGGCCCGGGCCGACACCTGCGCTCGCGCTCCAAGGTGCTGCCCGAGCACGCCAGAGGGCACAATCGCGCTCTCGTCCTGCAGACGCTCTTTCACGCCGGGGCGATGAGCCGCGCAGATCTCTCCCGCGAGACCGGATTGACCAGGGTCACCATCTCCGATCTGGTGGCCGAGTTCGTCGCCGACGGCATCATCATCGAGATGGGGGTGCGCGCGATCGTGGGTCCGGGTAAGCCTCCGATCCTCATCGACATCGACCGCGCGGGTCACCAGATCATCGGCATCGACCTCTCCGGTCCGAGCGCATTCGCCGGAGCCGTGCTCAGCCTCGACGGCGAAGTGATCGAGCGCCGGGAGGTGCCGCGCCCGGAGTCTCCGGACGGCGACGAGGCGTACGCCGCCACGCTCGCGCTCGCCAGGAGCCTGGTCGAGGCGTCGAACCGCCCCCTGCTCGGCGTCGGCATCGGCACGCCGGGTGTGGTCCGACCGGACGGACTCGTCCTGAGTTCACCGAACCTCGGCTGGACGAATTTCCCGCTCGAAGCGAAGCTCGGCGTCGATCTCGGGCTCCCGGTCCTTGCGCGCAACGACGCGAACGCCGCCGTGCTCGCCGAGTACACCTTCGGTGACGCCAAAGCCGACTTCATGCTCATCAAGATCGGCAAAGGCGTCGGTGCCGGTCTCATCACCGGCAGCCAGCCGTTGCTCGGCAGCCGATACGCGGCGGGGGAGATCGGCCACGTCGTCGTGGGAACCGACGGAGGACCTCGGTGCGCGTGCGGCAAGGACGGATGCCTCGAGGCCTGGCTCAGCGTCAGTCGCCTCGGCGCCGCCATCGCCGAGAACCCAGAGGCTCGTGACGACATCCTCCGCGACGCCGGAACCCGGATGGCCATCGCCATCGCCCCCATCGTCGCCGCCCTCGACCTGTCCGAGGTCGTGCTCTCCGGTCCTGCCGAGCTGCTCGACGGCATCCTCACCGACGCCGCCATCGAGACTCTGCACGCCAGGACGCTGGAGGGGGTCTTCGAAGATGTCGCGGTGCGGCTCACCGACCAGGCCGACATCGTCCTTCGCGGCGCCGCAGTGATGGTGCTCTCGAGCCAGCTGGGAGTCTCGTGATCCTCGCCTCGAGCCCGACCACCCCGATGACGACCAGGAGCTTCATCCGATGAAGGGTGCTGACATCGCCGACCTCGACGGTCGGCAGATTCGCGTGGGCCTGGATGTCGGCGGCACGAAGATCGATGCCGTCGCCATCTCGCCGGCCGGAGACATCCTCGGCCGTCTGCGCCGCCCCACCGGCTGGGGCGAGGAAGCCGTTCTCTCCGGCATCATCGAGACCGTCCGGGCACTCGCCGACGAGGTCGGCTATCCGATGGACGACGTCCGTTCGGTGGGTGTCGGCATCCCCGGGCTCGTCGACGCCGGTTCCGGCCGTGTCCTGCACGCCGTGAATCTCGGCGTCGAATCGCTGGATCTCGCCGCACGTGCGCAGGATGCGATGGGCATCCCGTTCCGAGTGGAGAACGACGTGAAGGCCGCGGCGCTGGGGGCGGCTGTCCTGCGCGGTGTCACCGGTTCGATGGCCTACCTCAACCTCGGTACCGGGGTCGCAGCAGGGATCGTCGTCGAGGGTCGCATCTGGCGAGGCGCCACGGGCACGGCGGGCGAAGTCGGGCACATCTCGGTCGATCCCCGGGGCAGACTCTGCGGTTGCGGCCAGCGGGGCTGCATCGAGACCTTCTGCGGTGGCGGCGCGCTCGCCCGCGCATGGGGGCGTCCCGGTGCGCTGCCGGTCCGCGACATCTTCGACGCCGCTGAGACCGGCGATGCAGACGCGGTGGCCCTCAAGGCCGACCTCATCCACGGTGCCGCGGCCGCGGTCCGCGTCCTGGTGCTGTCCGCCGATGTGGAGAAGGTCATCATCGGTGGCGGAATCACCTCGCTCGGCGCACGGCTCGAAGACGGCATCCGCGCCGCGCTCCGCGCCGAGGCTGAGACCTCGGCGTTCATGAACTCGCTCCACCTGGACGCGAGAATCGAACTGCTCGCCGCCGGTTCCCCCGCCGCGGCGTTCGGCGCCGCGGTGATCGGCGCATCCGTCCCAGAGAAAGAGATCATGGCCCATGGCTGAAGTCGTCATTGTCGAGAACGCGGAAGCCGCTGGCGCCCTCGTCGCGCAGGAGATCGTCGAGCTCATCGACGCCCGCCCCGATGCGGTGCTCGGGCTCGCGACCGGATCGACGCCGCTCACCGTGTATCAGGCGCTGCGCTCGCGGCTCGCGGATCACGATGTCTCGCAGGTGCGCGGTTTCGCGCTCGACGAGTACGTCGGTCTCGACCCTGCTCACCCGGAGAGCTACCGCTCGGTGATCACGCGCGAAGTCGTCGAACCGCTCGGGCTCGACCCGCGGCGCATCCATGTTCCCAATGGTGCGGCCGCGAGCATCGAGCGCGCCGGCGCCGACTACGAGGCGGCGATCGCGGCCGCGGGAGGCGTCGATCTGCAGATCCTCGGTATCGGCACCGACGGGCACATCGGGTTCAACGAGCCGGGGTCATCCTTCGCTTCGCAGACCCGGGTGAAGACGCTCACCGAGCAGACCCGTGCGGACAACGCGCGCTTCTTCGATTCCGTCGATGATGTGCCGCGGCACTGCATCACGCAGGGACTCGGCACGATCCTTCGCGCCCGTCACCTGGTTCTGCTCGCGTTCGGCGCCGGGAAGGCGCAGGCGGTCGCGGATGCCGTCGAAGGTCCGCTCACCGCATTCCTTCCCGGATCCGCCGTCCAGCTGCACCCGCACGCGACGATCGTCGTCGACGAGGCTGCAGCATCCCGCCTCAAGCTCGCCGACTACTACCGGTACACATACGCGAACAAGCCGGCCTGGCAGGGTCTCTGAGCTCGACGTCGGCCGTCGCGTCGTCGCGTTTCGGCTCGCTCCGCTCGCTCAACGACCGGCGGTGTGCGTTCCCGTCGGTCGTTGAGCGAGGGAGCACCAGCGACCGAGACGAAACGCGACGATCCGCGCCGACGTCAATCGAAGGCGCGCCCAGGCCAGGCGAGCGGCAGCAGGTGCTCGAGGCTGAGCGGAGCCAGGGGCAGCGTCGGCACCTCGGCGTGGGTGATCCAGCGGAGTTCTGCCAGCTCGGCCTGCACGGTGACCGCGGTCGGATCGATCGTGGCGGCGAAGGCCGCGGCGATGACCCGGTGGCCCGGCTCGTTCGCGGCGTCGGAGATGAAAGTGCCCAGCGGTCGCAGCTCGCTCTCGACCAATTGAACCCCGAGTTCTTCGTCGAGTTCTCGGATGAGCGTCTGCGCGGCCGTCTCGCCGGGCTCCGGCTTGCCGCCGGGCTGCATGAACCGGGTGGTGCCGTGTTTGCGGACGACGAGCACGCGGTCGTGGTCGTCGACGATCACCGCGGCGCTGACGTGGATGTCAGGCATCGGCGGGGAACACCTTGCCCGGGTTCAGGATGCCGAGGGGATCGAACACCCGGGTGATCTGCCGCTGCAGCTCCCATTGGTCCTCGCCCAGCTCGTCGGCCAGCCAGCGCTGTTTGAGCACGCCGATGCCGTGCTCGCCGGTGAGAGTGCCGCCGAGAGCGAGCGCAGCGCGGAACAACTCGTCGGCTGCTGCCCAGATGAGGTCGGGCACGTCCGTGCCCTCGAAGATGAAGTTCGGGTGCAGGTTGCCGTCTCCCGCGTGCGCGACCGTGGGGATGACCACGCCGTAGGCCTTCTCGATGCGGGCGATCTCGTGGAACATCGCCGGCATGGCGCTGCGCGGCACGGAGACGTCCTCGATCAGGGTCGTGCCGAGTGCCGCCATCGCCGGGTGCATGGCACGACGGATCGCGAGCAGGCGCTCGCCCTCCTCGTGATCGTGCGAGACGGAGACGTCGCCGCCATGGTCGTGGAGGATCTTCGCGATGGCCTCCGCATCTGCGACGGCGGCAGGGCCATCGGTCTGGATGGTGAGCTGTGCGGTCCCCGCTGCGGGCTCCGGCAGGGAGAGGTATTGGAACACCGCAGCGACACAGGCGGCATCCATCAATTCCATGATCGCCGGCTGGATCCCCGCGGCGGTGACCGCCGCCGATGACGCCGCGGCGGGGACGACCCCGGGGAAAGAGGCAGTCACCGTGCACGTCGTGCCCTCGACGAGGCGCCGGAGCTTCAGAGTGGCGCCGACGACGACGCCGAGTGTGCCCTCGGACCCGATGACGAGCGACGTCAGGTCGAGTCCGGTGACACCCTTCACGCTGCGGTGCCCGAGATGCAGCAGACGGCCGTCGGGGAGGACGAGATCGATACCGAGCACGGCATCGCGAACCACACCGTACTTCGCGCACAGCAAACCGCCGGCGCCGGTGGCGATGTTGCCGCCGACCGTGGAGATGGCGCGGCTGGCGGGATCGGGAGCCCACCAGAGACCGTGTTCGCCGAGGATGTCATTGAGGTCGGCGTTGAGGATGCCG
This sequence comes from Microbacterium sp. LWH12-1.2, assembly GCF_040675825.1. NCBI lineage: Bacteria > Bacillati > Actinomycetota > Actinomycetes > Micrococcales > Microbacteriaceae > Microbacterium > Microbacterium sp. LWH12-1.2. The sequence continues at coordinate 221,712 of NZ_JBEGIJ010000001.1, forward strand.
GGTTCGACGACGGCGAGAAGGTCGTCGGGTCGGATCTCCTTCACCGCGGTCATGCGAAGAGTCGACAGGACGATCTCGCCCTCACCGGCGTTCGCGGCACCCGCGAGCCCTGTTCCCGCTCCGCGTACGACCACCGCGGTGCGTGTGGCGGTCGCGATGCGCAGGGTCTGCTGCACGTGCTCGACCGTCTCGGCATGCACGACCGCGATGGGCCGCCCGGCGGCGGCATGCCCGGAGCGGTCGGCTCTGGCGAGCTCGCGGGATTCCTCGCTGGTGTCGACGAGGGGGCCGAGCGCGGCCTGGAGCTGTGCGAGAGCGCTCATGACCGCGTGCTCACGCCAGGCTGCGTCGGCCGGCAGCGAGCCCCGCGCCGATGGCGACGATCGCGAAGGCGGAGCCGATCAGCCCCTGACCCATCGACCACCACGCGACAGTGACGCCGGCGTAGATGAGCAGTTCGACCGCGGCGCGGAGGAAGGGATGCAGGTGCAGAACGGGGCGCGGGGAGAGGAAGAGCGCCCACACCAGGAGCACGATGAGGGGTGCGCCGATCCCGAAGATGACGTTCCACGGCAGCGTCCAGGCGGCGAAGCCCCACAGTGCGAGGGAGGCCATGGCGAGCACCAGGACGATCAGGCGGACGATGTCGAGAGCGGAGACGACGGGACGATCGACGCCCGGTACGGGTGCGGAATCCTGGGGCATGCCCCCAGTCTATTCGGCGGGTACGGGGCCCGTGGCCGGAGGCAGCACGCCATCGGCGACTTCGAAGACTGTGCCGATGATGTTCTGTGCAACCGGCGCATCGCTCGGCTGTTCGACCGGCTCGACCGGATCGACAGGGGGAACCGATGGAACCGATTCGACCGTCTCCGCGGGCGTGGAAGCGACGGGTGTTTCTTCGGCGGGTGCTTCTGGCGTCGACGATGCGGCCGGCGGAATCACCTCGGCCGGACTCGATGGGAGGTCATCGCCCAGCGATTCGTCCGTCGAAGAAGCGTCGGCGGAACTGATGAGCGGAGAGCACGATCCTGCCGGATCAGCCAGTTCACTCAATCGGACCGCGTCGGTCAGTGGACCGATGGAATTCCCGTAGACGTACCGGAACTGGACCCTGGCATTGGTGAGTTGCTGCAGGAACGTCGGTTCGAGCACGACGACGCCGTCACCGCGGGCATCCAGCTCCGCTGTGAACGTGGTGTCCTGGCGGTTCGAGAACAGTCCCTGGACCGTGGCATCGGGCGCACCCTGCACCTCGACGGAGTACAGCGTCGTTCCGAAGATCGGGCTGTCCTCCCAGACACACGTCACCGTGGTCGCGCCGATGGTGGGAGTCCCACTGGGGAGGCCAGGTGTCTCGGTCGGCGTCGGTGTGGGGGTCGGAGTCGGAGTGGGTGTCGGCTCGGGAGTCGGTGTCGGAGTCGGAGTCGGCTCGGGAGTCGGAGTCGGAGTCGGCTCGGGAGTGACCGGAGGTTCCGGTTTCGCGTCCTCGGTGGGCGGCGTGACCGCTGAGCCTTCGTCGGGCTTCGAGTCTGCGGGCTTGGTCGGTGTCGGACGCGGTGTCGGCTCCGGCGTCGGTTCGACCGGTGCCGGCTCTTCGATGATCATGGGCTCATCGAGCGCCATGGTCTCGTCGGGTCCGACTTCTGACGAGATCGACGTCGAGTCGCTGTCGCCCGCGCTGGGTTGCGACGATGCCGGTGCCGCCCCCACGAGTCCGGGGATGGTAGTCGCGGCGGCGACGACGCCGGCCACCACCAGTGCAGCAGAACCAGCGCCGATCAGAGCGCCGACGCCGCTGAAGACGCCTCCGCTGCTCCCGCCGGCTGCGCCACCGCCAGCGGCTGAACCGCCCGCGGCCGAGCCGCCGGCCGTGCCGGCCGCCGCAGCGCCGGTGCCGACGACGACAGCGCCTTCGAAGATGCTCGACGGCATTGCAGCCAACGCGACCGCCGGTGTGCTGCCCTGCAGAGAGGCCAGGTAGCCGGTGGAACCGGCGACGCCGAGGACGAGGGGAAGGAGGACCAGCGCGAGGCGCGTGGAGACGTCTTTCGCCTCGGCAGCGACGATGATGCACCGCGCGCACTCGTCGAGGTGCTGCTCCAGTCGTTTGTGATCCCGGTTGCCCAGGTTGCCGCGCGAGTAGGCACCGAGATGTTCGATGCTCCACTGGCAGTCAGAACCGGGCGCCGCACTGCGCAGGTGGGCCTGGATCCATGCTTCCCGGAGGCCTTCACGAGCACGGAAGGCCAGTTGCGACACCGCGCCCGACTTCATGCCGAGGAGAGGTGCCACCTCCTGCGGCTTCATCTGCTCGATCTCGGTGTACCAGAGCACCTCCTGCCAGCGCGAGGGCAGGCTGCGGAATGCCTGAGCGGTGAGGCTGCGATCAAGGGCCTCGTTCGCGGCCTGTTCGCTGCTGTCGGGATCGGCGACAGTATCGAGCTCATCGATCGCCGTCTCGCGCCGCGAGCGTCCCCACGCCGCGGCCGTGTTGCGGATGCTGGTGAACAGGTAGGCGCGGAACGAGCCGTTGGGGCCTGCGCCCTTGATGATTGCCTGATAGATGCGGGTGTACGACTCCTGCACCAGGTCATCGGGGTCGATGGATGACGTGACGGAGCGGGCGACGGACATTCCGGCGGGGTAGTGGCGTCGCCAGAGTTCGCCGAACGCCTCGGTATCTCCCGAGCGGGTGCGCAGGACGAGGTCGGCGTCGGCGATCGCCTCGCCGTCGTTGGAGGTGTTGTCGTAAGGCACAGTCATCCATCTGTCGTGAGCGGGAATGGCCCTCTCACATGAAGAGACGCGTGAAAGCGGTCCGCATCACGCGTGTTTTTCATTCTCTCCCGAATTTCCCAGACTGGCCACCCCAATTTGGAACCCGATCTCGTCACGGCCGCCACGGGGTCTCAAACAAGAAATCTCAGAAGTCGCGTAATGAACGACGAGGTCTGTCGTCTCACCAGGTAGAGACAGCCAGTATCGACTCCACCGGGGGGCGGAGTCGTGGCGTCGGTGGGGTCACCTCACCGGTCGGGTGGTCCGGGAACCTCGGGGGAGGAATTCCCGGACCCCCGCTCTACTCAGGGGGAATGAGGCCGCCGGCTGGGGAACGGCGGCCTCCTGAGCTGCCCGGCTAGCGGGAGAGCGGTCCGCCGACCCAGACACGTGCGACCTGCAGGCCTTCGTCCAGGAGCACTGCGTCGCCGAGGAAGCCGGTGCGCAGCGCACCGATCTCGTGGCCGGCGCCGATCGCCCGCGCCGGAGTCTCGGTGAGGGCTCGGACAGCGTCGCTCAGCCCGACGCCCGCCTGCACGGCTCGTGCGAGAGCGACGTCCTGCGTGAGGGTGGAGCCGGCGATCGAGCCGGTCTCATCGGCGCGAGCGATGCCGTCGGCGACGGTGACGCTGACGGTGCCGAGGTCGTAGTGACCGTCGGCGCTGCCCGCGGCGGCCATCGCATCGGTGACGAGCGCGACGCGACCCGGAGCCGCATCGAAGATCAACTTGATGACATGCGGAGCGAGGTGCACGTTGTCGGCGATCGCCTCGAGCACCACCCGATGATCTGCTGCTGCGGCGAGCACCGGCCCGGGGGCCCGGTGGTGGATGCCGTTCATCGCGTTGAACGCGTGGGTGAGGATGGAGGCGCCGGCGTCGAACGCTGCTTCGGCCATCGCAGCATCCGCGTCGGTGTGACCGACGGCTGCAGCGGCCCCTGCCTCGACGATCAGACGGATCGCTTCCAGGCCGCCGGGCAGCTCAGGGGCGATGGTGACCTGCCGGACGGTGCCACGGCCGGCCTCCAGCAGACGCGTGACGTCGGCCGCGAGGGGTGCCCGCAGCAGCGCGGGATCATGCGCGCCCTGGTGGCCGGGATCGAGGAACGGCCCTTCCAGGTGCGATCCGAGGATGTCCGCATCCGTGGTCATCAGATCGGCGATCTCGCCGACGCTCCGTGCGAGATCGTCGAGCGATCCGGTGACCAGAGAGATCACGGCGCGCGTGGTGCCATGTGCCCGATGCAGAGCACGGGCAGTGCGGATGGCCTCCACGCCGTCATCGAACGAGGCACCGGCTCCGCCGTGTCCGTGGATGTCCACGAACCCGGGAGTCAGGATGGCGCCCGCTCCGGCGATCTCGATCGCATCGACGACCTCATCGGCCGGTGCCCAATCGGAGCCGGTGCCGCGGGCGACGATCCGGCCGCCCTCGATGCGCACCCAGGCGTCTTCGACGAGTTCGCCGCGATCGATGACGCGGGCGGAGTGGATGACCAGCGAACCGGTCTCGGTGGAATGGACGCTCATCGTCGGCTCCAGGGGATTTCGGCTGCGGGATGGTACGAGATGCCTTCAGCCTTCCACAGTGGGGAGAGCGACCCGACCCTGACGCGGAACGAATCCCAGGTGCGTTCCGGAGCATCCTTCGGCGACCAGACGATCTCGGCCTGCGCCGCGGCTCGCGGGAACACGAGCTGCTCGACCTCGGTGAGGGTGCCGACGGTCTCGCTCCACAACGGGGCCTCGACGCCGAGGATCGCGTCATCGGGCACATCGAGCACTGCCGTCGGCTCCCACGCATACGCCGAGCGGACGTCGATGAGCGCGGCCCAGTCCTGTCCGAGCGGGTAGTCCTTGTCGTACTTCATGTCGAGATAGGTGGCGTCCGCCGGCGACAGGATCAGTGCGCCGCCGCGTTCGACGAAATGGGCGGCCTCCTCGGCGTGCGTTCCCTGGGGCGTGGTCATGCCCCAGTACTGGCCGACGGTTCCCTCGGCGATGCCGTCGGCAGCGCCGACCTCATGCCATGCGACTGGGACCTTCCCCGCCTCGACGACGATCGCGGTGGCACGTTCGACGAAGTGATCGAAGTCCTCCTGCGTGGTGCCGTGCGACTCGTCGCCGCCGATGTGAAGGTACGGGCCGGGGGTCATCTCGGCGAGTTCGCGGATCACGTCGCGCACGAAGTCGTAGGTGCCCTCCTCGCGGATGCGCACGCTGGAGTGGCCGACTCCCCAGCCGAGGTAGCGCTCCCCGGCGACGGGCAGCGGCTGGCCGAGGCGCTCGGAATCGGAGATCAGGTTGTCGTTCATCACCGGAGCTTCGACCAGTTCCGGGTAGGCGACGCCGATCGCGTGGGTGTGGCCGGGCAGATCGATCTCGGGGACGACGATCATGTGCCGGGATGCCGCGTACTCCACGATGCTGCGGTAATCCGCTTTCGTGTAGAAGCCGCCGGGATCGCCGTTGGCTGACGTGCTGGAGGCGCGCTCGGTGAGCAGCGGCCAGGAGCCGATCTGGATGCGCCAGCCCTGGTCATCGCTGAGGTGCAGGTGCAGGTGGTTGAACTTCAGTGCGCTGGTGCTGTCGATGAACTTCTTCACGTCGTCGACACCAAAGAAGTGGCGGGCGACATCGAGCATCACGCCGCGGTACCCGAATCGCGGAGCGTCGGCGATGTCTGCGCGGAGCAGGCCCCATCCGGCTTCGTCTTCGCGGAGCAGTTGCAGGAGGGTCTGGATGCCGTAGAAAAGCCCGGCCTCATCGGAGCCGACGAGCTCGGCCTCGTCGCCGATGCGGAGGGTGTACCCCTCCTTCTCAGCGACCGACGCGTCGATGCGCAGCGCGATGTCGCCGGGCTTCGTCGCGTCATCGGCGGGGGAGAGGCGGATGCCGCTGCGACGCTCGACGGCATCGATCAGCTGCGCCGCCGCGGGGGAGTCGCCGTGCACGCGCGTGGCGCTGGTGAGGGGCATCCGTCCGTCTCCTGCAACTGCGGATGCGGGCACCGGAACAAGCGGAAGGGAATGGGTAAGGACCATGAACAAAACCTACCCTGGAGTGGGGCGGTGGGTCGATGACTTCTGTTGCGTCCGGTCGGGTCGCCCGCCTCCGCATCCGCTATGCTCGTAACCGTCGCGACTGGCGTCTGGGTGGACTACCACCGGGGAGCGGCTGACCACGGAATTCGACCGCGCGCCTGGGCCGATGAGGACCCCCCTTTCGAATCCGTTGTCAGAGGAGCACGTCATGACCGATCGTTACTTCAACGCACCCCTTTCCGAGGTCGACCCGGAGATCGCCGAGGTTCTCGAGCGCGAGCTGAACCGCCAGCGCAGCTACCTCGAGATGATCGCATCCGAGAACTTCGTTCCCGTGTCGGTCCTGCAGTCGCAGGGCTCGGTGCTCACCAACAAGTACGCCGAGGGCTACCCCGGCCGTCGCTACTACGGCGGCTGCGAAGAGGTCGACGTCGCCGAAGAACTCGCGATCTCCCGCGCCAAGGAGCTGTTCGGTTCGGAGTTCGCGAACGTCCAGCCGCACTCCGGCGCCACCGCGAACGCCGCCGTGCTGCACGCGATCGCGCGCCCCGGCGACACCCTGCTCGGACTCTCCCTCGACCAGGGCGGCCACCTCACCCACGGCATGAAGATCAACTTCTCCGGCCGTCTCTACAACATCGTCGCCTACGGCGTGGACCCCGAGACCTCGACGATCGACATGGAAGAGGTTCGTCGCCTCGCCGTCGAGCACAAGCCGAAGGTCATCATCGCCGGCTGGTCGGCCTACCCGCGCACGCTCGACTTCGCCGCCTTCCGCGCGATCGCCGACGAGGTCGGCGCCCTCCTCTGGGTCGACATGGCGCACTTCGCCGGTCTGGTCGCCGCGGGTCTGCACCCGAACCCGGTGCCGCACGCGCACGTCGTCTCCTCGACGGTGCACAAGACCATCGGCGGTCCGCGCTCGGGCTTCATCCTCACCAACGACGCCGACCTCGCGAAGAAGATCAACACGGCTGTCTTCCCGGGTCAGCAGGGCGGCCCGCTCATGCACGTGATCGCCGCCAAGGCGACCGCGTTCAAGCTTGCAGGCACCCCGGAGTTTAAGGAGCGTCAGGAGCGCGTGCTGCGCGGCGCCTCGCTCATCGCCGAGCGCCTGTCGCAGCAGGACGTGAAGGATGCCGGTATCGCGGTGCGTTCCGGCGGCACCGACGTGCACCTCGTGCTCGTCGACCTGCGCGACGCCGAGATCGACGGCAAGCAGGCCGAAGACCTCCTGCACGAGATCCACATCACGGTGAACCGCAACGCGGTGCCGAACGACCCGCGTCCGCCGATGGTGACCTCGGGTCTGCGCATCGGCACCCCGGCGCTCGCCACCCGCGGTTTCGGCGACGCCGAGTTCACCGAGGTCGCCGACGTCATCGCGCTCGCGCTTCTGCCCGGTGCCGACGTCGAGGCCCTCCGCGCCCGTGTCGACGCGCTCGCCACGGCGTTCCCGCTGTACCCGGACCTGCAGCAGTAACGACGTTTCGACTCGCTTCGCTCGCTCAACGACCGGGGGTGGCCTCCCGGTCGTTGAGCGAGCAGACGAACGTCAGCAGATCATCGACGACGCATCCTGATCATGATCGGAACATCAATGACCGCGAAGATTCTCGACGGCAAAGCCGCCTCGGCGGAGATCAAGGCCGAGCTCGCCGAGCGCGTTTCCGCGCTTCGTGCGCGGGGTATCGTCCCCGGCATCGCCACGGTGCTGGTCGGCGCCGACCCGGCCTCACAGCTCTACGTCGGCATGAAGCATCGGCAGTCCGAGGCGATCGGGATGAACTCGATCCAGCGCGAGCTGCCGGCCGATGCCACACAGGCTGATGTCGAAGCTCTCATCGACGAACTCAACGCCGACCCCGACTGCCACGGCTACATCGTCCAGCTGCCGTTGCCCAAGCACATCGACACCGACGCGATCCTCGAGCGGATCGATCCGGCGAAGGACGCCGACGGCCTGCATCCGACCAACCTCGGCCGGCTCGTGCTCAACGTCAACGCCCCGATCCACACGCCGCTGCCGTGCACCCCGCGCGGCGTGATCGAACTGCTGCTGCGCAACGATTACGACCTCAAGGGCAAGCACGTGGTCGTCGTCGGACGCGGTGTCACGATCGGTCGGTCGATCGGACTGCTGCTGACCCGGCGCGACATCAACGCCACGGTCACGCTCACGCACACCGGCACCGTCGACATGCCCCGCTGCCTGCGGGAGGCCGACGTCATCGTCGCCGCGGCGGGGGTCAAGCACCTCATCCGCGCCGAGGACGTGAAGCCCGGAGCTGCGGTTCTCGACGTGGGCGTGACGCGCGAGTCGGACGCCGACACCGGCAAGAGCCTGGTCTTCGGCGACGTGCATCCTGACGTCGCTTCGGTGGCGGGCTGGATCTCGCCGAACCCCGGCGGAGTCGGCCCGATGACGGTCGCGCTGCTCATGACCAACGTGGTCGAGGCCGCGGAGCGGCTGGTCTGAGCATCCGGTAACAGCACGAACTTCGCAGAAACGCGCGAACCTCGCAGGAATCACCGGATTCTCTGCGAGGTTCGCGTCATTCTGCGGGCGGACAGAGCGGCTAGAGGTTGTCCAGCATCCGCCGCTGCTCGGGCGTGAGACCGTCGTGCAGTTCCGCGCGGGCGGCCGATGTCTCCGGCGTCTCGGGCGCTGCCGCCGTCGGCGCGGTGCTGCGGCGAGAGCCCTGCACCCTCGCCTGCACGCTGTCGTAGACCTCAGCCGTCTTCGCGCGCAGTCGGTCGTCGATCTGGTCGTAGATCACCCAGCCGAGCAGCAGGCCCAGCGGCGGCAGCACGTAGCCCCAGAAGAAGCCGGCGACGGTGACGCCGCTCAGCCACACTGTCAGCACCCAGATGATCAGCTCGACGACGTAGACGAGGGCGTACTGCACGACCTTCTCACCGGCGCCGGTGCGGTCCGCTGCCGACTTCGCCGCGGACTTGCGGAACGCCGCAGCGAGCGTCGGTTTCACGAAGAGCGCGGCGAGCGTGAGGATGACGGATGCCCAGAGTGCGTGCCAGCCGACACGGACGTTCGTCATCAGCAGCCCGATGAGAAGCAGCACCGCGACGTTGAAGACGTACAGCGACGCGAAGCGGATGATTCCGTTCTTCATGCGACTCCCTTGCTCATGGAACGTGCGGCCTTCAGAGAACCTGAGGGCCGACGGTGCTCTCGATGCCGGTGATGCGCGCCTGCTCATCGAAACGGAAGGTCGCAGATCCGGTCGCATCGGTGACGGTCGCCCCGCTGAACGACTGATCCGTCCAGGTCAGCGTCCAGTTCGCGAGGCGGGCGAGATCCCAGACGGCGGTCCGCGCGTCCGTGAGGGCGAGTCCGGACAGGATGCGGGGGAGCGCGATCATCGCGTCGACGACCGTCAGCGGTGCGAGCGGCGCATCGAGAATGAAGACTGCTCTGGTGCCGCCGCCGACGGGGGCCGAGTAGTACGGGGCCCGGCCGGTCAGTTCGACGGCGACTCCGCCCACGGTGTGGGCAGCACGGGCGATCCAGCCGTCGATATCCGCATCCGCGTCTGCGGGGAACGCGAGCTCCGGCGCGGTGAGCTCGGCGACGCCGTGCTGGGCGCCGTACGCCTGCAGCTGAGAGGCGAGTCCTGCCGCGTCACCGCGGGGGTGCGCCCATGCCCAGAGCAGCGAGCGCGGGCCGGGAGCGATCGTGGCGACGAGGTGCGCGCGCGTGACGAGCTGACGGCTCGGGTCGGCGTTGGCCGTGAACGTGAGCGTTCCGGCCTGCATGTCGGCGTCCCATCGGTGCTCGCCGAGTGCGTCGGCGGCCGCGGAGAGGGCATCCTGGCGGAGCGAGGTGAACAGGATCGCTCGATCGGCGAGCGGCTGGAGTGCGGCGAAGGTCATGTCCACAGTCTGGCGCGGGTCGCTATGAATGCGCCAGTGCGCGGCGTCCGCAGCTCGCAGCGCTCCGGTCGCAGTTCGTGCTCTCTCTCCGGCCGGACACCCGCGTGAAGTGCGACCGGAACGGATGGCGCAGCAGGACAGGCGCCCGGTCAGCCCGCGTCGGCGGTCAGGGCATCCGTCGGGCGCCCCATCCGCCACACGCTCGGCACGACCAGAGTCGCCAGAGCCACGGCCGCGTACACGATGCCCGACGTGATGAGGACGGTCGCGGCATCCGCATGCGTGATCAGCCAGCCGTAGATCAGCGTGCCGATCGGCATCACGACGAAGCTGCCCAGCATGTCGTAACTGGAGACCCGGGAGAGCTTCTCGCCAGGGATGTTCTCCATCATCGCGAGATTCCACCCCGTGCTGAAGACCTCGGCTCCGGCCCCCGCGATGAACGCCGCGATCGCGAGCAGCACGACAGCCGGGTGCACGCCGAGCACGGTCAGCGGAATGGCGAACGCGGCCATCCCGATCATTCCGTAGCGGAGCGGCTTCTTCAGCGGGAACCACATCAGGATCAGCGTCATCAGCAGGACGCCGACGCCCTCGGCGCTGACCACCCAGCCCCAGCCGGAGATGCCGAGCAGGTCGTTGTTCTTCGCGATGTACGGTCCGGCCACGCCCCAGGCGCCGACGTGGATCGCGTTCATCACCATGAACGCGAGCACGATCGCCCACAGCCACGATCGACTCCAGAACTCCCGCCACCCGACGCGCAGATCGTGGAACATCGTCGTCCCTCCGCCGTGTGCGGGAGGAGGCAGCTTCACGAGGGCCAGGATCGGGATCGCGGCGACCCAGCCGGCCGCCTGGACGACCATCGCCCAGGCAGGGCCCGCCGTCGCCACGAGCACGCCGGCGATGATCGGGCCGCCGATCGTCACCATAGAGCGCACGAAAGAGAGCATCGCGTTCGCCTGCTGCAAGTGCTCCGGCGTGGTCAGCTGCGGGATGAGGCCCTGCATCGCCGGCAGCACGAAGGCGGTGGATGCTCCGTTGATCGCGGCGAGGATCGCGATCAACGGAACCGTGGCCGTCCCGGTGAACAGGAGCGCGGCGATCGTTCCGATGGAGAGGATGTCGACGACGTAGCAGGACTGGATGATCAGCGCCCGCGGCAGTCGATCGGCGATGACTCCGCCGAAGAGCACGAACACGATGTTGCTGATCGTGAACGCGGCGAGCACGAGCGAGAGCGAGCGGGCATCGTTGTCGATGTCGAGCACTGCGAACGCGAGCGCGATCGACGACATCGACCCGGTGATCAGCGTGATCGCCCGCGCGAGGAAGAACCATCGGAAGTTCCGGTCCTGCATCGCGCCCAGGCCGCGGGTCTTGACGGTCGTGTCTGCGGGACTCATGAATCTCCGGGCGGCATCAGGGCGAGGGTGAGTTTGTGCATGCTCGTGCGTGCGGAGTCCGTCGCGGTCGGTCCGAGCGCGACCAGCGCGACGAGAAGGGCGGCGATCTCGCCAGGCTCGAGCAGGATCGGGCCGATGTCCGAACGGACGTCGAACAGATAGCCGCCGCCGGGGCCCCGCTGCACGCGGATCGGGATGCCGCTCTCGCGCATCCGGGCGATGTCTCGTTCGACGGTGCGTGCGGTGACACCCAGAGCCGAGCCGAGGGACAGTGCCGATCGCGGCGCACCTCGACGGCGTCGCAGCTCCTCGATGAGTGCGTGCTGCCGTTCGATCCGCCTGAGGGTCAGGTGGGGATCGGTCGATTTGGAGAATGCCACGACATTCACTCTAAAGCCGACGTTTGCTAGTCGGTCTCTCTGGATAGGTTCACTCACATGACAACTTCTCTGCTTCTGCTTTCCGGTGCCGGTCTCCCCGAATGGGCGTGGGACGCCGTCATCGAAGGACAATCCGCTTCCGCCACGGTGGCGCCGCGACCGACCGCCGAGAATGCGACGGTCACCGACTATGCGCGGGCCGCGTTGGACGCCGCCCCCGAGGGAGACCTGACCCTCATCGCTCACTCCGCCGGAGGGGTCGTCGCGAGCGAGGTGGCGCGCCTCGCCCCCGAGCGGGTCCGTGGCGTTCTGGCGGTCGCGGCCATCATCCCGAAGGCGGACGCTTCGTTCGCGTCGTCGTTGCCGTTCCCCAATCGGGTGATCCTCCCGTTGATCCTTCGGCTCGCGGGAACCAGGCCGCCGGAGTCGGCACTCCGTAACGGTCTCGGCGCCGGCGTCGACGAAGAAACCGTGCGGCGCTTCATCGATGATCTCGAGCCGGAGCCGCGCAGCTACTTCCTGAGTCGAGTGGCGTCGAACGCCGCGCTCGCGGCGGTGCCGAGGACGACCTACGTTGTCACCGCCGGTGACAAGGAGATCCCGTCGCAGCTGCAGCGTGGCTACGCCGCGCGGCTGCGCGATCCGCGCATCGTCGAGATCGCCGGCGGACACTATCCGATGATCAGCAACATTCCCGCGCTGCGCGCGGCGATCGAGGACTTCCTGGCTGTCCCTGCTCAATAGCTGGTGCGCGCACCCGCCGGGCGGATGAATCGAGCGGCCAGGGCTTCGGATGCTCGGGCCAGAAGCGCCACGTCGGCACCGACGGCGACGAAATCTGCCCCCGCGGCGAGATAGGCGTCGGCAGCGGTGGGGTCGAAGGCGTTCACGCCGACCGGCGTGCCTGCCGCCTTCGCCGCAGCGAAGACGCGCTCGACCGCGGCGACCACGTCGGGGTGCGTCTGCTGGCCGAGCAGACCCATCGATGCGGCGAGGTCGGAGGGGCCGACGAAGATCGCGTCGACGCCGTCTTCGGCGGCGATATCGGCGGCGGCTTCCACCCCGGCTGTCGTCTCGATCTGCACGGTGAGGGACGTGTACTGGGAGGCATCCTGAAGGTAGCCGTCGACGCGGTTCCAGCGTGCGCTGCGCGCGAGAGCGCTGCCGACGCCGCGTACGCCGAGCGGGGGATACCGCGTGGCGGCGACGGCGGCACGCGCCTCATCGACGGAGGAGACCATCGGCACGATGAGGTTCTGGGCGCCGAGGTCGAGGATCTGCTTGATCGTGACGGTGTCGTTGCTCGGCACCCGCACGAGCGGGGTGATCGGATAGGCCGCGACCGCCTGGAGCTGCATCTGCACGCTCTCCAGCGTGGTCGCGGAATGCTCCATGTCGATCAGCAGCCAGTCCAGACCGGAGCCCGCGGCGACCTCGGCGAGGAGCGGACTGGCGGAGCAGACCCACATGCCCACGAATGGGCGGTCTGATCCCGCGAGTTGCGCGCGGAAGGAGGGGGCTAGATGAAGCGGCATTCGATTGTTCCCATCGGTCCGTAATCGCACAGCACCTCGTCGCCGCGCGCCACCCACATCGGGCGCGTGAACGATCCTGCCAGGATTATCTCGCCGGCCTCCAGGCGCGCGCCGTGCTGGTGGAACTTGTTCGCGAGCCACGCGACGCCGGTGGCCGGGTGGTTGAGCACACCGGCGGCGACGCCGGTCTCCTCGATCTCGCCGTTCTTGAAGAGCAGCCCGGGTACCCACCGCAGATCGATCTCGTCGGGGCGCTTGTGCACCGTGCCGAGAACCATCGCTCCGTAGGCGGCGTTGTCGCTGATCGTGTCGACGATCGTGCGGCCTTCCAGCTCGATGTGCGAGTTCAGCACCTCGAGCGCCGGGACGGCGTAGTCGATCGCGGCGAGAGCGTCGTCGAGGGTGCAGTCCGGACCTTCGAGCGGATGCTTCAGCACGAACGCCAGTTCCACCTCGATGCGCACGTTCGAGAAATCGTCGACCGGGATCTCGGATCCCGACTCGTACACGGTGTCGTCGAACATCACGCCGTAGTCGGGCTCGGTGATGCCGGTGGCCTGCTGCATCGCGCGGGAGGTGAGGCCGATCTTGCGGCCGACGAGCCGGCGTCCGGCCGCGATCTGCGTATCGCGCCAGACGCCCTGGATCGCGTACGAGTCCTCGACCGTCGCCTCGGGGTACCGGGCCGTGATGCGGGGGATCACGCTGTGCGCGCGGTCAGCCTCGGCCAACTCGGCCGCGATCTGCGCGATGGTGTCTGCAGGCAGCGTCACAGCTGGTGGCCCAGCTTGTACTCGCCCTGCTTGTACTCGGGCATGGAGTCCTCGCCCTCGCGGGTGTACGAGAATCCGTCGGCGCCGATGGTCACCGCCATTTCGCTCGAGTCTGTACGGGCGACGACCGGCTGCGGGTTGCCGTCGAGGTCGAGCACGAGAGACGCCTCGGTGTACCACGAGGGCACGACAGGGTTGCCCCACCAGTCACGGCGCTGGTTGTCGTGCACGTCCCAGGTGATGACCGGGTTGTCGGGGTCGCCGGTGTAGTAGTCCTGCGTGTAGACCTCGACGCGGTGGCCGTCGGGGTCGCGCAGGTAGAGGTAGAAGGCGTTGCTCACGCCGTGGCGACCAGGGCCGCGCTCGATCGCGTCGGAGCGGCGGAGCGCGCCGAGCTTGTCGCAGATCGCGAGGATGTTGTGCTTCTCGTGCGTGGCGAAGCACACGTGGTGCATCCGCGGGCCGTCGCCGCCGGTCATCGCGGTGTCGTGCACGGTGGGCTTGCGACGCATCCAGGCGGCGTAGACGGTGCCCTCGTCATCCTGGATGTCCTCCGTAACACGGAAGCCGAGGTCCTGCATGAACTTCACCGCTCGAGGGACGTCGGGCGTGACCTGGTTGAAGTGGTCGAGGCGCACCAGCTCGCCGGGGATGTGCAGGTCGTAGCGCCACGACATCCGCTCGACGTGATCGGTCGCGTGGAAGAACTCGTACGGGAAGCCGAGCGGGTCGATCACGCGCACCGAGTCGCCGATGCCCTTCACGAAGCCGTTCTCGTTGCGGCGCACCTCGCAGCCGAGCTCGGAGTAGAACTCGACGGCGCGGTCGAGGTCCTCTGGCGTCCGCACGCGATAGGAGAAGGCGGCGACGGCGGCGATCGGGCCCTTGCGGAGGATGAGGTTGTGGTGGATGAACTCCTCGGTGGAGCGCAGGTAGATCGCCTCGTCATTCTCCTCGGTCACGTACAGACCCAGGACGTCGACGTAGAACACGCGGGATGCAGCGAGGTCGGTGACGACGAGCTCCATGTAGGCGCAGCGCAGGATGTCCGGCGGAGTGCTCGTCGGCGTCGGAGTGGGGTCGTCCGGGTGGATCGGCGCCTCCTGGCTCACGTAGAACCCGGAGGAGGTCAGCGTCATGTCGTCGCGGTTGGTCATGTCAGCGTCCTCAGTTCTTGCCGAAGGTCGGGTTGTGGGCGCCGCCGAGCGTGATGTGCACGCTCTGCTGGTCGGTGTAGAAGTCGATCGAGCGGTAGCCGCCCTCGTGGCCGAGGCCGGATGCCTTCACGCCGCCGAACGGGGTGCGAAGGTCGCGCACGTTGTTGCTGTTCAGCCACACCATGCCGGCCTCGACGGCTCCGGCGAAGTTGTGCGCCCGCTTGAGGTCGTTCGTCCAGATGTACGCCGCGAGGCCGTACCGGGTGTTGTTCGCGAGTGCGAGCGCCTCCTCGTCGGAGTCGAACGGCGTGATCGCGACGACTGGGCCGAAGATCTCCTCCTGGAAGATCCGGGCATCCGGGGAGACGTCGGCGAACACGGTCGGCTGCACGAAGTTGCCCTCCGGGAAATCCGCGGGGCGTCCGCCGCCGGCCACTAGGCGTCCTTCGGTCTTTCCGATCTCGACGTAGCTCATCACCTTCTCGTAGTGCTCCGGGTGCACCAGAGCGCCGACCTCGGTGGCCGGGTCGTTCGGGTAGCCGACCTTCACGCGCTTCGCCTGGGCGGCGTAGCGCTCGACGAAGTCGTCGTAGATCGAGCGCTCGACGAGGATGCGGGCACCGGCCGTGCAGCGCTCGCCGTTCAGCGAGAAGACGCCGAAGATCGTCGCATCCACTGCGGCTTCGATGTCGGCATCCGCGAAGACGACGGCCGGCGACTTGCCGCCGAGCTCCATCGACAGCCCCTTGAGGAAGGGAGCGGCGTTGCCGAAGATGATCTGTCCGGTGCGGCTCTCGCCCGTGAACGAGATGAGCGGCACGTCGGGGTGCTTCACGAGCGCGTCTCCGGCGTCTTCACCGAGGCCGTTGACGAGGTTGAAGACACCCTGGGGGAGCCCTGCCTCCTCGAAGATGCCGGCCCACAGGGATGCCGAAAGCGGCGTGAACTCAGCCGGCTTGAGCACGACGGTGTTGCCGGTCGCGAGCGCCGGACCCAGCTTCCAGGACTCGAGCATGAACGGCGTGTTCCACGGCGTGATGAGTCCGGCGACGCCGATCGGCTTGCGGTTGACGTAGTTCATCTGCTTGCCCGGAACCTTGAACGCATCGTCGGCCTGGGCGACGATCAGGTCGGCGAAGAAGCGGAAGTTCTCGGCAGCGCGACGGGCCTGGCCGAGGGCCTGCGTGATCGGCAGGCCGGAGTCGTAGGACTCGAGCTCGGCCAGGCGCGCATCGCGCGATTCGACGATGTCGGCGATGCGGTGCAGTACCCGCGAACGCTCGCGCGGCAGCATCCGAGGCCAGGGGCCTTCGTCGAAGGCGCGCTTCGCCGCGGCGACGGCGAGGTCGATGTCGGCCTTCTTGCCAGCTGCAGCCGTCGTGTACGTCAGGTTGGTGACCGGGTCGAGCACATCGAAGGTGTCTCCGTCGATCGAGTCGACGAAGGCTCCGTCGATGTAGTGCTGGATGTGGTCGGGCAGGTCGGCAGGGATGCGTGAAGCGGTCATGAGTCTCCTCCGGTGGAATGACGGGAACGGGAGTGCAGCGCGTCGAGGAACGCGTCCTTGGTGCGCCAGCGGTGGTTCCGGGCGGCGAGTTCGATCTCGAGCGGGTCGGCGCGGGATCGGATGAGGTCGAGGATCTGCGTGTGCTCTTCGACCGAATGCGTGGCACGGCCCGGAACCGAGGCGAACGTGGAATCGCGGATGCCGGAGAGCCGCGACCATCCGCGGTGCACCAGATCCAGAAGATGCGGGTTCGGGCACGGCTCGAAGAGCAGGGCATGGAACTGCCTGTTCAGTTCGGTGAACAGGTGGGCGTCGAAGTGCTCGAGCAGTCGAGCCATCCGATCGTTGACGGCCTGGGCGGCGTCGAGCGCCGCGTCGTCCAGGAACGGCGCGGAGAGCGCCGTGGCCACTCCTTCGACGACACCGAGCGTCTCCATGGTGTGTGCGTACTCGGTCTCGTCGACGAGGGTGACCCGCGCGCCAACGTTCCGCTCGAACGTCACGAGTCCCTCGGCCTCCAGTCGTCGGATGGCTTCCCGTACGGGGACGACGCTCATTCCCAGCTCTTCGGCGATCGGACCGAGCACCAGACGATAGCCGGGGCCGAACGTGTGGGCGGAGATGTGGGAGCGGATCCAGGCGTATGCCTGCTCGGACTTGCTGAGTGTGTCGACGGCGGTCATCGCGAGCCCGTCTCCGATTCGTAGCGCGCGCGCCATTCGGCGTTCATCGGGAAGAGGCCGTCGACCGGGTGGCCCGCCGCGACCTGCTCGGCGATCCAGGCATCCTCGACCTCCTGCGCGAGCGTGTCATCGACGACCTGCTCGGCCAGATGCGGCGGGATGACGATCACGCCGTCGCCGTCGCCCACGATGATGTCGCCGGGCTGCACGCTCGCGCCGCCGCAGGCGATGGTGACGTCGACGTCCCAGGGGACGTGCTTGCGTCCGAGGACCGACGGATGCGCGCCGCGGGAGAACACCGGCAGTCCGATGTCGGCGACGGCGTCGAAGTCGCGCACGCCCCCATCGGTGACGACACCGGCGGCACCCCGGGCGAGGGCGCGCAGAGCGAGGATATCGCCGAGCGTTCCGGTGCTGTCATCACCGCGGGCCTCGATCACGATGATCTCGCCCTTCTTCACGGCGTCGAAGGCGCGCTTCTGCGCGTTGTAGCCGCCGCCGTGGGTCTTGAACAGGTCTTCACGGAACGGGACGAAGCGGAGTGTCTTCGCGGTGCCGACGATCTTGCTGCCGGCGATGTTCGCCGCGACGCCGTCGATGAAGCAGGAGTGATGGCCGCGCTTGCGCAGCTGGGAGGAAAGGCCGGCCGTCGGTGCCTCCATCAGCTTCGCCCGGAGTTCGGGCGAGAGCGCTGATTCGTCGGAAACAGGGGCAAGTCCCGCCTCTTCCCGAGACCCCCAGGCCTCGGTGCGCTGCAGGTCGTCGACGGCGGGGAGTGAGCCGAGTTCGGCGTCGAAGGCGACATCGCCCTGCGTGACGGTGGTGATCAGGCGACCCGAAGACGGCGCGCCCGGTGCGTCCGGAGCATCCACCTCGACCTCTACGACGTCGCCCGGGACGATCACGGACGACCCGGCGGGGGTGCCGGTGAGGATCACGTCGCCAGGCTCGAGCGTGAAGTGCTGGGAGAGATCAGCGACCAGCTGCGCGAGCGGGAAGATCATGCCGGCGCTGGAGTCGTCCTGGCGGAGGTCGCCGTTCACCCATGTGCGCACGCGCAGCGTTTCCGGATCGACCGTGCGGGCGTCGATGAGGTCGGGGCCGAGCGGCGTGTAGCCGTCACCGCCCTTGGAGCGCACGTTCGATCCCTTGTCGTTCGCGCGGAGGTCGTAGAGGCCGAGATCGTTCGAGGCGGTCACCCAGCCGACGTGCGCCCAGGCATCCGCGAGCGAGACCCGCCGTGCCGGGGTGCCGATGATGAGCGCGATCTCACCCTCGAACGCGAGCAATTCGGTGCCGTCCGGGCGCTCGACCGTGCCGCCGGAGACACCGACGGAGCTGGCCGGCTTGAAGAAATAGGAGGGAGCTGCCGGGCGACGGCCGCGCTGGTCAGCGCGGGAGGCGTAACTCAGATGGATCGCGATGATCTTGCCGGGGCGGGTGCTGGGATCCGTCACGGGGCGCCTCCTCGCGCTTGTTTGCAACGCCTTGTGCGTCGTATTCGAAATCATATATCATCGGGTTACCCCTCGGCAAGCACTGAAGACAGCGTGAGTGCGAGCCGTGACAATGCCGTCACAACCAAAGGAGACACCCCATGAGCGGGCAGTCACACGATGGGTTCACTCCCACCGGCACCATCGCGACCGCGGCCGACCGCCGTCGCGTCGTCTTCGCCACCGTCGTCGGCACCACTGTCGAGTGGTACGACTTCTTCATCTACGCCACCGCCGTCGGGCTGGTGTTCGGCCAGCTCTTCTTCGCCCCGCTGGGCCAGAACAGTGCCCTGATCGCATTCGCCACCGTCGGTGTCAGCTTCCTCTTCCGTCCGCTCGGTGCGTTCCTCGCTGGCCACTACGGCGACAAGCTCGGACGCAAGACCGTGCTGATGTGGACGCTGATCCTGATGGGGGCTGCGACCGCCCTGATCGGCGTGCTGCCCACCTATGAGGCCATCGGGCTGACGGCCCCCATCCTGCTGGTGCTCCTGCGCATCCTGCAGGGCATCTCTGCCGGCGGCGAGTGGGGCGGCGCCGTCCTGATGGCCGTCGAGCACGCGCCGAAATCGAAGCGCGGTGTGTTCGGCGCTTCGCCGCAGATCGGCGTGCCGCTCGGCCTGCTGCTCGCCTCGGGCGTGATGGCGCTGATGACGGTCATCGCTCCGGGAGATCAGTTCCTCGCGTGGGGCTGGCGTATTCCGTTCCTGCTCAGCGTGGTCCTGATCCTGGTCGGCTACTACGTGCGCCGCAAGGTCGAGGAGAGCCCCGTGTTCACCGAACTCGCAGAACGCAAGGAGAAGGCGCGGATGCCGATCGTGCAGCTGTTCGCGAAGCATGCCCTCCTCGTCGTCATCGCCGCGCTCGTGTTCGCAGGCAACAACGCGGTCGGGTACATGACGACGGGCGGCTACATCCAGGGGTACGCCACGAACCCCGAGGGGTCGATCGGGCTCGAGAGAGGGCCGGTGCTCTGGGCGGTCGCCGGTTCCGCCGTCACCTGGCTGCTTTCGACGCTCTTCGCCGGGTGGATCTCCGATCGGATCGGACGCCGCACGACCTACATCATCGGCTGGATCCTGCAGCTCGGCGGCGTATTCGCGCTGTTCCCGCTGGTGAACACCGGCGAGCTCCTGCCGCTGTTCGCCGGCCTTGCGATCCTCACCATCGGACTGGGGTTCACGTACGGGCCGCAGGCGGCGCTGTACACGGAGCTGTTCCCGGCATCCATCCGCTTCTCCGGGGTCTCGATCTCGTACGCGATCGGTGCCATCGCGGGTGGTGCCTTCGCTCCCACGATCGCCACCGCCATCGTGTCGGCGACCGGCTCGACGGACGCGGTGACCTGGTACCTCGCCGGGATGACCGTGCTGGGCCTCGTGGCGACGCTGCTGTTGCGCGATCGCTCCGGCATCCCGCTCGGTCCCGACCACGAGGAGGAGCAGGCGGTCAGCCCGATCTACGGGATGTCGCGGGCCTGAGCCCTTCCGGTCGTTGAGCGAGGGAGCTCGCTCAACGACCGGAGTCTGTGACGGCTCAGCCGTCGAGCGCCTCGCGGATGACGGATGCGGAGTGCTGCAGCCGTGCGGCGATCTCTGCGTCATCGAGGGTCGTGGCGACGTGGACGACGGCGATCGCGGCCGCTCGATGCCCGCGGAGCACCAGCGGCACGGCGACGGACTGCACCGTGGGGATCACTTCGTCGTGGCTGGTGGCGTAGCCGCGTCGGATCGTCGCTTCGACCTCCGCACGCAGCGGCGCGGTGACATCCGTTCCCCACTCCGATGCGGGGATCTGCGCGAGGATCGCCTTGCCGGGGGCGCCGACGGTGACCGGATGCCGGGCGCCGGGGCGTTGCGCGACGCTCGCGACGGCGTGCCGCGGCTCGACGCTCGCGAGTGTGATGCACTCGTCGCCGTCGAGCACCGCGAGGAAGCATGTCATGCCGAGGTCGTTGGCGACCGCCGTGAGCTCGGGCAGCGCCTCGGCCTGGAGGTCGTGCGCGACACCGGCGGCGAGCGCCGCCATCCGTGCCCCCAGGCTGACGGCACCGGCCGCATCGCGGCTCACGAGTCGATGATCTTCGAGGGTGCGCAGCAGGCGGTACGCGATCGAACGATGCACCCCGAGGCGCGCCGCGATCTCGTCGATGGCAAGAGGGCCGCGGGCGTCGGCGAGGATCTCGAGGATCCGGATACCGCGACTGAGCGTCTGCGATGCGGGTGATCCAGTCTCTGCCATGACCTGTGCTCTCTTGCGCTCTGAGGTGCGCGCGCATACGATGTGTTCAATAGTAGAACGGTGTGTTCGAATATAGAACAATCGAGTCTGAGAAGCAAGACCTGACAAAGCAGTCGGAAGGAATCGACGACGATGCAGTTCCACCACCACGGCTACGTCTCGGGAGACCCGCGAGTACAGGACGCCTCGGGCATCGGCAGCGATCGCCCGGCCGACATCCCCGACGAGATCGACGTGCTCATCGTCGGTTCCGGCCCCGCCGGCATGCTCCTCGCGGCGCAGATGTCGCAGTACCCGGACATCTCGACCCGGATCGTCGAGCGCCGCGAGGGGCGACTCGTTCTCGGCCAGGCCGACGGCATCCAGCCCCGCAGCGTCGAGACGTTCCAGGCGTTCGGGTTCGCGGAGCGGATCGTCGCCGAGGCCTACAACATCGGCTGGATGAACTTCTGGGGCCCGGATCCGGCGAATCGGCAGAACATCATCCGTACGTCGCGGACCGAGGACTACGCGCTCAAGATCAGCGAGTTCCCGCACCTGATCGTGAACCAAGCGCGCGTCCTGGACTACTTCGCCGAAGCCGCGGCCCACGGACCGGGGCGGATCGTCCCGGACTACGGCGTGGAGTTCGTCGGGCTCACCGTTCACGAGCAGGGGGAGTACCCCGTCGAGGTGCGTCTGCGGCACTCGACCGGCGAGGAGCGGACCGTGCGGGCGAAGTACGTCGCCGGCTGCGACGGCGCCCGCAGCGGCGTGCGCGACGCGATCGGCCGCACCCACGTCGGCGCGTTCTCGGCGCACGCCTGGGGTGTCATGGACGTGGTCGTCAACACTGACTTCCCGGACTGGCGCACCAAGTGCGCGATCAACTCCGAGGCAGGCAACATCCTGCACATCCCGCGCGAGGGCGGCTACCTCAGCCGGATGTACATCGACCTCGGCGAGGTCGCCGACGACGACAACCATCAGGTGCGGCAGACGCCGATCGACGAGATCATCCGCAAGGCCAATGCGATCCTGCATCCGTACACCCTGGATGTGAAGCAGGTCGCCTGGCACAGCGTCTACGAGGTCGGCCATCGGGTCACCGACGGCTTCGACGACGTGATCGACGGCTCCGGTCGCATCCCGCGTGTCTTCCTCACCGGCGATGCCTGCCACACGCACAGCGCCAAGGCCGGGCAAGGCATGAACGTCTCGATGCAGGACGGCTTCAACCTGGGCTGGAAGCTGGGTTCGGTGCTCACCGGGCGCAGTCCGGAGTCGCTGCTGTCGACGTATTCCGCCGAGCGCATGCCGGTGGCGCAGCAGCTCATCGACTTCGACAAGGAGTGGTCGGCGCTGATGGCGCGCAAGCCGGAGGAGATCTCCGACCCGCAGGACCTGGCGACCCACTACCTCGCCACGGCCGAGTTCCCTTCCGGGTTCATGACGCAGTACGGCGCGTCGGCGATCGTCGCGGATGCGACGCATCAGGCGCTCGCCGCAGGATTCCCGCTCGGCAAGCGCTTCAAGTCGGTCGAGGTCACTCGCGTGTGCGACGGCAACGCTGTACACCTCGGCCACCACGCGAAGGCGGACGGCCGCTGGCGTATCTACGCATTCGCCGACACCGACGCTTCGTCCTTGGCATCCTGGGCGACCGGGGCGGCGCCCGTGCTGGCGCGTTTCACGCCGGCCGGTGCCGACGTCGACGCCGTCTTCGACGTCAAGGCCGTCTACCAGCAGCGCTATGACGAGTTCGAGATCACCTCGGTGCCGGAGCTGTTCCTGCCGAAGACCGGACCGCTCGGTCTGACCGACTGGGAGAAGGTCTATGCGGCCGGTCCCACGGTGTGGGCGAGCGCGGACATCTTCGCCGAGCGCGAGTTGTCGCGCGACGGTGTCGTGGTCGTGGTGCGTCCGGATCAGTACGTCGCCGCCGTGCTGCCGCTCGACGATGTGAGCGAGCTCGCGGAATTCCTCGGGGGAGCGCTGCTGCCGGCAGGGTGAATCCCATGACACGTGTCATGCCGAGAAGGTGACAACGACCTCCGGTGCCGTGGCCGGCGTGCGACCACGCTGGAGGTATGAACACCACACCAGCGCACGGCTCGGGGACGCAGGTCGCCGAGCGGCCGGCCACGGATCCGTCGACAGGCAGCCCCATCGTCATCGAGCTCACGGGGGTCCGCCGTCATTTCGGAAGCGGCGACCGCCGCGTCCAGGCGGTCGACGGCGTCGACCTGACCGTGCGTCGTGGCGAGGTCGTCGCCCTGCTCGGACCGAACGGCGCCGGTAAGACGACCACGCTCGACATGCTCCTCGGCCTCACCGCGCCGAGCGAGGGCACGGTTCGCGTGCTCGGCTCGACACCCGAGCGCGCGACTGCGGGCGGATCGATCGCCGCTGTCCTGCAGACCGGCGGTCTGCTGTCGGATCTGACGGTGCAGGAGACGGTTCGGCTCATCGCTTCTCTCTACGGCGCCGCGGCCCTGGCGAGGGTCGCCACGGTCATGGCACGGGCCGATCTCGTGCACCTCGCTCGGCGCCGCGTGTCGAAGTGCTCAGGAGGCGAGCAGCAGCGTGTGAAGTTCGCGCTCGCGATGGTCTCCGATCCCGACATCCTCGTGCTCGACGAGCCGACGGCAGGCATGGATGTCACGGCACGACGCCACTTCTGGGACGTCATGCGAGCGGATGCGGATGCCGGCCGCACGATCATCTTTGCGACCCACTACCTCGAAGAGGCGGAGCAGTTCGCCCGTCGCACGGTGGTGATGCATCGTGGCTCGATCGTGGCCGATGCTCCGACCGCGCGGCTGCGCGTCGGTCTGGGCGAGCGTACGATCTCGGCAACGGTCGCGGTCGGCGGCTCGGCGGATCTCGTCGCCTCGCTGCGGGCGACGTCCGGAGTCGTCGACGTCCGGCTGGATGCGGATCGACTCAGCCTGCGGGCATCCGACTCCGACGCCATCGCCCGTACGCTGCTCGCCGCCGGTGCGCACGATCTGGAGATCGCCGCGCCGACACTCGAAACCGCCTTCACGGCACTCACGGAGGACTGACCCATGCTGATCTCATCGACGATGCTGCGTATCGAGGGCGTCAGGCAGCTGCGCAACCCCTACACCCTCGCCTTCACCCTCGGCATGCCCGTGGCGATGTACCTGCTGTTCGGCGCCGGCATGGGATACGGCGCCCTTTCGGCCGGCAACGGGAACGTCTCTTTCTACGTGATGACCTCGATGGCGGCGTACGGAACGGCGGTCGCCATGAGTTCGCTGACCTCGCTCGCGGCGACAGAGGCGAAACAGGGCTGGGGGCGCCAGCTGGCGATGACACCGCTGACGACCGTCGGGTATGCGGTCACGAAGCTGCTCACGGCCGTCAGCTTCGCGGCGCTGGCACTCGTGGCGGTGTTCACCGCGGGAGCGCTGACAGGGGCGCACGCCGACGACATCTGGCGATGGGCGGCGACGGCCGGGATCATCCTCGGCCTCGGCCTGATCTATGGTCTGTTCGGGCTCGGTGTCGGGCTGTTCTTCACCTCCGATTCCGCTGCAGCCCTCGCGTCCATCTCGATGACGTTCTTCGCCTTCTTCGGGAACGTGTTCATGCCTCTCGACGGAGTCATGCTCGACATCGCCCGGTTCACCCCGCTGTACGGCTTCGTCGCGCTGGGCCGGTGGCCGCTCACCGAGGGCACGCTCACCACGGGGCAGAGCGACCCGATCTGGATGCTGATCCTGAACGTCGTCGTCTGGCTCGCGGTGTTCGCGGTGCTGGTGGCGGCAGGCATGAAGCGCGCACGGACTCGCCAGTAGGTTGGATAGATGATGCGACCACCCCCGCGTGATGGAGCGGCATCCGCCGGTCCATCACGAGCGGCCGCGCAGTTCGCCGCCGCAGGCGCTCCACCGGCAGCCTGGTCCGCCATCGGAGCGCGTTCGCCGGCCTCCAAAGATCCCTGGGCGCGGTTCGGGTGGCTGATGGCGGTGATCTGGCTGGTCTTCCTGATCTACCCGGTGCTGGCGCTGCTGCGATCGACGGCCCCGGTCGGGTGGATCATCGTCGGCTGGGTGATGCTCGTCGCCTTCATCGTCCTGTACGTCGTCGGCTTCATGCACGGGATGCGCGGGGGCGGCGGCCTCGGAAAGGCGCCGTCCGCGCGGCAGTGGATCACTTTCGCGGCGCTGATCGTATGCGCGCTGCTCTCGGTGCCCGCGGAGGGCGGCTCCGCTCTGAGCTTCCTGCCGTTCATCATGTCGTTCGCTTCCTACGGTCTGACGCGCACCTGGCACTGGATCACCACCGTCGGAGCCGTCGCGGTCACAGCGCTGTGCGTCTTCCTCATTCCAGGAGGCATCGAGTACCTCTCGCTGCTCGCGATCGTCGGCCTGCTCGGCGTGGTGAACACCGTGTCGACCTGGCTCATCGTCCGATCGGTCCAGGCGGAACGTCTCGGGCTGGAGCTGGCGACGAGCGAGGGGCGGGAGGCGGTCGCCCGCGATGTGCACGACCTGGTCGGGCATTCGCTGACCGTGGTCGGGCTGAAGGCCCAGCTGGTGCGGCGCCTCATGGAGTCCGATCCGGAGCGGGCGAAGGCGGAACTCGCCGACATCGAGGCGCTCACCGCCGAGGCGCTCGCCGGGGTGCGGGCGTCTGTGGCCGGGGCGCGCGGCGCCACGCTCGTCGAACAGCTGGCTGCCAGTCGGGACGCCCTGGGGTCCGCAGGGATCGACGTGCAGGTCGAGGGAGCGCCCGGAGCGCTGTCGCCCGTGCAGTCGCTGACGGCGAGCTGGATTCTGCGAGAAGCGACGACGAACGCGCTCCGACACTCCCGATCCCGAACCGTGACGGTGCTCATCGCTCCCGGTTCGCTGGCCGTGGAGGACGACGGCGTCGGGTCGAGGGCGCCGGAGGGAAACGGCATCCGGGGGATGCGGGAGCGTGCAGCGGCGGCGGGCGCGGTTCTGCGATGGAGCTCCGCCGAGAATTCCGGAACGCGAGTGGAAGTGACGTGGTGACCGATTCGGAGGAGACGCGCGGTATCCGCTTGGTGATCGCGGATGACCAGGCGCTCGTGCGCGGTGCGATGGCCGCTCTCCTGGAGCTCGAGGGGGACCTCGAGGTGTGCGGCACGGCAGCGGACGGCGCGGAAGCGGTGCGGCTCGTGGGCGAGCTCGGGCCCGATGTGTGCCTGATGGACATTCAGATGCCCGGCATGGACGGCGTCGAGGCGACGCGACGCATTCGGCAGGCGAGCCCGGGCACGCGCGTGCTGATCGTCACGACCTTTGCGCGGCCCGGCTACCTGCGGTCGGCGCTGGATGCCGGAGCCAGCGGGTTCATCGTCAAGGACACCCCGGCGGAGGAGCTGGCCGAGGCGGTGCGCCGTGTGCACGCCGGATTGCGGGTGCTGGATCCTGCACTTGCGGCGGAGAGCCTCTTCGAAGGCGCGAATCCGCTCAGCGATCGGGAGCAGCAGATCCTGCGGCTGGCGGCGGACGGGCGGTCCGTAGCGATGATCGCCGCCGAGGTGTTCCTGTCGGCGGGGACGGTGCGCAACCACCTCTCGGCGACGATCGGCAAGACGGGGGCCGAGAACCGGGCGCAGGCGGTACGGATCGCGTTGGACAAGGGGTGGATCTGAGGGTCGTCGATCGCGCCGCACGCACCCCTGGCGCAGTGTCGGTGCGGCGTCGTAGTTTGGACGCGGACGGGCGACCGCGCCCGCCAGGAGGGTGTGTGCTGTGGACTGGAAGATCGAGCTCATCTTCGTGCCGGTGTCGGATATCGACCGGGCGAAGGACTTCTACATGAAGATCGGCTTCAATGCCGATCATGATCAGACGCCGATGGAGGGGCTGCGGTTCGTGCAGATGACGCCGCCCGGATCCGCGTGCTCCATCGCGTTCGGGACAGGTCTGGGGGAGAGCCGTCTCGAACCGGGAATGCAGAACACGATCCAGGTCGTGGTCCCGGATGCCGATGAGGCGCTCGCGCACCTGCGCGGTCTCGATGTGGAAGCGGAGGGGGTCGACGAGCAGGCCTGGGGTCGCTTCGTCACCTTCGACGATCCGGATGGGAACACCTGGACGCTGCAGGAGCTGCCGGACTACGGCGCGCAGAGCTGAGGCGCCGCCCGGCTGAGGGGAGGTCTGTCAGAACCTTCCGCAGATCACCCGACGGGAATACGTTGTCACCAGCGGACGCTGTGCTCTGAGCACGTGTGCGTCGTCGTCAGCGCGCGGCAGATGATGGGTGGTTGTATGGAAGGTCTCGAGATCACGGTCCTCCTCGGGCTCACGATCCTGGTGGGGACCATGCTGGCGCCGCGGTTGCGCTTGGCTCTTCCCCTGGTGCTGGTCGTGTTCGGTCTGCTGCTGGGCTTCGTGCCCGAGCTCCGTGACATCCAGCTGCCACCGGAGACCGTGCTGCTGCTCTTCCTGCCCGTGATGCTGTTCTGGGAGAGCCTGACGACGTCGTTGCGCTCGATTCGCCGGGACTTCCGCTACATCCTTCCGATGAGCACGCTGCTCGTCGTCGCGTCGGCCTTCGCCGTGGCGGGAGTGGCGGCGTTCTTCGGCCTGCCGTGGGAGATCGCTCTCATCCTCGGTGCCGCTGTTGCGCCTCCCGACGCGACCGCCGTCGCGGCCCTCGGCCGGCTGCTTCCCCGACGCGGGTTCATGAAGCTGAAGGCCGAGAGCCTCACCAACGACGGCACGGCCCTCGTGCTGTACGCCATCGCGGTCTCGCTGGCCGTCGGCGGCCAGATCACGCCGGTCACGGTCACGATGTCCGTAATCGTGTCCTACCTCGGCGGAATCGCCGCGGGAGCGATCGTCGCGGCAGCCGCCTGGCTGCTCCTGCGGCGGGTGCGCTCGACGATGTCGATCAACGTCACCCTGCTGCTCGTTCCCTTCTCCGCGTTCCTGCTCGCCGAGATGGTGCACGCCTCGGGAGTGCTCGCCGTCGTCGTCGCGGGCCTCGTCGTCGCCTTCGTTCGGCCGCAGATCACCACAGCGGCCTCCCGCCGCCAGGCCGAGGCGGTCTGGCCGTTCGGGGTCTTCCTGCTCAACGGAGCGCTCTTCGTGCTCATCGGACTCGAGGTCCAGTGGGTCATCCATCAGACATCCGCGCAGACGGTCGGATGGCTCGTGCTGACGACGGTGGCCGTCTGGGTCACGCTGCTCGTGGTGCGCTTCCTCTTCCAGCTGCTCTCCGTGCCGTTCCAGCGGATCGCGGGCGGCGCGACCCACCCTCGAGGCCTGCGCACCCGTGCGCAGATCGTCAGCACGGTCGCGGGGATGCGCGGTGCGGTGTCGCTTGCGATCGCGTTGTCCGTGCCGTTGGTGACAGACGACGGTTCGGCGCTCGCCGGACGCGATGAAGTCGTCTTCGTCACCGCCGGCGTGATCCTGCTCAGTCTGCTCGTGCAGGGGCCGATGCTGCCGGCCGTCGTGCGCTGGGCGGGGTTCCCGGTCGACCACGGCGAGGACGAGGAGTACGAACTCGCGGAACGCGCGATCTCCGGTGCGGCCATCGCGGTTCTCGATCGACTTGCATCCGAGCAGGAGGTCGGCTCGGAGATGCGGGACCGGATCCGCCGTGAGGGTTACGAGATGCTCGAGTTGGCCAATGCGCGCGCGATGGCCAGGGAACGCGCGCTGATCGATGCCGAAGTGGTCGCGATGGAGGACATGCTGGATGCGCCGGACCCGCTTGCGTCGTCTTCCGATGACGCATCAGGGGACGAGCCGAGCGGCGGCGTCGGGGGAGCGGTGCGTCTGCCGGATGCCGGCACGCTTCAGATGGTCGCGACGTCGGCCGATGTCGACATGATGCAGCGGTCGCCGCTCGTGCGCCACGAGGAGTACTCCCGGCTGAAGCTCGCGATGCTCGAGCACAAACGAGAAGTTCTGCACGGCCTTCGCCGGGCCGGTACCGTCGATGACCTCATCGTGCGCCGCATCTCGGCGCGCCTCGATCTGGAGCAGGTCCGGCTGCAGGGGATCGAGGACTTCGACTGATCGGGCTGGCCGCATTCAGCGAATGACGATGAGATCACGCGTCAGGCGATCATGAAACGGAGCCGGAGCAGTTCCGGAGCGCCCGCCGGGTACAGCGGCCGCGTGCCGGCGAGGATCTCCGCGATCGGCACCCATCGCACCGGGCTGCCCTCGTCGAGGACGCGCAGCTCGGCATCCAGCGGCAGCGCGGAGATCTCGGCGGATTCGACGGCGAAGATGTGCGCGATCTCGTGTCCGCGCCTGCCCTCGTACGAGAAGAGGTTCTCGCGGACGCCGAGCAGTTCGGCGGCATCCACGCGCATGTCGAGCTCCTCCAGGAACTCGCGTCGGAGCGCCTCTGCCGCGCGCTCCCCGAACTCGATGCCCCCGCCGATCGCGCGGCAGAAGGCGAGGCCGGCGGACTCGTCTCGTCCTTCCAGGACGAGTACGTGTCCGTCTTTCACCGGGAGGCCGACGCTGATGTTGCGGATGGCTGCCATCACGGCATCTCGTATCGGCCGAGGAACGTGGTGACGGCCTCCTGAACGAGCGTCTCCAGCTCATCGGGGGTGTAGCGCGCTGCTCCGGCGGTGAGCGTGAGGCGGTTCAGTGGCGCGGCGAGTGCGAGCCACGTGAATTGTTCAGCAGCCATCTGCGAGCTCTCGATACGCAGAAGCCGTCGTTCCGACAGGTGCTCCAGCGCATCGGCCAGAAGCGTCTGGTTGCGGTCCCAGCTGCGTCGCACGTAGTCGGCGGCCACGTCGGGGAACCGTTCGGCCTCGGCGGTGATCAACGTCCGCATCCGGAGGACCGGGTCGCTCAGAACGCCGGCGTGGAGGGTGCGCGCGAGTTCCAGCAGTCCGTTTCGGATGTCGGTGGTCACCGTCAGCTTCTGCAGATGCGGGCTCATCGCGTCACGCCCACGGTCGACCCAATCCCGCACGACAGCAGCGTAGAGCTCGTCCTTTGACGGGTACTGCCGGTAGAGGGTCTGCTTCGAGATGCGCGCACGTGCGGCGACGGCGTCCATCGTCGCGCCGGCGTACTGGTGCGCGAGGAACACGTCGCGGGCGGCCGCAAGCAGGTCCGTGCCGCGGCTGCCGCCTGGTCTGCCGCGGGTCGGAGGTGCTGCAGTACTCATATCCGAAATAGTACTGGACAGTACCCGCATCCTGGCTTACAGTACTGAGTAGTACTAAAGGAGGGTCATCATGATCGTATTGGGCATCGCCGTCGCCGCTGTCGCGGCCTTCATCCTCAGCTCCGTCTACTACATCGTCACCGCGCCGATCGAGCAGCGTGCGCTCGGTGACCGGATGGTGGATCGTGGCAAACCTGCCCCGTGGAAGATCGTCACGGAACTGCTGCGCACGGCGGTCGTCGGCGGCGCGTTCGCGTGGATCGCCGCGCAAGCGGGGATGCTGTCGCTGCCCGGTTCGGTGCTGCTCGCGCTCGTGCTCTGGGTCGCGTTTCCGCTCGTCCTGCTCACCGGATCGATCATCTGGGAACGGGTGCCGTGGCAGACCGCCGCCATCCACGCCGGAGACTGGCTGCTCAAGCTTTTGCTCGTGGCGCTCATCCTCGGGCTCATCCACTGACGCGAAGTCCGACGAACCCGGCATCTACCGAAACGAAGGAGAACCTGTCATGTCCACTGCTACCGGTCCTGGTCCGATCGACCGCACTTTCCGCGCAGAGCTGCTCCAGAGCGATGCGAAGGGCGGCTGGACGTACGTCAAACTCGACGACTCCGCCGACTACTTCGGCACTCGCGGCCTCGTCAAGGTCGCCGGAACGATGGACGGAATCCCGTTCACCAGCTCATTCATGGCGCTCGGCGACGGCACCCACAAACTCCCCGTCGCCGCGAAGCTGCGCGGAATGCTCAAGAAGCACGTCGGCGACACCATCACAGTCCACCTGCAGCAGCGGCTGAACTGACCGTCGCGGCTGGGGCCCTGATTCCTCAGGAGTTCACGCGAATGATCTCCTCTTGGTACGGAGCGACGACGTCACCGGAAATGCGCAGGTCGAGCAGCAGGAAGCGGCGGGATGCGGCATCCTCCTCTGCCCAGGTCGCGAGCCGGTCGAGATCCGCCAGCGTCCGCACCACGACGCCCTCGGCCCCGACGGCTGCACCGAAGGCGGCGAAATCCACCTCCGGAATCCGCATCGGACCTTCGGCCAGCCCCTTGAGGCCGTAGAGATTGACCTCGGCGCCATAGGCGGCGTCGTTCCAGACCACGGCGATTCCACGGCCCCCGGCCGCACGGACCGCGGATTCGAGGTCCGCGATCGCCATGAGTCCGCCGCCGTCGCCGGACGTCAGCACCACCGTCGACGTGCGGCGGGCGAGCGCGGCTCCGACGACGCTGGGCCAGCCCTGCCCGATCGACTGGAACGCGGTGCCGATCATCATCATCCGGTCGGGGGACTCGACGGGCCAGTACATGTTCGCCCAGCCGATGAAGTGTCCGCCGTCGGAGACGACGACGCGATCCTTCGGCAGCAGCTCGGCGATGCGGCGGGCGGCGGAACGCGGGTCGAGGCGTCCGTCCGGAGCGAGGTCGTCTCCCGGCGCATAGGCGCGAGCCGACGCCACGTCGACGCTCTCCCGCCACGGGGTGCTGGCGATCGAAACGTCGGATGCCGCGTCCGACCCACCGGTTCCCGAAGCGTTCTCGCCGGGGTGTTCGTCGGAGCGTCCGACTTTCCGTACGAGGTGCACGAGCCTCTCGGCGACGATCCGGGCGTCGCCGCGGACGAAGCCGCCGACGTGCGGGTGGGTGGCGGCGGGCGCGATGTCGACCTGGAAGATGCGGGTTCCCGGCGCGAACAGCTCGCCGAAGCGCATCGTGAACTGGTTCAGTGATGCGCCGAACACGACGGCAACGTCGGCCTCGCGGATGAGCGACATTGCACCGTCGGCGCCGAAGCCGCCGGTGACGCCGAGGTCGTATTCGGTGGCAGGAAAGACACCGCGGCCAAGGGCTGACGACGCGGTGAGAGCGCCCGTCGCGTCGGCCAGCGCGCCCAGCGCCTCGCGGGCTCCGGCGAGCCACGCGCCGCGACCGGCGAGGAGGAACGGGCGCTCGGCATCGCGCAGCGCAGCAGCGATCTCCTTCAGCATCCCTGCGGCGAACTCACCCTTCGGAGCGAGCGGAGCCGGGATGCGAGGCGCCGGTGCTGCCGGCACCCAGCCGGCCTCGAGCGCGGCGACGTCGTAGGGAATCGCCAGCACCACGGGCACCCGGTAGGTCAGGGCGTGCTCGATCGCGATGACGGTGGTGGCTGCGGCATCCGCGCGGCCCACGGTGTACGTACGGGCGCCGACGGCCGAGGCGAGGGCGATCTGGTCGACGTCCCACGGGCGGGGCCCCGACGTCGGCTCATCTCCGACGACGAGCACGAGCGGCACGTGTGCCTGCACGGCCTCGGCCAGAGCGGTGATGGTGTTCGTGAATCCGGCGCCGTAGGTCGAGGTCGCTACGGCGATCCGCCCGGACGCGCGGAAGTGCGCGTCAGCGGCGACGACGGCGCCCTGCTCGTGGCGGACGGCCGTGAACACCGCATCCGTCTGCCTCTCGATCGCGTCGAGGAAGTAGGCGTTGCCATTGCCCATCACCCCGAAGACGGCGTCGGTGTGATGGGCGAGAGTGAGCGCGACATGTGCGGAGACGGTGGGCATGCGAAAGCCTTTCGAGACGGAACGGAGAACGATGGGATCCGTATGTGTCTCGCCTTCGCATCTTCGCGAAGCGCTTCGTGCCCCTTTTTCGGACACCGGCAAACGTCGTACCGGACACCCGAATTCTACCGTGGTCGGCGTTGTCGCCGCACCGTCTTCACGCCGTAACATGTGCGAAACCGCGGCGCGGGAGCATGCCGCCATGGAGTCGCTGTTCAACGGATACACCACCCGCCGCCGCCCGGCGGGGCCCGGGGCCCGCGCATGGGACGAGATGTTTCCGGCGGAGGTGCTTCCCGGCGACGCGGAGGTGCGCGGCCCGTATCGGGACATGTACCCCGCGCTGGCCGCGATGGATGACGCGGAGCTTCGCGCGCGCACCGACGCGCTGGCGAGCTCCTATCTTGCGCAGGGCGTGACCTTCGACTTCGCCGGAGAAGAGCGACCGTTTCCGCTCGATGTCGTGCCTCGCGTGCTCGCTGCAGACGACTGGCGCTATGTGGAGTCCGGTGTGGCGCAGCGGGTCCGTGCGCTGGAGGCCTTCCTCGCCGACGTCTATGGTCCGCAGCTCGCTGTGCAGGACGGTGTGATTCCGGGTTCCCTGATCAGCTCGTCCACGCACTTTCACCGCCAGGCGGCCGGAATCGTGGGTGCGAACGGTGTGCGCATCCACGTCGCCGGCATCGACCTCATCCGCGACGAGAACGGCGCGTGGCGGGTGCTCGAAGACAACGTGCGGGTCCCGAGCGGCGTCAGCTATGTGCTTGCGAATCGCCGAGTGATGGCGCAGACCCTTCCGGAACTGTTCACCAGCCTCCGTGTCCGGCCCGTCGTCGACTACCCGAGCCGCCTGCTGCAGGCGCTGCGAGCGGCGGCACCGCAGGGCGTGGATCACCCCACGGTCGTCGTGCTGACACCTGGCGTGCACAACTCGGCCTACTACGAGCACACGCTGCTCGCGCGAATGATGGGCATCGAACTCGTCGAGGGCAGGGACCTCTTCTGCTCAGGCGGACGTGTCTGGATGCACACCACGGCCGGTCCCACCCGGGTCGACGTCATCTATCGACGGGTCGATGACGAGTTCCTCGATCCGCAGCACTTCCGGCCGGATTCTGTGCTGGGGGCGCCCGGGCTCATGCTCGCTTCTCGGCTCGGTAACGTCACCATTGCGAACGCCGTGGGCAACGGGGTGGCCGACGACAAGCTCGTCTACACCTACGTTCCCGCGCTCATCAAGTACTACCTGGGTGAAGATCCGATCATTCCGAACGTCGACACATGGCGACTGGAAGAACCCGAAGCACTGGAGGAAGTGCTCGATCGGCTGGACGAGCTCGTCGTGAAGCCCGTCGACGGCTCCGGCGGCAAGGGGCTCGTCGTCGGGCCGGATGCGTCGCGAGAGACTCTCGACGAGTTGCGCCGTTCGCTCCTTGCCGATCCGCGCGGCTGGATCGCACAGCCCGTGGTTCAGTTGTCGACGATCCCGACACTGGTGGAGGACGGCTTCCGTCCGCGGCACGTCGATCTGCGACCTTTCGCCGTGAACGACGGCGAGAACGTCTGGGTGCTTCCCGGCGGGTTGACCCGGGTGGCGTTGCCGGAAGGGCAGCTCGTCGTGAATTCGAGTCAGGGCGGAGGCTCGAAGGACACCTGGGTGCTGGATCCCTCACTGCTGACGGGACCGACGGCGACAGTCGCGGGTGAGCCGGACCCGGCGTCCGATGAAGTCTCACTCGCGACAGGGGCGATCACCGTCGTCGCGCCAGCGCGCCTCGAACCGCACACACCGTTCCTCTCCTCGCCGCAGGACGAAGACGTCGAGGTCCGGCAGCAACAGCAACAGCAGCAGCAACAGCAGCAGCGCGAGGAGCCGACATGCTGAGCCGCATCGCCGAGGCCTTGTTCTGGATCGGCCGCTACATCGAGCGGGCCGATGGCACCGCTCGCATTCTGGACGTGCATCTTCAGCTGTTGCTGGAGGATCCGTGGGTGGATGAGGACACCGCCTGTCGCGCGCTGCTGTCCGTCATGGGCACCACGGTCGACGATGAGACGCCCCTCAATCGGGACGACGTGATGCGTCTGCTCGCACTCGACCGCGAGCATTCGGCGTCGATCGGGCACTCGATCGTCGCGGCGAGGGAGAACGCGCGACGGGCACGAGAGATCATCTCGACCGATCTCTGGGAGACGCTCAACGAATCGCACGCCCGGATGCCGCGGCGCATCGCCTCCGACAAGACGCATCCGTTCTTCCGCTGGGTGCGCGACAGGTCGGCGCTGGCATTCGGAGTGGTGGACTCGTCGACCAGCCGGGACGAGGCATGGCACTTCTTCGTGCTCGGGAGATCCATCGAGCGGGCCGACATGACCGCGCGGCTGCTCGCGACGCGGTCCCTCACCGACGCGAGCGGACCGAGTTGGACCACCCTGCTGCGCAGCTGTGGGGCATACGAGGCGCACTTGCGAAGCCATCGAGCGGTGCCGACGGCAGCGTCGGCAGTGGAGTTCCTGCTCGTCGATCGACTGTTCCCGCGGTCGGTCCTGTCGAGCGTGCTGCAGGCGGAGGAGTGCTTACGCGGAATCGATCCGACCAGCGCGTTCGGGGTACCGCACAGCGCACATCGGGTTCTCGGTCGGATGCGTTCGGAGTTGGAGTATCGGCCGATCGGCGACATCGTCTACCGCCTCTCCGAGAGCATGGAAGAAGTCCAGGTAGGGGTGTCGATGGCGAGCGATGCGGTCCGAGAACGGTATTTCCCGTCGATCGCGATGCCGGTGTGGATCGGAGAGGCACTGTGAGCCGGCTGCGGATCGTTCATCGGACGGGATTTCGCTACGAGCAGCCGGCGACGGCTTCCTACAACGAGGCGCGGATGCTGCCCCATTCGAGGGAGGGACAGTTCGTTCTGCAGGCGGGCCTGGAGATATCGCCCACCGCAGCGCAGCACTCGTATGCGGACTACTGGGACACGCGAGTATCGACCTTCGAGGTGCTCGTCCCTCATCAGATGCTGTCGGTCACGGCGACAAGTGTCGTGGACGTGCGGCCCGTCCCGCCCTCTGGGTTGCGCCTGGATTGGGACGAGGTCGCCGCGCGGATTCCGCTTTCGTTGTCGCTCGCGGAGTGCGTCGCACAGACACCGGCGACCGCCCCGGACGCGGACATGCTCGATCTCGCCCTGCGCATCGAGGCCGAGGGCGGCAGCCTCGATGAGACGGCTCTCGAGATCTGTCGCACGGTCGGTGAGGCGATGGAGTACCGGAGCGGGGTGACCGGCGTGAACTCCACCGCTCGTGACGCGTGGGCTGCGCGTTCCGGCGTATGCCAGGACATCGCGCATGTCGCGCTGGGGGTGCTGCGAGCGGCCGGCATCCCCGCACGCTATGTCTCGGGCTATCTGCACCCTGATCTGAGCGCGTCGATCGGGCAGCCGGTCGTCGGCGAATCCCACGCCTGGGTGGAATGGTATTCCGGCGAGTGGCGCGGATACGATCCGACGAACCTCACGGAGATCGGCGAATCCCACGTCTACGTCGGCCACGGACGCGAGTATGCCGATGTGGCTCCACTTCGCGGTGTGTACGCGGGGCCCAGCGCCTCGGAACTGTTCGTATCGGTGGAGCTGACCCGGCTGGAATGAGTTTCCGCGCTCACCGTGCGCGTGCATGCCAGAGTTGTACTCACAGACCGACGGCGGAAGAAGAGGGCGACACCGTGAGTGATGCATCGAACGAGCGCGAGACGCTCACCTGGGACGGCTTCGGCACGGCGACGCGCGATCTGGCGCGGAGCATCCTCGCGGCCGGCTTCGAGCCGGAGGTCGTCGTGGCGATCGCGCGCGGGGGTCTGCTCCCGGCCGGCGCCATCGCCTACGGTCTCGGAGCCAAGAACTGCGGAGCCATCAACGTCGAGTTCTACACCGGCATCGGCACCGTGCTCGACGCACCGGAGGTGCTGCCACCCGAGCTCGACATGGCCTACCTCGACGGGCGCCGGGTGCTGCTCGTCGACGACGTCGCCGACTCCGGTCGCACGCTCGCTCTCGCGGTGCAGCTGCTCAAGGAGAAGGGGGCGGATGTCCGTTCGGTGACGATCTACACCAAGCCGTCGACGATCATCCAGCCGGACTTCGCCTGGAAGGACACCGACCTCTGGATCAACTTTCCCTGGTCGTTCCAGGGAACGGTGCGCGAAGAGGACCTGGGCCTGCCGCCTTCGGCATAACGCGTCAGTTCTTCATCCGCGAAGCAGGGTGCGCAGCGTCTGAATGGTATCGGCGTCTGCCGGCGCCTTGTCCGGACGGTAGTGCTTCACGCGGGCGAAGCGCAGGGCGATGCCGCCGGGGTAGCGCGGTGAGCGCTGCACACCGTCGATCGCGATCTCCACGACGACCTCAGGGCGGAGGAACACTGCGGCTCCGGTGCGGTGGGTCTCTCGCTCGGGGAAGGTCTCGGTCTGCCACCGCAGCAACTCGTCGGTGAGCCCCTTGAAGGTCTTGCCGACCATGACGAATCCGCCCGGCTCACCGAACTCGCCCTCGGGGTCGTAGGCGCCGAGGTGGATGTTCGACAGCCAGCCGCGCCGCCGGCCGGAGCCCCACTCCGCGGCGAGCACGACGAGGTCGTAGGTGTGCACCGGCTTGACCTTGACCCAGGACTTGCCGCGGCGCCCTGCGATGTACGGCGATTCGGTCGACTTGACGACGACGCCCTCGTGCCCGGCCGCGAGGGCGTCGCGGGACAACTGCTCGGCGGCATCGGGGTCATCGGTGATGATGCCGGGGATGCGCCAGTCGCCCGCGACGCGGTCGAGCTCGGCGAGGCGAACGGCGAGCGGCTCGTCGATGAGATCCCGTCCGTCGAGGTGCAGCAGGTCGAAGAACCACGGGCGCAGGACGAGCTCGCGGGAGACATCGGCGCCGAACCGCGACATCGTCTCCTGGAACGGTCGTGGCCCGCCGTCTTCATCGAGCGACAGGGTCTCGCCATCGAGGATGAGGTCGCGCGCGGGAAGACCGCGCACGATCTCGACGATCTCGGGTACGCGGTGGGTGATGTCAGCGAGGCTGCGGGTGAAGACGCCGACATCGTCGCCGCGGCGGTGGACCTGGATCCGGGCGCCGTCGAGCTTGTACTCGACGGATGCGTCGCCGGTGATCTCCAACGCGGCTGTGGGAGTCGCCGCGGTGGCCGCGAGCATCGGCAGTACCGGACGACCGACCACGAGCCCGACGGCGTCGAGCTGCTCGGCAGTTCCGGTGAGGGCGAGAAGAGCGGTCTCGCCCAGGTCGCCGGAGAGCATCGCGGCACGGCGGACAGTCGCCGGATCGCGGTCGGCGGCGCGAGCGATGGCGTCGAGCAGCACGCCCCCGAGTGCACCTGTGCGCAGCTCGCCGAGCATGGCGCGGGCGAGGAAATCCCACTCCTCGGCCGTCGCTCGGGCAGCGAGCTCGGAGAGATGCCTGCTCCGCGCGGCCGCGGATCCGGATCCGAGGACCGTCGCCAGAGCGGTCAGGGCGGCATCGACGTCGGTGATGCTCAGTGTCGGAGCATCCGCGTGCGTGACATCGAGGGCGGAGATCCCGCGCCAGCCGACGCCGAGCCGGCCCTGGCGAGGGCTTGCCAGCAACAACCCGGTGAGCGGGAGGATCTCGTCGGGAGCGGCGCGCCGGAGCAGCCCGGCGACGGACTCGATCTTCGCCAGTCGCGAGGAGGTCGTCGCGACCTCCTCGGTCGTGGTGACGGCATCGGCGAGCATCATCCCCGCATTCTGCCACCGGCATCCGACATCCGGGGCGGCGCAGCGAGACCGCGCGCGCGGCGCTCCCTTCTCGCCGGTCTCAGGCGGTGGGCGCAGGTGCTCCCGGATGCCACCGGGCGGTCGCGGCCGTCTCGTCGGAGAGAACCGCTTTCGCCGCGGCGATCACGGCCGGTTCGATCAGGGCAGGGATCGGGCGGCCGAGCAGGCCGCGCACGATGCCGTACGGGATCACTCGAATGGCGAGATCGACGCGTTCCACGGCGTCCTGTGCGTCGGGGTACTGCCGCCGCGCGAGCCTGGTCATCAGGTCGATCACGCCGATGTTCAGCTCCGCGACCTCGTCGCGGAGGGCTCCGGAGGGGAGGGTCGCCAGGAGCAGCTCCTGCCGGTAGAGGGACAGGCCGACCGCTTCATCGGGATGCTCGGCGCAGAAGCGCGGAATGGACACCGCGCACGCCAGGAGCGCCTCGAACGTGTCGTCCTGTTCTTCCGCCGCGCGGATGAAGCCCGCTTGGAAACGTCGGATGCAGCGCAGCCAGAGCCGCACCAGGATCTCTTCGCGTGATCCGAATCGGTGATAGATCGATCCGACGGGACCGCCCATGCGGTCGGCGATCATCGAGATGGTGGCGTCGCGGCCGTTCTCGACCACGGCCCGCAATGCAGCATCCAGCACGTCATCGGTGGTGAAGCGAGAGGGGCGAGGCACACGGCGATTCAATCATCCCGCGTCGAGGATGTGTAGCGAGGATTAATTCTAGAATACAGATTCGTTTACTGCTACGGTGTTCGCATGACCTGGACCACACGAACCGCGACCGGCATCCGCAACGTGCATCGGCGCCGATACTCCGACATCGACGCCGCCTGGGAGCTGGCGCTCCGCGTCGCCGATCCGAGCAGCCGCGTATGGCCGGCGGACGGGTGGGACCCGATGCTGCTCGATCGAGGAATCACAGTGGGGTCATCCGGTGGGCATGGCGCCGTGCGCTACGTCGTCTCGGAGGTTGAGGACTCGCGTTTCCGCTTCGCCTGCACGATGCCGCAGCTCGAGGGCTTCCACGAATTTCGCCGCGAGGGGGATGAACTCGTTCACGAGCTCATGATCCAGCGGGCGTCGCGGGTTCTGCTCGTCGCACTCATCCCGTTGCATGACGCCGTGCTCGAAGAGCTGCTCGACAATGTCGAAGACCTTCTCGCCGGACGCTCCGTGCCACGGCCGCGCAACCGAACCCGCTGGGTCCGAGTGCTGCGGGCGCTGTTCCCGGAGGAGAAGGACAGTCGGCGCGCCAGGCGTGCCGCACCTGTGATCGACGTCACCGCCCGGTGAACTCCGGCTTGCGCTTCTCCTGGAACGCCGCGAACCCCTCGCGGTAGTCGGCAGTCTCGCAGAGCGCGGCCTGGGCGGCATTCTCGACGTCGACTGACTCCCAGAGCGCGAGGCGCTCGTCGCGGATGCGAGCGATGAGGCGCTTGCTGGCGAGGAACGCCGCGGTCGCGCCGCGGGCGGCTTTCGTCGCCGCATCCGACGTCGCCGACACGACCTCGTCGTCGGGCAGCACGCGGGAGAACAGGCCGGACTCCACCGCTTCGGTGCCGCTCATCAGACGGCCGGTGTAGATCAGATCGAGCGTCTTGTGCGCACCGAGGCGATCGAGGAACAGCGCGTGCCCGCCGGAGTCGAGCGTCGCGCCGAGAGCGGCGAACGGCGAGCCGATCTTCGCCGACTCTGCGACGTAGACGACGTCGGTGGCGATGAGTAGGCCGAGGCCGACGCCGAGGCACGCACCGTGCGCCACGGCGAACGTCGGCGCGGGAAACTGAGACATGCGCTGCAGCAGCGGTGTGACGAGGCCGCCGAGGTAGCCCATGACGTCATCATTGCGCGGGTCGACGTCGGAGATGTCGCGGCCGGCGCAGAATGCGCGGCCCTTGCCTCGCAGCACGAGCGCACGGACGCCTGCCGCCTTGGCCTCGTCGTAGGCCACGCCGAGGCCGTGCAGTGCCTGCTCGTCGAGGGCGTTGAGCCGCTCGGGTGCGTTCAGCACGATGGTGGCGATGTCGTCGGCGATGGAGAGTTCGATCATGGGTTCCTCCGAGTCACACGTCGTAGTCGACGACCAGGCGGTCGCTGGTCGGATGGGACTGGCAGGTGAGCACGAAACCGCGGGCGAGCTCGTCGGGTTCCAGGGCGTAGTTCTCCGTCATCGTCACGCTGCCCTCGACCACGCGTGCGCGGCAGGTGCCGCAGACGCCTCCGGCGCACGCGAACGGAGCATCCGGGCGCACGCGGAGCGCGGCATTGAGCACCGACTCGTGCGCGTCGACCGGGCTTTCCACGGTGGAGGAGACGCCGTCGAGAGTCACCTCGATCCGCACCGTCTTCTCGCCGGCGCGCACCTGCACGGGGCGGGCTGCGCGCACCGGCTCATCTCCGGTGGTGAACAGCTCGAAGCGGATGTGCTCCCTGGCGACACCGACATCGGCGAGCACCTCGCGGCAGAGGTCGACCAGGGCGAGCGGGCCGCAGAGGAACCATTCGTCCACCGTCGCCGGAGGAATGAGCGCGCCCAGGATCGTGCGCAGCTTCTCCTCGTCGATCCGCCCGGACAGCACCGGCGCCGCGCGCTGCTCACGGGAGAGCACGTGGTGCAGGGTGAGCCGCGTCGGGTAGCGATCCTTGAGGTCGGCGAGGTCCTCGAGGAACATCACGTCGAGCGTCGAACGGTTCGTGTACACGAGCGTGAAGCGGGCGGTGTCTGACGCCGCGAGCACGGTGTGGGCGAGCGACATCAGGGGGGTGATGCCGGAACCGGCGGCGATGCCGACGACATGCCGATGATCGAGATCGCCGAGCGCCGAGGTGAAAGTGCCCTGCGGGCTCATCACGTCGATCTCGTCGCCCGGGCGCAGTTGCGTCTGCGCCCACGTCGAGAAGAGGCCGCCCTCATCGCGCTTGACGGCGACGCTCAGGCGGGTGTCGATCGCGGCAGAGCGGTCTTCGGGCGTGCGGTGCTCGGGCGCGCGGCACAGTGAATAGGAGCGGCGCACCTCGGCGCCGTCGAGTGTGGTGCGCAGGGCGACGTACTGGCCAGGGAGATAGTCGTACTCGTCGGCGAGTGCTGCCGGGACGGTGAAGGTGACCTCGACGGCGTCGTCGGTGAGCGGGCGCACGTCCTGCACGGCGAGGGTGTGGAAGCGTGCGCGCTTCTTCGCCGGTGGCGGGGTCCGCTCGCGGTGCGGTGTGCCGACGGACGCCGGGGCGGAGGTGAACAGCGACATCTCAATGCACCTTGAAGTGGTCGAAGGGCTCGAGGCACGCGCGGCACCCGAAGAGCGATTTGCATGAGGTGGAGCCGAAGCGGGAGACCTCGTGGGTGTCGAGCGATCCGCAGCGCGGGCAGCGGACGCTGATCGCGAGTCGGATCGGCCCGGTGCTGACCGCCGCACGGCCGGAGGGCGGGGCGATGCCGTACTCGGCGAGCTTGCGCCTGCCGGCATCCGACATCCAGTCGGTCGTCCACGCGGGGGCGAGGACCAGGCGCACTTCGACGTCGCCGAAGCCGGCGGCGGTGAGCGCGAGGATGACGTCGTCGCGGATGGTGTCCATCGCCGGGCAGCCGCTGTATGTCGGCGTGATGTCCACGCGTACGTGGTCGCCGTCGGCCTCGACGGCGCGCAGCACGCCGAGATCTTCGATGGTCAGCACCGGGACCTCCGGGTCGGCGATGGCCGCGGCAATGCGCCAGGCTTCCCGGTCGTTGAGCGTCGGATAGGCGCGTTTCGTCTCGCTCCGCTCGCTCAACGTACGAGTGGAGGCGTCGCTCGACGACCGGGAGATGTGCGTCTGCGTCACCATGTCGCCCCCGGATGCCGTCGCGCGAGCACCTGCATCTCGGCGAGGATGTGCCCGAGCGGGGCCGAGTGCGCGCCCTGCCGTCCTCCGGCGGATGAAGCGGAGACGGCGGGCACCGACAGCTCGGCGTCGGCGAACACGATGTCGACGACGGCGTCGAAGCCGGCACGCAGGGTCGACGGACGCACGGCTGCCTCGTCGAGGCGGTCGATCAGGTCGTCGTCGCGGAACAGCTCCTCGACGTACGGCCAGACATCGCCTATGGCCCGGATGATGCGGGTGCGCGACTCCGCAGTGCCGCCGGCCAGGCGCAGCACCCACTGCACCGCGTGATCGCGGTGGTAGTCGACCTCTTTGACGGCCTTCGCGGCGATCGCCGCGAATGTCTCGTCGCTGCTCGTCCGCAGCGCGGAGTAGAGCTCGAACATGTACGTCGCGACGACGAACTGGCGGGCGATGGTCTGGGCGAAGTCGCCGTTCGGCTGCTGCACGATCCACGTGCAACGGAACTCCGGCTCGTCGCGGAAATAAGCGAGGTCGTCTTCGCTGCGTCCGTCGAAGGAGCCGGCGTAGTGCAGGAAGGAGCGGGCGTGGCCGAGCAGATCGAGGGCGATGTTGCCGAGAGCGACGTCCTCCTCGAGCTCCGGGGCGCGCGAGATCCACGCGCCGAGCTGCTGGGAGAGGATGAGCGCGTCATCGCCGAGCCGCAGCGCGTACTCGGCGACGTCGGCGGAAGCGGCCTTCGC
Source organism: Microbacterium sp. LWH12-1.2 (assembly GCF_040675825.1). Taxonomy (NCBI): domain Bacteria; kingdom Bacillati; phylum Actinomycetota; class Actinomycetes; order Micrococcales; family Microbacteriaceae; genus Microbacterium; species Microbacterium sp. LWH12-1.2. The sequence continues at coordinate 264,664 of NZ_JBEGIJ010000001.1, forward strand.
GCCGGTCCCCGCGAGCTCCTGTGCGAGGCGGAGTTCCTCGACCATCACGTCGCCGTGGGGGGAGTCGATCTCATGGAGGCTCATAGGTGCGGCACCCCCTCTGATGCCGTGTAGTACACCGCGTGCCGGTAGTTCTTTCCTGCCGGGCTCTCGAAGTATGCGCCCTTGGCATCCGGGTCGCTCGTCGTGATCGCATCCGCCGGCGCGACCCAGATCGAGACGCCTTCGCCGCGTCGGGTGTACAGATCGCGGGCGTTGCGGATGGCCATCTCGGCATCCGGCGCGTGCAGCGAGCCCGTGTGGACGTGGCTGAGTCCGCGGTTCGCGCGCACGAAGACCTCCCACAGCGGCCACGGCTCGGACGGAACAGCCCCTGGCGTCGTCATCAGGCGACCTTCCCTTCGTCGCGGACAGCCTGCTTCCGGGCGTACTCGGCGGCGGCCTCGCGCACCCATGCACCGTCTTCATGCGCCGTGCGGCGTCGTTCGAGACGTTCGGCGTTGCATGGTCCGTTGCCGCGGAGCACTTCGAAGAACTCGTCCCAGTCGATCTCACCCATCTCGTACTGCCCTGTGCTGTCGTCGAAACGGAGTTCCGGGTCCGGCAGCGTGACCCCGAGGATCTCGGCCTGCGGCACGAGCATCGACACGAAGCGCTGGCGCAGGTCGTCGTTCGAGAACCTCTTGATCTTCCAGGCCATCGACTGCGCCGAGTTCGGAGACTGGTCATCGGGCGGGCCGAACATGGCCAGGCTCGGCCAGTACCAGCGGTTCACGGCATCCTGGGCCATCTGCCGCTGCTCGTCGGTGCCCTGCATGAGGCTCAGCAGAATCTCGAAGCCCTGGCGCTGGTGGAACGACTCCTCCTTGCAGACCCGCACCATCGCTCGGCCGTACGGCCCGTACGAAGCGCGGCACAGCGGCACCTGGTTGCAGATCGCCGCGCCGTCGACCAGCCACCCGATCGCACCCATATCCGCCCATGTCGGGGTGGGGTAGTTGAAGATCGAGGAGTACTTCGCCTTGCCGGAGATGAGCTGGTCCATCATCTCGTCGCGGGTGATGCCGAGCGTCTGCGCTGCGGAGTAGAGGTAGAGGCCGTGGCCGGCCTCGTCCTGGACTTTTGCCATCAGGATCGCCTTGCGCTTCAGGCTCGGCGCGCGGGTGATCCAGTTGCCTTCCGGCTGCATGCCGATGATCTCGGAGTGCGCGTGCTGCGAGATCTGGCGGATCAGCGTCTTGCGGTAGGCGTCCGGCATCCAGTCGCGGGGCTCGATGCGCTGCTCGTGCGCGATGAGGTCGTCGAACAGGCGCTGCTGCTCCGACGTCTCGTCTTCGACGACGGAGAGGTCTGCGGGGCTGGTCATCATCGACTCCTGAGCTTCGGTGCTTCTTTACTGACCGATCGTTAGGTTATTCTTGCATAGAAGGATTCGCCCTTCAAGATGCGAGCCTTCGGGAGGTGCACGATGGCGGCTGACGAATTGCCGGCAGGAATCGGGACGGCATCTGAGGCGTTGCGCCCGATGCTGCGCCGGGATGTCGCATCCGCGGCGCTCGGCATGGTGGTGCACCTCGATGAGCCGGGGCGTGCGGTGGTGTCGATGATCGTGCGCGCCGACATGGTGAACGGATTCGGGATCACGCACGGCGGTCTCGTCTTCGCTCTCGCCGATACGGCGTTCGCGATCGCCTGCAATGAGGACGAGAACACGACGGTGGCGCAGGGCGCCGACATCTCCTTCCTCGCATCCACGCGGCCAGGCCAGCGGCTGACCGCGACCGCGGAACGCCGAGTCCGGCGCGGGCGCACGGGCCTCTACGACATCACCGTCGTCGACGAGACCGGCGCGACGGTCGCCGAGGTCCGCGGCCGGTCTTTCACGAAGAACGGCTCATAGTGAGCGTGATATGAGTTCTAGGAGCGCGTTCCCGTAGGCCTCCGAGGGGTCCGGATGCTCGAACTCCAGCGACTCACCGGCGATCTCGATCTCTACGAGGAAAGTGTCTTCGAGGCGGACGAGGCGGCGGAATGTTCCGCGGAGGAGCTCGCGGAGCTGATCCTCGCGAGGCAGCCACACGGCATCCTCGAGCGTGACCGCGTCCAGTGCCCACTCCGTCGTGCCGTTGAAGGCGAGGTCGGTGCCGCTCGGCGTCCGCCGCGCCTCGATCGTCATCTCGCTGACCGTGAAGATCTCGGCCTCGGCTTCGTGCTCGACATCGTCCGGGAGATCGAGCTGGAAACGGTCGCCGCTGTCGGGAAGCCAGGTCAGGCCGGCATCTCGCAGCGCGATGGCGAGGTCACGGGTGATCATGCCGGCACCGCCGCTCGGCCGACATGGCTCAGGGCGAGCGCTGCCATCGCGGCAGCCTGATCCGCGAGCAGGCCATCGTCGAAGACCGCGCGCGGAGAGTGATTCGCCTCCGCCTCGGCGGGGTCGAGGTCGGCCGGTGTCGTTCGGAAGAAGATGAATGCTCCCGGAACCTCGTTGAGCACGTAAGAGAAGTCCTCGGATGCCATGAAAGGCGAGGCGAGCTCCTCGACGCGTTCGTCGCCGAACATCCCTCGCAGAGTCCCGATCGCGGAGGCGGTTTCGGCGTGGCTGTTCACCGTCACCGGGTATCCGACGATCACCTCCACCTCGGCCGTGCACCCGTGGGCGGCGGCGATGCGCTCGACGAAGGCGGGAAGCTCGTTCCGGACCGTCTCGATCGAGGCGGTCGAAAGGGTGCGCAGGGTCGCCGCGAAACCGGCTTCGTCTGGGATCACGTTGAGGACTTCGCCGGCGAACAGCTTCGTCACGGTGAGCACCACGGGGTCGAAGACGTCGAAGCGGCGGGTCACCCAATTCTGGAGCGCCAGGACGAGTTCGGCGACCGCCGGCACGGGATCCACCGAGAGGTGCGGGCGGGCGCCATGACCGCCCCGGCCACGGATGCGGACCTTGACCGCGTTCGAGCCGGCCATGATCGGGCCCGGCCTCGTCTGGAAGAGTCCGCGAACCCCGGGTCCGACATGCATGCCGTAGGCGGCATCGACGCGGACTCCAGCGGCATGCAGCACACCGTCTCGGATCATCAGGGGCGCTCCGCCGCCGGCTTCTTCGGCGGGTTGGAACATGAAGACGACCGAGCCGGCGATCTCAGCCCGTCTCGCCGTCAAGAGTCGGGCGGCGCCGATGAGTCCGGCGGTGTGCATGTCGTGACCGCATGCGTGCATGGCCCCGTTGGTCGAGGCATACGGCAGTCCGGTCGCTTCCGTGATCGACAGGGCATCCATGTCGGCGCGCAGCAGAACGGAAGGGCCGGCCGAGGATCCGTGCAGCACGGCTGTCACCGAGCTCAGATCCGTGCCCGTCGTGATCTCCAGGCCGAGGGGTTCGAGCGCTTCCAGGACGGCAGTCTGCGTCTGCGGAAGGTGGAATCCGATCTCCGGCGTCGCGTGCAGTCGGCGGCGGAGCGCGATCAGCTCGGGCAGCAGGGCGTCTGCTTCCGCTCGCACTGCCTTGGCCAGTTCGCGGGTGATCACGTTTCCACGCTAGTCGAGGCGGAGCGTCGCGCCACAGGGGCGCGGTTCGGCGGAGGGCTTCGGCGCCGTACGGCAGATCGTCGTGGTGGTGGCGGTCGGCCGCCGAAGACGCCGCGCGGGTGCCGACCTGCGCCTCTACGTCGGAGAGGCGGCGGGGAATCGCCGCCTCGGCGACGTCATCGGGTCGCCCGCGCCAGGTCGTGTGCCCAGCGCTTGGCGCGGCGAGCTGTAGCCCGGCCGCGGGCGGCCGCACCCCAGCGCCAGCCGTTTCTGTCGCCGTACTCGACGAGTTCTCTATCGTTCGGCTCACTCGATGACAACAGTTCGGCGTAGTACTGCCAGCGCCGTCGCTCATACGGCGCACGGACGAAGACCACGGGAACGAACTCGTCAAGACGTCCGGCGATCTCCAGCGTGAGCATCGTGCGCATGCATTTCCAGCATCGGGAGCAGTTGGTTGTCCGATTCGGGTCCGCGTCGATGCAGACATCCAGATAGCGCGCGTACGGGCTGCCGACGAGCGCCAGCGTTCGTTCGATCCTGGACATGCCCGAACTCGTGGACTCCACCGTCAGCGCCGCCGTCGACAGCAGTGGAAACGTCATCGCCCCCACCAGGCCGATATCGCCGTGCGGTGGTGGCATCCGCAGATTCCGGTACGCCCCTTCGGATGCGTGGTAGCAGCGTCCGATGCCGCCCCCGAGAAGATGCATGACCGCGGCATTGCGGAATGTCGCTGTCTGCATGAAGCCCATCCGTGGATAGTGGACATCGATGTTGCTGTCGACACGAATGAACGGCAGGCCGAGCTCCGCGGCGACGGGCCGCAGCGCCTCGAATCGCCTTCGCCACAGACTCTCGCCCCCCTCGCCGTGCGCCCCGACGTTGTTGTTCAGAAGATGCGTCACCCGCAACGCTTCCGGCACCCCTGCGGCGGATGCGTACTCCGTCAGCGTGGCGAAGCTGTCGACACCGCCCGAAAAGCCCGTCGCGACTCCGGTCGGGGCCTCGCCGGCGGGAATCGTCTCGTCAGCTGTGACGGCAATCGTCTGGTAATTCGAGTGCACGGCTCGCACCAGCGCCTGGAGGTCATGGTTCAGCCTGTGCAGCAGACTGTCTGTCACCACGCCACCGACGCGGAGATCACGTCCGTAACGCATCGCCGGCAGCAGCAGAGCCACGGCCACATGGTCTGCCCGGTCGGCGAGCAATTCCTCGGCATCCGCCGCGACCGAGAACCACAATGGGGCGGCGCCGTCGATGTCAGCGGAAACCCGCATGTTCCCGTCTTCATCCACGGCATGGCGCGGACGCGCGGTGACCAGATCGGGCATAAGGCATCGGTGCCTTTCGTGAAGGCAGCTGTCCATGGCACACGGGAGTCGGCAGGACAGATTGCGAGCAGTATAGCGGGCCGCGATCGTCCGGGCACCTGCCGATTCGCGTCACGCGACGGGTGCTCCCGCCGGTTCCTTCGCTAAGAATCCTCGGGCGGTGCGATGCGCGGCGGCCAGGTCGTGGCCCCGAGCTCGCGCGAGATGTTGCGGGCGGTCTCGCGCAGCGCATCGAGCACGGCATCCGGTGCCGGCAGCTGGGTCGACGGCATCACCACGGCGACGGCGGCGACGATGTCATTCGACGCATCGGCGATCGGAGCGGCGACGGATGACTCGCCGAGCACGGCCTCGTCGACTTCGGTCGCCGTGCCCCGCTCGGCGATCGCGGGCAGATCGAGGGTCAATCGCGCGATGTCGGTGATCGTGTCGCCGGTGAGGCTGCGCAGCGGCTGCTCGAAGACCGTGTGCTGGAAGCCGACGTCGTAGGCCAGCAGGACCTTTCCCATCGCGGAAGCGTGTGCGGGGATGGCGACGCCGGTCTCGAGCATCTGCTGGCTGTCGTCGGGGCGCAGGTTGTGGTGGATGACGAGCACCTCATGGAAGTGCGGAGCGCCGAGGCGTACGGACAGATTGGTGCGTCTGGCGAGCTCCTGCGTCCATCGCATCGCCCGCGCACGCACATCGAGGGTGTCCAGGTACACATTGCTCAGCCGGAGGAGCGTCGGGCCGAGCATGTATCGCTGTCCGCCGCGCTCCTTGGCGACGAGACCGTGCTCGCGGAGCGACTTCACGATGCCGTGAACGGTGGAGGGCGGCAGTTTCAATGCGGTCGCGAGGTCGGTGATGCCGAGATGGCGGGCGCCCTGCAGCAGCTCGAGCACCTTCGCGGCGCGGTCGATGGCTTGGATCACGGATCCATCCTCCCTCCGGTTCGTCATCGAACCGGGTATTCGCGTCGGTTCTCAGGATGGTCTTGACAACCCGACTCAGCCCGAGCATATTCGACATTAACGAAAAGCGTTCCGATTTCTTCGGAATCGAGATCAAGGGAGATCGCACGATGAAGAAGCTCATCAACGCGCCGGAAGATGTGCTCGTCGAGTCGCTGAGGGGCGTGAGCCTGGCTCACCCGGAACTCGCGGTCGACTTCGAGAACCACGTCATCACGCGCGCGACGCCCAAGGCCCAGGGCAAGGTTGCGGTGCTCTCCGGCGGCGGCTCCGGGCATGAGCCGCTGCATGGCGGTTTCGTCGGGGTCGGGATGCTGGATGCCGCCGTCGCCGGCGAGGTGTTCACCTCTCCGACACCGGACAAGGTACAGGCCGCCACGAAGGCGGTCGACCGGGGAGCCGGTGTGCTGCACATCGTGAAGAACTACACCGGTGACGTGCTGAACTTCGAGATGGCCGCCGAGCTCGCCTCGATGGAGGGCATCGAGGTCGGTACGGTCATCGTCGACGACGACGTCGCCGTACAGGACTCGCTCTACACGGCTGGTCGCCGCGGGGTCGGACTCACCGTGCTGCTGGAGAAGCTCGTGGGTGCCGCCGCCGAAGAGGGGCAGGACCTGGCATCCGTCGTGGAACTCGCGAAGCGGATCAACGGCCAGGGACGCTCGATCGGGATGGCCCTCACCAGCTGCACCGTGCCGGCCGCAGGCAAGCCCACCTTCGACCTGCCCGAGGATCAGATGGAGATCGGCATCGGCATCCACGGCGAACCCGGTCGTCACCGTGAGCCCCTGGCTCCGGCATCCGACATCGCCCGCCAGCTCGTCGAGCCGATCCTCGCCGATCTCGATTTCGCCGGACCCGCGATCGTGATGCTCAACGGGTTGGGCGGCACGCCGCAGATCGAGCTGTATCTGATGTACGCCGAGGTCGCCGCTCTGCTCGAGGAGGCGGGGGTGCAGATCGTGCGCAACCTGGTCGGCAACTACATCACCTCCCTCGACATGGCCGGATGCTCGGTCACGGTCCTGAAGGTCGATGACGAACTGCTGCGCCTCTGGGACGCGCCCGTGAACACCCCAGGACTCCGCTGGGGCATCTGACCGAACCTTTCCCGTCGCGAAAAGCCCGGAAAGGGCGTCGGATTCCGGGCGTTCTTGCGACGGGAGCCGTGACCGCACGACCTGTGAAAGAAAAACATGACTGACACGATCGACACGAAGACGCTTCTCGACTGGATCTCGCGCTACCGCGAGGCCGTGACCGAGAAGCGCGAATGGCTCACCGAACTCGACTCTGCCATCGGCGACGCCGACCACGGAGCGAACATGACGCGGGGCATGAACGCGGTGGTGGAGAAGCTCGATGCCGGAGCGCCCGCCACCGTCGATGAGCTGCTCAAGACCGTCGGCATGACCCTCGTCAGCTCGGTGGGCGGCGCCAGCGGTCCGCTCTACGGCACGCTGTTCCTGCGGATGGGCATGGCGGCAGGGCCGGTGACCGAGCTGGATGCTGCGGCGCTCGCCGCGTCCCTGCGCGCCGGACTCGACGGCATCGTCGCCCGCGGCAAGGCCGAAGCCGGCGACAAGACGATGTTCGACGCGATGGCCCCGGCGGTCGATGCACTCGACGCGGCGATCGCAGGTGGCGCGAGTCTCGCCGACGGCGTGCGTGCCGCGGCGGATGCGGCCGCCGCCGGCCGTGATGCGACCCTCCCGCTCGTGGCCCGCAAGGGCAGGGCGAGCTATCTCGGAGAGCGCAGCACCGGGCACCTCGACCCGGGCGCCGCATCCACGGCGATCCTGTTCGAGACCCTCGCCGCGGCGATCGCGTCCTGATGATCGGCATCGTCGCCGTCTCCCACAGTGCTCGGCTCGGAGAGGCGGCTCTCGAGCTCGCCCTGCAGATGGTGCCGGGCGGTGGCGTGCGCGTGCAGGTCGCTGCGGGGGCGGGGATGGATGCCGACGGCACTCCGATCCTCGGGACCGACGCGGTCGCGGTGGCGGCGGCGATCGACGAGCTCGCGGACGATTGCGACGGCGTCCTGGTGCTGATGGATCTCGGTTCGGCGGTGCTCAGTGCCGAGTTCGCCCTGGAGCTGCGAGCCAGCGACGTACCGGTGCGGCTCGTGCCGGCACCGTTCGTCGAAGGACTGCTGGCGGCCGTCGTGTCGGCTGCGGCCGGGTCGGCGCTCGACGCGGTCGCCGAGGAGGCGACAGCAGCGCTCGGAGCGAAAACAGGTCAGCTCGGGGACCCGGTTCCTGACGCGCCAGCCATCGAGGCAGCCGAACCCCCGGGTTCTGACAATTTCACCGGGCCGGATGCGGTGTCGCGGATCGTCAGGGTGCGCAATCCTCTCGGCATCCACGCGCGTCCTGCTGCACTCATCGCGGAGGCGACCGCGGGGGCCCGGGTGCGATTGCGCCGGCTGCCCGACGGGCCGGAAGCATCTGCCGCGAGCCTCTCTCGGCTGCTCATGCTCGGCGCCAGGCAGGGCGAGCGCCTGGAGCTCCGTGCGACCGGCCCCGCGGGTGAAGCGGCGCTCGACCGCCTCGCCGCGCTCTTCGACGATGGCTTCGGGGAGGGGACAGACATGCCGGAGCGCGTGTCGGCCCCATCGGCGCCGACGGCGCCGAAGCAGTCGGCCCCGATCGTCTCTGGCACGGTGCTGCGCGGGCGCGGCGTGAGTGCGGGGGTGGTCGCGGCATCTGTCGTGCATCTTGCGCCCTCCATCCCCGAGCCCGAGAGCGGTGTCGTCATCGCGGCCGCCGAGCGCGCCGCCGAGGCGATGAGCATCGAGTGGGCGGCGGTGGCCGTCGCCGACGAGCTGCGCTCTCGCACCGCGGATGCCTCGGGTGAAGCGCGGGCGATCCTCGACGCGTCCCGGCTGCTGGCATCCGATCCCGAGCTGGTCTCGGAGGCGACCGCACTCGTGCGCACGAAGGGGCTGACCGCCGCGCGAGCCGTCTGGGAGACCGCGGCTGCGCACGAACGCGGACTCGCGGAGCTCGGCGGACGGATGGCGGAGCGCGCGGCCGACATCCGCGACGTGCGCGACCGCATCGTCGCCGAGATCCTCGACCTCGAGATGCCAGGGATTCCCGTGCGCGATGAGCCCTTCGTGCTCGTCGCCGCAGACCTCGCGCCGGCCGACACCGCTGCGCTCGAGGGTGGTCGCTGCGTCGCCCTGGTGACGGAGCAGGGCGGCCCGACCTCGCACACCGCGATCATCGCGCGCTCCCTCGGACTGCCGGCCGTGGTCGGGGTGGCCGAAGCCGCCGGGATCCCGGCGGGGATGACCGTCCTCGTCGACGGAGACCGCGGCACCGTCGAGATCGATCCCGCGGAATCGCGCATCGAAGATGCCAGAGCGGCGTCCGTGGTCGTCGCGTTCGACGGCGCCGGGGCGCTGGCCGACGGCCGGGCGATCCCCCTGCTCGCCAACGTCGGAGGGGCGACGGATGCCGAGGCGGCCGCCACCGCGCACGCCGAGGGCGTCGGACTCTTCCGCACGGAGTTCTGCTTCCTCGACCGCAACGATGCCCCGACGGTCGATGAGCAGGTCGCCGCATATCGTGGAGTACTCGCCGCGTTCGGGGGGCGCAAGGTCGTCGTGCGCACGCTCGACGCCGGCAGCGACAAGCCGCTGCCGTTCGCGAACGCCGACCACGAGGACAACCCGGCGCTGGGCGTTCGCGGGCTGCGCATCGCCCGCCGTTCGCCGGCGCTGCTCGACGATCAGCTGCGTGCCCTGGCGCTCGCCGCATCGTCGGAGTCGGCGCAGGTCGAGGTGATGGCGCCGATGGTGTCGACAGTCGACGAGGCGCGCGACTTCGCCGCCCGGTGCCGGGAAGCCGGCCTCGAACGGGTCGGCATCATGATCGAGACGCCCTCGGCCGCGCTGTTGGCGGCCGAGCTCTTCGAGGTCGTCGACTTCGTGAGCATCGGCACCAATGATCTAGCCCAGTACACGATGGCCGCCGATCGCCTGCTCAGCGATCTGGGCGATCTCAACGACCCGTGGCAGCCGGCGGTGCTGCGCCTCATCGGAGCCGTGGGGGCCGCGGGTCGCGCGGCCGGGAAGCCCGTCGGCGTGTGCGGCGAGGCCGGGGGAGACCCCGCACTCGCACCGGTACTGGTCGGCCTCGGCGCGACGAGCCTGTCGATGACCCCGCGGGCTCTGGGTCGCGTCGCCGCAGCACTCGCCGATGCGACGGAAGAGGCCTGCCGCAGGGCCGCCGACGCCGTTCTCGCGGCGTCCTCGGCGGCGGATGCTCGCTCCGCCGCATCCGCAGTGCTGGCCGAGGCGACGCAGCGCGGCTGACTTCGGGGTGGTCCCGGCGAGCGGAACTTGGCCTCGGCACGCGATCTTCATGGAGGGCCATCTGCACGAGGGGAGGCAGTTTGCCGCGTCGATACGCGGGATGCGACCAACTGCGACCCCTCGCTGTGGGGCGGGGTCGCAGTTTGTCGCCTCGATGGGCCGGATGCGGCCATCTGCGTCCCCTCGCGGGCTGAGCCGGGCATCTCCGCAACTCCGAGCCGGAGGGACATGTCGGTCGCGTGAGGCAGAGTGGGGACATGACCTCCCCCTTGCCTCCCGCTGACACACGCAGCGCTGCTCTCGCCGCGCTGCGTGAACTCGTCGGACGCCCTGACGCCGACTTCCACGACGGGCAGTACGAGGCGATCGAGGCGCTGGTCGAGGGACGCCGCCGTGCGCTCGTCGTGCAGCGCACCGGCTGGGGCAAGTCCGCGGTGTACTTCGTCGCGACCCTGCTGCTGCGCCGGCAGGGGGCCGGCCCCACCGTGCTCGTCTCGCCCCTGCTCGCGCTCATGCGCGACCAGATCGCCGCCGCCGAGCGGGCCGGGGTGCGAGCGGTGGCGATCAACTCGACGAATGCCCATGAGTGGGCCGACGTGCTCGCGCAGCTCGACCGCGACGAGGTCGACGTGCTGCTGGTGTCGCCGGAGCGGCTCAACAATCCCGCGTTCCGTGAGCAGCAGCTGCCCGCCCTCGTGAGGCGCATCGGCATGCTCGTCGTCGACGAGGCGCACTGCATCAGCGACTGGGGGCACGACTTCCGTCCCGACTACCGGCGACTCCGCGACCTCATCGCGCAGATGCCGGCCGAGGTGCCGGTGCTCGCCACCACGGCGACGGCGAACAGCCGCGTCGTGGCCGATGTCGCGGAGCAGCTCGGTACCGGCACCGGAGAAGACGCCGACGTGCTCACCATCCGCGGTCCGCTCGCCAGGGCATCCCTGCGCCTGGGGGTGCTGCGCCTGCCGAACTCTCCGAGCCGACTGGCATGGCTGCTCAGTCATCTCGATGACCTGCCCGGTTCCGGGATCATCTACACGCTCACCGTGGCGGCGGCCGTCGACACCGCGCGTCTTCTGCGCGAACGCGGCCACGAGGTCCGCGCTTACACGGGGCAGACCGACACCGACGAGCGCGAGGTGTCCGAGGGGATGCTGAAGCGCAACGAGGTGAAGGCTCTCGTCGCCACGAGCGCGCTCGGCATGGGCTTCGACAAGCCCGACCTCGGGTTCGTGCTGCATCTCGGAGCCCCGTCGTCACCTGTCGCGTACTACCAGCAGGTCGGCCGTGCCGGGCGTGCGAGCGACAGCGCCGACGTGCTCCTGCTTCCCGGCACCGAGGACCGCGACATCTGGCACTACTTCGCGACCGCGTCGATGCCCGACCAGGAGCGCGCCGAGCGAGTGATCGCCGCGCTCGGCGACGCTCCGGTCTCGACACCGGCGCTCGAGGCGATGGTCGACATCCGGCGGACGCCGCTGGAACTGCTGCTGAAGGTGCTCGATGTCGATGGTGCCGTGCGCCGGGTGCAGGGCGGTTGGGTGGCCACCGGTGAGCCCTGGGCCTACGACGCCGAACGCTACGCGCGCATCGCGGCCGAGCGCGTGGCGGAGCAGCAGCACATGATCGATTACGAGCAGACCAACGGATGCCGCATGGAGTTCCTCCAGCGTTCCCTCGACGATGACACTGCCGTACCCTGCGGGCGGTGCGACAACTGCGCCGGAACCTGGTTCCCCACCGACATCGAGGCGACGGCGAACGCGACGGCCGCCGAATCGCTCGACCGGGTCGGCGTCGCCATCGACCCGCGTCGTCAGTGGCCGACCGGCGCCGATCGGCTCGGAGCGCCGGTCAAGGGGCGGATCGGCCCCGCCGAGCAGGCCGGCGAGGGCCGGGCGCTGGCGCGCCTCACCGATCTCGGCTGGGGCGGCACCCTGCGCGAGCTGTTCGCGGCAGGAGTCGCCGATGCGCCCGTGTCGCCGCAGGTGCTCGCCGGGTGCGTGCGGGTGCTCGCCGAGTGGGGCTGGGCCGAGCGCCCGGTCGCCGTCGTCGCCATGCCGTCGAGGTCGCGCCCGCTGCTGGTCGACTCCCTCGCTCGCGGGCTCGCCGAGGTCGGGCGCCTTCCGTTCATCGGCGCGCTCCAACCGGTGGCCGGCGGCCCGACGGGTCAGCCAGGAGGCAACAGCGCGTTCCGGCTCGCCGGACTCTGGGATCGCTTCACCGCGGAGGGGCTCGACATACCGCCGGGGCCGGTGCTGCTCGTGGACGACCAGGCCGACAGCAGATGGACGTTGACCGTCGCCGCCCGCATCCTCCGGCAGGCCGGCGCGACCGAGGTCCTGCCGTTCGTCCTCGCGCTTCGCGGTTGATCTCCGCTCGGTCTGCTACTCCTTCGATACCAGCGTCAGCACGTCGTACGTCGCGACGGTCTCGTCCTCCTGGTTGCGGATGACGGCATCCCAGCGCACCTCGCCGTATTCGTCGGTCTCGCGCGGGGTGATCTGCTTGGCGGTCAGATCGACGCGGATGCTGTCGCCCGGCGACACCGGAGTGAGGAAGCGCAGATTCTCCAGGCCGTAGTTCGCGAGCACCGGGCCGGGTTCGGGATCGACGAAGAGGCCCGCAGCCCAGGACACGAGCAGGTAGCCGTGCGCGACCCGTCCGGGGAAGAAGGGGTTCGCCGCGGCCGCTTCTTCGTCCATGTGCGCGTAGAACGTGTCGCCGGTGAAATGCGCGAACGTCTCGATGTCGTCGAGCGTCACCTCACGCGATGCCGAGACGATCTGGTCGCCGATGCGGAGTTCCGCGAGCGACTTGCGGAACGGATGCCGTCCCTCGCTGTGGGCGGCGGCGCCGGCATGCCAGACCCCCGTGAGCGCGGTGAGCATCTCCGGGGAACCCTGCACGGCGGTGCGCTGCATGTGGTGCAGCACCGCGCGGATGCCGCCCAGCTCCTCGCCGCCGCCGGCCCGCCCTGGGCCGCCGTGCACGAGGTTCGGCAGCGGGGATCCGTGACCGGTGGACGAGCGGGCGTCATCGCGGTCGAGCAGGAGCATCCGGCCGTTGAACGGCGCGATCGCGCTCGCGAGTTGCACCGCTTGCAGCGGGTCGTGCGTCGCGATGCTGGTCACCAGCGAACCACCGCCGCGGGCGACGAGAGCCGCGGCTTCGGCGGTGGTGTCGTAGGTGAGCAGCGACGACACCGGGCCGAAAGCCTCGACCGTGTGCACGGCCTCCGCAGATGCATCGTCGAACCGCAGCAGGACGGGCGAGACGAAGGCGCCGCCGGCGGCCGGACCGGAGGTGCCGTCTTCGCGACGCACGTCCGGAGCCTCCGTGGTGCCCACCACGACGCGTCCGCCGGCATCCGCCAGCTTCCGCACCTGGCGCAGCACTTCATCGCGCTGCGCCGTCGACGCCAGCGGTCCCATCGTGACGCCCTCTGCGCGCGGGTCGCCCAGCACGACCTTCTCGGCGATGCGTGCGCGTACGGCTTCGATCACCGCATCCGCCGATGCCGTCGGGACGATCGCCCGCCGGATCGCGGTGCATTTCTGCCCGGCCTTCGTCGTCATCTCCGTGACGAGCTGGCGCACATAGGCATCGAATTCGGGTGTGCCGTCGACGGCATCGGTGCCGAGCACCGAGGCGTTGATCGAGTCGGTCTCGGCGGTGAACCGGACGCCGCCGGTCTGCACCGCACGGTGCGCGCGCAGCGATTCGGCCGTCGAGGCGCTGCCGGTGAAGCCGACGATGTCGCCGAGGCGCAGGTGGTCGAAGAGATCGGGCACGCTGCCGCTCACGAGCTGCAGCGAACCATCGGGCAGCAGGCCGGACTCGACGAGGATCCGCACGAACGCCTCGGCCAGGTAGCCGGTCGGCGTCGCCGGCTTCACGAGCGTCGGCATGCCGGCGAGGAAGGCGGGGGCGAACTTCTCCAGCGACCCCCACACCGGGAAGTTGAAGGCGTTGATCTGCACCGCCGTGCCGGTGAGCCGGGTGTAGATATGCCGACCGAGGAATGAGCCGTCCTTGGACAGCGGCTCCACCGGTCCGTCGACGTAGACCTGGGCGTTCGGCAGCTCGCGCCTCCCCTTTCCGGAGTAGGAGAAGAGCACACCGATGCCGCCGTCGATGTCGACCCAGGAGTCGGTCTTGGTGGCTCCGGTGCGCGCGGAGATCGCGTAGAGCTCGGACTTGCGTTCGGTCAGCGCCAGCGCGAACTGCTTGAGCAGCACGGCGCGCTGGTGGAATGTGAGTGCTCCGAGACTCGCCTGCCCGACGGTGCGAGCATGCTCCAGGGCGGCGCCGAGATCAAGGCCCTCGGTGCTCACGCGGGTGACGATCTCGCCGGTCGACGCGTCGCGCACCTCCGTCGTCTTCTGCGGTGAGGTGGGGGTCCACCAGCTTCCCTCGACGTAGCTGGGCAGGATGTCGCTCATCGTCCGTTTCCATTCTCTGCCGGAGCAGAAGTCCATGTGTAGAAGCCTTCACCGCTCTTGCGGCCGAGTCGGCCATCGGCGACCATCGTGCGCAGCAGGGGCGGTGGCTCGAAGCGCGGTCCCAGCGTGGCGGCCAACTCTTCGGCGATGCCGAGCCGCACGTCCAGCCCGACGATGTCGGTCGTGCGCAGCGGGCCCATCGGATGCCGGTACCCGAGCGTCATCGCCGCATCGATGTCCTCCGCGCTCGCGACGCCCTCCTCGAGCATCCGGATCGCCTCCAGTCCGAGCATCACGCCCAGGCGGGAGGATGCGAAGCCGGGGGAGTCCCGCACCACGATCGGCGTCTTGCCGAGGGCGCGCACCCAGTCCCTGGCCGCTTCCACGATGGCCGGATCCGTCGTCGCGCCCTGAACGATCTCGACCAGGCGCGAGGCCGGGACGGGGTTGAAGAAGTGCAGCCCGAGAAAGCGCTCAGGCTTTCCGCGGCCTGCGGCGAGGTCGTCGATGGATATGGAGGAGGTGTTGGATGCGAGCACCGCGGTCTCGGGCATCGCCGCCTCGACGTTGGCCAGCGACGCCTCCTTCAGCGCACGGTCCTCCGGTACCGCCTCGACCACGAGGTCGCAGGCGCCGAATGCGGCGTAGTCCGCGCCGCACTCCAGGCGTCCGAGGATCTCCGAAGCGTCGAGGGCGCTATCGCGTTCCACAGAGCGGCCGATGCTTTCGACGATGCGCTCGGAGGCGGCTTCCGCGCTTGCCGCGTCCCGCTCGACGACACGTACACGAGCGCCGGCGAGCAGGAAGGCGTGGGCGATGCCCGCGCCCATCCGCCCGCCGCCGAGGACGCCGACGTGGGAAGGGGCTGCCGGCTTTTCGGTGGTCATCGTCGTGCTCGCCTTTCCAGGAAGTCGGTCATCCGCTGGTACTTCGACGCGGACTCGAACAGCTCGGCTTGCAGTTCGAACTCGATCGCCGGATGCTCGGCGGGCGCAGCGCGCAGCGCGCGCTTCGTGTGCTGCGTGGCCAGGGGGTCGTTCGCGGCGACGCGGTCGGCGATGGTGTTCGCGGCGTCGAGGATCTCGTCTGCCGGGTGGACCGCCGAGACGAGCCCCCAGGCCAGTGCCTCATCCGCGCCGAGGGTGCGGCCGGTGAGCAGCAGCTCGCTCGCCCTGGCCTCGCCGACGATCTCGGGCAGTCGCCACGTCGCGCCGGCTGCGGCGATGATCCCGAGGCCGGTCTCCGGGTTGCCGATCTTCAGTGTGGGGGTGGCGATGCGGATGTCGGCGGCGTAGGCGAGCTCGGCGCCGCCGCCGAGCGCGTAGCCGTCGATCGCCGCGATCACCGGCATCGGCAGTTCGCGGATGCGGATGAACGCCATCGCGTTGATGCCCTTCCGGGCGTCGGCGGCGGTGCGGTCGCGGAGTTGAGCGATATCGGCGCCGGCGGCGAAGACACCGTTCGACCCGGTGAGGATCAGCGTGCGCGGGTTCTCCTCGAGAGTCGCGCACAGCGCGTGCAGTGCGTCGATCATGTCCTGATCGATCGCGTTCCGCTTCTCCGGGCGATCCAGCGTGGCGATGACGCGGTCTTCGCGCTCGTCGATATGCAGGCTCATCGGACGCGCTCCACGATCATCGCGGTGCCCTGGCCGACGCCGACGCACATCGTGGCGAGTCCGATTCCGGCATCCTCGCGCTCCATCCGACCGAGGAGTGTCACGACGATCCGGCATCCGCTCGAGCCGAGGGGGTGACCGAGCGCGATCGCGCCGCCATCGGGGTTGACGATCGCCGGGTCCAGACCGAGACGGCGCATCGAGGCGAGCGACTGCGTCGCGAAGGCCTCATTGAGTTCGACGGCACCGATGTCAGCGATCTGAATGCCGGAGCGCCGCAATGCCTTCTCCGTCGCTGGCACCGGTCCCAGCCCCATGATCTCCGGTGCCAGAGCCGCGGACGTCGCGGTCACGATGCGGGCGCGCGGGACGAGGCCGTGGCGGCGGACGGCGTCCGCGCTGGCGACGACGATCGCCGAGGCGCCGTCGTTGAGGGAGCTCGAGTTGCCGGCCGTGACGACTTCGCCACCCGCAACCACCGGGCGCAGCGCGGCCAGCGCCTCAAGGCTCGTGTCGCGGCGGGGGCCTTCATCGATTCGCACCTCTCCGGTGCGAGTCGGGACCGCGACGATCTCGGCCTCGAAGCGGCCCGCATCGATCGCGGCGACGGCGCGCTGCTGACTCTGCAGGGCGAAGGCATCTGCATCCGCCCGACTGATCCCGTCGCGGCGAGCCACTTCCTCGGCGGTCTCCGGCATCGAGAACGTCGCCTTGTCGCGCGCGGCGAGCCGCGGGTTGGTGAATCGCCAACCGATGGATGTGTCGAAGGCCTCGCCGGGTTTCGCCCAGGCGCGATCCGGCTTTGCCTGCACCCAGGGCGCACGTGTCATCGATTCGACGCCGCCGGCGACCATGATGTCGGCATCGCCGGCACGGATCGCCTGCGCAGCCATCGCGATCGCCGACATTCCCGATGCGCAGAGGCGGTTGACGGTGATCCCGGGGATCGTGTCCGGCAGTCCCGCGAGCAGCACGGCCATCCGGGCGACGTTGCGGTTGTCCTCGCCGGCCTGGTTCGCGGCTCCGAGGATCACCTCGTCGATCGCGGTGTCGGGGATGCCCGCACGGACGACGGCTTCCCGCACGACCAGCGCGGCCAGATCATCCGCCCGCACCGCAGCCAGCGCTCCGCCGTATCGTCCGATCGGGGTGCGCACTCCGCCGACCAGGAACACGTCGGTCGGCGCATCCCGCTGACCGGGCATCAGACCCTCCCGAAGGCGCGGAGCGGATGCTCGATGAGCTCGGTGACGCGGCGCAGGAACCCGGCCGCGTAACCGCCGTCGCAGACGCGGTGGTCGAACACCAGCGAGAGCTGGGCGATGCGGCGGGCGACGATCTGTCCCTCGACGACCCAGGGCCGCTCCATGATCCGACCGATCCCGAGGATCGCGACGTCGGGATGGTTGATGATCGCGGCCGAACCGTCGACGCCGAGACCGCCGTAGTTGTTCAGGGTGAACGTCGAGCCGCGCAGGCGATCCGACGGCATCGCACCCGCGCGCGCGGTCGCGCTGAGTTCCCGCAGCGCCGCGTCGAGCTGTTCGACGCTCAGGGCGTGCGCCCGCGGGATGACGGGAACCATCAGGCCCCGTTCGGTGTCGGCGGCGACGCCGAGGTTCACGCCGTCGAAGGAGATCAGTTCTTCGCCGGTTTCGCTCAGGCGAGATGCCAGCACCGGGTAATCCTCGAGCGCGAGCAGCACGAAGCGGGCGATGAGCGCCGTGATCGACGGCGCCTTTCCGCCCTCGGGGGCCATCTGGGCGCGCAGTTCCCAGAGAGCGGTGGCGTCGACGTCGACCCAGACGGTCGCCTCCGGGATCTCCGAACGGCTTCGGGTGAGCTTGGCGCTCACCGCCTTGCGCAGCGGCGACATCCGCTCGCGGGAACGGATCGGAAGGCCATCGACTTCGCCGAGGGATGCGGGGTCTGCGACGCGGTGGTGCGTGGCGACGCCGTCCACAGCATGGTCGACGGCTGCGCGCAGAACGTCGGCACGGGTGATCGCCCCGTCGGGGCCGGTGGGAGCGATTGCGTGTACGTCGAGGCCGAGATCGCGGGCGAGGCGCCGGACCAGGGGGGAACGGACGGCCACCGGGCGGCGGGCATCGAGAGCGGATGCGTCGGGATCGACCTGTTGGGTCTCGACGACGGCCGGCTCGACGACCTCGGGGGGTACGGCAGCGGCGGCCGAGACACGACGACGTCGGCCCTTCGCCGAGCGTTCAGAGGTCCCGTACCCGATGAGGACGTTGCCGGAGCCGGCGCGCTCCTCTTCGCGGTAGGCCTCGTGCTCGCCATGCTCATGCGCCGGATCGGCGCGTTTCGTCTCGCTTCGCTCGCTCAACGACCGGGAGGCGGCGGCGGGCGCGGCATCCGCCACTTCCAGCACCGGCGCACCGACGTCGATCGTGTCGCCGGCCTCGCCGTGCAGCGCGGTCACGACACCGGCGAACGGGGACGGCAACTCCACCACGCTCTTGGCCGTCTCCACTTCGGCGATCGGCTGGTCCGTGGCGATCGTGTCGCCGACGGCGACGAGCCACTGCACGAGGCCGGCCTCGGTGAGACCTTCGCCGAGATCCGGCAGGCGGAACACGTGCGTCGTGAGCGTGCTCATGCGTCCTCATCCCAGTGCAGCGAGTCGATGGCATCCAGCACCCGATCGACATCGGGCAGGTACCAGTGTTCGAGCTTCGGCGGCGCGAACGGCACGTCGAAGCCGGTGACCTTGCGCACGGGAGCCGCGAGGTATTCGAAGCAGCGCTCGAACACCCGCGCCTGGATCTCGGATGCCACCGAGACGTACCCGGGGGCCTCGGCGATCACGACGGCGCGACCGGTCGAGCGCACCGCCGCCGTCACCGTCGCGTCGTCGAAGGGTGACAGCGAGCGCACATCGACGACCTGCACGCTGCGTCCGTCTTCGGCTGCCGCCGCGGCCGCCTCCAGCGCGAGTGGGACCGCCGCGCCGTAGGCGAGAAGCGTGACGTCGGTGCCGTCTCGCACGACCTGCGCCGTGTCGAGCGAGGTGCGGATGCTGGTGTCCACCTCGCCTTTGGACCAGTACAGCTTCTTCGGCTCGAGGAAGACGACCGGATCGGCCGAGGCGATCGCGGCGCGCAGCAGCGAGTACGCGTCCTGCGGAGTCGAGGGTGCGACGACGGTGAGACCGGGCGTGTGCGCGTAGTACGCCTCGGAGGAGTCGCAGTGATGCTCCACACCGCCGATGCCGCCACCGAACGGGATGCGGATGACCATCGGCATCCGGATCGCACCCCTGGTGCGGTTGCCGAGTTTGGCGACGTGGCTGACGATCTGCTCGAAGGCGGGGTAGGCGAACGCGTCGAACTGCATCTCGACGACCGGGCGCATCCCGTTCATCGCCATTCCGACGGCGGTGCCCACGATGCCGGCCTCGGCGAGCGGGGTGTCGAAGCAGCGTTCCTCGCCGAAGCGAGCGGTGAGTCCGTCGGTGATCCGGAAGACTCCGCCGAGCGCGCCGACGTCTTCGCCGAAGACCAGAACAGAAGGATCCTCGGCCAGCGCGTCGGCGAGCGCCTGATTCAGGGCGGCGGCCATCGTCATCGTCTGCGTCGTCGCGGTCGTCACGGCATCCTCCACGCGCGTGTCGTCATGGGTGATGGTCATCGCGCACCTCCGGCGTCGGTCAACTGGTCGCGGTCGATCTCGCCCTTCAGCAGGTTCCACTGCTCGTCGAGCTGCGGCGAGCGTTCCGCTCGCACGAACCGGAAGAGGTCTTCGGGGTCGAGGTCGGCGTCGGCGTTCATCACACGACGAAGCTCGGCGGCGATCTCCTCGGCACCGGCGGCGAGTGTGTCTTCGGCGGCCTCGTCGAGGACTCCCTGCGCGCGCAGGTATGTCTGCAACCGCACCAGCGGATCGCGGGCGACCCACGCCTGCACCTCCTCGCGTTCCCGGTAGCGGGTGTCATCGTCGGCGTTGGTGTGCGCCTGCATGCGATAGGTGTGCGCCTCGACGAGCGACGGCCCGCCACCCGATCGCGCTCGGGAGACCGCCTCGCCGAGCACCGCGAGCACGGCGGCCGTGTCGTTGCCGTCGACGCGTTGCCCCGGCATCCCGTAGCCGATCGCCTTGTGCGCGAGCGAGGGCGCGGCGGTCTGGCGCGAGAGCGGCACCGAGATCGCGAACTCGTTGTTCTGCACGAAGAACACCACCGGCACCTGGAAGACGGCAGCGAAGTTCATCGCCTCGTGGAAATCGCCTTCGCTCGTGGCGCCGTCGCCGCACAGGGCCATGACGACCGTGTCCTCACCGCGCATCTTCGCCGCGTGCGCGAATCCGACAGCATGCAGGAGCTGGGTGGCGAGGGGAGTCGCCTGCGGAGCGACCCGATACTGCCGCGGGTCGTAGCCGGAGTGCCAGTCTCCCTTGAGGAGCACCATGGCGTCGGCGGGCTCCACCCCGCGGGCGATGATCGCGACGGAGTCCCGATACGTCGGGAAGAGCCAGTCGTGCTCGCCGAGCAGGAGGGACGCACCGACCTGGCAGGCCTCCTGGCCGTGCGACGACGGATACACCGCGAGACGGCCCTGTCGTACCAGCGCCGTGCACTGGTCGTTGATGCGCCGCGCCTCGACGAGTCCGCGGTAGGCGCGCAGCAGCACGTCCGTGCTCGACACGGAGTACTGCGCATCCTCGACGGGGCGGCCATCGGGATCGATGAGCTGCACCGGGGTGTCCCGGGGGAGCAGGGCTTCGTCGTTCATCGGTCGCCTTCCTTGCCGAACGTGATACGCCCAGCATGCGCCGAACGGATGCAGTCGTCCAGCCATGTTGAGCTAGTTCTGGACGATTGCTCGATAACAGTGCGCACCTGGTGCAGACTGTCAGCATCCGATGTCGTTTCGAAGGGCGGCCATGACTGAGCTTGATGACACCGATCACTCGATCCTGCGGATGCTGCAGCGCGACGCGCGTGCGTCGATGACGGCCATCGCCGACGCCGTGCATGTCTCACGTGCGGGGGCGCATGCGCGCATCAAGCGACTCACCGATGCCGGCATCATCACCGGGTACACGGTGCGCACCGATCCTGTGCTGCTCGGGCATCACGCCTCGGCGTACGTGACCCTCGCGATCGAGCAGGCGACGTGGCAGGACGTCCGCGATCGCCTGCAGGCGATCCCCGAGGTGGAGCACATGGCGCTCGTCGGCGGCGACTTCGATGTCATCCTGCTGGTGCGCGCCCGCGATGCCCGCGACCTCCGCCGGATCGTGCTGGAGGACATCCAGGCGATCCCCTCGATTCGCTCCACCCGCACCACGCTGATCTTCGAGGACTTCTCGAGGAACTGATCTCCGCGCGTGTCCATCGGCGCCGTGGGACACTGGTCGACGTGACAGATGCCGTGAAGCGCGGCCGCCCCGGCTACGACCGGCGCGGGCTGCTCGATGCCGCGGTCACCGTTTTCAACGAATCCGGCTACGACGCGACGTCGGTCGCCGCTCTCGCCGCCCGTCTGGGACTGTCGAAGGCGGCGCTGTACCACCACTTCTCCTCCAAGGAGGAGATCCTCGAGACGGCACTCGGAGACGCGCTCGACGGACTCGAAGGCGTGCTGCGTCAGGCGCGGGCCGTGGCGGCGGGCGACCGTCTCGCCGAGGTGCTGCAGGGAGCCGTGCGCGTTCTCATTGAACAGCTTCCGGCCGTCACCCTCCTGCTCCGGGTTCGAGGCAACAGCGATGTCGAACGCCGCGCGCTCGACCGGCGGCGCGCCTTCGACCAGGACGTCGCGGCGATCGTCCAGGCTGCGCAGGCCGAGGGGGCGGTGCGCGACGACGTCGACGCGTCCGTCGCCACGAGACTGCTGTTCGGCATGGTGAACTCGCTTGTCGAGTGGTACCGCCCGACCGGACCGGAGGGTGCGGAAGCGCTCGCGCGTGACGTCCTCACCATCGCGCTGGACGGATTGCGCACGCGCTGAGCCGGCGTATCCCTTCGCACTCGGACATCTCCGTAGCGCTCCGCGACAAGTGCGCGGAGAAGACCGGATCGACAATGGATACAGAGCCGGCGTCCTCACCGTCGGCACGCGTCTCGCTCGAAGGAGAGTCACCGATGTCCGATTCCGCAGCATCCGCAGCCGCAGCGCTGCTCGACCGCATCCAGGCACCGCAGGGCTCCGGCCGCGACATCCCGGATGCCGCCACGCGCGAGACGATCGGTCGGGCGCCGGTGCATTCCGTCGCCGAACTCGACGACGCCGTGGCCCGCGCGAAAGCCGCTCAGCCCGCCTGGGAGGCGCTCGGACACGAGAAGCGCATCGAGCTTCTGCTCGCTGCCGCCGATGCGATCGACGCGAACGCCGAGGGGCTCGCGTACCTCCTGTCGCGCGAGCAGGGGAAACCCCTCAACGGCCCGAACGCCCGTTTCGAGGTCGGCGCCTGCTCCGCATGGCTGCGCACGAACGCGGCCACGGTGCTCGAGCCGCAGGTGATCGTCGACGACGAGACGCTGCACGCGGAACTCGTCTATAAGGCGGCCGGAGTCGTGGCCGCCATCGGCCCCTGGAACTGGCCGATGATGATCACGACGTGGCAGATCGGCCCCTCGCTGCGGATGGGGAACACGGTCGTCGCGAAGCCCAGCGAGTACACGCCCCTGAGCGCGCTCGCCCTGCTCGCCGTGATGAACGAGGTGCTCCCACCTGATGTGCTCGTCGGCATCTCGGGCGATCGCGAGGTCGGCGCGCGCCTCGCCTCGCACCCCGACATCGCCAAGGTGATGTTCACCGGTTCCACCGCCACCGGACGCAAGATCATCGAGAGCTCGGCCGGAAACCTCGCCAGGCTCACCCTCGAGCTCGGCGGCAACGACGCCGGCATCGTCCTCCCCGGCACGGACGCGAAGACCATCGCGCAGGATCTCTTCTGGGGCGCCTTCATCAACACCGGACAGACCTGTGCGGCGCTGAAGCGCCTGTACGTGCACGACTCGGTCTATGACGACGTCGTGGATGCACTCGCGGAGATCGCGGCATCCGTTCCGATCGGCAACGGACTCGATGAGAACAACGTGCTCGGGCCGCTGCAGAACAAGGCCCAGTTCGACATCGTCAGCCGACTCGTGGAGGACGCGAAGGCGCGCGGTGGCCGTGTCGTCACCGGCGGCGAGGCGGCGCCGGAGCTCGGCGAGCTCTTCTACCGGCCGACGATCGTCGCCGACATCGGCAATGACGCGGCGCTCGTGCAGGAGGAGCAGTTCGGACCGGCACTCCCGGTCATCCGGTACTCCGACGTCGATGAGGCATTCGGCTGGGCCAACGGGGTCGACGTCGGTCTCGGCGCCTCCGTGTGGTCGAGCGATCCGGACGCCGCACGGGAGGCGGCGAGCCGGATGCAGTCGGGGACCGTGTGGATCAACTCGCATGGCGGGCTGCATCCGATGGTGCCGTTCGGAGGCGTGAAGAGCTCCGGTTACGGGCTCGAGTTCGGCGTCGAGGGACTGAAGTCCGTCGCCGTCACCCAGGTCGTGAGCGGTCCCGGCCGGAAGAAGGGCTGAGGGATGGTGTTGCGCTCTGCCATCGTCGTCGGCGCGGGAACCTCGGGATCGATCGTCGCTCGACGACTGGTGGATGCCGGGGTGCAGGTCACGCTCGTCGAGGCCGGCGGCTACGACACGAACCCGGCCATCCACGATCCCTCCCGGGCCGGCGAGCTCTGGCACAGCACCGAGGACTGGGACTTCTACACGACGCCGCAGGAGCACGCCGCAGGGCGTCGTCTGCACCTGCCTCGCGGCAAGGTGACCGGGGGATCGCATGCGCTGAACGCCATGATCTGGGTTCGCGGTGCCGCATCCGACTACGACGGCTGGGAGCGTGACGGCGCGACCGGCTGGGGGTGGGCCGAGGTCGAGCCGGTATTCGAGGCCATCGAGAACGATCTGCTGCCGGTGACGGACGACTATCCGCTGTCCCCGATCCAGGAATCCATCATCGACGCCGCCGTTCAGGAAGGGCTGCCGCACAATCGCGACTACAACGGCGGCACGCTCGACGGAGTCTCGCAGCAGAAGGTGACGATGCGCGACGGCCGCCGCGTGAACACCTGGATGGCCTATGCGCAGCCTGTCGCCGAGAAGATATCGATCGTCACCGGGCGCGAGGTGCATTCGGTGATCGTCGAAGACGGCAGGGCCGTGGGCGTGCGACTGGGGGAGGACGCCGACGCCGAGGAGCTGCGCGCGGACACGGTCGTTCTCGCGGCAGGCGCGATCGGCTCGCCGGTCATTCTGCTGAGGTCGGGCATTGGGCCGGCCGAGGAACTGACGGCTTTGGGGATCCCGGTCGTCCAGGATGCGCCCGGTGTCGGCAGGAATCTCCACGACCACCTGCTCTCGCCGGTGATCTTCACCACGCAACGCCCGATCGGACCGCCGCAGCCCGGCATCTCGGTCACGCAGAGCCACCTGTTCTGGCGCAGCCAGGATGATCTCGCCGAACCCGACACGCAGCCGATCCATTTCTCGGTGCCGATGTGGGGCGAACTGGAGCCGCGCGGCGGCGACGGATTCACCCTGATGGCCGGGCTGGTGACGCCGCACAGCCGCGGCTCGTTGACGCTGTCGGGACCCGGACTCGCGGATCTTCCGAACATCGACCTGGCGGCCCTCGCCGATGAGCGGGATGTCGCCGCGCTCGCGGCGTCCGTCCGGCAGTGCCGGTCGATCGGCGCGCGACCTGCGCTGGCTGATGAGTGGGGTGCTGTCGAGGCATACCCGGGACCCGACGTTCCGGATACCGAGACGGAGGACTGGGTGCGCCGCACGGTGATCACCTACCACCACCAGGTCGGCACCTGCCGGATGGGCTCGGATGCCGAGGCCGTCGCCGACCCGCAGCTGCGCGTGCGCGGGGTCGAAGGGCTGTGGGTGATCGACGCGTCTGTGATGCCGCGCGTGCCCACAGGGAACACCAACGCCCCCGCGGCGATGATCGCCGAGCGCGGAGCGCGCTTCCTGCTGGAGGGGTGAGCGGCGGCCCCTCCTGTGCGCGTCGTGACCGCTACAGTCGCCAACGTCGCGGCTGCCACCCCCGTCTGTTGATGCCCTCTGCTGTTGACGCCCCCGCCTGTTGACGGTGTCACGGGTATCGCCCCCGGTTGTTGACGACACCCCCGCTTATCGACGTCAACAACCGGGGGCCTCGGCGAGAACCGGGAGTGTTTGTTCAGGCCCCGGGGTCACGGAGGGCGGATGCCGAAGGCGCTCAGTCTCCTTCCGAGGAGCTGCGGTGTCGCAATGTGCGCCGACTCCCAGCGTCCGAGTCCCCAGCCGGTGACGCCGCGGACCGCATCCTCTCGACGCTTCTCTGCGAGGACGATCTCCTCGATCGTGCGCCCTCCCATGAGTTCGGGGTCCGTGTACTTCCCCAGTCCGTCGAACTCGCCGAAACTCCGCGACCCGGGAAACGCGAAATCCAGCCAGTAGTCCTCGGAGTCCGGTCCGACGACCCGCGTCTGCAGCTCCACCGCCGTGAAGCCGAGGCGATGCAACTGCAGGCGGCTGACGCTCTCTCCGGGCAGCTGTGCGCGGCCGTCCGCGAACTCGATCACCCACCGGGTCTGACGGATGCCGCGGGTCGTCGTGCTCTTCGCCCGGCAGACCAGCTCACCTCGCCATTGCGCAGTGATCGCGGCATCCATCGTCCGGCCGTCGGGGACGGCGATGCCCCGGAGTGCGGCATCCGCGGCTGCGACCGCGGCCTCGGTGCTCACGGTCGCGGTCACGTCGAGGACGGTGCGATCGCGGCTCGTGCAGCGGATGCCGTCGATTACTGTGACGTCCCGCGCAGGAACGTGGGCATCGTGCCAGCGGATTCCAGCACGGAGCCTACTGTGACGGCGGCCATCGATGACGGCGTGCACTTCGCTCGGCGCCGTCTGATACAGCGGAAACCCGTGCAAAACTGCCGCCGATACGCCCGAGAAAACCGGGCCAGGCGGCGCAGCATTGAGGTGAGCGGCGAGCACCTCCACGAGGTGCTTTCCCTCGTTCCACAGCTTCTTCCAGTCGCTGGCCCGCACGTACCAGCCGCGTCGCACCCGCTTCAGGGCCCCCGATTCGACGGACGCCCGCATCTGTCGATCGGTGACGCCTGCCTCGAGAAGCTGCAGGCGCGAGCGCAGCAGCTTCCTGGCTTGTGGGGTCGTGAGCGTCGCCATCCGCTCATCCTGGACCGCCACCTGCGTCGTTCGAGAGGGGAATCCCATCGATGCGAACAACTCGAGCGGATGCGTGAGATGTGCAGGACGAGTCCGGTCCGACGCCGCGGCCCTCCCGCTTGAGGCCCACCTCTATACCCCCGTTTGCCGACGAGACCCCCAGGTACTCACGTCAACAACAGGGGGTCTCGTCAATAACAGGGGGTCCCGCATCCGCGGCGTCAACAACCGGGGGTCTCGCAACCGGGGGTGCCCGTCACACCCGGGGTCCGCAACACTCAGCCGGCTCCGCAACACTCAGCCGGCGTAGACCTCACGCCCGGCGAACCAGGTCGACAGCACCCGGGTGTGGAAGATCTCATTCGCGGGGCCCGCGACGGCATCCCGGTCGAGCACGACGAAGTCGGCCGACTTGCCCGGTGTCAGCGACCCGGTCTCGTCGCCGAGTCCCATCGCCGTCGCCGCGTTGATCGTGAAGATCTCCAGCGCCTCTTCTGCGGTGACCGCCTGTTCCGGCCACAGTGTCCCCGGAGCGCGTCCGAGCGGATCAGCGCGGGTGACGAGCCCCTGCATCCCCTCGAGCGGGTTCGGAGATTCGCTCACCGGCCAGTCGGAGCCGCCTGCGACGAGGCCGCCGGCGTCGATGATCGAACGGTTGGGTTGCGAGTGCTCCGCCCGATCACCGAGCACCTCGGCCAACGCCTGCGGAATGACACCGGGGTACCAGATGAACGGCGAGATATCGGCGGCGACCCGGAGCGCGGCCAGCCGCTCGATGTCCGAGTCGGCGAGGAACTGGCCGTGCGCGATCTGGAACGCGGTCTCGGTGAAGTGCTCCGCGCGCAGACGTTCCACGACGTCGAGCAGAAGTCGCGCCGATCCGTCTCCCGTGGCGTGCACTTTGGCGCCGAGGCCGCGTTCGGCGACGTTGCGGAGCCAGCCGTACAGCTCGTCGAAGTCCATCGTCGTCGTGCCGTGGAAGTGCGCGCCGTGCACGTCGTCCGGAAGATACGGATCGATGAACAGCGCCGTCCGCGCCGGCGGCACACCGTCGAGGAAGATCTTCACGAAGTCCGGCCGGTGGTGCGCGGTGCGGAACTCCTCGCCGCGCGAGACCAGCGATTCGCCGACGGTGTCGTAGCCGAAGATCTCGTCGTTGACGGTGAGGCTGGACACCACCCAGGCGTTCAGCTCGCCGGCCTGATCGAGCGACTGCAGCGCCGCAAGGATCTCCAACGAGACGGCAGCATCCTGGAACGCCGTCACCCCGAAGCCGTTCAACAGCTCGACGCCGCGCTGCGATGCCCGCCGGTGTTGCTCGGGCGTGAGACCTCCGGCCCGCGCGTGCGCCTGCGCGACCGGGATACCAGCGGCCTCGAGCAGGATGCCGGTGGGTTCGCCATCGCGCGGATCCACGAGCGTGACGCCCTCAGCGGGGATCGCATCCTTGGAGATCCCGGCCAGGCGCAGCGCGGCCGCGTTGACCCAGCGGTTGTGATGGCTGTCGTCGGACAGCATCACCGGGCGTCCGCCGGATGCCTCGTCGAGGCGCCTCCGCACGGCAGAGCTGTTCAACTCGTCCATGAGGGTGCTGGCCCAGGAGCCGCCGGTGATCCAGGCATCCGTCGGCAGCGATCGCGCATGCGCGGCGACGCGGTCGAGGATCTCGTCGAGCCCCAGTGCGGTTCCGAACGACAACTCGAAGAGATCGGTCACGCCTGCGGTGGCGTGGTGGTTGTGCACGTCGACGAAACCCGGGTAGACGGTGGCGCCACCGAGATCGCGCACCTCGGTGCCACGACCGCGGAACACCGCTGCCTCCGCTGCCGTTCCCACGGCGAGGATGCGCCCGTCCCGGATGGCGATCGCCTCGGCGAGCGGGCGTGCGGGATCGACCGTCCGCACCCTGGCGCCGGTGATGATGAGGTCGGCGTGCACAACCATGTTCAGCGCGCCAGCGGGCGGGCCGGGTCGAACTCGACCGGGTGCGTCGTGTGCGAGATCAGACGGCCGTGCGCACCGAACGTGAAGTGCGTCGGAGTCGTACCGGTCTCGTCCCAGCCGAAGAGCACACCGTGCGACCGGATCGCCTTCTGATCGCGGTGGTCGGCGATCGTGACCGAGCCGCAGGGGATGACCTTCTCGCGCCAGGTGAAGACGTAGATGCCGGGACGGATGCGCCAGACCGTGTTCGCGTCGGTGTCGGCGAGGCCCTGTTCGGGTCCGGCCAGGCACTGCCAGGTGTACCAGTGCGGGGAGAGGTAGACGTGCTCGTAGGCGTGCGTGCTGGAGTACACCCAGAGCACACGGCGGCCGATCAGCTCGGTCGTCGGAGCGGGCGCCTCGCCGTTCGGCTCGATGCCCTCGATGAGACTGGACGCGAACGCCATCTGCACGGCGGTCCGGCCGGGGGCCGCTTGACCGAGGATCGAGATCACGGAGAGCGCGTGGCCGCTGCGGAGATCGAGGATCAGCGTGACGGCCTCGTTCGGCAGGTATTTGTGGTGGAACTGCGCGTAATACAGGTCCTGGTCGACCTCGATGACCTCGCAGTCGTCGGTGTCGGATGCCGCGGCCGTCTCGTCGCCCTCGCCGGGCTCGTAGCTCCAGCTCACGGTGCCGGGGCCGAACGTGTGGGTGATGCGGGTTCCGCGATCGTCGACGACCGTGAACGTGCGACCGTCCAGGTCGTTGCTGAGCTCGGCCTTGCTGGCGTCGAAGCCGGGAGCGAGGCCGTCGAGCGGCAGCCAGGTGGACGTGTCGGAGAGGTTGACGTCATCGGTCATGGTGCGTGCTTTCCTTCGTGGTGATGGGGGTGGTCGAGGGGAGTTCAGCGATCGCTGAACTTCTCCAGGTCGGTGGCGAGCTCGTCGTAGACGACGGGCTTCGTGCGCTTCAGATACGCGCCGTAGGCGATTCCGCCGATGATGGCGAGCACGAGCAGCAGCGGCATCATCCGGATCGCCGGCTCACTGGAGCCCGCGACGATGTCGAAGTTGACGACCGCGAGGATCGAGATGGCGGCGATGCCGAGGAATCCGATGCCCGGCGCGATGAACGTGCTCCACCAACGCGGATCCTGACGGCGCCGGAAGTAGACGACGATCGAGATCGCGGCGAGGCCCTGCAGGATCAGCACGCTGAGCGTTCCGAAGCCGAGCATTGCGGGGACGAGGGTGAGGATCGGGTCGGCTCCCGCGATCGCGAAGATCACCGCGACGAGCGCTGCGAATCCGGCCTGCACGATCCCTGCGATCGCCGGTGCGCCGTTGCGACGGGTGCGCGCGAGTGCGTGCGGCAGGATGCGCGCGCGACCGAGCGAGTACAGGTAGCGGGTGGCCGAGTTGTGGAACGCGAGCATCGCCGCGAACAGACTGACCAGCAGCAGCACCATCATGACCGTCGTGAGAGGTCCGCCGAGATACTGCGCGGAGAGCGAGAAGATGAGGTCGCCGGTGGGCAGGTGCTCCAGCGCGGTGCTCTGCGCCTGCGCGACGCCGGTGGCGCTGACGACGGCCCAGGTGGTGACGCCGAGGATCACGCCGATCGCGATGATCGAGGTGTAGGTCGCGCGGGGGATCGTCCGCAGCGGCTGCTTCGCCTCCTCGCTGAACAGCGCGGTCGCCTCGAAGCCGAGGAATCCGGTGGCTGCGAGCAGCAGGCCGATCGGGAGGGAACCGGAGAACACCGCTTCCGGGCTGAACGCGGCGACGTCGTAGCCGGTCTGCACGAGCACAGAGATGTCGAACACGACGAGCATGAGGACTTCGAGCACAAGGCAGACGCCGAGGACTTTCGAGGAGAAATCGACGCCGATCCTGGCGAGCGCGAAGCACACCACGATCGAGAGCAGCCCCCAGACGATCCAGTGCATGTCGAATCCGGTCAGATCGCGGATGATCGCCTGCATGAAGAAGCCGCTGGTGCCGATGGTGCCGACGACGAAGAAGTTATAACCGAGCGTCGCGATGAGTCCGGCGATGAGGCCGCCGGTACGGCCGAGGCCCTTGACGACGAAGGCGTAGAAGCCGCCGGCGTTGACCAGCTGCTTCGACATCTGCGCGTAGCCGACGGCGAACAGCAGCAGGATCGCCGCGACGATGAAGAACGACATCGGGGTGCCGCCGCCGTTGCCGAGCGCGATGGCGATGGACGCGACGACGACGATGCCGGTGAGCGGCGCGACCGCCGCCAGCACCAGGAAGACGATCCCTGCGACGCCGAGGGCGCCAGGGCGCAGGGCGGTGTGCTCCTGCGGTACTGCGGTCGTATCTGCCACGTCGGCTCCTTTGCTGGCTGTCGCCTGTGTTCACGCACAGTGCGGACGACGAGGGATTCTCGTTAGGGCGAGTCTGCTCGCGTGCCGACCTCTGCGCTTGCCTCTGAGCGAAAGACGATGGTGTGAGCGTGCACGGACAGCGGAGCGGCGTTCGCCTGGCGGCGACGCAGGAGCAGGATGACGGGGAGGACGCCGCCGTCATCCGATGGCGCTGCTCGATACCGACGGGGCAGACGGAGGGTGAGATGGATCTGCAGTTGGACGGGAGAACGGCGCTGGTCACGGGGGCAGCGAGCGGGATCGGCCGCGCGGTGGCGCTGGCGCTCGCCGCGGAAGGCGTGAGAGTCGCCCTGCTGGACCTCGACTCCGCGGGCGTCAAAGTGACGGGCGACGCGTGTCCGGGTTCCGTGATCGTCTCCGCCGACGTCACGGATGAGGCCGAGGTGCGCGGTGCCGTCGCCACGGCGGTCGCAGAGCTCCACGGCCTGGATGCCGTCGTCTGCTGCGCCGGCGTCTCGGGCCCGGTCGGATCCGGCATCGAGCAGACCAGCCTCGCACAGTGGGAGACGGTCTTCGCGGTGAACGTCACGGGCGCGTTCCTCGTTCTCAAGCACGCGCTCCCGGCCCTGCGCGCGTCGGCGGCAGCATCCGTCGTCCTCGTCTCGAGCGACTCGGCCCTCGTCGCCTCACCGGGAATGGTGCCGTACTGCGCATCGAAGGCCGCGCTCGTGCAGTTCGCCAGGGCGCTCTCGGTGGATCTCGCCGGAGACGGGATCCGCGTCAACACGGTGGCGCCCTCGATCGTGGACACCCCGATGAGCCGTGGCGATCTGGGAGCCGATGACGGTTTCGGCGATGCCAGCTTCCCGGTGCAGACCGCGGACGAGGTCGCTGCGCACGTGTCGTACCTGGTGTCGCCGCGCAGCAGGGCGATCAACGGCACCACGATCCTCAGCGACTTCGGATACACCGCGCGTTCGGGATTTCCCGCCTAACACCTACACACAAGAGTCAGGAGAAGCGAATGACAAGCTCGATCGGATCGACGGTCGCCGGACGCGTCGTCGTCATCACCGGCGGCGGCACCGGCATCGGAGCGGCCATCGCGGAGCGCTACGCGGCCGAGGGCGCGCACGTCGTCGTCGTCGGACGCCGCATCGAGCCGCTGCGTGAGGTGGAGCAGGCCGTCGGGGCGCATCCGGTCGTCGCCGATGCAGCCGATACCGACTCGGCGAAGGCTGCGGTCGCCGAGGTGCTGTCGAAATTCGGACGCCTCGACGTGCTCGTCGCCAACGCGGGCGGACACGGGTTCTCGTCCGTGGGCGACACGGATGACGCGGGGTGGGAAGCCTCTCTGCGGGCGAACCTGACGACGGCGTTCACGATGGCGCGCGAGGCGCTGCTCGCCCTGATCGAGGCGAAGGGTCAGATCGTGATCGTGTCCTCGCTCGCCGGGCTCTTCGCCGGCCCATCGGTCGCGGGCTACACGGTCGGCAAACACGCGCTGATCGGGCTCACCCGGTCGCTGGCACGTGACTATGGACGCCACGGCGTGCGTGTGAACGCGATCTGCCCCGGATGGGTGCAGACGCCGATGGCGGATGACGAGATGGATGAGTTCGCCTCGCACGCCGACCTCGGCTCGCGCGAGGAGGCCTACGCGACGGTGACCGCCGACGTGCCGCTTCGTCGTCCGGCGCATCCGAGCGAGATCGCCTCGGTCGTGCGCTTCCTCGGTTCGGGGGAGTCGTCGTACATCACCGGTGCTGTCATCGTGGCGGACGGCGGCTCGCACGTCGTCGACGTTCCGACCATCGCGTTCGATCACGCCGGGATGTAGCGCGCCCTACCCCCGGAATGCGAGAGCGCACGGGCGAAACGTCGTAGAACAGCGCGAACTTCGCAGAGATCTGTGAGATTCGTGCGAAGTTCGTGCAGTTCTACGTGCGGCGTGCGATCGGTAGGCGCGGAGCGGCGGACCTCAGCCGATCGTGAGCTCGAACCCGTCGTCCGCGCGGACGACGGCGACCTGGGTGAGATCGTCGACGACGTACGTGGGGTTGTGCGCAGCCGCGTGCCTCCCGACGCCGATCACTCGCATCCCCGCTGCGAGTCCGGCCTGGATCCCGGCACCCGAATCCTCGAAGACGACGCAGTCGGCGGGTTCGATGCCGAGCAGCTCCGCGCCGCGGAGGAACCCTTCTGGGTCGGGCTTGGATGCCGTTACGTTCTCCGCCGTGACGGCCAGCTGCGGGACGGTGAGACCGGCAGCGGCCATTCGCGCGTTCATGAGCGCGACGTCAGCGGAAGTGACGATCGAATGCGGAAGCCCCTCGACGGCCTTCAGCAGCGCCTCGGCCCCGGCGATCGCCACCACCCCTTCGACGTCGCTCGACTCGTTCGTCAGCATGACCTGGTTCTCGTGGATGTTGATCGCGTGATCGCGCTCGGGCAGCAGGATCGCCATGCTCTGGTGCCCCTGACGACCATGCACGACGCTGAGCACCGTCTCTGGGTCGATGCCGTGCGGCTCTGCCCACGCGAGCCAGAGGCGCTCCACGACCGAGGTCGAGTCGACGAGGGTGCCGTCCATATCGAGCAGGACGGCGCGGGCGTGGGTGGTCTGAGTCACCCCTTCAGGCTAGCCGCTGGCAGGCTCGGCATCCGTCCGGCCGTACCACTTGCAGGACCGACGCACGGATGCAGGATCATCCCGCGGTGTGTCTCCCGACACATGGGTTTTGGTCCTGCATCCGGTACGCAGGCATCCAGGCACGGGATGCCGATCAGCCGCCGAGATAGGCGCGATGCAGCAACTCCGGGTCGGCGCGCAGCGCCTCGGAGGTGCCCTGGAAGGAAACCGCGCCGCCGGCGACGACCACCGCCTCGCGGGCGAGGCTGAGCGCCAGCTGCGTGAACTGCTCGACGAGCAGCACGCCGACACCCGAATCCGCGATCGACTTCACGATCGGCATCAGCCGCATGAAGACGACGGGCGCGAGGCCCAGCGACATCTCGTCGATGAGCAGGATCCGCGGTTTCGCGGCGAATGCACGGGCCAGCACGACCATCTGCTGCTCCCCACCGGAGAGCAGCCCGGTGGGGGAGTCGATGCGCTTCTCGAGCTCGGGGAACTGCGCGATCGCCGCGTCGAGCTCGGCGGCGGTGCGCGCGGTCAACGAGATGTTCTCCCGCACGGTGAGCGAGGGGAACACCGCCCGTCCCTGCTCAATGTGCACGATGCCGCGCCGTGCTCTGGCGACCCGGGACAGCTTGTCGATCGGGTCGCCATCCAGCGTGAGAGAGCCGGAGGAGTGCGGCGTCACACCGGAGATCGACTCGATCAGGCTCGTCTTGCCTGCACCGTTCGGACCGACCAGGGCGAGCACGTCGCCGCCGGTGACGCGGAGCGAGACGTCCGAGATGACAGCGCCGGCTCCGCGGCTGACCGTGACGTCGTTCAGCACGAGTTCGCTCATGACAGCAGCTCCGCTTCTCCCATGTAGGCCTTGACCACGTCCGGGTTCGCCAGCACCTCGGCCTGCGGGCCGCTCGCCAGCACGCGACCGAAGTCGAGCACCGTGAGCGTCGGGCAGACCGAGCGGACCAGGTCGAGGTCGTGCTCGATGATGATCAGCGCGACGCCGAATCGCGCGGGGAGCTCCCGCAGTCGCGCGGCCAGCGCCAGGTGCTCCCCGTGCGAGAGGCCGGCGGCCGGCTCGTCGAGGATGAGCAGACGGGGCTTGGCGAGCACGTTCGCGGCCACCTCCACGAGGCGCCTCGTTCCGACATCCACGCTCGACAGGCGGGAGCGAGCAGGCGGGCAGCCGAAGAACTCCAGGGCCTCGTCGATGTCGGATGCCGCGAGCCGTCGCCGCGCGACGAACCGGACGTAGCCGCCGACCGTGAGCGCGGGCGGAACTCGATCCTGCTGGAACGTGCGCCGCAGGCCGAGGCGCGCTCGGCGAGTGGGCGAGAGCCCGGCGAGATCGCGTCCGTCGAGGCGAATCCGCCCGCCGTGCTTCGGCAGGAAGCCGCTGATCGCATCGACGAAGGTCGACTTGCCGGCGCCGTTCGGGCCGATGAGCCCCATGATCGACGCCGCAGGCACCTCGAGCGACACGTCGTCGAGCGCCTTCAGCGCGCCGAACTGCACCGTCAACCCCTCCACGGTCAGCACGGGTTCTCCGCGGAGAGCGGCCTCGTCGACGGCGGCCGTCGTCGTGTTCGTGATGGCAGCGGCATCCGGTTCGGCGCCAGGCGGCAGCGCCGTCAGTTTCGCCTTCGCCGTCTTGCGGTCCGCGCGCTTCCAGAGGAGGTTGCGGATGCTCTGCCCGAGGTTCGTGCCACCGGTGAGCGCCTGCACTCCGAGCACACCGAAGACGACGAACGCCCAGTCCTGAGGCACGCCCCAACGCTTGAGCAGCTCGGGAACCAGCACCCAGAGGATGCCGCCGAGGATCGCCATGTCGATCAGATGCGCGCCCGACATCACGGCGAGCACGTAGAGCGCGAGCGACTGCAGGGGAGTGAAGCTCGACGCGAACGGCAACTGCACCTGGCCGGCGAGGAGTCCGCCGGCGATGCCGCCGAGAGCAGCGGAGACAGCGAAGGCCGTGAGCTTCGCGACCTGCACGCTCTGCCCTGCAGCCGCGGTGCCGCGTTCGGAGAATGCAACGGCCTTCCAACTCGAACCCCAGCGGCCGCGCTGCAGGAAGAAGACCGTCAGCGCGCAGATCGTGAGCACGACGATGGAGAGGAAGAAGAACTCCCGGTCGTTGGAGAACAGCGCCGGCCGTTCGATCGCGGTGCCGTCGGCAGAGCCGGGAAACTGGATCTGCACGAGGGTGACGTCGGCTGCCGCAGCGAAGCCGAGCGTGACGACGGCGAGATTGACCCCACGAAGGCGCAGAGCCGGCAGTCCGACGAGCACGCCGACCAGTCCCGCGGCGATGCCGCCGAGGAACAGCCAGACGATGAACCCGCCCGGAGCCTGCATGACGTTCAGCAGTGACACGATCCATGCGCCGACCGCGGCGAAGGTGAGTTGGCAGAGGGCGATCATCCCGGCGGAACCGGTGACGATCCCGAGACCGAGGATCGCGATCGCTGCGATCACCGCACTGATCGCCAGGAAAACGAAGTAGCCGGGAAGCGCGGAGCTCAGAATCGCGCCGACGCCGATCGCGGCGAGACCGACGGCGAACGGCCACGAGAGCCGGAACCAGGAGCGTTCAGCGAGCGGCATCCCACACCTCCTTGCGTTGCGTCCACAGCAGCAGGACGACGATGAACAGGAACGGGAGGAAGTTGCGCACCAACGCCACTTCGTCGATCTGGGCGACCACTCCGCCGAGGACGCCGAGGACGACTCCACCGATCACGGCGAGATCGAGCCGCCGGAATCCGCCGAGGAGCGCCGCAGCCGCCGCGGGGACGATGAGCATCGAGAGCCCGGTCGCATCGCTGGACTGAGACGGCGCCACGATGATGATCGCGATGGCGCTGATGATGCCGGTGACGAACCAGACGGCGATCGACAACGGGCGAGAACGGATGCCGAGGAGCTCGGCGGTCGTCGGACGCTCGGAGAGAGCGCGCAGCTGCGTTCCGACCCTGGTGCGCCGGAGAATGATCCGGACGACGATCGCCGTGATGACGGCCATGGAGACCGTGGCGACGGTGACCTGGCTGACGACGACGCCGCCGGCCTGGAATGCGGGACCGGCGATGATCGGCGTGAACGGCTGGGGCTTGTTGCCGAACAGGATGAACGACATCGAGATGAGCAGCAGCAACGGGCCGACGGTCATCGCGGATCGTGTGGTGGTCGACGCCTCCGACAGCCAGGTGGCGGCGATCCAGCCGATGGCCGCGGCGAGGAGTCCAGCCACGAGGACGCCGAGCACGGAGCCGAGCCAGATGGGCAGTCCGGCTTCCTGAACGAACCAGACCGCGGTGAATGCGCCGAACATGCCCGTCGCGGCCTGGGCGAAGTTGACGACCCGAACGAGGCGCGACATGAGCGTCAGGCATACACCGAGAACGGCGTAGAGGCCGCCGGCGGCGAGGCCGGCAATGGCTCCTTGCAGCATGGGATTGTCCTTTCTGGTCGGACGGTGGTGCC
The DNA here is from genome assembly GCF_040675825.1 of Microbacterium sp. LWH12-1.2. Taxonomy (NCBI): domain Bacteria; kingdom Bacillati; phylum Actinomycetota; class Actinomycetes; order Micrococcales; family Microbacteriaceae; genus Microbacterium; species Microbacterium sp. LWH12-1.2. Next base: position 301,481 of record NZ_JBEGIJ010000001.1, read on the forward strand.
CGGTCGTCGAGCGTGCGAAGCGGCGCTCGACGACCGGGGTGGGTGCGGTCAGTCTTCGAAGCGGAACCAGTCGTCCGCGACCTGCTCCCAGGCGTTGGTGCCCGACTTCAGGACGATCGGCCAACCGGCGGTGTTGTCGGTGCCGAAGGCGTAGGGTGTGCCGACCATCGGGTTCTCGATCGGGTCCATGTTCTTCAACGCCTCACTGACGCTCTCGCGCGTGATGTCGCCGTCGATGCCTTTGAGCACCTCGATGAAGTACGTCGCTGCGAGGTAGCCGCCCTGGCTGAACGAGGTGAGCGCGATATCGTTCGCGGTCATCAGGTCGCGCCACTCCTTGTTGATCTCGTTCTCCTCGGTGAACGGGTAGAACTCGGCCGGGACGTAGATGCCACCGGCTGCGTTGTCGATCGCTGCTGCGAAGTTCTCGCTGTACACGCTGGTCAGGTACAGGAACGTGACGTCATCCCAGCCCTGCGCATTGGCGGCCTTGAGCTGGCCGATCGCGTCGGGCTCGATCGGGTTGACGGCGAGAGCCTTGCAGCCCTGCTCGCGCGCCTTCACGATGTACGGCGTGTAGTCCGATGCGCCGTAGGGCACGGTGTCGTCGACGTACTTCGGCTCTTTTCCGGTGAGCTCGGTCCACTTGTCGATCGCGGCCTGATAGGTGGGTCGCGTGGAACCGGCGATCTCGAGCAGGACGCAGATGTCCTCGAGTCCGAGGACCTCGGAGCCGTACTGCAGCGTGAGGGTCATGTCGTTGAAGGGCCCGACGTTCACCGGCGAGATGTTGCCGCTGGCGAAGCATCCGGTGTCGACTCCGATGCCGGGAACGGAGAGGATGCCCTCCTGCTCGTAGTACTTGGCGTTGATCTCGCACTCCAGGAGGCTCGCGGATCCGACGAGCGCCACCGCCTCGTCGCTGCCGACCATCTCGCGGGCGGAGGCCGTCGCGGTCGCCGGGTCGCCCTTGTCGTCGAGCACTTTGTACTCGATCTCGCGGCCGTCGAGGCCGCCCGCCTCGTTGAAGGCATCGAACACGGCGGCTGCCGCCTCGGATGCTTCGGGGAACGTCGCCGGGCCGCTGAGCGTGTTGACGGAGCCGACGACGATCGGCGCGCCCTCGCCTCCTCCGCTGTCTCCGCCGGCACAGCCGGCGAGGACGAGGGTGGCGACGGCGATCAGGGCTGCTGTGCCCGTTGCTCTCGTGTTCATGTGATTCTGCCTCTCGTGTTCGGGTGATCGGGGTCGTGAGCCATGCCTGCAGCTCAGAGGGGCTGGACGTCGGGATACGCGACGGAGCCGAGCGGATAGATGTGGCCGCCGCCGCGGGAGTGCTCGGCATCCCCGTCGCCGTTGAGGCCGAGGAAGATGCCGGTCGTCATCAGCTGATATCCCAGATCGTGCAGCCACACGCTGGCGACGGCGATCCGGAACTCCCGGAAGCAGAACAGGTACAGGCCGTCGGCGAACTTCCACACCGTCGACAGGTCCATGTCGCCGTGGCCCCGCTGCACGCCCTCGAGGCATTGCCAGGCATAGCGCTGGCTGGAGATGTACACGTGCTCATAGAGGTGATCGGGGCTGTAGCGGTAGACGTTGCGCTTGCCGATGAGGTCGCGGCTGGGCCCGGGTGCCTCGCCGGTGGCCACGCCGGCGTCCGTGGTCGCCGCCCAGAACTCCTGGCCGACCTGAGGCGTTCCCTCGATCGCCTCGGCGCCGATGCGGGATCGGATGACGGATGCTCGGTGCGTCGTCGTCGAATAGACGACGGTGATCGCCTCGCGCTCGCGGCTGGCAAGTGGGATGTTCACGAACAGGACGTCATCGCGCACGGCGACAGCGTCGTAGGGGTCGGTCCCCGACGTGTCGAATCCGGACCAGGAGACGGCATCCGAGGCGAAGATCAAGGAGAGCACGGAACCGTCGTCGAGAGTGAGCGAAAGACTCGTTCCATCGAGGGAGGTGTTCGGCAGCCGGTAGGTGTCGATGCCGGCCGCGAACTCGTCATACGTGCGCCACTCGTCCAGTGCGGGATCGATGGAGGTGTCGGTCATGAGCGTCCTGAGGTCGCGTGCGGCGGAGCATCGTCGCCCCGGGCGCCGCGCCGTCGCGGTGCACTTGCCTCATGCTGGTTCTGGCCGGGGCATCCGCTCAAGGGCAACGCGACCATCGCGCGCCGACAGTCAACCGGCGTGCCCTCCGGGGCAAGTCGCGGTCAGTGCGCGGAGCGGTACTCGCTCGGAGATACCGAGAAGGCCGTCTTGAACGCGCGGCTGAAGTGCGCCGCATCGACGAAGCCCCAGCGCGCGGCGATCGCGGCGACGGGGCGATCCGCGAGCATCGGGTCGAGGAGATCACGTCGGCACTGCTCGAGGCGGCGGGTGCGGATCCAGGTCGACACGGTCATGCCCTGCTCCTGGAAGAGTCCGTGCAGGTGTCGGGTGGAGATGAAGTGCGCGGCGGCGATCGAGGCGGGGCCCAGGTCCGTCGAGGCGAGGTTGCGATCGATGTAACCGCGGATGCGCTGCACCAGGGCCCTGTGCGGATCCGCGGAGGACTCGTCGAGCCCGAGCTCGCGGGTGAAGACGGTGGTGACGAGGTCGAGCGCACTGTGCGCCAGGCGTGCTCCGGTGGTGCCGGCGAGCTGGTCGAGGTTGCCGGCGAGCTGGGTGAGATAGGGCACGACCATGCTGCCCAGTCCCTCTTGGCCGGAGATGCGCACCGCGGTGAGCTGGCCGATCATGTCGGGCGGCAGGCTGATGAGGTGCTTCGGGAACATCACGACCATGGTCCGGAAGTCCTCGTCGAACACGAGCGAGTAAGGGCGGTCGGTGTCGTAGACGGCGAGGTCGCCGACGCGCAGCACGGCTTCGCGGTCATCCTGGATGAGCATGCCGGTGCCGGCCAGCATGAGGCTGACCTTGAAGTACGAGCGGTCACCTCGGGCGATGAGTTCAGGAGTGCGCTCGACGACGTGGGAGGTGGCGCGCACGTCGTTCACGTGCACCTCGTCGACGGACGCGCCGCGGATCACACCGCGGAACCGATCGGCTCCGACGCTCGACACCTGCAGGGGCACGAACGACTCGGAGACGGCAGCGCGGAACTCACTGATGTTGCGCGCGACCAGGGTCGACACCGATTCGGCGGGAGCAGCGGGTACACCGATCATGATGGAACACCTCGGGATGGTGGAACGACGACTTTGTATACGATCCGTAGGGTGATGTTACCACCGCTGGTCGATGCGCGATCGGCGAAGATCGCATCGCCATAGGATGACGACCAGAAGTCCGTTGACGCTCGGAGGGCGCGTGATGATCACCCAGGGGGAGCGGCTCCTGCAGTTTCTACGGGCGGCTCGCGGGCCGGAGACTCCGGCGGCCGTGCTCGAGGCCGTCGCACTGATCGTCGGGGCCGGCCTCATGGCCATCGGATTTCCGATCAGCCTCCTGGCTTTCTGGGGCAGAGACCTGGCGATCAGCGGTGCCGGATCGATCGGCGCATTCGCGGCGATCGGCGGTGCGATCGCTGCGGTGATCGCGTTCGCGCTCGGCCGTTACGCCGTGCGTCCCGTCGATCAGCCGTCGGATGTCGCGCGCGACGGATTCAGCGTGCCCGGCGATCGACTGCGCTGGTACGACCTGGCCGCGATCGCCTTCGCGCATGCGGCGATCGCCTATCTGGGCTGGATCGGCATCGCCCAACTGCTGGAACAGGCATTCACCGACGCGCCGGTCTTCGGGTTCCCCGGCGCGATTCTCGTCACTGTCGCCGTCGCGCTCACCGGATACGTGTGCTTCCTCAGCGCAGCGGGCCTCACGCCGATGACGCTGTCCCTGGTCCTCACGGTCTTCCTGGTGATCGGAGCGTTCGCCAGCATGCTGGCCTCGAGCGACGTGCACTGGTGGCAGGAGAACCTGTCGGCACTCGGGATGAGCACGAACAGCGCGTCGCGGGCGTTCAATCTGACACTAATCATCGCCGGTGTCATGGTGACGACGATCGCGCGCTACGCCACGGCGGGTCTGCCCGTCGAGGAGCCGGTCGATCGCCGGGGCAGGGTCGTCCTGCGCGCCGGCCTGATCCTGATCGGGATCTTCCTCGCATGCGTCGGCGTCTTCCCGGTGGACCAGTTCCTTCCCCTGCACAACACCGTGGCCACCGGAATGTGCGTGGCCTTCGCCGTCATCGTGGTCGGGCTGCCCTGGTTCCTGCGCAGCATCCCGCGGGTGTTCGTGGTGTTCGGCTGGGTCTACGTACTGGTGATCATGCTGCTCGGGGTGTTCTTCGCCACCGGCTACTACAACCTCACGGCGGTCGAACTCATCGCCGCGATCCTCATCTTCAGCTGGATCATCGTCTTCCTGCGCACCGCCGGGTCGATCAGCGCGCCCGCCGGCTCGTCGGGCGAGACGGCCACCGGACCCGCGGCCACCGCGGGAGCGGCGGCGGGTCCGGTGGCGTCGACGGCCTGACGGTCAGTTCCGCGCGGATCGGAGCATCGCTGCGGCGGCGATCAGTCCGGCGACGGCGATGAGGGCGGCGCCCGCGAACGCGGCGCCGTAGCCGGCGCTCTCCCCGGTCGCACCGCCGACGGCAGTACTGACTGCGGACAGCGCAGCCAGACCCAGCGCAGAGCCGATCTGGTAGCTCGTGTTGACGAGGCCCGATGCGACTCCGGCCTCGGCGGGCGGAGCGCTCGCGATGGCCGTCGTGAGCGATGGGACGAAGGCGAGTGCCATTCCGGATGCGGCCACCAGTGAGGCGGGGAGCACATGCGCCACGTATGACCCGTCCGCCGGTGCGAGGGCGAGCATCCCGACGCCGATCCCGAGCAGGACGAAGCCGCTCGTCACCATCGCTCTGGTGCCGAATCGTGCCGCCAACCGGGGAGCGAACACGGTCATCCCGACGACGATGAGTGCGGTCATCGGCACGAGCGCTGCACCGGAGGCGAAGGCGGATGCGCCGAGCACGTTCTGCAGGTACAGGTTGAGGAAGAACCACATCGGTATCCAGGCGGCGCCGAGAAGGAGCTGCGCGATGTTCGCGCCGGCCAGCTGGGGCATCCGGAGCATCCCCAGCCGGAGCAGCGGCTCAGCGGCGCGAGCCTGCCGCACGGCGAAGCCGACGAGCAGCACGATGCCGCCTCCCAGTGCGCCGAGCGTCTCGACGGTGAGCCAGCCGGCCTCCGGGGCGCGGACGATGCCGAAAACGGTGAGGGCGAGGCCGACCGTGCCCGTGACGGCGCCGATGACGTCGATTCTCCCGGTGGCGCGAACCCCGGCGGGGAAGGCGAGCGGTGTGAGGGCGAGGATCACCACGGCGATCGGCACCGTGATGTAGAACACCCACGGCCAGCCGAGGTACTCGGTGAGCAGGCCACCGAGGAAGACGCCTGCCGTGCCTCCGATGGGTGCAGCGGCGCCGTACACCGCGAATGCGCGCGGAAGCATCGGCGTGCCGCCGAAGAGGGTCATCAGCAGCGTCAGCGCGGCGGGGGCGATGAGTGCCGCGCCTGCACCCTGGACGCCACGGGCGGCGATCTCCACCCACGGAGTCGTCGCGAGGCCGGCGGCGAGCGACCCGACCAGCAGAGCGGCCCAGCCGATGCTGAAGATCTTGCGAGCGCCGAACAGGTCGGACAGCCGTCCGCCGAGCAGCAGCAGTCCGCCGAACGCGATGACGTAGGCGTTGAAGATCCAGGACAGGCCATCCGCGCCGAATCCGGCATCGCGACCGATGTCCGACAGTGCCACGCCGATGATCGAGGTGTCCATGATGACGACGAACTGGGCTGCCGCGATGAGGGTGAGGCCGAGTCCCCTTCGGGGACTTCGGAGGAGTGCGGCTCCGGGGTTGCTCTGGGTCGTGGACACGAGGCGGCCTTTCTCTCTGCGCTGCCGTCGATCGGCAGCTCTGGAGAACGTAACACATACCCCCCGGGGGTATTCCCGATCGCATGCGTAGACTTGTCTCATGCCAGATCCGTCCGTGGGCGTCGCCGTCGATCTCGGCAAGTCCCAGTGCAGAGTCGCCTCCGGTACCGGCACCGAACGCGTCGCCCGCACGGGCATCGGTGCGCCGGGGCTCGCTGCCCGTGACGGCGTCGACGCGGCGGTCGGCGCGATCCTTCCCCTGCTGCATCAGTTCCCGACGCCGATCGATCTTCTCGGTGTCGGCGCGGCGGGCGCCTGGGCGGCTCCGGATGCCGCCGCAGATCTCGCGCGGCGCCTCGCTGCCGAGACCGGCGCTCGCGTCGCAGTGGCCTCTGACGTCGTCACCGCGCACATCGGAGCTCTCGAAGGAGCGACCGGAGTGCTGCTCATCGCCGGCACCGGCGCCGCCGCGCTCGGCGTCGACGACGACGTGCGCCTGGTCGACGGTTGGGGTCCGGAGATCGGCGACTTCGGCAGCGGCTCCTGGCTCGGTCGCGAGGCGCTCCGCGCCGTCCTGCGTGCCACCTCGGGCCTCGGCCCGCAAACGCGCCTCGTCTCCGACATCGGTGGGCCCATCGGCGACCCGTCCGACATCCCCTCCTGGCTCGCGCAGGACGGACCGGTCGCTCGACGACTCGCGACGCTGGCCCCGCTGGTGCTGGACGCCGCTGCCGCCGAAGACCCCGCAGCCACCGCCATCGCGGCCGAGGCCGTGCGACTGCTCACGGCATCCGCCGTCGCCGCAGCCGGACGCACCGTCGACGTCGTCGTGCATGGCGGGCTCACCGATCACCGCTGGTTCCGACAGGCTCTGGAGGCCGCGCTTCGTGCAGCGGGTCGCCGCGTCGTGCCTGCGGCCGGCGACGCTCTCGACGGGGCGCTGCTGCTCGCCCGTCGCTCCGATCTTCCCCATGAAAGGTTCGTGCACCGTGCCGGATGACACCTCCCGCCTGACCGAGCTCCTCGACGAGCTCTCGCAGCTCGATACCGAGGCGCAGGACGCCGAACGGGGCGATCTCGACCTGCTCGACACCGCAGAGCTCGTGCGGCGCATGAATGCCGAGGATCAGCGGGTGCCGACCGCGGTGGCCGAGCGGTCCGCCGAGATCGCCCAGGCAGTCGACGGCATCACCGATCGTTTCCGGCGTGGCGGACGCCTTGTCTACATGGGCGCGGGCACCGCGGGCCGCATGGGCGTTCTGGACGCGAGCGAGTGCCCGCCCACCTTCGGTACGGATCCCTCGATGGTGGTCGGGCTCATCGCCGGCGGCGAACCCGCGATCCGTTCGGCCGTGGAGAATGCAGAGGACGATGAGGATGCCGCGATCGTCGCACTGCGCGACATGGAGATCGGAGCGCTCGACACGGTCGTGGGGATCTCGGCGTCCGGGCGCACGCCGTACGTCATCAGCGGGCTGACGTTCGCTCGCGAACAGGGCGCGCTCGCCGTCGCGATCGCGTCGAACCGCGACTCGGCCATCGGAGCCGTGGCCGACATCGCCATCGAGGTCGTCACCGGCCCGGAGTTCATCTCCGGATCCACGCGGCTCAAATCGGGCACTGCGCAGAAGCTCGTGGTGAACATGCTCACGACCCTGTCGATGATCAAGCTCGGCAAGACCTACCGCGGGATGATGGTCGACCTTCTCGCCACGAACGAGAAGCTGCACGCGCGGTCGATCCGCACGGTGTCGACCCTCGCCGGTGTCGGCACCCCCGAAGCGGCCTCCACGCTCCGCGAGGCAGGCGGGTCGGTCAAGCTCGCCCTCCTGGTGCTCGCCACCGGGGCATCAGCGGAAGAGGGCGCATCGGCACTCGAGGCCGCCGACGGCATCCTGCGCGATGCCATCGCCGCTCTCCGCTGACGCGGGCAGGCCTGATTCGATCTCAGTGGCCGCACGTGCACGCGCCGCTGCCGCAGCAACCACCGCCCGCGGCATCCGGTCTCCCGTGCGCCTGCGATGACTCCGGAACGTCCAGCGCAGGATTCTGGTCGAGGAAGCCGTAGGGTTTGAACCAGAATCCGGCGTAGTCGACGGGCATGATCGGCCAGTCCTCCGGCCGCGGGAAGTGCGTCAGGCCGAAGGTGTGCCAGAGCACGATGTCCTCACCATCGAGGGAACGGTCGCCCGCTGCGTATTCAGGCAGTCCTGATCCGCCCTGGTGCGCGTTCGGGTAGCGGCCCGCCGGCCAGATCTGCCCGGCCTCGTGCTGCGTCGCCCAGAGGTGCTTCGTGGCGAAGGCTGCCCGCGCCGCGACGGATGATGCAGGGTCGGCCATCAGCAACGCGGTCGGCTCCGGGATCAGGTGGTACGCGGTGGGGCGGCCGACGTGGTTGGTGCGTGAGGCGCTCTGCACCTCCCAGGCGCGAGCGACGGAGGCATCGGCCTGGCGCTGCGCCGCGGACTCGGTCGCCAGCGTCGTCTCCGACCACGTGAACGCGTTACCGAAGGGGTTGTCCGCGCCCATCGGGATCCGCTGCGCGTCGACCTCGACGAGACGGTTGTCCTCGCCGTCGATGGCGACATCGAGTCGGGCGCAGAACAGGTGCTGGTGCACCGGGGCGAACACGCCGGGAGCGAGCTCGGTCGCGTGCTTCTGCCGTACGCCGGGTTCGCCCGCTGCAGCGAACACGATGCCGGTGGCCTTCGCCACGACCTCGATCGAACCGTCGAGGTAGAAATGCCAGTAGAAGCCGTAGTCGTAGTTGCCGATCGTGGAGAAGTACGAGACGACGAAGCGGCGGGATCTGCGCACGTCGGAGCGCCCGGAGAGATCGGTGTGCTTCCAGAGGATGCCGTAGTCCTCCTCGTGCATGCAGATCACGTTCGGGATGCGGACCGGGTTGCCGTGATCGTCGGCGACGAAGCCGTCGAGGTAGCGGATGACGCCGAGGCAGTCGCAGCCGAGCTCGAGGTGGTTGGCGTTCTTGCCGAGGAGGTATTCGCCGGCGTCGAAGTAGCTGATCCAGAAACGTCCGGGAGCTGTGTCGCCGTAGGGGACGACCATCTCCGGCACGCTCGCGCGGCTGAGCACCGAACGTCCGTCGAACGTGATGTCGTGCAGCACCAGTCCTTCGCGGGCGTTGAAGTCGACCCGCATCGCCCACTTCTCCCACTCGACGAGCGAGCCGGAGAGGGTGAAGCTCGGCCCCTCGGGCTGGGTGATCTCGATCGGCTTCAAGGTGGTGCGGGCGTCGCCCTGCACTTCGGGGTAGTAGTTGCCGTGGCCGGCGGGCACCGGCACATCTCCGTGGTCCTCGACCCGGATGACGCTGTTCGTCGTCAGGTCGATGTGCACGATGAGACCTTCGACGGGATGCGCCCACGGTGAGTCGTTCTCGTCGTACTTGAGGAAGGTCAGCGAGCGGATGACGCGACGGCCGACCTCATCGGCGCGACCGGTGTATCCCGGGGCGAGCGGGCCGCAGAAGGCGAGCTCGACGTGCTCTTCGAGGCCCCGGCGTCTCATCGCCGCGCGCCATTCCGGGGAAGCCTTCGCGATCGCCTCGGCGCGCTCGTACTCCTCGAAGAGGTACTGCGGTTGTCCGTAGGGCGGGGCGTCGTTGGGTACGCGCTGAGCACTGACGACTTCGCCGCGTGTGAGGGAGACGACGACCTCGGTGGCGACACCGGTGGCGGTGTCGAGGAGGGTGACGTCGACCCGCCGATCGATGGGATGGCCGGGTTTCCATGCCGCCAGCTCGCGCTTGGTCGGCTCGTCCGGAAGGAGCATCGGCACCCGGACGGTGGAACCCATGAGCCCCGAAGACTCGAGCACCGCACGGGTGGCGGCGATCTCCGCACCGGTGAGGGGGTCGAGAGGGTGCGGCGTTGCGATCTTCTCGAGGTGGACGGGCTGGTGGGACATCTTCGTACCTCACTATTTCGAGCGCATGCTCAATAAACGGGTTGCGACGATGCTACGCCCCGCGGTGCGCGCGCACAAGCGTCGAATCGGCGGAGGTGGGGCAGTGGGGGGGCCGGGTCAGAGGCGCCAGGGAGCGAGGATGCTGTCGAGCACGGCGAGGTGTGCGGCGGCATTCTGAGGCTCGGTGACCTCGACGACCTGCTGGCCGTAGGTGATCGAGCGCAGGAGGGCCATCACGGCGTCGAGGGGAGTGTCGGCGCGGAGCGCTCCATCGGTGACGGCTTCGCCGAGAGCTTCTCGGATGCTGTCCTGCCATGTCGCGAGGGTCGGGGCGGCGGCATCCGGCGTCGAGGCGAGCGTTGCGAGTCGACCCCAGAAGCCGACCACGACGTGTGCTTCGGTGCGGGTGCCCTCGTCGACGGGGAGAACCTCGCGCATGATGGCGTGCAGTCGGGGAAGGCCGCGGAGGTCGGCGGTCGCGGCCTCGATCCGCACGTCGGTGCGGCGCGTGACCTCGGCCGCGGCGGCGCGGATCACATCGTCGAAGCCGTCGAAATAGTGCCAGAGCGAGCCCGTCGCGATGCCGAGTTCCTTGGCGACCGCGCGGGAGGTGACGCTCTCATGGCCGTCGCGTGCGGCGACGACGAGCAGCGCCTCGGCGATCTGCCGGCGGCGCTCGTCATGGTCGACAACGCGGGGCACCTGCCCATCTTGGCGCATCGGAAGAGGGTCTGGCTATTTTGAGCGCACGATCAATATAATCCACGGCATGGACCACCCGACGATGACGGCGCTGATGATCGCCAGCGCGATCGCGGCCGTCACGTGCTGTCTTGCGGCCGGCCGAGCAGTGCCGTGGCAAGGACGCCAGGCTGTGATCGTGATGGCCATCGCGATGGTCGCCTCGGCGGCGTCCGCCGGCGACTCGCGCATCGCGTTGCTGGCGGGGGCCGCCCTCATGCTCTCGGCCATGCTCGGCACAGTGGGGCTGCGCGGACGCCCGGTCGTGCGCACCTGCTGTCATCGCGCGCTGGGGTCGCTGGTGATGGCCGTGTGCATGTTCTCCGGGATCTCGCACGGGGAGATGATCGCGGAGGCGGGTCATGGGATGCACAGTGGAACGGATGCCGTGGGGGTGCTCGCAGCCTTCGGCGTCGTCGCGCTCGCCGCGTGGACGGTGGCCGACCGGATCCGTCCACACGGCGGCACCTCGCGCTTCGTCGTCGTCGAGGCCTGGGTCATGACCGCTGGTGTGGCGATCATGTGGCTCGCGCACTGAGCATCAGCCTCCGGTAGCGTGGCCGGATGCCCCTCGCATTGATCACCGGTGCTGCGCGCGCGAACAGCATCGCAGCCGGCATCGTCCCGCGCCTCCGTGCCGCCGGCTGGACCGTCATCACCAGCGATCTCGAAGACGCCGACGTCACCGCCGACCTCTCGACGCATGACGGGCCGGAGGCGCTGATCGCCGAGGTGAACCGCGCGCACGGCACGATCGCAGCCCTGATCCTCAGCCATGCGCACGACATCGAATCCGGCATCCTGGACACCACGGCCGAGAGCTTCGACCGGCATGTCGCGATCAACGCCAGGGCGGGTCTGCTGCTCATCGCGGCCTTCGCGCGCCAGGCGGACGAAGGCGGCGGTGTCATCGTGGCGCTCACCAGCGATCACGTCACGGGCAACCTGCCCTACGGTGCATCGAAGGGCGCACTCGATCGACTGGTGATCTCGGCGGCACGCGAGCTCGGTCCGCGCGGCATCTCTGCGAACGTGCTCAATCCGGGGCCGATCGACACCGGCTGGATGGACGATGAGACCCGCGATTCTCTCGCGGGAATGACACCCCTCGGCCGACTGGGGCGCCCAGCGGACGTCGCGGCGACCGTCGAGTTCCTGGTGTCGGACGAGGGGCGTTGGATGTCCGGTCAGCTGATCAAGACCGACGGGGCGTTCTCCGCACAGTTCTGAGGTTCGGCGGTCAGCCTCAGTGTCCGCCGCCGAACTCGATGAGGGCGACGCCGGCGGCGATGAGCGCGACGCCGATGGCCATCATCGCTGAGAAGTGGTCCTTGAACAGCATCCTCCCGAGTATGGCCGTGATGGCCACACCGGCCGCCGCCCAGACACCGTAGGCCACGCCGACGGGCATTCCCATCGCGAGAACGGCGCCGAGGAGCGTGAACGCGAGGAGGTAGCCGACGACGATCACGGGGATCCAGCGTCGGCGCCGCAGGCCCTCAGACGCACGAAGGCTCAACGTCGCCGTGACCTCACTGGCGATCGCGATGGCGAGCAGCAGCCAGGTCACGATGCCGCCTCGACCGCGGGCTCGCGCTTGTGGGAGCCGAGCTCCACGAGCAGCACGCCGATCACGATCGCTCCGACTCCGATGATCTGCACCGGCCCCAGCAGTTCGCCGAACAGCACCGTTCCGAGCACCGCAGTCAGCACGACTCCGATCGCCGACCAGATGCCGTATGCCACGCCGACCGGCATCCCGCGGTCGAGAACGATCGACAGCAGCCAGAGCGACCCGCCGTAACCGATCACGACGGGGATGAGCCACAGCGGATACGTGAAGCCTTCCGCAGCTCGGAGCGACAGAGTGGCCGCCACCTCGAGGCCGATCGCGGTGAGTAACGGCGGCCAGGCCGATGGGCGGGGACGGTCGGTCATGCTCTGCCTTTCGATAGTGCGCTCGCGGGGGAGAACGTGCGGAGGATACGGGAGATTCCCGAAGCACCCATGAACAACGCGTACCCTGGTATGCATCCCCCGAACTCACCCGGCACCTGCGCGCCGGAGACCCATCGGCGCGCCCCTCACTCATGCAAGGATGCAGATGAACGATTTCGCGGCACACCGTGACGACTGGACGGCACGAGAAGAGCTGGCGGAACGGATGATTCCGCTCGTCGGAGCCCTCAAGCGAGAACACGATGTGGTGACGTCACTGCATGGGCATCGCCTGCTCGGGCTGTCGGCCACCGGGCTTGTCGAGGTGCACCAGCGCGTCGCCCAGCTCGGCCATGAGCAACTCGCCCTGCAGGACAGCCTCGCGGTACTCGAAGCGCTCCGCGAACTCGCGCCCGGTGCGTCGTCGCTCGATGTCGCGCGCCTCGTCGAGGGTCATGCCGCCGACGAGCGCCCGCTCGCCGAGTACCTGCGTGAGGTGCTCGCTCCCGCGATCGGGGCGACCCCTGCCGCCCCCACCGACGTCGTGCTGTACGGCTTCGGGCGGATCGGGCGTCTCCTCGCCCGCATCCTCATCGCGCACACCGGTGGAGGCAGCGGCCTGCGTCTGCGCGCCATCGTCGTGCGCCGCGGCGCCGAGAACGACCTGGTCAAGCGCGCGTCGCTTCTGCAGCGCGACTCCGTGCACGGAAAACTCGCCGGTTCCGTGACCGTCGATGAGGATGCCGAGCAGATCATCGCGAACGGCACCCGCATCCAGGTGATCTACTCCGACGACCCCGCCGGCATCGACTACACCGCCTACGGCATCCGCGATGCGATCGTCGTCGACAACACCGGGCGCTGGCGCGATGAAGCAGGGCTCTCGCAGCACCTGCAGTCGCCCGGCGTGGCCCGCGTGCTGCTGACCGCCCCGGGCAAGAGCCCGCTCAAGAACATCGTGCACGGCATCAACGACGACACCATCGAGGCTGGCGACCGCATCCTGTCTGCCGCGTCCTGCACGACCAACGCCATCACACCGGTGCTCGCCGCGATCGACGAGGCGTACGGCGTCGTCAAGGGGCACGTCGAGACCGTGCACTCGTTCACGAACGACCAGAACCTCATCGACAACTTCCACAAGGGTGACCGGCGGGGCCGCTCGGCGGTGCTGAACATGGTGATCACCGAGACGGGCGCCGCCAAGGCCGTCGCCAAGGCGCTCCCGCAGCTCGAGGGCAAGCTGACCGGCAGCTCGATCCGGGTGCCCACCCCCGATGTGTCGCTGGCCGTGCTCCACCTCACGATCGCGCGGCCGGCGACCAAGGAGCAGGTGAACGACTACCTGCGTCGTGTCTCGCTGCACTCGAAGCTGCGCCAGCAGATCGACTACGTCGAGTCGCCCGAGGTCGTGTCGACCGATTTCGTCGGCTCGCACCGCGCCGGCATCGTCGACGGTCTCGCCACGATCGCCGATGAGGACACGCTCATCCTCTACGTCTGGTACGACAACGAGTTCGGGTACTCCTGCCAGGTCATCCGCGTTCTCGAGGTCATGGCGGGTTCGCACCCGGTGGTGCTCCCGGCGCGCCGAGAGGTCACACTCCAGGGCTGAGCAGGCGCGACGTCGGCGCCGCAGGGCAATATGGGGGCATGACGCCCAGCGCACTGCTGTCCGAACGCCTCCGCTCCCATCGCCTCACCGCGCCAACGCGGACGGTGACGGATGCTGCGGCGCACATGCTCGCCGTGCAGAGCCAGGAGTTCCTCGCCGGTCGCTGGGCGCTCGGCATCCGCACGACCGGCTCTCCGACACTCGCGACGGTCGACCGTGCCTTCGCTCGGGGTGACCTGGTGCGCTCATGGACGATGCGCGGCACCCTGCACATCATTCCGGCCGCGGATCTGCGCTGGGTGCTCTCGGTGACCGGCGAGCGGCAGCGCAAGCAGGTGGCGGGTCGGCATCGCGAACTCGGAATCGACGCCGAGCTGCTCGATCGTGTCGGGCGAGCGTTCCGGGAGCGCCTGGCCGATGGCGGCCGCACGAGGGCGCAGCTGCTCGACGACATCGCCGAGCTCGGTATCGACCCCGCAGGGCAGCGCGGCGTGCACATCATCGGCGCACTGTGCGTCGACGCGGTCCTGGTGCAGGGGCCCGTCGTGGCACGCGACGGCGCCGTCGGCCGAGAGCAGCTGTTCGTCCTCGTCGACGAGCACATCCACGCCCAGGCGATGCCCGACGACCCGCTGGCCGAGTTCTTCGTCCGCTACGTCGACGGGCACGGGCCGGCGACCGCTGCGGATTTCGCCTGGTGGTCAGGCCTGACGCTCGGAGCCGCTCGTGAGGCCGTCGAACGCGGTCGGTACCGCGTGAGCGAGGTGGACGACGGCGTCTTCGTCTCCGCAATGCGGCCGCGCCGTGCGCGCGGAGTCGACGATGACGCGGTGCGGGCCCTGCCGATGTTCGACGAGTACTACATCTCCTACGCCGATCGCGGAGCCGTCGCCGACGCCGCGGCCATGGCCCTTATCGGTCCGGGCAAGAACGGCATGGTGCGCGCGAGCCTGCTCTCGCGCGGACGCATCGCCGGGGCGTGGACCCACTCGGCCGCCGTGGGGCGACACCGCGATGCGCCGCTGGCCGAGCCCTTCGACGCCGAACTGGATCCGGATGCCGTCGCCGCCGCTCTGGCGCGCTACAGCGAGTTCGTGAGCGGCTGAGCGCACCCGCCTACTCGTCGGCGTGCCGGCCGAGGAACGTGTACACCTCGTTGTCGTCGACGCCGGGGAACGCGCCACGGGGGAGCGGCGAGAACATGTGCGTGTGCACGCGGGCGCTCGGCCAGGCCTTACCGCTCCAGCGATCGGCGAGCTCGGCAGGAGGGCGGCGGCAGCAGGCCTCGTCGGGGCAGGTCGAGACAGCCCGATCCGAGGTCTCGCGGCCTCGCCACCATCGCGCGTCGTCGAAGGGCACGCCGACGGTGACGGAGAACTCTCCGTCACTCGATGAGCCCGTCTGCGTCGCGCACCAGAACGTCCCGGACGGAGTGTCGGTGTACTGGTGGTGCTCGGTCGTCCGGTTCTGCTGAGTGAACGCTTCGCGCGCCTGGAACTTGCGGCACACGCGCTGCCCCTCCACGGCGCCGGTGACGTCCATCGGCAGGGGGAGATCGTCGTTCTCGTAGACGCGCGTGATGGCGCCGTTCGCGTCGACGCGCAGGAAATGCAGCCGCATGCCGAGGTGCTGAGTGAGCAGGTTCGTCATCCGCATGGCGGCCGCTTCATGCGTGACGCCGAACGCGTCCCGGAAGTCCTCGACGGCGAGGTTGCGGTCCTTCTTCGCCTGTTGCAGGAAAGCGACCGATGCCGTCTCGGGCATCAGGCAGCAGGCGGCGAAGTAGTTGATCTCGAGCCGCTGCTGCAGGAAGTCCGCATAGTCGGTGGGGGGAGTGTGCCCGAGCAGGCGGTGAGCCATCGCCTGCAGGGCCATCGAGCGCAGGCCGTGGCCGCCGGGGATGGACGCGGGCGGCAGGTAGATCCGGCTGTTCTCGAGATCGGTGACCGAGCGCGTGGAGTGCGGCAGGTCGTTCACGTAGATCAGCTCGAAGCCGAGCTTCTGCGCCATGATGTTCACGGTGCGGTGCGTGAGCGCTCCTTGTACGTGGCCGGCCGATCGGAGGTGCTTCTCGGCGAGCTTCTCGATGTCGGCGAGATAGTTGTTCTGTTCGCGCATCCGCAGGCGCAGCTCGGTGTTCGCCCGGCGAGCCTCTTCCGGTGTCGCGATCGCCTCGCGTTCACGGCGCTGCAGCTCGCGGTGCAATCCCAGAAGCGATTCGATCGTCTCGTCGCTCATTCCCTTGCTGACGCGCACCGGCGCGATGCCGAGCTGCCGGAACACCGGGCTCTCCTGTGCGCGTTCGAGCTCGATCTCGAGGGCCGCCCTCCGGTTCGGCGGTTCGCCGGAGATCAGATCGGTGACTTCCGTGCCGGTGGCGTGGGCGATCGCCTGCAGCAGCGACAGCTTGGGCTCGCGCTTGCCGTTCTCGATCAGGCTGAGCTGCGACCCCGCGACGCCGACGAGGGCGCCGAGTTCATCGAGCGTGAAGCCGTTCTCCAGACGGTGATGACGGATGCGGTGGCCAAGGGTTGTGAGGTGGATGCCGGAGGTCGCCATTCCTTGAGTCTAGCGAAAGAAACGCACTTCTTAATGACGAGATCGGCCGAAAGTGTCGTGTTGTGGGAAGAAGATAGATACAACGCCCCACACTTCAAAGGAGCAGTCATGGCCATCGCCGAAGTCTTCACCCCTCGCACCTCTGCCGTCGCATCCGCGCGCACGTTCGGAACGGCACCGAGCTATGACACGCCTGCAATGGCCGAGCTGGCCGCATGGGTCGAGGAGATCCGCACGCTCACCCAGCCCGCGAACGTGCACTGGGTCGACGGATCGCGAGCCGAGAACGACTGGCTCCTGCGCGGTCTCGTCAGCGAGGGCAAGCTCATCAAGCTCAACCCCGAGTGGCGCCCCGGGTCCTACCTCGCCCGCTCGCACCCGAGCGACGTCGCCCGCACCGAGGGGCGCACCTTCATCGCCTCCGAGCGCGAGGAGGACGCCGGTCCCACGAACAACTGGGCCGATCCCGCCGAGATGCGTCAGACCATGACCGGCCTCTTCGAGGGTTCGATGCGGGGCCGCACGATGTACGTCGTCCCGTTCTCGATGGGCCCCGTCGGCGGACCGCTCTCGCACATCGGTGTTCAGATCACCGACAGCGCCTACGCCGTGGCATCCATCGGCATCATGACGCGGGTCGGCGATGCCGTCACCCGCCGGATCGCCGAGGGCGCGCCGTGGGTGAAGACGGTGCACACGGTCGGCGCCCCGCTCGCCGAGGGCGAGGCGGACGTCGAGTGGCCGTGCAACGACGAGAAGTACATCGTGCACTTCCCGGACACGCTCGAGGTCTACTCGTTCGGCTCGGGCTACGGCGGAAACGCCATCCTCGCGAAGAAGTGCTTCGCCCTGCGCATCGCCTCGGTGATCGCGCGGGATGAGGGTTGGCTCGCCGAGCACATGCTGCTGATCCGGGTGATCGACCCGCAGGGCAAGGCGTACCACGTCGCCGCGGCGTTCCCGTCGGCATGCGGCAAGACGAACCTGGCGATGCTGCGCCCGACGATTCCAGGGTGGCGGGTGGAGACGCTCGGCGACGACATCGCCTGGATCCGCCCCGGTGAGGACGGGCGGATGTGGGCCATCAACCCGGAGGCCGGCTTCTTCGGGGTTGCGCCGGGCACGGGTGAGTCGACGAACGTCACGGCTGTCGAGACGCTGTGGGGCAACACGCTCTTCACGAACGTCGCGCTCCGCCCGGACGGCGATGTCTGGTGGGAGGGGCTCACCGACGAGGCACCGGCCGAGCTCATCGACTGGGAGGGCAACCCCTGGACGCCCGAATCGGGTCGCCCTGCTGCGCACCCGAACTCGCGGTTCACCGTCTCGGCCGCGCAGTGCCCGCAGATCTCCGAGGACTGGGAGCAGGCGGTGCCGCTCGACGTGATCCTCTTCGGTGGTCGTCGTGCCACCAACGTCCCGCTCGTGGTCGAAGCGACCGACTGGACGCACGGGGTGTTCCTCGGGTCGACCATCTCGTCGGAGCGCACGGCAGCGGCCGAGGGCACGCTCGGAGAACTGCGTCGCGATCCCTTCGCGATGCTGCCGTTCTGCGGCTACAACATGGGCGACTACTTCGCGCACTGGCTCAAGGTCGGCCGCAGCCTGCGCTTCGACCGGGCGCCGCGGATCTTCCAGGTCAACTGGTTCCGCCGCGGCTCCGACGGCCGGTTCCTGTGGCCCGGATTCGGCGACAACTCGCGCGTCATCGACTGGATCATCCGCCGCGTCGCGGGCGAGGTGCCGGCGGTGGACAGCCCGATCGGTCGACTGCCGCGGGTGGAGGACCTCAACCTGGACGGACTCGACATCGCGCAGGCGGATCTCGACGAGCTGTTCTCGATCGACTCGGCGGCCTGGCTCGCCGAGGCCGACCTGACGGAGGAGTTCTTCGACACCTTCGGCGACAAGCTGCCGGCCGCGCTGCGCGCCGAGCTCGCGTCGCTGCGCTACCGCCTCGCCAAGGCGTAGCACCCAGACAAGGTGCCGGTTCGGGGGATCCGGCACCCCAGGCGCCCGCAGGGTGCCGAACCAGCGACGGCGGAATGGCGGAGACAGCCCATGGCTGAGTGGTCTCTGGCGTTCCGCCGTCGCTCATGCCAGCAGCTGATGCCTGGCGAGGTCGCGGTAGAGCGGTGTGGACTCGACGAGCTCGGTGTGCGTCCCCTGACCCACCACCGCCCCGTCCTGCAGCACGATGATGAGGTCGCTGTCGACGACGGTCGACAGGCGGTGCGCGATCACGATGAGCGTGCGGTCGGAGGAGACGGCGTCGATGGCCTCTCGCATCCGCCGTTCGTTGACGCCGTCCAGTGACGAGGTCGATTCATCCAGCAGCAGGATCGGTGCCTCGGTGAGCAGCGCCCGCGCGATGGCGAGGCGCTGACGTTCGCCGCCGGACAGCATCACGCCGTCCTCGCCGACGGGCGCCTCGAGGCCGAGCGGGCTCCGCTCGAGCACGTCGCCGAGGTTCACCGCGTGCAGTACGCGCTCGCAGTCGGCGTCGGATGCCGCAGGAGCGGCGAGCCGTAGATTGTCGGCCAGGGTGCCCGCGAGAGTCGGGGCATCCTGCTCCACGTAGCCGAAGTGCGCGCGCAGCTCCTCGCGCGGATAGGTGCGGGCGTCGTGACCGTGCAGGCGGATGGAGCCGCCGGTCGGATCGTAGAACCGCTCGAGGAGGGAGAGGATCGTGCTCTTGCCGGCGCCGCTCGGCCCGACGAGTGCGACGCGCGCCCCGCGTGGTACGGCGAACGAGACGCCGCGCAGGACTTCCCGTGCCGGAGCCGGGGCGCCCGCGTCATCCGCGCGCTCCAGATGGGCATCGGCGAGAAGCGTGTGCGCGGCGAGGGCGGCGGCCTGACGTGCGGCGACGACGTTCTCGGGGTACTGGAATCGCACATCGCGGAACTCCACAGCGGGAGCATCCACGTCGGACCCGGAACGGGGGATGGATGCCGCCGCCACCGCGTCGTCCTGTTCCTCGGTCGGCAGGTCCAGAACCTCCTGAATACGGCCGAGGGCGCCGAGGGCCTGATTCACCGAGGTGATCGCACCGAATGTGGAGGCGAGCGGCATCACCAGCATGAACAGGAACATGATGAACGTGATGAGCGAAGCGATCGTGATCGCGCCGGCCGCGACACGGAACCCGCCCACGCCGAGAACCACGAGCAGAGACAGCTGCAGCGCGATGCCGGCGATCGGGACGACGAGTGACGAGATCTTCGCGATCTTCACGCCGAGCCCGTAGGCGTCAGTGGCGAGGTCCGACACGGCGGTGGTCTCGCGCTCGGTGGCACCGGAGGCGCGGATGGTGCGGATCGATCCGACGGCGCGCTCCACGCCGGAGGCGAGCTCGCCCACCTTCTCCTGCTGCGCGGTCGATGCAGTGCGGATGCGTCCGCTGAGGACGGTGACGACCACGACGCTGACGCCGATCACCACCACGATCAGCAGGAGGAGGATCGGGTCGATGATGAGCATGGCGATGAGGGCGCCGAGGAACAGGATGGCGCTGCCGACGGCGTCCGCCAGCCCCTGCGTGAGCACGGCGTAGAGCAGTGTCGTGTCGGTGCCGACGCGCGAGACGAGGTCGCCCGTTCGGCGGGCATCGAACTCGCTGATCGGCAAGTGCAGGATGCGGGCGATGAGCTTTCGGCGGCTCGACAGGACAACGGCCGTGCCGGTGCGCTGCAGGAGATAGTGCTGGTAGCCGGAGATGACCGACGAGACGACCACGAGCCCGACGAGCACCCAGACAAGGATCCCCAGGCCGCGCTGGGACTGCACCGCCTCGATGACCTGGCCGACGAGGAGGGGTTGCGCGAGTGAGGTCGCGGCTCCCACCACACTCAGCACCGCGACGACGACGAGGGTGCGCTTGTGCTCGAAGAGGAAGGGGAGAAGCTGGCGGAACGTGGCGCGCGGACCATCCTGCTGCGCGCCTCGTCCGCGTCGGCGTGGCGTCGCCGTGCGGGACATTCGGGACCTCGATCTAGAAGGGGTACTTCGACCGTACTTCCTGTGAAGACGGATTCTGTGGGTCGGCTGAGTGGTCAGCTTCGGCCGTACTTGCGGTGCGCAGCCTGTTTCGTCACGCCGAGCGCGCTCGCGATCGCCTGCCAGGAGTACCCCGCATTGCGCGCGCGGCGCACCTGGGCTTCCTCGCTGCGCGCGATCTCCTGCCGGGCGCCGGCGAGCCGATGCAGTTCGGCCAGGGGCTCGCCCCCGTCTTCCTGTGCGATCGCGGTCTGCAAAGTCATGAGTGGACCTCCTCCTGCGTCAATACTTGTTGACTCAGGAACTTTTGTCAACAGAGGTTGACGTCACGTGCTTCGAAGAGCACAAAGGGCTGCATTTCGCGACGAAATGCAGCCCTTTGCGCTCCTTGAAGGGAACGGGGAGCTACAGCTCGACCGCGGCAGCGAGCCCGAGGTCCTCCTCGTAGTCGATGTCCTTCGTCTCCGGGGCGAAGATCAGCGCGATGAACGTCAGCACGGCCATCGCCGACAGGTAGAAGCCGACCAGCCACGGCTCACCGCCGGCTGCGGCCCACAGGGCGACGGCGATGATCGGCGCCACCGCGGCACCGAGGATCGACGAGACGTTGTAGGAGATCGCTGAGCCGGTGTAGCGGACGTTCGTGGGGAAGAGCTCGGGCAGCATGGCCCCCATCGGCCCGAAGGTCGCACCCATCAGCAGGAAGCCGACGATGAGGAAGATCTGCGTCATCGTTGCGGTGAGGGCCGGTGTCGCCTGCGGCAGCAGGAAGAAGTTGAACGTGAGTCCGAAGAGCACGATCGCACCTGTGACGCCCAGCAGGAGTTTGCGGCGGCCGATCCGATCGGCGAGCGGACCGCTGACGAGCGTGAAGATACCGAAGAACACCACACCCACGATCTGCATCAGCACGAAGTCGGTATAGCCGAATCCGAGTCCGGGATAGAACTGATCGGCGAACGCGGCGGCGTCGAAGTCCTTGCCCGCTGCTTCGGCAGCCGCTTGAGCTGCGGCGGATGCCGTGTCGAGCGAAGCCGCCTTGGTGCCGTAGCTGAGGGTGAAGTTCGTCATCAGGTAGAACAGCACGTACGTGGCCAGCATGATGAATGTGCCGAGGATGAGGTGCCACCAGTGGTGCCGGAAGACGGTGGCGAGCGGGAGTTTGCGGATCGCGCCCTTCTCGGTCGCCTTCGTGAAGGTCTCGGATTCCACGAGCTTCAGACGCACCCACAGGCCGATGATGACCATGACGGCGGAGAAGAGGAACGGGATCCGCCAGCCCCAGGCGAGGAAGGCTTCGGACTTCAGCGCAGGATTCTCACCGTGCGGCAGCAGCCAGTTGATGGCGAGGAAGATCCCATTGGCGATGATGAATCCCAGCGGTGCGCCGAGCTGGGGGAAGGTGCCGTACCAGGCGCGTTTGCCGTTCGGTGCGTTCTCGGTGGCGACCAGCGCCGCGCCCGACCATTCGCCGCCGAGCGCGAATCCCTGCGCCAGGCGCAGAATCAGCAGCAGAAGAGCTGCGACCCAGCCGATCTGCTGGAACGTCGGGAGCAGCCCGATGATGAAAGTCGCGATGCCCATCGTGAGCAGGGAGGCGACGAGCGTCGCCTTGCGACCGAACTTGTCGCCGAAATGTCCGAAGACCATCGCGCCGATCGGGCGCGCCACCATCGCGGCGCCGAACACCGCGAACGAGGCAAGAAGGGATGTGGTGTCGTTCCCGGTCGGGAAGAACAGCACGGGGAACACGAGCACGGCTGCCGTCGCGTAGGCGTAGAAGTCGTAGAACTCGATGGTCGTGCCGACCAGACTCGCCGTGATGACCCGTGAGCGCGGGTTCGCGGGCGCTGTTGCAGTGCTCAAGAGTGCTCCTCCGATCGTCGCTCCGTGCGGAGCACGTGGGAGTTTACGCCTTCCTGAACGTCAGCTGTGCGAACCCGGCGCGCGTCATTCCTCCGTGTCGCCCAGAGAGAGCTCCGCGACGAAACCAGCGCGCGGCGCGAGCAGCTGGTCGAGTTCGAGAACGACCAGCCGGTTCGTGCCGGCCTTCGTCGCCGGCGACGGGACGTACATCGTGCGCTGCGGTCCGTTGCGCCAGTAGCGGCCGAGGAAGAAGCCGTTCACGAACGCGTAGCCCTTGCCCCAGCATGAGATGTCCAGGAACAGATCCGAAGAGGATTCCAGCGTGAACTCGCTCGTCCATGCGTTGGCTCCGGCAACGGCGGGAGCCTCTCCTGCGCGTTCGGCGACGTCGGCAGCGATGCTCGCGACATCGAGTGGCATTGCGCGCCAGCCATGCAGCGGCACATCGTCGAGAGTCGGGGTGCCGATCAGGCCCTTCTCCTCGCCGAGGCGCTGGCCGTAGTTCACGCGACCCTGATCCTCGACGAGGATGCTGAGGGTGTGCCCGGCAGGAATCGAGATCGCCCGGTCGTGACGCATCCGCGAGAGGGTTCCGACGTTCTGGCCGTCGACGCTGACCCAGCCGATGTCGCGGACGCCGTCGATCCGGAGCACGCCACCCGCGGAGTCCGGCAGATCGATGTCATAGCGGATGAGGGAGCTGAGGTGATTCAGGTCGTCGAAGGTCGCCGGGGCGTCGGTGGGCGCAGCGGATGCCGTGGCATCGGTCCACGCGCCCGATGGGGTGAGCGGCACGGTGAACACCGGTGCCGCTGCGGGCTGTTCGGGCAGGTCATCCGGCACGGGGGCGTACTTCGCGATCACGTCACGGAACGCGAAGAACTTCGCGGTGGGGTTGCCCGCCTCGTCGAGGGGAGCGTCGTAGTCGTACGACGTGGCCAGCGGAAGGTAACGGCCTTTGTGATTCGCGCCGTTCGTGAGGCCGAAGTTCGTGCCGCCGTGGACCATGTAGATGTTCACCGAGGCTCCGGCGGCGAGGAGAGCATCGAGCTCTTCCGCGGCGACGGCCACATCGGTGGTGTGGTGCACACCGCCCCACCAGTCGAACCAGCCGTCCCAGAACTCGGAGCACATCAGCGGGCCGGTCGGCTGGTGCCTGCGAAGGGTCGCCAGGCGCTCGTTGCTGCGTGAGCCGAACGAGCCGGTCCGATGAAGGCCGGGAAGGCTGCCATCGTTGAGCATCTGGTCGATGGGCTGGTCGACTGTGGTGAGCGGAACGGTGATGCCGGCGTCCCGGGTGACCTCGACGAGCGCCTCGAGGTAAGCCTTGTCGGAACCGTACGCTCCGTACTCGTTCTCGATCTGCACGAGCACCACGGGTCCGCCGTGATCGATCTGGCGCGGGGCGACGATCTCATACACGCGGCGCAGGTAAGCGCTGACTTCGGCGAGATATGCCGGCTCGGAGGAGCGCAGCTCGCGGCCCGCTCCGGTGAGCCAGGTCGGCAGCCCGCCGTTGTGCCATTCCGCGCAGATGTAGGGACCGGGGCGCACGATGGCATCCATGCCCTCGGCATGCACGAGGTCGAGGAACCGGCCGAGATCGTTCCAGCCGCTCGCGTCCCATTCCCCTCGTCGCGGCTCGTGAGCGTTCCACGCGACGTAGGTCTCGATCGTGTTGAGACCCATCAACCGCGCCTTGCGGATGCGGTCCTGCCACTGATCCGGGTGCACGCGGAAGTAGTGGAGGGCGCCGGAGATCACGCGGTGGGGCCGGCCGTCACGGAGGAAGTCGGACTCGCCGATGGAGAAGGAGGTCACGTTGTAGTGCTTTCGATCATGGTGGGGCGGGCGGGATCGAATCCCGCCCGCCCGGTTCGGAGGTTACTTGTTGACGGTGAAGCCCTGCGCGTTGCCGTATTCGGCGAGCGCATCCTGCCAGGCGGCGAGACCCTCGTTCAGGTCCGTGCCGTTCTGGTACGACTGACCGACGGTGTCGCCGAAGATGCTGTTCGCGTAGACCTGGTAGGGCAGGTAGCTCCAGTCCTCGACCACGTCGTCTGCAGCCCCGGCGAGAACTTCGTTGATCTTCTGGCCGCCGAAGTACTCGGGTGCGTCGCTGAGGAACTCCTCGCTGGACAGCTCGGCCGTCGTCGACGGGAAGCCGCCGCTCTCGAGGAAGATCGAGATGCTCTCCTCGGAGTTGTTCAGCCACCACAGGAAGCCGGCTGCGAGCTCCGGGTTCTTGCTCTGCGACGTGACCGCCTGGCCGCCGCCACCGTTCTCAGCGCTCGCTGCGGTGCCGTCGTAAGTGGGCATCGGGGCGACCCGCCAGTCGCCGGCGCCGTCGGGGGCTCCGGAGATGAGGTTGCCCGGCATCCAGGCTCCGATCACCAGGGTCGCGAGGCTGCCGTCGCCGAGGGCGCGGAACCACTCGTCGCTCCAGCTGCCGTAGGGAGCCAGGAGATCTTCCTCGACGAGGCGGTTCCAGTTCTCGGTCCACTTCTTGGTTCCGGCGTCCGCCAGGTCGAGCGTGACGTCGGTGCCCGACGTCTGGAACGGCTGTCCGCCGGCCTGCCAGATCATCGAGGTCGCGAAGCCCGCGTCGCCGATGTCGTTGGTGATGTACGCGGACGGGTTGGCTGCGTGGATCGTCTTGGCGGCCTCGTAGTACTCGTCCCAGGTGGTCGGTACGGCGACGCCAGCGGCGTCGAAGACGGCCTTGTTGTAGAACAGTGCCATGGGGCCGGAGTCCTGCGGCAGACCGTAGATCGCATCGCCGTCGGTGACGGAGTTCCAGGTGGAGGCGGTGTAGTCGTCCTCGAAGTCGGCGAAGCCGTACTGCGACAGATCGGCGAACGCGTCGGTGAGCGCGAACTGCGGGAAGGCGTAGTACTCGATCTGCACGACGTCAGGCGCGCCGGAGCCCGCCTTGATCGCGTTCTGCAGCTTGGTGTACTCCTCGTTGTTGGTACCCGCGTTGACGAGGTTCACCTTGACGTTCGGGTACTCCTTCTGGAACGCCTTGACCTGTGCCTCCGCAGAGGGGGTCCAGGACCAGTAGGTGATCTCGCCGCCGGTCTCGAGCGCCGCCTCGACGGAATCGAATGAGCCGTCGCCGCCGGTGCTGCCGTTGCCGTTATCGGTGCCCGCGCTGCAACCGGCGAGCGCCAGCGCCGCTACGGTTCCCGCTGCGAGCGCTGCAAGAGCGCGTCGGGCAGCGGGGGAAGGGAGGTGCTTCATTGCTGTGTCCTTTCGGGAGGGTACGGCCCTTCGGTGGGCCGCCGTTCTTGGTGCAGGGGAGCGGCGTTACTGCTTGACGCTTCCCGCGGTGAGTCCTGACTGCCAGAAACGCTGCAGCAGCAGGAACGCGATGACGATCGGGATGATCGTGAGGAGGGATCCCATGATGACCAGGTTGTAGATCGGCTGGGATCCGGCACCGATGGCCTGGGCGCTCCACTGATTCAGACCGACGGTCAGGGGGTACCAGGCCGGGTCGGAGAGCATGATCAGGGGCAGGAAGTAGTTGTTCCAGGTCGCGACGACCGTGAAGAGGGCGACCGTCACGATGCCGGGAGCGAGCAGCCTCATCGAGATCGTGAAGAAGGTGCGGAACTCTCCGGCGCCGTCGATGCGCGCCGCCTCGAGCAGCTCGGTGGGGATCGACTCGGTGGCGAACACCCAGATCAGATACAGGCCGAACGGGCTGATCAGCGACGGGATGATGACAGCCCAGGGGGTGTTCGTGAGGCCGAGCTCGCTGAAGAGCAGGAACGTCGGGACCGCCAGCGCCGTACCGGGGACCGCGACCGCGCCGAGCACGATCGCGAAGACCGCACGGCGGCCGGGGAAGCGGTACTTGGCGAGTCCGTAGCCCGCCATCGTCGCGAGCAGTGTCGCACCGCCGGCGCCGACGACGACGTACAGGAGGGTGTTGCCCAGCCAGCGCAGGAAGATGCCGTCGCGGTAGGCGAACGTCGCGGCGAGGTTGTCGAAGAACGCGAAGTCGTCGGCGAACCACAGCCCGAACGAGCTGAAGAGTCCGGCCTGGGTCTTGGTCGCGCTGAACAGCAACCAGATCAGCGGCACGAGGGTGTACAGCGCGTAGATGACCATCACGAGAAGCAGCGTCTTGGACGAGCGCGGGTTCATTGCGTCGTGGCGCTTGCGTGGGGGGCGGGCAAGGGCGATGGCCATTTCAGCGCACCTCCGACTTCGAGCCGCGCAGCTGCACGACGTAGGCGATCACGGCCGTGATGACGCCCATGATGATGGCGATGGTCGCGGCGTAGTTGAACTGCTGCCCGGCGAACGAGAGGTTGTACGCGTACATGTTGGGCGTGAAGAACGTGGTGATCACGTTCGGGGCGAGCGGGCGCAGGATGTTCGGCTCGTTGAAGAGCTGGAAGCTGCCGATGATCGAGAAGATCGTGGCGATCACGAGCGCTCCGCGCACCGACGGGATCTTGATCGAGAAGATCGTGCGCCAGGCGCCGGCGCCGTCGAGGGAGGCCGCCTCGTACATGTCGGTGGGGATCGTCTTCAGCGAGGAGTAGAAGATGAGCATGTTGTAGCCCACGAACTCCCAGGTGACGATGTTGCCGATCGAGAGCAGCATCCATTCCTTGGCGAACGGCGTGAGCGCCTCGAATCCGAGGAAGTCGTTGACGTTGGCGGTGAGCCCGAACTGATCGCCGTAGATGTAGCCCCACATCAGGACTGCGACGACGGCGGGGACCGCATAGGGCAGGAAGATCAGGATGCGGAAGAAGGATGCTCCGCGCAGTCGCGCACTGTCGAGCGCGAGCGCGGCGCCGAGCGCGAGGGCGAGCATGATCGGCACCTGCACGACCAGGAACAGCACGACGCGGCCGAACGACTCCCAGAACTGGGGGTCGGTGAGGGCACGAACGTAGTTCTCGAAGCCGACGAATGCGGTGCCGCCGATCAGCTTCTCCTGGAAGAAGCTGAGGTAGAGCGCGTAGGCGAGCGGGGTGAGGAACACCAGGGTGAACACGACCATGAACGGCCCGACGAATGCCCAGCCCTTCCATTCGAGCTTCTCGCGGCGTCGGAGGCTGGGCGCTCCGAGGGCTGCGGTGATATCAGTCGTCATCGACGAGACCTTCTCTGAATCGGGGCGCCTGGTGCGCCGTGTGTCAACGTCAACATACGCGATGGAATGCTAGTGTGTCAACGTCAACACAGGATGGGTGGTCGATGGTGACAACGGAGACTCCGGACGAGCCGCAGCTGCGGCGTCGAGAGCCGTCCATGGAGGACGTGGCGCGCGAGGCCGGGGTGTCCGGTCAGACCGTTTCGCGGGTCGTCAACGCGCGCGGCTACGTCGGCGCGGCCACTCGCGTCCGGGTCGAAGATGCGATGCAGCGACTCGGCTACCGCCCGAACAGTGCAGCCAGGGCGCTGCGCTCCGGGCGCTTCCGGGCGATCGGCGTGATCATGTTCTCGTTCAACTCGTACGGCAACCAGCGAACGCTCGACGCGATCGCGGTCAGGGCTGCGCAGATGGGCTACGCGCTCACGTTGATCCCCGTGGAATCGAACGCGCAGGAGACCGTGGCCGGCGCGTTCCGTCGAATAGAAGAGCACGCCGTCGACGGCATCATCATCGTGATCGAGGCCCATCAGCTCGATGAGGCGGACGTCGAGATCCCCAACGGGCTGCCGGTGGTGCTCGTCGATTCGAACCGCGGCACGAGTCATCCGTTCGTCGACACCGATCAGGCGCAGGGCGCCCGGTTGGCGACGGAACATCTGCTCGACCTCGGACATGAGACGGTGTGGCATGTCACCGGGCCGACGAAATCGTACTCCGCCGAGCGCCGCCGGGATTCCTGGCGGTCGACGCTCGAATCACGAGGGCGGGTCGTGCCCGACGCGCTCCCCGGTGACTGGACGGCGGCGTCTGGCTATCAGGCGGGGGTGCAGCTGCGTGACATCGAGGGTGTGACCGCGGTCTTCGCCGCGAACGACCAGATGGCGATCGGCGTCGTACGTGCGTTCCGCGAGATCGGACTCGACATCCCCGGCGACGTCAGCGTGGTCGGCTTCGACGGACTGCCGGATGCCGCGCAGCTGTGGCCTCCGCTGACGACGGTGCAGCAGCATCCCGAGCGCGTCGGTGCGCTGGCCGTCGATACGCTCCTCGCCGAGCTCGACAGCGGGGAGCGCCCTCAGACCTCCCTTGTCGGCACCGAGCTCATCGTCAGGGAGAGCACGGCGCCGCCGCGGAAGAGCTGAGGGTCAACGCCAGAGCAGAGCGAGGGCGGCGTTGGTCACCGTGAGGATGCCGATGAGCCAGAACATCGCCGCGGGCACGGCCTTGCCGCGCTTCTGACGTCCGTAGCCGATGCCGACCAGTGCCCCGACGACGACCAGGATGCCGAACTTCACGCCGATCTTGACGTAGTTCAGGTCATGATCGAGGCCCCACGGAGCCGCCAACGCCAGACCGGCCAGTCCAGCGATCGCCAGGCCGTAGTCCATCATCTTCGTGATCTGCCGCTTGCCGCCGAAGGCCTCCACGGCCCACGATCCGAAGAGGACGGCGAAGCCGATGAGGTGGACGAGCAGGACGATCAGGCGCAGGGTCTCCATGCCCCTCACCGTACGCCAGCGGACTCATCCGCCGCCAGATAGGCGAGCCTCAGATTCAGCCGCGCAGTTCGCGGATGACGAGGGCGGTGCGCAGCGCAGCATCCGCAGCTTCAGCGCCCTTGTCCTCCTTCGAGCCCTCGAGGCCGGCGCGGTCGAGACCCTGCTGCTCGTCATCGAGGGTCAGCACGCCGAAACCGACCGGCTTGCCGGCATCCAGCGAGACGCGGGTGAGCCCGTCGGTCGTGGCTGCAGACACGTACTCGAAGTGCGGGGTGCCACCGCGGATGATCACGCCGAGGGCGACGACGGCGTCTGCTCCGCCGGCGAAGGCGGCCTGTGCGGCGACGGCCAGCTCGAACGAACCGGGTACGCGCACGAGGCGGTGCGATGCCTTGGCGTCGTTCAGCACACGTTCGGCGCCGGCGATGAGGGCCTCGCTGATGACCTCATGCCAGGTGCCGGCGATGATGACGACGTTCAGCCCGCGTCCGTCGATGTTGCCGGTGGCCGGTGCTCCTGCGCCGCTCATGAATTGCCCTTTCCGTTCGCGAGAGCCTCTGCCAGGTCCGCCTCGCCGATGATGTGACCCATGCGATCGCGCTTGGTCTCCAGGTACTGGTGGTTGTTCGGGCCGACGCCGACGATCAGGGGGACCTGTTCGATGACGTCGAGTCCGAGCTCACGGAGCTGCGTGACCTTGTCGGTGTTGTTCGTCAGCAGACGCACCTTCGAGATGCCCAGATCGCTGAGGATGCCGGCCGCCGCCGCGTACTCGCGCGCATCGGCGGGGAGGCCGAGGGCGAGGTTGGCGTCGACGGTGTCGAGCCCCTCTTCCTGCAGGCTGTAGGCGCGCAGCTTGTTGATGAGGCCGATGCCGCGCCCCTCGTGGCCGCGCATGTAGATCACGACGCCGCCGTGCTCGTCGATCTCGTCGAGTGCGGCATCCAGCTGAGGACCGCACTCGCACTTCAGGGAGCCGAAGGCCTCTCCGGTCAGGCATTCGGAGTGCACGCGCACCAGCGCCGTCTCGGTCGGTTCGCCCGAGACGACGGCGATGTGGTCGGTGCCGGTCACGCGGTCCTTGTACGCGAGGAAGCGGAACGTGCCGTGAGTGGTCGGCACGGTGGCATCGGCGCGCAGGCTGACGCGACGGCTCTTGCGTTTGTGCGCCACCTCGTCTCGCGGGTCGTGTTCGTTCAGATACGCGATGAGCTGCTCGATCGTGATCACCGGGATGCCGTCGCGTTCGCCGAGCTCGATCAGTCCCGGCATGCGCATCATGCTGCCGTCCTCGGCGACGACCTCGGCGATGGCACCGACCGGACGGAGTCCGGCGAGACGCATCAGTTCGACGGCGGCCTCGGTGTGACCGCTGCGCTCGCGCACGCCGCCGTCGACGGCGCGGAGCGGCAGGACGTGACCGGGGCGGATGATGCTGGTCGGCGTCGACGCCGGATTCGCGAGCACGTTCAGTGTGTGCGCCCGATCCGAAGCGCTGATGCCGGTCGTCACGCCTTCCGCGGCATCCACACTCACCGTGTACGCGGTGGAGCGGGAGTCCTCATTGGACTCCACCATCGGCTGCAGGTTCAGGCTGTCTGCGAGATCCGCGGGCATCGGCGCGCAGATGAAGCCCGACGACCAGCGCACCGTCCACGCCACCCACTCCGGGGTGGCGAGTTCGGCTGAGAGGATGACGTCGCCCTCGTTCTCGCGGTTCTCATCGTCGGCGACGAGGACGGGGCGTCCGGCGCGCAGCGCGTCGAGCGCCTCGGGGATGGTGGCAAGGCTCATCGCGAGCCTCCTTCCTGTGCGGACCGGAAGGCGAGCAGGCGCTCGACGTGCCGGGCGAGGATGTCGGTTTCGAGATTGACGCGGTCGCCGACCGCGCGCGAGCCGAGTGTGGTCGCGACGAGGGTCTCCGGGATGAGGGAGACCTCGAACCAGGCTTCGGGCGTCGTGGGCGAGCTGACCGCGCTCACGGTCAGAGAGGTGCCGTCGACGGAGATCGACCCCTTGTCGACGACGAGCGGCGCGAGATCGGCGGGGAGGCTGATCCGCAGCACGCTCCACTGGGCACCGGGGCGCACCTCGAGCACGACGCCCGTTCCGTCGACGTGCCCTTGAACGATGTGTCCGCCGAGTCGCGCGCCGACCGGCATCGCCTTCTCGATGTTGACGCGGGTCCCGACCATTGCTCCGCCGATCGCGGCGACGTCGAGCGTCTGCTTCATCACGTCGGTGTCGAACGTCTCTGCTGTCGATCCCACGACGGTGAGGCACACGCCGGAGACGGCGATCGACTCGCCGTGCACCGCGTCCGCAGCTGCCTTCGGAGCCCGAACGGTCAGTCTCCAGCCGTCGCCGGCCGGTGCGATGGCGGTGATCTCGCCGATCTCTTCGATGATTCCGGTGAACATCAGCTGGCTCCTTCGTTCTCGTTCTTGTCCTCGCCGGAGGATGGCGTCGGGTGACCGACCGCCAGCACGTCGGCGCCGAGCGGCAACCACTCGTCGATCGTCAGGCGACGAGCCGCGGCGATCGTCGGGACGGCGATGTCGGTGAGCGCGAGGCGATGGCCGCCGAGCAGCACCGGTGCGAGGTAGACGAGAACCTGATCGACCAGGTCGGCCGCGATGAACGCGCTGGCGAGCGTCGGTCCGCCCTCGATGAACACTTTCTGGATGCCGCGGGCATGCAGATCTGCGACGACGACGTGCAGATCCCTGGTGTCGTAGAACAGGGGCTGGTGCGGGTGTCGGCGCAGTGCGGCGTCTGCCGGAGTGGTGCGTGAGCCGATGACGACGGGGACCGGCTGGTGCGGGTGGAGCGTCTCGCCGATGCGCGCGGTGAGGGCGGGGTTGTCGGCGATGACCGTGCCGGTGCCGACCACGATCGCGTCGGCCTCGGAACGTCGCCGGTGCACGTCGGCGCGGGCGGCAGGGCCCGTGATCCATTGACTCGTGCCGTCATCGGCGGCGGCGCGCCCGTCGAGGCTCTGCGCCCACTTCACCGTGATCTGCGGCCGTCCGAGTCGCTGAGCGGTCAGCCAGTCGGCGATGAGATCGCGGGCGGCCTCGGCCTGCTCGCCGGCATCCACAGACACACCGGCGTCGCGAAGTCTCTCCGCTCCACCGCCGGATTCGGCGCCGGGATCGGCTGCGGCGTAGACGACGCGGGAGATGCCCGCCTCGATGAGGGCGACGGAGCAGGGGCCGGTGCGCCCGGTGTGGTTGCAGGGTTCGAGCGTGACGACAGCGGTCGCTCCGTGAGCGGCACCAGGTGCGAGATGGGAGAGGGCATCGACCTCGGCGTGCGGCGTGCCCGCGCCGTGGTGCCAGCCCTCGGCGAGGACTTCGCCTGTGGGGGAGAGGATGACGGCGCCGACCTGCGGGTTCGCGCCGCGGGGGCCGAGGGAGGCGAGTTCGAGCGCGCGACTCATCGCCGTGCGTTCTGCCTCGTTCACTGCCATCCGTCTGTCCTTCGATGAGGCTCCGGGGGTGGCAGAAGACGCGCTGGCGCCTCGTGCTGCCTCCCATCCGGACTAGCGAGGTCTCCCTCGCATCACCGTCGGTCCCGGAATTTCACCGGGTCAGCGACTCGGTTTCCCTCGACGCTCGCGGACTGTCACCGCCGGTTCGGATTCTCACCGACCCCGGAGCACGTTGTTGCTCTGAGTGTAGTCAACGCGTCTGAATGGATTTCATTCCCGGGTATCGCGGTCATTTCAGCAGTCGTGACAGTCGGCGGTCGGCCAGAGGCTTGCCGCCGGTCTGGCACGTGGGGCAGTACTCGAGTGAGCGGTCGGCGAAGAACACACTGCGCACGGTGTCTCCGCAGACGGGACATGTCTCGCCCCTGCGGGCGTGCACCTGCATGCCTCGACGTTTGGCGTCCTTGAGGTCGGCCGGTGGTTTTCCGGATGCTTCGGCCACCGCATCCCGCAGAGTGGCCTGCATCGCTGCGAAGAGGCGTTCGATCTCTTCGGCATTCAGCTTCCCGGCGTTGGCGTATGGCGACATACGAGCCGCATGCAGGATCTCGTCGGAGTAGGCGTTGCCGATGCCGGCGATGACCGACTGGTCTCGCAGCAGTCCTTTGATCTGTGTCCGGCGACCCTCGAGCAGCCCCGCGAAGACGTCGAGGGTGAAGCTCGGATCGAGGGGGTCGGGTCCGAGTCGCGCGATCCCCGGAACGTCTTGCGGGTCGCGCACCACGTACACGGCGAGCGACTTCTTCGTGCCGGCTTCGGTGAGGTCGAAGCCGCTGCCGTCGTCGAGCGCGACGCGCAACGCGATCGGCGACTTCCCCGGCCTGATCAGCGTGGTGGGCACGGTCTCGTACCAGCGCAACCAGCCGGCCTTGGCGAGGTGGAAGGCGAGGTGCAGGTCGCCTGCACAGGACAGCACGACGAACTTGCCCAGGCGCGTGGATGCGGTGATCTCGGCATTCTGCAGCGCGGTGATCGGCGGATCGTAGGTCTTCAGCGCGGAGATCGCGGAGACGGTCGCGCGAGAGATCGTGCGCCCGACGGCGCGCTCGCCGAGGAAATCGGTCAGGCCCTGGACTTCCGGCATCTCCGGCATGGATTCATCTTGTCATCGGCATCCGACACTGTCACCTGGTCTGTGCGCCCTCGGCATTCTCGCGCCCATAAGGACTGGGCACGGTCGCTCGCCCACCGGGGATCTCCGGGTCCTGGCGCGCCTGCGCGCTCAGCTTTCCGGCGACACGATCGCGCGGAGTGCGGCGACGTGCGCCGCGTAGGCGCCACCTCCCCGCGCGGTCAGTCTGACCCATGTGCGTTGCCTGCCGAACGTGGCGGCCTTGTGGATCGACACATAATCCGCCTCGGCGAGAACCTTCAGATGCTTGCTCACGACAGAGTCGGCGACGCCGAGCGCATCCCGAAGCGCCGCGAACTCGACCTCGCCAGGGACCGCATCGAGCATCGCGAGGATGCGCAGGCGCTGCGGCGCGTGCACGATCTCATCGAACTGCGGCTCCGTCACGGTGTGACCCGAGACGCTTCCCACCGGCGATTGAGGATGGCAGAGCCGAGGCCGGCGGCGATGCCTCCGGCGAGGGCGGTGAGGAGGATGGTCCAGGAGGGGCGTTCCGCGAGGTGCAGTGCCGCGGCCGCGAGCACCGGCAAGGCGGCGAGTACCGCTGCCCACGCCCAGAGCCACGCAGGCCATGCCCGGCCAGGCACAGAGGTGCCCGTCACTCGGCGGTGCGCGCCGATCACGGCCAGGTCGGCCCCGAGCACGCCGAGAATCGCGGGCAGGAACCACCACGTGCCCGTTCCGAGGCCGACGATGAGAACGAGGAGGGCGACGAGTGCGCCGACCAACCAGAAGTACCAGCGTGGAGTGCGGATGCGCCGAACGATCGACGCGCGCGCCTCGGCTATCGAGCCGAGATCGCCTGCGGAGGGATGACCTTCTGTTTCCATGATGGAAAGTTTCACACTTTCCATCATGGAAAACAAGCGTGCGGGGAACGAGCGCGCCATCTTCCGGTCGTACCGCGTGCGACATCGCGGCCCAGTGTCGTCGGCCGCGGCTAGGCTTGTGCGGTGACTGTTCCGGGGATTCTGCGCGCCTTGGAAGAGGCGACCCTTTATCGTGACGCCCTCACCTGGGCGCAGACCGATGCGGACCTCGGCCTCGTCGATGGCCTGGACGCGCCGACGCTCGCCGGCCTCCTCGAACGGCGGCGAGATGCCGGGCATCCGGCGGCGCTGCTCGTCGTCGCGCCGACCGGCCGGCGCGTGGAGAGCCTTTCCCTGGCGCTCGGCGCCTATATGCCGGATGCCGATGTGCTCACCTTCCCCGCATGGGAGACCCTGCCGCATGAGCGTCTGAGCCCCAGCCCCGACACGGTGGGGCAGCGCCTGCAGACCCTTCGTCGCATCGCCGATTGGTCCGGCGAGCGTCCGCTCATCGTCGTCGCCTCGGTGCGGGCGGCTCTGCAGCCGATCGCGGGAAATCTCGGTGAGATCGCCCCGCTCGAACTCCGCGTCGGGACCCGCCGCAACGATCTCGACGTCGTTGCCGAGCAGCTCGTCGAACGTGCGTACTCGCGCGTCGACATGGTGTCTCGACGCGGCGAGTTCGCCGTCCGCGGCGGCATCCTCGATGTGTTCCCTCCCACGTCGGAGCATCCTTTCCGCGTCGAGTTCTTCGGCGACGAGATCGATCAGATCCGGGCGTTCTCGATCGCCGATCAGCGGTCCCTCCCCGGTGACGTCGCCGGGGTCGATCTGCCGCCCAGCCGCGAACTGCTGCTCACCGCTGATGTCCGCGACCGAGCACGTGCGCTCATCGGCGGCTTCCCGGCGATCGCGGGCATGCTCGAGAAGATGGCCGAGGGCATCCCGGTCGAGGGCATGGAATCGCTCCTGCCTGCCGTCGCAGGTCCCTTGAAATCGCTCGCCGAGTACCTGCCGGCCGGAAGCGCCACGGCGATCGTCGACCCGGAACGCTCCACCGCGCGGGCGATCACCCTGGGCGATACCAACCGCGAGTTCCTCGATGCCGCCTGGAGCGCGGCGACATCCGGAGCGTCCGCTCCGATCGATCTGGGGGCCGGTGACTTCCTCACCGTCGCGCAGTTGCGCGAGGTCGTGCGCGAGCGCGGCGGCGTGTGGTGGCGGCTCAGCCCGTTCGGCATCGGCCTGGGCGAGGGCGACGAGGAGGCGGCGAACCTCGACGCCTCCGTCATCCCCTCCTTCCACGGCAACGTCGACGGCGCGATCGATTTCGTGCAGGCGCTGGTCGGAGACGGCTGGCGCGTGGTCGTCATCGCCGCAGGTCACGGCCTCGTCGATCGCGCCCGCGACGTGCTCGCGGATCGGGGCATCGCCGCGCGCGTGGTGGAAGACCTGGGCGACCTCCCGGATACGGGGATCGCGACGCTCGTCACGGGATCGGTCGAGGCCGGATTCCAGATTCCGCAGGCGAAACTCGCCGTCCTCACCGACAACGAGTTCTACGGGCGCACGATCGGCGGCGACCAGCGGGTCGTCAAGAAGCTCGCATCCCGCCGCAAGAACGTCGTCGACCCGCTGCAGCTGAAGACCGGCGATTTCGTCGTGCACGGCACCCACGGCATCGGACGCTTCGTCGAGATGACGAAGCGCGAAGTGTCGACCGGCGGCCGCAACGCGACCAAGTCGATCCGCGACTATCTCGTGCTGGAATATGCGCCCTCCAAGCGCGGCTACCCCGGCGACAAGCTGTTCGTGCCCACCGACCAGCTCGATCTGCTCTCGAAGTACGTCGGTGGCGAAGCGCCGACGCTCTCGAAGATGGGCGGCAGTGACTGGGCACAGGCGAAGGGCAAGGCCCGCAAGGCGGTCCGCGACGTCGCCGTCGAGCTCGTCAAGCTGTACTCGGCGCGGATGAGCGCGAAGGGCTACGCGTTCGGACCGGACACCCCGTGGCAGCGCGAACTCGAGGAGGCTTTCCCGTTCGCCGAGACGCCGGACCAGCTGCAGACCATCGACGAGATCAAAGCCGACATGGAACGGCCGATTCCGATGGATCGACTGCTCTCCGGCGATGTCGGCTTCGGAAAGACCGAAGTCGCGGTGCGCGCCGCGTTCAAGGCGATCCAGGACGGCAAGCAGGTCGCCATGCTCGTGCCGACGACCCTGCTGGTCAAGCAGCATCTGGAGACGTTCACCGAGCGCTTCGCCGGGTTCCCGGTGAAAGTGCGTCCGCTGTCGCGATTCCAGACCGACAAAGAGGCCCGGCTCACTCTCCAGGGGTTGCTCGAGGGATCGGTCGACATGGTGATCGGCACCCATCGCATCCTCACGGACCAGATCATCTTCAAGGATCTGGGTCTGATGATCATCGACGAGGAGCAGCGCTTCGGTGTCGAGCACAAGGACGCGCTGAAGAAGATGAAGACCAACGTCGACATCCTCGCCATGAGTGCGACGCCGATCCCGAGGACGCTCGAGATGGCGGTGACGGGCATCCGCGAGATGTCGACCCTGCAGACTCCGCCGGAGGATCGGCATCCGATCCTCTCGTTCGTCGGACCACGCAGCGACAAGCAGATCACGGCGGCCATCCGCCGCGAGATCCTCCGCGAGGGCCAGATCTTCTTCGTGCACAACCGCGTCCAGTCGATTCAGCGGGTCGCGGCGCAGCTCGCCGAACTCGTACCCGAGGCGCGGATCGCGGTCGCTCACGGGCAACTGGGGGAGCATCAGCTGGAGCAGGTCGTCGACGATTTCTGGGAGCGGAAGTTCGATGTGCTCGTGTGCACGACGATCGTCGAGACCGGCCTCGACATCTCGAACGCGAACACGATCATCATCGATCGGGCCGACAAGTACGGACTCTCGCAGCTGCATCAGCTGCGCGGACGCGTCGGCCGAGGGCGCGAGCGGGCCTACGCCTACTTCCTCTATGACGAGATGAAGCCGCTCTCCGAGACCGCGGCCGACCGGCTGCAGACGATCGCGGTGAACAACGACCTCGGCTCGGGGATGCAGGTGGCGCTGAAGGATCTCGAGCTGCGCGGTGCGGGCAACCTCCTCGGCGCTCAGCAGGCCGGGCACATCGCGGGCGTCGGCTTCGATCTGTACCTGCGGATGATCGGCGAAGCAGTCGCGACCTTCCGCGGGGAAGAGGTCGAGACCGGAGCGGAGCTGAGGCTCGAGCTGCCGCTGGATGCCCGGATTCCCGAGGACTACATCGACAGCGAACGGCTGCGCCTGGAGGCATACCAGAAGCTCTCTGCCGCCTCCACAGCGACGGCGAAGGACGACGCGATCGACCTCGTCATCGAAGAGCTCACCGATCGCTACGGCACGCCGCCGGCCGAGGTCGCGGGGCTGCTCGCGGTCGCGCGTCTGCGTCGACGCGCCGCGCGGGTGGGCCTGACGGATGTCGTGGTGATGGGGTCGAATCTGCGGATCGCACCCGCCCGCCTCGAGGACTCCATGAAGGTGCGCCTGCAGCGCCTCTATCCGAAGGCGAAGCTCGTCGCCGGGGGAGAGGCGCTGGTCGTGCCGATGCCGACGGTCGCTTCGTCGATCGGCGTCGGGGTCGAACCACTGGAGGATGCCGAGTTGCTGGCCTGGGTCGCCCAGCTGTTCACGGCGATCTTCCCGGAGCCGGTCAAAGCCGAGTGATGGCGTGTCGATTGCGCGAGAAGCGACGGCACTGACACCCTGAGGGCACTGAATGTGCCGCCCAATGGAGTTCGGAGATTTCATGATTACCGAGGAATGGACACAGACGCTGGGGATCGGGCCTTTGCTCGGGATCGCCGCGGGAGCCATCGCCCTGATCCTGCTGCTGATCATCGTCTTCCGACTGCACGCGTTCCTCACGCTGATCGTCGTCTCCCTGCTCACGGCGATTGTGGCCGGCATCCCGCTGAGTGTCGTGGTGAAGACCATGACCGACGGGCTCGGAGGCACCCTCGGCACGGTCGCGCTGCTGGTCGCCCTGGGCGCGATGCTCGGACGACTGATCGAGCATTCCGGCGGTGCAACAGCGCTGGCCGAGAAGTTCGTCGGCATCTTCGGCGAGAAGCGGGCGCCACTCGCTCTCGGCATCACCTCGCTGCTCCTCGGATTCCCGATGTTCTTCGACGCCGGCGTGATCATGATGCTGCCGATCATCTTCGCCATCGCACGCCGGGTCTCCGACCGCAACCTGCTGCTTTTCGCGTTCCCGGCCATCGCCGCCTTCTCGGTGATGCACGTCTTCCTGCCGCCGCACCCTGGCCCGGTCACCGCGACCGAGCTGTACGGCGCCAACCTCGGCACCGTGCTGCTCGTCGGTCTCCTCGTCGCGCTGCCGACCTGGTATCTCTCCGGTTATCTCTGGGGCAAGTTCGTCGCCGCCCGCTACAAGCTGCCGGTTCCCGACCTGTTCGGTGCGGCAGAGGAGATCGACCCGAAGAACCCGCCGAAGCCCGGCACGATCATCTGGCTGCTGCTGCTGCCGATGGTGCTGATCTTCTTCAACACCGGGATGAACTCGCTCCGCTCGATCGGGGTCGTGAGCGATCAGGACTTGATCTACCAGATCGCGACGATCATCGGCAGCTCGCCCATCGCGTTGACGATCACGGTGATCGTCGCACTGATCGTCCTCGGGTACGCCCGCGGCGACAAGGGCGTTTTGCTTGAGAAGGTCGTCGATTCCGCGCTCGGCCCGGTGTCGTCCGTGATCCTGATCACCGGTGCCGGCGGCATGTTCGGGGCTGTGCTGCGGGCCTCGGGCATCGGCGACGCGCTTGCGGACGCTCTGGGCGGCCTCGGCCTCCCGGTGATCGCGGCGGCGTACATCATCGCCGTTGTGCTCCGCGTCGCGCAGGGCTCAGCCACGGTGGCGCTGGTGACAGCGGCAGGGCTGATCGCCCCGGCCGTCGCCGACGGCGGCTTCAATGCTTTGGAGATCGCGGCGATCACGGTCGCGACCGCTGCCGGATCGGTGTTCGCCAGCCATGTCAACGACTCCGGTTTCTGGCTGGTGAGCCGCCTGCTCGATATCGATGTGAAGACGACGCTGAAGACGTGGACCGTGCAGCAGACACTCGAATCAGTGATCGGCTTCGTGCTCGCTCTCGGGGTGTTCGCGATCGCCGGTGCGTTCTGAGGCGCGTCCGGTTCGCAGTGCGCGCAGCGGCACCAGGGCGACTAGTCTGACGTCATGTTGTACGAGCACCTCGGGGCCCAGCCCCGGATCCATGACACCGCCGTCATCGCTCCCACCGCCGTGATCTCCGGCGACGTGACGATCGGCGCCGACTGCCAGGTGCTGCACGGCGCCGTGATCACCGCGGAGGGCGGACCGATCACCCTCGGCGAGAACGTCATCGTGATGGAGAACGCGATCGTGCGCGCGAGCTCGGCGAATCCCGTGCACGTCGGCGATCACGTGCTCATCGGACCCGGGGCATCCGTCTCCGGAGCAGTCATCGGTGACGAGGTGTTCCTCGCCACCGGTACCAGGGTGTTCAACGGCGCGCACATCGGGGACCGCGCGGAAGTGCGGATCAACGCGGTCGTGCACCTGCGCACGGTGCTTCCGGAGGACGCGGTGGTACCGATCGGCTGGGTGGCGGTCGGGGATCCGGTCCAGGTGCTGTCTCCGGACCGGCACGAGGAGATCGCCGCCGCACAGCGCGAGCTCGACTTCCCCGGTTACGTGTTCGGGGTCGACCGGGACACCCCCGACGTCATGGTGCAGCTCACGGAGCGGTACGGACGCTCACTCGCCCGCCATGCCGACGATCGCGAGATCACCGAGTAGCGGCATCCGCTCTTCGCCCGGATCGCAGAAGAGCGCTTCGATCGCAGAAAATCCGGCGATCGCTGCGATCGAAGCGCGTTCGTGCGATCGGCGCGCGTCTCAGATGACGCCCTGCGCGAGCATCGCGTTCGCAACGCGCTCGAAGCCGGCGATGTTGGCTCCGGCGACGTAGTCGCCCGGCGCGCCGAATCGCTCGGCCGCCTCGAACGCGGCGCCGTGGATGTCGCCCATGATCTCGCGCAGCCGGTTCTCGCTGTCAGCGAAGCTCCAGCGCTGGCGGGATGCGTTCTGACTCATCTCCAGAGCCGAGGTCGCGACCCCGCCGGCGTTCGCCGCCTTGCCGGGCGCGAACAGCACCCCCGCCTTCTGGAAGCGGTCGACCGCGTCGGGTACGCACGGCATGTTGGCACCCTCGGAGACGGCGCGCACTCCGTTCGCGATCAGGGCCTCGGCATCCGCCGCGCTTACCTCGTTCTGCGTGGCAGAAGGGATCGCGATGTCGACGGGCACCTCCCAGACGCTGCCGCCCTCGACGAAACGGGCGCTCGGTCGACGGTTCGCGTACTCCACGATCCTGGCGCGCTCGACCTCCTTGAGCTGGCGGAGCAGTGCCAGGTCGATTCCGGCATCGTCGACGACGTAACCGGAGGAGTCGGATGCCGTGACCGCGGTCGCGCCGAGCTGCGTGGCCTTCTCGATCGCGTAGATCGCGACGTTGCCCGAGCCGGAGACGCCCACTCGCTTGCCCTCGAAGGATTCGCCGTGCACGGCGAGCATCTCCTGGGCGAAGAACGCGGCGCCGTAGCCGGTGGCCTCGGTGCGTACTTCGGCGCCACCCCAGCCCTTGCCCTTGCCGGTGAACATTCCCGACTCGTGGCGGTTGGTGACTTTGCGGTACTGACCGAACAGGTATCCGATCTCGCGCCCGCCGACGCCGATGTCTCCTGCGGGCACATCGGTGTGCTCACCGAGGTGCCGGTAGAGCTCGTTCATGAACGACTGGCAGAAGCGCATGACCTCGGCATCCGACCGGCCGTGCGGGTCGAAGTCCGAGCCGCCCTTGCCGCCGCCGATGCCCTGACCGGTGAGCGCGTTCTTGAAGATCTGCTCGAACCCGAGGAACTTGATGATCGACAGGTTCACCGAGGGATGAAAGCGCAGGCCGCCCTTGTACGGGCCGAGCACGGACGAGAACTGGATGCGGTAGCCACGGTTCACGTGGAGGCGACCGGCGTCGTCGACCCACGGCACCCGGAACATGATCTGACGCTCCGGTTCGACCAGACGCTCGAGGATCCCACCGTCGATGTACTCCGGGTGGTGTTCGAGAACGGGCGCGATCGACTGCAGCACTTCGTGCACGGCCTGATGGAATTCGGGCTCGTGCGGGCTCCGGGAGAGCACCGTTTCGAACACGGGCTGCACCGGTGCGGCGAGCGGATGGAAAACGGCGGGGGTGGTTTCGGTCACGCGGAAAGCCTTCTCAAGGTGGGGATGACGGATTTATCCGAGGCGCGGCATGGCGCCGGTCACCCGGTGTTCTGCAGGCCGGCCGCGACTCCGCTGACGGACAGCAGCAGGAGCCGCTGCTGCTCGGCATCCGCTCCCGAGCCCTCCGGGGCTGTGGCCGCCGAGGAGCGGAGCGCCCGAAGGGCACGCAGCTGCAGCAGCGACAACGCGTCGACGTAGGGACTGCGCAGCTGCACAGCGCGCTGCAGGATCGGCTTGTTCTCCAGCAGACGGTCCCCGCCGGTGAGCCGGATGACCCATTCGCGGGTGAGGGCGAGCTCGTCCAGCACGAGGGCGGCGAGGTCGTCGCGGTCGCCGAGCGCGAGGTACTGGCGGGCGATGCGCTCGTCGGTCTTCGCCAGGCTCATGGCGACGTTGTCGACCATGGTGCGCAGCAGCGGCCACTCCCGGTACGCCTCGGCGAGCAGCGCCTCGTCGCCGATGGCCTCGAGCGCGGTACCGAGTCCGAACCAGCCGGCGAGGTTGATGCGGGCTTGCGTCCACGCGAACACCCACGGGATGGCTCGGAGGTCTTCGAGGGACTCGACGGAGAGGCCGCGGCGCGCGGGTCGCGAGCCGAGCGCGAGCAGTCCGATCTCCTCCATCGGGGTGACCGTCGCGAACCACGGTGCGAAGCCCTCCGCCTTCACGAGCGAGAAGAAGCGCTCCCGCGAGGCGACGTCCATGACAGCGGCGATGTCGGCGTAGCGCGCGGCGGCGCTGCTGGTGCGCGCCTCGACGGTGGGCGACGAGGCGAGCAGGGTCGCCGCGGCGACCTGGTCGATGTGGCGCATCGCGATGGCCGGCTCGCCGTAGCGGGCGAAGATGACCTCGCCCTGTTCCGTGAGCTTGAAACGTCCGTCGACGGAGTGCGGTGGTTGCGCCAGGATCGCGGAGTTCGCCGGTCCGCCGCCACGGCCGAGAGCCCCGCCGCGCCCATGGAACAGGGTGAGCGTGATGCCCGATTCCTGCGCCCACTGGGCGATCTTCTCCTGTGCCTCGTAGAGCGCGAGGTTCGCGGCGACCGGCCCGACGTCCTTCGACGAGTCCGAGTAGCCGAGCATGACCTCGAGGCGATTGCCGGTCGCGGCCATCCGCTCCTGGAACTCGGGGAACGTGACGACCTCGGCGAGGATGTCGGGTGCGGCCTGCAGGTCGGCGAACGTCTCGAACAGGGGCACCACATCGAGCACGAGCGCATCGTCGCCGAGCGCGTGGCGGGCGAGGCGGTGCACTGCTGCGAGATCGGATGC
Source organism: Microbacterium sp. LWH12-1.2 (assembly GCF_040675825.1). Lineage (NCBI taxonomy): Bacteria > Bacillati > Actinomycetota > Actinomycetes > Micrococcales > Microbacteriaceae > Microbacterium > Microbacterium sp. LWH12-1.2. The sequence goes on from NZ_JBEGIJ010000001.1 coordinate 344,685, forward strand.
CGCCTGCGTGAACGACACCACGTAGCGGCCGGCGGCACGCAGGCCGTAGTCGCGTTGAATGTCGGCGATCGCGCGGAAGACGTCGAGCACCTCTTCGGTCTGGGCGCTGACAGCCTCGCCGCTCTCCAGCTCGGCGAGCGCCTTCGCGTGCACCTGCGAGTGCTGGCGGACCTCGAGTTCGGTCAGGTGGAAGCCGTAGGACTCGACCTGCCAGATCAGATGCTGGATGCCGCCGAAGGCATGGCGTTTCGCCCCGGCATCCGCCAGCGAGGTCTGGATGACGCGCAGGTCGTCGAGCAGCTCCTCGGGGGCGCCGTAGCCCAGGGAGCCGGCGCGACTGCGCGTCGCGGCGACCCGCCGTGCGAGAGCGAGGAGCACCCGCCGGTGCGGTTCGCCGGGGGAGCGCGTGGCAAGATCGGCGGCGACCGACGGTTCTGCGGCGGCGAACGCGTCCCACAGGGCGACGACCGCGGAGCTTGGCGGAGTGTCTTCGGCGTCGAGGGTGAGGGTGCGGCCGATCCGCTCGAGCGCGCGCTCGAGTCCGCGCAGCACGTGATCGGAGGCGATCTGCGCAGCCTCTCTGGTGACGGATGCCGTCACGAAGGGGTTTCCGTCACGGTCGCCGCCGACCCAGGAGCCGACCCGCACGAAGGCGGGGACCACCGGTGCGCTCGCCCCGGACTCGTCGCCGCGCAGGGCGTCATCGATCCGGCGGTACACGTGCGGCACGGTGGTGAAGAGCGTCTCGTCGAAGACGCCCATCACGGTGCGGACCTCGTCGGTCGGCGACGGCTTCTGCGCGCGCAGCGGAGCGGTGCGCCACAGTGTGTCGATCTCCTCCAGCATCCGTCGCTCGGCACGTTGCTCCTCGGCGCCGTCGACGCTCGCCGCATCGTGCTGCGTGAGCAGTTCGGATAGACGGCGGATGCTGGACGACACGGCCCGGCGACGGGCCTCGGTCGGATGCGCCGTGAACACGGGGTGAAAACGCAGCTCCTCGAGCCGCCGCCGCGCTTCGGCATCGCCGACCTCGCTCCGCAGCCGCGCATAGGCGGTGGCGACGGTGTCGGCGGCATCCTCACGCCCCGGCTGTCCTGCGCGCTCGCGGAGGACCCGGACGCGCTGGTGCTCCTCGGCGAGATTGACCAGATGGAAGTAGCAGGTGAAGGCGCGGGCGACCTCGTCGGCGCGGGCGACGGAGAACGACTCCGCGATGGCCGCGGCGCGGTCGAAGGCCTCAGGGGTCTCCTGGTCGTATGCCTGGATGGTGGCGAGACGCAGGCGCTCGACGTCCTCGAAGAGGCCGTCGTCGCCGGACTCGCGGAGCACCCGGCCGAGCAGGCCGCCGAGCATCCTGACGTCGGAGCGCATCTGCTCTGGAATGCCACGGCCCGCTTCGAAGCGTCCGATGACGCGGATGGCCTCGGTGTTCGTGGGCTCGGAGAAGGTGTGTTCGGGGGTCACTTTTCGAGCGTATCCGGGTCTCGCCCACACGCGTGACCAACGGGTTTCCCCGGCGTAACAAACGCCGCGTCGGGGGGCGCTCTACGATGGAGGGAATGCGTATCTCGGCGAACCCCCTCCGCGGACAGCAGTTCCCTGCCGTTCTCCTGCTCCTGGCAGCAGGACTCGGTCTCCTGCTGGCGAACCTCCCCACGCATGACGCCCTCGCGGCCGTGCTCGACTTCCACATCGCGGTGCCCGGCACCGGACTCGACCTCTCGGTGGCGCACTGGATCTCCGACGGTCTGCTTGCGATCTTCTTCCTCGTCGTGGCCATCGAACTGCGCCACGAGCTCACCCACGGTGAACTCGACTCGCTGCACAAGGCGATGCAGCCGGCGATCGCGGCGGCCGGTGGCGTGCTCGTCCCGATCGCGGTGTATCTGCTGTTCGCCGGGGGAGCAGACACGGCGTCCGGCTGGCCGATCCCCACGGCGACCGACATCGCATTCGCGCTCGGTGTGCTCGCGATGTTCGGCAAGGGTCTGCCCGCCGGTGTGCGGGTGTTCCTGCTCGCCCTCGCGATCCTCGACGACATCATCGGCATCATCTTCATCGCCGTGCTGTTCGCCCGTGACGTGCAGTGGGTTCTGCTCGGGCTCGCGCTGGTCGCTGTCGTCGCGTTCGCGCTGCTGAGTCGCCTGCTGCACAAGACCGGTCATGCCGGCGTCGCCGTGGCGATGGGCGTGCTGGGCGTCGTGACCTGGGGTCTCGTCGCGGCATCCGGCATCCACGCGACGATCGCAGGCGTGCTGCTCGGACTGGTGATGTCGCCGGTGCCGGCTGAGCGGGTGCGGCACGCTCTGGAACCCGCCGTGAACGGCTTCATCCTGCCATTGTTCGCGTTCGCCGCGGCGTTCGTGGTCATTCCCGCCCTCTCGCCGAGCGAACTCTCACCCGCGTTCTGGGGCATCGCCGTGGCGCTGCCGGTCGGCAAGATCGTCGGAATCAGCCTGTTCGGCTGGGTGGCGATGCGCATCCGGCCGAAGGGCACCAAGCCCGCGTTGCCGTTCGCAGACATCCTCGCTGCCGGCGCCCTCGGCGGCATCGGCTTCACCGTGTCGCTGCTGCTGGCCAACCTCGCGTTCGCCGATGATGCCGTCGTCCGCGACCAGGCCATTCTCGGCGTGATCGTGGGATCGTTCGCGGCTCTCGTGCTCTCCGGCGTGATCGTGTCGCTGCGGTCCCGGTGGTATCGACAGGTCGCTGCGGCGACATCGTGAGATCCGGGGCGACTGCCCCGGCCGAAGGGAGAACCGTGTCTCCGCACTCCGACCGTCGCGACGGCGTACCGGGCGCCGACCCCTTGCGGGTCGCCGCCGAGACGATGCGCGAGGTGCGCGAGAGGTGCGTGTGGTCCGAGCGCATCACGCACCGCGACCTGATTCCGTACCTCATCGAGGAATCGCACGAGGTGATCGACGCGGTCGAGAGCGGTACGCGCGCCGATCTGCGCGAGGAACTCGGCGACCTGCTCTGGCAGGTGCTGTTCCATGCGGCGATCGCCGCTCAGGATCCCGACGATCCCTTCGATATCGATGACGTCGCGCGTACCTTGACCGCCAAGATGGTGCGTCGGCATCCGCACGTCTTCGCGGGTGAGATCGCGCGGACTCCCGAAGAGGTGCTCGTGCACTGGAACGCAGCGAAGGCTGCGGAGAAGCGCGCGAGGACGAGCGTTCTCGACGGCGTTCCACGGGGGATGCCGGCGCTCGCGCTCGCGCAGAAGCTCGCCGGTCGCGCGGCCGGCGTGCGCGTCTCCGTGCCGGCGCCCGTCGGGGCGCCGGCATCCGAAGCCGAACTCGGTGACGCCCTGCTGGCGCTCGTCGCGACTGCCAGGGCCAACGGCTGGGACGCCGAGCGCGCCCTCCGCGAGCGGCTCCGGACGCTGGAGGACGAGGTGCGCCAGGCCGAGGCCTGACCGCACCGCGGCGTGGATGCCCGGCGGACCTGGAAGGATAGATCCGTGGCTACTGTGAACCCGCCGCGCGGAATGCGCGACATCCTCCCCGCCGACAAGGCCCGCCGTGAAGGCGTGCTCTCCGTCATCCGCGACCGTTATCGGGCGCACGGATTCGACGAGATCGAGACCCCGGTGGTGGAGGAGTACTCGCGTCTGCACGCGGGCATCGGCGGCGACAACGAGAAGCTCGCCTACAACGTGCTTCGTCGAGGTCTTGACGCCGAAGCGATCCGGGATGCCGCCGATGACCCGGCCGCGCTCTCCGACCTGGGCCTGCGCTACGACCTCACGGTGCCCCTCGCGCGCTTCTATGCGACGAACCGCGGCCAGTTGCCCGCCGTGTTCCGCTCGATCCAGATCGGATCGGTCTGGCGTGCCGAGCGCCCGCAGAAGGGTCGTTACCGGCAGTTCGTGCAGTGCGACATCGACGTCATCGGCGACGACTCGGCGCGTGCCGAGGCCGAGCTCATGGTCGCCTCGCTCGACGCGGTGGACGCACTCGGACTCGAGGGCGCGACCGTGCGCATCAACGACCGACGGGTCCTGGACTGGATGCTGGGCACGTTCGGCTTCACGGCGGATGAACGCCCCGGCGTGCTCATCACCATCGACAAGCTCGACAAGATCGGGCCGAGCGGCGTGGCCGCTGAGTTGCGCGAGCGCGGCGCAGCGGCATCCACCGTCGACGCCTTCGAGGCGTTCCTGAATCGGCCGCAGACCATGGAGTACAACCCGTTCGGGGAGCGCCAGGTCCGCAAGGCGCTGCCGGAGGGGGCGCCGGACGAGATCGTCGGGCACCTGGTCGGCATCGGCGAGGCGGTGGCGGCTGGGACCGGTCAGACCGACATCCCGCTCGTCTTCGACCCGTTCCTGGTGCGCGGCATGGGCTATTACACGGGCACGATCTTCGAGCTCGCCCACCCCTCTGTCGACTACTCGCTCGGCGGCGGCGGCCGCTACGACGGCATGATCGGCCGGTTCCTCGGTCAGCAGGTGCCCGCGGTCGGGTTCTCGCTCGGCTTCGAGCGTCTCGTCGACCTCGTCACCACGGCCCCGGAGGCCGAAGCGTCGTCGGTCGTGCTGATCCACGACGCCGACGTCTCGATCTCCGAGCTCGCCGCGCACAAGTCCGCGTTGATCGGAACCGGCGCACGCGTGCGCCTCGAGCGTCGCACCAAGAACCTCAAGGCGCTGCTGGAGCGTTCGGCATCCGATGGGTACACGTCGTTCGCGACGCTCTCGGCGGGTGCCGAGCCGGGGAACCTGGAGCTCAAGCCGCTCTCCTGACCGGTGCCGGGTGCACTTGCAGGACCGAGGCACGGACGTCGGGCCGTTCCACGGCGTTTCGTCATGCATCCGTGATTCGGTCCTGCAAGTCGCACCGGTGCGGATGCGGTGAACACGGGGCCGGAAGCCGTTCACGCGGCGTTCACGCTCTCGCGGTCGAATCGGATCATGACGCGCTCTCGCATCGTGCTCGCCGCCGGCCTCACCATCAGCGCCGCGTCGGCCCTCGTCTGGGGCGGACGCACACTGCTGACCAGGCAGGCGGCGATCGCCCGCCGCAGGATCGGGAAGCCGCTCGGCGAGGACTCGCTCGACGCCGATCGCATCTGGCGGTCCTCCCTCGCCGGTGCTCCGGTCGAGCTGCTGCTGCTGGGCGACTCGCTCGCCGCCGGACTCGGCGCGGAGCGAAGAAAGGACACCCTGGGCGGTCGGCTCGCGAAAGGCCTTGCCCGGCAGCTCCACCGGCCCGTGCGCCTGCACACGGGAGCGATCGTCGGCTCCGAGTCCTCAGCGCTCGCCGGTCAACTGGACGCGCTTGCGGACGGCTACCGCCCGGACGTGGCCGTGATCGTGGTCGGCGGCAACGATGTCACGCACCGTGTGCCGGTCGCCGAATCCGTCGCCCACCTCGAGTCCGCGATCGCCGACCTGCGACGGCGCGGAGCGGCGGTCATCGTCGGAACGTGTCCTGATCTCGGCGCGCTGCGGGCGGTGCCGCAACCGCTGCGCACGCTCGGCGCGCGGGTGTCCCGACAGTTGGCGCTCGCGCAGACCGCCGCCGCGGCGCGCGCAGGCGCCGCGAGCGTCGATCTGCGTCGCGCCGTCGGACCGATGTTCCTCGATGATCCGGACGGCATGTTCAGCCTGGACCGGTTCCACCCGAGCGCGCTCGGGTATCGCCGCACCGCGGAGGCGCTGCTGCCGGCGGTCGCCGCGGCTATGCGCTCGCGGAGCTGAACGAGGCCGCCCACTCCTGCACGCGCTGCGCGCTCTCCTCGACGGAGAGATCCTCGACGCGACTCATGATCGACCAGCGCACGCCGAACGGATCGCGGATGCTGGCGAACCGGTCGCCGGAGACGAACGTCGATGCGGGTTCCCGCACGACGGCACCGGCAGTCACGGCACGCTCGACGGTGGCGTCGGTGTCGGGCACGAAGACCCCGAGCGAGTAGCAGTCGTCCTCGCCTGCAGGCGGCGCGACGAGGTGGTACTCGGCGGTCGGTTCCCCGATCTGCAGCAGCCCGAGTCCGAAGTCGAGGTCGGCATGCACCACGACGCCGCCCATCTCGGTGATGTCGATGACCGTGGCCCCGAAGACGTCACGGTAGAACGCGATCGCGTCGGCAGCGCCGGGGATGGCGAGGAACGGGGTGAGCGAGGTCGCGTTGTTCGGGCGGCCGTTGGTGGTGTGGGTGCCGGTGAGGCCGGCGGATGATGTGTTCATGCCTCCACGCTAGGGATGAGCGGATGCGCAGCGATTGAAGATTCGCGACACGATGTCGGATGCCGCGGCTATCGTCGGAACGTGATCGATGCGCGGCGAGGAGTGCTGTACCCGGCGCGGATGCCGGAGTTCCATCGGCTGCCGGCGCCTCCTGAAGCAGCGGAACTCGCCGCCTGGTTCTGGATTCCCGTATGGGACATCGAGCCGGGGCGCACGTCTCGTCAGGATGTCGTGGCCTACCCGGCCCTGAACCTCGTGGTCGAGCAGAACGGCGGCGCACCGGCCGAAGTGCAACTGGTCGGGGCGACGACGGCTGCATCCTTCCGCGACCTTCGCGGCCGCGGTTGGGCTGTTGGCGCGCTTCTGCGCCCGGCGTCGGCCGCCGCGCTGGTCGAAGAGCCGGCCGCGCTCCGCGACACCGCGATGCCTTTCGATGCTCCTGAGCTTTTTGCGGGCGTCGCAGCGGCCATGACGGACGCGGGAGACAGCGGCCGCGCCCAGGCGGTGGCCGTGTTCGCACGGTGGCTCGCCGCGCGGGTCGGCGAGGTCTCGCCCGTGGCGCGACAGGCGAACGCGATGTCGGATCTTCTGATGACGGATGCGTCGATCCTGCGTGCGGAAGATGCCGCAGCGCGACTGCATCTGTCGCTGCGCACGCTGCAGCGTCTCGCGCATCGGCACGTGGGACTGCCGCCGGCGGCGATGATCCGCCGACGCCGATTGCAGGAGGCGGCGCAACGGATGCGCGATGATCCGCACGCCGAGATCGCCGTGATCGCCGCCGATCTCGGCTACGCCGACCACGCGCATCTGACCCGAGATTTCCGAACGGTTCTCGGGATCGCTCCGAGCACCTACCGAGCCGACCCCGACAGCTGAGCTCAGCGGCTGGCGATACTCAGCCGCAGCATCCGGTACGCCACTCCGAGGAGCACGACACCCGTGCCGACGAGAGATGCGACGATCGGCAGGGTGTTCACGAGCACGAGGCAGCCGAGCGCGCCGAGCACCTGGAGAGCCCGCGGGTAACGCCGTGCGCTGTCGTCCTGACGGAAAGCGGCCGCGTTCGCGATCAGGTAGTACAGCAGCACGCCGAATGACGAGAAGCCGATCGCGTTGCGGAGGTCGGCGACGAGCACGACCCCGATGACGATGATCGCGATCGCGACCTCCGCGCGGCGCGGCACCTGCCAGCGTTCATCGACGTGCGCGAGGAAGCGCGGTACGTCGTCTTCCCTGGCCATGGCCAGTGTCGTGCGGCCGATGCCGGTGAGGAGCGCGAGAAGGGCGCCGAGCGACGCCGCTGCCGCAGCCACCCGCACCACCGGCGCCAGCTCGGGCCAGCCGGCGGCGGTGATGACGTCGGCGAGCGGGGCCGTGCTGGTTGCCGCATCTGCACCGAGCGTGGTCATGACGGTGATCGCGACGAGGACGTACACGACCACGGCCCCTGCGAGCGCGAGCACGATCGCGCGAGGGATGGTCCGCTCCGGGCTCACCACCTCTTCGCCCATCGTGGCGATTCGCGCGTAGCCCGCGAACGCGAAGAAGAGAAGCCCTGCGCCCTGCAGCACGCCATACGCGGTGGCATCCGGCAGCGGCGCCGGAGAGGCCTCCGGGGCAGCGAGGAGGCCCGTCGCGACGACGATCGCGAGGCCGAGCAGCGAGCAGACCACCAGGATGCGGGTGAGCAGGGCGGTGCGGGTGACGCCGAAGCAGTTGACCGTGGCGAGGGCGGCGACCGCGGCGACGGCGACGGGCACCTCCCAGCCGGCCGGGGCGGCGTAGGCGGCGAAGGTCATCGCCATCGCGGCGCAGCTGGCGATCTTGCCGATCACGAAGCACCAGCCGGCGATGAACCCCCACCACGGGCCGATCTCGGCGCGTGCGTACGCGTAGGTGCCGCCCGCGACCGGGTGCACGGCGGCGAGCTGCGCCGAGGCCGTAGCGTTGCAGTAGGCGACGAACGCGGCGATCGCGAGCGCGATGAGGATGCCGCTGCCGGCCACCCCGATCGCGGGTGCCCATACGGCGAAGACCCCGGCGCCGATCATCGAGCCGAGACCGATCGCGACGGCATCGCCCAGCGTCAGACGGCGAGTGAGCGGCATCCTCTCATCGTGCCACGGGCACGTGAACGGCCGGTGCCCGGCTCGTGTCGAGCGCAGGCAGGGTGAGGGCGGCCGGTGCCGGGCCGCCGACATGAACGACCTGGTCGCTCCCGATCAGCCGCGAATGGTCGCGCACCGGATCAGCCGTACCGGGATTGCGCAGGTGCAGCGGATGCGCCCCGGAAGAGACCTGCACGCGAAGGCGTGAGCCGGCGGCGAAGCGATGGGCGATCGGCGCGAAGGAGAGTCGGATCCGGCGGGACTCGTTCGGGGCCGCCTCAGCAGGCAGGCGCTGATAGACGTCGGTGATCGTGCGCGACCTGCCCTTGAGGTCGACTTCGCAGAGCCGGATGAACAGGTCTGCGCGAGGGTTGGACGACGCAAAGGTCAGATCGATCCCCGGCTCTCCGATGATGACGAGATCTTCCGGCAGGGGGTCGCCTGTGAAGATCAGCACATCATCTCGCTGTTCCCGCAGACGCTGATCGCGGCGGCCGGCAGCGAACGGATTGAGAGTGCGGCCGCCGGCGTCCGGTGTGGGATCGGCCGGCTCGTAGCGATACGGGAGTGCCGCGGCCGGACGTTCGGCCTCGGGCAGCGCGAGCTGTCCGTCGGCGGTGAACTCGTGGAACACGGTCGTGGTGGGAACCGGCCACTGCTCGAACTCGTGCCAACCGGCGCCGCCACTGATCTCGAGTCGCACGTCTGCGCCCTTCCCGGCATCGGCGAAGGCCGCCAGCGCCTCGCGCACTCCCATCACCGTCGTCTCCGGGTCGCCATGGATCCAGTCCCCGATGATGAGCCGAACGGGGCGATCGGCATCCTTGAGCGCGGCGTAGTCGGCGAGCTGCCCGACGAGGAACAGGTCCTGCCACCCCGCCATCAGCGTCACCGGAGGGACCGTGTCGACATCGGACGCGAAACGCAGCGGATGCCACCAGGGATCGCCCTCATCGCTGTGATCGACCCAGTCCCGGAAGAATTGCGGATCAGCCTTCGCAGCGACGCGAACGGCCTCGCCGGGAGGAGTGGCGAGGGCGCCGCGGGGGATCGCCCACCTGGCCCGGAGCAGGGCCCAGATCCGACGAGGAAGGCTCCGCTCCTGCATGTCGAGGGCGTACGCCCAGGTGAGCGGCGTGTCGATCGAGAACCCGCCGCCCGGGTACAGGATCGCATCATCGAAACGTCGAGCCGAGATCGCGATGCCCATGGTGTCCGGGCGCTCCTCGCCGTCGCAGTACGCCCACTGGGTGACTCCGAAGTAGCTCCCGCCCCAGGAGTGCACGCGGCCCGTCGCCCAGCTCTGACCGCGCACCCAGCGCAGCGTCGCCTGCCCGTCGGCGACCTCGTCGTGCAGTGGGCTGAACGAGCCGCCAGAGCCGAACGTGCCGCGACAGCTCTGCACCACGACGTGATGGCCGCGTTCGGCGAAGAAGCGGGCGACGCCGGCGACGCCGTCGCGCCCGTACGGGGTGCGGATCAGCAGCGTCTGCCCGCCGGCCCCCTCCGCGTGCCAATGGTCCGTCAGCAGCTGGGCGCCGTCGTCGGCGGCAACAGGGATGCCCGGCGTGAGAGTGACGAGCGGGTGCGTCGGCGGCGGCATGTCGGCGGCCCTGGACAGTCGTCGGTACTCTCGGCGTGCGGCACCGCGCAGTCGAGGAGCGGCAGTCATCGAACGCCCTTCACCCTGGTGACCGCGAACGCGGCGATCAGCGCCATTCCGACGGTGCCGATGTACAGGGCCGCGAAGTTCTCTCCCGTGGGTGATCCTATGCGGGTCGCGAAGAATCCGAACACCGGTACGAGGATGCCCGGCAGCAGGTAGGCGAGCGCGACGATGCCGAGGTCCTTGCCGGCATCCTCTGCCGAGGGAAGGCACTCGGTCATCAGTGCCACGTCGGCGGCGATGTAGGCGCCCTGGCCCGCTCCGACGATCGCGATGCCGATGAGGAAGAACCCGATGTCCCCGAAAGCAATGGCCAGGACGAGTCCGACCGCACTGAGAAGTGCGCCGAAGACGACCGTCGGCTTTCGCCGTCCCGTGCGGTCGGAGATCACTCCGAAGACGAATGCCATCACGAGGTTCATCATCGTGAACGCCGCCGTCGCCTGAGTCTGCACACTCGCGATCTCGGCAGGATCCTCGATGCCGAACCGGCTGGAGATCGTGAGATAGAGATAGCTGGTCACAGACACGATCGAGGCCGTCATGAAGAATCGGCACACCCATGCCCAGGCGAAGTCCGGATATCGCCGGGGGCTCAGCCAGAACGTCGACAGCACGCCGCCCCAGTCCAGCTTCGGTGCGGGCTGATCGCGGCGGATGTCCTTGAGCGCGAAGAACAAGGTGAGAGCCAGGAGCGCGGAGACTCCGCCGGGGATGAGGAACATGCCGACCTGGCCCAGCCCTGCCACGACACCGGCGAACGACACTCCGATCAGGATCCCGATGGCGGTGGCAGCCCCCGTGACGGCCGACATGATCGCGCGGATGCGGCGGCGGATCTGATCGGCGAACAGGGTGTGGATCGTCATCGACACCGCACCCCAGCCGATCAGCACCAGCATCGTTCCGAGGCCGAGAACGACCAGTGAGGGGGCCAGCGCCTGCACCGCATATCCGCAGAGCGCGATCAGCGCGCCGCTGAGGATCCACGGACGGCGGATGCCCAGGCGCGACATCGAACGGTCGCTGAGGCGTCCGAAGATCGGCGTCGTGATCAGGATCGCCGCCCCGCCGACGGTGAGGATGATGCTGAGGTTGCCGGTGGCGTGCTCGGGGTCCCACTCCTTGAGCAATTGCGGGACGGCGACAGCGGCCACGCCTTGAGCGATCCCCGAAGCGAACCAGGTGAGGACGAATGCGGTCCAGAACCACCGGCTCTGCCGCTGTCCGGGGATGTGGTCGGCGCTCAGAGGCGGAGGGGAGGGAAGGACGGGCTCGACGGCATAGGCGGACATCATCGTCTCCAGTTCGTTGGTCGGGTCGGGCGGGGGAGCGACATCATCGGCGCGGCGGATGCGTGTCCGAAGACCGCGGTGCATAGGCGGCGGCGAGTTCGGCGGCGAAGTCATCGTGCCAGTCCCGCGCTCCCTGCCATCGGGCGGTGAGAGCGGGGGAGCCGTGGATGTGCCCCTCGCCGATTCGAAGGACGACTGCCACTCCCGACTCACGCAGAGCGCGAGCGTAGGCGACGGCGCCGTCGAGGAGCGGATCGAATTCGGCTGCGAGGATCAACGCGGGCGCGAGGCTGCGGTGGTCCGCCGCGTCCAGCGGTGAGGCCGCCGTGTGGGGCGCGCCGGCGCGATACACATCGGCGATGCTCTCGGCGTCCTCCATGCCCGATGCGCGGCGGTATCGCTGCATCGACGCACCGAAGGTGCGCAGCGCGGCAGGCAGCACCTCGAGTGCCTGATGGTGCAGTGCGCGTCCGGCGTCGCGCTCGCGGAGGGCTGCGGACGCCGCGATGGTCGCACCGGCGGAGTTGCCTCCGATGCCGAGCCGATCGACGTCGACGCCGAGTTCGTCGGCGCGCGAGCGCAGCGCATGCAGCGCGGCGACCGCGTCGTCCACCGGGGCGGGGAACGGATGCTCCGGCGCAAGGCGGTATTCGAGCGAGACGATCTGGACTCCTGAGCGGAGTGCGAGGGCTGCGCAGATGCGGTCGTTGAGGATCTCGTCGATCGACCCGCCGACCCAGCCGCCTCCGTGCAGCCACAGCATCGTGGGGCTGTCGCCGATCGCATCCGCGCGGCGGAACCGTCGAGCGCGGAGCGGACCGGCGCCGCCGCGCAGCTCCAGGTCGTCGATCTCGACGCCGTCCGGCGCCGGATCGGTGAACTCGAGCGCGACGAGATCGCTCACTCTCCGCGCCGGGCGGCGCCGCGCGACCGGGTCTGCGGCGGCGAGTTCGGGATGCGCTGCCGAGAGCTCCTCGACGCGCTGGATCCACTCGAGGACCGGCGCGCTGAGCGGCGGGCAATCCGTGCGGTGAGCGGTCATACGACGCCTCCATCGTGCAGCGTGCGCAGCTGTGAGACGAGGAAGCGATGCGCGGCATCCGCGGCGGGAACGAAGCCGGTCGAACCGAGTGATCCGTGCGTCTGCCCGATGAATCGGATCGCCGTCACCGGCACCCCCGCGTGGGAGAGCGCACGCGCGTACGCCTCGCCGTCGCCGCGCAGCGGGTCGAGCTCCGAGGTGAGGATGAGGGCAGGGGGCAGGCCTTCGTGCGACGCGGCGAGCAGAGGAGAGGCGTAGGGCTCGCGGGCTGACGCCGCATCGTCGCCGACGTATTGCCGTACCAGGCTCCGTCCCGCCTTGCGCACGATCACTCCCGGCATCCTGGCGCTGATGCCGCTCATGTCGGCGTGACCGATGGTGAGGTCCAGCGCGGGATTCTCCAGTATCTGTAGTGCGATCGGGTGTCGGGTGCGATCACGGTTCATCAACGTCACCGCCGCGGCGAGGTCACCGCCCGAGGACGCACCGCCCACCGCGATCCGGCTCGGTGACGCGCCCAGATCCTTCGCGCTCGCATGCGTCCATTCGAAGGCCGACCAGCACTGCTCCGGTTGCGTCGGGTAACGCTGCTCGGGCGCATGCGCGTAGTCCGCCGCGACGATGATGATCCCGGCATCCCGTGCCCGCTCGCGGAAACGGGCATCCCACGACACCCAGTCGATCCCGGCGATCGTGAAGCCGCCGCCGTAGAAGTAGACGAGGATCGGCAGATCGGAGCCGGCCGGTGCCGGTTCGGGCCCTGGCCAGTACACGCGTACCCGCACGTCGGGATGCCCGACGACCGGGATCACGTGATCTCGCGTGGCGGTGCCGATCGGTTCGATCCCCAGCTCCGCGCTCACCCTGACGTCGTTCTCCTGCGCGACCCGCCGTCGTCCGGCCGGGTCGGCCGGTTCGGGCGCGAGCAGCGGAGCGATCCGCTTCTCGTGTGCGGCGACCGCGCTGTCGAGCAGCGGTCGGCGGAAGCGGGAACGTCTCGGCATCGGGCATCTCCTTCGATGGGCTGCGCACTAGTCTTGGCAATCGAAGAACTTCGATGAAGGGTGGATGTGGTCGAATGCGCGCACGCCCTGGACGCGTCACCATCTACGACGTCGCTGCACGCGCCGGCGTGAGCATCTCCACCGTGTCGCTGGCGGTGAGTTCTCCGCACCGCGTGCGGCCGGAGACCCGCGCGCGCATCGTCGAAGCGGCCACGGCACTGGGTTATCGCATGACGGCGGGGAGGCGGGTCGGCGCTGCGCGCATCGCCGTGGCCGCACCGTTCACGACCTATCCGTCGTATCTGCGTCGCCTGTCCGGGATGCTGCGTCGAGCCCGTGATGCCGCGGTCGACATCATCCCGTACGACCTGGATTCCGCAGCCGCCGCCGACGAGCCTCTTCTCGATGTGCTCCCGACGCGTGCTGACGTCTCGGGGCTCGTGGTGATGGGAGTGCCGCTCGGAGGAGCTGCGCGCCGGGCGAGCAGAGCGGCGCGCATCCCCATCGTGTACGTGGACGTCGTGCCGACGAGGGCAGACGTCGGGGGTCCCGTCGTACTCGTGGACGACCGTGACGGCGGTTCGCAGATCGGTCGTCATCTCGCGGAACTCGGCCACCGCCGGATTCTCTTCGTTCACGAGCCGCAGCGCTCGCCGTCGTACGTGTCGGCAGGGATGCTTCGCATCGAAGGGCTTTCGCAGCACCTCGACGTCACCGCCGTCGCGGTCGATGGGCCCTCGTCGGTCGATGATCGGGTGCTCCGGGCGCGGACCGATGCCGGGGCCACGGCGATCGTCGCCAATCACGACCAGTTCGCCGCGGCGATCCTGTCCCGGCTTCGCTCCGCACGCGCTACGGCTCCGATCGCGGTCGTCGGGTATGACGACGGCGAGGTCGCCTCGGCGCTGGACCTCACCACTGTTCGACAGCCGTTCGAGGAGAGTGGCCGTACGGCACTCGAACTCGCGCTCGGATTGGCGTCGGGTGCGGCGTCGGCGCACGAGACGATACGGCTCGCCCCGCGACTGATCGTTCGCTCGTCGTCGATGCCGCCATCGCCCGTCGCCCCATCCGGAGGGGGCGCCTGACGAGAGACGCGTGTCAGCTGCGCGTAGCCGTGACGCGCTTCTTCTCGCGGATGTACACCTCGCGGCGAACCTTCGCGACGACATCGCCTTCGCGATCCGTGATGACCGTCTCGAACCATTCGAGCACTTTCGCGCCGCCGCGCGCCCGCTCGCGGATCTCCGCGACTTTCTCGGGGCTCACCTCGAACTCCGCAGTGAGAACGCCGCGTCCCGGCTTGAGGAACTCGATCTCACCGCGGGTGTCCCACACGACGTAGTCACGCCCGAGCTGGTGCATGACGAGCATGAAGAAGTACGGGTCGGTCATCGCCGACATCGACCCCCCGAAGGCGGTCTTGACGTAGTTGCGGGTGAGCACGTTGACGTGCAGCTCGACGGTCGCGTGCGTCCAGTCGTCGCTGAAGCGCCGGATACGGATTCCGCTGAACAGGTTCGGGATCCAGAGACTCATGCCGATGGCCAGGCGGCGGGGGGTGACACGCATGTCGCCCATCTTGCCGAGCGGGTCAGGACCTGGTGCATTCGTTGGTCGAGATGCTATAAATGTTCTAGTTAAACTAGAACAGTACGAATGGAGCGAGATGCTGCTCACGATCGAGCCGCACAGCGAGCGCCCTCTCTTCGAACAGGTCGCGGCCTCCGTGCGCACCGGAATCGCCAGCGGAAGAATCCGCCCGGGTGACCGGCTGCCCGCCGCGCGTGAGATCGCCGCCGGGCTCGGCGTGAACCTGCACACGGTGCTCCATGCTCTCCAGAATCTTCGCGATGAAGGGCTGATCGATCTGCGCCGCGGACGCGGCGCCGTGGTGGCGCCCGCGGCCGACGCCCTCGCCGAGCTGCACGCCGACGTCAATGCGCTCGTCGCCCGCGCCGCGGCAGTAGGACTCACGCCGGACACCCTCGCCGCCCTCATCAAGGAGCACTCCTCATGAACATCTCGTCCGCGAAGACGACGCAGCGCCGCCGGGCTCGTGCGGGACTGCTGTGGGTGGGGCTGATCGTTCCGCTCGGAGTCATCGCCCTCGCCGCCGCGGTGATGTTCGCCTGGCTTCCCGAGATGCCTGATCCCGCGGCGATCCACTGGTCGGGTGCCGGTCCTGATGGATTCGGGCCGCCATGGGCGAACCTCCTTCTGCCGCTCGGCGTCGGCGTCGGGATGGTGCTGGTGATGGTGGCGCTCGGCCTTCTTGCGCAGCGACTGCCTTCGCACCGCGACGGCACCGCGACGCTGCTGCCGCGCAGCAATCACGATCCGAGTGCAACGGTGCGGCTCCTCGGGGCTGTGAGCTTGGGACTGTCGGTACTGCTCGCTGTGCTCGGCCTCGCCATCATGGGAGTGCAGCGAGGCCTCGACGATGCGCGGGATGCGCCCGACATCGGACCATGGGCGGCTCTGGCCTTCGCCCTGCTCGTCGGTTTCACCCTTCTCGGCTGGTTCGTGCAACCGAGCTCGTCGAAGCCGGGGCCCCTCGACGCCACGCAGCACCAGGAGCCGTGGCAGGGGGGAAGCGCGGCTCCGCTTCCGCTTCCGGCCGGCGCACGCGCCGCCTGGTTCGGAACGTCGACGCTGTCTCGAACGGGCATCGTGACGATCTCTCTCTTCGTGTTCGTGACGCTCGGCGTGGGTGTCGTGCTTCTCGCGTTCGGCCGTGCCGGCGGATGGTTCGCGGTAGGCGTCGGGCTGCTCCTGGTCGTGATGCTGCTGAGCACCTCCGTCTTCTACGTGCGGGCGGATGCCGAGGGGCTGCATCTGCGCAGCGCGGTCGGATGGCCCCGCTATGCGATCGCCGCCGAAGATATCGCGGCAGTCCGCGCCATCCAGGTGAACCCCTTCTCGGAGTTCGGCGGTTGGGGGATCCGCTGGGGCGCAGACGGCCGCTTCGGCATCGTGCTGCGCACCGGGGAAGGCATCGAGGTCGCCCGCATCAACGGCAAGACCGTCATCGTCACCCTCGACGACGCGGTCACCGCAGCGGCAGTGCTCAGCGCCGCCGCGTCCACCGGAAAGGAACAGGAATGACGTTCTCCACCAACGCGCCGAGGACCCGACCCGCGTGGGGCGCGATTCTCGCGTTCGTCGTGCTCTCGTGCGCCATCGCCTGGCTCGTCGCTCTGCCGCTCTGGCTCGGTGACGGGCTCGCGGAGCCGATCTCCGGCGTCCTGCTGCCGGTGATGATGTTCACGCCGGCTGTCGCCGCGCTCATCGTCACGTTCGCGATGCGGGTGCCGGCGCGCGGTGGTCGTGCGCGCTTCCTGGGGCTGTGGCCGCTGCGCCCCGCCAGACGAGTGGTCTGGCTCATGGTGCTGGCCTGGCTCGCCCCTCCAGTGCTCGTGGCGCTCAGCATCCTGCTGTCGGCGGCGCTGGGCTGGGTGCAGCTCGACTTCACCTTCGCCGCGTTCGCCGCGGAGATCGAGAAGGCGCTCCCGCCAGGGACGCCCGCGCCGCCGGTCGTCGCGATCGTGGTGGCGCAGCTGGCGTCGATTCCGCTCGCGGCGCTCTTCAACAGCATCTTCGCCTTCGGCGAGGAGCTCGGGTGGCGCGGCTGGTTGGTGCCGGCGCTGCGGCCGCTCGGCACGTGGCCGGCCCTTCTGATCAGCGGCGCTGTCTGGGGCTTCTGGCACAGCCCGATCATCCTGCTCGGCTACAACTTCGGGCGTACGGACATCACCGGCGTGCTCTTGATGATCGGCGGGTGCGTCGCCTGGGGGATCCTCCTCGGCTGGCTGCGCCTGCGCTCGGCATCGGTGTGGCCGGCCGTCATCGCCCACGGATCACTGAACGCCGCAGGCGGGATGATCGTGATCTTCGCCGCGGCCAAGCCCGACCTCGCCCTCGCCGGGCCGCTCGGGGCGGCGGGCTGCATCGTGATCGCTCTCGTGATCGTCGTGCTCCTCATCACGGGGCAGTTCCGGCAGCAGCCCGAACTCGCGGACGCACCCGGTCGGCTGCTGTCACCGCCGCGCTCTTGACGGCTGCGGTTCACCGGGATTGGCTGGACCCATGCAATCGACACCTGCCGCCTGGGCGGAAGCGGACATCTACCTCGCCGACACGCTCGTCGGCCACGACCCCGCGCTGGAGGCCGCGCTCGAGGCGCAGCAGGCTGCCGGGCTCCCGAAGATCGAGGTCGCTCCTGTCGCGGGCAAGCTGCTGAATCTGATCGCACGGCTGAGCGGCGCGCGCCGGGTGCTGGAGATCGGAACGCTCGGCGGATATTCGACCATCTGGCTGGCGAGGGCAGTCGGCGAAGGTGGCAAGGTCCTCACCGTCGAGGCGGAACCGGACAACGCCGCAGTTGCACGGGCGAGTATCGACGCCGCGGGCATCGGTGAACGGGTGGACATCCGCGTCGGTCGCGCCGCAGACGTCCTGCCCACTCTGGTCGGCGGATTCGATCTCGTGTTCATCGACGCCGACAAGGAGTCCAACACGATCTACCTCGACTGGGCGGCCAGGCTGGGGCATCCGGGCACCGTCGTCGTGCTCGACAACATCGGCCGCGAGGGCGAGATCGTGCGCCAGGACAGCACCGACTCGATGGTCGTCGGCACCAGGGACGCGCTTCGGATGCTGGGGGAGGACCCGCGCTTCGACGCGACCGCCCTGCAGACCGTGGGCATCAAGGGCTGGGACGGCATCGCGCTCGCGCTCGTCGTGTGACGACGGATCGTCACGCCCCGGGGTGGTGAGTGCGGGCGGGCTAGACTGGGCGCGGATCGACGTCGCTCCACCACACCCTTTCCCTGAGCAAGGAGCACATTCGTGGCACTCATCGAGGCTGTAGGCGCACGCGAGATTCTCGACTCGCGAGGTAACCCGACCGTCGAGGTGGAGGTGCTCCTCGACGATGGCATCGTCCAGCGGGCTGCCGTCCCCTCGGGTGCATCCACCGGCGCCTTCGAGGCGTACGAGCTGCGTGACGGCGACAAGACCCGTTACAGCGGCAAGGGCGTGCTCAAGGCCGTCGAGGCCATCATCGACGAGCTCGGCCCGGCCATCGAGGGCGTCGAGGCGAGCGAGCAGCGCGTCATCGACGAGATCCTCATCGAGGTCGACGGCACCGAGAACAAGAAGCGCGTCGGCGCCAACGCCATCCTCGGCGTCAGCCTCGCGGTGGCAAAGGCCGCGGCAGACTCTGCCGACCTGCCGCTGTTCCGCTACCTCGGCGGACCGAACGCGCACGTCCTGCCCGTTCCGCTGTTCAACGTCATCAACGGCGGAGAGCACGCCGACAACGGCATCGACATGCAGGAGTTCTTCCTCGCGCCGATCGGCGCCGAGACCTACTCCGAGGCCCTCCGCTGGGGCGTCGAGACCTACCACGTGCTGCGCGCCGAGCTGAAGGCCGCGGGCTACGCCACCGGCCTCGGCGACGAGGGCGGCTTCGCCCCCGATCTGCCGAGCAACCGCGAGGGCCTCGACTTCCTGGTCAAGGCGATCGAGAAGGCCGGCTTCAAGCCGGGAACCGAGATCGCCCTGGGCCTCGACGTCGCAGCGACCGAGTTCTTCAAGGACGGCGTCTACCGTCTGGACAGCAAGGACTGGTCAGGACCCGAGCTGATCGAGTACTACGTCGGACTGATGAACGACTTCCCGATCGTCACGATCGAGGATGCCCTCGCCGAAGACGACTGGGACAACTGGAAGCTGCTCACCGACGCGCTCGGCTCGAAGGTCCAGCTCGTCGGCGACGACCTGTTCGTCACCAACCCGGAGCGTCTCGCCGATGGCATCCGCCGCGGCGTGGCCAACTCGCTGCTGGTCAAGGTCAACCAGATCGGCACGCTCTCCGAGACGCTCGACGCGGTCAGCCTCGCGCAGCGCTCCGGCTACACGGCGATGCTGTCGCACCGCTCGGGCGAGACCGAGGACACCACCATCGCCGACCTCGTCGTCGCGACGAACTCGGGTCAGATCAAGGCGGGTGCGCCTGCTCGCAGCGAGCGCGTCGCGAAGTACAATCAGCTTCTGCGCATCGAGGAAGAGCTGGGGGATGCCGCGGTCTTCGCGGGCCGTTCGGCCTTCCCGCGCTACCAGGGCTGAGCGCAGCTGAGACAGACATAACACCGAGGAGGAGCCGTGGCACGACGACCGGCTCCTCCTTCGGCGTCTTCGGGCGCCTCGAAGGCGCCGAGTTCGAAGGCGCCGAGTTCCAAGGCGCAGAGCTCGAAGGCGAAGCCCGCGAAGAAGAGCGCCGCTCGCACCACGCCGACCCGGGCGGCCGCCTCGCGTCCGGCATCCAGCCGAGCTGCGGCCGGCGGGCAGAGTGTCGACGTGCGCGAGTGGGCGTCCGGCATCCGCCTCTCCGCCTTCTCGGTCATCATGCTGTCGCTGGTCGTCCTCGGCGCCTGGGTGCTGGTTCCGACCCTCGGCACGTTCATCGATCAGCGGCAGAAGATCGCAGCGCTCGAGGCATCCGTCCAGGTCAGCGAGGACGAGATCGCCGCTCTCGAGCAGGAGCGCGAACGTTGGCAGGACCCTGCGTACATCACCACCCAGGCGCGTGAGCGCCTCTATTACGTCAAGCCCGGCGAGGTCGTCTATCTGATCGACAACGACCTCGATCCGGCCGCTCTCCCGCAGGAGCAGGAGGCCGTCAGCGACACCCTGGAAGAGAAGCCGGCTGACTGGATGGGGCAGCTGCTGCGCACGCTCACGTCGAGCGGCCTCGCTGACACGGCGGCCGTCACCCCCTGAGTGACGCTGAGCGTTCGCTCCGAGCATCCCCCCGGTTGCCTCCCCTACGCTGGACGGGTGACTACGCCGCCATTTCCTGCCCCCACGCCCGCTGAACTCGCCGTGGTCTCGGCACAGCTCGGCCGTCCGGCTCGGGGCGTTCTCGGCATCGCCGCCCGATGCGCATGTGGCAATCCCACGGTCGTCGCGACCACGCCGCGGCTGGCCGACGGCACCCCTTTCCCGACGTTCTACTACCTGACGCACCCGGCCGCGACGGCCGCCATGTCGACCCTCGAGGCCACCCAGGTGATGCCGGAGCTCGCGGCCCTTCTCGCCGACGATGAAGACATCGCCGCGGCGTATCAGGCCGCCCATGAGGCATACCTCGCAGATCGCGCCCAGTTCGGCGACGTCGCCGAGATCGACGGGATCTCCGCCGGCGGGATGCCGACGCGCGTGAAGTGCTTGCACGCGCTCGCGGGGCACGCGCTGGCTGCAGGACCCGGCGTCAACCCGATCGGCGATGAGGCGCTCGCTCGCTCCTCCTGGTCTGCCGAGCAGTGCCGCTGCGACGATCCCGGCGCAGCGATCCGGGTCGCAGGAGCGGCGACGGCATGAGCATGAGGATGCTGCGCATGACCGTCGCCGTGGCGATGGTTGCGGCATCCGTGCTGCTGTTGGGAGCGACGACCGCTCCAGGGCCTGTTCCGGACAACCCTGCGGATCCGGTGCGCGCCTCCGAGTACTGGCTGGACGGCGCCCGCATCCGCGAAGCATGGCAGACCACACGCGGTAAAGGCGTCACGATTGCCGTGATCGACACCGGTATCGCAAAGGTGCCGCAGACCTTCGGCGACGCGGTCATCGGCGGGACGGACGTCAGCGGCAGCGGCACCCCTGACGGGCGGACACCGCTCGGCGCCGTCGACGGGAACCACGGTTCTTGGGTGGCATCGCTGGCCGCCGGACGAGGTGCCGCCGACGGCACCGGCATGATCGGCGTCGCACCCGAGGCGAACCTGCTCTCGATCTCGCTCGGCTTCGGCGCAGCGGCGGCCGTCCCCTTCGCCGAGCAGGTCGCGAAGGGGATGAAGTGGGCGGTCGACAACGGCGCCGACATCATCAACCTGTCGTTCACGACGAACACCCTCGAGTGGGACCGGAGCTGGGACGAGGCGTTCCTGTACGCCTTCGAGCACGACGTCGTCGTGGTGGTGGCCGCGGGCAACCGGGGGAGCGGCACGAGCATCATCGGCGCTCCGGCGACGATCCCCGGCGTGCTCACCGTCGGCGGGGTCGATCAGACCGGTACGGCGAGCATCGAGGCGTCGACGCAGGGCATCACGATCGGCATCTCGGCGCCCAGTGAAGGCCTTCTCGGCGTTTCCGCCGACGGAAAGGTGGCGTGGTGGCGCGGCACCAGTGGTGCAGCGCCGATCGTGGCCGGCATCGCTGCGCTGGTGCGCTCCGCGCACCCTGACCTCGACGCCGCAAATGTGATCAACCGCATCATCAAGACCGCGATTCCGGTGGAGGGCGCGACGAAGCCCAGTGATCCGCTTTACGGATACGGGCTGGTGGATGCCGCCGCCGCCATTTCCACGGATGTCCCCAAGGTCGACAAGAACCCCATGGGAGACCTCGCGGAGTGGGTCCGTCTGCACCGTCGAGCAGCGTCCGAACCGCAGCCGGAACCCGAGATCACGCCGGTGAGCGTGCCGCCGCTTCCCGCGGCGGAACCACCGACCGAACCGGGGTCTCCCTTGCTTCCCAGCGCCGAGTCATTGCGTTACGGTACCCTCCCGCTCATTGCGCTCACAGTCCCTGGTATCCTGGTGGGGCTTGGCGTCACCGCAGCTGCCCGGCGCATCCGCTCAGCGCGCGCGAGTCGCACGCCAAAATCCTGACTCCGAGGAGTTGTTCCCCTGTGCCTCAGAACAGCACTGTGCCCAAGATTCTGATCGTCGGTGGAGGCTACGCAGGTTTCTACACGGCGTGGAAGCTCGAGAAGCAGCTCCGCAAGGGTGAAGCCGACGTCACCATGGTCGATCCGCTGCCGTACATGACCTACCAGCCGTTCCTGCCCGAGGTCGCCGCCGGCTCCATCGAGGCGCGGCACTCGGTGGTCGCGCATCGTCGCCACCTGAAGCGGACTCACGTCGTCACCGCGAAGGTCACCAAGATCGACCACGCCAACAAGGTGGCCACGATCACGCCGACCGAGGGCGAGCCCTACGAGTTCGCATACGACCAGATCGTGGTGACGGCGGGCGCTGTCTCCCGCACCTTCCCGATCCCGGGCATCGCCGACAACGCGATCGGGCTGAAGACCATCGAAGAGGCCGTCGCCATCCGCGACCGGCTGATGTCGAACTTCGACAAGGCGGCGTCGCTGCCGGCCGGTCCCGAGCGCGACCGTCTGCTTTCCGTCGTCGTCGTCGGTGGCGGTTTCGCCGGCATCGAGGTCTTCGCGGAGCTGCGTTCGCTGGCATCTGCGCTGGTGTCGAAGTACCCGCAGCTGACGTTCGATGACACGCACTTCCACCTGATCGAGGCCATGGGGCGGATCATGCCCGAGGTCTCGCTGAAGACCAGCGAGTGGGTGCTCAAGGACCTTGCGAAGCGCGGTGCGAACGTGCACCTCGACACGCAGCTCACGGGCGCCGTCGACGGCATCGTCGAACTCTCCACCGGCGAGGTCATCCCGACCGACCTCATCGTGTGGACCGCCGGTGTGATGGCCAACCCGACCGTCGTCCGCGGCGGCGACCTCCCCGTCGAAGAGCGTGGCCGCATCCAGACCCGCGCCGACCTGCGCGTCGGCACGGCCGACGCGATCGTCGAGGGCGCGTGGGCTGCCGGTGACGTCTCGGCCGTCCCCGACCTGTCCGGTGGCGGTGTCGGCGGCTACTGCGTTCCGAACGCTCAGCACGCGGTGCGCCAGGCGAAGCTGCTTGCGAAGAACATCGTCGCGGTCATCCGTGGCGAGGAGCCCAAGGAGTACTTCCACAAGAACATGGGCGCTGTCGCGGGTCTCGGCCTGTACAACGGCGTCTTCCAGTCCGGCAACCTGGCGCTGAAGGGCTTCGTCGCCTGGATCGCCCACCGTGGCTACCACGGCCTGGCGATGCCGACGTGGGAGCGCAAGATCCGCGTCGTGTGGGGCTGGGTGAACAACTTCTTCCTCGGTCGTGACCTGGTCAACCTCGAGACGGTGCAGAGCCCTCGTTACGTCTTCGAGGAGTTCGCGGCTCGCCCGCGTCCGGCCGTGGATGCGGCTCCTGCCGCCCCTGTCGCCAAGGCAGAGCCGGCCAAGCCAGAGCCGGCCAAGGTCGAGCCAGTGAAGGCAACCGTTGCTGCGGAGGCTGCGCCTGCGGCGAAGCCGGTGAAGAAGGCGCCTGTCAAGAAGACCGTGAACGCCGACGCCTGATCATCTGATCGCTGCGAAGAGCCCGTCCGAGATTCGTCTCGGGCGGGCTCTTCCGCGTATGGGTCGCTCCTCTGCGCCCTCGACGTCGCAGGAGTCACCACCTGATCGGCTACATTCCGAATATGCCCACTCTGTCGAAACGCCTGACTCTGCGTGGCTGTTCGCTGGCTTTCGACGACTCCGGCGGCGACGAGCCCGCGGTCGTGTTCCTGCACGGCGCGGGCGCCGATCATGTCATGTTCTCTGCGCAGGTCGAAGCCGTCATCGCCTCGGGGCGCAGAGCGCTGATGCTGGACCTGCGCGGGCACGGCCAGTCGCGCCCGAACCTCGTGCCGATCACCGCTGAGAGCCTGGTGGCCGACATCGAAGAACTCATCGCATCACGAGGGCTCGATCGCCCCGTGCTCGTGGGGCACTCACTCGGTGGCAACCTGGCGCAGGCGTTGGTGCGGAAGGCGCCGGAGGCGTTCTCCGGTCTGATGGTGCTGGACTCGACGTGGAACAATGGCCCGCTGACCGTGTGGCAGCGTCAACTGCTGCGCCTTGCGGCTCCCGCCCTCGCCCTCGTCCCCGCCGCTCGGCTGCCGCGACTGCTGGCGGAGGCCTCTGCGACCTCCGACTTCGCGAGGAGGGACGCGGAGCGGGCATTCGCGCAGGTCGCGAAGTCGGAATTCCTCGACATCTGGCGGGCGACGACAGCCTTCGTCGATCCGGACCCGACCTACCGGACGCCGGTGCCGCTGGGGCTGGTCCGTGGTGCACTGGACCGTACGGGCAACATCGCCACCGCCATGCCCGCATGGGCGCGGCACGAAGGAGTACGCGAGGTCGTCATCCCGGATGCTGGTCACATCGTGAGTCAGGATGCCCCGGACGCGGTGACCGACGAGCTTCTGCGTTTTCTGAGGTCGATCAGAGCGCAGCGGTGAGCTCAGCGGTGGTGGCTCTTCCACTCAGGGGGTGGAACGTGCGCCGTTCGGCGAATCGGATGCGGCGACGACAGGTGGAGGCGTGTAGTCGAAGACCCAGTCGTAGCGGGTGTCCTTCGTCGCCCCGCGAAGGAAGAGCGGCAGGAGGAAGTCGCGCGCGGCGGCGGAGATCGGATTGCCGCTGGTCTTCTTCTGCTTGTCGATGCTCGCGGCGTACGCCACGATCTTCTCCACGCGTTCGCGCCGCTCCCGTTCGAAGGCCGCGAAAGCACGCTCATGATCGGTAGCTCCGGCGCCGAGCGCGGCAGCGAGGGACGCCGCATCTTCGAGGGCGAGGGATGCGCCTTGGCCGGCGGAAGGACTCGTGGCGTGGACCGCATCGCCGATCAGCACCGCTCTTCCCCGCCACCACCGCGGCGATGTCGGGACGCGGAAGATCGGATACGAGCCGATGGAGCCGGTGGAGTGGGCGAGGATCGAGGGCACGGGTTCGGGATCCGCGTCGTGCACCTGCTGAAGACGGGTGAGGATCTCTTCGCCTGATACGGAGCGATCACGTGACGGCAACTGCGGCGCGGTGAGGTTCGCGAACCAGTACACCGTGCCGTCCTCGCGCACCAGGTAGCCGAAGAACGACCGGCGCCCGAAGACGAAGCGCTGGACGCCGACGGTGGGTGCGAGGCCGGGTACTCGGGAGAATCCGCCGGTGCCGATGAGGCCGGTGTACTCGGCGGTGACCTCAGGCGCGACCTGCCGGCGCAGCAGCGATCCGACACCGTCAGCGCCGATGATGATGTCGCCCTCCTCGACATGCCCATCGGCGAACTCGGCCCGGACTCCGCGGTCATTCTGCTCGACGCCGACCAATCGCTTGCCCGGGTGGATCTGCACTCCTGCCGTGATCGCGCTGTCCCACAGCACCTCCTGCAACCAACCGCGCCTGACGACCGCTCCGCCGTCCGCGGGGCTGCCGGCGGGGCCGTTGGGGACCGTGGCGAGATGCCTGCCGCGGCCACTCCACATCTCCATCAGGGGAGCGGGGTGCGCGTCGGAGAGCAGGCGCTCCTCCGCGCCCAGGAGCCGGAGAACGCGCCGCCCGTTGATGGCGACATTCAGGAACAGGCCCTCCGCTCGGTCGAGGGAGCTCCGCGCTTCGAACAGCGGGGCGTTCCACCCCTGCTCGGTGAGTAGTTGCGCGACGGCGGGTCCGGCGGATCCCGCGCCGATCACGAGGGCTTTCGGCATCTCATCCTCCAAGGTGCGGAATTGCGAATGGGTCGTCCGCCGTGCGTGTCGCTGGCGGCCAAGTAATCCCGATGTGGGATGATTCTATAGTGAAACATCTCCATTCTGGAAATACTTTGAGGAGAACAGCATGATCGACAAAGACGAGATCACCGCTCGCATCCTGGAACTCACGCAGCTCGTCATTGCGAACTCGGTACTCACGAACGAACGCATCGCGCACGATTTCGGCATCCGTCTGGTCGACCTTCAGACGCTCGGCTTCGTCGCACGGAGCGACGCGCCCATCACTGCGGGCGAGATCAGCGTCCAGACCGCGCTTCCGACCAGCACCACCACGCGCGTCCTCGATCGGCTCGAAAAGAGAGGGCTCATCGAGCGGCGCGCGGACCCCCATGACCGTCGACGTGTCGTCGTGCACATGCGCCAGGAGAACCTCCGAGCGAGCGACGGTGGGAACCCGTGGGCGGCGATCACGGCTCAGGTCTCGCAGATCCACGATTCGTTCACGGCGGAAGAGCTGGGTGTGGTCGCACGCTACCTCGATCAGCTCAAGGATGTCCGCTGAGCGGATTCGGTCTGGAGCGATCTTTGTGCGCCGAGTGCCCCCGCTGGGACTCGAACCCAGACTGAAGCGATTTTAAGTCGCCTGCCTCTGCCATTGGGCTACGGGGGCGTGCAACGCCAGCCTATCGACGACACAATGGTGCGACGCAGTCCCGACAGAGGTGATTCCGCGTCCATGAAGGTCGTAGGGTGGGGGAGTGCTCGACCTCACCGCCGAACTGAGCCCCCCAGCTGATGCGCGTCTTTCCGTCGCCCCGGAGTGGCAGGATGCTGCGCGGTACTGGCCGCGGCTCTCCGATGCGACCGCCCACCTGCCCGCTCCGGTGGCGGTGATCGATCTCGAGGCGTTGCGGTATAACGCGATGGATCTTCTCGTGCGTTCCGGTGGCCTCCCGATCCGGGTGGCTTCGAAGTCGGTGCGTGTGCGCGCCGTGCTCGACGCCGTGCTGCAGCTCCCGGGGTTCCGGGGCATTCTGGCGTTCACGCTCGCGGAGGCGTTGTGGCTGTCCGAGACGCACGACGACATCGTGCTCGGCTACCCGACCGTCGACCGACCGAGTCTGGAGCGGCTCGCAGCCGACGAGACTGCGGCGCGGCGGATCACGCTGATGGTCGACGATCCGTCCCAACTGGACTTCATCGACAGCGTCGCCGCCCCCGGGCAGCGCCCCGAGATCCGGGTCGCGATCGATGCGGATGCGTCGCTCCGTTCCGCTGCGCTCGGACATATCGGCGTGCGTCGTTCTGCGCTGTTCAGCGCCGGCGAGGTCGCGGCCTTCGCCAGGGAGATCGTTCGACGGCCGGGTTTCCGGCTCGTGGGCCTGCAGATGTACGAGGCGCAGATCGCCGGCCAAGGCGACGATGCCGGCGCGGACGCGCCGCTGATCCGGATGGTGCAGGCCCGCTCGCGCACCGAGTTGCGCGAGCGCAGGGCGGCGATCGCGACCGCTCTCGCCGAGATCACGCCCCTGGAGTTCCTCAACGGCGGCGGCACGGGTTCGCTCGAATTCACCGGGAGCGACGAGTCGCTCACGGAGGCGAGCGCCGGCAGCGGCCTGCTCGGCGGTCACCTCTTCGACGGTTACCGCTCCTTCCGCCCGGCCCCGGCGTCGGCCTTCGCTTTCGACGTGGTCCGTCGCCCGACCCGCGACATCGCGACCGTGCTCGGCGGTGGATGGATCGCCTCGGGACCGGCCCTCGCCTCGCGCCAGCCCCTGCCGGCCTGGCCGCAGGGGCTCCGGACGCTTCCCCGCGAGGCGGCCGGAGAGGTGCAGACACCGCTGCAAGGGCGCTCGGCGGCCCAGCTGCAGCTCGGTGACCGGGTGTGGTTCCGGCACGCGAAGAGCGGCGAGCCCGCGGAGCGGATCGATCGCTACCATCTCGTCTCGGGCACGGAAGTCATCGACGAGTTGCCGACGTACCGCGGTGAGGGGAAGGCGTTCCTGTGACGAGAATCGGCGGCACCTGGCAGAACTGGGCACGCACCGCGCAGATCACGCCGCTCCGCATCGAACGGCCGCGCACTCCGGAGGGCGTGCAGCGCGCGGTCCAGGCCGCGGTGTCGCAGGGGCTCACCGTGAAAGCAGTCGGCGCAGGACACAGCTTCACCGGCATCGCGGCGGCGCCCGGCGTGCTGCTCGAGCTCGACGACATGCAGGGTGTGGTGAAGGCGGATGCCGCCACCGGCCGCGTCACGCTGCTCGCAGGTACACGTCTGCACCGGGTACCCCGTCTGCTCGCCGCGCACGGCCTCGCGATGGAGAATCTCGGCGACATCGACCGGCAATCGATCGCGGGAGCGATCTCGACCGGAACGCACGGCACCGGCGCCGCATTCGGCGGACTCGCCACCCAGGTCGTCGGCGTCACGATGGTCACCGCGACGGGGGAGTTCCTGCGGATCGACGACACGCAGAACGCCGAGATGCTGCCGGCTGTCGCCCTCGGCCTCGGAGCGCTCGGCATCATCGTCGAGGTGACGCTGCAGTGCGTACCGGCTTTCGTCCTGCACGCGATCGACCAGCCCGTTCCCCTGGAGGACGTGTTGTCGACGCTCGACGACCATGTCGCGGCATCCGATCACTTCGAGTTCTACTGGTTCCCGCACACCGACGTCGCCCTGACGAAGCGGCAGACGCGGATGCCGGAGTCGACGGTGCGTCATCCGCTTCCGGTCGTCGGCAAGTGGATCGACGAGACGCTGCTCTCCAACGGCGTCTACCGCGTCGTCTGCGCCGCGGGGAAGGCGGTTCCGGCGATCACGCCGCCGTTCAGCCGTCTCGCCGTGAAGCTCACCGGCAATCGCGAGTACACCGACCGGTCGCATCGAGTGCTGACGCAGAACCGAACCGTGCGCTTCCGCGAGATGGAGTACGCCCTGCCGGCCGAGAACGTCGTCCCGGCGTTCCGCGCAGTGCAGGAGCTGATCTCGTCGCACGGATGGCGCATCGAGTTCCCTGTGGAGGTGCGATTCGCTGCCGAGGACGACCGCTGGCTCTCCACCGCGCATGGACGTGCCACCGGATACATCGCCGTGCACCGCTACTGGCGCACCGGCCACACCGAGTATTTCGGCGCCGTCGAGAAGATCATGCTCGAGCACGGCGGGCGGCCGCACTGGGGCAAACTCCACTCCCTCGATGCCGCGCAACTGCGAGAGAGCTATCCGCGGTTCGACGATTTCGTCGAACTTCGGGACCGCCTGGACCCCGAGCGCCGCTTCGGCAATCGGTACCTCGAGCGCGTGCTCGGCGACTGAGGATCATTCCCCGCGCGCCCCAGCGACGTACCCAGTCCACGCGCAGACTGCGCGACTAGGATGAGAGAAATTCGAGGAAGGGTGGCCTCCGCATGGAGTGGCTCGTGCCGGTACTGATCATCGTCGGAGTGATTCTGCTCATCGGAATCTACCTCTGGGCCACCTACAACTCGCTGGTGCAACTCAAGATCCGGGTCGATGAGGCGTGGAGCGGCATCACCGTCCAGCTCAAGCGACGAGCCGACCTCATCCCGAACCTCATCGAGACCGTGAAGGGCTACGCCTCCCACGAGAAGGCGGTCTTCGAGAACGTCACCCGCGCACGCGCTGAAACACTGTCCGCCGAGAGCCCCGGCGCTGCCGGTATCGCCGAGGGACATCTGCAGCAGGCGCTGCGTAGTCTGTTCGCCGTGGCCGAGGCCTATCCGCAGCTTCAGGCGAGTCAGAACTTCCTCCAGGTGCAGCAGGCCCTCGTCGACACCGAAGACAAGATCCAGGCGGCTCGACGTTTCTACAACGGCGGGGTGCGCGAGCTGAACACCAAGATCAAGGTGTTCCCGAACAACCTCTTCGCCCGCGGACTGGGCTTCACCGAGCGTGAATTCTTCGAGGTCGCCGATGCCAGCGCGATCTCCGAGCCGCCGCGCGTGCAGTTCTAGACCTCACCACACTGAGATCTCGATCCCTTCGTCGGTGACATCCACGTCGCCGCGCACCGCCCAGGTCTCGCTCCGGTAGGTTTCGGTGCGAGGTGCGCCGTCCTGGCCGGTGCCGGTCACGGTGGCGACGAGGATGCCGCCGTCCGCAGTGAATTCGTCTCCGTCGAGTTCGACGGTCGGCAGCTTCTCGATGCGGTACCGGACGCCGGAAACCGCCGAGAACTCGGTACCCCACGGGATCCGGATGCCGCAGCCCTCCGGTGGCGCGCTTCTCGTGCTTCTCGCGCATTCCTCGAGGTGCTCGTCGACGAGCTCTTGAACCTGCTCGATGGACGCCGCCGTCACCTTCGGAGCGGGCGACGAGCGCGACGGAGGAGTCTCCACGGCGGAGGGCGCCGTTGAGGACTGCCAGATCCACACCGCGGCGCCACCGAGCAGCAGCACGGCGACGGCCGTGCCGATCGCCCATCCGCGGCGCCTCGTCATGAGGCGGTCTCCCGTGGGTGCACGTGCCGGGTCACCGGCGCTCCACCGAGGGCCTGAAGCGCCTGATACACGCTGTCGGCGGCGTCACCCCAGCCCGAGACCGAGACATGCTCCAGTCCCTGCCAGGAGGCAGCCAGCGCGAGCTCGGCGGCGATCGGCACCGCGTCCTCCGGGCGGGCCTGCGGCTCCCACCACGCGGACTGCACGCGCAGCGCTGAGGCGGCGCGATCGGCCTTGAGGTCGACGCGAGCCACGATCCGATCGCCGACGAGGACGGGAAGCGAGTAGTAGCCGTATCGGCGCTTGTCCGCCGGCACATAGATCTCGATCCGGTAGTCGAGCTCGAAGACGCGCAGCGCGCGATCGCGGAACCACACCACCGGGTCGAAGGGAGTGAGCACCGCAGCGGCATCCACCCGCCGGGGGAGCACGGCATCGCGGTGCCGCCAGGCAGGAAGCGGGCGACCGCCCCGCTCCCACCCCCGCACGCTGACCGGCACGAGTTCGCCGGTGTCGACGAGGTCGGCGATCGCGGCTGTCACCGCGACGCGATCGCGCAGTCGGTAGTAGTCCGCGAGGTCGGCCTGGGTGGCGACTCCCGACGACTGCGCCGCACGCCGCACGAGCTCGCGGATCGCGTCGGCACGTGAGACCTCCTGCGACCGGATGCGGTCGGGGATCACCTGCTCGGCGAGGGCGTATGTGCGCTCGAATCCGCGGCGTCCGCTGATCGCGACGTCACCGGTGCGCCACATGTGCTCCAGCGCGAGCTTGACGTCGTCCCAGTCCCACCAGGTGCCGCGCTCACGTGGTGCATCAGCACGGAGATCGGCCGGGCGCAGCGGACCGCGGACGCGAAGCTCGTCCTGCACCCAGCTCAGTGTCCGGGCGTTGGCGCTCACCCAGGAGTCCTCACTCGACCAGCGCCGGCGGAAGTCATCCATCCGGAACTGCCAGAGCGGCCAGTCCTCGACGGGGATGAAGGTGGCCTCGTGAGCGAGGTACTCGACATAATGCGTGGTGCGCGAGAGGAAGACCCGGTCGAGCAGAGCCGGATCGTAGGACCCGAGGCGGGAGAACAGCGGCAGGTAGTGGGAGCGTGCGAACACGTTCACCGAGTCGATCTGCAGCACTCCGAGGCGGTCCATCACGCGATGCACATGACGCGATGCGACCGATGACGGGCGCGATCGCGTGAATCCCTGAGCAGCCAGCGCGATCCGGCGCGCCTGCGCGGAGTTGAGGGTCTCGGTCACTTCGCCAGCGTATCGGCGCCCGCGGACATCACCGGTCAGCCGGACCCTGCGGTCAGCAGTCGCCAGGACGTGCGCTCTAGACTGACCGGATGAGCGATCCGCTGCGACCGAGACTGAGAGACCTCTTCCGCCCGCGCCCGATCTCGACGGAGCGCACGGTGACGACCGAAGCCGACGAGGCCGTCCCACACGGGCTGCGCGTCGGGGCCGGGTATGCCTGGCGGCTGCTGATACTCGCCGCCGCGATCGGCGTCTTCATCTGGCTCGTCATCACGCTCAAGCTCCTGGTGATCCCGCTGATGGTGGGGATCCTGATCACCGCTCTGCTCTGGCCGGCCTTCGAATGGATGCTCCGCCGAGGGTTCCCGCGCTGGCTGGCTGTCGCTTTGTCGATCCTCGGCACTCTCGCGATCGTCACGGGTCTGATGTGGCTGGTCGTCTGGCAGATCCGTGTGGAACTCCCGGAAGTGCAGACGAGCACGGCTCAGTCGATCGAGAATTTCCAGACCTGGCTCCGCGAAGGGCCGCTGCACCTGACCGGTGACCAGATCGACGACTACCTCGCTCAGGCCCAGGCTCTGATCGAGGAGCAGGGGCAGGCGCTGTGGTCCGGAGCCCTTGCGGTCGGCTCCACCCTCGGGCACGTCGTCACCGGTGCGCTGCTCTCCCTGTTCGTGCTGGTCTGCCTCCTCGCCGACGGCGCGGGCATCTGGCGCTGGACGGTCAAGATCTTCCCCCGCAACGCCCAGCCCGCCATCGACGGAGCTGCCCGCAACGGGTGGAAGACCATCGTCAACTACGCCAGGACCCAGCTGTTCGTGGCCACGATCGACGCGATCGGCATCGGACTCGGCGCGTTCCTGCTGCAGGTGCCGCTGGCGCTGCCGGTCGCCGTCCTGGTCTTCCTCGGATCGTTCATCCCGATCGTCGGAGCCGTCGCCACCGGCGCCATCGCGGTCTTCCTCGCGCTGGTCTACAACGGTCCGTGGATCGCGCTCTGGATGCTCGTGGTCGTCCTCGGCGTGCAGCAGGTCGAAGGACACATCCTGCAGCCGATCCTGATGGGATCCGCCGTGAAGGTGCATCCGCTCGCCGTCGTCCTCGTGGTCGCCGGCGGTGCGATGATCGGCGGGATCCCCGGCGCCCTCTTCGCGGTGCCGCTCGCGGCATTCGTCAACGTCGTGGCCGTGACATTGACGTCCGGCTCCTGGCGAACCGGCGACGTCCCGCAGGGTGACCTGATCTGGAGCACAGTGCCGCGACAGCGGCGGAGGAGCAATCGATGACCGCAGTTCCCGGCCTGAACGAGTTCGAGGAAGCAGCACGCAGCCTTGCCGAGATGATCACCCACACGCCGACGCTGCCCTCCCGGGCACTGTCGGACGTGCTCGGGGCGCCCGTCCTGCTGAAGATGGAGAACCTGCAGCGCACGGGGTCGTTCAAGATCCGCGGTGCCGCGTACCGGCTCTCCCGGCTCACCGCAGAGGAACGCGCACGCGGCGTGGTCGCGGCATCCGCAGGCAACCACGCGCAGGGTGTCGCTCTCGCCGCCCAGGCGCTCGGTATCTCGGCCACGATCTTCATGCCGCTCGGTGTGCCGGTGCCCAAGCTCCTCGCCACCCGCGGCTACGGAGCGGATGTCGTGCTCGAGGGTGAGACCGTGGCGACGTCGCTGCGCCTGGCGGCCGATTTCGCCGAGCGCACCGGGGCTGTCCTCATCCACCCCTTCGATCACCGCGACGTGGTGATCGGCCAGGGGACGCTCGGCCTCGAACTGCTCGAAGACGCCCCGAACGTCGACACCATCGTCCTCGGCATCGGCGGCGGCGGCCTCATCGCCGGCGTGGCAGCCGCGGTCAAGGCGCGTGCCGCCGAGCTCGGGCGGGAAGTGCGGATCATCGGCGTGCAGGCCGAGAATGCGGCCGCGATGCCGCCTTCGCTCGAGGCCGGACACCCGGTCGACATCGTGACCCGCCCGACCATCGCCGACGGCATCCTCGTGGCGCGACCTGGCGCCATCCCGTTCGACATCATCAAGGATCTGGTCGACGAGGTCGTCACCGTCTCGGACGACGATCTGGCGCGCGCCATCCTCGTGCTCCTCGAGCAGGCGAAGGTCGTCGTCGAGCCCGCCGGCGCCGCGGGAGTCGCGGCGATCCTGGCCGGCAAGGTATCCGCGACCGGTGTGACCATGGCCGTGCTCTCCGGCGGCAACATCGACCCGCTGCTCCTGCAGCGCGTCGTGTCGCACGGGCTGGCGGCATCCGGCCGTTACCTCACGCTCCGCATTCCTCTTCCTGACCGCCCCGGCCAGCTGGCCCGGGTGTCCGAGCTCATCGCCGAGGCGGGGGCGAACGTCATGGAGGCCATGCACACCAGGCACGGGCACGGCCTGCAGATCAGCGAGGTCATCCTCGAGCTCAGCGTCGAGACGCGCGGACCTGAGCACTCCGAGCACACGCTGGACACGCTGCGCCGCGCCGGTTTCGAACCGGTCGTGGTTCCGGACTGAGTCCGGCGGCACTCTATCGGCAGACGAATGCCCCCGGATCCACGGATCCGGGGGCATTCGTGCGGATGGGGGCCGGCTCAGCCGGTGTAGGTCTCCACGTTGACGATCTCGACGGCGATCGACTTGCCGTTCGGGGCCTCGTAGGAGGACTTCTCGCCGACCTTGAGACCGAGGATGGCCTGTCCGAGCGGGCTGGCCTCGCTGTAGACGTCGAGGTCGCTGCCCGCAGCGATCTCACGGCTGCCGAGGAGGAACACCTCTTCGCCGCCGGCCACGTTCGCGGTGACGACGGTTCCGGGCTCGACGATACCGCGGCTGGCCGGTGCCTCGCCGACCTTGGCCGTCTTCAGCAGACCCTGCAGGGTGCGGATGCGCGCCTCCTGCTTTCCCTGCTCGTCCTTGGCGGCGTGGTAGCCGCCGTTCTCCTTGAGGTCGCCCTCTTCGCGAGCCGCTTCGATGCGCTTCGCGATCTCCTCGCGCCCGGTGGTGGACAAGTGCTCCAGCTCGGCGACGAGCCGGTCATACGCTTCCTGCGTGAGGAAGGGAACCTGAGCGTCGATGGACATGACGAAGCTCCTTCTATCGGTATCCGCCGACGTCCTGCGGGGGATATGCCAAGACGCCCCGGCACGTGCCAGGGCGTCGTCTGTGTGGCTCGAGTCTAAGCGACCCAGCAGGTGTTCACCAAACCTGTCGTGGCCGCCGCGACGGTGGGGATGGTCTCGGAAAGGCTCCGCGTATGGCCCTCGCCGGCCGGGATCTCGACCACTTTCCAGCCCACCACGCCGAACTCCTCGTCGAGGGCCTCCAGGACGCAGACCACGTCCTTGCCCTGGACACCGCTGATCTGGAATCGCAGGTCTACGCGGTGCGCGTCGACGAGATCGAAGCCCAGATCGTCGGCATCGACCGAGCTCATCGACTGGCTCACCGTCGACCAGCTGAGCGCACCGACAGCGAGCACGGCGATGGCACCGCCGACGATCCACGGCATCCGCCGCCGACGGGTGCGGCCATAGCGTTCGTCGAGCTCTCGTGCGGTCGTCACAGTGGGGGTCTTCCGGTCGTTAGGCTGGTGGTTCCAGGTTATGCGACCTGCGCACGAAAGGCGGACTCATGCTCGTTCTCACCGGGACCGAGACTCCGATGCCGACGCCGACCATGACGGTCGCGCCGGAAGCGGTCACTCCCGGATTCGTGGGCTTCGCCGTGATCGTGATCGTGCTGATCGCCGTGATCCTGCTGATCTGGGACATGAACCGCCGCATCCGTCGCGTCCGCTACCGCGAAGAGGTCAGGGTCGAGCTCGACGCCGAGCAGGCTGCCCACGCGGCTGATGAGGCCACAGAGACCGACGCAGATCTGCCGATCGTTCGTGAAAGCGACGACGACCCGCGCGCCACCTGATCAGCCTCCGGCGCCGGGCAGGCCGAGTGAGGGTGCCAGCGGATCCAGCGCGATGAGCAGGCACGCGAACCAGTGGCACAGGAACGCGAGCACCGTGCACACGTGGAAGATCTCGTGGAAACCGAAGTGCCCTGGCCAGGGGTTCGGCTTCTTCATCGCGTAGACGATCGCCCCGCCCGTGTAGAGCAGACCGCCGATCACGACGAGCACCATCATCGTCGCGTTCGCGTACAGGAGATCGGCCATGTACATCACGGCCGCCCAACCGAGCACGAGGTAGAGCGCGACGTACAGCCAGCGCGGTGCATTGATCCAGAAGACGCGGAACAGGATGCCGAGCAGAGCCCCGGACCACACCAGGATCAGCAGCAGTCCGCCCTTCTCCGGAGGCAGCGCCAGCGTCGCGATCGGCGTGTAGGTGCCGGCGATGAGCAGGAGGATGTTGGCGTGATCGATCCTCTTCAGCACCGCCTTCGTCTTCGGACCCCAGTCGAACCGGTGGTAGAGCGCGGAGTTGCCGAACAGCAGCAATGACGTCGCCATGAACACGGCAGCGGACCACTTCGCCGGAGCCCCCTGTGCGAGAGCGATGAGGACGATGCCGGCGATGATCGCGACCGGGAAGGTGCCCGCATGGATCCATCCGCGCCAGGTCGGCCTGATCTCGGCCTGCGCATCATGCTGCGCTTCCGCCATGAGCGGCAGCTGAGGGACATCGGGCGGCGTAGGAGTGCTCACGTGCTCACTCTAGGCGTGCGACCATGCCGGGATCTGCACATACCGTCAGCATCCGTGCCACTCGCATTCAGCGCGGGCGCGATAGCGTAGGGAGGTGATTTCACGCGACAGCCAGGGGCGAGGGCCGCTGTACCGGCTCTACAGCAACCGGCTGCGTCGACACCTCGATCCGGCATCCGTTCCGCACCACGTCGCGATGATGATCGACGGCAATCGTCGATGGGCCCGCCAACTCGGCTATGACAGCGCCGCAGAGGGGCATCGAGCCGGAGCAGCGAAGATGCGCGAGTTCCTCGGGTGGTGCGATGAACTGGGTGTGCGCGTGGTGTCGCTGTACCTGCTCTCCAGCGACAACCTGCGCAAACGCGACTCGGCGGAACTCGACGACCTCATCGAGATCATCGCGGAACTGGCAGAAGCGCTGTCGCGAGAAGGCAACTGGCGGGTCAAGCACGTCGGCAGGGCCGACATCCTTCCGCCGGAGCTCGCGCGCGTGCTCGCCGATGCCGAGGCCCGGACCCGCACGCACACCGGACTCCACGTGAACCTCGCCGTCGGCTACGGCGGACGGAACGAGATCGTCGACGCCGTGCGCAGCATCATCGCCGCACACGAGGCATCCGGCGGCACCCTGGAAGACCTCGCCGCACACCTCACCCCCGAGATGATCGGCGAACATCTGTACACCGGCGGACAGCCCGATCCCGACCTCGTGATCCGCACCAGCGGGGAGCAGAGACTCAGCGATTTCCTGCTCTGGCAGAGCGCGCACAGCGAGTTCTACTTCGTTGAGGCGCTGGGCCCGGATCTCCGCCAGGTCGACTTCCTGCGTGCGATCAGGGACTACAGCGACCGCGATCGCCGCTTCGGGCGCTGATCGGACGCCGGCGCGCCGAGCCGGTCGAAAGCGCACCGTGCCACAATGTCGCGGTGAGCACTTTCGACGACTACCTCGCAAGCTTCGGCGGCGAGCCGGGCTACCTCAACTGGGCGGCGTTCGGACCGCTCGCGCCATCGGTGCGCGCGGAGGTCTTCGCAGATGCGGATCTGCTCGGCAGCGGCCGCCCATCGTCGGTGGCACTGGTGGCCGAGCGGATCGGTCAGGCGCAGGAGCTGGTGGCGGCGCTGCTCGGGGCGGATGCTGCGGACGTGACGCTGCAGCCGTCGTCGACGCACGGGCTCATGCAGGCGCTGTACGGACTCAGCGGGCATGTGATCGCCTCGACCGGCGAGTTCCCGAGCGTCAGTCTGACGCTGGAACGCGCAGCGCAGGCCTCTTCCGGGGCACTGACCGCCCGCTGGATCACACCGGCGGGCATGCGGGTGACACCGGATGCCGTCGCCGAAGCGCTCGACGACGATGTCACCGCGCTCGCCGTCAGCCACGTCGACTTCCGCACCGGGTACCGCACGGATCTCGCGGCGCTCCGCGAGGCCCTGGGCCCGGACCGTCTGCTCATCGTCGACGCCGTGCAATCCTTCGGCATCCTCGATGACGACTACTCAGCGGCGGACGTCGTGGTCGGACACGGCTACAAGTGGCTTCGCGCCGGCCGCGGCACGGGTTTCGCCTGGTTCTCGTCGCGGGCACGAGAACGCATCGCTCCGGTGCTGAGCGGTATCACCGGCACAGTGGCGGAGGGACTCTTCGTCGATGAGCTGCCGGCCCCGGCGGCATCCGCTCAGGCTTACACGATCAGTTCCCCCGACCACCTCGCTGCGGCGCGCCTCGCGGTCGGTCTCCGCGAGATGCACGATGTCGGCATTTCGCTCATCGAGGCGCGTCTGGCCGAGCAGGTCGACGCGGTGATCGAGATCGCAGACCGTCACGGGATCGAGGTGCGCTCTCCGCGGGAACGCGACGCGCGTGCGGGCATCGTCGCGCTCGCTCCGGAGGCGCCGGCGCGCATGGCGGCGGCGCTCACCAACGCCGGAGTCGTGATGACGGCGCGGGGCGAGACTGTGCGGATCGCGCCGCACGCGGGCACCGACAGCGAGACATTCCGGATGCTCGACGAGGCGATTGCGGCATACGGCAACGAGACGTTAATCAGCGCGTAACCGATTGCTGGCGTGTCGAGCCCGACGTATGTCGGTGCGGCGTCGTACCTTCTAGGCATCGGGCATGGCGCCCGATCGGGTCGGCCTTCAGGATCGCGACTCGTGGCCCCCTGGTCGACTCGTTCGCATAGCCGGGAAACATCCCGGGTCGGGAGTGGGTCGTGACCACACGTACAGCGCAGCAGTCCGCCAGCACCGCGCAGCAGGCCACCCGAAAGACCGCGCGACGGTCGTCCTCAGCAGATCCGGATCAGGATCTGCGCACGTATGTGCTCGACACGTCCGTGCTGCTGAGCGACCCGCAGGCGTTCTTCCGATTCGCCGAGCATTCGGTCGTGCTTCCGGTCGTCGTCATCAGCGAGCTCGAAGGCAAGCGGAACGACCCGGAGATCGGCTACTTCGCGCGTCAGGCTCTTCGGCACCTCGATGATCTGCGCGTCGAGCACGGCCGGCTGGATTTCCCGGTCGAGGTCGGCGAAGGCGGTACCCTCCGCGTCGAGCTCGGCAACACCGACCAGTCGGTGCTGCCGGTCGGCATCCGACTCAGCGACAACGACAGCCGCATCCTCTCGGTGGCCATGCACCTTTCCCAGGACGGTCAGGAGGTGACGATCGTCTCGAAGGACCTGCCGATGCGGGTGAAGGCGGCGTCTCTCGGACTCCGGGCGGAGGAGTACCTCGCCGAGCAGGCCATCGATTCCGGCTGGACCGGCATCTCGAACCTCGACATCTCCGGTGATGACATCAGCGACCTCTACGAGAGTGAAGTCGGCATCAGCGAGGAGGCGCGCGGCATCCCGGTCAACACCGGTTTGATCATCCACTCCGAACGGGGCTCCGCACTCGGGCGGGTCACCGGCGACGGTGAGTACCGGCTGGTGCGCGGTGATCGAGAGATCTTCGGAATGCACGGGCGCTCGGCCGAGCAGCGGATCGCGATCGACCTGCTCCTCGATCCCGAGGTGGGTATCGTCTCGCTGGGTGGACGGGCCGGCACCGGTAAATCGGCACTGGCACTGTGCGCGGGTCTCGAAGCCGTACTCGAACGACAGCAGCAGAAGAAGATCATCGTCTTCCGGCCGCTGTTCGCCGTCGGCGGGCAGGAGCTCGGGTACCTTCCCGGCGACCAGGGCGAGAAAATGGGGCCCTGGGGTCAGGCGGTCTTCGACACGCTCGGCTCGGTGGTCTCCGGCAACGTGGTCGAGGAGGTCCTCGAGCGGGGCATCCTCGAGGTCCTGCCGCTCACTCACATCCGCGGTCGTTCGCTGCACGACGCCTTCGTGATCGTCGACGAGGCGCAGTCGCTGGAGCGCAACGTCCTGCTGACGGTGCTGAGCCGGATGGGGCAGAACTCGCGCGTGGTCCTGACCCACGATGTCGGTCAGCGCGACAACCTCCGGGTCGGTCGCCACGACGGCATCGCCAGCGTGATCGAGACGCTCAAGGGGCACGACCTGTTCGGTCACGTCACCCTGACGCGATCGGAGCGCTCGGCGATCGCCGCTCTTGTCACGGAGCTGCTGGAGGGCGGCGAGCTCAGCTGAACAGACATCGACAGCGGATGCCGTCCGGAGGGCGGCATCCGCTGTCGTGTGTGACGGGGCATCCGCCGCTGTCGCTGATGCCCGCGGGAGGGAACACGGATGCCGCGCGGAGCGAGTCCGCGCGGCATCCGGGTGAGCTCAGGCCTCTGCGTCGGGCGCTTCGGCTTCACGCTTGCGGCGGCTGAGGAACGCGATGCCCGCGGCGGCCAGCAGCCCGGCGCCGGCAAGGATCCCGCCGAGCGGGTCGGCACCTGTCGCGGGCAGCTGCCCGGTTCCCGGCTTCGTCCCTGGCGTGCCGGGGGTTCCCGGTGTTCCGGGCGTGCCCGGGGTGACGGTCGGCGAGGGCGTCGGTGACGGATCCACCGTGGGGGTCGGCGTCGGTGTGGGCTCGATGTCCAGCGGGAAGACCTGGACCACGGACGGCCGAGGGATGTTCAGCGTCCCTCCGCCGGCGCCCGCGAGCGGGGCGGGGCGCATCGAGTCCGGGAACTGCGAGGTCGGCTGCTCGTAGCTGCCGTCTTCGCCCGGGTGCTGAACCGAGACGAAGACGCGCTGCTCATCGTCGTGGATGACCGGACCGCAGGTCTCGGCCTCGCGGGCCACCGACAGGAACTGCTCGACGTTGCCGCGCTCCGGTCCGTCCAACGTCACGCGGAACAGGCCGTCGTTGTAGCCGATGACGCCGGGCGCACCGTCGGTGGAGATCCACAGGTTTCCGGCGCTGTCGAACGCGAGGTTGTCGGGGCAGGAGATCGGAGAGACCTGATCGGCCGGGAAGCCGGAGAAGTACGCGGTCGAGTTCGTCGCGGGGTCGCCTGCGACGAGGAGGAGCGTCCACGAGAACGCCGTCGCCGTCTGATCGCCACCGGCCTCGGTGATCTCGATCACGTGGCCGTCGCGGTTCTCGTTGCGCGGGTTGACCTCGTCGGGGCCCGCCGAGCCGGCAGTACCGCGCTTGGTGTTGTTGGTGCACGCGACGTAGACACGGCCGGTGACAGGGTTCGGCTCGACGTCCTCCGGGCGGTCCATCTTCGTCGCACCGACCTTGTCCGCAGCGAGGCGCGTATAGACGAGGACCTCCTCGACCGACATCCCCTCGACGACGGACGCACCGCCGACGACCAACGGCAGCCACTGGCCGCTGCCGCCGAATCCGCCGTCCGAGGGCACGGCGCCGGATCCGTCGATCTCGACCGCAGGCGAGTCGCCGGCGAAGCGGGCGACGTAGAGGTCGCCGTTCTCGAGCAGTGTCATGTTGTGCGCCCGGTCGCCCTCGATGAACGAGTCGCGCGAGACGAACTTGTACAGGTAGTCGAAGCGCTCATCGTCGCCCGTGTAGGCGACGGCCTTGCCGTTCTTCGCGATGATG
This sequence comes from Microbacterium sp. LWH12-1.2, assembly GCF_040675825.1. NCBI lineage: Bacteria > Bacillati > Actinomycetota > Actinomycetes > Micrococcales > Microbacteriaceae > Microbacterium > Microbacterium sp. LWH12-1.2. The sequence continues at coordinate 385,732 of NZ_JBEGIJ010000001.1, forward strand.
ACGTTCGCGCCCTCGTGCTTGAGGCGTCCGAGGGAGGTGTGCTTGCGAGGCACCGAAGTCGGGTCCGTCGGGTCGATCTCGACGATCCAGCCGAATCGGTTGACCTCGTTCTCGAACCCGGGTGCGCGGGCGTCGAACCGCGGGTCGACGTGCTCCCAGCCGCGGGCGGTCTCGGCATCCTTCAGGCCGTAGCGCTGATCGCTGGCCGACGTGCCGACCGAACGGAAGTAACCGTTGAAGTTCTCCTCGCCGCTGAGGATCGTGCCCCAGGGCGTCGTGCCGCCGGAGCAGTTGCCGAAGGTGCCGAGCGGCGTCGTGCCGGCAGGATCTGCGGCGGTCTGCAGCAGCGCCGAGCCGGCAGCCGGGCCGGTGAAGGCGTAGGGCGTGTCATCGAGGAAACGACGATTGCGCTGGCCGCCGACCACCGGGCTCCAGGAGGCCGTCTCGTCGGCGCGGGTGAGGTCGACCACGCTGAGGCCGTGGGCCTTCAGGCCGACGCGGCGCACCCGGTCGAGGTCTCCGGCGAGCTGGTCGGCGGGGAACATGATTCCCTCATTGGTGTACTCGTGGTTGACGAACAGGATCGCCGTGGTGGGCGACGTCCGGATCACATCTGTGTAGTCGACGTTGTAGCCGAACTGTCGTGCCTGAGCCTCGGGCGTCTGGTCGGCCGCGTCGAAGGCGGGGCTGTCGTTGAACATCGGATCGCCCCAGCGGATGATCGGCGCCCAGTCGAAGCCGGTGGGGACGACGAAGCTGTCGACCGTGTAAGCGACCGGGTCGATCGGCGTGAATCCGAAAGCGCCGGTCGCTCCGACGGGAGCCATCGGCACACCCGACGCGGCGGTGGCGGACTGCGCACCGGTCAGCGCGGGGGCGAGCACGATGCTCGCGACGGCGGCGGCACCGAAGCCGAGTACGGAACGGCGGGACAGCTGTGCGTCGATGATGTCGCGGAGGTAGCCGTTCGACGAGGTGTTGCACACCCCGTCCGCGCACGCGTTCGCGCACTTCAGGTGGCAGGTGACTGCACTGCGCTTGCCTCGCACGTGACCTGCCATGGGCAGGCTCGTTCGACCGATGTTCATGACCACGGGGACTCCTCAAGCGGGGGTGTTCGGGGGAGCAGAGCGCTCGTGCCCCAGCAGACCAAGCCCGGGTGTCCGGCAGGTGAACCTCAGGAGAAATCGGGCTGTACCGAAGGCGGAGAAAAGGCCGATCGTGTTGCTGGAGGTGTGTCTGGGGGCGTCTGCGGCCGGAACGGCGTCACGCCTGTCGGACGTTGTTGCACCTGTCGGACGTCTTCTGCCCCGGCATCCGACACCTGCAACAACGTCCGACGGATGCGGTGGATCAGGCGTGGTCCCGAAGCCGGCGGAGGGCACCGAGGATCGCCGCCTGAACCGTGGGCCAATCGTGGATCACCTGCGCGTAGTCGAAGCGGAGGGTTTCGTAGCCGAGACGGGATGCCGCGGCATCCCGCACCAGATCTTTGTGCCTGTTCGTCTCGCCATCATGATTCTCTCTGCCGTCGACCTCGAGGATGAGCCGGGTGCCGACGAGGAAATCCACCCTCCCGACGCCGGCGATCCGCACCTGACAGGTCAGCGCGATGCCCAGGATGTGGAGCCGCAGGCGGAGCAGCGATTCCAGGCCGCTCTCGGCATCCGAACGGGCGAGGTCGACAAGCCAGCGAGCGGATGCAGGAAGGGAAGCGCGGATGCGGAAGCGGCCCGCAGTCGAGAGCCGGCGAAGCATCCATGCCGATTCGAAGGCTGCGAAGAACGCCTCATCGCCCTGGCATCTGTAGAGGTGAACCAGGGCTCGCTCGATCGAAGCCGGGCCGATCTCGGCCTTTCCCCGGTAGAAATGGCTGATGCACGCGCAGCCCGCGTGCCGATGCACCCTGCCCTTGGTGCCCATCCACACATGCGGCTCCGTCGTCTCGGGCAGAACCCAGATCCGCTGCAGACGGAGAAGCGACGTGCAGGTGAGCTGCCCGCCATGGGCGGCCGCACTCCGGAGATCCTCCGACACCTGCGGTGCCGCGAACACGCCGGTACGCAGGCGGTCGATGCGTCCGGCCGCGACCTCTCGCGAGAGCGCGGTCCGCGACACCCCGAACTGCTGCAGTTGCGTTCCGCGGGCGACGCCGCCCAGCTGAGTGATGAGGGCTGCCGGTTTCAACATCCCCTCAGGATGCTGGTCGAGAGCATTGCGTGGACGGCGGAGCGTGCGTTGTGGATCGATTGCTGCCTATCGCTGTTTGTGCAGGAGGAGTGGGATGTCGCACCTGGCGGACGTTGTTGCAGGTGTCGGATGCTGCGGCAGCAAACGTCCTGCAGGTGCAACAACGTCCGACAGCTGTGACAAGGCGAGAATGCAGAAACGCGGATGCCGCGAGGAACGAGTCCTCGCGGCATCCGCGTTTCGCAGGGTGTGTCAGCCCGGGTGGGTCATCGACAGCAGGTCGAGCTTCTCGTCCAGCTGCTCGAGCGTGAGCTCACCGCGCTCGACGTATCCGAGGTCGATCACGGCGTCGCGCACGGTGATGCCGTTCGCGACCGAGTGCTTCGCGATCTTCGCCGCGGCCTCGTAGCCGATGAGCTTGTTCAGCGGCGTCACGATCGACGGGCTCATGCCGGCGAACGCGGCCGCGCGCTCGAGGTTGGCCTGGAGACCGTCGATCGTCTTGTCGGCGAGCACGCGCGAGGCGTTCGCGAGCAGGCGGATCGACTCGAGCAGGGCGGTGCCCATCACCGGGATGGCGACGTTGAGCTCGAAGGAACCGGATGCTCCGGCCCACGCGACCGTCGCGTCATTGCCGATCACCCGAGCGCAGACCATGAGCACGGCCTCGGGAACGACCGGGTTGACCTTGCCGGGCATGATCGAGGACCCAGGCTGCAGGTCGGGGATGTGCAGCTCGCCGAGTCCGGTGTTGGGGCCGGAGCCCATCCAGCGCAGATCGTTGTTGATCTTCGTCAGTGAGACGGCGATGGTGCGCAGGGCGCCGGATGCCTCGACGAGACCGTCGCGGTTCGCCTGAGCCTCGAAGTGGTCCTTCGCCTCGGTGATCGGCAGTTCGGTCTCGGCCGCGAGCAGCGCGATGACCTTCTGCGGGAAGCCGAGAGGCGTGTTGATACCGGTGCCGACGGCGGTGCCGCCGAGTGGAACCTCGGCGACGCGGGGGAGTGCCGACTGCACGCGCTCGATGCCGAGGCGGATCTGACGGGCATAGCCTCCGAACTCCTGGCCGAGGGTGACCGGAGTCGCGTCCATCAGGTGCGTGCGACCCGACTTGACGGCATCCTTCCACAGCACGGCCTTCGCCTCGAGGGCGACGGCGAGGTGGTCGAGCGACGGGATGAGCGTGTCGATGAGCGCCTGAGTGACGGCGATGTGCACCGAAGTCGGGAACACGTCGTTCGACGACTGCGAGGCGTTCACATGGTCGTTCGGGTGCACGTTCGCACCGAGGATGCCGGTCGCCAGCGAGGCGAGCACCTCGTTCATGTTCATGTTCGACGACGTGCCGGATCCGGTCTGGTAGGTGTCGACCGGGAATTCGGCGTCATGCACGCCCGAGGCGACCTGATCGGCCGCCGCGGCGATCGCGTCGGCGATCGCACCGTCGAGGGTGCCCAGCTCCTTGTTCGCGAGCGCTGCAGCCTTCTTGATCCGCGCCAGTGCGGCGATCTGCGTGGACTCCAGACCCTTGCCGGAGATGGGGAAGTTCTCCACCGCTCGCTGGGTCTGCGCCCCGTACAGGGCGTTCACGGGAACCCGCACTTCGCCCATGGTGTCGTGCTCGATGCGGTACTCGATTTCGGTCACTGCTGTTCCTCCAGATGTGACGTTGGGCCCTCAGGCCGGGATCTCGGAGCCCGCGTCGATCGCGAGCCCCACGGAGACGATGGGCACGGCCGTGCCCTCGCTGAGTCGGTAGTTGGCGCCCACGATGCCCAGTCGGCCGTCGGCGACGGCTTGGCTGATGAGCTCGGATGACTGCAGCAGGTCTGCCACGGTGTTGCGCAGGTGCTCGCGTCCGACCATCTCGGCGTCGATGTCGGCCGGCGAGGATCCGCCCTGCTCGGCCAGGACCTTGCGCGCGGCGGGGATGATCGGGGCGATGAGTTTCCAGATGTGCGGCGGCAGGGGTTTCGCGTCGATCGCGGTGCCCGCGATGGCAGCACCGACGGCTCCGCAGGCATCGTGGGCGAGGACGACGATCAGCGGGACCTGGAGAACCTCGACCGAGTACTCCAGGCTGCCGATGATCGACTCCCCGATGACCTGGCCGGCGTTGCGTACGACGAATAGGTCGCCGAGCCCCTTGTCGAAGATGATCTCGGCCGAGAGGCGGGAGTCCGAGCATCCGAACAGGGTCGCCATCGGGTACTGCGCGGCGACGAGGTCGTTGCGACGTTCGACATTCTGATTCGGATGCCGCGGCTCGTCGTTCACGAACCGTCGGTTTCCCTCCTGCATCTCCTGCCAGGCGGCCGATGGTGTGAGTCGAAGTGTCATGAGGTCTCCGAGAGGGCGCGGATCTGCGGGACGATGGATTCGGCGAGGTCTGTCGTGGTCTCGGCCGACATCGAGCCGTACAGCAGCACGTAGTCGTCGCCGGCCTGAGTGCCGATCGCGTAGCTGACGTTGTCTTTGGCGGAGTCGCCGATTCCGAACACGTCCCACTCGAGGCCGCCGATGCGCACGGTGTCGGTGGGAGCGATGCCGTTCAGCCGCTGCGGGGCCCAGGACGAGTCGGCGTCGAAGGCCTGGGCGAGCCGGATGAATCCGCGCTCATCCTGCGCGGCCGGAGCGAGGGTGACGTTCCAGACGACGGTCTCCCCGCTCTGCAGCTCGGCGGCGTTCACACGCCAGAACTTGCCGAGCTCCGGAACGATGACCGGGCTCTCCAGCGTCGACTCGACGTTCTCGGCGATGCCGGCGACGTCGATGCGCTCGGCGGCCACCGGCTCACCGCGGGGCACCGCGAAGATGATGACGGCGACGATCGCCAGCGTCACCAGAAGCGCCGCAACGAGGTTGCGGACGTTCTGGCTCGACCGATACGTCTTGCTCGACGCGGCCTTACGTGCCGCGGTCTCGTCCGGTGTCTCCGGACGGCCGAGCTCGGCGACGATCGGCGGGGGCTTGCTCATGAGGCGTCGCCGCCGGAGGTCGGGGAGTCGGATGCTGCATCCCGTGCCGCGTCCAGCCGGCGCTTCGCGCCCAGCAGCCACTCTTCGCAGCGAGCGGCCAGTGCTTCGCCGCGCTCCCAGAGCGCCAGCGAATGTTCGAGCGTCGGTGCGCCCTGTTCGAGCTCGGCGACGACGCGGACGAGCTCGTCACGAGCGGCCTCGAACGACAGCGTCTCCATAGGGGTGTCGTTCAGCGCGCTCACCCCTCCATCCTACGGCGTGCAACGGACACGGCTGGGCCTGCTGGTCGTTGAGCGAGGGAGCGGAGCGACCGAGACGAAACGCGTCCCTCCAGCCTCGAGGGTCGGATCGGCGCGTTTCGTCTCGCTTCGCTCGCTCAACGACCGGGGGTGACGGTGCGCCGCATCCGGAGCGTCAGGTGCTCTCCGGGATCTCGCCTTCGGAGCGGGCGGCGACCGAACCCCGGTCGACCGTGATCGTGAGCGCGCTGCCGGCCGGAGCATCGGCCGCGTCGCGGAGGATGACGCCGCCCTCGAGGTGCGCGATCGCGTAACCGCGGGCGAGCGTCGCAGCCGGAGACAAAGCGCGCAGTGAGGCGCGGAGTTCGGTGGTCTTGCGGCCGGCTGTGTCCAGCTCGCGGGTGACGATGTCCCGTCCGCGGGAGAGGAGCAACCAGACCTCCTGCGAGCGGGAGTCGATGATCGGCGCGGGGGAGCGCAGCACCGGCCGTGAACGCAGCTGCTCCAGTTGGGCGATGTCGTGCGAAAGCCGCTGGGTGAGGCGCGTGGTGACGCGGGAACGGAGCTGCGCGATGAGGGCACGTTGCTCGCCGACGTCTGGGACCACACGCTTGGCGGCATCCGTCGGCGTCGAAGCGCGCAGGTCGGCGACGTCGTCGAGCAGCGGATGGTCGTTCTCGTGGCCGATCGCGCTGACGATCGGGGTGGATGCCGCGGCCACCGCTCGCACGATGCGTTCGTCGCTGAACCCGAGCAGGGTCTGCGGGTCACCGCCGCCGCGAGCGATGATAATGACGTCGACCTCCGGATCGGCGTCGAGTTTCTTGAGCGCGGCGAGGGTCTCCGGAACGCAGCGGTCCCCCTGCACGGCCGCGTATTCGGTGCGGAACCGCACCTGAGGCCAACGCAGTTCGGCGTTGCGGTGCACATCCTTCTCGGCGTCGGATTTCTCGCCGGTGATCAGTCCGATCACGTGCGGGAGGAAGGGGAGGCGTTTCTTGCGGGCCGGATCGAAAAGGCCCTCCTGGCGCAGTTGGATGCGCAGTTTCTCCAGCCGCTCCAGCTGATCGCCGAGCCCGACGTGCTTCATCGCCGCGACCGTGAAGCTGAAGTCGCCGCTCTTGACGAAGTAGTCCGCCTTCACCGCGGCGACGACGTGATCGCCGATCCCGAGATCGGCGGGGATCCGCGCCCGCACGCTCGACCAGATCCGGATGGAGATCTGCGCGTCCGACTGCGTGTCCTTGAGGCGGGCGAAGACATTGCCGGATCGCATGTTCCAGCTGGTGATCTCGCCCTCGACCCACACCGTGTTCCAGCGGGCGACGAAATCGCGGATCGTCGCATTCAACCGAGCGACCGAGGTGGGTGCGTCGGCAGTCGATTCGCGGGGAGCGACGGAATCGGCCGGCGGAGTCTCGCCGGGTCCTGTCGCTGCTTCGAAGACTGTCATCGGGTCCTGTCGGGTGGTTCGTTCAGGCAGAGGGCTCTCCGGCCCTCTTCAGGTGTGCGCCGGTAGAATTGAGAGGTGACCTCGACTGCTGTGCACCTTCCCGTCCCTCGCATCCCACGCGTACGCGCGGCGAGCGGGCGGCTTCAGGATAACCCGGTCGACGGACAGAAGCGGATCCTGCTGGCCGCACCACGCGGATACTGCGCCGGCGTCGACCGCGCTGTCGTCGCCGTCGAGAAGGCCCTCGAGCGCTACGGCGCGCCGGTCTACGTGCGGAAGCAGATCGTGCACAACATCCACGTCGTCACCGAACTGGAGGCGAAGGGGGCGATCTTCGTCGAGGAAGTCGACGAGGTTCCCCAGGGTGCGCACGTCGTCTTCAGCGCGCACGGGGTGTCGCCGGCGGTCGTCGATGCGGCATCCGATCGCGGCCTGCACGCGATCGACGCGACCTGCCCGCTCGTCACCAAGGTGCACCGCGAGGCCGTGCGGTTCGCCCGGGACGATTTCGAGATCCTGCTCATCGGCCACGAAGGACACGAAGAGGTCGAGGGCACCGCGGGCGAGGCTCCGGACCACGTCACGATCGTTAACTCGCCGGCCGAGGCCGACACCGTCGTGGTGAAGGACCCGTCGAAGGTCGTCTGGCTGTCGCAGACCACCCTTTCCGTCGACGAGACGATGGAGACGGTCAACCGGCTGCGTCTGCGGTTCCCCGAATTGCAGAACCCGCCGTCGGATGACATCTGCTACGCCACTCAGAACCGTCAGGTGGCGATCAAGAAGGTCGCGGCGAACGCAGACCTCGTCATCGTCGTGGGATCGTCGAACTCCTCCAACAGCGTGCGGTTGGTCGAGGTCGCTCTGGAGTACGGCGCGAAGGCCGCCTATCGCGTCGATTACGCCGAGGAAGTGGAGCAGTCCTGGCTCGACGGCGTCAACACCGTCGGAGTCACCAGCGGAGCATCCGTCCCCGAAGTCTTGGTGCGCGAGGTGCTCGCAGCCCTCGGCGATGCCGGGTACAACGACGTCGAAGAGGTGCGCACCGCGGAGGAGGACCTCATGTTCTCGCTGCCGAAGGAACTGCGCCACGACGCTTCGGGACAGCGTGACGACCGGGCCCTCGGCGGACGCGCCAGCAACCCCGACGCGTAGCGGCCTGAGAGCCGGCCATGGCCGGTGCGGTTAGCATTGCCGGATGACCGGACAGCTGCCCCAATACGGTGAACTCGCGACTCCTGAGGAGCAGCGGAGGGCCGCCGGCCTTCCACCCCTGGGTGAGGATGCGGCTGATCCCTCGATGCCTCCGGCAGTACCTGCAGCCGCGGCCGTTGCGACCTCCGCTCGCAGGCGACCGGTGGACCGGATCGTCACGATCGCTCTCCTCGCGTACGGACTCGTCAACGTGATCGTCACCGCGATCTCCTACCTCGACCTGCCGACCGTGATGAACGAGAGCATGAAGATCCTCGGCATCGACGGCGAGTTCACGAACTTCGCGCAGGGAAGGCTCTGGGGCACGTTCGCTGCGGTCCTTCTCCTGGTCGGCTGGACGCTCACGGCGCTGCTGTCCGTTCGTCGCCTGCGGCAGGGCAAACTCAGCTGGTGGGTGCCGCTGGTCGGTGCCGCCGCGACCACATTGGTGGTGTCGATCTGCATCATGGTGCCGATGATGGGGGACCCCGCTTTCATCGCGTACGTCGAGTCGATGGCGACGCGGTGACCGTCGCGCGTCTGGTCGCCGTGTGCGCGGTGCATCAGCTTCGGCCGGATGCCGGCTCCATCGGCACGACCGCGATCGACAAGCGCCCGGTGGACGGTGCGGTCCGTATCCGTCCGTACGGCGTGTACGCCGATGTGCAGGCGGATCGCAAGCACCACGGTGGGCTGGACAAGGCGCTGTACGCCTATTCCGAAGAGGATGCCGCTTACTGGTCAGGCGAACTCGGACGCGACCTTCCCCCTGGCTGGTTCGGCGAGAATCTCCGTACCGAGGGGATCGACGTCAACCGAGCGCTCGTCGGCGAGCAGTGGCAGATCGGCGAGAGCGTCATCGTCGAGGTCACCATGCCCCGCACTCCGTGCCAGACCTTCGCGCGCTGGGTCGGGGGCGATGACGAGCGCGGATGGGTGAAGCGATTCTCCGAGGCGCGTCGCCTCGGACCGTACCTCAGAGTCGTGCAGCACGGCCGGGTGCAGGCCGGTGACGAGATCGTCGTTCTGCATCGGCCCGAGGGAGCTCCCAGCATCCTGGACGTGTATCGGGGGCCGTGAACCAGCTCTGCCTCGAAAACACGGATGCCCCCGGCCGCAGCGGCCGGGGGCAGCCGTGTTCTGGCACTACTGGGTCAGCTCTTGGACTGGCCGTGCGAGCCGAGCTGGCGCGTCGACTCGACGACGCGAGCCGCCATCGCGGTCTCAGCGACCTTGCCCCACGCGCGCGGGTCGTAGACCTTCTTGTTGCCGACCTCGCCGTCGACCTTCAGGACGCCGTCGTAGTTCTTGAACATGTAGTCGGCGATCGCACGGGTGTACGCGTACTGCGTGTCGGTGTCGATGTTCATCTTGATGACGCCGTTGGCGACCGCGAGCGCGATCTCTTCGTCGGTCGAGCCGCTGCCGCCGTGGAAGACGAGATCGAGGGGCTTCGCGCCGGTGTTGTACTTCGCCGCGACCTCGGCCTGGATCTCACCGAGGAGCTCGGGGCGCAGCTTGACGCCGCCCGGCTTGTAGACGCCGTGCACGTTGCCGAAGGTGAGGGCGGCGATGTAGCGGCCCTGCTCGCCGAGACCCAGCGCCTGCACGGCCTGGTCGACGTCGGCGAAGGTGGTGTACAGCGCCTCGTTCGAACCCTCGTGCTGAACGCCGTCCTCTTCGCCGCCGACGACGCCGATCTCGACCTCGAGGATCGCGTTGATCGCCTTCATACGGGGGAGCAGCTGCTGCGCGATCTCGATGTTCTCTGCGAGCGGGACCGCCGAGCCGTCCCACATGTGGGACTGGAAGATCGGGTTGCGGCCGGCCTTGACCTCTTCTTCGGAGGCGGCGATCAGCGGCTCGACGAAGCCAGCGAGGGCGTCCTTCGGGCAGTGGTCGGTGTGCAGCGCGACGGTGACCGGGTAGTTCTTCGCAACCTCGGTGGCGTAACGGGCGAACGCGAGGGCGCCGGTGGCGCGGGCCTTAACGGTCTGGCCGGCGAAGTAGTCGGCGCCGCCGGTGGTGACCTGGATGATGCCGTCGGAGCCGGCCTCGGTGAGGCCCTGCAGGACGGAGTTGATCGTCTGCGAGCTGGAGACGTTGAAAGCGGGGTACGCGAAGCCGCCGGCCTTCGCGCGGTCGAGCATTTCAGCGTACTGATCCGGGGTGGCGACGGGCATGAGAACTCCTGCGTTAGGGAAAGCCGGGACAGCTGTCACTCTATCGGGGCAGGCGTGCGGATGCCGTCGGCATGACGCCCGCACGAAGGGTGAGATACGCCACCGTTAAGAATCAGGATTCCTTCGTTCGATCGGGCGGGAAATGCGCCCGATTCGCACCACCCGATCGCTAGGCTGACCGCATGGTGAGTCTGACGGCCGAACTGAGCCCCCTGCATCCTGACCGCAACCTCGCGATGGAGCTGGTGAGGGCGACGGAAGCTGCGGCCATCCGCGCCGTGCCCTTCGTCGGACGAGGCGACAAGCTGGCAGCGGACGGCGCGGCGGTGGATGCCATGCGCGCATTCCTCGGCACCGTCGACTTCCAGGGCCGCGTCGTCATCGGCGAGGGCGAGAAGGACAACGCCCCCATGCTGTTCAACGGCGAGGTCGTCGGCACCGGGCGCGGGCCTGAGTGCGACATCGCCGTCGACCCCATCGACGGCACGTCGCTCACGGCGGCCGGTCGTCAGAACGCTCTCTCGGTTCTCGCGGTCTCTGATCGCGGATCGATGCTCGACGCGTCGAGTGTGTTCTACATGGACAAACTCGTCACCGGCCCTGCAGGCGTCGGAGTCGTCGACATCCGCCTCCCCATCGGGGAGAACATCCGCAGACTCGCCGCCGCTCTCGGCAAGCCGGTCGACGAGATCGTCGTGTCGGTGCTGAACCGTCCGCGTCACGAGCAGCTGATCCAGGAGATCCGGGATGCCGGTGCGGGAACCCGCCTGATGAGCGACGGCGACGTCGCCGGTGGAATCAACGCCGCGCGTCACGGAGCCCGCACAGACATGTGCGTCGGTGTCGGCGGCAGCCCCGAAGGTATTGTCACCGCGTGCGCGATCAAGGCGCTCGGCGGTCACATCCAGGGGCGGCTGTGGCCGCGCGACGATGACGAACGCCAGCGCGGCATCGACGCAGGGCTTGACATGGACAAGGTCTACGAAGCCGACGACCTCGTGCGCGGCAACAATACGATCTTCGTCGCGACGGGCGTCACCGACGGACAGCTGGTCGACGGCGTCCGCCGTGAGGGCGAGTACCTCTACACGGAGAGCGTCGTGCTGCGAGGAGCCTCCGGGACCCTTCGCCGGATCGCCTCGGAGCATCTCGTCTCGAAGTGGCTCTGATCGGCGTCCTCTCCTCCTGAAACGCCGCGCTTCGGTCGGTGACCGAGACGGCAACGGCTCCATCGTTACCGACCCGGTACCGCCTGGATGCGCCCCGAATCCGTCGGTTTCTTGTGCTTCGTGTCACAATTGGGACTGGGTTTGTCGCCGTCGACGGGGCCACCGAGCACCGCAGGCACAGGAGGGCAAGCAGATGACAACGCAGCAGGATCGTGGCGGAAAAGCCGCTCCCGTGGTGCATGTGACCACGAACACAGGTCGCATCCTCCGTGTCAATCCGGCCGATGTGGATGCTGCTTCTCTGCCCGCCGCGACGGTGAGTGCCGTCGCCGGCGGCGCGTCGCACGCAGACCCTGCTCGCCGGACCGACGTGCTGTTCCGCAAGCGCCGCGACGAAGGTCACGAGCTCAGCGCCTGGTGGATGATCGGCGCCTTCCTCGTGAGCAGCGGTCTCGTCATCGCCCTGCTCAGCGGCGTTCCCGGCATCGCCTGACCCGCCGAGACGACGGGCTCGACTCCTGGGGTCAGTAGCCGCTCTGCTGCCGTGACGTCAGACGTCGGATCAGTGGCCGCGCGTGCGCTCCGCGGCCACGGCATCCGGCGCGTCGGCCTGCAGACGCGCGCGTACTTCTCCGACGTCGGCCTGCAGTCCCGCAGTACCGGGTTCCTGACCGGCCTCGGTGACCTGGCCGGTTTCGGTTTCCTGACCGGTTTCGTCGACGCGGTTGTCGTCTTCGGCCGGGTCGGTGCCGGCGATCAGCTCGGCTGCGGTGAAGCGGCGAGTCGGAGCGGTGATCGTCGGCGGCGCCGTGCTCAGTGACGTCGTGTCGATGCCGGGGAACTGACGAGCCGTGACGAGGACGCGACTCTCCAGTGATCCGGCGAAGCGGTTGTAGCTGTCGACGGTGCGCTCGAGCGCTCGTCGCAGATCGTCGGCGTGACCCGCGAGGGTTCCGAGCCGGTCGTACAGCTGCGTGCCGAGGTTCAGCAGTGCGCGTGCTTCGGTGGAGACCTCCTGCTGGGTCCAGGTGTACGCGACCGTCTTGAGCACCGCCCACAGATTCACGGGCGATGCGAGGGCGACGCGCTTGCTGAACGCATAGTCGAGAAGCGTCGGGTCTTCGTCGATGGCCGCCGCAAGCAGAGACTCGCTGGGCAGGAAGCAGATGACGAACTCCGGGCTGGCGTCGAGGCCCGACCAGTACGCCTTCTTGGCGAGCGCGTCGACGTGGGCGCGCACGGCCTTCACGTGCCTCTGCATGTGCGCGCGGCGCTGCGCTTCATGGGCGTCGCCGCCGGGCAGAGCGGACGCTTCGAGATACGCGTCGAGGGGGACCTTCGCGTCGACCGCGATCGAGGCGCCACCGGCGAGCCGGATCACCATGTCGGGGCGACCCTGACCGCGATCGGAGGAGATCGTCGACTGCAGGTCGAAATCCACATGACGGGTGAGTCCGGCGGCCTCGACGACTCGGCGCAGCTGTGTCTCGCCCCAGACCCCACGGGTGGTGGTCGAGCGCAGTGCTCCGGCGAGCGTCTCGGTCGTCGCCCGCAGGGCCTCGTCCGACTCCTGCGCGCGGCGCAGCTGCTCGGTCAGCGAGCCGAACTGGGCATGCCGCTCCTGCTCGAGTGAGGCGACCTTGTTCTGCATCTGCTGGAGCGATTCGCGCACCGGGGCGAGTGCGGTGAGCACGGCGTTCTGCTGCTGCACACGCTGCGCCTCGGCCCGCTGCTCAGTGCGCGCGTGCTCGACCGCGTCGCGATACAGGTCGTACTGCCGATCGCGATCATCGCGGGCGGCGGCGAGCTCGGCGTGCGTGCGGGCCAGATCGGCGGCCCCACGGGAGGCACGCAGGAACCAGCCCGCCGCGGCACCGGCCGCGAGGGCGATGACGACAAGAGCGACGATCAGCGGAGCATCCATATCCTCATGATGCGCCCGGGGTCGGACATTCCGGTCGGGGCGCTCCGCGGCGTCGCCGGTGCGGTTGCCCGCGGGGCCCGCAACGGCGGGGTCAGGCGACGGCGCGCACCGGGGCGGATGCCGGAGCATCCGTCACCCGGATGCCGAGAACCTGAGCGAGCGCGTGAATGTCTGCGGCATCCGACCGGCGGGCGGCGTCGATGACGATCTGCGCGCAGGCCCGGGCATCCGCGAGAGCGTCGTGATGCGAGAAATCTCCGAAACCGGCGGCGGCCGCGGCGACCGGCAGCCGGTACGAGTCGAGGTCGTAGATCTTGCGGGCGACCTGCAGGCTGCACAGCGATCGGAACGGCGGGCACTCGTCGCCGGTGGCCTCGGAGGCGCGACGCAGGACGTTGAGATCGAATCCGGCGTTGTGGGCGACGAGCACGTCGGCGCCGGCGAACGCGCAGAGGCGGTCGAACTGCTCGGACCAGGTCGCTGCCGTCTGCACGTCTTCCGGACGGATGCCGTGGATGCGGACGTTCCATTCCTGGAAATCGTCGTGCCCGGCGGGCGGCTGGATCAGCCAGCCTGCAGTGGCGACGACCTCGCCGCCGCGGACACGGACGAGTCCGACGGAGCAGGCGGAGGCGGGGCTGGAGTTCGCCGTCTCGAAGTCGATCGCGGTGAAATCCAGTGGCACGTCACAACTCTCTCCCGCGTCCCTGGAGCCATCGCGCAGACTCGCCGTAGGCTGGCGACATGGCACGCGAGCAGGCGACATCCTTCGGCGCAGAAGCACTCAAGTACGAAGTCGGACGACCCGACTATCCGTTCGAGGCGGTCGCGTGGATGCTGGAACCGATGCCGGACGGTTCACGCCGGATCGCCGACGTGGGTGCGGGCACGGGCAAGTTGACGCGAGTGCTCGCGAAGGCCTCGGACGTCGAGATCGGGCGCGTCGTGCGCAGCGGTGGGGTGCTCGGGCTGATCTGGAACATCCGCGATGAACGCGAAGAATGGGTGCGCCGCCTGACCGAGATCATGCACAGCAGCCCCGCGGAGAACATGGTGAACGGTCCGGATGGGCCTCGAGTCGCAGAGCCGTTCGGCGAGGTCGAGTCGAGGCGCTGGGAGTGGAACCGTCCGATGAGCAGGATGGAACTGCACCACATGGCGTTCTCGCGCAGCTACCTCATCACCGCATCCGACGAGGAGCGCGCCCAGATCAAGCGGGAGATGGACGAGTTCTTCGACGAGCTCGGTCTCGGCGACGGCACGATCGACATGCCCTACGTGACGACGGCGTTCCGCGCGTTGCGGGGCTGACGTCGGGCGGCCGTGGCGTCGCTGCATCCCCAGATCAGGAGGATGTCCCCGAATCAGGAGCTTTCAGCCGCAGACGTCCTGATCTCGGGTCGTCGTCCTGATCTCGGGATGCCGCGTCCGCTCTCCGCAGCTCCCGCCCGGCCTTGACGGCCACGGCAGGTAGACTCGTACCCCGTGGCTCTCACTATCGGAATCGTCGGCCTGCCCAATGTCGGCAAGTCCACCCTCTTCAACGCACTCACCAAGAACGATGTGCTCGCGGCGAACTACCCGTTCGCGACGATCGAGCCGAACATCGGCGTGGTGAACCTGCCAGACCCGCGTCTCGACAAGCTGGCCGAGATCTTCGGCAGCGAGCGGATCCTGCCGGCGGCCGTGTCGTTCGTCGACATCGCCGGCATCGTCCGCGGTGCGAGCGAGGGGGAGGGGCTGGGGAACAAGTTCCTCGCGAACATCCGTGAAGCGGATGCCATCGCCCAGGTCGTGCGCGGCTTCGCCGACGATGACGTCGTGCACGTCGACGGTGCGGTGAACCCGGCATCCGACATGGAGACGATCAACGCCGAGCTCATGCTCGCCGACCTCGAGACCGTGGAGAAGGCGATCTCCCGGTACGAGAAGGAAGTCCGCGGCAAGAAGATCGAGCCGGTCGTGCTCGAGACGGCGAACGCGGCGAAGGATGCTCTCGAGCGCGGCGTGCTGCTGTCGGTCGCCGGCATCGACCTGACGCCGATCCGCGAACTGGGTCTGCTCACCGCCAAGCCCGTCATCTTCGTCTTCAACGTCGATGAGGCAGTACTGACGGATGCCGATCGCAAGGCGCAGCTCGCCGAACTGGTGGCTCCGGCCAAGGCGATCTTCCTCGACGCGAAGATCGAGTCCGAGTTGATCGACCTCGACCCCGAGGACGCCGCCGAGCTGCTCGCGTCGACCGGTCAGGACGAGTCCGGTCTCGACCAGCTCGCCCGCATCGGCTTCGACACTCTCGGGTTGCAGACGTACCTGACCGCCGGCCCGAAAGAGGCTCGCGCCTGGACGATCGGTAAGGGCTGGAAGGCGCCGCAGGCCGCTGGTGTCATCCACACCGACTTCGAGAAGGGCTTCATCAAGGCGGAGATCGTCTCGTTCGATGACCTCGTCGAGACCGGCTCCGTGATCGAGGCCCGTTCCAAGGGCAAGGCCCGCCTCGAGGGCAAGGACTACGTCATGCAGGACGGCGACGTGGTGGAGTTCCGCTTCAATAACTGATCGCGGTCGGATTGAACCTCCGAGTCGCGGAGATTGTGAATCGACGGGGTCACGATTGATCCTGCTGAGGGCCTAATTCGAGGACGAGGGAGAATAGGTCCGTGCGCGAGGTCGTCTTCACCCGTTCGAATTGGATGCCATCCGTGGTGACGGTCGATGGCGTCCTCCGGCTTGTGGTGGTCGGCGGGGCCGACGCCCTCCACGGGCCCCGGGAGTTCACCGTCCCGATCAGCGAGGAGTGCGGGGGAGTCCTGCGGGACAGTCTGGCCCGGCACTTACTGCTCCACAGCGCGCTGCTCCCGCTCTGCGATGCCGCCGGCATACGCCGACCGTGGGATGAGGGGGCGGCCGCCGCGCTGTTGGTCCCTGTCCTGCTCGGGACGCACGACGAGGTCGACGCACTCTTCGCGCGGATCCGCTGGAACCGTCGGCTCCTCCTCGCCCACGGCGCGAGTCTGTCGCTGCTCGACCAGGGAAGGGTCGTTGAGGCGACGATGTCGGCCAAGGAGCGCGCGGACTGGTCGCGGGTCCCGCGCTAGCCACCCGTGTGCCGTCCGAATCTCCTGAGTGCGGATGTCCGAGCCCGGTGGCAGGATGGGCGCATGCCCGAGTCTCCCGAGGTGCAGGCGCTCGTCGAGTTCCTCGACGAGCGGATCCAAGACCATGTCATCGCGGGGTTGGACGTCGCCGAGTTCCGCATCGTGAAGACGCGCGATCGTCCGCCCGCCTCCGTCGTCGGCGCCCGGATCAGAGGAATGCGGCGCTTCGGCAAGCACGTCGGGTTCGATACGACTGCGGGCTGGCTGATGATCGGATTCGGCCGCAACGGTTGGATCAGATGGCAACCCCCGGGAGACCCGGCGGGCGAGCAGCCGGTACCGGAGGTCGCCAGGATCACGCTCGAGAGTGGTGCCGTGATGCGCCTCGTCGACACAGGCGACTTCCTCGCCGTCACAGCGTCGGTCGTGGATGCCCCCACCGACGTCGCCGGCATCGCCGCACTCGGACCGGATCCGCTCTCACCGGACTTCTCTCGCGAAGACTTCGAGCGCGCCCTCGGCACCCGGCGAAAGCAGATCAAGGCACTGCTGCAGGAGCAGGCGTCGCTCGCCGGAATCGGCAACGCCTACTCCGACGAGATCCTGCATCGGGCGCGGCTGCCGCACACCGTGCACGCCGCGTCGCTCGACGCGGAGGCGAAGGAGCGACTGTTCCACGCCGTCGTCGACATCCTGAGGGGCGCAGTCGCGGACCGTCTCGGGCTGCCGCCCGACCGACTGAAACAGGCGAAGGTCGAGGCGATGGCTGTGCACGGACGCGGCGGGGAGGCGTGTCCGGTGTGCGGCGCGACGATCCTCGACCACGTCGCCGGAGGAGCATCCGCACAATTGTGCCCGCACTGCCAGCCAGAAATCACCGCCGTCTGACGAGGCGCCCGTGACAGACTGAGTTCCATGGCGCTGGATGGTGAGCTCGACCGGATCTTCGCGGCCCGAGACCGGAACAATATGCAGCCGACCATCGATGCGCTGCTTCCGCTCTACGCGTCTGATCCCGAGAATGCGCGGGTGCTCTACGAAGTCGGCGGGGCGTACGACACCGATGGCCAAGAAGAAGTCGCACGGGGATTCTACGAGCGGGCTCTCGCTGCCGGGCTGGAAGGCGATCTGCTCCGTCGTTGCTATGTCCAGTACGGCTCGACTCTGAGGAACGTGGGCGAGTACGAGAAGTCGCGGGAGATCTTCGCGGTGGCCCGTACCAGATTTCCGGACTCGCCCTCCCTGGGCGCGTTCGAAGCGATCACGCTCCGCGCCGCAGGCGAACCGGACGAGGCCATCGCAACCCTGCTCGACCTGCTGGTGGAATTCGTCGGCACGCCGGACATCGATCGGTACAAGCCGGCGATCAGCGGGAACGCGGCTTACATCCGTTCACTGAACGGAACTGAATCCGACGCGTCCGCCTAGTCCGCACGTTCAGGTCTTCGATGGACCGGCGACCTAATCAGCGGAGCAGGATCAGCGTGAGCGCCGCACCCGACGGGATCCCGGCCGGAACGCCCTCACAGACCGGGCGACTACGCTTGATTTCGGCTTGTTCTCGCCCAGAACCCTCGCGCAAGGAGTAACACGACGATGACCGACACCCAGATCTTCGAGCCGGACGGCCGCGCGATTCCTTTCGTCGATGAGGGCGACGGTCCGGTCAAGCTGGTGCTGATCCAGGAGCGCGGCCTTGCTGCGGACATCCTGGGTGTCGTCTCGCATTACCTCGCCGAGGAAGCGGGTTTCCATGTGCTGCGCATCGGCCACCGCGCCGACGCATTGGCCGCCTCGCTCGAGGAGAGCGTCGAAGACGCGATCGCAGTGATCGATCACGTCGGCCTCCACGACACCTGGATCGGCGGTCACGGATTCGGCGGCACCGTGGCGCGCGCTGCCGTCGCGGCGCATGCCGACCGTGCAAACGGACTGCTGCTGCTCGGCGTCGAAGAAGCGGATATCCCGGTGGCCCCGGTCATCCCGGTTCTCATCATCCAGGGAACGGATGACGTGGTCACGCCGCCGGCGAACGGCGAGCGCCTGCAGGCCACCGTGCCCGAGCGCGCGAGCATCAAGACCGTCGTCGGAGATCACCTGTTCCCGATGACCGACCCGATCGAGACTGCGGTCCTCATCGAGGAATACCTCGACTGGGACTGACCTCGGCGGCTCAGCGCCCCTGCCGCGTCTTGTACGGCTTGGGCTGACCCTTCACGGCCGGTGTACGGCCTTTTCCTTTGGAAGCCTTGGCCTTGCCGCCTGCCGGAGCGACCGTTTTCGGGGCTGGCGTCGGCGCGTCCGCGATCCGATCCCGGGCCTCGGGGAGCAGGAGGGTGCCGGCCTTCGTCAGTCGGGTTTCGCCAGTGCGGGTGAAGAGCGGATGCCCGACTTCTTCTTCGAGCTTCTCGATCGAGGAGTACAGAGCGGCCAGAGAGATGTCGAGGGATTCTGCCGCACGGGGGAAGTGCAGCTTCTCGGCGACGGCGACGAAATGCCGAAGTTGGATGAGTTTCACGGGGAGCAGTCCTTTCCCGCACGAATCGCGGCCGATCTTCAGCGTACGCGCCTTCGATCGGTATCGTCGGCGACAGCGTCCGGAAGAAGGTGACCGTGCGAAGCCATCACCGATCAGACCTGGCCAGAATTATCGGGTGCGCTCTGCGTCGCATCGCGGAAGCTTGAGTCTGAAAGGAGGACCACATGATCGGCACGCTCAACGCTCTGGTCGACCTCGTCGAGCGGAGCACCGCTGAAGAGATCGACGTCGCCGCCTTCGCCCGTGAACACGCGACGACCGAGTATCACCTGCGCCGGATGTTCTCGGCGTTGGCTCAGATGCCGCTGTCGGAATATGTGCGCCGGCGGCGGATGACTCTCGCCGGTGCCGACCTCGCGGCCGGCGCCCCCGACCTGCTCGAGGTCGCGGTGCGCTACGGCTACGGGTCGGTTGAGGCGTTCGGGCGGGCATTCCGGGCCGTGCACGGCACTGCCCCGGCCGACGTGCGTCGACATGGTGGTCCGCTCAGCACACAACCCACGCTCAGATTCCGTCTGAGCGTCGAAGGGAGTACACCGATGGATGTCACCATCGCCAACCGACCCGAGCTCGTCTTGGTCGGACATGCCGCGCAGGTTCCCCTCATCCACGAGGGCGTCAACCCGCATATTCAGAATCACATCGCCGCCATCGCGCCGGAAGAACATGCGCGACTCAAGGCGCTCAACGACACCGACCCTGCCGGCATCCTGGCCGTCACCGCCGGGATCGATCCGGACGCACCGGAAGGATCGATGCTCACGTACCTCCACGGGGTCGCGCTCGATGCGCACACCACGCCGCCCGCCGACCTCGACGTCATCCGACTCGAGGCGGGCGCGTGGGCGGTGTTCGCATCGAGCGGTCCGTTCCCGGAGACGCTGCAGCGGCTCTGGGCGGCGACCGCGACCGAGTGGTTCCCCTCCAATCCCTGGCGCCTGCGCCCGGGGCCCTCGATCGTGCGCTACCTCGACTTCACCGGCACGCACGCCACCTGCGAACTCTGGCTGCCCGTGGAGAGGTCCTGAGTGTCGGCGACACGCACAGCGCACGCAACAGCGGCGTACGATGTGCGTGTTGCCGACCGAAGGATCCGCCGTGTCTGACCACAACGAGCACATACCCGGCCCGGACGAGCCATCCATCCCGGAACTCGAACTCGACGAGACCATCGCTCCGCGACCGGAAGAAGAGATCGCCGATGTCCTCAGGGCGAAACCCGACTTCGAAGATCACAGCGGGCATCCCGGCTGACCTCTTCCGCGCCGCGGGCCTGGGATGCGCCGTGGAGCGGATGCCGTTGCATGAGGGTTTCAGGCGAGAGGGAACCCCGGTAGCCACGCGACCGCGAGATACGAGACGACTGGCGCCAGCAGCAGCGCGATGAGGCCCGCCACGGCGAAAGGCCGAAGAGCTCTGGGTCTGGAAGCCGCCAGAACGACCGTCGAGTTGTACAACACCAGTACGACGGCGGTCGTGATGACGGCCGTCCCCATACGGTCGGCGGCGAAGCAATTGCGCGGAGCGGGGTCGATCGCGGGGCACACGAGCGGTCCCCAGGGCACAGCGGCGAACCAGATGAGCGCGATCGTCCCGACAGCGAACAGCGTGGCGGTGATGACGAGCGCCGACCGCACGCGGCCGGTGCCGAATCGCGGACCCGTCTCGCTCGTGATGGTCATGAGGGAAGCGTATGAGTCTCTGGATGATCAGTCGAGGCTCGGTTCCGCGTCAATCCACGGGGACAGTCGCCACCGGCGCAATTCGCGAGCCCGTACCGATGACAGGATTGCTTCATGACCGCAACACTCGTGGCGCAGGACCTGGCTGGTGGGTACGGCCATCGCACCCTCTTCGATTCGCTTGATCTGACCATCGCGCCGGGCGACGTCGTCGGAGTCGTCGGAGCGAACGGCGCCGGAAAGTCGACGCTGCTCCGGTTGCTCGCCGGCATCGATGAACCGCAGGCCGGCACGATCGCGCTGGCTCCGGCCGATGCCTTCGTCGGGTGGCTGCCACAGGAGCATGAACGCGTCGTCGGCGAGACGGTGGCGGATTACATCGCCCGGCGCACCGGATGCGCCGAAGCGACCAGGGAGATGGATGCTTCCGCCGCGGCGCTCGGCGACCCGTCGCTGGCCGCCCCCGGCGTCGACCCCGCGGACGCTTACTCGAACGCGCTCGATCGCTGGCTGGCCAGCGGCGCGGCCGACCTCGATGAACGCATCCCTGCTGTCCTCGCCGATCTGGGGCTCGTGCTCGGCGGCACGGACGCCGGGGAGATCCTGATAACCTCGCTCTCGGGCGGCCAGGCTGCTCGCGTCGGACTGGCCGCGCTCCTGCTCTCCCGCTTCGACATCGTGCTGCTGGATGAGCCCACCAACGACCTCGACCTCGATGGTCTCGAGCGACTGGAAGCCTTCGTGAGGGGACTCCGTGGCGGCGCGGCGCTGGTCAGCCACGACCGCGAGTTCCTCGCTCGCTGTGTGACGCGGGTGCTGGAGCTCGACCTGGCGCAGGGCTCGAACCGTGTATTCGGCGGCGGATACGACTCCTACCTGGAAGAGCGTGCGACGGTTCGCCGTCACCAGCGCGAGAAGTACGACGAGTTCGCCGAGAAGAAGGCCGACCTCGTCTCACGAGCCAGGACGCAGCGGGAATGGTCCAGTCAGGGCGTGCGCAATGCGATGAAGAAAGCGCCGGACAACGACAAGATCAGGCGCAAGGCCTCGACCGAGTCCAGCGAGAAGCAGGCGCAGAAGGTGCGTCAGATGGAGAGCCGGATCGCTCGGCTCGATGAGGTCGAGGAACCGCGCAAGGAGTGGCAGCTCGAATTCACCATCGCTGCTGCGCCTCGTTCGAGTTCCGTCGTCTCGACGCTCAGCTCCGCCGTCTTCCGGCAGGGCTCTTTTGCCCTCGGCCCCGTGTCGCTGCAGGTGAACGCGGGGGAGCGCATCGGCATCACCGGTCCCAATGGCGCGGGCAAGTCGACGCTCCTCCGGGCGCTGCTCGGGCAGCAGCATCCGGATGAGGGAACTGCGAGCCTCGGGGCGAGCGTGCAGATCGGCGAAATCGATCAGGCGCGCTCGCAGCTTTCCGGGTCTCTTCCGCTCGCTGCCGCCTTCGAAGGGCTCGTCCCCGAGATGGCGACCGGCGAGGTGCGCACGCTGCTGGCCAAATTCGGACTCAGGGCCGATCACGTGAATCGTCCGGTCGACGAGCTGTCGCCGGGGGAACGCACGCGTGCGGGACTCGCCCTGCTGCAGACGCGCGGCACGAACCTCCTGGTGCTGGACGAGCCGACGAACCACCTCGACCTCGCAGCCATCGAACAGCTCGAGCAGGCGCTCGAGCCCTACGAGGGCACACTGCTGCTGGTCACCCACGACCGGCGGATGCTCGCCACGGTGCAGACCGATCGTCGGTGGCACGTCGACGCCGGGCAGGTCACGGAGATTTGAGACCGGCCGCGTGCGTGCCGATTCGCGGATTCTGGCGGCTGGGCACTCGCTGATCGGTAGAGTTTGCACCACGGATTGGGACGAGGTGCCGTGGACGTCATCGCGCTGACTCTGATCGTTGCCGCCGCGTTCGGCACGATCGCACATCTGCTGCGCGTTCCGGCTCTGGTGGGATTCCTCGCCGCAGGTTTCGTGCTCGGCGCGGCGCAGGTCGCACCCTTCGTCGGACTCGATCGGATCGCCGAAATCGGCGTGACCCTGCTGCTGTTCACGATCGGTCTGAAGTTCGACATCCGTGCCCTGCTCCGCCCTGAGGCGTACGGAACCACGGCCATCCACATGCTGCTCAGCGTGCTCGTCGGCGCGGGAACCGTGGGCCTCGCCAGCGTGATCGGGTTCACGTCGGTGGACGGCTGGCGGACTCTGGTGCTGGTCGGCTTCGCTCTGTCTTTCTCATCGACCGTGCTGTGCGTCAAGGTGCTCGAGGATCGCTCCGACGACGGATCTCTCTACGGGCAGACGGCCATCGCGATCCTGGTCATCCAGGATCTCGCGGCGGTTGTGTTCATCACGGGGAACGCGGATGATCCGCCTGGTCCCTGGGCGTTCGCGCTGGTGCTCGTGTTCCCGCTGGCGTGGCTGATGCGGCGGCTGCTGACGTTCATCGGACACGGAGAGCTTCTGGTGCTATTCGGCGTGGTGATGGCGCTCGGGCCGGGCTACTTCGCGTTCGAGGCAGTCGGGATCAAGGGCGATCTGGGCGCTCTGGTGATGGGGCTGTTGTTCGCCACGCATCCTCGCGCCATCGAGATGTCGAAGGCACTGTTCAGCGTGAAGGAACTGTTCCTGATCGGTTTCTTCCTCCTGATCGGCATGGGGGCGTCGCCGACCTGGGCGGATGCCGGACTCGCACTCGTCCTGTGCATCGTGCTGCTGCCGCTCACCTTCATCGGGTATGTCTGGCTGGGCCGCCTCTTCGGACTGCGCAATCGGACCGCCATCAGAACCGGTCTCGTGCTCAGCAACTTCTCCGAGTTCTCGATCATCGTCGCCGCATTCGGTGTCTCGTCAGCGCTGCTGACGGAACGCTGGCTGACGGTCGTCGCGATCGCGGTCGCGCTCAGCATGGTGGTCTCGTCGGTCGCCAACGCCCACGGTCTGCGCCTCATCACGGCGCTGACGTGGTTGCCTGCTCAGCAGATCTCGAAGCTCCGGCCGTCCGATCGCCCGATCGACACCAGCGGCTCAGACGTCGTCGTACTGGGCATGGGCCGCGTCGGTCGGGCCGCCTACGAGCGGCTCGCGGAGGAGGGCGGATTGCGCGTGCTGGGCATCGACAACGATCACGCCGTGATCACCCGGCTGGAGGCCGACGGCCTTCACGTGCTCGAGGGAGACGCGACGGACCTGGAGTTCTGGAGCCGCCTCGTCTCCGGCGGGTTCGTCAAGACCGTCGTGCTGGCGATGGCCTTCCACGGGTCGAACACGTTCGCGCTCGACCGCCTCCATGAGGCAGGCTTCGACGGCCGCGTGGTCGCGGTCGCGCAGCATCCCGATCAAGTCGAAGCCCTGGCAGCCAAGGGCGTGCACGGGGTGCTCAACATCTATGCCGGCGCCGGGCACACCCTGGCGGGCCTCGCGATGGACGTCTGATCGGCGGGTGATCTCATCCGTCGTCCTTCTTGTTGTCCTTCTCGGCCTCGCGCTCGGCCTTCTCCTTCGCCCGTTCGGCCTCCTCTGCGGCTTTCTCAGCCTGCTTGTCCTGATCGTCGTCAGTGTGGCCTGTCGGCGCGTCGCCGCCAGGATCGGAGGCCGGAGCCGGGCGTTCAAGGATGCTGCCGGTGAGACGTGACGGTGCGGTCATCGACCCCGCTCCGATTGCTCCCGTCCACACCCCGACCAGGATGCACAGCGCCGCAACGACCGCCGAACCGATCACGATCATCGGCGCAGACCGATGGCGCGGGCTCTTCGCGCGGTGGTCAGGCGAGGAGTGTTCGGTCCCAGACCCACCGGCGGGAAGCAAGCGGGTGCGTTCGAGCGAAAACGCAACAGTCTCCTCACCGCCAGACGAGACCGCCGCGGCAGACGCCGGCCGGACCGGTTCGGGCAGTCCGGCGGTGCTCTCGGCCACTTCGCGTGCGGACGGGCGCGCAGCGGGGTCTGGCGCTGTCATCCTCGTGAGCAGGTCGGTCCAGTGCGGACCTATCCATTCGGGAATCCGGGGTGGTCCGACAAGCCGTGCCATCACCGCACCGACGCCCATCGCCTTCGGGAATGCCCGCTCACCGGTGAGCGCTTCAAGGAGTACCAACCCCAGTCCGTAGATGTCGCCAGCAGGCGACGCCGCTTCGCCGCGTACTTGCTCCGGAGAGAGGTAGGCCGCGGTGCCGACGACGGTTCCCGGTGATGTCACACGGGTGCCATCCATTAGGA
This sequence comes from Microbacterium sp. LWH12-1.2, assembly GCF_040675825.1. Classification (NCBI taxonomy): domain Bacteria; kingdom Bacillati; phylum Actinomycetota; class Actinomycetes; order Micrococcales; family Microbacteriaceae; genus Microbacterium; species Microbacterium sp. LWH12-1.2. The sequence goes on from NZ_JBEGIJ010000001.1 coordinate 410,596, forward strand.
GTGCGATGCCGAAATCTGCGAGTTTCGGCTGGAATGTCGCGCCGGGCAGCGCCCCCGGGGCGAGCAGAACATTTGCCGGCTTGACGTCTCGGTGCACAATCCCTGCGGTGTGCACCAGATGCAGCGCCGATGCCAGGTCTCGCGCGAGGCTGGCGACCTCAGCAGGGGCCAAGGGGCCGTCGTGCAGACGGCGGGCGAGCGTGGGACCGTCGACGAACTCCATCACGAGGTAGCTCGACTGCCCCGGAATGACTTTCGCGTCGAAGAGCGCGACCAAAGAGGGGTGCGTGAGCGAGGCGAGAAGCGCGATCTCGTTCTGGACACGTGCCGGAGCAACCAGCGTGTCCGCATCGGCGTGGATCATTTTCACGGCGACGGTGCGTCCGAGCAGCAGGTCTTCAGCGCGGTACACCCGTGCGGCACCGCCCTGTCCGACGAGCTCACCCAGCTGGTAACGCCCGTCGAGCAACGCAGCCGTCGGAGTCTCTTCGGCTGTTGTCATCTTCGTCCTCTCGGATGGCGCAGCGGAACTGCGGGGCCTTCAGACCCTAGTACCCGTCGACGGACTATGCCCGAGGGTTGACCCTGACGCGGATACCTGCAAGCCGCGCTATTGCGGATATCATCCGGGCATGAACACCCACTCCGCCCGCTCACAAGTTCGCCTCCGAATGATCGTATCGATCCTCGGCGGGGGAGCAGTGGGGATCGGCACCTCGTTCCTGCTGGGGCCAGCAGCGGGGATCCTTGCCGGATGGGGCGCCTTCGCCCTGGTCAGCGTTCTCTGGGTACTCTTCCTGGTCTGGCCCATGGGCCCGACCGAGACGCACGAGCACGCGACGGTCGAGGCACCCGGCCGCAAGGCAGCTTGGCTGATCTCGATCATCGGCAGCCTGGTGAGCCTCGCGGCCGTCCTCAGCGTGATCATCCAGGCCCAGCACGCTCCGGGCATCGAGGAGTACGTCCTGGCCGGCATCGCGGTCGTGAGTGTCGCGAGCTCCTGGTTGCTCATCCAGGTCGACTACGTGCTGCGCTATGCGCGGATGTACTACAGCGACCCGCAGGGCGGCATCGACTTCAACCAGGACGAGCCGCCGCAGTACACGGACTTCCTCTACTTCTCGCTCGGGCTCGGCATGACCTATCAGGTCGCCGATACCAATGTCACGACCAACGTCGTTCGCCGCGTCGTGATCGCGCAGACCGCACTCGCCTACCTCTTCGGCACGGTCATCCTCGCCACGATCATCAACCTGGTGACCGGCTTGGGCTGAACACTGATCGCGCAGCACGCAGACGCAGGGATGCCGCGACCCGATCGGGTCGCGGCATCCCGTTTCTTCGGTCAGACCGTCTGCGAGAGCACAGCGAACGAGATGGCGCCGGCATCGTCGACGCCGGCATCGAGCACCTTGTCATCCAGCGCAGCAGCCGCGGCGTCTTCGGGGAAGAGGCGGGTGCCGGAGATCTCGACGACCTGATCGTCGGGTTCCGGGTGGGGCGTGACGACCACGGCGAGGCGGGCGCCGCCGTCCGGTGCTCCGGTCGCGGTCGAATGGATGCGGAGCCCTGCTTCAGCGGTGTCGCTCTGACGGCTGACGAGGGTGGTGACGATGGCGGTGGCGTTATCGGTGAGGGTGAGCACTGGTCTCTCCTTACGATTGCGGACACGACGCGGTCGCGACATGTCCGGGCTACGATTCCCCACCTCCTGGACGGATACAACCTGAAACGCCGGATTCGGAGGGACCTCACATGTGGCGCCGGCATACGTCGTCGGCACCTTCTGGGACGACGCAGATTCTGTCAAGCCCCTCGGTTCGGGCTCTCGCACCGGATAGCTTCCGGGGCAGGAGGAAACCACCATGGCTGAAAGCACGAAGACCACGAAGAGCACCACCTCGGCGAAGAGCGCTTCGTCGAAAGGATCGAAGACCACACGGCGCCAGAACGCGGAGAAGGGGTTCACCGCGTCAACGGAACTCGCTGCGAACCTTCAGATCGTTCTCGTCGATCTGCTGGAACTCGCGCTGCAGGGTAAGCAGGCGCACTGGAATGTGGTGGGTCGCAATTTCCGCGACATGCATCGGCAGCTCGACGAGATCATCGCGGATGCTCGCGCGTTCAGCGACACCGTCGCAGAACGGATGCGCGCGCTCCACGCGGTTCCAGACGGGCGCAGCGACACAATCGCATCGACCACGACGCTCCCGGAGTTTCCGGCAGGCGAGGTGTCCACCGCGGACACCGTCGACCTCATCACCGCGCGCCTCGAGACCACTGTGGCGACGATGCGCAGGGTGCATGATGCGGTGGACGAGGAGGACCCGACCTCCGCGGACATCCTGCACGCCGTCATCGAACGCCTGGAGCAGTTCGCATGGATGGTGAGCGCGGAGAACCGGACGCCGGCGAAGCGCTGAGGTCGGGGCGGGTGACAGGCATGCGATATCAGGGCTTGAGGTCGTGCGCACCCAGCGTCCGGCGGACGAGCCGGGGCAGTGCCACCCAGAGCCCGAGTACGCCGACGATCGCCGCGACCAGGGCGATGACGCCGGCCGTGCGGTTGACGGCGAAGTCGATGATGAGCGTGGTGACCCCGATGGTCAGCGCTCCGATCACGAGGAGATCGATCTTCACGATGCGCGCGGCGACGCGCACCAGCTCGGGCTTGCGCTGCCGGCCGAACAATGCGCGATGCATGCCGACAGGTGCAAGGGCGAGGATTGTCGCGACGGCAGCCAGCGCCACAAGGACGACGTACAGATCCCTCTGCAACTCGTCCATATCGGTGAATCTCGGCTGGAACGCCACGGCGAGCAGGAATCCGGTGAGAATCTGCGTACCGGTCTGCATGACGCGCAGCTCCTGGAGCAGGTCGTCCCAGTTGCGGTCCGCCCGCTCGTTCGGTGTCTCGTCTCGTCCGTCGGGGCGATCATCTCGCCGGGGATCCTGCGGCGCTGTGCGGTCGGAGGTCATGACCTCAGTGTCGTGCGCGTCCGCCATCGATGTCCAGGGGCTTGCCGCCCCGCGTAGAAAGGAATCAGAATGACTCTTCCCCCGATTCATGAGTGGTGGCCGCGGCTTTCCATCGAGGCGCGGCATGAGATGATCGCCAGCGGTTCGCTCCGCCTCGACGAGACGGTGCGAGAGGAGATCAGGACGATCACCGGTGCGGTGGTCGGCGCTGAGGAAGAACTCTCCGATCAGGACCTCGACTATGCGCGCACGCAGATGGAGGCGGTGGACTGACGACTCGCTCGTCAGGCTGGAGTACCGCCGGCCAGTGCGCGGGCGATCGCAGGATCCAGGCCCGGCACATCGTCGACGGGCACGGCGAGTGCGAGAAGCGCACGACTGAAGTAATTCCGGACGGCGGCCGCCAACGTGATGTCGACGATCTGCCGGTCCGAGTACCCGGCGTCGCGGAGCGCCTGGGTGTCGGCATCCGTCATCGAGTTCGCGTCCGAGGACAATTTCGCGGCGTATCGGATGACGGCCTGCTCTGGTGCCGTGAAGGCGCTGTCGTCGTTGTCGGCGAACGCCGCCAGCCCGGCCTCATCCACAACGTCGGCGCGCAGCGACTTGCGGCCGTGCGCGAGCAGACAATGGGTGGAGCCGATCTCCCGCGCGGCGCCGAGTGTGGCGGCCTCGTACACGCGCAATCCGATGGACGGGACGACCGCGCGGATGAGGTTCTCGAAGGCGACGTGCGCTTCGGGATTCATCGCCATCGCCTGGGTATGGCCGAACACGAACCCGTCGGCGGACATGTCGCTCGCGTACATATCGGCAATATGCCCTTGAGCCGTCGCCGCAGGCGGGGGAGTGATGATCATGGCTGCTCCTTCGCGTCCGGTGCGCGGGGCTGCGTGAACCGAACGCAACCCCAGGCGCCACCCGGGAAGACTACGCCGCGCAGACCAGCGAGGGAAGGCCCTCAGCGAGGTCGAACGGCCCTACCTCCGTGACGCAGGCGTAGCATCGAGGGATGATGAATTCGAAGGAGAACTCGGCAGCGCCGCAGACGCCGCTTCTGCCGCTGCCCGATGGGCTGAACCTTCTCCCGGGCGACGGCACTGCCGGCTACTGCGCAGACGGCGTCTGCCACATCCCCGCTGGACACATCGCTGCGCAGAAAGCGGAGTAGCGGCAGACGCCGTCGGCGTCGATCAGTGGCCTGTGTGCGACGGCTCTTCGTCGTGCTCGGCCGGCTTGCGGATGAAGAATGCCCCGACCACGGTGGCGGTCGCGATCACCGCACCGACCAGGAACGCGATCTGCGAACCCGCAGCGACGGCCTCCGGCACCTCCGTGCCACCGTTCGCGTTCACGACCAGCGTGAACAGCGCCACCATCACGGCGATGCCGGCTGCTCCCGCGACCTGCTGAACGGTGCCGATGACGGCGCTGCCGTAGGAGTAGAACTTCGGCGTGAGCGATGCGAGCGACGCCGTGAACAGCGGTGTGAACGACAGTGCGAGTCCGACGGACAGCAGAGTCTGTGCGACGACCACCACCCAGACGGACGTGTCGACGGTGAGCGTCGTGTAGAACCACAGGGTGCCGGCGGCGAGGATCGAGCCGGGGATGAGCAGGATGCGCGTGCCGCGCGCGTCGTAGATGCGGCCGATCGTCGGGCCGAGCAGTCCCATCGCGAGCGCACCCGGAAGTACGGCGAGTCCCGCATCGACGGCGGGGAGGCCGAGAGCGTCTTGCAGGAACAGCGGTACGACCGTGATCGTGCCGAAGAACGCCAGCGAGAGCAGGAACATCTGCGCCATCGCCAGGGAGAACGCCCGAGACGAGAACACCCGCAGATCGAGCAGAGCGTCGTCGACCCGCTGCAGGATGATCTGGCGCCAGAGGAACAGCCCGAGGCCGACCACGCCGACCGTCAGCGCGATGATCAAGGGGGCGGCCGATGCCGCTCCGCCACCGGCGAGCGCGCCGATCTGGCTGAGTCCGTAGACGATTCCGCCGAAGCCGAACGCGGACAGGATGATCGAGGGAATGTCGAGCGGTGCCTGCGTGGTCTCGCCGACGTCGGTCAGCCAGCGCCACCCGACGAACATCGCCACGAGCGCGATCGGCAGCACGACGACGAAGATCGAACGCCAGCCGAAGTGATCCAGCAGGAAGCCGGACATCGTGGGGCCGAGTGCCGGTGCGAGAGAGATGACCGTGCTCACGCGACCCATCATGCGCCCGCGAGCAGCCTGCGGGACGAGGTTCATCATCGTGGTCATCAGCAGCGGCATCATCAGCGCGGTGCCGCTCGCCTGCACCACACGGGCGGCCAAAAGCATCTCGAAGCCGAATGCGAGTGCGGCGAGCAACGTGCCGAGCGAGAAGAGGGCGAGAGCCGCGAGGAACACCTGCCGCGTCGTGAAGCGCCGCAGCAGGAATCCGGTGGTGGGGATGACGACGGCCATGGTGAGCATGAATGCGCTCGTCACCCATTGCGCGGCCAGGGGCGAGATGCCGAGGTCGTCGATGAGATGGGGGATGGCCATCCCCATCGTGGTCTCGTTGAGGATCGCCACGAAGGCGGCGGTCAGCAGCACCCAGATGACGCGCATGTCCTTGCGCGGAATCAGCTCCCCCTTCGCCGGGGGAGTCGTCGTGATCGAGCCGGTATCGACGGCAGCCATGCGGCCTCCTGGGGGTGTGGTGGGGATTGTGCACGAATGCGCGGGAACCATTCAGCGTAACGACGCCCTCGGACATTTCATTCCGGAAGCCCTAGAATCCGCCCAGAGCGGATTCGGAGAGCATCCGTGTCGGCACACCTGGCTACGCTGAAGCACATGAGCATGGGTGGCGGGATGGGTGGCCGCGGTGGCTTCCACGGTGTGGACGAGGCCGCGCAGCGGCGGCTCAACGCCCAGGCGCCGCGCATCCGCGCACTTGGCGCCCGGGTGATCGAGCTGTTCCGCCCTTACCGTGGGCGCATCCTGATCACCGGACTCCTCGTGATCGTCGGAGCGGCCATCGCCGTCGTTCCTCCGCTCATCGTGCAGCGAATCTTCGACGATGCGCTGTTCCCGCTGGACGGCGGGAATCCGCAGATCGCGCTGCTCATCCGCCTCGTCCTCGCGATGATCGGTCTGTTCCTGCTCTCCGCGGTGCTCGGCGTCGCGCAGACGTGGTTGACGTCGACGGTGGGCAACAGCGTCACCGGCGATCTTCGCGTGCGCCTGTTCGAGCATCTGCAGGCGATGGAGCTCGGCTTCTTCACCCGCACCAAGACGGGTGTCATCCAATCCCGCCTGCAGAACGACGTCGGCGGCGTCTCCGGGGTGCTGACGAACACCGTCACCAGCATCCTCGGCAACGTCGTCACCGTCATCGCCTCGCTCGTCGCGATGATCCTGATCGACTGGCGTCTGACGCTCATCGCGGTCGTGCTGATGCCGTTCCTCGTGATCGTGCAGCGCCGCGTCGGGCAGGTGCGCGCGCGGATCGCCGGCGAGACGCAGGAGTCGCTGTCGGAGCTCACCTCGATCACGCAGGAGACGCTGAGCGTCTCGGGGATGCTGCTGTCGAAGGCGTTCAACCGGCAGCGCACCGAGTCGGCGCGGTATCAGGCCGAGAACCGCAATCAGGTGAAGCTCCAGGTGCGCCGAGCGATGAGCGGGCAGGGCTTCTTCGCGGTCGTGCAGGTGCTGATGGCGTCCGTCCCCGCCGTGATCTACCTCGTCTCGGGCTATCTGATCACTGGCGGCACCGACGCGATCACGGCCGGAACCGTCGTCGCCTTCACCACCGTTCAGGCCCGGTTGCTGATGCCGCTGATGGGGCTGATGCGCGTCTCGCTCGATCTGCAGACATCGTCGGCGCTGTTCGCGCGGATCTTCGAGTATCTCGACATGGTCCCCGAGATCCAGGACGCGCCGGACGCGATCTCGGCCACGAACGCGCCAGGCCCGCGCGGCCGCATCGAGTTCGCAGACGTGGTCTTCCGCTACCCGGATGCGTCAGCCGAGGCTCGTCCGACGCTGCAGGGCGTTTCGTTCGTCGCCGAGCCGGGGGAGCACGTCGCATTCGTCGGGCCATCCGGCGCGGGCAAGACCACCGTGCTGTACCTCGCTCCGCGTCTGTACGAGGCGCACGGGGGAGCGGTGTTGTTCGCCGGTGCCGACGTGCGCCGGTTGACGCAGGAATCGATCATCGACGACGTCGGGATCGTTTCGCAGGAGACGTATCTCTTCCACGCCACGATCCGCGAGAACCTCCTCTATGCGAAGCCGGATGCAAGCGAGGAAGAATTGATCGCCGCATGCGCGGCGGCGAACATCCACCACATCATCGCCGGATTCGAGCGCGGCTACGACACGGTGGTCGGCGAGCGCGGGTACCGGTTGTCTGGCGGCGAGAAGCAGCGCATCGCGATCGCCCGGGTGCTGCTGAAGGATCCGCCGGTGCTGCTTCTCGACGAGGCGACATCGGCATTGGACACCGTGTCGGAGCGCGTCGTGCAGGAGGCGCTCGATGAGGCGGCGCGCGGGCGGACCACGCTGTCGATCGCGCACCGGCTGTCCACAGTGATGGGCGCCGACGTCATCCACGTGCTCGAGGCCGGGCTGATCGTCGAGTCCGGCACCCATGCCGAGCTGCTCGCGCTGGGCGGCTTGTACGCCGAGCTTGCCGCGGAACAGGTCGCGGCTTCGCGGGTGCTCGAGACCGAGACTGCGGTCGAGGAGGCCGTGTCCGGCGGCGTCGGCGCTGCGCTCACCGAGCGGCGTGCGGACCGCGCTCCTGAGAATTCGGCAGGTGCGGATGCGGTGGCGGCACTGACGTCGCCGGTGCCGCTCCTCGATGTGCCGCGTGCCGACGAACGGGTGCATCCGGTCGACAGCTGACCCCCGGGGTGTCAGTGCACCGAGAGGTTCAGTGCACCGAGAGACCGCCGTCGACGAACAATGAGTGGCCCGTGACGTAGGCGGATCCTGCGCCCGCGAGGAAGACGGATGCTCCAGCGAAATCGCTCGGCAGGCCGTTGCGGCCGATCATCGTGCGTGCGGCGAGGGCGCCGACCTTCTCCGGATCCTCTTGCAGCCGCGCGTTCAGCGGCGTGAGCACGAATCCGGGGACCAGCGAGTTGCTCGTCACACCGGTACCGCCCCATGCCTCCGCCTCCGAACGCATCAGCGATTCGACCGCACCCTTCGAGACGCCGTACACGCCGCTGCCGACGAAGGCGCGGTGGGCCTGCTGCGAGGTGATGTGGATGAGGCGCCCGTATCCGCGTGCCGCCATCCCCGGGGCGTATCGCTGCCCGAGCAGAAACGGTGCCAGGGCGTTCACCGTCATCGTCGCATCCCAGTCGGCCTCGGAGATCTCCGGGTACGGCGGGCGGATGTTGATGCCGGCAGAGTTCACCAGGATGTCGGGTTCGCCGAACGGGTGGACGGCCTGCTCGGCGACCGCCCGGATGCCGGCCCGGGTGCCGAGATCACCGATGACGCCGGCCGCGCGGCATCCCGCGTCGACCAGTTCACGTACGGTCTCGTCGACGCGATCAGCGCCGCGGGCCACGATCACGGTGGCCGCGCCGGCCTTGGCCAGGGCGGTGGCGATGCCACGGCCGATGCCGGAGCTGCCGCCGGTGACGATCGCGGTGCGGCCGGCGAGGCCGAAGAGGTCGTTGAGGTAAGCGTTCATGCGGCTCCTGAGGCTTTCACCAGGCGATGGCGGCGGCGAAGTTCGGATCAGGGACCGCGGCGGCGAATTCGGGTAGCTCCTGCAACTCTCCGATGAAGGATGCGACCTCCGCCGAATAGGCGGGGTCGGGGTGCGTCTCGGCGATCGCCAGCAGGGGAGGCACGTCCATCGCGAGGATGAGTTCGAGCCGCACAGCCACGGCCGCGTGCGCTTCCGCTTCGCGCAGCACGCGGATGCCGCTGCGGAGGCCGTGGAGATAGTCGCGGAGCACGGGCAGTTGGGCCTTGCTCTGCGTCAGCGAGCTGCCGTCGGCGCGGAACCGCCAGTGCACCAGGACGTCGGGGACGACGTCGAAGGCCCGAGCCCTGGTGTTCATCAGCTGGGCGACGACCTGATCCTCGTACGCGACGTTCTCCGGGAACCGGAGGCCGGTCCACAGGTCGGTGCGGCTGATCTTCGACCAGGCGACGATGTTCGTTGACGCGTGCGGGTGGGCTGTCAGCGTTGTGGCCAGACGCTCGGGGCGGGTCGCCGCCGCCACCCAGGGCTGCAGGCGGCCGGGGACGTATGTCTCTCCCTGCAGCCGCGTGCGCACGTAGGCTCCGGCGGCGAAGTCGCTCCCCGTCGAGGCGAGAGTGCCGGTGAGGCGCTCGAGCGCGGTCGGCATGAACTCGTCGTCGGCGTCGAGATAGCCCAGCAGGGGAGTGTCGACGAGGTCGATGCCGACGTTGCGGGCGGCTCCAAGCCCTCGCGAGGCGTCGTGCCGGATCACCCGGAAGCGCGAGTCGCGGGCGGCGGCATCGGTGAAGATCGCTCCCGTGTCATCGACCGATCCATCGTCGATCAGGATCGCCTGCCAGCGCGCCTCGGTCTGCGCTCGCAGCGAATCGAGGGCGGCAGGGGCGAAGGCGGCGATATCGCGCCCGGGAACGATGATCGTCACGATCGGGGCGGCGGCTGTAGTCACCAGCAGAGTCTATGACCGTCCTCGGGCCGAGGCCCCGCGCCGGCCTGAGTGTGACTCCCCGTCAGCCATAACTCCGGAGAATCCACATATGCGCGCCGGTCTGACCGCGGAAATACGCGGACGCGAGCTCGAAGGAGGACCGGTTCTCCGGAGTCATGAACCGGCGACCGCGCGCACCGCATCCGCGACGAGCGCCGCGAGGCGCTCGGGGGCGTCGTCCGGCAGGACCTCGCGACCGAAAGTGAACCGCACCGACGTCTGCGCGACTTCAGGCCGGATGCCGCACGCGAGGAGCACGTGCGAGGGCTCGTCGCTTCCGGCGGCGCACGCCGAGCCGCTCGACGAGATCACTCCACGCCGCTCCAGCTCCAGCAGTACCGCCTCGCCGCTCGTCCCCGCGAAGGTGAAGCTCGCGGTGCCCGGCAGGCGGTGCACCGGATCGCCAGTGAGCGCCGCTCGCGGAACTGCTGCCAGGACCCGGGCGATGAATCGCCCGGTCGCCGCGCCGACGCGGGCGGAGACGGCATCGCGTTCCGTGTCGGCGAGCTCCAGCGCCACGGCCATCGCCACGGCCCCGGCGACGTTCTCAGTGCCGGATCGGCGCCCACGCTCCTGGCCGCCGCCGTGCAGCAGGGGTTCGAGCGGCACCCGCCCTCGCACCGCGAGCACCCCGATCCCCTTGGGGGCACCGAGCTTGTGACCGGCGAGCGAGATCGCGTCGGCGCCGAGCGCACTCAGCGACAGCCAGCCGGCCGACTGCACGGCATCGACGTGGAGCGGAACACCGGCCGCGCGGGTCACAGCGGCGAGGGCAGCGACATCCTGCACCGTGCCGATCTCGTTGTTCGCGTGCCCGAGCGACACCAGCGCCGTATCGTCGCGCAGCGCGGCGGAAAGCCTCTCGGGAGTGACCCGCCCGACGGCATCCACCGCGACGCGAGCGACCGACACCCCGTGGAGGCGGTGCAAGTAGTCCGCTGATTCCAGAATCGATTCGTGCTCGATGGGCGTGGTCACCAGGTGTCGACGGCCGCTCCCGAGTGCCGCCAGCACGATGCCTTTCACCGCGAGGTTGTTGGCTTCGGTGCCACCGGCAGTGAAGATGACGTCGGAGGGACGCATCCCCAGCACCCTCGCCACGCGCGCCCTGGCGTCATCCAGTGCGCTCGCCGCAGCCTCGCCGACGGTGTGGTGACTGGACGGGTTGCCGTACACCCCGGTCAGGTAGGGGCGCATGGCCTCCCACACTTCCGGACGCACCGGGGAGGTTGCGGCGTGGTCGAGGTAGAGCATCAGGCGATCCGCACATCCAGGCCGAGGTCGAGTGCCCGTGCGGAATGAGTGAGCGCCCCGACGGAGATGACGTCGACGCCGGTCTCGGCGATCGCCCGCACGGTGTCGAGGCTGACGCCTCCGGATGCCTCGACGGTCGCCCGATCGCCGATGAGGTCGACGCCGGCGCGGAGATCCTCGAGCGAGAAGTTGTCGAGCAGCACGGTGTGCGCTCCGCCATCGAGCACAGCGGAGATCTGGTCGAGCCGGTCGACCTCGACGACCACATGCGTGGTGTGCGAAAGCCGTGACAGCGACTCCCTGAGCGCCGTCGCGAGATCCGCCCCCGACCTCTTCAGCACTGCGAGATGGTTGTCCTTCGCCATCACCGCATCCGAGAGCGAGAAGCGGTGATTGCTGCCGCCGCCCGAGACGACGGCGTGCCGCTCGAAAGCACGCAACCCAGGGGTGGTCTTGCGGGTGTCGGCGATGCGCGCACCGGTGCCGGTGACCGCCGTGACGTATGCGGCCGTCAGCGTGGCGATCCCGCTCATCCGTTGCGTGAAGTTCAGGGCGACGCGCTCGGCGGTGAGGATGCTGCGCGCCGACCCTGACACCGATGCGAGCACGTCGCCGGGAGTGAAGGAATCACCGTCGCCGACGTGCACGTCGACGACGAGTGCCGGGTCGGTCAGCGCGAACGCGGCGGCGAAGACATCGCCGCCGCTGAAGACGCCGGCCTCTCTGGCGACCAGGTCGGCGGTCGCGGTGGCGTCTGCGGGAAGCAGCGTGCTGCTGGTCAGATCGCCCCAGGGCGCGTCCTCTTCGAGGGCTGCCCCGACGACACGGGTGAGGGTGGCGGCGGTGAGCATCAGACGGTCTCCAATTGTGGTGCTTCGATGCGGTCGGCGCTGCGGTAGTGGGCGCCGACGGATTCGGTGCGGGCGAGGGCGGCGGATGCCGTGGCATCGGCGAGCAGAAGCAGATTCACGTCCTCGTGCTCGGCGACCGTGTGCGCAGCGGTGGCATCGGCACGCCAGGCGCGGATCGTGTCGAGCGCGTCGGCGAGGCTGTCGTCGGTGCGGAGCAACCCGACTTCGTCCCACATCACCTGCTGCAGCGCCGCCCGGCTGAACGGTCCCCGTTCGTTCCCGTCGCGAAAAGACCCGGTATTCGCGAGGTTCAGCGGGATTCTTTCCGCCGGGAGCGGGCGATCGGATGCCCGGGGCGAGCCGAGAGCCGCAGCAGCGCGGGCGCCGAACACCGCACCCTCGAGCAGGGAGTTCGACGCCAGGCGGTTCGCCCCGTGCACGCCGGTACGGGCGACCTCGCCGACGGCGAAGAGGCCGGGCAGCGACGTGCGGCCGTCGAGGTCGGTCACGACCCCGCCCATCAGGTAGTGCGCCGCCGGCGTCACCGGGATCGGCTCGCGTGCCCAATCGAAGCCGCGTTCGCGGGTGACCCGATCGATGGTCGGGAAGCGCTGAGCGAGGGCGGAAGCCCCGATCATCGTGGCATCCAGCCGCACCGGCGATCCCTGCGCGGTGGCCTGGCGGGCGATCGCTCGGGACACGACGTCGCGGGGCGCGAGTTCGCCGTCTGGATGCACGTCGAACGTGAACCGGCGCCCCGCGTCGTCGATGAGCGTCGCCCCCTCGCCGCGTACGGCTTCGGAGATGAGGAACGCCGGACCGGCGGCCAGGATCGTCGGGTGGAACTGGACGAACTCCAGATCGGCCACCTCGGCGCCTGCGCGCAGCGCCGCGGCGATGCCGTCACCGGTCGTACCGGCCGGGTTGGTCGTGTGCGCGTACAGGTGTCCAGCGCCGCCGGTGGCCAGGATCACGGCATCCGCGGCGAGGTCGGCGGTTGAGCCGTCGATCAGCAGGCGGATGCCGCGCACCGCGCCGTCGCGGACGATCAGATCGATCAGGAACGCGTCCTCGACGACCTCGATGCTGGTGCGGCGCACGGCAGCGACCAGGGCGCGGGAGATGGCGGCACCGGTCGCGTCGCCGCCGGCGTGCACGATCCTCGCGTGGCTGTGCGCGGCCTCGCGCCCGAGAAGCAGTTCACCGTCGGCGGACCGGTCGAAAGCGACGCCGCGTGCGATGAGTTCAGCGATCCTCGTCGCACCTTCGGCGACGAGGACATCGACAGCCGCCGCATCCGAGAGACCGGCGCCGGCGATCAGGGTGTCCGACGCGTGCTGGGCCGCTGAATCCCGAGGGCCGTATACGCCGGCGACCCCGCCCTGGGCGAATCCCGTGCAGCCGTCGCCGAGCGCCGCCTTGGTCACGATGGTGACCGCGTGGCCCGCCTCGTGCGCATGGAGCGCCGCGGTGAGGCCCGCGATTCCCGATCCCACCACGAGCGTGTTCATCGGACGCCGTCCACGACGGGCGGCTTCGCCGCCAGCATCCGCTCCAGCGCCACGCGTGCGGGGTCGGCGACGTCGGCGGACACCTGGATGCGGTTGGGCGTGCGACCGGCGACGAGTTCCTCGAGCACCCAGGCGAGGTAGCCGGGGTGGATGCGGTACATCGTGGAGCACGGGCAGACGACCGGGTCGAGGCAGAAGATCTCGTGCTGGGGGTACTGAGCGGCGAGCCGACGAACGAGGTTGATCTCGGTGCCGATGGCGAAGGCGGTCGGTTCTGTCGCGGCGTCGATCGCGCGGCGGATGTAGTCCGTGGAGCCGGCTTCGTCTGCGGCATCCACCACTTCCATCGGGCACTCCGGGTGCACGATCACGCGTACGTCCGGATTCTCGGCTCGCGCCTGGTCGATCTGCGCGACCGTGAAGCGTCGGTGCACCGAGCAGAACCCGTGCCACAGGATGACCCGCGAATCGACGAGCTCGGTGGCGGTGGAGCCGCCGAGCGGACGCCGCGGATTCCACATCGGCATCTGCTCGAGAGGGACGCCCATCGCCTTGGCGGTGTTGCGGCCCAGGTGCTGATCGGGGAAGAAGAGCACGCGCTGCCCCCGCTCGAACGCCCACTCCAGGACGGTCTGCGCGTTCGATGACGTGCAGACGATGCCGCCGTGCCGTCCGACGAAGCCCTTGATCGCGGCGGAGGAGTTCATGTAGGTCACCGGGATGACCGGGACCCGGCCGGTCTCGTCCACGGCGTCCATGTCTCCGAGCACGTCGGCCAGCTGCTCCCAGCACTCCTCGACCTGGTCGATGTCTGCCATATCGGCCATCGAGCAGCCGGCGGCGAGGTTCGGCAGGATCACGGCCTGATCCGGACCGGAGAGCAGGTCGGCGGTCTCGGCCATGAAGTGCACTCCGCAGAAGACGATCGCCTCGGCATCTGCGCGTCCCTTCGCCGCCGTCGCGAGCTGGAAGGAGTCGCCGACGTAGTCCGCGTGGCGGACCACCTCTTCGCGCTGGTAGAAGTGGCCGAGGATGACGACCCGGTCTCCGAGCGTCGCCTTGGCGGCGCGGATCCGCGCGTCGAGCTCGTCTTCGCCTGCCTCGCGGTATGCGGCGGGCAGTTCGCCCTGACGAGGGGCCCCGGTCGGGATGACGTCGCCCATCGACGAGCCGGGCCCGTAGCCGGGGCGGCTGTCGAAGTCCCATGGACCGGCCGCGAGATCGGTGCTGCACGTGGCGTCGATGGAGGCGCCGGAGACGATCGCCTGGATCGCGTGATCGACCGAGGCGTCGGCCTCGGGAACGGTGGGCGTCGGGACGAAGGTGATGCTCATCGGGTGCTCGTTTCGTCGGAGCCGAGCGGGCCGCGATCGGCGAGCTCGACGTCGGTGTTGTAGCGGTAGAGGCGGGCGGGACGGTGGCTGCCGGTGCGGAAGCGCTCGGTGGGGAGAAGGTTGCCGGCGGCTTCGACCTGGCGGCGGAAGTTCGCCGGATCGAGGTGGCGGCCGAGGATCGCCTCGTAGGCCTCGCGGAGGTCGGCGAGCGTGAATTCGGCGGGCAGGAAGCCGTGCGCGACCCGGCTGTAGCCGACCTTGTTGCGGAGCCGCCAGAGCGCGTACTCGACGATCTGGTTGTGGTCGAAGGCGAGTGGCGGCAGAGCGTCGACGTCGAACCATCGAACGTTCTCCGGTGCGTGTCCGGAGGCCAGGTGCGCAGCGCTCTGTGCATCGACGTCATCCGAGCGCAGCAGCGCCCAGTAGACGATGGAGACCACGCGGGTGGGGGAGCGGTCCACGGCGCCGAACGCATAGAGCTGTTCGAGGTAGCTCGGCGAGAGGCCGGTCGTCTCTGCCAGGGTGCGCGCGGCCGCGTCGACTGCGGATTCCGCAACGGTGAGCCAGCCGCCGGGCAGCGCCCACTGGTCGGCGTAGGGCTCTCTGGTGCGCAGCACGAGGGGCAGCGCGAGTACGGCTTCGCCGTTCGCAGTGCGGCGCAGCGTCAGGATCACCGTCGAGACGGCGACTCGGATGCCGTGGCTTTGAGTCATTGTTACCTTAACCTCCGATTCGATCTTAGTGTCAGACCGACCCTTAGTGCACATCGATGACGAAGATCGACGCTGAGTCCGAAATGTTATGTCCGGAGCTGTGGAGAGGTTGTTACCCCGGATGGGGTTTGTTAGGTTACTGTCCTAACAAACCCCATCCGGGGGTGACTCCATCCGGAGAGAATCCCTCCTGCAGTGCAGCACCGAGAGGAAAAAAGAAGAATGAATAGAAACGGGAAGCGCAAGATCGCGCTCACCGCCGTGGCGGGGGCATCGGTCCTCGCCCTCGGCCTGACGGCCTGCGGCACCGGCGGAGGCGGCGAAACGGCCGCGTCCGGATTCGACCCGGAGTCCGCCAAGGGACAGGACATCACCTTCTGGGTGATGGGTGGGGACACCCCCGAAGAGGCTCGCGAGTTCCTCGTCGATGCGTATGAAGAAGCGACCGGCGGCACGCTCACCATCGAGCAGCAGGACTGGAGCGACGCGCTCACCAAGCTGACCAACCAGCTTCCCGACGCCAAGAACACCCCTGATGTGACCGAGATCGGCAACACCTGGTCGCCCACCTTCACGACAGCCGGTGCGTTCAGCGACCTGAGCCCGATCTTCGAGGATCTCGGCGGCGACAAGCTGCTGGAGTCGTTCGTCGAGGTCGGCGAAGTGGACGGCAAGCAGTACGCGCTGCCGTACTACTTCGGCTCCCGATACATCACCTACCGCAAGGACATCTGGACCGCTGCCGGGCTCGAGGTTCCGAAGACGCTCGACGAGTTCAGCGAGTCGGTCAAGGCGCTTCACACCGACGGCCAGTCCGGTTTCTACATCGGCGGTCAGGACTGGCGCAACGGCATCTCCTGGATCTTCGCCAACGGGGGAGAGCTGGCCAAGAAGGACGGCGACAAGTGGGCTTCCACGCTGTCCGACCCGAAGTCCATCGCGGGACTCGAGCAGTTCCAGGACATCTTCACGGGTGCATCGAACGCTCCGGCCACCGAGGACGACTCGACGCCATGGATCAACATCAACAACGACAAGGGCGGCGCGGCTCCGACCGCGGCGACGATCATCGCTCCGGGCTGGGCTCACTGGTCGGTGGGCGACTACACCGGTGACAACGACGAGGGCGCCGAGGTCCGTGAGTGGAACGACGCCACGTTCGGCGTGTTCCCGCTCCCCGGCCTCGAGGAGGGCTCGGTGGCACCGGTCTTCGCCGGCGGCTCGAACATCGGTGTCTCGGCCAAGAGCGAGAACCAGGCAGGGGCCAAGGAGCTCCTCCGGATCATCTACTCGGACGAGTACCAGACGCTGCTCGCCAAGAACGGCCTGGGTCCGGCGAATGTCGACTTCGTCGGCGATCTCGGCGACGACCAGTTCGCTGAGGCGCTCGTCGACTCCGCACTCGGCTCGAAGCTGACCCCGGCAGCGCCCGGTTGGGCGGCGGTCGAGGGCAAGAAGATCCTGGAGGAGTTCTTCGGCAAGGTCGCGGAGGGCGGAGACGTCGCAGACCTGGCGAAGGAGTACGACGCCAAGATCGACGCCGTCATCAACGGTTGATCACCCTGCGTGGGGGTCGGGTCCGCCCGGCCCCCACGCGTATTTCTCAGACAGGCAGTGCCCGCATGACCACCACAGATGCCCCCGTTTCGCCTCCCGGCCGCACCGGCCGCTCGACCGGCGCCGATCCGTCCGTTCGGCGTCGCGCGCTGGCGCCCTACTTCCTGATCCTCGGCGCCGTTCTCGTGCTGCTGCTCGGCATGGGGTATCCCGTCGTCTGGCAGATCGTCACGTCATTCCAGAAGTACGGGGCGATGCAGCAGCTCGGTGGCAAGGCCCCCGACTTCGTCGGGTTCGACAACTACATCGCCATCGCGCAGGACGGCACGTTCTGGGCGGTGACGTTCCGCTCCGTGCTCTTCTGCCTGGTGACGGCATTCGTCACCATCGTGGTCGGAGTCCTCCTCGCACTACTGATGACCAAGATCCACGCTGCGGCACGCTTCACCCTGCAGATCGCGCTGCTCCTGGCCTGGGCGATGCCCGTGATCGCTGCGATGACCGTGTTCATCTGGCTCTTCAACCGCCAGCGCGGCGTCATCAACTACCTCCTCAGCATGATCCCCGGTGTCGACATGAAGGGATTCAACTGGATCGGCACCACACCGCTGCTCTTCTTCATCGTCGCGTCGATCATCATCATCTGGATGTCGGTGCCGTTCGTGGCGTTCTCGGCGTACGCCGGCCTCACCCAGGTCAGCGGGGAGGTCCTCGAAGCCAGTCAGCTGGACGGCGCGAGCGCCGTGCAGCGGTTCCGCTTCATCGTGTTCCCGGTCCTCAAGCCGGTCATCGCGATCGTCCTGCTCCTCAACCTCATCTGGGATCTGCGCGTCTTCGCCCAGATCACCCTCCTGCAGGACGCCGGGCCCAAGTCGACGGACTACGACCTCCTCGGCACCTACATCTATAAGACCGGAGTCGCCGGGCTTGATTTCGGAGCCGGAGCGGCGATGTCGATCTTCGTCCTGGCGCTGACGATCGCGCTGAGCTGGTTCTATGTGCGCAGCCTCATCAAGGAGGAGGGAAAATGACCGTCACCGCCGCCCGCACCGCTGTCGAGAAGAGCGCCGGTCGCGTCGCCGTCAGTGCCGACGGGAGTCGCATCCCAGTGCGTCGCCGGAAGCTCCGCCTGGGCACGTGGCTGCTCAGCATCCTGGCGCTCGTCATCGCCGTCATCTGGGCGTTCCCCGTTTACTGGATGGTCAACTCGTCGATGCTGTCGACGGCCACTCTCGAGTCCTTCACCCCGACGTTCTTCCCGGTCGGCGGGTCCTTCTCGAACTTCGAACGGGTGCTCACGCCGTCATTCTTCTCAGCGCTCGCGGTCAGCGTCGGAGTGACGCTTCTCTCGGTCGCCGTCTGCCTGACGTTCGCGTTCCTCGCGTCCATCGCCATCAGCCGGTTCAAGTTCCGCGGTCGCGTCTCGTTCATCGTGACGATCCTGCTCATCCAGATGCTCCCGGCCGAGGGGCTCTTCATCGCGCAGTACAAGATGATGGCGAGCTTCGGCCTGCTCAGCAACGTACTGGGACTCAGCATCCTGTACGTCGCAGCCGTCGTGCCCTTCACGATCTGGATGCTGCGCGGCTTCGTCGCAGGTGTTCCGGCCGAACTCGAGGAGGCGGGGATGATCGACGGACTCAGCCGGACGCAGGCATTCGTGCGCATCACCCTGCCCCTGCTGGCTCCGGGCCTCGTCGCCTCAGGTGTGTTCGCATTCCTGCAGTGCTGGAACGAGTTCACGGTTGCGCTGGTGATCATGGAGAACAACCGGACCCTGCCGCTCTGGCTGCGCGGGTTCGTCCAGCAGAGCGCGACCCAGGCCATCGACTGGGGTCAGGTCATGGCGGCCTCGACGATCGTGGCCATCCCGGTCATCATCTTCTTCGTCATCGTCCAGGGGCGCATGACGAGCGGACTCGTCGCGGGCGCCGTCAAGGGCTGACATCCGAGCCTGGCTCCGGTCGCAGTTCCCGCCGCTTTCGCGTACATGAAGCGGCAGAAACTGCGACCGGAGCGCACCCGCTAGACTGATCGCACAACCGAACACAGGCCGAATGACCCTCGCGGGAGAGCCCCGGTGAATGCAGCCGGGCACCGAAGGAGCAAGCCTCCCCGCCAATCTCTCAGGTAACGCGTACCGCGCGGTTCCGGCCACTCTGAAAAGCGATCTCGCGCAACGAGATCCGCCGACGGTGAAAGCCCCTGCTTCGATGGTCCTTGGCCTGTCGATGGGCGAAGCTCTCAGGCCTATGACAGAGGGGGAGTTCCCAGGATCGGCGACGCCGCCGGTCCGCCCGATCCAGCCCGGGAGAACTCCATGTCCGACCCCCGCTACACCCCGCTCCGCGAACGCCACGAGGCGCTGGGCGCCTCCTTCACCGACTTCGGTGGCTGGCAGATGCCGGTGCGGTACACCTCCGATCTCGCTGAGCACCACGCCGTGCGTCAGTCCGCCGGACTCTTCGACATCTCGCACATGGCCGAGTTCCTCGTCACCGGTCCGTATGCCGCCGAGTTCCTCGACTACGCGCTTGCGGGCCGCATCTCCACGATGCCGGTCGGCAAGGCCAAGTATTCGCTTGTCCTCGCTGAAAGCGGCGGGATCGTCGACGACGTCATCGCCTACCGGCTGGCAGAAGATCGCTACCTGGTGATCGCCAACGCGGGCAACCGGGGCTTCGTCGATGCGGCGTTCGCATCGCGGGTTCGGTCATTCCCGTCGATTCCCGAGCGCGAGCTTCCGCCGCGCGGGGCCGATGAGGACCGCAGCTTCGCCGGATTCATCGGTGACCGTGGGGTGGACGTCGAGGACGTCTCCGACTCCTACGCCCTGCTCGCCGTGCAGGGACCCGCTGCCGAGGCAATCGTCTCCGTCGCCAAAGGGATCACCGATCTCGGAACCCCGTGGGCGGAGCAGAAGTACTACGCCTGGGCCGATGCCTTCTTCCTCGGTGAGCCGCTGCTCATCGCCCGCACCGGGTACACCGGCGAGGACGGCTTCGAGCTGCTCGTCCGCGCCGCCGACGCTCCGGCGCTCTGGGACGCCCTGATCGTCGCCGGAGAATCGCACGGCCTCGTGCCGGCCGGTCTCGCCGCTCGCGACACCCTCCGACTCGAGGCGGGCATGCCGCTGTACGGGCACGAGCTGACCCTCGACACGAAGCCCGCGCAGGCCGGACTCCGACGCGTCGTGGCCGTCGACAAGGAGAGCTTCGTCGGCAAGGACGCTGTGGATGCGGCAGCCGACGCACCGATCCTCGTCGGCCTCACCGCCGAGGGCAAGCGCGCCGGCCGTGCCGGCTACGCGGTCGTCGCCGAAGACGGCACCGTTCTCGGCGAGATCACCAGCGGTGCCCTCAGCCCGACCCTCGGCCACCCGATCGCGATGGCCTATGTGACTCCTTCTTCCGCTGAAGAGGGATCCACAGTATTCCTGGATGTGCGGGGGACGAAGATCCCCGCGACCGTGACCGCCCTGCCTTTCTACCGGAGGACAAAATGACCGACCTCAACGCACTGAGCTACACCGAAGAGCACGAGTGGCTCGCGATCGACGGTGAGACCGTCACCATCGGCATCACCGACTACGCGGCCGAGAAGCTCGGCGACGTCGTCTTCGTGGAGCTGCCCGCTGTCGGCACCGAGATCACCGCCGGTGCCGTCGTCGGCGAGATCGAGTCGACGAAGTCGGTCGGCGAGCTCTACGCTCCGGTCGCCGGCACCGTCGTCGAGATCAACGACGCCGTCGTCGACGACCCTTCGCTCGTCAACGCCGAGCCGTTCGCCGGCGGCTGGTTGATCAAGGTCTCCGTCGCGGCCGGCGCTGCCGACGGTCTGCTCGACCGCGACGCGTACGTCGCACTCACGGAGGGCTGATCCAGACGTGGTCTCTTTCGCCGATCGTCATATCGGAACCACCGCCGAGGCGCAGCGGGTCATGCTCGATGCGCTCGGGGTCGAGTCCGAGCTCGAGGACTGGAGCCCCGTCGAGGCGCTGATGCGCCAGGCGGTTCCCTCCTCGATCTTCACCGCAGCGTCGACCGATTCGCTCATCCCCGGCGCCGCCAGCGAGACCGAGGCGCTCGCGGAGCTCCGCGCGCTCGCGGCACGCAACACGGTGAATCGGCCGATGATCGGCCTGGGCTACTACGGCACGATCACCCCGCAGGTGATCCAGCGGAACGTGCTCGAGAACCCGTCCTGGTACACGGCGTACACGCCGTACCAGCCGGAGATCTCCCAGGGGCGCCTGGAGGCGCTCATCAACTTCCAGACGATGGTCGCCGAGCTCACCGGGCTGTCGACCGCGAACGCGTCGATGCTCGATGAGTCCACCGCGGTCGTCGAGGGGATGCTGCTCGCCCGTCGCGCCTCGAAGACGAAATCGAATGTGTTCGTCGTCGACGCCGACGCGCTGCCGCAGACGAAGGCGCTGCTCGCCAACCGTGCCGAGGCCGTCGGCATCGAGCTCGTGACGGTGGACTTCGCCGCGGGGGAGACCCTGCCGGCCGAACTGTTCGGCGTCTTCGTGCAGTACCCCGGCGCATCAGGACGCGTCTGGAACCCGAGTGCCGTCATCGACGCTGCGCACCTGGCCGGTGCCCTCGCCGTCGTCGCGGCCGATCTTCTCGCCCTCACGCTCATCTCGTCGCCGGGTTCGCTGGGCGCGGACGTCGCCGTCGGCACCACCCAGCGTTTCGGCGTGCCGATGGGCTTCGGCGGACCGCACGCCGGCTACATGGCGGTGCGCGCGGGTCTCGAGCGGCAGCTTCCGGGTCGCTTGGTCGGCGTCTCGGTGGATGCCGACGGCAAGCCGGCCTACCGTCTCTCGCTGCAGACGCGCGAGCAGCACATCCGCCGCGAGAAGGCCACGTCGAACATCTGCACCGCGCAGGTGCTCCTCGCCGTGATGGCGTCGATGTACGCCGTTTACCACGGTCCGGACGGACTGCGGGCGATCGCGAAGGAGACCGCGCTGAAGGCCGCGCTGCTGCGCGACTGGCTGGTCGAGGCCGGGGCCGAGGTCGTGCACGAAGCCTTCTTCGACACGCTGCAGGTGCGGGTCCCCGGGCGGGCTGCGGAGTTCGCCGAGCAGGCGCACCACGGCTACGGCATCCTGCTGCACGTGGCGGATGCCGACACGATCGGCATCTCGGTCGATGAGACCACCAGCCACAGCGAACTGCATCAGGTCGCGCAGGTGTTCGGCGGCAAGCAGGAGCGCGTCTTCGGCTTCGGCGACGGCTACAACTCGCTTCCGGGCGACCTCATCCGCGAGACCGACTACCTGACCCACCCGGTGTTCCATGCGCACCGCAGTGAGACCGCCATGATGCGGTACCTGAAGAGCCTCGCCGACCGGGACTACGCCCTGGACCGTGGCATGATCCCGCTCGGTTCGTGCACGATGAAGCTCAACGCCGCGACCGAGATGGCGGCGATCACGTGGCCGGAGTTCGCCGGCATCCACCCGTTCGCGCCGGCATCCGACGTCGAGGGCTATCTCGAACTCGTCGACCAGCTCGAGGGCTGGCTCGCCGAGGTCACGGGCTACGACGCCGTCTCGCTGCAGCCGAACGCGGGCTCGCAGGGTGAGCTCGCCGGCCTCCTGGCCATTCGCGGCTACCACCTCGCCAACGGCGATGATCAGCGCACCGTGTGCCTGATCCCGTCGTCCGCACACGGCACCAACGCGGCATCCGCCGTACTCGCCGGCATGAAGGTCGTCGTCGTCGCCTGCGACGAGCTCGGCAACGTCGACCTCGACGACCTGCGCGCGAAGATCGCAGCGCACGCCGACGAGCTGTCCGCGCTGATGATCACCTATCCGTCGACGCACGGCGTGTACGAGCACGACGTGGTCGAGATCACCGCCGCCGTTCACGACGCCGGCGGGCAGGTCTACGTCGACGGCGCGAACCTCAACGCCCTGCTCGGGTACGCCCGATTCGGCGACCTCGGCGGCGACGTCTCGCATCTCAACCTGCACAAGACGTTCGCGATCCCGCACGGCGGTGGCGGTCCAGGCATCGGACCGGTCGCGGCCAAGGCCCACCTCGCGCCGTTCCTGCCGGGGCATCCGCTTGCGCAGCGTGCTGAGCACTTCGGAGGGTTCACCTTCGAAGGCGGTGCCATCTCCGGTGCGCCATACGGGTCGGCGGGTGTCCTGCCGATCTCGTGGGCCTACGTGCGGATGATGGGTGCCGACGGACTCCGCCGTGCGACGGCCGCGGCCGTCCTCTCGGCGAATTACATCGCTGCGCGCCTCGGCGAGCACTACCCGGTGCTGTACACGGGCGAGAACGGCCGCGTCGCGCATGAGTGCATCCTGGACCTCCGTCCCCTCAAGGAAGCCACAGGCATCACCGTCGACGACGTCGCCAAGCGACTCATCGACTATGGCTTCCACGCGCCGACGATGTCGTTCCCCGTCGCGGGCACGCTCATGGTCGAGCCGACCGAGTCGGAGGACATCGGCGAGATCGAGCGGTTCATCGAGGCGATGATCCAGATCAAGGCCGAGGCGGATGCTGTCGCCGCAGGCCGCTGGCCCGCCGACGACAACCCGCTGGTGGGGGCGCCGCACACCGCGGTCTCGCTGATCGCGGGGGAGTGGGCGCACGCCTACACCCGCGAGGAGGCTGCGTACCCGATTCCGGCGCTCGTCGCGGGCAAGTACTGGCCGCCGGTGCGCCGCATCGACCAGGCATACGGCGACCGCAACCTCGTCTGCGCCTGCCCGCCGGTGGAGGCATTCGCCTGAGACGAAACCGCACGTCCGAACGGCGTTCCGCATACCCGCCCGGGTACGCGGAACGCCGTTTTCGCGCGCCTCCCGGTTACAGCGCTGTTACGGATGGTCACCACTCAGTAACAGTTCATTAGCGGAGATAGGTACGGGGGATTCTGGGGGTTACTCTCAACTATCGCCGCGCATTCGACGAGGAGTGCGCGTTTATCCATGTCCATCAGGAGGACACAAAGTGAAGCGAAACAAGATCGCCCTTGCGGGCACCGCGTTGTTTGTCATCGGCGCGCTAGCACTCGCCGGTTGCGCCGCTGGCGGGACCCCCGAGACGGAAGAAACGTCATCCGGTGACCCCACGGCCGTCATCTCGGTCAACAACACCGAACCGCAGAACCCGCTGATCCCGACGAACACCAACGAGGTGGGCGGCGGACTCGTCATCCAGAGCATGTTCGCTGGCCTGGTCTACTACGACGCGGAAGGCGCTGTTCACAACGATGTCGCCGAGTCGATCGAGACCGACGACGCGCAGACCTTCACCATCAAGATCAAGCCCGACCAGACCTTCACCAACGGTGACCCGGTCGACGCCGAGGCTTTCGTCACGGCGTGGAACTACGGCGCCGCGCTCGACAACGCGCAGCTCTCGAGCTACTTCTTCGAGTCCATCGAGGGCTTCTCCTACGACGAGAACGTCCCCGAGCTCTCCGGCCTGAAGGTCGTCGACGACCTCACCTTCACGGTCAAGCTGAAGCAGCCCGAGTCCGACTTCCCGCTGCGTCTCGGATACACCGCCTACTTCCCGATGCCGGCCTCGGCGTGGGACGACCTCGAGGCGTTCGGCGAGAACCCCGTCGGCAACGGACCGTACGCGTTCGAGGAGGAAGGCGCCTGGAAGCACAACGAGCGCATCGACCTCGTGAAGAACGACGAGTACACCGGTCCGCGTGAGGCGCAGAACGGCGGAGTCGACATGATCCTCTACGCCAGCACCGATGCCGCGTACGCCGACCTTCAGGGCGGCAACCTCGACATCCTCCAGGAGATCCCGGACAGCGCGCTGCAGACCTTCGAGAGCGATTTCGAGGGACGCACGGTGAACCAGCCGGCAGCGGCCAACGCCACCATCACGATCCCGGGCCGCCTCGACCACTTCAGCGGTGAGGAAGGCATCCTGCGTCGTCAGGCGATCTCGCACGCGATCAACCGCGAAGAGATCACCGATGTGGTCTTCAACGGCACGCGTACCCCGGCGAAGGACTTCACCTCGCCCGTGATCGACGGATACTCCGAGGAGATCCCTGGTTCCGAGGTGCTCGAGTTCGATGCGGATGAGGCGAAGAAGCTATGGGCCGAGGCCGACGCCATCGCCCCGTGGAGCGGCACCTTCGAGATCCAGTACAACGCTGACGGCCCGAACCAGGGCTGGGTCGATGCGATCGCGAACCAGCTGAAGAACAACCTCGGCATCGAGGCAGCGGGCAAGCCGATCCCGACCTTCGCAGAGCACCGCACGCTGATCACCGAGCGTCAGGCGACCACTGCCTTCCGCAACGGATGGCAGTTCGACTACCCGTCGATGTTCAACGGCCTCGGCCCGATCTACGGCACCGACGCGGGATCGAACGACGGCGACTACTCGAACGCGGAGTTCGACAAGCTCCTCGATGAAGGCGCTTCGGCGGCGGATGTCGAAGACGGCATCAAGAAGTTCCAGGAGGCGCAGGAGATCCTGTTCCAGGAGCTTCCCTCCATCCCGCTCTGGTACACCAACGCCATGGGCGCGTGGGGCGAGAGCGTGGAGGACGTGGAGTTCGGCTGGGACACCTGGCCGATCCTCTACCAGGTCACGAAGGCCGCCGAGTAGGTCTGATAGCACTCTCCTGTGAGGCGGTGACGATTCTTCGTCGCCGCCTCACAGGCCGTGTTGGTCATACCTTTTCGCTTCCTGACTACGGGACAACAGATGCTCGGCTATATCCTGAGACGTTTCCTGCAGGTGATTCCGGTGTTCTTCGGAGCCACCCTGCTCATCTACTTCCTCGTGTTCGCCATGCCAGGCGACCCGATCCTCGCGCTGTTCGGCGACCGCACCCCGAACCCGGCGGTCGTGCAGCAGCTGCGCGAGCAATACCACCTGAACGACCCGTTCCTCGTGCAGTACTGGTACTACATCACCGGCGTGTTCCAGGGTGACCTCGGCACCACGTTCTCGGGTCGCCCCGTCTCCGCGGTGCTCGTCGAGACGCTTCCGGTCACCGGCCGGCTCGCGGTGATGGCCATCGGCATCGAGTTCGTGCTCGCGATCATCATCGGCACGATCTCGGCGCTGTACAAGGGCAAGCTGTTCGACCATGTCGCTCTGGTCGTCGCGCTCGTCGCGATCGCGATCCCGATCTTCGTCGTCGCGTTCCTCGCGCAGTACTTCCTCGCGATCCAGTGGGGACTGTTCAAGCCCACCGTCGGCGCCGACAACGACTGGGGCGGCCTGTGGCTGCCCGCGATCGTGCTCGGCTTCAGCCTGTATGCGGTCAGCATGCGGCTCATGCGCAGTTCGGTGATCGACACCCTCAATCAGGACTGGGTGCGCACCGCGTACAGCAAGGGGCTTTCGCGCGGCCGCGTGATCCCCGTGCACGTGCTTCGCAACTCCCTGATCCCGGTGATCACCAACTCGGCGACCAACTTCGGTGTGCTGCTGGTCGGTGCGACCGTCACGGAGGGCATCTTCAACGTCCCCGGTGTCGGCAACACGCTGTACCAGGCCGCGATCCGCAATGAAGGCCCCACCGTGGTCTCCTTCGTCACGGTCTTCGTGATCCTGTACGTCCTGGTCAACCTCGTCATCGACCTGCTCTACGGTCTGCTCGACCCAAGGATCCGTTATGCCTGACCCCACTACGCAGAAGCACTTCGTCGCGCCGATCGAGACGGAGACGATCTCCGTCGACGCGGTGCGGATCGCCGAGAAGCCGAGCAACCTGTGGCGTGACGCGTGGACTGATCTCCGACGTCGCCCGCTGTTCTGGGCTTCCGTCGCGCTCGCCCTCATCTTCCTGGTGATGGCAGTGTGGCCGACCCTGTTCACCTCGACCCCACCGAACGGCGATTGCCAGCTCTCGAACAGCAATGGCGGGCCGACAGACGGGCACCCGCTCGGGTTCACGTTCCAAGGATGCGACATCTACGCACGCCTCATCTGGGGTGCGCAGACCTCGCTGTCGGTCGGCCTGCTCGCCACGCTCATCTCCTCGGTCCTCGGGCTGATCATGGGCGCGCTGGCCGGGTTCTACGGAGGATGGCTGGATTCGCTGCTCTCGCGGGTCGGCGACATCTTCTTCGCGATCCCGTACATCCTCGCGGCAGTCGTCGTCATGACGGTGTTCTCGCAGTACCGGTCCGTACCGGTCCTCGCGCTCGCGATCGGTGGTTTCGCCTGGGCATCGACTGCCAGAGTCGTGCGCGCCGAAGTGCTGAGAGTCCGGCAGGCCGACTTCGTCGTCGCGTCGCGGGCGCTCGGCAAGGGCAAATTCGGAACTCTCGTCGCCCACGTGATTCCGAACGCGCTCGCGCCGCTGCTCGTCCTGACGACGCTCAGCCTCGCCGCGTCGATCGTCGCCGAGGCGACGCTGTCGTTCCTCGGCGTCGGTCTGGGAAGCTCGACCATGTCGTGGGGCAACGACATCAGCGCGGCACAGTCGTCGCTGCGCGTCGCGCCGATGGCACTCATCTATCCGTCGATCGCGCTCACCCTTGCGGTGCTCGCGTTCGTGACTCTGGGCGAGCTGATCCGAGACGCCCTCGACCCGAAGGCGAGGGCACGTCGATGAACGATCGTGCAGCCGCACAGATCCCCCTGCTCAGCGTGCGCGACCTCACGGTCGCGTTCCGCACGCAGGAGGGCGTGAAAGAGGTTCTCCACGGGGCGAGCTTCGACATCTTCCCGGGTGAGACCGTGGCGATCGTCGGGGAGTCGGGTTCGGGCAAGTCCACGACGGCCACAGCCATCGTGAACCTCCTTCCCGGCACCGGAATGATCACCGGCGGATCGATCACGCTCGACGGCCGCGAGCTGACGACCCTCGGCCGCACCGCGATCGAGAACGTTCGGGGCCGCGAGATCGGCTTCGTGCCGCAGGATCCGATGTCGAACCTCAACCCCGTCTGGAGCATCGGCTTCCAGGTGAAGGAGGCGATCCGGGCCAACGGGATCGCACAGGGCCGCGCCGCCGTCAAGGCGCGCGCGATCGAGGTGCTGCAGCAGGCCGGCCTGGCGGATGCCGAGCGGCGTCTGCATCAGTTCCCGCACCAGTTCTCCGGAGGCATGCGGCAGCGCGCGCTGATCGGAATCGGCCTGGCAGCCGACCCGAAGCTGCTCATCGCCGACGAGCCGACCTCCGCGCTGGACGTCACCGTGCAGCGGGTGATCCTCGATCACATGGCCTCTCTCACACGTGACAGGGGCACTTCGGTGCTTCTGATCACCCACGACCTCGGCTTGGCGGCCGAGCGTGCGGAGAAGATCATCGTGATGAGCAACGGGAACATCGTCGAGGCAGGGCCGAGCCGGCAGATCCTCGAGGATCCACAGCATCCGTACACGAAACGACTGGTCTCCGCAGCGCCCAGCATCGCATCGCAGCGCATCCAGGCGGTCGTCGAGGACCGGGGCATCGAAACCCTCAAGGACCTCGCCGACATCCCGCCGACGGTGCGAGTGGCCGGCCTCACGAAGGACTACCGGATCCGCCAGGGAGGCTTCCGCAGCGAAGCATTCCGGGCTGTCGACGACGTCACCTTCGAGATCCCGAAGGGCAAGACCCTGGCTCTCGTCGGGGAATCCGGTTCGGGCAAGTCGACGGTGGCGAAGATGGTGCTCAAGCTCGAAGAGCCGACCAGCGGCACCATCGAGATCGACGGCCAGGATGTGTCGCGCCTCTCGAACGCTCAGGCGTTCGGCCTGCGTCGACGCATGCAGCCGGTCTTCCAGGACCCGTACGGATCTCTCGACCCGCTGCGCAACATCGGCGCCACCATCGCAGAACCGCTGCAGATCCACGGTGTGGGCGATCGCACCTCGCAGCGCGAACGGGTGGAGGAGCTCCTCGATCAGGTCTCGCTGCCGCGGGTGCTGGCGACGAGGTACGCGAACGAGTTGTCCGGCGGACAGCGGCAGCGCGTCGCGATCGCGCGCGCGCTCGCCCTCAAGCCCGACATCGTCGTTCTCGATGAGGCGGTGTCGGCGCTCGATGTGCTGGTGCAGGATCAGGTCCTGAAGCTGCTCGCCGACCTGCAGTCGGAGCTCGATCTGACGTACCTGTTCATCACGCACGACCTCGCGGTCGTTCGCGTCTCGAGCGACCTCGTGTGCGTGATGGAGAAGGGGCGCGTCGTCGAGCAGGGCACGGTCGATGAGATCTTCGCGAACCCGCAGCAGGAGTACACGGATCGCCTCTTGCAGGCGATCCCCGGCGCCTCCATCGCGCTCGGCGGACGCTGACGGTGACGGACGACGAACGCCCGGAGGGCACGCGGACGTTCCGCGCGTCCTCCGGGCCGGTCGTGATGATCATCTCGGGGCTGCTTGCGGCGTTCCTCCTCGGTGATGCCGTGGTGCGCGCGGGCTGGGGGCAGATGCTCCTGCTCGCCCCGTGGGTGCTGCTGACGTTGTGGGTGGTCTATGAGGTCAGCTCCGTCTCCCTCGTCCGCGTCGACGCGGACGGAGCGCTCGTGCAGAACATGCTCCGCAGGACGAGCTTCGGCTGGACCCGGGTGCGAGACATCGATATGCGCTGGCAGCTGGTGTTCTCGCTCGACGACGGCACCGACGTCACCTGCTACGGCGGTCCGGCGCGGTCGCGCCCGGTGCGTCGCCCTTCGCGGGATGACGTGGAGGTCAAGATGCCGGCGGGCGTTCGCGAGCTCACCGGGATTCGGGATCGCTGGGAGGCGGCCGGCGGTGCAGCGGATGCTCCGATCCGTCGCACCTGGGACGCAACGGCACTGATCGTCCTGGGCGTGCTCGTGCTCTGGGCAGCCGCAGCCGTCGTGATCGCGAATCTCTGACCCGCCCGCGGTGCGCGGCCTCGTAGAGCGACGGAGGGACTACGCCGGCAGGCCGAACAGCGCGGGCCAGGTCGCGGCGGCCCACGGGTAGCCGACGAACACCGTCGCGTCGATGAGGAAATGCGCGACCAGGAACGGCAGCAGTCGTCCGGTGCGCAGGAACAGCCAGCCGAACAGCATCCCCATCGCGAAATTCCCGATGAACGCGCCCGGTCCCTGATAGAGGTGATAGCTCGCACGCAGCACGCTGGTGGCGATGATGATCGTCCAGGGCCCCCACCCCAGCTGCTTCAGCCGCGCGAACAGGTAGCCGAGCACGACGAACTCCTCCTGCAGGGAGGCGCGTGCCGCGGCGAGCAGCAGGACCGGCACCGTCCACCAGTACGCGTCCAGCCCGGCCGGGTTCACGGCGACGAAGAGTCCCAGCATGCGTCCGACGAGATACAGGGCGAGGCCGGGGATGCCGATCGCCAGCACCAGCAGGATGCCGCCGCTGGCGTCCCGCCCGATTCGGGTGCCGTCGAGTCCGAGCCGGCCGAGGTGCGGGCGCGACGACTGCCAGAGCAGGAAGCACACCAGCAGCACCGGGACGATGGAGAACCCGATCGACAGCACCTGGTAGATCAGGTCGAACAGTTCACGATCGCTGCGCGAAGGATTGAGTGTCGCCACCTGATCGGCGAGCGGCTTCTCGTCGGTGAGTCGATAGGCGAGCTGCACGATCGCGTACACCGCGGACTGGCCGAGTCCGAGCGCCAGGACGATCGCGATCTCCCACCACAGGCGCGTGCGCGAGGGTGTGGGAGGCGTGTCCGGCGCGAGTGCCGGAGCGGGTCGAGGGGTCACGTCCCTGATCGTACGACGTCCGCCCAGGAACGATGCCTGGCCATGCGATACCCTGGTATGTCGGCATCCCGACCCTTTCCCCTCCCTTTTAGGACTTCTGCATGGCGCACGCCCTCCGCTCTGACCTCCGCAACGTCGCAATCGTCGCGCACGTCGACCACGGAAAGACCACGCTCGTCGACGCCATGCTGCGTCAGACCGGCTCTTTCGGCTCTCACGAGCACATGGAAGAACGCGCCATGGACTCCAACGACCTCGAGCGTGAGAAGGGCATCACGATCCTCGCCAAGAACACGGCGATCACCTACAAGGGCAAGCACGCCGAGGGCAAGGAGATCACGATCAACGTGATCGACACCCCCGGTCACGCCGACTTCGGCGGCGAGGTCGAGCGCGGCCTTTCGATGGTCGACGGCGTCGTGCTGCTCGTGGACGCGTCCGAGGGGCCGCTGCCGCAGACCCGCTTCGTGCTGCGCAAGGCGCTCGAGGCGAAGCTGCCCGTCATCCTCCTGGTCAACAAGACCGACCGTCCCGACGCCCGCATCGCCGAGGTCGAGGAAGAGGCGCACGACCTGCTGCTCGGCCTCGCGTCCGACCTCGTCGACGACGTGCCGGACCTCGACGTCGATGCCCTGCTCGACGTGCCGATCGTCTACGCGTCCGGCCGCAACGGCGCCGCGTCGCTCAACCGCCCGGAGAACGGCTCGCTGCCCGACAACGGTGACCTCGAACCGCTCTTCGAGGCGATCCTCGAGCACGTGCCGGCTCCGGCGTACGACGACGAGGCGCCGCTGCAGGCATGGGTCACGAACCTCGACTCCAGCCCGTTCCTCGGTCGTCTGGCCCTGCTCCGTGTCTTCAACGGCACGCTGAAGAAGGGCCAGACAGTGGCCTGGGTCCGCGCCGACGGCACCCACCAGAACGCTCGTATCACCGAGCTCCTGAAGACTCGCGCCCTCGAGCGCTACCCCGCAGAGTCCGCCGGCCCCGGCGACATCGTCGCGATCGCCGGTTTCGAGAACATCACGATCGGTGAGACCATCGCCGACCCCGAAGATGTGCGTCCGCTCCCGGCCATCACGGTCGACGACCCCGCCATCTCGATGACGATCGGCACCAACACCTCGCCGCTCATGGGCAAGGTCAAGGGCCACAAGCTCACCGCTCGCATGGTCAAGGACCGCCTCGACAAGGAGCTCATCGGAAACGTCTCGCTCAAGGTCGTCGACATCGGACGTCCGGATGCGTGGGAAGTGCAGGGCCGCGGAGAGCTGGCCCTCGCGATCCTCGTCGAGAACATGCGCCGCGAAGGCTTCGAGCTCACTGTCGGCAAGCCGCAGGTGGTCACGAAGAAAGTCGACGGCAAGACCTATGAGCCGTTCGAGCACCTCACCATCGACACTCCGGAAGAGCACCTCGGCGCGATCACGCAGCTCCTGGCGAACCGCAAGGGCCGCATGGAGAACATGACCAACCATGGCACCGGCTGGGTGCGCATGGAGTTCATCGTCCCGTCGCGCGGCCTCATCGGCTTCCGCAGCGAGTTCCTGACCACCACTCGCGGCACCGGCATCGCGAACGCGATTTCGCACGGCTACGAGCCGTGGGCCGGCTCCATCACGACGCGTCAGAACGGTTCGATCGTCGCTGACCGCCAGGGTGTCGTCACCCCGTTCGCGATGATCGCCCTGCAGGAGCGCATGTCGTTCTTCGTGCAGCCCACGCAGGAGGTCTACGAGGGCATGGTGATCGGTGAGAACTCGCGCGCCGATGACATGGACGTGAACATCACCAAGGAGAAGAAGCTCACCAACATGCGTGCAGCGAGCTCCGACACGTTCGAGTCGATGACCCCGCCGCGTCAGCTGACGCTGGAGGAGAGCCTGGAGTTCGCCCGCGACGACGAGTGCGTCGAAGTGACGCCCGAGGTCGTGCGCATCCGCAAGGTGAACCTCGACGCGAACACCCGCGCACGCGAGACTGCGCGCCTCAAGCGCCAGGACGCCAACGTCTGAGAATCGCCTCTGAAAGAGGGCCCCGCAGCGCCGAATCGGCGCGCGCGGGGCCCTCTTCTCATGTAATGCCCAGGTGAGAGCAGGTTTTCACTCAGGTTCGTCGTGCAGACTCGATGGCTTGCGCCCGGGACGAACTCCCGATGAGTCTCCTGTCGAGGGCGTACGACGACCCGAAAGTCGAAACCCATGCTTCACAAGACCCGTAACCTTCGGCGCGCCTCCGCGGCAGCGTCCGCCCGTGCAGCCGTCACCGCACGCCGTCCGATGATGATCCTCGGCACGGCGACGGCGGCGCTTCTCGGCGCAGCTCTCACCGCCGGCCTCGTGTCGGCACCGGCTGCCGGCGCCGAACAGCCCGATGCGACGGCGATCGTCTCGGCGTTCGTCACCGGTTCCGAACTCCCGACGAAGAACGCCGACACTGCCGCGATCACGATGGTGGAAGCGCGGGAGGCCGTGGCCGCCGCCGATGCGCTGACTGATGAGGTCGCTGAATCCGGCCTGGCGATCGACCCGGCCGTCGCACCGCTCGACACCACTGATCTGCAGGACCGGATCGATGCGCTGGATGATCGCGCCGAGATGCCGGTGCTGGTGCTGGCCGCCCTCACCGCGGATTCCGTCACCGAGACCGAAGGGGTGCTCGCGGACACCGAGAAGCTGCAGGCGGCGTTCACCGCCGCACAGGAGCAGAAGGCCGCCGCCGACGCGGCACAGGCCGCCGCAGAGCAGGCCGCCGCAGAACAGGCGGCGCAGCTCGCCTCGCTGGCTGCGACGAACACGGTTGACGGCGCGAAGGCGACGGCCCAGCAGATGGCAGCTAACCAGTACGGCTGGGGCGCCGATCAGCTCTCCTGCCTCGATTCCCTGTGGAACAAGGAATCCGGCTGGAACTACCAGGCGTACAACGACTCCAGTGGCGCCACCGGCATCCCGCAGTCACTGCCCGGCAGCAAGATGGCCTCGGCGGGCAGCGACTGGGAGACGAACGCAGCGACACAGATCGCGTGGGGTCTCGGGTACATCTCGTCTGTGTACGGCACGCCGTGCAGCGCTTGGTCGCACTCGCAGTCGACGGATTGGTACTGAACGACCGAGGGGGGTCAGCGGAGCTCTGAGATGAGCACCGCACTCGTGCCCGGCGCGGCCGCTTCGAAGATGTGCGGAGCATCTCCCGGGTACGAGAGGTAGTCGCCTGGCCGGAGGGTCACAGTTTCGCCCACGGGACCGACCTGTGCTTCGCCGGAGATCAGGATGACGTGCTCGGTCGTCCCCGGGTGGTGTGGATCTGATACCCGAGCCTTTCCGGGGTCCGCTTGGATGAGATACAGATCTCTGCGGGCGCCGGGAGGGCTGGCCGCGAGCAGCGTCGCGCTGTATGCCGCCGCCGCGGCTGGCACCCCGGCAAGATCGACGGCGCGAATGAGCGTCGGGGCGTTGGCCTGCTGATCGACGAGTACCGCGAACGGCACGTCGAGGGCGACGCCCAATGCCCAGAGAGTCTCGACGCTCGGGTTGCCCGCGCCGCTCTCGAGCTGAGAGACGGTCGCCTTCGAGATGCCGGCGCGGCGGGCGAGCTCAGAGACCGACAAGCCGGCCGCCTCCCGCTCCCGCCGCAGGGTGCGAGCGATTCGAGTGCGCAGATCCTCCATGTGTTCATCATGTCAAACGATCGTTCGCTTGACTATCCGCAACACTCTGTTCAGAATGATAGACGTCCGTTCGTTTGAACGAACGCTTGTCCATCGAAGGGAGCTGCGTGTCCGCGGAACGTGAGGTCTGGCGCGAGGCGCTGGGAGTGGTGCTCGCGACCAGCGCCTACGGCATCTCCTTCGGAGCACTCGCCGTCGCGGCCGGATTGGACGTCCTGCAGGCCTGCGTCCTGAGCCTGCTGATGTTCACCGGCGGGTCGCAGTTCGCCTTCGTCGGGGTGTTCGCGGCCGGGGGCCTTGCCGCCCTGCCCTCCGCGGTCGCGTCCGCCGCACTTCTGGGCGTCCGCAACGTCGCCTACGGGATGCGGATGTCGCCCGTCGTCGGCGGAGGCGCCTGGCGGCGCGCCGCCGCCGCGCACTTCACGATCGACGAGTCCACCGCGGTCGCGATCTCGCAGAACGATCCGCGTCTGCGACAGGTCGGGTTCTGGGTCACCGGGATCGGGATCTTCCTGGGGTGGAATGCCACGACGCTCATCGGTGCTCTCGTCGGAGATGTGCTCGGGGATCCGAAGACCTGGGGGCTGGATGCCGCGGCCGCCGCGGCGTTCCTGGCGCTGCTGTGGCCGCGTTTGAAGCAGCGTCAGGCCATCGCCGTCGGCATCGCGGCCGCTGTCGTCGCCGCCGCGTTCACCCCGTTCCTGATGCCGGGACTGCCGGTGCTCGTCGCCGCGGTGGTCGCCATCCTCATCGGCTGGTTCAACTGGCTCGGCCGTGCTGAACCCGCCGCGGCGGCGACGAGCGCCTCGGAGGTGCCGCGATGAGCGTGTGGAGCGCGATACTTCTCGCCGCGCTGATCTGTCTGGCGCTCAAGGTGATCGGTTACCTCGTGCCGCCGAAGGTGCTCGAAGCGCCGCATCCGGCCCGCATCTCCGACCTGCTCACCGTCGGGCTGCTCGCCGCTCTCGTGGCCGTGCAGACGCTCGGGGACGGTCAGGCGGTCATCGTCGACGCCAGGGTGCCTGCGCTCCTCGTGGCAGCAGGGCTCCTGTGGCTGAAGCAGTCATTCCTCGTCGTCGTGTTCGCCGCGGCGCTGGTGGCAGCGCTGCTCCGTCTGACAGGCCTCGCGGCCTGAACGTTCGGCCCGAGTAGAATTCTGAGGTGCGCATCAGCTGGATCTCCCGAGTTCTGTCGTGGATCGCCGCGGCACTCGTCGGCGGTGTCTATGGCGTCGCCGGAACGATCGGGCACAGCCTGATGTGGGGGCCGATCCCGGTGGGCCTCATCATCGGCGCGATCGCCTGCGCCGCGATTCTCATCGCGATCCGAGCGCTCACCCACGATCGCGGCGCGACGCTCGCGGCGGGCCTCGGAATGATCGGAACGCTCGTGCTCATCTCGGGTGTCGGTCCCGGTGGCTCCGTCGTCGTGGAGGACACCCTCTCTGGGCGCATCTGGACGTACATCGTGGCGGGGCTCGTGCTCCTCGCCGTCGCCTGGCCCTCGTTCTCTCGTCTGCAGGTGCGCACGCATGCGGAGCAGGCCCCCGTCGCGGAATCGCCGGAGCAGGCGCCGCTCATCACTGCCGTGCCCCTTGATCCGGGTGTTCGGAGATCTGCGTCCAGCCACGAGTCGTAGACTGGAGCGGTGACGTATGTGATCGCTCTGCCGTGTGTCGATGTGAAGGATCGTGCTTGCATCGACGAGTGCCCCGTGGACTGCATCTATGAGGGGGAGCGTTCGCTGTACATCCACCCGGATGAATGCGTGGACTGCGGTGCCTGTGAACCGGTGTGCCCGGTCGAGGCGATCTACTACGAGGATGATCTCCCCGAGGAGTGGGCCGACTACTACAAGGCGAACGTCGAGTTCTTCGACGAGATCGGTTCCCCTGGTGGCGCGGCCAAGACGGGCGTCCTCGCCTTCGACCACCCGATCATCAGTGCTCTCCCGCCGCAGGGCGAGTAAGTGAGCATCCGCGACCTCGCAGATTATCCGTGGGACGCCGTCGCTCCGTACCGGGAGCGCGCATCTCAGCACCCGCAGGGGATCGTCGATCTCTCCATCGGTTCCCCGGTCGACCCCACGCCCGAGATCATCCGCCGTGCGCTCGCCGAGGCCACCGATGCGCACGCCTACCCTCAGACTGTCGGTACGCCGGCCCTGCGTGAAGCCATCGTCGACTGGTATGCGCGCCGCCGCGGCGTGCCGGATCTCACCGTCGACAACGTGCTTCCGACGATCGGATCCAAGGAACTCGTCGCACTGCTGCCGACGCTCCTCGGCCTCGGCGAGGGTGACATCGTCGTGCACCCCCGCGTGGCCTACCCCACGTATGAGGTCGGTGCGCGCGTCGCAGGCGCGACGCCGTTGCCGGCCGATGACCCAGCGGAATGGCCGGATGGCACCAAGCTCATCTGGATCAACACGCCGGGCAACCCGGACGGACGGACGTGGTCGATCAGCGAGCTCACCGCCGCGGTGAAACGTGCTCGCGAACTCGGAGCCGTGCTCGCGAGCGACGAATGCTACGCAGAACTCGGCTGGGACGGCCCCTGGGCCACCGAGCCGGTGCCCTCGGTGCTCGACCCCCGAGTCACCGGCGGCAGTCGGGCCAACCTGCTCAGCGTGTACTCCTTGAGCAAGCAGTCGAACCTGGCCGGATACCGGGCGGCGTTCCTCGCCGGCTGCGCTCGGAACGTCGGTGAACTGCTCATGGCCCGCAAGCACCTCGGCCTGATGCCGCCCGCTCCGGTGCAGCATGCCATGGCCGTCGCCTTGAGGGATGACGAGCACGTCGCTGCGCAGAAGGAGCTGTACCGCGAGCGGCGCGACCTCCTTCGTCCGGCTGTGGAGGCTGCGGGCTTCCGGGTCGATGGCTCTGAGGCAGGCCTGTACCTGTGGGCCACCGAAGGCCGTGATGCATGGGAGTCGATGCAGCGACTCTCCGAACTCGGCATCCTGGCGGGTCCCGGCCCGTTCTACGGTGCGAGCTCCGGAGAGCACGTGCGACTCGCGCTGACCGCGCCGAGCGAGCGAGTCGTCGAAGCAGCGCGGCGTCTGCTTGGCGGAAATCTGTAGGATCTCTCCCGCCTGAGCGATGTCTCTTGGCGGATGTCACAGTAGGCCGATGCGGCTACTAGGCTGTAAAAGCGATTCGGCTGTGACCCGGCCTGACGCTCTGCGTCGTGACATCGCCCTGATTTTTTTGACTGAAGTCGAGAGACCTACGTGCAAGACACCTATGAGGAGGTCCGCGTGAGCGCAGCGGCAGACCAGCAGGCCACAGCGAAGCTGACGATCGGTGAGACCACCGCAGAGTTCCCCCTGGTGCGCGGCACCGCAGGGCATAACAGCATCGACTTCTCCACGCTGACCCGCCAGACCGGCTACACCGGGCTGGACTACGGCTTCGTCAACACGGCCTCGACGAAGTCCGACATCACCTTCATCGACGGTGACAAGGGCATCCTGCGCTATCGCGGATATCCGATCGAGCAGCTCGCGGGCAACACGAATTACCTCGAAGTCGCCTGGCTGCTCATCTACGGCGAGCTGCCGTCGGCATCCGAGCTGGCGGAGTTCGACGAGAAGATCCGCCGCCACACGCTGCTGCACGAAGATCTCAAGCACTTCTTCCAGGCGCTGCCGGACAACGCGCACCCGATGGCGGTGCTCTCCTCCGCGGTGGCTGCCCTTTCGACGTACTACCAGCAGGAATCCGACCCGGCGAACCCCGAGCACGTCGAGCTGAACATGGTCCGGATGCTCGCGAAGCTTCCCGTCATCGCCGCGTACGCGCACAAGAAGAGCATCGGTCAGGCGTTCCTCTACCCGGACAACTCGCTGAGCTTCGTCGACAACTTCCTGAAGCTGAACTTCGGCGTGCATTCCGAGCCCTACGAGATCAACCCGGTGATGTCGAAGGCGCTCGAGCTGCTGCTCATCCTGCACGAAGACCACGAGCAGAACGCCTCCACGTCGACGGTCCGCCTCGTCGGGTCCACCGGAGCGAATCAGTTCGCGTCGATCTCGGCGGGCATCCAGGCCCTCTCCGGACCCCTGCACGGCGGTGCGAACGAGGCCGTGCTGACGATGCTCGGCCAGATCCGCGACTCGGGACAGAGCGTCTCGCGCTTCGTCGAGCGGGTGAAGAACAAGGAAGAGGGCGTGAAGCTGATGGGCTTCGGGCACCGGGTGTACAAGAACTACGACCCGCGCGCCAAGCTCGTGAAGGAGGCGGCTCGCGAGGTTCTCGCCGAGCTCGGGGTCACCGATCCGCTTCTGGATCTCGCCCAGGAGCTCGAGGAGCTCGCACTCGCCGACGACTACTTCCGCGAGCGTCGGCTGTACCCGAACGTCGACTTCTACACCGGCGTCATCTACAAGGCGATGGGTTTCCCGACCCGCATGTTCACCGTGCTGTTCGCGATCGGCCGTCTGCCGGGCTGGCTCGCCCAGTGGCGCGAGCTGCAGAACGACCCGCAGACGAAGATCGGCCGGCCGCAGCAGCTGTACACCGGCTGGCCGGAACGGCAGTACCCGGGCCGCTGAGCCACGACCGTGCCGGTCGTCAGCGCTGAGGTCGTCGTCCCGGTGGATCCGGCGACGGCGTTCGCGGTGTCGCAGACGACAGGTCAGGTACGCCGGCGCTGGGATCGATTCATCAGCGAACAGCACTTCCTCGACGGCGCGACAGCCGCGGACAAGGACGTGCTCACCTACACCCGTCAGCGTTTCGGCTTCTCGATGGTCAGTCGCTACGTCTCGTACGCCCCGCCGACGAACGTGGGGATGGTGATGGTGGACGGTCCCTGGTTCTTCTCGAAGCTCGGCGGCGGCTGGCGCTTCACGCCCGCGCCGTCCGGCACGGGCACGCTCGCGGTGTGGAAGTACAACTTCTCCTGCCGTCCGATATGGCTCGCTCCAGTGGCCGAGTGGATCGGCGTGCGGGTGCTGGGCTTCGAGATCCGGCGGCGCATCGCCGGCTTCGCCAGGGGATGCGCAGATCCGGTCGTCCTGGAGTCCGTGCGGCGCTGAGGCTGCAGGCTCTGATCAGCGCGTTCCGAGCACGCCGGGAGACGCAGATGGCCGCCATCCTCAAAGGATGGCGGCCATGTACGACCCCGAGATGGGGAGCGAGGCTAGATCAGCGTCCCTGCGAGCTGCGACGGCCCTGGCCGCCACCCTGGCCGCGACCGGCACCCTGCGCCTGACCCTGACCGGCAGGACGGGGACGGCGGCTGCGACGGGCCGGGGGAGCGCCGGCACCGGCGGGGCGCTGCTTGGGCGCCTGACGCTGCGGCTGCTGCTGAACGATCGGCGCCGGGCGCACGTGCTCGGCACGCTGGCCGACGAGCTCGGCGACGGCACCGGCGGTGACGTCTTCGAGAGGTGCGGTGATGGATGCCTTGCGGAGAAGGTCCTTCACGTCACGACGCTGCTCGGGGAGCACGACGGTGACGACGGTACCGGCAGCGCCTGCGCGCGCGGTACGACCCGAGCGGTGCAGGTACGCCTTGTGCTCCATCGGCGGGTCGACGTGCACGACCAGGTCGACGTTGTCGACGTGCACACCGCGGGCGGCGACGTCGGTGGCGACGAGCACGCGCACGCCGCCGTCTTCCGGAGCGGACGAGAAGGCGCCCAGGTTGCGCTCACGCGCGTTCTGGGACAGGTTGCCGTGCAGATCCACAGCCGGGATGCCGGCGGCGGTCAGCTGCTTGGCGAGCTTCTTCGCCTGGTGCTTGGTGCGGGTGAACAGGATGCGGCGGCCGGTGCCGGACGCGAGTTCGCGGACCAGGGTCGTCTTGTTGTCGGTGGAATCGACGACGAGCACGCGGTGCGTCATCTCGCCGACCGGCACGCTGGACTCGTCGACCTCGTGGCTGACCGCGTTCGAGAGGAACCGGCGAGCGAGGGTGTCGATACCGCGGTCCAGCGTGGCGCTGAACAGCAGACGCTGTCCGCCGGCCGGAGTCGCGGTGAGGATGCGGGTGACACCGGGCAGGAAGCCGAGGTCGGCCATGTGGTCGGCCTCGTCGAGCACGGTGATCTCGACGGCGTCGAGGTGCACGACCCGCTGCTTCATCAGGTCTTCGAGACGGCCGGGGCAGGCGACGACGATGTCGACGCCGCTGCGGAGCGCCTGCTCTTGCGGGCGCTGGCTGACGCCACCGAACACGGTGGTGACGCGGAGGCCGGCCGCTGCCGCGAGCGGCGCGATGGTCGCTGCGATCTGGGTGGCGAGCTCGCGGGTCGGAGCGAGCACGAGGCCGCGCGGGTGGCCGGCGCGGCTGGAGCGGGACGACGCCGCGAGACGGGCGACGAGCGGAAGCGCGAAGGCGATGGTCTTGCCACTGCCGGTGCGGCCGCGGCCGAGGAGGTCACGGCCGGCGAGGGAGTCGGGGAGGGTGTCGCGCTGGATGGCGAACGCCTCGGTCTTGCCATCTGCAGCAAGGACTGCAGCGAGATCGGCGGGCACGCCGAGGTCGAGGAAGGAAGTCATAGATGTATCTCCGTGAGTGCACACGCAACAGAGGCGCTGTGCGGGAAGGTGGGCGACGGCGCGGGATCGCGCATCGTTTCGCCGTTCGAAAAGGCCAGAACCAGCAAGTGGCGCGGGAGCGTGTCGACGACGCAGACGTCTCGCTCTCGCGAGAGGCATCCCTATGACACTAGCACGGGGCGTCAGATGTACCCTGTGCGCCCCGCCAGCAGCCCAGCGGAAGTACAGGCCTGCGGGGCTGTCAGGCGTGCAGCGCCTCGTTCAGGGTGACGCCGACGCCTGCGCGCTGCTTCGCCTCGATCGCACCCGTGACGGAGTTTCGCCAGAACAGGAGACCGTTGCGGCCGCTCAGCTCGCCGGCCTTCACGACGCGCTTGCCGCCGTCGGCGGTGTTGGGGCCGTCAGCCAGCAGGACCTTGGAGCCCGCCGTGACGTAGAGACCGGCCTCGACGATGCAGTCATCGCCGAGCGCGATGCCGATTCCGGCGTTCGCGCCCAGCAGCGAGCGCTCGCCGATCGAGACCCGTACGGTGCCGCCACCGGAGAGGGTGCCCATGATCGAGGCGCCGGCGCCGATGTCGCTGTCCGCTCCGACGACGACGCCCTGCGAGATGCGTCCCTCGACCATGGCGGCGCCGAGCGTTCCGGCGTTGAAGTTCACGAAGCCCTCGTGCATCACGGTCGTGCCGGGGGAGAGGTGCGCTCCCAGGCGTACTCGCGAGGCGTCTGCGATCCGCACGCCGGCCGGCAGGACGTAGTCGGTGAGCCGAGGGAACTTGTCCAGTCCCTGCACCTGGATGCCGGCACGTTGCAGTAGCGGTCGCAGGCGGGCGGCATCGCTCGGGTGCATCGGCCCTGCGCTCGTCCACGCGACGTTCGGGAGGTGTCCGAAGATCCCGTCGAGGTTCAGCTCGTTCGGGCGCACCACGAGGTGGGAGAGGGCGTGCAGACGCAGGTAGGCATCGGCCGTCGAAGCGGGGGCGGCATCCAGATCGATCTGCAGCTGCACGACCTCGAGGGTGACGTTGCGCCGCTCGTCGGGCTCAGCCAACGCCTCCCAGGTGACAACCGCTGCGGCGGCATCCGCTGCGTTCAACGGGCCGGAGCCGACCTCGGGGAACCAGGCATCCAGGACGGTGCCGTCGCCGGCGATGGTGGTGAGGCCGACTCCCCAGGCAGTGCGCGCTTCTGTCATGCCTCAACGCTACCGAATCCACGACAGTAGGCTGGAACGCATGCCGCTCGACCTGACCGCGTCCTCCGTCGATCTCACTCGCGCGATCTGCGACATCCCCAGCGTCTCCGGTGATGAGCAGACGCTGGCCGACGCGATCGAGGCGGCCGTCGCGCCGCTGGCGCACCTCGAAGTGATCCGCCATGGAAACACCATCGTCGCCCGCACCGACCTCGGCCGCGCCCAGCGCGTCGTGATCGCGGGACACATCGACACCGTCCCGATCAACGAGAACCTGCCGACTCGCGATATCGAGATCGACGGCGAGGCCTTTCTCTGGGGGCGAGGCACCGTCGACATGAAGTCCGGGACCGCCGTGCAGCTGAAGCTCGCCGCCGAGCTCGTCGACCCCGTGATCGATATCACCTGGATGTGGTACGACAACGAAGAGGTCGAGGCGTCGAAGAACGGGCTCGGCCTTCTGGCTGCGGTTCGCCCTGACCTGTTCGCTGCGGACTTCGCGATCCTCGGTGAGCCGTCCAACGGCGAGGTCGAGGGCGGCTGCAATGGCACGCTGCGTGCGATCGTGCGCACTGTCGGCGTGCGTGCGCACAGCGCCCGTGCCTGGGTCGGTGACAACGCCATCCACCGCGCGGCTCCCATCCTCAGCCGGCTGGCCGAGTACCAGGCCCGCGAGATCCCCGTGGACGGATTGCTGTACCGCGAGAGTCTCAGCGCCGTGCGCATCGCCGGTGGTGTGGCCGGCAATGTCATCCCGGACGCGTGCGAGGTCGAGGTGAACTACCGCTTCGCCCCGAACAAGAACGCGGCAGAGGCCGAGGCGCACGTGCGCGGCGTTCTCGCCGGCTTCGAAGTGGAGATCACGGATGCCGCCGAGGGCGCCCGTCCGGGGCTGGACGCGCCGATCGCCCAGGAGTTCGTCGCTGCTGTCGGCGCCGAACCGCGGCCGAAATACGGGTGGACGGATGTTGCCCGGTTCTCGGCCCTCGGCATCCCCGCGGTGAACTACGGACCCGGCGACCCGCACCTGGCTCATCACGATCAGGAGCGCGTTCCGCTCGCCCAGATCGATGCCGTGGAGCGGGGACTCCGCGCGTGGCTCACGGCCCGCTGATCGGAGCCGCCCGACGCTGGGCGCAGATTCCCGTCGTCGCGCGTATCGCCGTCGTCTATGTGTCCGCACGGTTGGTGACGACCGGTCTGCTTCTGCTCGCCGCGTCGTTGTCGACGCCGCTCTCCCGGTTCGGGGCGGATGCGGGGCTCGTCGACTTCGTCCTCGGCTGGGACGCGCAGTGGTATTGGTCGGTCGCCGAGTACGGCTACCCGGGGGAACTGCCGCTGACGGAGTCCGGTGAGGTTGCTGAGAACACCTGGGCGTTCATGCCCGTGTACGCATACGCAGCGAAAGCGCTGGGGCTCCTCTTCGGGTCCTGGGGTGCTGGCGCGCTTCTCGTCTCGTTGGTGGCCGGGTTCCTCGCCTGCCTCGCGCTGCATCGGCTGCTCCGCGACAGGATCGGTGCTTCGGCCGCCATGTGGGCGGTCGTGTTCTTCGCCGCGGGCCCGCTCGGAGCACTGTTCCAGGTCGGCTACGCGGAGACGCTCTTCCTGCTCTTCCTGTTCCTCGCTCTGGATGCCGTGGCCCGGCGCCGTTTCTGGCTGCTGTATCTCCTCGTTCCGGTGATGGCCTTCACGCGTCCAGGCATTCTCGCGTTCGCGCTGTACCTCGGCCTCTACGGAATCCTCCGCTGGGTCCGCCGCCGTGAGGATCCGCTGCTGGTTCGCGAGATCGTTCACATCGTCGCGCTCGGCGCCCTCGCCACCGCGACCGGCTTCGGCTGGCAGGTGATCGCGGGGCTCGTGACCGGGGACGCCGGTGCCTACCTCGCCACCGAGCTCGCGTGGCGGCGCAACTGGGTCTCCGGCGGCGCCTCGGGGTTCGTGCCGTTCGATGGATGGATCCAGGCGGCGCAGTTCTGGTTCGGCCAGTGGGGGATGCCGCCATG
The DNA here is from genome assembly GCF_040675825.1 of Microbacterium sp. LWH12-1.2. Lineage (NCBI taxonomy): Bacteria > Bacillati > Actinomycetota > Actinomycetes > Micrococcales > Microbacteriaceae > Microbacterium > Microbacterium sp. LWH12-1.2. Next base: position 454,525 of record NZ_JBEGIJ010000001.1, read on the forward strand.
GTGGGGCCTCATCGCCCTCATCGTGCTGGTGGCCGCCTTCGGTGTCGCCCTGTTGCGATCGCGCCACGTGAGGGCGCTCGGCGCCGATCTGCGATTGTGGAGCCTGAGCTACGCGCTGTACCTGCTGGCGGTGTTCTTCCCGCAGTCGAGCACGTTCCGGTTGCTCATTCCGCTCAGCCCGCTGTGGGGAGCAATCGCCGTTCCGCGGTCGCGCCCCTGGCGGCTCGGGGTCCTGGCGGCGGTTCTGCTCGGCCAATGGCTCTGGATCTACCACGTCTACGCCCTCGGCAACACGTTCTGGCAGGTGCCCTGAACGTTAAGGGTTGATGCATTTCTTCACATGTGACGTCCGGGCGTCGGCGACACCCGATAAAGTTAATCCATACGACCGAGGGAAAGGAGCCACGATGGCAGCGATGAAGCCAAGAACCGGAGACGGACCGATGGAGGCCGTGAAGGAGGGGCGACTCATCATCGTGCGTGTCCCGCTTGAGGGCGGCGGCCGTCTGGTTGTCTCCGTGAACGATGCAGAGGCCAAGGAGCTTCACGACGTGCTGGCAGCCGTCGTGACGCCGGCCTGACGAAATCCCCATCCGCGCGAGCGGATGCAGAAGGGGCAGCGGATCAATGATCCGCTGCCCCTTCTGTGCGTGTGGTTCGCCGGTGGTCAGGTGCGGTCGCCGATGCTGACCAGCTGGAGCAGTCCTTCGCCCGCGGGTGATACCGCCGCGAGCACGGCCGAGGACTCCTGAGTCTCCTGGATGAGCGAGCGATAGGCGGCGGTGACGGCGTCGCGCTGCACGGGGTCGGCGACGCGGCCGCCGGCGAGGACACGGGGGACGAGCACCAGTCCGCCGTTGCGCGCCAGGCGCAGGCCGTGCTCGACGTACTCGATCACGTTCTCGGCATCCGCGTCGACGAGCACGATGTCATAGGAGGCCTCGTTCATCCGCGGCAGCACATCGGCGGCACGGCCGGTGATGAATCGTGCTCTGGTCGAGGGGACCTTCGCGTCGGCGAACGCCTGGCGCGCCGCGGCGAGATGCTCCGGCTCGTTGTCGATCGAGGTCAGCACCGCCTGCGGCGCACCGCGCATCAGCCACAGTCCGGACACTCCGGCTCCGGTGCCGATCTCGACGATCGATCGAGCGCCGGTGGCTGCGGCCAGCACGGCGATCTGCGCACCGACGGCCGCACTGATCGGGGACGCGCCCAGTTCCACGGCGTGGGCGCGCGCACGGGCGATCGCGTCCGGTTCGACGATGGATTCACGGATGAAACGTGCGTTCGCGTCGTGCTCGCTCATGGCCTGATTCTCCCGTTGATCGTCATCCTGTTTCCAGGGTATGTGCACGGTGTGTGCGGCGAGGGCAGGCGCGGCGGTAGCCTGGGCATATGACATTCGGGCTCACCTTCGAGAAGCTCCTGCTGATCGGTCTGATCGCGGTGATGATCATCGGTCCTGAGCGCCTCCCCAGGGTCGCTGAGAACTTCTCCAAGTTCGTGCGGCGCGCCGGTCTCTTCCTGCGCGACACGAAGTCCAAGGTGCGCGAGGAGATGGGTCCGGACATCGACGACGTCGACTGGCGCAAGCTCGATCCACGTCAGTATGATCCTCGCCGCATCATCAGGGACGCCCTGCTCGAGGACGACTCGAAGCCGGCTGCGGCCGCAACCACAGTCGCCATCGCGGAGCCCGTGCCTGAGCCGGTGGCTCCCCGTCGTTCGCAGATCAGCCCTGCCTTCACCGGCGGCAATCCACCGCCGTTCGACGTCGAGGCCACGTGAGCCCATCCGCTCACAGATCCGGGTTGACCGATCGGGATTATGTGGCGCTCGGCGCTGCGGTCGTCGCGCTGCTCGCCGGGATCCTGATCTGGACGCTGTGGGTGCTGCCGATCGTGTCTTCCGTCGAGGAGGCCCCGTCGAGTCCCCTCGGGCGCACCATGCTCGTCGATCTTGACGAGGGTGCGCGGTCCGGAGTCTGGGCCAGTGGAATCTCCCCTGCGCTGGGCTCGACCCGCTGCACCGTGATCGCACCGGACGGCGTCGAGTTGCCGTTGCGTGGTGCGCCGTCTCTGACCTGGGACGACACGCTGTGGTGGATGACTCCGCGGCGGGGGTTCGAGCAGGTCGTGCAGTTCACGGCGTCCGTCTCCGGAGTTCACGACGTGACGTGCGTGGATTCGCTCGGCACGTACGACGGCGAGTTCCTTGTTGCAGGGGACACGTTCGGCGGCGGGGAGCTCGGTCTCGGCCGTACGGGATCGAACGGTTTCGCGATCGGGACGGTGCTGGCGTTCTGCGCCGTCGTCCTGCCGTTGTTCTCGGTGCTGCTCCCGTTGGTGATCGGCCTCAGAGTGGCGTTCACCCGCCGTGCCTCAAGGCGTCGGACCGCCCTCAGCTGAGAGACATCGGAAGAGAGCGACCGGCGAGGCCACGGCCCTGCGCGGAAAGCGTCCTCGCGAGGTTGAGAATCGCGCCCGCAGCGGCATCCGTCGGGTCGGCCGTGACCACCGGGATGCCGGCGTCACCGCCCGTGCGCAGAGCCGGGCTGAGCGGAATCGACGCGAGCAGGGGGACAGGAGCACCCGGCTCGGAGAGCGCCTCGGCGACCGCGGCGCCGCCGCCGGATCCGAACAGATCGATGACGGTGCCGTCGGGCAGCGCGAAGGCGGCCATGTTCTCCACGACGCCGATGACCCGCTGGCCGGTCTGCCTGGCCACTAGTCCACTGCGGATCGCCACCTCGGATGCGGCGGTCTGGGGCGTCGTCACGACGAGCACCTCGGCGTGCGGGAGCAGCTGACCGATCGAGATCGCGATGTCGCCGGTACCGGGCGGCATGTCGATGAGGAGAACGTCGAGGTCTCCGAAGAACACGTCGGTGAGGAACTGCGTGACGGTGCGGTGCAGCATCGGTCCGCGCCAGGCGACGACGGCTTCGCCGTCGCGCAAGAACATCCCGATCGAGATCGTCTTCACGCCATAAGCGACCGGCGGCAGCATGAGATCGTCGATGCGGGTCGGCTGGGTTCCGGTTGGGATGCCGAGGAGCCCCGGGATCGAGAAGCCGTGCACATCGGCATCCACGAGACCGACGGCCAATCCCTGTTCGGCGAGTGCGACGGCGAGATTGGCGGTGACCGTGGACTTGCCCACGCCGCCTTTGCCGCTGGAGACCAGGATCACACGAGTGAGCGAGTCAGGGCCGAACGGCATCTGCCTGGCCGGACGCCCGTCGCGCAGCTTCTCGGTCAGCGCCTTCCGCTCGACCGGCGTCATCACGCCGACCTCGACGATGACCTCTGCGATCCCGGGAACGGATGCCGCGGCCCGATGTACATCCGATTCGATGCGCTGCGCTGCGGGGCATCCTGCGATCGTCAGCACGATCCCCACATGCGCGCGGTCGCCGTCCACCGCGATCTCCCGCACCATGTCGAGGTCGCCGATCGGACGGCGGAGCTCCGGATCGGTGACCGCGGCGACGGCTGCCCTGACCCGATCGGCCGCCGTCATGACGGGGTACCGCCGGACGGTGCCTTCGGATCGGAATCCTCGAGTTCCGCCAGCAGCGCCTTCAGCTCCTGGCGCAGCACGTCACGGGTCACGGTCTGCGAGTTGCGCTCCTCGAGCGACATCCGCAGAGCCACGATCTCGCGGGCGAGGTACTCGGTGTCGGCGAGATTCCGCTCCGCGCGCTGGCGATCCTGTTCGATCTGCACGCGGTCGCGGTCGTCCTGACGGTTCTGCGCCAGCAGGATCAGCGGGGCAGCGTAAGACGCCTGCAGAGAGAGCATCAGCGTGAGGGCGGTGAAGCCGTTCGCAGCGGCATCGAAGCGCCAGTTCTCGGGCGTCAGTGTGTTCCAGATGATCCACAGCACGCAGAACAGCGACAGCATCACCAGGAAGGCGGGCGTGCCCATCGCGCGTGCCACCCACTCGGTGAACCGGCCGAAGCGGTCGCGTGAAGTGGGCCGCTGCCGTGTGGTGCTGCGGCCGAGGGGTGTGCCGCGGCCGAGAGGCGCATCGAGGCGCGCGGAGCGAGCCATCAGCGCGTCTCCTTTGCTTCGGTCTTCTCATCGGTGTCGTGGCTGCGCCAGTCGTCCGGCAGCAGGTAGTCGAGCATGTCGTCGATGCTGATCGCACCGACGAGACGGTGCGCCGCGTCGATCACCGGCAGCGAGACGAGGTCGTAGCTCGCGAGCATGCGGGCGACCTCCATGGCGGATGCCGTGACCGATACCGTCTCCAGGCTGTCGTCCATGATCGCGCCCAGCCGCTCGTGCGGCGGGTAGCGCAGCATCCGCTGGAAGTGCACGACGCCGAGGAGTCGTCCCGTGGGCGTCTCGAATGGCGGCAGCGTCACGAACACCGCGGCGGCGAGAGCCGGGTGCAGTTCGTGTCGGCGGATCAGCGCAAGCGCTTCGGCGACGGTCGCGTCGGCGGACAGGATGATCGGCTCGGGGGTCATCAGACCACCCGCCGTATCCGGGCCGTACCGGAGCAGCATCCTGACGTCCTCGGCCTCCTCCGGCTCCATCAGCTCGAGCAGCTGCTCGAGTCGGCTGGAGGGAAGCTGAGCCAGCAGGTCGGCCGCGTCATCCGGATCCATCTGGTCGAGGATGTCGGCAGCGCGCTCGTCTCCGAGCTGGTCGAGGATGTGCACCTGCTCGTCTTCCGGCATCTCTTCGAGCGCATCGGCGAGACGGTCGTCGGAGAGCTCCTCGGCGACCTCGAGCATGCGCTTCTCCGGCAAGTCGAGGAGGGTGTTGGCGAGGTCGGCAGCATGGAGTTCGGAGTACGAGGCGACGAGCTGCTCGGCCGACTGCGATTCGCCGGGGGCGCGTTCCTCGGCCACTTCGCTCCACGCGGCGAAGGTCGTCGGTCCCTTCGCGAACGGAGAAGCGCTGGTCTTCGGGCGGCGCAGGAAGAGCTGGCTGACGGCCCATTCGCCGAGGCGGTTCGGTTCGATCGCGACGTCTTCGATGACGGCGTTGCCGCTGCCGTCGGCGAAAGATACTCTGCGGCCGAGCATCTCCGCGAGCACGCGTACTTCACCTGCCCGCGGCTGGAACCTGCGCACGTTGATGAGGCCGGTGCTGATCACCTGGCCGGAACGGATGGAGGTGACTCGTCCGATGGAGAGGAAGACGTGTCGTCTTCCCGGGATCTCCACGACGAGACCGATCACACGGGGGGCGCCGGTACTTCGGTACACGATGACGACGTCACGGACTTTGCCGAGCCGGTCGCCAGCGGGGTCGAAGACAGCGCACCCGGCCAGGCGCGCGGCAAAAACCCGTTGTGTGCTCACGGTTCCCAGCGTAGTGCGCGTGCCTTCGGCGCGCGGCCGGATCGACGGTTCCCAGTACGCCCATCAGCGGGCGTGGAAGAATGGACCAATGAGCATGCTGAACCGTCCGGCCAACGGCACCGATACCGGCGAGACCGTCGCCTCGATGCGCGAATACGAGGCCGCCCAGAAGACGGTGTCCAAGCTGATCGCGGGGGAGGTGCCCGCGAGGGACATCGCGATCATCGGGCAGAGCGTGAGGACGGTCGAGCGGGTGACCGGGCGACTGGGCTACGCGGCCGCCGCTCGTTCGGGGGCGATCAACGGCGTGCTCATCGGACTCTTCCTCGCCGCGATCCTGGTGATCGGCCAGCCCGAGGTGCCGATCCAGCTCTTCGTCGGTTTCGTCCTCATCGGTGTCGCCGTCGGCATGCTGCTGAGCCTCATCACCTACGCGATCGTGCGTCGTCGCCGCGACTTCGCGAGCATCACCCAGTTCGCCGCAGATCACTACGAGGTGACGGTGATGCCGTCGTCTCTCGCGAAGGCCCGTCAGGTGCTGGGTGCCGTCACGCCGCAGACGACGCGTCCGCCGGTGAATCTCGACGAGCCGCCTCGCTACGGCGAGCGTGTTGTACCCGGCGCGACTCCGGTGGCGCCGTCGCCCGGAACCGATCCCGGCGCCGAGGGGTACGTCGTCCCCCCGCGTCCGGCGGCTCCGATGTACGGCGAACGAGTGGTGCCTGCCTCGACGGAAGCTCCGGCACCCGCACCCGCACCCGCACCCGCACCGGCTCCAGCAGAAGCGGCCCCGGCGGTTCCGACCGCTGCGGTCGAGACTTCGTCCGCGCCGGCAGCGGAGGAAGCCGCGGCTCCCGAGAGCGAGAGCCCTCGTCCGGCCGGGCGTGAGAGCGCAGCGGACTCCTGACCTCCCGATGAATCCGTTCCGCTTCGACGTGACGCTGCCCACGGGCGCGGTCGAGGTGTCGGCGGTGTGGGGCGAGGGAACCGGCCGCGGCACGGTGCTGATCGCCCACGGCGCGGGCACCGGAATGGACCATCCTTTCCTCACTGGATACGCTTCGGCACTCGGTGAGCTCGGATTCTCGACGTTGCGCTTCAACTTCCCTTACGTGGAACTGGGGCGACGGATGCCGGGTCCGGCCGCGCACGCGATCGCGACCTGGAACGCCGCGGTGGCCTGTGCACGCGATCGGGGTCCGCAGGAGTCGTTGTGGGCGACCGGCAAATCCTACGGCGGTCGGATGGCCTCGATGGCCGTCGCCGAAGGGCTTGCCGTGGATGGTCTTGTCTATCTGGGGTATCCGCTGCATGCACCAGGCAAACCGGAGAAGCCGCGCGCCGAGCATCTTCCCGCGATCAGTGTGCCGCAGTTGTTCATCGAGGGGACCAACGACCCGTTCATCCAGCCGCTGACGCAGTTCGAAGAGGTCGTCGAGAGCTGCCAGGACGCGCGAGTGGTGTGGATCGACGGCGGCGGGCACACCTTCGAGGTGAAGGGGCGCAAGCGCCCGGCATCCGATATCGGGGCATCGCTCGCGCCGCTCGTGGCGGACTTCGCCGGGAGCGGTCGATGAGTCTGAAAGGGCTTCATCATGTCGAGATCTGGGTCGGCGATATCGAGGAGGCCGCGCCGTCGTGGGGCTGGCTGCTGTCCGCGCTCGGGTTCGAGTGCATCGCGGAGTGGCCGGAGGGGCGGACCTGGGATGCCGGCGGCGCTTACCTGACCCTGACGACGTCGCCGAATCTCTCCTCGCCCGATCATGACCGCCGCCGGCCCGGGGTGAATCACCTCGCGTTTTGGGGCGGCTCTCGTGCGGAGGTCGATGCGACCATGTCCGACGCCTCGGCGCACGGGTGGCGGGCGCTGTACCAGGAGCGTTATCCGCATGCCGGTGGCCCGGATCACTATGCCGGTTGGCTGGAGAACACCGCCGGGTTCAAAGTCGAAGTGGTGGCAGCGGGGAGTTGAGTCGCCGCTAGCGTGGAGTCATGCACAGGCGCAGACTCTCATGGTCGGTGGGCGGCATCGGTCTCATCGCTTGCGGTGTCGTCGGCATCATCCGTGGCTCGGTCCTCGGAGCACCGGGTGCGACTACCACCCTCACCCTTCTTGCGGATGTGTTGTGGGCAGGTGCCGTCCTCATCTTGGCCTTCGGCTTGAGCCGCGAGGGCAGCGTCGTCGCGCGAAAGCCGCTCGGAGTAGCATCCTCAGCCGCCGTGGCCCTGTGGCCCTTGACCGACACTCTCGTTGGGCTGTTCGCCGGACCGATGAATCCCGAGCAGGCAGAGGCCTGGCTACCGTGGTCATACCTGTCGATGGTGCTGCCGCTGATGGTCGGGCTGATCGCGGGAGTGCAGGTAGCCCGAACCCGGGTCGTGCCGACTCCGTGGAACTGGGCCCCGCTGTGGGCGCTCGGCGCCCAGACGTTGATGTGGGTCCTGCCGCAGCTGATCGGCGTCGCTTCGCCGACTGCTTTCATGGAGATGTCCGGCGTTCTCGCTGCACTCGGAACCCTCGCCTTCCTGACCGCGACTCTGGGGCTCGGCATCCTGGCGATCATGCTCTCCAGCCGTTCACGAACAGGGACGGTAACCGTCTTTCCGTCGTCGGCACCTGAGTAGTTCGCGCAGTGAGCTCTCCAGCCCGCGGCTGACCGCGCTCACACAACCAGCGCGCCCAGCTCCGCATCCTCGAGCAGCCGGCGCAGCGTCGACAAGCCGAGAGCGCTCATCTCCGGATTCGACTCCTCGTAGTACCAGACCAGGCCCATCGCCTGCTGCAGCGCCCACGCGGCTCCGCGGAACCACTCGGTGTTCCCGGCGCCGACACGTTCACGCACCACGCGTCGCGCTGGACCGTCGAAGAGGTGCCATGCGGCGACGAGGTCGAGTCCGGGGTCCGTGGGGCCGAAGGCCCCGCCGTCCAGCACGCCGGCGAGTCGATCGGCGCCGGTGCTATCGGAGACGAGCAGATTCGGCGGGGTCAGGTCGCGGTGGCTCATCACATCCGAGCCCGATCGCGGCAGGTCGTGCAGCACCGCCCACAACCGCTCCGCGTGCGGCACGTCGATCAGGTGCGCGCTCTGCGCGAAGCAGTGCACCATCCATTCGTCGTGGTCGCGCAGAGATCCGCCCCGACCCCGACCGTCGAAGACTCGGCCACCCGGGTCGAGCCTGCGCAGCGAGGTGACGAGGGTTGCGACGTCCTCGGCCAGCGATGCCGATGACGCGTGCCGGTCGGGCCGAGCGACCTCACCCGGTACCCAGGTCTGCACCGACCAGGCGGACGGGTACTCCGCAGTCGCCTCGCCGGCGCCGAACGGCTGTGGCGACGGGAACGCACTCGCGCTCGAGAACTCCGTCAGCGCCGCTGCTACCGCGACCAGCTCCGCCGGCGCAGTGGCCTGCAACGGGAAACGTGCGACGAGATCCTCGCCGATGCGCATGATCGTGTTCACGGTTCCGGCCGTGCGCACACGTCGCACCGGCAGCGCAGCCAACGACGGGAACTGCGCGGCGATCAGCCGACGGGCGAGATCCTCGTCGACGTCGAGTTGATTCTCGTGCATCGGTTGCTGCTCAACGTCCGGCTTGCTGCTGAATGAACGACTTGCTCACCCCGACAACCCGCTCATCATGCCTGCAACCGCTTGATCCACGCCTCCACGTCGTCGGCAGTACGCGGAATCTCTGCCGACAGGTTCACCGGGCCGTCTTCGGTCATCAGGATGTCGTCCTCGATGCGCACGCCGATTCCACGCAGTTCGGCCGGTACCGTCAGGTCGTCGATCTGGAAGTAGAGTCCCGGCTCGATCGTGAAGACCATGCCCGGCTCGAGGATTCCGTCGTAGTACATCTCGCGGCGTGCCTGCGCGCAGTCGTGCACATCGATTCCGAGATGATGCGACGTGCCGTGCACCATGTAGCGGCGGTGCTGGCCTCCCGCATCCGCATCCAGCGCCTCCTCGGCGCTCACCGGAAGCAGTCCCCACTCGGCGACGCGTGCAGCGATCACCTGCATCGCGGCCTCGTGCACCGTGCGGAACCGAACGCCGTTGCGCGCGGCCGCGAACGCCGCATCGGCGGCTTCCACGACGGCGTCGTACACCCGGCGCTGCACATCTGTGAACGTGCCCGATACCGGCAGGGTCCTCGTGATGTCGGCTGTGTACAGGCTGTCGGCCTCGACGCCGGCATCGACGAGGATCAGATCGCCGGGGACCACCGTGCCGTCATTGCGCGTCCAGTGCAGGTAGCAGGCGTGCGGACCGGATGCGGCGATCGTGTCGTATCCCTCGCCGTTGCCCTCTTGTCGAGCGCGGCGGTGGAAGACACCCTCGACGACGCGTTCGCCGCGGGCATGCACCGATGCTTCGGGGAGCGCAGCGATGATGTCATCGAAGCCACGTGCGGTGATGTCGACCGCCCGGCGCATCTCCGCGATTTCGAAGTCGTCCTTGACCAGGCGCAGTTCGGAGACGAAGCTGTCCAGCGCGGCATCCGAATCGAGCACCAGTTCGCCCTCGACGGACGAGAACTCGTCGAGGTGCGCGGTGGCGACGTCGAGATCCGCGGCGACGCCGGCGAGCGACGGGCGGGGGCCGATCCAGAATTCGCCGACCGTGGCGTCGGCGTAGAACTCCGTCGTCGTGCGGTCAGCCCGCTCGCGGAAGTACAGCGTCACGTCGTGGCCGTCGGCGGACGGCTCGAAGACGAGGACGGAATCGGGCTCGGCATCCGACGCCCACCCGGTCAGGTGCGCGAACGCGGAGTGCGCACGGAAGACGTAGTCGGTGTCGTTGCTGCGCTGCTTGAGCGATCCGGCCGGGATGACCAGGCGCTTTCCGGGGAACGCGGCGGACACCACAGCGCGACGTGCGGCGGCGTACGGCGCCTGCGCGCGCGGTGTCGGCAACGACTCCGGGCGTTCAGCCCATCCGGTGGAGATGGTGTCGAGGAAGCCCCGGGGGAACGGCTGCTTGCGGTTCGTGGTGTTGGTCTCGGCGGTGGGCTCTGCGATCGTGTCGCGCTCTCCAGTGCTCATCCGACCAGTCTCTCACCTGCCGGACGATCGTGGGAGTCAGCCCACAGGCTCGAGTTGGACGACCATCCCGCGGTGATCGCTGCCGCCGGCGTCCTCGAAGATGAGAGAGCCGGTGGGACGCCAGTTCGGCGAGGCCATCACATGATCGATCGGCGCTCCGGCGAGTGCGGGGAGCGAGCTCGGCCATGTGCCGACCAGGCCATTGCCGGTGCGCGATGCCACGTCGCGGCAATAGCCCATGTCGCCGCCACCGACGCCGAATGGGGCCATGTGGTCGACCGTCGCGTTGAAGTCGCCGGCGAGGATGACGTCTCCCTGCGGGCACTGGTCGGCGATCCACTGCAGATCGGATCGCCAAAGATCCATCTCCTCGAGCCGGGGTGCGACCGCGTGGACGGCGACGATCGTCGGACCTTCCCCATCGACAGGCATCAGCACGGCGCTCGGCACCGAGCCGGTGTTGCTCGAACCGTCTTCGGACGACTGGATCACGGAGTAATCGCCCAGTTCCGGGGAGACGAGCACGGTCGTCTGCCAGGACTGCGGCCCGTCGGGTACGTCCGGTCGGTACTGCACGTGATGCACCCACATCGGATACCCCTGATCGCGCAGCAGGATTGCGATGCTCTCACCGACGGACTGCGAGGTCTCCGGCAACGAGACGATGTCGGCGCTCTGCGCGAGGATCTGCGTGGCGATCTCGTCGGCAGATACTGCTTCTCCTGCGGTGTTCCAGGTCAGCACCCGGATGCTGGAATCGGTCTTCTCCGGGAGTGAGGAGTCGCCGAAGCCGCGGGTCGCGCCGATGATCCCGGTTGCGCCGGCGCCGAGCAGGGCGACGATCAACACCGAAGCGGCGAAGCCGCGCAGCGGGCGCACGAGGAGCAGCAGCAGCGAGAGCACGGCGACCGCCAGGAATCCGCCCAGCACCAGTCCTCGCGCTGCGACGAGCTGCGCGAACGGGTACGTCTGCTCGAGACGGAAGAACTGCGGCCAGACCACGATCGCAGTCGCGATCGCGAGAAGCAGCGTGAGGAGGATCCCGAGGAGACGAAACATCCCCTCAAGCCTAGGAGGAGAGCCTGTGAAGTCCCTGCCGCGGCGCCGGTCGCGCCCGGTGTCGTCCGCGCTCGCTACGCTCAGAGGATGGCCGCTGATCCGTCGCATCGATTCGCGGGTCCCGCCGACCTGCATCTGCACTCCAACCACTCCGACGGGACCGAGGCGCCGGCCGAAGTGATGCGTCAGGCGCATGCGTACGGCGTCCGCACCGCAGCCCTCACCGATCACGATCGCACCACCGGGTGGGACGAGGCGGCGACGGCCGCGGGCGAGCTGAACATGACCTTCATCCCCGGGATGGAGCTCTCTGCGAAGCACGAGTGGCGCAGTGTGCACGTGCTCGGCTACCTCTTCGATCCGGACGATGCCGCGCTGCGCGTCGAGACCGACCGCATCCGCGGCGACCGGATCGGGCGGGCCGAACGGATCGTCCGCAACATCTCACGCGACTACGACCTGCACTGGGATGACGTCCTCGCGCAGACGATGCTGGATGCGACGGTGGGGCGCCCGCACATCGCAGATGCGCTGGTGGCCCGAGGTATCGTCCGCGACCGGACCGAGGCTTTCGACGGCATCCTGCATCCGCGCGAGGGATACTACGAGCCGCACTACGCACCCGACCCGCTCACGGCGGTGCGACTGATCACCGAAGCCGGGGGAGTGGCGATCATCGCGCATCCCGTGACGTCTGGTCGCGACAGGATGATGCCGGTGCCGTTCATCGAGAAGCTGATCGCGGCGGGTCTCGGCGGCTTCGAGATCGACCACCGGGAGAACACCGCCGCCGGCAAGAAGATGCTGCACGAGATCGCAGCGAAGCACGACCTCATCATCACGGGATCAAGTGATTACCACGGCACCGGCAAACCGAATCGGCCTGGCGAGAACACCACGTCCGAAGACATGGTGGCTCGGCTCATCGATCGGGCGACGGGCTCGGCGCCGCGATACGCCTGAGGGGCGGATGCTGCACAGCATCCGCCCCTCAGGTCATGTCGTTCAGGCGCCGGTCGGTGCTCCGGCACCAGTGCCGCCGCGGCGACGGCGACGGCGGCGAGCGGGAGCCGGCTTGCCGTCGTGGTGTTCCTTGCCTGCACCGTCGTGGGTGCCGGCGCCGGGCTCAGCAGCCTCATGCGCGGCGACGCCTGCGTCATCGGACGAGCTCGCGGACGAGCCGGATTCCGTGCCTTCGGCGAAGGTGGACCCGACCTTCTCGGCACCGCCGCGACGGCGACGGCGACGGCGCGTCCCGCCCTCGTCGGTGCCCTGCTCGGCGGCATCCACTGCGCGCTCCGGTCGCGGGGTGCGCTGGGTCTTCGGAGCCTCAGCCTTCGGTGCCGTCGTCAGCCGGCCCTTCGTCCCCGCGGGGATGTCGAGGTCTTCGAAGAGGTGCGGGCTCGACGAGTAGGTCTCGACAGGCTCAGGCTGGCCGAACTCGAGAGCGCGGTTGATGAGGGCCCACTTGTGCATGTCCTCCCAGTCGACGAAGGTGACCGCGATGCCGGTCTTGCCGGCGCGGCCGGTGCGACCGGCGCGGTGCAGGTACGTCTTGTCCTCGTCCGGGATGGTGTGGTTGATCACGTGCGTGACGTCATCGACATCGATGCCGCGCGCGGCGACGTCGGTGGCGACCAGCACGTCCCGCTTGCCGGCCTTGAATGCGGCCATCGAGCGCTCGCGCTGCTCCTGGCCCATGTCGCCGTGGACGCCGCCGACGTTGAAGCCGCGGTCGCCCAGCTCGTCGACCAGCCGCTGCGCCGCACGCTTCGTGCGGGTGAAGATCACGGTCTTGCCGCGGCCCTCTGCCTGCAGGATGCGACCGATGACCTCGTCCTTGTCCATCGAGTGCGCCCGGTACACGAGGTGCTTGATGTTCGCCTGCGTGAGACCCTCGTCGGGATCGGTCGCGCGGATGTGGATCGGGTTGCTCATGAACCGACGGGCGAGTGCCACGATCGGGCCAGGCATGGTCGCCGAGAACAGCTGCGTGTGGCGGACCGCCGGCACCTTCTGGAAGATCTTCTCGATATCGGCGAGGAAGCCGAGGTCGAGCATCTTGTCGGCCTCGTCGAGCACGACCTGAGTCGCGTTCGACAGGTCGAGCAGACGCTGACCGGCGAGGTCGATCAGACGACCGGGCGTGCCGACGACGATCTGCGCGCCGGCCTTCAGCTGGTCGATCTGTCCCTCGTAGGCCTTGCCGCCGTAGATTGCGACGACGCTGGTTGCGCGGTTGCTGGTGAGCAGGTCCATGTCTTCGTAGACCTGCACCGCGAGTTCGCGGGTCGGCACGACGATGAGCGCCTTGACGCCGTGCGACGGGTTCAGGCCGAGGCGCTGCACGACCGGGATGCCGAAGCCGAAGGTCTTGCCGGTGCCCGTCTTGGCCTGGCCAATGATGTCCTGGCCGGGAAGGCCGAGGGGGATGGTCTGCTCCTGGATGGGGAACGCGTCGATGATGCCCTTGGAAGCGAGCGCTTCGACGATGTCCTGATCGACGCCGAGATCAGCGAAAGTAGTCAATTCTTCAGATGCCTGTCCGGCGAGCCTTGCAGAGCGCAGTGATCGCCACGAAAACGGATCCACGCCGTCTCTTCTGCCACAGGCGCGGGGCCCCACTCCACTGGCGGGACGTGACCAGCCTACCCGAGGGGGTCGGAACACCGGGGATCAGCGGTGAGCTTGGGTAGTCTGGGCGCATGGTCGACTGGTTCTGGAAGCGCAAGGCTCCGCGGCGCACACTGACGCTTCGCAGTCGAGGCGATCAGGGTGATGCGACGAGGGTCGACTTCGCCGAACTCGCCCCTGAACTCAATCGCTTCCTCGGTCAGGCCGCGTACCTGCAGCTCGGCTACTTCGAGACGCTCACGCGACTGATCCGCGCCACCCCGGAGCTCTCCGAGAAGGAAGCGCTGTCGCGAGCGGCCGGCGCGGCCCTCAGCAAGCATCGTGCGATCGTCGATCTGATCGCATCTCGCGGCGACGATCCGACGCAGTTGATGCTGCCGTTCCGTGAGCACCTCGACGCGTTCCGCCGGAAGACGATCGGCGCGCGCCCGCGTGAGACCCTTCTGGCTGTCTACATCACCGCCGGAATGCTCGACGACTTCTATCTCGCGCTCGCCTCCAGCTATGGCGACACCGGTCGCCGGGTGGCTGACATCCTCCGGCAGGATGACGGCCGTCAGGAGATCGTGGCGATCATCCAGCTCACGATCGAGAGCGACGAGGAGTGGCGTTCCCTGCTCTCGATGTGGGCACGCCGACTCGTCGGCGACGCGCTGCTCGTATGCCGCGCGGCCTTGCGTCCCGAACGCCTCGCGATGGACGAGGAACGCGTCGAGCCGGTCTACACCGAGCTCATGGGAGCGCACGCCCGTCGGATGGATGCGATGGGACTCGCGTCCTAGCGGATCTCCGCCGTCCGGGGAGTGGTCGCATCGGCGCGCTGCATCCGTTCCAGCTGCCTTGTCAGCCTCCACGCGATGATCAGCGGGATCGCACCGATCACGCCGAACGACATGTCGATCAGCTGCCAGCCGAGCGGAATTCCACGGATGCCGCCGGCGATGAGCGCGAGCGGGATGATCCCGACGCAGGCGATCACCCCGAACTGCGTCACCCAGATGTTTCGCACCGGATCGATCAAGGGCCCCACGAACACCACGGCGAGTACGAGGTGCGCGAAGGCGAGCCAATCCGTGCCGTAGGCGATGAACGGGTAGCGGGTGTCGACGTCAGCCAGGGCATCCGCGACCCGATCGACCCAGGCGACCGCATCCGGGAACCAGCCCACGGCGGGGGAGTCGTGCAGGACGTCGCTGGCGAATGCCAGTTCGATCCGGAGCGGGAACGCGGTGATTCCGCTGAGAATCAGCCCGATGATGAGGATCCAGATGCAGACGCGGATCCAGAACAGCGTGCGGGCCGCGCTCGGCTCCGAATCGCTCGACGACATCGCGTTCAGATTCCCAGCGCGGCCTTCGTCTCGGCATCCCTGCGACGACGGATCGCGACGATCGCGAGGGTCGCGATGACGGCGATCAGAACGGAGCCGATGATGCTCGCGAGCCACAGCCAGATGCTGTCCTGGCCGACGCCCGCCCACTGCATGGCCGTGTAGATGACCCCGGCCGCCACGGTCGCGATCGCCGGGGTGAGGGCGACGCCGCGCAATTCACGGCCACTGACCAGGAAATGCGCACCGATGCCGAGCGCGCACGCGGCGACGAGTGCGAGAAGGATGTACATCGTGGGGTCAGGCGACGAAGCCGACGCGGCGTGATTCCTCGGTGCCCAGTTCGATGTAGGCGAGGTTCGCGGTCGGGACCAGGTAGGAGTTGCCCTTCACATCGGCGAAGTTCAGGTGCGTCGTACCCTGCTCGAGAGCAGTGGCGACCTGGGTGCGGACCTCGTCGGCGGAGGCTCCGGTGTCGAAGCTCAGCTCGCGGCCGGTGTTGATGATGCCGATGCGGATTTCCACGCGTGCTCCTCGCGATTCAGTGACGACGTTCTCGTCGGGGACTGCGCCCAACTCTACCCCGGTGGTGTCGGCGCGGATCGGTCGTCGCTGCTGGTTTCGCCCTGAGCGCACAGGGCGACGGGCCGCGGCGGGGAGTGATGTCCGCGCACCCCGCTAGCGTGGAGAACATGACCCCGGATGCTGCGCAGCGAGCCGTCGTCGGCGCCCCTGCGACCGCATCCGGCGTGATCATCGGAGCACCGGGAACGGGAAAGACGCGCACTCTCACCGACCGTGTCGTGCATCTGCTCGGCTCCGGAATCCGGCCTGCCGAGGTGCTGGTGCTGACGCCCAACCGGAAGGCGGCGACGATGCTGCGCGATCGCATCGGCGTGCGCATCGACCAGGCGACTCCCGGGCCGCTGGCCCGATCCCTCGGCTCCTTCGCCTTCCAGCTGGTGCGCGGTGCGATGGTGCAGCAGGGCGACGAGTCTCCGGCGCTGCTCACCGGGGCCGATCAGGACCGCATCATCGCCGAGCTCCTCGCCGGTCACGAGAGTGATGAAGAGGATGGTGTCGAGCGCTGGCCGGCACAGCTCAGCGCCATGGTCCGCTCCTCGAAGGACTTCCGTTCGGAGCTGCGCGCGTTCATCGCCGAGTGCGCCGAGCTCGGGGTGTCGCCGGCAGAGCTGCGGGCATCCGACCGCGACGCCTGGCGCGCCGTCGCGGCCTTCCTCATCGAGTACCGCGGCGTGCTCGACCAGTTCCGCTCCGCGCATCGTGATGCCGCTGATCTGCTCAGCGAGGCCGCCGTTCTGCTGCGCACGGCCGACACGGCGTCGCTCGGAGCCCTCGGTGAACTGCGAGCGGTGCTCATCGACGACGCCCAGGAGCTCACCTCCGGCGGCATCGCGATCGTGCAGGCCCTGCGCGATCGCGGGATCGCGGTGCTCGCCTTCGGAGATCCCGACATCTCGTCCGGTGCGTTCCGCGGCGCGAGCCCCGAGCTGTTCGCCCGACTGGCCGCCGTGCTCGGCGACGTGTTCGTCCTCGACGAGCCGCACCGGCAGACACCCGCTCTCACCGATCTGACCCGCCGGGTGACCCAGGCGATCGGAGTCGCCGGCCGGGTCGAGCACCGGCGAGCCCCGGCGCCGCGCGACGAGCAGGCGCAGGACGCCGGCATCACGACCTTCCTCGCCCCGTCGCCCCACGAGGAGATCGACCGCATCGCGGCCGTCCTGCGTGAGTGGCACCTCGAGCAGGGCATCGCGTGGGACCGGATGGCGGTGCTGGCGCACGACACCCGGCAGGTGGTGAACTTCGACGTCGAGCTGGCTGCGCGAGAGGTGCCGACTCGCTCCGCGGGTGTGCAGCGACCGCTGGGCAGCGAGCAGGTCGTGCGCGACATCCTCGGCATCGTCCGCCTCGCCATGACGCGCGTGGCCGACCGCGAGGCGGATGCTCTTGCCGAGGCGCTGCGCACGCCCTTCGGCGGCCTCGACGGCGTCGGACTCCGCAGGCTCCGGGCCGGCCTCCGGCATCGTGAGCTGGAGAACGGGGGCTCGGCACCCGCGCGCGAGCTGCTCCGGGTGGCGCTGGCAGAGCCGGCGACTCTCGACCTGCTCGACACGCCTGAGGCACGGACGGCAGCGCGATTCGGCTCGCTGCTGCAGAAGGTCTCCGATGCGGCAGCGACGGGGGAGACCATCCACGAGCTGCTCTGGCGGGTGTGGGATGCGGCCAGAGCTCCGGGCGGGCGTCGTCTCGACGAGGCCTGGCGCGAGGCGTCGGAGGCGCCGGGAGGCGCAGAGGCCGGACGTCGACTCGATGCGCTCGTCGCCCTGTTCGACGCCGCCAAGCGCTCGGTGGAGCGCGTGCAGGAGGGGGGACCGGCTCGCTTCATCTCCGACATCATCGACAGCGAGGTGCCCGAAGACACGCTCTCGTCTCCTGAACGCCCGGGAACGGTGACGCTGCTGACCCCGGCCACGGCTCTCGGCACCGAGTTCGACGCCGTCGTCATCGCGGGGGTTCAGGACGGCGTCTGGCCCAATGTCCGGCTGCGCGGCGGGATGCTCGACACCTGGCGCCTCGCCGACACGATCACGGCGGCCCGGAACGGCCATCCGCTGGACGAGCCGGACACCCAGGGCCGCCGTCGCACGGTGCTGCACGACGAGCTGCGCCTGTTCGTGCGCGCACTGTCCAGAGCCCGCCGGCTGCTGCTCGTCACCGCCGTCGACGACGACGATTCGTCGCCGAGCGCCCTATTCGGCTTCCTTCCGGAACCGCGCCCCGACGCCGGTGATCGTCTGGCACATCCGCTCACGCTGCGCGGCCTCGTCGCGCGGCACCGTCGCACGCTCACCAGTTCCGATGACGCGCATGCCCGTGCCGAGGCCGCCGGTCAACTGCGTTTGCTCGCCGAGGCGGGCGTGCCCGGTGCCGACCCGTCCACCTGGTACGGGATGCGCGAGCCGTCCAGCACCGCGCCGCTGCGCGATCTCGACAACGCCGGCGTCCGCGTCTCCCCGTCGCGCCTCGAGGCCTTCGAGGAGTGCGGCCTCGGCTGGGTGGTGTCAGCGCTCGGCGGCGACACGGTGGTGGCGCCCTCGGCGGGAATCGGTACGATCCTGCATGCCGCGATGGAGCGCGTCCCCGAGGGCGGGATCGAGCAGCTGCGCGAGATCGTCGCCGAGCGATGGCCCGAGCTCGACTTCGAGACCGCCTGGATCGGGCGCAAGGAACGGCGCCGAGCCGACCTCTACGTCGACCGGATGCAGGCGTACTTGAGCGAGGTGTCCCGTGACGGCGGGCGTGTCGTCGGATCGGAGGCGGAGTTCCGTTTCGCCGTCGGGCTGTCCGACGACCTCGACGAGGTCACGGTCGAGCCTGTGGAGGGCACGGCTCCCGCGGGGCGGGCGCTGGTGAGCGGCGTGATCGACCGCATCGAGGTCTACGCCTCGGGCGCCGGCGAGCACCGACCTGCGCGGGGCCAACGCTGGACCGAGATGGCGCAGGGCGCCGGAGGCGAGCGCGTCGTCGTGGTCGACCTGAAGAGCGGGAAGTACGAGCCGGACACCGAGTCGGCGGTGCTCGAGCACGCGCAGCTCGCCGCCTACCAGGTGGCGGTGCAGGAGGGGCTGGTCGACGGCGCGAACGCCGACGCCCTGGTCGGGGCGCGTCTGGTGATCGTGTCGAAGACAGTCGGGAAGAGCGATTATCGGGTGGCGCATCAGCACACGCTCGGCGACGAGCAGCGCACGGCTTTCCTGCACCGGGTCGCGGACGCGGGCAGAGGGATGGCGGCGAGCAGCTTCACCGCCCAGGTGCAGGCGCACTGCGAGGATACGCAGGTGTACGTCAAACCGTGCCGCATCCACACCGTCGAGGCGGTGAGCTCGTGACGGCATGGACGGGCGAACTGGCGCTCACGGCCATCGACATCGCCGCCGCTCTCGGCCAGCCGCCGCCCACGGCCGCACAGCAGCGCGTCATCGAGGCGCCGCCCGGACCTGCCCTGGTGGTCGCCGGTGCCGGATCGGGCAAGACGGAGACGATGTCGGGGCGGGTGGTCTGGCTCGTCGCGAACGGCCATGTCCGCCGCGACGAGGTCCTCGGGCTGACCTTCACCCGCAAAGCGGCCGGTGAGCTCGCCGAGCGCATCGGTGCGCGGCTCGCACTGGTCGACGAGTACGGGCGACGCGGTCTGTTTCCGCACCTCACCGAGATCGTGCGCAGCGGAGCGCTGGAGCGGGTCGAAGCGGCATCCGCCGGTCGTCAGCGCGAGCTGGTGCGCTCGACGGTGCTCGACGAGCTCTCCCTGCGCTTCGGTACGGGCTGGGACCCGTCGGCTCCGCGCCCGGCGGAGGAGATCATGATCCGTCCGCGGGTGTCGACGTACAACGCGTTCGCCGACTCGCTGGTGCGTGAGCACGCGGCGCGGATCGGCCGCGACCCGGATGCCGCGATGCTCAGCCAGTCTGCGTCGTGGCTTCTCGCCCGCACCGTCGTGCATCGTTCGCAGGATCCCGACCTCGAGGAGATCGAGCGATCGCCGTCGGGGGTGATCGATGCGGTGCAGCGTCTCGCCGGCGACGCCCTCGATCATCGAGCCCCCATCGCGGACATCGAGAGGATCGCCGGCGCGCAGGCGGAGGCTTTCGGGCCGTACCGGGAACGCGCGATCGTGGAGACGGCGGCGTCGAACCTCGAGAACATGCCGGTCCTCACCCGGCTCGTCTCCGAGTACGTCGCCGAGAAGTCCCGTCGTGGCGTGCTCGACTTCGCCGACCAGGTCAGCGGCGCCTTCGACATCGTGGAGGGCTCGGCCGATGTGCGCGAGGCACTGCGGGAGCAGTACCGGGTGGTGCTGCTCGACGAGTACCAGGACACCTCCGTCATCCAGACCCGGTTCCTCGCTGCGCTGTTCCACGACACCGCGGTGATGGCCGTCGGCGACCCGCACCAGTCGATCTACGGATGGCGTGGCGCGAGTGCCGACAACCTCTACGCGTTCGGCCGCGAGTTCGCCCGTACGCAACCGGCGGCGAACTACAGCCTGATGACGAGCTGGCGCAACGACCGCACCATCCTCGATGTCGCCAACCGCGTGCTGCTGCCGCTGCAGCGCGCCGAGCTCAGTGTGCCCGAGCTGGAGCCACGGCCGGGAGCGGGCGAGGGCGCTGTCGACGTGCGATTCGCGCTCACCGTCGAGGATGAGGCCGACGACGTCGCGGCGTGGTTCGCCGATCGTCGTGACATGGCGGCGGGAGCATCGAGCGGCGCCGTCCTTTTCCGGTCAAAGAAGCACATGCAGACCTTCGCCTCGGCCCTCGGCCGGAGGGGCATCCCGCATCGCATCCTCGGACTGGGCGGGCTGCTGTCGACGCCCGAGGTCGTCGACGTCGTCTCGGCGCTGCGGGTGATCCACGATCCGACGGCAGGATCCGCGCTGATCCGCCTGCTCGTCGGCCCTCGCTTCGCGGTCGGCGTCGCCGATATGGCAGCGCTGTACGACCTCGCGATGACCCTCGCCAAACGAGACGGATCGCTCACCCCGCTCCCGGACGAGGTGCAGACGCGGCTGCGCTCCTCGCAGGGTGCGGACGAAGCTGTTTCGATCGTCGACGCCGTCGACTTCGTGCGCGGCATCGACGACGGCTACCGGATGCTCGAGGCGATCACCCCGACGGGGCGTGCGCGTCTGCGCGAGGCCGGCGAGATGCTCGAGCGGCTGCGCCGTGCCTCCACGCAGCCCATCCCCGAGCTGATCCGCCTGATCGAGACCGAGCTGCGCCTCGACATCGAACTCGCGACGAACGAGACCAGGGGCCCGGCGCGTACGGCGTCGACACAGCTGCGCGCGTTCACGGACGAGGTGCGCGCCTTCCTCACGGCCGACGAACGCGGAACGATCGGGAACCTGCTCGCGTGGCTCGACAAGGCCGAGCGCACCGACGAGCTGATGCCGCGGACGGAGCCGCCGGAGCCCGGGGTCGTGCAGTTGCTCACCATCCACGGGTCGAAGGGGCTGGAGTGGGACGCCGTGGCGGTGGTGCGCCTGGTCGACGATGAGCTGCCAGGCACACCGAAGGAGACCGCCGGCTGGTTCGGATTCGGGATGCTTCCGTTCGCGCTCCGCGGCGATCGCACTGCCCTGCCGGTGTTCTCCTGGGATCCGGTCGCGGAGATGGCTGCGGCCGGCGACGATCCGAAGAAGCGCCACAAGGCCGCTCTGGATGCCCTGGGCAGCGGCCGGACCAAGGCCTACCCTGCCGGAGGCGCGCTGGAGCGGTTCAAGTCCGAGTACCGCGACTACCAGCAGCAGGAGGAACGACGACTGGCCTACGTGGCCTTCACCAGAGCCCGTACCCACCTGCTGCTCAGCGGTGCGCATTGGGCAGGGCAGAAGAAGCCGCGCACGCCCAGTCCCTACCTCCTGGAGGCGATCGAGATCCTCGGTCTCGACGCCATCGACGGCGTCGACCCGGATGAGAACCCCTATGAGGGCGCATCGCGCACCGCCGCGTGGCCCCGTGACCCGCTCGGCGGACGCCGAGGCGTCGTTTCGCGTGCGGCCGAGGAGGTGCGTGCCGCGATGACGTCCACCGCATCGCCGCAGGCGACACGAGAACTCGATCGGCTCCTCGCGGAGCGCGCCGAGCGCCAGCGCGGCGCGATCGCCCACGTGCCGACCAGGGTTCCGGCGTCGCGATTCAAGGACTACATCGGCGACTTCGCCGGGACCGCCCGCACGATCGCCCGCCCGATGCCGGAGCGCCCGTACACGCAGACCCGGATCGGGACCCTGTTCCACTCCTGGGTGGAGCACCGCTCCGGCCTGGTCGGCGCCGATTCCTCGCTCGATGACGGACTGTGGGAGATCGACGACGACGAGGCCCAGCTCGACGACGTCGCCAGGGCCGACGAAGCTGCCCTGGCCCGATTGCGCGACACCTTCGAACGCAGCGAATGGGGTGCGCTCAAGCCGATCGCCGTCGAGATCGAGATCGACTTCGCCCTCGGAGCGGGGCTGTCGTCGGGCGCTGACTCCGACGAGTCAGGGCACATCGTCATCTGCAAGCTCGACGCCGTCTATCGGCGGGACGACCGTGGAGGTCGGATCGAGATCGTGGACTGGAAGACGGGTAAGGCACCGCGCACCGCTGAGGAACGCGAGGAGCGGATGCTCCAGCTCGCCCTCTATCGCCTGGCCTACCACCGCCGATTCGGGGTGCCGCTGGAGGAGATCGACGTCGCGCTGTACTACGTGGCCGACGACCTCGTCATCCGAGGAGAGCGGATCTACTCGGAGGCGGAACTCTTCCAGCGCTGGAGCGCCGCCCGCGCTGCGCGTTGAGCCTCGTCTGAGTCTCCCGCCGCAGCGCTGCGGTCATCGTCGACCCCCTGATCGGACGCGTTCGCCGTCTGCTCGACGTCTTCCAGCGGAAAGAGCCCCGACTCGACGATGCCGGAGAGATCTTCGGTCTCCACGTTCGTCATCGCGGCGCGGCGGTCCACCGATGCATCGGGCTCGTCATCGCGGGCGTGCGACGCCCGGTCGAGCGAGGGGACGGATCCCGTCGCATCCGCGTCGTGCCACAGGTCGTCGGGATTGTAGGCGTCGGTCTGCATGGAGGTGTCGACCGCGACAGCAGCTGAGGCCGGCACGCGATCCAGCGCGTCGAGGGCCGAGTCGACGCCCTCGCTCCGCGCTGCGATCACATTCCTGTCGTCGTCACGAAGCCCGGCGGCGAGAGCCTCCAGGAGAGCGGCCGCGTCGTCGACGATATCTGTGCGGCGCAGCGAGTCCCCGTGCACCAACCACCGGGCGAACTCCAGTTCGGCGAGCAGTCGGGCACGCACCTCGAGTGCGGCATCCGGCACCCGCCCCGCCGCCCGCGCATACGAGGCATGGACATCGGGCGCCGCATCCGGTGCGGCCGACAGCCAGGCGAGATCGACGGCAGGGTCGCCGACCGACAGGCCGTGCCAGCCGACCAGGCCGATGACCTGCGGCCCGAGTTCCGGGTCGTCATCGAACAGGAAGGAGGTCGCCTGCACGCCGCCCAGCACGACCGTGGCCTCGAAACGCCAGAGGTCGTCATCGGCGACGGCCTCACGCCAGCGCACGGTGAGCCGCGCGGGAACCCGGCCGGTCGCGGCCGCGGTGTCCACCAGCCGACGCACCTCGTCGCGGCCCTCCTGGGCGGAACGCGTGGAGAGACCGGCGCCGCGGACGACGGAGATCGGCATCCCGTGCACCGCGGCGATCGCGGCGCCCATCGACTCGGCAGCACCTGGTCCTGCCGGAACCAGGGGCGCCTCGATCTGGAAGCCCGGAAGCAGTTCGGTGACGAGCGCCCGGCCATCGCCGAGGCGCGTCTCGCCGATGTACTCCGGCGCGCGGAAGGGCAGCATGGCGCGTGCGCCCGCGGTGAGCGCGCGCAAGGCCAGCGCTTCGGCGGCGAGTTCGCGCGCCGTTTCATCGTCGTCCGCCACGCGGATCGCGAGTTCGCGGCGGTCGGCGAGGGTGACGACGGCCGAGTCGAAACGGGCGTCACCGTCGGCGGTCAGCGGGCGCGCGCCCGTCACGTCCGCCCCGGGCAACGCGGCCGTCACCGCCGCGGCTAGAGTGAAAGGAGAGCGTGCCATGCCCCCAGGGTAGGTCGGTGCAGGGGCGGTCCCGCCCTCGCCACGCCCGTGAGAGAGGGAGTCGATGACCATCAAGCGTCCAACTCTCGACCGCGCGGCCGAACTCCGCACCGAGGTGGGCGTCGTCGATCGCTTCCGTGAGGATGCGACAACGCGAGTCGTCATGGTGCGCAACGGCCGGGTTCGAGTGGACCTGGCGGCTGTTCCGGACGAGCCCCGCGCGCCGGTCGGGGAGCGAGACGAAACGCATCGAACCGGCGCCGAAACCCCGGCGATCGCCCTCATCATGGTCGCGCCGACGGAGGTCGGCGACGCCACCTGGGCCCTGCTCGGGCGCGATGCTGCGGGCGCGGCGATCCTGCTCGCGGCGGTCGCAGACGCCGCCGAGGCCATCGACGCCGCTCCCGAAGAGACGTGGTTGGGGCTCCGCGACGTCGGAGCACGCCTCGGTGCGCTCGATGCCGAGCTTCTCGTCGAAGCGATCGCGCTCGCCGTCTGGCTGCGCGATGCGCCGTTCTGCGCCGTGTGCGGCGGCGGCACGGAAGTGCGCCAGGCCGGTTGGTCGCGGCGCTGCCTCTCCTGCGGTCGTGAACATTTCCCGCGCACCGATCCGGCGGTCATCGTCGCCGTGGAGAGCGTCGACGGTCAACGGCTGCTGCTCGGAGCGAACGCGAACTGGGGAGGCCGGATGTACTCCTGCTTCGCCGGTTTCGCCGAGGCCGGTGAATCCCTGGAGCAGGTCGTGCACCGGGAGATCGAAGAAGAGGCAGGCGTGCGCCTCACCGCGATCCGCTACATCTCATCGCAACCGTGGCCGTACCCGCGCTCGCTGATGATCGGCTTCCGCGCGGTCGTCGAGGACGAGTCCGCGGCCCGCGCAGACGGCGAAGAGATCATCGACGTCCGCTGGTTCACGCGTGCCGAGATCGGCACCGCTCTCGACGGCGAAGGGCCCGTCGGTCTTCCCGGATCCGCCTCGATCGCCAGGGCGCTGATCCGCGACTGGTACGAGGATCGAGCATGAGCGCACCGGACACCGTCGGGGGAGCGTTGGCGGCTCTCGACGACCGCCAGCGCGAGGCCGCCTCCGTGCTGCGCGGGCCCGTCGCCGTGCTCGCCGGTGCCGGAACAGGCAAGACCCGCGTGATCACGCACCGGATCGCGCACGGCGTCGACACCGGTACCTACTCGCCCTCCCGGGTGATGGCCGTCACATTCACGGCGAAGGCCGCCGGAGAGTTGCGCGGCAGGTTGCGCGCTCTCGGCGTCGAAGGGGTCGCCGCCCGCACGTTCCACGCCGCAGCGCTCGCACAGCTGAACTTCTTCTGGCCGACGCTGGCGGGCTCACCCGCCCCCTCGATCATCGACAACAAGGTGCGTCTGCTCGGACAGGCGGCCGACGGTCTTCGGATGAGGCCGAACACCGCCACCCTCAGGGACATCGCCTCCGCGATCGAGTGGCGCAAGGTCTCGATGCTGTCCATCGACCAGCACGCGGCTCTCGGCCGCACGGTGAACGGCGTGGACGCCACGCAGCTGTCCGAACTGCAGCGCGCATACGAGGCGTTGAAGGATGAGCGACGTCAGCTCGACTTCGAGGATGTGCTCCTGGCGTGCGCGGGGATGCTGGAGGCGGAGCCGCGGGTCGCCGCATCCGTCCACGAGCAGTACCGCCACTTCACCATCGACGAGTACCAGGACGTCTCGCCGCTGCAGAACCGGCTGCTGGAGCTGTGGCTGGGCGACCGACGCGACCTCTGCGTCGTCGGCGACGCGAGCCAGACGATCTACTCCTTCGCCGGTGCCGAACAGCGCTTCCTCCTGGAGTTCGAGCGTCGCTACCCCGATGCCACCGTGGTGCGCCTGGAGACCAACTACCGCTCCCAGCCACCGATCCTCACCGCGGCGAACGCGCTGATGCGAGGCCGACCAGGAGCCTTGGAGCTTGTTCCGGCGCGCGATTCGTTCACCGCCGACACTCCGACGGTCACGGCCTACGACACTGAGACGGAGGAGGCCGCCGGGGTCGCCGCAGCCGTCACCGCACGCATCGCTGCGGGTGCATCGCCGGCCGACATCGCCGTGCTCTACCGGGCGCACGCCCAGTCCGCAGCCCTGCAGCAGGCGCTCGGGGCGGCGGGTATTCCGACCACTGTGCTCGGCGGAACCCGGTTCTTCGCCATGCCGGAGGTGCGGCAGGCCATTCTCGCGCTCCGTGGCGCCGCGGTCGCGCCGACTGAGCGGGATTTCCTCGGGAACGTGGAGAAAGTACTCCGCGAGCTTGGCCTGACCGAGGAGCCGCCCGAGGCCGGCGGTGCTCAGCGGGACGGCTGGGAGGCGCGGCGGGCGATTCTTCGGCTCGCGGAGGAAGCGGGCTCCGACGCCACGCTGCGCTCGTTCAGCGACGCGCTCATGGCGCGGGCGAAGGACCAGCACGAGCCGACCATGCGCACGGTGACGCTGTCGACGCTGCATGCTGCGAAGGGTCTGGAGTGGCCGCACGTGCATCTGGCAGGGTGGGCCGAAGGCGCGTTGCCGATCTCGTACGCGACGACATTCGAGGCCGTGGACGAGGAACGTCGTCTCGCGTATGTCGGCGTCACGCGGGCTGCGCGAACGCTGTCGCTGTCGTGGTCGCGCGCGGCAGGACGAGGGGAGCGGGCACCGTCGCGCTTTCTCGCTGAGATGGGAACGACTGCTCGCGGCACCGGCATTCTGCGTGAAACGTCACCGAGCGCCACGCGCGGGCGCCGTCTGCAGTGAGCTGAGCGATCGCTGATGCGTCGCTCTCCGGTGCCGACAGGATGCGGGCGGCGAGGGCAGCGGCCTCTGCCACGTGCACGGCCGCGATGGGGCCGGAATGGCGAGCGATCAGCTGGGCATGCAGCCGAGGCCATGCCGGGTCGCGATCGCGCTCATGTCCGTCGCGGCAGGAGAGGCACGGGGTGATCCCGGGGACGACGAGCGGGCCGACCGTGACACGTCCGGTTTCGAAGGCCACCGGGAGGTGTGGGATGTCTCTGCTGAGGTACGGGGCGAGCTGAAGGGCCGCCGCCGCGCCCTGCACGAGGATCACGCCGATGGCATCTGGATCCGTGCGTGCGCCCGAGGAGAGTCCCTCGTCGGCGAGAGCGTCCCGCATCCGGTACTCGCAACGCGCGTCTGTGATGTTGACACCCTCCACCCAGACCGCGGGCGGCGGAGGCGGGTCGTCGACGAGCAACGGCTGGAGACGTCGCAGCAGCATCCGCGCCTCATCGCGAGGCGCCCCGGACGCGTGAGCGATGACGTCGAAGCCTCGGCGCTGGAAGCCGGCGCACATCCGGACCAGCAGGGCCTCGACCCAGACGCCGACGACCTCGATGCGCACACTTCCGTCGACGCCGAGCTGCAGCGTCTGCTCGTCGCGCCAGAGCAGGGGAGCGGCCGGGTCGAGCCGGGTGATCGTCTTGGACGAGAGCGGAGACATGCCCCGATTCTCACGACTACCGAGAGCGCGCGGGGCACTCGAAGGCTATCCGTGGACAACTTCCGGATATCTCCCGTTGGGGAGGAGGAGTGGATGCTCCGCTCAGACCGGTCGGTCGCCCCCGGTGCCGTGTTCGTCTTCCGGCGCGTCCGTGTCCGCGTCGCCATCCGGCGCGTCCGAGTGCGGTCCGCTGTCCGATACCGGCTCCGCTTCCGTGCCCCCGGTGAAGTCATCGCCGTCCAGGAGGCGCGCGAGCGCTTCATCGAACTCGTCGGCCACCGGTTCGTCGCCGCGGGCGACCGCCTGCAGGCGGGCCACCAGCGCGCTGGGATCGTCGATGTCCTCGGCCGTCGGCATGAGGTCGGGGTAGTCCCACAGCGCGTCGCGGGCGGCCGTTCCGACGGCGTCCGTCACCGCCTGCCACATGGCGACGGCTTCGCGCATCCGTCGGGGGCGCAGCTTCAACCCGACCAGCGCGCCGAGGGCATCCTCGGCCGGCCCGCCGACAGCACGACGGCGACGAGCAGCCTCGGCGAGGCGTGCGCCGTCGGGCAGCCGCGAGGTGGCCTGAGCGGTGACCACGTCGACCCATCCGTCGATCGTCGCGACGAGGTTCTCGAGCCTGGTCAGAGCCTCGCGCTGCGCCTCGGTCTGCGTCGGAAGAAGTGCGCCGCCCTCGATGGCGGCTCGCAGCTCCTCGGGGTTCGACGGGTCGAGTCGACTAGCGACGTCCTCCAGGGCATCGACGTCGACGGTGACCCCGCGGGCGAAGTCGGTGATCTGGGCCATCACGTGCAGGTGCAGCCACTTGGCGTGGCGATACAGACGGGCGTGGGCGAGTTCGCGCGTTGCGAGGTACAGCGCGATCTGGTCCTCGGGGATCTCGAGTCCTTCGCCGAACGCGGTGAGGTTCTGCGGGATCACCGCGGCGGTACCGGCCGGCAGCACCGGAATGCCGACGTCGCCGCCGGAGACCACCTCGAGCGACAGGTTGCCGAGCACCTGACCGAACTGGGCGGCGAACACCGAGCCGCCGAGTCCGCGCATGAGCTTGCCCGCCCCCTGCACGAGTCCGCGCATCTCCTCGGGGACCTGCGTGTCGAGCGCGCTGGTGAGGGCGTCGGCGATGCTCGTCGACACCGGGTCGGCGATCTCCTTCCACACAGGCAGGGTCGCCTCCACCCATTCGCCGCGGGTCATCGCCTTCGGTGCTTCGGCGAGCTCCGAGATCGTCGTCGCCTCGCTGAGCCACAGGTTCGCCAAGGTGAACGCGTCGACGAGCGAGCCGCGGGAGCCGTCGGTGATGCTCTGGCCGTCGCGGTTCGCGATGTGCAGCGCCTGCCGCAGCGCGTTCTCCCATGCGTCTCCGCCGAAGGCGCCCTGCAGCTGCGACATGATCGTCGACATCATCGCCGGGTCGAGCTGCAGGCCCTCCATGCCGGCGAGGGCGCCCTGCAGCGCCTCCGGGTCGATGTCGCCGGCGCCCTGGCCGGACAGCATCCGTCGCAGGAACTCCTGGAAGTCTTCAGGGGTGGGGTCGTTGTCTGCCATGTCGCTCGCCCTCTCAGCACGCCGATAGCCGTGGCATCTACGCTAGTTGCAGGTTTCTGCACGTGACCCCGAAGCGGGCAGATCGCTGTACGCCGCCCGCGAACGACGGAGGATCACTGTGGACAGATTCCGGTCTGCCAAGCCCGGACTGGGTGTCTGGGCGCTGATCGTCGCGCTCGTCGCGCTCGTCGTGCTGACCTTCCTGCCCACGCCGTACGTGATCCAGCGCCCCGGCCCCGTGTACGACACGCTCGGAACCGCTGCAGGCAAGGACGGCGAGCAGGTTCCGCTGATCCGGATCGAGGGCGCCGAGACCTTCAAGACCGCGGGAACCCTCGACCTCACGACGGTCCAGGTCATCGGCAATCGGGAGCGCACCCCCAGCTGGTTCGAACTGGCGCTGGCGTGGACCGACTCCTCGCGCGCTGTCGTGCCGCTGGACTCGGTGTTTCCCGAAGGCGTCAGCAGTGAGCAGCGCGACGAGCACAACGCGGTGCTGATGGTCGACTCGCAGCATGAGGCGACGGCCGCGGCCCTCGGGGAGCTCGGCTACGACACCGGTGCGCGGGTGCATGTCGTCGAAGCGATCGAGGGCGCGCCGGCGGACGGGCTGCTCGAGGCGGGCGACGTGATCACCGCCATCGGCGGCGAGGCGGTCTCCTCAGCGAAGGTGCTGCGGCAGGCGATTCAGGATGCCGAGGGCGACCCCGTCGAGCTCACGGTGCTCCGCGGCGGTGATGAGCAGACGGTATCGCTCACGCCCGAGAAGCGCACCGAGGGCGACGAGACGACCTGGCTGATCGGGATCTCCCTGAAGACCGAGTACGACTTCCCGTTCGAGGTCGCGATCCAGCTCGACAACGTCGGCGGTCCGAGCGCCGGCATGATGTTCGCGCTCGGCATCATCGACACGCTGACCCCTGGCGAGCTCAACGGGGGAGCGGGCATCGCCGGAACCGGAACCATCGAGGCCGATGGCACGGTGGGGCCGATCGGCGGCATCCGGCAGAAGCTGTACGGCGCGCGGGATGCCGGAGCCGAGTACTTCCTCGCACCAGAGGCGAACTGTGCAGACGTCATCGGCCACGTCCCGGACGGATTGCAGGTCATCCGCACCGCGACTCTCGATGAGTCCCTGGACGCGCTCGAGGTGATCGCAAGCGACGGCGATGTGGAATCGCTTCCCACCTGCGTCGCTCCGTGACCGCGCCGTGATCGGCTTGGGACCCCGCTCATAGCCAGGCGTGCCTAGGATGGGACGGTGACCACGACCTCCGCGCCGAATCCGGCCACGCCCCGAACGTCCCGACGGATCATCACCATCTCGATGGTGATCATCGCCGCGCTGATCGCGGCATTCTTCGTCTTCGCCTCGCTCTACACCGAGTTCCTCTGGTTCGACCAGGTCGGTTTCGCGAATGTGCTGACCACGCAGTGGGTCGCCACCGCGTTGATGTTCGCACTGGGCTTCCTCGGAATGGCCGTGCCCCTGTTCGTGACGATTCAGCTCGCCTACCGACTGCGGCCGGTCTACGTGCGGCTGAGCTCGCAGCTCGACCGCTACCAGGAGGTCATCGAGCCGCTGCGCCGTCTCGCCATGTGGGGCATGCCGATCTTCTTCGGTCTGTTCGCCGGATTCTCGGCCGCGGCGCAGTGGAAGACGGTCTGGCTGTGGGCCAACGGCGTCGCCACCGACACCGTCGATCCGCAGTTCGGTCTCGACACGGGCTTCTACATGTTCGCGATGCCGTTCTATTCGATCCTGCTGGCATTCGTCTCGGCAGTGGTGCTGCTCTGCCTCCTCGTGACGGCGCTGGTGTCGTACCTCTACGGCTCGGTTCGCATCGGCCAGGGCGAGTTGCGCATCTCGAAGGCCGCTCGCATCCAGCTGGCGGTGCTCGCCGGCCTCTACCTGCTGGTGCAGGCTGTGAGTCTCTGGCTCGACCGCTACCAGACTCTCGTCGCAGAAGACGACCGCATCATCGGCGCCGCGTACACCGGCGCGAACGCGACCATTCCGGGCCTGGCGATCCTCGCGATCCTCGCGGCCCTCGTCGCCGTGCTGTTCTTCGTGACCGCGATCATCGGCCGCTGGCGGTTCCCGCTGGCGGCGACCGCGCTGCTCATCGTGGCATCTCTCGTCGTCGGCGTCGGCTACCCGTGGGCTGTCGACACCTTCCAGGTGGGGCCGAACCAGAACGAGCTGCAGGCCGAGTTCTACCAGCGCAACATCGACGGCACCAAAGAGGCCTACGGCGTCGCCGATCTCGAGAAGACGCCGTTCACGGCTGAGACGAATGCCGAGGCCGGTCAGCTGCGCGAAGACGCCGCGACCACGGCATCCATCCGCATCGTCGACCCCGAGGTCATCAGCCCCACCGTGCGTCAGCTCGAGCAGTACCGCGGCTACTACCAGTTCCAGGAGACGCTCGACGTCGACCGCTACGAGATCGACGGTGTCATGCAGGACACCGTGGTCTCGGTGCGCGACCTCGACATGGAGGGTGTCGACGTCGGCAACTGGAACAACAGTGCGGCGGTGTACACGCACGGCTACGGCCTCGTCGCGGCGGCAGGCAACCAGCGCACCTCCGATGGCGAGCCGGTCTTCCTCGAGCGGGGTATCCCTTCGGCCGGATTCCTCACGGACTCCGAGAAGTTCGAGCCGCGCGTCTACTTCGGCGAGTCCTCGCCGGAGTACTCGATCGTCGGAGCGCCCGACGGCGACAACCCGGTCGAGATCGACTACCCGCGGGGCAAGGACGGCTCCAACGAGACGAAGACGACCTTCGAGGGTGACGGAGGGCCGAGCATCGGCAACACCTTCACCAAGCTCCTCTACGCGCTCAAGTTCCAGTCCGAGCAGATCCTGTTCTCGAACCTCGTGAACGAGGAATCGCAGATCCTCTACGACCGCGACCCGACGACCCGCGTGCAGAAGGTGGCACCGTATCTCGAGCTGGACAGTGACCCGTACCCGAGCGTCGTCGACGGCCGGATCGTCTGGATCGTGGACGGCTACACGACGAGCTCGACGTACCCGTATTCGTCCAAGGTGAGCCTCTCGGACGCGATCGCCGACTCCAACGTCCCGACGCCGACGCTCGCGATCGACGAGATCAACTACGTCCGCAACTCGGTCAAGGCCACGGTCGACGCCTACGACGGCTCGGTCACGCTCTACGCCTGGGATACCGAGGACCCGATCCTCAAGACCTGGCAGAAGATCTACCCGTCGACAGTCGAGCCGATCAGCGAGATGTCCGGAGATCTGATGAGCCACGTGCGGTATCCCACCGATCTGTTCAAGATCCAGCGGGACATCCTCGGGATCTATCACATCGACAAGGCCGGTTCCTTCGCCCAGCAGGACAACCGCTGGCAGACGCCGAACGATCCGCGCAGCGAATCGCAGCTGCAGCCGCCGTACTACCTGACGATGCAGATGCCCGGCCAGGATTCGCCGCGCTTCTCGATGTTCTCGACATTCATCCCTTCGGCGCAGGGCGGGAGCAACCGTGACGTGCTCATGGGCTATCTCGCGGTCGACTCGGATGCCGGGGCCGAGGCCGGTGTGAAGGCCGAGGGCTACGGACAGTTGCGGATGCTCGAGATCGACACCGACACCACGGTGCCCGGTCCAGGCCAGGTGCAGAACACGTACAACTCCGACACCGCAGTGGTGCCGCAGCTGAACCTGCTGCAGCAGGGTGAGTCTGAGGTTCTCTACGGCAACCTGCTGACCCTGCCGGTCGGTGGCGGACTGCTCTACGTGCAACCGGTGTACGTGCAGTCCTCCGAGGGCACCAAGCTGCCTCGCCTGCAGAAGGTGCTGGTCGCCTTCGGCGACGAGGTCGCGTTCGAGGACACACTGACGGCGGCGCTGGACAAGCTGTTCGGTGGCGATGCCGGAGCCGACGGCGGCGACGATCAGGTCGAGCCCACAGATCCGGGCACCGAGGAGCCGACGGATCCGGATGCCGGCGAGGTGCCGACGACGCCGACCGATGCCGAGGCTGACGCACTGGCTGCGGCTCAGCAGGCGCTGCTTGACCGTGAGGCCGCGCTGAAGGCGGGCGACCTCACCAAGTTCGCGGAGGCCGACAAGCGCCTCACAGCTGCAGTGAACAAGCTGCTCGAACTGGACGCCGCGGCGAAGTAGTCCGCGACTGACGGACGAAATGGGCGCCCCTCCGGGGGCGCCCATTCTGCGTCCTGCACTCGCGTCTCGCATGCCCTGGACGCGCCACCCGGCCGGTGCTTCACTGGAAAGATGCCCAGGACGCTGGATGTCGACTACCTCGTGGTGGGCGCCGGAGCGGCCGGCATGGCGTTCACCGACGCGCTGATCGACCGCGCCGACGTGCGGGTGGCGCTCGTCGACCAGCGGGACGCCCCGGGCGGCCACTGGCTGGACGCGTACCCATTCGTCCGCCTCCACCAGGCCTCGATGTTCTACGGCGTGGCATCCACGCTGCTCGGCGGCGGAAGGCTGCAGACGCAAGGCCCCGAGGCCGGGCTGCAGGAGCGAGCCGACCGCGATCAGATCTGCGCGTACTACGCATCCGTTCTCGCGGAGCGGATGCTCGCATCCGGCAAAGTCGAGTTCTTCGGAGGCTGCACGTACCTCGGCGACGGCCGAGTCTCCTCCGGCGGCGGGGGACCCGGGTTCGCCGTGACGTCTCGCTGCCGGATTGTGGATGCGACCTACCTGGCGCCCAAGATCCCCGCGATGGTGCCGCCGCCGTTCGTGGTCGCGGAGGGCGCCCGGGTGATCCCGGTCAATGAGCTGCCCGAACTGGAGCATCCACAGCGCCAGTACGTCATCGTCGGTTCGGGCAAGACCGCCACGGATTCGATCGTGTGGTTGCTCGGCCGCGGCGTCGCCCCCGGAGCGATCTGCTGGGTGCGCCCACGGGATCCGTGGATGCTCAATCGAGCGAAGGTTCAGCCCGATCCCGCGATCCTGCTGGGGATGGCGGCCGACACGATGGAGGCGGCGCGCCTGGCGACGTCACTCGACGATCTGTTCCTCCGTCTGGAGGAGGCCGAGGTGCTGCTGCGGATCGATCGTTCCGTCTTGCCCACGATGGCGCGGACACCCACCCTGGCCCTGTGGGAGCTGGCTCTGCTACGTACGGTCGAGCATGTCGTGCGCCGAGGGCACCTGCGGCGGGTTGAACCGGGGCGGCTGACGTTCAACGACGGGACGGAGGCGGTCCAGCGGGAGGCGGTCGTCGTGCACTGCGCGGCTGAGGGGCTGCGAAGACGGCCACTGGTGCCGATCTGGGGCGGCGACGCCATCAGACCGCAGCCGACTCGCACCGGGTTCCCGTGCTTCGGTGCCGCGATGATCGGCTACGTCGAGGCGACTCGTGACGACGACGGCGAGAAGAACCGCGTCTGCCTCCCCTCGCCGTACTCGAGCACCCTCGCGGACTGGGTCGAGATGACGATCCTCGGCACGCGCTCTGCGAAGGCGTTCGGGGCGGAACCCGACATCTCGGAGTGGGCGAACCGGGTGGCGCTGAATCCGGCGCGCGTGCCCGCCGGATACGGCGAGTCAGCGGAACTGGATG
Source organism: Microbacterium sp. LWH12-1.2 (assembly GCF_040675825.1). Taxonomy (NCBI): domain Bacteria; kingdom Bacillati; phylum Actinomycetota; class Actinomycetes; order Micrococcales; family Microbacteriaceae; genus Microbacterium; species Microbacterium sp. LWH12-1.2. The sequence goes on from NZ_JBEGIJ010000001.1 coordinate 489,178, forward strand.
CCGTGAAAGCCCGACTGAAACAGCACCGGGAGCCGGGTCTGCAGGCTCTGGGGCTGCTGAGCGACCGCGCTCGGGGCGAGGCTTCCAGAGAAAGATGAAGGCCCAGATCCTTGCGGATCCGGGCCTTCTTTTGTTGCGGGGACAGGATTTGAACCTGCGACCTCCGGGTTATGAGCCCGGCGAGCTACCGAACTGCTCCACCCCGCGGCACAAGAAGTAACTTATCACGGATTCCGGGGGTCGGCGAATCGAGCGCGACCCCCCGGGCGTGTCTCAGAAGCGCCAACGCCGGCTGAATCGACATTGAAGCGCGGGCGGATGCTGGGAGGATGGGGGCATGTCCGAGACATCCGCACTGCCCGTTGCCGTCTGCCAGTTCGCGCCGACGGCATCCCGCGCCGACAACCTCGAGCGGATCGCCGCGCTGACGGCAGATGCCGCCGCGCGCGGAGCGAAGCTGGTGGTGGTCCCGGAGTACTCCAGCTATTTCGTCGACCCGATGGACGCCACCCTCCTCGAGAATGCCGAACCGCTCGACGGCGAGTTCGTGACCGCGCTGATCGCGCTTGCGGCCGAGTACGCCGTGGTCATCGTCGCGGGTCTCGCCGAACGGGCGGCCGACGAGCAGCATGTGCGCAATGCCGTCGTGGCCGTGCGGGGAGACGGCATCCTCGCGGTCTACCGCAAGCAGCACCTGTACGACGCTTTCGGGCAGCGGGAATCGGACTGGATCGAGGCGGGCGACGTAGGGGAGGCGTCGACATTCGACGTCGGGGGACTGCGGTTCGGGCTGATGACCTGCTATGATCTGCGCTTCCCTGAGGTGGCGCGCACCCTGGTGGATGCCGGTGCCGACGTGCTGGTCGTGCCGGCGGAGTGGGTCCGTGGCCCGCTCAAGGAGCACCACTGGACGACGCTGCTCGCCGCCCGCGCCATCGAGAACACGGCCTACGTCGTCGCGGCCGACCACCCCACCCCGATCGGCGTCGGTCACTCGCAGATCATCGACCCGCAGGGCGTCGTGCTCGCCGGGATCGGCACCGGCGACGGCATCGCTGTGGCTGTCGTGGAGCGCGCCGCGATCGAACGCGTGCGCGCCGTGAACCCGTCCTTGCGGGTGCGCCGCTACACGGTCATCCCGCGCTGAGCCCGCGGCGGATCATGCGCCGACATGGTCATCGCGTTCAACCTGCATGACGAAAACACACCTGCAGGGCGACACGCCGAACTGCAGACCTGCATGTGTGCATCGGTCATGCAACTGGCACGCGGGTAGACGCAGCGACCCTCCCAAAGACGGTGTCAGGCGCCGAAGGCAACCAGCCGAGAGGCGGCCTCCTCGAGCACCTCGACCCGCTTGCACGCGGCGAACCGCACCAAACCGGCGTAATCAGCCTGGTGCTGGGCCGACACGAACGAGGTGAGTGGAATCGCGACGACCCCGGCGCGCTCGGGGAGGGCGCGGCAGAACGCGGCGGCATCCGACCCGCCGAGCGCAGTGGCATCGGCGACGGTGAAGTAACCGCCGCGCGGGGGATGCACCGAGAACCCGGCGGCGCGGAGACCTGCACCGAGGATCTCGTGCTTGCGGGTGAGAGCTGCGGCCGCATCCGCGAAGTACGAATCCGGCAGACGCAGCCCCACGGCGATCGCGGGTTGGAACGGCGAGCCGTTCACGTACGTGAGGTACTGCTTCACGGTGAGCACAGCGGTGATGAGCTCGGCGGGGCCGTGCACCCACCCGATCTTCCAGCCGGTCGTGTTGAACGTCTTCCCGGCGGACGAGATCGTCAGCGTGCGCTCCGCGGCACCGGGCAGCGTCGCGATCGGCGTATGCGGCGCGTGGAAGGCGAGATGCTCGTAGACCTCGTCGGTGACGATGGTCGCGTCGTGCAGCACGGCGAGGCGCACGATCTCGGCCAGCACCTCCGGGCCGAAGACGGCTCCGGTCGGGTTGTGCGGGTCGTTCACCAGGATGATCCGGGTGCGGTCGTTGACGGATGCTGCGAGCTCACCCAGATCCGGCTGGAAGTCGGGAGTGCGTAGCGGCACCGTGCGCAGCCGCGCACCGGCCAGCGCAACGGCGGCGGCGTAGGAGTCGTAGTACGGCTCGAACACGACGACCTCGTCGTCCGGCCCGTCGATGAGCGCGAGCAGCGTCGCGGTCAGCGCCTCTGTCGCGCCTGCCGTCACGATGACCTCGCGCTCCGGGTCCACACTCAACCCGTAGAAGCGCTGCTGGTGCTCGCTGATCGCGGCCAGCAGGTCGGGGATGCCGCGCCCGGGCGGGTACTGATTCGCACCGCGCGCGATCGCCTCTCGCGCGGCATCCAGCACCTCAGCCGGGCCGTCCTCATCGGGGAAGCCCTGCCCCAGGTTGATCGCGCCGGTTCTCGCCGCAGCGGCCGACATCTCTGCGAAGATGGTGGGCGCGACAGCGCCATCGGCCGAGAGCAGGCCGGCCCCTGCTGCCGTGCGTCGCCACGCACCGGGAATGTCACTCATGAAGAACAGGCTAAGGCCATAGCGGAAACTCATCCCGAGCATACGAAACGCACAGATACGGGGTTCATTCTGAAGGGGCGTTGTTGAAGGAGCACACACCATGAACGAAGACAACACCCACGACCACACGGCACCCGTTGTGCCGCCGGCCCAGGCCGCAGATGCTGCCGCGAACCCCACAGGGAGCGCCGCGCCCGGAGAAGCCACGGTCGCCCCCGCGCCGATCGCAGAGGTGCCGGCGTTCGCTGCACCGGCACAGCCGAGCCAGGGACACGAAATGCCGTCGGCGTTCGCGTCGGCCACGCCTCCTGGGGCTCCGGTCGTGCCACCTGGCGCCCCGGCTGCAGGTCCGTACACGGCTCCGGCCGCTGGTGCGGCCTTCGGACTCCCGGTGACGCCCGTCGGTGCCTCGCAGCCGACGCTGCCGCTGGGGAGCACTGCGCCGCTCGGCTTCGTCGACGTCCCGGGAAACGCGTCCTCCGGCGTTCCGGTCGCAGATACTGCGAAGGGCACAGGCCAGAAGCCGCGCAGCGGCGTGAAGGTCGCAGCCCTCGTCGTCGCGGCAGCCCTCGTCGGCGGCGTCGCCGGATTCGGCGGCGGTGCGATCTGGAGCGCCGTCGGAACTCCGCCGCCCAGCGGAGTCGCCTCCGGTCCGGAGACGGTCACGGTGAACAATCCCGGTTCCGTCAACGAGACGACGGCGATCGCCGCGAAAGCCCTGCCGTCGGTCGTCACCATCGAGGTGGCGGGCACCGACGAGGGCGGCAGCGGCTCCGGTGTGATCATCAGCGACGACGGTTACGTTCTGACGAACACTCACGTCGTCACGCTCGGCGGTGCCGCAGCGGATCCGACGATCCGCGTCACGACCTCGGACGGGCGCATCTACGACGCCACGATCGTCGGCACCGACCCGATCTACGATCTCGCCGTGATCAAGCTCGAGGGCGCGAAGGGCCTCACGCCGATCGAATTCGCCGACTCGTCGAAACTCAATGTCGGAGACACCGCCGTCGCCCTCGGCGCCCCCTTGGGGCTGTCGAACTCCGTGACGACGGGCATCGTCAGTGCGCTGAACCGCAGCATCCAGATCGCCTCATCCGCTCTTCCCGACTCGTCCAGCGAGGACGCTCCTCAGGAGGAAGCGCCGGAGGAGGAGGGCGAAGGCGGACCGTTCCAGTTCGACATGCCCGGCTCCGGTCAGCAGCAGAGCTCCGAGTCGATCTCGATCGCCGTCATCCAGACGGACGCCGCGATCAACCACGGCAACTCGGGTGGTGCGCTCGTCAACAGCAAGGGCGAGCTGATCGGCATCAACGTCGCGATCGCCAGTTCCGGCAACTCCGAGGAGTCCGGATCGATCGGACTCGGATTCTCGATCCCGTCGAACATCGCCGATCGTGTGTCGAAGGAGCTCATCGACAATGGCTCAGCGACCCACGGCCTGCTGGGTGCCTCGGTGCGTGATGCCGCCTCGGTCGAGGACGCAGAGGTCGCCGGTGCGTTCATCGCCGAGGTCACGAGCGGCGGCGCGGCTGCTGCCGGTGGCCTGAAGGCCGACGACATCGTCACCGCCTTCAACGGTGTGCCGATCACCAGCGCGAGTGACCTCACGGCCCAGGTACGGGCAGCGGCCGCTGGGAGCACAGCGACCGTCACCTACGTCCGGGACGGTCGCGAGAACGAGATCGAGGTCACTCTCGGAGAGCTCGCCGGCTGACCCGCCGTTCACAGAGAAGGACGCCACCCCGCGATAGGCTCGCGGAGTGGCGTCCTTCTCTTTCGGCTCCGGCAATGCGGCCAAGCTGCTCCGGATCCCCGTGTATGCCGCGGGACGCATAGGCACGCTCCTGGTCCCGCGCGGGAGTCGTTGGGTCTTCGGCTGCGGAGCCGGAATCGGCGACGGCGCACTCGCCCTTCAACGACTTGCACGCACCGAGGGGCACGACACGCTCTGGCTCACCGCATCCGAGCGTGAAGAGCAGGATGCGGAGGCACTCGGCATCCGCACGGCGCGCAAGGGGAGTCTGCGGGGCTGGTGGGAGACGGCACGCGCCGGCGTCCTCGTGGTCACCCACGGTCTCGGTGACGTGAACCGCTACGCCGTCGCCGGAGCATTCGTGGTGCAGCTGTGGCACGGCATCCCGCTCAAGCGCATCGGACTCGATTCCCCGGCGACGACGCAGGTGCCCCAAGTACCGGGAGCGGCGCTGCTGCAGCGCCTGGTCGCCGTGCTGTACCGGGCTGCGGCCCAGCGCATTCGCGTTCTCCCTGCGGCCTCGCATCGCTCACGTGGTCGACTGGAGTCGGCTTTCGGCCTCGGTGACGAACGGATCGTCGTCACGGGGGAGCCGCGTGTGGATGTGCTCTCCGCCGGGCCGCAGGCAGAACGTCGCGCGGCGGCATCCCGTCTGCTCGCCGACACTGTCGGTGCTCTGCCGGATGGCGCGCGCGTGGCCTTGTACGCGCCCACCTGGCGTGACGGTGCGGCCGACCCGGCGGTGCCGACGGCCGAGGAGTGGGTGCGGATCATCCGCCTGCTCGAGGAGCGCAACGCCGTGCTGCTGATCCGTTCGCACCCCCTCGGCGAAGGCGGCTACACGCCGCCGCTGCCCAGTCGACGGGTGCGGTTGCTGGGCTCCAGCGATCTGCCCGATGTGACTCCCGCGCTCGCCGCCGTCGACGTGCTGATCACCGACTATTCGTCGCTCGCCTTCGATGTCGGCCTGCTGGCGATGCCGGTACTGTTCCTCGCTCCTGACGCTGCCGAGTACGCCCGCACCCGGGGCTTCTACGGACGCTTCGAGGATGTGGCAGGCGGCGACGCCGCGGTGGACTGGGACGAGCTGGGCACGCAGTTGGATCGCCTCCTCACGGATGAGGAAGCCTTCACCGCGAGGTCTGACCGTTCCGCTACGCTCAGCGCGGAGATGCACGCGTACCGCGACGGACGCAACACCCGACGGGTGTACCAGGCAATCCGTGCGCGGGGTATCCCTGCGCCGAAGGGAGCATCATGACAACGGCCCGCATCGATGAGCAGGCGGAGACGCTGATCATCGCCGGGGAAGGCGAGCGTCCGACGCACGCCGAGCTGGTCGGGTCCCGTGCGCGGGTCGACGCCAGGATCACGGGCGGCGGCAAGACGTGGAAGGCGACCTTCCCGCTGCGCGCTTCACGCTGGGGTGGAGCGGAACTTCCCCTGCCCGCTGGCGAGTACGATCTCTGCGTCGACGGGGCCTCCCTCGAGGGGTTGTCCATCGCATCGACCCTGCTTCCGCGGCTCCGGGTCGCGCTCGACGGCGACCTCGTGAGCATCGCGCCGCCGCTGGATCCGGTGTACGAGAGCGCCCTCGGGCAGTCGACGCTGGAGGAGCGGTATGTCGCCCAGACCGGCGGCACCGAGAACGCGGTGTTCTTCGAGAGCTTCTACGGACAGAGCGTCGGCTGCAATCCGCAGGCGATCGACCGGGAGCTCGCCGTGCAGGCGCCGGGGGTGCGCCGGTACTGGAGTGTGACGGATCTCTCTGTCGCTGTTCCGGAGGGCGCCATCGCCGTCGTCGAGGGCAGCCCCGAATGGTGGCAGGCGAGGGCCGCGGCGCGGCTCTTGGTGGTCAACGACTGGCTGCGTCGCCGGTTCGCCCGCAAGCCCGGCCAGAAAGTGCTGCAGACGTGGCACGGTACCCCGCTCAAGCGCCTGGCGCTGCATCGCCCCGGGTTCGACCCGCGGCGGATGGCGGCAGTGGTGAAAGAAGCGCGGCGGTGGGACGTGCTGCTCGCGCAGAACCCCTACTCCGCTCGTATTCTCAAGAAGGCATACGCCTTCTTCGGGCGACCGATCTGGACCGAGGGCTATCCGCGCAACGACGTGCTCCGCACGGGCGACGCGGCGGCCGTCCGCACGGCGCTCGGCATCGGGGCCGATGAACGCGTGCTCCTCTACGCGCCGACCTGGCGCGACGACCGCGCGGAAATCGTGGATTTCGTCGACCTCGAGCTGCTTGCCCAGCAGGCCGACGCGGTCGTCCTGGTCCGCGGGCACTCGCGCACACTGAAGCCGGGCCGTGACCGGGCGGGCGCACGCGTGATCGACGTCACCGGCTATCCCGAGACGGCGCGGCTGCTGCTCGCCGCCGACGGTCTGATCACCGACTACTCCTCGGTGATGTTCGACTTCAGCGTCACCGGCAAGCCGATGTACTTCCTGGTGCCGGATCTCGACCACTACCGCGGCGAGCTGCGTGGGTTCTACTTCGACCTCGCAGACCGGGCGCCCGGTCCGCTGGTGCACACGCAGGAGGAACTCACGGCGGCTCTGGCCGATACCGGGCATGAGGCGGCATACGCGTCCCGCTACGCGGCCTGGCGCGCCCAGTTCAACACACGCGACGACGGCCATGCCGCACAGCGTGTGGTCGCCCGCATCCTCGATCAGGGGTTCGTGACCCGCTGACCTACGCCGTGACTACGGCAGCGGGGTGTTGCGGGTTCCGAGGCGCGATGCGTCGACGGTGTCGCGCGCGCCGCGCAGCACCCCACCCAGGAAGCCGAGCCCCCAGGAGATGTGCATCGTGGGGAGCACGAGCAGCGTCCACAATCGCTGACGGAGACCGCCGCCACCGGGGGCGAGGGCGACCCCCAGCACCAGCACCACGTACGCGACGAGGGGTAGGTAGACGAGGGACGCGATGACCGAAGCGATACCGGTGATGACGCCGATCAACTGCAGCGCGGCGACCACCAGTGCCACGGCGATGAGGACCACCAGCGCGGGAGGGGCGAAGTAGCGGATGCCGTTACGGCGTCCGAAGCGCCGCACCAGCTCGCCTCGCCATGCCCCCGTAGCGTTGAACTGCCGCGCCAGGCGCAGCCAGCTCTCGCGAGGCCAGTAGGTGACCGACAGCGCCGGGTCGAACCAGACGCGATGCCCTGCCTGCCGGATGCGCAGGTTGAGTTCCCAGTCCTCGCCGCGACGGACGGTTTCATCGAACAGCCCGACCTCTTCGAGCACCTCCCGGCGCATCACGCCGAGGTAGGCGGATTCGGCTTCACCCTCGTGGCTGCCGCCGTGGTAGGCACCGCCGCCGAGGCCGATGGGGGAGTTGTACAGACGGGCGACGGCCTTCTGGAACGGGGTGCGGCCGTCCGCGCGCATGACGCCGCCGACGTTCGCCGCCCCGGTCCGCTCCAGGGTGAGCAGTGCGCGAGCGGCGTATCCGGGGGAGAGCTCCGAGTGCGCATCCACGCGGATGATCGTCGCGTAGCGACTGGCTCGGATGGCCTCGTTCAGCCCGACCGGGATGTGCGCGGCAGGGTTGTCGACGAGCCGGATGCGATGGTCATCGGCGGCGAGCTCTCGGGCGAGTTCGGTGGTGCCGTCGGTGGACGGCCCGAGGGCGAGCACCAGCTCGGCCGGGCCGTCGAGCTCCTGCGCGAGCACGGATGCGACGGCGTGCTCGAGGTAGGCGCGTTCATTGAGAACCGGCATGACGAACGAGACGCCGGCCGGCGACATTGCGGATTCGTTGTCATGCATCCGTCGATCATGTCACGGGGACCTCGGAGGTTCGCTGATTACCGTCGAGGGATGCATGTCATCAGAGACTCGAAGAAGGCCTACCGTCTGATCCGTCGCGCCGTCGCGTCGCGGGCGGCCGCCCAGCGGGTGCGGAGCCGGGTCGAACCGCCGGAGGAGAATCAGTTTCGGATCGCGGTGTATTTCGCCGATTCCGCCGTGAACATGTACCAGATCAGGCAGTGGTACCGGCCCCTCACGGAACTGGCCGAACGGTGGCCGATCGTCGTGCTTTCGCGTTCCGCCGTCGGCGCCGAAGCGCTTCTCGACGACGGTGTCCTGCCGGTCGCATACGTTCCGAAGATCCGCGATCTGGAACGGTACATCGCCGATCAGGACATTCGGATCGTCCTGTACGTGAATCAGAACACCCGCAATTTCCAGATGTTCCGGTACGGGCGCCGCTGGCATGTGTTCATCAACCACGGCGAATCCGACAAGGTCTACATGGTCAGCAACCAGTTCAAGGCGTACGACTACGCGCTGGTCGCCGGTCAGGCGGCGCGCGATCGGCTCTCGCGCACCCTCTGGGGCTACGACGTCGATCAGCGCACCCTCGAGATCGGGCGGCCACAGGCCGATCACTATCTCGCCGCGACGCCGTACCCGACGGACGAGCGCACCGTCGTGCTGTACGCCCCGACGTGGGAGGGAGATCGTGCGTCGATGAGCTACGGATCCGTGATCTCGCACGGTGAGCGACTCGTCGCGGAACTGCTCGCCACCGGCCGGCACAGGGTGATCTACCGTCCGCATCCTCGCAGCGGGGTGATCGCGCCGGCGTACGGGGCGGCCAGCGCGCGCATCATCGCCGCGATCGCCGCCGCGAACACCGCCGATCCGGGCGCCAACCACGTCCACGACGACGGGCCGGAGGTGGGTTGGCAGCTTGCGGCGGCCGACGTGGCCATCGTCGACGTCTCGGCGATGATCTATGACCGCCTCGCCATCGGGAAGCCGCTGCTGATCACTCGTCCTGTCGACCCTCTCGCGCGGATCGATGACGAGGGCTACCTCTCGGACTGCGAGTGGCTGACGGCGGATGCGGCCGCCGGTGTGGTCGCCGAGGTGGACCGTGTCCGGGCTGACGAAGAGGCCACTGCGCGGCTGCGGCACTGGGTACGGCACTACTTCGGCGATACGAGCCAGGGCGTCGCGACGGCGAAGTTCCATGCGGCCATCGAGCAGCTGATGGCCGAGTGGGAGCGCTGGCACGCTCTGGACGGCGACTTCCTGCAGCCGTCGGCGGATGCGGGGGAGGACGACGCCCTCGATCAACCGGAGATCTGAGGCCCGAGGTCGCCGCCGCATCGTGATCTCGCGGAGCCGTGACGGCGGCGGCGACTCAGTATCCTGGAAGGATGGGTGCAGTTTCCGATGCGACGAAGGCATATCGCCTGCTCAGGCGAGCGCTGGTCTCGCGATCCGCCGTGCAACGCGTGCGGCGTCGGCTGCAGACGGACGGGCCGCTCCCGGTCGCCCACTTCAAGGTGGCGGTGTACTTCGCCGACGGTGCGGTGAACATGTACCAGATGCGTCAGTGGTACCGCCCGCTCGCGGAGCTCGCCAAGCGCTGGCCGGTCGTCGTGATCTCCCGCAACGCGACCGGTGCGGAAAAGCTGCTCGAGGAGGAGGGCGCCCCGCCGATCACCTTCGTGCCGACGGTGCGCGACCTGGAGAAGTTCATCGCGAAGCAGGACATCCGCGTCGTCCTGTACGTGAACCAGAACACCCGAAACTTCCAGATGTTCCGGTACGGACGCCGCTGGCACGTGTTCATCAATCACGGCGAGTCCGACAAGATGTACATGACCACGAACCAGTACAAGGCCTACGACTACGCCTTCGTGGCCGGGCAGGCTGCGCGTGACCGGCTCTCCCGCACACTGTGGAACTACGACATCGATGCGCGGACGATCGAGATCGGCCGGCCGCAGGCCGACCACTACTCGGGAACGCTGCCGTACACCCCCGACGAGCGCACCGTGGTGCTCTACGCCCCGACCTGGGAGGGCGACCGCCCGAGCGCGCACTACGGCTCGATCGCGACCCACGGCGAAGCGCTGGTGACCGCACTGCTGTCCACGGGGACCCATCGGGTTATCTACCGCCCGCACCCGCGCAGCGGGGTGGTCGACGAGGAGTACGGGGCCGCTCATCGTCGGATCATCGCGGCAGTGGCTGCCGCGAATGTCGCGGATGCCACCGCCCAGCACGTCTACGACAACGGCCCGGATCTCGGCTGGCAGCTCGCCTCCGCCGATGTCGCCATCGTCGACATCTCGGCGATGGTCTACGACCGGCTCGCGGCAGGAAAGCCGCTGATGATCACCCGCCCCGCAGATGAGCGGGCTTCGGTCGACACCACCGGGTACCTCGCCGACTGCGAATGGTTGACGACGGATGCCGCTGCCGACATCGTCGCCGAGGTGGAGAGGGTCGGCGCTGACGCGGAGGCCATCGCCCGCCTGCAGATGTGGGTGCAGCATTACTTCGGCGACACCACGCCAGGAGTCGCTTCCGAGAAGTTCCACGGTGCGATCGAGCGGCTCATGCAGGAGTGGGATGAGTGGCACGAGCACGAGATGGGCAGCATCCGCTCCGACGAGGACGATGACGACGAAGAAGCCGACGAGGAAGAGATCTAGGAGCTCCACCATGGACGTCCCCCGTGCAGCCGTCGTCGCCGCCCGACTCGACGTCCTGCCGGAGACGGGGTCGACCAACGCGGACCTGAGGGCGCACTCGGACGATCTCGTGGGCTGGCCGCATATGTCGGCGCTGGTGACGGCGAATCAGACGGCGGGGCGCGGACGGCTCGATCGCGTCTGGACCGCACCGGCCGGGGCATCGCTCGCCGTGTCCGTGCTGCTCCGTCGTCTGCCGGTATCGCCCGAGGCGCGAGGCTGGATTCCCCTCGTCGCCGGGTTGGCCATGGCGGATGCCGTCGCTGCGCAGCTTCCCGGCCGCGACGTCGGGGTGAAATGGCCGAACGACGTCCTCGTGGACGACGTCGAGGCCGGCGGCACGGTGACCGACGCACGCAAGATCTGCGGAATCCTGGCGGAGGCGACGGGCGACGCGGTGATCGTCGGGGCCGGCGTGAACACTGCGATGACGGAAGCCGAGCTTCCGGTGCCGACGGCGACGTCGTTCGCCGTGCTCGGCGTCCGTGCGGATGAGGACCGCCTGCTGGCCGAGTATCTGCGGGCTCTCGACGCGCACCTCGCGGCGCTCGTCGCAGCGGATGGCGCTGTGCGCAGTGGATTGCACGCAGCCGTCACCGCGCGGTGCGTCACGCTGGGGCGCGAAGTACGGGTGTCGCTGCCCGGCGGCGAATTCGTGGAGGGGCGCGCGACGCGGCTGGATCCGGACGGGCGCCTCGTGGTGCGCACCGACGAGGTGGAGCGCACGATCTCGGCCGGTGACGTGGTGCATGCTCGCGCACTCTGACGCTGACACGATCGGCGCGCCTCCTGCGATGTCGCCGACCACAGGCACAATAGAGGTGTGACTCAGCCCGTGACGCTCGGAGGCAGGCCGATGATGCCGCCGCCCGGTGTGCCGGCGGAGGAACTCCTCATCGCCCGATTCCGCGGTCACGCGCGGCGGCTGTTCTGGTCGGCGATCGTGCTCATCGCAGTGTTCGGCGCGGCAGCCTACTTCTTCGACAATCTGCCGGCACCTTTCGAGAACTGGATGCTGCTCGCCGCGGCCGGCATCGTCGTGCTGTTCGTCGTCGTGGTGCCGTACGCGCTCTGGCTGTCGCGCACCTGCACGGTGACGACGCGACGCGTGATCGTCAAGCAGGGGCTGGGTGCGAGTCAGCGGCGCGAGATGTCGCATGCGCGCGGGTACACGATCGGCGTGCGTCGAGGCATCCTGCAGCGGCTCTGGGGCGTCGGCACGATCACTCTCTCCAACGGCGTCGACACGCCGCTGCGAATCGCGAACGTGCCGAACGTCACGCTCGTGCACGAGACTCTGGCGGATCAGATCGAGGTGAGTCAGATCCTGGCGCACCGCGACGCGCAGGCCGGCTCCGACTCCTTCGTCGAGGAGTGAGCTCTTCCGCACCAGTGCGGGACCTCGTACTTTTCTTCCGCACCAGTGCGGGACCTCGTACTTTTCTTCCGCACCAGTGCGGGAGAATGGACCCGACGAATGGAGGCGGCACATGGCGCTGCGTGTGGGCGTGATCGGCGGAGGACAGCTGGCCAGGATGATGATCGCTCCGGCGGTCGAGATCGGGATCGACCTGCGGGTCCTCGCTGAAGATGAGGGCATGTCGGCGCAACTCGCCGCGACCGCAGTCGGCGACTACCGCGATCTCGAAGCCGTGCGCGCATTCGTCCGCGACGTCGACGTCGTCACCTTCGATCATGAGCACGTGCCGCAGGAGGTACTGCGCGCCCTCGTCGCCGACGGCGTCGCCGTGCACCCGGGACCGGATGCGCTGCAGTTCGCGCAGGACAAGCTCGTCATGCGTGCGCGGCTGGCCGAGCTCGGCATCCCGCAGCCGGAGTGGGCCGCGGTCCGAGATGCCGACGAGTTGCAGGCCTTCCTCGACGCGCATGGCGGTCGAGGAGTGGTGAAGACGCCGCGCGGCGGATACGACGGCAAGGGCGTGCGTGTGGTGCGCGCTGGTTCCGAGGCGGACGACTGGTTCGCGACGCTCGGCGACGGTGAAGCCCTGCTCGTCGAAGAACTCGTCTCCTTCGTCCGCGAACTCGCGCAGCAGGTGGCGCGGCGCCCCAGCGGCCAGATCGTCGCGTATCCGGTCGTGGAGACCGTGCAGCGCGACGGCGTGTGCGCCGAGGTCATCGCTCCGGCTCCGGGCGCGCCGGAGCGGCTGGCGCAGGTGGCTGAGGGGATCGGCCGGAAGATCGCCGACGGTCTGGGTGTCACCGGCATGCTCGCCGTGGAACTGTTCGAGACCGATGACGAGCGCATCCTCGTGAACGAGCTCGCGATGCGCCCGCACAACAGCGGTCACTGGACCCAGGACGGCGCGGTCACCAGCCAGTTCGAGCAGCACCTGCGTGCGGTCGCCGATCTGCCGCTGGGAGATGTGAGTCCACGGGCGCCGTGGTCGGTGATGGTGAACATCCTGGGCGGACCAGCGGAAGGCACGATGGACGAGCGATTCGCGGCGGCGATGAACGATCAGCCGGCCGCGAAGATCCACACCTACGGCAAGGCTCCGCGGCCGGGCCGCAAGGTCGGCCACGTGAACGTCGCAGGCGACGACCTCGACGATGTCGCGTACGTCGCGCGTGCGGCAGCGGCACATTTCGACTGACCGAGGGCGCGCGCCGTTCGGGGAATCTCACAGTCCCAGCCCGTAGCCTGAGATCGTGACTGAGCCTCTGCACTCCTCCGCAGCACCCCTGCACTCGTCTCCGGCTCCGCTGGTCGGTGTCGTCATGGGATCGGACTCCGACTGGCGCGTGATGAGCGACGCCTCCCAGGCGCTCACCGACTTCGGTATTCCGCACGAGGTAGAGGTCGTCTCCGCGCACCGCACACCCGACAAGCTCATGCGGTATGCCCGTGAGGCCCGGGGCCGCGGCATCCGTGTCATCATCGCGGGTGCGGGCGGCGCAGCGCACTTGCCCGGCATGCTCGCCTCGATGACCGCGCTGCCCGTGGTCGGCGTGCCCGTGCCGCTGGCCTATCTCGACGGGATGGATTCGCTGCTCTCGATCGTGCAGATGCCGGCCGGCATCCCCGTCGCCACCGTCTCGATCGGCGGGGCTCGCAACGCCGGCATCCTTGCAGCGCGCATCCTGGGTACCGCTGACACCGCCCTCGCCGACCGGGTCGAGGACTATGCGCGTGAGCTCGAGGCGCAGGTCGGGGAGAAGAACGATCGGCTGAAGGAGTCGCTGTGACCCTTGCGCCCCCGCGCACCGTGGGGCGGCCGCTGATCGAGACGCGTCCGCTCCGGCATCCGGATGCCGGCGACGCCGGGTTGATGGCGAAGCGCGGATGGTGGCTGGTGCTGATCAACGTGCTCGTGCCCGGTTCCGCGCAGGTGCTCGCCGGCAGACGCAAGCTCGGTCGCTTCGGCCTCGGCGCCACCCTTGTCGCCTGGCTGCTCGTGATCGTTGGTGCAGGGCTGGCGCTCTTCGCGCGCCCGGCGCTGCTGTGGCTGACCGTCGGCGGGGGCCTGCTCTCCGCGGCGCTGCTCACCGTCGTGCAGGTGGCACTGATCGGCTATGCCGTGCTCTGGCTGGTGCTCACGCTCGACACGCTCCGCCTGGTGCGCCTTGTGAAGGTGCCCGGCCCCTCTCGCTTCGCGATCCCGGTGGTCGCGCTGCTGCTGTTCGGTCTGATCGGCAGCGGCACCGCTTACGCGGCGTCGGCAGTCGGGTCGGTCCGCGACACGCTCGGTGCCGTGTTCGGGAACAGCGGTCCGAGTCTTCCGCCGAGTGACGGCTACTACAACATCCTGCTGCTCGGCGCCGACAGCGGCGAGGGCCGCGACTCCATGCGCTTCGACAGCATCTCGGTGGTGTCGGTGAACGCGACGACGGGTGCCGTGACGATCACCGGCATTCCGCGCGAGCTGCCGAACTTCCCGTTCGCGGAAGACAGCCCGATGCGCGAGCCGGAGTTGGTCGGGTTCGATTACCGCAACTTCTTCGAGGGGCACTCGTCTTCGACGTGCGGTTGGAACGGCTGGATGAACCACGTTCGAAACGCTGCCCAGACCTGCCGGGAAGACGGTGGATCCGCGCTGTACCCCGACGCGGCGGCGCACGGCTCGGAGCCCGGCATCGAGGCGACGAAGGATGCGGCCGAGGGTGTGCTGGGTATCGAGATCCCGTACTACGTCTTCGTCGACATGCAGGGGTTCGCCCAGCTGATCGATGCGCTCGGCGGTGTGGACATCAACGTCACGGAGCGGCTCCCGATGGGAGGGCCACCCGACGGGGTCGACCCTTATGACGTCGATGCCTGGGCGATCGGCTGGATCGAACCGGGCCAGCAGCACATGAACGGCGACACCGCGCAGTGGTACGCGCGGTCGCGGTACACGACGAGCGACTGGGATCGGATGAAGCGGCAACGCGAACTGCAGGAAGCCATTCTCGCCCAGTTCACGCCGCAGACCGTGCTCACCCGCTTCAATGAGGTCGCGGCTGCCGGAACGGCGTTGATCAGCACGGACCTGCCGCAGGACAAGCTGCCGGAGTTCTTCGATCTGATGCTCAAGGCGAAGGAGCAGAAGGTCGCGACGATCGAACTCACCCCCGAGTTCGGTGTCGATGAGCATGAGCCCGACTACGCGCATATACACGACATGATCCAGCAGGCGCTGCATCCGCCGACGCCGACGGAGACTCCGGCTCCCTGACGTCCCGGAAGCTGTGTAGTCGCTGACACTTGGCCGTCGTGATCGCGCGTTGTCCTGGCAGCGATCGCGACTGAGACTAGCCTTTCCTCATGGGTGCTCGGCTGCGTGTTGTTCTGGATCAGTTGGGGCACGTCGTCGATGCCGACCAGGCGGCGGCATCCGTCGACCTGATGAAGGGCCTCATCGCGACGACGCCATCCGGATGCGAGATCGAAGCGATCGTCGCAGCAGGTGCCGAGATCGAGATGGTGGGCCTCGCCGGCGTGCGCCGACTCTCGTTGGCGCGACGCGAGCTTGCCGCTTCCTGGCAGCTCGGCATCGCACCGGGGGTGGGCGGTGGGCTGATTCACGCGCCGACGCTCATGGCTCCGCTGGTGCGGCATGACCGGGTGCACGACAACGATCAGACGACCGTGACGCTGTGGGATCTGCACGCCTGGGAGGCGGCAGACATGATGTCGAAGACGGCGGTCGCCTGGCAGCGCGGAATGCTGCGCCGGGCGGTGAAGCACGCGGATGCCGTGATCGTGCCCTCGCACGCGTTCGCAGAACGGCTCGTCGACCTCGCAAAGGTGGGGGAGCGCGTTCGCGTGATCGCCGGCGCCGCCCCGGCGGGCTATCAGGAGCCGTCTGATGCTCCCGAGCGCCGTACCGACCTTGCACTTCCTGCACAGTACGTCGTGCTCATCGGCTCGCACGGCTCCCTCGAGGAGGGGTTTCGGGGTGCGGCGGCCGCCGGGCTGGACGCCGTCGTGCTCGACGTCTCCGAGGGGGCGGAGCCGCGTCTGGCGGAGATCGCATCGGCCGCGGGCCTCCCTGAGCAGCGTGCGCATATGCGGGGCGTGCTGTCAGCGCAGGACCGTGCAAGTGTGCTCGCCGGTGCTGCGGCGTTCGTGGCGACGAGTGCGCTCACGGCCTGGCCGTGGCGCGTGATCGAGGCGATGACGCTGGGCGTTCCCGTGGTCGCGGTCGACAGCGGGGTGCACCGCGACGTGGTCGCCGACGGCGGAATGCTCGTGGATGCCTCCGAGCTGGCAGAGGCCGTCGTCGAGGCTGCAGGCCGAGGTGCGTCGCGACTGAAGGTACTGGGCGCGGATCGCTCGCGGGCATTCTCGTGGGCGAGCGCCGCCGAGAAGGTGTGGGCTCTGCACGCGGAGTTGTGAATCGCAGCTCGCGCGTCAGTGAAGATAAGCGATGAGCGCGTCGATCATGTCGGTCGGCTGAAAGCCGCTCGCGCGAATCTTACTGATGTCGAGTTCGCTGTTCTTCGGGCGGGGGGCGATCGGACCGCTCGCCGAGGCGAAGTACTCTGACGTCGACACTCCAGACACGCGGGCAGGATCGTGTCCGGTGAGAGCGAAGATCCGCTTCGCGATCTCTGCCCAGGAGATCGCGTCGCCGGAGCCGGTGAGGTTGTAGGTCCCGAATGGTGCCTCTCTGTCGAGGAGGTGGCGGATGCCCGCCGCGATCTCCTCGGTGAAGCTCAAGCGCCCGACCTGGTCGTCGACGACGTGGGGAGAAACGCCCTTGTCGGCGAGTGCGGCGATCGTGCGTACGAAGTTCTTGCCTTCTCCGATGACCCAGGAGGTGCGGACGATGTAGTGGCGGGGCACGGTGCTGATGATGGCGTCACCTGCAGCTTTGGTCTGGCCGTAGACGCCCAGTGGGCGTGGGGTGTCGTTTTCGGTGTACGCCCCGGTCTTGGTTCCGTCGAAGACATAGTCGCTGGAGACGTGAACGAGGGTGATGCAGTGCTCGGTGGCGATTCGGGCGAGTGCGGCGACGCCGATCACGTTCGCCGCCCAGGCCGTTGCGCGCCCGTCTGGCGTCTCCGCGTCATCGACGGCGGTGTACGCGGCAGCATTGATGATCGTGTCGTAGTCACGCCAGCGACGAGCAGACGCGAAGGCAGAATCCGCGAGGTCGAGGCTATCGCGCGCTGCGTACTCGTAGCGTGCGGCATCTCCGAAGAGTTCGCGCAGGGCGAGCCCGAGCTGCCCGTTGGCCCCGATAATCAGGGTCTTCTGCGGGGGGACGGGTGTGATGTCGGCGAGTCTTGGGTGGGCGACGTCTTTCGCAGAGATCTCGACGTCTGCGAGCGGGATCGGCCAGGCGATGGCGGCGGTCTCGTCGGCGAGGTTCAGGTTTGAGTAGGCGGCGTCGGCTGACCAGTGGTCGTTGACGAGATACGTGTACGCCGTGTTCGCTTCGAGGGTCTGGTAGGAGTTGCCGACGCCGCGCGGCACGAAGATCGCGCGGGAGGGATCGATCTCCGTCGTGAACACCGTGCCGAACGACGGACCTTCGCGCAGGTCGACCCACGCGCCGAAGATACGGCCGGTCGCGACCGACACCCATTTGTCCCAGGGTTCGGCGTGAATGCCGCGCGTCGTGCCGATCCCGTCGTTGAAGGACACGTTGTTCTGCACGGGTCCGAAATCGGGGAGTCCTGCAGCCACCATCTTCTCGCGCTGCCAGTTCTCCTTGAACCAGCCGCGGGAGTCGCCGTGGACGGGGAGTTCTGCGACGAGCAGACCGGGGATGGGCGTCTCGGTGATCGTGAGCGACTTGCCGAACTCCGTCATCACTGCCCCTTGGAGGCGTAGAAGGACTCGGTGGCGTCCTTGGACGGCGCCCACCATGCCTCGTTGTCCCGGTACCAGGCGATCGTCGATGTAAGGCCGGACTCGAAGTCACTGAACTGAGGAGTCCAGCCGAGTTGCGTGCGCAGCTTCGTCGAGTCGATTGCGTAGCGGAGATCGTGGCCGGCCCGATCGGTGACGTGGTCGTACGCGTCTGCGGACTGACCCATTTGCGTGAGAATCAGCTCGATGACGGACTTGTTGTCCTTCTCGCCGTCCGCGCCGATAAGGTACGTCTCGCCGATGTCGCCCTTGTCGAGGATCGTCAGCACGGCCGAGGAGTGATCGTCTGCGTGGATCCAGTCGCGGACATTGAGTCCTGCGCCGTACAGCTTCGGCCGGACGCCGCGGATCACGTTCGTGATCTGACGAGGGATGAACTTCTCTACGTGCTGGTAGGGGCCGTAGTTATTCGAGCAGTTCGAGATCGTCGCCTGAACGCCGAACGAGCGCACCCATGCGCGTACCAGGAGGTCGCTGCCGGCCTTGGTCGAGGAATACGGGGAAGAGGGGTTGTACGGCGTGGATTCGGTGAACCGATCCGGGTCATCGAGCTCGAGGTCGCCGTAGACCTCGTCGGTGGAGATGTGGTGGAACCGTCGCTCGTGGCGGCGCGCCGCTTCGAGCAGGGTGTACGTGCCGATGACGTTTGTGTCGAGAAACGGGCGCGGGTCGTGCAGGGAATTGTCGTTGTGTGACTCGGCGGCGTAGTGGACCACCGCATCGACGTTGGTGAAGAGGGTGTCGACCAGCTCGGCGTCCGCGATGTCACCCCGCACGAACCGGAAGCGCTCTGCTGGGAGAGCCTCGAGAGAGGCGAGATTGCCGGCATACGTAAGCTTGTCGAGGACGGTGACGTGCGCGTCGGTGTTCTCGATCACGTGGTGGACGAAGTTGGATCCGATGAATCCTGCGCCGCCGGTGACAAGCAGTCTCTGCATGTGGACCAGGGTAGCGCTGACGCACCCTCAGCTTGGTCTCGCTTGTTGCCGGGGAGTCGGCCAGACTATGACGCATGCGTGGCATCATTCTCGCCGGAGGAACGGGTTCCCGGCTTCATCCGATAACCCTCGGCGTCTCGAAGCAGCTGCTGCCGGTGTACGACAAGCCGATGATCTACTACCCCCTGTCGACCCTGATCCTCGCCGGAATCCGTGATGTCCTCGTGATCACGACTCCGCACGACGATGAAGCGTTCCACCGATTGCTCGGAGATGGCTCTCGGTTCGGCGTCTCGATCACCTACAAGACGCAGCCGTCTCCTGACGGTCTTGCCCAGGCCTTCCTGCTGGGCGAGGAGCACATCGGGAGCGGATCGGTGTCCCTCGTTCTCGGTGACAACCTCTTCTACGGTCAGGGGATGGGCACGCAACTTCGACGATTCTCGGACGTTGAGGGCGGTGTGATCTTCGGCTATTGGGTCGACGATCCGAGGGCATACGGCGTGGTGGAGTTCGATGAGGCGGGCAGAGTCGTCTCGCTGGAGGAGAAGCCCACGAATCCGAAGAGCAACTTCGCGATTCCCGGCCTCTACTTCTACGACAACGATGTGATCGAGATCGCGAAGAGCCTCAGACCTTCACCGCGGGGCGAGCTCGAGATCACCGACGTCAATAACGAGTATCTGAAGCAGGGGAAGCTCGCTGTGCAACTGCTCACCCGCGGCACCGCCTGGCTGGACACCGGCACCTTCGACTCACTTGCAGAGGCCACGGACTTCATTCGCGCGGTCGAGAAGCGGCAAGGGCAATCGATCGGATGTCCCGAAGAGGTCGCATGGAGGATGGGATTCCTCACGGATGACGAACTCCGTGAGCGCGCCGAGCCGTTGCGGAAGAGCGGGTACGGCGAGTACCTACTCCGGATGCTGGAGCGAGGTCGTTTCTGACCTACCGCACCGCGACACGATGGTCATATCTGTGTCACAACGGCGCCGTTCCGTCTACTTCCGTCACACTGGTCACATGTCTCGACGTGCCCTGCTTCCTCGACACACCCGGGCGAAGGTCCGCCTGGTCGTCGGCCTCCTCGCTGCTGCTGCCGTGATGTTCGGCTCTGTGGTGCCCACCGCCGCCACTGCCGCGGCTGCGCCCGAAAGGTCGGTTGTCGATTTCGCACGGTCGTCCGGTTCGAGTGCGCAGTCGGGCGTAGTAAAGGCCACGCTGGCCGGTTTCACACCGGGCAACCTCATCAGCGACGCAGTGTTCACTGCCAAGAACACCATGACTGAGGCGCAGATCCAGGCATTCTTCAACAGCAAGGTGACGACGTGCCGCGGAGGAGTGGACTCGCAGGGCAGGCCGATCGTCTGTCTCAAGGACTTCAGGATCACGTCGGTCAACCGTCCGGCTGACAGTTACTGCCAGGGATACACGGGAGCTGCGAACGAGACCGCTGCCCGTATCATCCATCGGGTCGCCCAGTCTTGCGGCATCAATCCCCAGGTGCTCATCGTGATGCTCCAGAAGGAGCAGGGGCTGGTCACGCACACGTGGCCGGATGCGCGGCGGTACGACATCGCGCTGGGCCAGGGGTGCCCGGATGACGCGCCCTGCGACCCTGCGTTCATCGGCTTCTTCCACCAGATCTATGGGGCCGCGCGTCAGATGCAGGTCTACATGGAGGGCAAGTACTTCACGTGGTTCGCACCGGGGAAGACCTGGAACATCCTCTATCACCCGCTGGAGTACATCGATGGCGCATGGGTCAATCGGTGCGGAAGCGCGCCCGTCTACATCGCGAATAAGGCGACGTCGGCGATGTACTACTACACGCCCTATCAGCCAAATGCTGCGGCGCTGGCGGCGGGCTCGGGCGAAGCTCCATGTGGGGCGTACGGCAACAGGAACTTCTACAACTACTTCACGGACTGGTTCGGTTCGACGCAGACCCCGACCGCGATGGTCCCCGTGTTGTCGTCGATCGATATGAGTTCGTTCGTGCTCGGGGTCGACGGGGCGGGGGACGTCTACGGATACCCGTACTTAAACGGCGCCTGGGGCGATCGCGTCAAGGTGGGCGCCGGTCTCACCGGGATCAAGAAGTTCTTCGGCGTTGGAGACCTCGACGGTGACGGGCGGCGCGACTTCATCGCGATCAAGACGTCCGGTGCCGCTCAGGTAGTGCGGAGCAACGGGACCACCACACTCCCGGCGCCGACGGCCCTTGCGGGCGATTGGTCAGGAGTCGTCCTCGCGACCCCGGCCGGCGACTTCAACGGAGACGGCGTGCCCGATCTGTTCACGACAGACGCGGGCGGCCGACTTATGCTTTGGGCGGGTAACAACCGCGGCGGCTTCCTCGCCCCCCGCGTCGTCGGCACCGGCTGGGCTTCGATGAACATGATCACGGGCAACGGCGACTTCGATGGGGACGGCCGTGCGGATCTCGTCTCGCGCGACGGCTCCGGCCGCCTCTATGTTTACTCCGGTGACGGAAACGGGTCGTGGAAGGGGTCGAAGCAGATCGGCAACGGCTGGCTCGGCTTCACCGACATCTTCAACACCGGCGACTTCAACGGCGACGGCCGAGCCGACCTCCTCACGGTGAACTCCGCTGGGACGCTGCGCCTGTACCGCGGTGCCGGCGGCGGGGCGCTGGGCGCGGACATCGCGATCGGGATGGGATGGCAGTCCTTCAACGCGTCCGCGTCCGGTCCGGCGGTGTGGGGTCCCCGAGCCCTCCCGGCGGGTGCCGGTAACCTCGACGGCGTGCCTGGTCGTGACCTCGTGGCGCTGACGGACAAGGGCGAGTTGCGCGTGTACGGCACGACCGGCAACGGCAACTGGGGTGGCATCCTGCGCCCGGCCAGCACCTGGGCGGCGACGGACCGGCTGACCCCGATGGGCGATTTCAACGGCGACGGATTCAGCGACCTCGGCCAGGTGGATGCTGCAGGCATCTTCTATCTGCACCCCGGCGTGAGCGGCGGCGGCTTCGGCCCCCGCGTCGTCATCGGTAACGGCTGGGGGTCGTTCACCCGCATCGCCGGTGGCGTCGACTTCGATGGCAATCGGGTGGCCGATGTGCTCGCGGTGGATGCCCGGGGCGATCTCCGGCTCTATCGAGGGAACGGGGCGGGCGGATGGGCCAGCGGCACGGGCCTCACAATCGGTCAGGGTTGGGCCGGGTTCACCGACCTCTTCAGCGTGGGCGACTTCGACGGCGACGGCAGGGCCGACCTCATGGGCCGGACCGCCGGCGGAATACTCATGCTCTACCCGACGACCGGCGACGGCAACTGGGGCAACATCCGTTCGATCGGCCAGGGCTGGGGCGGGATGACATCGATCTCCAGCATGGGCGACTTCAACGGAGACGGCAACGTCGACGTGCTCGCGGTGACGGCGACGGGCGACATGTACATATACCGAGGCAATGGCCGCGGCGGTTGGACCGCGGGCGCGACCCGCATCGACGCGGGGTGGCAGATCATGAGGCAGATCATCTGATCGACGTGTCCGACAGCGCGGGGGCACCCTTCGGGGTGTCCTCGGCCTGCTTCCAGGGGTGCCATAGGATACTGGGATGCGTCGTGGCGACCGCCACCACAGCTGAATGAGTGGGCCAGTGACAGATACCCGAGATCTTTTCGCCGTCGTCCCGCGTTCCGAGTTCGATACTCCCGGCACCAGCCGGGGTCTGATCGATGTCGTGCGCTGGCGTTACCTGCTGTACCTCCTGGTTCGGACCGGCGTCACGACGCGATACCGCAACTCGATCCTGGGATGGACCTGGTCCTACGTCCGGCCCGGGGCGCAGTTCCTCGTGTTCTGGGTCGTGCTCGGGCTCTTCCTGAGCCTCAACCGAGACATCCAGAACTACCCGGTCTATCTGTTCTCCGGAATCGTAGTCATCAACCTCTTCTCCGAGGCCTTCAAGAACGCGACGACCTCGATCGTGAACAACGCGCCTCTGGTGCGCAAGGTCTTCCTTCCGCGTCAGCTGTTCGCGGTGTCGTCCGTCGTCGTGGCCTTCATCCACTTCCTCCCGCAGCTCGCCCTGCTGCTCGTGGTCTGCCTGTTCATGGGCTGGATCACCAGCATCTCTCTGATGGGCGTGCTAGCCGCGCTCGCGGGAATGATCATCGTCTCGCTGTTCGCGCTCGGAATGGGACTCTTCTTCGGTGCTCTCAACGTTCGCTTCCGCGACGCGGAGAACATCGTTGAGCTCCTGCTGCTCCTCGCGACCTGGGCCTCGCCGGTGCTCTACGCCTGGACGATGGTGCAGGACGCGATGGACAAGCTGGGATGGCCGGACTGGTTCGTCAATGTGTATCTGCTCAATCCGATAACCCAGGGTGTGGAGCTGTTCCACTACGCCTTCTGGCGGCCTGTCACGAGCGTGGCGATGGAGCTGCCGCCGAATCTCGCGTGGAACACTCTCTGGACGTTCCTGATCGCGGTAGGCACGCTGCTGATCGGCCAGTTCGTCTTCCGACGTCTCGAGGGAAGGTTCGCGCAAGACCTATGAGCACTGCAACCGCTTCGCGCCCGAGCATCGTCGTCGATGGCGTCCGCAAGAAGTTCACCCTCAACCACGCGCTGTCCTTCAAGGACACGATGGTCGCGTGGATCCGTCGCCGCAAGACGACCAGCACCTTCGAGGCACTCAAGGGACTCGATCTCGTTATCAACGAGGGTGAGTCCGTCGCGATCCTCGGGCTCAACGGCTCGGGCAAGTCCACGCTCCTCAAGCTAATCTCCGGGGTCATGGAGCCGGACGCCGGTGAAGTGCTCACCCGCGGCCGTGTGGCCGGACTCATCGAGGTGGGCGCCGGATTCCACCCCGAACTCTCCGGGCGAGAGAACGTCTTCCTCAACGCCGCGATCCTCGGGATGCAGCGCAAGGAGGTCGAGGAGCGCTACGACGAGATCGTCGCGTTCAGCGAGATCGAGCAGTTCATCGACCAGGAGGTCAAGCACTACTCCTCGGGCATGTTCATGCGGCTGGCGTTCTCCGTCGCGATCCATGTCGAGCTCGACGTGCTCCTCGTCGACGAGATCCTGTCGGTCGGCGATGCGCCGTTCCGCGAGAAGTGCCGCCTCAAGTTCGGCGAGCTGATCGCGAAGAAAAAGACACTCGTCGTGGTCAGTCACGACATGGAGATGGTCCGCGAACTCTGCACCAGAGGCGTGGTGATCAACAAGGGCGAGGTCGTCTACGACGGTGAGATCGAGGGCGCGATCGCGCTGGTCGACGAATGATCACCGACTGGCTGGCGCACGCGGGGCTCTTCGCCCTGGCGCTGCTCGTGCTGTTCGTCCCCGGGCTGCTGATCGGCGTCGCGCTGCGGCTGCGCGGCTTCGTGCTGTGCGCCGCCGCCCCGGCGGTGTCGGTCGGGCTGCTGGCGCTGCTGGCGATCGTGTTCCCGTTCCTCGGGCTCCGCTGGGGACACCTGAGTGTGGCGATCACGCTGCTGGTCGTCGCCACGCTCGTCTACGGCGTGTCCCTTGCGGTCGGTCGCAGCCGCTGGCGGGCTCTGCCGCGTCGACGAGGACGTGCGCGACTCGGGTTGCTGGCGGGCGGCCTCGTCGTCGGCAGCGGTCTCAACGCGGCGCGCCTGATGACCTATGTTGGAGTCCCGGACGCGATCTCGCAGACGAACGACGCGGTGTTCCACCTCAACGCGCTGCGCTGGGTGGCCGAGACGGGGTCGGCGTCGTCGCTCGACCTCTCCGGCCTCATCGGCGGAACGACGTTCTACCCCGCGGCGTGGCATGCTGTCACGTCTCTGGTGGCCCTGGACAACAGCCAGATCCCGATCGCCGCGAACATCGTCGCACTGGCGATCGCAGCAGTGATGTGGCCCCTCGGCGTCGCGCTGCTCGCCAGAGTCATCAGCGGGGGCGAAGCGACCGTGACCGCGCTGGCTGCTGCCCTCTCGGCGGGGCTGATGGCCTTCCCTCAGCTGATGTTCGAGTGGGGCGTCCTCTACCCCTACGCCCTGTCGCTCGCGGTGGTGCCCGTCGCCGTGGCGCTGACGATCACGTCCGTGCGCGCGTGGATGGGCGCACGACCCGCCGAGCGCCTCCGCGTGTCGGCCGGGCCCGGAGCCGCCGCCCTCCTCGCGATCGCGGCAACCACCCTGGCCCAGCCCTCCTCTGTCCTCGTGTGGGGTGCGCTGGTGATGCCGTGGTTCACGGGCACCGTCCTGCTGCGACGCCGCCATGATGCCGGACGCGCGCGTCTCTGGTCGATCGTCGCGCTCGTGGTGGGGTGGGGTGCTGTGGCCGTTGTGTGGGCGGCGCTGGCCTATCTTGCGGGGCCGGTGCTCTGGCGGTCCTACCGTGGTGTGCTCGGAGCTGCCGTTGATGTGCTGCTGAACAGTCACTCGCTGCTGCCGCCCGCGCTCGGGATGAGCGCCCTGCTCCTCGTCGGGATCGTCGCCGCGGCCCGCGATCGTCGCCTGCGTTGGCTGATCGTCGCCTGGGCCGGGATATCGGTGCTCTACATCGTGAGCGTCGGCACCGATCTGCCAGTGATCAAGCGCGTACTGACAGGGCCCTGGTACGGAGACTCCTTCCGGCTCGCCTCCATCGTTCCGATCGTGGTGGTGCCGCTCGCGGCGATCGGCCTCGCCGCGCTCATCCGTCTGATCTCCACGTCGATGGGGCGCCATGCACTGCTGCGGCCTGCGCCGCTCACGATCGTGGCCATGGCCGTCACCGCGATCATCGGTGCGGTCGGAGTGGTCCTTGCGCCGGTGATCCTGCTGCGGGTCGCCGCAGACACCGATGAGCAGTCCCGGTACGCGCTGAACGCACGCAGCTACCTTTCCGCCGATGAGCGCGCGTTGCTGGCGGAGCTTCCCGACCTCGTGGACGAGGACGCACTGCTCATCGCGAACCCGTCGACCGGCGCGGCGTTCGCCTACGTCCTGAGCGAACGGGACATCGTTCCGCGCACGTGGTCACCGCCGCAGTCGACGGCGTGGGACGTGATCTCCTCGAGTCTGCGCGATGCCGGTGACGATCCCGCGGTGTGCCCCGCCCTCGCCGCCTACGGTGAGCCGGGCTATGTGCTCGACTTCGGCATCGGAGGAACAGGGCCCGGTGAATATCTGATGCCGGGCATGACCGACTTCGACGGACATTCGGGGTTCGAGGAGGTCGCGCGCGAAGGCGACGCGAGCCTCTGGCGGATCACCGCCTGCGACTAGCGGTTCTCCGGCCCGTCGGCATCCACGTCGTGCGGCTGTTCGGTCGGGCTCGACGCCTGAAGAAGCGCGAGCTTGCGCGCCAGAAGTGTGAGCCGACGCTGATGTGCGGCGTTGCGCCTGGACTGGGTGTAGACGAACACCAGGAACATCAGCACCAGCGCGTAGAGCAGCAGGTCGGTGCCGCGGCCGACGCCGACGAGGTTCGCGACCCAGGTCAGCCACTGCGGGAAGAGGATGGACACGATGGCGACCAGGACGAAGGCTCCGAAGAGGAGTCGCCGGATCGCGAGGTGATTGTCGGCGCCGGTTCGGCGCATGAACACCGCGCCGATCGCGACGACACCGGCGATGAGGACGATCTGGATCCACATGGTGTTCACCGCACAATCAGGTCGACGAGGATGTTGACGGAGTTGAGCACCGATTGGCCCTTCGATTTCGAATAGTCGGTGTACAGCAGTTCGACGGGATGCTCGATCCACGGCAGGCCGCTGTCCCCGAGCTGCAGGACGATCTCGGTGGCATGGGCCATCCGATCCTGCTGGAGCTGGATGTGGTGGGCGGCGTCGGACCGGATGACCCGCAGGCCGTTGTGCGCGTCGGTGAGCTTCACGCTGGTGGTCATGTTGGTGACCCAGACGGCGGTCTTCAGGATGACGCGCTTCATCCAGCCCGGATTCGTGCGGTCGTCGAGGAAGCGCGATCCGAAGACGATCGCCGCGCCGTGCGCCCTCGCGGCCGCGACCATTCCCACCGCGTCATCGACGCGATGCTGACCGTCGGCGTCGAAGGTGACGATGTACTCGCATCCCGGCTGCGCGAGAGCATAGTCGATCCCGGTCTGCAGGGCCGCGCCCTGCCCGAGGTTGATGGGATGTTCGACGATGTGTGCGCCGGCGCGGCGGGCGACGTCGAGTGAACCGTCGGTGGACCCGTCGTCGATGCAGACGACGTTCGGGAAATGGGGGAGAAGTCCCTCGATCACACCGGCGATCACCGTTGCTTCGTTGAACAGGGGGACGACAACCCAGGTGTGCGGGTCGGAAGTGGCTGGGTTGGTCACGCCTCTATCCTCTCAGGAAACGGCTGAGTGAACAGATAGGATGGCCGAGTCCCCTGCTCCACCCTGCGAGAAGAGTTCTGCATGCCCTCACCGACCGATGTCCGGATCGTCGATTCGGCCGATGTGTCCCCTGAGGCGAAGATCGGAGCAGGCAGCTCCGTCTGGCATCTCGCTCAGGTGCGCGAGGATGCTCAGCTCGGTGAGAACTGCATCGTGGGACGCGGCGCCTACATCGGCACGGGCGTCGTCATGGGCGACAACTGCAAGGTGCAGAACTACGCACTCGTCTACGAGCCGGCCCAGCTCGGCGACGGCGTGTTCATCGGCCCGGCCGTGGTGCTCACCAACGACACCTATCCCCGCGCCATCAACGCCGACGGAACGATCAAGAGCGCCCACGACTGGGAGCCGGTCGGTGTGACGATCGAGCGCGGCGCAGCCATCGGAGCACGGGCGACGTGCGTCGCTCCCGTGACGATCGGTGCCTGGGCCACGGTGGCCGCAGGCGCGGTCGTCGTGAAAGACGTGCCGGCCTACGCGCTCGTGGCCGGCGTGCCCGCCCGCCGCATCGGCTGGGTGGGAGAATCCGGCGTGCCCCTCGTCGCCGGTGATGACGAGAAGACCTGGGTGTGCCCCTCGACCGGCGCGCACTACATCGAGACTGACGGAAAACTGATCAAGGAGACCGTGTGAGCGATTTCATCCCCCCAGCAAAGCCGATCATCGGAGACGAAGAGCGCGCTGCTGTCGACCGCGTGATGCGCAGCGGCATGATCGCACAGGGGCCCGAGGTGGCGACGTTCGAGCAGGAGTTCTCCGCGCACTTCGTGCCCGGGCGCCCCTCCGTCGCGGTGAACTCCGGCACCGCGGGGCTCCACCTCGGTCTGCTCGCTGCCGGCGTCGGTGCGGGCGACGAGGTCATCGTTCCTTCCTTCACCTTCGCCGCCACCGGCAACTCGGTCGCCCTCACCGGCGGCACCCCCGTGTTCGTCGACATCGAACCCGACACGTTCTCGCTCGACCCCGAGGCCGTCGCCGCGGCCATCACGCCGAAGACCAAGGGCATCCTCCCGGTGCACCTCTACGGGCACCCGGCACGCATGCGCGAGCTCGAGAAGCTTGCGGCCGAGCGCGGCGTCGCCCTCTACGAGGATGCTGCGCAGGCTCACGGAGCCTCGCTCGACGGTCGTCCGGTCGGCTCGTTCGGCGAGTTCGCGATGTTCAGCCTGTACCCGACGAAGAACATGACCAGCGGCGAAGGCGGAATGGTCACGACGGCGACCGACGAGATCGCCCGCCGGGTCAAGCTGCTGCGCAACCAGGGCATGGAGCGCCAGTACGAGAACGAGGTCATCGGCTTCAACGCGCGGATGACCGACATCCACGCGGCGATCGGCCGAGTGCAGCTCACCAAGGTCGGCGCCTGGACGAAGACGCGGCAGGAGAACGCGGCGTTCCTCGACGCGAACCTGCAGGGAGTCATCGTGCCGCCCGTGGCCGACGGTGCGGTGCATGTATACCACCAGTACACGATCCGCGTGCCCGAGGACCGCGACGGCTTCGTCGCCGCCCTCAAGAACGAGCACAGCGTCGGTGCCGGGGTGTATTATCCGATCCCGAACCACCGTCTGCCGTCGCTGACGCAATTCGCGCCCGGTCTGGACCTTCCGGAGACCGAGCGTGCCGCCCGCGAAGTCGTCTCGCTTCCGGTTCATCCGTCGCTGAGCCAGGACGACCTCGAGCGCATCGTCGCCGCCGTGAACACCGTCGCCGGAGCAGGTGCCTGATGGCGAATCTGCGTGCCGGACTGCTCGGCGTCGGGATGATGGGGCGTCACCACGCCCGTGTGCTGCGTGATGTCGACGGCGTCGACCTGGTCGCGATCGCCGACCCCGGGGGAGACCCTCACGGTGTCGCCGGTGGACTGGAGATCCTTCCCGACATCGATGCGCTCATCGCTGCGGGTATCGACATCGCGGTCGTCGCGGTGCCGACGCGCTTCCACGAAGACGCCGCGCTCAAGCTCGCCGAGGCCGGTGTGCACACGCTGGTCGAGAAGCCCATCGCCCACAACGTCGAGGCAGGCCGTCGGATGACCGATGCCTTCGCCTCGCGCGGACTGGTCGGAGCAGTCGGACACGTGGAGCGATTCAACCCCGCACTGCAGGAGCTGCGTCGGCGCCTGGAGGCGGGTGAGCTCGGCGATGTGTTCCAGATCGCCACACGCCGTCAGAGCACGTTCCCCGCGCGCATCGCCGATGTCGGCGTGGCGAAGGACCTGGCATCCCACGACATCGATCTCACCAGCTGGGTCGCCCAGAGCGAGTACAAGACCGTCTTCGCGCAGACCGCCCACCGCAGCGGTCGCGAGTTCGAGGACATGATCACCGTGACCGGTCGCCTGGCGAACGGCGTGATCGTCAACCACCTCGTCAACTGGCTCTCACCGATGAAGGAGCGCGTCACGGTCGTCACGGGAGACCGTGGCACGTTCATCGCAGACACGTCCACGGGCGACCTGACGTTCTACGCCAACGGGACGATCCCGCTGGAGTGGGACACGATCTCCTCGTTCCGGGGTGTCTCCGAGGGGGACATCACCCGGTACTCCTACGCGAAGCGGGAACCGCTCAAGGTGGAGCACGAGGCTTTCCGTGACGCGGTGCTGGGCAAGCCGAGCGATCTCGTCACGATGGAGCAGGGACTGCACACACTTGCCGTCGTCGAGGGTGCGGTCACCTCCGCCGCCACCGGCGTATCGACCACTTTCTGAGTAGCGGAGCGTATGAAGAGAATCTGGCCGGTCCTCCGGGACCTCCTGCCGTTGCTGCCCGAAGGCGCGCGGCGCTATTTCGCCGGATACATGGTCGCCACCACGGTGATCACCGCACTCGATGTCGTCGCGATGTCGCTGCTGGCGCTCATAATCGGGCCGGCGCTGTCCGGAGGCACGCTCTCGCTGCCGATCATCGGCGAGATCCCGCAGGAGACGATGCCGCTGCTGGCGCTCGCGGCTTGCGTGCTCATCATCCTCAAGTCGGTGCTCTCCGTCACGCTCCACTGGTTCGCCACCCGCCGGTTCGCCAAGTACGAGCTGGAGATCGGCGACCGGATGTTCAAGGCGTACATCAACTCCAGTTGGGAGGAGCGCTCCAAGCGCTCGGTGGCGGAGATCACTCGCATCGCGGATGCCGGGATCGCGAACACGATGGCTGGATTCCTGCTGCCTCTGATGCGTGTTCCGAGCATGATCTTCACGTTCGTCCTGATCATCGCGGTGCTGCTCGTCGCCGATCCGGTCACGGCGATCATCGCGTTCGTCTATCTGGGACTTGTGGCGTTGATCGTGCACCAGGTGGTCACAAAGCGCTCGCTCGAGGCGGCGCAGGTGAACCTGACGTACAGCTATCGCGTGGCGATCCTCATGACGGAGATGATGGAGGCGCTCAAGGAGCTGAGTCTGCGGAACCGCCTCTCGGAGGTCTCCGATCTCGTCACCACGAACCGCAGCCGGTCGGTGCGCGCGCGCGCCAACGGCTCATTCCTCGGCATCATCCCCGGCTTCGCCTTCGAAGCCGCGCTGATCGGCGGCGTGATCCTGATCGGCGGCTTCTCGTTCTGGCAGGGCGGACTCACCGCGGCGCTCTCCTCTGTGGCACTGTTCGCGGCGACCGGCTTCCGGCTGATCCCCGCCATCACCGGCATCCAGGGCGGTATCGTCCAGGCGGTCGCGAGTACGCCGTCCGCCCTCGACGTCATCGGCGACCTCATGTCCGCGGAGCGCGACATGGAGACCTCATCAGCCCCGGCAGACACGGCCGTCCTCGCGGAGAGCCCTCGTGAGCTGCGGCTCGACGATGTGCGGTTCCGCTACCCGAACGCGTCGGAGGATGTCATTCGCGGGATGTCCCTGGACATTCCGCTGGGGAGCTCGCTCGGCATCGTCGGGCCCTCCGGCGCCGGCAAGTCGACGCTCATCGATCTTCTGCTCGGTCTCAGCCAGGCATCGCGCGGCGAGATCACGATCGACGGCGCCCCGCTGAACTCCGTGCTTAAGCAGTGGCGGGGTCGCGTCGGCTATGTCCCACAGCGTGTCGCCCTGTTCGACGGCAGCATCGCGCAGAACGTGGCTCTGACCTGGACCGAAGAGGTGGACGAGGAGAAGGTCCTGCACGCGCTCGAGCGCGCACAGCTCGGACCGCTCATCCGCTCGCGTTCCGGTGGAGTCCACGAGCGCATCGGAGAGCGAGGCGTCTCGCTCTCCGGCGGTCAGCAGCAGCGTCTCGGCATCGCCCGCGCGCTCTACACCGATCCGCTCGTGCTCGTCCTCGACGAGGCGACCAGCTCGCTCGACACCAAGACCGAGGACGAGGTGACCAAGTCGATCCGTGCGCTGCAGGGAGAGGTGACGCTGATCTCGGTCGCGCACCGGCTGTCGACGATCAAGGACTACGACAGGATCTGCTACGTCGACCAGGGCGTCATCGCGGCATCCGGCACGTTCCTCGAAGTTGCGTCGATGCTTCCAGACTTCGCCGAGCAGGTCGTGCTCGCTGGCCTCGCCAGAGATCTCGACTGAGCCGCCCCCGCCCCCGAGCCTCAGGTGGCGGACATCGAGCGCAGCCCCGCGAACAGCGTGCGGAACGGTGCCTGCCGGTGCAGTGCGAGGAACGGATTCCGGGGCGTGAGCGCGCCGAGCGTGCGATAGTTCCACCGCGCGTCGAGGAGGTGCAGGATCCGTGCCGGGTCTGGCGATGAGTTCTTAACCTCATCGATGACCTGGCGGTCGACGCGCGCGAGGAGCCCCAGCACGCCCGGCGCCATCCGCTCGAGGCGGTCCATCACGGCGATGAGGTCGCGTCGATGTGCTTCCAGTCCCTCCCGCGCGTTCACGCGCGCGAGGATCGCGTCGAACACGTGCACGCGGAGTACCTTGATCGCCAGCGCTTGACGGCCCGCTCGACCCAGCGAGGGGTACCAGGGCGTGGCCTCGATGGCGTCGAGGAAAGCGAAGTCCGCGGCGACATCCCTGCCCGCGAATGTGACCCGGTCGTCGGCGTCATCGTGCACGAGGTAGGCGGGACCCGCAATGTCGTAGGCGATGTGCTCGCCCGTAAACCAGAGCGTCGCGGTGTACGCGAGATCCTCACCGGACGCCAAACCTTCTGTGAAGCGCAGGTCCGGGAAGCGTTCGCGATCGACGACGCCGAGTGGCGCGGACCGGTAGGCCAGACGATCCTTCCGCGCGTCGAGCGATCGCTGCCGTCGGCCGTTGCGAACGGGAGGGTAGGGATCGTTCCCGCGTCCGACGATCCGAATCCGCGCGAGGACGGTCGATGCCCCGGTCTCGGCCTGGAGGCGCACCCACGAGTCGATCGCTCCCGCGGCCAGTTCGTCGTCCGACCCCATCACTGCGATGAGCGGGGCGGTCGCCTGGTCGAGACCGTGGTTCATGGGGCCAGCGGGGGAGCGGATGCCGTCCTCGAACGGGAGCAGGCGCACGCGGTCGTCGGACAGCAGCGAGCCGAGATTGGCCTCGATCACCGACGGATCGATGTTGTGCGCCACGACGCTGACGCGCACCGCGGTGCTGGTGCCGTCGAGAACGGACTTCACCGCGCGATCCACCGGACGGGTGGCGGAGTGGACGGGGATCACGACGTCGATCTGCGGGGTGCTCATCACTGGAATTCTACGGCGCGGCGGGGCGCCGGCGAGCCGCCGGGTATCCTGGGTTATCGACCGCCCCCGATACCGGAACCGAGACAGATGACGCTGCCCTCCCGAAACGTCCTCGCCGAGCCGACGCAGCGACTCGACGCGCTCACGGGCCTCCGGTGGTGGGCGGCATTCCTCGTCTTCTTCTATCACATGCTCGTCTTCGCTCCGGTTCCGGGCGTGCTCGCTCAGGTGTTCTCGTACGGGTACTTCGGCGTCACGTTCTTCTTCGTGCTCTCGGGCTTCGTTCTCACGTGGTCGGCGCGGCCCGCCGTCTCCACCTCAACGTTCTACTGGAGGCGTTTCGCGCGGATCTGGCCCTCGCACATGGTCGCACTCATCCTCGCGATCCCTGTCTTCTATACGTTCGCCGCGATCCCCGAGGGCAGCTTCCTCAAGCCGTTCGATATCGGCATCCTCGCCCTCTCGGTCGTCCTGCTCCAAGCCTGGTGGTCCAATCCGCTCATCCTTTTCTCGGGAAACCCAGCCGCGTGGACACTGACCTGCGAGGCGTTCTTCTACGCCCTGCACCCGCTGATCTCGCGGGTCCTCGTGCCGATGGCGAAGCGTGGTGCGCTCCTCCTCGCGGCAGGCGTGATCCTCTACGCCTTCGTCTACCGTGCGGGCGTCGCGCTCGCCCCGGAGTCGTGGTTGCCGCTGGTGCCTCTGCCGGTCCAGCGGCTCCCCGAGTTCGTTTTGGGTATGGCGCTGGCCTGGGCCATGCGGTCCGGGTGGCGACCGCGGATTCATCCTTTCGTCGGCGTCGGAGCCATGGCGGCCGCCATCCTGGCCATCGTCCTCAGCAGCCGTCTGAACGGCGTCGTGCCGCTCATCGGCTACGTGGGAACGTTCGCGAACGAGCTGTTCACGGTCGGGTGCGCGGTCGCCATCGTGGCACTCGCATCGGCCTCATTGAAGGGGCATCGGGTCTTCTTCGACACCCGTGTCCAGGTGAAGCTGGGCGAGTGGTCGTTCGCGTTCTACCTCATCCACGCGACCGTCATCTACACGGCCCTGCGGCTGTTCGGGCTGCAGCCGCCCTCCTGGATGAACCTGATCTGGTACATCGTTCTGCTGGCCGTCTGCATCGTGGCGGCCTGGGCGCTGCACACCTTCGTGGAACACCCCGTCGAGCGGCGGATGCGGCGCTGGAAGGACAGGCGCGACGCGACGAGGTCAGTTCCTGTGGGCGTCGCCTGACCCGACTATCCAGTCTCGCAGCAGAACCTCGGCGCTCCTGCGGCCGGAATGCACCGCGTCGACATATGCAGGGCCGCTCTCGGCGATCACTCGTGCGCGCGGTCGATCGGCGAGCAGCTCGCTGACGACGGTTCGCAGGGTCTCGGGGGTGGCCTCGACGATTGGCAGCGTCAGGCCGGTCTCGTCCCGGATGTGCTTACGCACCGCCGGGAGGACATGGCCGACGACGATCCGTCCTGCCGCCATCGCCTCGCAGGCAGCGACGCCGTAAGAGCCGATCCGGAACTGGTCGAGCACGATGTCTGCGGCTCCGATGACGGCGGGCATGCTCTCGGAACTCACGCCCGCCACGAGGTCATAGCTGATCTCGTCGGCGTCGATTAGCGGCTGCAGCGCAGGTCCGATGTGATGACTGCCCTTCTGAACCGCGGAGCTTGAGACGTGGATGACACGCGCGGTGCGCTCCTGCAGAACAGGGCGGTCGACGGCGAAGCGGGCGGCATCGACGACGACGGGGCACCAGCGGGCCCAGGGGACGTCGAGGAGGAGGTCGGGCGTCGACACGAAAGTCGGGCGTCGCAACATCTCGAGCAGGGCGATGTTCGCATCGGCGTCGGACTGGAGCGCATCGGTGCGCGGGTCCTCCGGGTAGGGGGACCAGGGGGTCAGTGCGGCATGAGTGCGCGGACTGCGGATGTCCGTTCCGTGGCTGAGGAAGGCTACCGACAGACCGGCCGCCTCGAGGGCCTCGACCTCGGCGACCACGCGCCGATCGAAGAGTCCGCCGAAGATGGGCCGCTCCGCCTCGATGAGAACGTGGGTGAAGGCCCGGACAGCCGCCCATTCGCCGCGTTGCCACTCGGAGGACGCGCTGTTGACCGCGATCGGCACCGTCGTGTCCGCCGGGAAGGCGAACCCTCCGGGGATGTCTACGGCCATGTTGCGCGCGCCGAGTTCTTCGTGAGCGCGTTCGAGCGCGCGAGCCCAGAGGAAACCCTGACCGGAATAGTTGGTGGGAGCGATGTAGACGCGGATCGCGGCATCCGGTACCTCGGTGTTCCGTGCGCCACTGCTACCGAGTATCCGGTATGCGAGTCGCCCGATCACGCCATCCGGGTTCCGCGCCGGAGCATCGATGATGCGGGCCATCCAGTTCGGAAGGGAGGAACGACGGCGGACCAACCATCCGGCGACGTCATGCGCGATACCCATCTCAGTCGCCCTCCGAGCGTGCGGCGGCCGCCTCGATGCTGTCGACGACTCGACCCGCGACTGCCGCGAGCGAATGCTCCATCGCGGTCCATCGTCCGACCGCGTCCCTCTCGTCGGAGCTGAGGGGCGAGTCGGCGAGTTGAGCCATCGCGATCGCGATCTGCGTGACGTTGTATTCGCATGCGATTCCGGCGCGCACGTGGCGATTCGCCTCCCGTAGGAACGGCGCGGTCGGTCCGGGGCCGGCGAAGATCACCGGGCAGCCGGCGGCGAGGGACGAATACGCCTTGGTCGTGAAGGCGTAGTCGTACCCCGTGTCCGGACGCAGGGTCGCCAGACTCGCGACCGCCTGGTTCAGGTGAGGAAGAAGCTCTTTGGCTGGCACCGCGGCGAAGAACTCGACGGCGTCGGCGACCCCGGCCTCTCTCGCCCGCGCCTCGATCACCTCTCGCTCGCTGCCGTTGCCGATGAAGCGCAGTGTGTAGCCGGGATGCTCCCGCGCGAATATCCCGAAGGCGTCGACGAGTGCCTCGGCGCCGTGCCAGGGCGAGTAGCTTCCCGCATAGACGAACAGCCGTCGTACCGGAACCGAGGGGTCCGGAGCGAAGGCGCTCGTGTCCGCGCCGAACCCCGTGACATCGATACTGCGGCTGACACCGAGCGCTCGCGCTCGCGTCACGACCCCCTGCGAGATCGTGACGAGGCGCGCCGCGCCGCGCATGCCGAACCCCTCCATCGCGCGGAGAACCCGGATCACGAGCGTGGAGTTCGTGGCCTGATCGGCGGCGTCGGACCAGACATCCGCCGCGTCGTACACGTAGGGGATGCGCCGCAACGCGCACACGACCCGCACGACGACGCCGGTGGTGGGCGGCGGCTCCATGAACACGACGTCCGGCCGGCGCATGAAGAGCAGCCGGAACGTCAGCGGGATATCGAAGCTCAGATAAGGGATGTAGCCCCGCACGTAGCCCTGGCGGTCGCGGACGACCGGGAACGTGCGGACGACCTCGGTGTAGCGCGGAGTCTCCATCCGCTTCGGCAGTCGGGCCGTCAGCACGACCACTCGGTTTCCTCGGCTGGTCAGCTCATCGGCCACAGCTCCCAGGAAGAGGGACGCGGCGGAGGGTTCCGGTCGGTAGATGCGCGAGACGATGGTGACGAGCATGGAGATCAGACAGTCAGGAAGTGCTTCATGAGCACCTCGCGCGAGAACGCGCCATCGTGGAGTCGGCGGACGAACTCCGGGCCGGATGCGGCGATCGCGCGGTAGTGCTCGCGACGGGCGACGATGTCGCGGAGCACGGTCTCGACGTTGTCGGGAGTCGCCTCCACGACCGGCAGCGGCATCGAGGCGTGGCGCTCCACTTCTGCGCGCACCTGATCGGTCACATGCGCCAGCACCAGCCGACCTGCCGCCATCGTCTCGCATGCTGCGACGCCGTAGTCGCCGACACGGAACTGGTCCAGCACAATGTCGGCAGAGGCGAGCACGGCTGCCATCTCCTCGTTCGGGGTGCGGTCCAGCTGCACGAACTCGATGAGTCCTTCATCGTGCAGCTTCTGCGCGGCCGGCACGATCAGGGGAGTGCCCTTGACATGGGGGTGGGTCGGAGCATGGACGACCCGGGGGCGATCGCGCTGAAGCAGGGGTGCGGTGTTGGCCCACTTCTCCGGCTCGATGACCACGCCGAGGAAGTGCGCTTCCGGAAGGTCGATGAGAAGACCCGCCGTCGAGACGAACGTCGGCAACCCGAGTTCTCCGATGACGCGCAGGTTCTCTGCGACGACGGCCTCGACCCTCTCCGCGGCCACCCATTCGTCGCTGTCGACGAAGTGGGACCACGGCGTCGACAGCAGGTGCGTCGACGGCAGACGGACATCGGTGCCGTGCCCGATGATCCCCACCTGTGCGCCGTTGCGCTGCATCAGTGCCACCTGACGACGAAGGTCTCCGTCGAACATCCCGCCCAGCACGGGGACGCAGGCCTCGATGAGCACGTGCGTGTAGTCGTCCGCGATCGTGCTGACCATGGCGCGCTGCCAGGCGCGCGAGTGCTCCGAGGTACGCCACGGCACGACATAGTCAGCGGGATACTGCAGCACGTTATTCTCGGCGTGAACGAAGTTCCGCGCCGAGGCGTCCCCGGTCTCCTCGATCGCCCGGGACCAGCGGTAGCCCTGACCGGCGTAGTTCACGGGGCCGATGAGGACGCGGTGGCGCCGCGTCAGGTCGGGCTGAGGAGGAGGCGGGGGAACGACGCCGTTCACCCGGTCGACGGCCGCGGCGATGAAGTCCTGCGCCGGCTTCGGCACCAGCTTCCAGATCCGCTCAATCGCGGGATGCATGTGCGTCACCTTCCTGCTCGGACCTCGCCCGTGGCTCGATCCACTCGTTCCTCAATACCGCTGCGGCCATACGTCCATCGTGGACGTGATGCACGAAGTCGATGCCTGCCGCACGAATCCCGGAACGATCCGAGAGGGCGGCGAGGCCCCGGAGTGTCGTCTCGACGCTGAGCGGGTCGCTCTCGACGACCGGAAGCGCCCGTCCGGTGCGTCGTTCGACCTCCTCGCGTACGCGGGGGGAGACGTGGCCCACGACGATGCATCCGGCGGCCATCGCCTCGCAGGCCGCGACGCCGTAGGAGCCGATTCGCACCTGATCCACCACGACGTCGGCCGCCGCGAACACGGCCGGCATGTCCGCGCTGGGGACGCCCTGAATGAGCTGGAGGTCGATGGCACCCTCCGCGGCGAGTTTCTCCAGAGCGGGGAGGATGAGCTGCGTTCCCTTCACGGTGGACACCGACGGCACATGGGCGACCCGCAGCGGGCCAGTGGCGTCGCGGGGGCGTTCGGTCGCCCAGCGAGCGGGGTCGACGACCACGGGGCACCAGCTCGCCGACGGCAGATGGTCCAGCAGGTCTGGGGTGGAGACGAAGAGGGGGCGGCCGCTCGCCTCGAGCAGTCGGATGTTCCTCGCTGCGAGGACCTCCGCCCGAGGTGCATAGACCGTGGGGTCGCCGTAGTGCGACCATGGATTGTCGGACATGTGACGGGATGGAAGCCGGACATCGGTGCCGTGGGCGAGATAGGCGACATCGACGCCCCGATCCTGGAGCGCCGCAGCCTGAGCGACGACGGAACGAGACAGCATTCGACCGAACGGAGGCTCCTCGGCCTCGATCAGGACGTGGGTGGCCCGGCTCGCGGCATCGAACTGGCGTCTCTGCCACTCGACTCCGTTGTGGTAGGTGCCCACCGGAACGACGAGGTCCGCGTCGAACGAGAATCCGCCGGGAACATCGACAGCCATGTTGCGGGCCGAGATTGATGCGTCCGCGTCTTCCAGCGCCCGGGCCCACGCTCTGCCCTGCCCGGAGTAGTTCATCGGGGTGATGAGGACCCTGATCGGCTTGTCATCGAACTCCGTGACCGCAACGCTCCCTGCGGGGGCTGCAGCTCCCAGCCGTCGTGCGGCGATCCGGCCGATCGGACTCATCGGTGCGTCCGCGATCAGGTCGACGAGGGAGTTGATCCAGCGGGGCAGACGATTGCGGTTCACGAGCGCGGAGCGATCGTGGAACGGGCAGCGGTCATGTCCTCAGTCTATCGAGACGGTCATGTGTCCTCCCGGGACCCCGCGCTGACGCATCCTAGACTGGGGCGCATGAGTGTCCGGATCGCAACCGTGGATGACCGTAGTGCCCCCCTCCGAATCGCGGCCACGCGGTGATGTCGGCCGCACGACCGAGAGTCCTCATCCTCTCCTACGACGCGATCGACATCGATCCTCGTGTAATCAAGCAGGTGCGTCGCCTCGCCGATGACTACGACGTCACGACCTGCTCGCCCGGTTCGAGTCCGGACGCTCGCGTCGAGCATGTCGCGCTCGATCCATCCGACGCACCGGCGCGCGGTCGGCTGGGCAACCTGATCGACGACTTCGCCCGCGAACGCGAATGGTTCGCGTGGAGCTACGACCATCTGCCGCTCGTGCAGCAGACCAGGAAGCGGTTGAAGGGCAGAGCGTTCGACGTGGTCCTGGCGAACGACGGGGAGACTCTCGGGGCGGCGATCTCGATCGCGGGCGCCGAACGCGTCCACGCGGACCTCCATGAGTTCTATCCCGGACTTCCAGTCGAGGACTCGAAGCTGGGCCACCGTCAGCGACGGTACTGGACCTGGCTGATCACGCGGTTCGCCTCACGGGTGCGCTCTTCCACCACCGTCGGGGCGGAGATCGCCAGACGCTACCGCGAGTACGGCCTCGACTCCGGTGTGGTGACGAACGCGACGCCGTTCCGCGACTTCGCACCCCGGCCGACTGGGAGCCCGATCCGTCTGGTGCACAGCGGCAACCCGTTTCGCGAGCGCGGCCTCGCCGAGATCATGCGCGCGGTGGCCGCGTCGTCGGCGGATGTCACCCTCGACCTCTACCTGACTTACAACCCGCCAACGGACCGTGAGCATCTCGTCGCTCTCGCAGAGCAGCTCGGACCCCGGATCACGGTGCACGAGCCGGTGTCGCAGGCGGAGCTGATCGACACGCTTCACCGATACGATGTCGGCATCCATGTGCTCCCGCCCACCAGCGAGAACAACGCCCTCGCACTGCCGAACAAGTTCTTCGACTTCGTGCAGGCCCGGCTCGGCATCATCGTGGGACCGTCGATCGAGATGGCGGGCATCGTCACGCAGCACGGCCTCGGGATCGTCACGGATGACTTCACCGAAGCCGGCATCCTCGCCGCCGTCGATTCCCTGACCGTGGCGAACGTGGACGCGTTTAAGGCTTCGATGCAGGAGCACGCCGAGTCGCTCTCCGCCGAGACTCAGGTCGAGAACTGGGCGGCCGCCGTGCGCGACATCGCGCATCCCGTCTGACGACTTTCGTTCCGATCAGGAAGAACTCAGAGCGCGTTCCAGCAGGCGCCGGCTCGCCGAGGCGGACGCGTGGTGCATCGACCAGTCCCAGCCGCGATCGGCGAGATCGGGCATTCGCTCAGGGCGGGTCAGCAGGTCTGTGACGACATCATGGAGCGTGTCCACGTCGGCGACGGCCCAGGCTCCCTCCGCGTCCTGCCCGAGGTCCGGTTCATCAGCCACTTGCGCACTGGTCACCAGCACACAGCGTCGCGCCATGGCCTCGACGCCGAAGACGCCGGGCACCGAGGCATAGAACTCGTTGAGGGCGATGTGCGCCTCGTCGAGGGCCGTGAGGACCTGTTCGTGCGGAACGCCGATCAGCTCGCGATACTCGACGTGCGGGTGGGTCTGCGTGATCCGTGCCATGACCTCGCGCACAGCATCCGTGCCCTTGAGGAGCGGATTCGACGGCGCATGCACGACGACGATGCGTTCGGGCGCCTCGAACTTGGCGACGGGACCGACGAACTGCTCGTCCGGATAGAAGTAGAGGAAGGGTTGCGTGTCGCCCTCCAGATAGGAGAGCTGGTCGTTGCGGGCGTTGAAGATCGCCTCCGCGTGCCGCTCGGCCACCTGCGCCCGCTCGCGTCGGGCGTCGTCGTACTCCGGCGTGGCGAAGATCGGGTCGATCGTGGCGAGGATCGATCCGATGTTGGGACGGCCGGTCTCATCCGCGCGCTGCTGCGAGAGGCGGGGCGAGCGGATGTCGTTGCCGGTGAAGTAGCAGACCAGGCGCCTGCCGTGGCGCCGGATGAACGCGAATTCGAAATCCCGCTCGTCGTGATGGCCTTCAAGGAAGGCGCCACCGCCGACATAAATGAAACCGCGCGCGCGGTTGACGAGCCAGGCGAGCAAGATCGGACCGCCGTACAGGCGGCGCCACGTCGCCAGTCGGCCGCCCAGCGCCGTCGACGACGTCTGGACCACCGCGTCATACGGCACCGTGTAGAAGGGATTGCGGGCATGGATGGCGGTGTAGCTGTTCGGCAGCGCCTCCGCGATATGGGTCGCCATGAGGGCGATGTCCTCAGGCCCGACGACCCAGTCGATCCGTCGCGTGAACAGGGCGAACGGCTTGAAGAGCCAGAAGCAGAGGCGCAGGAGCGCTTTCTGACGTCGGAAGACCAGGGTCGCGCTGTCGCTCATCACTTCTTCCGTCGAGGGATGCAGAACTTCACGTAGAAGCTCTTCGGCACGCGATCGAGCTTCCACATCAGCCAGAAGAACGGCCGGAGCAGCTCGAACCGCCGCTTGTATGTCGGGTAGTCCGTGTACTCCTTCTTCGGCATCGTCATGACCTGCTCGAAGCCCGCGTCGTCGAATCCGATGCGCTTCTTCACCATCGCGATCAGTTCGGGGTCGCCGTGACGCGGCTCGATGAACTGCGCGGCGGCGAGCCTGCGGTCCATCTGCCCGGAGCGCACGAGCGCGGAGAGCTCGATCTGGCGGAAGTTGATCCCGAAGCGCGTCGGCAGGAAGTACGTGTGGTAGAACGCCGTGAAGCGGTTCTCCAGGTGGTGTCCGCCGTACCACTGCCAGCCGTACTCGTCGGCGAGGAAGCGCTTCGCATCCTCTTTGTTGTAGTCGATCCAGTAGAGGGGACGCGTGCGCTGGATGCGGCTGAACGCGGACCACTTCACGAAGTTGTTGAAGTCGAGGTTCGGATAGGTCTTCATCGGAAGCGTGCCGAACTGCTTGTGGACGCCCTTGATGTACCCGCCGTCCATGTAGAGCCAGCCCATCGGGGAGATGCCCTCGGTGCGGAACGAGTGACCCTCGACGATGTGGCGGATGCCGTGCTTCTCCGCCGAGCGATATAGCACGCCCATGAAGCCGATGTCGGTCGGCGCCTCGATGTCCTTGACGCCCGCGAGCATGAAGGAGCGGTAGATGTCGTCGTACTCGGCGTTGTCCACGACGTACGTCTCGAGATCGACGCCGAGCTTGTCCAGCACGGCGAAGATGTTCGATGTCGCCGTGGGGGAGTTCCAGGTGTTGTCGAAGTGCACGGCCAAGGGGCGCACGCCCTTGGAGACGAGCAGGTACGCGAGATACGACGAATCGGTGCCGCCGCTCACGCCCATGATGCAGTCGTACTTCTTCCCGCGGCCTGCGGCCTTAAGCTCGGCGACGAAGCGGTCGAGTGCCTTCTCGCTCTCGGCTCCCAGCGGGTACTGCTTGTCCAGCGAGTCGTGCAGGTGGCAGTAGTAGCAAACGCCGTCGGAGTCGAAGGACGCGCCGGGCACGTCGGAGGTGATGATGCATCGTCGGCACACGTTCGGTGAGCTCAGGAACTCGTCTGATGTCGCGGCATCGAACTCCTGGCTGAACTGCTGCGCCGCGATCGGCTCTCCGCGTCCGTCGAACAGGTGTCCGAAGAGCGCGTCGATCTGCTGGCGGGTCGGGTAGTTGATGAGCACGCTCTCGCGACCCGACTGCATGACGAAGGCGGTGCCTGCGGCGACGGCAGAAGCGCCCGCGTGCTCGATCGGGGCGACCAGGTCGGCGCGTCCGCCTGCGCCGCCGTGCGCGATTACGGGGACGGTCGCGATGCCGGCCACGGCACGGACGAGGTCGAGGTCGATTCCCTCGCGCGTGCCCTCGTGGTCGATGTTGGTCACGAGGATCTCGCCGACCCCGATCTCCGTCGCGCGGGCGACCCATTCCTCGACCGAGAGCGGTGCGGCATCCGCACCACCGCCCGTGTAGACGGTGTAGCCGTCGGCGGTGCTGCGCACATCGACGCTGGCGACGATGGCCTGCGAGCCGAGCGCCCGGACCATCTCGCGGACGTTCTCCGGTTGCGTGATCAGTGCCGTGTTGACGATGATCTTCTCGAACCCGGCGGCGATGATCGCCTGAGCCTGCGCCGCCGTCTCGACACCGCCGCCGTACGCGAGCGGGATGAAAGCCTCGGTGGCGATCCGGCTCAACAGCGCCATCGGAGCCGGGGTGCGGGTTCTCGCCGCTCCGATGTCGAGGATGACGAGCTCATCGACCTCGAGGTCGTTGAAGATGCTGATCACGTTGACCGGGTCGCCGACGTATCGAGGGTCCTCGAAGCTCCGGGTCTTCACGAGACGCTCGCCCTCGAGGAGCAGGACGGGGATCAACCGGGGATAGACGTGCATCAGGCCTCCGCCGCCGCGAACTCGCCGAGGAGCGTCAGTCCGTACCGGTGGCTCTTCTCGGGGTGGAATT
Source organism: Microbacterium sp. LWH12-1.2 (assembly GCF_040675825.1). Lineage (NCBI taxonomy): Bacteria > Bacillati > Actinomycetota > Actinomycetes > Micrococcales > Microbacteriaceae > Microbacterium > Microbacterium sp. LWH12-1.2. The sequence continues at coordinate 532,750 of NZ_JBEGIJ010000001.1, forward strand.
GGATGCCGATCACGTTATCGCGCTCGACCGACGACGCGTAGCGCTCGCCATACTCTGTCCAGGTGAGGACGTCGGCCTCGTCATCGGGGATGACGGCGTAGGAATGGACGAAGTAGAACCGTCCGCCGTCGCCCAGGGACGGCGCGAGGCGCGACGGCTTCGCCGCGACGGCCGCGCTCCATCCCATGTGCGGGACGAGTAGGCGCGAGCCGTCGAATTCCTCGGGGAAGCGGTGGGCTCGTCCGGGGATCAACCCCAGCCCTGGCCGCTCGCCCTCCTCGCTGCCGTCCATGATCAGTTGCATGCCGAGGCACACGCCCGCGAGCGGCGTGCCCTTCTCGCGAGCCGCGGTCACGACGGCTGCGCCGAGGCCGCTCTCCGTCAGGCGATCGACGGCGTGGTCGAAGGAACCGACGCCGGGGAGGATGATGCGTGCGGCGTCGACGACGGTCTGCGGGTCGCTGGTCACCTCGGACGAGCGACCCACCTTGGCCAGCGCGTTGCGCAGCGAGCCGAGATTCCCCACGCCGTAGTCGACGATCGTGACGTCAGGTCGGGTCATCGCGTCGTGCTCTCCTCGATGCTCAGCCGCAGCGCGTCGGCGATCGCATCCATGTCGTCCTCGGTCAGCTGCGGATACAGGGGGAGGGTGAGTGCCTGGTGGTGCGCGCGCGTCGTGTGCGGGAGCGCCGCGTCCGGGATGCCGAAGCGGTCGCGGAAGTACGGCTGCAGGTGCATGCCGTAGGTGCCGAGTGTCGTCTCGATGTCGCGCGTCCGCATGCGGCGGATGACCTCGTCGCGATCGATGTGATCGTCGAGGAGGACCACGTAGGACTGGAACGTGTGCGTGGTTCCCTCCGGCTCCGAGGGGATCTGCACGCCGTCGATTCCGGTGACGCGGGTCGTGAGCTCGGTCGCCGCACGTCGCCGCCCGGAGACGATGTCGTCGATGCGGGTCATCTGTGCGAGACCGATGGCGGCATGGACGTCACTGAGCCGGTAGTTGAAGCCGGCCTCGACGAATTCCATGTACAGCTCGCCACGGACCGCGCCGTGTGCGCGAAGCACGGCGATGCGCGCCGCGAGGTCGTCGTCGTCGGTCGTGATCATCCCGCCCTCTGCGGTCGTGATGATCTTGCGGGGGTGGAACGAGTACACCCCGGCTGTGCCTAGCGTTCCGGCGTGGCGTCCGTCGTAGGTGCCGCCGAGCGCGCACGCGGCGTCTTCCAGGACCGGCAGACCGTGCCGTGCGGCGACGGCATTGATCGCGTCCATGTCGGCGCAGAGACCGAAGGCATGCACCGGCATGATCGCGCGGGTGCGCTCCGTGATCGCTGCCTCGAGAAGCGCGGGGTCGAGGTTGAACGTCGACTCGTCGATATCGACGAACACCGGGGTTGCGCCCTGCTGGATCACGGCGTTCGCTGTCGCGGGGAAGCTGAATCCCGGGATCACGACCTCGTCTCCGGGCTGCACACCCAGCGCGACGAGCGCGAGGTGCAGGCCGGTGGTGGCCGAGCTGACCGCGGCCGCGTGGCGCGCCGAGGTGTAACCGCGCACGGCTTCCTCGAACGCAGCGGTCTTGGCGCCCTGTGTGAGATAGCCGGACTCGATGACCTCGCGCACCGCGTCGATCTCGGGGGCGCCGGTCAGCGGGATGTTGAGCCTCATGACAGGACCGAGGTGTACCACTCGACGGTCTGACCGAGGGCGTCGTCTGTGAGGCGCGGGGACTGGTGTCCGAGAAGCGACTCGAGCTTCGACACGTCTGCGAGGTGGCGGCGGACGTCACCGGGACGCTCCTCCGTGTGAATCACGGGGTGCTCGGGGCGGCCCATCAGACCGAGGATCCGAGAGATCAGTTCGTTCACCGAGGTCTCGACGCCGGTCGCGAGGTTGAGCACCTTGCCACGGCACTCGTCGGAGTCGTGCACCTGCGCAATGAGATCGGCAGTGTCCTTGACGAAGATGAAGTCGCGGGTCTGCTCCCCGTCGCCGAAGACCTCAAGCGGCACCCCGTCGAGCACGCGGCGCACGATGATCGGCACGATCCCGGCGTACGAACCGGGGTTCTGGCGAGGGCCGATGTTGTTGAACGGCCGGATCACGGTGGCGTCGATCCCGAAGGTCTGCACGTAGGACTCGATGATGTGGTCCGCAGCGGACTTGCTCGCCGCGTACGGTGTGATCGCGTCGTGCGGGTGTCCCTCGTCCATCGGGATGTAGCGGGCGGAGCCGTAGGCCTCGGAGCTGGAGACGTGGATCAGACGCTCAACGAGACCGCGGCGCGCGATCTCGCAGAAGGTGGTGGCGATGCCGACGTTCGTCTGCACCGTCCACGCCGGGTAGGTGAGCGACGTCGGCAGGGGGATCACTGCGAGGTCGAAGACGGTGTCGATCTCGTGGGTCGTGACGACGTCCTGCATCGCGGCGAGGTCGGCGGCATCCAGACGGATGATGTCGATGTCGGGACGAGCAGCCTTCGCCTCCGCGAGGTTGTCCATACTGCCGAGGAAGAAGTTGTCCACGACGGTGATCCGCCGGGGCTCGTCACGGATGAGTCGATCGACCAGGTGGCTCCCGATGAAGCCGGCTCCGCCGGTGATCAGGATGGATTTTGAACGCACAGACATGGATTTCGAGTTCTCTCGTTATCGAGCTCCCGTGGCAGCACGGAAGCGGGCAGACTGCTAAGTATCATATGGGATGGAGGTGCGCCGAACCGTGAGAGAACCCGCTGAGTCGCCGATCCCGGAGGCCCCCTCGTGGCACGGGATCGCCACCAACAGATTCAATCCGCATGCCTGGATCGTCGGTGCGCCCGAGATCGGCGACGACGTCTGGATCGGCGCGTTCACGGTCATCGACGGCAGCGGCGGACTCGTGATCGGCGACGGATGCGACATCTCCGCCGGCGCGCAGATCTACACGCACTCCACGGTGGAACGATGCGTCAGCGAGCGCGCCCGCGACATTCAAAGGGCGTCGAGCAACATCGGCGGGAACGTGCACATCGGCGCGAACGCCGTCATTCTCATGGGTGCGGACATAGGCCATCACAGCGTCGTGGCGGCCGGTGCCGTCGTCACCGAGAACACGATCGCTCCTCCGTACAGCGTTCTCCGCGGGGTGCCCGCCCGTGTCTTCCCCGACGCCGCCCGCCGCTTCGCGGACTGAGCCGGGCGCTGTGCGGCGCGCTCTAGGCTGGGTGACCGTGAAGATCATCAGCGTCGTCGGCGCCCGCCCGCAGTTCGTCAAGCTCGCCCCGATCCACAAGGCTGCGCTCGCCGCGGGCGTGGAGCACGTCATCGTGCACACCGGTCAGCACTACGACCCGATGCTCTCCGACGTGTTCTTCGACGACCTGGGGATCGCTGCGCCCGACGTGCACCTCGGCGTCGGAAGCGGATCGCACGGCGCGCAGACTGGATCCATGCTGGCGGCCCTCGACGCGGTGTTCGACGAGCACCGTCCGGACTGGGTCCTCGTCTACGGCGACACCAACTCCACCGTCGCCGCGGCGCTGAGCGCCGTGAAGATGCACATCCCGGTCGCCCACCTCGAGGCCGGTCTGCGGAGTTTCAATCGTCGGATGCCGGAGGAGCACAACCGGGTGCTGACCGACCACGCGGCGGATCTGCTGCTGGCTCCCACCGAGGTCGCGGTGGGGCATCTCGCGCACGAAGGGCTCGCCGAGCGCACCGTGCTCGTCGGCGACGTCATGACCGATGTGCTGTTCGAGGTCCGCGACCAGGTGGCGGGGACTCCGTCCGCGCTGATCGAGGAGCTCGGCTTCGAGGCGGGAGGCTTCTACGTCGCGACCATCCATCGCGCCGAGAACACCGACGAGCCCTCGCGCCTGGCCCAGATCGCCGCGGGGCTCGCGGGCCTCGACAAGCCCGTGGTCCTGCTGGCGCATCCGCGCGTCGTAGCGAAAGCCGCCGCCCACGGCATCGCGCTCACGCAGGGATCGCTCATCGCGCACCCGCCGCTGGCCTATGCCGACCTCGTCGCCGCCGCCGTCTCGAGCGCCGGGGTGGTCACCGACTCCGGCGGTCTGCAAAAGGAGGCGTTCCTCCTCCGCGTCCCGTGCACGACGGTGCGGACCGAGACCGAATGGGTCGAGACCGTGCAGCTCGGCTGGAACGTGCTCGCGAACACCGCACAGGAGATCGCCGCAGGCGTGACGCGGCCGAGGCCGTCCGACACGGACCAGGCGCCTTACGGCGACGGGCACGCGGCCGCTCGCGTCATCGCCGTACTCGCCGAGAAACGCCGCTGAACGAAGACGCCGCACACAGTCCTCGCGGCAGGGCGGAAGAGGAGCGGAGCGCGAGGCCGCCCTCGATCTGCGCCATAGGATATCGCTCATGCGTATCGCCGTCGTGGCCCTCGGAAAGATTGGCCTCCCTCTCGCTCTGCAGTTCGCCGATCGTGGGCACAAGGTGGTCGGCGTCGACGTGAACCCGGCGCTCGTCGACGCTGTAAACAGCGGCGTCGAGCCGTTCCCCGGTGAAGCACAGTTGCAGGAGAAGCTCACCGCGGCTCTCGCGGCCGGACGCCTGCGCGCGACGACCGACTACGCCGAGGCGATCCCGTCGGCGGAGGTCGTCGTCGTCGTGGTCCCGCTCTTCGTCAACGAGGAGACCGCGGAGCCCGAGTTCGGCTGGATGGACCAGGCCACCACGTCGCTCGCGCAGCATCTCCGCCCCGGCACGCTGGTCTCGTACGAGACGACGCTCCCCGTCGGCATCACCCGCGGGCGGTGGAAGCCGATGATCGAGGAGATCTCCGGGCTCACCGAGGGCGAGGACTTCCACGTCGTCTTCTCGCCGGAGCGCGTCTACTCCGGTCGCATTTTCGCCGATCTGCGCAAGTACCCGAAGCTGGTCGGCGCTCTCTCCGACGAGGGCGCGCGTCGCGCCGTCGAGTTCTACGAGGACGTCCTCGAGTTCGACGAGCGTCCGGACCTCGCGCGGGCGAACGGCGTCTGGGACCTGGGCAGCGCGGAGGCCGCGGAAATGGCCAAGCTCGCCGAGACGACGTACCGCGACGTGAACATTGGCCTCGCGAACGAGTTCGCGCTCTTCGCCGGAGCGAACGGCATCGACGTGTATCAGGTAATCGAGGCCTGCAACTCGCAGGTCTTCAGCCACATTCACCGTCCTGGCATCGCCGTCGGCGGTCACTGCATCCCGGTGTACCCGAAGCTCTACCTCTCGACGGATCCGGGCGCCGACATCGTGCGGACCGCGCGTCGCGTCAACGAATCTATGCCGGAGCGCCTCGTCGCACAGGCGGAGAGCATCCTCGGGTCGCTCTCCGGACTGCGGGCGGTCGTCCTCGGCGCCAGCTACCGCGGGGGCGTCAAGGAGACGGCGTTCTCGGGTGTGTTCCCGACGGTGGCGGCACTCGAGTCGCGCGGCTCCGCGGTCCAGGTGCACGATCCGATGTACACCGACGAGGAGCTGCGTCGCCTCGGTTTCGAGCCGTACACGATGGGCGACGACATCGACATCGCGATCCTGCAGACCGACCACGCCGCATACCGCGAGTTGGAGCCGGCGCAGCTTCCCGGCATCAAGCTGCTCGTCGACGGCCGCGCCGCGACGGATGCCGCGCGCTGGGCGGGGACTCCGCGCATCGTCGTCGGGACCGCTGTCGAGCTGATGGCCACCGCAGGGGCCACGACCTGAACCGCGCACGGCCTGCCCCTGCTCGGCGCGCCGCGTTCCGGGCAGACATCCAGGCGCTCCGGGCGATCGCCATCGCCGCGGTGGTGCTAAACCACCTCTGGCCGAATCGCCTGACCGGAGGCTACGTCGGCGTCGACGTGTTCTTCGTCATCTCCGGGTTCCTGATCACGAGCCATCTCACTCGCGAGGTGGCGGCGACGGGCCGCATCGCACTCGCCGCGTTCTACGCGCGCCGGGTGCGCCGACTCCTTCCCGCGGCGCTCCTGGTGCTGATCGTCAGCGCGATCGGCACCCTGCTGCTCCTGCCGTACCCTCGGTGGCCCCGGGCCGGCGCCGAGATCGCCGCGAGCGCCGGCTACGTCGAGAACTGGTTCCTGAGCGCCATGTCGGTGAACTATTCGGCGCTCAACGACCAGGCCACCGTCGCGCAGCACTACTGGTCCCTGTCGGTCGAAGAGCAGTTCTATCTCCTCTGGCCGCTTCTCCTGCTGGCCGCGTCCTGGTGGGCCTCCAAGCGGTCGGCGCGTCCCCGGCTCGTGGCCGCCGTGGTTCTGGTCGTCCTGGTGGTGGTCTCGCTTACGGCGAGCGTGATCGCCACGACCGTGATCCCGAGTCAGGCGTACTTCGCGACCTACACGCGCGCCTGGGAGTTCGGCGTCGGGGGACTACTGGCGCTGACCGCGAAGCGACGTCTCCCCGGCGCGGGGGCCGAGATGCTCGCGATCGTGGGACTCGTCATGATCGTGCTCGCCGCCGTGTTCTTCGGCCCCGCGACGCCGTTCCCGGGGTACGCGGCTCTCCTGCCCGTGCTCGGCACAGCCGCGGTGATCTTCGCCGGCACCGGGCGCGAGCGCCTCTGGCACAGCGCGGTGACCGGAACGAGGCCGGTGCAATGGATCGGCGACGTCTCCTATTCGCTCTACCTCTGGCACTGGCCGCTGATCGTGCTCGTGCCGTTCCTGGTTGGAGTGGCGCCGTCGACCGTCATGAAGCTCGGCATCCTGGCGCTCTCGCTGCTGCTGGCCTGGGCGACGGCCCTCTTCGTGGAGCGGCCAGGCCAGCGGTGGAACTTCCTCGCCGCCTCGCCGCGTCGCACCCTCCTCGCGATGCTGGGCGCCGTCGTCGCCGTGGCTCTCGTCGGCGGCGGGCTCGTGCTCGCGGGTCGAGCGGTGTCATCGGCGGACGTTCCGCCCGTGAGCGTGACGATCCATGATTGCGTCGGACCGCAGGCGATGGATCCGGGTGCGGTGTGTCCTGACAGGTTCGGGGCGGCAGCTGATGTGGTCATGGGTCCGGGGAACGCCTACTTCGCCACGCCCGACGAGTGCCGGGCCGACCCCGCGCTGCTCCCCTTCGGAGACACCACTGCGACGGTTGTCTGCGATTTCAGTGCTGGCGCCGCGGATGCGCCGGCGGTCTGGCTCGTCGGCGATTCGCACGCGCAGCAGTGGCAGGGTGCCGTGTTCGATCTCGCCCGCACGGAGGGGTGGATCGTGACGACGTCGTTCGGGGGAGGGTGTCCGGTGATCGATGCTCCCTTCGTCGGCTTCCGTACGCCGGCGAGCGCTGCGGAGCAGGAACGATGCGAAGCGTGGTCGTCCGCGGTGCAGCCCGCGGTGCTCGCGTCGGCGCCCGACGTCGTGCTCACGTCGTCGGCAGGCAGAGTGCAGCTCGTAGACGACGGCTCCGACCGCCCGCAGACCGATCAGTTCGCAGACGGCCTACAGCGCACGTGGCGCGCCTGGGCGGATGCCGGTGTCGCGGTGATCGCCCTCGGCGGCGTGCCGTTCAACGGCGAGGTGCGCTCGCCCGACTGTCTTCTCGTTAACGCACGCAACCCCCTGGCGTGCGCGGTGCCGGTCGCCGAGGCGCAGCCGACCGATCCATATCTGCTCGCAGCATCCGCGGCCGCTGATCCGGCGATCCGGTCCTTCGACGCCGGGCCCTACTTCTGCGACGAAGCGCGCTGCTACGCCGCGATCGGGGGCACGGCTGTTTTCTACGACGCCGATCATCTGAACCTCGATTACGTCCGTCGGTTCGCCCCAATGCTGGCCGACGTCATCGGTCCGATCGTCCGGGACTGAGCTCCCAGCCAGTCGCCGATACGATGGAAGCATGGATCTTCTCGTCGTCGGGTCGGGCTTCTTCGGCCTCACCATCGCTGAGCGCGCTGCTGAAGCAGGCCGCAAAGTCACCGTCATTGATCGCCGTCACCACATCGGTGGCAATGCCTACAGCGAGAACGAGCCCGAGACGGGCATCGAGGTGCACCGCTACGGGGCGCACCTGTTCCACACGTCGAACGAGACTGTGTGGGAGTACGTGAACCGCTTCACGACCTTCACGAACTACGTGCACCGGGTGTACACGACTCACAAAGGCGTCGTCTTCCCGATGCCGGTGAACCTCGGCACGATCAACCAGTTCTTCCAGTCCGCATACACGCCCGACGAGGCCCGCGCGCTCGTGAAGGAGCAGGCGGGGGAGTTCGACGCGAAGACGGCGAGCAACTTCGAGGAGAAGGGCATCGCACTCGTCGGTCGCCCGCTGTTCGAGGCCTTCTTCCGCGACTACACGGCGAAGCAGTGGCAAACTGATCCGCAGAAGCTGTCCGGCGACATCATCAGCCGCCTTCCGGTGCGCTACACGTACGACAACCGATACTTCAACGACACCTGGGAAGGGCTGCCGACCGACGGCTACACTGCGTGGCTGGAGCGGATGGCAGATCACCCGAACATCGAGGTGAAGCTGAACGTCGACTATTTCGACGAATCGCAGCCGCTGAACAAGCGCGCGACCGTCGGACAGGTCCCGGTGGTCTACACCGGCCCCGTCGACCGGTACTTCGACTATGCGGAGGGCGCCCTCAGCTGGCGCACGCTCGACTTCAAGCAGGAGGTGCTCGATGTCGGCGACTTCCAGGGCACCCCCGTCATGAACTACCCCGACATGGACGTGCCGTACACGCGCATCCACGAGTTCAAGCATTTCCACCCCGAGCGCAGGGACGTGTACGCCTCGGACAAGACCGTCATCATGCGGGAGTTCTCCCGCTTCGCCGAGCGCGAAGACGAACCGTACTACCCGGTCAACACGCAGGCCGATCGGGACGGGCTCCTCGCGTACCGTGAGCTCGCCAAGGGGGAGCAAGGCGTCCATTTCGGCGGACGTCTCGGCACGTATCAGTACCTCGACATGCACATGGCCATCGGCTCGGCGCTGTCGATGTGGAACAACACTCTCTCGTAGACTCGGCATTGTGAGTCACGCAGCTGTCGGGGCGCCGGGGACGCCCCGGCGATACCTGCATTCTCTGTGGATCCTGTCGGCGCGAGATCTGCGCGTGCGCTACGCCACGAGCTTCCTCGGCTATCTCTGGTCAGTGCTGGATCCTCTGGTGATGAGCCTGATCTACTGGTTCGTCTTCACGCAGATCTTCCACCGCAGTGTGGGCGAAGAACCGTACATCGTCTTCCTCATCGTCGCCCTCCTGCCCTGGGTGTGGTTCAACACCTCCGTGTCGGACTTCACCCGGGCGTTCCGCAAGGACGCGCGGCTCGTGCGATCCACGGCGATCCCGCGCTCGATCTGGGTGAACAGGATCGCACTGAGCAAGGGGATCGAGTTCCTCTTCTCGCTCCCGGTTCTCGTGCTCTTCGCCGTCTTCAACGGTGCCACGGTCAACTGGGGACTGCTCTGGTTCCCGGTCGCCGTCCTGCTGCAGGTCGTGCTGCTCGTCGGCCTGGGTCTGCTCGTGGCACCGCTCTGCGTGCTCTACACCGACCTGGAGCGCACCACCGCGCTCATCCTCCGTGCGCTCTTCTACGCATCTCCGGTGATCTACAGCTTCTCCGATCTACCGGCGCCGTTCGACACCATCGGGGCGTTCAATCCGCTCTCGGGGATCTTCATCCTCTACCGCGTCGGATTCTTCCCCGACCAGTGGCAGACGATCCCGGTGCTGATCAGCGCCGTGATGAGCCTGGGCATCCTCGTGCTGGGCATGTGGACCTTCGGGCGTCTGGAACGACCCGTGCTGAAGGAGCTGTGATGGCGGCCGCGATCGAAGTCCAGGGGCTGGGCGTCCGCTTCCGCCGGAACCGCCGCGGTCGGCGCAGCTTCAAGGATCTGTTCTCCGGAGCCTCGCGGCGTTCCCGGCCAGGAGAGTTCTGGGCGCTCCGGGACGTCTCGTTCACGGTACAGCCGGGCGAGTCGATCGGTGTCGTCGGACGCAACGGGCAGGGCAAGTCCACGCTGCTGCGTCTGGTCGCCCGCGTCCTCCTCCCGGACGAGGGCTCCGTCGTCGTCAACGGTGGTGTCGCCCCGCTGATCGAGATCACCGGAGGGTTCGTCGGCGACCTCACCGTACGGGAGAACGTGCGGCTCACTGCCGGGCTGCACGGGATGTCCCGCGACGAGGTCTCGCGCCGTTATGACGGCATCATCGCGTTCGCCGAGCTCGCCGGATTCGAGGACACGCCCTACAAGCACCTCTCCAACGGCATGAAGGTGCGCTTGGCCTTCTCCGTGGTCTCTCAACTCGATGAGCCGATCCTGCTCGTCGACGAGGTGCTCGCGGTCGGCGACAAGGCGTTCCGAGAGAAGTGCTACAAGCGCATCGACGAACTGCTCGCGGAGGGGCGCACGTTGTTCTTCGTCAGCCACAACGAGCGCGACCTCCGACGCTTCTGCACGCGTGGGCTCTATCTCGACAAGGGCGGTCTCGTGCTCGATGCACCGATCCGCGAAGTCCTCGACCGGTACAACGCGGACTACACGCTCTGAGTCCGCCTTCGCGGCGGATCGTGTAACGAATCCGTGGCTCCGGACACTGAAGAGTGAGAGGGTCGCATCAGGTCTTCCGGAGCGGACGGGGGAGAGGCCATGTCAAAGACGACGGCGAGGCGCACACGTCTGATGTCGGTGTTTGCGTTGGCGGTCGCCCTCGCCACCGCCGGTTGTAGTACGCCCCATGGCGATGCGCTCCTCGCCGAGATCGATCCTGCGGCATCTTCCGCGGTGGCCGCTTCGACCGAGATACTTCTCACGACAGGCCACCCGGTCACGGTGATCGGCAGGGGAGAGCGCGTCGAGTTGTGCCTCGGCGGTGTGCTGGACATGCTGCCACCGGGATGCATGGGTGGAGTCGAGATGGTCGGCTGGGATTGGGATGCTGTAGCGGGGCAGTACGAGGAGAGCGGCGAGGTTCGCTGGGGCGACTTCATCGTCACCGGGACATACGATTCGGACGTCGAGACCTTCGCGTCGACTACGCTGATCTCCGGATCCGGCTACGGGCTGGAGATCGATCCCATAGGCCCGATCTTTGAGACCCGTTGCGAGCCACCGGAAGGCGGATGGCGGATCCTCGATGAGACGAAGGCGACATACGAGACACTGCACGCGACGACCGCTGCCGCCGCGACGCTGGACGGCTACGCGACCACGTGGCTCGATCACTCGCTGGTCCCGCCGGTGCCAGAGGGAACCGAAGTTCTTGACGAGATGCAGCACTACGCATTGACCGCCGGACACAACATCTTGAACGTCGCGGTGCGAGGCGATGCCGAGCCCGCCGAGGCGATCCTTCGACAGACCTGGGGCGGGGCGCTGTGCGTCTTCACGGTCGACTACACCGAAGCCGAATTGAACGCTGTCCTGCAGGAGCTCGTCGCGACGTACTCTTTTCTGACGGCGGGCCCGGATGGAAGGTCAGGGACGGTTTGGCTCAGCGTCGTCTACGACGCTGGCGGGGAGCTGCAACGCGAGGTCGATGAGAAGTATGGCGCGGGGCTGGTACGCGTCTCGTCTGTCCTGCAACCGGTGGTGCCGTAGTGGAAGCGCACGAACATGCCAGAAAAGAATGAAGCGTCGGACGTCGTGCTCTGGTCACGCGCGCTGGATGGCGACGATCGGGCGTTCGCGGTGCTCTTCGATCGGCACGCCGAGCGGGTGCATCGGCACGCACGTCGCTTCTCGGCGAACAGGGAGGATGCTGAGGATGTCACCGCGCTGGTGTTCCTCGAAGCTTGGCGTCTTCGGACACGGGTACGGGTCGTGAACGGCTCGGTGATCGGCTGGCTGCTGGTCACCGCAGCCAACATTGCACGCAACGGAGCCCGAGCGCGGATCCGTCATGAGCGACTGCTCCGCGGGCTGAGGCCAGAGTCTGTTCCGGACCACGCAGAGGCGGTGCTCGGCGAGGAGGGACGAGAAGTCGTGCGCACGGGCGTGCGGGCCGCGTTCGAGCGGCTGAGCCCGCGGGATCAGGAGATCCTCGCACTGTGCATCATCGAGGAGCTCACGCCGCAGGACGTGGCCAAGGTCCTCAGGGTGCCGTCCGGCGCCGTGCGCACGAGGCTGAGCCGGGCCAAGGCGCGTCTCCGGGCCGCCATCGGCGACCTCGGGTCAACCGAATGGGACGGGGAATGGGCATGAGCGACAACGACGATCGCCTGGATCCCGCATTCCACCAGCGGCTACGGATGACGCTGGTGCGGACGGTCCGGGAGCAGCGATCACGACCGAGGCAGACGGGAGCGCGGGTCGCTCTGGGAATCATGACAGCGATGGGTCTGGCCGCCATCGGCGGGGCCGGAGCGACGATGCTCCCGCCGCACCCCGTGGCGTCCGCAGAAGCTGTGAGCATCGACGCGACCTGTGCATCTGACCCGTTCCTGATCCGTGGTGCGGCGGATGATCTCAACGACTCTGTGCATGTGGCACCGGTCTGGGGTGTTCTGATCACGGTGACCGTCGCGGACCCTGCCTGGGCACCAGCGCGGATGCTGGAAGCCTGCGCCGATCTCTGGAGGGCAGGGGCGATTCCCGCGACGGCGAGCCCTCTCACGGTCGAGTTCCAGCTGAACACTAGCGTGGAGTCGCAGGGGCCCCACTCCCTCACGCCCGAGAGCGCCGAGGGAGTGACCGAGCAGGGCGGCACCCTGAGCGCGCCGCGGTGGAGCGCGGCCAGGCCGCATCCGGCACCTCCGCTATCGCTCTGCGCCCTCGAGGGCGGCACACCGGTCGTCGTTCCTCATCTCGACTGCACCGAACTCGGTTTGCGGGACTGGTCTCCGGAGCGCGCGCGATGAGAGGCCGAACGCGAAGGGCCGGGCGGCATCTCGGAGTGGCCGTCCTGTCCACGATGATCCTCGCTCTCGCGGCCTGCACGGGAGCATCCACCGATCGTGCTTCGCCAACGGTCTCCCCCGAGCAGTCGGCGGAGTCACCACCGACCGCGCTGACGGTTCCCGAGACCGTGCTCTGCGGCGGTCGTGGGATCCTCGACGTGTGGATATCGGTCGACCGGCTGGTCGACCAGCGCGCGGCCACCGAGCTCGGACCGCGGGCCGCAGCGGCGGTGCAGCGCCAGGACTTGGGACCCAATGCGAGTGGTGTGGCGTTCGACTCACTGCCGAGCGACTGGTTTATCGGCGAGGAATCGGCGGATCGGGTCATCCTGCTCCAGCGGCTTCCGCTGCCTGACGGCTTGACGGCGGACGACCCCGGCGCCGTGGCCCTTCCTGACTATTCGATGCGCCTTTTCCTCATCGACCCGCCGGTACCGGCGGATCTCAGAAACTGGTTTCCGGTGTTCGAGAACGAATGCAGCTTCGAGATTCCCCTGCAAGACCTCCGGATCCCGGATCTGATGATCGACGATGCGCTCAAGGATCCAGCGGCGACCCACCTCGACCTTCTCGTTCACGAGAGGGAGTGCACCAGCGGGAGATCCGCGGAGGGGCGCATCAAGGTCGTCGCGCTGCGGGAGACGGCCGATCGTATCGAGCTCGCGATCGGGATCAGACCGCCGGATGGCAGCGGCGTTGCCACATGCGTGGGCAACCGCCCCACACCCTTCCGGCTCGCACTGAGCTCCGCGCTCGGCGATCGAGACGTCGTCGACCTCGGGCGCGTTCCCGCGCTGCCGGTCCCGGTGGTGACATTCCAGGAGTGGTGATCGCGTTCAGCGGCCCACCAGCAGATTGAGCTCGCCGACGGCGGAGGCGGCCGCATCCACCGCCCTCGCTGTATCCGATCCGGCATCGACAGCCGCACGCACGTCCCGCAGCCGCTGGGAGTACGCGGAGACACCATCCCGCCACTGCGCCCCGATCGATGCTGGGGGCAGGGCGCCGGAGAGTAGCTGCGCATCCTCCTGCAGCGTGTCCAGCACGCTCAGCGCATCCTGCCCGTTGCTCTCGGACACGATGTCGAGACCTGTCAGCGCGTCACCGAGCCAGGGGCCCACCTGGTCCCGGAATGCGTCGAGATCGGGGTCGGCGACCGGCGGCGGCGTCACGACCGGATCCGGTGACGGCGGAGCCGTAGGCGTCGGTGTCGCGGTGCGCGTCGCGGTCGGCGTCGACGACGGCGCGGGTGAAGGCGTGTCGTCCGGCGTGGCCGTACCGCGGGGGAGCAGGAAGAACAGCAGAGCGCCGACGATCGCCAGGGCGACGACCGAGAGCGCGACGATCAGCCAGACCCGTCCGCTGTTCTTCGGCTTCGGGGGGATCGGTGCCCACCGCAGTTCCGGCTGCTGTTCGCTCATCGTCACGCCTCCAGAGGCGGCATGGGCTTCCAGGAACGGTCTCGACCGAGCTTGCCGCCCTCTCGGAGCCCGCGGAAGAGGTTGCTCGTGCCGCGCACCGTGCGCTCCACGAAGACCAGGCGGATGAGCTCCTTCGCGAAGGTCATCGACGTGCCCAGTGCGAAGAGCAGCGGATTATACGCGCCATGCACGCGGTAGTAGTTCTTGATGAATGCCCGATTGCGCATGATGTAGAAGCGGTAGGCGTTGCTGGACGCGTTCATGTGGCGGACACCCATGTCCCACTGCTTGATCTCACGGGTGCGGCGCAGGACGAACTCGTCCACGATCACCGCGGTTGTCTTCCGGGAGGCGAGCCAGCCGTACATCTGGTCATCCCAGTAGATGAAGAAGCGAGGGTCGGGCAGGCCGATCTGCGTGACGATCGAGCGATGGATGAACATGCCCTCGAAGCATCCGCTGTTCATCTCTTTGAACCCGGATTCGTCGAAGCCCGAAGGGGCGAACGGGATCGGGATGCCCATGCGCTCGGCGATGCGGTATTGCCAGTAGAACTCGCTGCCGTCGTAGTCGTAGCGGCGACCCTGGATGCTCTTGAAGCGGGGGGTCCACTTGCCCATCCGGGCAAGGCCGTCGGGGAGCACCTCGACGTCGTCGTCCATCATCCAGATCCATTCGGATCCGAGCTCGTGGGCGGTGCGCATGCCCTCGCTGAAGCCACCGGAACCGCCGGTGTTCGTCTCCAGCCTGCGGTAGACGATCTCGGTGCCGATGCCGTCGCGGAAGGACTCGACGACCTCGGTCGTGTCATCAGACGAGGCGTTGTCGATGATCACGACGTGGCCGGGCTTCGGTTCCATCGCGGTGATGCTCGTGAGCAGGCCGGTGAGCAGGTGCGATCGGTTGAAGGTGACGATGACGATCGTCGCGGAAAGCGGGTCGAAGGGGGCTTGTATCGGGGTCATGCCTTTTCCTCGAATATCTGCTGCCAGGATTGGGGGGAGACGAGCTCGGGTAGAGCCTCGCGATACTGCTGTTGCAGCGCCGGCCAGCGGCGGCGCAACTGGGCATGCAGGCGAATCGATTCGCGCAACATGCGCCGGAACTTCGCACGATCCCGCGTATAGACGTTCTTGCCGGAGCCGTCTGCTGCACTTACCAGAGCACTGTCGAACGCTGGGAGCCGCCACCAAAGCGCGTCATCTTTGCCGAACTCGACCTCGGGCTGCGTCACGTTTGCGTCATCTGGCCTGTGCAGCCAGTGTGACACCAAGGTGGAGAGGGTGAACCTGCGCAGGCGGATTCCGGTGGGATTGTCCAGATCATTCTTCGACAGCTGCTTAAACACCTGCCGTCCCTTTCGGGAATGCAGCACGGTTGAAGGGTCCCGGTGAACCACCGTCTCTGGGAAGTCGGCGGCCAACGCACGTGAGGCGGGCATGGCTGTGCCGAGTGTCCGGCGCATATGGTCTGGGCCCGAGAGGACGTCGTGCAGAGCCTGCGCACGCAGCGCGACGGGGTAGTACTGCATCATCATCAGATGCTTGAGGTCGACCCGTCGGCTGTGCTTGAGGAGGGTCCCGCCCCGAGGTGCCTGCGAGTGCAGAAGTCCTGCGACGATCCGGTTCCGCGCGTGGAAGTACGCCTGCCAATCGATCGTGTCGTCTTTGTTGACCCAGGAGACGTGCCAGAGAGCGACGCCCGGCATCGACACAGTCGGAAAGCCCGCCTCGCCAGCGCGGAGGCAGAATTCCGCGTCGTCCCACTTGATGAAGGCGGGGAGCGCCAAACCGACGCGCTCGATGGCCTCGACTGGGATCAGGCACATCCACCAGCCGTTGTAGTCCGCATCCATCCGCTTGTGCAGAAGGGCGGACTGACGCAGGTTGGCGACGCCGAAATCGTGCGGCATCCGCTCTTGATACAGATTGCGCCACATGAACGGGTTCTCGTCCACGACCTCGGCCCAACCGTGCAGCTTGGGCCGGTCGAGCAGATCGAACATGTGACCGCCGACGAGTATGGGGGTCGTTGCGTACCTGCCGAAGACGATGGAACGACGCAGGGACTCTGGCTCGATGCGCACGTCGTCATCGAGCAATTGCACGAAGTCGCTATCCGGTCGTTGCAGCGTCTCGAGCATCGCCCGAGAGAAGCCTCCCGAGCCACCAAGGTTCGGCTGCTGGATGACCTGTAGCGTTTCTCCGAGCTGGCTCGCGATCGCGGCATACCCGCTCTGTTCGGCGACGGTCTGCGTGCCCTGGTCGATGAGGAAGATGCGGTCGATGAACTCGAGGGCGTCCGGAGACGAGGCGAGAGCCCGCAGCGTTTCCACGCAGTAGTCGGGTTTGTTGTACGTCGTGATGCCGAGCGACGCCTTGCCGTGGCGTGCAGGTTCCTGCTCGGTAGTCCACTCGCCGCCTTCGAGCACTGCATGTTTCTCGTCGGCAACCACATCGAACCAGATCCAGCCGCCGTCGCTGTACTGCGTGAGCGACACGTCGAACGAACTCGTCGATTCCCCGGTGACCTCGCGTGTCGCAACACGCTGGCGGACGCCGCTGCCATTCGAGCGGTAGACGAGGATGGTCGCGGGCCCGGTGGTGCGGACTGTGAGACGCACCTCACGGACGCTGGTCCAGTGCTGCCAGTAGGAGGCCGGGAACGCATTGAAGTAGGTGCCGAGCGAGACGCGTCGACCAGCCACGACACGAGCACGGTGCCGCCCGAGGATGTTACCGAGGTGCGCCCGACTCGAGACTCGGACCGGTTCCTCCTCGATGACCGACCATGTCTCAGGATCGGCGTACAGAGGCAGCAGATCGGGGTCGCGATCGAGCGGAAAGACGACGTTCTGCAGGACATATGCCACGGGGGAGATCTCCGATGTTGTTGCGCCGCACACCTCCGTCGCGGGGAGGGTATGGACTCGACGAGCAGAGAGTAGCCTACCCGGCGATTCCTTCGGATCTGTGGGGAGCACGCGGCGCTCAGGGATTCACATGCGCTGACCGGTAACATGACCGCGATGAAGATTCTGATCACGGGCGGTGCCGGGTACATCGGGTCTACGATCGCGACGGCATGCACCGACGTCGGCATCGAACCGATTCTGATCGATGACCTGTCTACCGGCATGCGCACCTTTGGCGACGGTCGTTCGCTCTACGTCGGTGACATCGCCGACCACGACATCCTCGATCGCATCTTCTCCGATCATCCGGATATCGATGCCGTCATCCACTGCGCCGCTCGCATCGTCGTACCGGAGTCGGTCGTGGACCCCCTCGGCTACTACGACACGAATGTAGGCAAGACGATCGTCTTCCTGCGCCGGGTGCACGAAGCCGGGATCAAGCGTGTGGTCTTCAGCTCCTCGGCCGCGGTGTATCGGGGCGAGGCAGGCGAAGGCGTTGACGAGGCCGGAGAGCTTGCGCCCTCCAGCCCGTACGCCACGACCAAGGCTATGGTCGAGCAAATCCTCGCCGATGCGGCCGCCGCGGCGAACTTCCGCGCGATCGTGCTGCGCTATTTCAACCCGATCGGTGCTGATCCGCAGATGCGCACGGGGCTCCAGAACCCGCTGCCTTCTCACGTCCTCGGCAGGATCATGCGAGCACACGCGGCCGGCGAGCCGTTCACGATCACGGGAACGGACTGGCCTACTCGCGATGGTTCAGGCATCCGGGATTACATCCATGTCTGGGACCTTGCACTCGCCCACGTGGCCGCCGTCACCTCGTTCGACGACGTCGCGACGGCCACGGAACCGTACCAGGTGATCAACCTGGGGACCGGGGCCGGTGTGACGGTGCGCGAACTCGTCAGCGCATTCGAGAGGGTCAAGGGCGAACCTGTGGCGGTCGTCGAGACGGAGCGTCGAGCCGGTGACCAGGCGGGTGCCTTCGCGATCGTAGATCGGGCGGAGGGCCTGCTCAAGTGGCGTACAGAGCGCTCTCTCGACGACGGCGTGCGCGACGCCCTCACCTGGGCGCAGAAGCTCCGCACTTTGCGCTGACCGGTCTACCGCTCCGGACGCAGGATCGGAATGACGCCGGTGTGCACTGCGTCGATCTGCTCGCGCCAGGACCGGGACTGCCCTGCTCGGAGCGCGCACAGCACCAGCATGAACCAACCGGTCCCTGCGAGTGTGAAGCTCTCGAACATCGAATCGACCCCGAGCGTGACCAGCACGAGGGGGGTCCAGGCGTAGACGACCGGACGACGGACGCTGGCCACCAGCCAGGACCGGATGAGCGCGACTCCACCCAGGAGCAGGAACAGCGCGAGTCCTGCCGCGCCCAGTTGCAGGAGGGCGTCGAAGTATGCGTTCAGCGCCGTCTCGTGCCGCTCATCGAGTTGGAAGTTGATGTAGGTGAACGGGTACTCGCCGCGCTGCCAGGGGCCGAACCACCCCCAGCCCTGCAGGGGCTTCACAGCGGTGAAGTCGAGGATCGTGTTCCACAGCGTCGCGCGCACGGAGAAGTCGGATCCGGCGTCCATCATCGCGATGATCTGGTGACGGAGCACGAACGCGAAGGTCAGTCCCAGCGCCACCACCGCGCCGAGCGCCCACTGCACGAGGTTGCGCCGCTCGGCGGGAGCGTGCCGGACGATCATCAGGGCCACCGAGGCGATGCCCACGGCCACGGCGAGGACCAGCACGGTGGGGGAGGACGAGAGGAGTGCGAGGAAGCCGGCCGATCCGACAGACGCCACCGAGGTCGCTGCGGTCACCGACCGGGTGCGCCATTCGATGACGAACGTGATCAGGGCGATCACGGCCACGAATCCCAGCATGTTGCGGGTTCCGAAGATGCCCTGCACTGGCCCGCCCGCGGCGAGCTGCCCCTGGATGCCGAGGAAGGTGAACGGCACGTCGAGGAGGATTCCGGAGAGGATCTCCAGCCCCAGGGAGATGCCCAGCAGGACGCGCAGCGCATCGCCGATCGCCCGCACCGTCTGCAGGGTGTCGCGGATGTGTCCGATCGTGATCGCGAGGAAGGCGAAACCGAGAAGCGACAACCAGGCGAAGAACGTGTCGGTCCGGTCGGTGGTCCAGAAGATGCTGACCAGCGCCCAGCCCATGAACGCGAGCAGCGAGGACGGCGCGATCCGCAGCAGCGACAGTTCTTCTCGGCGTACGAAGAGGATGCCCGCTCCCACAACGCAGAGGACGGTCACGATCGCGGCGAGCGTGACCGACGACGACATCCGCTGGATGGCGAACGAGCCGAAGATCGCTGTGAGGGCGGCGAGGGTGAACGCCCGTGCCATCTCCGCCGAACCGAGCAGACGCCCGAGACGCAGCCGCGGCGTCGTCACGGAACCCGCCGCCGGCGCTCGCCGTGATCGGTGACGCGCTGGCGCTCACTGAGTCCGACGCCGACCAGCGGCACGGACTTGATCTTGAAGGAGAGCAGCACGAGCAGCATCCACCCCCACAGCATGATCGGCGTCGACTCCGCGTACCCCTGGACCAGCAGCACCACGGTGAACAGGCTCGGCAGGAGAGTGAGCGCGGAGTACGAGCGGTCGGCCTGCAAGTCCCATCGGGGGCGGTCGATCGCGAAGAACCACGATCGCCACAAGAGGCTCAGATAGGCCAGGGCGACGAGGACGACGCCGACGACGCCGAGCTGCATCAGGACATCGAGCCACATGTTGTGAGCGTGGAAGACCGTGATCCCGTGGTCTTCGATCCATCCGGCGAACGCGGGGTCGAAGGGCACCCACGGGCTCGAGAATCCGTTTCCGAAGATCGGATGCTCCGCAGCTCGCTCGAGGACCTTCTCCCAGATCTTGTCGGAGCGCCCCGTGAGGTCGGCGCTGCGGCCGAGGAGCGCGAGCAGCGGCTTCTGCAGCAGCCAGATCGCGAGGACCGCCACGACGGCTCCGCCGATGAACACGACGTAGAGGCGGGTGCGGGCTCCCGGCGTCTTCGCACGGCGCATGAGAAGAGCGACGACGAGCACGAGGGCGGCCGCGGCTGCACAGGCGTACGCCGTCGCCGAGCCGGCGCGGAACAGGAAGAACGCGGCCAGGAGCGTCCACAGCGCGAGCATCGTGCGCCGGCGCGCACGGGCCGCGAACAGGATGCCGAAGGTGAGGAGCGCGAACAGGCTGATGATCGCGAGCAGGTTCGAGTTGCCGACGATGCCCTGAACGCGATCGCCGTCAAAGAGGTTTCCGCGCACCCAGTACCAGTGCGCATTGATCTTGCCGTCCGGACGCTCGAAGAAGTTCGGCAGGATCGGTCCGTGCACGACGAGGGACACCCAGAGCTCGAGCAGGAGCGAGAGTCCGAGGATCCACTTGAAGGCCGAGGACAACGCCCGCACGATCTCGTGCCAGGTGAGCGCATGCGCGATGAAGAGGGCGTTCACGGTGACCGCCGCCAGCAGCATCCAGGTGAGCAGTGTCGGCCCACGCCACTGCGACCAGACGACGGAGATCAGCGCCAGCGCGGTGTAGCCGAGGGCGGCCCAGGGCAACCGGCGCCAGGCGAAGGGCTGCGGACGGTTGCGGGCGAGCATCGGGACGCCGATCGCCGGCGTCGCGAGCGTGAAGACGATCAGGACGATTGCTGCACCGGCCTCGCCCAGGAGGTTGTATACGGCGGAGTGCGCGAACGTCACGAACAGCACGGCGACCGCGTACGCGCGCAGCATCAGGTGCCCCGTCGATTCGCGTTCCGGTGGGGCGGGCAGGGCCGCCACCGGGTGCTTCGTGTACTGCGCCATCGCGTTCAGGCTACAGCGCCGGACTGTGCGGGCGGTGGCTCTACGCTGGGTGCCATGCTGCTGAGTCTCACCAACGTTCCGCGTGACTACTCCTGGGGATCGCCGACGCTCCTGGCCGGACTGGAGGGCCGAGAGGCGTCCGGTGCGCCGGAGGCGGAGGTCTGGTTCGGTGATCACCCCGGGGACCCGGCCGACCTGGCAGGTGGCGGCACTCTGGACACCGTCACTGGCGGCACGCTGCCCTACCTGCTCAAGCTCCTCGCGGCCGGTGGGCCGCTGTCGATCCAGGTGCACCCCACGATCGAGCAGGCGCGGGCGGGCTGGGCGCGCGAAGCGGGGCTGGCTTCGGATGACCTGCATCGCAACTATCGTGACGACAACCACAAGCCCGAGCTCATCGTGGCACTCAGCGAGCGCTTCGAAGCGCTCAGCGGGTTGCGCCCGGTCGCTGAAACCTTGCGGATGCTGGATGCTCTGGGTGACGTCCCGGGAGTCGCTTCGCTGCGCGCTCGCCTCGACGGAACCGGCGATGTCCTGCGAGGCGCCATCGGTTGGCTCCTCGCGGACGCGACACAGGGCGAGGTCGCCGAGATCATCGCCGCGACCCGCACTGCAGCGCATGCGGGCGCGGGGGAGTGGGAGCCGGTGCTGAGTGCCGTGGTCGGTGTCGCGGATGCCTTCCCGGGCGATCCAGGCGTGGTCGTCGCGCTGCTGATGAACCACGTGGTCCTGCGCCGCGGAGAGGGGATCTTCCTGCGTGCAGGTCTCCTGCACGCGTACCTCGGCGGCCTCGGCGTGGAGATCATGGCGGCGAGCGACAATGTGCTGCGCGGCGGACTCACGCCCAAGCACATCGACGTCCCCGAGCTCCTGTCGATCCTGGACACCACGACCGAGGCGGTCCCGGTGCTCCGCCCCGATTCTGAGGGAGCCATCACGTCGTATCCGGTTCCGATCGCGGACTTCGCCCTGCGTCGTGTCACGCTGACCGGGGCACCGCTCACCATCGACGTGGCGGGCCCGGCCATGGTCCTCAGCGTCGCCGGCGACGTCGTCGTCACGGGCGGGGATGCCGTGGAGCATCGGGTCGCGGTCGGTACGGCTGTGTTCGCCTCGGCCGATGAACGCTCGCTGCAGCTCACCGGCACCGGCGAGGCATTCATCGCGACTCCGGGGCGCTGAGGCCTTCCCCGGGCCCGCGACACGCCGATGAGAGCTCAAGAACCTTCAAGAGTCGCTTGAGGCTTTACGATCCGCGACTTGACCGATGCGAATGACACGGGTGTAATTAGGTATTGCACGGCCCGCCGGGGGGCGGAAACAGGGTTGGAGATCGAGATGACGGGATACCGTTCCGACGTACCGGAGAACTGGTTTGTCGATCCGATCAACCTCGGAGTACCTGGGGTTCGTCGAACCGATGCCGACGACGACAATGCTCTCGCCTGGCAGACCGACGCCCTCTGCTCGCAGACCGACCCGGAGGCCTTCTTCCCGGAGAAGGGCGGGTCGACGCGCGATGCGAAGCGCATCTGCACCACCTGCGACGTTCGCGGCGAATGCCTCGAATACGCGCTGAACAATGACGAGCGCTTCGGAATCTGGGGCGGGCTGTCCGAGCGCGAGCGCCGCAAGCTCAAGCGCCGCGCCAGCTGACGAATTCGCCGCAGACGGAGAGACCTCGGGTGCCGGCTTCGCGGGCGCGCCGCGTCCACTGCTCCTGAGAGCCGCAGCAGCCGCATAGGCTGACCTCGCCATGCCAGCCCGAGTTCATGCCATCATCGTCGCGCGCCCCGGCCCCACAGCCCGTGCGCAACTCCTCCGAACGCTGGATGCGCTGCGTTCGCAGAGCACTCCGGCCGCCGCGATCACACTGGTCGTGTGCGGCGATGCCGCCACCGCCCGTGAGAGCGAGACGGTCGCGAGCACCGTCGAGGGCATCATCGAGGCGCGAGGGCACACCTCGTTCGCCGAGGCCGTCGAGCTGGCCCGCCCGCGTGTCACCGAGGGCAGCGCCGTCTGGCTCCTCGCTCATGACACCGCGCCCCACCCGCTCGCATTGGAGCGGCTGACCGGAACCCTGGAGCGCTCGCCGTCCGCGGCGATCGTCGCTCCCAAACTGGTGCACACCGACAACGAGCGCGAGATCGTGTCCCTCGGCGTCAGCATGACCGCGCTCGGACGATCCGTCGAGCTGGCCGCCGGCGAACTCGACCAGGGGCAGCACGACCGGGGGGACGATGCCCTCGGCGCCGATATTCGCGGACTCCTGATCCGCTCGGAGGTGCGCGACGCCCTCCGACCCGACCGCGCCCTGGCCGGTGCTGACGAGGGACTCGACCTCGGTGTGCGTGCTCGCCTCGGCGGCGGACGTGTCGTCCTCGCGCCGACCGCCCGCATCTCCGTGCAACCGGACGGCCCCGCCGCGCTCCCGCGAAGCCGCTCCCGTCGCGCATACGTCACCAGGCTCGCGCAACTGCACCGCCGGCTCGCCTATGCGCCGGTGCCGGCGCTGCCGTTGCACTGGCTCGCGCTGCTTCCCCTCGCGCTCTGGCGCTCGATCACCCACTTGATCGGAAAGCGCCCAGAGGCGGTGTTCCCGGAGTGGGGCGCCGCCCTCACCGCGATGGCCCGGTTCGGCGCCGTCGCGCGTTCCCGGCGCCGCATCCGCTCGTTCCGCACGTCCTCCTGGGCCACCATCGCACCGCTGCGGGTCACGGGAGCGCAGTTGCGCCGTCGATTGGACGACGGCAACGGCAGCGAGAGCGGCGCCGTCAGTGAACTGCACTTCTTCTCCGGCGGCGGCGCATGGTCGGTGCTCGCCGCGCTCGCCGTGAGCATCGGCGTCTTCACCCCGTTGCTCGCGTGGCCGGTGCTCGGCGGCGGCGCTCTGCTTCCGCTGCGTCAGACGATCGGAGCGCTCTGGCGCGATGCATCGTGGGGTCTGCGTGGTCTCGGCATCGACGTCGTCGGCCCCGCCGACCCGTTCGCCGCCGTGCTCGCGGTGCTCGGGTCGCTCTGGCCGGGAGCGCCTTCATTCGCGCTCGTGCTGTTGTGGGTGCTCGCGCTGCCGCTTGCGGTGCTCGGTGGCTGGTTCGCGGCGACGCGCGTCACGGACCGCGCCGGGCTCCGCATCTTCGCCGGCGTCGCGTGGGCGCTCGCGCCCACCTTCCTCACCGCCCTCTCCGACGGTCGCCCCGCGGCGGTGCTCGTGCACCTCCTGCTGCCGTGGCTGTTCCACGCCGCTGTGGTCGCGCATCGCTCGTGGGGTGCTGCCGGTGCGGCATCCGTCCTGTTCGCCGCCGTCCTCGCGTGCGCGCCGTCGCTGGCACCGGCGCTGGTGCTGCTCTGGATGATCGCACTCGGCTTCGTGCTCAGCACGGCCCGCATCCGGGGAGCGCTGCGGCTGCTGTGGCTGCCGGCTCCGGCAGCCGCGCTGTTCGTGCCGCTCGTCATCTGGCACCTGCAGCACGGCAGTCTCTGGGCGCTTCTCGGCGATCCTGGGCTGATCTGGGGCGGACCGCACGCCTCAGCGGATGCCGCTGGTCGGCTGGCGCTCGCCACGGGGTTCCCGACGACCGATCTCGCGGGCTGGATGAAGTTCGTCGTCTTCGACGTGCCGATCGCAGCACCCATCGCCGTGTGGGCACCACTTCTGTGTGCGCCGCTGGCACTGCTCGCACTCGTCTCGGCGATCTCACCGCGCTGGCGCGCCGGCATCACGCTTCTGGTGGTGACCCTGACCGGCCTCGCCACAGCTTTCCTCGCTGTCGGCATTCAGGTGAGCTTCGTGCAGGGGACGCCGGTGCCGATCTGGCCGGGGGCCGGGCTGAGTCTCGGCTGGATCGGTCTCGTCGGTGCGGCGCTGGTCACCCTCGACACCGCGATCACGATGCCCCGTCTGCGTCTGCTGGCCACCTCGGTCACCGGTCTCGCGCTCCTGATCTGTGCGCTGCCGGCGCTCACGGCCGTGCACGCCGACCGCTCCGAACTCACGAACGGCCCTGCATCGACTCTGCCGGCGTACGTCGCCGCTCAGGCCGGTGACGATCGAGAGGTCGGAACGCTCGTGCTCACGCCGCAGAACGACGGAGGGCTCGCCGTCGAAGTCGCCTGGGGTGGAAGTGAGACGCTCGGTGCGCAGACCACGATGCTCTCCACGGCGACCGAGATCCAGGGTGCCGACATCACCGCGCTGTCGGTCGATCTGCTTTCCGCCCGTGACTTCGACGCCCCCGCAGAACTCGCGGAGCTCGGTATCAGTTACGTGCTGCTGGCCCAGATACCCGGTGATGAAGACGACAAGGCGAGGGCATTCCGTACGACGGCGGTGACGTCGCTCGATCAGCGTGCCGGCTTCGTGCAGGCGGGGTCGACGGATCGCGGCGTGCTCTGGCGGCTGGAAGCCGACGCCACTGCTCGCGAGGGACTCACCGGTGCCCAGACCGCCACCGCTCGGCTCGTCATCACACTGCAGCTGATCGTCGTGTTCGCGGCACTCCTGCTCTCGATTCCGACGCGAGCGTCACGGCGGGCAGCGCGCGGCCAGTCGCGCATCGTCGGACGTGCGCCCGACGAGCGGCTCGTGCTGCCGAGGTACGCGGAGGATGCGGCGTCCGCGCCTTCGGTCGCTGCACCTGTCGACGTATCCGATCCGCCGACGCGCGAGGAGACACTCGAGCAGGAGCCGAACCCCGAGACCGAGGACTCCGAGACCGAGGACTCCGAGACCGAGGACTCCGCCGCCGCGGGCTCGGAGTCGGGTCCGGAGTCGCCGGATCCGGAGTCGACCACCACCGAGGAGAAGCGATGAGCGGGACCCGGGCTTTCCGTGTCGTGACGACCAGCGCCCGCGTGCTCACCGGGACGCTGGTCGCCGCAGCATGCGTCGTCGGAGTGGTCGTGGCCGTCGCTGCTCCCTGGCCGACCATTGAGAGCACCCCGGCGCAGGCCGATGTGACGCCTCTTCCCGGCGATGCCGTGCTGGTGTGCAGCGGTGACTTCCGCGCCATCGGCCGTGTTCCCAGCGACCCGCTGAAGATGGACTCGGCGGGAACGCCGCGGCTCACCGTCGACGGCTCGGCCGGCGTGCCGGAATCCACTCCTCTGTCGATGCCGGAACTCGATCAGGCGGGCGAGCTCCACAAGCTCACGGGCGTCGTCGAAGGGCGCAGCGCGCCACTGATCGGTGCCGCCGAGTCCGTGACACTCGCCGAGACCGACCTCTCCGGCCTGGCCGCGGCGCCCTGCCGCGAGGCCCTCACCGAATCGTGGCTGATCGGAGGCAGCGTCGCCACCGGCACCGAGGACATCGTGACCCTCACCAACCCCGGCGACGTGGCGGCGACGGTCACGCTCACGGTCTTCGGCGACAAGCGGAGTTCGTCGAACGTGATCGTTCCGCCTGCGACGCAGGTCGCACTGCCCCTCGCATCGATCGCGGCGGGGAACCAGGCGCCGGTGATCCACATGTCATCGACCGGCTCCCCGGTTCGCGCGATGATGCAGTCCTCGCTCACCCGCACGCTGGACCCGGCCGGCATCGACCTGCAGGATGCCGTCGCCGGCCCACAGCAGCATCCCGTGATTCCCGGTGTCCAGGTCTTCCCGGTCGACGGCGACGACTCGGAGATGGCAGTGATGCGGATACTTGCGCCGGGTGCCGATGCACAGGCGCAGGTCACGGTGCGTCCGGTGGGGGAGTCCTCCGCGGTCGCGACGGAGTTCCTCGTCCCGCTCACCGCCGATGTGCCGGCGCAGGTGTCTCTCGGAGATCTCGGAGCGGGCTCGTACACCGTCGAGGTCGATGCGGACTCACCCGTCCTCGCCGCTGTTCGGCAGCAGGACGGTCAGGGACGCGGTGCCGACTTCGCGTGGGTGACTCCGGCGCCGGAGATCGACGCCGAGGTGCTCGTGGCCGTGCCGTCAGGGCCGAACCCGCAGCTGCTGATCACCGGCAACGCGGATGCCGAGTCGACGGTCGCCATCGAAACAGCGGAGGGCGGGGATCCTCAGACGATCCTCGTGCCGGCCGGGGGTTCGATCGCTGTGCCGGTCGACGCACGCTCCGTCTACACGGTACGGCCGTCAGGGCCGGTGCATCTCGCGGTGACGATGACAGCGACCGGTGCGCTCGCCGCCTGGCCGGTGTGGCCGGGCGCGGGAGCAGAGCAGAGCATCACGGTCTATCCCTGACCCGTGAAGCGCTGACGCGTCAGTGATCGTGTCCGAGGTCCCAGGGTTCGCGCCCGACATACTCGGCGGCGGCTCGGAACACGGCACTCTCGATGGCCATGCGACGGTGGGCGGAGTCGTCGTGCCCCGGGGGGAGCAGGCGCTCGATCGGCAGGCGGAACAGCACGATCCGGCGCGCGTCACGATCGAGGTGCCAGCGCGGCACCTCGTCGGTCGCCTCCTGGGTCGGCATCGCGCCGATCTCGAAGCGCACTTCCTGCAACTCGGGCCAGGTGCCGCGGAGGAACTCCACGGCGGTGCCGACGGTCAGATCGAACCGGTCGATCCGCCCTTCCAGGGGAGCGAGCGGCGGCCGGACGACCTCGCTGCGGCCGAGCCGCCCGTGACGACCGTGCCGTGCACCGCGCCGGGGAGCGGCGGAGGCGCGGGCTGTGCGTCGACGTTGCATGACGAAAGTCTAGGCGTTCCGCCTGGGCCGCGGCGCGGCATCCGCTCGCCGTCGTCCGCCGCCCGTACTCTGGCAGAGATGGACGGACGACTCTGCTCGAAGGTCGCTTGCGCGCGTGAGGCCGTAGCGACGATCACGTATGAATACGGCGACAAGATGGCCGCGCTCGGGCCGCTGGGCGCCGCCAATCACCCTCATGCGCACGACCTGTGCTCTCCGCACGCCGATCGGGTCTCCGTGCCGGCGGGCTGGCTCATCGTCCGTCACGAGGCGCTCCGCGCCTGAGCGCATTTCGTCGGCCGGCCGCATCGCGGCAGCCGTCGCCCTGCACGGGAAGATGATCGACGCGATCCGCTTCTGAGAAGATGGGGCCATGTCAGAGCTCGAGTATCGTGTGGCCGACCTGTCTCTCGCTGGAGCGGGGCGGCACCAGCTCCGTCTCGCAGAGAACGAGATGCCTGGACTCATGGCGCTGCGGGAGGAGTTCGGTGCCGCGCAGCCGCTGAAGGGCGCGCGGATCGCCGGGTCCCTGCACATGACCGTGCAGACCGCAGTCCTGATCGAGACGCTCACCGCGCTCGGCGCCGAGGTGCGCTGGGCGAGCTGCAACATCTTCTCGACCCAGGACGAGGCGGCCGCGGCGGTCGTCGTCGGCCCGACGGGCACGGCGGATGCTCCCGCCGGCGTCCCCGTGTTCGCCTGGAAGGGCGAGTCGCTCGAGGAGTACTGGGAGTGCACCGACCGCATCTTCGACTGGTCGTCGTCCGGTCAGGTGGGGCCGAACCTCATCCTCGATGACGGAGGAGACGCGACGCTGCTCGTGCACCGCGGCGTCGCCTTCGAGAAGGCCGGCGCTGTTCCGGAGGCCGCGGCATCCGATCCGCACGAGTACACGGTCATCCTCGACCTGCTCCGACGCTCGCTTGCAGCCGACCCGACGCGCTGGACACGAATCGCGGCCGATCTCATCGGCGTCACCGAGGAGACCACGACCGGGGTGCACCGGCTCTACGAGCTCGCGGCGTCGAGCGACCTGCTCTTCCCCGCGATCAACGTCAACGACTCCGTCACCAAGAGCAAGTTCGACAACAAGTACGGGATCAGGCACTCCCTGCCGGACGGCCTGAATCGCGCCACCGACGTGCTGATCGGCGGCAAGGTCGCCTTCGTCTGCGGGTACGGAGATGTCGGCAAAGGCGCGGCCGAGGCGCTACGAGGGCAGGGTGCGCGCGTCATCGTCAGCGAGGTCGATCCGATCTGCGCGCTGCAGGCGGCCATGGACGGCTTCCAGGTGGCGCGGCTTCTCGATGTCGCCGACGTCGTCGACATCGTCGTGACCGGCACCGGTAACCGCGACGTGGTCACCACCGAGCACCTGCTCGCGCTGAAGCACCTCGCGATCGTCGCGAACGTCGGCCACTTCGACAACGAGATCGACATGGCGGGCCTCGAGACGCTCGAGGGCGCCGAGAAGGTCGAGATCAAGCCGCAGGTGCACGAGTGGCGGCTGCCGAACGGACGCAGCGTCCTGGTCCTCAGCGAGGGCCGCCTGATGAACCTCGGCAACGCCACCGGGCACCCGTCGTTCGTCATGAGCGCGTCGTTCACCAACCAGGTGCTCGCGCAGCTCGAGCTCTACACGAACATCGACGCGTACCCGACGGGCGTCTACACCCTGCCGAAGGCGCTCGATGAGAAAGTCGCGCACCTCCATCTCGACGCGCTCGGCGTGCGGCTGACGCGACTCACCGACGCGCAGGCGGCCTACATCGGTGTGCCGGTCGACGGTCCCTACAAGCTCGACCACTACCGGTACTGAGCGACGCGACCACGGCGGTCGGTCAGACGCCGATATGGCGTCCGGTGAGCTTCTCAGCGCGCCGATCGGCGTTCTGCAGTGCGCGGCGTTCGCGCTCGCGACGCAGCACCGTGATGCCCATGAGTACTTCTTCCGGCGAGACAGGGGGCATGGGGGAGACGAAGGGCGCGGCCTCGGCGAGCAACTCCTGCGCCACCCGGACCCTTGCACCGGGTGCCATCCGTGGCGCCGTCTGCAGAAACTGCGAGATGCGCCGGGCCAACCGGTCGGGGAGGCGCGCGACGTCGGCGACCTGCGCCCAGCCGGTGAGGGAAGGCGGAAGCAACGGCGCATGCGGAACGAGCTTCGGTGTCCTGACGCGCTGGCTGTATGTTCCAGCGACCATGTCGCCGAGGCGTTGCGAGCGCCCGTTGAACGCGCCGGCCAGCACGGCGATGCCGCCGAGGGTCATGTAGATCTCGAGAACTCCCAGCAGCGCACGGATGAACGCGTGCCGGAAGCCGGCGGCGCCGCCGTCGACGCGTACGATCCGGCCGCCGACGGCGAGCTTGCCGAGACTGCGGCCTTTCAGCGCCACCTCCATCGCGATCGGCACGACGACGAAGCTGACCACGATCGCGACGACCATCGAGATCCGGTCGGTCGCCTCATCGAGAATGCCGACGTCGAGGAGCCAGATCCGCAGGAAGATCCACAGGATGAACAGCGCGAATCCGAGCAGCATGTCGATGATCGCGCCGAGCGCGCGCAGCAGGAAGCCGACCGGCTGCACATCGATCGCGACTGCCTCGCCGGAGAGGACTTCGTCGGAGGCGTCGATCGAGGCAGACA
The DNA here is from genome assembly GCF_040675825.1 of Microbacterium sp. LWH12-1.2. Lineage (NCBI taxonomy): Bacteria > Bacillati > Actinomycetota > Actinomycetes > Micrococcales > Microbacteriaceae > Microbacterium > Microbacterium sp. LWH12-1.2. The sequence goes on from NZ_JBEGIJ010000001.1 coordinate 563,042, forward strand.
TGAGTACAGTAAATCAGGTGGATGCCGATGCGCTCAGTGATGCACGCCGCCCCGAATGGGAGCGGTTGGAGCACCTCAGTCACGCCCGGCTCGACGGCGCAGGCGTCGACGAGCTCATCGTGCGCTATCGGGCGGCCTCCGCGGATCTCGCGGAACTGAAGACGTCGGTCGGTGAAACGCCACAGGGCGCCTACCTCTCCACGATCCTGGTCCGTGCGCGGCTTCGGCTGACCGGAGCCTCCGACAACGTTCTCACTCAGATCGCACGGTTCTTCACCCAGCAGCTTCCCGCGGCGCTGTATCGGCTGCGTTGGACGACGCTCGTGATAGCCCTCGTCTTCATCGCGATCGCGGTCGGAACCGCGGCCTGGATCGCCAGCGACCCCGAGCTCGTCGCGACGCTCGGCCCGCCTGATCTGCTCCAGCAGTACGCGGACGAGAGCTTCACCGGGTACTACACGGAGAATCCGGCGGCGGTCTTCGCCGGCATGGTGTGGACGAACAACGCGTGGATCGCTGCGCAGTGCGTGCTGTTCGGGGTCACCGGTCTCTGGCCGGTGTACATGATCGTCCAGAACGCGATGGGCCTGGGCGTCGCCGGTGCGGTGATGGCTGTGCATGATCGCGTCGACGTGATGGTGCTGTACATCCTGCCGCACGGGATGCTGGAGCTGACCTGCATCTTCGTCGCGGCGGCCGCGGGACTGCACGTCTTCTGGGCCTGGGTCGCGCCGGGGCACCGTACTCGCGGTGAGGCGCTCGCCGAGCAGGGACGCGCGTTGGCGACGGTCGCGATCGGGTTGATCTTCGCCCTGTTCCTCGCCGGTCTCGTCGAAGGCTTCGTCACCGGATGGGCGTTGCCCTGGCCGGTCAAGATCGGGATCGGCGCGGCCGCGCTCGCCGTGTTCCTCATCTACATGCTCGTCGTCGGCGGCCGGGCGCACCGCCGGGGCGAGACCGGCGATCTCGTCGAATACGAGGCCGGAACGCCGCGCCTCGTCGCCGGCTGACTGCTCGCTCAGGCGGCCTCCGACTCCTCTTCGGAGTCGAACAGAGCCTTGTATGCGAAGCCCGCGATGAGCGCGCCGATCACGGGGAACACCAGGAACACCCACAGCTGGGCGAGAGCGTCTGTGTTCCCGTAGACCGCCGTCGCGATCGAGCGCGCGGGGTTCACCGAGGCGTTGTCGATCGGGATGATCGCCAGATGGATCAGTGTCAGCGTGAGACCGATGACGAGGCCGCCGAAGGCGGTGCCGCGCGTCGGATGCGTCACGCCGAGGATCACGATGAGGAACACGGCAGTGAACAGCACCTCGACGACGATGGCGGCCCCGATGCCGAAACCGCCGGGGGAGGCCGCATCGAATCCGTTGCTCGCGAATCCGGCGTTGCGCTGTGCTTCCAGCCAGCCCTCCGGTCCGAACAGCCCGACCAGGAAGATGAGCGTCGTCGCGACGAGACCGCCGATCACCTGAGCGATCACGTAGCCGGGAACATCGCGCCACGGCATCCGGCCGGCTGCGGCGACGCCGACCGTGACAGCCGGATTGAAATGCCCACCCGAGATCGGGCCGAAGGCGTACGCGCCCGCGATGACGGTGAGGCCCACAGCGAGGGCGACGCCGAGGAACCCGACGCCTTTGTTGTGCGCATCCGTGCCCTCTCCGAAACCGGCTGCGAAAAGTGCCGTGCTGATCACACCGAGGACGAGGAGGAAGGTGCCGAAGGCCTCAGCGGTGAGTTTGGCCGTTCTGGAAGGCGTATCCGTGCTGATGTCGCTCATATTCGTTCTCTCCTTGGGATTCACAACCGGCCTGCGGCCTTCAGTTCGAGGTAGCGGTCCGCGATCCGGGGCGGAAGATCTTCGGGGTCGGCGGCGATCGCTTCGCCGCCTGCGCGCCGGATGGCATCCGCGACGTTCTCCGCGTCTCGGAGCGTGCGTTCGGCGGCCGCCGCGAGGTAGATCTCCTCGCGGGAGCCACGCTGCTGGGCAAGGGATGCGACATCGTCGTCTGTGACCGACCCGACCAGCACGGTCGTCGCCCGCGACGCGTCGGGGAACGCGCCGAGGAACCCGCGCGCCGACTCCGCTGCGTCCTGGGCGGTCAGGACGACGATCAGCGAGGGGCGGGTCGTGAGAGTGCGCACGGCGGCGAAGGCGCCATGCCAGTCGGTGTCGACCAGTCGAGCGTGCACGGGGGCCATCGCATCCGTCATCGCGGGTAGGAGCCCTGCGCCGTCGACGCCGGTCACTCGGCCGCGCACGACGCGGTCGTACAGGAGGAGATGCACATGATCACCGGCACGCGAGGCGAGCGCGGCGAGGAGGAGCGCCGCCTCGAGCGAGGCGTCGACCCTGGTCCCGTCGCCGACGCGCGCTGCTGCCGTACGACCGGTGTCGATGATGATCACGACGTGCCGATCGCGCTCCGGGCGCCAGGTCCGCAACATCGTGGTGCCGGCGCGCGCCGTCGCCCGCCAGTCGATCGAGCGCACGTCGTCGCCGCGCACGTACTCGCGCAACGAATCGAACTCGGTGCCCTGACCGCGTACCTGGATGCTGGTGTTGCCGTCGAGTTCGCGCAGCCGAGCGAGGCGCGACGGCAGGTGCTTGCGGGAGGAGAAGGCGGGGAGCACGCGGATCGCACCGCGCACTCGGTGGCGCGCCTGACGTCCTGCCAGTCCGAGCGGCCCGCGAGAGCGGATCATCACGAACTCGCTGACCAGCTCGCCACGACGCCGAGGGAGCAGCGGGATCGCGACACGCCGCCGTTCGCCAGGGGGGACGACCATGCGCGAACGCTCCGACCCTGCACCCGCCGTGGGCTGCCAGGCATCCCGGATCAGTGCGTGCAGGGTGCGGCTGCCCTGATTGTGCACAGCGATGCTCACCGGCACCTGCTCGCCGAGACGCGAACGCGCAGGCACCCGTCGGCTCACTGCGACGGCGTGCGGGCTGGCTGCCAGGGCGACGTCGAGGACGACCAGCAGCGCGCACAGCCCGACCCACGCGCCCAGCAGCGCGTACGGCGGATAGCCCGCCATCCCGAAGGCGACGAGCGGAACCACGCCGATGGCGAGGGCGACGGCGAGGCGGCCGGTGACGAACACCTAGATCGGCACCCTGGTCTGCTGCACGACCGAGGTGAGCACGGCATCCGCCGACACGCCTTCCATCTGCGCGTCGGGGCGGAGCGAGAGACGGTGCCGCCAGACGGGCACCAGCATGGTCTGCACGTGGTCGGGGGTGACAGCGGACGAGGCGTTCAGCCACGCCCATGCCTTCGCCGCGGCGAGCAGCCCCGTCGAGGCGCGAGGGCTGGCGCCGAGTTCGACGGAAGGGGACTGGCGGGTCGCGCGGGCGAGGTCGACGACGTACCCGAGCACGTCATCGGTGACCTCGACGCGACCGGCGGCCTCCTGCGCCGCTCGGATCTCGTCAGCGCTCACGACCGCCTCGACGCCGGTGAGCTCTCGCGGCGAGAAGCCCTCGGCGTGGCGGCGGAGCACCATCACCTCGGCATCACGCTCTGGCATGCCGACGACGAGCTTCATCAGGAAGCGGTCCAGCTGGGCCTCGGGGAGCGTGTACGTGCCCTCGTGCTCGATGGGGTTCTGTGTCGCTGCGACCAGGAACGGGTCCGGCAGGGGGCGGCTGACGCCGTCAGCCGACACCTGGCGCTCCTCCATCGCCTCCAGCAGCGCGGCCTGCGTTTTCGGCGGAGTGCGGTTGATCTCGTCGGCGAGCATGATGTGCGTGAACACCGGTCCCGCCCGGAAGTCGAACTCACCGGTGCGCGCGTCGTACACGAGCGATCCGGTGACGTCGCCCGGCATCAGGTCGGGGGTGAACTGGACGCGTTTGGTGTCCAGCCCCAGAGCCCGGGCGAACGACCTCACGACGAGGGTCTTCGCGACCCCCGGCACGCCCTCGAGGAGCACATGCCCCCTGGCCAGCAGCGAGACGAGCAGTCCGGTGACGGTGCCGGCCTGTCCGACGACGGCTTTGTCGACCTCGGTGCGCACGCGGTGCATGGCCTGACGCAGCGCGGCGTCGTCGGCGGTGAAGTTCTCAGGGGTCACGAGGTGTCCTCGGCTTCCGTCGGGATGGGTGGACGTCGGATCTGTTGCGGTCATTCGGGTCTCCTCGCCGAGTGGGCGCTCTGCTCGACGGATGCCTCGAGCTCGCTGAGCCGGCGGGCGAGGTCGATCAGGCCGTGGTCGTCGGTGGGCAGTGGGCCGCCCAGCAGTTCCTGCAGGGATCCACGTGGAATGCGAAGCCGATCGGCTGCGGCGTCGGCGACCTCATCGACACCGGCGTGCGCGGCGAGTCCCAGGCGACGAGCGAGGCGACGCAGCGACCCCTCACGCAGCGCTTCAGCGGCGTGCGTCGCATCCGCGGCCTTGGCGGTGAGCCGCGCCCTGCCGTGCATGGTCTCCGAGGCGCGCACGGTCACCGGGAGGGTCTCCGCGACCAGCGGCCCGAAGCGCTGACCGCGCCAGATCGCCGCGGCGACTCCGGCGATCATCAACAGCAGGATCGCCGGCGTCACCCAACCGGGAGTGAGCGAGCCCAGCGTCTCGGGCTCATCGCCCTCCAGATCGGAGTCCTCGAAGGTCGGGACGTACCAGACCACTCGTTCGGTCTGTCCGAGCAGGGCGAGGGCGAGGGCGGCGTTGCCGTCTTCGGCGAGGTAGGCGTTGCTGAACAGCTTCGTCCCCTCCACCACGGCGCGCCATCCGTCAGCGCCGTCGTCGACGAGGACGGCGGCACCCTCGTCGTCGCCGAAGCAGCCCTGCACGCCGTCGGCGGGCTGGAACAGCCGGTCGGGGCGGATGGTCCCGACATCGGCGAACTCCGCCTCGGAGCACCCGGCTTCGACGGGTCCGCTGCTTCCCGATGCCGTCTCGCCGATCTCGAGCAATCGGAGCAGGTGAGTGCCCGTCGAGAGGAAGACGACGCGATCGGCCGGCTCGATGAGGTCGAGGGTCGCCTCATCGGAGAGGGTGTACGGGTTGGACATCACGAGGGTGGTGTCGTCGTCGATGGCTGCTCGCGCCTCGGCTCGAGAGCGGAACACCGATACCTCGACCCCCTGATCCCGCAGGATCTCGGCAAGCGCGAGAGTGCCGCTGTCGTTGCGTCCTTCGGGGTCGAGTCCGCCGTGGGCGTTCGGCGCGGTCGCCGCGACCCGCAGCCCGACCAGAGCGACGATCAGCACGAGCACGGCGATGAGCGCCCATCCCGCGAACCGGCGCAGCCGCCCGCGGGTGCGCACCGCGGTGGACGGCGCGACCGCGGTGTCATCGACGAGACTCACGCGGGCACCGCTTCCGGCCGCAGCGCGCTCAGCCGGTCATCGGTGGCCGCAAGCTCGCGGTAGCGCTCGGCATCGGACGGATGCTGCAGATAGCGGACATCGTCGAAGGCGGTTGCGGCGCTCCGCACCGGACCGTCCTCGGCAGGGAACACGGCCGCTGCCTCCCGTGCGATCGCCTGAGCGGTGGCGCCAGGCGCCGGATCGATGAGGTCTCGTTCGAGCAGCCCTCTGGCGAGGGCGCGGAAGCGGAGGATGGTCGCCGTATCCCAGTCGCCGGCGCGGGCGCTGCGCTCGGTCTCTGCCCGCAACTGGGCGGCGCTGCGGTCATCGCGCTCACCGAGCAGGTCGCCGCGAGCACGCCGCACGGCTCTCGCATCGCGGGGGCGACCCCAGATGATGAGTGCGGCGATGAGGGCGGCGACGATGACGACGGTGACGATGATCAGCGCGGCCGGACCCACATCGGCACTGGTCTCGGAGGTGAACAGGTCGGCGAGGAAGCGGCCGATGTCGCGCGCGACGAGGTCGAACCAGTTCGGCCTCGCGTCGGCGTAGCGAGGATTGGCCAGTTCCTCCTCGGCCCAGCGCTGCGCCTCGTCGCCGTCCGGGACGAAGAGCTCGTCGAACCGCAGGATCATGCCGAATCGGAACCCGGGGCGGCCCAGGGGCTGTCGGTCGGCGGGCTGGCGACGGCAGGGGGAAGCGGAGCAGGAGGGGGCGGCGCGAATCCCTGTTGCGGAACGGTGGGGGCGGCCTGCTGCGGCGGCACGGCGGCGTAGGGCGAGGCAGGTGCGGAACCCGGGTATGCCTGAGCCGGGTATGCCTGAGCCGGGTACGCCTGCGCCGGGTACGGCGGAGCGGGATACGCCTGCGCGGAGTACGCCTGATACGGCTGGGGAGCGTTCGCGTACTGCTGTGGCGGGTATCCGTAGCCGGCCGGTGCCATCGCATACTCGGGGGTCTGCTTCGGCGGTGGTGCGCTGCTCACCGCGCGCGTCGGATCGACCGCGTAGGGATCGCCCAACTGGTCTTCGGTCCACCCCAGGTCACGGCGTTCCACATGGGCGATGAGTGCCTGGTCGAGCCCTTCGTACCGCATCCGGCAATCCAGGTAGACGAGCGCGGATCCTGTGCTCTGCACGACCAGCGTGATCGCCTGCAGCACGAGCAGGAGGATCTGCGGTGCGAGCATGGCGAAGACGAATCCGAAGATCGCGCCGGCATCCGGCGAGCCCGTGGGGGCGATGACCGAGCCGAACAGGGTGCTGATGAGCGAGACCGGAATGCTCACGACCTGCATCGCCAGGCCCATGATGACGCTGATCAGGAAGCTCACGCCCCACGCGACCCAGAAGCGCCCTCTGGTCAGCCGCCATGAGCGCACCAGCGCTTCCCGGAACCGCGCGCGCTCCAGCACGAGGATCGACGGGACCAGGAGCAGTTTCGTCGTCAGCCACACCATCAGCGGGATGCTGGCAGCGAGGATCAGCAGCACGATGATCACCGTCACGCCGATGAGTTCCGCACTCGAACCGAGCCCGCCTGCCACGAACGCGGCGATGATGCCGACCACGATCGCGATCAGACCGAAGATGAAGAGCACCGAGAGGGAGGCGAAACCGGCCAGCCGCCAGAAGGCGGGAGCCATCTTCCGCCACAGCGTGCCCAGGGACGCCTTCACGCCGACGGCGGCATAGCCGACCTCTGCGGCGACGACGCCCTGCATCAGCGCCGTGAACGCCACCGATGCCACGCCCACGCCGAGGCCGGCGAGGATGTTCGCGAGGATGGTGCCGGCGAACACGGCCTCGAAGTCAGGCGACGACGGGGACACCGTCTCCAGTCGCGAGAACGTCGTGAAGAGCACGACGCCCATGACGGCTGCCATCACCAGCGTGGCGATGAGCTGGATCACCACGGCGAAGCCGAAGAGCACTTTGGGGTTGTGACGCAGGGCGGCGAAGGCCTTGCCCAGCAGCATTCCGAAGGTCAAAGGATGCAGGGGGATGATGCCCTTCTTCGGGGCAGGGGTCCACGTCTGGCCGCTCACAGCACTCCCTCCGTCGTGCGCTCCCATCGTGTCACATCCGCAACGGCGACGCGGCCGCAGAACACTGGGCGCCGGGTCGCAGAGCAGAACGGAGCGAGTGTCATAAGGTAACGGTATGACCTCACGCATTCTTGTGGTCGACGACGACACCGCGCTCGCCGAGATGATCGGCATCGTGCTGCGCACCGAAGGCTTCGAGCCGGTGTTCTGCGCCGACGGTGCGCGAGCCGTCGAGGAATGGCGCACTCAGCGCCCCGACCTGGTTCTCCTCGACCTCATGCTGCCCGGTATGGACGGGATCGAGATCTGCACCCGGATCCGGGCCGAGTCCGGCATCCCGATCATCATGCTCACCGCACGCACCGATACGGCAGATGTCGTCCGTGGCCTCGAGGTCGGGGCGGATGACTACATGGTGAAGCCCTTCAACCCGAAGGAGCTCGTCGCCCGCATCCGCACGCGTCTGCGGCCGGTGACGCAGACCGCCGGCGAGCAGCTGCGCGTGGGTGACCTCACCGTCGATGTCGACGCGCACGAAGTGCGTCGCGGTACCGCACCGATCGCGCTCACTCCGCTCGAGTTTCAGCTGCTGGTGGCGCTCGCGTCGAAGCCGCAGCAGGTCTTCTCCCGGGAGATGCTGCTCGAACAGGTGTGGGGATACCACTACAAGGCCGACACCAGGCTCGTGAACGTGCACGTGCAGCGCCTCCGGGCGAAGGTCGAGCTCGACCCGGACAACCCGAAGATCGTCATGACGGTGCGCGGCGTCGGCTACCGCGCCGGCAGCGTCGCCACCTCCGGCTAGGCGCAGGTGATGGCCGGGACGGGCACCACCACCACAGCGGTCGCGGTCCTCCGCGACTGGCGCGGTTGGCCCGACGCGCTCGCCGCTCTCTGGCGGCGTTCGCTGCGCTTCCGCACGCTCTCGGTCACGCTGCTGCTCACTTCGCTCGCGATCTTCATCACGTGCGTGACAATGGCGCTCGTCATCCAGAACGACCTCTTCGTATCCCGCAAGAATCAGGCGCTCGAGGACGCCCAGCGCGCGGTGGATCAGGCGCAGAGCACGCTGGATGTCGCCGAGGTCGGCGACGATCCTGCCGCGCTCAGGGACCTGTGGGACCGGATCCAGGCGGACCTGGGGCGGAACTCGTCGTCCAACATGCTCCTGGCCAACAGGATCGATTCCGAGTCGTCCGGCGTCCGGCTCAACGGATTCACCGCCGGACTCAGCACCAACGATCTGAGCCCGGCGCTGAGCAGGCTCGTCGCCGAGTTCGACGACCGGCAGTGGTGGCAGTCCGTCGCGCTCCCGACCGAGGGGGGCGGTGAGGTCCCAGGGATCATCGTCGGTCAGCAGCTGGTCGTCCCGGAAGTGGGCCCGTTCGAGCTCTACATTGCATACGACTTCGCCGACGCCGATCAGACTCTGAGTTTCGTGCAGCGCACGCTCTGGATCGCCGGCATCGGACTGGTGGCCATCGTCGCCGCGATCTCATGGATCGTGCTGCGTACGGTGTCGACGCCGATCGTGGAGGCGGCGGAGACCAGTGCCCGACTCGCGTCCGGTGATCTCGGCGTGCGTCTGCAGGTGCGCGGCGAGGATGAACTGGCGACACTCGGCCGTTCGTTCAACGCGATGGCCGACAGCATCGAGGCGCAGATCAAGGAGCTCGGCGAGCTCTCTCTCGTGCAGCAGCGCTTCGTCTCGGACGTCTCGCACGAGCTGCGCACCCCGCTCACGACGATCCGGCTCGCTGCCGACATCCTGAACGACCAGCGAGACGACTTCGATGCGACGACCGCCAGGACCACTGAGCTCCTGCACACCCAGGTGCAGCGCTTCGAGACCCTGCTGTCTGACCTGCTGGAGATCAGTCGTTACGACGCCGGCTCCGTGCAGCTCGAGCTCGAAGCGACCAGCATCGCCCATCTCGCCGAAGACATCATCGAGCAGATGAAGCCCCTCGCCGACGGTCATGGCAGCGAACTGCGTCTGGTGGCCCCCGGCGGCTATTCTCCGGTCGACATGGATCCGCGGCGCGTGCGCCGCGTGCTGCGCAACCTCATCGGCAACGCGATCGAGCACGGGGAGGGGAAGCCCATCGTGATCACCGTCGACAGCAATCAGCAAGCCGTGGCCGCCGGAGTGCGCGATTTCGGGTTGGGGATGACCGCGTCGGACGCCGAGCGGGTGTTCGACCGCTTCTGGCGGGCCGATCCCTCGCGCCAGCGCACGATCGGCGGCACCGGACTCGGTCTGTCGATCGCCCTGGGCGATGCCACTCTGCACGGCGGCACGCTCGCGGTCTGGTCCGAGCTGGCCGTCGGGACCAACTTCGTGCTCACGCTGCCGCGTCGCGCAGGTGTGCTGGAGGGGGAATCGCCGGTGCCGTTGGAGCCGCAGGAGACGCTCATGGAGATCGGCAGCGCGACGCAGCCCATCGAGGTCACGGACCTGCATCGAGACCTGTTCGGCGAGAACGGGGGTCGCGATGACTGACGCACGGAAGAGCCGTGTGCTGCGTGGCATCGCCGTGGTCGCTGCCGCGGTGCTGCTCACGGCGTGCACGGGGCTCCCGACCAGCAGCGATGTGGAAGTCGGGCTGCCCTTGGGACAGGTGCCGGACGAATCGGAGTTCCTTCCGCTCGCGTCCGGTCCGGTGGACGGAGCAGGCCCCGCCGAGATCGTCGAGGGCTTCATGGAAGCAGCGATCACGCCGGACGAGGGATGGCAGACAGCCCGGAAGTTCCTCACCCCGGAGTTCGCCGCGACCTGGAGGCCCGCGGAGGCCGTGGCCATCGACGCCGATGCCTCGACGCGCAGGATCACCTCGTCCGTCCAGGACGGTGAGGAGGCGGAGGAGGCCACCGAAGCCGACGTGCAGGTGCAGACGGAACTGGTGGCGAGCGTCGATGAGACAGGGGAGTACTCCGACGCGCCGGGACCCGGCAACATGTCGTTCCAGGTGGTGCGCGCGGACGACGGCGAGTGGCGCATCGCGAAAGCGCCCGACGGAATCGTGATCGACGAGAGACGTTTCTCGGTGGTCTTCATCGGATACGCGCTGAGCTACTTCGATCAGACCTGGAAACGCCTCGTGCCCGACGTGCGATGGTTTCCTCGTCGTCCCGCGCCGGCCACCACGATCGCTCAGGCGCTGATCGGCGGCACACCCAGCGCCTGGCTGGAGCCAGCGGTGCAGAGCGCCTTCCCGCCGGATGTGCGCCTCGCTCTCGGCGCCGTCCCCATCGGGACCGATCAGATCGCCGATGTCGCTCTCAACAGTGCCGCGCAGAACCTCGACCAGACGACGCTCGCGCGGATGCGCACGCAACTGGAGCGCAGCCTCGCCGACGCCGGTGTGCGCGTGAACCAGGTGCAGTTCAGCGTCGACGGGCGCGTGCTCGGTGCGGGTGTCGTCGAAGTGGAGCAGCCGACGGCGCCGTCGGGTTCTCTGGTACTGGCCGAGGGCGCGTTCGGAACCATCGTCGGAGACGAGATCACGCCGATCCCTGGCGTGAGCAGCGAAATCCTGAGCATCGCGCAGCCGATCGCCGCGATCGATGTCGCGGCAGACGACTCGCACGCCGCTGTGCAACTCGATGACGGGAGCGTCTTCCGGGTCGGCGACGGACAGATCGACCAGCTGCCCGGGGGACCGGGACTCGTGACGCCGTCCATCGACCCGTACGGCTACACGTGGACGGTGCCCTCGGGCGATCCTCGCGGGCTCATCGCATGGGGTGCGGGCGTCACGGAGCATCGGATCGCGAAGGCGTTCCCCGACGTGTCCGGCATCACGCATCTGCGCGTCGCCGCCGACGGCGCCAGGGTCGCCGCGGTGGTGAACGTCGGCGGTCAGCGACGAGTCGTGGTCGCGGCGGTGATCCGAGACGGCGCCGGCGTGCCCGTCGCACTCGGTGACGAGGTCGAAGTGCTCGGAACGCTGCCCGGTGCGGCGATCGGTCTGGTGTGGCTCGGTTCGGACCGGCTCGGCATTCTGACGGGACCCGATGATCCGATGATGGTGTGGCAGCGCGTCGCCGGACCGTCGACGAGCGAGGCGGCCCCGTCCGACGCCGTCTCGATCGCCGGGTCGAGGACCACGGCCGGTGTTCGTGTTCTCGGCGCGAGCGGCGCACTGTTCGCGCGCAGCGGCTCCGCGTGGCGTGAGGCGACGTCGGGTGTCTCGTTGCTCGCGACCCGCGCAGGTCAGTGACGCGCCGCCGCTTCTGCACACTTCCGGATCGTCGCGAGTTCTCCACGAAGAGGGGGAGTCGGCAGACGGGTGCAGGGTCGGCCGGTGCAAGATCAGGGGATGCCGTCCTCCGTGCCTTCTCCGTTGGTTCCGCTGAGGGCCATCGGCGCCGAACTGGCCGCTCTGCTGCTCGCCGCGTGCTGCGCCGGCTGCGACGCCCCTGGTGAGCTGCTCTGCGATTCCTGCCGCGCGCAGCTGTCGCCGGACCCGCGCGAGTTCACGACTCCCGAGGGGCGATGGGTCCGGGCGGCGCTCGGCTACGACGGGGTCGCCGCGCGCTGCATCCGACGCCTCAAGGGAGATGGCGAGACACTGCTGGCCCGCCCCCTGGGCGATGCGCTGGCCGGGGTGCTGACGGAAGCGCTTGCCGATGGCGCGGTCGCGGTGCCGATCCCGACGGGTCGCGCGGCCTTCCGTCGTCGCGGCTACCGGGTACCGGATCTCCTGATACGTCGTGCCGGTGCCGAACCGCATCGCCTGCTGTTCGCCGCACGTGCGACCGTCGACCAGCGTGGGCTGGGCGTGCAGGAACGCGCCGAGAACGTGCGCGGCAGCATGCGCGTTCGAACGCGGGGAGACGGCACCGACGTCGTCCTGGTGGACGACGTCGTCACGACCGGCGCGACCTTCGATGAAGCATCGCGCGTGCTCGGATCCGCCGGCTTCCGCGTCGTGGCGGCGGTCGCGCTCGCCGCCACGCCGCTTCACCGGAGAATCATCGAGAACGCACCGGGGACACGGAGAAAATGAACCGTGACTTCCTGCGATGAGCGGACTACGGTTAGGGACCACAAGGCGACCACGGTCCGCCCTTGGCCGGGAGGACCGGGACAAGGAGACAGCAATGGAAACAAGCATCGTTGGCGTCGGAGTGGGTATCACCGACCGCTTCCGAACCGTTGTCGAAGAGAAGATCGCCCGGGTCCAGCCGCTCGCGTCCCGAGCGCTGCGCCTGGATGTGAAGGTCACGCATCGCGTCTACCGGAATGGCCATGTGCCCGATGAGACCGTCGAGCTCACGCTCGTCGGCAAGGGACCTGTGGTGCGGGCAGAGGCCACGGATGGTGACAAGTTCGTCGCGCTGGACTTCGCGATCGACAAGTTGTCGACGCAGCTGCGCCGCGCGAAGGAGAAGAGGGTCGACGGACGTCAGCATCCTCGTGGAGCACACTTCGAGAAGGGCAGCGGAGCCCTTGAGGGAATCGACGTGCAGCCCGCATCCGTCGATCTCCTGCGTGCCGTCGCGACCGGCAGCGTGCCGGTGCAGAACGACGAGGAGGAGGCGTACTCACCCGTCGTCATCCGCACCAAGAGCTTCGACGCCGAATGGATGAGCGTCGAAGAAGCCGTCGATCGGATGGAACTCGTCGGACACGACTTCTTCCTGTTCGTCGACGCCGCAACCGACCACCCGAGTGTGGTCTACCGCCGCAAGGGCTGGGACTACGGCGTCATCGCGCTGAGCACGCAGGCTCCGCCTGCGGAGGCTCTGGCGTCCTGAGGCTGAGACGAGAGCGGCCCGGTCCCTTCGGGGGCCGGGCCGCTCTTTGTCTGTGCCAGACGCTTCGACTGGCTCAGCGAACCTGATTCGCGCCTCAGTCGAAGATGCCGTCGAGGAGACTGCCGATGACGAGGCCGCCCAGGAGGCCGGAGGCGATGTCGCCGCCGCCACCGCCGCGGCGACCGCCGCCACCCCAGCCGTCGCCGCCGCCCCAGCCCTGATCCTGCGGGCGGGACGAGTCGATGTCGCGTTGGGCGAGCTGAAGGGCCTCGGATGCCAGATGCGCGACTCGCCGCGCGACGGCGAGAGCCTCTTCGCGGGTGTCCTCGGCAGGAAGCAGTGCAGGAAGGTCGACGCGCAGACGCTCGGCCTCGGCAAGGCGGGTGCGTGCATCCGCGCCGATCCAGCCGCGGTGACCGGCGATCAGGCCGCGAGCGACGCCGAGCTGACGATCGGCGTCGTCGATCGCGTGCTGAACGTGCTGCACGGTCGGCAGGGGATTCTGTTCACGGTGACGGGCTTTGGCGATCGCTTCGTCGAGCGCCCCGTTCGCCTCGCGCAGCTGGGAGAGCTCGGCGAAGGGATCGTTCGGCGTGCCGGAGGGTGAGAGCGCCGCCAGGGCCTGCTCGAGGTTGCTGACAGCCGTGCGCACCGCCGGCACCTGCGGCGCGGTGCGCGCCGCGATGATGTCGCCGCGGGAGTCTGCGACGACCTCCGCGAGTGTGGATTCGGCGCGCAGCGCCTCGATCTCGAAGTCCTCCACCGCGTCGAGGAGGGCGGATGCGCGTCGGGTGGCCTCCGTCGCCGTCTCGAGGGCGAGATTCGCCTCCTCGTTCTGCTTCGCCGCGCGCCGACGCTCTGACACGTTCGCTCCGTGGGTCGCGAACGAGATGAGCTGCTCCGCTTCCTTCGCGCTCGCCGTGATCTGCGCCATCGCCGAGTCGGCATAACGAGAGGCCAGTCGCTCCACGGTCGCGTTGGTCTGCGGAATGCGCTCGCTCAGAGTCTCGGCATCCGCGCGCACCTGGGCGATGACCTCGGGTGCGCGCCGCACGCGAGAGATCGACTCGGCGAGAACGCCCGTCTTCTCATCCAGCAGATCCTGAGCCCAATCGCACAGCTGGACGATGCGCGCGTTGCGGGTGCGCAGCTCTTCTGCGGTGTCAGGGATCTCGTCGTGGTTGAGCTGGTGCAGTTGGAAGGCCTCGCGGAGGTGGGTGCGCACCGCGGTCAGCGCCTTCTTCAGGTCGGCGGTGAGCGATCCGCCCAGCTCGGCGTCGGCGAACGCCAACTCGTCGGAGGTCGTACGGATCCGCTCGTCCGCTGCGACCAGGGCCTGCTCGGCGCGACGCGCCAGATCGGCGTCCTGTGCCGCGAGTGCTTCGTCTTCGCGCTTGCGTTTGCCCCAGAATCCAGCCATGGTTCCGATCTTACGGGAGGTGCGGCTCGGGGGAGCGTGCTTTCCGTTCAGCGTTCAGCGGACGGCCGCGGCGGGGGCGTTCGGCGGTCAAACCCAGCCCGATGGCGTGCTGCGGATGCTGCGCCAGGCGTTCCTCGACGTGATCGAGCCAGCGCAACTCGCCTTCGGCGGCGAAGATCCTCGAGGCGATCACGAGTGACCAGGCGAGTTCCTCGGCGTCGGATCCGGAGCCCGCGTATGTCGCGGCATTCAGCCTTTCCCGTTGTTGGAGCGATTCGGATCGTTGGCTCTGGATGACGCCGGCGACATCGACGCCCGGAAGAGTCGCCGCCATCGCGAGCTTGATCGCGACCTCGTCGCGGGTCGCCTGGCCGCGCTGGACGGGGGAGGACAGCCAATGCGCGACCTCGACGGAACCCGCGTCGGTGATCGCCCAATACACGTGTCCCTGCTCGTCGGCGTCTCCGCGGGAGACCAGGCCGTCACGCTCCAGGCGCTCCAGTGTGTTGTAGATCTGCCCGACGTTGAGCGGCCAGGTGGAACCGGTGCGCCGATCGAACTCATGGCGCAGCTGATAGCCGTAGCAGGGGCCCTGGTCGAGGATCGCGAGCAGGCTCTGGCGCACCGACATGGAGACTCCTGTTCACGGGGAATTGGAAAGCAATACCGAGTATATGCATGCGGAGAAACCCTCCCTTCGGGATGCACGCAGGCGACGCGCAGGTCACAGCCCGGTAACATGGCAGCCGTATGTCTGTGCGTGCCCGAAGGCGGGCGGCCGGCAGAAGACCCACCAACAGGGAGAAGACATCTGTGGCGAATCCTCTTGAGAAGCTGCTGCGCGCGGGCGAAGGGCGGGTCATCCGCCGCCTGAACCAGGTCGTGAAGGCAGTGAACGCGCTGGAAGAGGACTTCACGAAGCTCACCGACGAAGAGCTCCGCGGAGAGACGGCGGAGCTGCGTATGCGCTTCGAAAAGGGCGAGACGCTCGATCAGCTGATGCCGGAGGCGTTCGCCGCCGTCCGCGAAGCGGGCAAGCGCACTCTCGGCATGCGCGCCTACGACGTGCAGCTCATGGGCGGCGCGGCCCTCCACCTGGGCAACATCGCCGAGATGAAGACCGGTGAGGGCAAGACGCTCGTCGCCACGTTCCCGGCGTATCTCAACGCCATCGCCGGCCAGGGCGTGCACGTCATCACGGTCAACGACTACCTCGCCAGCTACCAGGCCGAACTCATGGGGCGCATCTACCGCGCACTGGGCATGAAGACGGGCATCATCGTCTCCGGTCAGACCCCGGCCGTGCGTCGCGAGCAGTACTCCGCCGACATCACTTATGGCACGAACAACGAGTTCGGCTTCGACTACCTGCGCGACAACATGGCGTGGCGCAAGGAGGATCTCGTTCAGCGGGACCACTTCTTCGCCATCGTCGACGAGGTCGACTCGATCCTCATCGATGAGGCTCGCACGCCGCTGATCATCTCCGGTCCGTCCTCAGGTGAGGCGAACCGCTGGTTTGCGGAGTTCGCGAAGATCGCGCGCACCCTCGTCGTAGGCGAGGACTACGAAGTCGACGAGAAGAAGCGCACCGTCGGCGTACTCGAGCCCGGTATCGAGAAGGTCGAGGACTACCTCGGCATCGACAACCTCTACGAGTCCGCGAACACGCCGCTGATCTCCTTCCTGAACAACTCGATCAAGGCTCTCGCCCTGTTCAAGAAGGACACGGACTACGTCGTCATGAACGACGAAGTCATGATCGTGGACGAGCACACCGGGCGCATCCTGGTCGGCCGTCGGTACAACGAGGGCATCCACCAGGCGATCGAGGCCAAGGAGGGCGTGCCGGTCAAGGCCGAGAACCAGACCCTCGCCACGGTCACGCTGCAGAACTACTTCCGCCTCTACGACAAGCTCGCAGGCATGACCGGAACGGCCGAGACCGAGGCCGCCGAGTTCATGTCGACCTACTCGCTCGGCGTCATCCCGATCCCGACGAACAAGCCGATGATCCGCAAGGACCAGTCCGACCTCGTCTACAAGAACGAGACGGCGAAGTTCGGTCAGGTCGTCGAGGACATCGCCGAGCGGCACGCTGCCGGCCAGCCGGTTCTCGTCGGAACCGTCAGCGTCGAGAAGAGCGAGTATCTCTCGCGGCTGCTCGCCAAGAAGGGCGTCAAGCACGAGGTGCTCAACGCGAAGAACCACGCTCGCGAGGCCGAGATCGTGGCCCGCGCCGGGCGCCTCGGCGCCGTCACCGTCGCCACGAACATGGCCGGTCGAGGCACCGACATCATGCTCGGCGGAAACGCCGAGTTCCTCGCCGTTCAGGAACTCAAGGCCAAGGGGCTCGACCCGGTGGAGACGCCGGAGGAGTATGAGGTCGCCTGGGACGAGACCTACGAGGCGATGAAGGCGACGGTCGCCGAAGAGGCGGAGAAGGTCGTCGCATCCGGCGGGCTGTACGTGCTCGGCACCGAGCGTCACGAGTCGCGGCGCATCGACAACCAGCTGCGAGGACGATCAGGACGTCAGGGCGACCCCGGCGAGAGCCGCTTCTACCTCAGCCTCACCGATGATCTGATGCGGCTCTTCCAGTCGGGAGCGGCCGAGGCGATCCTCTCCCGTACGAACTTCCCGGATGACGTGCCGATCGAGTCCGGTCTGGTCTCGCGTGCGATCCGCAGCGCGCAGTCGCAGGTCGAGGCCCGCAACGCCGAGATGCGCAAGAACGTCCTCAAGTACGACGACGTCCTCAACCGTCAGCGCGAGGCGATCTACGCGGACCGCCGCCACATCCTGCAGGGTGACGACATCGCGGACCGTGTGCAGCACTTCATCGAGGATGCCGTCACCGGAGTCGTGCGTGATCACACCGGCGAGGGGCACAACGAGAGCTGGGACTTCGACGCGCTCTGGACCGAGCTGAAGACCCTCTACCCGGTCGGCGTCACGATCGACGAGGTCGTCGCAGAGGCCAGTGGACGCAAGGGCGGCATCACCTCGGACGGCCTCACCCGCGAGCTGCTCTCCGACGCGAAGATCGCCTACGAGAACCGCGAGGGAACTCTCGGTGCGGCCGCGACGCGCGAGCTCGAGCGTCGCGTCGTGCTGCAGGTTCTGGACCGCCGCTGGCGGGACCACCTCTACGAGATGGACTACCTCAAGGACGGCATCGGTCTGCGCGCCATGGCGCAGCGCGACCCGCTGATCGAGTACCAGCGCGAGGGCTACTCGATGTTCCAGTCGATGATGGGGCAGATCAAGGAGGAGTCGGTCGGCTATCTCTACAACCTCGAGGTCGAGGTGCGCCGGGCCGGCGACAGCGACACGGCAGAGGTCGAGGCCAAGGGCCTTTCCGACGGCGGCGGCGAGCAGCGTCTCGAGTACTCGGCGGCGAATGACGCCGGCGAGGTCGAGGTGCGAAACGACCGCGGTCAGGTGCAGCAGGCTGCGACAGACCGGGTTCGCCAGGCGGCGGCCCGGGCGGCCGCGACCGAACCGGCGGAACCCGAGCAGGGCGCTCGCGGTGCCTTCGGCCAGCGCACGGAAGCGGAGCAGCCGGCGGCCGGCAACCGCGAGCAGCGCCGAGCGCAGGGCAAGAAGAAGAAGTAGCGTGCCGTCGAAGAGGGGCTGATCCATCCGGATCAGCCCCTCTTCGCGTCCCTGTAGGCTTGGTCGATGACCCCATCGCGCAACTTCGACCAGTCGTCGAAGCTCAAGAATGTCCTGTACGAGATCCGTGGGAACACGCTCGTCGAGGCGGCGCGGCTCGAGGCCGAGGGTCACCAGATCCTCAAGCTGAACACGGGCAATCCGGCGATCTTCGGGTTCGATGCTCCGCACCAGATCGTGCACGACATGCTGGCAGCGCTGCCGACGGCGCACGGCTACAGCGACAGCAAGGGCATCATCTCGGCGCGCCGCGCCGTGGTCAGCCGCTACGAGGAGATCCCGGACTTCCCTCGCTTCGACCCGGACGATGTCTATCTCGGGAACGGCGTCTCGGAACTCATCACGATGACCATGCAGGCGCTGCTGGACGAGGGCGACGAGGTGCTCATCCCGGCCCCGGACTACCCGCTGTGGACGGCAATGACCAGCCTCGCCGGCGGTACCCCTGTGCACTATCTGTGCGACGAGGAGAATGACTGGCAGCCCGATCTCGAGGACATCCGCTCCAAGATCACGCCACGCACCAAAGCGCTCGTCATCATCAATCCGAACAACCCCACCGGTGTCGTGTACTCCCGAGCTGTTCTCGAGGGCCTGGTGCAGATCGCCAGAGAGCACCAGCTGCTGCTGCTCTCCGATGAGATCTACGACCGCATCGTCTTCGACGACGCGGTGCACATCCCGACGGCGACACTCGCTCCCGACCTGCTCTGCCTGACCTTCAACGGGTTGTCCAAAACCTATCGGGTCGCCGGGTATCGTTCGGGCTGGCTGGTCATCACGGGACCTCAGGCGCACGCGAAGGGGTTCATCGAGGGGATCACGCTGCTCGCGTCGACGCGCCTCTGCCCGAATGTGCCGTCGCAGCACGCCCTGCAAGCGGCACTCTCCGGTGTCCAGTCCATCGATGCGCTGATCGCGCCGACCGGCCGCCTGCACGAGCAGCGCGATATCGCGTGGGAGGGGCTCGAATCGATTCCCGGCGTCTCCTGCGTGAAGCCGGAGGGTGCTCTCTACGCCTTCCCTCGGCTCGATCCCAACGTGCATGAGATCAGGGACGACGCGAAGCTCGTCTACGACCTGCTCGTCTCCGAGCGCATCCTGCTCGTGCAGGGGACCGGCTTCAACTGGCCGACTCCCGATCATCTTCGGATCGTGACGCTGCCGGAGGCGCGGGTGCTCAGCGAGGCGATCGAGCGACTCGGAAACTTCCTCGCCAGCTACCGCCAGTAGCGGTCACCGATTCCGGTGCCGGCGTGCCCGGCGACGGTGAGAGCGTTGCCGCGAGCCGGCGCACGGCCGCGACCAGCGCGGATCGTGGCGTGACATCGCTCATCGGTCTGGCGTGCAGCAGCGCGGCGTCGACGGCACGCCGGTCGTAGGGCAGGAAAGTCACCTCGGTGATTCCGGCGAACCTTTCGAGGGTTCGTCGGACCTGACCGCGGGCATCGATGCCGAGAGGCCCGGGACGCACCTGATTGGCGACGACCGTGATCGGAACCGGACCGATGAGATCGCGGAGTTCGGCGTGATCGCGGAGGAAGCGACTGATGCCGAGCGGATCGGCCGTCGTGACCGCGACGACGGTGTCGGCTTCGCGGAGGGTCGTGGTCGTCGCGGCATGTCGTCGCGGCCCGGTGAGATCGAACGTCGCCTCGTCGTCGGCGTCGAGAGTGCCTGCGATGTCGACGACGGTCTCCTGCGCCCACTCGCGGCACGCCTGGAGGGTGCCGCGCAGGCGGGCAGCGGACAGCTCCGGCCATCGGCTCGGGCGATTGATCCCGCCGAGCACCTCGATGGGGCCGGCACTCGTCTCCAGCGTGGTCGCCAGCCTGGTCAGCTCGCTCGAGTCGAGTCCGCCGAGTTCGGCGCGGCGGCACGCGGCCGCGACGCCGGGTGCGTCGTCGCTGAGTCCGAGGAGGAGCGCCAGGGACGGCGCGACCGTGTCGGCGTCGATGAGGGCGGTGCGGCGACCGGTGCGGGCGAGTTCGACGCCGAGCTGGATGGCGAGGGTGGATCGGCCAGGCGCGCCGTGCGGTCCCCAGACCGCGAGGATTCGGTGGGAGGACGCGGAGGAGACCGGCCGTACCGCGACGGGGGTCTCCACGGCGAGGGCGGCCGCCACCTCCCAACCCGGGGCATCCGCAGGCAGCGCCGCGGTCAATCCGTAACGTCCGAGCAGCCGGCTGTCGCCGTCACCGAGCGGGACGATCCGGACGCCGGAGCGGTCGCACGCGGCGATGAGATCGGGGGTGAGGACGGCACGGGTGGCCGGCGCGAGCAGCGTATCGGCGTCGGCGAGGCGGAACGCGATCGCGGTGTCAGGGGGAAGGATCGCGATGACATGCACCCCCTCGAGCTCGAGCTCCTGCGCGAGTGCGCTTGCCCGCGGCTCGGGGATGGCGATGACGACGCCACTCATGATCCGACGCCGACCGGAACCAGTGACAGCACGGAGCCGCCGGTGATCGCCGCGAGGACGTCGGCCACATCGGAGCGATCGATGACCACCTCGACTCCGGCGTTCGACCCCGCCAGCATGCCATCGGTCTTCACGATCGCAGCCACCACCGCATCCGTGAGGAGGATTCTCGGCGCATCGTAGGAGCGGTCGTCATCGAGGGGAGGAGCATGCCACAGCTCGACGACCGTCCCGGGGGCGACGTCTTCGGGGATTCCGGTGCTGCTCTCCACGACGATCGTGGTGGTGCGACTGCTCTCGGCATCCGCAGCCGCCGCTGACGGGACGAGCTCGCCCTCGGTGAGGGTACGCGCGGCCACTTGGCCCGGCTCCAGATCCTGTGGGGCGAGATAGGCGCCGTCGATGGCACCGAGGTTCACCTCGACGACCTGGAAGTCTCCCGAGATGAGCGCCTCGCCAGCCACGATCGTGCGGCTCGCCTGCAGTACCGGAGTGGTGTGTCCTGCAGAGGAGACGATCAACCACACGCCGACGATGGAGAGTGCCACCAGCACGATGCCGATGAGGAAGCGGACGTCGCCCAGGAAGGCGCGTCGCGGTCGAGTCTGCGTCGTCATGGAGCCATGGTCACAGAAATCGGCTGACTGCCGTTCGAGTTATCCACAGGCGGCTCTCGGGTGGGACGTACGCGTGCGGCGCAGGGGAGAATGGAGACATGCCTGATATGCCCGCATCCGCTCCGCGCTTCCTCGCGCCTGCCCAGGTGGCGGAGTTGCTGAGCATCGAGGTGGACGAGGTGATCGCGCTCGTTCTCGATGGGCGGCTGCGCGGTTCGCAGCTCGGGTCGCCTGCGCGCTGGCGGGTCGAGGAGTCGAGTCTCTCGGAGTACCTCGCGGCGCAGTCGGAGGAGGCCAGACGAATGGCGCTGTGGCGTCAGGCGAATGAGGCGAGCTTCCCCGAGGTGTGGGGAACGTCGACGCGTGGTCCTGCTCAGGGCAGCTGAGCCTCACCACTGGCTCGCAGCCAGAGCAGCGCGCTGAACGGGACGATCCGGAACCCGCGTACGGCGTCGGCGCGCCGGACGTCTCCGGCATCGTGCACGGCCAGGTCGAGATGGTCGGCGCCGGCACGGTCGATGGTCCCGTGCACCTCGTCACCGTCGCGGAGTGCGATGCGCACCGGTACCCGTCGGCGCGCGAAGTCGCGGAGCAGGAATCCGAAAGTCATCCGCTCCCGCAGGGCGGGTTCGGCGGCGACCTGCGGGTCGAGACTGGTCAGCAGCATTCCGTGATCCATGCTCATCCCGCTGATCGCGTGCAACGGGACGATGGATATCGACAGGGGCGCAGCCGTTTCTCCGCCGGACGACGGTTCGGTAGCGAGCCAGTCGGCGCCGAGAGCACGCAGACGGACCGGCAGGCGCTGTCCACCCGCGAGGTCGAGGGTCATCCGCGCTTCCACGGCGCACAGCATCCGGATTCTGCTGCGCAGTTCGAGCCGTGAGATCCGCAGCCGTTCGGATTCCGCATCGAGCGCGGCACGCTCGGCTTCCCACTCCGAGGCGAGTTGACCTTCGAGGTCTTCGAACAGGCGATCCCAGTGCACTCGACCGAGCGTAGGCGACTGCCCGGATCGGTGTACGAGTTATCCACAATTGTCGTTCGCGGAGCGTCAGGGCGATCCTCGCCGTGCTGTACTTTCACGCAGTTTCCCAGAACGAGAGTGCCTCTGATGACCTTGCATGAGTACTTCGCACCCCAGCCCACCTCGGCATCCGAGCTACCGGATCCTGCGCCGCTCCTCCGGAGCCTCACCCAGGGCGTGCTTGAGGTTCTCGCAGGCGTCCGCGAGGTCGACCAGCTCGCGAGATGGTTCAGCGAGGAGGCGTTCCGGAGCCTGGTGACCAGGTCGAATCTGTCAGCCAGGGCACGCAGTGCCCGCGGTGTCGCGCCCGCACGGCCTTCATTCGAGATCCTGTCCATCCGGTGCGCGGCACCGCGAGACGATGTGGTCGAATCCGTGGTGATCGTCGCAGGCCCCGGTCGTACTCGCGCGGTCGCGATTCGGCTGGAGGGCATGGATCGACGCTGGCGGGCGACGTCGCTGGCGATTCTCTGAGCTGACTGAATCTATGCTGGGGAGGTGTCAACCCTCAGCGATCTCGCCCAGGCCCAGGGCCTCCTGACCGACAGCGACGTGGAGTGGCTTCACCGCCTCGCCGGTGACGGCCAACTGCTCGCGGATCTCGCGTCCGCTGACATCGTCGTCTGGATCCAGACAGATGACGGTTCCTTCGTCGCCGTCGCGCACGCGCGGCCCAGCGGTGCAGCGACCCTGTTCTACCGGGACATCGTCGGAGAGCGCGTCCGCCCCCAGTGGCGGACCCAGGTGCAGGGCGCGTTCGATTCGGCGGAGATCGTCGACTCCTCGTCGCCGGACTGGTTCGAGGAGACGCCGACGAGGGTCAGGGCAGTGCCGATCGTCCGTCAGCGGCGCAAGGAGGATGGTGCGGCCACGGTCATCGGAGTGGTGACGCGGCACACGAACCTCGGTGAGGCGCGCACGCCCTCCCGGCAGCAGATCACGTTCGAGGAATGTGCGAACGACCTCTTCCGCATGATCGCCGACGGCAGCTTCCCCGACCTCGCTGCCCCCACATCCCCGCGTCGCGGCGCGCCACGGGCATCCGACGGGCTGATCAGGATCGATGTCGACGGCATCACCACGTTCGCCAGTCCCAACGCGCTCTCCGCCTTCAACCGGATGGGCTTCGACGACGAGCTCGAAGGGGAGTCCCTCGCCGAAGTGACCACTCGGCTGGTGCCGCCGTCGCGGCAGGTGGACGAGTCGCTCCCGGTCGTCGTCACCGGCCGTGCTCCGTGGCGCACGGACATCGAGGCGCGCGGCGTCACCGTTTCGCTCCGAGCCATCCCGCTGAAGGACCATGGCAACCGGATCGGCGCGATCCTGCTGTGTCGCGACGTCTCAGAACTGCGCCACCAGGAGCAGGAGCTCATCACCAAGGACGCCACGATCCGCGAGATCCACCATCGGGTGAAGAACAATCTGCAGACCGTCGCGTCGCTGCTGCGAATCCAGGCCCGGCGCACGCACTCGGAGGAAGCGCGCGACGCGCTCACCCAGGCGATGCGGCGCGTGGACGCCATCGCGGTCGTACACGACACCCTGGCGCAGGGGCTCACTCAGAAGGTCGATTTCGACGAGGTCTTCCAGCGCGCGCTGAAGCTCGTCGCCGAGGTCGCCTCGGCTCCGAACACCCGCGCCATGGTGCGGTCGACGGGTCGCTTCGGCGTGCTGCCGAGCGAATACGCGACGCCGCTTGCGCTCGCCCTGACCGAGGTGGTGACCAACGCGGTCGAGCACGGCCTCGCGGGTCAGGAGGGTCTGGTCACCGTCGATGCGGTGCGCACCGAGGAGAACCTCCGTGTGACCGTGAGCGACACCGGGCGGGGCCTGCCTGAGGGGCGCATCGGCCAGGGGCTCGGCACGCAGATCATCCGCACGCTCATCCAGGGTGAGCTCAGCGGAACGATCGAGTGGCACGGCCGTGAGGGCGAAGGCACCGACGTGATCATCGACATCCCGCTGCGCTGGCTGACGAAGTGAGTCGAGACGGGGCTCGTTCGCGAAGCGAACCTGCCCCGTCTGCGACTCAGGTTGAGCGAGGCACGAGTCGAAACCTCGTGCGGGGAGCGATCAGGAGGCGCGGCGTGCGCGTGCTGCGCGACGCTTGAGGGCGCGGCGCTCGTCTTCGGAGAGGCCGCCCCAGACACCGGAGTCCTGGCTGGACTCGAGCGCGTACTGCAGGCAGATCTCGGTCACCGTGCAGGTGGCGCAGACCGTCTTCGCCTTCTCGATCTGGTCGACCGCTGGGCCGGTGTTCCCGACGGGGAAGAACAGCTCGGGGTCGACAGTCAGGCAAGCGGCCTTGTCGCGCCAATCCATGGGGGCTCCTCGGTGTGGATTTCTAGAGCGATCGCAGACGCGATGGCTCGGATTCGGGTATCGGTTTCGGGTTCCGCTACCCTGACGTGATGCAGGCGGATGCCTGCGTTTGTGTTGCGGGCCGAAGCGCCCGCCCCACGCCGCTGTGGGAGCACATGACTTTGTCTATTCTGTAACATAAAGTTAACAAGAGCAAGGGTTTTCTGCGCTCTCATCGGATTCATCAGGAGATGTCGTGCGCGCACCCGGACTGGCTCTTGCCGCAGCCGCCGTGCTGGCTGCGGAGGGGGCAGCGCTCGTCGTCTTCGCGGCCATCGAGATCGCCGGACTCGGCGCAGGAGCTGCGGCGTCGTTGCCCACGGCCGTCGCGCTCATCGTGCTCACCCTGATCGGCGCCGTCGCACTCGTCGCCTTCGCCATCGGCACCCGCACCGGCCGCTCATGGGCGCGCTCCGGAGGTGTCGTGTTCCAGGTGCTGGCCGTCGCGCTCGCGCTGGCCTCGCTCACACTGCAGCCGATCCCGTGGATTTTCACTGCAGCCGTCGGTTTCCCCGGCCTCATCGGGTTCGTGCTGCTCATTGCCAGCGCCCGCCGTGAGGCGGAGCAGCTCTCGCCGGAGTGAGAGCTCAGGCGTCGGAGTGAGAGCTCAGGCGTCGATGCCGAGCAGTTTCCGGATGCGCGCGACGTGTCCGGTCGCCTTGACGTTGTAGAGCGCGAGCGAGATCGTTCCGTCCTCGTCGAGGACGAACGTGGAACGGATGACGCCCTCGATCACCTTGCCGTAGTTCATCTTCTCGCCCCACACGCCGTACGCGTCGTGGACGGCATGGTCGGGGTCGCTGAGCAGCGTGAAGGTCAGACCGTCGCGTGCGCGGAACTCCGCGAGCTTCGACGGTTCGTCCCGGGAGATCCCGATCACCCGATATCCCGCGCCCTGCAGTGACGAGATGCTGTCGCGGAAGTCGCACGCCTGAGTCGTGCAACCGGGCGTCATCGCCGCCGGGTAGAAGTAGAGGATCGTCTTCGTGCCCCGCAGATCGGCGAGGCGTACGGGCGCACCGTCCTGATCGAGGAGGGTGAAGTCAGGGGCGGAGGTACCGGGTTCCAGGCGCAGAGTCACCTGTCCAGCCTAACGGCCGGGAGCCTGGTCGGCCTTGTCGGAGAAGGTCTGCAGCAGCCGCTGCAGGGAGTCCAGGCGGGCCCGCCCGGTCTCGCCGAGCTCTCCGCTCTCCGCTGCTTCGATCAGGGCGCAGTCCGGCGCATCGGCCAGGTGCGTGCAGCCCCGAGGGCAGTCCTCGGCGATCAGTGAGAGCTCGGTGAAGGCCGCCAGGATGTTCGCCGGGTCGACGTGCCCGAGGCCGAACGACCGCACTCCAGGGGTGTCGATGACCCAGCCGGAACCGGCATCGCCCTGGTAGCGCAGCGAGACCGTCGACGAGGAAGTGTGCCGGCCGCGGCCGGTGACCTGGTTGACATGACCGGTGGCGCGGAGCGCCGTCGGCACCAACGCGTTGACGAGCGTGGACTTGCCGACGCCGGAGTGCCCGACGAACACCGTGGAGTGTCCGACCAGTGCGGCGCCGATCTCCTCGATCGGCATCTCCTCCTGGGCGCTGGTGAACACGCGGAGGTCGAGGCCGTCGAAGTGCGAAAGAAAGGCCGTGGGGTCGGCGAGATCGGTCTTGGTCACGACGAGAAGCGGGCGGATGCCGGCATCCAGCGCCGCGACGAGGTAGCGGTCGACCAATCGAGCCCTGGGCTCGGGGTCGGCCGCGGCCACCACGACGAGCATCTGGTCGGCGTTCGCGACGATGACCCGCTCCACCTGGTCGGTGTCATCGGCGCTGCGCCGGAGCAGCGAGGTGCGATCGACGATGCCGACGATCCGGCAGAGCGTTCCCTCGGCGCCCGAGGTGTCGCCGACGATCCGGCCCTGGTCCCCGGTCACGATCGGCATGCGTCGGAGTTCGCGCGCCCTGGTCGCCGTCACGGCGCGCTCGTCTGGGCCGTTCTCATCGATGAGCACCGAGTAGCGGCCGCGGTCGACGCCGAGGACGCGTCCGATGACGGCGTCGTCATGGGCGGGGCGGCGCTTGGTGCGGGGACGGTTGGCCTTGGGGTTGGGCCTTGTCCGGAAACTGCTCTCGTCGTAGTCCTCGAAGTCGTCTTCGAGGTCGTCGGCGCCGTCGAGCCAGCTCATCCGGCGCTGCCTCGCAGCATCCGCTCCCAGAGCATGGTGAACTCGGGCAGCGTCTTCGCGGTGGTGCCGATGTCGTCGACCTCCACGCCGGGGACCCGCAGGCCGATGAGGGCTCCGGTGGTGGCCATCCGGTGGTCGTGGTGAGCGGCCCAGCCGCCGCCGTGCAGCGGCCGCGGGATGATGCGCAGTCCGTCGGCGAGTTCTTCCGCTTCGCCACCGAGCGCGTGGATGTTGCCGATGAGTGCGGCGATGCGGTCGGTCTCGTGCATGCGGATGTGGCCGATGCCGCGGATGGTCGTCGGGGTCTCGGCGAACGCTGCAAGCCCCACGAGTGTCGGGGTGAGTTCGCTGGCTGCGGAGAGGTCGAGATCGAGGCCGCGGATGCCGGTTCCGGCGCGTACCGTGAGGGTGCCGCCGTGCCGGCTGACGTGTGCACCCATGGCCTGCAGGATCTCCGGCAGCAGGGCTCCCGGCTGCGTGGAGTGCGCCGGCCACCCGGTGACGGAGACGGAACCGCCCGTGATGAGTGCGGCTGCGAGGAAGGGCGCCGCGTTGGACAGATCGGGCTCGATCGGGATCTCTTTCGCCCGGGGCACACCCGCCTCGACGAGCCATTCGCCGGCCGCGGGTCGTTCGATGCGGATGCCTCGGCGGCTGAGCGCCTCGATCGTCATGTCGATGTGCGGGAGGCTCGGCAGATGCGAGCCGGTGTGCACGAGGTGCAGACCCACGTCGAAGCGCGGGGCCGCGAGCAGGAGCCCGGACACGAACTGGCTGGATGCGGAGGCGTCGATCTCGATCCGGCCGCCGCGGATGCGGCCGTGTCCGCGGATCGTGAACGGAAGCGACCAGGTGCCTTCGTCGTCGATGTCGACGCCGAGGTCGCGGAGTGCGTGGATCAGCCCGCCCATGGGGCGATGCAGCGCCGTCTCGTGGGCGGTGAGGTGCACATCTTTCGCAGCGAGACCGGCGAGGGGGGCGATGAAGCGCATCACGGTGCCCGCCTGGCCGCAGTCCACCGTCGCGCCGCCTTGCAGCTTCGCCGGCGTCACGATGAGATCGGGGCCGAACTCGCTGCCTGCGTGCTCTTCCTCGATGCCGACGCCGAGGGCCCGCAGCGCGTCGACCATCCGTCGGGAATCGTCGGAGTGCAGCGGTGCGATCAGACGCCCTGGGCCGTCGGCGATGGCAGCGATGATGAGTTCGCGGTTCGTCAGCGATTTCGACCCCGGAATCGTCAACGTGGCGTGCACGGCGTCGGAGGTCGTCGGCGCCGTGTAGGCACCCTGGACGAGGGGAGGGGAATACCTGTTGGCGCTCATCGGTTTCCACCTTAGTGAACGGCGCCCCACTCGCCGAGAAGGAGACACCCATGCTCGCCACGCTTGAGCGCGAGACGGCGGACATCAGCGGCCTAGACTGGCCGGTGATGGATGACACGGCTACTGCAGACACGATCGGCGACGCACGGCGTGAATTCGAGGAGCAGGCGATCCCGTTTATGGATCAGCTCTACGCCGCGGCGATGCGTATGACGCGCAATCCGGCCGATGCGGCCGACCTCGTACAGGAGACGTTCGTGAAGGCGTTCGGGTCCTGGGCGACGTTCACGCAGGGGACGAACCTGAAGGCCTGGCTCTACCGCATCCTGACCAACACGTACATCAACATCTATCGCAAGAAGCAGCGCGAGCCGTATCAGGGCACGATCGACGAGCTCGAGGACTGGCAGATGGGCGGGGCGGAGTCGACCACGGCTTCGCACAGCCGTTCGGCTGAGGCGGAGGCGATCGACCGGATGCCGGCATCCGTCGTCAAGGACGCGTTGCAAGCGGTACCGGAGGACTTCCGTCTCGCGGTGTACCTCGCCGACGTCGAGGGGTTCGCCTACCAGGAGATCGCCGACATCATGAAGACGCCCATCGGCACCGTGATGAGTCGTCTGCACAGGGGCAGACGGATGCTGCGGGAGCTGCTGGCCGACTACGCCGCAGAGCGGGGCATCGCCGCGGCAGACACGAGGAGCAAGAGATGAGCGACTGCGGCTGCGCGAAAGCGCGTCAGGATCTGGAGGAGTACCTCCGCAACGAGGTGTGCAAGACCGAGCACACCGAGATCCGCGAGCATCTGGAGAGCTGCCCTTCCTGCCGGGATGAGGCACTCGTCGCCACCACGCTGACCGAGGTGATCGCCCGCGCCTGCAAGGAGAGCGCTCCGGAGGAGCTGCGCGACCAGGTCTTCGCGCGTCTGCGCGAGGTGCAGGCTTCGCAGCACTGAGTCGAGTGCGGCGTCCGCCCCTCTGGATAGGGTGGGTCGCATGAGCTCCATCGACGCGCGGGAGATTCCCGCCGACCAGACCTCCGCCGCCCGACTCGCCGAGAACGGGCTCGAGTACCGTCTTGTCGATTTCGGTGATCCGGCGCACGCGACGGCCTTTCAGCGAGCCGTGTCACGCGGCTTCCTCGGCGGCGAGCCGACCAAAGAATCCCTGGAACACGGTCGGGCCCCCTTCGAAGCCCGCCGCAACACGGGCGTGTACAACGCCGGCGCTGCTGACGATGACCTGCCGGTTGCGACCATCAACTCCTGGGCGACGCCGCTGACCGTTCCTGGTGGCGCCGAGGTGGACATGTGGGCGATCAGCGTCGTCACCGTCGCCGCCACGCATCGGCGCCGAGGAATCGCGAGAGCGCTGCTGGAGGGCGAACTTCGCGCCGCCGCTGCGGCCGGCGTCCCGGTCGCGGGACTCACCGTCTCGGAGGCGACGATCTACGGTCGTTACGGATTCGGCGCGGCGATCCCGGTGGCCCGCTTCACGGTCGACACGCGGAGAGCCGGATGGGCAGGTCCGTCCTCCGCAGGACGCATCGAGTTCGTGGAGAAGGAGGCGCTGGCCGCAGACCTCGGAGTCGTGCACGAGCGGGCTCGGTCCGCGCGCGCAGGACAGATCCCCGGGTGGCCGGGGCGATGGGAAGGGCACGCGGGTCTGGCTCCGGACTCCGACCGCGAGAAGGTCCGCGGGGTCCGCTATCTCGATGAGGCGGGAGAGGTTCGAGGCGTCCTGGCGTACACCGTCAGCGAGACAGGCAACACGTTCCGCTTCAGCCTGAGCGTCCGGCTGCTCGTCGCCGAGACGCCGGAGGCTCTCGCCGCGCTCTGGCGGTTCGCGCTCCAGCATGACCTGGTCGATGAGGTCACCGCCGATCTCCGCCCGATCGACGACCCGCTCCCGTGGCTGGTCGCCGACCCGCGGGGGGTGACGCAGACCCTGCACGACCACGGCTGGCTGCGCATTCTCGATGTGCCGGCGGCTCTGGCCGCGCGGACGTTCTCGGCCCCTCTCGACGTCGTGATCCGCATCGAGGACGAGATGGGATTCGCCGCAGGGGACTGGCTGCTGCGTGTGGAGGCCGGCGGCCGGACCCACATCGACGCGGTGCATGGCGAAGAGGCAGACGTCCAGATGGGCATCGCCGCGCTGTCGGCGCTGTACGCGGGCGGGGTGCGGGCGTCTTCGCTGCACGCCGCGGGGCTCATCCGCGCGGATGCCGAGATCATCGATCGACTCGACCGGGCCTTCATCGCGCTGCCGTCGCCGTCGCTCGACATCTGGTACTGAGTAGAGGCCGGTGCGCCGCACCGGCCTCGCCCAGATGATTGACCGAGAAACGACGATCGTTGTCTGTGCAGGTGGTCGGACAGCAGGGTCCGATGCCCGAGGATGGGCGGATGGCAACGACGTTGACGCCCCGCTCCACCGGCGGGCTCGGTCTTCTGCAGGGCATCGCCCTGTACCTCGCTTCGGTGCTCGGCACCGGTCTGCTCGTGCTCCCCGGGCTCGCAGCGAGGGAGGCGGGGCCGGCGAGCCTCGTGTCGGTCGCCGTCGTGACGGTGCTGGCGATCCCGCTGGCCGGAACGTTCGCCGTCCTCGCAGCACGCTATCCCGACCCTGGCGGCGTCGCGAGCTACGTGCGCCGTGCGCTCGGTGATACCGCGGCCCGTGCGACCGGCTACTGGTTTCTGCTGGGCGTCGCCGCCGGGGGACCGGTGGTCGCGACGCTCGGGGCGCAGTACATCTCGGCGGTGCTCGGCATCGATCGCGCCGCCGTGCCTTTCGTCGCCCTCGCGTTCTACGTGATCCCGTTCTGCGTCAATCTGTTCGGCGTCCGAGTGGCGGGGTGGCTGCAGCTGGTGCTCATGGCGCTCCTGCTCGGCGTCGTCGTGACGGTGGTCGCCGTCGCCGCTCCGGCCGTCGACCCGGCGAACTTCGCCCCCTTCCTCCCGCATGGCTGGGGCGGCGTCGGCACAGCGATCGTGATGTTCGTCTGGGCCTTCGCGGGATGG
Organism: Microbacterium sp. LWH12-1.2; assembly: GCF_040675825.1. Lineage (NCBI taxonomy): Bacteria > Bacillati > Actinomycetota > Actinomycetes > Micrococcales > Microbacteriaceae > Microbacterium > Microbacterium sp. LWH12-1.2. The sequence continues at coordinate 594,209 of NZ_JBEGIJ010000001.1, forward strand.
GAGGTCGGCACGCACATCTCCGGTGAGTTCGCGCATCCCCGCCGGGTCATCCCGATCGCCACCGCGGTGACCCTGGTCATCTCCGGAGCGGCCTACCTCGCCCTTCAGGTGGTGACGGTCGGTGCGCTCGGGGCTGGAGCGGGGAGCGGGAGTGTCGTGCTGCTCGACCTGGCGAGAGAAGGTGCGCCGGGGGCAGCTCCCGTGATGATCGGCGCCGTCGCCGCCATCGTCGCGATCGGTGTCCTGAACGTGTATCTCGCCGCCTTCGCGAAACTCGGCGCATCCTTGGCGCTCACCGGCGACCTGCCGCGGTGGTTCGCACGCGGGGCGGAGAACGGTGCCGTGCCGCGTCGCGCTCTTCTGCTCACCGGGGCGATCGGTCTCGTCTACTTCGGGCTGCTGCTCGGGAGAGATCTCGATCTTCAGCCGTTCATCCTCATCCACACGGCCAGCATGGTCGCGATCTACACCCTGGGCATGATCGCCGCCGTCCGCATCCTGGAGCGGGGGAGTGCAGGCTGGTGGATGGCGGCGATCGCCGCCATCCTCTGCGCAGGGCTGCTCGCGCTCGCGGCATCCGCGCTCCTCGTACCGGCTGTGCTCGCGGCGGTGGCCGTCGTCGTGACCGTCGCCCAGAGATCCAAGAAAAGAATCTTCACAAAATAATTGGAAAGGTCTTTTCTGAAAAGGACCTTTCCTATAACCTCGTCTCCAGGTGGATGCCCTTCCGCCCTGCTCTCACTGAGCAACGAAGCACTTGAGACGAGGTTCCCATGCAGGACAACCGCTGGAGGAAAGTTCTTCCTCTTGTCGCGGGCGCAGCTGCGCTCGCACTGACCCTGGGCGGCTGCGCGCCCGGCGGCAGCTCCACCGACGCCGGCGAACGCCCGATCCGGATGTGGTCGGGTCATATGACCCCGATCACGAACAACTTCAACCCGTTCGCCACCGAGACGGCGACGCACATGACGTTCGGCGCGATCTACGAGCCGCTCTTCTTCTTCAATCAGCTGTCCGACGAGGCGCCCGTCGGCCTGATCGGAGACTCGTAAGAATACAGCGAAGACGGCAAGACGCTGACCATCACCATCAAGCCAGACCTCAAGTGGAGCGACGGCAAAGACCTCACGTCGAAGGACGTCGCCTTCACCTTCGGCTACGCGAACAACGTCGACAAGGACATGGTCGGCGTCGAGACTCCCGACGACACCACCGTCGTCGTGACGTACTCGTCACCCAAGTTCACCGCCGCGTCGCAGATCCTCGGCGGCATGTGGATCGTCCCCGAGCACATCTGGGCCGACATCACCGACTTCGCCACCGAGACCAACCCTGAGCCCGTCGGCTCCGGCCCGTACACGCTCAAGTCGTTCACGGACGCGGCCTACACGCTCGAGGCGAACAAGGAATTCCGTGAGGAGGTCGCGATCAAGGAGGTCCAGGATGTCGGCATCGACTCGAACCAGTCCTCCGAAGATCTCCTGAAGACGGGCAAGCTGGACTGGGTCGGCCAGTTCATCGCGAACCCCGACAACGTCACGTCCAATGGACGCAACGCCACGATCAACCAGCAGCAGGACCCGACGGTCATCATGACGTGCGCCAATGCAGCGCTCGGCTGCGAGGGTGCCCAGACCGACCCGGCCGTGCGCCAGGCGATCAACGTCGCGATCGATCGTGAGGCGATCGGCTCCAAGGCGTTCGCCGGCCTGAGCGGCATCTCGACCCCGAGCTTCGTGCTGCCGGGTCGCGATGACAAGTGGCTCAGCGACCCGTCTCTCCTGGAGAGCCCGCAGAGTCCTGACGCTGCGGCAGCAGGCGCGATCCTCGAAGCCGCCGGCTACACCAAGGATGCCGACGGCTTCTACGGCAAGGACGGCGTCGCCATCGAACTCGACCTGTTCTCGCCTGACGGCTGGACCGACTACAACGACGCGGCGAAGCTGATCAGCGCGCAGGCTGCGGATGCCGGCATCCGCATCAACGCCCGCACCGTGTCGGACGCCGAGTACTGGACGCCGCTCGAGAGCGGCGAGTACCAGATGGCGCTCTACGGTCTCACCCAGTCGCTGGTGGCCGACCCGTTCTCGACCTACGACACCTACTTCGCGACCGAGGCCACGGCCAAGGTCGGCGAGGCACCCACCGCCGGCCAGAACTACGGCCGTTACTCGAACCCCACCGTCGATCAGGCTGTCATCGCGGCCGGAGCGACGCAGGACGAGGCCGTGAAGAAGGAGGCGTACGCGGCCGCTCAGGCGGAGATCGCCAAGGATCTGCCGTACATCCCCGTGGTGCTGAACGCCTCGCAGTCGTTCTTCAACACGAAGGACTTCACCGGCTGGCCCACCGAGGACGACCTGTACGCGTCGCCACTGCCGTACCTGTCGACCGCGTCGGCAGTGATCCTCACGCACCTGCGTCCCACCGAGAAGTAAGGGACCACATCCCATGGACCGATTCATCGAGGGGAGGACCCCATGAAGTTCTGGCTACGACGCATCACGTTCTACGTCGTGACCTTGTGGGCCGCGATCTCTCTCAACTTTCTGCTGCCGCGGTTCCTGCCGGGCGACCCCGCTGCGATCATGCTGGGCAAGCTCCGGCGTGCCAGTGGTGGCAGGCCGCTATCCGAGGAGACGATCAAGTCGATCCGCTCCATCCTCGGCGCGGAAGATGACATCAGTCTGTGGGATCAGTACCTCGCCTACTGGGGCCGGTTGCTGCACGGTGATCTCGGGGTCTCTTCGACCCGATACCCGGCTCCGGTAGGCGAGCTCATCACCGCGGCGCTGCCGTGGACGGTGACACTCGTGGGTGCCGCCACCATCATCTCCTTCGTGATCGGCATCATCGCCGGCGCGTGGGTGGGGTGGTTGCGCGGCACCTGGGTCGACCAGCTCGTCCCGTTCACGACCTTCCTGCAGTCCGTGCCCTACTTCTGGCTGGCGCTCGTCCTCGTCGCGGTGTTCTCCGTGCAGTGGGGCGTGCTGCCGATCATCGGCGGGTATGACGTCTTCGAATACCCCGCCGGTCCCGAGTGGAGTCCGGGTTTCATCGCCAGCACGCTGGTGCATGCCATCCTGCCGGCGACCACGATCGTGATCTCGTCGGTCGGCGGATGGCTGCTCGGGATGCGCAACATGATGGTGCAGACGATGGCGGAGGACTACGTCATCACCGCGGAGGCGAAGGGGCTGACACGCTCCCGCATCCGCACGGCCTACGCCGCCCGTAACGCGGCGATCCCCAGCCTCTCCGGCTTCGGCATCGCCCTGGGGTTCGTCGTCGCCGGCTCCATCGTCACCGAGCAGGTGTTCAGTTATCCCGGCATCGGAAAGCTGATGATCCAGGCCGTGCAGGGGCTGGATTATGCGCTCATGCAGGGTGTCTTCCTCGTCATCACGCTGACTGTGCTGGCGGCCAACTTCCTCATGGATCTGGTCTACGGATTCATCGACCCGAGGGTACGACGCGATGGCTGAGCAGACGCTTCTCATTTCTCCCCCCGACACCACCCATGCTGTCGCGGTTTCGCAATCCGGCGGCAGACGCCGACGCGGCGGGCTCACGATGTCGGGCAAGCTCCTCGCCGGGATCATCATCGTCGGTGCGATCGTGCTGTTCGGTCTCTTCGGCCCGCTCTTCCTCGGCAACCCGCGAGACGCGAGCTTCGATGCTCTGCTCCCGCCGAGTCCTGAGCATCCGCTGGGCACCACCAAGCTCGGCTACGACGTTCTCTCGCAGATCGCGACCGGAACCCAGGGATCGCTGTTCGTCGGCGTGGTGGCCGGCCTCGTCTCACTGGTGCTCGCACTCGTGTTCGGAGTGCTCGCCGGGTACTTCGGGGGCGTCCTCGACGAAGTCCTGACCCTGGTGACCAACATCATGCTCGTCATCCCCGGCCTGCCGCTGGTGATGGTGATCGCCGCGTACGTGCAGAACACCGACGGACTGGGGGCGCTGGCACGCAGTTCGTTGCTCGTCGCCCTCGTGCTCGGCATCACCGGCTGGGCAGGATCTGCCGTGGTGCTGCGCGGGACCGCCCGGTCGCTGCGCACGCGGGACTACGTCGCGGCCTCTGTCGTCGCCGGTGAACGACCGATGCGGGTGATCTTCGTGGAGATCCTGCCGAACCTCGTGCCGCTGCTCGCCGCACAGCTGATCTTCGGTGTGATCTTCGCCGTGCTCGGAGAGGCCGGTCTGTCTTACCTCGGTCTCGGACCGACGGGATCGATCACGCTCGGCACCGTGCTCAACGATGCGCAGACCGGCCAAGCCGTCGGCAGCAGCGCGTGGTGGTGGTTCGTACCGCCGGGCGCCATCATCGCCCTGATCGGCACCGGTCTGTCCCTGATCAACTTCGCGATCGACGAGATCGTGAACCCGAAGCTGCGTCTCGCCCCTCAGGCGGCGCGGCGACAGCGCCGCGCCCGTCGGGCCGGCGTCGGCATCGCAGGAGACGGGGCAGTCGCATGAACGTTCCTGAGGCAGTTCTCACGGCGCGGAACGTGTCGATCGAGTACGAGGTGGATCCGCCGGTGAAGGCTGTCCGCGATGTGTCGTTGACGCTGAATCGTGGGGAGATCCTGGGCCTTGCCGGAGAATCCGGGTGCGGGAAGACAACGCTGGCGTACGGGCTGAACCGGTTGCTGAAGGCGCCGGCATTGATGACCAGCGGCGAGATCGTGTTCCACGATCGTTCTGGCACGGACATCGATGTGGTGGCGTTGGGGGCCGAAGGGCTCAGGGTATTCCGCTGGGACAAGATCTCGATGGTGTTCCAGGGGGCGATGAACTCGTTGAACCCGGTCATCAGTGTGCGGGCGCAGATCTTCGACATCTTCGACACGCACCGGCCGGGGATGAGCCGCAAGGCGAAGACCGAGCGCGCCGAGGAGCTCCTCACCCTGGTGGGGGTGGATCCTTCCCGTCTCACGTCGTTTCCGCATGAGCTGTCCGGCGGAATGCGGCAGCGGATGATGATCGCGATGGCGCTGGCCCTGGACCCGCAGGTGATGATCATGGACGAGCCCACGACGGCGCTGGATGTCGTGGTGCAGCGGGGGATCATCCGCGAGATCATGCGGTTGCGCGAGCGACTCGGATTCGCGGTGATCTTCATCACGCATGATCTGCCGATGCTGATCGAGATCAGTGATCGGATCGCGGTGATGCTGCAGGGGCAGATCGTGGAGCAGGGCACGGCGGAGGAGATCTACCGCGCTCCGCAGCATGAGTACACGAAGAAGCTGCTCTCCAGCTTCCCGTCGCTGAAGGGTGAGCGCGGCGATTTCGTTCGCACCGGCGCATCGATCGAGGAGCAGGTCCGATGAACGAGACATCCACTCTGGAGGCCAGGAACCTGGTGAAGAACTTCACCCTCCGGTCGGGGTTCCGCACACACACTCTGCACGCGGTGAAGGACGTCTCGTTCACGATCGCGGCCGGGAAGACGGTGGCGCTGGTGGGGGAGTCCGGGTCGGGGAAGTCGACGATCGCCCGGATGTTGATGAAGCTGGAATCTCCCACGAGCGGGCAGATCCTCCTGGACGGGCACCGGACCGGCTCCCGGGGCCGGGATGTTGCGGCGTACCGGTCACAGGTGCAGATGGTGTTCCAGGATCCGTTCGCGTCGTTGAACCCTTTCCACACGATCGGGCACCATCTGGAACGCCCGATCCGTATCCATCACCCGCACCTGTCCGCCGATCAGGTGCGTGAACGCACTCTGGAGCTGCTCGATCGCGTGCGCCTCACTCCCGCGGAGAGCTACGTGGATCGTCGCCCGCACGAGCTGTCCGGTGGGCAGCGCCAGCGGGTCGCGATCGCCAGGGCGTTGGCGCCGGGGGCGAGGTTCATCGTCGCCGATGAGCCGGTCTCGATGCTGGACGTGTCGATCCGGTTGGAGGTGCTGAACCTGCTCGCGGATCTGCAGCGGGAGGAGAACCTCGGCGTCCTCTACATCACTCACGATCTCGCGACCGCACGGCATTTCAGCGACGAGATCATGGTGCTCTACCGCGGCGACGTCGTCGAACGCGGACCGGCTGACGACGTCATCCTGGACCCCCAGCACGAGTACACCCGCACCCTGCTCGGAGCCGCTCCCGAACCGGACAACCTCGGCCGACTCCGCGACGAGGTCCGCCGCGAACTCCGCTCGGTGTGAGTCGCGGCATCCTCCAAGGGAATCTCATGTCACAGATCGATCCGGGGACTTCGTCCTGGTTGCGCACCAGGAACGACCGCGAAGCGCTGCACCTGTTCCTCGAGCACGGCCCGCTGACGCGCACCCGGCTGGGAGAGCTGTCCGGGATGTCGAAGCCGACGGCGACGCAGATGATCGCGCGCCTGAAACGCGCCGACCTGGTGCGTCCGGTGGGCGAGGTGTCCGGCAATCGCGGGCCGAGCGCGGTGAGCTGGGGTGTGCGCACTGATCGCATCACGGGCGTCGCGGTGAGCATGCTCGAGGACACCATCCAGGCGGTGCTCGTCGACGCGGCCGCGGCCGAGCATCCCATCATCGAACTCCCCGTCGACAAGGCCGAGCGATCGCCGGAGGGCGACATCCGACGCGCGATCGACGCCGCCTGCGCGGCGGCCGATGCCGAGCATCACACCGTCGAAGCCGTGACGGTGGGGGTGCAGGCGGCGGTGAGCCACGAGCATGATGTGATCTCGTTGACGGACTCGCTGCCAGGCTGGCCATCGACGGGATCGCGGCGGCGGATCGAGCAGTCGCTCGGTGTCGCGGTGACTCTCGAGAACGACGTCAATCTCGCGACGATGGCCGAGCGCGCCATCGGCGTCGCGCAGGATGCCGGCAGTTTCGCGCTGCTCTGGATGGGAGGCGGTCTCGGTGTCGGCGTGGACCTCGGCGGCAGCGTCCATCGCGGCGCGCACGGGAGCGCCGGCGAGATCGGATACCTCACGGTCTCCGCGGCCCCGGGCGCCCCTGGAGCCGGCACCACGGCTCTGCTCGGCTCCGACGCCGTTCTGCAGCTGCTCGGCGGCGCCGACGCACGGTATCCCCAGGACATCGCCGCGCTCGCCGACGACCCCGATGCACTCGACGCCATCGCCGAGCGCATCGTCCTCACCCTCGAACCCGTGCTCGCCGTGCTCGACCCCGCGATGGTCGTCCTCGGCGGCCCGACCGCTCTCGCCTGTGGTGCGCGACTCGCTGCCCTTGTCACGGCGCGCACGGCCGATGGCGAACGCCCCGCGCCGACCGTCAACCTCAGCACGACGGGAAGCACCGCGGTACTGGTGGGCGCTCGCCGCCTGCTGGTGCAACAGATCAGGGAACGCCTCGAAGAGCGCATTCCCACCCAGTGACGTCCGACCATCGGGCGCAGACACAGCACAGAAACAAGGAGAGCAGATGAAACTCGCCATCGTCGGCGGTGGATCGACTTACACCCCGGAGCTGATCGACGGATTCATCCGACTTCAGCAGCAATTGCCGATCGAGGAGATCGTGCTGGTCGACAGCGACCGCTCGCGGCTCGATCTCGTCGGCGGCGTGTCCCGGCGGATGCTGGCTCGCGCCGGTCACCCGGCTCGCCTGACGGCGACGGATGACCTGGTCGCCGGAGTCAGCGACGCGGATGCCGTACTCATCCAGCTGCGCATCGGCGGGCAGGACGCCCGTGAGCAGGACGAGACATGGCCGCACGAGGTCTCCTGCATCGGACAGGAGACGACGGGACCCGGCGGCCTGGCGAAGGCGCTGCGCACGGTACCCGTCGTCCTGCGGATCGCCGACGTCGTGCGCACGCACGCGAAACCCGACGCCTGGATCGTGGACTTCACGAACCCGGTCGGCATCGTGACCCGCGCGCTTCTGCAGGCCGGGCACCGGGCCGTCGGACTATGCAACGTCGCTATCGGATTCCAGCGGCGCTTCGCGGCCGAGGCCGGGGTCGAACCCGACCGGGTGGGACTCGCGCACGTCGGGTTGAACCACCTCACGTGGGAGCGTGGCGTATTCGTCGACGGCAAGGATGTACTCCCGGGACTCCTGGACAGCAACCTGCAGGGACTCGCGGACGACGTCGAGCTCGCACCGGCGCTGCTGTCGCAGCTCGGTGTGATCCCGTCGTACTACCTCCGCTACTACTACGCGCATGACGAGGTCCTGCATGAGCAGCGCCACCACGCCACGCGCGCCCAGGAAGTGCGGGCGATCGAGAACGAGTTGCTCGGACTGTACGCCGATCCGACGGTGGACACGAAGCCCGCGATCCTGGAACAGCGGGGTGGAGCCTTCTATTCGGAAGCAGCGATCGAGCTTCTCATCGCCATCCGTGGCGGCACGGACGTGCCGCGCGTCGTGAACCTCCGCAACGATGGCGTTCTGCCGTTCCTGCCGGACGATCACGTCATCGAGGTGCCGGCGCGGCACATCGACGGCACGTTCGTCGCCGAGCCGGTGGCCGCGCTCCCTGACGACATCAGCGGGCTGATCAGCGCTGTCGCCGGATACGAACGCCTCGCGCTGGATGCGGCGATCCACGGCGGACGCGACCGGGTGCTTCGCGCGATGCGTGCCCACCCGCTGGTGCTTCAGCACGATCGAGCCGAGAACCTCACGGATCTGCTCCTGGCGGCGAACTCGCAGTTCCTGGAGTGGGCGTGACAGCGTCGTCGGGCCTCGTCCTCGCCGTCGACGGGGGCGGATCGAAGACCGACGTCGTGCTGCTCGACGCCACGGGAGAGGTGCTCGCCTGGGAGCGTGGCACCGGCTCGAGTCCTCAACTGGAGGGTCTCGACGAATCCGTGCGGGTGATCGATGCTCTGATCGGTCGTGCGCTCGACGGGCGCGATCCACGGGAGCTGATCCAGGTGAGCCTGTATCTCTCGGGTCTGGATCTCGCGGAGGAGATCGTCGCGTACCGCTCGGCCATCGTCGGGCGGGAATGGGCCGATACGGCGGTGGCTGTCGAGAACGACCTGCATGCCCTGCTGCGGGCCGGGACCGACTCGCCCGATGCGGTCGCCGTGATCTGCGGCACCGGGATGAATGCGATCGGCGTGCGGGCCGACGGAGTGGTCGTGCGCTTCCCTGCGCTCGGTCCGCTGTCCGGCGACTGGGGCGGAGGCAGCGAACTCGGTGATGCAGTGGTCTGGCATGCTGCGCGTGCCGAGGACGGCAGAGGACCCGAGACGGCACTGCGTGCGCTACTGCTGCGCAGCGTCGACGCACCGTCGGTCGCGGAGCTGATCGAGGACGTCCATCTGGGTAAACGCGATCACGACGGCTTCGCGGCGCTGGCGCCGCTCGTGTTCGAAGCAGCGCACGCCGGCGATGCCGTGGCGCAGAGCATCGTGCAGAGGCAGGCCGAGGAGGTCGTCGCCTTCGTGCAGGCATGCGTGCGCAGGCTCGACCTGCACGACATCGCGGTGCCGGTGGTCTTCGGGGGAGGCGTCGCCCGGTCGCGGGATCCGCTGCTCCTGGCGGGTATCCGCGACGGACTCGACAGGGTCGCACCGCGCGCGCAGCTCAGCGTCGTCGACGCGCCGCCCGTTCTCGGCGCGGCGTTGCTCGCGTTGGCGGCCGCCGGCGGCGACGAGCAGGCCCTCGAACGGACCCGCGAAGGGCTGAGCTCCGATGAGCGATTCCAGCAGCGGGTGCCGCTCAGCGCCGGCTGAAGCCGCGACCGCCGTGCCGTGCACGTGAAAAGGGGCATCCCGACCGAAGTCGGGATGCCCCTTTTCTGTTGGCGTGAATCAGCCGACGGTGAGCGCGGTGCGCAGCAGTCGGGCCTGTTCGGCCGCGTGCACCTTCGAGGATCCGGTCGCGGGCGACGCGGATGCGGCGCGGGCGACGGGATGGAACGTGCGGTCACCGGGGACATCGGCGAAGGCGAGCGCGAGGAACGGCCATGCACCCTGGTTCTCCGGCTCGTCCTGCACCCACACCAGCTCGGCGTTCGGGTACGAGTCCGTGATCGCCTTGAGCTCGCCGATCGGGGTCGGGTACAGCTGCTCCAGGCGCACCAGCGCGACCTCTGGGTTCGGGTTCTTCTCGAGCTCGCTGCGCAGATCCCAGTGGATCTTGCCGGAGTGCACCAGCACGCGCTTGACGGCGCTGCGGTCGAGCCCGCGGTCGTCGTCGATGACCGGTTCGAAGCGGCCCTGAGTGAACGCCTCGACCGGGCTGGTGGCCCCGCGAAGGCGCAGCATCGCCTTCGGCGTGAAGATGATCAGCGGCTTGCGCGGCCGGGCGTATGCCTGACGGCGCAGCAGGTGGAAGTGGGAAGCCGGCGTCGACGGGCGCGCGACGATCATGTTGTCCTGTGCGCACAGCTGCAGGAAACGCTCGATGCGCGCCGAGGAGTGGTCGGGTCCCTGACCCTCGTAGCCGTGCGGGAGCAGCAGCGTGACGCCGGAGTACTGGCCCCACTTCTGCTCGGCGGCCGAGATGTACTCGTCGATGACCGACTGGGCGCCATTGACGAAGTCGCCGAACTGCGCCTCCCACAGCACCAGCGCTTCCGGTGCCTCCACGGAGTAGCCGTACTCGTAGCCGAGAGCGGCGTACTCGCTGAGCAGGGAGTCGTAGACCCAGACGCGGCCCTGGCTGTCGGAGAGGTTCGCCAGCGGCAGCCATTCCTGTCCGTTGGTGCGGTCGTGCATCACGGCATGACGCTGCACGAAGGTGCCACGACGGGCATCCTGCCCTGCGAGGCGCACCGGGGTGCCCTCCAACAGCAGTGAGCCGAAGGCGAGCAGCTCGCCGAACGCCCAGTCAATGCCGCCGTTGCGACTCATGTCCGCGCGCTTGTCGAGGAGCTGCTGCACCTTCGGGTGCACGGTGAAGCCCTCCGGCTTGTTCACGAAGGCATCGCCGATGAGCTGGATGACCTCGTTCGCGACGCCGGTGACGTCGGGGGCGCCCTCCTGCTCATCGACATGCGCGGTGACCGGGGCGATCGGTGTGGCACCGGTCTCGGCCGCGTGCGTCTCGGCGAAGGCGATCTCGAGCCGGTTCTGGAAGTCGGCCTTCGCCTCTTCGTACTCCTGCTCGGTGATGTCACCGCGGCCGACCAGAGCCTCGGTGTAGAGCCGGCGGACGGACCGCTTCGCCTGGATGAGGTCGGTCATCAGCGGCTGCGTCATCGAGGGGTCATCGCCCTCGTTGTGGCCACGTCGGCGGTAGCAGACGAGGTCGATGACGACATCGCGGTGGAACCGCTCGCGGTACTCGAACGCGAGCTGGGCGACGTGGATGACCGCTTCGGGGTCGTCGCCGTTCACGTGGAAGATCGGTGCCTGGATGGTCTTCGCGACATCCGTCGCATACACCGAGGTGCGGGCATCCGTCGGGGTGGTGGTGAACCCGACCTGGTTGTTGACCACGACGTGGATCGTGCCGCCGGTGCGGTAGCCGCGCAGCTGAGACATCTGCAGCGTCTCGACCACGACGCCCTGACCGGCGAAAGCGGCATCGCCGTGCACGAGGATCGGCAGCCACGAGAAGGTGCCGATCGGGTGGCGGTCCTGCTTGGCGCGGACGATGCCCTCGAGCACGCCGTCCACGGTCTCCAGGTGCGACGGGTTCGCGGCGAGGTAGACGGGAAGCTCGCCGCCGTCATCCGCGATGAAGGTGCCCTCGGTGCCGAGGTGGTACTTCACGTCACCGGAGCCGCGCTGGTTGCCCGGAGTCTGAGTGCCCTCGAACTCGCGGAACACCTGTCCGTAGGTCTTGCCGGCGATGTTGGTGAGAACGTTCAGGCGACCACGGTGCGCCATCCCGATCGCGGCGCCCTCGAGGCCGGCCGTCGCCGCACCCTGCAGGATCTCGTCGAGCAGCGGGATGAGCGACTCGCCGCCCTCGAGCGAGAAGCGCTTCTGTCCGACGAACTTCGTCTGCAGGAAGGTCTCGAACGCTTCGGCCTCGTTGAGCTTGCGGAGCACACGCAGCTGCTCGTCGTGGCCGGGCTTCTGGTACTTGAGCTCGACCTTCTCCTGGAACCAGCGGCGCTGCTCAGGATCCTGGATGTGCATGTACTCGATGCCCAGCGTGCGGCAGTAGGAGTCGCGGAGGACGCCGAGGATCTCGCGCAGCTTCGCGACACGTCGTCCGCCGAAGCCACCGGTGACGAACTCGCGGTCGAGATCCCAGAACGTGAGGCCGTGGGTCTCGATCTCGAGGTCGGGGTGCGAACGCTGCACGTACTCCAGCGGGTCGATGTCAGCCATCAGGTGGCCGCGCACACGGAAGGAGTTGATGAGCTCCTGCACGCGGGCGGTCTTGTCGACGCGCTCGGCGAGGTCGACGGCGATGTCCGCGTTCCAGTGGATCGGGGCGTACGGGATGCGCAGGGCCGCGAAGATGTCGTCGTAGAAGCCGCGCTGCCCGATGAGCAGCTCGTGCACCTTCTTGAGGAACTCGCCGGAGCCGGCGCCCTGGATGACACGGTGGTCATAGGTGCTGGTCAGGGTGATCGTTTTGCCGATCGCGAGCTCGTTCAGCGTCTTCTCGCTGGCGCCCTGGAACTCGGCCGGGTACTCGAGGGCGCCGGCGCCGATGATGGCGCCCTGGCCCTTCATCAGACGGGGCACGGAGTGCACGGTGCCGATGCCGCCCGGGTTGGTGAGTGAGAGCGTCGTGCCCTGGAAGTCGGCAGCGGTGAGCTTGTTGCCCCGGGCGCGGCCGACGAGGTCCTCGTAGGCGGAGAGGTACTCGGTGAAGGTCATCGTGTCGGCACGCTTGATGCTCGGCACCATGAGGGCGCGGGTGCCGTCCGGCTTGGGGAGGTCGATCGCGATGCCGAGGTTCACGTGCGCCGGCGCGACGACAGACGGCTTGCCGTCGACCTCGGCGTAGAACACGTTCTGGCTCGGGAACTCCTTGAGCGTCTGGATGAGCGCCCAACCGATGAGATGCGTGAAGCTGATCTTGCCGCCGCGTGTGCGGGCCATGTGGTTGTTGATGACGATGCGGTTGTCGATCATCAGCTTCGCCGGGATCGTGCGCACGCTGGTCGCAGTGGGGACGGCGAGGGACTCGTCCATGTTCGCGGCGAGAGTCTTGGTCATGCCGCGCAGGACAGTGACCTTGTCTTCCTCGGTCGCCTCGACGGGATCGCTCTTCGCCGCGGGCTTCGGTGCCTGGGCGGGGATCGGGGCGGCGGCGGCCGGCTTGGTGGTCGTCCGGGCGACGGGCTGCGCGCCGATCACCGGGATGGGGGCGGTGACCGGATGAGCCGTCTGTGTGGCCGGTGCGGCCTCGCCTGCCGGGGGAGCGGCGGTCTCCGGCTGATACTTCTCGAGGATCGGCCACCACTCCTTGTCGACGGAGTCGCGGTTCACCTTGAACTGCTCGTAGAGCTCTTCGACGAGCCAGGAATTGGCTCCGAACCCCCCGTCGCCGGTCACCTGGTTCGACACGCTCAATCGCCCTCTTTCATCGCTGAATCTGTCTGCACGGTCCAAGGGGCAGGATGCGCCCGGGATCGCACACTCTCAACGAACAAGCCTAACGTGTTTCCCGGGCGAATCTCCCACACCACCAGCCGAACACGGCCCGACGTGAGTAGCGTGGGGGCATGGAGTTCTCAGGTGCGTTGCCGACCGTCGATCTGACCTATTCAGACGTCTTTCTCGTGCCGCGCCGATCCGCGGTCTCCAGTCGCCTCCAGGTCGATCTCGCGCCACGGGACGGCACCGCTGCGACCCTTCCGCTGGTGGCGTCCAACATGAACTCCGTGACGGGTCCGCGACTCGCGGCCGTGCTCGCCCGGCGCGGCGGTATCGGCGTGCTCCCGCAGGACATGCCGCTGCAGCACCTGGATGCGGCGATTCGAGATGTGAAGAGCCAGCCGGTGCTCTGGGATACACCGCTCGTACTCCCGCCAGAGGCATCCGTGTCAGACGCGCTCCGACTCGTCCCGGCGGTCGCCGGGCATGGCGTGGTCGTCGCGGCCGGACGCGCTCCCTTCGACGTGGGCCGGATTCTCGGCATCCTGCCCGCGTCTCGACTCGCCACGGCCCTGCCGGATGCACAGCTGGGCGACCTCGTGCATTCCGGCACGCCATCGCTCGACGCCGACGACATCGGTTCGGAGCGCCATGCGTTCGATGTGATCACCGACGCCGGAGTCGAGATGATGACCGTCATCCACCACGGGCACCTGGTCGGGACGCTGAGCGCTCGCAGTGCGTTGCGGTCCACGCTCTACCGTCCGGCGCTCGATGCCCAGGGTCGGCTGGTGGTCGCCGCAGCGATCGGCATCAACGGCGACGTCGCGGCGAAGGCCAAGGCGCTGGCGGCGGCCGGAGTCGATGTCCTGGTCGTGGATACCGCGCACGGTCATCAGGAGGGGATGCTCCGGGCTCTGCGTTCCGTGTCGGAGCTGGATCTCGGTCTGCCGATCGTGGCGGGCAACATCGTCACGGCGGACGGCGTGAACGATCTGGTCGATTCCGGAGCGACGATCCTCAAGGTCGGCGTCGGCCCCGGTGCGATGTGCACGACGCGGATGATGACCGCCGTGGGGCGACCGCAGTTCTCCGCCGTTCTGGAGACCGCCGAGGCCGCGCGCCAGGTGGGCGCGCACGTCTGGGCGGACGGCGGCGTCCGCTATCCGCGCGACGTCGCTCTCGCGCTCGCCGCGGGTGCCGCATCCGTCATGATCGGCTCCTGGTTCGCCGGCACGATCGAGGCGCCGGGCGAACTCCAGAGCGACGCAGACGGCCGCATCTACAAGGAATCGTGGGGGATGGCCTCGACGAAGGCCGTGCAGGCCCGCTTCGGACGCCTCGACCCCTACGAGCGGGCGCGCAAAGAGCTGTTCGCCGAGGGCATCTCCTCGTCGAAGATCTACCTCGACCCCTTGCGTCCCGGCGTGGAGGATCTCCTCGACATGATCACCTCGGGGGTGCGTTCATCGTTCACCTACGCGGGCGCGGCAACCGTGGCGGAGTTCCACGACCGTGCCTTCGTCGGTCTGCAGTCGGCCGCCGGCTATGAAGAGGGCAAGGCGCTGCCGGTGAGCTGGTAGGGGCGGTCCCGCGACTCGCAATCACAGACCAGTTCTGTAGAATCGTCGGCACAATGGATGACCCTCCCAGTTGCAGTAGTTCGCCCCACCGTCCACCTCTCCGCAGCGGGAGGAACACCTGATGGACTACATCATGTTGGGCGTGGGGCTCCTTCTCACGGTCGGGACCGGCCTGTTCGTCGCGAGCGAGTTCGCGCTGGTCAATCTCGACCGTGCCGACCTCGAAGCCCGACAGGCCAAAGGGGAATCGCGACTGGCGCTGACGATCAGCGCTCTGAAACACACGTCGACGCATCTGTCCTCGGCTCAGCTCGGGATCACGCTGACGACTCTGCTCACCGGTTACACGATGGAACCGGCGCTCTCGAACATCCTCGGCCCGACGCTTCTGGCCTGGAGGGTTCCCGAAGCCGCCGTCTCGCCGATCGCGACGGTGGTGGCCATGACGGTCGCGACCGTGGTGTCGATGATCCTCGGTGAACTCGTCCCCAAGAACTTCGCGCTCGCCCTTCCCCTGGCGACGGCGAAGCTGGTGATCCCGTTCCAGATCGCCTTCACCACGGTGTTCAAGCCCGCGGTGATCGTGCTCAACGGCAGTGCGAACGCGGTGCTCCGCGGCATGGGCATCGAGCCGAAGGAGGAGCTCTCAGGTGCGCGCACCGCAGAGGAGCTCTCCTCGCTGGTGCGGCGATCGGCGCGAGCCGGCGTGCTCGAAGCCGACACGGCGAGTCTGCTGGACCGCAGCCTCAGCTTCGCGCGGCTCACCGCGGCCGACGTGATGACCGCACGGCCGAGCATGCACGCGATCGCGGCAGGTGACTCGGCGAATGACGTCATCCACCTCGCTCGGCGGACCGGACACAGCCGATTCCCGGTGTACGACGATGATCTCGACGACATCACCGGTGTCGTGCACCTGAAGGCCGCAGTCTCGGTGCCGCGCGAGCGCCGCGCCGAGGTCCCCGTCGGGGCGCTCTCCACTGAGCCGCTCCGGGTGCCGGAGACCGTTCATCTGGACGGACTCATCTCCGAGCTGCGCGCGCGCGGCTATCAGCTCGCCGTCGTCGTCGACGAGTACGGCGGCACGGCGGGCCTCGTCACCCTGGAAGACCTCGTGGAGGAGATCGTCGGCGAGGTCTCCGACGAGCATGACCGCTCCAAGGCCGGCATCGTCCGCGGGCGCGACGGGGTCGTCTTCCCCGGTGAGCTGCGTCCTGACGAGCTTCGCCGTCGCGCAGGCGTCGAGGTCCCGGAGGGCGATGTCTACGACACGGTCGGCGGCTACATCATGAGTGTTCTCGAGCGCGTGCCCTCCAACGGCGATGAGGTGACCCTCGACAGCGGGATCTTGCAGGTGGTGCGGATGGATGGACGTCGGGTCGACCGCATCCGATACATCCCCAGACCGCACGAGATCGAAAAGGAGGCGACCCGATGAACGATTGGGCAGGCCTCGTCTGGCTCGTGGTGCTCCTCGCAGCGAACGCCTTCTTCGTCGGCGCCGAGTTCGCGGTGATCTCCGCACGGCGCTCGCAGATCGAGCCGCGTGCGGAGCAGGGCTCCCGTGCGGCCAAGACCGCGCTGTACGCGATGGAGCACGCGACGCTCATGCTCGCGACATCGCAGCTCGGCATCACGATCTGTTCGCTCCTCATCCTGAACGTGTCCGAGCCGGCGATCCACCACCTTCTCGCGCAGCCCCTGCACGCGATCGGGTGGTCGGATGGTGTCGTCGACGCTGTCGCCTTCGCGGTCGCGCTGCTCATCGTCTCCTTCCTGCACGTCGTGTTCGGTGAGATGGTGCCGAAGAACCTCGCGTTCTCGGTGCCCGACCGAGCGGTGCTGATCCTGGCACCACCCCTGGTGTGGGTGTCGAAGGTGTTCATGCCGGTTATCTGGCTGCTCAACGGTGCGGCGAACGCCGTGCTGCGGCTGTTCCGTGTGGAGCCGAAGAATGAGGCGGCGTCGACGTTCACGCTCGAGGAAGTGGCGACGATCGTCGATCAGTCCCGGCGGGAGGGCGTGCTCTCGGATGCCTCGGGCACGCTGGCCGCGGCGTTGGAGTTCACCGACAAGAAGGCCCGAGACATCGCCGTCCCGCTGGACGATCTCGTGTCCCTGCCCGAATCGATCACACCTGATGAGATCGAACGGGCTGTCGCGCGTTATGGATTCTCGCGGTACGTGATCGTCGACGGCGAGGGCGCTCCGATCGGGTATGTGCACCTGAAGGACATCCTGCGCACCTCAGACGGAGCGGATGCCGTCGCCAAGGCCGCGCAGCCGGTGCCGAAGAAGCGCATCCACCACATGGTCCCGGTCCAAGAGGACACGGACCTGGAAGATGCTCTCGCGCTGATGCGTCGAGCCGGCCGCCACCTGGCGAAGGTGCGCAATGCGCAGGGGGAGACCACAGCCGTGCTTTTCCTCGAGGACATCCTCGAGGAACTCGTCGGCGAGGTGCAGGATGCGACCCGGCGCGTGATCAACCGAGGGCAGTGACGGTCAGCGCCAACGGGCGCGAAGGTACTGCGAAGGCCACGAGACGTCCGCGCCGAGTTCGTGCGCGGCCCGGAGCGCGAAGTGGGGGTCTCGAAGCCACTCGCGGCCGGCGAAGATCGCGTCGGCCGCGCCCTCCGCGAGTACCCGCTCCGCCTGCTCGGCCGCGGTGATCAGGCCGACGGCGGAGACCGGGATGCGGCCGCCCTGGCGCACCGTCTCGGCCAGCGCGACCTGATAGCCCGGGAACAGGTCAATCTGCTGGTGGGCGACGAGCCCTCCGCTGGATACGTCGATGAAGTCGGCGCCGTGCTCCGTCGCCCATCCGCCGACGACCGCTGCCTCCTCGGGAGTGAAGCCGCCGTCGGCGTGATCCGTCGCGGAGATGCGTACCAACAACGGCACGTCGTCGCCGGATTCCGCGCGCACCGCGTCGATGACACGCAGCAGCAGTCGGGCGCGGTTCGCAAGGGTCCCGCCGTACTCGTCGGTGCGTTGATTCGACAGCGGCGACAGGAACTGGTGCAGCAGGTAACCGTGGGCGCCGTGGATCTCGAGGACGTCGAATCCGGCATCCAGTGCGCGACGTGCCGCGGCGGCGAAGGCGTCGACGACATTGTCGATCCCGGTGATCTCCAGGGCGATCGGGGCATCGAACCCGTCGAACGCGACGGGAGAGGGCGCCACGGTGCTCCACCCGCCGTCGCCGACCGGAACGGAGCCGCGATCGTCGGCCCAGGGCCACCACGTCGATGCCTTGCGTCCGGCATGTGCGAGCTGGATGCCGGCGACCGCACCGCGATCGTGGATCGCCCGCACGATCGGCGTCCAGGCATCGCGCTGCTCGTCGTTCCACAAGCCCGTATCCCGGGGCGAGATCCGACCCTCCGGCGCCACGGCGGTGGCCTCGGCGACGACGAGACCGGCACCGCCGGACGCGAACTGGGCGAGGTGCGTGTGGTGCCACTCCTGCGGCATCCCGTCGACGGCGCTGTACATGCACATCGGTGACACCCAGAGCCGGTTGCGGAACTCGACCGAACGAAGACGAAGCGGAGAGAAGAGAATGCTCACCTCTCGACCGTAGTGCGCGCGCGACGACCCGAGGCGCTCGCACTAACGTGGAGTCATGGTCGAGGTTCGTGAGTGGTCCCGTGCGGACACCGTGCCGTTCCTGCGCGTTCCGTCGCCGGCCGACGACAAGTATTCGCGAGGCGTCGTCGCGCTGCGCACCGGATCGGATGCGTACCCGGGGGCGGCTGTGCTCGGTGTCGAGGCCGCCTGGCGCGCCGGCGCTGGCTATGTCCGTTACGTCGGCGAGGGAAAGGCAGCGGATGCGGTGATCGCGCGGCGGCCGGAGACGGTCACCGGCCGTGACACCGGCCGCACCCGCATCGGCGCGTGGGTGATCGGCTCCGGCACGGACCCCGGGCACCGGAGTCACCAGGAGCACGAGGCGCTGCGCGAGATTCTCGCCGGCGTGGTGCCTGTGGTCGTCGATGCCGGTGCGCTCGATCTTGCCGTCGCCGCGAACGCGCCGGCCCTCGTCACACCGCACGCCGGAGAGTTCGCTCGGTTGCGAGAGCTGATGAAGCTTCGCGCGGACGCGGACAGAGCGGCTGAGGTGGCGCAGACGGCAGCAGCGCTCGGCGCAACGGTGCTGCTGAAGGGGGCCAAGACTCTCATCGCCTCCGCGGATGCAGCGATCATCACCGTCGAGGCGGGGACGGGCTGGCTCGCGACGGCCGGCACCGGAGATGTGCTCGCCGGCATCCTGGGCGCGCTGATCGCGGCGAATCCTGATGCGCCGCTCGCCGAGACGGCAGCGGCCGGGGCCTGGCTGCACGGACACGCCGGGCGGCTGGCCGCAGGAGCGACCGATGGAGCCCACGGGCATCCGATCGTGGCCATGGACGTCGCCGAGGCGCTGCCGTCGGCGATTGCGGACCTGCTGTCGTGACCGCCGCCCGCACCGGTCGACTCATCGCGCTCTGGGCGGTGTTCCTCGGCGTGCACCTGCTCATCGCGGTACTCGGCTGGATCTATCCCAGCCAACCGATGGGTGACGTCGTCCTCGTCTATGAACCCTGGTCGGCCTCGGCGCTCGGCGGGGGAGCGATCGTCGGCGTCACCGAGCAGTGGGTCTATCCGCAGCTGGCGCTGCTGCCGATGCTCCTGGCCAAGCTCCTCTCGATGCCGCTCGTGCCGCTGCTCGGCGTATCCGGCGCCTATCTCATCGCCTGGGCGGTGCTGGTGACCGTGCTCGACGCCGTGGCGTTCGGTGTGCTCCTCGGTCGCGTGGCGTCGCGGCCGCATCGGAGCGCTGCCTGGTTCTGGTCGGCGGCGCTGCTCCTGCTCGGGCCGATCGCGATGTACCGGATCGATGCGATCACCGTGCCGATCGTCGTGGTCGGCGGCCTCTGGTTGCTCAGGCGACCGGCGGTCGCGGTCGCGCTGCTCACGATCGGAGCATGGATCAAGATCTGGCCCGGCGCCGTGGTCGTGGCCGCCATCCTCGCCTCGAGGACCCGCGTGCGGATGTTGGTCACCGCGGTCGCCGTGACGGCGGTCGTGATCGTGCTGCTCTTCCTGCTCGGGGCCGACGCAGAGCTGCTCGGATTCCTCACGGAGCAGACCGGCAGAGGCCTGCAGATCGAAGCGGTCGCCGCGACGCCGTTCCTCTGGCTCGCCATGGCCGGATCCGCGCGGATCGAGTACAGCTTCGACATCCTCACCTTCCAGATCGCTGCGGACGGTGCGGATGCCGTCACCGCCGTGCTCACGCCGCTCATGTTCGCCGCGGTTCTCGCGATCGCCGCGATCGGCGCCATGAAGGTCATGCGCGGGGCATCCTTCCCGCGGCTGTTCCCGCCGTTGGCGCTCGCACTCGTCGTCACGCTCATCGTCACCAACAAGGTCGGCTCCCCGCAGTTCCAGACCTGGCTGATCGCACCGGCCCTGCTCTGGATCGTTCTCGATCGCGTCCGCGCACACGTTCCGGCCATCATCGTGCTCGTCCTGTGCGCACTCACCTGTTTCATCTACCCGCTCACCTACGATGCGCTCCTGCGTGCCGAGCTCGTGCCCGTCATGATGCTGTCGGCGCGGAATATCCTGCTGGTCATCCTGCTCGCCGTCGGCATCCGCGCGCTGGTGCGGGTGCCGACGAAACCCTGAACACCCGGAGGTACTCCCATGCTCATCGCCTTTTCCGTCGCCCCCAGCGGCACACCGGCCAGCGGTGCCGAGAGCACGGACGGTTCCGTGCACGATGCGGTAGCGGCTGCCGTCCGTGTCGTGCGCGAGTCCGGCCTGGCCCACCGCACGACCAGCATGTTCACCGAGATCGAGGGACCCGACTGGGACACGGTCATGGACGTCGTGAAGCGAGCGACGGAAGCCGTGATGCCCTTCGGCTCCCGGGTGTCGCTCGTTCTGAAGGCCGATATCCGCCCTGGTTACTCCGGCGAGCTGGATGCGAAGGTCGACCGCCTGGAGGCGGCGATCGAGGGCGGGTCGGACCGGTAGCATCGAAGGGTGAATCCCTCGACTGAATCGAGGGGTGCGGCGAAGAGGGCGCTCCTCTCTCTCGCCATCGGCAGCTTCGGCATCGGCATGACCGAATTCGTGGTCATGGGCCTGCTGCCCGACATCGCCCGAGACCTGCTGCCCTCCGTCTGGAACGCCAGCCAGGAGGACGCGCTGGGCCAGGCCGGCTGGCTGATCTCGCTGTATGCGCTCGGAGTCGTCATCGGCGCCCCCACGATCGCCGGCTTCGTCGCGCGTTTTCCGCGGCATCGCGTGATGATCGTCCTCGCGCTCGCGCTGACCGTCTTCAACGCGCTCACGGTCGTGCTGCCGTCGTTCGAGCTCGTCGGAGCCTCACGGTTCCTCGCCGGGCTCCCGCACGGCGCCTACTTCGGCATCGGCGCACTCGTCGCCGCCGACGTGATGGGGCCGGGCAACAGGGCCAAGGGCGTCGCGTTCATCCTCACCGGTCTCACCATCGCGAACGTCGTCGGTGTGCCGCTGGGCACATTCCTCGGCCAGCAGTGGGGCTGGCGAACCGCCTTCCTGGTCGTCACGCTGGTGTTCGCGCTGGCGACGCTCTGCATCGCGCTGTTCGTACCGGAGCATCCGGGGGAGCCGGGTCGCACGATGCGCGCGGAACTCGGCGTGTTCCGCATTCCGCAGGTGTGGTTCACTCTCGCCGTCGGCGCGATCGGGTTCGGCGGCTTCTTCGCGGTGTACAGCTACATCGCCCCGTTGGTCACCGAGGTCGCCGGATCGCCGGCATGGACCGTGCCGATCGTGCTGGTGCTCATGGGCGTCGGCATGACCGCCGGAAACCTCGTCGGTGGACACCTCGCCGACATCGATCTGCGTCGAACGATGCTCGTCGGCCTGACAGCGATGGCAGCGGTGCTCGCACTGCTCGCCGTGCTGTCGTTCTGGATCCTGACGCTCGGTGTGCTCGTCATCGTCGTCGGTTTCGTGTCGTCCGTGCTCAGCCCCACGATCCAGACACGCCTCATGGACGTCGCAGGCGACAACCAGTCGATCGCGGCGGCGCTCAACCATTCGGCCCTGAACATCGGCAACAGCCTCGGCGCCTTCCTCGGCGGAGCGGTGATCGCCATCGGGTGGGGGTTCACGGCTCCTGCATGGACCGGGGCGGCGCTCGCGGTGATCGGGCTCGTCATCGCGGTCGTCTCGTACCGGGTCGAGGGGCGCCGTCCGACGACGGTGCTGGTGGCCGCTCGTTCGTAGCCGGGCTGGTCGTCGGGCACCCGGTCATAGAGTGTGGGAGTGACCGACACCGAGATGCTCCCCGTCGCCGGCACCGTCGTGCTGCTGCGCGACGGCACGGACGGCCTCGAAGTCCTGCTGATGCGCAGGCCCGAGCGGGGTTCCTTCGCGGATGCGTGGGTGTTCCCCGGGGGTCGCGTCGAGGATGGGGATCGCGAGCCGTCGGAGGCCGAGGACGAGGATGCCAGGCGTGCGGCGATTCGCGAGACGTTCGAGGAGGTCGGGATCGTCGTCTCCGACCTGGTTGTGCTCTCCTGCTGGCATCCGCCCGTCGAGGCTCCCCGGCGGTTCCGCACGTGGTTCTTCGTCGCCGCTGATCCCGGTGGTGACGTCCTGGCGTCGACCGACGAGGTCATCGACGCGGTCTGGGTCCGACCGGGCGACGCGCTGGCTCGGCACGGCGCAGGGGAGTGGACGCTGTTCCCGCCGACCTGGATGACGTTGCGTCACCTCGCCACGTTCGCCGATGTCGCCACGGCGCTCACATCGGCAGGGATGCCACGGACCTTTCGCACGGTGGTGAACCGGACGGCCGAGGGACAGGTCTTCACCTGGGGCAGTGACCGCCTCGAAACGGGGTCGTTGCCGTGGCGGTACCGACCGGGCTGATCTCAGCTCGCCAGCAGTCGCCGCAGGTGCGCCCCCACGGCCTCCGTCTCGATCAGGAATCCGTCGTGACCGAAGTCGCTCGCGAGCACCACGGCCTCGGTTCCGTCGAGAGTGTTCGGGATGCTGCGGGCGATGCGATGCTGCCCATCGATCGGGAACAGCCGGTCGCTGTCGATGCCGAGAACGAGCGTCGTCGCGGTGACCGAGTGCAGTGCTTCTTCGACGCCGCCGCGGTCGCGTCCGACATCGTGCGAGTTCATCGCCTCGACGAGGGTGACATAGCTGTTCGCGTCGAAGCGGCGGGTGAACTTGTTCCCGTGGAAATCGAGGTACGACTCCACGGCGAAACGTCCGCCGTGACCGAGCGGCGAGACGCCTGACTGCCAGGACCGCTGGAAGCGCTGATTGAGTTCGATCGGACTGCGGTAGTTCAGCAGCGCCATCCGGCGCGCCAGGGCGAGCCCGCGGTGCGGTCCGTCTCCGTCGCCGAGGTCGTAGTACTCGCCGCCCTGGAAACGCGGATCCATCCGGATCGTCTCGGTCTGCACGGTGTTCAGCGCGATCTGATCGGCAGTCGTCACCGGCGGCGAGGAGAGCACGCCCAGCCGTTGCACGCGCTCCGGATGCGACACGGCCCACTCCAGCGCGTGCATGCCGCCCATCGAGCCACCGATCACGGCGGCCCACGTGTCGATACCGAGAGCGTCGGCGAGGCGGACCTGGGCTGCCACCTGGTCGCGGATGGTCAGGTACGGGAAACGCGACGCCCACTCGTAGCCGTCCGGCGCGACACTGGCTGGTCCGGTCGACCCCTGGCATCCGCCCAGCATGTTGGGGGCGATGACGAACCAGCGGTCGGTGTCCAGAGGAGCTCCGGGTCCGGTGATCTGCTCCCACCATCCCGCGGTGGGGTGACCCGCGCCGGCTTCGCCGCGAAGATGGCTGTCGCCGGTGAGCGCGTGCAGCACGAGCACGGCGTTGTCCCGTTCGGGGGTCAGCTCGCCCCAGGTCTCGTAGGCGAGACGGATGCCGGGAAGCTCGGCACCGCTCTCGGTGCGGAAAGCCCCGAACCCGGCGAAGCGCCGGTTGCCGACGGGGTCGCCGTCGCGCCAGGCGCCGGTCGCCGGGGGGCGCGCGCGGAGCAGGCGTACATCCGCCTCCGTCACCGGTGCCGACGGCACGGTGTCCTCAGAGGTCGTCTGCCAGTCCATTCCTCCATTGTCGCGTGGAAAGGCGACCGACCGGCGAAGGTTACGGTTCTGCGTCCTTCGTGCGGGCTACGCTCGAGACCATGCGGACACGGGTGGGAGCAGGAACGGTCGCCATGCTGCTGGGAATATCGTGCCTCACGGCGTGCACCCCGCAGGCGCGGCAGTACGACGCAGCTCCGGCTCCGGCTCCGACGAAGACGGCGCGACCAGCGGCTCTCGATCGGTTCACGGACTATTTCGATGACGAGCCGATCCCCGATGGCGCGAACGCGATGTGGGGATCATTCGGAGTCGCTGGGCAGGTCGCACCCCAGGGGTGGCACGATCGGAATGCCGCGGCGGGCGATTACTCCGTCACGGTCAGGTGCGCCGGTGCCGAGGTCATCGACCTCTGGTTCAGCGAAGGGGACGAGATCGACCACCGGGCCGCGCCTACAGGGAGCATCCAGTGCCCCTCGAGTGCGACCGTGGCAGTGAAGACGAGCACGCCGGGCTGGATCATCGAGCTCGACAGCCGTGGCGAGACCGGCGCCTACGTGGTCACCGCGGCGCCGGTGGTCTGACACCCGCGCGGAGACGCCGGGCGCGTGCCAGACGCACGGATGCCCCGGACCGCAACGGCCCAGGGCATCCGGTGTGCCGAACGAGATCAGGCGCGAGCCGCCTCCGAGACGCGGCGTGCCGCGGCCAGGGCCTGGTCGAGGTCGGCCTTGAGGTCGTCGATGTTCTCGAGACCGACGGACAGACGCACGAGACCGGGGGTGACGCCGGCGGTGAGCTGCTGCTCGGGGGTGAGCTGCGCGTGGGTCGTGGATGCGGGGTGGATGACCAGCGAACGGACGTCGCCGATGTTCGCGAGGTGGCTGAACAGCGTCAGGCTGTTCACGAACTCGCGACCGGCCTGGACGCCGCCCTTGAGCTCGAAGGACAGCACAGCGCCGACACCCTTCGGTGCGTACTCGTTCGCCTTCGCGTACCAGGGGGAGGTGGGCAGACCCGAGTAGTTGACGGCTGCGACGTCATCGCGGTTGTCAAGCCACTCGGCGATCTCCTGCGCGTTCTGCACGTGGCGCTCGATGCGCAGCGACAGCGTTTCGATGCCCTGGATGAGGTTCCAGGCGCTCTGCGGAGCGATCGCGGAACCGAGGTCGCGCAGCAGCTGCACGCGGGCCTTGATGATGTAGGCGAGGCCGTCGCCGACAGCCGCCGTGTACGACGCGCCGTGGTACGAGGGGTCCGGAACCGTGAGGCCGGGGAACTTGTCGACGTTCTTCGACCACTCGAAGCTGCCGCCGTCGATGATGGCGCCGCCGATGGTCGTGCCGTGGCCGCCGAGGAACTTCGTGACCGAGTGCACGACGATGTCGGCACCGAACTCGAACGGGCGGATGAGGTACGGAGTCGCGATCGTGTTGTCCACGATGAGCGGCACGCCGCTGTCGTGTGCGACGTCGGCGACGGAACGGATGTCGAGGACGTTGATCTGCGGGTTGCCGATCGTCTCTGCGAAGAAGAGCTTGGTGTTGGGGCGGACCGCGCGGCGCCACTCTTCGGGGTCGTCCTGGTTCTCGACGAAGGTGACCTCGATGCCGAGCTTCGCGAGCGTGTACTTGAAGAGGTTGTACGTGCCGCCGTAGATCGAGCTCGAGGCGACGATGTGATCGCCGGCTTCGGCGATGTTCAGCACCGCGAAGGTCGAGGCGGCCTGGCCGCTGGAGAGGACGAGAGCGCCGGTGCCGCCCTCGAGCGCGGCGAGACGCTTCTCGAGCACGTCCTGCGTCGGGTTCTGGATACGGGTGTAGATGTTCCCGAACTCGGCCAGCGCGAACAGGTTCGCCGCGTGGTCCGCATTGTCGAAGACGTAGGAGGTGGTCTGGTAGATCGGCGTCGCGCGGGCCTTCGTCACCGGGTCGGGAGCAGCACCGGAATGGATCTGCTTGGTCTCGAAACGCCAGGTCTCGGATTCGGACATGCTGTTCCCCCTGGGAGCGGATTGAAAGGTCGGATGGCGGATGCCGTTGCAGCGAGCGTACGGAGGATGGCGGGATGTCAACAACGACCGGGAAATGTGACGTAACAAGCCATGCGGCCGGCGCACGCGAAAACCGCACGCGAAAGTCGTACGGTGGAGGCATGGTGAACAGGCGTGCGGTAGTGACAGGTGCGAGCTCGGGGATCGGCGCGGCGACGGTGCGTGCGCTGAGGTCGCGCGGATGGGACGTCGTCGGCGTCGCGCGGCGCGAAGACCGCCTGGCCGCGCTCGTCGCCGAGACCGGGGCGTCCGCGATCGTCTGCGATCTGACCGACGCCGAGGCGGTCGCAGCGCTCATCACCGAGCTCGAGGAGACCGGGCCGGTGCACGCACTCGTACAGGTCGCCGGCGGAGCTCGCGGCACCGACAGCATCGAGGACTCTTCGATCGACGACTGGCAGTGGATGTTCGACGCCAACGTGCTGGCGACGCAGCGACTGGTCGCAGGCCTCCTTCCGCTGCTGCGCCGCGCCGCCGATGAAGACGGCCATGCCGATACCGTCTTCGTGACATCGACTGCCGCCCAGGTCGCGTACGCGGGCGGAGGCGGCTACAACGCGGCCAAGGCTGCCGAGGGGATGCTGGTGCGCGTGCTCCGGCAGGAGCTCAACGGCGAGCCGATCCGCGTCGTGGAGGTCGCTCCTGGCATGGTGCACACCGAGGAGTTCACGCTGAACCGGCTCGGCGGCGACGCTGTCGCTGCGGAGTCCGTGTACGCAGGCGTCGAGGCGCCCCTCCTCGCCGAGGATGTCGCAGATGTCATCGCCTACGCGCTGCAGGCGCCGGGGCACGTCAACCTCGACCTGATCACGATGCGACCTGTCGCCCAGTCCGCTCACCATCTCCTGGCCAGGGGACCGTTGCGCGTCCGGCTGGACAACTGAGCAGTGCCGAAGACTCTCGCGGACCTCGCGACCGAAGGCCGGATCGATGTCGGTTGGGCGGAGGCTCTCGCCCCCGTCCAGGGCGTCATCTCCGAGATCGGAGAACGGTTGCGGGCGGAGCAGGCCGCGGGTCGCGGATATCTCCCCGCCGGTGAGAACGTGCTCAGGGCGTTCCAACGCCCGCTGTCCGACGTGCGCGTGCTCATCACCGGGCAGGATCCCTATCCGACGCCCGGTCATCCCATCGGTCTCTCCTTCGCGGTCGAACGCGACGTACGGCCGCTGCCGCGGAGCCTGGCGAACATCTACAAGGAGCGCGAGAGCGATCTCGGCATCCCACCCGCCCCGCACGGCGATCTCACCGCCTGGAGCGATCAGGGCGTCCTGATGCTGAACAGGGTGCTCACGGTGCAGCCGGGCGTGCCGGGCTCCCATCGCCGCTGGGGCTGGGAGCAGGTCACCGAACTCGCCATCCGCACCCTGGCCGCGCGGGAGCAGCCGCTCGTCGCGATCCTGTGGGGCAAGGACGCGGCGAACCTGCAGCCCTTGCTGGGGGCGACGCCCGTGATCGCCTCCGCGCACCCGTCGCCGCTTTCCGCGAGCCGAGGCTTCTTCGGATCCCGGCCGTTCTCGCGCACCAACGCGCTTCTCGAGGCGGCAGGAGCCGCAGCCGTCGACTGGCGGGTCGAGGGCGAGCCCGCCGATTCTCTAGGCTGAGCGCATGCAGTTCGAACCCGGCGACCGCCGCCGCCGCATCCCCCGCCATCTGCGCAGGCCCGAGCCGGCTCCTGACGTGTTCTCGTACACGATCAGGGCGGCGACGGCGACCGATCTCCCGCACGTCCGCGAGATCTACAACCACTTCGTGAGCAACTCCGTCGTCACCTTCGACGAGCGGCGCAGCAGCATCCGGTATTGGCGCGACAAGTTCGCGCTGCTGTCGAAGCTCGGCCTTCCGTTCCTCGTCGCGGTCTCACCGGCCGGGGAGGTGCTCGGCTACGCGCTCGCGGCACCCTGGGCGAGCAAGACCGCTTACCGGTACACCGTCGAGGACTCGATCTATCTCGGGCCAGGAGCGGCTGGGAAGGGGCTCGGCGCAGCCCTTCTGCAGGCGCTCATCGAGGCGTGCGAGCAGATCGGCCTCCGCGAGATCGTCGCCGTGATCAGCGACACCGGGGCCGAGGCGTCGATCCGTCTGCACACGAAGCTCGGTTTCGTCGAAGTCGGTCGGATGGGCCGGGTCGGCTTCAAGTTCGGACGCAATCTCGGCACCGTGTATCTGCAGCGCTCGCTGCGGCCGACGGGTCGGCGTCGGCGCCGGATCATCGGCCGCGGTCAGTGACCGGCGATCACCGTCCTGGGATCACCGGGATCGCGGCGAGAAGCTTCTTCGTGTAATCGTGCCGGGGGCGCAGCAGCACGTCCTTCGTGGTGCCGCGTTCGACGATCACGCCGTCCTTCATCACGATGACCTCGTCGCACAGGTGCTGGACGACGCCGATGTCGTGCGAGACCAGCAGCAGCGTCAGATCGGAGGTGCGGCGCAGATCGGCGAGCAGCTCCAGGATCTGCGCGCGCACGGTGACGTCGAGCGCGGAGAGGGGTTCATCGCCGATCAGGATCCGCGGGCGGTGCACGATCGCACGCGCGATGGCGATGCGTTGGCGCTGACCGCCGGAGAACTCGTGAGGGTACCGCGATGCCATTGACGGCTCGAGGCCGACCTGCGTCA
The DNA here is from genome assembly GCF_040675825.1 of Microbacterium sp. LWH12-1.2. Taxonomy (NCBI): domain Bacteria; kingdom Bacillati; phylum Actinomycetota; class Actinomycetes; order Micrococcales; family Microbacteriaceae; genus Microbacterium; species Microbacterium sp. LWH12-1.2. The sequence continues at coordinate 622,999 of NZ_JBEGIJ010000001.1, forward strand.
GCACCTCCGCGATGCGCGCGGCGCGGTCTCCCGGGATGTCCAGCGCCCAGAGCGGCTCTCCGATGATCCGGGCAGCCGTCATCCGCGGGTCCAGCGACGCGTACGGGTCCTGGAAGACCAGGCCGGTGGCCCGGCGCAACCAGTGCAGCGAGCGCGCGGATGCCGCGGCATCCACGTCTCTGCCGTCCACCGCAACGGTGCCGGATGTCGGGCGATCCAGACCCAGGAGCAGACGGATCAGCGTGGACTTCCCCGACCCGGATTCGCCGATGATCCCGACCGACGAGCCCTCGGTGACGTCGAGGTCGGTCGGCGCCAGCGCGGTCTGCGTACGGGTCTTCTCGAACGGAGAGCGTTTCGGTACGAAGAAGTCGCGTGACAGCCCGCGCGCCTCGATGAGGCTCATGCTCCGCCTCCTTCCGGGCGCCACAGCGTCGCGGTGGCATCGCGGAGCAGACCCTGGGTGATCGGCGATGCCGGTGCACTCAGCAATGTCCTGACGGGAGCGGCCTCGACGACCCGGCCGTGCTCGAGCACCACGCCGTCGACGGCGACCTGTGAGAGTACAGCGAGATCGTGGGTGATGAAGACCAGCGACATGCCCTCTTCGTCGACCAGAGAGAGCAGCAGGGCGAGGATCTCCGCCTGGATGGTGACGTCCAGGGCGGTCGTGGGTTCGTCGGCGATGAGCAGTCTCGGTCGGCAGGCGAGCGCCATCGCGATCGCCACGCGCTGACGCTGACCGCCGGAGAGCTGATGCGGGTAGCGGTCGACGATCGACTCCGGGTCGGGCAGTCGCACGCGGGCGGCCTCCGCGATCGCCCGTTCCCTGGCCTCTCGGCGGCCGATGCGCTCATGGATGCGGATCGACTCGGCGATCTGCCGGCCGACGGTGCGGATCGGGTTGAGCGCCGTCCGCGGTTCCTGGAAGACGATGCCGATCTCGTCCCCGCGCAGCTCGGCGAGCTGTCGGTCCGGCATCCCGATCAGTTCGGTGCCGTTCCAGCGGATGCTGCCGCTCGCGACGGCTCCGACCGGGAGGAGACCGAGTACGGCGAGCGCGGTGAGGGACTTGCCGGAACCGGATTCCCCGATCAGCCCGACGCGGGCGCCATCGGGCACGTCGAAGGAGACGCTGTCGACGACGCGGCGCCCGTCGATCTCGATCACGAGATTCTCGACTTCGAGGCTCATGCGACCACTCCAGGGGTGTGGATCTCGGCAGCACGATGCTGCAGGGTCGGGTCGGTGGCCTCGCGGAGCCCGTCGCCGAGCAGGTTCAGAGCGAGCACGGTGATCGTGATGGCGAGGCCGGGCCAGACTACGGAGAGCGGATGCACGCTGATGTAGCGCTGCAGGTCGGCCAGCAGGATGCCCCAGGAAGGTTCGACCACGGATGCGCCGAATCCGAGGTACGACAGGCCCGCTTCGGCGAGCACGGCGACAGCCATCGACCAGGACAACTGCACGATGAACACCGGAGCGACGTTCGGCAGGAGATGCCGGACGAGACTCTGCGCAGGAGTGAGACCGGAGGCGCGGCCGGCCAGCACGAAGTCGCTCTGCTGGACCCGACGCAGTTCCGGGCGCGTGACCCTGGCGATGTTGACGCCGAACCCGATGCCGACGGCCCAGACGACCACCCAGAGCGAGCCGCCCCAGACCGAGGAGATCATCATCGCGATGATCAGCACGGGGAAGGCGATGAGGATGTCCACGAGCACGGCCACCGTCTCTCGCATCCAGCGCGCCGTGAGCGCACCGAGGGCGGCCAGGGCGATGCCGACGACGGTCGCGACGACACCGGCGCCGATGCTGACGAACACCGTCGTCCGCGCGCCGGCCATGATCAGGCTCAGGATGTCGCGACCGGTGTCGTCGGTACCGAGCACGTGGGGCCAGCTCGGCACAGCCCAGCGGTTGCGGACGTCGGAGTCCTGCGGATCGAACGGCGTCCACACCGACGAGACGAGCGCCATGACGACGATCACGCCGACGACGACGAGGCCGAAGCGGCCCGTGGTCGTCGACCACAGCCTGCTGGTCCAACGGGGCATCATGCGGCCTCCCGCTGGCGCGGATCGATCAGATGATGGGAGAGATCGACGAGGAAGCCGACGATCAGCACGAAACCGGTGAGCACGAGCAGCTCGCTCTGCACCTTGATGAGGTCTCGGGTGCCGACATCGGCGACCAGCATCCGTCCGATCCCCGGAAGCGTGAACAGCTGTTCGATGACGACGGAGCCCACGATGATTCCGGCGACCTGCAGGCCGAGCACGGTGATGATGGAGAGGCCGACGGCGGGGATGCCGTGCTGGATGAGTGCCCGGGTGCGGGTGAGGCCCTTGGCTGCCGCGGTGCGGACGAAGTCCTGTCCTGCGGCCTGCAGGGTCGCACTGCGCACGAAGCGCATGAGCATCGCCCCCTCGACGATGCCGATCGTGAGCGCCGGCAGCAGCAGCGCCTCGACCGCCTTCCCCGGTGTCGACCAGCCGGTACGAGGGAAGCCCTGCGGGGGGAGCCAATCCAGCCACACCGAGAAGACCACGACGAGCATCATCCCCGCCCACACCACCGGGACGGCAGCCAGCGCCTGTGCGCCCACGCTGAGTGCGGTGCCGCCTCGGCGGCCGCGCAGGACCGCGGCCAGGATGCCGAACGGCACGGCGATCAGGAGGGCGATCGTGAGCGCCATCATCCCGAGCGGCACAGTCACCTGCGATTTCAGGAACAGCTCCTCGCCGACCGAGGCGCCGGTCAGCAGCGAGGTGCCGAGGTCGCCGCGGAAGATGCCGCCGATCCAGTCGGCGTACTGCGCGATCAACGGCTGGTTCAGACCGAGCGCCTCGCGCAGCGCCTCGACCTGCGCAGGGGAGGCCTGGGTCCCCGCGATGAGCTGCGCCACATCACCGGGGAAGACCCGCAGTGTGAGGAAGATGAGCACGCTCGAGACGAGGAGCCCCGCGATCAGCAGGGCTCCTCGGACGAGCAGATAGCGGATCATGAAGGAGCCGGTTACTTCTCCGACAGCACGGTCACGCCGGCCAGGTTGATGCGCGAGTTGATCGAATCCTTCGGGAAGCCGGTCACTTCGGGACTCACGGCCGTGATCGTCGCGCCGTTGTACAGCCAGTCCGCGGCGTGGTCCTCGGAGATGAGGCGGGCTGCTTCCGCGAGCAACTCGGCGGACTTGTCCGGGTCGACCTCGGCCAGAGCCTGCGCGTACAGACGCTGCACCTCCGCGTTGTCGTAACCGAAGTAGTACTCGGGGTTCGCGAAGTTGCCCACGTCGCGCGGCTCGACATGCAGCACGAAACTGAGGTCGTAGTCGTGGTTGCCGTACACGTCCTCCAACCAGGCAGGGAACTCGACGGAATCGACCTCGAGGGTCACGCCGACCTTGGCGAAGTCAGAGATCAGCACCTTCGGAACCGTGGTGCCGTAGAACGACGGGATCGTGAGAGTCAGCTCGAGATCCTTCTGGCCGGCTTCCGCGAGCAGTGCTTTGGCGCGCTCGGGGTCGTAGGAGACGACATCCGACAGATCCTCGTATCCCGGGTCGAGCTCCGGGATCGGACCGAAGAGCGTCGTGCCCGCTCCGACGGCCTCGACGAGCCCTTCGTGGTCGATCGCCAATCGCAGCGCTTCGCGCACGCGCACATCGTCGAGCGGTGCCTTGGCGTTGTTGAACGCCAAGGTGGCCTTGTCCGTCGTGCGGCCCGTCGTCAGGGTGAAGTCGCCGGAATTCTCGAGCTGCGAGGCGAGGTTCGGGTCGACAGCGGTCAGGACCTGCACGCCGCCGTCCAGCGCGTTGTTCACACCCGCGGTGAAGTCGGGGACGTACTGGAACTCGACCTCGGCGACGCCGGCGGGCTCACCCCAGTACGTGTCGAACCGGGCGAACGTGATCGAGCTGCCCTTGTTCCACCGGGTCAGTGTGAACGGGCCCGTCCCGTTCTCCGCGGTCTTGAGATCGGTGGTGTCGCCGGTCTGGAAGACGAGCCCTGCGGGCCCGGTGAGCGCGAAAAGGAAATTCTGGTTCGGGGCGGTGAGCACGATCTCGACGGTCGTCGGATCGGGGGAGGTGATCGAGGCGACGGCTGCGAAGTCGGCGTTGCCCTGGAGGGTCGCATCGGTGCGCACGGCTTCATAGGAGGCCACGACGTCGGCGGCGGTGAGCGCGGTGCCGCTGTGGAAGGTGATGCCCTCGTTCAGCGTGAACGTGTAGGTCAGACCGTCGTCGGACACCTCGTACTCGGATGCGAGTCGCGGCTCGATCTTGTTGTCCTGCGTGCGGGTGACGAGGCCCTCGTAGATGTTGTCGATGAGGATCTGCTCGAGCGCGGCGCCGCTGGTGTGCCGGATGTCGAGGTTCGTCGGCTCGAGCACGAGCCCGACGGCCAGGGACGCATCGGCGTCCGGCTTACCCGTCGAGGTGGCGACGGGCTGGGGCGATCCGGTGCAGGCGGTGAGGATCACGGCGGTGGCCGCGAGCGCGGAGATCAGCGCGATGCGTCGGGTGCGTCGGAACATGGGTGCGATCCTCTCGGAGCGGCGGATGCCGGGTGTAGGTCGAGCCTAGGGATGTGACGGGGCGGACGGGGCGAACGGAGGGAATCCGGCGTCACAATCCGGATGCAGCGGTCAGGGACGCGCGGATGTGAGTGGCGAGTTCGACCGGGCCGGTCTCCTGCACGTTGTGGGTGGCGTCGATCGCCGTCACACGCGCCTCCGGGAGCCGGCGCTGGAATTCCTCGGCATCCGCCTCTTGGACGAAACCCCGGACCGCCCGAACCAGCGTGACGGGAGCTGCGACGCCGGCGAGGTCATCCCAGCCCGTCTCGTGCAGCAGGGAGGGTGCAGCGGCGGTGCCGGCGTCGTGAGCGGCGAGCGCATGGGCGGCGAGGTGCGCGAAGTGGTGCTTCCATTCCACTCGGCCGTCGTCGCGTACACGGGTGTTGAGGAAGACGCCGCGTTCGGTCTCGGCCTTCGTGCCGCCAAAGCCGAGCGCCATCGCGCGATCGACGAGTTCGGCGCGGGTCGCAAAATCGGTGGGACCGGCATAGAACTCGCGGAGGGCAGCCGGACCCGCACTGACATCGATCCCCGGAGTGATGTCGACGATGATGAGCTCCTGGACCAGCTCAGGTCGAGCGGCGGCCACCGCGGCTCCCGTGAGCCCGCCGAGCGATTGACCGACGATCAGCTGGGGGATGTCCGTCCAGGCCTCCAGCGCTGCCACCACGTCGGCCGCGAGGGTGCGCGGGGTGTAGTCGGCGTCCGTGCGCCACGACGAGTCGCCGTGGCCGGCGAGATCGATCGCGAGCGTCGGCTGTCCCAGAGCGAGAACCGTCGTGTCCCAGGTGTGCGCATTGAGGCCGGCTCCGTGCAGGAGCGTGACGCGAGGAGCATCCGTTCCGTAGCGGAGAGCGCTGACCGTTCGTCCGTCCGGGAGCGGAAGGGTCAGACGCTCCACGGGAGGAACGGGAACGCTCAGAGTTCCCGCCTGCGCAGGAAGATAGCTGAACTCAGAGTTGTCGGTCGTCACGTCCATATTCTGCTCCTGCGCGATCGAACCAAGAAATGCGAGAGCAAGATGACAATCTGGTCAGAGATATAACTTGTCGATCTGATCCTCATAGAGGGCAATCGGTTCTCAGGCTGCATCAACGCGATCTTGGGTCTCCCGATCCGAGAACCAGCGCAGCGAATATGCTGGTTGCATGAGCGAGACGCGAGTGCACCTTTCCAAGACTGAACCGGCCGCGTATCACGCCTTGGATGCCTTCTCGAAGACTGTCGGCGAGATCTGCCGTGAGAACGGCATCGATGACCGGCTCAAAGAGCTCGTCATGATCCACTGCTCTCAGTTGAACGGTTGCGCGTACTGCGCACGGATCCACGTCGATCGCGCGGTCACTGCAGGCATCGACCTGGACACACTCACGCAGATCCCCACCTGGCGTGAGAGCGGTGTGTTCAGTGAGCGCGAATGCGCGGCGTTGGAACTCGCCGAGGCGTTCACCTTCATCGCCGAGGAAGGGATCTCCGACGAGGTCTACAACCGTGTCGGCGCCGTTTTCACCGAGAAGGAGTACGCCGCGCTCAGCTGGGCATGCGTATCGATCAATGCCTTCAACCGCATCGTCGTGGCGGGGCGTTATCCGGTTCCTCCTCGTGCGCTCCAGACCCAGGGGGCGGATGCCCGCTCATGACGATCCTCGACGTCGAAGGCGTCACCAATGTGCGCGATGTCGGCGGGATGCCGGCGGCCGGTGGCCGCATCCGCTCCGGAGTGCTGCTGCGCTCAGGGCAGCTCGCGGGCGTGACGTCGGCGGGCGCCGACGCGCTGCGTACGCGGGTCCGGCACATCGTCGACCTCAGAGACGGCGAGGAGGTCGCGGCCGAACCGACGGACATCCCCGGTCCTGACACCACGCACCTGCCGTTGTTCCTCGGATCGGTGCGCTCGTTCTTCGAAGCGGACACCAGCCTTGAAGATCTCTACGTGCACCTGCTCGAAGAGAGCGGAGAGCGTCTGGTCGCGGCGATCCGGATCATCGCGATGGGGGAGTCGACTCTCGTGCACTGCACGGTCGGCAAGGATCGTACCGGCGTCACGGTCGCGCTCGCGCTCGCCGCGGTCGAGGCCGATCGTGAAGCGATCATCGCCGACTACGCACTGACGGAGTCGCAGCTTCCTGTCGAACGGTCTCGGCGCATCGCGGCCTACATTCGCGCACAGCATCCTGAGGCGGTGCACGCCGTCGCACTCGCGACCGAGTCTCCTGCGGCGGTCATGCGGTCACTGCTGGAGCGTGTGGACGGCAGATGGGGATCGGCGGCCGACTACCTGCGAGCCAACGGGATGCGTGCCGAGGAGTTGGCCGCCTTGTACACGGCGCTCGTCGAGCCGATCGAAGGAACCGTCGACAAAGGTTAGGCAACCCTTCGCCAGGTGATATCATGGAGGCACCATGAACACCTCCCTCGACACCGTCACCACGCGCGCACAGCGCCGTGCTGCCCGTCGACGCGCTCACCACCTGGTGACGGCAGACGAGCACTCGCTCGCCGATCTCGAGGTGTTCCTGGCGACGCTGCCGCTCTGCGCTTCCGGACGCATCTTCATCGAGGTGCCCGAAAAGGAAGACATCGGCGTGATCGATGCTCCCGCGCGCATGACCGTCACCTGGCTCGCTCGTGGAGATCGTTCGGGAGCGCCCGGCACCGGCCGTTCCTGCGCGCCCGGTCAGGCGCTGTCACGCGCGACGTGCGCCTGGGCCGATGAGATGCTCTGCGGTGATGAGCTCGAGACCCGGGTCACCCTCCTCGGCGGATACCTCGGCACCGCCGACATCGTCGAGCACCTCACAGGGCACCTCGCAGTCGAGGCGACGACGATCTACGCACCCGAGCGCTTCGGTCTGCTGCCAGCCGCGCGCTGATCCGTCACGCTCTCAGCGGCGACGGCGCACGTAGTTGCCGTCTTCCAGACCGGCTTCGATCTCGAAACGGTTCTGCAGCGGGTCACGACCGGCGAACAGATAGAGGACGGGCATCAGAAACCCGTACCGCTGCCACTGCTTCTTGTGCACGGCTTCGTGCCGCAGCACGGCATCGCTCGGACGGTCGTCACCCGTGAGGAAGCATTCGCCGACGCACACGCCGCCGCGATTGAACGTCCAGCTCGGCATGCCGCGGAACACCCACAGCCCTTCACGTCGCTCGACCGGGCCGGTGCTCCAGAGTCCGCCCCAGATCCAGCCGACGGCGGTGCCCCACCAGTACCCGACGCGGCTGATCGGCGAACGGAGCAGGAATGAGGGGATGCGGCGATCGAAACGTCGCCCGCGGGCCAGAGAGGCATCCGCTGCGGGGCGCCAATCTGGCGTCACGCCACCGCTCCGACCAGGCGCAGCAGCGCACCGAGGTCGTCGACGGCAGCGGCGGGCGTGCTGGGGGCGAAACCCGCGATCGTCGCGCCGGCCAACGGCACCCGCTCGCGCAACCGTCGGATCGCCGCACCCAGGGTGGCCGGACTGATGCCGAACGGTGCCGGTGACGAGACACCGACGATGTCTGCGGGATCGAGGACGTCGACGTCGATGTGCACCCAGACGCGGGAAGCGCCGGTGGCGGCCACAGCCTCGGCGAGGGCGTCGACCTGATCGAGGTCGGCGACGGAGAGTCGGCTGAGGCCATCGAGGTGCTCGATCTCGCCATCATCAGGATTTCGTACGCCGACCGTGACGATGCGTGCCCGCGGAACGCCGGGGGAGAGGGCGAGCTGCGGCTCTCCTTCGCCGAGCACCGCGCGCAGGGCCATTCCGGAGAACGCGCCGGACGGCGAGGACTCCGGCGTGTGCAGATCGGGGTGGGCATCGCACCAGACCACCGCGAGGTCTTCCGTCCCGGACGGAAGTGCCGCGAGGGCCGCCACGGTGACGCTGCAGTCGCCGCCGATGACGACCGTGTCCGCGCCGCCGTGCTCGCGGACGAGTTCGCGGGTGCGCAGCAGCGCACTCAGCCGGCGGACACCGGTTCCGAGCGACTCTCCTGCTTCCACGGGAACATCCAGCACCGTCGTCGCGGCGCGGGGAAGGTCTCCGGTGATCGCCGAGGCGCCGTCGACGAGGAGCATCGCGCGGGGCGCGGGCGAACCCTGCCACTGCGGAACGACGAGAAACCGCACCATGAGTGCCTCCGGAGAAGAGAAGGGCGGATGCCCCGGACACATCGGCCCGGAGCATCCGCCGGATGCGATCAGGAGCCTTCGATGGCCTGACGCGGGGCGCTGCTGCCGGCCTTCAGCTCGGCAAGGCGGGCCTCGACCTCGGTGAGCTCGCCGAGATCCTCGAGGCTTTCGAACTGGGCGTCGAGGCTGGACGCAGCCAGCTCCGTCTTGCCCTGCGCGATGGCCTCCTGGCGGCGGACCTTGTCTTCGAACCGGCCCAGCTCGCTGGTCGGGTCGAGGACGTTGATCGACGAGACGGCGTCGTGCACCTTGGTCTGCGCCTCGGCGACCTTGGCGCGTGCGAGCAGTTCGCTGCGCTTGTTCTTGAGCTCGCCGAGCTTGTCCTTCATGCCGTTCAGGCCGCTCTTGAGCTTGTCGACGATCTCGGTCTGAGCGGCGATCTGCGGCTCGGCGCCGGTGGCCTCGCGCTCCGCGCTGATCTGGCGCTGAAGTGCGATCTTCGCGAGGTTGTCGAACTTGTCGGCATCGGTCGCGTCGCCGGAGTTGCGCATCTCATCGGCCTTGCGGCTCGCGGCGAGGGCCTTGTTGCCCCACTCGGTCGCCGACTGCACGTCTTCCTCGTGGTCACGCTCGAGCAGACGCAGGTTTCCGATCGTCTCGGCGATGGCCGACTCGGCATCCGCGATGCTGTTGGTGTAGTCGCGGACGAGCTGATCGATCATCTTCTGCGGGTCTTCTGCAGAATCCAGGAGGGAGTTGATGTTCGCGCGGACGAGGGTCGAGATACGTCCGAAGATGGACTGCTTGATCATGCGTGATTCCTTTCAGAGGGTCTTCGTCGAGATCATAATTTCGGTTTCTATGCGGGTCAGAAGCGTCCGCCTCCGGAGCGTCCGCTGCGGCCTCCGCTGGAGCGTCCGCCGCCGCCGAAGCCGGAGCTGCGGAAGCCCCCGCCTCCGCTGGAGCGCCAGCTGCTGCTGCGCGAAGAGCCGCCTCCGCCTCCTCCACCGGAGAGGAGACCGCCGATGATGCCGCCCAGGATGTCGCCGCCGAGTCCGGAGCCGCCGCCGGAACTGGAACCGCCGAACAGGCCGCCGCCGCCCCAGTTGTCGTTCGGGTATCGCTGCGGGTTCTGCGCCTCGACGTCGGCCTGGGCGGAAGACGTCGCTTGGCGCACCAGCTCGACCGCGCGGCCGGCCTCGGTGAGCGCGGCCTCTGGGTCGGTGGCCCGCAGGTTCAACGCTTGAGTGAGCGAGGTCTCAGCCTGCGAGAGCCGCGTGCGTGCGGTGGAGCCGACGGTGCCGCGGCGGGTCTCGATGTACTCGCGACAGGCGCGGATCTCGGAATTCGCCTGCGAAAGCGTCTGCTCGAGCATCTGTTGCACGCGACGCGCGCGTTCCACGGCTTGGGTGCCCTGCGCGATCGCGGCGTCGATCTGCGTGTTCGCGGCTGCCAGTGCCTCGAGCGTGCGCTGCGGACTGCGTGCCGAACCGCTGAGGTTCGCCTGAGCCTGTCGCAGCAGGTCGGTGGTCGCCGCTGTCGCGGCGGCGATGGTGCCACCGGCGTCGGGGAGTTGCTGAGCCGTGGCGACATCGCCCTGCAGTTCGGTGACCAGAGCCTGTGCCTGCGTCTCGATGGCCGCGAGCTCGGTGCCGAGCGCCGAGATCGCCTGCGAGAGCTGTGCGGCCTGGGCGACGGACTGCTCGGCCGTGCGGATCGCGAACGCAGCCTCGCCGGATTTGCCTGCCGCGATCGCTGCTCCCGCGGCATCGATCGAGCGATCGGCGAGCGCGGCACGTTCCTGCGCCTGGGCGGGGTTGTCGGCGACAGTGCTCAACGCGGTGGCGTCGTAGGACGCGGACAGCGCCGAGAGCGCCGGGGCGGCTCCGGCGAGCACGGGTTGCAGAGCCGCGCGCTCGGAGCGCACCCGCTCGAGTTCCTGCGGGGCGTTCTGTTCCAGCTTTCGCAGCGCGTCGAATGCCTCGGTGTTGGCATCGAGGACGTCGTCGATCTCGTCGCAGAGCTGAATGATGCGGATGTGCCAGGCGCGTCGGTCGTGGACGGTGTCTTCGATCTCATCATCGAGTTTCTGCCTGAGGTCGAACGCCTCCGACATCTTCGCCTTCGCCGTGTCCACAGCGCTGCTGAATGCGGCGGTCGCACCCTCACCGAACTGGGCGACGGCGAAGCCGAGTTCCTCTCGACTGGATGTGATCGCGTCGTCCGCCTGCACGAGGGCGGAGCCGGCCTGCGTCTCGACCTGCGCGTCGGTCAACGTCGAGAACGGATCGTTCGGATCGGGGGCCTCCGGCATGGCGCCACGCTCACGGATCGCGGCGTTCCGGCGGGATCGTGCGACGAGCTTGACGATCAGCCAGATCACGAGCGCTGCGGCCACGATCCCGGCGATGACCAGACCGACGCGCAGAGCACCGGCACCGCCATCGCCCTGGATCTCATCGGCCGCCAGAATGATCGCCCCATCCCAGTCGCCTTGAGCCAGCAGGGGCTGGATCTTGTCCTCGATGGCGTCGAGCTTGCCGTCGCTGAGCGGGCCGCCCTGAGCGGCCGAGATGTAATACGCGCTCTGCTCGACGGCGATCGCGAGGAGATACTGCTCAGGGCCGAGGTTGTTGTTGTCGGCGACGGTGTCCGCCCACTGCACGTAGTCGGAGGGCGAGGTGAAGCTGTCGACCAGCACGACGAACAGATCGGCGTCGGAGTTCTCGGTGAGCTGCAGCAGCCGCGCTTCGACCGCGTCCTGCTCGCCGGCGCTCAATACGCCGACGTCATCCGTCACATACCCGGAGTCGAGCGTGAGCGGATCGGTGGCGGACGCCGCTGTGGCGGAGAACGCTCCGAGTGCTGCAGCCAGCGCCAGCGCGGCCATCGTGACCCAGCGAGTCCTCATCGTGTTCCCTCCGACTGGCTGCCGTGCCCCCATGCCACGAGTCTATGCACACAGGCCGACACGCGACAGCATCCGGAGGGGGATCGCCGTTCGCCGTCAGCGGAGACACATACGCTGGAGAGCATGGACGACAGGTATGGCTCGGATGTGCTCGCCGCCGGGTGGCGCGAACGTGCCGCGAAGCCGGTGCCTCAGGTACCGGCCGAACTCGACATGGTGGTGGAAGTCGCGGACGACGGATTCTGCGGCGCGGTGACGCGCGTACAGGGCGGCGTCGTGGAGCTGGAGGACCGCGCCGGTCGCAAGCGGCTCTTCCCGCTCGGCGGGGGGTTCCTCATCGACGGAGCGCCTGTGCGGCTGACGGTGCCGACACCCAAGGCGCAGGCACCCCGACGCACTGCATCCGGCTCCTTCGCGGTCGGCGACCAGCGCGCCAAGGTCGCACTGCCCAGCCGCATCCTGGTCGAGGGCAGGCACGATGCCGAACTCGTGGAGAAGGTGTGGGGTCACGACCTGCGCGTCGAGGGCGTCGTCGTCGAGTTCCTGCAGGGAGTCGACCTCCTGGACGATCTGCTCGCCGCGGAACCGCCGAGCGCGACCCGTCGTTACGGCGTTCTGGTCGATCACCTGGTGCCCGGATCGAAAGAATCTCGGATCGCCGATGCGGTCGCGCGGGGCCCGCACGGTCGCCACGTGCGCATCGTGGGACATCCGTTCATCGACGTCTGGCAGTGCGTCACCCCGCAGGCGCTCGGCATCGCCCGCTGGCCGGAGATCCCGCGCGGCACCGATTGGAAGACCGGCATCTGCCGCGCATTCGGCTGGCCCCACGAGACCCAGGCCGACACCGCACGGGCGTGGCAGCACATCCTGTCGAAGGTGCACACCTATCGCGACCTGGAACCGGCGCTGCTGGGTCGGGTCGAGGAACTCATCGACTTCGTCACGACACCCGTCTGAGAAGCGCCAGGGGAAGTGCAGGATGTCACGCGACTACCCTGGAACCATGCCTGAACCCCGCATCTTCCGTGACGAACCGGTGTCTTTCGTGCGCCGCAGTGGACGGATGTCCGAGGGACAGGAGCGGGCTTTCGCCGAACTCGCGACCCACTATCTGCTCGATGTGCCGCGCGGCGCCGCCGAGACGTCGGTGCACCCGGATGCCCGGCTCGATCCGGCGGTCGAGTACGGACGCTCTGGTGCCCTCTACGTCGAGGTCGGTTCGGGGCAGGGGCACGCGATCGTCTCCGCCGCGCTGTCGCGCCCCGACGATGACTTCCTGGCGGTCGAGGTCTTCCGCGCGGGACTCGCCCGCACCATGCTGGATGCCGACCGCGAGGGAGCTCGCAATCTGAGGCTTGTCGAGGCGAACGCGCCGGAAGTGCTGTCGTCGTACCTGCCGGAAGGGGCGGCCGCCGAGGTGTGGATCTTCTTCCCCGATCCGTGGCACAAGAACAAGCACAACAAGCGGCGGCTCGTGCGGCCCGGTTTCGGAGAGACGGTTGCGCGCGCGTTGCGCGACGGCGGGCTGCTCCGTCTCGCCACCGACTGGGAGGATTACGCGCTCCAGATGCGCGAGGTGCTGGATGCCGATCCGCTGTTCGAGCGCGCCTTCGACGGAGAATGGGCGGAGCGCTTCGTGGGTCGAGTCATGACCGCATTCGAGCAGAAGGGCATCGCGAAGGGCCGCGACATCCGCGATCTGGTGTACCGGCGGAAGACGCGGGCGTGATCTCATCGCGACGCACGACGGCGCTCTGGCCCGCGGTGGTGCCGGCCGCGCTCGTATGCGCTGCGGCCCCGGCGTTCTTCGTGGTGCAGTGGGCCTGGCTCGGGTGGGTGCTGCTGGCTCTCGGCATCGGCGGCGCCTGGGCGATCGAGCGGGGGCGCGCGATGGCATCCGGTCCGTCGCTGACGCGGGATCTCTCGCTCATCGGTCTCGGGATGCTCATCGTCAGTGTCATTCCCCTGGCGGCGGAGCTCGACAACCTCGCGATGCTGCGCTTCACGTTGGCGCTCGGCGGCGCCGTGGCCGTGCCGTATCTCATCTCGAGGTTCGTGTTCCGGGACCGTGCGATCAGCTTCCCTTGGCGCACCGGCAGGCGCTGGGGCCGGCTGCAGTGGGGATGGCTCATCGCCGTCCTGGTGCTGGGGTGGCTGATCCTGCCGTTCTACTTCATCACCAGCGGCGTCTATCAGAACTGGCCGGTGGTCGACTCGCCGGAACTCATCGCGCGCCTGTTCGTCGGCGTCGGGGCCGTGGGCATCTGGGATGAACTCTTCTTCATCTGCACCGTATTCGCACTGCTGCGACGGCACTTCCCCGATGCTGCGGCGAACGTGCTGCAGGCCGTCGTCTTCGTGTCGTTCCTGTGGGAACTCGGCTACCGCGAGTGGGGGCCACTGCTGACGATCCCCTTCGCGCTGCTGCAGGGGTGGATCTTCCTGCGGACGCACTCGCTCGCGTACGTGGTCACGGTGCATCTGCTGTTCGATGCGGTGGTGTTCGCAGTGCTCGTGCACGGCCACAATCCGGGATTGCTGCCGATCTTCCTGGTCTGAATGTTTGGTGACGCGGCGCTGAGGCGGGAGAATCAGCCCATGCTCATCGTCGGATTGATCCTCGCCGCGGCCGCCGCCGCTTTCCACGTCTTCATCTTCGCCCTCGAGTCGCTGAGGTGGACGGAGCCCGAGACGCGCAAGATCTTCGGCGTCGCCAGTGAGGCGGATGCCGTGACGATGAAGCAGTTGGCCTTCAACCAGGGCTTCTACAACCTGTTCCTCGCCCTGACGACGCTTCTCGGCATCGCGCTGTTCATCTCCGGGCTGGCCGCCATCGGTCTGACCCTCGTCTTCGCCGGAACCGGAATGATGCTGGCGGCCGCGCTCGTGCTGATCCTCTCGGACCGCAGTAAGGCGCGTGCCGCGATCATGCAGGGCTGCCTGCCGTTGCTCGCTGTGATCGTCACGGCGATCGGTGTCGCGATCAGCTGACCGACCGGGTTCAGTCGCGGATGACGGCGGCGACGGCGCTCACTTCGATCAGCGCGCCGGGAACGCCGAGACCGACGACGATCGCAGCGGTGACGAGGGGAGGGGCGCCATCGCGTGCGAGCTTCGAGGCGACCGCACCGTACGCGGCCCGCAGATCCGCGTCTTGATGGATCAGGACGGTCCAGCTGATCACGTCGTCAAGGCCCGCCCCTGCGGACTCCAAGGCGATGCGGGCGTTCTCGACGGCGCGGAGCGACTGCTCACCGCATCCGGTGAGACCACCGAGCCGGTGGCGTCCACGCCGTTCTGGCCGCCGACGTAGATCGTCGTCGCGCCGGGAGGCACGACGGCGACGTGACTGAATGCGGGACTGACGACCAGTCCTGCGGGCTGCGCGAGTGTGATCTTCATACCCGACAGTGTGCCTCGGGGCACCGACACAGCGGGCTGGAGCGCTCTGAGTCCTGGCCTTCTCTCAAGGATCGAGAAACGAGCTTCGTCGGCGTCACCATTCGCGGATCCTGCACTCCTTATTGATGTGGAGATGGAACGGCAACCCAGCGTTCTGGATCCGCGGATGCACCGACCAACATGGACCCTCCGTCAGGACGATCCGGACCGGTGACGTCCTGGTGGGGTTGATCTGGTTCTCTCCCAAGCACCTGAAGCCGCGGTCACCCGCGACGTCCCCACCAGGACACACCCTCGCTTGACGACCCTGGCGACAGGTCGCTACACCTCCAGAGAACGGATGACGACATCAACTCTCCGCTTCCTTCCTCAACCTCCGCTCCTCGAGATCTCGTGGAGGTGACGGCACCGATCAAGGTGCGCCGTAAGCGACGGCGCAGGAGTCGTCACGGCTATGAACACACCCCCTGGATAGGCAAGGAGATCGCGGGAGCGCCAATCTGGGGCATCATCGTGGCCGGTTGCCTCGTCATCGGCGTGAGCATCATGGCGACCCTTCAATAGCGAGCCCCACATCGCATGACAAGGCGGCCCGATCGCGGCCTCCCGGGCGGGAGTTCAGGGCGTGGTGAAGTCGAACGTCATTTCCTCGGCGTCGGGGCCCCACGGGGAATGCAGCACGTCGGGGTCGTAGACGTCGAGCGCGGCTTCGGCGGCCGGACCCCAATAGCTTTCGTCGTCGAGGGCGCGGAAGGTGAAGTAGTACCATCCCCAGGAGTTCATGCGCAGCCGCTTGACCGCGTGTCCGGTGGCATCCAGGGGGATCATCGCGGAATGCCCCTCCATCGTGCTGACATAGATGGTGCCGTTGGCGGGGCCGGTCACGGCGATCACGAGCCCGGTGGTCGACGCTTCCGAGGCCAGCATGTCCTCGAAACCGGTGATCCCTTCGAACCCTTCGACGACGATCGGGAGCACGGTGAACTCACCTGTCGATATCGGGGACTCGGTGGTGGCGTCATACGCCCATACCCGGTACGAATGCGTTCCCGCGCTCGGTTGGAGTCCGCGCGGATCGAAGCTCCACGAGCCGTCCTCTGCGACGGGAGCGGAGTAACGCGCCCCTGCGACCTCGACGGCGATGCTGGAGCCGGGTGTCGTCTTGCCCGTGATCACCGGGGCGAGATAGTCGGAATAGGCGCTCGGCGTGGTGACGCCGGGGGTGAGCGTCTCCGACTGGCCCTCCCCGGGAAGCGGGATGGTGACATCGGGCGAAGGCCGGGTCGGGAGGTTGGGCAGCAGCGCGGGGTCGGAGATGAGGTCGATCGAGTCGATGTTCGGATCGTCATTCCAGCGCCCGATGCGCGGCAGTGTCGGCAGAAGCGCCGGGACGCTCACCAGGTCAGGGGTGATGACGTCGGGGAGATTCTCCGTGATGACCGCTGGGACTTCTGTGGTGAGGGCGTCAGCCGGCTTCGCCGCCGGCTCTGCTGTGGGTAGACCGGTGAGCCAGGACGTGAGGATCAGGCCGCCGATGGTCAGCACGCTCACGCCAGTGGCGAGGATTCCGGTGGTGATGCCGATCCCTGTTCCGGCGGCCATCGCGACGGTCGTCACTGCGACGCCCGAAGAGAGCGACGCCGCAGCCGGAACGACGGTACCGAGAGCGCCGAATCCCACGGCCGCGAGGGTCGTGCTCTGCAGGCGCGCAGCGGCTCCCCGCATTCCGTGGAGCAGCTCATCGCAGGTTTCGCAGGTTTCGATGTGCGCGGTCACTTCAGTGGTGGCCTCGGCATCGTTCAGGTCGGTGAGGTAGCGGGGGATCAGCCGCGCGGCATGCTCGGTGTCGTCTCTCAGCGCGGTCGGGATCTGCTGGGACAGCCACTGGAACTTGAGCCCGGTGCGCGCGCGGCGCTGCAGCGCCGAGACGGCGTTCGGCTTGATGCCCAGCTCGCGAGCGATCTCCGGTCGCCCGGTCTCGGCGACTTCGGCGAGCCAGAGCACTCGCTGCCAGCGTTCCGGGAGTGTCTGGAAAGCGCTGAGCAGGTCGCCGGCGTTCGATTCGTTCTCGATGATGCTGAGTGCGTCGCGATGATCGATGATTTCGAGGTTGACGGCCTCGACGACATGGTTGGCTTCCTTGGACCAGCGGATCGCGGTGTTCCGCATGACCGCTTTCAGGTACGACCGGAACGCGAACTCTGGACCCTTCGACGATGTCGTGACCAGCTGGTAGATCGCGAGGAACGAGTCGGAGACGAGGTCGTCGGCGCGAGACCGGTACAGGCGTTCTGCGTATCGATAGGCCGGACCCACATGGCGCTTCCACAGCGATGCATAGGCATCACCATCACCGGCACGCAGCGCCGTGAGCAGTTCGGCGTCGCTACGAGAATCTTCCATTGCCCTCTCCCCAATCACGCGCCGGGACACCGGAGCGCCGGTGGGGTGACCTCCCGTCACCCTACCCTCCTCTTAGGAGTCGATGAGCAGCGAGAAGTGACGCGAGATCGCGAAGAATTCTCCGATTGGGAGCAATCGAGACGGTTTTCGTGTGCGGTGCGGCCCTCCGGACCCCAGACTTGCCGGCGGCGACGCCTCGAGTCGCGCTGCCGGTCAATGCGAAGAGCCGCACCGTCGGGTCGTGCCGGTCGGAGACGGGTGACCCAGCGACGTACCCATGAATAAGGAGTGGATCGAGCGGGAAAGGTGACGTCGCTGTGGATGCCCGTGGGCCGAGACGCCGGAGGTGTGACGTGCTCAGCGAGTGATCCTCCCACCACCGAGATGGCAGGAGGATCACTCGCTCGGGTCGAACCGACGTCTCACTGAGGCTGCTACACGCGGGTCACGGCGTGCATGCGGGGTTCGACGCGGTGAAAGTGAAAGGCCCGACCCAGATGTTCTGGGGCGGACGATCACCGATGGCGCGCCCTGAGTTGTTGGCGACGAAGGTGAGGTTGAATGCGCTGACTGACGCGACCGCGACATTGACGTTGCCTGCAGCACTGCCGGCGGCGACCTCGGGATTCGGCGAGGCGGTGGAGGGACGCCACGGCTCGGTGCCTGTTCCTGCGCCTTCGATCCAGTCGGAGTTGTAACTGCCGGAGCCGTCGGACACGAAGACGCGCTCTGCGCCGCCACGACCGTCCAGTGCCTGAAAGCCGTCGATGTCTTTGATCTTGTAGGACAGGTTGTTGACCGTCACGGGCGCGCCGGCCAGGGCGAAACTGAACGTCACACGCTGACCACCGCCGAGGTTGCGGAGGTCGGCAGTGTCGAGCGCGAGATGCACGCTGGGCTGTGCTTCGCCGCCCTGCGTGGACGCGTCCAGACGAAGATTGTTCGTCGTGTTGATGGTCATGTTGCTCGCGCCATTGGGTACAGCCGCGAGGGTCAGCGTGAGGTCCTTGCCGTCTCCGAAAAGGTTGACCCAGGTGAACACAGACGAAGTGGCGCTGAGTCGTGAGTAGACGGCCGCGCCGCTGCTGATGGTCGTGGTGCAGGTGACGGACGCTGCCGCCATCGGCGTCGCCAGAGCGGCCGCGATGACAGGCAGAGACCAGGCCGCGCCACGCACGACCGCCCTCCGGGACGGGCCGCCCTGCGGGACTTCTGTGTTCTTCTCGTGCATTGGATCAATCCCCTTCGAATCGAACGAAAAACGCTTCACTGGCATAGGAGTGAGAACGACCCGAAAAGTGACGCGGGTTCTCGCCTGACCTCGAGCCGGATGACGCGCGTCGTTGGGCTGCCGACACGCAGACGTGCCGGAGGCAGAGCACGACGGTCATCATGCTCTGTCTCCGGCACCCCAGTAGTCGCGCGCTCAGGGAGTGGGCGGCGGCACCGTCTCCCAGTCATCTCGAGGCGCGAAACGCCACGGGGCCAAGCCGGTCACGCCGGCCAGTGGCGACGTGACGATGCCCTGTGACTCGTGTCCGACGAGCGTGCGGTCGATGCGGGTTCCCGCAGGGTCGCATGGGTTCGGGAACCGCGTGCGGGTATGCGCGTATGGGGCCGAATCGGGGTTGCTGCCCGTTACCGAGAGCTGCCAATCGACGATGATCGTCGCACCCTGCGGGAGGGGCGCGACTGTGACATACCTGACCGCGGCCTGCTGATTCCAACCCGTATTGATGGGGCCGGTCGGACTCTGGTCGTACACCGGCGCCGTGAGGAATGCGGCACCGGAAGTCACCACCGCGCTGCTGTTCGTCCACGTCCTGGTCGGGTCGAGCGACAGGGCGAGCGTGATCTCTCCACCCACCGGGAGGGCGATCGAACCCGCATACACGATGGTGGACCGAAGCTTGATCGTGCTGTCGGTTGCGAATGCGCGCGCGAGCAGGGCCGATGAGGTGGTCTCTCGGTACTCCGGCATCTCGAGCACGTCGGTCGTCACGGTCAATGGCGTGTAGGCGCCGGGCTCAGCGAGCTGCGCGTCACAGCTCAGACTGGCTGAAGCCATCGGAGTGGCGATCGCCACTGCGACGACCGGCAGGGACCACGCCGCCCCTTTTACGATCGTGCGTCTGCTGATTTCCTGCTTCATTGCGGGCTCTCTCCCATGGTCGTTTGCACCTGCTTGACGTCTCGCGTGCCGGGACATCAATCACTCCTTGAAGGAGTCGGACGGGCGTCCGAAGTGACGCGGCAACCAAGGAACGTGTTCGTGAGCGTGCTTCGACATGGGAAACAGATGCGGCTCCGAGCTGCGCCAGCGCTCGACAAAGGGGCCGGAGCGCGATGCGCCCCAGCCCCTATGAAACGTTGACGCTCAGAACCGCAGCAGGACCTTGCCGACACGGCCAGGCGTCATGCTCATGCGCACGGCGTCGGCGACATCGGCCGCGTCGAAGACGCCGGCGACGGGCAGGGTGAGAGTTCCCTCGGTCACGCGCTGGATGAGCTCGCCGAACAGGGCGCCGCGCAGCGCGGGCTCGAGCTGCTGGATGACCTTGCTGCCCCAGAACCCCTTGACCGTGGCCTGCTTGAAGATGACGTCCGAGGAGGCGATCTCCATCGTGGGCGAGTTCATCGCGCCGAAGGCGACGAGCGTGCCGTTCTCGGCGAGGAGCGAGAGGACCTCGCCGGCTGCGGCGCCGCCGACAGAATCGACACCCGCGACGATCGGGGCGCCGCCGGTCAGCTGCGCCGCCTGCTCCCGCCAGTCGTTCTGGTCGGTGGCGATGACGTTCTCGATGCCCTGTGCGCGGAGCTCCTCGATCCCGGCGGAGCGGCGTACCAGACCGAGCACGTTGACGCCGCGAGCGGCCCCGAGCTGCGCCAGCATCCGTCCGACGGCGCCATTGGCCGCGTTCTGGACGATCCAGTCGCCTTCTTTGACGTCGAGGAAGTGCAGCAGGCTGATCGTGCTGAACGGCATCGACACGAGCTGGGCTGCGCTCTCATCAGACAGGGATTCGGGGACGGGGATGAGCCCCGCGGCGCCGGTCACCACGTATTCGGCCCAGGCGCCGAATGTGCCGCCGGTCGTGACGCGCTGTCCGACGGTCAGGTTCTCGACCCCTTCGCCGAGTGCGTCGACGACGCCCAGCGCTTCGGTTCCGGATGCCGCGGGCAGTTCCGGCTTGAACCCGTAGGTGCCGCGGATCGTCCACAGGTCGTGGTTGTGGATGGGGGAGAGGACGATGCGCAGGCGGACCTGCCCTGCTCCAGGCTCGGGAACGGGGCGGTCCTGGACGGAGAGGACCTCGTCGGCTTCGCCGAAGGAGGGGTGGATGAGTGCTCGCATGGTGTGCTTCCTTCCGCGTGATTCAGTCGTCGGAGACGGTGATGGCGACGTCGATGTTTCCGCGCGTCGCATTGGAGTAGGGGCAGACCTGGTGGGCGGCGTCAGCGAGCGCACGTGCCTGCTCGTTCGGGAGATCGGGGATGACGACTTCGAGCTGAACGGCGAGACCGAAGCCGCCGTTTCCATTCGAGCCGATCTGCACGCGCGCACCGACCGAGGAATCGGCGATCGAGACCTTCTGCGCGCGGGCGACGCTCTGAAGTGCGGAGTGGAAACACGCGGCGTATCCGGCGGCGAAGAGCTGCTCGGGATTCGCGCCGTCTCCGCTGCCGCCGAGTTCCTTGGGCGCCGCAAGGGTGAAGTCGAGGCGGCCTTCGCTGGTGGCGACGCGGCCGTTGCGCCCGGCGCCTGTGGCCAGCGCCTCGGCGGTGTAGAGAGCTTCCATTGTGTGGATTCCTTTCGGTGCTGCGGTCATTCGCTGGCACCCTGGCGTGCGTTGGCCTCGGGTGCAGGTGCTGTGGATGCGCCCTGGAGCAGGGCGGTGAGCTCGTGCAACTCGCCGATGAGTCGACGCCGGTGCGCGTCGTCCCGGATTCCGGCGAGCTCTGCGATTCGAGTGCGGATGGGCGCCACCTCTGCGCGGAGCGCCCTGCCCTGTTGCGTGAGCTGTACGGTCACGACCCGCTCGTCCTCGGTGCGGCGGGCGCGGGAAACGTATCCTGCGTGCTCGAGGCGGCGGACCAAGGGGGAGAGTGTGCCGGAGTCGAGCTGCATCGCGTCGCCGAGCGAGCGGATGCTCTGTTCGCCCTCGTTCCAGAGGATCGCGAGCACGAGGTACTGCGGGTAGGTCAACCCCCAGGGGGCAAGAAGAGTGCGGTACGCCTGAGTGGTGGCGCGCGCAGCGGAGTACAGGGAGAAGCACACCATCTCGTCGGTCACGGTCATGTCAAACAGTATTGCACGCAATTCAATTGTGCACAATTTATATCAACAATGACGGCCTCAGATCGTGGGGAGGGTGCCATGATGTGCCCATGGAATCTTCCGTGCCGCTGCCATCCCGGGCCCACGGGGGCGAACCCCACCGCGGCGACATTGCGGGGCGCCTGAACTGGCTTCGGGCAGGTGTGCTGGGTGCGAACGATGGCATCGTGTCGGTCGCGTCTCTCGTCGTCGGTGTCGCCGGAGCAACAACGGACTCGGCACCGCTGATCACCGCAGGTGTCGCAGGTCTTGTGGGTGGCGCGATCTCGATGGCGCTGGGGGAGTACGTCTCGGTGAGTAGTCAGCGGGACAGTCAGCAAGCCTTGATCGAGAAGGAGCGCGGCGAGCTGGCCGATGATCCTGCAACCGAACTCGAAGAGCTCGTAGGCATCTATGAAGCGAAAGGGCTGCGCCCGGCGACGGCGCGGCTCGTGGCGGAAGAACTCACCGAACGCGACGCACTGACCGCGCATCTTGAAGCGGAACTCGGCATCACCGAGAGTCAGGTCGTCAGTCCTTGGGCTGCGGGCGGTGCGTCCGCCCTCGCCTTCGCGCTCGGTGCGCTGCTTCCGTTGCTGGCGATCCTGCTCCCGCCCCTTGAGATGCGGGTGCCTGTTGCATTCACGGTGGTGCTGCTGGCGCTTGCTCTCACCGGTTTCATCAGCGCGAAGATCGGAGGGAACCCCGCTCTCGGACCGACGATCAGGGTGGTCCTCGGCGGGGCGATCGCTCTGGGGGTCACATTCGCGATCGGAACGCTCCTGGGAACCAGCGGAGTCGCCTGAGAAGCGCCACTCAAGAACTGCGAGGCAGTCCGCTGCGGTCCCAGGTATCCCGGAGAGCGCGCGCGTCGTCGTGGAGCGCCCTCGACGAGGAAAACTCTGGGCCATCCGAGATGTCGACATTGCGCAAGGGGTCATCTGTGGAGTGCTGCGGTAGCAGGTGGCAGTGCAGATGGGGCATCCTGTGTCCCATGACGAGGTAGTCGATCTTGCGGGGCGCGAAAACTGTCGTGATCGCCCGCCCGGCGCGCTGCACATCGGACCAGAACCCGTTGAGCTGCTCCGACGTCAGGTCGCCGATGTCTGTGACGTGGTCGCGGAGGATCACCAGGCAGTAGCCGCGGTGCGACTGATTCCGCGCGATCCGGATATGGGCGGTCTCAGTCGACGCGACCAGCACGCTGTGCGGGTTCTCGTCCAGATGGGCATCCGCGCACATGCCGCACTCGACAGGATCGATGAGCGCCGCCCACTCTTCTTCCGACCACCACACGTCGCAATCGTAAGGTGCGGGCACGCGAAGAGGGCCGTCCAGATGGACGGCCCTCTTTCACATATGTGCCCCCGGAGGGATTCGAACCCCCGACCTACGGTACCGGAAACCGGCGCTCTATCCCCTGAGCTACGGAGGCGTACCGATCGACAATATCACTGCTCGGGGGTGGTCTCCGACTCGCCGGCCTCGGTCACCGGCGCCTCCATCAACCCCGTGAGCGCGGCGGTGACCTTCTCCGCCAGGTAGCGATGCCCGTCGGTCGATGGATGCTTCCGGCCGAAGTCCACGTCGATGATGTCGAGGTAGTTCTGCTCGGTGATCCACTCCTCGGCGATGGGGGAGATGTACCACCAGCCGCGCGCACCGGCGAGGGCACCGAGATCAGTATCGATGCGAGCCGTCGCCGCCCCGACGGGGAGTTCATGCGGAGCAGGCCCGAGCACGACGATCGATGCCTCCGGGTACAGCGCGGCCAGCGCATCCCAAGCCGCCGTCACCGCCTCACGATAACCGGCCGCGCCTTGAGCCCGGTCGTTGATCGAACCCTGGATGATCACCAGATCCGGGTTCAACGCCGGATCGAGCGCCGCGATCCGCTCACCGAAAGCGGGTCCGTCCCAGCCGGGCTTGAGGTACCCGCTGCCGCGGACACCGTTGACGATCGTTTCGCCGTCCAGCAGCTGTGCGAGGACATACGCGTACCCGAGAGTCGGTTCGGTCGCCGCGGCGCCATATGTCCAGGAGTCGCCGAAGACGAGGACCCGCGGATGCTCGGGCAGGATGAGCGGCGCAGGAGCGATCACGACCGGCTCCTCGCCTGCCGAGACCGGAGCCGCAGCCGGCAGCGGAGTCCACGGCCGCCACACCCCGAGCACGGCTAGGAAAACGACCGCCAGCACCACGGCGGCAAGGCCGAAAGTGCGGGCGGTTCGAGGCGCTGACGGCACAGTCATGGGATGAGAGTAGATCACCGGACCTCACACACAAATTCCAGCGCGCAGTGTTCCGCGATTTCGCGCGCGAGCGGGGACGTAAACTGGGTCACCTATGAATCCTGAAACGCTCGCCGAAGCCCTCCTCGCCGTCCTCGCTCCGATCGCCGGCGAGCGACGACCCGGTGAGCCGTTCGAGCTGACAGCAGCAGACATGGTGCTCGAGCGTCCGCGCAACCGCGATCACGGCGACTGGTCGTCGAACATCGCCATGCGCCTCGCGAAGCAGCTCGGCGTCAACCCGCGCGAGCTCGCCGAGCAGATCGTCGTCGGCATCGTCGACGTCGATGGCGTCGCGAGCGCCGAGGTCGCCGGACCGGGGTTCATCAACATCCGTCTCGACGCCGGTGCCGCCGGCGCGCTTGCGAAGACGATCGTCGATGCGGGAAAGGCATACGGGAGCAACGACACCCAGGCCGGTCGCAGCATCAACATCGAGTTCGTCAGTGCGAACCCGACCGGCCCGCTGCACATCGGGCACACGCGCTGGGCCGCGCTCGGCGACGCGATCGCCCGCGTGCTCGCCGCCTCCGGTGCGACGGTGGCTCGTGAGTACTACATCAACGACGCCGGCGTGCAGATGGAGCGTTTCGCAGCATCCATCGTCGCCGCTGCCAACGGCCTCGCGACACCCGAAGGCGGCTACGTCGGCAGCTACATCAACGATCTCGCCGCTCGCATCCTCGAAGAGCGGCCCGAGTTCCTCGAGCTGCCCGCGTTCGAGCAGCTGATTCTCGCCCGTGAGCTGGGCTACGAGTACCAGCTCGAGGAGCAGAAGCAGTCGCTCGCGAAGTTCAACGTGCACTTCGATGTGTGGTTCTCCGAACGTCTCCTGCACCTGCAGAACGCGAACGGCGGCAGCCTCGTGGACCAGGCGGTCGACCGCCTCCGCGCACAGGGGCACGTCTTCGACGAGGACGACGCCGTCTGGGTGCGCACCACCGACTTCGGGGACGACAAGGATCGCGTCATCCGCCGCTCGAACGGCGAGTACACCTACTTCGCCGCCGATGCCGCGTACTACCTGAACAAGGGCGACCGCGGCTTCGCGCACAAGATCTACCTGCTCGGCGCCGATCATCACGGATACGTGCATCGGCTGAAGGCGCTCGCCGGCGCTGCCGGCGACGATCCGGACAAGGACGTCGAGGTGCTCATCGGGCAGCTGGTGTCTGTCGGCGGCGCGCGCCTCAGCAAGCGTGCGGGCAACATCATCGAGATGGACGATCTGCGTGAGTGGCTGGGCACGGATGCCCTGCGCTACTCGCTGGAGCGTTCCCCGGCCGATTCGCCGCTCGCCCTCGACCCCGAGCTGCTGCAGAAGCGCACCAACGACAACCCTGTGTTCTACGTGCAGTACGCGCACGCGCGCACCCACAACGTCGCCCGCAATGCAGCTGATTCAGGCGTCGATCGCTCCGAGTTCGTCCCCGAGTTGCTCACTCACGAGACCGAGAGCGCGCTCCTCGGCGCGCTCCAGGAGTTCCCCCGCATCGTCGCGTTCTCCGCCGAGGTGCGCGAGCCGCACCGTGTCGCCCGCTACCTCGAGGAGCTCGCGGGGCTCTATCACCGCTGGTACGACAACTGCCGGGTCATTCCGCAGGGCGATGACCCCATCGAGAACGTGCACCGCACGCGACTCTGGCTCAACGACGCCGCAGGTCAGGTGTTCCGCAACGGACTCGACCTGCTCGGCGTCTCGGCTCCGGAGCGCATGTAGTCGGTCGTCAGTGGGGGAGGATGTCAGCATGAGCGATGACAATCACACTCTTCCCTACCCGGACTCGGCAGTGGAGCATCCGACGCTGGTGATCCCCGGGAAGGTGGATGCGGCGGTGCCGGCGAAGCGCCGTCGTTGGCCGTGGGTGCTGCTCGTCCTCGCCGTGCTGCTGGCGCTGCTCGTCGTGGCCGCCGAGTTCATCGCGCGCAGCGTGCTTCCCGGCATCGTCCGCGGCATGGTGATCGAGCAGCTGGACCTGCCGGCCGATCAGCAGTTGGACGTCGAGGCGGGCGGCATCCTGCTGCCTCAGCTCATCGCTGGGCGTCTCGACGAGCTCCACCTCTCGAGCGATCGCGTGACGCTGGAGGGCATCACCGGTGCGGCGGACGTCACCGCCACTGGCATCCCGCTGCGCGGTGGCGACCTCGCGTCGGCGAACGGTACCGTGCGCATCGATCAGGCCGAGCTCACGACGCTCCTGGCGCGCTCCGAACTGCCGATCGAGTCGCTGGCACTCGAAGCCCCGAATGCGATCGCCTCGGGTTCGATCAATCTTTTCGGCACGAGCATCGACGTGTCTCTGACCCTCACTCCTGGCGCGAAGGACGGCGATGTGACGATGACTCCGGTGTCGGCGACGCTGGGTGGGGTGGTCCTCGACGCGCAGCAGCTGAACGATCGTTTCGGTTCGCTCGCCGCTCCGTTCACCCAGACGCAGCAACTCTGCATCGCCGACCAGCTCCCGGCAGGCCTCACGCTCACAGGACTGAAGATCGAGGGGACCGAGGCAGTGATCGACGTCGATGTGAACGGCGCGATCGCGACCGATCCGGCGCTTCTGGATCCGGGCGTCTGCCCCTAGGCACGACACACCTTCGGGCACCGCGGTTGTCCGAAGGACATCCGATGTTTCCATGCTGTCCATCTGCGGTTATTAACCTCCGGAGCGTCCCCACACTCTGAAGGAATACCCCCATGTGCGATCACGACCCTCACGGCGCCCTCCCGATCGACGCGGACGCCGAACTGCATCGGCTCGGATTCTCGCGTCGCGACATGCTCCGGACCGCCGGCATCGCGCTGGCCGCCGGTGCGCTGTCGGCTGTCGTCGGCGGGACGAGCACCTCGTCGGCAGCGGCCAGCGTCGCCATGCGGCCGCCTGTCGGCGATCCGCAGCTCGCCTGGTTGGTGGGAGACCACCACGTGCACACGCAGTTCAGCCACGACGCGAAGTACCGGGTCACCCAGCAGCTCGACGCCGCGCAGCGTTACGGCGTCGACTGGCTCGCGTTCACCGAGCACAGCAACTTCGCCCACGCTGAACGCGGCCTCCCCGCAGCGCGCGAGCAGCTTCAGCTGGAGCGTGACAGGCGCGGCATGCTCATCTTCCAGGGGCTGGAGTGGTACATCCCCGCGGCCGAGCACGCCACGGTGCTCGTCGCCCCCGGGCCCGCGGACGCCCGAGTACTGCGGGCATTCGAGCTGGCATGGGACGGCAAGCTCAACGGCTGGGACAAGCCAGTGGGGGAGGCGCAGGCGGCCGAGTTCGAGCGCCGGGCTGCCGAGGCGATCGCGTGGCTCGGAGCGCAGAAGCGCGCCGGAGTCATCGACGACGCGGTGGCGCTCGCCAATCACCCGATGCGGCTCGGCATCGACTCTCCGCACGAGTTGCGAGTCTGGCGCGATGCCGACCCCGACATCATGATCGGCATGGAAGGAGCCCCGGGGGCGCAGGGCTCGGCCGTCGGCCAGTATTCCGGTCCTGGCGATCAGCGCGGCGAGTACGTCAACTCCCCGCGCCCCGACAGCTGGCCAGGGTACCCTGCCGACGCCTACCGCCCGTACGGCGGATTCGACTGGGCGACTGCCACGGTCGGAGGCCTTTGGGACGCATTGTTGGCCGAAGGCAAGCCCTACTGGATCACATCGAACTCCGACAACCACCTCACTGTGAAGGACACATGGGTGACCGGCGATTACCCGGCGGGCGAGCCCTACGCGAGTCTGCCGAGCGAGTTCGACCGATGGGCCGTTCTCGGCAAGCGCCCCGACCCGGTGGACACCGGCGCTCCCCAAGGCGGCAGCGACTTCTGGCCAGGACAGTTCTCGCGCCTTCATACCGGCGTCGTGACGCGCTCATACGCGGGCGTGCTCGAGGCGATGCGCCGCGGGCGCATGTGGGTGGATCACGGTCATCTGCTGGGCGGATTGGACGTGCGAGCCCGCGCCGACATGCCAGGCAAGGGTGCGGGCCGCGGAAACGGAGCAGGCGGCGGCTGGGGCAACGCGGCGGGTCGCGGCGTCACTCTCGGCGGTCGACTCGCTGCGCGACGCGGGCAGGATGTGGTGGTGACGATCACCGTGACGACGACCGACTACGTGAATGCGGCGGGGATCCTCCCCGAGCTCGCTCACGTCGACCTCATCGCCGGTCCGGTCACGGGCGCAGTCTCGGACGCCGACACGGTTCGCGCCCCCGAGACGCGCGTCGTACGGCAGTTCGACACGACGGGCACCCGCGGCACGTTCACCCTGACGCACGTCTTCGAGCGGGTCGATCGGCCGTTCTACGTCCGGTTCCGCGGAAGCGACGGCAACCGCAACGGGGCCGGATACCACGGCGCCGCCGTCGATCCCACCGGACCCATCGTCCACGGCGACAGCGACGCCGACCCGTGGAAGGACACGTGGTTCTACGCCAACCCGATCTTCGTCGACGTGGCGTGACGCGCCTGCGTCACGGACGTTCTCCATCGGAGCCGGTTTCGACGTGCATGCCTGCGCGTTCGGCGCGTTCGGCCTTCTGCGCCGCGCGCAACGTCGCTGTGGCCAATCCGACAGCGCGCTCGGCCCGCTGCACCCCGCGCTGCGCGAACGTCTGCGCACCGAAGCGTTCATGAACGCGGTCGCGCTCCTCCTCGACGCCGGTGATGATGTACGCGCAGGACAACAGCGTCACCTGTGCGGTGAGGTTGAACCAGATCAGCAGTGCGAGCAGCGACGCGAACGACGCCAGAAGCGGGTTGGCTGATGCGCCACGGACGAAGAGGCCGGAAAGCTCCTGGAGCACGAGCATTCCGGCCCCACCCAGCAGAGCGCCGGGCCAGAGGGCACGTGCTGAGGGGCGAACCCCGGACAACACCAGGAAGACACCGGCGATCATGGCGACGTCGAGCAGGAAGACCACCAGCATCGACACCGCCCTGACGCCCCACCCGGCAAGGTCGGAGTCCGCGGGGACTCCGAGTACTCCAGTGACCCAGTCGACAGCGAGGCGTCCGGAGAACGTCAGGAACGCAGCTGCCACGAAGGATGCGGCGATGCCGAGAGCGAGCGTGATGTTGCGAAGGATCACCCAGATCCAGAGCACATCGTCATCGAGCGTGTCGGCGAGCGCCCTGATCCCCGTCCTGAGCGAGCCGATCGCGCCGAGAGCCGCGCCGACCAATGCGATCAGAGAGACGATTCCCGTCAACGAGAATCCGAGCGGCGCCCGACGGAGCTCCTCCGGATCGATGACCCCGTCCTCGCCGAACAGCCCGGGAACGGCCGAGCTCACGGCGTTCACGATCGCGTTCCACGCGGCTTCGTTTCCCGAGAGCCAGAGCGACGCGATCGAGAAGCCGAGCAGCACCGCGGCGAAGACACTGAACAGCGTGCGGTACGTGATGCTGTCTGCGAGCATCGGTCCGTGCCGCTCGATGTAGAGGAGCACCGCCCGCACAGGCTTGCGTGCGAGCGCCCAGCGGACGACGGCGGCGGTCGTCCGCGGAATGAGTCCGGGCGACGAGGATGACGGAGCGCGCGATTCGGTGTTCATCACCGCTCAGCCTAGGAGTCGCGGAGCGGCTGTCGCAGGGGGCTTGACGCGAGGCGTCACCGTGAGGGAAGCGCTTCTGCCGGTGCCATAGAATCGGGGGCAACCTCGAAGTGCGCGATCCCGTGACGCGCTCCGTCCGACGATTGGTGCTCCGTGCTTTCCCCTGCCAACCCGCTCGCGCCG
The DNA here is from genome assembly GCF_040675825.1 of Microbacterium sp. LWH12-1.2. NCBI lineage: Bacteria > Bacillati > Actinomycetota > Actinomycetes > Micrococcales > Microbacteriaceae > Microbacterium > Microbacterium sp. LWH12-1.2. The sequence goes on from NZ_JBEGIJ010000001.1 coordinate 652,751, forward strand.
GACTGGCTCGTCGTGCCCGACGACGCGAACGACCTCGCAGAGGGCGTTTGGCCGGCATCCGCAGCCCGCGACGCCGACGGGACGCTGATCCTCTCCGGCATTCGCTCGACCACCCTCACTCAGAAGTACGGCACGCCGCTGCTCGTCCTCGACGAAGACGAGGTACGCCTGCGGGCCCGTGCGCTGCGCGCGGCTTTCGATGCGGCTGCAGCGGAGCACGACACGACAGCGCGCGTGTACTACGCGGGTAAGGCGTTCCTGTGCACCGCGGTGGCCCGGTGGGTCGTCGAAGAGGGGCTGTCGGTCGACGTCTGCACTCGCGGCGAACTCGAGGTCGCGCTCGCCGCAGGGGTGACTCCGTCATCCATCGGCTTCCACGGCAACAACAAGTCCGTCTCCGAGCTCGAACGCGCGGTCGAGGTCGGCGTCGGCACGATCATCGTCGACAGCGCCATCGAGATCGAGCGCCTCGCAGCCATCACCGCGCGTACCGACCGCGTCCAGCGCGTCATGGTCCGCGTGATCAGCGGTGTGCATGCCGAGACCCATGATTTCCTCGCGACCGCGCACGAGGATCAGAAGTTCGGCTTCCCGCTGCCTGATGCCGAGAAGGCCGTCGCCCGCATCCGTGAGATCTCCGGCCTGGAGTTCGTCGGACTGCACTGCCACATCGGATCGCAGATCTTCGGCGTGGCCGGGTTCCGCGAGTCCGCCTCCCGCGTGCTCGAACTCCATGCCGCGCTCCTCGCCGGCGGCACGGTTCCGCAGCTGAACCTCGGTGGCGGCTTCGGCATCGCCTACACGAGGGTCGACGATCCGACGCCGATCGCGGAACTCGCAGCCGGCATCGTCGCTGCCGTTGCCGAAGGATGCGCCGCTCGCGGCATCCCCGTGCCCGCTCTGGCGTTCGAACCAGGACGCGCGATCGTCGGCACGGCCGGAGTCACCCTCTACGAGGTCGGAACCACGAAGGACGTCACTGTCGAGTCGGGCGCCGCCCGGCTGTACGTGAGCGTCGACGGCGGCATGAGCGACAACGCCCGCCCCGCCCTCTACGGTGCGCAGTACTCGGCGCGCCTGGCGTCGCGCGCGGGCGTCGGCGAAGCGCTGCTCACCCGCGTCGTCGGCAAGCACTGCGAATCGGGTGACATCGTCGTCGACCACGAGTACCTTCCGGGAGACGTCACACCCGGCGACCTGCTCGCGGTCCCGGCGACCGGCGCGTACTGCGCATCGTTGGCGAGCAACTACAACCACGTTCCACGTCCGCCCGTGATCGCCGTACGCGGCGGGAAGGCCACCGTGATCGTCCGAGGCGAGAGCATCGACGATCTCCTGGCACGAGACGCGGGCGTTCATGCAGAAGATATCTCCGAAGGAGCACAATGACTGAGTACCGACGACTTCGGGTGGCGCTGCTGGGCGCCGGTGCCGTGGGCTCCCAGGTCGCGGCCCTGCTGCTGCGACACGGCGACGAGCTCGCCGACCGCGCCGGAGCCTTCCTGGAACTGGCCGGTATCGCCGTGCGCAACCCGGATGCCCCTCGTGAGGTGGACCTGCCGCAGGAGCTGTTCACCACCGACGCGGAGTCGCTCATCCTCAGCGCCGATATCGTCATCGAGTTGATCGGCGGCATCGAGCCGGCGCGCACGAACATCCTGCAGGCGATCGGTTCCGGCGCCGATGTGGTGACGGCGAACAAAGCGCTGCTCGCCACACATGGACCAGAGCTCTTCGAAGCGGCCGACCGCGTCGGCGCCTCGGTGTACTACGAGGCCGCCGCTGCGGGAGCGATCCCGATCATCCGACCGCTGCGCGACTCGCTCGCCGGTGATCGCGTCGTACGGATCATGGGCATCGTGAACGGCACCACCAACTACATCCTCGACCGGATGGAGACCGAGGGGGCCGACTTCGCCGACGTGCTCGCCGACGCTCAGCGGCTGGGCTACGCCGAGGCCGATCCCACAGCCGACGTCGAAGGCTACGATGCCGCGCAGAAGGCGGCGATCCTCGCGAGCCTCGCCTTCCACACCGCCGTTCCCCTGGATGCCGTGCATCGGGAGGGCATCTCCTCGATCTCCGCCTCGATGATCGAAGAGGCGCGTGCCGCCGGATTCGTCATCAAGCTCCTCGCCGTCTGCGAGCGGCTGGAGTCCGAGGGTGCCGAGTCGATCTCGGTGCGCGTCTATCCCGCGCTTGTTCCGCGGTCGCATCCGCTCGCTTCCGTGCACGGCGCGAACAACGCCGTCTTCGTCGAGGCCGAGGCCGCGGGCTCCCTGATGTTCTACGGCGCCGGCGCCGGTGGCGTGCAGACCGCATCCGCGGTGCTGGGCGACGTCGTCTCCGCGGCACGCCGCCACATCGCCGGCGGAGTCGGCGTCGGGGAGTCCACCAGGGCCAACCTCCCGATCGTGCCGATCGGGCACGTCACCACTCGTTACCAGATCACGCTCGAAGTGGCCGATGCGCCCGGCGTGCTCGCCACCGTCGCCGGCATCCTCAGCGACGGCGGCGTCTCCGTCGCCACCGTCGTGCAGACCGTGGAGGGCGAGGACGAGCCGACCGCGCGTCTCACCATCGGCACGCACCGCGCGACCGACCAGGCTCTCAGCGACACCGTCACGGCTCTCTCCGAGAGCTCCGTCGTCGAGCGCGTGGTCTCCGTCCTGCGCGTGGAAGGCGAGTGACCGTGGCAGTGGGACGCACCGTCGAGGTGCGGGTCCCGGCGACGAGCGCGAACCTCGGACCGGGCTTCGACACGCTGGGCCTGGCGCTCAGCGTCTACGACTCGCTCCTCGTGACGGCGCTGCCCGCCGGCGCGCTCGAGATCGAGGTGTCCGGTTCCGGTGCCGACGAGATCTCTCGCGACGATTCCAACCTCATCGTCCGCACCGTCGCCCACGTCTACGCCGACGTGGAGCGTCCGATGCCGGGTCTGCGCATCGTCGCCGAGAACGGGGTCCCGCACGGTCGCGGCCTCGGTTCGTCCGGCGCTGCCGTGGCCGCAGGTGTACTCGCGGCGAAGGGGCTGCTCGCCGGCGACGTCGAGATCAGCGACGATGATCTGCTGCGTCTGGCCACCGAGATGGAGGGCCATCCGGACAACGTCGCGCCGGCGCTGTTCGGCGGTCTCACGATCGCGTGGATGGGTGAGCGCGGCGCCCAGCACAAGAAGCTGCTCGTGCATCGCGGTGTCTCGCCGCTCGTGCTCGTGCCCGCGTACACGATGTCGACGTCGCTCGCCCGGTCGCTGCAGCCGCCGCAGGTGTCTCGAGAGGACGCCGTCTTCAACGTCTCGCGCTCCGCACTGCTGATCGCCGCGCTCACGCAGAGCCCTGAGCTCCTGTTCGATGCGACGGCGGACCGCCTGCATCAGGACTATCGTGCCGAAGCGATGCCCGAGACGCAGCGACTCGTGCAGGCGCTGCGTCGCGCGGGCTTCGCGGCGGTGGTCTCCGGCGCGGGGCCGAGCGTGCTCGTGCTCGCGGACGGCTCGGGCAGCCGACAGGATGCCGTCGAGCTCGCGAGTTCCGTCACAGACACCCCGTGGGAGGCCCTCCTGCTCGCGGTCGACGTGCGTGGTGGTACAGTGGGGATTCGAGCGGAGGGCTCCACGTAACTACGTGAATCTGGCCCCAATGCAATCTGCATGACCCGCACGTGAACCCAAAGGCCTCATGGCCACGGCTGGCGGACGCTGAGCGTCTGCCCGTGCGATCGCGCGCAGCACCCGTTGTGTGCGTACAACGCTCATTTCCCATGACATATGAGGGAGTACTCGTGGAGAACTTCTCCGGTACCCAGAACGACCAGGCGACTTCGGCCGCCGAAGCTCCGGCAGCAGCCGTGAGCACTGACGCGGCTTCGGCCGCACCGGCTCGCAAGCGCGCGCCGCGCCGCGCATCGACCGCCACTGCGGCGGCGAAGGCCGAGAAGGCGGCAGCAGCAGCCGCTGCACCCGCAGACAGCGCGCCGGCACCCGAGCAGGCTCCTGCCGCTCCAGCCGAGACGGCAGAGGCCGCACCCAAGGCGAAGGCGCCGCGTCGCAGCCGCGCCAAGAAGGCGGATGCCGAGGCGACGGAGACTCCGGCCGCTGCGGTCGAGGCACCCGCCGCGCCGGCAGAGGCTCCCGCTGAGCCGGCCGCGAAGCCGGCCGCCGATGCCGCCCCGAAGACCACCGGTCGCGGACGCCGCACCGCGAAGCCGGCACAGGACGCTCCTGCCGAGGCTCCGGCCGCAGAGCAGCCTGCATCCGCTCCAGCGGAGGCCGCGCCGGCGAACGGCGACGGCTCATCCGAGAACGCCGATGGCGGCGACGAGCAGAACGGCCGTGGCCGTGGCCGCAACCGCAGCCGCAACCGCGGACGTGGTCAGAACGGCACCGCGCAGGAGCAGCAGCAGCAGCCCGCTCCCGCCGAGACCGAGCAGTCCGCGAACAGCCGCAACCGCCAGCGCAACAAGCGCCGCGGCGGCGAGCCCACCGACGAGTTCGACACGGAGATCGGCGAGGACGACGTCCTCATCCCGATCGCCGGCATCCTCGACGTGCTCGACAACTACGCATTCGTCCGCACCACCGGCTACCTCGCCGGCCCCAGTGACGTCTACGTCTCCCTCGGACAGGTGAAGAAGTACAACCTGCGCAAGGGCGACGCGATCGTCGGCTCCATCAAGCAGCCCCGCGAGGGCGAGCAGCCGGGTCGCCAGAAGTACAACGCCCTGGTGAAGGTCGACTCCATCAACGGTCTGTCCGTCGACGACGCCGCGACCCGTGTCGAGTTCGGCAAGCTCACCCCGCTGTACCCGCAGGAGCGTCTGCGCCTGGAGACGGCGCCCGAGAAGCTCACCCAGCGCATCATCGACCTCGTCGCCCCGATCGGCAAGGGGCAGCGCGGTCTCATCGTCGCCCCGCCGAAGGCGGGCAAGACGATCGTCCTGCAGCAGATCGCCAACGCGATCGCGCAGAACAACCCCGAGGTCCACCTCATGGTCGTGCTCGTCGACGAGCGCCCCGAAGAGGTCACCGACATGGAGCGTTCGGTGAAGGGCGAGGTCATCGCCTCGACCTTCGACCGCCCCGCCGAGGACCACACCACGGTCGCCGAGCTCGCCATCGAGCGCGCCAAGCGCCTCGTCGAGCTGGGTCGCGACGTCGTCGTGCTGCTCGATTCGATCACGCGTCTGGGCCGTGCGTACAACCTCGCAGCTCCCGCATCCGGCCGGGTGCTCACCGGTGGTGTCGATGCCTCGGCTCTGTACCCGCCGAAGCGCTTCTTCGGTGCCGCACGCAACATCGAGAACGGCGGATCGCTCACGATCATCGCCACCGCGCTCGTCGAGACCGGGTCCAAGATGGACGAGGTCATCTTCGAGGAGTTCAAGGGCACAGGCAACAGCGAACTGCGCCTCTCGCGCTCGCTCGCCGACAAGCGGATCTTCCCGGCTGTCGACGTCAACGCGTCGAGCACCCGCCGCGAGGAGATGCTGCTCTCGGCCGACGAGGTCAAGATCACGTGGAAGCTGCGTCGTGCCCTTGCGGGCCTCGACCAGCAGCAGGCCCTCGAGGTCGTGCTCGGCAAGCTGAAGGAGACGCACTCGAACGTCGAGTTCCTCATCCAGATGCAGAAGTCGATGCCGGCTCCGACCGCCGGTGGTCACAGCCACGACAACAACATCCGCTGAGCTGACGTGTTCGAGTCCGTCCAGACTCTCATCGACGAGCATCGCCGGGTCCAGGAGGAGCTCTCCGACCCGGCGGTGCACGCCGACGCTGCGCGAGCCAAGCGGGTCAACCGCCGCTACGCGGAGCTGAGCCGGATCGTCGCGGCCTACGACGCGTGGGTGGCGGCGACGGACGATCTGGATGCTGCGCGCGAGTTCGCCAAGGAAGACGAGGCGTTCGCCGAGGAGGTGCCGTCTCTCGAGGCGGGTCTGCAGGCCGCGCACGAGCGGCTGCGGCGACTGCTCATCCCGCGCGACCCTGACGACGCCCGCGACGTGATCATGGAGATCAAGGCGGGGGAGGGCGGCGCCGAATCGGCACTGTTCGCCGCCGATCTGCTGCGGATGTACATCCAGTACGCGGCATCCAAGGGCTGGAAGACCGAGCTGCTCGAGCGGAACGAATCCGACCTCGGCGGTTACAAGGACGTCCAGATCGCGATCAAGGGATCATCGACCGATCCGGCGCAGGGGGTCTGGGCGCACCTCAAGTACGAGGGCGGCGTGCACCGTGTGCAGCGTGTACCGGCGACCGAGTCGCAGGGGCGCATCCACACCTCGACCACGGGAGTGCTGGTCTTCCCCGAGGTCGACGAGCCCGACGAGATCGAGATCAACCAGAACGATCTCAAGATCGACGTGTTCCGCTCCTCCGGACCCGGCGGCCAGTCCGTGAACACCACGGACTCGGCGGTGCGCATCACGCACCTGCCGACCGGCATCGTCGTATCGATGCAGAACGAGAAGTCGCAGCTGCAGAACCGAGAGGCCGGCATGCGCGTACTGCGCGCCCGCTTGCTGGCTCGGCAGCAGGAGGAGCTGGATGCCGTGGCATCCGACGCGCGCAAGTCGCAGATCCGCACGATGGACCGCTCCGAGCGCATCCGGACGTACAACTTCCCGGAGAACCGCATCGCCGATCACCGCACCGGATTCAAGGCCTACAACCTCGACCAGGTGATGGACGGTGCACTGGAGCCGATCATCGAGAGCGCGATCCAGGCTGACGAAGAGGCTCGCCTCGCCGCCGTCGGCTCCTGACGCCGGACCGCGCGTCCTTCTGCGAGGTTCGCATGCGGAGCGCTAGGCTCGCCGCGTGATCACGCACCTGTTCCGCACGCTCATCTATCTCGTGTCGGCCGGCCTCGGCCTCATCGTCGCCGACCTCGCGCTCGCGGGCTTCCAGATCGACTGGTCGAAATGGTGGGGTTTCGTCATCTGCATCGTGATCTTCGCGATCCTGCAGACCATTCTGGGCCCGCTGATCAGCAAGCTGGCCGACCGCTACGCTCCGGTGCTGCTCGGCGGGATCGGCATCTTCTCGACGCTGATCGCCCTGGTCGTCGTCGTGCTGCTGCCGATCGGTGGCCTGCGGATCGTCGATATCTCGGGCTGGATCCTGGGGTCCGTGATCGTCTGGCTGGTCACCGCGCTCGGCACGATTCTGCTGCCGATGATCTTCCTCAAGAAAGAAGCCCGCGGCACACGCTCGCGCTGACCGCTCTCAGATCGAGTAGTCCGAGAAATCGGGCGCAGTGAGCAGGGCGCGGGTGTCCTCGCCGACGACTCGCTGACGCGGCTTGGCCGGGACTCCGACCAGGATGCTGTCCGCCGGTGCGTCCTTGGTCACGACGGCGTTCGCGCCGACGACGGATCCGGCGCCGATCGTGATGGGGCCGAGGATCTTCGCGCCAGCGCCGACGGCCACGCCGTCACCGAGCGTCGGGTGCCGTTTGCCGGAGTCTCGCGTACGACCGCCGAGGGTGACCCCGTGATACAGCATCACGTCATCGCCGATCTCGGCCGTCTCTCCGATCACCACGCCCATGCCGTGATCGATGAAGAACCGCCGACCGATCTGCGCGCCGGGGTGGATCTCGATGCCGGTCAGCCAGCGGGTGGCCTGGGACCCCAGTCGGGCGACGAAGCGCGCCCTGTGCGTCCAGAGCCAGTGCCAGGCACGGTACGCCCAGGTCGCGTGGAGCCCGGGATAGAGCAGAGCGATCTCCAGGCTCGAGCGAGCAGCGGGATCTCGCAGCTTGGCCGCTGCGAGATCCTCGCGCATTCGCGAGATGGCGCTCATCAGTCCTCGCGGATGTCCTCGAACAGCGCGGTCGACAGGTAGCGCTCGCCCGTGTCGGGGATGATCACGACGATCTTCTTTCCGGCGTTCTCCGGGCGTGCGGCGACGGCGAGTGCGGCCCATGCGGCCGCACCGCTGGAGATGCCGACCAGCAGGCCTTCCTTCGCCGCGAGGGCACGAGCGGTCGAGATCGCGTCCTCGAACTCGACGGTGACCACCTCGTCGTACACGGTCGTGTCGAGGATCGGGGGAACGAAGTTCGGGCCGATGCCCTGGATCTTGGCAGGGCCGGGCGTACCCTGCGAGAGCAGCGGCGACGCGGTGGGCTCGACGGCGATCACCTTGAGGTCGGGGTTGCGCTGCTTGAGCACCTGGCCGACGCCGGTGATGGTCCCGCCGGTGCCGATTCCGGCCACGAAAATGTCGACGTCGCCGTCGGTGTCGCGCCAGATCTCCTCAGCTGTGGTGCGACGGTGGATCTCAGCGTTGGCCTGATTCTCGAACTGACGGGCGAGGATCGCGCCAGGGGTCTCGGCGGCGATGCGCTCGGCCTCGGCGATGGCGCCCTTCATTCCGAGCGTCGGGTCGGTGAGGACGAGCTGCGCGCCGAACGCCTTGAGCAGCACACGGCGCTCCTTCGACATCGACGAGGGCATCGTGAGGATCACCGTGTAGCCGCGCGCTGCGCCGACGAGCGAGAGCGCGATGCCGGTGTTGCCGCTGGTGGCTTCGATGATCGTCCCGCCGGGCGCGAGCGTGCCTGCCTCTTCAGCCGCGTTGATGATCGCGATGCCGAGACGGTCCTTGACGCTGGAACCCGGGTTGAAGAACTCGAGTTTCGCGAGCACCGTCGCACCCAGGCCCTCGGTGACCCGATTCAGACGGACCAGGGGAGTGTTTCCGAACGCGGTGGTGATGTCTGCGTGGATGCCGGGCATGAAGGGCCTTTCCTAGACGGGACTCTGCGGCACCAGCCTAGGTGAGCGCCCTTGTCCGACGGCCAATGTGACGGCGAATTGCGCTCTACGCTGGAACCCATGCCCGAATCCTCTCTCGCTGCGCTCGTGCGAGCCGCCGCGCAGCGCCTCGCCGACGCGGGCGTTCCGGATCCTCTGATCGACACGGAACTGCTGGCCGCGCACGTCCTCCAGCTGCGCCGGGGTGAAGTGCAGGCGGCGATCATCCGCGGCGACGGGGTGAGCGAGGAGGCCGCGGCGGCGCTCGATGACCTCGTGTCCCGGCGCGCACGGCGCGAGCCGCTGCAGCATCTCACCGGGACGGCGCCGTTCCGTCATCTGGAACTCGCCGTCGGGCCGGGAGTGTTCGTGCCGCGGCCCGAGACCGAGATCGTCGTCCAGTACGCCATCGACGCGCTGTTGAACGCCGCGGATCCGGAACCTATCGGCATCGATCTCGGCACCGGCAGCGGGGCGATCGCGCTGGCGATGGCCACCGAGGTGCCGCACGCCAGGATCTTCGCCGCCGAGATCTCCGCAGACGCCCACGCCTGGGCCCAGCGCAACACCGCGGGCATCGCCAATCTGACGCTGGTGCACGCGGACCTCGCAGATGCGTTCACAGAGCTCGAGGGAACGGCGGCGGTCGTGATCTCGAACCCTCCGTACGTTCCGGATGCCGCCGTGCCGCGCGATCCCGAAGTGCGCCTGTTCGATCCCGCTCTGGCCCTGTACGGCGGGGCGGACGGGCTGGACATCGTCCGAGTGCTCAGCATCCGCGCCCGGCAGCTCCTCATGCCCGGCGGGCTCCTCGTGATCGAGCACGGCGAGCTGCAGGGCGAGGCCATCCGAGACATCCTCACCACCGACGGGTGGCGCGCCGCAGCGACGCATCGCGACCTCACACATCGCGACCGTGCGACGACCGCCCTGCGGGCCTGAGTCCCGGCGCCCTACTCATCCAGGAACTCCCAACTAGAATCGAGTGGTCATGTCTTCCATCTTCGACTGCACCGACGCGGCGCAACTGCTCACCGGCATGCGCCATGCGCGCCAGGCGATCGGTCGCGGCGAACTCATCGTGATGCCCACCGACACCGTCTACGGCGTGGCCGCTGACGCATTCTCCCCGGCGGCCGTGCAACGGCTGCTCGACGCGAAGGGTCGCGGCCGTGATGCGCCGCCACCGGTGCTGATCGGCACGAAAGAGACGCTGAACGCCCTGGTCGAAGAAGTCCCTGAGGCGGTCCAGAAGCTGGTCGACGCGTTCTGGCCCGGAGGCCTGACGATCGTGCTGCCCGCGCAGCCTTCGCTGGTCTGGGACCTCGGTGAGACGCTGGGCACGGTCGCCGTGCGCATGCCAGAGGGGCGCGTCGCCTTGGAGCTGCTCGCCGAGACCGGCCCGATGGCCGTCTCCAGCGCGAACCTCACCGGCAAGGACGCAGCGATCTCGGCGTACGACGCCGAGCGGATGCTGGGCGACAGCGTCGCCGTGTACCTCGCCGACGGCCTGAGCAAGAACGGCATCGCTTCGACCATCGTCGATGCGACCTCCCTCGTGCGACGCGGCGCGGATGACGAGACGGGCCAGGTGCGGATCCTCCGCGACGGCGTGGTCACCCGCGATCAGCTGAGCGAGGTGCTCGGCGACCTGCTGGAGCCGATCGCATCCTCGGACGAGGATTCGTGAAGCAGTACCTCTTCACGATCATCCTGACCGCAGCGATCACATTCGCGCTGACCTGGGCGGTCTGGCGGCTGAGCCTGCGCTTCAAGCTGTACCCCGGGATCCGAGAGCGCGACGTGCACACCACGCCGACACCCCGACTCGGCGGTGTCGCGATCTTCCTCGGCATCGCCGCGGCGATCGGATTCTCCGCGGCGAATCCGTTCTTCGACACCATGTGGGTCCGCCCGCAGACCATGTGGGCGATCCTCGGCGCCTCCCTGCTGATCGCTGTGATCGGCGTGATCGACGATCTCTGGGATCTGGACTGGATGATCAAGCTGGGCGCGCAGTTCCTCGCGGCCGGCGTCATCACCGTCGGCGGTGGACTGCAGATCCTCTCGTTGCCGTTCGGCGACATCATCGTCTTCTCCAGCTGGTTCAGCATCACGATGACGATGTTCGCGATCGTCATCGTGATGAATGCGGTGAACTTCATCGACGGTCTCGACGGCCTCGTCGCCGGAGTCTGCCTGATCTCGAACGGCGTGTTCTTCGCCTACTCCTACATCCTCACCAGAGACACCGGAGCCTCCAGCTACTTCAACCTGGCATCCTTCCTCGCTGCGGTCCTGATCGGCGCCTGCCTCGGGTTCCTGCCGTTCAACTGGAGCCCGGCCAAGCTCTTCATGGGCGACTCCGGCGCGCTGGTGCTGGGTCTGCTGATGGCGACGTCCGCCATCGCGCTCACCGGCCAGTTGGATCCCTCCGCCCTCGACCCGGAGCAGCTGGGGCGTTCGCAGCTGCTCGGCGCGTTCATTCCGATCCTGCTGCCGGTGCTCGTCGTCCTGCTGCCGCTGCTCGATTTCGGGCTCGCGGTGCTCCGCCGGATGAGCGCCGGAAGGTCCCCGTTCTCTCCCGATCGCAAGCACCTGCATCACCGGATGCTCGATCTGGGGCATCGCGATCGCGACGCCGTGCTCATCTTCTACGCGTGGGCGGCGGTGATCTCACTGGCGGTGCTGCTGATGTACGTCGGCGCGCGTGAGGACTGGCCAGGGCAGTATCTGCCCGGTGTCGCCTTCGGCGTCGTGGGCATCGGTGCCTGCCTCGTGATCACCCTGATCCCCTCACGCCGCGCGATGCCAACCGCATCCGCCGAGCCCGACCCGTCACCCCTGGAGTCCTGATGAGCCCGACCCCCGTGTCCAGCACGCCGATCCTGCGCCGCACCCTGATCTGGTCGGGTGTCGCGACGGCGGTGCTCGCCGTCATCGCCGGCGCGCTCGGTTTCGTCTTCGCGCAGGGCGAGGGCCTCGTGAGCGGCCTGCTCGGTGTCCTCCTCGCTGCGCTGTTCCTCGCGATCACGGCGATCAGCATCCTGGTGGCCAACCGCTGGTACGGAGACCCGATCTACGTGCAGCTCTTCTTCGCGATCGTGCTCGGCGGATGGCTGCTCAAGCTCGGGGTCTTCGTCGTGGTGATGATCATGCTGAGCGGGGCGCCCTGGATCCACCCGATGACCTTCTTCCTCTCCATCGTGGCCGGTGTCATGATGTCCCTGGTGATCGACGTCCTCGTCCTGACGAAGATGCGACTGCCGAACGTGAGCGACATCTCACTGCCCACAGAGGTGCCGGAGGATCGCGCGCCAGGAGCGGCGAATCGGGGTGCGGGGGAGCCGTCCGACGGCGGCTCAGCGTCTTCGCAGACTCCGTGATTCTGATAGGGTTGAACCGTGCCCGCCGCTCGCCCGCGAGCGCTTGCGCTGTGAAGCACACCGACCATCGTCGCCCCGGTTCTGACCGGTGCCCCGAAGCTGGAGCCCGCGCTGTTTAATCTTGCTGCGACCTTGACCCCCCGACTTGCCTCAGACGGCGAGTTCCACGGACCGTCGATCAACGAATTCTTCCCGGAGATCCTCTTCGACGTCGCGGGCATCCCCGTGCACCGCATTCACCTTGTGCAGCTCCTCTCGGTGATCGCCGTCGTCCTGATCCTCTGGCTCGGCACGCGCAACATGCGCATCGTCCCCGGACGTTTCCAGAGCCTCGTCGAGATGGGCCTGGGCTTCGTCCGCGGCAACATCGCGCACGATCTCCTCGGACGCAAGGACGGCGACCGCTTCCTCCCGATCCTCACCACGATCTTCTTCATGGTGCTGTTCATGAACATCACCGGTATCATCCCGTTCCTGAACATCGCCGGAACCAGCATCGCGGCCGTTCCGCTGACGCTCGCGCTCGTCAGCTACGTCACCTTCATCTACGCGGGTATCAGGAAGAGCCCCGGGGGCTTCTTCAAGAACGCGCTGTTCCCGGCGGGTGTGCCGTGGCCGGTGTACATCATCGTGACGCCGATCGAGTTCCTCTCGACCTTCATCATCCGTCCGGTCACTCTGATGCTCCGACTGCTGATGAACATGGTCGTCGGCCACATGCTCCTGGTGCTGTGCTTCGCAGCAACCCAGTTCTTCTTCTTCACCGCAGGTGGCGGCTGGGCCGCACTCGGTGTCGGAACCCTCGCCTTCGGCGGCGCCTTCACTCTCTTCGAGATTCTGGTCGCCGTCCTCCAGGCGTACGTCTTCACAGTCCTCACCGCGGTCTACATCCAGCTCGCGGTCGCAGAAGAACACTAAGCCACTAGACACTGAGCGGGTCGGCCCAGGCCACCCACCCAACGAAAGGAAAAACCCGTGGACGCAACTACGGTTCTCGCAGACATCAACGGTCACCTCGCTTCGGTCGGCTACGGCCTCGCAGCGATCGGTCCGGCTATCGGTGTGGGCATCGTCGTCGGCAAGACCATCGAGGGCGTCGCCCGTCAGCCCGAGCTGGCCGGTCGCCTTCAGGTCCTCATGTGGATCGGTATCGCCTTCACCGAGGCGCTTGCATTCGTCGGCATCGCCGTCGGATTCATCCCCTTCCCGTAATCCGCACCGACCTCTGAAGGAGACAGGATGCTGAACGCTCTTGTCACGAAACTCGCGGCGGAAGAGACACCTAATCCGCTCATCCCCGCGTGGTACGACATCATCTGGTCGGGCCTGTGGTTCCTCGTCATCCTCGTCGTCGTGTGGAAGGTCGCCCTTCCCAAGCTGACGGCGATGCTCGATGAGCGGTCCGCTGCTATCGAGGGCAACATCGCCAAGGCCGACGAGGCGCAGAAGCAGGCGGAGGCGGCACTCGAGGAGTACACGCGTCAGCTTGCTGAGGCGCGCACCGAGGCCGGTGAGATCCGCGAAGCCGCCCGTGAGGACGGCAAGAAGATCGTCACCGAGGCGAAGGATGCGGCGTCGAGCGAAGCCGCTCGTATCACCGCGACCGCACACACGCAGATCGAGGCAGAGCGCCAGGCCGCTCTCGTCTCGCTCCGCTCCGAGGTGGGCACGCTCGCGATCGACCTCGCCGGTGGCGTGGTCGGAGAGACCCTCTCCGACGACGCACGTGCAACGGCCGTCGTCGACCGCTTCCTCGCCGACCTCGAAGCATCCGAGAAGGCGGCTCAGTAATGGGCAGCGCGACCACTCAGGCACTCGCGGCATCCACTCAGGCGCTTGCCGCAGCGTCCGGCGTCACGCTCGACACCGCGCGGGAGCTCTTCGCCGCCGCACGTGCCGTGGGCGAGTCGTCCCACCTGAGCGGCGCGCTCGCCGACCCCGCGGCTCCGGTCGCGGCGCGACAGAACGTCGTCGCAGCGGTGTTCGGCGGGTACTCGGCGAACACGAGGGACGTCCTCAAGGTCGCCGTCGCTGAGCGCTGGTCGAACGCTGACCAGCTCATCGACGGCATCGAGGAGCTCGCCATCCGGGCAGCGGCGATCGCCGACGCGAACGCGGACATCGAGGGTGACCTGTTCGCCTTCACCCGTGTGATCGCGGCGAACGCCGAGCTCGAGCTCGCGCTCGGCGGACGGCTCGGGGGAGAGGACGCCAAGGGCGCTCTCGTCGATCGACTGCTCGCGAACGGCGCCAGCGCCCCCGCGGCACTGATCGTCGCCTCGCTGGTCCGCCAGCCCCGTGGACGCCGCGTGCGCCAGCTGCTGAGCCGGGCGATGAACATCGTCTCCAGCCAGCGCGGCCGCGTTGTGGCCACGGTGCACAGTGCGAAAGCGCTCACCGCAGCCCAGCAGACCCGTCTGAGCGACGCTCTCTCGCGTCGCTACGACGGCCGGGTGTCGCTCAACGTGGTCATCGACCCGACCGTCGTCGGAGGCCTGCGTGTGCAGATCGCCGATGACGTCATCGACGGCAGCATCGCCGCACGTCTCGCCGATCTTCGCCAGAAGCTCGCGGGCTAACACGATTTTCGCGCGGGGAACCGCGCAGACTCTCTAATACAAAGGGAAGACAATGGCAGAACTATCGATCAGCCCCGACGTCATCCGTGACGCGCTGAAGGACTTCGCCGCTGCGTACGAGCCCTCCGGGGCCGCGGCGACCGAGGTCGGCACCGTCATCGACGCGGCAGACGGCATCGCGCACGTCGAAGGACTGCCCGGTGTGATGGCGAACGAGCTCGTCACCTTCGGCGACGGCACCAAGGGTCTCGCGCTGAGCCTTGACGAGCACCAGATCGGCGTCGTCGTCCTCGGCGACTTCAAGGGCGTCGAGGCCGGCCAGAAGGTCACCCGCACCGGCGAGGTCCTCTCGGTGCCGGTCGGCGACGGCTACCTCGGCCGCGTGGTCGACCCGCTCGGCAACCCGATCGACGGCCTCGGCTCCATCGAGACCGAGGGCATTCGTGCGCTCGAGCTCCAAGCGCCCGGCGTCATGCAGCGCAAGTCCGTGCACGAGCCGATGCAGACCGGCATCAAGGCCATCGACGCCATGATCCCCGTCGGCCGCGGTCAGCGTCAGCTGATCATCGGCGACCGCCAGACCGGCAAGACGGCCATCGCGATCGACACGATCATCAACCAGAAGGACAACTGGGAGTCGGGCGACGTCAACAAGCAGGTCCGCTGCATCTACGTCGCGATCGGTCAGAAGGGCTCCACCATCGCTTCGGTGAAGGGTGCGCTCGAAGAGGCCGGCGCCCTGGAGTACACCACGATCGTGGCTGCTCCCGCATCAGACCCCGCCGGCTTCAAGTACCTCGCCCCTTACACGGGTTCGGCGATCGGTCAGCACTGGATGTACGGCGGCAAGCACGTCCTCATCATCTTCGACGACCTGTCGAAGCAGGCAGAGGCCTACCGCGCCGTTTCGCTGCTCCTGCGTCGTCCGCCGGGCCGCGAGGCTTACCCGGGTGACGTGTTCTACCTGCACTCCCGTCTGCTGGAGCGTTGCGCGAAGCTGTCCGACGAGCTCGGTGCGGGCTCGATGACGGGTCTCCCGATCATCGAGACCAAGGCGAACGACGTCTCGGCATACATCCCGACCAACGTGATCTCGATCACCGACGGCCAGATCTTCCTGCAGTCCGACCTCTTCAACGCCAACCAGCGTCCCGCGGTCGACGTGGGTATCTCGGTCTCGCGCGTCGGTGGTGACGCTCAGGTCAAGTCGATCAAGAAGGTCTCCGGAACGTTGAAGCTGGAGCTCGCGCAGTACCGCTCGCTCGAGGCCTTCGCGATGTTCGCCTCCGACCTCGATGCGGCTTCGCGTCGTCAGCTGTCGCGCGGTGCACGTCTGACCGAGCTTCTCAAGCAGCCGCAGTACTCGCCGTACCCGGTCGAGGAGCAGGTCGTCTCGATCTGGGCCGGAACCAACGGCAAGCTCGACACGATCGAGGTCGAAGACGTTCTGCGCTTCGAGCGCGAGCTGCTCGACCACCTGCGTCGCAACAGCAAGGTGCTCGAGACGCTGCGTGAGACCAACGTCCTGGACGACGACACGGTCGCGGAGCTCACGAAGCAGACGGATGCCTTCATCCTGGAGTTCCAGGGTGGCAAGGGACACGCCATCGGCGCCCCGGGTCACGAGGAGTATGCGGCTGCGGAGGACGTCAACCAGGAGAAGATCGTCAAGGGTCGTCGCGCGTAATCGCGTGAGGTACTGAAAACATGGGCGCTCAACTCAGGGTCTACAAGCAGAAGATCTCTTCTGCCCAGACGACCAAGAAGATCACGAAGGCGATGGAACTCATCGCGGCTTCGCGCATCCAGAAGGCGATGGCACGCGTCAAAGCGTCCACCCCCTTCGCGCGAGCCGTGACGCGTGCCGTATCCGCCGTCGCGACCCACTCGAACGTGGATCACCCGCTCACCCGGGAGCCGGAGAACATCAGCCGCTCTGCGGTTGTCATCTTCTCGTCGGATCGCGGTCTCGCCGGTGCGTTCAACTCGCAGATCCTCCGTGAGGGTCTCGAGGTCGCCGAGCTCCTGCGCGAGCAGGGCAAGGAGCCGGTGTTCTACCTCATCGGACGCAAGGCGGTCGGATACTTCCAGTTCCGTCGCATCGCAGCGGCCGCGCAGTGGACCGGCGACACCGACACCCCCTCGTTCCACACGGCGGAGGAGATCGCGCACACGCTGCTCGACGCCTTCTCCCGCGGTGGCGACGGCGGCGGGGTCGACGAGATCCACCTCGTGTACAACCGTTTCGTCAGCATGATGACGCAGACGCCGGAGTCCGTGCGCCTGCTTCCGCTGGAGATCACGGAGGCCGACGACTCGGAGGCGGGCAGCACTGTCTACCCGCTGTACGAGTTCGAGCCGGATGCCGAGACCGTGCTGGACGCGATCCTGCCGGTGTACATCCAGAGCCGCGTGTTCAACGCCCTCCTGCAGTCTTCCGCCGCGAAGCAGGCAGCGACGCAGAAGGCGATGAAGTCCGCCAGCGACAACGCCGACAAGCTCATCACCGACTACACCCGCCTGCGCAACAACGCGCGCCAGGCTGAGATCACGCAGCAGATCGCGGAGATCGTCGGCGGCGCCGACGCACTCTCATCGAGCAAATAGAACCTCAGGAAAGAGACGAGAAATGACCCCCACCGCTACGGCTGACAAGCCCGCGACCGCGGTCGTCGGGCGCGTCGCACGCGTCAACGGTCCGGTTGTCGACATCGAGTTCCCGCACGACTCGATCCCCGAAATCTACAACGCGCTGAAGACCACGATCACGATCGGCGAAGAGTCGACCGAGATCACGCTCGAGGTCGCACAGCACCTCGGTGACGACCTGGTCCGCGCCATTGCTCTGAAGCCGACCGACGGCATCGTCCGCGGCCAGGAGGTGCGCGACACCGGCGAGGCCATCTCGGTCCCCGTCGGCGACGTCACCAAGGGCAAGGTCTTCAACGTGATCGGCGAGGTCCTCAACGGCGAGCCCGGTGAGGTCCTCGAGGTCACCGAGCGCTGGCCCATCCACCGCAAGGCGCCGAACTTCGACCAGCTCGAGTCCAAGACTCAGATGTTCGAGACCGGCATCAAGTCGATCGACCTTCTCACCCCGTATGTGCTGGGTGGAAAGATCGGTCTGTTCGGTGGCGCCGGTGTCGGCAAGACCGTCCTCATCCAGGAGATGATCCAGCGCGTCGCGCAGGACCACGGTGGTGTGTCGGTGTTCGCCGGTGTCGGCGAGCGCACCCGTGAGGGCAACGACCTCATCCACGAGATGGAAGAGGCGGGCGTCTTCGACAAGACCGCCCTGGTGTTCGGCCAGATGGACGAGCCGCCGGGAACGCGTCTGCGCGTGGCCCTCTCGGCTCTGACGATGGCGGAGTACTTCCGCGACGTGCAGAAGCAGGACGTGCTGCTCTTCATCGACAACATCTTCCGCTTCACGCAGGCCGGTTCCGAGGTCTCCACGCTGCTGGGTCGCATGCCCTCCGCCGTGGGTTACCAGCCGAACCTCGCCGACGAGATGGGCGTCCTCCAGGAGCGCATCACGTCGACCCGTGGTCACTCGATCACCTCGCTGCAGGCGATCTACGTGCCGGCCGACGACTACACCGACCCGGCTCCGGCGACCACGTTCGCTCACCTCGACGCCACCACCGAGCTTTCGCGTGAAATCGCGTCGAAGGGTCTGTACCCGGCGATCGACCCGCTGACCTCGACGTCGCGCATCATGGACCCCCGCTACTTGGGCGAGGACCACTACCGCGTGGCCACGACGGTCAAGCAGATCCTCCAGAAGAACAAGGAACTGCAGGAGATCATCGCCATCCTCGGTGTCGACGAGCTTTCCGAAGAGGACAAGATCGTCGTGTCGCGTGCACGTCGCATCCAGCAGTTCCTCTCGCAGAACACCTACATGGCCAAGAAGTTCACGGGTGTCGAGGGTTCGACCGTCCCGCTGAAGGAGACGATCGAGTCCTTCGACGCGATCACTCGCGGTGACTTCGACCACGTCGCCGAGCAGGCCTTCTTCAACGTCGGTGGCATTGCCGACGTCGAAGAGAAGTGGGCTCAGATCCAGAAGGAGAACGGCTGATCATGGCACTGCATGTCAGCCTCGTCTCCGCAGACGCGGAGGTCTGGACGGGAGAAGCGACCCTCGTGGTCGCGAAGACCGTCGAGGGCGAAATCGGCTTCATGACCGGTCACGAGCCGGTGCTGGCCATCCTCGCCGAGGGACAGGTCCGGATCACGCAGGCCGACGGCACCAAGGTGCTCGCGAACGCGCAGGACGGATTCCTCTCCATGGAGGGCAGCAACCTGACGATCGTCGCCGGCAACGCGGCTCTCATCGCCTAGCAACGAATCGATTCCGAAGCGCAAGGATCCGAAGGGTCCTTGCGCTTCGGCGTCCCCGTGAGGAAAACGCATGAAGATCCTGCTGCCGCCGTCGGAGACCAAGCGGGCCGGGGGAGCCGGCGCGGCGATCGAGCTGGGCTCTCTGCCTTTGCCCGATCTCCTCGACAAGCGCAGAGCAGTCGCCGATGCCCTCGTCGATCTCGCGGCAGACGAGGTCGCGGCGCGTCGCGTGCTCAAACTGAGCGAGCGTCAACTCGGTGACATCACCCACAATCGGATGCTGCGATCCTCGGCGACGATGCCGGCCGCCGACCGATACACGGGCGTCCTCTTCGACGCGCTGGATGCCGCGACTCTCTCCGCCGCATCGCGACGCTGGCTGGGTGCGCATGTGTGGATCCACTCCGCTCCGTTCGGCCCGGTGGGCGCGCTCGATGCGATTCCGTCGTATCGGCTCGCCGCAGGGACCTCGCTGCCGGGAGTCGCGGCGTTGCGTCGGCACTGGGCCGATGCGACGACCGCAGCCATCGCGCGCGAACAGCCCGCCTTCGTGCTGGATCTGCGCAGCGAGGCCTACGTCGCGCTCGGGCCGATCCCTGCATCCGTCCCCGCTGCCTACGTGCGCGTCGTCACCGACGACGGGGGCACCGCACGTGCGCTCAATCACTTCAACAAGAAGGCCAAGGGACAACTCGTGCGCGCTCTGGCCGAAGCCCGTCCTCGATTGCGATCGCTCCGCGCCCTGCGCACGTGGACGGCAGAACAGGGGATCATGCTGCGCACGACCGAAGATCGCGGAGTGCTCGAGCTCGTCGTCGCCGACTGACCGGCAAAACAGATGGGGATTTCTCTCCGCGTGTGTGATTGCCCGGTTACAGCGACCCCGCTAGTGTGGTGACGCGAAGCCCCGTTGTTTCGCGGAAGAACGCGCACTGCGTTCCTCAGACAAAGGAATGTGAGACTCATGTACCAAGACGACGCGTCAGTCTACGCGGCGCTTGCCGGCGTATATTTCGTACTCTTCCTCTTCGCGATCGTGTTCTACGTCATCGCGTCCATCTTCATGATGAAGATCTTCGAGAAAGCAGGTGTTCAGGGCAAGTGGCGCGCCTGGGTGCCCGTGTACAACACCCTGATCTTCGCGAAGCTCGGCGACATCTCGCCCTGGGTCGTCTTGATCCTGTTCGGTGTCTCGTTCATCCCGTTCCTGAACTTCCTGACCGGTATCGGTCTCGCGATCGTGATGGCCCTCGCGGCCTGGCGCGTCGGCCTGAAGCTGCAGAAGGACGCCGTCTGGGTGGTTCTGTACGTGCTCCTCAGCATCGTCTGGCTCGGCATCAACGCGTTCGACAAGTCGCGTTGGAACTCGAACATCGCACCCGCGCCGTGGGCCGGTAACAGCTTCATGGCCGATTCGACCGTGTGGCAGGGCATTCCGGTTCAGTCGTCTGCTGCGGCCGCTCCTCAGGGCTACGGTGCAGCGCCTCAGGGCTACGCGCCGCCGGCTCCTCAGGGCTACGCACCTCCCGCTCAGCCTGGCTACGCACCGCCCGTCGCACCGTCCGCTCCGGCGACGTCTGCTCCGAGCGTCCCGCCGGTTCCGCCGACCACGCCGCCGGCTCCTCCGGCTGCACCGCCGGCACCTCCCGCCGCACCGCCGGTGAACCCCACGCCGCCCCCGGCCTGACAATCTGTGAGAGAGCCCTCGACTTCGGTCGGGGGCTCTCTTCTTTCTGTGCAGAGCCTGTCGCGCCGACGGAGTGGATCGCTGGGATAACGTGGACGGCATGGTGATGTCGCAGCGCCGCGTAGGCGCATCCGGTCTTCTCGTCTCGCCCACGGGCCTCGGCTGCAACAACTTCGGACGTGCGGGTACCGCGACCGAGACCCTTGACGGCACTCGCGAGGTCATCGATGCCGCGATCGCGAACGGGATCACCTTCCTCGACACCGCCGATATGTACGGCGCGGTCGCCGGAACCAGCGAAACGCTGATGGGACAAGCCCTGGAGGGACGTCGCGATCGCATCGTGCTGGCCACGAAGTTCGGGCACGAGCGCGACATGGGCTATGACTTCCCGGCGGGACGAGGCTCCCGCCGCTACGTCCGCCGCGCGGTGGAGGAGTCGTTGCGTCGCCTGCGGACCGATTGGATCGACCTCTACCAGCTGCATCTGCCCGATTTCGAGACGCCGATCGCCGAGACGATCGATGCTCTCGATGAGCTGGTGAAAGAAGGGAAGATCCGCTACTACGGACACTCGAACTTCAGCGGATGGCAGATAGCCGAGGCGGAATTCACGGCCAGAGAGCGCTCCACCGGCCGATTCATCTCGGCACAGAACCACTACTCGCTGCTCGCCCGCGCCGCAGAGCGCGACGTGCTCCCCGCCGCCGAGCGGTACGGGCTCGGCTTCTTCCCCTACTTCCCGCTGCACAACGGACTGCTCACCGGCAAGTTCACACGCGACGGGGGACCGGCATCGAGTCGGATCATGTCCACGCGTCGGCACGTCTGGGAGAACGCACCCTGGGACGCACTCGAAGAATTCCGCGGGTTCTGCGCTGACCGCGACATCACCATGCTGCAGGCGGCGTTCGGCTGGCTGCTGGCGCAACCTGCGGTGTCCAGCGTGATCGCAGGGGCGACCTCGGCCGCCCAGATGGAGGCGAATGCGGCAGCGGGCACGGCCTGGCAACCGGATGAGACGGACCTCGCGGTCATCGACGGACTCTTCCCGCTTCCTGAAGATCCGGGAGCCCGGGTATGAGGGCGGATGCGGAGTTCTACTACGATGTGTGAGTATCCTGCGCTCTCCCGAATGACCGCAGGGATTTCGGAGGATGCACGTGGCTGAGACGACAACCCAGACGCGCAATCTCATGGTCGCGGACCATGAGATGCGGCTCTCCTGGGCAGGCGTCACCGATCAGGGGCGTCGTCGGGACTCGAACCAGGACGCCTACCTCGCCGAGTTCCCGCTCTTCATCGTCGCTGACGGCATGGGTGGTCACGCTGGCGGCGAGATCGCCAGCCGAAGCGCGATCGGTCGTCTGCAGACGGTGGTCTCCGATGGTCCCGTCAGTCGCGCCGCGATCGAGCGTGCCCTGGAACTCGCGGTCGGCGATATCGCCGACCATCCGGAGACGACCGATGAGGGTACGGGAACGACGTTGACCGGGGTGTTCCTCGATCTCGATGCCGACCTGCCGCACTGGGTGTCGTTGAACATCGGGGACTCCCGCGTCTACCTCCTTCGCGACGACCGCCTGCTTCAGGTCACCACGGATCATTCCGTGGTGCAGGAACTCATCGCCGCGGGAAAGATCAGCCCGGAAGAAGCCGAGGGGCACCCGTACAGCAACGTCATCACGCGTGCCGTCGGGGCGAGCGAACTGACGGCCCCCGATTACATCACCCTCGATGTGCGTGCCGGCGATCGCTTCGTGATCTGCTCAGACGGTCTCACCAAGGAGCTCACGGACTACGGCATCCAGCACTTCCTGCGGGAGAACGCCGATCCCGCCGATGCCGTCGACGCGATGCTGGTCGCGGCTCTCGAGAACGGTGGTCGGGACAACGTGACGCTCATCATCGTGCAGACGACCGAAGAAACTGCTGACTCCTCCTCCACAGACGCAGAAACCGTCGAATAGCGGCCGGGCCCTGTGGACGGGGCGGATACTGCGTCTCCGCTGATGTCCAATGGTGGGCATGGATTCGCTGCCCATCGCACTTCCGTCCCCGCCGGTTCCGGCCAGGCGCCCGCCGGTGCCCATCCTCGCTGCCGTGGTGCCCATCGCCGGTGGCGTCGCGCTCTGGCTGATCACCGGGTCGTTGTTCGCGCTCTGCTTCGCGGCACTCGGCCCCCTGATGCTCGCGGCATCCCTGCTCGACGGCGCGCGCGGTCGACGACGTGATCGTCGCCGTACCGAAGACGAGGCGGCGCGGGCGTGGACCCGAGCGGAGGCGGAGCTCGAGGAGCGGCAGCGCGAGGAGCGGGACCGGCTCCGGCACCGGCATCCGGATGCGGCAACCTGTCTCGTGCATCCGCCGCTGCGGGGCGCACAGGCACCGGATGCGGGCACCGAGCTCGTCGTCGGTCAGGGCGTCATCTCGAGCGGCGTTCGCACCGCCGGGGGAGACGGGGACCGGGTGCGCGAATTCCAGGCGCGCAGCGGCGCATTGAGCGATGCACCGATCACGGTGCCGCTCGGCGGAGGCGTGGCGTTGCGCGGCACCGAACCGGTCGTCGCGGCAGCGGCCCGTGCATTGGTGACACAACTGTGTCTGCGTTTCAGCCCGGCGCAGCTCACGCTCGTCGGCGATCTCGATCGACGGGGTCTCGGCGGTTTCCCCCACGTGCGCGGCGCGCGCCGGGGTGCATTGCGGGCCGGTGTCGCGAGTACAGGCACACCGAGGCTCGACGCGGATGCGGTGTTCTGGCTTCTCGCACCCGATGCTGAAGTTCCGGAGGGCGTGACGACGGTGATCGACTGTGTCGAGCCGCAGCGCGCATCGCTGCGGACGACGCAGGGGGTGCAGGGCCTTACGGTCGAATGCCTCTCGTTCGCGCAGACGGAGATCATCGCAGGGGAGTGCTCCGCACGAGTCGAGGACGTCGACGTGGTACCGGATGCCGTGTCGCTGAGAGACCTCGACCAGCCGCACTCCACGGTCGGCCTCCCCGCTGTCATCGGGAGGGGAGAGCGAAACGAGATCCTGCTGGACATCGTCGAAGACGGCCCGCATGCGATCGTGACCGGAACGACCGGCACCGGAAAGAGCGAATTGCTGGTCACCTGGGTGACGGCGATCGCGGCGAGTCATGGACCTGATGAGGTGACTTTCGTCCTCGCCGACTTCAAAGGCGGCACGGCGTTCGAGCCGCTGCGTGAACTCCCGCAGGTCGCGGCGGTGATCACGGATCTGGATGAGTCGGGTGCGCGACGGGGCGTGTCCAGCCTCACCGCGGAGTTGCGCCGCCGCGAAGCCGTCCTGGCCGCCGCGGGCGCCCGCGACATCCGCGAAGTGGAGATGCCGCGGCTGGTGATCGTCGTCGACGAGTTCGCAGCTCTTCTGCAGGAGCATCCAGACCTGGGAGCAGTGTTCACCGATGTCGCGGCGCGCGGACGAGCTCTCGGCATGCACTTGATCCTCGGCACCCAGCGTGCGGCGGGTGTGATCAGAGAGGCGCTTGCGGCGAACTGCCCGCTGCGACTGAGCCTGCGGGTCGGTGACGCCGCCGACAGCAGGCTGGTTCTCGGGACGGATGCCGCGGCCGAACTGCCGGGCGGACCGGCGTCCAGGGGCCTGGCGTTCGCCCGCCGTCCGCAGGACCTGGATCCGGTGGCGCTGCGCGTGGCGCTCACCGGAGCGGCCGACCTGCGCGCCGTCGGAATGCGCTGGTCCGGGGCGGGAGCACCGCGAAGCCCGTGGCTGCCGCCACTGCCGCGTCTGCTGCCGCTCGCTGAGCTCACGTCCGATGCGCCGCCCGTCGGGGACGTGCTGATCCTCGGTCGCGCCGACGAGCCGAATCGACAGGCACAGCCGCTGGAGCTGCTGCGGCTCGGCATCGATCGCGGTGTCGCGATCCTCGGTGGCCCGGGCGCGGGGAAGTCCGCCGCGATACGCGCACTCGCGGCCCAGCATCCGGATGCGCTGCTGGTGCCCGCAGATCCCGAGCAGGCGTGGGATCTCGTTGCCGAACTGGCCGAGCGCGCACCGAGGGCCGGGTCCCTGGTGCTCTGCGACGACATCGACCGACAGCTCGCCGGCCTGCCGCTGGATCATGCGCAGGTGATGGCGCAGCGTTGGGAGCAGATTCTTCGCACCGGTTCGGGCGCCACGGTGGTGCTCACCGCTGCGCGCTCGGCGGGGGCAGTTGCACGACTCGTCGAGGCACTCCCGTCGAGGGCGCTGTTGCGAATGTCCAGCAGAGTGGAGCACCTGGCGGCAGGTGGCGAGGCCCTGGGGTACGAACGGGACAGGGCCCCGGGGCGTGCACGCATCGGGGATCGGGAGGTGCAATTCGCCTGGGTCGACGATCAGATGGGCCCGACGGTCGTGCACTTTGATTCCCCGGCACAGGCGGGTGACCACTGGGAACCCGAGGCGGTGATCACCGGGGTCGTCAGTCCCGGTGCCGATGCCGTGATCACGGCGCTGCGGAATGCGTATCCCTGGTGTGACGTGATTCTCGCGACGAGCGACGTCCAGCGGACGTCGAAACCGCTGATCGTCGTGGGCGATGCCGATACCTGGCAGCGCTGCTGGGCGGTGTGGCAGCGAGTCCGGGCCGAGGGAGAGGTGCTCGTCCGCGCGGAGTGCCCGGTCGAGTTGCGGCAGCTCGCCGGCGTGCGAGAACTGCCTCCGTACGCTCGCACGCACGCAGGGCGAGCGTGGTCGCTCAGAAACGCGCAGGCCCCGCGGCGCGTGATCGTGCCGGCGTTCGCGCCGTCGATCGCGCCGAGATGAGGCGAAACGGTGGGATCAGATCCCGGCGCCGGGGCGAATGACACCCACCGGGCGGCCACCGCCGAGCACGTCGAGCGACAAAGACGCGGACAGCTTCGAGACGTCGGCATCGCTGAGCGCACCGGCACGGGCGAGCAGCGTGGCCGCGACCACCGTCGACGCACGAGCGGCGCCGTCGAGCATCTTGAGGGCGACTGTGGTCCCGTTCGGAGCGACCATCACCATGAAGCCCTCCGCGCCGCCCTTCGCGAAGACACCGAGGGTCTCGATCGCGATCGTGTCCGGGCGCTCCGGGCCCTCGATCGTCCAGGGATGCTCGCGGACGGCGCGCACCAGAGACCCGGCCACACGGTGCAGGGCGAATGGAGAGCGGTCCGATGCGCTGCCGATGCGGTGGATCGCGCGTGCGACACCGGTCAACGTGAGCGCGTACACCGGGGCGCCGCATCCGTCGATCGCCGTGTGCGCGACCTTCTCGCCGGTCAGACGTTCGATGACCTCGCGGATGTGGGCCTGCAGCGGGTGCGCGGGGTCAAGGTAGCCTTCGGTCGGCCAGCCGGTTGCGACACAGGCGCGCAGCATCGACGCGTGCTTGCCGGAACAGTTCATCCGGATGCGAGAGGGCGCGCCGTGCTCGCGAACCATCTCGTCGCGGGTGGCGGTATCGCTGGGCCACGCCAGAGGGCAGCCGAGGTCGTCCTCGGTGAGGCCACCTGCGGTGAGGATGTCGCGCACGACGGCGGCGTGGCGGTTCGTGCCGGTGTGGCTCGCGGTGGAGATGGCGAGCTGCTCGCCTTCGAGCACCGCGCCGGCGGTGACGCAGGCGACGGCCTGCAGCGGCTTCAGGCTCGAACGGGGGAGCACCAGGGCTTCGGTGTTGCCGTAGCGCGCGACGACCTCTCCGTCCGCCGAGAGCACGACAGCGGCGCCGACATGACGGGACTCGATGAACCCGCTCCGTTCGACGACGGCGAGTTCCACGGCATCCTGAACGGTCAGAGTCTCCATCACGGCTCCAAGCCTAGCTGGCAGACTGTTTCCATGGCTGAGCAGACTTCCCCCCGCCCCCTCGGAGAGCACCACTACGAACTCACCGCCACCTGGACTGGCAACCTCGGCAGCGGTACCTCCGGCTATCGGGACTATCGGCGTGACGTGACTCTCGACGTCGCAGGTAAGCCCGGCATCCTCGCCTCCTCCGACAAGCCGTTCCGGGGTGACACCGCGCGCTGGAATCCGGAGGATCTGCTGCTGGCCTCGCTCTCGGAGTGCCACCTGTTGTCGTATCTGCACGCCTGCGTCACGGCGGGGGTCGTCGTGCTGTCCTACACCGACAGGGCGACGGGCGTGATGCGCGAGAACGGGGCGGGCGGGGGAGCCTTCGTCGAGGTCATGCTGCATCCCGAAGTCGTCGTCGCCGAGGCATCCATGATCGAGGCGGCGGAACGCGCGCATGCACAGGCGAACGAGTGGTGCTTCATCGCGAACTCCGTCAACTTCCCGGTCCGCCACCAGGCGACCGTGACGGCACCGAGCTGAAAGGTCAGCGGCGCTCGTGCGGCAGGGCCTGCTTGATCTTCTCGATCGTGCCCTGGGCCGGTGCCTCGTTGTACGCCCCGGCGAGCTCCTGACCGGACAGTCCGTGAATCGCGGCCATGATCTGGTCGGTGGCGAGGCGTCGCGCCTTGCCGCTCGTCGCGGGGCCATGCGGTGACAGATCCAGCGGCTGACCGAAACGAACGGTGATCCGCTCGGACATCGAGGGCATCTTCGCTCCGACGGGCATCACCTTGTCGGTGCCGATGAGTCCGACCGGTACCACCGGAGCGCCGGTCTGGAGGGCGAGGAATGCGACGCCGGTGCGGCCCTTGTACAGACGCCCGTCCGTGGATCGGGTTCCCTCGGGATACAGTGCGACGGCAAGACCGTCCTCGAGCAGCTGGCGCTGCAGATCGAGCGCATCCAAGGCCGCCTGCCCCGCACCTCGGCGCACCGGGATCGCGCCGATGGACTCGAAGAACGTCTTGCTTAGGGCGCCCTTGAAGCCGGTGCCCTCGAAGTAGCTCGACTTGGCCAGGAAGTGCACGGGCCGGGGAGCGGCGACCGGAATGGCGATGGAGTCGATGAACGAGAGGTGGTTACTCGCGAAGATGACCGGTCCCGTCAGCGGGACGTTGTCCTTGCCCTCGACCCGCGGTCGGTAGATGAGGCGGGCCAGCGGGCTGATCAGGCTGCGTCCGAGTGCGTAGGTGAACCCTGCGTGTCGCGGTTTCGTCGTCTCTTCGGGCGACTTCTCGGGCTCCACGGACTGCTCAGAGGTCATCAGAGCAGATTACCCCCGCATCCATGCCTGCGTGGGAATGAAGAAACGCGCCGCGCCTCCCAGCGGGGGCAAAGGGGGATGCGAGAGGATGGAGGCTCCCGCCCGCGATCCCGAGGTCTCACTGTGCGCAAGCGTCCGCTCATCGTCCTGTCCACCGTCGCCGCAGCGACCCTCCTGCTGGCCGGCTGCGCCGGTGGCGCCGCCCCGGAGAGCACGAAAACGCCGGAGCCGGAGAGTGCGTGCTCGGTGGACGTCAAGTCCGGAGCCACCTCGGATGCCGTCGTCTTCGACGGTGAGGGAGCCGACCTCAAGGTCACGGTCCCCGCAGACGCGCCGTTCGCCGGCGTCGAGCGGACGGTGGTCGCAAAGGGCGACGGCGACGACGTCACCGTCGGAGACCTCGTGTCCGTGCGCTACCAGATCATCGATGCCGCGTCGGGTGCCGTTCTCGATTCGTCGGAGCGCGGCGAAGACGGACTGCTGCCGATCCTGTTGGATCCCAGCCAGTCCTCGCTGTTCATCGCGGCATTGGAGTGCAACCCCCTGGGCTCCCAAATTGCTCTCGCTGTGCCCAGCAGCGCACTCGGCGAGGGCTCGCCCAACATCGTCGTCTCTGCAGAGGCCATCGAAGAGCTTCCTACCGTCGCCACCGGCAAGCCGGTGGAGCCTACTGCGGGCATGCCGACCGTCAAGCTCGACGATGACGGCGCACCCACCATTACGATTCCCGACGGCGATGCGCCGGCCGAAACCGAGGTCGCGCTGCTCAAGGAAGGCGACGGCCCGGTCGTCGGTGCCGGCGACCTCGTGGTCGTGCAGTACCGCGGTGTGAAGTGGTCCAATGGCGAGGAGTTCGACTCCAGCTGGGGTCGCGACGCTACGCCCACCCAGTTCCAGACGTCGGGTGTGGTGCCCGGCTTCCGGATGGCGCTCGAAGGTCAGAAGGTCGGCTCGCAGGTGGTTGTCGTGATGCCCCCGAAGGACGGCTACGGCGCGAGCGCGGGTCACGAGCTCGAGAAGGAGAGCCTCGTCTTCGTCGTCGACATCCTCGCCACCACCGCGGCTCCGCAGTAGCCAATAGGCTGGCGACATGCGTCGCGTCATCGTCCTCGGGTCCACAGGTTCCATCGGCACCCAGGCGCTGGAGGTCATCCGCGCCAATCCGCGCCGGTTCGAGCTCGTCGGCCTCGCGGCCGGCAGCAACGCCGAGATGCTCGGCGAGCAGGCGGCGCAGTTCCGGGTGGAAGACACCGCACTCGGAGCGGTGGAGGCCGAGCAACTGGTCCGCGACGTCGAGGCGGATGTCGTCCTCAACGCCATCACGGGCTCGATCGGCCTCGGGTCCACGCTCGCCGCGTTGAAAGCCGGGCGTACGCTCGCACTCGCCAACAAGGAATCGCTGATCGTCGGCGGAGAGCTCGTGCTCGCCGCTGCCGCGCCAGGACAGATCGTGCCGGTCGACTCCGAGCATTCTGCCCTCGCGCAGGCGCTGCGCAGCGGCCGCCACGACGAGGTGCGACGCCTCGTCGTCACAGCATCCGGGGGCCCGTTCCGTGGCCGCAGTCGAGCGCAGATGGCCGAGGTCACGCCGGGGGAAGCCCTCGCGCACCCGACGTGGGACATGGGCCGGATGGTGACGACCAACTCGGCAACGCTGGTCAACAAGGGACTCGAGGTCATCGAGGCGCATCTGCTGTTCGACATCGCGTACGACGACATCGCCGTGGTGGTGCATCCGCAGTCGATCGTGCACTCGATGGTCGAGTTCATCGACGGTTCGACCATCGCCCAGGCGTCGCCACCCGACATGCGCCTCCCGATCTCACTCGGACTGGACTGGCCGGATCGCGTCGGGGGAGTGGGCCGCCCGCTGGATTGGACGCAGGCGACGTCGTGGACGTTCGAGCCGCTGGACGACGATGCATTCCCTGCCGTGGCTTTGGCGAAGGCGGTCGGCCGAGCAGGAGCGACGTTCCCGGCTGTCTACAACGCGGCCAACGAGCAGGCGGTTGATGCCTTCCATGAGGGGCGTCTGCCGTTCCTCGGAATCGTCGACACGATCGCGAGGGTCGTCGATGCGCATGAGCCCCCGGAGAAGCTCACCGTGGAGTCGCTCGCCGAAGCCGAGGTCTGGGCGCGACAGAAGGCCGATCGGCTGATCGCCGCGGCCTGACCTGAGCCGGCTCTAGTCCTCGTCGGAGTACGGTACCGGCCAGCGCGACGCGGGAACCGGCCAGCCGGCGGCCCTCAGGGCCCGGCGGGCGAGCTCACGCGCCGAGTACGGTGTGCGCATTCCGCGGATGTCGCGGTAGTCCTGGTGCCCAGGACCCGCCCAGAGGATCGCATCGCCTTCACCGACGAGTCCCACGGCAGCGACGATCGCGCGTTCCGGCGGCGAGTACTCGTGGATCTCGGCATCCGGTCGCGCGATGCGGGCACCCTCGATCAGAGTAGCCCTGATCGATTCCGGGTTCTCGAATCGGGGATGGTGGTCGGTGACGACGAGGATGTCGCTGCCTTCGACGGCCGTGCGTGCCATATCGAACCGCTTGCTGGCGTCGCGGTCGCCGTCGGCGCCGAAGAGCATCAGCACGCGTCCGGGCGTCACCCGGCGCACTGCCGCGAGAGTCTTCTCGAAGGCGTCGGGAGAATGACCAAAGTCGACGAACACCGCAGGTCCACGGTCGCCGGAGACGAGCTGGGTGCGGCCGGGAAGGTAGGCGCGGATGCCGCCGTCGCGCTCCAGCGCCGCGGTGATCCGTTCCCAGGCGTAGCCGCCCTCCAACAGCATCACGATCGCGAGCGCCGCGTTCGCGGCCATGTGGGGGCCGATGACGGGCACCGTGGTGGTGAGCGTGCGGGCGTCCGGACCAGACATCGTGAACGTCGTGCCGGTGGCGCGTTCCTCGTCGATGACGACGACCCAGTCGGCGCGAGCCGCTGCCTCGGTATCGGCGGCGATCGACGGCGTGCCGACGGTGACCGCCGGGATCCCTGCGCGTTCG
Source organism: Microbacterium sp. LWH12-1.2 (assembly GCF_040675825.1). Classification (NCBI taxonomy): domain Bacteria; kingdom Bacillati; phylum Actinomycetota; class Actinomycetes; order Micrococcales; family Microbacteriaceae; genus Microbacterium; species Microbacterium sp. LWH12-1.2. Next base: position 683,632 of record NZ_JBEGIJ010000001.1, read on the forward strand.
ACGACGATCGCGCCGGAGGGGGAGTCCAGGCAGATGACGGCGCGGCGGGCGCGATCCGGCAGGAACAGCGGCAGCTTGGCCTCGAAGTACTCCTCCATGTCGGCGTAGTCGTCGAGGTGATCGTGGCTGAGGTTGGTGAAGCCGGCGACATCGAACAGGATGCCGTCGACGCGGTGGCGCGAGAGTGCCTGGGCGCTGACCTCGACGGCGACCGCCTCGACCTCGCGCTCACGCATCAGGGCGAGCAGCGCGTGCATCTCGGATGCCTCTGGCGTGGTGAGACGCGACACGATGACCTCGCCGGCGATATGCCGCTCGGCCGTCGAAGAAAGGCCGGTGACCGCGCCGAGTTGATCGAGGATGCCTTCGAGCAGGTGCGAGACGCTGGTCTTGCCGTTCGTGCCGGTCGTCGCGAACAGCAGCGGAAGCGGATCGTCGGCGCCGGTGCCGTACACCCAGGCGCTCAGAGCCCCGAGGATTCCGCGGGGATCGTCGACGACGAGCACCGGAAGACCGGACGGCGCGGCGATGGCGGCACCCGCCTCATCGGTGATGACCGCGACCGCGCCCTTCTCCGCAGCGGTGGCAGCGAACTCCGCGCCGTGGCGGTTCACGCCTCGGATCGCGACGAATGCCTCGCCGGGGCGGAGATCGGCCGTGGCAAGGGTGATGCCGGTCACGGTGACTCCGCTCGCGTCGCCGCGCACTTCGCGGGCGAATCGGGAGGCGAGTTCGGTGAGCTCACGCCGCGGCGGGTTCGCGGGGCGGAGCACAGGGGGCAGGCTCGGTTGTTGTTCAATCGACATGGCGCATCCATGATCTCACGGCGAGCCCGTGAACCCGGCACGTCGCACCGGGTTCACGGGTCCGTTCCGGTCAGACTCGACGACGGAACGCGAGCGTGGCGACGACCAGCGCGGCGATGCCGGCCACGAGTCCACCGGCGCCGAGGATCGTGCCCCAGGCGCTCTGCTCGGGAGCAGGCGTCTGCGAGGCATCTTCTGCCGTGCCGGCGTCGTGCGTGGAGTGATCCGCGGTCGCTGCGGCGACGGTGACGACCGGTGCCGGTGCGTCGAGGCTGTGCGGATCCTCGCCGTCCTCGGCGAGCTGGGTCCATTCGGTGCTGCCCTCGACGCACTGCTGCACGACCGGGAACGCCAGCGATTCCGGGCCGTCCTCCTCGAGACCGACAGACATGCTCACCGCGCCGCGGAGGTCGTGCGGCACCGGCGTGATCGCCGTGTAGGTGACGGCACTGACCAGGCCATCGTCGCCGCGTTCGACGTCGATGCTCCAATCGCCGTCCATGGTGGGTGCGACGGATGCCAGGCCCTCCGGCATCGTGATGCGCAGAGCAGTCGTCGGCGAGTTCTCGCATCCGTGAGAGAACGAGAAGGTGAGGACGCCGTGGTCGCCGGCGACGAGTTCGTCGGGACTGACCCCGACGTGGGCGCTCGCGGCGATGGGCGCCGCGAGGATGAGGCCGGCGGTGAGGGCGGCGGTTGCGGTGGCGATGGTGCCGCGGCGGATGGTGCGGGACATGTGTGTTCTCCTGAGTGCTCGATTGCGGGCGCGCCGAAGGCACGCGAACCGCGGAATGAGGTGATGCTCGTGCGGCGGTCAGCCGCGGGAGAGCACAGGAGGGCCGCGTCGGAGGACGACGACCGAGATGCCGGTGTCGGAGATCCGGCGCAGCGTGGAGTGCAGCGCCGGAGGTCTCTTGTGCTCGGCGGGCGCGACGGGGAGCGCGCGACGCAGCGCGGCCTGCACCCATCGGGCGACGCCGCGAAGCATCCGTTCGCCGTGCCAGACGAGGAGGGTCGTGAGGGCTGCGGCGACGATGTGCGCCGCGAGCATCGCCGCATCGGGTGCCACGGACGGCGCGATCGGTCCCAGGGCCGACAGGTCCAGGTGATGGCTGTGGCCGCCGCCGACACCGACGTCGGTGTCGCTCGGGGTGCCGAGGAGCAGGAAGACGAGGTGGAACACCGCCTGCGCGACCAGGACGGTCGTCGCCACGCGGATTCGCCGTTGCTTCGGTCCGATCAGGGCGGCGGCGAGCGGGGTGAGAAACGCGGAGAGCGCGATCACCAGAAGCGGATGCGGGGCCGCGCCGCCGCCGAGGGTGTGCGACACCGCAGCGAGGAGCGTGGCGACGGTGGATGCCGAGGCTGCGCGCAGGAGTCGCAGCTGGCGGGGAGTCACCTCACCAGCCTACGGGGATCGGATGCGCGTCTCGGCACGGTGCCGGGCGGATTCCTAGGGATCGGGCAGTAGCGTGGGCACGTGGAAATCCTGCTGTATGTGGGCGGCATCCTGTTCATGCTGCTCGGGCTCGGTCTGTCGATCGGTCTGCACGAGGTCGGCCATCTCGTGCCGGCCAAGCTGTTCGGCGTGCGCGTCGGGCAGTACATGATCGGGTTCGGGCCGCGCATCTGGTCGAAGCGATTCGGCGAGACCGAGTACGGCTTCAAGCTCCTGCCGCTGGGTGGTTTCATCTCGATGTCGGGGATGTACCCGGCGTCGAAGGATGCCGGTCCTGCGCGCGGACTGTTCCGGACGCTCATCCAGGACGCCCGCTCGGCCAACGACGAGACGATCGCGGAGGGCGCCGAAGATCGGGTGTTCTACCGGCTTCCGGTATGGAAGCGCGTCATCGTCATGCTCGGCGGTCCGCTGATGAACCTGATCCTGGCGGTGCTCATCTTCACCGTGCTCGCTTCGGGTATCGGCCTGCAGCAGGGGACGACCACGATCGCCTCGGTCAGCGAATGCGTGCTGCCGGCGGGGTCTACGCAGAAGGAATGCCGGGCGGATGACCCGGCATCGCCGGCCGCGGACGCAGGGATCCTCCCCGGCGACGTTCTGGTCTCGATCGACGGGCAACCGGTCGCCACCTTCGCCGAAGCGACCGCCATCGTGCAGGCTGCACCGGGGGAGTCGCTAGCCGTCGTCGTTCGACGTGACGGCGCCGAAGAGAAGCTGACGATCACGCCGATCGCGGCCGAGCGGACGATCACCGACGCCAGCGGCCAGCCCGTCCTCGACGAGAACGGCGAAGAGATCATCCGCGAGGTCGGCTACGTGGGCATGGGCTCGCAGATGGGGCTGATTCCGCAGCCGTTGCCGGTGGGGCCGCAGCTCACCATGGACAATGTCGCCCGCGTCGCCACTCTGGTGGCGACGTTGCCGGTGCGTCTCTGGGACGTCGGAGCGTCGCTCATCACCGGGAGCGAGCGCGACCCGAACGGCCCTCTCAGCGTGGTCGGCGTCGGACGTCTCGCCGGGGAAGTGGCCGCCACTGAGGCGCCCGTTCTCAACCGCTTCGCCACGCTCCTGAGCCTGCTCGGCTCGCTCAACATCGCGCTGTTCGTGTTCAACCTCATCCCGCTGCTGCCACTGGACGGCGGACATGTCGTGGTGGCGCTGTGGGAGGGCGTGCGCCGAGTGTGGGCGAAGCTGTTCCGTCGTCCGCCTCCCGCTCCGGTGGATGCGACCAGACTCGTCCCGTTGACCGTGGTGGTCGCGACCCTGCTGATCGGCATGGGCGCGCTGCTGCTGGTCGCCGACGTGTTCAAGCCCATCAGCATCCTGCAGTAGCGGGAGCGTTTCGTGTCGTCGCTGCGCTCCTCGCTCAACGACCGCAAAGGTTCAGGTCAGGGCGTGCGACACCAGACGCCCCAGGGTGCGGATGCCGTCGCGCGACAGGATCGACTCGAGGTGTCCCTGCACGGAGGCGAAGCCCTCTCCTCGGAGCGCGTACACGTCTCCGGACGCTGGATCGGCTGAGACATCCGCTCCGATGATCGACGTCGTTCCCGGCGTCGCCCTGGCGGTGAAGGTGTTGTAGAAGCCGATCGACGCGTCCTCGCCGAAGACCGGGACGGACTTCTGCAGGCCCTGGTGCGGCGCGTCCAGCGGGGTGAGCGCGATACCGAGCCGATCAGCGAGGATCTGGTGGCTCAGGCACACGGCCAGCAGCGGTGCGTCGCGGTCGAGGCGTCGCGCGACGACCTCGCGCATGCGCGCGATCCGGGGATTGGCGTCGTCGCGGGGGTCGCCGGGTCCGGGGCCGGCGACGACGAGGTCAGCGGCATCCAGATCCTGATCGCGGACCTCGCTCCAGGCGGCGATCGTGACGTCCAGACCGAGGTGCCGGAGCTGATGCGCGAGCATGGTCGTGAACCGGTCCTCCGCATCGACCACGAGCGCCGTCCGCCCCGTGAAGGGGCCGGGTGCTCCATCGTCCTGCGGGTTCAGCCAGAATTCCGCGAGCCGGCTGTTGCGCGAGGCGAGCAGCTCGGCGATCGCCGGGTCGTCCGCGAGCGCGTGCTCCTCGGTCGGAGCATCCGCATCGCTGCGCGCCTCGGCCACGCGATCACGGTCGATCGCTCCGATGGCTCCCAGGACTCCTGCGGCCTTGCCGTGGGTTTCGCTGACCTCACCGTGGGGGTCGGAGTGGCGCACCAGCGTCGCGCCGACCGGAACGCGCAGGGTGCCGTTCTGCAGATAGACGGTGCGGATCAAAATCGGCGCGTCGAGGTCGTGCCCGCCATCCGCGTTCGGGGTGAACAGCGCAGCGACTCCGGAATAGTAGCCGCGGGGCGCGCGCTCGTGCCGGCGGATCACCGCGCACGCGTTCTGCATGGGCGACCCGGTGACAGTGGGGGCGAACATCGTCTCGCGGAGGATGTCGCGCGGGTCGAGGCGGCTGCGTCCGCGGAGCATGTATTCGGTGTGAGTGAGACGCGACATCACCTTCAGGTGCGGTCCCGTGATGCGGCCGCCGTCCGAGCAGACGGCGCTCATCATCTTCAGTTCCTCGTCGACCACCATGAAGAGCTCCTCGGTCTCCTTCGTCGAAGAGAGGAAATCGATGAGCGTCTCTTTGGTGGCGCCACCCGCCGGGTGGCGGAAGGTTCCGGAGATCGGGTTCATGGTGACGATGCCCTCGCGAGCGACGACGTGCGCTTCCGGGCTCGCACCCACAGCGATGTGGCCCGGTGTGACGACGAGGAACGTCCAGTACGCGCCGCGCTCGTGCGCGAGGAGCGCTCGGAACCAGGTGAGGGCGGCGGTGCGGTCGTCGGCATCGATCCGCGCGGTGAAGTCTCGGCGGATCACGAAGTTCGCGCCCTCGCCCCGGCCGATCTCGTCGGCTATGACGCGTTCGACGATCGTGGCGTAGTCGTCGTCGCTGATGTCGAAGCCGGCGTCCTGCAGCGGAATCGGCGCCTCCGGGAGTTCGCCGAGGAGATCGGCGGTCGGCAGGGCCAGGTGCTCGTCGACGATCAGGCAGCGCAGGGGCGCCGCGTCGTCCTGCGCCACGAAGCCGCGCTCGCGCACCTGCCGGTACGGGACCATGGCGAAGATCTCGCGGGGAGTGCCGTCGATGGTGAGCGGGATGTCGGCGAGGAGGTCGACGTCGGAGACTTCACCGGTGAGCAGCTCGACGGTGTCGGCGCCGTCGCGCGCGATGAGCACGAAGGATGCCGCCGGATCTGCGGTGAGCTCGGCGAGGCGTGAGAGGGTCATCGATGTCTCCTGTGCGGTGCTCCGGCTCGGCCCAACGAAAAGACCGCCCCGGAGGCGGTCTGGATTCGTGGGAACGCGAACACACCGCCTAGGAGGCGGGCCACCAGGTGACGTTCGCGAGCATGGGCCGAAACTACCACACGAGCGGTACCCGGCTCGGCCGGATGACGGGTCAGGTCACATGGGCGGCTTCCAGCCCGCGTGCATGCGGGCGGCGTAGGCTTGGGGTGTGCCAGCAGTGAACCTTGGGATGCCGAAGATCCCCGAAGTCCTCGCCCCTCGCCGCAAGACCCGTCAGATCAAGGTCGGCAAGGTGCTCGTCGGGGGCGATGCCCCGGTCAGCGTGCAGTCGATGACGACGACGAAGACCACCGACATCAACGGCACTCTGCAGCAGATCGCCGAGCTCACGGCATCCGGATGCGAGATCGTGCGCGTCGCCGTGCCGCACCAGGACGACGCGGATGCTCTGAAGATCATCGCGATGAAGAGCCAGATCCCGGTGATCGCCGACATCCACTTCCAGCCTCGCTACATCTACACGGCGATCGACGCCGGTTGCGGCGCGGTGCGTGTGAACCCCGGAAACATCCGCGAGTTCGACGGCAACGTGGGCAAGATCGCCGAGGCGGCGAAAGCTGCCGGTGTCTCTCTGCGCATCGGCGTCAACGCCGGTTCCCTCGACAGGCGAATCCTGCAGAAGCACGGCAAGGCGACAGCGGAGGCTCTCGTCGAGAGTGCCGTCTGGGAGGCGTCGCTCTTCGAAGAGCACGACTTCCACGATTTCAAGATCTCGGTCAAGCACAACGACCCGATCGTGATGGTGAAGGCCTACCGCCTGCTCTCCGAGCGCGGCGACTGGCCTCTGCACCTCGGCGTCACCGAGGCCGGCCCCGCTTTCCAGGGCACCATCAAGAGCGCCACCGCGTTCGGCATCCTGCTCTCCGAGGGGATCGGGGACACGATCCGCGTCTCGCTGTCGGCGCCGCCGGTCGAAGAGGTCAAGGTCGGTCACCAGATCCTGCAGTCCCTGAACCTGCGCGAGCGCAAGCTCGAGATCGTTTCGTGCCCGTCATGCGGTCGCGCTCAGGTCGATGTCTACACACTCGCGGAAGATGTCACCGAGGGCCTCAAGGACATGACAGTGCCGCTCCGCGTCGCCGTGATGGGCTGCGTCGTGAACGGCCCGGGTGAGGCGCGCGAAGCCGACCTCGGCGTCGCGTCCGGCAACGGCAAGGGACAGATCTTCGTGAAGGGCGAGGTCATCAAGACCGTGCCCGAGGCGGAGATCGTCGCGACGCTCATCGAAGAGGCGAATCGCATCGCTGCCGAGATGGGGCCCGGTTCTCCGCTCGGCTCCGCTCAGGTCATCACGGTCTGACCTTCACGCTCGCCAGTTTCACCATCCCGCCGAACCACTGAGCGGAGTAACGTACCGGTTAGCGGAATCTCTCCGGGAGGTGCAATGCGCGGTGCAGCGACTCGTATCGCCATCGTGGCCGGCGCCATCACCGCGCTCTTGCTCGCGGGCTGCGCGCCGATGCCGTCCGCTGAGCCGTCGTCACCCGCATCGGTGGAGGCGAGCGAACCTGCTCCTTCCGAGCCCGTAGCTCCGGCCGTCGAGCCGTCTGCGGAGGACGATGCGCCGATCACGGGCGTCTACATGGACTACCGAGATGGGGTGATCGAGGCCACCCCCGGCACCAAGGTGCTCTTCTTCCATGCGACGTGGTGCCCGCAGTGCCGTGCGCTCGACGAGCAGCTCAGGAACGAGGGCGCACCCGACGGTGTGACCGTGTTCAAGGTCGACTACGACGATCGAGTGGATCTGCGTCAGAAGTACGGCGTCACCTTGCAGACGACGGTCGTGTACGTCGGGGACGAGGGGGAGAAGCTGTCCAGCGCCGTGCTGTACGACGAGCCATCCATCGAATCACTCCTCGCTGCGGCGCCCTGACGTTCGATGACCGCGTCCCTGTTGCTGAGCCTGGCCGCCGGAGTGCTGACGGTCGCCGCACCGTGTGTGCTGCCTCTGCTGCCGATCATCATCGGCGGAGCAGCCGTCGGAGACGAGAAGCGCAGCCGGCTGCGCCCGTACACGATCGCCGCCTCCCTGGCCGTGAGTGTCATCGTGTTCACTCTTGCGTTGAAGGCGACGACCGCGCTGCTCGGCATCCCGCCGTCGGTCTGGCAGATCATCTCGGGAACGATCATCATCCTGCTCGGCGTGGATCTGCTCTTTCCGGTGCTCTGGGACCGGCTCTCCGCGCGATTGCGCCTGCAGCAGCGCAGCGGCGAAATGCTCGAGAGCTCGCAATCACGGCGGGGGATCGCGGGCGACGTGCTCACCGGAGCGGCCCTCGGTCCCGTCTTCTCGAGTTGCAGCCCCACGTACGCGCTCATCGTCGCCGCGGTGCTGCCGGTTTCGTTCGCCGAGGGCTTGGTCTACGTGGTCGCCTACGCGGTAGGGCTGGCCGGCACCCTGCTTCTGGTGGGCCTGCTGGGCCGGCGCATGGTGCGTCGGCTCGGTTGGCTGGCCGATCCCCGCGGCTGGTTCCGTCGGGTGATCGGCGTGTTGTTCGTTATCGTGGGAATCGCCGTGATCGCGGGGCTCGACAAGGCTCTGCAGACACTGATCCTGGATCTGGGCTGGTATGCCCCGATCGAACAGCTCGAGCACTGGATCGGCGGCGGTTGACCACGAGTGGAGCAAGGATTCGATGACGCAGAGCAGTGCCGTGACCGATACGATCGTGACCTTCGCCGCGGGAGAGCTGCGAGGCGAGGCGCAAGTCGTCCTGACTGAAAGCCGTCCGGATGGCGCGGTGATCATCGTGGATGCGACGCCTTTCCACCCCGTCGATCACACCTGGCCCGATCAGCCGGGGGATACAGGTGTGCTGGTCGGCGAGGTGGGTCGAGTGTCCGTCACCGAGACGGAGATGGCCGCGCGCAGCGATGAAGGCGAGTTCGCCGTCGGTGCGGAGATCCCGATCAAACGGGGGAGCGAGGGATGGAGCTGGTTCGTCGCGCATCGCATCGACGCGACGGATGCTCCGGACTGGCTGACCGTGGGATCAACGGTTGTTGCGGAAGTGGATGCTGCGCGTCGCGCTGCGCTCAGCCGCGGCCACACGGCCTGCCATCTGGCGTCGCTCGCCTTGGATCTGGCCGTCGCTGATCTGTGGCGGAAGGACCCGGGCGTCGACGCTCTGGGATCTCCCGATTTCGAGGGTCGAGCGAATCAGTCCAGCCGCATTGGCGATGATGGCAGCGTCGACGAGTATCGGCTCGGCAAGAGCCTGCGCAGGGCCGGATTCGATACGGAGACGTTCGCGGCGACTCTGCTGGAGCGCGAGGAGCGCATCAACGCGCAGCTCGCCGTGTGGGTGGCATCCGCGGCCCGCAGCCGGATCGAGGTCGATGGGCCCACCATCGTCGATCGCCGCCGGTGGCACTGCGACCTCCCCGAGGGTGAGGCTGTGATTCTGTGCGGCGGAACGCACGTGGCGTCGCTCGCGGAGTTCTCGGCCATCTCGGTGTCGCTGGATCTCAACGATCCGCAGATGCTGGTGATGACGACGACAGCGGTGCCTGCGGCGTGAGCTCGTCCTTCGACAGGGTCATGATTTCACCGAGCTTCGCGCCGAGGCCGGCGGCGAGGACGTGTGCCTGCGCGAGCGGGATCCAGCGGCAGGTCCACGTCTGGGCCGGACCTCCGCCCTCCGGATCGGTCTCTCCGGCAACCCACGAAGCGCGCATGTCTGTCGCATCGACGCGCATCAGGAAGAAGTGTCTCCGGGCGATCTCAGACCGTGTCGGGGCGAGGTCATAGTCCGCTGACCCGAGTGGACGAACGACGCTCCCTCGCAGTCCGGTCTCCTCGAAGAGCTCTCGCACGGCAGCGTCGCCCGCTGACTCTCGGGCTCGGACCGTGCCTGCAGGAACCTGCACGCCGGTCACGGTGAGCGGTACGTCGTCGTGGGTGAACACCAGGAGGTGGTCGTCGGAGACGACGTAGCAGACTGCCTTCTCGATGATCGCTCTGCCTGGAGTCGCACGACTGCGGGTCGCGTCACCCAGCATCCGCATGACGCCGGGCTGCATTGGGAGATCTGCCATCGCGGATCGCTCGAACCAGCCGACTTCGACGAGTTCATCTTCCTCGAGGATCAGCTCAGTACGAGCAGGGAGTTCGCACTCGAATGCGACCGTGGTGTATCCGACGCGGTCGCCGTTGGGGTAGTCGATGATCAGGTCGGCCCCGCCGAACGCTCCGACGAGGTTGCCGACAACGGGCCTGACACCCAGCTCTTCGAGGACCTCGCGAGCGACGGCATCCTCCGGGCTCTCTCCAGGCTCGATGCCACCGCCGATCAGACCCCAGAGCTTCGACCCGTGCGGCCGTGCCAGCAGGAACCGGTCGCCGTCACGGATGACGGCGGTGACAGCGGGGAGAAGCAGCAGATCATGGCCGATGTGTGCGCGGAGCTTCTCTACGTATGGTGACTTCGGCATGAATGCGAGCCTACGTCCCTGGCTTCAGCGCTCAGCGCTCAGCGGACGGCGGCCTTCGTCTTCGATTTCCCGCGGGACAGGGGGAACTTCATGTCGAGGTGCGGCTCGAGATAGATCCGGCGGATCGCGACCAGGATGATGTAGCCCCCGATCCAGTAGGAGAGGAACAGCACCAGTCCGTACGAGAAGGTGAAGCTCACGAAGGTGAGGACGATGCCGATACCGATGTAGAGCCATCGCCAGGCGCCGCTGATCCGGTCACGTGCCGTCTGCTGTTCGACTCTGCGGTCCTCCAACGAGTCGACACGGTTGCTCAGATCGGCGTCGTCGATGACGGTGAACAGTTCCCGCACCGAGACGTGCAGCGCTTCGGCGACAAGGGACAGCGTTTCGAGGCTCGCGTCCTGTCCTGCTTCCAGCCGCTGAACGGTGCGGAGGCCGACGCCGCTCTCGTTCGCGAGCCGTTCCTGCGTCCAGCCCTGTGTCTGGCGGAGTTCGATGATTCGTGTCGTGTTCATGGAAATCATGCTCGTTCAGCTCCTGCCGCCATGGCCACGTCATCGACCCGCCACTGTGCCGCCAGTCACCCGCCAGTCACCTGCCAGTCAACGAGGCAGGTCACCAGGACCATCTTTCGGGAGGGCGAACTCCACTTCTCCGCGCGCGATGTCGGCGCGCACCAGTCGCAGTGAGATCGCATCGCCGGGCGCTGCGCCTGCGGGGACCGGAGCGGATGCCGTCACCACAGGGTCCGCGATCTGGATCGTCGCTCGATCCTCCCGCAGCTCGATCACTGTCGCTTCGATCACGGACCCGACCAAGGGCGTCAGCAGCGCGGCTTCGACGCAGTTGATCGTCGCGTTGTTCAGCTGCGACGCGCGCTGCCCGGATGCCTGCATCAGGGCGGGCAGCTCGTCGAGCGACTCCCGTGCCCAGTCGGGGACGTCTTTCCCGTTCGAGACGGCGAGGCAGATCGTCAGTACCCAGCGGTCGACGAGACGCCGCAGCGGTGCCGTGGCGTGCGCATAGGGGGCGGCGATCGCGGCTTGCTCGGCATCCGTCGGCGATGTGCCGTCGAACGGCAGATATCCGGCGCCGCGGAACAGCATGGCGGCCGCTTCGAGCACCGGCAGGGTCATCGGATCGTTCCGGTCCAGTGCGCGGAGGTACTCGCCGTAGGTGCCCGTGGTCCATGGGCGACCGAGCGCCTCGGTCTGTCGGCGGAAGGATTCGAACGATTTCTCATCGGGCTCTGGCATCGTGCGCAGGATTCCGACGCCGGCTTCCAGCATCAGAGAGGCTGCGGCCATCCCGGTCATCAGCGAGAGCTGGGCGTTCCACTCCTCGACCGGCAGCGGGTGGCGCCGTTCGATGGCGTATCGGCCGTCAGGGTTTCGCACGACCTCGTCGTCCGGGAGATTCAGGCTCGCGCCACCGCGCAGACGTTCCTGCTCCAGGCGCAGCGCACCGATTTCCGGGAGGAGCGAGGCTGGCCCCTCTTCGCCGCGGTCCAGCGATTGTTGGGTGGAGACGTAGTCCAGCTGCACGCGTGAGCGGATGAGGGCGCGCTCGAGCCGGAAATCGGTGACGACGCCGGCGCTGTCGAGCTCGAACGTCCACACCAGCGCCGGTCGGTCGGCTTCGGGCAGCAGAGAGATCCGGTCCTCGCTGAGGACGGGCGGATGCAGGGGGATCCTGCCGTCCGCGGCGTACAGCGTCTGGCCGCGCCGGCGTGCTTCGGTATCCACCGCTCCGCCCGGCGTGATGAAGCTGGGCACGTCTGCGATCGCGTACCTCACCGTGTAACCGGAGCCGTGGCGCTCGAGGTGAAACGCCTGATCCAGATCGCGCGCGCCCAGGGGATCGAGGGTAGCGAAGGGGATGTCACGCAAATCGAGTTCCGGTACCGGTGCCGTTGCGGCTTCGGCCTCAGCGAGAACGGATGCAGGGAACTCTACGGGCGCATCCAGCGACTCGCGCAGCGTCGCGAGCGCCGCCGCCAGCTCGGTCTGTGCGGCGGAGGGAGCTACATGTGATCGGCGTTGAGGCATGAAACCCACACTATGTGCCCCGACGATATGCCCTGGCGAAGCGCGCGAATGCGCGACTCGACGTCAGAAGGGTGGTGGGGTGTCGTCTTCGGTGAAGGTGACGGTGTTCTGGGGTGGGGGTCGGTCGAGGTAGACCTTGCCGGTGGGGCTGGTCCAGGCGTAGACCCCGGTGTCGAGTTGTTCGACGTGCCACGGGGAGTGGTGTTTGAGGACGTGGTGTCGGCGACAGAGGTCGCCGAGATTGTCCACGGTGGTCGCACCGCCGAGGGCGGCGTCTTGATGGTGGTCGATGTCGCAGTCTCGGGCGGGGAGCCCGCAGGTCGGAAACCGGCAGCGTTGATCGCGGGCTTTCAGGTGTCGTTTGAGGTGCGCACTGGGCCGGTAGCGGTCGACGGCGAGGAGGTTTCCGGTGATCGGGTGGGTGAGGATGCGATCCCACCCGGATGCCGCCCCGGCAAGTGCCTTAGCGGTGGCGGTGTCGATCGGGACCCGCCCATCCAACTCCGCCGGGGTGGTCCCGGTGCCGATCAGCGTGGTCACCGGGACGGTCACGGACACGTGCGCGGTGATCGCGGCGAGCAGCCCGTCAGAGGTGTCGTGACCGGCGGGCGCCCCAGTGAGCAGCAGGTCAAGGGCGAGGTCGCAACGGAGTTGATCGATCGTCCGCGGATCGGCGGCACCCTCATTGTTTCCGATGCCCTCGCCGTCGCCGGACGGAGCACCCTGCGCGTCTTTCGCCATCCCGGTGAGCCTGTCGAAGGCGCCGTGCACGAGCGCGGCCGGGCCGACCAGCCCGAACTCCGCCTGCCCATCCGCCCGGTCTTTCATCCAGGCGCCGCGCCGGTCGCGGGCGTCCTGGTGTCGCTCATCGATCGACCGCGGTTGGAAACGTTCCGCGACCCGGCGGGCCATCCGAGCCACCCGGTTCGGGGACTCCGTCTCCGCGAACCCGATCATCTGCTCCGCATACGCATCCCGATCCGCGGGATCGTCCAGGTGTGCGCCGGCGTCGATGATCACTCGGGCATGTCCAGCGCTGATCCGCCCGGCACCCTGCGCCTGCCACACCGACGGGAACTGCTCCACCAGGAACGACGCTTCAGACATCCGTCGTTGCACCGTCCGGTCACTGACCCGCAGCGCCGCCCCCATCTCCGCCGCGACCGCCCGCAACGCCATGTCGCCGTAATCGGGGTGCCCGGCCTGCTGGGCGACATCAAGAGCGACCCGGGAGCCGAGAGCGAGAAGACCATCCCGTGCCGCCTGCAGACTACTGATCGTGCGCTCGATCTCCACGACAGAATCAGTGAGCGCGCCCAGCGTCGCCACCTGCTCCACTGTCGCATCCATCAACGCCGCCATAACCCCAGTACACCAGGGGCCACCGACATTCCAACCCCAGATCAGGGCTAGAAAACAGCGCAGCAGATCACGGCTGGATAACGACTCGAATTCGAGGAGAACGAGTGCTCCGGAACCACGTTTCGACGCGCTGCCGTCCATCATGCGACCCCGTCACCCGTCGCCCGTCACCGGTCACCCGTCTCACCGTCTCGCATTGCGCGTCGGCCACACGAGTTGGTCATAACGATCGTCTGTGGCGCGATCGAGAGGCACGGGCATGGGCACGGCTGCGGCTCGATAGCGCCTGGGATTCAGGCGGGACCGATCGACATGGCGCGCACCGGACCGTTCGCGCCGGCCTTCGTCTTGTGCCTGTACGGCATCAGGAAGAGTCCGTCGGATAGTACGGCTAGCGAGCCTCGTCAGCCCAGGCCGGCCAGGAGTCGCGACGGGCATCAAGATCGATGCCGCGAAGACGGATCAAGCAGACACGGCCCGCCGATCTCGTCACCGCCCAGAGACTGTGAGAGCGACCATTTGCGCGCGTGGAGATCCAGTCCAGCACCTCGGAGATGTCAGTCTCCGATAGCTCCCATTCCTCTTTTGTGCCAGCATCATCAGCCCAGAAATACACACGGTAGCTCGGATCGTCGACTTGAGACGTCTGGTCCCTTGGGTCGGTCGGACGCGCTCGCATGCAGCGACTCTAACTTGACTAGGGCGAGCGGTTAACGGCATCCAGGAACAACACTCACTGAGATAGAGGATGTGAGTTCCCGAACGGCGATTCAACTTACGCCCCGCGGCGCGTCCGTTTGAGGACCATTTGAGGTCGCCGTTCCCAGATCAGGCCGAAGCCGGGCGGGTGCGCGCTCGTACGTGCATCCGCTCCCCGTGCTTGCCGAACAAACTGAGGATCTCGACGGGTCCTGCGCCGGTCGAGCCGAACCAGTGCAGGTTCTTGGTGTCGAACTCCGCGACTTCACCGGGACCCATCACGACGTCGTGGTCACCGAGGATGAGTCGGAGCCGACCGTCCAAGACGTAGATCCACTCGTAGCCGGTGTGCGTGCGAAGCACCGGTTGCCGTTCTGTTGCGGGGATGGTGATCTTGAACGCCTGCGGTTCGCCCTTCGAAGCAGACAATCGAGTGAGAGTTCTTCCGTCCGCTCGAGTCGCTCGCGGCGTCACGCGCGGGTCCTCGACGCGGGGGGAGCGGACGATCTCGTCGAACGGCACCGACAGGGCTGCGACGACCGGAAGCAGGAGCTCAAGGCTCGGTCGGCGCTGGCCTGATTCGAGACGGGAGAGTGTGCTCTTGGAGATACCGGTCTCCACCGCCAGTTCCTCGAGCGTCATGCCTCTCTTCTGACGCGCCTGGCGAAGCCTCGGAGCGACTTGGCTGAGTTCGGTCTCGATGCGTTGCGTCGTGCTCACCCGTCGAGCAAAGCACGCCGTTCCACTTTCGGCAACAGAATTCCCGACTTCAGGGTGAGCGCGGCCAATCTGGCCCTATGAAAACAAACGATCGCCACGACGTCATCATCATCGGGGGCGGAGCGGCCGGCCTCAGCGCGGGACTCGTGCTCGCCAGAGCGCAGGTGGATGTGCTGTTGATCGACAGCGGGGAACAGCGGAATGCGCCGGCGCCTCACATGCACGGCTTCGTCTCTCGCGACGGCCTCTCTCCCGCCGAGTTTCTCGCGGCAGGCGGTGACGAACTGGCACGGTACGGCGCATCCGTTCGCCATGCCGACGTGACGAGGATCGATCGTGAAAGCGACGGGACCTTCGTGGTTTCGACCGATGGGTCTAGCGAGAAAGCGCGGGCGATCCTGATCGCCACTGGTCTCGTCGATGAGCTGCCCGACCTCCCCGGGGTGCGTGAGCGGTGGGGCACCCTCGTGCATCACTGCCCGTACTGCCACGGCCATGAGGTCCTGGGGCGGAATATCGCCGTCGTCGGCGGGGTTATCCGCGAGATGTCGATCAAGCAGGCGGCGTTGCTGCGCAGTTACAGCGACCGCGTCTCGTTCATCACGAACGGAATCGAACTCTCCGAGACGGAGCGGCATCGACTCGCATCGTTCGGCGTGCAGGTGGTGGACGAAACCGTGTCTCATCTGACGGGTGATGATGGGGGCTTGGATGGGATCGCCCTCACCGATGGTGAGGTCGTCGACTGTGACGCGGTGTTCATCGCACCGCGTCAACGCCCACGCGACGGACTCCCGCGAACCCTCGGCTGCGACGTCGACGACACCAGTGGACTCATCCGCACGGACGGCTTCGGCCACACCAGCGTCCCCGGCATCTGGGCTGCGGGCAACGTCGTCACCCCCACAGCTCAGGTCATCACCGCAGCGGGTGCCGGAAGCGCCGCCGCCATCGCCATCAACGGATGGCTTCTGCAACTGAATCTCGACGCCGCCGCCGCGGCGTGAACTCCGACAACCACCGAAAGGCCCCCATGTCCCAGTCTGCCCCCACCGAGATCGCGCCCCCGGTCGATGCCCCACGCCCGCCGTCCGTGCATGTACGGGCGATCATCACCTGGCTCGCCATCTTCCCGCTCGTCACCCTCGGCTTCTTCGCCATCGCGCCCTTCGCCGAGGGATGGCACCCCGTGCTCCGCGCGTTCGTCCTGACGATCGTCGTCGTTCCGCTGGCCGTCTATCTCGTCGTGCCGCAGCTCATGCGCGCGTATGGCGCGCTGGTCCGCCGGGCACGCCGCTGACCGCCGGCTGAAGGCCGACGACCGCAGACCGAGGCTGCCGGCTGAAGACCGGTCATCCACCCCGCAACCCGCCGAGCCGCGTTAGCGTTGACGCATGACCACAGCATCCAAAGCTCAGGCCCTTGTCGGACTCTATGAGGCACCAGAGATCCTCCGTGTGATCAACGTGTGGGATGTCGTGTCGGCGCGAGCCGTCGCCGGCCTTCCCGAGACCACGGCGATCGCCACGGCGGGCCACGGAATCGCCGCGACCTTCGGATACGCCGACGGCAACATTCCGCGCGACATCATGCTCGACATGGTCGGCCGTATCGCTGCGGCCGTGGAGTTCCCGGTGACGGCCGACCTCGACGACGGCTACGGTGACGCGGGGGAGACCACACGCCTGGCGATCGCCGCAGGAGTCGTCGGTGCGAACATCGAGGATCGCCTCAAGCCGCTGGACGAGTCCGTGGCGAACGTCGAAGCGGTCGTCAAGGCGGCGGAGGCCGAGGGTGTTCCCTTCGTGCTCAACGCCCGCACCGACGCCTTCGTCCGCGCAGGTCACCGCCCGATCGAGGAGAGCATCGCCGACGCGATCCAGCGTGGACGTGCCTACCTCGACGCCGGTGCGACCTGCATCTTCGTGCCGGGTCTGCTGGACGCGAATGTGACCCGCCAGCTCGTCGACGGCATCGGGGAGCGGAAGATCAGTGTGATCGGTGTCCCCGGCGCTCTCGCTGCATCTGCGTACGAAACGCTCGGAGTGGCGCGGATCTCGTTCGGTCCGCTTCCGCAACGCGTCGCCCTGACTGCTCTTCAGGACTTGGCCTCGAGCCTGTACGCAGGCGGCGTCGTGCCCACAGGGCTCCCCGCGCTCAACTGAGCTACGGCCGCTCCGCACTCAACGAGGACGGGTGCCACGGGTCACTAGACTTGGCCCGTGGTCACTCGTCTTTCGAACTTCTTTCTCCGTACGCTCCGTGAAGACCCCGCCGATGCGGAGGTCACCAGCCACCGTCTGCTCGTGCGCGCCGGCTACATCCGCCGTGCCGCGCCCGGCGTCTTCACGTGGCTTCCACTGGGGCTGAAGGTCAAGGCGAAGATCGAGAGCATCGTCCGTGATGAGATGGCGAATGCCGGCGCACAGGAAGTGCATTTTCCCGCGCTGCTGCCCCGCGATCCCTACGAACAGTCCGGCCGGTGGGAGTCCTACGGCGACGGCATCTTCCGTCTGCAGGACCGCAAGGGCGCCGACTACCTGCTCGCGCCGACCCACGAGGAGATGTTCACCCTCCTGGTGAAGGACCTCTACTCCTCCTACAAGGATCTGCCGCTGACGATCTATCAGATCCAGGACAAGTACCGCGACGAGGCGCGCCCCCGCGCCGGTCTGCTGCGCGGGCGCGAATTCACGATGAAGGATGCCTACTCGTTCGATGCATCGGATGCCGGGCTCGAGGTCAGCTACCAGTCTCAGCGCGATGCCTACGAGCGGATCTTCCAGCGGCTCGGCCTCGAATACGTGATCGTCGCGGCCGACAACGGTCTGATGGGCGGCGCGCGCAGCGAGGAGTTCCTGCACCCGACTCCCGTCGGTGAAGACACCTTCGTGCGTTCCGCCGGCGGCTACGCCGCCAACGTCGAGGCCTTCACGACAGCCGTGCCTGACGCGATCGCCTTCGACGCGGATGCCGCGCCGGTGATCTTCGACTCCCCGAACACTCCCACGATCGACACCCTGGTCGCGCACTGCAACGCGAACCTCGAGGGGGAGTACACCGCGGCAGACACGCTGAAGAATGTCGTGCTCGCCCTCACCCATGTCGACGGCACGCGTGAGCTGGTGATCGTCGGTATCCCCGGCGACCGAGAGGTCGACGAGAAGCGAGCCGAGGTCGCCTTCGCTCCCGCAGAGGTCTCCACCGCCAACGAAGACGATTTCGAGAACAACCCGCTCCTGGTCAAGGGCTACATCGGTCCGTGGTCGCTGACCGGCGCCGTGCTCGGCGAGGAGTCCGCCACCGGAATCCGCTACCTCGTGGACCCCCGCGTCTCCGAGGGGACGAGCTGGATCACCGGCGCGAACATGGACGAGAAGCACGCGCACTCGGTCATCGCCGGCCGCGATTTCGTCGCCGACGGCATCATCGAGATCGCGAACGTCCGCGCCGGCGACCCGGCCCCCGACGGATCGGGTCCGGTCGAGCTCGCCCGTGGCATGGAGATCGGCCACGTCTTCCAGCTCGGACGCTTCTTCGCCGAGACCCTGGGCCTGAAGGTCCTGAACGAGAACGGCAAGCTGGTCACCGTCACGATGGGTTCGTATGGCATCGGTGTCACCCGCATCCTCGCGATCATCGCCGAGCTGCACAACGATGACAAGGGCCTCATCTGGCCGGCGTCCGTCGCCCCGTTCGATGTGCACGTGGTCGCCGCAGGGCGCGATCAGGTCGCATTCGACGTCGCGGAGGGCATCGCGGCCCAGCTCGAGTCGGCGGGCCTCGACGTGCTCTACGACGACCGCCCCAAGGTCTCGCCCGGCGTGAAGTTCGGCGATGCGGAGCTCGTCGGCGTACCGAAGATCGTCATCGTCGGACGAGGTGCTGCAGACGGCCAGGTCGAGCTGTGGGATCGCAGCACCGGCGAGCGGGAGACCGTGTCGGTCGCCGAGGCTGTCGCCGGGCTCTCGGCGCGCTGAGGGCGAGACCCTCGGCATCGCGCCGAGGGTCTGCGGGTCGCTCGCTCCTGTCGCCGGAGGACGTGACAGGCTGGGGTCATGAGCGACGCGCTGACCTCGGATGCCCTGGATGCTGAACTTGCGAAGGTCCTGGACGAAGCAGGAATCCGCACCAACCGGTCCCTGATCACCAGGATTCTGCGCAGCGGAGTGCTGCTCGGCCAGGACGGCACATCGCGCCTCGACCTGAAGATCGCGTCGGCCGCGCTCGCGGAGATGCGCGATGCGTTCCGCCTGTTCCAGCCGTACTCGAAGATCCCCAAGGTGACGGTGTTCGGCTCTGCGCGCACGCGGCACGACGATCCGCTCTACGAGCAGGCTCGAGGTGTCGCTTCCGCCCTCGCAGACCAGGGGTGGATGGTGGTCACCGGAGCCGGTCCTGGGATCATGCAGGCGGCCGCCGAAGGTGCAGGCACGGAGCGCGCCATCGGAGTGTCGATCCGTCTCCCGTTCGAGGAGAAGCCCTCGGACGTGATGGCGGATGACTCGCACATCGTGCAGATGAAGTATTTCTTCACTCGCAAGCTCATGCTGATCAAGGAGTCCCTCGGTTTCATCTGCCTCCCTGGCGGATTCGGAACGATGGACGAGATGTTCGAGCTGCTCACCCTGCAGCAGACCGGCAAGGCCGAACCGATGCCGATCGTGCTCCTCGACGAACCCGGCGGCGACTTCTGGCAGGGGCTCGAGCGCTTCATCAAAGAGCAGATGGTACCGGCCGGCGTCATCTCGCCGAACGATTTCGACAGAGTGCTGGTGACGGATTCGGTCGATGCTGCTGCCGCTGAGATCACCGGGTTCTGGAGGAACTACGACTCACTGCGCTGGGTCGGAGATCGGCTGGTGCTGCGACTGCGGGGAGTGCCGTCGGATGCCGACGTCGCCGCGCTCAACGAGGAGTTCAGCGACCTGCTGCTCGACGGCTCGATCGAGCGCATCGAGCCGGTGCAGGCCGAGGTGCTCGACCATGACCGTCTTGACCTGCCCCGGCTCGCCCTGCGGCTGCGGCGGCGCGAGGTCGGCGCCCTCTACCGGCTGATCGGCGCGATCAACGCCCTGCCTACCGCCCCCTGAAGTTCAGCGGGCGTCGGACTGCTCGCGTGTGATGATGCGCGCGGCGAATTCGTTCAGATCGATCGTGCGGCCGAGAATCCTCTCCGCCGCGCGGCGTCCGGAGTACAGCGCAGCGCCCACCGTCGCCGGTTCATCGCCCCAGGTCGCCTCGCCCGCGAAATGAAGCACCCCGTCGACCGGACCGGCCAGCGCGTCGTGGTCGTGGTGCGAAGAACCGACGGCGAGGTACGAGTAGGAGCCGATCGAGAACGGATCGTCGCCCCAGCGCGTGATCCGATGCGCGACCGGCTGACCGACGGCGTCGCCGTACATGGCGCGCAGACTGGCGAGCACATCACTGATCGCCGCACCGTCCGAGAGCCCTTGCACATGCCGCCCGAAGGGTCCGGCGGCGAAGGTGAGCAGCGTCGGGTGCCCGCTGATCGCCGAGACGTCATACCAGGAGTGCCAGTGCTCACCGGCGTCGCCGAGGGCGCGCAGCACATAGCTGTCCTCGGACCAGAACCGCTCGGGGAACTGCACGAAGATCTTGTTGAAGACGCCCATGCCGAGTCGTGCGATGGGTCCGGCGACGTGCTCCGGCAGCGCGGGTGTGAACTCGATCGCGCCCGCCTTGAGAACACCGAGCGGAACGGTCACGATCGCGTTGTGGGCAGTGAATTCACCCTGATCGGTCGACACGATCACCCCGTCGGCTGAGCGGTTCACCGCTGTGACGACGTGGCCGAGCCGGATGTCGAGTCCCTGGGCGATGCGGTGCGGCAGCTCATCGTAGCCGCGAGGGAAGATCACCTCGTCACCGTCGATCGCGTCCTCATCGAGTCCGTGCGCATCGAGATCGCCGATCCACGCCCCGCACTGCTCCTCGACCCGATGCCGGAAGAACTCGCGCACCTCGTCGATGCGTTCCGGTGCCCATCCGGTACGGTCCAGGACGCGCTCGGTCACATCGAGATACGTGTCGCCGGGCTCGGACCGTGCGATCTCGTCGACCAGCGCGAGGTCGGCCGCTTCGACATCCGCGACCCACCGAGCAGAGGCGTCGGCATCCATCGGTGCACTCTCGCCGTCGAAGTTCTCGATCGGCCGCCCGCCGGCCTGGAAGCTCCCGACGGTGAACTCGATCGTGGGGATCCCGAGCGTCTGGACGAGATCCGAGAGCGGGGAATCGGTGATCCCGTGAATCCAGGAGGCGCCGAGATCGACCGGAAAGCCCGCCGAGCGGTCGCTCTGCATGCGACCGCCGATCCGGTCGCGTGCTTCCAGGACGAGCACGCGGTGGCCGGCGTCCGCCAGTATCCGTGCGCTGGTCGTGCCCGACATACCGGCGCCGATCACGATGGTGTCGAACGTGGTCACGGATCCTCCTGGGGTGTCGACGCCGCGAGCAGCGGCCCCAGCCGTCGCGCCGGGTCGTGGCCACAGGGTATCGTTGTACGGATGTCGGCGCGTGAACAAGCGCCGACGAGAGCTGAATAGGGAGTCGTCATGGACATCGAACTGAGTCTGCTGCGTGGGATCGAGAAAGAGAAGGCGATTCCTTTCGATGAACTCGTCGCGATCATCGAACAGGCCGTCCTGACTGCGTACTCGAAGCATGTCGCCGCCGACGGGACCACTCCGGAGGGCGTCCGCGTCGAACTCGACCGCAAGTCCGGCCACGTCGCCGTGCTCCAGGTCGTCAAGGACGAAGAGGGCGCGATCATCGGTGAAGAAGACGCCACCCCCGACGACTTCGGCCGCATCGCGGCGTTCGCGGCGAAGCAGGTCATCAGCCAGCGGCTGCGCGACATCGCCGACGACGTCGTGCTCGGCGACTTCAAGGACAAAGAAGGCGACATCGTCGCCGGCGTCATCCAGCAGGGTCCGAACCCGCGGATGATCCACGTCGACCTCGGATCCGTCGAAGCCATCCTCCCGCCCGAGGAGCAGGTGCCCGGCGAGGAGTACACGCACGGATCTCGCATCCGCGTCTACGTCACGAGCGTCGCCAAGGGGATGAAGGGTCCGCAGATCACGGTCTCGCGCACGCACCCCGGGCTCGTCCGCAGGCTTTTCGCGCTGGAGGTCCCGGAGATCGCGGCCGGCCTCGTCGAGATCGTTGCACTCGCCCGTGAAGCCGGTCACCGCACCAAGATCGCGGTGAAGTCGGATGACCCCTCCATCAACGCCAAGGGCGCCTGCATCGGCGAGCTCGGTCGACGGGTGCGCGCAGTGACCGAGGAGCTGGCGGGGGAGAAGATCGACATCGTCGACTACAACCCGGAACTCGCGGCCTTCGTGGCCAACGCGCTGTCGCCGGCGAAGGTCACCAGCGCTTTCATCCTGGATGCCGGAACCAAGGCGGTACGCGCGTTGGTGCCCGACTACCAGCTGTCGCTCGCGATCGGCAAGGAAGGCCAGAACGCGCGTCTGGCGGCCAAGCTCACCGGAGCGAAGATCGACATCCAGCCGGACAGCGTCCTGGACTGAGTCGATGGCCTGCGCGGAGACCCTCGGCGGCGCGGTGTAAGATGGAACCTGTACGAACGTGCGTCGGCTGTCGCACCCGTGCTTCTCGCTCCGCCCTTCTCAGGGTGGTTTCCCAGAACAACATCCTCATCATCGATGAGCGTGCGGTTCTGCCGGGGAGAGGCGCGTGGCTGCATCCGACGCGGGAATGCATGGATGCCGCCCTGCGGCGCCGCGCTTTCGCACGAGCCCTCCGTGTGTCCGCACCACTGGACACGCAGACCATCGAGAAACGGCTGAATGGCTATGGAAACAAAGTGAACGGCTCGAAATGAGACCCGTCCGCGACTAGTGGTCTGCCCTGTCTGGGTGGACCGACCCTGACAGGAGAATTGTGGCTGGAAAACCACGCGTACACGAGATCGCCGCCGAACTTGGCGTCGACAGCAAGGTCGCTCTTGCAAAACTCAAGGAGCTCGGCGAATTCGTCAAGAGCCCTTCTTCAACCATCGAACCGCCGGTGGCGCGCAAGCTGCGCGCGGCGATCGAAGCCGACAGTGCTGCCAAGCCTGCGGAGACTGCAGCGGCCAAGCCGGCCGCCGCGGCCAAGCCGGCTGCCGCGGCCAAGCCCGGTGCAGCAACGCCCGGTGCGGCAAAGCCGACCGGCCCGACCCCGGGACCGAAGCCTGGCCCCAAGCCGGCTCCGGAGACTCCCGCCCCCGCAGCGCCCGCTCCGGTCGCTGAGACCCCTGCTCCGGCCGCTCCGGCTGCGCAGGATGCTCCGTCGGCAGCGAAGGCAGACACTGCGACGCCGAAGTCTGACGGCGCAGCTCCGACGCCCGGCGGCCCGCGTCCCGGTAACAACCCGTTCTCCTCTGCGCAGGGGATGGGGCAGCGCCCGGCAGGTCCGCGTCCTGGCAACAACCCCTTCGCCTCGGCGCAGGGGATGGGCCAGCGTCCGAGTCCGACGCCCGGCAACATCCCGCGTCCGCAGGCTCCGCGTCCCGGCGCTCCGCGTCCGGGTGCACCCCGCCCCGGCGGTCCCGCTCGTCCCGGCGCTCCGCGCGGCGGACAGGGTGGCGGTCGTCCCGGTGGCGCACCGTTCCAGCAGCGTCCAGGCGGCCCCGGTCGTCCCGGTGGCGCAGGCGGCCCCGGTGGCGCAGGCGGCCCCGGTGCACGTCCCGGTGGCGGCGGCGGTTTCGCCGGTCGTCCCGGTGGCGGCGGTGGCCGTGGCCGTGGTCCCGGCGGTGGTACCGCTGGTGCCTTCGGCAAGGGTGGCGGCAAGAGCAAGCAGCGCAAGTCGCGGCGGGCGAAGCGGCAGGAATTCGAGATGCGGAGCGCCCCGGTCGTCGGTGGCGTCAACGTCACCCGTGGCAACGGCGAGATCATTCGCATGCGCCGCGGAGCTTCCATCGCGGACTTCGCCGACAAGATCGAGACGCTGACCGGTTACACGGTGCAGCCCGGAACCCTCGTCACCATCCTCTTCAACCTCGGCGAGATGGCTACGGCCACCGAGTCGCTGGACGAGGCGACGTTCGAGGTGCTCGGTGCCGAGCTCGGCTACAAGATCCAGATGGTCTCGCCCGAGGACGAGGACAAGGAGCTCCTCGAGGGCTTCGGTCTCAACCTCGAGCAGGAGCTGGAGGAGGAGAACGAGGAAGACCTCGAGATCCGTCCGCCAGTCGTCACCGTCATGGGTCACGTCGACCACGGTAAGACCCGACTGCTCGACGCGATCCGTCAGACCAACGTCATCGAGGGTGAAGCCGGCGGCATCACCCAGCACATCGGTGCGTACCAGGTCTGGACCGAGCACGAGGGCATCGAGCGGGCCATCACCTTCATCGACACCCCGGGTCACGAGGCGTTCACCGCCATGCGTGCACGTGGTGCCCAGGTCACCGACCTCGCGATCCTCGTGGTCGCGGCCGACGACGGCATCATGCCGCAGACGGTCGAGGCGCTGAACCACGCCCAGGCGGCCAACGTGCCGATCGTGGTCGCGGTGAACAAGGTCGACAAGCCCGACGCCAACCCGGCCAAGGTGCGCCAGCAGCTCACCGAGTACGGTCTCGTCGCTGAGGAGTACGGCGGAGACGTCATGTTCGTCGACGTCTCGGCGCGTGCCGGTACCGGCATCCAGGAACTCCTGGACGCCGTGCTGCTCGCGGCCGACGCCGGTCTCGACCTGACCGCGAACCCGAACAAGTCCGCACGAGGCGTCGCCATCGAGGCGAAGCTCGACAAGGGCCGCGGTTCGATCGCGACGGTGCTCATCCAGTCCGGAACGCTGCGTGTCGGCGACTCGATCGTCGCCGGTACGGCTTACGGCCGCGTTCGCGCGATGCTCGACGAGAACGGCGATGCGGTCGAAGAGGCCTACCCGTCCCGTCCGGTCCAGGTGCAGGGTCTGAACTCCGTGCCCCGCGCCGGTGACGTGTTCCTCGTCACCGATGAGGACCGTCTGGCCCGCCAGATCGCTGAGAAGCGTGAAGCGGTCGAGCGCAACGCGCAGCTGGCCAAGGCCCGCAAGCGCATCTCGCTCGAGGACTTCACCCGTGCACTCGAAGAGGGCAAGGTCGAGTCGCTCAACCTCATCATCAAGGGTGACGTGTCCGGTGCCGTCGAGGCGCTGGAGGAGTCGCTCCTCAAGATCGAGGTCGATGACTCGGTGCAGCTGCGCATCATCCACCGCGGTGTCGGTGCGATCACCGAGTCCGACGTGAACCTGGCGACGATCGACAACGCGATCATCGTGGGCTTCAACGTCCGCCCCGACACGAAGGCGCGCGAGCGCGCCTCTCGTGAAGGCGTGGACATCCGGTTCTACTCGGTGATCTACAACGCGATCGACGAGGTCGAGAGCTCCCTCAAGGGAATGCTCAAGCCGGAGTACGAAGAGGTCCAGTCGGGCGTCGCCGAGATCCGCGAGGTGTTCCGCTCCTCGAAGTTCGGCAACATCGCCGGTGTCATCGTGCGATCGGGAACGATCACGCGAAACGCCAAGGCCCGCGTCATCCGCGATGGTGTCGTCCTCGCGGACGGCCTCGCCATCGAGTCGCTCAAGCGGTTCAAGGATGACGTCACCGAGGTTCGCACGGACTACGAGGCTGGTATCGGCCTCGGCAAGTTCAACGACATTCAGATCGGCGACGAGATCGAGACCATCGAACTCGTCGAGAAGCCTCGCGGCTGATCAGTTCGATAGCTTCGGGCGGGGATGCATTGAGCATCCTCGCCCGAAGGCTTCGTGGAGAGGAAGAGAACAATGGCTGGTGAACGACAGGCCCGTCTCGCCGATCGCATCCGTGTGATCCTTGCCGAGCGGCTGGAGAAGGGACTGCGGGATCCGCGGCTCGGTTTCGTCACTCTCACGGACGTCCGCGTGAGCGGGGATCTGCAGCATGCCTCCGTGTTCTACACGGTGCTCGGCACCGAGGAGGAGCGCATCGCCAGCGGTGCGGCGCTCGCATCAGCGACGGGGATGCTGCGCAGTGAGGTCGGGCGGCAGTTGAGCACCCGCCTGGTGCCGACGCTCGAGTTCATCCCGGACGCACTTCCGGAGAACGCCGACCACATCGCGGCGTTGCTGCGTGAAGCGCGCGAGCGCGACGCGGCCGTCGCCGGAATCGCCGCTTCGGCCGTACATGCCGGAGATGCCGACCCGTACGTCAAGCCGCGTGAGCTGGACGAAGAAGAAGGCTGATCGCACCACCGCACCTTTGTAAGCGCTGCTAACATTTGTCCTACGCGACGATGAGGTGAGCGGAGGCAAGGGTGATTGCGACATACCCGGAAACCGGAGGGGCGACGCGTTCGCGTCGACGATCGGCTCCGGTCGTGGAACTTCTGGAGTCTCTCCAGGAGAGCGGCCTGCTGATCGCCCCGCATGTCGCCGCGTGCCTTTTCGCCGAGCTCGACGGCGACTTCGAGACGATCGCGGAAGTCGCCCGTCTGCTCTCCCCGGGAGAGCGACGGGGAACGCGCGCGCTGCCTGACCCGCTTCCGCTGACGCCGGTCGTCGCCGCACGGTTCGCGGACGTCGTGCTGGCGCCGTGGGAACGACGGGCGCTGCTCGCCGCCGCCGTGTGCGTCGACGACCGCACCGACGTTCTTCGCGCTGTCTCCAGGCGCACCATCGAGGACATCATCAGCAGCGAGCTCAGCGCACGATTGCTCCTCGTCGCCGGACATTTCGCCTTCATCGACCCGCGGTTGCGCATCTGGGTGCATGAGACCGCGGACCTGTCCGAGCGCACGGAGATCCATGCAGCGCTGCACACCGTGTACGAAGAGCTCGGCGATGATCGGCGTGCTCTCTGGCACCTCTCGCTGAGCACGATGCAGGGCGAATCCGCCCTGACGCGGCCGCTCCTGGAGCTGTCACGGCATGCTGCGGCGAGCGGCGACGCCGTGCGCGCGTTCGCGGTCGCGAGGGAAGCCGCAGGGCACGCCGATCCGGAGGGCCTCGTCGCGGCACGTTCCGCTGCCGGGCTTGCCGCCCTCCGTGGCGGTTGGGTGGACGACGCAGCCGACCTGCTCGGCGCCGTCGTCGAAGAGGACTCTCGCAACGGCGAGCGCCCCGACAGCGTGGCGGCAGCGGGGCTGGTCGTGGCGAACACGCTTCGATTCGGGGAGGTGCCCCCCGTCAACACGGAGCGTCTCCGGCCGACCGGCGGCAGCCCCGAAGCGTGGCGCGATTGGGGGCGTCTCACCGCGATCGTGGCGATGCTGAGCTCAGAGCGGAACTCCGACGCGGAGAGTCTGAAGTGGGCGGAGCTGACCCGCGAGGCCGATGCCGCATGCCGTGCCGGCGGCACACTGTGCGGGCCGGCAGACGCCTGGGCGACCCTTCTCGCCGGCGAGGCCGTCGCGGGCATCGTCGGGGAAGAGCCCATCCGAAGCATCCTTCTGGCGCTGCGCGCCGGAGTCTCGGGGGACACCGACGGCGGCCTGCGCATCCTCGCAGGCGACGATCGGATCGACAGCGGCGACGCCGTCGTGCGCGGGTTCGAGCGCAGTCCGGTGGTGGGCGCATATCGGGCGACGGTCGAGGCGCTGCTCCGACTCTGGTCGGGAGATGTGCGTGCTGCGCACGAGGTCCTCGTGCGGGCAGCCCTGACTGTGCCGCTCGCGCTCCCTTTCGCCGGTCTCGCCGTCATGTTGACGCGTCTGGTGGAGCTTGCCACGACGGGACGACGCGGCGCCATGTCGGCCGCTCTCACGGTGGTTCTGCCTCGTTCGCTGCACACCGATCACCTCGTCGAAGACGGAATCGCCGCGTATCTGGCTGGTCGCTTCGATGAGGCAGCCACGCAGATGCGACTGTGGGCCGAGTACGGCGCTCCCGGCGCATGCCTCGGTCTTCCTGGTCTGGAGGAGGTGGGTCCGGTCATGCTTCCGACACTCATCGAGCCTCCGGACATCACCTCGGCACGCCGCATCCGCATTGCGATCCGTGCAGCGCGTGCGAACGCGTGGGGACAGGACTATCAGGCTGCCGCCGATGCCAGCCGCACCATCAGATCCCCGTTCGAGCGCGGACGGGTCGAGGCGCTTCTCGGGACGACCTGCGTGACGCGTGGCGATCTGGGAGCGGGCGTCCGACATCTGCAGGCAGCGCGGAGTCTCTTCGCGACAGCGGGCGCGGAAGCATGGAAGTCTGCGGCTGACGCCCGGTTGGTGCGCCTGGGAGAGCTGGTGGCCGAGAGCTCCAGCCTGCCGACCGCACCGATTCCTGTGTGCGCCGCCGATCCGCTGGCGGCCTGCAGAGCGGCGTGGGAACCGGTACTCACCGATCGCGAACTGCAGGTCGCGATGCTCGTCGCCGAGGGCAACAGCAATCGAGAGATCGCACTACGACTGCATGTCTCCGTGCGGACCGTCGAGGTGCACATCGGACGGTTGTTCGCCAAGTTCGATGTGCGAACCCGGGCTGAGCTCACGGTCCTCGCGCACCGCACCAACCAGTACGCCTGAGCGCTGGTTTCGCGCACACGTCCCGTCCCGTCGATGCGAATCAGGGATGCATGTGGTTAACCCCGATGCGAGGCGCTGAGCGGGGTCAATAGCGTCGGATCACCGCGATCACCCGCGGATCGCTGTCCGACGAAGAACGGAAACGCCTCATGCGCACTGACAGAACACCGCGGCGGCTCAGGACGCTGGCTCTACTGAGCGCGGCGATGGTGATCGCCGGACTCGCGGCCGCCGGACCGGCGGGAGCCGCTGACACCGAATGCGAGGCGGCGTGGGCATCGGCGTCGGCATACACCGGCGGCGCTCTGGTCTCGCATGACGGCGCCAACTACCGCGCGAAGTGGTGGACGCAGAACAACACGCCGGGTACCGAGGCCTGGGGACCCTGGGAGTCGCTGGGTGCCTGCGGCGTCACGGACCCGACCGATCCCACCGACCCGACCGATCCCACCGATCCGACTGATCCGACAGACCCGGTCGATGAGGGCACGGTGTGGACGGACAACCCCGACGAGAAGTGCCGCCCGGACGGGCTCTACCAGACGCCGGGCGTCGACGTCCCGTACTGCACGATCTACGACGAGGCCGGCCGCGAGCGCCTGCCCAACGGACTCGAGCACCGAGTGATCGGCTACTTCACCTCCTGGCGCACCGGTACCGGCGGCACCCCGCGGTACCTCGCCGGCGACATTCCGTGGACCGAGCTCAGCCACATCAACTACGCGTTCGCGCACATCGATGGGCAGGGCAAGGTCTCGGTCAACCAGGATGCCGCCGGGAACGCGGCCACCGACATGACGTGGCCGGGTGTCGCCGGAGCGGAGATGGACCCTGCCTACGACTACGACGGCCATTTCAACCTGCTGAACAAGTTCAAAGCGCAGAACCCCGGCGTCAAAGCGCTCGTCTCGGTTGGCGGCTGGGCGGAGACCGGTGGCCATTTCGATGCCGCGGGTGATCGGGTGGCGGACGGAGGCTTCTACGCGTTGACCGACTCGCAGGCGAAGATCGATGCCTTCGCCGATTCGGCTGTCGAGTTCATCCGCACCTACGGATTCGAGGGCGTGGACATCGACTACGAGTACGCCAACAGCAACGGCAAGGCCGGAAACCCTGATGACTTCGCCTTCTCCGAGCCGCGTCGAGCGACGCTGTGGTCAGGCTACGAGGCGCTGATGAAGACGCTTCGCGAGAAACTCGACACGGCCGGTGCCGCGGACGGCAGACACTATCTGCTGACTGTCGCCGCCCCGGCGTCGGGATGGCTGCTGCGCGGTGCCGAGGTGCACCAGATCCTGCCGTACCTCGACTACGTCAACATCATGAGCTACGACCTACATGGGTCCTGGAACAACTACGTCGGCGGCAACGGCGCCCTGTTCGACGATGGAAAAGACCCCGAACTCGCCGCGGGTGGTGTGTACAACGCCTACAGCGGAATCGGCTACCTCAACGCCGACTGGGCGTACCACTACTTCCGCGGCGCGATGCCGGCTGGGCGCATCAACCTCGGAGTGCCCTTCTACACGCGCGGCTGGGACGGCGTTCAAGGCGGGACCAACGGACTCTACGGTTCGGCGCCTCTGGCCGACCAGACCAAGTGTCCGCCAGGCACCGGACCGAGTCTGGGCGGGACGACGAAGTGCGGCGCCGGCGCCGTGGGCATCAACAACCTCTGGCACGACCTCGACAAGAGCGGCGGCGAGGTGGGTGCCGGCGCGAACCCGATCTGGCATGTGCTCAACCTCGAGCGCGGGATCGTCGGTGACTACACCGCGTCCTACGGCGCGCCGACCACGATCACCGGCACCTACACCCGGCATTTCGATCCGGTGACCAAGGTCGAGTGGTGGTGGAACCCGACCACGAAGACCTTCCTCTCCGGTGATGCCGACCAGGCGATCGAGGCGAAGGCCGACTATGTCGCGGACAACGGCATCGGCGGGGTCATGATCTGGGAACTCGCCGGCGATTACCGCTACGACGAGGCGGCCGGACAGTACGAGATGGGATCCACTCTCGTCGGGTTGCTCCACGATCGCCTCTCCGCGTCGCAGCCATACGGTGCAGCCAAGGCAGATGAGCAGATGCCGACCAAAGCCGTCGATCTGGGCGTGGAGTTCAGCGACTTCGCGCTGGGCGACAACAACTATCCGATCAATCCGAAGGTGACGTTCACCAACAACTCCGCCACGGCGATTCCGGCAGGTGCGACGATCACGTTCGACACGGCGACCAGCGACACCGGTGCGATGGGCGAGCAGAACGGCTGGGGGATCGTCAAGGTCGACAGCGACCACACCGGCGACAACGTCGGCGGGCTCGACGGGAACTTCCACACCTACACGATCAAGGTTCCCTCCGGAGGGATCGCCCCGGGCGCATCCGCGTTCAGCAAGCTCAGCTGGCGGCTTCCGATCGCGCAGATCTCCAACCTGCGCCTGACGATCGGCGAGAACGTCTACGCGACGCTGTACGACCTGCCACGGAACGTGACGGTGGTCGAGCCCGGCATCGGTGGGCCAGGCGGCGGGACACCGGGCACGTGCTCTGCTCCTGCGTGGAGCGCCACGGCTGTCTACACAGGCGGGGCGAAGGTCGCACACGGCGGTTCCGAGTTCACCGCGAAATGGTGGACCCAGGGCGACACACCCGGATCAGCGGACGTCTGGGGAGCCGGCATCCGCTGTTGAGACCTGGTGGGGCGGCCCCCAGCCGCCCCACCTCCTCCTGCATCTCAGCATCGAGGGCGGGAGAAGACAGGATGCGGATGCTCCGGCATCCGCCAGACGAAGGAAGATCATGACGAGACCTGAACGACCCAGGCGCGGCATCGCCGCCGCGCTGGCGACGCTCGCGACGGCGGCAACCGTCGCCGCGCTCGCCGCCGTCGCCACCGTGCCGGCAGCGGCGGCCACGGTGCCCCAAACCGTGGCCGCCGAGGCGCCGAGTGCCCTGAACGGGTATCGCACCGTCGGCTATTTCGCGCAGTGGGGGGTGTACGGGCGCGGCTTCCAGGCCAAGCAGCTCGACGTCTCCGGTGCTGCCGCCGACCTCACGCACATCAACTATGCCTTCGGCAACATCCACCACGAAACGCTGAAGTGCTTCATCGCGAACAAGGCGCAGGGCACAGGACCGAACGGCTCCGACGGCGCAGGCGACGCCTGGGCCGACTTCGGGATGGGCTATACGGCCGCGAACTCGGTCTCCGGCGTCGCCGACAGCTGGGACCAGCCATTGGCGGGATCCTTCAACCAGCTCAAGCAGCTGAAGCAGAAGAACCCCGACCTCAACGTGATGCTGTCGCTCGGCGGTTGGACCTGGTCGAAGAACTTCTCGGCGGCAGCAGCCACGGACGCCACCCGGAAGACGTTCGTCTCCAGCTGCATTGATCTGTACATCAAGGGCAACCTGCCTGTCGTCGACGGGCGCGGCGGACCGGGAGCGGCAGCGGGAGTCTTCGACGGATTCGACATCGACTGGGAGTGGCCCGGTTCGCAGAACGGCGAGGTCGGCAACATCGTCGACGAGGCGAACGACCGGGCGAACTTCAAGGCTCTGCTCAAGGAGTTCCGTACGCAGCTGGATGCGCTGACCGTGACGACCGGAAAGGACTATCAGTTGTCGGCCTTCCTGCCGGCGAATCCTGCCGACATCGAGGCCGGAGGCTGGAACGATCCCGAACTGTTCGACTATCTCGATTTCGGCAACATTCAGGGCTACGACCTGCACGGCGCATGGGATGCCGGACTCACCGGTCATCAGGGCAACCTGTACGACGACCCGGCCGATACCCGGGCGGAGGCGAGACAGTTCAGCGTCGATCAGAGCGTGCGCGAGTACCTCAAGACCGGGATCGATCCGACCCAGCTCGGCATGGGCCTCGCCGCGTACGGGCGTGGCTGGCAGGGAGCCACCTCGGTCAACGCATGGGGCCCGGCGACGGGCGCCGGACCAGGCACGTGGGAGAAGGGCAACGAGGACTACGACAAGCTGAAGAACCTCGGCACCGGCCACTACGACGCGACGATCGGCGCCTCGTGGCGCTACGACGGCAACCAGTGGTGGAGCTACGACGACACCCGCAGCGTCGCGCAGAAGGCCG
This sequence comes from Microbacterium sp. LWH12-1.2, assembly GCF_040675825.1. NCBI lineage: Bacteria > Bacillati > Actinomycetota > Actinomycetes > Micrococcales > Microbacteriaceae > Microbacterium > Microbacterium sp. LWH12-1.2. The sequence continues at coordinate 716,151 of NZ_JBEGIJ010000001.1, forward strand.
CGTACATCGTGGAGCACAAGCTCGGCGGCGGTATGTGGTGGGAGCTCTCCGGCGACCGCCAGGGCGAGCTCATCGGCACCCTGGCCGACCATCTCCGCGCTGCGGCACCCGGTGGAGCGACCGATCCGACGGATCCCACGGATCCCACGGATCCGACGGATCCCACCGATCCGACCGATCCCGGCACCTGCGACGCCGCGGCATGGTCATCGACAGCCGTCTACACCGGCGGCGCCACGGTCTCGCACGCGGGATCGGAGTACACCGCGAAGTGGTGGACACAGGGTGACACTCCTGGCACGAACGCCGTGTGGGCGCTCGTCGAGGCATGCAGCACCGATCCGACCGATCCGACGGATCCGACCGATCCGACGGATCCGACCGATCCGACGGATCCGACAGATCCGACCGATCCGACCGATCCGACGGATCCTGGCGCCTGCGATGCCGCGGCCTGGTCGCCGACCGCTGTCTACACGGGCGGCGCGACCGCTTCGTACCAGGGGTCCGAGTACACCGCGAAGTGGTGGACTCAGGGAGAGGCACCCGGTTCGGTCGAATGGGGAGCATGGGGTCTGGTCGGTGCGTGCTAGCCGCCTGACCTGACGAGACGAGCGCCCTGGACACCTGTCCAGGGCGCTCTTCTCAGTGCCGAAGAGGCACGGGACTGCTTTGCTACCCTGTGCCTAGCTGCGAAGTACTCTTCGCACCGGGGGAGTCGACAAGGTGAAGACACCGGAGATGTGGCGACGGCGCCCGTCCGAAGGAACGGTCGTTTCGCTGGAGATCATCGAGAACATGCTCGATGATCTGCTCGAACATGAGTTGAGCACGGCACCGCATGTGCTGAGAACGCTCGTGGTCGAGTTGAACGCCGACCTGCCGACCGTCCGTGAAGTCGTGGCCCATCTCGCACCCCAGCAACGGCACGGATTGAGGCCGCTTCCTGCGCCGCTTCCGCTGGTGCCGCCGATCGCGAATGAGTACGCCGACCTCAGGTTCACCGACCTCGATCGGGATCTGCTGCTGGCGGCGGCACTGTGTCTGGAGGATCGCCTCGATCCGGTGCTCGAGTTCGCGGCTCGGTCCGCGCATGAGATCGTCGCCGGTCCGGTGGGGCAGCATCTGAGCATCCACGCCGGCCGATTTCGATTCGCGGACCCGCGACTCGCTATCTGGCTTCGAGAGACGACAGCATCGGCCGTTCAGGTGGATGTGCACGAACGGCTGGGCGCGATCTTCGGCCGCAGGGGCGAGCAGGTGAGTGCGGACTGGCATCGGGCCAGGTCATCACTGCGCGGCGATCCCTCGACGGCATCCGAGCTGATCCGAATCGCGCGCGAGTTGTCCGAGGGCGGCGACGCCGATCGCGCTCTCCTCCTCGCCGCTGAGGCGGCATCGCACGCGGTCGGGGTCGAACGCGACGATGCACGCCTGGTGGCCGGCGCGGCGGCGATCGGAGCGGGTTATGCGGCGGAGGCGAGCGGGTGGCTGGGGAGCCTCTTCCCCGATGGCACGGAGCGCTACCGTCTTCAGGGGCTGGGCGGCCTCGTCGTGGCCCTGGCGCATCTGCACGGCGACGTGCCCGACATCGATGCGACGGCGCTCCGGCCGCGAACGGATGATCACGACGATTGGTACGCCTGGACGAGAGCGGCGGCCCTTGCCTCGGTGCTCTGCGCCGAGCGAGGAGACCGCAGCGGAATGCGGTCCTGGCTGGATGCGCTGCGCGACGGATGCGCGCGGGTCGGTGCGGAGAGCCGATTGCGCGACCCGGTCGTCGCCCTGAGCTGGTTGCTCGTCGGGGAGCGGGAGACAACGGCCGCCGAAGGCACCGGCCCGGTCTCCGGCAGTGTGCTCGGCGCTCTGCGCGCTGCCCTGGACGACGACATCGATGGCGGATTGCGGATCCTCGCAAACGGAGAAGGCACGATGGGCGCTGAGATCGATCCCTTCGTCGCCGGGTTCGAATACAGCCCGCTCGTGCAGGCCTATCGGGCGGTGACGGAGACGCTCCTCCTGACGTGGCGTGGGGATATATCACAGGCCAGGCAGTGTCTGATCGCCGCAGCGGTCGTGTCTCCGGTGGCGATACCGTTCGCGGGACTCGCCGTGGCACTCGCTCGTCGCCTCGACCTCGCCGTTCTCGGCACCCTGAGCCCGTTCGCACGCTCCCTGACCGCTGCGCTGCCGTCCGGACTCCGCGTGGAACGTCTGGTGGATCGCGGCATCGAGGCGTATCTGGATGGTGCGTTCGCCAAGGCCGCGGCATTCCTGCGGCTGTGGCAGGATCGCGGTGCTCCGGAGGCGGTGTTCGGCATTCCCGGGCTTGACGAGGTCGCCCCTGCGGCACGAGAACGAACGCCCAGAAGAGTCGAGCCGGGGGAGGAGGACAGCGCTCGCCGGTTATGCGCGCGTGTCATCGACGCGCCGGAGGGACGATGGCGTGCGGAATTCGCGGAGGTTCACGTCGAGGCGCGGGCCTTGCGCTCGCCATTCGCGAGAGCCAGGGTGGAGGCGTTGATCGGCATCCACACCGTGATCCACGGCGAGCGGATGACCGGGCGACGGCACCTGGGAACGGCACGGAACCTGTTCGAGGATGCGGGCGCAGCCGCCTGGGCGGCCGCCATGGAACGACGCATCGAGAGGCTCGGACCGGCGGATGGCGGCGTCGGTGCGGAGGACGATCATCTGGCTGCCTGCCGACGCGCGTGGGAGACGCAGTTGACGGTGCGGGAGCTCGAGGTGGCGATGCTGGTCGTCGGCGGCACCATGAATCGGGAGATCGCGGAGCGACTGAATGTCTCGGTCCGCACGGTCGAGGTGCACGTGGGGAGGGTGCTGGCGAAGTTCGACGTCCGCACCCGAGTGGAGCTCACCGCCCTGGCGCACCGGACGGATCAGTTTCTCTGACGGAGCGGTCCCGGGCGCCCGGCCGATCAGCGCGGAAGCGAGAGCAGATCCTCGGATGCCTCGGCGAGGCCGTCTGCGATGAGCGAGTCGATCGCCCTGTCGCGCTGCCGAGGATCCGGCCAATCAGCGATCACGGACGACAGTGGCACTGCGGACGGCAGCGCTTCGCGCAGCATCCGCAGCACCGCGCCGCGGGCCTGCCGGTCCGAACCCTCGTACGCCGCCTGCCGCCGCCGAGTGTCCGGCGTTTCCGGCCGGCCGGCCGCCACCCAGGCGCACCCCGTGCGAAGCGGGCACCGGTCGCATTTCGGAGCGCGAGCGGTGCACACCGTCGCGCCCAGCTCCATCGCTGCGGCGTTGAACACGCCCGATTCGGCATCCGTCGCCGGCAGCAGGGAATCCATCAGGGCAAGGTCACGACGTGAGGCCGCCGCCGGTTGCGCCTTTCCCTCGATCGCCCTCGCCAGCACTCTGCGTGTGTTGGTGTCGACGACGGGATGCCGGTCGCCGTAGGCGAAGACAGCCACGGCCCTCGCGGTGTAGTCGCCGATTCCGGAGAGAGCGAGCAGAGCATCGACCTCTCGCGGCACGATTCCGTCATGCCGTTCCACGATCTCGATCGCCGCGCGGTGCAGCCACAGTGCGCGGCGCGGATAACCGAGGTTCGCCCACTGTTGCACCACCTCTGACCCCGTGGCGGCAGCCATGGCACGGGGCGTCGGCCAGCGCGTCAACCAGGCGTCCAGATGCGGGATCACCCGGTTGACAGGGGTCTGCTGCAGCATGAACTCGCTGACGAGCGTGCCCCAGGCGCCGAAATCGTTATGGAATTCGCTGCGGCGCCAAGGGAGGTCGCGGGCATTCCATCGATACCATTCGGCCAGAGGCAGCACACCTGTGGGGGCGCGGTGCAACGTCGGAGGCATGCCGACAGCCTAAGCGAGTGCGCCGTGCACTCCACGACCGGAGAAGTAGAGGTAGAAGATGAAAATTGGTACGCGAATCGCTTTCGTCATGGCGGCGGGCCTCGGCCTCGCGCTGACCGGATGCGCGCCTACGCCGACGCAAACGCCATCTGCATCCCAGACCGTGAAACCAGAGCCCAGCCCGAGCGCGAGCGCGAGCGCGGACACGACAACACCCTCAGTCGATCCTACGGACCCGAGCACATGGATCATCAGTGACGCCGGGATCGGTCCGATCGTGATTGGCGGGGACTTTGCGACCACGCTCGGTGCCCTTCCCGACACGTGGAGCAACGACGCTGCCAATTGCTCATGGACAGCCTGGTGGAACGCTGCTGACTCGAGCCACGGCCTGTTCTTGGTGCGGGGGCCGGAGAGCCCGACGGCGCCGATCAGGGAGATCTCCGTGTACACAGCGGCCGAAACCCCGACGGCGGTCGACGGTCCTCGGACAGCGGACGGGCTGGGGGTAGGCTCCACCGAGGAGGAGATCCTGGCCGTGTATCCCGACGCGGAGGAGGGCGCGGCGCTGGCTGGCAACGGGAGCTGGATCAGACTCGCCGGTGACGGTGAGGCGCACGTCTTCTTCGAGTTCCGCGACGGCGTCACTGGCGCATCGTCGGTCGCCGTCACGATCGGCGAAGAACCGTCGTACGAGGTCTGCGGGTGAACAGGAACGGCTCCGGGGTGCGGTCTCGATAGGCTGGGAGGATGGTCTCGCCCGGCATCCTCCTCGTCGACAAGCCCGCGGGCATCACCAGCCACGACGCGGTCGCGCGCACGCGCAAGGCCTTCGGCACTCGCAAGGTCGGGCACGCGGGCACACTCGATCCGATGGCGACCGGACTGCTGGTGATCGGGATCGAAGGGGCCACGAGGCTCCTCACCTATATCGTCGGCGCGGACAAGACCTACGAGGCGACGATCCGGCTCGGCCAGACGACCGGCACGGACGACGCCGACGGCGAGATCATCGCGAGCGCCGACGAGTCGGTCTGGTCCGCCGTCACCCCGGAACGCATCGCCGAGGGCGTCGCCGCGCTGACCGGTGCGATCTCGCAGGTCCCCAGTTCGGTGTCGGCGATCAAGGTCGACGGTCGCCGGGCGTACGACCGGGTTCGTGCGGGGGAGGAGGTCGTCCTCGCCGCACGCGACGTCGTCGTGTCCCGCTTCGACGTCATCGCCGAGCGCAGAGGCTCCGGCACCCTCGACCTCGATGTCGTCGTCGACTGCTCCTCCGGCACCTACATCCGTTCGCTGGCGCGCGATCTCGGCGCTGCACTGGGCGTCGGCGGTCACCTCACGGCGTTGCGCCGCACTCGAGTAGGCGCCTTCGACGTCGCGGATGCCGTCGCGATCGAAGATCTGGCCGGAGCATCGACGCTCACCCCCGCCGATGCTGCCGCGCGCATCCTCGAGGCGCTCCCGGTGAGCGCGGACGACGCCCGCGATCTGCGCCACGGCAAACGGCTCGCCGATCAGGCCGCACGGCTCACGGGCGCACTCGCAGCGGCCATCGATCCGGATGGAGCGCTCGTCGGCATCGTCGAGAAGCGCGGCGCCGACCTCAAGAGCGCCATGAACATGCCGGACGTCGCGTCGTGATCCTCTGGTTCACCGTCGCGCAGATCGCGGTCGCCGTCGCGGCCGGAGTGTTCTGCATCGTTCTCGGTCTCGTCGGTCGCCGTCCCAGCGACTTCTCGGTCGGGTCTCTCGCTCTCGTCGAGATCCTCCTCGTCGCACAGGTGGTCATCGCGATCGTCGCGCCCCTGGCAGGCAATCCGCCCACCGGTGATCTGCTCGAGTACTGGGTCTATCTCGTCTCCGCGGTGCTGCTGCCGATCGGCGCGGTCCTGTGGGCGCTGATGGAGCGCAGCCGCTGGAGCACCGTGATCCTCGGCGTCGCAGGCCTGGCCATCGCGATCATGCTCTGGCGGATGCAGGTCATCTGGACGATCCAGATCGCCTGACCTCTGGCGAGGACGCGGAGACCAGTCCTTCTCTGCGCACCTAGGATGGAATGCGCTATGAGCTCCTCCGTTCCCACCCCTCGGATGACCGGTATCGGCCGTGTCCTCGTGATCGTCTACGCCGTGATGGCGCTTGCCGCGACCGGGCGGAGCGTCGTGCAGATCATCCGCCGTTTCGACGAGGCGCCGCTGGCCTACACACTGTCCGCCGTGGCGGCCGTCGTGTACATCCTGGCGACTCTCGCGCTGGTGCTCGCCGGACGAAGCGGCTGGTACGCCGTGGCCTGGGTGGCAATCGTGTTCGAGCTCACGGGTGTGCTCGTCGTCGGGACGCTCAGCCTGCTGATGCCGGCGCTCTTCCAGCACGAGACCGTCTGGTCGATGTTCGGTGTCGGTTACCTGTTCATCCCGTTGGTTCTCCCGGTGTTCGGGATCTGGTGGTTGCGCACGCACCGACCAGTGTCGTCGCCGCAGCTCTCGGGGGTGGCGGCGTGATCGTCTTCCGTGACCCCGCTCAGATTCCCGCCGACTTCGGTCGCTCCGTCGTGGCGATCGGGAAGTTCGACGGCGTGCACGCCGGTCACCGCGCGGTCATCCGTCGACTGAAGGAGGAGGCTGCGGCATCCGGCGCCCGCGCTGTCGCCGTCACCTTCGACCGGAACCCGCTCGCCGTGCTGCGCCCTGATCGCTGTCCTGAGAACGTGGTCACCGTCGAACGCAAGCTCGAGCTGCTCGGCGAGCTCGACCTCAATGCGACGCTTCTGCTCACGTTCGACGAGGATATGGCTGCGCGAAGCGCCGAGGCGTTCGTCGCCGAGATCCTCGTCGCAGCGCTCCGGGTGTCGACGGTGCTCGTCGGCGAGGACTTCCGATTCGGTCGCGGTGGTGCGGGAGATCCCGAACTCCTGCGCGCGCTCGGCCCGCAGCACGGCTTCACCGTCCATGTCGTCGACGACGTCTATCTGCCCGGATCCGAGCGTCGGGTGTCGTCGACGTGGATCCGTGAGCTGCTCATCGAAGGAGACGTCGCGACGGCGACGCGCGTCCTCGGCCGCAATGTCGATGTTCGCGGCGAGGTCGTGCACGGACTGAAGCGGGGGCGAGAACTCGGATTCCCGACTGCGAATCTTTCGACGATCGTCGACGCTTTCGTGCCGGCGGACGGCGTGTACGCGGGCTGGCTCGTCGACCATGACACCGGGATCCGCCACCGGGCTGCGATCTCGGTCGGGACGAACCCCACCTTCGACGACGTCCTCGTACGCCAGGTGGAGGCTCATGTCCTCGGCGAGACCGATCTCGATCTGTACGGCCATGACGTGAGCGTCGAGTTCGTCGAGCGCCTGCGGGGGATGGTCGCGTTCGAAGGCATCGACAAGCTCAAGGCGCAGATGGCGTCCGATGTCGCCGAGGCCGAAGTGCTGCTCGCCCGCCAGCCGTGATTCGGCTCGTCGCTCGGCAGTGGACGGCGATTCTGGCGTAGACTGTCGATCGTTCCCGGCGAACATCGCACGTCACTCGTGCGTCGGCGGGAATGAGGTCTACTGTTCGTACGGTCCTGGCACACGCCACACGCGGACATCGAGAACGGCTCAGGCGCCCCGGGCGCCTCGGCATTCACGCTCAGGAGGAGCATGCCGACTACGGCAACTGCCGCCACGCGGCGCAAGAAGACATCCCGTCGCGACGACGACGCCCCCCTCATCCCGATCCTCGCGCGCAAAGTGCGCGAGATCGAAGCGAAGTCGCAGCGCGGCAAGCTGGGTCCGACGAACCGGGTGAAGTTCCAGGTGATCGCGTTCCTGGTGCGCGAGGAGCGGGCCAGGGTGAAGGCGGATGCCGAGCTCGGCGATCCCGCACGCGCAGAACTGCTCAAGCGGCTCGACGGCGTCGCGACCATCCTCGCCAAGACCGCAGCGCGGGACACGTCCCTCATCCAGCTGCTCGAGGCTGATCAGGCGACATCGCCGGTCGCGAAGCGGATGCGGCGCGACTGGCTCCTCGAATCCGGAGCCGAGCTCGCTCCGGAAGAGCTCATCATCGTTGACATCGCCCCCGTGCAGGCGCCCGTCGTGCCGGCGGGGATCGCCGAGCGCCAGGTCACGCCGATCTCCGTCGAAGCGCGTCAGCTCGCCAACCCGTTCCTCGAGCCCGACCTCACGCCACGGGCGACGAGTACTCCGCGCCGCCGCCTCGACGGCTGGGAGCTGATGGGGCCGCTCTACAAGTCGTTCGAGACCGGAGCCGGCGGAGTCGTGGCGAGCATGGATCTGCCGCCGGCACCCGAGTTCGACCACCTGTCGCCCAAGGGCCTCGAGATCATGGTGCACCAGTCCCGCTTCCTCGAAGAGGTGCGAGCGGGCCACCGCAGCTTCCTCCTCGCGGACGAGCCAGGACTCGGCAAGACCGCGCAGTCCGCACTCGCCGCATCCGTCGCCGGGGCCTACCCGTTGCTCGCGGTCGTCCCGAACGTCGTGAAGATGAACTGGGCGCGCGAAGTGGAGCGCTGGACACCGCAGCGTCGCGCCACCGTCATCCAAGGTGACGGCGACGACATCGATGCCTTCGCGGACGTCTTCATCGTGAACTACGAGATCCTCGACCGGCACATGTCCTGGCTGGGCTCGCTCGGACTGCGGGGCATGGTCGTCGATGAGGCGCACTTCATCAAGAACCTGTCGTCGCAGCGCTCGCAGAACGTCTTGGCGCTGGCCTCCCGTGTCCGCGAGCGCACGCCCGGCGGCAACCCGCTGATGCTGGCGCTCACCGGAACGCCGCTGATCAACGACGTCGAGGACTTCGACGCGATCTGGCGGTTCCTCGGTTGGACCACCGGTGAGAAGCCGGGTCCGGAGCTCATGGAGAAGCTGGACGCGACCGGCCTCACTCCCGCGGACAAAGCCTTCTACCCGGAGGCTCGCGAGGCCGTGATCTCGATGGGCATCGTCCGCCGCAAGAAGAAGGACGTCGCGGCCGACCTGCCGGACAAGCTCATCGCAGACCTCCCCGTGCAGCTGGACGACGAGTTCGGGCGCAGCATCCGTCAGGCGGAGCGCGAACTGGGGGAGCGGCTGGCTGCGAAGTACCGCCGCATCATCGAAGCGCGCACCTCGTCCGCATCGAAGAGCCTGTGGACCGGTACTCCTGGCGAGATCGACGAAGACATCGTCCGCCTGGTCGCGCACAACGAGCTCGAGGAGTCGAAAGCCGCAGGTACCGGCGGAGACAACGTCTTCACGATGGTGCGCCGAATCGGTCAGGCCAAGGCTCAGCTCGCCGCCGATTACGCGGCGCAGCTGCAGCGCTCGGTCGGCAAGGTCGTCTTCTTCGCGAAGCACATCGATGTGATGGATCGGGCCGAGGCGCACTTCGCCTCGGTCGGCATCCGCTCGGTGTCGATCCGTGGCGATCAGACATCCACTGCGCGTCAGCAGGCGATCGACGACTTCAACGGCGATCCTGCCGTCGGCATCGCCGTCTGCTCGCTCACCGCGGCCGGCGTCGGCCTCAACCTGCAGGCGGCGTCGAACGTCGTCCTCGCGGAGCTCAGCTGGACGGCCGCCGAACAGACGCAGGCGATCGACCGAGTGCACCGCATCGGGCAGGACGAACCTGTCACCGCCTGGCGCATCATCGCCGCGCACACGATCGACACCAAGATCGCTGAGCTCATCGATCAGAAGCAGGGGCTGGCAGCGCGTGCGCTCGACGGCGAGGCCGTGGATGACGCGGCTGCCGAGCCGGTGCAGCTCGCGGCGCTCATGCACCTGCTGCGTCAGGCGCTCGGCGCCTCCTGAAATACACCTCAGTCCGCCCGTTAAGAAGCACGCTTCTTAACGGGCGGATGCCTTCGAAAAATCCCCTTCGAGGGAAGATCGGCGATTCGGTCGATCTTGGCCGGCAAGATCCGGGGTTTTCGCGCGTCTCGAATGGCGCCTGATGGCGCTTCGGCACTAGTGTCGAGGCAGGCAGCGTCGCCTTTTCCCCTTTCCCGAAGTCAGAAGGCAGCAGCATGAAGATCGGCATCCTGACGAGCGGCGGCGACTGCCCCGGACTCAACGCGGTCATCCGCGGCATCGTTCTCAAGGGCACGACGACGTACGACATCGAGTTCGTCGGCATCCGTAACGGCTGGCGCGGCGTCGTGGACGGTGACTTCTTCCCGCTCACGCGACACGAGGTGAAGGGGCTCTCCAAGGCCGGCGGCACGATTCTGGGCACCAGCCGCACCAACCCCTACGAGGGTGCGCGCGGCGGCGCCGAGAACATCGCGAAGACCCTGTACGGCCACAAGATCGACGGCATCGTCGCGATCGGCGGCGAGGGCACTCTGGCCGCCGCCGATCGTCTGTCGAAGGACGGCATCAACGTGCTCGGGGTCCCCAAGACCATCGACAACGATCTGCAGGCCACGGACTACTCGTTCGGCTTCGACACCGCGGTCAACATCGCAACCGATGCCATGGACCGCCTGCGCACCACCGGCGACTCGCACCAGCGGTGCATGGTCGCCGAGGTGATGGGACGTCATGTCGGCTGGATCGCCTTGCACGCCGGAATGGCCGCGGGCGCTCATGTGATCTGCATCCCCGAGGTCCCGATGTCGATCGATGAGATCGCCGCTCTGGTCACCAGCGCGTTCGACCGCGGCAGGGCTCCGCTCGTCGTCGTGTCCGAGGGCTTCACGCTCACCGGCATGGATGAGGCGTACAGCGATAAGGGACTGGACGCCTTCAACCGCCCGCGCCTCGGCGGCATCAGCGAGATCCTCGCCCCCGAGATCGAGCGCATCACCGGCATCGAGACCCGCTCCACCGTGCTCGGCCACATCCAGCGCGGCGGTTCGCCGTCGGCGTTCGATCGAGTGCTCGCGACTCGGCTCGGCCTGCACGCGGCAGATGCGCTGGTCGAGGAGTCCTGGGGGCAGATGGTGGCCATGCGTGGCACCGACATCGTCCGTGTGCCGTTCGCCGAGGCCCTCGGTGAGCTGAACACCGTCTCCCGCGCCCGCTACGACGAGGCCGCGGCGCTCTTCGGCTGATCCTGGCCCCGGCCGAGATCAGGACGACGTCCCCAGATCAGGACGTTTCCCGCGGATTCTTCCTGATCTGGGACGGTCTTCCTGATCTCAGGCGGACGGATACCGTCAGGCGGCGCGGTGAAGCCCCTGTGCGATCGCCGCACGGATGACGTTCTGGACCAAGTCCGGCTGGAAAAGCACCTGGTAGTAGTCGAAGCGCACGACGGTGTAGCCGCGTAGGCGCAAGCGGGCGTCGGCTTCAATGTCACGACGGCGATCGGCCGGGCTGCTGTGGTGCGCGAAACCATCCAGCTGAACGACCAGGCGATCGCCGATCAGCGCATCGATCGGGTGCCCGTCGATCCATACCTGCTGTTGAACGGCGACGCCGATCGCGCGCATCAGGTCCACGAAGTGGGTCTCCAGTCCCGAGTCGGACAAGTTCGTGCAGAGGGCGACGATGTGGTCCGCGCGTTCACTGTGCCATTCAATGCGCTCGAGCACCGCGGCGTCGACGAGCTTCTTGTTGAGCGCCGATTCCCAGATCGCCAAGGCGGCAGCCAGTTCTTGGCATCGCGCTACATGGTGGAGCACATTGATCAGCGGATCGACGACTGCGCGCGCAGCAGCGGGCGCAGGGCCCGTCGACCAATGCACACGCAGTCCTTCGGTCTTGATCCGGGCCGCGCCAGGCGATACCGCGACGTGGACGCCAGCGTGCGTGGGGACCCAAAGCCCGAGTTTCCGCGCGGCGCTCACGCACGTCAGTCGCCCGCCGATGCCGATCGCGGCCAGGATCGCCGAGTCACACTCACGCAGCGCGATCCAGGATCGTCGGAATCGCAGCATCCGCCCCGATCGGACTCCCGCCGCTATCGCATGCTTGCTGAACCCGGCAGCGTATATGTCTGACGAGTGCGCAGCGCCATCGTGAGCGCGGAGCCATTCCTCGAGGAGCATCCGTACACTCTCCGCGTACTCGCGACTCCGCGGGGCTGAACGGGCGGGATGTGCATCAAATTAGCCCGACAGTCGTCTGTGGAGGAGAAGTCGCCGCAGCCCGAGATCAGGACAATGTCCCGAGATCAGGATGATTCCTGCTGAATCTTCCTGATCTCGGGCGGAACTCCTGATCTCAGCAGCCCGGGGTCAGGCCTTCGCCAGGCCGAGGGTGTCAAGCAGCCAGGCCAGCTCGAACGCCCTTTCCTTCCAGGAGTTGTAGCGCCCGCTGACGCCGCCGTGCCCGGCGACCATCTCGCACTTCAGGAGAACATCGGACGCACCCGCTTCGCGCAGCGCGGCCACCCATTTCGCGGGTTCGACGTAGAGCACGCGCGTGTCGTTGAGAGATGTCACGGCTAGGATGCGCGGGTACGTCGCGTCAGATCGCACGTTCTCGTACGGCGTGTACGACCTCATGTACTCGTAGACGTCGGCATCGTGCAGCGGGTCGCCCCACTCGTCCCATTCGATGACGGTGAGGGGGAGCGAGGGGTCGAGGATCGAGGTCAGCGCGTCGACGAAGGGGACGGATGCCAGGATGCCGACGAACTTGTCCGGTGCGAGGTTCGCGACCGCGCCCATGAGGAGACCCCCGGCGCTGCCGCCCTCGGCGACCATGCGGTCCGCGGAGGTGACTCCTGCGGCGATCAGATGTTCGGCGCAGGTGACGAAGTCCGTGAACGTGTTGCGCTTGGACAGCTTCTTGCCGTCTTCGTACCACTGCCGGCCCATCTCGCCACCGCCGCGCACGTGCGCCACCGCGAAGATCACGCCGCGGTCGAGTTCGGAGAGGCGCGCCACCGAGAACCCAGGATCGATCGAGTGCTCGTACGACCCGTAGCCGTAGAGGTGCAGCGGTCGAAGTTCGGCGCCCGGCTCACCGAACGAGCGCTTCCAGACCAGGGAGATGGGCACCCGGGTGCCGTCGGATGCCACCGCCCATTCGCGTTTCTGCCCGTACTCGGCCGCGTCATACCCGCCGAGTACCGGCTGCTGCTTGCGCAGCACCAGTTTGCGGGTGGCGAGGTCCAGGTCGTACACCGTGCCCGGCGTCACGAACGAGGCGTAGCCGAGACGGAGGAACGGCGAGTGCCACTCGGGGTTCCCGCTGACGCCGGCCGAGTACAGCGGTTCGTCGAAGGAGAGTTCGTCCACGGCATCCGTCGTGTAGTCGAGCAGGCCGACGCGCTCCAGCCCCTCGCTGCGGTACTCCACCGTCGCGAAATCACGGAACGCGTCCATGCCGAGCAGGCGGCGGCCGGCCTCGTGCGCGACGATGACACGCCGCTCTCCCTGCGGGGCGGATGCCGGCACCGAGACGAGCTCGAAATCGAGCGCGCCGTCGTTGTGCAGGATGAACAGGCGGTCGTCACCGTCGACGACGGCGTGCTCGAGGGAGTACTCGACTCCCTCGCGGCGTGGCCACACCAGTCGCGGCTCAGCGGTGATCGGACCGCGCAGATCGACGAGATGCTCTTCGCTGGTGATGCTGGAGCCCACGGCGATCACGAGATAGCGCCGGCTGCGCGTGATGCCTGCACCCAGCCAGAACCGCTCGTCCGGCTCGTGGAACAGCTTCACATCGTCGTCGACCGCTGTGCCGATGCGGTGCAGCCAGAGGGTGTCGGGCCGCCAGGAATCGTCGAGCGTCGTGTACAGGATGCCGTCGCCGGCAGGCGTGAAGAAAGCGCCGCCGGTGTTCGGGATCTCATCGGCCAGCAGTTCGCCGGTGACGAGGTCGCGCACGTGGACCGTGTAGCGCTCGTCGCCTTCGAAGTCGGTGGACCAGAGCAACCGGGTGGCGTCGTCCGAGACGGCGAAGGACCCCAGGGCGAAGAACTCATGTCCCTCCGCCTCGACGTTGCCGTCGAGCAGCACCTCCTCGCCGGGCACGGGTACCCCGGGCTCCAGCAGCGGGGGAGTCCAGTCGTCGCGTGCGGCTGCCGCGCGGCACTGGATGCCGTACTGGGCGCCTTCCTCGGTGCGGCCGTAGTACCACCAGTCTCCGCGTCGGGTGGGCACGGAGAGATCGGTCTCCAGTACGCGGCCCTTGATCTCCTGGAACAGCGTCTCGCGGAGGTCTGCCAGGTGTGCGGTTTCGGCATCCGTGTGGGCGTTCTCCGCCTCGAGGTGTGCAGTCACCTCGGACGACTCCTTCTCGCGCAACCATTCGTACGGATCCTCGAAGGTGTGGCCGTGGTGGGTTCGAATGTGCGAGCGGCGGTCTGCGATCGGAGCGTTGGTCACCGCTCCACGCTATCCCAGGTCGAGTTGACCGGCATCGGGGAGGGTGGGAGGATCTACCGGGGCCGGTTAACGGAAGGCAAACCCACGGTGAACTCTTCGTTCATCACGTCGATCACGTCGACACCCTTCTTCTTCGAATCGACCGAAAGTGAACGGTGGAAACCGCAGCCCTCATCGTCGTGCTTGTCATTGCACTTGCACTCTTCTTCGACTTCACGAACGGCTTCCACGACACCGCGAACGCGATGGCCACGCCTATCGCGACCGGTGCTCTCAAGCCGAGAACGGCAGTCCTTCTCGCCGCCGTCCTCAACCTCGTCGGCGCATTCCTATCGACCGAGGTCGCCAAGACCGTCTCCGGCGGGATCGTCCGCGAGGACGCGATCCGCGAGATGGGCGCCGAGGTGTTCCTGCCGCTGATCTTCGCCGGACTCATCGGCGCGATCACGTGGAACATGCTCACCTGGCTGCTCGGCCTGCCGTCGAGCTCTTCGCACGCACTGTTCGGCGGCCTCATCGGCGCGACCCTCGTCGGGGTCGGATTCACGGGAATCGACTTCGGCATCGTGCTGTCGAAGATCATCCTGCCGGCGCTCATCGCGCCGCTCACGGCGGGACTCATCGCCTTCATCGCCACGAAGATCGCGTACTCGATCACGCGGCGCTACGACGGCAAGCCTGACGGTCGCGACGGCTTCCGCTGGGGGCAGATCTTCACGTCGTCCCTCGTCGCCCTCGCGCACGGCACGAACGACGCGCAGAAGACGATGGGCATCATCACACTCGCGCTCATCACGATCGGGTGGCAGTCCGACGAGCATCATGAGCCGGAATTCTGGGTCATCGTCGCGTGTGCCTTCACGATCGCCCTCGGCACCTATCTCGGCGGCTGGCGGATTATCCGCACACTCGGCAAGGGGCTGACCGACGTCAAGCCTGCGCAGGGCTTCGCCGCGGAGAGCTCGACGGCCGCGACCATCCTCGCCTCCAGCGCCCTCGGTTTCGCGCTCTCGACGACGCAGGTCGCGTCCGGCTCCGTCATCGGTTCGGGGCTCGGCCGCCGCGGCTCCACCGTCCGCTGGCGGACCGCCGGACGCATCGGGATCGGCTGGCTGCTCACGCTCCCGGCTGCCGGAGCGGTCGGGGCGATGGCCGCGCTGCTGGTGCAGTGGCTGGGCAACTGGGGTGTTGCGATCGACGCCGTGATCGCGGTCGCCATCATCATCGGCCTCTTCCTGCGCTCTCGTCGCAACGTGGTCACCCACGCGAACGCGATGAGCGATGTGGCCGAGTCGGGTATGGCCGTCGACCTTCCCGATGCCCCGCCGCCGACTCGTCGACAGCAGAGCCTCGAGCGGGCCAAGGCCGAGGCCAAGGCCAGGGCGCACGCCAGGGAGAAGGCGAAGTCGGCAGCGAAGAAGGCCAAGGCCGCCGCGCGATCGGACGCACGTGCGGCGTCACCGGCTGAAACGGACACGGCCGACGGTACGAACGAGGAGTCGAAGTGATCAACTGGTTCGCCTTCATCCAAGTGTTCGCGGCCGCGCTCATCGGCGCCGCGGCGATCGTCACCTTCTATGCCGTGGGACTGCGCCTCCTGGTGCGCAGCGGGCACGCGCCGGTCGTGAGTCCGGCCGAGTTCACCGACGCGATCACCGTGATCTCCGAGAAAGAGCTCAAGCGCGCCGCGAAGCAGGCGGCGAAGGCCGCCAAGAAGAGCCCGCTCACGGATGGGCAAAAACGTCTGTCGCTCGTCGGCGCTTACGGATGCTTCGCCCTGTGCGCCGTCGCTGTGGTCACCGGCATCCTGATCATCGTCCTCGGGCACTGAGCGACGGTCAGTCTGCGGCGTTCAGCCGAGGAGCCCCGCGACGAGGTCATCGATCACATCGTCGGTCGATGTCTCAGGATCGATCGGCGTCGTCAAACGGTCGAGCAGGAGCCCGTCGATCGCATAGTGGAACAGCGCGATCTCCCGCCGCCCGCCGGGGAGGCCTGCCTGTGCATTGAAATCGACGTCGGCATCCAGACCCGATCGCTGCCAGGCGCCCAGCACAGCAGCCAGCTCCGGACGTCGGCTGCTTTCCAAGCGGAGCTCGAACAACGCAAGCGTCACGTCGCGATCGTCGCTCAGCCGACGCACGATGTCGCGGAGGTAGTCCGCGAACAGTGCTCGGCTCGGAACGGATGACGCGCGCGCGGCGAGATCCTCCGGGGTCGGCGCCAGCCGCTCGCCGATGCGTTCGACCAGCCCCTCGATGAGGGCGTCCCTGGTGCGGAAATAGTTCGATGTCGTCCCGGTGGGCACGCCGGCTTCGAGGTCGACCGCGCGATGGGTGAGTCCGCGGGAGCCGTCGTGCGCGAGCACCCGGAGGCCAGCATCCGTGATCGTGCGGCGTCTCGCCTCGTTCTTTGCCATGAGCTCACCCTAGCGCAACCACTACAGGTGCTGTAATCTCTTTATTCACTACACATGTCGTGAATGGAGAATCATGCGAGATCTGGTGTACTACGCGGCCGTCACCTTGGACGGCTTCATCGCAGGGCCGAACGGCGAGTTCGACGCATTCCCTGTCGTGGGTGATCATGTGGACGAGATCAACAGGCGATTCGCCGACACCATCCCGACCGACTTCGCCGAATCGCTGGGGATCCCTCAAGGGAACTCGATGTTCGACACTGTGCTCATGGGATGGAACACCTACGCGGTCGGCGGAATGGCCAGCCCGTATCGGCACCTGAGGCAGATCGTCTTCTCTCGGACGCGCACCGCAGCGGGGGAGAACCTGGAGGTCACCGAAGGTGACCCGACCGAGGTGGTGCGGCGGCTGAAATCGGAGGAAGGCGCGGCGATCTGGCTCTGTGGTGGCGGCCGGCTCGCTGCATCTCTGGCGCCCGAGATCGATCGGCTGGTCCTGAAGAGGTACCCGCTGCTCTTCGGTGAGGGCATCCCCCTGTTCGGGCCCCGTCCGTACCACCCCGCGCAGTTCGAGGAGGTGAGTACGACGGTGTTCGGTTCAGGGGTCGTGTTCTCGGAATACGCTCGTCGACACGAGGCGTGATTCCGGAGGCGGCGAGGCGATCGTCCGTCTCGCCGCCTAGGCTGATGCCATGTCTGCGCCCTCCGCCAGCGAGCACGTCTTCGGTCGTCACGAGCCGGCATCCCACGTGATCATCCACGTCAGCGACCCGCACTATCTCGCAGGGGGAGTCCGCCTCGCCGGACGGTACGACGTCGAGGCGAATTTCGCACGGACGCTCGAAGCGATCCGGGTCGTGCATCCGAATCCGGCCGCGATCGTGATCACCGGTGACCTCGCCGACCTGGGAGAGCCCGAGGCGTATCGACGGCTGCGCGATGCTGTCGAACCGGTCGCTGCCGAGCTCGGCGCGGTCGTCGTGTGGGTCGCAGGGAACCACGACGAACGCCCGGCGCTTCGGGAGGGGCTGCTCGATCTCGCTCCCACCGAAGAACCCGTCACCGGCGTCTGGGATCTCGATGGGCTGCGGCTGATCGCCCTGGACACCAGTGTGCCCGGTTGGCACCATGGCGACCTCGACGGCGGGCAACGGGCGTGGCTCGCCGCGCAGCTCCGTCAGCCCGCCCCGCACGGCACGCTTCTCGCGATGCACCACCCGCCGCTGCCGAGCCACATCCCGCTCTTCGACATCCTCGAACTCCAGCATCAGGATGAACTGGCAGAGGTGATCCGCGGCAGTGACGTCCGCGGCATCCTCGCGGGGCATCTCCACTACTCCGCACACGGCACCTTCGCGGGCGTTCCCGTGAGCGTGGCGTCCGCCACCTGTTACACGATGAACGTCGCGCTGCCGGCATCCGCGGTCAACGGAATGGATGCCGCGCAGTCGTTCCAGTTGGTGCACGTGCACCCGGACACGATCACGCACACCGTGGTGCCGGTGACGGATGCTCCCACCGGTGACTACTTCTCCGAGGCGTGGCTCGAGCATATGTCCGGGCTGACGCCTGCCGAGCGCCTCGAAGCGTTCTCCCGCAAGACCCACTCGCGGAGCGACGTAGAATAGAAGCATCCCCCGAATTCCTCTCACCCGCCACCACCCACAAGGATGTGACATGGCTTCTGCCGCGCCTGCCCTGACCCGCACCGAGACCGATTCCCTCGGGAGCATGGAGATCCCCGTCGACGCGTACTGGGGCATTCACACCGCCCGCGCCGACGCGAACTTCCCGATCACCAAGCGCCCCATCTCGGTCTACCCCGACCTGGTGAGGGCCCTCGCGATGGTCAAGCAGGCCAGTGCGCGCGCGAACAGGGAGATCGGCGTCCTCGACGCGGAGCGGGCAGATCTCATCGACCGGGCAGCGCAGCGCGTCATCGACGGCGAGTTCCACGATCAGTTCACCGTCGGCGTGATTCAGGGCGGTGCCGGGACTTCGACGAACATGAACGCGAACGAGGTCATCACCAACATCGCGCTCGAGATGGCCGGACGCGAGAAGGGCGACTACGCCTTCCTGTCGCCGATCGACCACACCAACCGCAGCCAGTCGACCAACGACGTGTACCCGACGGCCGTGAAGATCGGCCTGTCGCTGACGCTGCAGTCGCTGCTGGACGAACTCGACCTCCTCCGACGCTCCTTCCTCGGGAAGGCCGTGGAGTTCCACGACGTTCTCAAGGTGGGCCGCACCCAGCTGCAGGACGCCGTGCCGATGACGCTCGGCCAGGAGTTCCACGGCTTCGCGACCACCCTCGGCGAGGACCACAGCCGCCTCGGCGAGAACGCGTCGCTGATGTTCGAGATCAACATGGGCGCGACCGCCATCGGCACGGGCATCACCACGCACGTGGACTACGCGCCCGTCGTGCTCAAGCACCTCCGCGAGATCAGCGGCCTCGACCTCGAGACAGCCACCGACCTCGTCGAGTCGACGAGCGACACCGGCTCGTTCATGTCCTTCTCCTCGTCGCTGAAGCGCAATGCGGTCAAGCTGTCCAAGATCTGCAACGACCTCCGACTGCTCTCCTCAGGCCCCCAGGCAGGTCTCGGCGAGATCAACCTGCCGGCGAGGCAGGCAGGATCCAGCATCATGCCCGGCAAGGTGAACCCGGTCATCCCGGAGGTCGTCAACCAGGTGGCGTTCGCGGTGGTCGGTGCCGACATGACCGTGACCATGGCGGTCGAGGGCGGTCAGCTGCAGCTCAACGCCTTCGAACCCGTCATCGCGCACTCGATCTTCCAGTCGATCACCTGGATGCGTCAGGCGATGTGGACGCTGCGCGTCAACTGCGTCGACGGCATCACCGCCAACCGCGACCGTCTGGGCGCGATGGTCGGTGCGTCGGTCGGCGTCATCACCGCCCTGACGCCGTTCATCGGATACGCGGCCTCGGCGGCACTCGCCAAGGCGGCACTGCTGACGAATCGCAACGTCGCCGACCTCGTCGTCGAAGCAGGGCTCATGTCGCGCGAAGAGGTCATCAAGCAGCTTTCGCCGGCCCGACTCTCCGGACTCGAAGCGGTGACGGCGGCGATCCCGATCATCGCTGCCGAGGATCTCACCGAGATCTGAGTGGCCCGATGACGAAGGGCGGATGCTGCAGCGTGCAGCATCCGCCCTTCTTCGTTTCCGCCTCGGAGTGCGTCGAAGTTCTCAGCCGAGAATGCGGCAGTGCGTTGTGAGCTCGCCGATGCCGTCGATGCCCACGGTGACCGTCGAGCGATCACGGAGGAAGATCTGCGGATCGCGCGAGTAGCCGGCGCCTCCGGGGCTGCCGGTGGAGATCAAGGTGCCAGGCAGCAGCGTGAGCGACTGGGACAGGTGTGCGATCAAGGTCGCGACCGAGCGGACCATCTGACCGGTGGAGGCATCCTGCACGGTATGGCCGTCGACGATCGTCCAGATATGCAGATCCTGCGGGTCGGCGACCTCGTCTGCGGTGACCACGAACGGGCCGGTCGGAGTGAAGCCGTCGAACGACTTGCATCGCGACCACTGCGCCTCGGAGAACTGGATGTCGCGGGCGGTGATGTCGTTGACGACCGTATAACCCCAGACGTACGACAGCGCCTGGTCCGCGGACACATCCTTGGCCGGTGTGCCGATGAGCACGCCGAGTTCGGCCTCGTAGTCGACTGATTCGCTCAGGGACCGCGGCCAGGACGTCGTCTGTTCGTGACCGGTCAGCGAGTTCGGCCACAGGGTGAAGACCGTCGGCGCGCTGTCGGTCTTCAGACCGAGTTCGCTGGAGTGCGCGGCATAGTTCAGCCCGACGGCGAGCACGGCCGGGGGAGCGAGCACGGCAGATGCATAACCGAAGTCGCCGAGCGGATGCCGCGGAGCGGTGCTCGAGCGGAGAGCGCTCCTGATCGCGTCGAGCGCGTCAGCACCGCCCTCGATGAGCTCCTGCAGGGTCGCAGGTGCGTCGGGGATCAGATCGGAGACGAGGATGGCATCGGCGTCTTCCACCACTGCAAGAGCAATGTGAGAGGAATCGGCACGGCGCAGATGAGCGAACCGCATACCTCTACGCTACCGGTGACGAGCGCGAACTTCCTGGAGGACTTCGCCAGACCGCGGGCGCAATGCTTGTTCCCCATATGCTTTGGCTATGAGTTCCGGAGGACCGTCCCAGCCGCAGCAGCCGCCGTCGTACACACCGCCGCCGGCGCAACCGGCAGCAGCGCAGTACTCTGCGCAGCAGTATGCGCAGTCGCCGTACTTGCCCCCGAGGTCTCCGCAGCCGGAGTACGGATCGGCACTCGCGCAGCCGACGCACTATGCACCTCCGGCGCCCGCCGCCCCGTCTCCGGCGCCGTCCCTGCCGAGCCTGCCGGTCCCGGCGAGGAAAGGCCGCACGGTCTCGATCTGGCTCTTCGGTGCACTCGGCTTTCTGCTGATCGCCCTGATCGGCTATTTCGTCTGGGCGCTTGGTGCGCTGGCATCCGGTATCGGCATGGTGCTCGCGCTCATTCCGCTGACGATCGTCTTCCTCGGGGTGCGGTTGATCGACCGCTGGGAGCCGGAGCCGAAGCGCATCCTGTTCTTCGCCGTCGCCTGGGGCGCGATCGCCGCCATCGGGCTTACTCTGCTCTTCGATCTCGGACTGACCCTTCTCTTCGGCCAGCGATCCGACGCCGTGGCTGCCGTCATCCAGGCTCCGATCGTCGAGGAGTTCTGGAAGGGCCTCGGCGTCCTCCTCATTTACTTGACCGCGCGCCGTGCCTTCGACGGCCCGGTCGACGGCGTCGTCTACGGGGCTCTGGTCGGCGCAGGGTTCGCGTTCACCGAGAACGTCCAGTACTTCGCGATCAGCCTGATCGAGGGCGGCGGCGAGCAGCTCACGGTGACGTTCGTGATGCGCGCGCTGCTGTCGCCGTTCGCCCACGCGATGTTCACCGCGCTCACCGGCTTCGCGATCGGTCTGGCCGCGCGGCGGCATGCTCCGGTGGGCGCGGCGCTCGGCGCCGGCCTGCTCGGAATGCTCGGCGCCATCCTGCTGCACGGTTTCTGGAACGGCTCGGCGACCTTCGCTGACTTCTTCGGCCTGTACTTCACCCTGCAGGTGCCGCTGTTCATCGGCTTCATCCTCGGGATCATCGCGCTGCGACGGGAGGAATCCCGGCTGACGCGGATGCGGCTGGGGGAGTACGCGGCTGCCGGATGGTTCACCCCGGAAGAGGTGACCATGCTCGCGACCCCTGCCGGACGCAAGACCGGATTGCAGTGGGCGGCTTCTCTGCGCGGCGATCGCCGCCCGTTGATGCGCGAGTTCATCAAGGATTCGGCGGCGCTTGCCGCTGTCCGTCAGCGGGCGATCAGCGGACGCGACCCGCTCGCCGCAGAGGACGAACGTGCGCTGCTCATCCGCACCCGTGCGACGAGGGCGGCGCTGCTCGCGTACTGAGAGCTGGTCGTAGCAAGACTCAGCGCCCGGTGCTGCGGCGATGCCTGCATGACGCCCGGGCGCTGAGTTGATCTGTAAACAGGGTGCACCCGCGTGATCGGGGTGTCAAGAGAGATCCGGAATTCCCCCTCAGATCTCTTCGACGATGACGTCGAGCGCGACGCCTTCGCAGGCGATACGAGGCAGCCCCTCGAGTCGGCTGCCGCGGATTGAATCTCCGGTGGCGCATCTCGGGTCTGTGGAGACGACGACCCGGCCGACGCCGTTCGTCAGCGTCACTTCGTGCCCGAGCGCGGTGAACCTCGGTGTGAGTTCGCGCTCGACGGCGGAGACGAGCAGATCGAGGCCGGCCACCCCGATGCGGGTGCCGTTCACCTCGGCGGGCGCCGCGATGGTGATCGTGTACTCGTCGCTGCAGAGATAGTCGACGTAGGGACCGGCGACGTGAGGGTCGCCGGTCGACATCGGCACCCGATACCACTCGAGGGCGCTGTAGTCGATGTTCTCCTTGTTCACCGATTGTGATGCGAGGACCAGCTGCTTGCGCTCCGCACCCTGCCACCAGGCGAGATGACTGCGCGCATCCGAGAGCAGGTCGATCGCGGCGATGAACCCGGCACCGTAGACCGGCACGCCAGGGAGGTCCAGCGTCTCCAGAGCATACGGCCGCACCAGTGCGTCGACTTTCGCCCTGGTGAGAGGGCCGCTGCGCTCGACGGCAGCGAGCTGTTCGGCCAGTGGTGTGACCCAATCGAGCAGTGCGCGGATCGGCGAGGAGAAGTACTCCCGCACGATCTTTGCCGCTGCGTCGATCGCAGTGGGGGTTTTCGTACTCATCACGTCCTCCTGTGCACGTCGATGGTGGGCATGTGGTTCAGCTGATCCGCGTCTGCAGTTCGATGAGCGCGTCGATCGTTTCGGTCACCATGAGCTCCGTCTGCCTGCCGGCAGCTTCCGCGTCCGCCTTCTCCACAGCATCGATCACCGCGAGGAGGTGGGCCGCCTGGCGGCGATGATCCTCGACTTCGTGCGCGACGAGTCGGAGGTAGGGGGAGAGCTCGGCCTGCAGCTTCATCTGCTCACGGGTCAATCGCGCCGATTGACTCAGCGCGACGAGTTCGATCTGCACGTCGTCGAGCAGCCGGCGCTGCTGTTCCGGGTCGAGGTCGGCGAGCCGCTCCATCCGTCGCCGCACCTGCTGGGTCTCCGAGGTGTCAGCGCGCCGCGCTGCCAGGCGCACGCACGCGCCGGTGATCGCGGCGTAATGAGCGCCGAGGTCGCGCAGGGCGAGTCGGGATGAGGTACGCAGGGCTTCGCGTGCGAAGGAGAGCGGGTCGGCGTGCTCGGCGACGAAGCTGCCCCCGTTGCGTCCGCGTTTGGTGATGACGAGTCCGCGGCCGCGCAGCGCGAGCAGCGCCTCGCGCACGGTCACCGGGGCGACGCCCAGGCTCTTGGAGAGGTCTGCTTCCGAGGGGAGCCGTTCTCCCGCGCGCAGGTGGCCGCGCGTGATCGCGTCGACCAGGCGTCGTTCGACGAGCTCGGCGCGGCCCTCGTCGCCGATCGGTTGGAACAGGGCGCCCTGCAACCGGTGCGGATGCTGAGTGGTGGCGGGGCGCGCCTCGGAATCCTGTGCCGTATGCGACATCGCCATCGATTCCATTCTGCGATTCTCCACCTTCCGCGGTGAACGGAGAAAACTGCCTCTTGAAATATTACCTCTGGGTTTATATGTTTAATCCACCTTCACGTTCGATGATGACCAGAGGAGAGCGAGATGATCGCTACGGCCCCCGCCACTGCGGCAGTCGACGACGACCGTGCCGCGCCGGGAAGTGTGACGCTGAGCGGCGTCACCAAGTCCTTCGGCGAGTTCACAGCCGTCCGCGACCTCGATCTCGATGTCGCCTCCGGCGAGTTCCTCTCGATGCTCGGCCCATCAGGCTCCGGGAAGACCACGGTGCTGCGGATGATCGCCGGCTTCGAGGAAGCGACGAGCGGCAGCATCCGCCTGTCCGGTGTCGATGTCACCAGGACGCCACCGCACGCCCGCCAGGTGAACACCGTGTTCCAGGACTACGCGCTGTTCCCGCATCTGACGATCGCCGAAAACGTCGGTTACGGGTTGCGCGTTCGCGGCGAGGGACGCCGAGAGCGCGCAGGTCGCGTGCACGAATCCCTCGAGCAGGTGCGGCTCGACCACGTCGCCGATCGCCTGCCTCACCAGCTCTCCGGTGGTCAGCGACAGCGGATCGCCCTCGCGCGGGCGCTCATCCTGCGTCCCCAGGTGCTGCTGCTCGACGAGCCGCTCGGAGCCCTCGACAAGCAGCTCCGCGAGCAGATGCAGATCGAACTGAAGCAGATCCAGCGGGAGGTGGGCATCACCTTCATCTTCGTCACCCATGACCAGGAGGAGGCGCTCACGCTGAGCGACCGCGTCGCCGTGTTCAACAACGGACGGATCGAACAGGTCGGCACGGCTCGCGAGGTGTACGAATACCCGCAGACCGAGTTCGTCGCCCGCTTCCTCGGTCTCTCCAACCTCATCAGCGGTGAACTCGCCGAGGAGCTCACCGGTGACCGCCGGACGATGAGCATCCGTCCGGAGCGCGTGCGTCTGACAGCGCGCGACGAACCCCTCGGCGATGGTGACGTCTCACTGACCGGCACGATCCGCGAGGTCGTCTATACCGGCCCGGCCACCCGCTATCTGGTCACGGCCGACGCCGGAGTCGACATCATCGCCGAGCAGCCCAATGCCCACCACCCCACGTCCGGAGCGGCTTTCGGCCGCGGGGATCTCGTTCGAGCCGCATGGACCCCTGAGCATGCGGCCCGGCTTCCCTGAAGCAACCGGCACCACTGAAAACCCTGCAGCACTGATCACAAAGGAGCGATCCATGCGTCACAAGATCCTGGCCACCACCGCAATGGCGGCCGTCGCCGTCCTCACGCTCTCCGCCTGTTCTGGCGGGGGTGAAAAGCCGTCCACCGACGGCAACGGTGAACTCCAGATCGAGGTACCCGACATCCCCATGCTCGGCGAACTCGGCGAGAACGAAAGCGACGTCAACATCGTCGCCTGGAGCGGCTTCGTCGAACCGGCCTGGAGCGACGAGTTCACGAAGGAAACCGGATGCACGGTCAATCGCCGCGTCGCCGGCACCAGCGACGAGATGGTGCAGCTCATGCGCACCGGCGATTACGACCTCGTGTCCGCATCGGGCGACGCGAGCCTGCGCCTGATCGCGGGCGGCGACGTGCAGCCTCTCAATCTCGAGCTGATCCCGAGCTTCGGCGACGACATCGTCGAAGGGATGAAGGGGCAGATCTACGACACGATCAACGGCAAGTCGTACGGCATCCCGATCGGTCGCGGCGCCAACATCCTCCAGTACAACAGAGATGTCGTCACTGAGGAGCCAACGAGCTGGGATGTCGCCTGGGAGAAGGACAGCCCGTACGCCGGTCAGGTCATCGCGTACGACGCACCGATCTACATCGCGGATGCCGCGGTCTATCTGATGGCGCACGAGCCCGATCTCGGCATCGAGAACCCGTATGCGCTCGACGAGAAGCAGCTCGCCGCGGCCGTCGAGCTGCTCAAGCAGCAGAACGAGATCGTCTCCGAATACTGGTCGGACCCCGCCGCGCAGATCACGTCGTTCGCCGGTGGCACCACCGTGCTCGGCACGTCGTGGGAGGTGCTGCGCAAGCTCACCGAAGACGACAAGTTCAAGAGCGTGCTGCCCGAGGAGGGCTCGACGGGTTGGTCGGATGCCTGGATGCTGGCGACCGAGGCCAAGAACCCGAACTGCGCCTATGCGTGGATGGACTACGCCTCCACCCCGGAGGTGAACGGTGCCATCGCGATGAACTTCGGCATGGCACCGGCCAACGCCGCATTCTGCGAGACGAGCGACGAGGCCAAGGCGCACTGCGAGTACTACAACGCCACGAACGAGGAGTACTTCGAGAAGGTGTGGTTCTGGACCACCCCGATCGAGCAGTGCATCGACGGTCGCCCCGCTGACGAGGCCACCTGCACCAACTTCCAGTAGTGGACGGATGCCTGGCTCTCGGTCAAGGGCTGAGTGACAACGAATCCAACGCGCCCTGGGCGGAACTCCGGTTCCGCCCAGGGAGCACGGAAGCTTCCGCAACGACGACGACGGGATCGACATGACGCGGCGCACACGCATCGCCGGCCTCCTGGCCCTCCCGATGACCTGGCTCATCGGGATCTACATCTTCTCGCTGGTGATGCTGCTGGTGACCGCCTTCTGGGTGACGGATCCATTCACCTCGAAGGTGAAACCCGGGTTCACGCTGCGCAACTTCGAGCAGCTCTTCATCAACCCGGCCTACCTCTCGACATCGGTCCGAACACTCGGCATCGCCCTGGGCGTGACCGTGCTGTCGATCCTCATCGCGGTGCCGCTCGGCATCTTCATGGCCAAAGTGGCCGCGCCGTGGCTGCGGGCCCTGCTGGCGGTGGCGATCACCCTGCCCCTTTGGGCGGGATATCTGGTGAAGGTGCTGGCGATGCGCATCACGTTCACGAAGGAGGGGTTCTTCAACTGGATGCTCGCACCGTTCGGTATCGAAGGGCCCGGCTTCACGCTCGTGACGGTCGTCCTCACGCTGACGTACCTGTGGCTTCCGTACATGGCGGTCCCGGTGTACACCGCGATCCGACAGCTGCCGCCGAACCTGTTCGATGCCTCCGCCGACCTCGGCGCAGGCTCCTGGCGCACGATCACGACCGTCGTGCTTCCGCTGATCAAGCCCGCGATCATCGCTGGCTCCGTGTTCACGTTCTCGCTCAGCCTCGGCGACTATCTCGTCGCACGATTCGTCGGCGGCGACACCCAGATGATCGGCAGTGTCATCGCCTCGAACATCAACCTGAATCCGCCACTCGCCGCGGCCTACTCGCTCGTCCCGATCGCGTTCGTCGTCATCTACCTGGTGAGCGTTCAGCGCACCGGTGCTCTCGAAAGGATGTGAGCGGCTCATGCTGAGACTGTCCCGCACTTCCAAAGCGATCCTCGGCGTCCTCGTCGCGGTCATCCTCGCCTTCATGTACATCCCGCTGGGGCTGGTGGTCCTCAACTCGTTCAACGCGGCGCGGATCGTCAGCTGGCCGGTCACCGGCTTCTCCTTGGAGTGGTGGGGGAAGGCGTTCTCGAGCGAGCCGGTGCGGATCGCTCTGCTCAATTCCGTACTGGTCGCGAGCGGGGCGACGGTGATCGCGGTGATCCTCGGCACGCTCGTCGCCTTCGCGCTGCAGCGATATTCCTTCTTCGGCCAGCGGGCGGTGAACCTGCTGGTGGTCCTGCCGATCGCCCTCCCAGGGATCGTCACGGGCGTCGCGCTGAACAACACCTACAACCGGATGCTCGAGCCCATCGGCATCCAGGTCGGCTTCTACGGGATGATCATCGCGCACGGCACCTTCTGCATCGTGATGGTGTTCAACAACGTCCTCGCTCGACTGCGTCGGCTGAATCCGAGTATCGAGGAGGCATCCCAGGACCTCGGCGCCACACCGTGGCAGACGTTCCGGATGGTCACCTTCCCGCAGTTCCGCAGCGCCCTGATCGCGGGGGCGATCCTCGCCTTCGCGCTCAGCTTCGACGAGGTGTACGTGACGATCTTCACGGCTCCGCCGGGAGTCGACACATTGCCGCTGTGGATCATGAACCAGATGGCGCGTCCGAATGAGGCCAACACGGTCAACGTGGTCGCGACGATCGTGATCCTCGCCTCGTTCATCCCGGTGTGGGTGTCCCAGCGGCTCGGGCGCGACATCACGGATCGCGGATGATGCGCCCGAGCTGAGCCGGCCAGTGCGTTCGCGCTCAGCGGATCATCTGCGTTGACCCGGCGGGGACGCTCGGGTTGGATGGAGTCATGACTGATCGCACAAAGCCCGAGTTCGACGCTCCCACCGGCCCCGCTCCCACGGAACTGGTGGTCCGGGACCTCATCGAAGGCGACGGCGCTGAGGCGAAGCCCGGCGACACCGTGACCGTCCACTACGCGGGTGTCGAGTTCGACTCCGGCGAAGAGTTCGACTCCTCCTGGGGGCGTGGCGAGACCATCCAGTTCCCGCTGCGCGGTTTGATCCAGGGCTGGCAGGACGGCATCCCCGGAATGAAGGTCGGCGGACGCCGTGAACTGGTCATCCCGCCGCAGCTGGCATACGGTCCGGCCGGCGGAGGTCACTTCCTCTCCGGAAAGACGCTGATCTTCATCATCGACCTCGTCGCTGTCGGCTGATCACCCCTTTTTCAGAAGACGCCCCGATCTGACGATCGGGGCGTCTTCTGCATCCGGGACCAATTTCACATTCATTGGAATACATTCATGTGAATGTGAGTTGTCTCCTCTGATGCCGCAGAAGCGGCCCCTGCCGCAGCAGCGGTCCACGTCCCCAGAGGAGCAACCATGACCAGCATCGACATCCCCGGCTACCGTCCAGGCACCTGGGTCCTCGACCCCGCGCACAGCGAAGTCACGTTCAGTGTCCGCCACATGATGATCTCGAAGGTGCGCGGCACCTTCGGCATCAAGAACGCGACCCTGGTGGCGCCGGAGAACCCGCTCGAGGCGAAGGTCGAGGCGAGCGTCGACGTCACCTCCATCGACACCAAGGACTCCGGTCGCGACACGCACCTGCGCTCGGCGGACTTCTTCGACACCGAGAACTTCCCGACCATGGAGTTCGTCTCCACCGGCGCCCGCGTCGAGGGCGGCGACTTCTTCGTCGACGGCGACCTCTCGATCCGCGGCGTCACGAAGCCGGTGAGCTTCGAATTCGATTTCGGCGGATTCGGCACCGACCCTTACGGCAATTACAAGGCCGGCGCCTCGGCGGTGACCACGATCAACCGCGAGGATTTCGGTCTGACCTGGAACGCCGCGTTGGAGACCGGCGGAGTCCTCGTCGGCAAGGAGATCACCATCAGCCTCGACCTGCAGGGCGCTCTCGAGCAGAGCTGACGCCCTCGGCCGTCTGAACCCCGGGTCCTCAGGGCTCGGGGTTCAGTGCGTCGTAGCCGCGGAAACGCGGGTTCGTCCTGGCAAGCATCGCTACGAGTGCGATGACCAGGAATCCGCCCAGCAGGGGAGGGAACCACAGCGACGTCGCCGTGGCGAGAACCCCGGCGTAGAGGGCTCCGACGCGAGGTCCACCGGCGACCACGATGATGAAGACACCCTGCAGGCGGCCGCGCATCGCGTCGGGGACCGCGGCCTGCATCATCGTGTTGCGGTAGATCGAGCTGACGTTGTCTGCGGCGCCCGAGAGTGCGAGCGCGATGCACGCGCACACGATGAGGATGATGTTCGGCGAGGTCTCGGATGTGCCGGGCGTGAACGCGCCGATCAGCAGCACTGCTCCGAATAGGGCGATTGTTCCACCGTAGGCCTGAATCGCACGGGTGATGCCGCGGCCATGCCACCGGTACTGCACCACGCGGCCCGAGAACAGGCTGGACGTGAACGTCCCGACGGCGACCGCTGCCGTCAGGATTCCCGTCGTGACGGCCCCTCCGCCCAGCAGCAGCGTACCGAGGGCAGGGAAGAGGGCGAGCGGGTGCCCGAAGGTCATCGCGATGATGTCGAGCAGGTACTGCATCCGGATGTTGCCGGCTCGGCGCAGAAACCGCCACCCGTCGACAAGGGATGCCAGCCCTGGGCGCACGGTCTCGCCCTCCGGGCGCAGCGCCGGCAGGGTCCATAGGCCGAGGAACATCGACGTCATCAGGATGACGTCGATCGTGTACGTCCATCCGAAGCCGGTGAGCGCGACGAGCAGCCCCGCGAGCGCAGGGCCCGCCATTACGGTGACCCCGAAGGAGATTCCGTTCAGAGCGGATGCGGCGGCCAGCTGGTCGAGGGGGATGAGTCGGGGCACGATGGCGGTTCGGGTGGCGAAGCCGACCGAGTTCGTCGCGGCGATGATCATGCTGAGTGCGTACAGCCACCAGATGGTCTCGGCGCCGGCCCAGGTGAGCGCCGTGAGAAGTGCCGTGGCGCAGAAGGCGATCGATGCGGCGATCAGCGCGACTTTGCGTCGGTCGAACGCGTCAGCCAGCATCCCGCCGTAGAGGCCAGCCACGATCATCGGCACCAGTCCGGCGACGGCGATCATCGAGACCGCCAAGGTGCTGCCGGTGAGATCGAACACGTGCAGCATCACGGTGACGATCGTGAGCTGACCGCCGATGCCGGTCAGCAACGAGCCGACCCACATCCGGGCGAAGGCCGGGGAGGCCCGCAGGGGAGTGAGGTCGATGAGATGCCCGCGGGAGAACTGCACCTGAAGAGGCTATCGGCCCGTGTGCAGAGGCAGGCGCTGCTGCTGGTAGACTCTTCAGGTTGCCGTTTGATCGGCCGCGGATAAAGAGAGCTCGCACATCAGGTGTTGGGCGCCGCGCAACGAACTGAAAGGGGATCCCATCTATGCCACTCGAATCTGACGCCAAGAAGGCGATCATGGAAGAGTACGCGACGCACCCCGGTGACACCGGATCCCCCGAGGTGCAGGTCGCAATGCTGACGCAGCGCATCAAGGACCTCACCGAACACCTCAAGGAGCACAAGCACGACCACCACTCGCGTCGCGGCCTGTTCCTCATGGTGGGTCAGCGCCGTCGTCTGCTCGGCTACCTCCAGGACATCGACATCGCGCGTTACCGCTCGCTGATCGAGCGTCTTGGGCTTCGCCGCTGAGCGACCCAGCGTTCAATCGCACTTCTTCCGAAGGCCGTCCCAGGTGTGGGGCGGCCTTCGTCGTTGTTGTGGCACGTCATTGACCTCCTCGTGACTTTCCGGTAGGAAAGTTGCAGTGAACTTTCTGATCGGAAAGTCGAGGGGGCGATGATGGAGCAGAAACCGCTTTCGGCGGCCGGGCCGTTGGAACCGCCCACCGCGGATGTCGCGCAGGCGTACCTCGATGAGGTCGGCGCGGTCGCGACGCGTCGGGAGGAGCGAATCGATCGGCGTGGAATCGCGTGGGTCGCGCTGGCGGAGGCGGCCGCGCTGGCCGTCTATCTGACCGTGATGATGTTCGGGTTCGGATCTTCCAGCAGCTCGTCATTCATCACGCTCATCGCTCTCTTACTCGTGTGGATCCAGCTGTCCGGCGAGCTCAAGGAGAGCTTCGGCTTCCAGTCGCGGCTGCGGCGCACAGACCGCTGGGCGTATGCGCTTTTCGGGTTCGTCGCCGTCGCTGGCGTCGTCGTCGGTATCGCAACTCAGGTCGTCGGCGCGGACATCCCGTTCGTTCTGCGCCTGGCGCCAGGCGGGTTGGTCCTCCTCGTCTTCGGCGGACTCGCCGTACGCGATCTCCGCCGCGCACGTCCAGCGGTCCTTCGGCGCTCCCGGGCGCCCCTTGCCACGGTCGCTCGCAACTTCACCCTGACGATCGGCGCCGTGTTCGGCATTGCGATCGCGATCACCTCCGTGGCGAATTCGGTGCCGGCATCGTTGTTCAGCATGGCGCTGATCCTCCTGATGCTCGGCTGGTGGATCGCGGTGCAGATCAGCGACCGGCTTCCGGCACTGGGTGCGGTCTGGTATTGGCCGCAATGGGCGGCGTTCGTGCTGGGCTGGGCAGTGTTCGCCTGCGCAGTGCTCGTGCAGTTCCGTCACCCGCTCGACCCGTTGATCACCTCGATCGCTGCGGTCGTTGTCGTGTTGGCATTCGTGGCCGCCGCGTTCTTCGACGGTCGCGATGTCGACTGATCCGCGGCCGGTCCGCGCGCCGCACCCGCGCACGCGACTGGACGACAACTTCGCCAGTCCGATCCGGTTCTCCCTGATGGCGTCCTTGGGAGAGGACCTCGAACTCGATTTCGGAACGCTCGCCGATATCCTCCAGGTCGGCGATTCCGCACTCAGCAAAGCGATCGCGCACCTGCACGACGCGGGTTACGTGATCGCCCGGAAGGGGAGCGTGGGGAGTCGGTCGCGCACGTGGGTGCGCGCCACTCTCGACGGATCGAACGCGTTCGCCGGTCACCTGCAGGCGCTCCGCGAGATCGTCGAACTGGGTGGCCGACAGTTGCCCTCGTGATCGGGGTCGGTCCGCAGCCTCAACAGACACGTTGACGTCGTCGTTTCCCCTGCTATGGTGGTCGACACCCACGAGGTTCTTGTCATCAGCGGTTCTAACCGCTTAGATAGGCGGAAGCACGCGGATCGGACACCCGTCGATCCGCGCGCAGGATGCAATCACGCAGGACACAACTCTGTACGGAGTCTCGATGGATGTCACACAGGATTCGCGCTCGGGAGACCCGAACGTCGGACGGGCGCAGATCGAATGGGTGCGCCGCCACTCGCCGGTGCTGGACGGGTTCGTCCGTCGGCGCATCTCCGACGGATCGTTGGAAGGCAAGCGGATCGCCGTCGTGGTGCATCTCGAAGCCAAGACAGCCTTCCTCGCCACCGTGCTCGCGGATGCCGGAGCCGAGGTGATCGTCGCCGGCAGCAACCCGCGCACCACCCGAGGTGATGTCGTCGAGGCCCTCCGCGAACGCGGACTCACCGTCGTCGCTGAACCTGATGGCGACTACGACTCCTGGGAGCGAGAGCTGTTGATCGCAGCCGACCATGCCCCGGAGTACATCATCGACGACGGCGCCGAGCTGACGATGCGCATGAGTCAGTACCGCCCCGAGCTGTTCGCAGGACTCCGCGGAGTCTCGGAGGAGACGACAACGGGGACGGCGCGTCTGCACCGCATGCACGAAGCCGGGCGGTTGCCGTTCCCGGCGCTCACGGCGAACGACGCGCGCTGCAAGCACCTCTTCGACAACAAGTTCGGCACCGGGCAGACCACGGTGCAGGCCATGCTTCGCCTGACGAACCGTCAGATCGCCGGAGCCGGCTTCTGCGTGGTGGGTTACGGGTACGTCGGTCGCGGTATCGCGCAGTACGCCAAGGCGATGGGAGCTCGCACCAGCGTGATCGAAGTCGATCCGGTGCGTGCCCTGGAAGCGTTCATGGACGGCCACGCCGTCGGCGCCGCCCGGGATGTGCTGCCGGACGCGACCTTCGTGGTCACCGGCACCGGAGGGATGCGAGCGATCGGCGAGCGCGATCTGCCGTTCCTCCGGCACGACGTCGTCCTGGCCAACGCCGGTCACCACGATCTCGAAGTCGACGTCGATGCACTCGCCGCCGCGGCGTCCGCCATCTCCTCGCCTCGAGAGCAGATCGACACATATCGAATCGGCGATCGCGATCTTCACGTCCTGTCCGGGGGAGCGCTCGTGAACATCGCCGGCGGGAGCGGGCATCCGGTCGAGATCATGGACCTCACGTTCGCGGTTCAGGGTATCGGCGCACATCACCTGGTGACCGCTGGTCTCGAGCCGGGCGTGCACATCATTCCCGCCGAGCTCGACGACGCGATCGCAGCCGCGAAGCTCGCGAGCCTGGGAGTGGAGCTCGACCCGATGCGGGCGGAGCAGGAAGACGACGCGGCCGACTGGTTGAGCGAAGGGACCGCACCATGAGCACGTTCGAAGAGCGGGCGCGTGCCGGAGCCGGACGGATCGCCTGGGCAGGCAGAGGGATGCCGGTGCTCCGCGGGATCTCGGCACGCCTCGCCGAGTCTGGAGCACTCAAAGGACACCGCATCGGAGTCGGGCTGGTACTCGAGCCGAAGACCGCGAACCTCGCGCTCGCTCTGCGCGATGCCGGGGCGGAGGTCAGCGTGTACTGCTCGGGTCGGTCGACAGACCAGGAGACCGCAGATGCCCTCACTGCAGAAGGGCTCGCCGTGTTCGCGGAGGAAGGCGTCGGCGATGAGCGAGACCTGGAACTCGCCAGGGAGTACCTCGGTACCGCGCCCGACATCATCCTCGACGACGGCGCATCGATCATCCGTCTCGCGCATCGCGAGTTCCCCGCCCTCGTCGGCAGCCTCCTGGGGGCTGCGGAGGAGACCACGAGCGGTGTGCGCCCATTGCGGGCGATGCACGACGACGGCGCGCTGCGCATCCCCGTGGTCGCGGTCAACGATGCCAAGACCAAGTACCTCTTCGACAACGTGTACGGCACCGGCCAGTCGTGCGTGATGACCCTGCTCGACGTCACGAACCTGCAGATCGCCGGACGCACTGTCGTCGTCGTCGGATACGGCTGGGTGGGCAAGGGCGTAGCTCTTCACGCGGCTGCGCTCGGCGCGCGCGTCGTCGTCACCGAACTCGACCCCATCAAGGCGCTGCAGGCACTGCACGACGGGTACCGGGTGATGAGCCTTGCCGACGCAGCGCCGACCGCGGAGGTGGTCTTCGCCGCGACCGGGATCGCCGGAGCTGTCACCGCCGCGCATGTGGACCAGATGCCGGACGGAGTCATCCTCTGCACGGCAGGTGGGGGTGCGTTCGAACTGCCGATGCCGGAACTCGATGCCCTCGGGACAGCGGATTCCGTTCGCGCCGGTGTCACCCAATA
Organism: Microbacterium sp. LWH12-1.2; assembly: GCF_040675825.1. NCBI lineage: Bacteria > Bacillati > Actinomycetota > Actinomycetes > Micrococcales > Microbacteriaceae > Microbacterium > Microbacterium sp. LWH12-1.2. Next base: position 750,637 of record NZ_JBEGIJ010000001.1, read on the forward strand.
CACCCGTGCCGACGGCACGACGGTCCTCGTCATCAGCGAGGGCGACTGCCTGAACTGCACGGACGGTGAGGGAAACCCGATCGAGGTGATGGACCTCTCGCTTTCGTTGCAGGCTCTGGCGGCCGAACTCATCGCGACGACGGCGAAGGACTGGGGCGTGGGTGTCCACCCGCTCCCCGAGGCACTCGAACAGGCGGTCGCCATCGCCCGCCTGGCTCACGAGGGAGCATCCCTCGAACCGATGACAGATGACCTCGCTGCCGCGATGCGCAGCTGGTGAACCGAGAGGATTTCCCGTGATCAAGAACAGGACCCGCATTGCAGCGGCCGGCTTGCTGGCGGCCGGCGCTCTCGCGCTCGCCGCATGCTCCGAGGGCGCAGCGCCCAGCGCCGAAGCGCTCGACCCGGCGAACGTGCCCGAGGAGGAGACCACGATCACCGTGTGGTCTTTCCTCCCCGACAATTACGACGGCGGGGCCGAGGCCTACGAGGCGGTGATCGCCGCCTTCCAGGACAAGTACCCGCAGGTGACCGTCGAACTGACCACCATGCCGTACCCGACATACTTCGATCAGGTGCGAAACGCCACCGTCGCGCGCAAGGGCGCCGATGTCGTCACGATGTACGGCGGAGCGCAGGCCTACAGCTATCGCAACGGCCTCTACCCGCTGCAGGATGCGATGCTTCCGGAGGTCGAGGAGAACCTGAAGTTCCTCCCGGAGAACCACTCGGAGGACGGCAACCTCTACATCCTCCCCACCGGCACCTACGGCTATGCGCTGCTGGTGAATCAGGAGCTCTTCGCACAGGCGGGCCTGGACCCGGCCACGTCGATCGCCGACTGGGACGGCTTGCTCTCGACGTGTGAGCAGTTGAACGCCAAAGGCATCCAGCCGTTCGCTTCCGGCTGGAAGGACGGCTACATGTTCGAGACGTTCATGTACATGATCTCCAGCCAGCTCATGGACAAGGAGACGCTGGACAGCTGGGTCGCCGGCGATGTTCCGGTCGACGACGAGCTCTTCACCAAGGGCACGCAGTACATCCTCGACATGAACGACGCCGGATGCTTCGGCGGCGACGAGAACCTCGGCGTGAACATGTACGACGACGCGTTCAACCAGTACTACGCCGGCACCGCCGCGATGTTCGCGATGGGGTCGCTCTCCACCGCGAGCACGGCGAGCGAGACGGTCCCGAGCACGACGGTGATGCGTCTTCCGCAGGTACCCGACTCGCAGTACGAGGAGCTCATCGATGCGGGCGCCGAGGCAGGCTGGGCCGTCACGAAATGGACGAAGAGCCCTGAAGCGTCCGCAGCCTTCGTGAACTTCCTCGCCAGCGCCGAAGCGCAGGAGATCCTGTGGAACGCCGTCGGCGTGCCGCCGAACGTGAAGAACCTCGAGGTCGAGGGCACCACCGACATCCAGAAGGCCTACCTGCCCCTGATGCAGGCCGACGAGAATCACACCGGCTTCGCATCGTTCCCGCTGAGCGTGCTCGCCGTCTACGAGCGCAACGCTGCCCCGCTGATCGGCGGAGACCTGACGATCGACGAATTCACCGAGCAGGCGCAGTCCGCCTACGACAAGAGCAAATGACGAACCCCGCTTCGCAGATCGGGGAGGGCGCCATCACGCGCCCTTCCCGATCGACGCGCGCCCGTGCGCGGCGAGGCACCCCGATTCTCAGCGGAAACCTGCTGTTCCTGCTGCCGGTGCTCGCGCTCGAGGTCGGGGTGTTCTTCGCCCCCCTGATCTACCTCGCCTTTCGGTCCTTCTACGACTGGCAGCCGGGAGGAGTGTCGACGTTCATCGGCGTCGGCAACTACACGGAGCTCTTCGCCGATCCCGAGTTCTGGCAGGTGGTCGGCAATCAGCTGTTCTATCTCCTCGGACTTCCGCTGTGGGTGATCGCCCCGCTCGTCGTGGCCTACCTGCTGCGTGAACACGTCGCCCGACCCGGTCTGTGGCGATCGATCTACTTCCTGCCCGCGGTGATGTCTCCGGCGATCGTCGGTCTGGTCTTCCGATCGCTGCTGTCCACCAAAGGGCCGCTCGACAGCTTCCTCACCGATATCGGCTGGCACGCTCTGGCGCTCCCGTGGCTCACGGACCAGGACCTCGTCAAGCCCGTCATCATCGTTCTCGTGCTGTGGGCAGGGTTCGGAACGGGAGTGCTCATCTTCTCCGCCGCGCTCGGCGCCGTGCCGCAGGAGATCTTCGAGGCCTCGCGCCTGGACGGCGCCGGGTTCTGGCAGGAGTTCTGGCACATCGCAGCTCCGGCCATCCGACCGACCGTGGTGCTGTGGACCATGTTCCAAGTGATCTCGATCTTCCTGTTCATGTTCTCCTGGATCTACGTGCTCACGGGAGGCGGACCGGGTCTCGCCAGCACGACGCTCGACTTCGCGATCTACCAGAAGTTCATGCGCTTCGGCTTCTTCGGCTCCGCAGCGGCGGAATCCGTCGTGCTGGTGCTGATGATCGTGCTCGTACCGGTGCTCGGCATCCTCGTGCCGAAGCTGATCCGGCGCGTCATCGGGCAGAAGGCGACGGCATGAGCATCCGTACCCAGCGCCGCGTCAGGACGACCATCGCCGCGCTCATCACGATTCCGTTCATCGTGCCGTTCGTCTTCCTGATCGGCACTGCCCTGCGCACGCGCGAGGACTACATCGCCGCCCCTGGCGGCATCCCGAAGGCGTTCACCCTCGACAACATCATCGAGGCATGGTTCGAAGCCGATCTCGGCAGGGCGCTCCTGAACTCGCTGCTGGTGTGTCTGGTCGCGTGCACCGTCTGTACGACGACCGCCCTCGCCGGCGCGTTCTGGTTCCGCGTGCATCAGGGTCGCGTCGCCGACTGCCTGCGCTGGCTGCTGGTCTCCGCCTACGCGATTCCGATGATCGCCTGGCTGATCCCGGTGTTCGTGATCCTCGCGGGTGGCGGAGCCACCGACAACCTGGTCGTCGCCGGGCTCATCAACGGCGTCGCCAGTCTGCCGTTCGCGCTCTACCTCGTGCACACGTTCTTCCGTCAGGTGCTCACACCGGAGCTGTTCGAGGCTGCGACGCTCGACGGAGCCGGACTCGGACGCATCTTCCGCTCCATCGCGGTGCCGTTGGCGCTTCCGGCCATCGCGTCGGTCGTGGCGCTCGTGTTCGTCTGGACGTTCGGCGACCTGCTCGTATCCGCCACGCTTCTTCAGGGAGATCCTTCGGTGTACCCGATCCCGCTCGCAGCCACCTCGCTGTCCACTCGGGAAGACGTCAATCTGCAGGGGCAGGCCGCCGCGGCGCTCGTCGCGCTCCTACCGACACTGGTCGTCTTCGCTGTCGCGCAGAAGGCGCTGGCCAAGGGCTTCGGAGGAGTCAGTGACAAGTGAGGTCTACGCGGCGGACTGGGTGGTGCCGGTCGTGGCTGCTCCGATACGTGACGGCGCCGTCGTCGTCGAGGACGGGCGCATCGCCTGGATCGGTCCGCAGGCCGACCTTCCGCCCCGGTGGACGGATGCCCCGCGTCAGCGCGGCGTGATCGTGCCCGGTCTCGTCAACGCGCACACGCATCTGCAGTACACCGGATTCCGAGAGATCGGCGCCGGGAGCTACACGAGCTTCGAGGAGTGGTCGTTCGTGTTCGGCGAACTCTACGACGCGGTGGAGCCCTCGTCGTGGCACGAAGCCGCACGGGAAGGCGCACGTCTGGCGATCGCGTCCGGCACGACCGTGTTCGCCGAGATCGTCACCGACACCCCGGCGCGCGGGGCACTGCCGGAATGCGGCGTCGGTGGCATCGAGTACCTCGAGGCGATCGGCCAGTTCGATCGCATCTGGCGGGAGGGTGGCCGGGCCGATTTCCTGGCGTGGCTCGAGGAGCCGACAGATGCCCGTCGCGGGATCTCTCCGCACGCGGCGTACAGTCTGGACGGATCCGTGGTCACCGATCTGGTGCGCATCGCTGCCGATCGCGGTCTCCGCGTGCACTCCCATCTCGGCGAGTCCTTCGCCGAGGCCGACTTCTATCGCCACGGCGACAGGACTGTCCTCGGCGCGTACGGCGACCTTCGTGACGAGTTCGAACTGGTCCGCAAGGGCGGCGTCGGTCACACGACGGGCGAATATGCGGATGCCATCGGACTGCTGAGCGAGACCACCCACGTCGCCCATGCGATCTACCTGGACCGGGCGGAACGCGACCTGCTTCTGGCCAGAAGAACGCAGGTTGCGCTCTGCCCGAGATCGAACCGGGTCATCGGTCTCGCCGAGGCGCCCGTCGCCGCATACCTGACGGAGGGGCATGAGATCTCCGTCGGGACGGATTCGCTCGCCTCCTCCCCGTCGCTCGATCTCATGGAAGACGTGAGGGAACTCGCAGCGATCGCCAGGAAGCAGGGGTACACGGATTCCGACCTCGAGGAGCGTCTGGTGCGCGCGGCGACGCTGGGCGGCGCCAAGGCCATGGGTCTCGCGGACGACGGCTATGGAGGGCTGTCAGTCGGCGGTCCCGCTGACCTGGCGCTTTTCGACATCGCCGTCGAGGGGACCGGGGTGCACGAGGTACTCGTCGCCGACGGCGCGGGAAGCTGCGTCCTCACCGTCGCCGGCGGGCGAGAGGTCTTCCGCGCCTCAGCCTGACGTCGGGCGCGCGATCGGAGATCCGTCGTCCGCATGAGACCCGCAGGTCTCGCCGATCGACAGCGTCGCGTGCAGCACATGGGCGGCCGGCGCGCCGCCATCGAGCGCGTCGAGGACGACGGCGGCGAGCTCTGCGAGCGGCACGGCGACCGTGGTGAGGCGAGTGCTTCCGGCCAGTGCTTCCCTGATGCCGTCGAAGCCGATGATCGCGACGTCTTCCGGGACTCGCAGCCCACACAGCGCCGCGGCCCGCAGTACACCGATCGCCTGCTCGTCCGTGGCGGCGAAGATCGCGCTCGGCGGCGAAGGGCTGTTGAAGAGGGCGGTCGTCGCCTCTTCGGCACCGAGACGGTCGAACGGCATCGGGTGAACGAGACCGGTCGTGTCATACCCCGCCGCACGCATCGCTCGACGCCAGCCTGCTTCTCGGCGTCCGGCCGGCCCGAAATCGGTCGGACCCGTGATGCAGTGCACCGCTGTGTGCCCGTGGTCGATGAGATGCCTCACCGCGACGGCCGCGGAATCTTCATCGTCGATGACGACACTCGGGCTCGCCGTTTCCGCCGGGGCCGAGTGCACATACACGCGGGGGCAGTCGATGGCGAGCTCGGGGGAGTCGGAGATGGTGGCGATCACGATACCGCGCGGGCGCAGGTCGGAGAAGGTGTGAAGATAATCGCGCTCCGCGCTGACGCTGTAGCCGGTGTTTCCGAGGAGTGTGAGCAGCCCTCGCTGTCGAGCCGCGCCCTCCAGATGCCGGGCGAGCTCGCTGAAGAACGCGTTGGCCGAGTCGGGAACGAGCAACCCGATGAGATCGGCGCGTCCGGCGCTGAGCGCTCCGGCCAGGGCATTGCGTCGATAGCCGAGCTCGGCGATGGCCTGCTCGACGCGCTCCTTCGTCACGGCGGAGACCGCGCGGGGACCGTCGTTGACGACATAGCTGACGACGGCGGTCGAAGTTCCTGCGAGAGCGGCGACATCGGCCAGCGTCGGTCGCCGCGGACGGGATGCATCCACAAGGTCACTCTATTGCCGCAACCGGCGGCCGAGCGGGAGGGCGAGCTACCTCGTGCCGTTGGCCGAAGAGTTCCGCCAGTGGGTCAGGACACCACGCCGACGAGATCCGCGTGGTGGATGGCCGCAACGTCCGGATGCGCACGCAGGCGCGACTTCAGGGCGTTCTCGCCGTAGAGCGCGTGGATGGGGTTGCTCGGATCCTGGGTGACCCCGTTCGCGTCCGCGGCGAGGTCGGCAGGCAGCTCGATGAGCGGGAGACGCTGATCCAGCGCCGGGTTGAAGAAGAACGGGATCGAGATGCGCTCATCCGGTGCCTGGGGCGAGACGACCCGATGGTTCGTCGCCTTGAGATAGCCGCCGGTGGCGTATTCGAGAAGCTCCCCGATGTTCACCACGAACGCGCCGGGAACGGGCGGGGCATCCACCCAGGTGCCATCGCGCTCGACCTGGAGCCCACCCTTGCCCGGCTCGACCCAGAGCAGGGTCAGCACGCCCGAGTCCTTGTGCGCGCCGACGCCCTGCCGCGGTTCGGGCGCCTCGGTTCCGGGGTAGCGCACGATCTTGATGAGCGTGGAGGGCTCGCCGAAGTGCTCGTCGAAGTACGACTCCGCAGCTCCCAGAGCGAGTGCCCAGGCTCGGAGAAGTTTGCGGGCGACTTCGGAGAGGGTCTCGTGCCATTCGTCGACGATCTCACGCAGCTCGGGCTGCGCCGCCGGCCAGAGGTTCGGCCCGATCAGCCGGTTGAACGCGGGTCCGTCGCTGACGGGCTCGCGCTCCGAGCCGATGTCGATCTGTTCGCGCCAATCGACCTTCCCCTGCGTGCGCTCGCCGCCGATACGGGTGTAGCCGCGGAAGTGGGGGCTCTTCACGTTCTCGATCGCGAGCTTCTCGGATTCCGGGAGGGCGAAGAAGTCGAGCGCTGCGCGGTGCAGTCGTGCCTCCAGCTCGGGGGAGATGCCGGTACCCGTGAGATAGAAGAAGCCGACGTCATGGGTCGCTGTCCGCAGATCCTGACGGAAGCGGGCAGCAGCTTCCGGGCCTTCGTCGAGCTGGGACAGGTCGAGGATGGGGAGCGAGAGTTCAGACATGACCCGAGGTTAGATCCGGTTGGGGGATGCCGCGAACAGTGTTGCGTCGCGTTACCGGCGGGGTGATAAAGTCTCAGAGGTAAGGGATGCCTTACCTCTGTTCATAGACTGAGAGTCATCCTTTCCGTGCTCGCCACATTCCTGATCGGCCTTCGCGAAGGCTTGGAAGCCGCGCTCGTCGTCGGCATCCTCATCGCCTACCTCCGTCGACTCGGCCGCGCCGATGCGCTCCCGCGGTTGTGGATCGGCATCGGCCTCGCCGTCGCGCTGGCGCTCGGGATCGGTGCCGTGCTCACCTTCGGCGACTACGCACTGACGTTCGAGGCCCAGGAGCTCGTCGGCGGAGGTCTCTCGCTGCTCGCCGTCGGCATGGTCACCTGGATGATCTTCTGGATGCAGCGCGCCGGCCGCACCATGAAGGCGACGCTCGAGGGCGGCATCGACCGCGCCCTCACCCGGGGCGGCCTGTGGGCTCTCATTGCGATCGGCTTCGTCTCGGTCGCGAGGGAGGGCATCGAGACGACGCTGTTGCTGTGGTCCATGGTGCAGTCTTTCGGAGACGCACCGACAGCATTGCTCGGTGCGCTGCTCGGCCTCGCCACCGCGGTCATCGCCGGTTGGTTGATCACGCGCGGCGCCGTGCGACTGGACCTGCGCCGGTTCTTCTCCTGGACCGGCGGATTCCTGGTCATCGTCGCCGCGGGAGTCCTCGCCTACGCTGTGATGGATCTGCAGGAGGCCGGCGCACTTCCCGGTCCCTTCACGGCCATCGCGCCGCTGGATCCGACGACGGGAGCGGTCGCCGTCGGGTGGTCGGCGATCCCGTTCGGCTGGTCTTTCGATGTCGCTTCGACCATCGCACCGGACAGCGCATGGGCTGCGATCCTGCAGGCGACGGTCGGGTTCATGCCCGCGATGACCTGGCTGCAGGTCATCGCCTGGGCGCTCTACGTCGGCATCGTCGGATTCTTCTACGTTCGCGGTCTCCGCGGGCGGCGTCCATCCCGCTCGCGTCCGGTGGCGGAACCACGCCAGGACGAGACCCTTCATCTTTCACAACAAGGAGCAGCATGATCTCTTCACGCCGAATCATCGGTGCACTCGCGGTCGCCGGCGCCGGAGCGCTCGTTCTGAGCGGATGCGTCGCGAAGAGCGACGTCGATGCCGCAGCAGCCTTCACGGTGTCCTCCACCGATGGTGAGTGCGCGGTCTCCGCGGCGACGGCGAAGAGCGGCACCCTGACCTTCGAGGTCTCCAACGACAGCAGCAAAATCTCGGAGTTCTACCTGCTCGCCGAGGACGGCCTGCGTATCGTCGGCGAGGTCGAGAACATCGCACCGTCGGCATCCCGTACGCTCACCGTCGTCGCGCAGCCGGGGGAGTACTTCACCCTCTGCAAGCCCGGCATGATCGGGGAGGGCGTCGGCAAGGCGTCGTTCACCGTCACCGGGGACCGCGTCGCCGTCGACGGACCGGATGCCGAGCTGAAGCAGCAGGCGGTCGACCTCTACGCGGCGTTCGTCAAGGACCAGGTCGGGCAGCTTGTGCCCACGGTCGAGGATTTCGTCGCCGCGTACGTGGCCGGCGACGATGAGACCGCACGCGCACTCTTCCCGCAGACCCGCGCGTTCTACGAGCGCATCGAGCCCGTCGCGGAGGCGCTCGGCGACCTCGACCCGCGAATCGACTACCGCGAGGTGGACGCGGTCGCGGAGGAGCTCGATTGGACCGGCTTCCACCGCATCGAGAAGGACCTGTGGGTGCCGGCGCAGGACGCGTTGAACGCCGATGGAGAGACGCCGGCGTGGCAGGATTGGGCACCGTCTACTCCGGAGCAGCGCTCCGAGTTCGGTGACCTGCTTCTCGCCGACGTGCAGGAGCTCTTCTCCTACGTCCACTCCGACGACTTCACCACCGCGCTGGATGATCAGGGCATCGCCGGAATCTCGAACGGCGCGATCGCGCTGCTCGATGAGGTCGCGACGGGAAAGATCTCGGGCGAGGAGGACTGGTGGTCCGGCACCGACCTCTACGACTTCGCGGCGAATGTCGAGGGGTCCAAGATGGCGTTCTCCTTGGTGCAGGACTTCGCCGCCGCGCAGGGCGACGACGGTGCGGCGCTGGTCGAGAAGATCGAGGCCGGCTACGCGCAGCTCGAAGCGGCGCTCGCAGCCCACGGCTCGCTGGCTGAGGGCTTCGTCGGGTACGCCGAACTCACCGACCCCGACAAGCGCCAGTTCACCGATCTGATCAACGCCCTCGCCGAGCCGCTGTCGCAGCTGACCGGCACGGTGCTGTCCTGATCCGGGATACCCCCATGACTGAGTCAGAAGCGGATGCGGCGGCGGTGCCGGCCTCCGTCGGCGACACCGCGGCATCCGCACCCTCGGGCCTGAGCAGGCGCGGCCTGCTCGGCCTCGCGATCGGCGGGGGCGTCGCCGGTCTTGCGATCGGAACGGGGGCGGGTCTCGCCGGCGGAGTCGCCCTCGGACGCGCGCGGGAGAGCGCCGATGCGCAGAGCGCGTTCGACTTCTTCGGTGCGCATCAGGCGGGCATCACCACGCCGGTGCAGGACCACCTGCATTTCGCGGCGTTCGACATGATGCCGCGAAGCGACCGCGACGACCTCAAGTCGCTGCTGCAGGACTGGACCTATGCGGCATCGAGGATGACGCAGGGTCTGGAGGTCAGCGCCACCGGTGCGGTCGGCGGTCCCGCCGAGCAGCCGCCTGAGGATACCGGCGAGGCGCTGGGGCTGCCCGCGGCCGGGCTGACCATCACCTTCGGCTTCGGCCCGGGTCTGTTCGAGAACGCGGACGGCGATCGCTACGGCATCGCCGCCCAGCGCCCGGCGACTCTCGAGAAGCTGCCGCCGTTTCTCGGTGACGACCTCGACCCCGAGCTGTCGAACGGCGATCTCTGCATCCAGGCATGCGCCGACGACCCGCAGGTGGCCGTGCACGCGATCCGCAACCTCAGCCGCATCGCCTTCGGGCGGGCGCGGTTGCGCTGGTCGCAGCTCGGCTTCGGCAAGACCTCGCGCACGACCTCAGCGCAGGCGACGCCCCGCAATCTCTTCGGCTTCAAGGACGGCACGGCGAACATCCTCGCGGATGACGCTGCGGCGCTCGAGGATCACGTCTGGGTCGCCGAATCTGACGAACCCGCCTGGATGGCCGGTGGCTCGTATCTCGTCGCCCGGAAGATCGCGATGCTGATCGAGACGTGGGACCGGGTTCGACTCGCCGAGCAGCACTCCATCATCGGCCGCGACAAGGGCGCAGGAGCACCGCTGTCCGGCGGAGGCGAGTTCACCGCGCCAGACTTCAGCGGAACGGCGATCGACGCGAACAGCCATGTCCGGCTTGCTCATCCTGAGCAGAACGACGGCATCCGCATCCTTCGCCGCGGCTACAACTACGTCGACGGGAACAACAACCTCGGCCGGCTCGACGCGGGCCTGTTCTTCCTCTCCTACCAGCGGGATCCGTCCCAGTTCGTGTCACTCCAGCGTCGGCTGTCGACAGACGTGCTGAACGAGTACATCCGACATGTCGGCTCGGGGATCTGGGCCGTCCCAGCCGGCGCGAAACCGGGATCCTACGTCGGAGCCGAGCTCTTCGACTGAGGCGGAGCAGGGCGACGGGAACCGGTCGGGTCGTTTCTGCGTCCCTCGCGCGAGGCGAGCCGGGGATCTGAGAAGAGCCATGTGGGGCGGGGTTCCACGAGAGGCCGGAACAGCCACCGTACCGGTCTCGTGGCGAGGGCCAGGGCGATCAGCACCGAGAGGAGTGCGACCACCGGCAACCAGATCCAGGTCGGGTCGAGGTCGCGCAGGATCCCGGTTTCGCGGAACGGGTACAGCACGAAGGAGTGCAGCAGGAAGACGTACATCGTGTACTGCCCGAACGGCGTCCACCAGTGTGTTCCGCGCGGAATCAGGGCGAAGAACGCCGCGCTGAGGACGACGGCGAGGAGCATCAGCGCGATGCGCAGGCCGCCGGCCCACCACTGCTCGCCGCCGAGATCCGCATACGAGTCCTCGTAGAAGAGCCAGTGCCGCAGATCGATCGTCTGCCAGAGCGGAAGCCACGTCCACGCCGCCCAGCCGGTCGCAGCGAGCACGGCGACTGCGGCGACACGCACCCACCAGGGCCGGAAATCCAGCAACCGCATCCTGGCCACGATGTCGTGCTCGCGCAGCCACCAGCCGAATGCGAAGAAGGGCAGGAGGCCGAGGGTGCGCGAGAGCGAGAAAGTGCTGTCGACATTGGGCAGGTACCCGACGCCGATCGAGATGGCGACCGTCCACACCAACGGCCAGCGCAGGAGTGCGAGATAGGGGAGGACCAGGCGGAAGATCCCCAGCGCGAGCAGGAACCACAGCGTCCAGGACGGCCGCGTGATGTTCGGGTCGGCCTGCCCCTCGACGAGCCACTTCGTGAGTGTCCAGAGCAATTCGAAGATCATGTAGGGCACGAGGATGTCCGTGATCACCCTGGCCATCTGGGTCTTGGTCGGCGACGTGGACTTGGAGAAGTATCCGGAGATGATCGCGAATGCCGGCATGTGGAACGCGTACAACGTGAGGTAGAACGCGAAAGCGATGTCCGAGTCGTAGATCAGCCGCTGGACGGCATGGCCGAGAACCACGAGAACGATGCAGGCGTAGCGGGCGTTGTCCCAGAAAGGCACCCGGCGTCGCGGCTTCTGGATCGATCCGGTGATCGGACGACCGGAGTCTGCGTCAGCGCTGCTCATCCTTCGAGGCTACCGCCCGGGAATAAAGTTGCCAGGATCGCGTTGTCACAGATACATTCAAGTGAATAGAAACGGATGCCGAGTCATCCGCTTCGGGAAAGATGGAGTAATCATGAGCGAGCAGTCGGGCGCACACGCGATGCAGTTCGGCATCATGTCGGTCAGCGACATCACCCGCGACCCCGTGACCGGCGTGACGCCGAGCGAGCAGGAGCGGATCAAGGCCACGATGGCCATCGCCAAGCACAGCGAAGAAGTGGGTCTCGACGTCTTCGCCATCGGTGAGCATCACAACCCGCCGTTCTGGTCGTCCAGCCCTTCGACGTTCCTCGCTGCACTCGCGGCGCAGACCGAGCGGCTCATCGTCTCCACGTCGACGACGCTCATCACGACGAATGACCCGGTGCGCATCGCGGAAGAGTACTCGATGCTGCAGCACGTCTCCGGCGGCCGGATGGATCTCATGCTCGGCCGCGGGAACACCGGCCCGGTGTACCCCTGGTTCGGTCAGGACATCCGCCAGGGCCTTCCGCTCGCCATCGAGAACTACGCGCTGCTGCACAAGCTGTGGCGTGAGGACGTCGTGGATTGGGAGGGCAAGTTCCGTACCTCGCTCCAGGGCTTCACGTCGACGCCTCGTCCGCTCGACGGTATCGCGCCGTTCGTCTGGCACGGATCCATCCGCACCCCGGAGATCGCAGAGCAGGCCGCGTACTACGGTGACGGCTTCTTCGCCAACAACATCTTCTGGCCGAAGGAGCACTACCAGCGCCTCATCGAGCTCTACCGTCAGCGCTACGCGCACTACGGCCATGGAACGCCAGAACAGGCGATCGTCGGCCTCGGCGGCCAGGTGTTCATGAGTGCGAAATCTCAGGATGCGGTGAACCAGTTCCGGCCGTTCTTCGACAACGCGCCGGTGTACGGTCACGGCCCGAGCATGGAGGACTTCACCGAGATGACCCCGTTGACGGTGGGATCGCCGCAGCAGGTCATCGACCGTTACGCCGCGATGCGCGAGCACTATGGCGACTACCAGCGGCAGCTGTTCCTCATCGATCACGCGGGCCTCCCGCTGAAGACGGTGCTCGAGCAGCTCGACATCCTCGGATCCGAGGTCGTTCCGGTGCTGCGCAAGGAGCTCGCGAAGGACCGCCCGGCGAACGTTCCGGATGCTCCGACCCACGCTGCCCGCGTCAAGGCGGAGTTCGGCGACGGACCGACCCGTCAGGCGCGCCCCGGTGCGAACCGCGGGGACAACCTCACCGGCGACTCGCCCTATCAGGACACCCCGGCGCCGGCCGGTGCGGCGTTCGGCCTCGGCCGGAAGGACGCCTGATGACCACTCGTCGTATCGCCGTCGTCTCGGCGGGACTCTCCAACCCGTCGTCCACCAGGATGCTGGCGGATCGGCTGGCCGCGGAGACGTTGAAGGCCCTCGCCGCTCACAACATCGAGGCGAGCGTGGACGTGATCGAGTTGCGCGATTACGCGCACGACATCACGAACAACATGCTCACCGGATTCGCGCCGCCCGCATTGGAGACCGCGATCAACACCGTGATCTCCGCGGATGCGCTGATCGCAGTCACGCCGATCTTCTCGACGAGCTACTCGGGCCTGTTCAAGTCGTTCATCGACGTGCTCGATCCGGACTCCCTCGTCGGCAAGCCGGTGCTGATCGGCGCGAATGCCGGGACCGCACGTCATTCCCTCGCGATCGACTACGCGATCCGTCCGCTGTTCGCATATCTGCACGCCGAGCCCGTCTCGACCGGTGTGTTCGCGGCGTCCAGCGATTGGGGCGGGGCGGGCGACGACGTCGCACCGCTCGCGAAGCGCGTCGAGAAGGGTGCACGAGAACTCGCCGACGCGATCGCGCGTCGACAGCCGAGCGTGGTCGTGGATCCTTACGATCCGTCGACCTATCTCGGCGAAGGTCGCTCGTTCGGACACATGCTGGGCGGTCTCGCAGGGGAGTGAGTCTGTCGACTGCGATTTCCTGACGCGCTCGGTACAGATCATGCTCGGTACGGGTTCAGAATGGACCGAGTACCCACATCGATCGGAGACGCATGGAGATCGCAGTCGCAGGCGGCACGGGCATCATCGGCACGGAGGTCGTGAGGGTGGCGCAGCAACGCGGCCACCGCGTCCGTGTGCTGACCAGGGGTAACCGCGTCGACGTGCGCAGCGGGTCGGGCCTGGACGCGGCGCTCGAGGGCACGGATGTCGTGGTCGACGCGCTCAGCGTCGTCACGCAGAGTGCCAGGACGTCGACGGATTTCTTCACCGCCACGACGGCGAAGCTGTTGGCCGCCGGACAGCGCGCAGGGGTCGGGCATCACGTGGCCCTCTCGATCGTCGGCGTCGATCGTGCACCCCACGCGTACTACGCAGGCAAGCTCGCGCAGGAACAGGCCGTGCAATCCGGCCAGACGCCCTGGACGATTCTGCGGGCGACGCAGTTCCACGACTTCGCGGCACAGATGCACCGACGCGCCGCTGTCGGGCCGCTGCATCTCGCGGTGCGGATGCGCACGCAGCCCGTTTCGGTCATCGAGGTCGCGCAGCGGCTCGTGGACCTCGCCGAAGCGGCACCGGCGGGTCGCGCGCGCGACCTCGCCGGCCCGCGTGAGGAGGATCTCGTCGAGATGATGAGGTCGTGGGCGCGCCACACCGGCCTCACCGGGTGGATGCCGGCGATCGCCCTTCCCGGCGCGTTCGGACGTGCGATGCGAGACGGCAGTCTGCTTCCCGATGATGATGCCGACCGGGGAACGGTGACGTTCTCGGACTGGCTCACCTCGCAGCCGCAGCGCTGATCACTGCGACGGTGTGTGAGCCGCCTGCATCGATCGGCCGGCTTCAGCCGATCGAGGACAGGCTCGCGAGGGTCTTCGCGACGGCATCCGCCAGTTCGCGGCCCTTCAGGTCGAAATGCCGGCCGAAGTAGTCCCGATGCTCCTGGTGCTCATGAAAGTGGTGCGGTGTGAGCACACCGGAGAACACGGGGACATCCGTCTCCAGCTGCACGCGCATCAGGGAGTCGACGACCGTGGATGCGACGAAGTCGTGACGGTAGATGCCGCCGTCCACCACGAGAGCGCAGGTCGCGATGGCGTCGTAGTCTCCGCTTCGCGCCAGCCGCTGCACGTGCAGGGGTATCTCGAAAGCACCGGGGACGCGGATCACCCGGACGTCTTCGAAGCCGAGCGACGCGAGCCGAGCGTCGAAGGATGCAACGGCCTGCTCCACGATCTCTGCGTGCCATTCGGCGGCGACGATGGCGATTCTGGACATGATGATCGTTCCTTTCGTCCTCTTCCATCCGGACTCTGACCGTCGGCCCCGGAATCGCACCAGGTCTGCAGGCTCCACCGTGGAGTCCGCTCGCGGGCTTCGCGGACGAGCCGCGTCACCGCCGGTGGGGAATCTCACCCCGCCCTGAGGACATACGGCACGAGATTACCAGTGCCGTTCTAGCGTGCCGGACCACTGCTCCGATTCCATCGGTACTCGGTCTCCGGGCGCCCGCGGGCGCCGTAGCGGGCCGAGCGGGCCAGGGTCCCCTCGGCGACAAGGTGCTCGAGGTAGCGTCGCGCCGCGACGCGCGACATGCCGAGCATCTCGCCGACCTCACTCGCCGAGAGCGCGTCGGAGGACCGCATCGCGGCAGTGATGCTCTCCAGAGAACCAGGGGACAGGCCTTTCGGGATCGGGATCGATCCGGTCGGCCTGGCTGCGCCGAGGAGAGCGTCGATCTCGGCCTGAGTCGCCTCTCCATCGGTCGACTGCGACTGCGCCCGGTAGACGCGATACTGCTCGAGGCGCTCTCGGAACGTCGCGAAGGTGAAGGGCTTCACCAGGTACTGGAAGACGCCGAGAGCAGCCATCTGACGCACGACTTCGGCATCTCTCACCCCGGTGATGGCGATGACGTCCACCGCGGCCGAGCGGGCGCGCAGTGTACGAAGGACGTCCAGGCCTGACCCGTCCGGCATCGTCATATCCAGGAGGACGAGATCGACCGGACGGCCGGCCGACTGGTCGAGCACGGCCGTCAGTGCCGCTCTGGCGCCTGTGCACTCGCCGACCACGGCGAACCCCGCGAGGCGTCCGATGTAGTCGCGGTGAAGTTCCAGGGTCAGGAGATCGTCGTCGACGAGAAGAGTGCGGATCATGCCTTCCTCCGGGCGGACGAGGCCGCGGGAAGCGAGATCAGGAACGTGGTCGGATCATCGGTGATCCGCACAGACCCGCCCGCCTCCGTGACGACCGATCGGACGAGCGCGAGTCCGACGCCGCGTCCCTGCACGCCGGACGGTTTCGTGGAGAAACCGTGGGTGAAGATCTGGTCGCGGAGACCCTCGGGCACTCCGGCGCCGCTGTCGGAGACTCCGATCAGCAACGAGCCCTCGTCGGTGCGGCTCAGGGACACCTCCACCCACCGATCGGAGGCCTCGGCGGCGGCATCCATGGCGTTGTCGATGAGGTTACCCAGCACCGAGACGCTGTCGACCGTGGAGAGCGATGAACGCGGGGCGTCAGGCGCGATCTGCGCACGCCAGTCGATGCCCCGCTCCTTGGCCTGAGACGCCTTGCCGAGCAGAAGTGCGCCGACGGCCGGGTCGCCGTGGCGGCGAGCGGTGACCTGGTCGACGAGGGACTGGCTCTGACGAGACGTCTCGGTGAGGATCTCGATCGCCTCCTCGGTGCGGCCGAGCTCCAGCAGCGCGACGGCCGTGTGCATCCGATTGCCATGCTCATGGGTCTGTGCGCGCAACGCCTCGCCGAGCGTCCGGATGGACTCGTAGGACGAAACGGCGTCCCGCAGCTGCCCGGGCGGGAGGTCGCCGGCGATGCGCCGTGTGAAGCGGCGGGCGAGCCACGCACCGATCACTCCGACCGCGAGCACGGACACAGCGATGCCGAGCGACAGCGGCAGGCGCCGCACCAGGGTCTCGGCGATCGATTCCACGGTCACGCCGGCAGCGACCCAGCCGAGCAGATCTCCGCCCTCCGTGGACAGGATCGGCACGATCGTCCGCACAGAGGGTCCGAGGGTGCCGGTGAACACCTCCGTGCGCGACGCGGGGGCTGCGGGAATCGTTCCCAGGTAATGACCGCCGATCTGGTCGGGGTCCGGGTGCGTGACGCGCACCCCGTCCGGCGTCATCACCGTGATGAAGTCGAGGCCGGCGGCGTCTGCCACGTCCAGGACGTACGGTTCGAGTGCACGCGTCGCCGCATCGAGGTCCCCGGCGGCGAGCGCGTCGATCGCGGCGGGTGATTCCGCGATCGCGATGGCCGTCGCACTCGTGACGCGTTCGGCCTCGGCGTGCGTCGCACGCTGCGCCTCGATCACCAGGAAGACGGCCACCAGGGCGCCCACCAGCACCCCGACGAGAAGCAGGACGATGAACACGCGAGACGCGGCGCTGCGAGCCTCGAAGGCGCGTGCCATCGCATCTCCTTCGGGTCGTGGCGGTTCGGTAGTGACCAATACGACCACAAATGGTGTCTCCGTGTGAAGCCCGTGACGCTGTTGTCTACCGTCAGCGATGCCGCAGGCGGTCATGTGACGAAGAAGTTCATGTTCAAGGAGGACACGATGGCCATTACGACGGGATTCTCTCTCCCCGGGTACAACTCACGGCGCGGCAAGCAGGCCTGGGATCGGCATACCTGGCTCTACGTCTCCGTGATCATCGCCGTCGTGCTCGGCGCGGCGGTGGGACTCATCTGGCCCGAGGTCGGCCAGAGCCTCGAGCCCATCGGCAAGGGCTTCGTCGCGCTGATCAAGATGATGATCGCGCCGATCATCTTCTGCACGATCGTCGTCGGGGTCGGCTCGATCGCCAAGGCCGCGACCGTCGGGAAGATCGGCGGCCTCGCGCTGCTGTACTTCATGGTGATGTCGACGTTCGCCCTCGCCATCGGCCTCCTGGTGGGCAACATCATCCACCCCGGCGCAGGACTCGATATGACCTCCTCCAGCTACGAGGCGGTGACGGGAGAGGCGAAGACCACTCAGGAGTTCATCCTCGGCATCATCCCGACCACCTTCTTCTCCGCGTTCACCGGGGAGAGCGTGCTCCAGGTGCTGTTCATCGCTCTGCTCGCCGGCTTCGCGCTGCAAGGACTCGGCGATCGCGGCGCCCCGATCATGGACGCGGTGAAGAACCTGCAGAAGCTGGTGTTCCGCATCCTCGGGATGATCCTCTGGCTGGCGCCCCTCGGCGCCTTCGGCGCCATCGCCGCCGTCGTCGGGAAGACCGGTATCGCGGCGATCTGGAGCCTCGGCATCCTCATGGTGGCGTTCTACGTCACCTGCATCCTCTTCATCGCCGTCGTCCTCGGAACCCTGCTCTGGGTCGTGACGCGCGTCAACATCCTCAGCCTCATGAAGTACCTCGCGCGGGAGTACCTGCTGATCGTCGGCACCTCGTCGTCGGAGTCGGCGCTGCCTCGACTCATCGCGAAGATGGAGCACATCGGGGTCTCGAAGCCGGTCGTGGGAATCACCGTCCCCACGGGGTACTCGTTCAACCTGGACGGCACGGCGATCTACCTCACGATGGCTTCGCTCTTCATCGCCACCGGGATGGGCCAGCCGATGTCGATCGGCGAGCAGATCGGCCTGCTGGTGTTCATGATCATCGCGAGCAAGGGCGCAGCCGGCGTCACCGGTGCGGGGCTTGCCACTCTTGCCGGAGGCCTCCAGGCCTACCGGCCCGACCTCGTGGACGGCGTCGGAGTGATCGTCGGCATCGACCGCTTCATGTCCGAGGGGCGCGCGCTGACGAACTTCACCGGCAACGCGGTCGCCACGCTGCTCATCGGCACGTGGACGAAGCAGATCGACCGTGATCGGGTACGGCAGGTGCTGAGCGGAGAGATCCCGTTCGACGAGTCGTCGCTCGACGGCGTCGACGAACACGGTATGTCGGACGAGCGTCAGGCCGTGGGCACACAGGAACTCAGCGAATCCGCACTGGCGGAGATGGCGGCGAAGGAACAGCGGGCGCGGCAGCGCGTCTCTGGGAACTGAGCAGCGCTCACCGATGTGGTGAAGGATGCGGGAGCAGGCGGACGCCTGCCCCCGCATCCTTCATGCGGTCAACCGCTCTTGCGTCGGAACTCGCGCCGCGTCTGCGGGGCGGCGGGCCCACCGTGCACGGCGGAATCGCCGTCGAGGTGTGCCTCGCCCTGCCGGTGGTGCGCGTTCTTCTTCTCGAGCGCTTCCTTGAACTTGCGCTTCATGTCCTCAGAGGAGGAGGCGCTTTCTTCGGTGCTCATGCTCGTCAGCCTATGTCACCGCGGCGGCCGGAGGGGAGATCACTTCCGCATCCGCCGGACGAACACATCGATCAGGAGGCCGATTCCGACGGCGACGACGATCGATGCGGGCACAGCCACGAGGGGCCCGCCGGGGATGATCGCGGCGACGGCTGCGCCGACCGATGCCTGATAGACGGCCCAGCCGGTCGCGGCGAGCGCGACGAGAGCCAGATAGCGCGGTGGGTGGATCCGTGACGCCCCCGCGACGAGATTGATCGCCAGCCGGGCGAACGGCACGAACCGTGCGGTGAAGAGCACCGTCGCCGTACCGGAGTCCAGGCGGCGCCTGGCCCAGTCCAGGGCCTGCTGCACGCGCGGCACTCGCATCCACCGCCAGCGCTCGGTACCGACTGCGCGTCCGATCAGATAGCACGCGACATCGCCGAGCGCGGCGGCGACCGCGGCGCAGGCGATCACCGCAGGCAACGGCGGCGCTCCGTTCGTCACGGACAGGGCGCCGAGCGCGGTGACCGCGATCTCGCCGGGGATGACGACGAAGAAGGCATCGCCGAGAACGAGGACGCTCATCAGGGCGAGCGCCCAGGGTCCGGTCATCAGTTCGGCGAGCGCATCGGTCGGCACATCGTCAACTGTGCGGGTTTCGGGTGAACGGGAACCAAAGAGGGGATAGCCGGTGACCGGCGCTCCAGCATCCGGTGAACATCTGGTGGTGGGGGCCGGTTCCGATGTTCCCGGCGCCGCGGCACCCGCATCCTGAGGATGTGAGAGTCGCGATCGTGACAGAGTCCTTCCTTCCCCACATGAATGGCGTCACCGGGTCGGTGCTGCAGATCCTGCGGCACCTCGAACGCACCGGTCACGACGCCCACGTGATCGCGCCGGTCGCCGCCGGCATCCCCACTGAGGTGAGCGGGGCGGTGATCGAGCCGATTCCGAGCCTCGCACTGCCCGGGTACCGCAATGTCCGTGTCGGCACGTCGCCCGCGCACCGCGTGGCTGCTTCACTGCGCCGCTTCCAGCCGGACGTCGTCCACCTGGCATCGCCGTTCGCGCTCGGGTGGCGCGGTGTCCTGGCCGCTGAGCGACTCGAGGTGGCGTCCGTCGCGGCGTATCAGACCGACGTCGCCGCGTACACCGAGCGATATCGGATAGCGGCGACCACCGGAATCGCGCAGACCCATATAGCGCGGCTGCATCGCCGGGCGACGCTCACGCTGGTGCCATCGGGGGAGTCCGCGCAGCAACTGGAACGGCTCGGTATCGATCGCATGCGCCGCTGGGGGCGCGGCGTCGATGCCGAACGGTTCCAGCCGAGCCGACGTTCCGGCGCGCTGCGATCGCAATGGCATGCCGAAGTGGTCGTCGGCTACGTCGGCCGGCTCGCTCCGGAGAAACAGGTGCAGGATCTCGCTGTGCTGCAGGGGATCCCCGGGGTGCGCCTCGTCATCGTCGGTGACGGACCGGCACGAGCGCAGCTCGAAGGCCTTCTGCCGCACGCCCGCTTCCTCGGCCACCTCGACGGCGATGCGCTCGCCGCAGCGATGGCGTCGTTCGACGTCTTCGTGCACCCGGGGGAGAGCGAGACTTTCGGACAGACACTCCAGGAAGCGCACGCGAGCGGTGTCCCGGTGGTGGCGACGGGCCGCGGCGGCCCGCTCGACCTTGTGCGCATGGGGATCGACGGATGGCTGTATCGCCCCGGAGACCTCGATGATCTGCGGATGCGGGTGACTGACCTCGTCGGCGATGCGCGGAAGCGGCGGGCATTCGGTGAAGCGGGCCGTATCGCCGTGCAGGGGCGGTCGTGGGCGAGCGTGTGCGATCAGTTGATCGGGCATTTCGAGGAGGCTCGTGCATTGCGACGAGTGGACACCGGCCTTCGCGCTCGCCGCGGAGTACGTCCGGAGCTCGCGACGGCGGCCGTACCGACACGGTGGCGGCGTTACGTCGCACTCGGTGATTCGTTGACCGAGGGCTTGTGCGATCCGGCGCCCGACGGGGCGTTGCGCGGATGGGCGGATCGCCTCGCCCTGTTGCTGGCGGCGCGCGGCGGTCTGCACTACGCCAATCTCGCCATCCGATCGAAGCGGGTCTCGGACGTCTGCGGTTCCCAACTCGAGCGCGCGCTCGAGTTGCGCCCTGACCTCGTCTCGATCCTGATCGGTGCCAACGATCTGGTGAAGTATCGCGTCGACATCACTGCGCTCGCTGCACGCCTCGAGGACGCGGTGTGCAGACTCCGCGCGATCGGAGCCGACGTCGTGCTGGTGACGCCGTTCCTGCCGGGGCGTCGTGCCGCCTCGATCTACACCGCGCGCTTCGCCGCCTTCGCGACCCTGCTCACGGGGATCGCCGCGCGCACCGGTGCGATCCTCATCGATACCGACCTGCATCCGTCGTTGGGGGATCGGCCGAACTGGGGCGAGGATCTCGTGCACCTCAGCAGCCGTGGGCACCGTTTCCTCGCCTATCGAGCCGGTGAGGTGCTCGGAGTCCCGCACGCTGACGCGCTCGGGGCGCTCGACGCGGTGCTGCACGAGCACGAGACGCTCAGTACCGGTCTGTGGTGGCGACGCCACGCGCTGCCCTGGGTGTGGCGTCGGCTGCATGGGCGCGCCGCCGGAGACGGGCGGGTCTCCAAGCACGACGACTATGTGTATCTCGGCCGCTCGCCCGCGCGGGAGGGCGTCGGCGTGCGCTGACCACTCCGCCACCGCCCGACAGCAGGATCTCGGGATCCCGCTGGTAGGGTGGATGCGGTTGCCTTCGGGCATCCGTCCAACTTCATATCGACTTACGGAGCGGACGGCGGAGAAGCTGGTCCCCTGTGGTGGGTTCCTCGGCAAACGGTGTCGGGTGGCTTTCTACTGGTGGCCAGCGCAGGCGAGATTCGCGGGACTGCCCGCGCGCCCATATCTGTCCGTTTCCGCTCCTTCTCGAACACGCTCGCGCGTCACACGGACTCGCGAGTCTAAACAAAGAAGGAGAGACCTCTTGGAAGGTCCTGAAATCACCGCCACCGAGGCCGTTCTCGACAACGGCCGCTTCGGCACCCGCACCATCCGCTTCGAGACCGGCCGCCTCGCGCAGCAGGCTCAGGGCGCCGTCGCCGCGTACCTCGACGACGAAACCATGCTCCTCTCGGCCACGAGCGCGGGCAAGCACCCGCGCGAGGGCTTCGACTTCTTCCCGCTGACGGTCGACGTCGAGGAGCGCTCCTACGCAGCCGGCAAGATCCCCGGCTCGTTCTTCCGCCGTGAGGGCCGTCCCTCCACCGAGGCGATCCTGGTCTGCCGTCTGATCGACCGTCCGCTGCGTCCGTCGTTCGTCGACGGCCTCCGCAACGAGGTCCAGATCGTCATCACGGTTCTCTCGATCGCTCCGGGCGAGTTCTACGACGCGCTCGCGATCAACGCGGCTTCGGCATCGACGCAGATCTCCGGTCTGCCGTTCTCCGGCCCCGTCGCCGGCGTTCGTCTGGCGTTCATCGCCGGTCAGGGCGAGCACGCCGATCAGTGGGTCGCGTTCCCGACCGCTGCGCAGGTCTCCGAGGCCGTGTTCGACCTGATCGTCGCCGGTCGCGTCGTCACGAAGGCCGATGGCACCGAAGACGTCGCGATCATGATGGTCGAGGCTGAGGCCACCGAGGGCAGCTGGAACCTGATCAAGGCCGGCGCCACCAAGCCGAACGAAGAGATCGTCGCTCAGGGCCTCGAGGCCTCGAAGCCGTTCATCGCGCAGCTCGTCAAGGCTCAGGCCGAACTGGCGGCAACGGCGTCGAAGGAGCCGGGTGTCTACCCGGTCTTCCTGCCGTACAGCGAAGAGGTCTACAACTTCGTCGCCGAGCGTTCCTACGACGACCTGGTCGGCGTCTACCAGATCGCCGACAAGAAGGAGCGCCAGAACGCGGATGACGCGATCAAGGACCGCGTTCGCGCCGAACTGATCGAGGCGACCGAGGCCGGCAACCTGCCTGCTGCGGCTCCGCTGGAGTTCTCCGCCGCGTACAAGTCGGTCACGAAGAAGATCGTCCGTGGGCGCATCCTCACCGAGAGCGTCCGCATCGACGGTCGCGGTCTGGCGGACATCCGTCCGCTCGACGCCGAGGTGCAGGTCATCCCGCGCGTGCACGGATCCGCGATCTTCCAGCGCGGCGAGACCCAGATCATGGGTGTCACCACGCTGAACATGCTCAAGATGGAGCAACAGATCGACTCGCTGTCCCCGACAACGAGCAAGCGCTACATGCACCACTACAACTTCCCGCCCTACTCGACCGGTGAGACCGGTCGAGTCGGTTCGCCGAAGCGTCGCGAGATCGGGCACGGCTTCCTCGCCGAGCGCGCCCTCGTGCCGGTGCTGCCCAGCCGCGAAGAGTTCCCGTACGCGATCCGTCAGGTGTCTGAGGCTCTCAGCTCCAACGGTTCGACGTCGATGGGCTCGGTCTGCGCGTCGACCCTGTCGCTGCTGAACGCGGGTGTGCCGCTGCGTGCTCCCGTCGCCGGCATCGCCATGGGCCTCGTCTCCGACGAGGTCGACGGTGAGACCCGCTACGCGGCGCTGACCGACATCCTGGGTGCGGAAGACGCTCTCGGTGACATGGACTTCAAGGTCGCGGGTACCGGTGAGTTCATCACCGCCATCCAGCTCGACACGAAGCTCGACGGCATCCCGACGTCTGTACTCGCCGGTGCGCTGACGCAGGCGCGCGATGCGCGTCTGACGATCCTCAACGTCCTGAACTCCGCGATCGACGCTCCTGACGAGATGGCGCCCACCGCGCCGCGCGTCATCAGCGTGCAGATCCCGGTCGACAAGATCGGCGAGCTGATCGGCCCGAAGGGCAAGACGATCAACGCGATCCAGGACGAGACCGGCGCGCAGATCTCCATCGAGGAGGACGGCACCGTCTACATCGGCGCGACCGATGGTCCGTCGGCCGAGGCCGCGCGTGCGCAGGTCAACGCGATCGCGAACCCGACCAACCCCGAGATCGGTGAGCAGTTCCTGGGTACGGTCGTCAAGATCGCCACCTTCGGTGCGTTCGTCTCCCTGCTTCCGGGCAAGGACGGCCTGCTCCACGTCACCGAGGTGCGCAAGCTCGCCGGTGGCAAGCGTGTGGAGAACGTCGACGACGTCCTCTCGGTCGGTCAGAAGATCCTCGTGAAGATCACGAAGATCGACGACCGCGGCAAGCTGTCCCTCGAGCCCGTCATCGACGAGGCTCCTGCGGCGGATGCTGCACCTGCTGAGGATGCTCCGGCTGAGGCGTCTGCCGAGTAAGCACTGACGTTCCACAGACCCGGGTTTCGGTCGGCAACGGCCGAAACCCGGGTCTTCGTCGTATCTGATGTGATCAAACCGTTATCGGAAGTTTTCGCGCCGTTCCCCGGATTGGACGGGACGTTCGCCGATCTCGCTTACCCTCGAAGTACGCACCGGGGGGTGCATTCGGTAGTACGCAAGCCGGGGTGAGACCCGGCTGACGCGGGGGTGAAGAGTATGCGGTTGTTCAGTGCAGGCCCAGGAGCCTCCACCGAGCGCGCACCGGAGCAGCTCTCCGAACATCCCTCGGCCCCGATTCCGGTGGTCGGTCCGGGCATCGGCGAGACCATTCGCGTGCCTCTGGGCGAGACCGGTTTCGAGACTTTCCCGATGATGCTGGGCGCCGCGGAGTTCGGCTGGAACGTCGATCTGGAGACCAGCCACGGCATCCTCGATCGCTACATCGAGTTCGGCGGCAACGCCATCCACACGGCCGACGGCTTCTCCGGAGGACGCAGCGAGCACATCATCGGCCAGTGGCTGCGATCGCGCGGCCACCGCGATCGCACGCTCCTCAGCGTGCGCATCGGCGCGCACGCCGACAATCCCGGCCTCGGCTCGGTGAACCTGGTCCGGGCCGTCGAGGGATCGCTCACGCGGCTTGGTGTCGAGCGCATCGACGTGCTCTACCTCGACGCGACGCTCGACGCGACCACGAACCTCGAGGACACCCTCGCGACGGTGGAGTGGCTCGTGGATGCCGGAAAGATCGGCGCCATCGGCGCCTTCGGTTTCGCGCCGGAGCGATTGGTCGAGGCGCGCATCCTGGCCGCCGCGGGCTACCCGCGCATCGAGGTGATCGACGCGCCATACAACCTGGTGCGCCGCCAGCCCTTCGAAGGAGACCTCCGTCTCGTCGCCGGTGCGCAGAATCTCGCGGTCACCCCGTCGCACGCGCTCGAGCACGGCTTCCTCTCCGGGCGTCACCGCCGCAAGGGCATGACATCGCAGGGGGTCAGAGGAGAGCAGCTGCGTGAACAGCTGAACCGCCGCGGTATCCGCATCCTTCGCGCGCTCGACCAGGTCGCGGGCGACCTCGGCGTGCCCGTGGCGGCCGTCTCGATCGCCTGGCTGCTCGCGCAGCGGACGATCGTCGCACCCATCGTGAACACCTTCGCGACCGACCATGTCGACGAGCTGATGCAAGGCGCGGGCGTCACCCTGTCACGCGCGCAGGTCGCCGATCTCAACCGCGTCGGGAACTGACGTCGCGTCACACGCTTGTCATATGCGTGGCATATGGTGGAACGACGCCCAGCGAATGCGGGCGACGAAGCGAGCGAGTTGTGACGCACTATATATATCTGGTCAGACATGGTGAACATCAGGATGCCGAGCACGGCCTCACCGATGGACCTCTTTCGCCACGGGGGCAGCGTCAGGCGGAATTGATCGCCGACCGGCTCTCCGGGCTCCCGCTCGACGCCGTATGGCATTCCC
The DNA here is from genome assembly GCF_040675825.1 of Microbacterium sp. LWH12-1.2. Taxonomy (NCBI): domain Bacteria; kingdom Bacillati; phylum Actinomycetota; class Actinomycetes; order Micrococcales; family Microbacteriaceae; genus Microbacterium; species Microbacterium sp. LWH12-1.2. Next base: position 776,209 of record NZ_JBEGIJ010000001.1, read on the forward strand.
CGTTGCTGCGGGCGAACGAGACGGCGAGAGCCATCGCCGCGCGGCTGCCCTCTGTCGACCCGGAGCCGACGGCGCTGCTGTTCGACTGCGTTCCCACTGGCATGACGGAGGAGACCCCTGCGGCTTTCGAGCCGTTCTTCGGGTCGATCACCGAGGCCGAGATCGATGCGGGTCGCGCGCAGATGGCCGACGCGGTGAACGAGTTCCTGGTGCGCAAGACCGGTGAAGTCCACGAGGTGCTCATCACCCACAACTTCGTGATTTCGTGGTTCGTGCGCGAGGTGTTGGGAACGCCGGAGTGGCGCTGGATGACGCTGAACCAGGCGCATTGTGGCCTCACCGTGATCGCGCAGAAGCAGGGGCGCCCGTGGACGCTGCTGACCCACAACGACACCGGTCATCTCCCGGTCGAACTTCGCACCGGTGTCCCTGACGCGATGCCGGTCTGATTCAGAGACTCGTGCGATGCCGCCGCGCCGCGCGGACGGCGAAGCATGCAGCGAAATAGACTGGACGCATGACCACGCAGGTAGCACTCGTCGGCGGAACAGGGAAGCTCGGCACGATCATCAACGGCGTGATCGACGAACTCGAGGGTTTCGAGGTCAGCCGTGTCCTGACTTCCGCGAGTGACCTTTCCGAGCTCGACGGTGCGGATCTTGTCGTCGATGCGTCCACCCCGCAGGTGAGCATCGACATCGTCCGCGCGTCGGTCGAACGCGGCATCAACGTGCTGGTCGCGACCTCCGGCTGGTCGTCGGAGCGGATCGCCCTGATCCGTCCCCTCGTGGAGGCCGCCGGCACCGGTGCTGTCTTCATCCCGAACTTCTCCCTCGGCTCGGTGCTGGGGTCGGCACTCGCTGCCGCAGCCGCGCCGTTCTTCGACTCGGCCGAGATCGTCGAGGCGCATCGGGAGACGAAGATCGACTCTCCCAGCGGTACCGCGGTCCGAACCGCTGAGCTCATCGCTGCAGCCCGCGCGGAGCAGGGGCCGGTGAGCGCCCCGCACGCCGACCAGCGTGCCCGTGGTCAGCAGGTCGGCACCGTGCCCATCCACTCGCTGAGGCGCCCGGGCGTCGTCGCCAAGCAGGACGTGATCCTCTCCGGCCCGGGAGAGTCGCTGACGTTCACGCATGACACGATCGAGCCGGCGCTGGCCTATGCGCCCGGCATCCGCCTCGCCGTGCCGTTCGCCCTGAACGCCACCGGCGTCGTGGTGGGTCTGGAGAACATGATCGACATCGGCATCCGCTCGTGATGTCACGCATCGGCGTCGGCCTGATGGGCGCCGCCCTGCTGCTCTACCTCGCGGTCGCGGTCTGGCTCGCGGTGATGTTCATCGCGGTCGGAACGCCGGTGTCTATCGGGATGGGCGTCGCGCTCGTCGTCCTGGCGCCACTGGGCGCCTGGGCTCTGATCCGTGAGATGCAGTTCGGATTCGCCGCGGACCGGCTCGGACGTACGCTCGACGCCGAGGGCGGGATGCCGGAGGCGGAGACGGAACTCACTCCCAGTGGTCGCGTGGCTCGGGCGGATGCGGAGCCGCTGCTGGCCCGTTACACGGCCGAGGCGGACGCTGCGCCGGAGGAATGGCGCGCCCGCTACCGCCTGGGCGTGGTGCAGGACGCTGCCGGGCATCGCAAGGACGCCCGGGCCAGCATCCGCTCGGCGATCCGCCTGGAGCGGATCGCCCGGTAGATCAGGCCAGAGTCGCCTCGAGGGTGATCTCGATCGCCGCGAGTGCCTGAGAGACCGGGCAACCGGCCTTCGCGCCGTTCGCAAGCTCCTGGAACTTCTCCGGGGTGATCCCGGCGACCACGGCGTTCACGTTGAGGTGACTGCCGGTGATCCCGGTACCCGGCTTGAACGTCACGGAGGCCGTGGTGTTGAGACGCTCCGGCGGGGTGCCGTTCTCAGCCAGCATGTTGGAGAACGCCATGCTGAAGCAGGACGCGTGTGCGGCGGCGATCAGCTCTTCCGGCGTGGTCGTGGTGTCGCTGCCCTCGCTGCGGGCCTTCCAGTCGATCGGGAAAGTGCCGAGCTTCGACGACGAGAACGCGACGGTGCCCGACCCCTCGAAGAGAGATCCGGTCCAGGTGGCGGCGGCTTCACTGGTGACGGGCATGATTCCTCCGGTTCTCGCGCTCCCATGGGCGGTAGCGCTGTCTCGCCAGCCTATCGAGCGAGCACAGGGGAGGGAACCGGATTCAGGCGGCAGATGGTGCGCGGCCGACGACTCCGGCGCGCTGCAGCAGCAGATAGATCTGGCAGCCGAGGCAGAAGGCGAACGCGGCGTTGAGGAATGCGGCGATGAAGGCTGCGGCTGTGGCGATCGGCAGTGCCCAGGGCACCCCGGCCAGATGCAGCACCAGCCCGATACCGACCACGAAGAGACCGACGCCCTGCGCGAATCGCGGGGGACGCGGGTCCTCCAGCTCGCTCGGCGGCGAGAGACGGGGGCGGATGGCGCGACGGAACAGCACGCCCCACGGCGCCGTCGTCGGCGAGACGACGCTCCACAGGAAGAGGAGTGCGATCACGAGGGTGAGCAGGAAGCCTGGATCGAGGGCGCGCTGGCCGATGCCGGCCGCCTGGATCGCCCAGTCGCCACCGGGTACGAACGTGGCGTCGGCCAGCGGCTGATAGGCGAACCAGCCGAACGCGGCCGGTCCTCTCGCCGTCGAGATCCCGATCAGCCCGAGGAATGTCGCGAGAAGCAGTAATGCTGCCGTAACGCTCGCGGCGAAGCGCGGACCGCGGGGGTCGATGCCTGCGGGAGTGGTCATCTCTGCTCCTGTCTGCGCGCCTCAGACGGCGGCGAGGGCCTCGGTGAGTGCGTGCCGGTGCGGCACGCCGTGGAAACGGGCGCGGACGCGCCCGGCATCGTCCACGAGGAAGGTGGTCGGCGTCTGCAGCACCTTGTACCGCGCCGACAGGTCGGGGCGGTGCGTGAGGTCCACCTCGATGTGCCGGAGGCCGTCGTGGTGCTCGGCATAGCTGTGCAGCATCCGCCGCACGTGGGGGCACCGCGTGCACATCTCGGTGCTGAACTGCACGAGCGTCGCCCTCGAGCCGCGCGCGGATTCGGAGACATCGGCCGGGTGCAACCGCAGTTCCCCTGCATCCACCCGTCGTCCTTCGCGGCGGCGCAGCACCACACCGAGGAGAACGGTGAGCACGAGGAGTGCTCCCGCGACCGCGAGTGCGATTTCAGGCGACATGGATCGAGAGTACGACGCGGATCGGCAGGTGCGGGCCGTTGTTTCCGACCATGACGATCGCGCGCCCCGTGCCCCTCCTCCACACGGGTGCGGGTATCGTGGCAGTCATGAGCGCAGCCGTCCCGACGCCGTATGAAGACCTGCTCCGCGACGTGCTGGAGTCCGGCACGCACAAGTCGGATCGCACCGGCACCGGGACCACGAGCGTCTTCGGCCGGCAGATCCGCTTCGACCTCGCGCAGGGGTTCCCGCTGATCACGACGAAGCGCGTGCATTTCAAGTCGATCGCGTACGAACTGCTCTGGTTCCTCCGCGGCGATTCGAATGTGCGCTGGCTGCAGGAGAACGGCGTCACGATCTGGGATGAGTGGGCGGATGCCTCCGGCGACCTGGGCCCGGTCTACGGCGTCCAATGGCGCTCGTGGCCGACGCCCGACGGGGAGAGCATCGATCAGCTCTCCGACGTCATCGAGCAGATCCGTCGCACTCCCGACTCGCGACGCCTGATCGTCTCCGCCTGGAATCCGGCCGATATCCCGGACATGGCGCTCGCCCCGTGCCATGCGCTGTTCCAGTTCTACGTCGCCGACGGCAAGCTCTCCTGCCAGCTGTATCAGCGCAGCGCCGATCTCTTCCTCGGCGTTCCGTTCAACATCGCCTCCTATGCGCTGCTCACGATGATGATCGCCCAGCAGGTCGGTCTCGAACCCGGCGACTTCGTCTGGACCGGCGGCGACTGCCACATCTACGACAACCACGTCGATCAGGTGCGCGAGCAGCTCACCCGCGACGCATACCCCTACCCGAAGCTGCGGTTCGCCCGCACCCCGGAGTCGATCTCCGACTACCGCTTCGATGACTTCGTGGTGGAGGACTATCAGCACCACGCGCCGATCCGAGCGGCGGTCGCCGTATGACGTGGGTCGGCCTCGTCTGGGCCGAGGCGGACGGCGGGGTCATCGGCGCCGAGGGCGGCATGCCGTGGCATGTGCCGGAGGATCTCGCCCATTTCAAAGAGGTCACCCTCGGTGCCCCGGTCGTGATGGGGCGGAAGACCTGGGATTCGCTGCCCGAGCGCTTCCGGCCGCTGGCTGGCCGGGAAAACATCGTGATCACGCGCCAGCAGGATTGGGCAGCGGACGGAGCGCGCCGCGCGGCGACCGTCACGGAGGCCGTACGCGGACAGGATCGCGTGTGGATCATCGGTGGAGCCGAGATCTTCCGACAGGTGATCGGCGATGCCGATCGGCTCGAGGTCACCGAACTCGATCTCCAGGTCGCCGGCGATGCGTACGCGCCATCGAAGGCCGGATGGCGACTCGTTGACGAGGGGGAGTGGCAGACCTCCCGCACCGGCGTCCGCTACCGCTTCCTGGGGTACGAGCGCTGATGCCCACCGCACTGATCACCGGGGCGAGCGCAGGGCTCGGGGCGGAGTTCGCCCGTCAGCTCGCGCGTCGTCAGGCGGATCTGATCCTCGTGGCACGCTCGGCCGAGAACCTGGAATCGCTGGCTGCCGAGTTGCGCAGTGCGCACGGTGTCGCGGTGGAAGTGGTGCCGGCCGATCTCACTGACGAGGCGGAGCTCGAGCGGGTGGCATCGCTGCTGACGGATGCCGACGCGCCAGTGGATCTGCTCATCAACAACGCCGGCTTCGGGCTGTCGTTGCGGTTCGCCGACAATGATCTCGCCGATGAGGTGCGTCACCTGCGTCTCCACGTCGAGGCGCCGATGCGCCTCACGCACGCCGCGCTGCAAGGAATGCGTGGTCGCGGAGGTCGGATCGTGAACGTGGCGTCCGTGGCCGCATTCATCCCGCGTTCGACCTATTCCGCATGCAAGGCATGGCTCGTCGGCTTCAGCCGCTGGGCGAATGTCGAATACGCGCGTGACGGAGTCACCGTCACCGCGCTGTGCCCTGGCTTCACGCACACCTCGTTCCACGAGCAGATGGGGCTGCCGCCGGGCCAGGAGGGGGTTCCCTCGTGGATGTGGCTGGATGCTCGAGCAGTGGTGCGACAGGGGCTCCGCGACGCTGCGCTCGGACGATCGGTGTCGGTGCCGTCGTGGCGCTACAAGGCGATCGTCGCCCTCACCCGAGTGCTCCCGGCGTCGTTGCTCGCCGGCGCCGGCCGCCGCGGTCGCTTCTGAGCTCGAGCAGGGCGAGCGGTCCGGGCGGGGCATTCCCTAGGATCGACCGCATGGGCTGGTTGTTCGGGAAGAAGCGTGATCCACAGGATGCCGGCGATATTCTCCGCCGCTACAACGAGGCGGAGGCCGCTCGCCTGACGGCCATGGTGGAGGGCGTCGCCGTCGAGGCGAGACCAGCGAGTCCCGTGTTCTCCCCGTCGCAGTACACGTCGGGAGGGGAACTGGCGGTCGAGGATGTGTTCACGATCACGGGCCGAGGAATCGTCGCGACCGGAACAGTCTCCGCTGGCACCGTCCGCGTCGACGACACCGTCGTCATCCTTCGCCGAGGCGCCGAGCACGCGGTTTCCCGCATCACGGCCGTAGAGCTCTTCGGCAAGCGGTCGAGCGAAGCATCCGAGGGCGTGAATGCCGGGCTTGTGCTGAGCGGGAAGGTCAGCGTCGCGCGCGGTGACGTGATCAGGGTCGTTCCGTCTGGGTGAGCGGCATCCGAAACGATACGCTGGGACCATGACGCACTCGGGTAATCCATTCGGACAGGTTCTCGTCGCGCTCGTCACTCCGATGACGGCCGACGGCGAAGTCGACTGGCCCGCCGTCGAGAAGCACATCGATGACGTCATCACCGCGGGTGCGGACGGCATCGTTGTGACGGGAACGACCGGTGAAACCTCGACCCTGACCGACCCCGAGAAGCTCAAGCTCGTCGAGGTCGGCAAGTCAGTCGCCGCCGGACGCGCGAAGATCATCACCGGGGGCGGGTCGAACGAGACAGCCCACGCGATCGAGCTCTACAAGGCCAGCGAGAAGGCCGGCGCGGACGGCATCATGATCGTCACGCCGTACTACAACAAGCCCACCCAGGCCGGCATCCTGACGCACTTCCGCATGGTCGCGGACGCGACCGACCTGCCGGTGATCCTCTACGACATCCCGGGTCGCACCGGTGTGCCGATCAAGTACGAGACGATCATGCGCCTGGCCAAGCACCCCAACATCCTCGCCGTGAAAGACGCCAAGGGCGACTTCTCCGAGGTCAGCCGCGTGCTCAATCAGACCGACCTGATGTACTTCTCGGGTGACGACGCCAACGTGCTTCCGCACCTCTCGATCGGCGCAGCCGGTCTCATCGGCGTCACAGCGAACGTCGCCGCGGCCCCGTACCGTGCCATCGTCGACGCGGTGAACCGTGGAGACCTGGCCGCCGCCACGGCCGAGCACAAGCGCCTCGAGCCGCTCGTCCGTGCGGTCATGACCCACGTTCCGGGCACCGTGGCTGCGAAGTACATCCTGCACGGCCTCGGCCGTATTTCCAGCCCGCGCGTCCGCCTGCCCCTGGTGGGGCCGGAGGAGTGGGAAGCCGCGCTCATCGAGGACGAACTCGACCTCGTGAACGATGTGCCCGGTGCCGACTTCTCCAACTTCCGCCCCGACCGCAACGCGGCTGCGGGCGGCGCACTTCCGAAGGTGCACGGCACCACGCGCTGAGACATCGGGCGCTGAGACGCGCCCTCATGAACGAACGGACGCGCACAGCGTCCGAAAGAGGAGACAGCATGTCCATCCCCGTCGCAGAACCCGCACCGCTCGCAGAAGGGACGTTGCGCGTCATCCCGATCGGTGGGCTCGGCGAGATCGGCCGCAACATGACCGTCTTCGAATACGACGGCAAGATCCTGATCGTGGACTGCGGCGTGCTGTTCCCCGAGGAGCACCAGCCCGGTGTCGATCTGATCCTGCCCGACTTCGAGCCGATCCGCGATCGCCTCGACGACATCGTCGGGGTGGTCCTCACGCACGGCCACGAAGATCACATCGGCGCCGTCCCGTACCTGCTGCGTCTGAAGAGCGACATTCCGCTGATCGGATCCGGGCTCACGCTCGCCCTCGTCGAGGCGAAGCTCAAGGAACATCGGATCAAGGCCTACACCCTCACTGTCAAGGAGGGGGAGCGCGAGCAGGTCGGTCCGTTCGACCTCGAGTTCGTCGCGGTCAACCACTCGATTCCGGATGCTCTGGCGATCGCCATCCGAACGCCGGCCGGTCTCGTGCTCGCCACCGGCGACTTCAAGATGGACCAGCTCCCGCTGGACGGACGGATCACCGACCTTCGTGCATTCGCCCGCCTCGGCGAGGAGGGAGTCGATCTGTTCCTGGTCGACTCCACGAATGCCGACGTGCCAGGCTTCACCCCCACGGAGCGCTCGATCGGACCGGTGCTCGATCAGGTGATCGGCAAGGCTCCTCGCCGTGTGATCGTGGCGAGCTTCTCCAGCCACATCCACCGCGTGCAGCAGGTGCTCGATGCTGCAGCCGCGCACGGTCGCCGGGTCGCGCTGCTCGGGCGGAGCATGGTCCGGAACATGACGATCGCCGCAGACCTCGGGTACCTCACAGTGCCGGACGGCGTCCTGATCGACTACAAGAAGGCGCGCGACCTCCCGGACGACAAGATCGTCTTCATGTCGACGGGATCGCAGGGCGAGCCGATGGCGGTGCTCAGCCGCATGGCGAATCGCGATCACGCGATCGAGGTGGGCGAGGGTGACACGGTCATCCTGGCGTCCAGCCTGATCCCCGGCAACGAGAACGCGGTCTACCGCGTCATCGACGGTCTCACGCGACTCGGCGCCAACGTGGTGCACAAGGCCAATGCCAAGGTCCACGTCTCCGGCCACGCCGCCGCGGGCGAGCTGATCTATTGCTACAACATCCTCAAGCCGAAGAACGTTCTCCCTGTGCACGGCGAGTCCCGGCACCTCTACGCCAACGCGAAGCTCGCGCAGGAGACCGGGATCCCGGAAGAGCGCACGTTCATCGCCGCCAACGGCACGGTGATCGACCTCAAGGACGGCGAAGCCCGGGTGGCCGGCCAGCTGGACATCGGCTTCGTGTACGTCGACGGCTCCACCGTCGGCGAGATCACGGATGCCGACCTCAAGGACCGCCGGATCCTGGGTGAAGAGGGTTTCATCTCCGTGATCGTCGTGGTCGACGCCAGCACCGGCCGCATCATCTCCGGACCGGAGATCCATGCACGCGGCGTCGCCGAGGACGACTCGGTGTTCGATGACATCACACCGAAGATCATCGCGGCGCTCAAGGAGGCATCCGGCAACGGCGTGCACGACACGCATGCGCTGTCGCAGATCATCCGGCGCACGATCGGTCGCTGGGTGAACCAGAAGCTGCGTCGTCGCCCGATGATCGTGCCGCTCGTCATCGAGGCGTAACACGAGGTCGCTACACTCGCCGCATGTCCGCGTTCCGCGTTCGTCCAGCAGCGGTGTCCGATGGCGGGTTCCTCGCCGAGATGGTCGTCGAGGCTGCCAACTGGCAGCTCGACGACGTCCGTCCGAGGCATGAGGTGATCGCCAGCGCAGAGTACCGCCGGTATCTCTCGGGATGGATGCGCCCTGGAGATGCCGGCTTCCTCGCGCTGGACGAGTTCGAAGAGCCGATCGGCGCGGCGTGGTATCGGACCCTGCCGCGCAGCGATCCCGGCTTCGGATACGTCGGCACCGGGATTCCCGAGCTCATCATCGGGGTGCGGCCGATCTGGCGAGCCAGGGGAGTCGGGCGTGCTCTGATCCGTGAGGTCGGCGTTCACGCTCGTGCGGCCGGCTATCGCCTGATCAGCCTGAGCGTGCAGCAAGGCAACCATGCCGCAGCCCTGTATCGTTCCGAGGGTTTTGCCGTGACCGAGAGCGGTCCGGTCCGCGACATCATGGTGAAGCGCCTCGGCTGAGCGGAGAATCCGCGGAAAGCCGCGTCATTACGCGGAAACGTCGGTGCCGGGACGTAGCGTGAGTGCATGGCCAGGAGCACCACGAAATCCGAGCGCGCGTCTGCGAGCGCATCGCCTCGCCCGAAGCGGCAGGCGGCTCCGAAGGCTCAAGCCGCGCCCAAGAAGTACATCGACGCGATCGACAAGCCTCCGGTGGCTGTACGTGCGTGGATCGGGCTCGCCCACGGTGTGGGCGGGCTGTTCCGCGCGTTCGGACCGGAGAACCTCGAGAAGGACGACCGTCGTGACGGCTTCCCCTTCCTGCTCGTGCTGCTGGCGGCCGCCGGCGCGGTGAACGAGTGGTTCTTCATCGGCAACGAGGTCGCGGCGAACATCAGCGCCTTCTCGGTCGGTGCACTCATCGGCCGTGCCGCGTTTGTGATGCCGGTGCTGCTGCTCCTGCTCGCCGGCTGGCTGTTCCGGCATCCGTCCTCCGTGCACGACAACGGGCGCATCGGGATCGGATTCGGGCTCTTCATCCTTTCGCTTGCGGGCTTCTGCCACGTCGCAGGCGCCCGTCCCCAGCCCAAGGAGGGGATGCTCGCCATAAGCGAGTCCGGCGGGCTCTTCGGCTGGATGCTGGGTGAGCCGCTCGCCTTCCTGAGCCCGGTCGTCGCCTACATCGTGCTGTCGCTGCTCGCCGTACTGAGCGTGCTGATCCTCACCAAGACGCCGCCGAATCGCATCGGAACCCGTCTCGGCGACCTGTACGCCTGGATGTTCGACGCCGAGCGCCCCGAGAAACCCGCGAAGAACGCGGCGGCGATCGATGAAGAAGACAAGGTCGACGATCCGGATGTGCTGCCGTGGTGGCGCCGGAACAAGACCGGTCGTGAAGAGGATCCCGACGAGGGAACCCTCGGCTCCGACGACATCACGGCACTGCTCTCCACCACGGACGTCACTCCGGCGTACGACCAGGCCGTGATCGTCGCCGATCCTTACGACGCCGCCACCGAAGTGCTCTCGGACGTGCGCTCCGTCACCGATGCCCTCGCCGAGCAGCAGACGACGGCTCTGCTCGACGACGCCTCTGACACCGGCGAACAGCCTGAGCTTCCTGGTCTCGACGGCTTCGGCACCGCGGGACCGGGGGAGCGGGGTCCACAGGCACCGGTCGCCCCCTACATCCTGCCCTCGCCAGGTGTGCTCAGCGAAGGGCCGCCCTCTGTGGTGCGTTCCGAGGCGACCGACAAGGTCATCGAGCAGATCACGAACGTGCTCACCCAGTTCAAGGTCGACGCCAAGGTCACCGGCTTCTCGCGCGGTCCGACGGTGACGCAGTACGAGGTCGAGGTCGGCCACGGCGTCAAGGTCGAGAAGATCCTCCAGCTGAGCAACAACTTCGCGTATGCGGTGGCCTCGAACGATGTGCGCATCCTCTCGCCGATCCCCGGCAAGAGCGCGATCGGCATCGAGATCCCGAACGCCGACAAGGAGATGGTCGCGCTCGGCGACGTCCTGCGATCCCCGGCGGCGCAGAAGAGCACGCATCCGATGACGATCGGCGTCGGCAAGGATGTCGGCGGAAACATCGTCATCGCGAACCTCGCCAAGATGCCGCACCTCCTGGTCGCCGGTTCCACCGGCTCGGGAAAGTCCAGCTTCGTGAACTCGATGATCACGAGCCTGTTGATGCGCGCCCGGCCGACGGATGTGCGCATGGTGCTGATCGACCCCAAGCGCGTCGAGCTCACCAGCTACGCCGGTGTGCCGCACCTGATCACGCCCATCATCACGAACCCCAAGAAGGCCGCCGAAGCGCTGCAATGGGTCGTGAAGGAGATGGACATGCGGTACGACGACCTCGCGTCGTTCGGCTTCCGCCATATCGACGACTTCAACCGCGCGGTGCGCGCCGGCGAGGTGGAGGTGCCGGTCGGCAGTGAGCGTGTACTCAAGCCGTACCCGTATCTGCTGGTCGTCGTCGACGAGCTCGCCGACCTGATGATGGTCGCTCCTCGTGATGTCGAGGACTCGATCGTCCGTATCACCCAGCTCGCCCGTGCCAGCGGCATCCACCTCGTCCTCGCCACGCAGCGACCGAGCGTCGACGTCGTCACCGGTCTGATCAAGGCCAACGTGCCCTCTCGACTCGCGTTCGCCGTGACCAGCGTCACCGACAGCCGTGTCATCCTCGACAGCCCCGGCGCAGACAAGCTCATCGGGCAGGGCGACGCGCTCTTCTCGCCGATGGGGTCGTCCAAGCCGTTCCGCCTTCAGGGCGCCTGGGTCGATGAGAAAGAGATCGAAGCGGTCGTCAAACACGTCACCCGCCAGGCGCGGCCGGAGTACCGCTCCGACGTGCAGGAGACCGTCGAGCACAAGAAGAAGGACGTCGACGAGGACATCGGCGACGATCTCGAACTGCTGCTCGCCGCCGCAGAACTCATCGTCTCGACGCAGTTCGGCTCGACCTCGATGCTGCAGCGCAAGCTCCGGGTCGGCTTCGCCAAGGCCGGACGCCTGATGGATCTGCTTGAATCCCGAGAGATCGTCGGCCCGTCCGAAGGGTCGAAGGCCCGTGATGTGTTGGTGACAGCCGAGCAGCTGGCGGATGTCATGGCCAAGCTCCGCGGCGACGACGCGCCGTCTGCTCCTGCTCCTGCACCTGCGGTTCCGGCTCCCGCCTCAGGCTTCCGCGAAGTCGATCCTGTCGAAGCGCAATTCGCAGGCCTGCCGGTCGTCGAATCCGAGGGCGACGGCGACGAAGACGCCTGGGGCCTGACGGGTCGCGACTGATGGCGATTCCCCGGCAGCTGCCGAACGCGATCACGATCGCCCGCATCCCCCTTGCGGTCGTCTTCTTCGTCCTCCTCCTCCTCGGCGGCACGTACGGCCTCCCCGGCCTCGCCCTTCGGTGGACAGCGGCGGTCCTCTTCATCGTTGCGATCTCGACCGACTGGGTCGACGGGTACCTGGCGCGCAAGTACGACATCGTCAGCGACTTCGGCAAGCTGTGGGACCCGATCGCCGACAAGCTGCTCACCGGTGCCGGATTCATCGGCCTCGCGGTGCTCGGCGAGCTCGGTGCGTTCGGCTGGTGGTTCGTCGCGATCATCCTCGTCCGGGAGTGGGGCATCACGATCCATCGCTTCATGGTGGCGAAACAGCACATCGTCGCCGCAGCGTGGATGGGCAAGCTCAAGACCGCGGTGCAGGGCGTCGCGCTGTCGTGGGCGCTGCTCCCGCTGCACGTGCTGATCGGCCTCGACGCCTGGGTTCTCATCACCGCCGTGCTGATGGCCGCCGTGCTGGTCCTGACGGTGGCCAGCGGTATCGACTACATCGTCGCGCAGGTTCGCGGCGGTCGCCAGGACCAGCCGGCCTCATGACGACGGCGAACGCCGCTGCGCTTCTCGAACTGCTGCGGGCGCGCGCGCTGAGTCTCGGCGTCGCCGAGTCCCTGACGGGTGGCGCGATCGCGGCGGAGATCGTGTCCGTGCCCGGCGCTTCCGATGTCTTCCGCGGTGGCATCGTGGCCTACGCCACTCCGGTCAAGCACACGCTGCTCGGGGTCGACGCCGAGCTGCTCGAGGAGCATGGACCGGTGCATCCCGAAGTGGCGCTGCAGATGGCTGACGGCGTGCGTCGTGCGCTCTCGGTCGCAGGGTTTCCGGCGGACGTCGGCATCGCGACCACCGGTATCGCCGGACCGGATTCGCCGGACGGTCAACCGGTGGGTACGGTGCACATCGGCGTCGTCGCTCCCGGGATCAAGATCTCTCGAATGTTCGTCTTCGAGGGGGACCGGGCGGCCGTTCGCCAGCAGTCGGTCGACGCCGCGCTCTCGTCCGCGTTGGCCGCGCTCCGGGAATAGCAGTCATCGCATCGCTGTTGTCGATGGTGTGCGGCTCACACCACGTCCCTTGTCAAGGTCCTTCACAACGAAACCACAGCGAGAAACAGTAGATTTAATGGAGTCAGGTCGGGTTAGACTGGCGATCCCTCGGAGGATTCCGGGGATGGCGATGGAGAGGGGGTTCTGATGATTCTTGTTCGACAGGAAATCGGCGATGTGCTCAGGGACTTCCGCCTGCAGAAGGGCCGTACCCTTCGTCAGGTAGCGGGCAAAGCCTCGGTAGCACTCGGTTACCTCAGTGAGGTCGAGCGCGGGCAGAAAGAGGCGTCCAGCGAGATCCTCGCGTCCGTCGCCGATGCACTCGATGTGCCGATCTCGACGATCATGCGCGAAGTAGGCGATCGCATCTCGGTCCTTGAGGGAATCCAGGTCTTCCCGGACGTCGTCCCGGACGACCTCGTTGCATCGATCGAGCCGCAGCTCTCCCTCCACTGAGTCGACGCCGGAACCTCGATGCGTCGCAGTGAGTTTCTTCGCGCCGTCGAAGGCGAGTTCTCGGGGCGCGCTTCGTCGTTGCTGAACGATCTGGTGCTCACCGCTCTCGGTGGCCGGACGGCCCTGGAAGCGCTCGATCTGGGGCTGCCACCGCGTGACATCTGGCTCGCTCTTTGCGAGGAGATGGATGTGCCGCCGGAGCGCCGCTACGGCGCCGGCCGTCTGGAGCCGCGCAAGCGCTGACTCGATCTCGTACTGATCCATGCGTGCGGGCGACGACGTTCCGATTGCGGCGTGTCGTCGAATATCTGTTCGAAGCGGGCGTAGTCTTCTGCACAGATGGTTTCGAGACTTGTCTCTCCACAGTTCGCGGGTTCGCCGACACGATGTCGGAGGCCCCTCCTACGGTGAAGACATGGCTCAGAGCCATACGCCTTGTCGGAGAGTTCGTCCCAGCCGGGTCGGCCGCGACAGCCTACAGGCGGCACCACGCGAGCAGAAGGAAGCACATCATGCCATCACCCGCCGACCGCGAGAAGTCCCTGGAAACAGCCCTCGCTCAGATCGACCGGCAGTTCGGAAAGGGCTCGGTCATGCGGCTGGGCAGCGATGACCGCGCACCCGTCGCCGTCATCCCCACCGGCTCCATCGCCCTCGACGTCGCCCTCGGAGTGGGCGGCCTGCCGCGTGGCCGCATCGTCGAGATCTACGGCCCTGAGTCGTCGGGTAAGACGACGCTCACGCTGCACGCGATCGCCAACGCGCAGCGCGCAGGCGGCATCGCCGCCTTCATCGACGCCGAGCACGCGCTCGACCCCGACTACGCGGCGAAGCTCGGCGTCGACATCGATGCCCTTCTCGTCTCGCAGCCCGACACCGGAGAGCAGGCGCTCGAGATCGCCGACATGCTCGTGCGTTCCGGAGCCATCGACCTCATCGTCATCGACTCCGTGGCGGCGCTTGTGCCCCGTGCCGAGATCGAGGGCGAGATGGGCGACTCGCACGTGGGTCTGCAGGCTCGCCTCATGTCGCAGGCGCTGCGCAAGCTCACCGGTGGCCTGAACCAGACCAACACCACCATGATCTTCATCAACCAGCTGCGTGAGAAGATCGGCGTCTTCTTCGGATCGCCGGAGACGACCGCCGGTGGCAAGGCGCTGAAGTTCTACGCATCGGTGCGGCTCGACATCCGTCGTATCGAGACTCTGAAGGACGGCACCGACGCTGTCGGAAACCGCACCAGGGTCAAGGTCGTGAAGAACAAGATGGCTCCGCCGTTCAAGCAGGCCGAGTTCGACATCCTGTACGGCATCGGCATCTCCCGTGAGGGAAGCCTGATCGACTTCGGCGTCGAGCACGGCATCGTGAAGAAGTCGGGCTCCTGGTACACATACGACGGCGACCAGCTCGGTCAGGGCAAGGAGAATGCGCGTACGTTCCTCCTCAAGAACCCTGACATCGCTCTGGCGATCGAGACTCAGATCAAGCAGAAGCTCGGTATCGGCGCGGCGGCGCCGGCGGCTGCTGCTGCGGCAGACGAGCTCGCAGAGCGTCGACCGGCCTGATCATGATCGGTGAGAACGGGGGCGAAGCGGGCGGAAACGTGGATCGTCTCGCCCCCGTCATTCCGCTCTTCGGCGCGAAGAAAGCGTCGGAGGCGTCTTCCGGAGGGCGAGACGAGGGCACACCGAGCGATCGGCATCCCGCTCGCGGCACCGCAGAGCGGCACACGGCTCCGCGTCTGCGGGCATTGCACCCACACGCGGATTCGGAAGAGGGAACATCCGACGCCGAGGGTGCGGAGAGTCAGACCCCTGATCCTGAGGAGACCCGCAAGGTCGCCGAGGAGGCGCTGGTTCGAAAACTGCGCACCAGATCGCTCTCGGTCTCCGAGTCCCGAATTGTGCTGAAGGGATATTCGCTCGAGTCTTCGCAGATCGACGACGTGATCGACGACTTCTGCCGGCGCGGGTACCTGGATGATGCGATCCTCGCCGGACACCTCGTCATCTCCGGTGTCGAACGGAAAGGATTGGGGCGGGTGGCGCTGTCTCGAGCACTCGCGCAACGGGGAATCCCGCGCGACGTCATCGCAGCGGCGCTCGACGAGGTTCCAGACGATGACGACGAACGCGCGTTGGACTTCGCCCGTACGAAGGCACGGTCATTGTCGCGCCTCGATCATGACACCGCCCTTCGCCGGCTCGTCGGGCAGCTGTCCCGGCGGGGGTACAACGGCTCGGTCGCGATGAAGGCCGCACGCACCGCGCTGACCGAGGCGTCGTTCGGGCAGCCCTCCTCCGGTGTGCGGTTCGTGGATTCGGACTGAACACCTTTCATTCAGTCGGCGCGCACGGAGCGGCATCGTTCGCAGGGCTTCTACGTCGGAGCGCTCGTACAATGGGATGACCATGACTATCCCGCGCAGCGAACCGACGATCATCAGCGCTTCGTCGGCGGCCATTGACGTCGACGGCCGACAGCGATCCTACGAAGTGCGCACCTTCGGGTGCCAGATGAACGTGCACGACTCGGAGCGGCTCTCCGGATCCCTGGAGAGCGCTGGGTACGTGCGCGCTGTCGACGGCGCCGAGGCCGATGTCGTCATCATCAACACCTGCGCGGTGCGCGACAACGCTGCGGGCAAGCTCTACGGCACTCTCGGGCACCTCGCGTCGGTCAAGCGTCGCAAAGATGGCATGCAGATCGCTGTGGGCGGCTGTCTGGCTCAGATGGACAAGCAGGCCGTGCTCGACAAGGCGCCATGGGTCGACGTCGTCTTCGGCACCCACAACATGGGTTCTCTTCCCGGCCTGCTCGAACGCGCGCGCCACAACGGTGAAGCCGAGCTCGAGATCCTGGAGTCGCTCGACGTCTTCCCGTCGACGCTGCCGACCAAGCGGGACTCAGCGCACAGTGGTTGGGTGTCGATCTCGGTCGGCTGCAACAACACCTGCACGTTCTGCATCGTGCCGAGCCTGCGTGGCAAGGAGAAGGACCGCCGCCCTGGCGACATCCTGAACGAGATCCGCCTCCTCGTCGACGACGGAGCGATCGAGGTCACCCTCCTCGGACAGAACGTCAACTCGTACGGCGTCGAGTTCGGTGACCGCCACGCATTCGGAAAGCTCCTGCGTGCCGCCGGCGAGATCGACGGCCTGGAGCGCATCCGGTTCACGAGCCCGCATCCCGCGGCCTTCACCGACGACGTGATCGACGCAATGGCCGAGACCGAGGCCGTGATGCCGCAACTGCACATGCCGTTGCAATCGGGCAGCGACCGCATCCTGAAGGCGATGCGCCGCTCGTACCGCAGCGAGCGGTTCCTCGGCATCCTCGACCGCGTGCGCGAGCGCATCCCGCTGGCGTCGATCACCACCGACATCATCGTGGGCTTCCCCGGCGAGACGGACGAGGACTTCGAAGACACCATGCGCGTCGTCGAACAGTCGCGGTTCTCCGGGGCATTCACCTTCCAGTACTCCATTCGTGAGGGCACCCCCGCGGCGACGATGGAAGATCAGGTGCCGAAGGAGATCGTCCAGGAACGGTACAACCGGCTCATCGCCCTGCAGGAGCGCATCTCACTCGAGGAGAACCAGAAGCAGGTCGGTCGCGAGGTCCGAGTGCTGGTGTCGACGGGCGAGGGCAAGAAGGACGCGGAGACGCACCGTCTCACCGGTCGGGCCGAGGACAACCGCCTCGTGCACTTCGAGGTGACTCCGGGCTCCGACCTCCCTCGTCCCGGTGATGTCGTCACCGTGACGATCACCCACGCCGCTCCGTTCCACCTGCTTGCTGACGACCCGACCGGACAGCCCCTGCAGATCCGCCGCACGCGCGGCGGCGACGCGTGGGATCGCTCGCAGTCCGAATCCTGCGCGGTTCCCGCCCCGTCCGGCGACGGAGCACCCCGCGCGGTCGTGCTCGGACTGCCCACGCTCCGCATCGGTGTCTGATTCCACCTCGGTGACCAGCTCCGTCGAAGGGACCGGTTCGCCCGCCGACGGGCCGCGTCTCTGGGCGATCGTCGGCGCGACGGGAACAGGCAAGAGCGACCTTGCTCTCGATCTCGCCGAGTCACTCAGAGCGAACGGCAATCCGGCCGAGGTCGTGAACGCCGATGCCATGCAGCTGTATCGCGGCATGGACATCGGCACGGCGAAGCTGGCACCGCAGGAGCGCCGAGGCATCCCGCATCATCTCTTCGACGTGCGCGAGGTCACCGAGGAGGCTGCCGTCGCCTGGTATCAGCCGCTCGCGCGGGCGGCGATCGCCGACATCCACGCTCGAGGCGGCGACGCGATCCTGGTGGGCGGCTCCGGGCTGTACGTGTCCAGTGTGATCTTCGACTTCCGTTTCCCCCCGCGTGACGCGGTGGTCCGGGCGCGATTGGAGAATGAGCTCGAGGAAGCCGGGACAGCAGTGCTGCTGGAGCAGCTTCGCGTCCTCGATCCGGAGACGGCCGCTCGGATCGACCCGAAGAACGGGCGACGGATCATCCGCGCACTGGAAGTCATCGAACAGGGGGCCGAGACGCATGGCGCTGCCCTTCCGGACAAACCGGTGGTGTGGCATCCGCGCACCCGGTTGATCGGCCTCCGTGTCGATCGGGCAGAACTCGTCGAGCGACTCGATGCACGGGTCGACCGTATGTGGGCGACGGGCCTCGTCGATGAGGTCGTCACCCTCCGCGAGCAGGGCCTCGAGCACGGCGTGACCGCCAGTCGCGCCATCGGATACGCGCAGGCCCTCGGACAGCTCAACGGGACGATGAGCGAATCCGAGGCGATCGCGCAGACACAGTCGCTCACTCGCCGCTACGCGCGGCGCCAGGTGTCCTGGTTCAAGCGGTATCCCGACCTCGAGTGGCATGAGCATCCTGTCGATCCGGCAGGGCTGCTCGCACGCTGATCCTGGCGGATGTCCGACGCCGGTGCGACGCTGGAGCCATGACCACCTCCTACTACACCGCGTCCAGCCTCGACGGATTCATCGCGACCGCTGAGCACTCCCTCGACTGGCTGCTGAAGCAGGACATCGACCAGAACGGACCGATGGCCTACACCGAGTTCGAGAAGAGCATCGGAGCCTTGGCGATGGGGGCGTCCACCTACGAGTGGGTGCTTCGCCACACCGAAGGCGAGCCCTGGGGGTACGCGCAGCCGACCTGGGTGTTCACGCATCGTGAGTTGCCTGTTCCCGACGGCGCCGACGTCCGGTTCGTGCGTGGCGACGTCCGTGCCGTGCACGCCGAGATGTCTGCTGCGGCCGGTGAACGAGATCTCTGGGTCGTCGGTGGGGGAGAGCTGGTCGGCCAGTTCTCCGATGCGGGATTGATCGATGAGATCTGGGTGCAGTACGCCCCGGTGACGCTGGGATCAGGTGCGCCGTTGCTTCCTCGAACACTCGACCTCGAGCTTCTGGAAGTGGCACGCAACCGCAACTTCATGTGCGGGAGATACCGGGTCGTCCGCGACTGAAGGGTGCGCGAAGCGCCTCTAGACTCGGATGCGCCGGATCCGAGGCCCGGCGGGAAGGTCCACGATGAACTGGCGGATTCGCGCATTCCAACCGCAGGACACAGAGGGCGTGGTCTCGCTGTGGGAAGAAGCGGGCCTCACCCGCCCGTGGAATGATCCTCGCCTCGACATCGAGCGCAAGATGTCTGTGCAGCCCGAGCTCTTTCTCGTCGCCGGCATTGCGGCGCTGGAGAGCGCGGATGCCGAGCGCATCATCGGAACGGTGATGGCGGGTTATGACGGTCATCGCGGCTGGCTGTACTACCTCGCCACCGCGGACGCTCATCGCGGGCAGGGGATCGCACGAAGTCTCGTCGCGGAGGCGGAACGGCTTCTTCTTGCCATGGGCTGCCCGAAGGTGCAGTTGATGGTCCGGGGCGGCAACGACGAGGTGCTGGGGTTCTACGATCGGCTCGGGTACGAGCGGTTCACCGTGTCCAACACCGGCAAGCGGCTGATCGCTGACGCATAGACGCGAACTCTAGACTGGGCGCATGGTCGCATTCACCAAAGGACACGGCACGGGCAACGATTTCGTGATCATCGCCGACCCCGACGGGGAGCTCGACCTCACCGCCGAGCAAGTGGCGGTGCTCTGCGATCGGAATTTCGGGATCGGTGCCGACGGCGTTCTTCGGGTGGTCCGTTCTTCGGCGATCGACGTCGGCGCTGCCGCTCTCGCCGAGGAGCCGGATGCCGAATGGTTCATGGACTATCGCAACGCGGACGGATCCATTGCGGAGATGTGCGGCAACGGCATCCGCGTGTTCGCGCACTACCTGGTGCGATCGGGCCTCGCCTCGATCGAGCCCGGTTCGACGCTGCCGATCGGCACCCGTGCAGGTGTGCGTGACGTCACCCGCGGCGAAACCGGTTATCAGGTGGATCTCGGTCGCTGGCGACTCTCCGGTGACGATCCGCTCGTGAACGTGGAGGGCCTTGCGGTCACCCGACCGGGACTCGGGATCGACGTCGGCAACCCGCATGTCGTCGTCGCGATCGCTTCTGATCAGGAGCTCGCCACCCTCGAACTGCACCGCGCGCCCGTGCTGGAGCCCGCGCCGCCTGCGGGAGCGAATGTCGAGTTCGTGGTGCCAGGCGAACCGCTGGTACGCGACGGCATCGGGCACGTGCGGATGCGCGTCTTCGAGCGCGGTGTCGGTGAGACTCAGAGCTGCGGTACCGGGGTCGCGGCCACCGCCCTGGCCGTCAGGTACTGGGCGGGGGAGCAGGCGCCGGACAGCTGGCGTGTGGAGGTCCCAGGCGGGACCCTGGGTGTGCGGATGTTTGCAGCCGAGGACGGAGAGCATGTCGCGCTCTCCGGACCCGCCCAGCTCGTGTTCCGAGGAGAGATCGACCTGATCTGATGTCGCTTCCGGAGCACCTCGAACTGGTCATCTTCGACTGCGACGGGGTTTTGGTCGACAGCGAGCGTCTGTCGGTCGAGATCGACCGAGAGGTGTTGTCGGATCTCGGCTGGGAGTTGACGATCGAGGAGATCGTGCACCGGTTCGTCGGACGCTCGGCCGCCCACTTCCGCAGCGAGATCGAGGCCTATCTCGGGCGTGCTCTGCCGGATGATTGGGAAGCTCCCTATCAGCACCGTTACAGCGACGCTTTCGTGCGCGATCTTAAGGCGGTGCCTGGCGTTGTCACCGCTCTCGACGCGATCAGCGCACCGACGTGCGTCGCGTCGAGCGGTGCGCACGAGAAGATCCGAAGGACTCTCGGGCTGACCGGTCTGCTGCCCCGTTTCGATGGCAGGATTTTCAGTGCCGCGGAGGTGGAGAACGGCAAGCCTGCTCCGGACCTGTTCCTGCGCGCGGCCTCGTGCATGGGTGTGCCGCCGTCGCGTTGCGTCGTCATCGAGGACAGTCGGTTCGGCGTCGAGGCCGCGGGAGCGGCAGGCATGCACGCCTTCGGATACGCGGGTGGTCTGACGCCGGCCGAATGGTTGGCCGGTGAGGGCACGACGGTTTTCGAAGACATGGCGGAGTTGCCTGCGCTCCTCGGGATGACCGTGGGCGGATAAGCCCTGTTCTGCTACTCCGTGAGCAGGATCGGCTCGGTCGGGGGCGTGCCGTGCTTGCGCACCTTCAGGACGCGATAGCCCTTGCCCGTCGCGGTGCGGAACACGCTGTAGCCGGGCTGGAAGGTCGCGCCGATCCACCGCTGCAGCGAGTCTGCGCCGAGGTTGCGCTGCACGACGAGCCAGGCATCGCTTCTCTCATCGAGTCGCGGGATCCATCGCTCGAGGAGTCCGTGCAGTTCATCCTTGCCCACGCGGATCGGCGGGTTCGAGCGGATCGTGCGGAAAGTCACGCCCTCGGGAACATCGTCGGGCAGCGCGGCGTTGATGTTGGTGAGTCCCAGCGCCTTGGCGTTGCGACGCACGAGATCGAGAGCCCGCTCGTTCACGTCGACCGCCCACACGGTCGCGTGCGGGGCGGCGAGAGCCATCGACAAGCTGATGGGCCCCCACCCGCTGCCGAGGTCGAGGAGATCGCCTCCCGGCGGGACCGGAGGCATGTTGGCGAAGAGCACTGCGGTGCCGGCATCCAGTCGATCCGGGCTGAAAACGCCACCTGCGGTGGTGACATCCAGCTCTCGGCCTGCGAGCGTCACACGGATTGCACGCAGGTTCGCGGGGCTTGCCGGGGCCGCAGTGAAGTAGTGATCGGACCCCATACGGTGAGCGTACCGGACACCGAGGGCTAAGGTTAAGGCTCGAATCAAAGCTAGAGATTAGGAACTGATGACGCAGACCTCGACACCCTCCACCGGAGACGAGGCGCTGGACCGCGTACTCGCGAACGCCGAGAAGCACTCGGAGGTCCGCGTGTTCGGAGCGGCGCAGGCGCTGCAGGATGAATCGACGGCCGCGCACGCGGCAAGCGACGGCGCGCAGTGGGATCTCGAGGATCGCCATGCGCTGCGGCGTGTCGGCGGCCTCTCCACAGAGCTCCAGGACGTCACCGAGGTCGAGTATCGCCAGCTGCGCCTCGAGAACGTGGTGCTCGTGGGCGTGTATCCCCAGGGCGCTCAGGCGGACGCCGAGAACTCGCTGCGTGAACTCGCCGCCCTTGCCGAGACTGCCGGTGCCGTCGTTCTCGACGGAGTGCTGCAGCGGCGACCGCACCCGGACGCGGCGACGTATATCGGCCGTGGCAAGGCGCAGGAGCTGAAGGACATCGTCGCGGCCACCGGTGCCGACACGGTCATCGCCGACACCGAACTCGCCCCCAGCCAGCGCCGAGCGCTGGAAGACGTCGTCAAGGTCAAGGTCATCGACCGCACCACCGTGATCCTGGATATCTTCAGCCAGCACGCGAAGAGCCGCGAGGGCAAGGCGCAGGTCGAACTCGCCCAGCTCGAGTACCTGCTGCCGCGTCTGCGCGGTTGGGGTGATTCCATGAGCCGCCAGGCCGGTGGCCAGGTCGGCGCCGGTGGGGCGGGTATGGGCTCGCGCGGACCGGGTGAGACGAAGATCGAACTCGACCGCCGTCGCATCCGCACCAAGATGGCGCTGCTGCGTCGCCAGATCCGCGATTTCGGCCCTGCCCGCGAGGCGAAGCGCGCGGAGCGCAAGCGCAACACGATCCCATCGGTTGCGATCACCGGCTACACGAACGCCGGCAAGTCGAGTCTGCTCAACGCGCTGACCAGCGCCGGGGTGCTCGTCGAGAACGCTCTGTTCGCGACGCTCGATGCGACCGTGCGCCGCACCGAGACAGCCGACGGACGCGTCTACACGTTCACGGACACCGTCGGGTTCGTCCGCAATCTGCCGCATCAGCTGGTCGAGGCGTTCCGGTCGACCCTCGAAGAGGTCGGCGAAGCCGACGTCGTGCTGCACGTCGTCGACGGCTCGCACCCCGACCCCGCAGGTCAGCTGCAGACCGTGCGCGACGTGATGGGCGACATCGGTGCGCGCGACATCCCCGAGATCGTCGTCGTCAACAAGGCCGATCTTCTCAGCGAAGACGATCGTCTGGTCTTGCGTGGTCTCGAGCCGAACGCGCATTTCGTCTCCTCCCGCTCCGGGGAGGGCATCGAGGAGTTGCGCGCCGCCGTCGAGGAGGCACTGCCCAAGCCGGCCGTCGAGATCCATGCCGTCGTGCCGTACGACCGCGGAGACCTCGTCGCAGCCATCCACGAGACCGGGATGCTGTTGTCGGCGGAGCACGGCGAGCACGGCACTGTCGTGCACGCGCACGTCTCAGAGCGGCTGGCCGCTGAGCTCGCTCCGTTCATGCGCTGAATCCACGGGTACGCAGCGGCGGCTCAGCGGGCGATGAAACGCGCTTCGACGGTTGCCGAGACGATGATCTCTTCCGGCTCGTATTCCATCGACGCGCCGGAGTCGGCCGCCGCGAAGGCGGCGCCGCGCATCTTCATCGCCGGGGGGGGCAGCGGCCTCGGCGCGAGCCATCAGACCGACATCGGCGATCTCGAGCGGCGTGACCTCCGTCAATCCGAGAGCGCCGGCGTAGGCCTGGGCGCGAGCGACAGCGACGCCGACAGCCTCGGCGGCAACCTCTCGCTCGACACGGCCGCGCGTCTCCGGCGTCAGCTGCCAGTCGACCCAGCCGATCTCCACGCCGTCCCACGCCGAGACCTCGGAGACCCAGATCGACAGCTCGGATGCTTCGGCGAACGTGGCCGTGAGTGAAATGCTCCCGTAGAAGACGGGGGCGAGACGTTTGCCGTCGCTGTTCCACGGCCGCTCGGCGCGCACCGCAAGGCTCTTGCTCGTCCACTCCACCACGCTGTTCGCATTCTTGCGGTCGACGATGCTCGTGCGCACGGGTTCTGCGAGCCTCATCACGAGGTCGACGACGGGCGCGCGCTGCGCACCCTCGGCACGTACAGTGACGTGGATCGTGGCGCGTTCCGGCGCGATGCGCGCCTCGTTCTCGCCGCGGACGGTGATGGTGACGTCGGTCATGCTGCGACTCTACGCGACTGCTCCACGCCCGCGCGGAATAGCGTGGGGCGCGCTTTCGTTGTAGTCTGTGATGCTCCGGTGCATCGCATCCGGAGTTGAAAAATACACAGTGTGACAGCGGTCCCTTCGTAAGAAGGAACACGGGGCTGATCGGTTTCGACAGCGCCTGTGAATCCACGAGAAGCGGGCCGAGGATGCAGGGTTATCTCGTGAACGCTCCCTGCAAAACTATAAGTGCCGAAACCAAGCGCACTGACTTCGCCCTCGCTGCATAAGCGAGCCCGATAGTCCGTCAGGCCGTATGTGATTCCGATACGGATCCTGGCGTCATCTAGGAATCTTGCTGTATGACGGCGTCTGGACGTCATACGGGACTCTTCCCAGGCTGGGCTTGTCGACTTAGGTGTCTGTGACAAAGGTCGGAGCCGAGTAGAACGTCTGCACAGACTGCGCCCGGAGAAGGCGTGGAGACTCAGCGTTGGACGGGGGTTCGATTCCCCCCAGCTCCACCGAACCGCTGTCATACAGGAGAACCCCGACAACCGCGTGACCACGCGGATGCCGGGGTTTTCTGTGTTTGTAGGGGAAATGCACTCTCCAAGAACCGGAGACGGGGCGATCCCGACCTCAGGGGTTCGCGACGGAGGCAGCCAGCGTCCCCGTGGACGCAAGCGCCGCCTGCAGGGCGTTCGCGGTTTCCTCGAATGCGGTCTTGGTCTTCGCAGCACCGATCGCACCGCCCTTGAGGGCGCCGGCGGTCATATCGCGATTCAGGCGGGCGATGAGGCGCCCTTGAGCATCCTGCGCGTAGTCCACAGCGAAGGACACATGGAAGTTCTTCCCGGCCAGAGCGCCGATCCAGAGTGTCGCGGCCTTGCTGCCGCGCGCGGCGACGATCGTCGTCCCGTTCGGCAGCGCGTTCAGCGCGTACCCTTCCGCCCGCAGAGCAGCGGCGATCGTCGCCCTGGCGGCGGTGTGGTCGCCGTTGATGATGAAGTCGTGTGATGCCATGGGGGTCCTCAGGAAATGGGGGCGTGGTTCCGACGAAGCCTAGCCGCATCCCGAAACGTCAGCGGATCAGCCGGCCCACTCGATGAGGATCAGTCCCTGCCTCGTGTCAGCGAATTTCACCCAACCATCGCCGAAGAGGTAGGTCATGCCGTAACCGTCTTCGTCGGTACCCATCGAGTGCTCGGCATCCTCGGTGATGTACACGCCCTCCGATGAATCCTCGCGCTGCCACCCGTCGGCCAGCAGAGCAGCCTGCGCCTTGTCAGCGTCGGATGCGCTGATCTGGGACCATCCATAGAGCTGACCATGATCGGAGGCGACGGTGTAGTCCGCCCAGAAGCAGAGCAGCCCCTGCGGGAGGGGCACGCCTCCGATGTTGAACTCCTTGACCCCCGCGGTCCAACCTTCATCGGTGAGCGCCTCGACCGTGCCCTGCGAGACCATCGTCTCGCAGGTGGGAGCCGCGCTCGTGGCTGCAGGGGTCGGCGTGGTCACCGGTTCGGCGCTCGCCTCCGCGGCGGGCTCCGACGCCTTGGGCGTCGGGATCGTCCCGGTATCGGTCGGCGCGCCGGCGCACGCAGTGAGAACGAGCGCGAGGAGCAGCGCCGAGGCGGCGGCAGTAGAGATGCGGGGGATCATCGCTGGGCCCTGTCGTGTGTCTGGGGTGGAGTCAGTGCAGGAGGTCGAGGAAGGCATCGTGCAGGATGCCGTTACTGGCGAGTGTCGAACGGGCAGAGATCGTCTCGACGCCGTCGAACGACGTCATTCGGCCGCCGGCCTCGCGGACGATCGGGACCGCAGCGGCGATGTCGTATTCCTTCACATCGAACTCCGCGACCATCTCGAGACGTCCCTCGGCAAGGAGCATGTAGGCGAACACATCGCCGTATGCTCGGTCGCGCCAAGAGTGTTCGGCAAGCTTCAGAAGAGCGGGCAGTTGGCCGGCCTCGGCCCATTGCGTGATGCTCTGGAAGCTCACGCTCGCGTCGCTGATGGAAGACACGGATGACGCGCGGATCCTCCGCGGTGCGGCGTCGGTCGCGGTCCAGGATCCTCCGCCGGTCGACGCCCACCAGCGACGCCCGAGCGCGGGCATGCTGACGACACCGACCTGAGGGACGCCGTCGATGGCGAGCGCGATCATCGTGCCCCAGAGCGGGACCCCGCGCAGGAAGTTCGCCGTGCCGTCGATCGGATCGATGATCCACTGGCGGTGCGTGTCGCCCTGCGCGCCGAATTCCTCGCCGAAGATGCCATCCTCTGGGCGCTCGGCGGCCAGAATCTCGCGGAGGGCACGCTCCGTCGCGAGGTCGGCATCCGTGACGTGCGAATTGTCGGCTTTCGTCGAGATCTCGAGGTCGGCCGCATCGAAGCGCGGCAGCGACTGTGCGTCGGCAGCATCCGCCAGTCGGAGGGCGAGCTCGAGGTCGTCGCGGAGGTCGGCGGCAGCGGGGGAGGCGGTCACCTTCTCAGGATAGCCTTCCCATTCCGGGTCTCCGTCGGCGGGTCGGCCTCGATTTCGCATGGCGCCGATCGACTGGTAATGTAATTCCTCGGCCGGGGTCATCCCGGGCCACGCACCTCTAGCTCAATCGGCAGAGCAACTGACTCTTAATCAGTGGGTTCTCGGTTCAAGTCCGAGGGGGTGCACGGAATCGCCTCGAAGACTCTCGCCAGTCTTCGGGGCTTTTTCATTTTCCGAACCGAGCGCTGCGCTCAGGCGGGTGGAGCGCTCAGATCGAGCACCCATTCGTTGAAGGTGAGCTCGGCATCGCGGAACACGTCGGTGACGGTTCCCACGTGAGTGAAGCCGGCCTTGCGGCACACCGCATTGGACGGTCCGTTCGTCACGGACGGGAAGGCCGTGAGGAGACGTCGCTCGGAGCTGTGCTCGCGCATGACGTCGATGAGAAGCGCGAGGGCTGTGGACGCCACGCCGTGTCCTTGAGCCTCCGGCGTGACGAACCAGCCGGTCTCGAAGACGGCCTCGCCGTGCCAATCCGTCCGCCAGCATCCGATCGAGCCGAGCGGGCGATCGCCGTCGATGACCACGAACATCCATGCCTCACCCGACTCGCCGAGTCGGAGATAGCGCTCTTGCCGCGCGACCAGCTGCTCATCCGTTTCCGGGCCGTTGAGGTGCGCCGTCATCTCGGCGGTGTTGGCCAGGCGCAGCAGATCGAAGTCGTCGACAGACCAGCGGCGAAGAGACAGTTCATTCACGCGCCCAGGATGCCATGCGTCACCGACACGGTGCGATACCGTGAGCCTCGACATGAGGGGTGGGCAGATGGCGAACAGGATGACTCGCACGGTGCTGTCACTGGCAGCGGCCGCAGTGGTCGGCTTCGGGCTGGCGGGGTGCGCAGGCGCCGCTGAGAAGACCGTCGACTACACGGTGGACTCCGTGACTCTCGCACCGGGGGAGACGCTCGTCGTCGACTTCGGGGAGATCAATCCCTCGGTCGGAGATGCGTGGGTGATCACGCAGGAGCCGGATGCAGCGGTGCTCGGCCCCGGCGACGAAGAGACGCGCTACCTCGGCGAGGAGGGAATGACCGGTGCGCCTCTCGAGTTCTCGTACCGGTTCGCTCCGGTGGGCTCGGGAACCACCGTCATCGAGTTCGAGTACGAGTTCCGTGGCTCCGTGCCTGAGGAGACTTCGGACCAGAAGACGGCGAAGATCGCGGTCACGGTCAAGTGATCACGGCCCGCGTGCGTCCGGGCGGTCAGCCGGCGGCGACTTTCACGATCTGACCGTTCGTCATTCCGACGAGCTGAGCGAATGTCAGCGGCATCACGGTGTGCGGGGTGCCGCCCGCCGTCCAGATCTGCGGGTAGGCCTTGAGGGATCCGTCGATGAACGTGCGCAGCGGGGCCGGGTGGCCGACAGGGGCCACTCCGCCGATCGCCTGCCCGGTGACGTCGCGGACGATCGCGGCCGGCGCCATGTCGACGGCATCCGCTCCGACACTGTCGGCGAGCACAGCGAAGTCGACCCGATGCCGGCCGCTCGTCATGACGAGCACCGGCGCGCCGTCGACGACGAGCACGAGGCTGTTCGCGATCGCACCGACGTCACAGCCGATGGCGGCAGCGGCGGCCGCTGCGGTGCGGGCGGAATCCGGCAGGACGACCACGTTGGTGTCGACCCCTGCCGCCGCGAGATGCTCCTGCACGATGCGGCTCCGCGACGGAAGGGTCTGTTCAGCGGTCACGACGGCGTCCTTTCATCAGAAGTGTTCAGAGCCGCCGATCAAGCGGCATCTCCGATGAGAATAGCCTCCGCGTCCTCGAGTGCATCCTCGACGGGATCGTCGATGCGATTGAGCACTCGGCGACCGAAGAAGACGATGAGAGCGGCGAGCAGGATGGATGCTGCCGCGAACAGATACGGCACCGTGGCGTCGAAGGCGTGCCAGAGCAGTGCTGCCAGGGGAGGGGCAGCTGCTCCACCGAGGAACCGAACCGCGGAGTAGGCCGATGATGCCACGGAGCGCGGGAGATCCGTGGCCTCCATGACCGCTTCGGTCAGCACCGTGTTCATGATGCCGAGGAGGAGCCCGCCGACGATGATGCAGACAACCAGGGCAGCAGCGTTCGTGACGACCAGCCCAGCGGCGATGAGATCGAGGGCGAGCATCGGCAGCACCACGAGGATGATCCGCGTTCGCGGCATCCGGCGCATGAGAACCGGGGCCACCCACACACTCGTCACGGCGAGCGCGACGCCCCACCCGAAGAAGGTGAAGCCGATTCCCATTGCGCCGAAGCCCAGGGGGAAGGGCGAGAAGGCGAGCAGCACGAAGAACCCGATGTTGTAGAACAGCGCGGTGGCGGCCAGTACGGCGAGTGCCGGGTGGCCGAGGGCTTTGAACGGGGCCGTGAACGGTATCGGCTCGCGCGTCTCGGTCGGGCCGCGCAAGAGAGCGAGCACCGCGATGAACGCGATCGCCATCAGCGCGACGACGCCGAAGAACGGTCCACGCCAGCTCTGCTCGCCGAGCAGGCCGCCGATCAGGGGACCCACCGCGATGCCGAGGCCCAGGGCGGCCTCGTAGAGCACGATGGCCGCGCTGCTGCCGCCGGAAGCGGCACCGACGATCGTCGCGAGCGCTGTGGAGATGAAGAGCGCATTGCCGAGGCCCCAGCCGGCGCGGAAGCCGATCACGGCGTCGACGCTGCCGCTGAGCGCGCACAGCAGGGCGAAGACCACGATCAGACCGAGCCCGATCAGCAGCGTCGCTTTCGCGCCGATCCGGCTGGAGATCCAGCTGGTGACGAGCATCGCGAGACCCGTGACGAGCAGGTAGCTGGTGAAGAGCAGCTCGGTCTCCACAGGCGTCGCTTTCAGCGACTCGGCGATGGCCGGAAGGATCGGATCGACGAGGCCGATCCCCATGAAGGCGACGACGCACGCGAAGGCGACGGCCCAGACCTGCGCCGGCTGCTTCCAGACAGAGGGGGCGGGAGTGCTCACCGTGCTTCTCCTGTCTTCGCGCTGCCGATGTGCTCGGTCAAGATCTTCGCTGCCCGCATCAGGACACTCCAGTCGTCGTCGCCGAGATCAGCGAAGCGTGGGGCGAGTGTGTCCCGGAACTCCTCACGCCAGGACCGCAGCGCGGTCACGCCCTCGGCGGTGATGTCGACGACCACGGCTCGGGAATCGGCCGGGTCCGCTGAACGGCGCACGAGTCCTTCGCGTTCGAGACTGCCGAGCAGCCGGGTCATCCCCGGCTGCGTCGTGCGCGCTGCAGACGCGAGTTCGCCGACGCGCTGGCCGCCGCCCTGCTCGAGCCGGCTCAGGACGCGCCACTGGGCCGCTGGGGCCTCGTTCCCGGCGTCCTGTGCGGCGATCCGGGCGAGGGCGTGTGCGGAAAGCACGAGTGAGGGGATGATGTCGTCGCGATTCATACCATCCAGTATATATCAGGTGGTATGGAATGGCTTCAGCGTCGAGCGCCGGCGATCCGAGCGGAGAGCTGATGCGCGTGCGCGAGGAGGGTTCGCCCGAGATCGGCGATGCGGTCCGGGCCGAAGCGGAATCCGACCCCGGTGAGACTCAGCGCCCATTCCGGACGACCGGCGCGATCGAACACCGCAGCGCCGATGCCCCAGCTGCCCTCGACGATGAGGCCGGGGTTGATCGCGTAGCCGCGCTCCTTCGTCTCGGCGAGGCGAGTGCGCAACGGCTTCTGGCCGTGCGGACGCCCCCACTGCGACGCCAGGTCGGGATGGCGATCCAGATAGGCATCCACATCGTGGTCAGGGAGGAAGGCGAGGATCGCGAGTCCGGCGCTCGCGACGCCGAGGGGGAAACGCACCCCTTCGCTGAGCACGAACGAACGGATCGGGAACGAGCCCTCCTCGCGCAGCAGGCAGACCGTCTCGTCAGCACGTCGCACCGAGAAGAAGGCGCTCTCCTCGGTCTTCACGGCCAGTGACCGGACGATGTCCCTGGCCTGTGCGGTCACGTCGTAGCGTGCCGCAGCCACTGATCCCATGAGGAAGAGCTCGGGTCCCGGCATCCAGCGCGTACTCTCGCCGTCGCGGTCGACGAGGCCCTCCGCGCGCAGGGCGGTGAGAAGGCGGTGCGCGGTCGAGCGCGACAGGTCGGCTGACCGTGCGAGATCCTGCAGCGAGGCGCCGTCCGCACCGCTCGAGGTCACCAGACGCAGCAGCAGTGCCGCGCGAGCGATCGCCTGTGCACCGGGGACGATTCTCGAAGCCTGTTCCATAATGTGGACGCTATCTCCGACTTCGGCCACATCGCAAGACCCGGCTTCCCTCAGGCCGGTGCGAAGCGGATGCTGGAGGGAGGACACGATGCGAAGGAGTACGCGTGATCGACAAGCAATGGGCGTCCGCGACGGAAGCCGTCGCCGATATCTCTGACGGTGCATCGCTGGCGGTGGGCGGGTTCGGGCTCTCCGGCAACCCGATCGCCCTCATCGAGGCGCTTCTCGCCCAGGGGACGAAGGATCTCAGCGTCGTGAGCAACAACTGCGGCGTGGATGACTGGGGGCTCGGCGTTCTTCTCGCGGCGCACCGCATCCGCAAGATGACCTCGTCGTATGTGGGGGAGAACAAGGAGTTCGAGCGTCAGTTCCTCACGGGCGAGCTCGAGCTGGAACTGACCCCGCAGGGAACCCTGGCAGAGAAGCTGCGCGCCGGCGGCTCCGGGATCGCCGCGTTCTTCACGCAGACCGGAGTGGGCACGCAGGTCGCCGAGGGTGGTCTCCCGCAGCGGTACGACCCTGACGGCTCGATCGCCGTCGCCTCGCCGGCCAAGGACGTGCGCTCCTTCGACGTCCGGGGTGAGCAGCGCGAGTTCGTCCTCGAAGAGGCGATCACCACCGACTTCTCGCTCGTGCACGCCCTCGTCGGTGACCGTCACGGCAACCTCATCTTCAACAAAGCCGCCAGGAACTTCAATCCGCTGGCGGCGATGGCCGGGCGCGTCTGCATCGCGCAGGTCGAGCGACTCGTGGAGCCGGGCGAGCTCGACCCCGATCGTGTCCACCTCCCCGGAGTCTTCGTGCATCGCATCGTCGAGGTCGGCTCCGACATCCCCAAGCGCATTGAACGGCGCACTGTTGCGGTTGCCGCAGACGCCACGGAAGGAGCGTGAGATGACACTCACCCGAGACCAGATGGCCGCACGCGCTGCGGCCGAGCTGCAGGACGGCTCCTACGTCAATCTCGGCATCGGTCTGCCGACGCTCGTGCCGAACCATGTGCCCGACGGTGTCACCGTCGTGCTCCAGTCGGAGAACGGAATTCTGGGCGTCGGACCGTACCCGCGGGAGGACGCCGTCGACCCTGACCTCATCAACGCCGGGAAGGAGACCGTCACGGTTCTCGCGGGGTCCGCGTACTTCGATTCGGCGATGAGCTTCGGGATGATCCGCGGTGGAAAGATCGACGCCGCGATCCTCGGGGCGATGCAGGTGTCGGCCGCGGGAGACCTGGCGAACTGGATGATTCCGGGAAAGATGGTCAAGGGCCCCGGGGGAGCGATGGATCTCGTGCACGGTGCGGCCCGCGTCATCGTGCTGATGGAGCACGTCGCGAAGGACGGCTCTGCGAAGATCGTCGACGAGTGCTCGCTGCCGTTGACCGGACGCGGAGTGGTGGATCGGATCATCACCGATCTCGCCGTCATCGACGTGACGCCGGCCGGGCTCGTGCTGGTCGAGACGGCACCGGGTGTCACGGTCGACGAAGTGATCGCCGCGACCGAGCCGCAACTGATCGTGGCCGAAGCATTGAAGGAGCAGTCATGACTGAGAAGGAAATCGTCATCGTCGCAGCGGCCCGTACGCCGCAGGGGCGACTGAAGGGGCAGTTGGCGTCGTTCACCGCGCCGCAGCTCGGATCGTTCGCCATCCGCGGTGCGCTGGAGCAGGCCTCCGTGGATCCCGCCGAGGTCGACGCGGTCATCGTCGGGCAGGTGCTCGCCGCAGGTTCCGGGCAGAACGCCGCACGCCAGGCGGCCATCGGCGCCGGAATCGGGTGGGATGTGCCTGCGCACTCCGTGAACAAGGTCTGCCTGTCGGGTCTCACCGCGATCATCGACGCCGCGCGGATGATCCGCGTCGGGGATGCGACCGTAGTGGTCGCCGCCGGGATGGAGTCGATGACGAGGGCGCCGCACCTGCTGATGGGATCCCGCGACGGGTGGACCTACGGCAGCGTCGAGGTGCTCGACCACATGGCGTTCGACGGGCTCACCGACGCGTACGACAAGGAGAGCATGGGCGCATCGACCGAGCGGCACAACGCCCGTTACGAACTCACGCGCGAGGCTCAGGATGCGGTCGCTGCGCTGTCGCACCAGCGTGCCGCCTCGGCGCAGGAGGCGGGCGTCTTCGCGGATGAGATCGTCGAGATCTCCGTTCCGCAGCGGCGCGGGGAACCGCTACGGGTGACGAAGGACGAGGGCATTCGCCCGGACACCACGGCGGAATCGCTCGCCGGGCTGCGCGCGGCCTTTGCCGAGGGCGGATCGATCACCGCGGGGAACTCCTCGCAGATCTCCGACGGCGCGTCTGCTGTCATCGTCACCTCGCGCGCCAACGCGGAGGCGAAGGGCTGGCCGATCCTGGTGACCGTCGGAGCGAGCGGTCAGACCGCCGGTCCCGACAACTCCCTGCAGGCGCAGCCGGCGCGCGCGATCGAGCGGGCCTGCGAGAAGCAGGGCATCACCCCCGTCGATCTCGATCTCGTGGAGATCAACGAAGCTTTCGGTGCTGTTGTGGCGCGGTCGCAGAAGGAACTCGGCGTGGCCTCCGACATCGTCAACATCCACGGCGGTGGCATCGCCATCGGGCATCCGATCGGAGCATCCGGAAACCGGCTCGTCGTGCATGTCGCGCACGAACTGGCACGTCGGGGCAGCGGCACCGCTGCAGTGGGGCTGTGCGGCGGCGGCGGTCAGGGAGAGGCGCTGATCCTCACACGCTGAGCCGTGGTCAGCGGCGTCGGTCCTTGGCGTGCCCCTGGGCGTCGGCCATGGCCTTCTGCGAGCGGAACTGCAGTCGCTGCGCCTTCTTCGACTTCTTCACGGACTGGGGGGAGTCGGCGTCCACGAGAACACCGCGCCTTGCGCGGTTCATGTCGACCACGGCCCCGACCGCGAGTGCCATGGTGATGCCCCAGCTCAACCAGGAGAGCACGGCCCGCCAGGTGATGGGTTCCTCGCGCGTGCCGCGCAGGAGCGAGACGCCTGCCGAGATCGCGGCGATGAGTCCGGTGCTGAAGAGGTAGCGCATGCCCCTACGCTACCCGGCGTCGCCCCAGGCGGTGCCGAGCCTTGACAAGCCGTCCCGGATCCGCTCCGGTGCGTAGGTGGTGAATGAAAGGCGGAGAGCCCGACGATCCGCCGGACCGGCGAAGAACGGCGCGCCGGGCACGTAAGCCACGTCGTGCGTCAGCGCCGAGGCGAGCAAAGACGTGGCATCCAGCCCCTCAGGCAGCCGAGCCCAGACGAACATTCCACCGTCTGGCCGGTTCCAGGAGCTCCCGGCCGGCAGCGCGGACGGAAGCGCGTCGAGCATCGCATCGCGCCGTTCGGCGTAGGCGGAGCGGATTCGCTCCAGCGCGGCTTCGCCGCGACCGGAGTCCAGATAGTGAGCCGCAGCCGCCTGGTCGACCGTGGAGGTGTGCAGGTCGGCGGCCTGCTTGGCGATCGTGACCGTCGGTCGAACGTTGGCGGTCGTCCGGATCCAGCCGATGCGCAGGCCCGGCGCGATCACCTTCGAGAAGCTGCCGAGGCTGAGCACGTGGTCGGGAGCGAAAGCCGACAAAGACGGGAGGGGGTCGCCGGAGTAGCGCAACTGCTTGTACGGCTCGTCCTCGATGATCCGGAAGCCGTGCCGGATCGCCGTTTCGGCGATCCTCTCGCGCGCAGGGAACGCGTGGGTCCTCCCGGTCGGGTTCTGGAATGTCGGCACCGTGTAGAAGAACTTCGGAGAGTGTTCGGCGGCGAGGCGTTCCAGCGCGTCGAGGTCGAGTTCATCCCCGGCATACGGAACGCCGATGACATGAGCGCCGGCCAGCGCGAACGTCTGCAGGGCGGCGAGGTAGCAGGGCTCCTCCACCAGGATGCGATCGCCGGGATCGAGCAGCGCCGTGGCGAGCAGGCCGAGGCCCTGTTGCGATCCCGTGGTGATGATCAGATCGGATGCCGCAGTCTCCAGACCGTCGACGGTGTAGCGCCGAGCCACCTCTTCTCGCAGTGCGGGGTTGCCATCGGAGGGGGAGTACTGCAGCACGTTCGGCTGGCGCAGCACGTTGTCGAAGGAGTCGCGGATCCCGTCGAGGTCGAACAGTTCGGGAGCAGGAAGTCCGCCGGCGAAGGAGATGACCTCCGGCCGTTCGGTGAGCGCGAGAAGATCACGAACCGGTGAGGTCTTCGCCGAGGCCGCGCGCTGCGATCTTCCCGGCAGGGTGAGAATCCGGTCGGTGGTGTCCGCGGCTGACGTCATGTCGGTCTCTCCGTCCTGGGGCGTGTCGCCCAGGATAGCGGCGCCGCTCTCCGCACGCGGCCACTGTGTCGCGGTATCATGGAGTCGCCGCAATTCGACTGCGGCCGCACACCGTG
The DNA here is from genome assembly GCF_040675825.1 of Microbacterium sp. LWH12-1.2. Lineage (NCBI taxonomy): Bacteria > Bacillati > Actinomycetota > Actinomycetes > Micrococcales > Microbacteriaceae > Microbacterium > Microbacterium sp. LWH12-1.2. The sequence continues at coordinate 811,251 of NZ_JBEGIJ010000001.1, forward strand.
TAACTACCGGCCGCCGGCATTCCGGCGGACAGCGGCGGCACCAGATCACCGCGTCCGTCGACGCGTGAGAGCCATGGCACAGACACACATCGCACCTCGGCAGAGCCTTCTCAAGCTCGCAGGTCTCCCGTATTTCCTGATCGCCTTCATCGCGCGGCTACCTTTCGCGATGATGGTGGTCGGCGTCCTCACCGTCGTCGTCGCCGCCCGCGGGTCGATCTCCCTCGGCGGACTCACGTCGGCATCCGTCGGGCTCGGAACGGCGTGCTTCGGGCCGTTCCTCGGCGCCGCCGCCGACCGGTTCGGGCAGCGAGTCGTCCTGCTGACCCTGGCGGTCGCGAACGGCACGATGCTGGTGCTGTTCACCGCCACCGTCTACAGCTCCGCCGCCGACGCACTCGTGCTGCTCACCGCCGTCGGGATCGGCGCGACCGCACCCCAGGTCGCGCCGATGTCGCGCTCGCGATTGGTCACGATGATCGCCGACCGGATGCCGCCAGCCCAGCGCGCCGGCACGCTCTCGGGGACGATGGCCTATGAATCGGCCGCGGATGAGACGGTGTTCGTGTTCGGCCCGTTCCTCGTCGGCGTCCTGGCCTCTGCCATCGCGCCGTGGGCTCCGTTGGTCGGAGCGGCAGCGCTCACCGTCCTGTTCGTCGGTGCGTTCGCGCTGCACCCGAGCGGTCGCCACGTCTCGCTGGACCGTGACGCGTCAGGGCGGGCGCCGTCTGCCGTCGCTGATCTGTTCCGTCCGCAACTGCTGGTGGTGGTGCTGGGCATCCTCGGTGTCGGGCTCTTCTTCGGCGCGATGCTCACGGCGCTCACGTCATTCATGGCTGATCGGGGTGCTCCGGAACAGGCTGGTCTTCTCTACGGCGTGATGGGCGTCGGGTCGGCGCTGCTCGCCCTCGGCGTCGCCTGGCTTCCGCCGTCGTTCTCGCTCCGCGCACGCTGGCTGGTGTTCTCCGGCATCCTGCTGGCCGGCTCGCTGCTGCTCGGATTCGTCGATTCCGCCGCGATGATGATGCTCGCATTGGCGATCATGGGCGTCGGTATCGGACCGACCCTCGTCACCCAATACAGCTTCGGCGCCGCACGCAGTCCGCTCGGACGTTCGGCGACCGTGATGACGATGCTCGGGTCCGGCGTCATCGTCGGACAGTCGATCGGCGCCGCGGTCACGGGCGCGATCGCCGAGAGCGTCGGCACGGCGCCCGCACTCGTGCTGCCGGTGGTCGCAGCGTCCATCGCATTCGCCGCGGGAGTAGTGAACTGGTTCCTCAGCCGCACCCGACCGCGCCGTCGTCGCGTCGCAGCCTGACGGGCGTGGCGTCGGAGGCTCGGCAACCTCGATAGCCTGGGGGCACTGAACCGCTGGCGTGAGGAGTCATCATGACCGCCGCAGATTTCGTCGTCGTGGCCAACCGGCTGCCCGTCGACCGTGTTGCCGGGCCCGACGGAGAAGAAGTCTGGCGCACGTCGCCGGGTGGACTCGTGGCTGCGCTCGAGCCCGTGATGCAGAGCGTCAACGGCGCCTGGGTGGGGTGGCCGGGGCAGGCCGACCTCGAGGTGAAGCCCTTCGCATCCGGTGGCATCCGACTCATCCCGATCGCGCTGAGTGAGCAGGAGGTCGCGGAGTACTACGAGGGATTCTCCAACGACACGATCTGGCCGCTCTACCACGATGTGATCGCGCCTCCTCAGTACCACCGCGAATGGTGGGACGCGTACGTCGCGGTGAACCGGCGCTTCGCCGACGCCGCTGCCGCCGCGGTCGCGCAGGACGGGACCGTCTGGGTGCACGACTACCAGCTGCAGCTCGTTCCGCAGATGGTGCGGGCGCTGCGACCGGATGTGACCATCGGGTACTTCCATCACATCCCCTTCCCGACACACGGGCTTTACGCACAGCTGCCGTGGCGTGGCCAGGTGCTGCGCGGGCTCCTCGGCGCGGACGTGATCGGATTCCAGCGGGCGACCGATGCCACGAACTTCCTCAACGCCGTGCGCCGCCGGTTGAAGTACGAGATCAAGTCGTCGACCGTCACCGTGCCGTCGGGCAACGGCGAGATCGACGACAGAGGCGATTCGCACCGCGCGCTGGTGAAGGCCTTCCCGATCTCGATCGACACGGCGCCGTACATCGAGCTCGCCCGGCGCCCGGACATCCAGGCGCGCGCAGCCGAGATCAGAGCGAACCTCGGCAATCCGAAGTACGTGCTGCTCGGAGTCGACCGCCTGGACTACACCAAGGGCATCGGTCACCGCGTCAAGGCATACGGTGAGCTGCTCGCCTCAGGAGACCTCTCCGTCGAGGACGTCACACTCGTGCAGGTCGCGAGTCCGAGCCGCGAACGCGTGGACGCCTACGCGAACCTGCGCGACGAGATCGAGCTCTCCGTCGGCAGGATCAACGGCGACACCGACACGATGGGGCACACCGCGATCCGGTACCTGCACCAGGGGTTCCCCCGTGAGGAGATGGCGGCCCTGTACCTGGCCGCCGACGTGATGCTCGTGACCGCCCTCCGTGACGGCATGAACCTCGTGGCCAAGGAATACGTCGCCACTCGAATCGACAATCGTGGTGTGCTCGTGTTGAGCGAGTTCGCCGGTGCTGCCGACGAGCTCGGCAACGCGATCCTGGTGAATCCTCATGACATCGAGGGCCTCAAGGAAGCCATCATGCGCGCTGTGGAGATGCCGCCGCGGGAACAGACACGACGGATGCGTGCGCTCCGGCGCCGAGTGCTCGACAACGACGTGAACGCCTGGTCGAACTCGTTCCTCGCCGCCCTCGCCGCGGCGCGCGAAGCACGCTGACCGCCGCGTGCGGCCGCGCTCCTGCGTGAGAGGCTGGCAGAGCACGGATACCGAACAAGGAGATGCCCTGTGACCCGCAGCTGGACCCCCGGAACACCGGATGCCGACCTCTCGGCGATCGCCCGGACGCCCCGACTGGTCGTCGCGCTCGACTTCGACGGCGTCGCTTCGCCTCTGGTCGCCGAACCGATGGCGGCACGGGCCCTCCCCGAGGTGGCCGCCCAGGCGAGTCGACTCGCGTCGTTGCCGGACACCCTCGTCGCCTACGTCTCCGGGCGAAGCTTGCACGACCTTCGTGAGATCACCGAACATGACGACGCCTCGCCGATAGTTCTCGCCGGCTCGCACGGCGCTCAGTACTGGTATCCGGGCACTGGTGAGCTCGACAGCGGGAGCGAACAGACAGCCGGAGAGACACGCGAGGCACTCTGGGAGGCAGCCCGGCCGATCATCGACCGTTACGAGGGGGCTGAGTTCGAGCCGAAGACCTTCGGGATGGGTGTGCACACCCGTCGCGCTGACCGGGAGACCGAGGCTCAGGTGTTCGCCGAGATCGACGCGCTCGTCGCCGAGCGATTCCCGGGTCTGCGACGTCGGGCCGGACACCGTGTACTCGAGTTCTCCTCCCGTACCGAGGGCAAGGACGCCGCGATGGCTGCCCTCCGCGAACACTTCAATGCCACCGGGATCCTGTTCGCCGGCGATGATGTCACCGACGAGGACGCGATGCGCGTACTTCAGGACGACGATCTCGGGGTGCGGGTCGGGCCGGGGGAGAGCGCGGCGGCGCTCCGTGTGGACAGCCCACAACAGATCGCCCAGCTTCTGGAGACGCTCGCGGACGAGCGGGCCGCGCGGCAGGAATAGACTGCCGTCATGTCCCCGCATGATCCTTCTGCCAGCGCGCCCGCCGATTCCCGCACCGTCGACATCAAGCCCCGCAGCCGAGTCGTCACCGACGGCATTGAAGCCACGACTTCTCGTGGCATGTTGCGTGCCGTCGGCATGGGAGATGCCGATTGGGAGAAGCCGCAGATCGGGATCGCGTCCAGCTGGAACGAGATCACCCCTTGCAACCTGAGCCTCGACCGTCTCGCTCAGGGTGCGAAGGAGGGCGTGCACGCCGGCGGCGGATACCCGCTGCAGTTCGGCACCATCTCGGTTTCTGACGGCATCTCCATGGGCCACGAGGGCATGCACTTCTCGCTCGTGTCGCGCGAGGTCATCGCCGACTCGGTCGAGACCGTGATGATGGCGGAGCGGCTCGACGGGTCCGTGCTCCTCGCGGGCTGCGACAAGTCCATCCCCGGGATGCTGATGGCCAGCGCCCGTCTCGGCCTCTCCAGCGTGTTCCTGTACGCCGGATCCATCGCGCCCGGCTGGGTGAAGCTCTCGGACGGCACCGAGAAGGAAATCACGATCATCGACTCGTTCGAGGGCGTCGGCGCCTGCCGAGCGGGCAGGATGAGCGAAGAAGACCTCAAGCGCATCGAGTGCGCCTTCGCTCCGGGAGAGGGCGCATGCGGCGGCATGTACACCGCCAACACCATGGCATCCGTCGCCGAGGCCCTCGGCCTCAGCCTCCCTGGATCAGCCGCCCCGCCCGCAGCCGACCGTCGTCGCGACTACTACGCGCACCGCTCCGGTGAAGCCGTGGTCAACCTGCTCCGCCAGGGCATCACCACCAAGGACATCCTGACCAAGGAGTCCTTCGAGAACGCGATCGCCCTCGCCATGGCGCTGGGCGGCTCGACCAACGTCGTCCTGCATCTCCTCGCCATCGCCCGTGAGGCCGAGATCGATTTGAGCCTGCACGACTTCAACCGCATCGGCAGCAAGACCCCGCACGTCGCCGACATGAAGCCGTTCGGCCAGTACGTCATGAACGACGTCGACCGCCACGGCGGAATCCCGGTCATCATGAAGGCGATGCTCGACGAGGGGCTCCTCCACGGCGATGCACTCACGGTCACCGGCAAGACCGTTGCCGAGAACCTGGCCGACCTGAATCCGGACCCGGTGGATGGCGACGTCATCCACACGTTCGACAACCCGATCCACGCCTCCGGCGGCATCACGATCCTGCACGGATCGCTCGCACCGGAGGGCGCCGTCGTCAAGTCCGCCGGCTTCGACGCCGACGTGTTCGAGGGGCCCGCGCGCGTGTTCGAGCGCGAGCGCGGAGCGATGGACGCCCTCGCTGCCGGTGAGGTCAACGCGGGTGATGTCATCGTGATCCGCTACGAAGGACCCAAGGGTGGGCCCGGGATGCGCGAGATGCTCGCGATCACCGCCGCCATCAAGGGCGCGGGGCTCGGAAAAGATGTACTACTCTTGACAGACGGTCGATTCTCAGGCGGCACAACCGGACTGTGCATCGGCCACATAGCACCCGAAGCGGTGGACGCAGGTCCTATCGCCTTCGTGCGCGATGGTGATCTGATACGGGTCGATATCGCGGCTCGCACCCTCGACCTACTCGTCGACGATGCAGAGCTCGCCTCCCGCCGCTCTGGCTGGGAGCCGCTTCCCCCGCGCTATACCCGTGGCGTTCTTGCCAAGTACTCGCGTCTCGTGCGGTCCGCCGCCGAAGGCGCGACGACCGGCTGAATCGCGTCGGCCACGCCTCCGGCATCCGACGTCGTCCACAGACCACCAGAAGGAATGTCATGACTGCTGATCCCGTCTCGGCCGTGCCGAGGCCACCCGCCCGCCAATCCGCCGCCCCAGAGCTCTCGGGCGCCGAGGCCGTCGTCCGGTCGCTGGAGCTGCTCGGTGTCACCGACGTCTTCGGGCTGCCCGGTGGTGCGATCCTCCCGCTCTACGACACGTTGATGGGCGACTCCCAACTCCGCCACATCCTGGTGCGCCACGAGCAGGGCGCCGGCCACGCCGCCGAGGGCTACGCCTCGGCGTCGGGCCGCGTCGGGGTCTGCATCGCGACTTCCGGTCCCGGCGCCACGAACCTCGTCACGGCGATCGCCGATGCCTACATGGACTCGGTGCCGCTGGTCGCGATCACCGGTCAGGTGTTCTCCACGCTGATGGGGACGGATGCCTTCCAGGAGGCCGACATCGTCGGCATCACGATGCCCGTGACGAAGCACTCCTTCCTCGTGAAGGACCCCGCGGACGTTCCAGGAGCCCTCGCCGCCGCCTTCGAGATCGCCTCCACGGGCCGCCCCGGTCCCGTGCTGGTCGACATCACCAAGGACGCGCAGCAGGCATTCGCGCCGTTCATCTGGCCGCCCAAGATCGATCTTCCCGGGTATCGCCCGGTGACGAAGGCGCACGGGAAGCAGATCCAGGCCGCAGCGAAGCTGCTGGCCGAGGCGAAGAAGCCGGTGCTGTACGTCGGTGGCGGCGTGATCCGCGGCCGCGCATCGGCGGAACTGCTCGAGTTCGCCGAATCGACCGGCGCTCCCGTCGTGACGACCCTGATGGCACGCGGGGCGTTCCCTGACTCGCACGCGCAGCACCTGGGCATGCCCGGGATGCACGGCACGGTTCCCGCCGTGCTGGCGCTGCAGGAAGCGGATCTGCTGATCTCGCTCGGAGCTCGCTTCGATGACCGCGTGACCGGCAAGGCCGCGCTGTTCGCACCGAACGCGAAGGTCGTCCACGTCGACATCGACCCGGCAGAGATCTCCAAGATCCGCACCGCGGACGTGCCGATCGTGGGTGATGTGCGCGAAGTGCTGATCGACCTCGACGCGGCTTATCGCGGCACCGTCGGTGACACGAAGCCGGACACCGAGGAGTGGTGGTCGTACCTCGACGGACTGCGCGATGAGTTCCCGCTCGGCTTCGCGCCGACCACCGACGGACTTCTCGCACCGCAGTACGTGATCCAGCGCATCGGCGAGCTCACCGGTCCCGAAGCCGTGTACGCGGCGGGCGTCGGACAGCACCAGATGTGGGCTGCCCAGTTCATCAAGTACGAGCGTCCCAACGCCTGGCTGAACTCCGGGGGAGCAGGCACCATGGGCTACTCGGTACCGGCGGCGATGGGTGCGAAGGTCGCCGAACCCGATCGTGTGGTCTGGGCGATCGATGGTGACGGCTGCTTCCAGATGACCAATCAGGAGCTCGCGACCTGCACGATCAACAACATCCCGATCAAGGTCGCGATCATCAACAACTCCTCGCTGGGCATGGTGCGCCAGTGGCAGACCCTGTTCTATGACGGCCGGCACTCCAACACCGATCTGAACACCGGGCACGGCACGGTCCGCATCCCCGACTTCGTCAAGCTGTCCGAGGCCTACGGGTGCCTTGCGATCCGCGTGGAGAAGGAAGAGGAAGTGGATGCCGCGATCAAGCTGGCACTCGAGACCAACGACCGTCCTGTGGTGATCGACTTCGTGGTCAGCGCGGATTCGATGGTGTGGCCGATGGTGCCGCAGGGCGTCAGCAACAGCTACGTCCAGTACGCGCGGGAGCACGCCCCCGAGTTCGATGAGGAGATCTGAGCCATGTCGACCCACGTACTGAGTCTGTTGGTGGAGAACAAGCCGGGTCTCCTCACACGCGTCGCCGGGCTCTTCGCCCGTCGCGGCTTCAACATCGAGTCGCTCGCTGTCGGCGTGACCGAGGTGCCAGGGATCTCCCGCATCACGGTCGTCGTCGACGTCGAGGACCTGCCGCTCGAACAGGTGACCAAGCAGCTGAACAAGCTGATCAACGTCATCAAGATCGTCGAGCTCGACCCGGCGTCCTCGGTGCAGCGCGACCACATGCTGGTCAAGGTGCGCACCGACAACGCGACCCGCTCGAACGTGATCGAGGTCGTGAACCTGTTCCGGGCCTCGGTCGTCGACTACGCCCCCGACGCGCTGGTCGTCGAGGTGACCGGCGACAAGGGCAAGGTCGAAGCGATCCTGCGCGCGCTCGAGCCCTTCGGCATCAAGGAGATCGCCCAGTCCGGCCTCCTCGCGATCGGCCGTGGCGGCAAGAGCATCACCGAGCGCGTCCTGCGCGGCTGACAACTTTCACAATTTCAGGGGCTCCGTGTCCCGCACGAACCACTACCAAGGAGAAAAACAGTGAGCACCGAGATCTTCTACGACGCAGACGCAGACCTGTCCCTGATCCAGGGCAAGAAGGTCGCGATCGTCGGCTACGGATCGCAGGGCCACGCCCACGCGCAGAACCTGCGCGACTCGGGCGTCGAGGTCGCGATCGCCCTCAAGGAGGGCTCGAAGTCCGCCGCGAAGGCCGAAGAAGCCGGCTTCCCGGTCAAGACGGTGGCGGATGCCGCCGAGTGGGCTGACGTCATCATGATCCTCGCGCCGGACCAGTACCAGCGCACCATCTTCAACGAGTCCATCAAGGACAAGCTGACCCCGGGCAAGACGCTCGCGTTCGCACACGGATTCAACATCCGCTTCGGCTACATCGACGCGCCCGAGGGCGTCGACGTCATCCTCGTCGCCCCGAAGGCGCCGGGCCACACGGTGCGGCGTGAGTTCGTCGCTGGCCGCGGCATCCCGGACATCATCGCGGTCGAGCGCGACGCGTCCGGCCACGCCTGGGACCTCGCGCTCTCCTACGCGAAGGCGATCGGCGGCACGCGTGCCGGTGTCATCAAGACGACCTTCACCGAAGAGACCGAGACCGACCTGTTCGGTGAGCAGGCCGTGCTCTGCGGTGGCGTCAGCCACCTCGTGCAGGCCGGCTTCGAGACCCTGGTCGAGGCGGGCTACCAGCCGCAGATCGCCTACTTCGAAGTGCTGCACGAGCTGAAGCTCATCGTCGACCTGATGTGGGAGGGCGGCATCGCCAAGCAGCGCTGGTCTGTCTCCGACACGGCCGAGTACGGCGACTACGTCTCCGGTCCGCGCGTCGTGACTCCCGAGGTCAAGGCGTCGATGCAGGCGATCCTCTCCGACATCCAGTCGGGTGCCTTCGCGAAGCGCTTCATCGACGACCAGGACAACGGCGGCGAAGAGTTCCTCGCGCTCCGCGCGAAGGAAGAGACGCACCCGATCGAGGCGACGGGCAAGGAGCTGCGCGCTCTGTTCGCGTGGAAGCAGCAGGACGAAGACTACGTCGACGGCAGCGCTGCGCGCTGATCTGAAGCACGAAGAAAGGGCGTCCCGCATGGGGCGCCCTTTCTCGTCCCTCCGCTGGGATACATCCGATGTCTTTGGCTAGGATGAGGCCATGCGACAGGACTGGTTCAGTGACGCCCGATTCGGCATGTTCGTCCACTTCGGGCTCTACAGCGCGGCGGCCCGACACGAGTGGGTGCAGAGCTTCGAGCGCCTCACCGACGCCGACTACCGGCAGTACTTCGAGCATTTCGACCCTGATCACTTCGATGCCCGCGCTCTCGCGCGCACGGCGAAGGAGACGGGGATGGGTTATGTGGTGCTGACGACGAAGCACCATGACGGCTTCTGCCTCTGGGATTCCACACTCACCGACTTCACCTCCACCGTCGCCGTCGACCGGGACCTCGTCCGCGAGTACGTCGAGGCCTTGCGTGCAGAGGGGCTCAAAGTCGGTCTCTATCATTCGCTGATCGACTGGCATCACCCGCATTTCACCCTCGACTGGACCCACCCGCGCCGCGACGACGACGACGCACGTGACCTCGACGCGGGCAGGGACATGGCCGTGTATCGGGAGTATCTGCACGGTCAGGTGCGTGAACTGCTCACCGAATACGGCGACATCGACTACCTGTTCTTCGATTTCACCAGCCCCGACGAGAAAGACGGCTGGCCGGGGAAGGGGCCGGACGACTGGGATGCGCAGGCGTTGCTGGCGCTGTGCCGAGAGCTGCAGCCGAACATGCTGGTGAACGACCGGCTCGGCATCCCTGCAGACTTCGTCACACCGGAGCAGTACCAGCCGACCGCGCCCCTCGTGCGCGACGGGAGCCCGCTGGTGTGGGAGGCATGTCAGACCCTCAACGGCTCGTGGGGGTATCACCGTGACAACACCGACCAGAAGTCGGCGACCCTGCTGGCTCAGATGCTCGTCGATTCCGTATCGATGGGCGGCAACATGCTGCTCAACATCGGACCCGACGGGCGTGGAGCGATCGTTCCTCGTGATGCCGCGACCCTGTCCGAGATCGGGACCTGGATGCGGTTGCACCGAGACGCCGTCATCGGGGCCGGGCATTCCTCGTTCGTCCCGCCTCGTGAAGGCGTGTACACGCGTCGCGGCAATCGCCTGTACCTGAGTCTCTTCTTCTGGCCGATGGGATTCGTGCATCTCCCGGAGCTCGCCGGAAAGGTCGCGTACGCACGCCTTCTCAATGACGGCTCGTGGCTGCGGACGAGTGTGTCCGATCCTGGGCAGGAAGCCGACCTCATGACGCCGGCCGGTCAAGCAGAGGGCACGCTGACGGTGCATCTCCCAGTGCAGCGCCCCGATGTCCTCATCCCCGTGATCGAACTCACGCTGACGGACTGACGGGCATTCTGAGATCGGCGCGCTCCTCGGAGTGCGCCGATCGTCGTCGAGCCCTCACGCGGGTGCAGAGGACCGGCTGCCGCGGCGTCTCCCTTTGGTGACCCCAATTCGCGCAGACATCCGATGTTCAGCTTGCGCCATCCTCTGAAGTATGAAACGGTAACTTCATACGAAACCCTCCTAGGTTGTTTCGATTTTAGGAACAACCTTCCCGTTCCCAAGGAGTAATTCAATGAAGAAGATACGCATGGGCGCCGTCGCCGCCATCGCCGGCGTCGCCGTCGCCATGACGGGATGTGCCGGCTCCGGTGGAGCGTCCGGTTCTGGTGACGATGGCACGATCGTCGTCGACATGTGGGCCGGTTCCGCCGACGACACGAAGGCCCTCGAGGCGCAGATCAAGATCGCCCAGGAGCAGAACCCCGACCTGAAGATCGAGCTGCGCACGGCGCCATGGGGTGACTTCTTCACGAAGCTCACGACCAACATGGCGTCCGGCAACATGGCGTGCGTCACCGGTATGAACAGCGGCATGCTGTCCAGCTACACCGACGGCTTCGCCGAGCTCAGCGCGGCCGACCTCAAGACCGCCGGACTCGCCGAGAGCGATTTCGCACCGGGCGCGACCGAGATCCTGAAGAACAAGGGCACGATGTACGGCCTTCCCTTCGACGTCGCCACGATGCTCGTCTACTTCAACGCCGATCAGCTCGCTGCATCCGGCGCGGCGACTCCTGCTCCCGGCTGGACCTTCGACGACTTCGAAGCGACGGCCAAGGCGGCCACCAGCAACGGCAAGGCGGGCTTCGCCGTGGGAATGGGCGACTTCCAGTGGCAGGCTCTCCCGATCGCGAAGGCGGGCCTGCAGCCGGTCAGCGCCGATGGTGAGCTGCAGCTGACCGACAAGAAGTTCGTCGAGGCGGCCACGTGGTACGGGGACCTGGTCTCCGCACAGAAGGTGGCGCTCCCTGTCGCGTCCGCATCCGACACCGGCTGGGGAGAGAACCAGTACTCGAGTGGCAATGCGGCGATGGCAGTGGACGGCACCTGGAACGCGGTGAGCTACCTCGCCAACGAGTCGGGTTTCGCCGCAGGCATGGCGCCGCTTCCGTCTGAGGGCGGCGAATCGCTCAGCCTCATCCTCGGTTCCGGCTTCGGCATCTCCAAGACCTGCGAGAACAAGGCAGACGCCCTCAAGGTGCTCGGCTCGCTTCTCAGTGCCGACGCTCAGGACTACATCGCCTCCTCCGGGCGCAGCTACCCGGCGCGCGCCGAGAGCCAGCCGCTCTACTTCGAGTCGATCGATGAGAAGTACCGCGCGCAGGTCGAAGAGGTCTTCACGGCAGCGTTCGAGAACGTCCAGGGCCAGTACGTCAGCGACAACTGGTCGAAGGTCGGCACCTACGTCCAGCCGCAGCTCGTGAGCGTGTACAACGGGCAGGAGACGATGGCCAAGGTCCTCGAATCCGCCCAGCAGCAGTTCGCCAACTGACGAACTGAGGAAGAAGAGAGATGACCGCCAACGTGCCACGTCGCAGGTCTCTCGCCAAGGTCGAAGGCCGCCAGGCGCTGGGGTTCGCAACCCCGGCCCTGGTGGGCCTCGCCCTGTTCACCATCGTGCCTGTCGTGCTCTCCGTCGTGATGAGCTTCTTCGACTGGCCGACGTTCGGCGAGAAGACCTTCATCGGAATCGACAACTACATCCGGCTGTTCACGGCCAGCCCGGACTTCTGGCCGGCGATGCGGAACACCGCGGTCTTCACGATCCTCTACGTTCCGCTGAACGTCGGGCTCTCCCTCGTCCTCGCGATGGCGCTGGGGCCGCGCATTCGCGGTCGCGGCGCCCTCCGCGTGCTGTTCTTCATCCCCGTGGTGACGCCGATGGTCGCCAACGTGCTGGTGTGGAAGATGCTCCTGCAGCCACAGGGCCTGTTCAATGGCGCTTCGGAGAGCTGGTTCGGGGTGACGCTGCCGAACTTCCTGGCCGACCCGCAGTGGGCGATGATCATGGTCGTCATCATGAGCGTCTGGCAAGGCGTCGGATACAACATGCTCATCTTCTCGGCTGCGCTCGAGCAGTTGCCGGAGTCGGTGATGGAAGCCGCCAGGATCGACGGTGCGAGCGGATTGCGGATGCAGCTCAGCATCGTCGTCCCGATGATCTCCCCGGCGGTGTTCTTCGCCACGATCATGACGATGATCACGGCGCTCCAGGTGTTCGTGCAGCCGCAACTGCTCACCGGTGGCGGACCCGGAAATGCGACGCAACCGCTGGTCCAGTTCATCTACAACCAGGGCTTCAAATTCCAGGAGCTGGGCCTGGCCGCTGCGGGCGCGTGGATCCTGTTCGCTCTCATCATCGTCATCACGGCGCTGCAGTTCGGCGCGCAGAAGAAGTGGGTGCACTATGAGCACTGACCTGCAGACCTCATCCGTTGTGCTCGGCGATGGCGAACACGTCGAGGTCGACCGCAAGGGACGCACCAGGGCGCCGCTGAGCGCAGCGGAGCGCACCAGACTCGTCATCGCGCATGTGCTCGTCTATATCGCCGCGGCGATCTTCGTCTCGCCGATCGTGTACGCGTTCTTCTCGGCGCTCAAGCCGAATTCCGAGATGTTCACGATGCCGCCGTCGCTGGTCGCATCCGAGGTGCGCTGGACGAATTTCCTCGACGTGTTCGCCTACGGGCCGTTCCTGACCTACATCGGCAATTCGTTCTTCGTCGCGATCGCCGGCACGCTCGTCGTGCTGTTCGTCTCGACCACCGCCGGCTATGCCTTCGGACGGCTGCGATGGAAGGGGCGGGATGCCGTCTTCGTCCTGTTCCTCGCGACGCTCATGGTGCCCGCCGAGGTCCTCGTGATCCCGATGTTCCAGGTCATGCAATGGTTCGACTGGGTCGATACCTATCAGGCGCTGATCTTCCCGTTCGCGTTCACTGCGTTCGGCACCTTCCTGATGCGTCAGTTCTTCCGTGGCATCCCGTACGAGCTCGAAGAAGCCGCGCGCGTCGACGGCGCGGGGCCGGTCCGGTCGTTCGTGCAGATCATCCTGCCGCTGGCCAAGTCGGCCGTCGCCGTGCTCTCGGTCTTCACGTTCCTGTCCTTCTGGAACAGCTATCTGTGGCCGCTCATCGTGACCGTGGACTACAACGCGCACGGCACGCTGCCGATCGGCCTCGCCAGTTTCTCCGGCCTCACCGGCACTCGCTGGGATCTGCAGATGGCTGCTGCGATCATCTCGATGATCCCGACGACCGTGCTGGTGATCGTGCTCCAGAAGCACCTGGTCAAGGGGATCGCGATGGCAGGACTCGGCGGGCGCTGATGTCCGCGACTCGCATGCACGACGAGGAGAAGAAGACAGCATGATGAACTTCGAGAAGCGCACCGGCCCGGACCTCGGCGCGGCTGCGCCGACCTACCCGACGAACGGCGTGCCGGGCTGGTACCGCGACGCGAAGCTGGGCTTCTTCGTGCACTGGGGCCTGTACTCGGTGCCCGCCTGGGCCGTGCAGCACGGTGACGGCGTGAACATCCCGACGGAGGATGCCTACGCCTGGCATCAGTACGCGGAGTGGTACGGCAACACCGTCCGCATCGCAGGCAGCCCCACCTGGGAGCGCCACCAGCGTCTCTATGGCCCCGGTACGTCATACGAGGATCTCGCCGATCGATGGGACGCCTCGGCATTCGACGCCGATGCCTTCGTCGGCGAGCTGATGGACGCCGGAGCGCAGTACATCGTCCCGACGACGAAGCACCACGAGGGGTTCTGTCTCTGGGGCACCGGGACGACCGGATTCAATGCGGTCGCCCGTGGTCCCCGCCGGGATCTGATCGCGGAGTTCCACGATGCCACCCGTCGCGCGGGGGCCAAGTTCGGCGTCTACTATTCAGGGGCTCTGGACTGGCACGTGAGTGACTTCCCGGCCATCGAGTCCGACACGGACCTCTTCCGATATCGCCGGACCGACGAGCATTTCGCCCGCTATTCGGCGGCGCAGCTCGAGGAGCTCGTCGAGCGGTTCTCTCCGGATCTGCTGTGGAACGACATCGACTGGCCGGACGGCGGCAAAGGGCCGGAGGCCTACGGTGTGGCCGCGTTCCTGTCGAGATACTTCGACGCGGTGCCGGACGGCGTCGTCAACGACCGCTGGGGAGTGCCGTACCACGGGTTCCTCACGCGTGAATACACGGACATCCCCGACATCATCTCCGAGCCGTGGGAGTCCACGCGAGGACTCGGGTACTCCTTCGGGTACAACCAGGACGAGGACGCCAGGCATTCGCTCTCCGGAGCAGCGCTGGTGCGTCTCCTCGTGGATGTCGTCGCGAAGAACGGAAACCTGCTGATCAATGTGGGACCGGCTGCAGACGGATCGATCCCGGAGCTGCAGCGCGATGCGATGCGCGAACTCGGCGCGTGGCTGCGTCTGAACGGCGACGCGATCTACGGCACGCGGCCGTGGATCCGGATGGGGGAGCAGGCCGGGGTGCCGGTGCGGTACACCCGTTCGGCAGACGGCGTGCATCTCCACGCGCTCGACCCGAGCGTCGGTACGGTTGCCCTGCCCGCGGAGTTCGGAGATGTCGAAGTGCGCTGGCAGGACGGAACTCCCGCGCGCGCGGAGCGGGACGCGCACGGCATCCGGTCCGTCGAGGTTCCCGTTGGTCTGCGCGGAGAACCGGTCGCCGTGCTCTCCGCATCCGGGATCTGACGCCCGCGAGAACGGAGGAGGCCCGGTGCACGTGCACCGGGCCTCCTCCGTTCTCAGCTGGTCAGGAGCGGATCACTCCGACGGCGCCTCTTCGACCTCGATCGGAGCGTCGGCCGCGTCCGCCCAGACGGGCGCGGGCAGCAGCGTGTCGGTCGAACCGTCGCGGATGGCGCGGAGCGCCTCGACGATCTCGCTCGAGTTCTCCGGCACAGCCAGTCCGCAGGTCTTCAACTCTGATGCGAACTCGAGCGTCAGGCGGGTCTTGCCTGCTTCGACCGCCTCAGCGGTGGTGCCGGTGCGCTTCTCGCTGCCGGTCTGGATGTCCGAGACCTCGTCGCACACGTGGTAGACGGCGCCGCCGTCGACCCAGACGACTTCGTCCTTGCCGAGCAGCTGGATCACGGTGGACTGGTCTGCCGTGTACTTCTCCACCGACGGCGGGTTGAAGTCGATCCCGAGCACGACGGCGAGAGCGGCCAGGACGATACCGACGATGCCGGCCGTCGTCTTCTGCCCCTTGTCCATGTCCTTGTTCAGGAAGATGAGGATGATGAGCGGCACGAACGCGATGATGGCGATGATCGCACCGAGCTGGTTCTGCACGAAGAACCGCACGGTGTCGGACTTTCTCGCGGGATCGAGGCGATTCGCCTTCTTCCAGAGGAAGGACCCGGTGATCGCCAGCGCGGCGATGACGACGAGCAGCACGAGGAGAGCGATGAACGCCCACTGCGGGAACTGTGCGGTGACGCCCTGCTCCTCGAGGAGCCCGGTGTCGGGGTCGCGGACGAGCGCGCCGTCCTCGCCGACGAAGACGCGCTGGCGCAGCAGCCAGAAGATGCCGACGGCCTCTCCGGCGATCGCGAGGACCCACAGGACCACGGCGATCCAACGGAAGGTCACCGCCTTCGACTTCGCCTCCGGAGTCGGCTTCCAGTTCGCCGGCGGGTCGACGACTCCGCCGTCGCTCGACACGGTCTGATCGTCACGGACGACCTTCTTCTTGCTCTCAGCCACGGTGCCTCCCCGATCGTTACAGCGCCGAGCTTAGTGGAAGCCCTACGCTGTCCTCATGACATCCGACTCCGATTCCGACGACGCGTTGGGCTGGGCGGGCGACGAGCAATCGCCGAAGAGCGACCCCTCGCTTCCACACGGCTGGAATGCCGTGGGCAAGGGCAGCGCAAAGGTGGGGCGGATCGAAGCGGACGGGACCGTCACGCCGGCGGATGCGCCCGCGCCGATGAGTACGGCGATGCTCGTGACGCTCGGCATCGTCGGGGGCATCTACCTGCTGTACACCGTCGGGTGGGTCATCGGAGGATTGCGGCTCAAGCCGCTGACGGCCCTGATCGTCGCTGACGCGATGTTCGTGCCGTGGTTCGTGCTGGCGATCGCCGCACCCGCTCTCTGGTTCCTGACGTCCTGGATCCTCACGCGTGGCCGCGCGACGTGGATCCGGCTGCTCGTCCTTCTTGTCGGCGTGGTGCTGCTGGTGCCATGGCCCTTCGTGACGGTGGGGGTGATCGGGTCGTGAGTGCTGCAGGAGATTCCGTGCCGGAGTCGGTCGGTGGGAACGGGGCTCCGCGCTGGCTGACCTGGACCGTCATCGGCGCAGCCGGTTTGTTCTACGCCTACGCCGTCTGGAACGCCGTCGCGCATCTGGTCTCGTTCCTGCCGAGCGGTCTCACCGCGATCGGCTGGGTGACGTTCCTGTTCGGTGTGGTGTTCCCGATCATCGTGTTCGTGCTCGCCCTCGCGCTCGGACGGCGCCGCAACGCCGGAGAGCTCGCGCTGCTCCTGCTCACCGGACTCGGTGTGGTGGCCGTTTTCTGGCTGAGTCTTCTCGGATACAGCGTGCTGAACATGGACGAACTGGTGACCGTCGCGCGCTGACGCCGAACGTCACACGTCGGGGCGCGCTGAACCGCTCCGGTACAGTTGAAACCGATCGCGCCCCCACGGTGTGCGGCGCATCGGCCCCTCCCGCCTGTCGCGCTGCCCCGAAGGATCCACTGTGCCGAAGCCCGTTGTGCTCATCGCCGAAGAACTCTCTCCCGCCACGATCGAGGCCCTGGGCCCGGACTTCGAGGTCCGCAACGTCGACGGCACCGACCGCGCGGCGCTGTTCTCCGCGTTGGCAGAGTCGGACGCAGTGCTCGTCCGCTCAGCGACGAAGATCGATGAGGAGGCGCTCAGCCACGCGCCGAAGCTCAAGGTCGTCGCCCGTGCCGGCGTCGGTCTCGACAACGTCGACATCAAGGCGGCCACCACTGCCGGTGTGATGGTCGTCAACGCCCCGACCTCGAACATCGTCTCCGCCGCCGAGCTCACCGTCGGCCATATCCTCAGCCTCGCCCGCCGCATTCCCGCGGCGCACGCGTCGCTGTCGGCCGGGGCCTGGAAGCGCAGCTCCTTCACCGGCGCCGAACTCTTCGAGAAGACCGTCGGCATCATCGGCCTCGGCCGCATCGGCGCCCTCGTCGCCGCCCGCCTCGCCGCCTTCGACATGCGCGTCGTCGCCTACGACCCCTATGTAACCTCCGCACGCGCCCAGCAGCTCGGCGTGCAGCTGCTCTCGCTGGACGAGCTCGTCGCGGAGTCGGACTTCATCACGATCCACATGCCGAAGACCCCGGAGACCACCGGCATGCTCGGCGCTGAGCAGTTCAAGGCGATGAAGCCCTCCGCGTTCGTCGTGAACGTTGCCCGCGGCGGCCTGATCGATGAGGTCGCACTGCACGAGGCACTGGTCGCCGGCGAGATCGCCGGCGCCGGACTCGACGTCTTCACCTCAGAGCCCCCCGCCGAGGGCGGCTCCGCGCGCGCACTGCTCGATCTGCCGAACGTCGTGGTCACCCCGCACCTCGGCGCAAGCACCGAGGAGGCGCAGGAGAAGGCCGGCGTCTCGGTCGCCCGCTCCGTGCGCCTGGCGCTCGGTGGAGACCTGGTGCCGGATGCCGTGAACGTCGCCGGCGGTGTCATCGACCCGTACGTGCGCCCGGGTATCTCCCTCGTCGACAAGCTCGGTCAGATCTTCGCCGCTCTCGCGACTTCGCCGCTGACGAGCCTCGACGTCGAGGTGCACGGTGAGCTCAACGACTACGACGTCAGCGTGCTCAAGCTCGCCGCACTCAAGGGCGTTTTCACGAACATCGTCAGCGAGACGGTCTCGTACGTGAACGCACCTCTGCTCGCTGAGCAGCGGGGCGTCGCCGTCCGTCTCATCCAGGACGACGTGAGCGACGAGTACCGCAACGTCATCACGCTGCGCGGCGCCCTCTCCGACGGCTCGCAGCTGTCGGTGTCCGGCACGCTGACCGGGCCGAAGCAGATCGAGAAGCTCGTCGGCATCAACGACCACGCCGTCGAACTCCCGATCGAGAAGCACCACGTCGTGATGCTGTACACGGACCGCCCCGGAATCGTCGCCGTCTACGGGCAGAAGTTCGGCCAGGCCGGCATCAACATCGCGGGTATGCAGATCGCGCGTCAGGCCGCCGGTGCGCAGGCGCTCAGCATCCTCACCTTGGACTCGCCGGTCTCCGACGATCTGCTCGACGACGTCTCGAGTGCGATCGACGCCGACCTGTTCCGTCAGATCGAGATCACCGAGGCGTGACGCGGGGGAGGGCGAGCATATGAACCGCGAGCCCTCCTTCGTCAGCCTCGCCTTCGGTGACGGCAGGTTCGATCACGGCGACGTCCTCTTCGTCTCGATCCCGCCGCAGGCGCCGAGCGATCCTCGGCTCTGGGCGGAGACGATGTTCTCGCCGTCCTCGGTGCCGCGCGCCGTGCAGGGACTGTTCGCCGTGCGAATGCTCTTCGCTTCGCTGCTCGGCCTCCGACCAGCTCCGTCGGGTGTCTTCGACGTGCGCGAGGTGGTCGGCGACGAAGCCCTGATGGTGTTCGACGATGAACACCTGGATTTTCGATGCGCCGTCGGAGTGGACGTTCGCTCCGGGATCGTCAGGGTGACCACGGTGGTCCGGCTGCACGGGTGGCGCGGGCGGTTGTACTTCACTCCGGTGAGCCTGCTGCATCCGCTGATCGTGCAGTCGATGCTCCGTCGAACCAGACGGGTTCTCGTGCGCGGGAGGTGAGCGCCTCAGGCCGTTGCCCGCAGCACCAGCTCGATGAGGTCTCGGAGCTCATCGCCGTTCGGAATGAGTCGCTCGGGCCCGTGCACGTCGAGCGAGTTGTTGAAGTAGAGACCGTCGCTGACGAGCATCACGAGATCAAGACTCGCGTCGTCGCGCACATGAGGCCGGATCTGATCCGCCCAACGTCTGCGGACGTCTCTGAGTGCGTCTGCTGCCGCCGATGATCCGGCCTGAGCCAGCCGAGAAGCGGCGATGAGAGCCCGATCGAGCGCGTCATCCTCCATCACCGAGGTCCGCACGTAGTACGCGACCGGGCCTTCTGCGGCGGACGACATGCGCTCCAGGTCGGCCGTCGTCAGTGCATCCAGGCGCTCGAGCATCCCGGCGACGAGTTCGTCCTTCGAGCCGAAATGGTAGAGCAGGCCGCCCTTGGAGACACCCGCTGCCTTGGCCGTGGCATCCAGTGTGGCTGAGCGCTCTCCATCGGCGATGACGAGCGCCTCGAAGGCATCGAGGACACGTTCACGTGCGAGCGGCGGTCGGGGCATCGGGGTCCTGTCTCGGGAAAAATTCTGCCGATTCTGTTACTGTACCAGCTGGACGGTTTAGTAACGGGGCGTCCAAAAGATACTGAGAGGTGTTCCATGACGCGCACAGCGTCGATTCCCACGATCGATAACCATATCGAGACGGATGCGCCGCGAGCCGGTGCGCGCGGCTGGGCGGCACTCGTCGTCCTCATGCTGCCGGTTCTGCTGGTCTCGGTGGACAACACGGTGCTGAGCTTCGCGCTGCCCGAGATCTCCATCGCGCTCGGACCCACCGGAGCCGAGCAGCTGTGGATCATCGACGCCTACCCGCTCGTGCTGGCAGGGCTCCTGGTCACGATGGGCACGCTCGGCGACAGGTTCGGGCGTCGACGGATGCTGCTCATCGGCGCGACCGGCTTCGCCGCCGTGTCTGCGCTGGCCGCCTTCGCACCCACAGCGGGGCTGCTGATCGCCGCTCGTGCCCTCCTCGGATTCTTCGGCGCGATGCTGATGCCCTCGACGCTTTCCCTTCTGCGCTCGATCTTCAAGAACCGCGATCAGCGCCGCCTGGCGATCGCCGTCTGGGCATCCGCGTTCTCGGCTGGTGCCGCGCTCGGTCCGATCGTCGGCGGCTTCCTCCTCGAGCACTACGGCTGGGGATCGGTGTTCCTCATCGCGGTCCCCGTGCTCATCCCGCTGCTCATCGCGGCACCCCTGCTCGTCCCCGAGAGCCGTGACCCGAATCCGGGCCGGATCGATCCGATCAGCATCCTGCTCTCGATGGGCGCGATGATTCCGATCGTCTACGCGATCAAGTCGCTCGCCGTCGAGGGACCGACCGTGCTCGCCGCCGTCTGGACCCTGCTCGGCATCCTGCTGGGTGCCCTGTTCGTGCGGCGCCAGCTGCGCACGGACGTTCCGATGCTCGACATGGCTCTGTTCCGCCGGGGCTCGTTCTCCGGCGCGATCCTGGTGAATCTGCTCAGTGTCGTCGCCCTGGTCGGCTTCCTCTACTTCGTCTCCCAGCACCTGCAGCTCGTGCTGGGTCTGTCGCCCATGACGGCGGGCTTCGCACTCGTGCCCGGGATGGTCGCAATGATCATCGCAGGGCTCTCCGTCGTGCCCATCTCACGGCGGGTGCCCCCGCATGTGCTCGTCCCGTCGGCACTGGTGTTCTCGGTCGCCGGATATCTGATCGTCGCGTTCACCACGCACGAGCACGGCGTGCTGCCCCTCGTCGTCGCCTTCGTGGTGCTCGGGATCGGAATCGGCGCTGCGGAGACCATCTCGAACGAGTTGATCCTCTCCAGTGCGCCTGCCGAGAAGGCGGGAGCCGCGAGCGCGGTCTCCGAGACGGCGTACGAGCTCGGCGCTGTCCTCGGCACGGCCGTGCTCGGCGGGATCATCACCGCGTTCTACCGCGGAGCGCTGGTGATCCCCGATGGTCTGCCGCAGGATGCGGTGGATGCCGCGCGGGAGACGCTCGCAGGCGCGTACACGGCCGCGCAGGAACTCCCGGCGCAGCTCGGCGACACGCTCTGGAACGCCGCAGCCACGGCGTTCGGATCCGGAGTGACGGTGACGTCGCTGATCGGGGCCGGGCTCGTCGTGGCAGCCGGAGTGATCGCCGCCGTCACACTGCGCTCAGGGCGTATGCACTGACCAGTACGCTGGATGCACGCCCGCGCCGCGTCGGATCGCGGGCGATCCCGATGCAAGGAGTGTCATGTCGCGTGTCGTGAAGCTGGCCGTCATCCCGGGTGACGGCATCGGCCCCGAGGTCGTCGTCGAAGCCGAGAAGGTGCTCGATGCCGTCACCGCAGGCAGCGGCGTCAGCTTCGAAAAGACCCGCTTCTCGCTGGGCGCTGCGCGCTTCCTCGAGACCGGCGACACCTTGACGGACGATGATCTCGAGGCCATCGCCGCGCACGACGCGATCCTGCTGGGCGCCGTCGGCGGCACCCCGGGCGACCCCCGGCTGAAGGACGCCAACATCGAGCGCGGCCTGCTTCTGAAGCTGCGCTTCACGCTCGACCACTATGTGAATCTGCGTCCTTCGAAGCTGTTCCCCGGGGCTCCCGGGCCCCTCGCGAACCCCGGAGCGATCGATTTCGTCGTCGTCCGGGAGGGCACAGAAGGACCGTACGTCGGCAACGGGGGCGCGATCCGCAAGGGAACGCCCCATGAGGTCGCGAACGAGACCTCGGTGAACACGGCATTCGGCGTCGAGCGGGTCGTCCGCTACGCGTTCGACCTCGCCGAGCGTCGCCGCAAGAAGATCACCCTCGTGCACAAGACCAATGTCCTGGTGCACGCCGGTGGCATCTGGCAGCGCGTCGTGAACGAGGTCGCCGCCGAGCATCCGGATGTCACGGTCGACTACCTGCATGTGGATGCGGCGACGATCTTCCTCGTGACCGACCCCTCTCGGTTCGACGTCATCGTCACGGACAACCTGTTCGGCGACATCCTCACGGACCTCGCCGGAGCGGTCACCGGAGGCATCGGCCTCGCTGCCTCCGGGAACATCAACCCCGACGGCGCGTTCCCGTCGATGTTCGAGCCCGTGCACGGTTCGGCTCCCGATATCGCGGGACAGCAGAAGGCGGACCCGACGGCGGCGATCCTCTCGATCGCGCTGCTGCTCGACCACCTCGGTCTCGTGGAGGAGTCTCTGCGGGTCAGCGAAGCCGTCGAGGCCGATATCGCCGCACGCGACGGCGTGCCGCGCACCACGGCGGACATCGGTTCCGCGATCACTGCTCTGCTCTGACCAACTGGTTCTGAACGGCGGCGCGCATCCGCGGTTCGGGCGTAGGCTGAAACGGCGCGACGGAGCGCCCACCCACAAGGAATGGATGACGACATGACGACCATCGACGCAGAGGCGGCCGTGGCCCCGCTGGAGTTCACTGTGATGAAGAACCTGCAGGCAGCGGCGCCTGCACGTCTCGCTGAGGTGCTGGAGAATCCGGGCTTCGGCGTCAACTTCACCGATCACATGGTCGACATCTGCTGGTCCACCAAGGGGGGATGGCACCGTCCGCGCGTGCAGCCGTACGGCCCGATCGCGCTCGATCCCGCCGCATCCGTGCTCCACTACGCGCAGGAGATCTTCGAGGGCATCAAGGCCTACCGTCACGCCGACGGCTCGATCCACACGTTCCGCCCCGACCGGAACGCAGCTCGGCTGCAGGCGAGCGCGCGTCGTCTGGCTCTGCCCGAGCTGCCGACCGAGTACTTCATCCAGTCGCTGCGCGAGCTCATCGCCGTAGACGGCCGCTGGGTGCCCTCCGGCGCTGACCAGAGCCTGTACCTGCGGCCCTTCATGTTCGCGAAAGAGGCCTTCCTCGGTGTTCGCGCCGCTCAGAAGGTCGCCTACTACGTGATCGCCAGCCCGGCCGGTGCGTACTTCTCCGGCGGCATCAAGCCCGTGCGCATCTGGCTCTCCGAGGACTACGCCCGTGCCGGCCGCGGTGGCACAGGCAAGGCCAAGACCGGCGGCAACTACGCGTCCAGTCTGCTGCCGCAGGCCGAGGCGAGCGCGAAGGGCTGCGACCAGGTGGTGTTCCTCAACGAGGAGCGCAATGTCGAAGAGCTCGGCGGCATGAATGTCGTGTTCGTGTTCAAGGACGGTCGCGTCGTGACGCCGCAGTCCGACAGCATCCTCGAAGGCATCACGCGCGACTCGCTCCTGCAGCTCGCCGAGGACCGCGGATACACGGTCGAGCGCCGGCCGATCTCGATCGACGAGTGGCGTCAGGGCGTGGCATCGGGCGACATCGTCGAGGTGTTCGCCTGTGGCACGGCCGCCGTGGTCACCCCGATCGGCGCGCTCGTCAACGATGACTTCGAGGATGTGCAGCCGATCGGCGAGCTCGCACTCTCGCTGCGCGAAGAGCTCACCGACATCCAGTACGGCCGCCGCGAGGACCGGCACGGCTGGCTGGTCCGTCTGGACGCCTGAGGTTCTAGGCTGGACGGGTGAAGATCGCTCGGTTCAGCCACAATGACGCCATCACCTACGGAATCCTCGACGAGAAGGATCTGGTCGTCCTCGCCGGCGACCCCCTGTTCGCCGGATACGAGACGACGGGCGAACGCGTGCCGCTCGCGGACGCGGTGCTGCTCGCACCGGTCATCCCTCGGTCGAAGGTCGTCTGCGTCGGCAAGAACTATCACGACCACGCCGCCGAGATGGGGGGAGTAGCGCCGGAGGAACCGCTGCTGTTCCTCAAGCCGAACACCGCGGTGATCGGCCCTGGCGACACCATCGTGCGCCCGACCCTCTCGGAGCGCACCGAGTACGAGGGTGAGCTCGCGGTGGTGATCGGACGCATCGCCAAGAACGTCAAGGCGGCGGATGCCCTGGACTACGTGCTCGGCTACACGATCGGCAACGACGTGACGGCGCGCGACCTCCAGCGCAAAGACGGCCAGTGGTCGCGGGCGAAGGGCTTCGACACGTTCTGCCCGCTCGGCCCCGTGATCGAGACCGACTTCGATCCGGCATCCGCCACGATCGAGACCAGGGTGAACGGTGAAGTGCGCCAGCACGCGCCGCTCACCGACATGATCCACTCGATTCCGGCGATCATCGAGTACGCCTCGGCCGTCTTCACCCTGCTTCCCGGCGATGTCATCCTCACCGGAACGCCCGCAGGTGTGGGGATTTTCGAGGCGGGCGATACCGTCGAGGTCGAGATCACCGGCCTGGGCATCCTGCGCAATTCCGTGCGCGACGCGCTTCCCGCGTCATGACCGTCGTCGCGCTGACGGCACAGCAGCAAGCGGCCGTGCAGCGCCGCACGGTGCTGGTGCTGTCGATGGGCCAGGTGCTCGGCGGCATCGCCTTCGGCGCCACCGTCTCGCTGGGCGCACTCCTGGCCGCAGATATCTCGGGCGATGACGCGTTGTCCGGGCTGGCCACAGCGTCAGTGACTCTCGGAGCGGCGCTGTGCGCCATTCCGTTGGCGAAGCTTGCCGCCCGCGTCGGGCGCCGCCGTGCGCTCACGCTCGGGAACCTCTTCGCACTCGTCGGAATCGCTGTCGTGATCCTCGCGGCGGCTTTGCGCGTGTTCCCGCTGCTGCTCGTGGGCATCCTGTTGATCGGCGCCGGCAACGCCGGCAATCTCCAGTCGCGCTTCGCCGCCACGGACCTCGCCGCCCCCGCACATCGGGGTCGAGACCTGTCGGTCGTGGTGTGGGCGACGACGGTCGGCGGCGTGGCAGGTCCGCTGCTGCTCGGTCCGGGCGAGATCGTGGGCAAGGCGATCGGGATGCCGCCGCTGACCGGGTCGTACGTGTTCTCGTTCGTGGCGCAGTGCGCCGCCCTGCTGCTGTACATCATCGCGTTGCGCCCGGATCCGCTGCTGGCGGCTCAGCGCATCGCGAAGGCGGCAGCCGAGGCCACCGGCCAGGAGCGCGCCGACCGCCCTCTTGCCGCGCGCTACGCCATCTTCGCCGTCGCCGGCTCGCACGTCGTGATGGCGTCGGTGATGGCGATGACACCGGTGCATCTCGCGCATATGGCGCACGGCGCACACGGTGGGTACGCCTCGTCGGCAGACGTCTCGCTGCTGGTGGGCGTGACCATCGCGATGCACGTCGCCGGTATGTACGCTCTCTCGCCGGTATTCGGCATCCTCGCCGACCGGTGGGGTCGCCTGCGGGTGGTGCTCTTCGGTCAGGTGCTGCTGGTCGGCGCGCTGGGCTTCGCGATCTTCGCGAACTCCTCGCCTGCGGGCGTGATGATCGCGCTCGTCCTGCTCGGGCTCGGCTGGAGTGCCGCTACCGTCGCCGGCGCGGCACTGCTGACCGAAGCGAGCGCGCCGGACGTGCGCACGGCACGCCAGGGGCGCAGTGACTCGCTGATGAGCCTGTCCGCTGCGGCCGGAGCGGTGCTCGCCGGTGTGATCCTCTCCAACTTCCAGTACGCCGGACTCGGCACGGCGGCGTTCGCGATCGTGACCGCGATCGTCGCCCTTTCACCGCTCGCTCGGAGGGGCATGCGATGAAGCCGTGGGCGGGCGTCGGTGAGGCGTACGCGTCGTCATATGCGGCACTCTGCGCCGGAACCACGGATGCTCTCGCAGCAGAACTCGGACCGGCATCCGGCCGTTCGCTGCTGGACGTCGGCTCAGGAACCGGAATGGTCGCCGCGCGCTTCGCGGCGGACGGGTGGGACGTGACCGGTTGCGAACCGGAAGCGACGATGCGTGCGGTCGCCGCACGAGAGCATCCGAGACTCGCCGTCATCGCCGGATCCCTCCCTGACCTGCCGTTCGACGAGGCCGCATTCGACGCCGTCATCGCGAACTTCGTCCTCAACCATGTCCACGATCCACGACAGTCGGCACGAGAACTCGCGCGGGTGAGTGCGGACCGGGTGGCAGCGACGATCTGGCTGGCTTCGCCGTCCTGGTTGTGGCACGAGGTCTGCGCGCGTGCCGGCCTTGAACCTGTCGCGGGGGAGCGGCTCGCGCCGGACAAGGATTTCGAGCGCACCGCGGAGGGGTTCGCCGGAATGCTCCGCGCCGCCGGTTGGCGCGACGTCCTCGTGTCGGAGCTCAGCTGGACGTGGCACGCCGAACCGGCCGCGCTGTGGGCGTCGGCCGAGGGCGGTGTGGCGTCTGCCGGCGCGTTCTACCTGAGTCTTGACGAGGCAGGTCGTGACGACTTCCGTCGTGCTTTCGATGACGTGTGTGCCGATCGCTCCGTCGACGGGGTCCTCGCCCTCCCACATACTGCCGCCATCGCGTCCGGCCGGCGCGGCTGAGGCGGACGGGGCAGTGACGGATCGGCGCGGTATCAGCGCGCCGTAGGATTGGAGGGCTATGGCTACCCCTCACCCCCTCACCACGACCGCAAGCGGCGCTGACGTCCGCGTTCGCTTCTGCCCTTCGCCGACCGGCCTGCCGCACGTCGGCATGGTGCGCACCGCTCTGTACAACTGGGCCTACGCCCGTCACAACGGCGGCAAGATGATCTTCCGCATCGAGGACACCGATGCCGCCCGCGACAGCGAAGAGAGCTTCCGCCAGCTCGTCGACGCGCTCACCTGGCTCAAGATCGACTGGGATGAGGGCGTCGAGATCGGCGGCCCGCATGCGCCGTACCGGCAGTCGCAGCGCCACGATATCTACCAGGGCGTGATCGACAAGCTCGTCGCGTCGGGTGCTCTGTACGAGAGCTACTCGAACGCGGAAGAGATCGACGCCCGCAACGAAGCGAACGGGCGGGCCAAGCAGCTCGGCTACGACAACTTCGACCGCGAGCTCACCGATGAGCAGAAGGCAGCGTTCCGCGCCGATGGGCGTCAGCCCGCGTTGCGACTGCGGGTGCCCGACGAGGACTTGACGTACGTCGACCTCATTCGCGGCGAGGTGACGTTCCCAGCAGGATCCTTCCCCGACTTCGTCGTCGTCCGCCCGAACGGCGTGCCGCTGTACACCTTCGTCAACCCCGTCGACGATGCGCTGATGGGCATCACGCACGTGCTGCGCGGCGAGGATCTGATGCCGTCGACCGCCCGCCAGCTCGCGCTGTACGCTGCGCTGATCGACGCCGACGTCACCACTTTCGTGCCGCGCTTCGCCCACATGCCGCTGGTGCTGGGGGAGACCGGCAACAAGAAGCTCTCCAAGCGCGACCCGCAGGCCGACCTCTTCCTGCACCGGGAGCGCGGCTTCATCCACGAGGGCCTGCTGAACTACCTGGCGCTGCTGGGCTGGTCGATCGGCCACGACCGCGACGTCTTCTCACTCGAGGAGTTCACCGCCGCGTTCGACATCGAGAACGTGAACCCGAATCCGGCGCGCTTCGACCAGAAGAAGGCCGAGTCGATCAACGGGGACCATATCCGGATGCTCGATGTGAAGGACTTCGCCGAACGGAGCATCCCGTACCTTGCTGCGGCCGGCCTGTTCGATGAGCCAACCCATGAGCAGCTGGTTCTCGCCTTCCGTGCCGCACCGCTGGTGCAGGAGCGCGTACAGCTTCTCGGCGAGGTGCCGGGGATGCTCGGCTTCCTCTTCACCGACGAGATCTCATACGAGGCGGATGCGCTGAAGGGACTGCCGGCGAACGCCGCGGAGGTGCTGGAAGCGTGCGTCGCCGCCCTCGAGCCTTTGACGGACTTCACGCCGGCGGCGATCCAGGATGCTCTCGCCAGCGCACTGGTCGAGAAGCTCGAGCTCAAGCCTCGCGTCGCCTACGGTCCGCCGCGTGTGGCGATCACGGGGCGCCGTATCTCGCCGCCGCTCTTCGAGTCGATGGAGCTGATCGGCAAGGACGAGTCACTGCGACGCCTCCGGGCCCTCGCGGAGCTCCGAAAGGACTGACGACGCGCCCGAGCGGGCTGCCGACCGGGCTGTTTTGGTGTTCCGGCCGCCGCTCGGGTAAGCTTGACTCTTGGTGCGAGGCCCTGGTTTCGCCCTTGGGGTATGGTGTAATTGGCAACACGGCGGTTTCTGGTTCCGTTGTTCTTGGTTCGAGTCCAGGTACCCCAGCAAGATTGAAACCCCCGCTCAGGCGGGGGTTTTCTTGTTCTCGGATCCCTTCATCTCGGATGACGTGGTTATCCACAATGTCGGCGTACCCCGGCGTGGAGTAGCGTCACCTCCGATCCAGAGATGCCGTTCGAGTGGCGGCGTCCTCGAGAAAGGGAATCCACCATGAGTGCTGCGAAGACCCGAAATCCGATTCACAGGAGAAGCACGGCGAAGAGCGTCGTCGCACTCCTGGTCGCAGGTGCGCTCGTCATCGGCGGCACCTCCGCCGCGCAGGCGCACGGGTGGGTCGGTGGAGCCGGCAGCGAGCTCACGGCGCGTGCCGCATTCACCGCGAACACGAACCTCGGCGCGGTTCAGTACGAGCCGCAGAGCCTCGAGGGGACCGGTGGGTTCCCGGTGACCGGACCGGCCGATGGTCAGATCGCTTCAGCGGGCAATTCGCGCTTCGGAGAGCTCGACGCTCAGAGCGCGACGCGATGGGCGAAGAACAACGTCACGCCCGGCCCGCACGTGTTCGGCTGGGCTTACACGGCGCCGCACCCGGCGGCGGAATGGCGCTACTACATCACGAAGGTCGGCTGGAACCCGAACGCTCCGCTCGACCGTGGCGACTTCGAACTTCTCACGGTGGTCCCGCACAACGGCACAGCAGCGAACACGAACCCCGCGCACACGATCACGATCCCGTCCGACCACACCGGTTACCACGTCATCCTCGCGGTGTGGGAGGTCGCTGACACGGCCAACGCCTTCTACAACGTCATCGACGTCAATATTTCGGGCAGTGGGACCACGCCCACCCCGACGCCCACCCCGACGCCCACCCCGACGCCTACGCCGACTCCCACGCCGACACCGCGCCCCACGCCGACAAACGGGCCCGACGTCACGGCACCGACGACACCGACCGGGTTGCACAGCATGGCGACGAAGTCGACGAGTATCGACCTGATGTGGACAGCCTCGAGCGACAATCGTGGCGTCGTGGGCTACCGCATCGAGCGATCACTCGGCAACGGAGCCTTCCAGCAGATCGTTCAGGTCGCGGGCACCAGCCACATCGACACAGGGCTGTCGCCGTCGACTTCGTACCGCTATCGGGTGAGTGCGGTGGATGCCGCAGGCCACGCGTCACCAGCAAGCGCGGTGTTCTCGGTGACAACTGCGACGGAGACAGGCCCGACGGTGCCGGTGTGGAGCCCTACAGGCACGTACACGAAAGGCGACGTCGTGACGTACAACGGCCTCCAGCTCGTCTGCCAGCAGAGTTACCAGGGCGTCGGTGACCCCAACTGGATCAACGCGCTCTCGTTGTGGAAACCGAAGGCATGACCCGCGGTGCTCGCTGGTCGCGGTGGGAACGCCCTCGTCCAAGTCGCCCCTGTGCGCGGACCCGTCGACGCGCTACATTCGCACTGAGCGACTGCGCACGGCGGACGCGGTCTGGAGGTATCCCGTGAAGTGGTTCGCGTCGTCGCCCTCGACTCGTCGTCCCTCGATGCTCGCGGCCGGGTTTCTCGCTGTCGGTCTGGCACTCACCGGATGCGCGGCACCGACCAGTGGCGACGGCGGTGGCAATGCGCTGCCGCCGGTCATCGCCGATCTGACGAAGATCGACGGCACGACGGTGACGGTCGTCGAAGGAAACGTCATCGATCTCGTCGGTGACGACGAAGACTACCTCGACTGGAAGGCCGAGATCGACGACGAGGCCATCGTCTCGTTCACACCCGGCAAGGATGACGGCTCCGCCCAGTTCAATCCGGGCCTGACCGCGAAGAAGGTCGGCGAGACCGACGTGGTCCTCTCCAACGATGCCTCGGGCGATGAGGTCGCCTTCACCGTCGAGGTGACTCCGAAGAAGTAGCTCCGGTCGGAGGCACTACTCGCACTCGCCGATGAAACCGAGATAGCAGACGGCTTCGTGCGTGACGGCGGGGCGGGCGTCGTTGTTCGATACCTCGCGCGTCGATACCTCTGCCGTCCGATGCAGATGGCCGTACGTGCCGAGCGTGGCGACGACGCCGTCAGCGCCGGCGGCCTTCATCTCGTCGATGGACGAGAGATAGTCGTCGCAGAGAGCCGTTGCGGTCGCCGTGAGATCGACATCCGCGCACGCCGCGTTGTACTGGACGACCATCGCATTGGTGCAGTCCGCCCAGCCCTGGTCCACCCAGCACGGGTTCACGGTGTCCATGGTGACGTCGTACAGTCCGGTCTCGTACTCCTCGCTGTGGAATGTCTCCGGCTGCTCAGGAATGTCGATCTTCGTCCAATGCCGAGCCGTCGCGAACGCGGCGACGACGACGATCACGGCGATCAGGATCAAAGCTCCGAGTATCGACAGCAGTACCCAGAGCCCGGTGTTCTTCTTCCCGGGGGTGGATCCGGCCGCAGGAGTCGAGA
This sequence comes from Microbacterium sp. LWH12-1.2, assembly GCF_040675825.1. Lineage (NCBI taxonomy): Bacteria > Bacillati > Actinomycetota > Actinomycetes > Micrococcales > Microbacteriaceae > Microbacterium > Microbacterium sp. LWH12-1.2. Next base: position 841,775 of record NZ_JBEGIJ010000001.1, read on the forward strand.
CCGGCGCCGGTGCGGCGTTCACGATCGTCGCCGGTGCAGCATTGACGAACGGCGTCGGCAGCGGCATGGTCGGAAAGAAATCGTGGGCTCCTGCAGCCGCAAAGACCGGTTCCGGATTCGAGGCGAGCCAGTGCGCGTAGTGCGCCTGGGAAAGCTGCGCATCCGCATGGACGTGCTGCGCCTGGGCATCCGACATCCAGATGCCCAACGCGTCCCTCGTCTCGGCGTGCAGCAGAGCGGCATGGAACTCGTTGAATGACACCGGCATACTCGAGATGATCTCAGAAGCGGGCGGTAACGATCAATTCCGGAGGGTGGGCTCAGATGAACGAACGGGTGCTGCAGATGCGGCTGGTGGTCGAGGCGGCGGATTACGACGAGGCCGTCGCCTTCTATCGTGACGTGCTCGGCGCACCGGAGGAGCTGTTCGTCGACAGCGGGGACGGCGCTCGTGTGACGATCTTGGATGTCGGACGGGCAACGCTCGAGCTGAGCACCCCGGAGCAGGTCGACCTCATCGACGATGTCGAGGTCGGGCGCCGGGTGAGCCCGCGTCTGCGCGTGGCATTCGAGGTCGTCGATGCGGCCGCGATGACCGCAGACATGGAGGCGGCGGGGGCCGAGGTGATCGCGCCGCCGACGCGCACGCCGTGGGATTCGCTCAATGCTCGGCTCGACGCGCCGGGGGACTTGCAGATCACCGTGTTCGAGGAGAGTCGCTGACGTCGAGGCTGCCCGCACGACCCTGATGTCGGTGGCATCCGGAAGAATGATCGGGTGACCGGTATGAAGACGTTCTGGAATGCCCTGCCCGCTGAAGGGCGATGGCTGCTGTCGACGGTCGCGATTCAAACGCTCGGCCGGGGGATGACCCTCCCGTTCACGATCATCTACTTCCATGAGGTTCGCGGCTTCGACCTCGGGCTCTCGGGCGCGCTGATGAGCCTCATCGCGATCACCGGCCTCATCGTCACCGGTCCGGGCGGGACCCTCATCGACCGTTATGGCGCCCGCAGAGTGCTGCTCGCGGGTCTCGTGGCGATGATCGCGGGATGCGCACTGCTGGCCTTCGCATCGCATCCGGCGGTCGCGGCCATCGCCGTCATCCTCATCGGCATCAACTTCGGGGTGTCCTGGCCCGGCTTCAACGCCCTCATCGCCACCGTTGTCGACGGAGAGGTTCGCCAGCAGTATTTCGGTGTCAACTTCGCGCTCGTGAACCTCGGAATCGGTGTCGGCGGCGTGATCGGCGGATTCTTCGTCGATGTGACCGATCCGGGTACCTTCACCACGATCTTCCTCATCGACGCCGTGAGCTGCCTCATCCCGCTGGCTCTGCTTCTCGGGCCGCTGCGCCACGTCCGCACAGAGGACGTCGAAGAGGGCGCCCCACCCGCTGGCGGCTATCGAGAGATACTTCGGCGTCCGGTGGTGCTGTGGCTGACCGTTCTGACGTTCCTCGCCGTCTTCATCGGCTATGGGCAGATGGAGGCCGGATTCCCCGCCTTCGCACGTCAGGTGTCAGAGGTCTCGACGCGCGTGGTCGGACTGTCGTTCGCGGTGAACACCGCGGTCATCGTGCTGCTGCAGTTCGCCGTGCTCCGGTTCATCACCGGTAAGCGCCGCACCCGAGTCATGCAGGTGATGGCCCTGATCTGGGCCCTGTCGTGGCTGCTGCTCGGTGCGACCGGCTTCCTCCCGGATTCCCTGGCGGCGGCGATCGGAGTCCTCGCGTTCATGGGTGTCTTCGCGTTCGGCGAGACCATGCTGCAGCCGACCGTGCCCGCGATCTACAACGATCTCGCCTCCGACCGCACGCGCGGCCGGTACAACGCGATCAACTCGGCGGCGTTCCAGGGCGGTGCCATCACCGGTCCCCTCGCGGCCGGCTTGCTCCTGGGGGCGGGGCTGGATGGCTGGTTCATCGCTGTGATGGTCGCCGGCGCTCTAGGAGTCGGCGTGCTCGCGATCGTGCTCGAGCGCGTCGTTCCGGCGTCGGCCAACGGCGCGGAGGAGGAGACAACGCCGATCGCGGTCGACCAGGAGATGTAGACGTCGGGGCTAAGCCGGGACCACTCTGGCATCGGTGCCCGGGTATACCAGGCCCTCGTGGCCGTCGGTCCAGCGCACCAGATACGGCGGTGCGCCGTCTTCTCCTCGAACGTCGAGCACCTCAGCCTCACGGCGGTGCTCGGAGTCCGTGTGGCCCTCCACGATCAGACGATCGCCTGCCTTTGCCTTCATGATCCTCGCCTCCGCGATTTCGGCGAAACTGATGAATTCAGACTGCTCCGGATTCATCGACGGGACAAGGGGCCTCATCACGATTCCTGGAGTGGCGGGTGGTCGATGAGTCCACGGAGACTAGAGAGAACCCGGCGCGCCCCACTGGAGGAGCACGCAGGCGATCATGCCGACCAGCGTGACTGCGGCCATGCTCAGGAAGCAGAAAGCCATCCGTTGCAACCGCTGCGGTCCGGGCGACGCAGCGAGACGCACCGTGACCATCGCCGCGTACAGGGCGACCATGAGCACGATCGTCGCGATCGCGACCATGCCCGCAGAACGTCCGGTCGCCACGATGCCCACAAGGGGGATCAGGCAGATCGCGGTGAAGACCGCACCCACGATGAGCCAGATCGCTCCCGACGACGTGCGCAGAGCCGGCTGATTTCGCACGCGCGACGGGTCGTCCGCCGAATCGCCGACGCGGCTCCGCACTGGGCCCCGAACCATGATCGGTCTCCTTCCCCAGAATTGCATCCGAGCATCGTCCTTTCGACGACAAGCGAGAAGTCCCTGGACAACAGGCTCTCCCGGGTATAGGGCATCCCGCTTCTATCACCGGCTGCGAAGGAGTGCCACCCCCTTCCGAAGGAGAGCGCGACTCCCACATCCTGAGGCGATGCGCCGGCAGGCCGCTGACGCGCGAACATGGAGGCTGAAGGATGGCATCGCTGATCCGTGTGGTTCCCGGCGAGCAGGCAGGATTCCGTCGGGTCCGGGCGGGCAGCGGATTCCGCTATCTCGACGAGACGGGAGCCCCCGTCGGGGACGGCGATCGCGAGCGCATCCGCGACCTGGTGATTCCCCCCGCGTGGGAGGACGTCTGGATCGCCGCAGAACCGCTCGCGCACATCCAGGCGGTCGGAACCGACGAGGCCGGACGTCGCCAATACCTCTACCACCCGCTCTGGCGCGCCCGTCGCGATCGACGCAAGTTCAGTCGCGCGCTCGCCCTCGCGAAGGCGTTGCCGGCAGCGCGTGCCCGGGTCACCCGGGGGTTGCGAGACGAGGAGGCATCCCGGGACCGGGTGCTCGCGACGGCATTCCGGTTGCTGGACGATGCGGCTCTCCGCATCGGCTCGGAGCGCTATCTCGTGCGGCACGGGAGCAGGGGACTGACGACATTGCGGCGGCGAGATGTGATGGTGGACGGATCGACGGTCGCACTCTCGTTCCCTGCGAAGAGCGGGCGACGCGCCGCCATCGAGATCACCGATTCTGTTCTCGCCGACGCGCTCACCGACCTTGCCGCCGGTCCTGGGCGAGCCCCCCTGCTCGCTTACAGGCGAGGGCGCCGCCGCGTCCGGATCACACCCGGTGAGGTCAACGCCTATCTCCGCGAAGTGACCGGAGGCTCGTTCACCGCGAAAGATTTCCGCACCCTGCACGGCACGATCCTCGCTGCCGACGCGTTGGCCCGCATCGGCGCACTCGACTCGGCGCGCGAACGTCGGCAGGCGGAGCGGATGGCCGTTCAGGCGACAGCTGCAGCGCTCGGCAACACCACGGCGGTCGCCCGTGGCAGCTACATCGATCCGCGGGTCTTCCGTCTGTACGCCCGCGGACGGATGCTCGATCTGACCGTCTCGCCGGAGACCGCGATCCGCCGGCTCTTCGAAGGCGAGTGAGACGGACGCCGGATACGCGCAGCAGTCCGAGTCGATCTCTCCGCCGTGAAACGATGGAGGCATGAACTCAGCGAACCTCACCAGGGAAGAGACCGCGGCGCGATCCGCAGCGGTCACCCTGCGCAGCATCCGGGTCGAACTGGACCTGACCGGAGCCCCGGAGCGATCCCGCACCGGCTTCCCGACGACGACCACGCTCGAGTTCGACAGCACCGTTGCTGCAACCTGGCTCGACTTCATCGGCGAGAGCGTCGACCGTGTCAGCGTCAACGGCGTCGATCAGAGCATCGACTACGACGGCGCGCGCATCGCACTGACCGGCCTCGAACAGCGCAACATCGTGCGCGTCGAGGCGATCGGGGCGTACAGCCGCTCCGGCGAAGGCCTGCACCGCTTCCACGACCCGGCCGATGACGCGACCTACCTCTACACACAGTACGAGCCGGCGGACTCACGGCGGGTCATGGCCTGCTTCGAGCAGCCCGATCTGAAGGCGTCGTACACCTTCGTGGTCGATGCCCCCGCAGGATGGGAGGTGCTTTCCAACCAGTCGCCGGCGACAGTCGATCGCGGCGTCGGAGTGCAGCGCGTCGAGTTCGCGCCCACCCTTCCGATCTCCAGCTACATCACCGCCGTCGCCGCCGGGCCGTACGTCCGGGTCGAGGGGGAGTGGCGCCGTGACGAACAGCACATCGCGCTCGGCGTCTTCGCACGGCGATCGCTGGCGCAGCACCTCGAGGCGGACGAGATCCTCGAGGTCACCGGGCAGGGTCTCGACTTCTTCACGGATGCCTTCGCCTACCCGTACCCGTGGGGGAAGTACGATCAGATCTTCGTTCCCGAGTACAACCTGGGCGCGATGGAGAATCCAGGCCTCGTCACTTTCACCGAGGCCTACCTGTCCCGAGGCGCGGCGACCGACGCGCAGCGCGCCGGCCGGGCGAACACGATCCTGCACGAGATGGCGCACATGTGGTTCGGCGATCTCGTCACGATGCGCTGGTGGGACGACCTGTGGCTGAAGGAGTCCTTCGCCGATTACATGGGATCGCACGCCTCGGCAGCCGCCACCCGCTACACCGATGCCTGGGCGAAGTTCGCCGCGAACCGCAAGGCGTGGGCCTATCAGCAGGACCAGCTCCCGACGACGCATCCGATCGTCGCCGACATCATCGACCTCGAAGCTGCGAAGCTCAATTTCGACGGCATCACCTACGCCAAGGGCGCTGCCGTGCTGAAGCAGCTCGTCGCCTTCGTCGGCGACGATGCCTTCTTCGAGGGTGCCAGACGCTACTTCGCGACCCACGCATTCGGAAACACCACGTTGGAAGACCTGCTCACGGAGCTGAACGCCGTATCCGGGCGGGACATGCGCGCCTGGTCTCGCGCGTGGCTGGAGACGACGGGAATGTCCACGATCCGGCTGGAGACGGATGCGGCAGGGCAGCGGACGATCGTGCAGAGCGATCCGCGACCACACCGGCTGCGCGTCGGAATGTACGAGCGGACCGACGGGCGCGTCGTGCGGCGCGAACAGATCTCCATCGACATCGCCGAGGAACGGACCCCGGTCGATCTCCCCGAGGCGGACCTCGTCATCGTCAACGATGACGACCTGACCTACGCGAAGGTGCGCCTCGACGAGCGTTCGCTGGCGTGCGTGGAAGAGTCCCTCTCCGACATCGAAGACCCGCTGGCGCGTGCCTTGGTCTGGTCGTCGCTGTGGAACGCCACTCGCGACGGGGAGCTGTCGGCCAGACGGTATCTCGCCGTCGTGCGCAACCACGCTCCGCGTGAATCCAGCATCGGTCTGCTCGTCGGAATCCTCGCCAACGCGGCGTTCGCTGTCCGCCACTTCGTCGCCGACGATGCGCGCGCCGACGAACAGCAGGCTTGGACGGCGGCGGCCTGGGCCGCACTGCAGGGTGCCGAGGCCAGGAGCGACGCTCAACTGTCGTGGGCACGCGCATATGCCTCCGCATCCGCGTACGACGGCACGCACAGCGGTGAGGTGCGCGCCCTCCTCGACGGGAGCGTGCCCGACGGCCTCACCGTCGATCCCGATCTGCGCTGGCAGCTGCTCACTGCACTCGCGACCACGGGGAATGCCACGGCGGAAGACATCTCGGACGAGCAGATGCGCGACGACACGGCAACCGGGCGCACGGCCGCGCGGCGCGCTCTCGCTGCACGCCCGGTGGCCGCCATCCGCGCGGCCGCGTGGGATGCGGCGTGGAACGACCTCACTCTGAGTAACGATCACCTGGACGCGGAGATCGCGGGGTTCCGTGCCGGTGGGCGCCGGGACCTGATCGCGGGATTCGACGAGGCCTACTTCTCGCTGATCGCCGAGGCCTGGCGCTCGCGCAGTATCGAACTGGCCCAGCGCCTCGTGGTCGGGATGTTCCCGGCTGCGGACTCGCTGGAACTCGTCGATGCCTGGCTCGAGGGCAACGCCTCAGCTCCGGCCGCCCTGCGTCGCCTGGTCATCGAGCAACGCGATCACCTGGCGCGCGATCTCAGGGTGCGGGCGGCGCACTGACGCTGGATGCCGGAGCGGCATCGACTTGCATGCCCATGACCGTGCGCACGATCCAGGGATGGGCGTGGTCGTCGGCGATGTGCGTCATGCCGAGCTTCTCGGCGACCCCGCGGGACGCGTCGTTGTCGGGATGGATGATCGCGGTCAGCAGGGTGGGCGCGAATTCGCGCCGAACCAGGTCGACACAGGCGCGAGCCGCCTCGGTCGCGAAGCCGCGACGCTGCATCGCTGCGCGCACTTGATACCCGACCTCGAGGAGAGGGACGCCATTGGCGGACTGCCAGGTGACGCCGCAGCCTCCGACGAACTCGCCATCGTGCGTCTCGATGATCCATAAGCCGTGACCGTCTTCGGCGTAGCGCTGCTGGTTCCGAGCGATCCAGTCGGCGCTCTCGTCCCGCGTCTTCGGTGCGGGATAGAAGGCCATGACCTCAGGGTCGCCGAGCATCGCGGCCATCGCGTCCAGATCCTCCGGCACCATCTCCCGGAATCGAAGCCGTGCGGTGGGTGCGGGAAGAAGCCGGCGGACCGGCATCAGAGGTCGATCGCTTCGCCGGGTTCCAGCGCGAAGAACTCGCCGGCTCCCTGTTCCGTCGCCCATTGCAGGCGCTGACGGTGCATGCCTTTGCCGATGACGGACAGCGTCATATCGTGGGTACCGAAAGCCCGGCGCGGCTGCACGGCGAGAACGAAATCCATCGCGTCGCCGATTCGCAGCCAGGGCGCCCCCAGGGGCGCGGCGAGCGTGTCCACTTCGACATCGACGGGCACCGCGTAGGAGTCGCCGGGGTAGTAGAGCTTGTCGTTCACCAGAACGCCCAGGTTCTCGATCGTGGGAAGCGAGGAGTGGATGACCGCGTGCTCACCGCCGAAGAAGCGCAACGTGAAGTCGCCCGCCTCGACCGTGTCACCCGGTGCGACGACCGTGATCTCGTAGCCTTCGGCGGCGCGTGCAACACCTGCGGGCGCGAAGATCGGCGTGCCGGGCGCCACGCGCAGGATGCGGTCGAGATGCTCCGGCGTCCAGTGATCCGGATGCTCGTGCGTGATCACGACGCCCACGAGGGCGGTGAGATCATTCAGCGGGGTCGTGAACGAACCCGGGTCGATCAGCAGGGTCCCTCCGGCCTCGTCGATCCGGAGGCAGGCGTGTTCGAATTTCGTGACGCGCATGAGACGAGTCAACTCCGTCCCCGCGCCCGGGGCAAACCCGTTCCCGTTCGCGCCACGCCCGGGCATCCGGTCGGTGCCGCCACGATTTTGCGGAGGGAGAATCGGCATGGCATACTTGAACGGTTGTCGCGGCACGGAAACGTTCCGCCAGACGGCCCCATCGTATAGCGGCCTAGTACGCTGCCCTCTCACGGCGGTAACGCGGGTTCGAATCCCGCTGGGGTCACACAACACGAAAGCCCTCGGTTCGCCGAGGGCTTTCGTCATTTCAGGCCACCGTGCGAGTCCACCGAGAACCTGTCATCCACAGCGCCACCCACGTCCCGACGAGGGCGACGGCTGCGAGCAGCAGATCGAGCCCATAGGCCGTGATCGCCAGCACCGGAACCACGAACAGCACGACAGCGACCACGGTCGTGGAAGGGGCGGAGAAGCGCGGGGTTCCGGACGCCGGGGCTTCCTCGAACCGCACCACCCACAGCGAGAGCAACCATACGGCGCCCAGCACGACGACCAGGAACACCGGACGCGTCCACCACCAGGCGGGACTCCCCGGCGAGGGCATCGGAAGCGGCAGCAGCAGCTGAATGCCGGTGAGCACCATGATCATCGGTAGGTGCCAGAGGTAGATCGTCATCAGGCGGGAACCGAGCAGGAACACCACGGCCCGCGCGGGCCGGGTGCGCATGAGCGCGGTGAGTGGAGCGTGCAGGAGCGTGAGACCGGATGCCTGTACGACGGCGAGCACCGCCATCGTCGCGGTCGGCGGCCACTGATTGCCCAGCATGCTCCACGAGTAGCCGCCGATCGAAACCATTCCGAACAGCAGCGCATAACCCGCGACCATCAGCAGGGCGAGCTGCCACCAGCGGCGCTTCGCGAACCAGCCGTCGAACAGGAAGAATCCGACCTGCTGAGCGAACAGCCACACGAAGACGACGTTGGGGACCCCGACGAGCTCGTCGCCGAATCCATAGCCCGCCGACGGAACCGGGCCGACGCCGAGCACGCCCATCACGAGGACATATCGGACGGCGTCCACCAGGACCGCCGCGATGATCAAGGCGAGCGGGACCCATCCGCGGTAGCGCTCGTGCAGGCGCATCATGGTCGGCGAGAGCGCCTGCACGATCATGTACGCGGCCAGGAACCACAGGGGAGAGCCCACGCCGATCGCGATCGTGTCGACGAGCGCCGGGTCGAGGTCGATGATCCGCGTGGCGGCGAGCACCAGTGTGAAGAACGCGAACAGGGGGAGTGCCGGTCGCGCGAGGCGCGCCAGACGAATCCGGATGAACCGGTCGGCGGTCTCCCCGCGGGCGACGGCGGAGCGCCAGCCGGCCCGCGCAGCGTATCCGCCGACAACGAAGAACAGCGGCATGATGTTCGCGATCCAGGACGCCGGGGTGAACCAGGCCTGGAGCTCGACGGTGCGCTCGATGAGGAGAGATCCATCCGGGCGGTGGCCGACGCCGGTGAACAGGATGTGCACGAACACGACGAGCGCCACGCACGCGACCCGGGTGAGATCGAGCGTCAGATCTCGCCCGGCGGGCACGGTGCGAACCTTCGAATCAGTGGCGGCGCTGCTCATGCCGATGACTCTAGCGGGGTGTGATCGGGTCGTTCGAGGGGGCTCAGCGGGTTTCCGCGGTCTCGCGCGGAGCGACTGGCGGCTGACGGAGGGACAGCTCGCGGAACGTCCGGTTGCGCAGCGGAACGATCATGATCGCCGCCATGGCTGCTCCGTAGAGCGCGAACGGAACCCACAGCGCCGTCGCCGTTGCGAGCGCGCCGAAGCAGGCCATCGCGAGCGGCATCAGGCAGTCGTCTCCGAGCCGCGTGATCGACCCCATCCGTCCGAGGTAGGCGGTGTCGACGGTGGCCGCGAAGGTCGAACTCAGCAGCACGGATGCGTAGCCCGCGGTCGCGCCGATGAGGAATGAGGAGGCGGCGACGCTCCAGAGCGGCCCGAGACCCAGCGCCACGATGCCGGCGCCCTGAACGACAAGCGCCCAGAATCCGGCGTAGGCCTCGCGCCGGGGTCGCCACCGGGCGACTGAGACAGCGCCGAGTGCCGCGCCGAGGCCGAGGAGCGCTTCGAACAGCCCGAGTGCCTGCGCGCCCCAATCCTGGTCGTGTGCCCGCAATGCCAGACCGATTCCGACTGCCGGGCCCACGGCGAGATTCAGACCGGACAGGGCGATGACGAGCGTTCGGGTCGTCGGTGCTTCACGCAGATGGGCGAAGCCGCGGGCGATGCCGCGCAGCGCCGACTCCCGGTCGGCACGCGCGAGGGCGAACCGAGGCCGCAGCCAGATCGCGATGAACGCGACCACCAGAGTGAACGTCAGGGCGTTCACGGAGGCACTGCCACTGAGTCCGACATGCGCGACCAGGATGCCGCCGATCGCCGCGCCGGCCATACTGCCGAGTCGCGACGCGGTCTGCGAGACGGCGCTGTACGAGGGCAGGTCGGAAGGGCGCACCAGTTGCCGGGCGATCGTGCCCGCGGACGGTTCGTAGAATGCGTCGCAGACCCCGAACGCGATCGCCGCGAACAGCAGGACGGCGACGGACGGCGGTGTGGCGAGTACCCACAGCGCGACTGTCACCAGCACGACCACGCGGAGAGCGTTGAACAGCATCATGACGCGCCTCGCATCCGCCCGATCGGCGATGACTCCACCGAAGAGCAGGATCACCGCGCGTGGCACCGTTCCGGCGGCGATGATGAGACCGGCGACAGCGGGGGAGGTGATCTGCACGGCCGTCCAGGCGAGCGCGATCGTCCAGAGAGCGTCGCCGGCGTCGGAGAGCGCCTTCACGCCGATCCAGGCGTGCACCGCGATGTCGCGACGAAACACCGGTGGTTCGCGCAGCTGAAGTGGTTCGGTGGCGGTCATCACGGCTCCGTCGGGAAGGCGTGGGCGAAGAAGAAGACGGGCGTTCGCTCGCGACCGTCGGCCCTGTCGATCGATGTGCGCCAGTCGGCGAGGGTGCGGCCCAGCCGCTCGGAGAGATCCTGCAGCTCGGCGGGGGTCGCCCACCCGAGTGTCTCGATGTTGAAACCGTCGTAGTCCGGCAGCTCACGCGCGCGATGGCGTCGGCGCCAGCGCTGCAGTCGATCGATCTGCCCGCGGATGCCGTTCCGCTCCGCCTCGCGCGCAAGCAGCGCATCCGCCGGCGCGTCGGCGTAGTCATCGGCCGACCAGGTGAAGCTGTGCCGGGACAGCACCCACCAACTGGTCCGAAGGTCACCGTCGGGGTCTTCCGCGCGTTCGACCACGCCCGCCCGCTCGAGCATCCGCAGATGGTGGCTGATGCTGCCGACCTGGCTGTCGAGCGCGCGCGAGATCGCCGTCACCTGAGACGTCCCGTAGAGCAGCAGGTAATCGAAGATGCGGCGTCGGAGCGGGTGGTGCACGGCGGTGATCACGGAGATGTCTTCCACGTCGACAACGCTATGCACGGACGATCAAGAGCACAAGACTTCTTGTATACCCCGGAAAATCAATGAAAAGTCGCTCCCGAGATGAACTCGGGAGCGACTTTTCGTCAGTGTTCCGTCTCAGCTCTCATCGGAGGCGGTCGCCGCCGCCCTGCGATGACGGCGAGCCCTTCGGATCAGCCAGATCACGAGCACGATGATGCCGACGACGCCCAGCCAGGGGAGGACGAATCCGAGCGCGATCACCAGGGCATTGAGCGACACGACGAGGCCGTTCCAGCCGGCGAGCAGTCCATCGCCGAAACCGGCGGGGTCCGCCGTCGTCGGCGCCGCGGTCTCCGTGAGTTGCACCTGCAGCGTCGACATGGCGACCTGGTCCTCCAGAGCAGCGAGCTGCTGTTCGTACGACTCCAGCTGGGCCTGACGGTCGGTCAGCGCGACCTCTGCCTCGATGAGCTCAGAGACACTGCCCGACTGCGACATCAGCTCGGTCAGGCGCACCACCGATGCCCGGGTGGCCTCCACCCGTGCCCGCAGATCGATGGCTGTCGACGTCACGTCCTGCTTGGAGATCGACGTGGAGAGCACGTCTCCGGAGTTCTTGAGAGCTTCGATCACGGCGGTGAGGTCGGCAGACGGAACGCGGATGCTGATCCATCCGTATCCGGCGTTCGGGGGAGCGGGCATCGACGTGTCGACGGTCGCGAGCGACTTGCCGATGTCGGTGCTCTCCACGTATCCGCCGTGCTCCTCGGCGAGAGTGGAGATCGCTGCCGCCGCTTTCGCGATGTCCTTCACCTGGACGGTGGCGTTCGCGTTGGCGATGATCTCGCGGGCGGATGCTTCGTCCGCCGCCAGCGGGACCATCTCGGTCGCTCCGCCTGAGCTGTCGGCGTCGGACTTGGGCGCGCTTTCGGCGGAAAGGTCCTGTGCGCCGCTGTCGTACTCCGTCCCGGTGCTCCAGCCGTCAGCGGTACTCGTGGCTCCTCCGGAGCCGACGATGCCGAGGATCGGGGGCGTGACGAGCACGCCGACCACGAACGCCGCGGCGATTCCGCCGCCGGTGAGCCAGCGTCGGCGTCGGGTACGGGCACGGTCGACAGACGGGCGCGCCGACGGCCGCTGTGCTGCGATCTCCGTGAAAACCGCGTTCTCGATGCGGTCGATGGTCGCATCCGACAGCGGCGGCAGTGTCTCGGTGGTGGTCTGGTCGTTCATGCGTCTCTCGCTTCCTTCACGGCGCCGCGCAACTGAGTGCGCACTCGGGAGAGACGGTTCCGAACGACCGCATGACTGACCCCCAGCTCTTCGGCGGCCGCCTGATAGGCGTATCCCTCCGAAGCGCACAGCCGGAAGATCTCCTGGTCGAGTTCGCTCAGCGAACCGACCTCCTCGGCGATCCGTGCGGCGAGTGCGGCGGTGATGACCTGCTCCTCGACGCTGACCGTGTCCGGCAGCGTCTCATCAGCGGCATCCGTGGTGTGCGCCTGGTCGCGACGGCGCTGCCGAAGACGATTCGCTGCCTGGAATCGGCAGATGGTCGCCAGCCACGGGAGGATCGATTCCCCCTGCAACTCGAAGTCGGGCAGCTTGCGCCATGCGACCACGAAGGTCTCCTGGGTGACGTCCTCGGCATCGGCGGGCGAGCCGAGGATGCCGTGGGCGATCCAGTAGACCGGACGCACGTGGGCTCGGTACAGCTCCCGGAAGGCGCTCTCGTCACCCGCCGCGGCCTGTGCCGCCCATCTCTGATCAGTCGTCTGCACGGGGCATCCTGTTCCGTTCGGTGTCTCTCACCCTGAAAGTGTCGACGGATGCCCCATCGTCTCAGAAGACGTCCGGATCAGTGCGCCGGCTGCGCGTGAGCCTTGGCCAGCGTCTGCTGGGACATCCGGTCGATCCACGCGAGGGCGATGGCAGAGAGGATGAACACCATGTGGATGACGACCTGCCAGAGCACGCCGGTGGGGGTATAGCTGCCGAGGCCATCCACCTCGGAGGAGGAGACACCATCCGCATCCATGTTGCCGACGGCGATGAAGGTCTTCAGCAAGTGGATCGAGGAGATGCCGATGATCGCCATCGCAAGCTTCACCTTGAGCACGTTGGCGTTCACGTGCGAGAGCCACTCCGGCTGATCGGGGTGTCCTTCGGTGTTGATGCGCGACACGAAGGTCTCGTAGCCGCCGATGATGACCATGATGAGCAGGTTCGCGATCATCACCACGTCGATGAGTCCGAGGACCGCCAGCATGATCGTTGCTTCGTTGATGTGGGTGATGTCGCTGAAGACATCCTCTGCGATCAGGTGCCAGAGCTCGACCATGAAGACGATGACGTAGACGATCTGGGCGACGATCAGTCCGAGGTAGAGGGGAGCCTGCAACCAGCGGCTGACGAAGATGAGAGAGCCGATGGCGCGGGCCCATGAATTCTGGGCCGGGGTCTCGAGGGGAGCGATGCCGTGTTCGACGTGTTCATGCGAAGTCTGTGTCACGACGACCATTTCATCATGTTCGGGATGCTCCGGTAGCATTGTCGTGCGAGAGGGAGTATCCCATTTCCGCGCGCATCGTCATCACGAGCATCATCTTCGCTGCTCCGGGCGCGCGACGCACTCTGTGCGGGGGAGAGACTTTCGGCTCATTTCCGACCCTCCCTCGAAAGGTGCAGTGCGCCCTTGGAAATTCCTGTCTGGTTCGAAATCACCTCGATGGTCGTGCTCACGATCATCCTGATCGCCGATCTTCTGCTCGTCCGGCTCCGCCCGCACATCCCCTCCACCAAGGAGTCGACGCTGTGGGTCCTCTTCTATGTCAGCCTTGCGCTGATCTTCGCCGTGCTCCTCGGCAACGTCGGCGGGTGGAAGAACGCAGGAGACTTCATCACCGGTTGGGCGCTGGAGTACAGCCTCTCCATCGACAATCTCTTCGTCTTCGTGCTGATCATGGCGCAGTTCGCCGTGCCTCGCCGCCTGCAGCAGCAGGTGCTGATGGTCGGCATCATCATCGCGCTCGTGCTGCGCGGCGCCTTCATCCTCGTCGGCGTCGCCATCATCGAGCACTTCTCGCCGATCTTCTACATCTTCGGTGCGTTCCTCATCTGGACGGCGATCCGCCAGGCAATGCCAGAGGGTGATCATGAGGGCGAGGTGCAGCGCGAGAACTTCATCGTCCGGCTGCTGCGCCGTCGCATCGACATCAGCGAGGAGTACGACGGCTCGAAGCTGCGCACGACGGTCGACGGCAAGCGCATGTTCACCCCGATGGTCATCGTGTTCATCACCATCGGCGTGACGGATCTCATCTTCGCGATCGACTCGATCCCGGCCATCTTCGAGATCACGACCAACGGCTTCCTCGTCTTCGCGGCCAACATCTTCGCGCTGATGGGGCTCCGTCAGCTCTACTTCCTGCTGGGCGACCTGCTGGATCGCCTCAAGTACCTGCACTACGGCATCGCGGTCATCCTCGGCTTCATCGGCGTCAAGCTGATCCTGCACGCCCTGCACGAGAACGAACTGCCGTTCATCAACGGCGGGCAGCACGTCGAGTGGGTGCCGGACATCGACAACATGGTCTCGCTCGGCGTGATCCTGGCGTCCATGACGGTGGCGACGATCGCCAGCCTCATCTCGTCCTCTCGCGAGAAGCGCGCCGAGAACAAGGCGTCGATCGTCGAGTAACAGCGTTCACGAAGGGACGGACCACCCGTCGCAGCGGTGTAAACTGACCGCATGCGGCGGGTGGTTCTCCTTCTTAGCGGCCGCGACGAGACCTCGATCTAGGCCTCTCTCGTCGCGGAGTTCAGCGTGGGCCGAACCTCGATCCCAGGAGACAGCGACATCATGACCCCCGACGCCACCGAGACTTTCCACGGTCCGCGCACGCTTGCCGAGAAGGTCTGGGACGACCATCTCGTCGTCAAGGGCGAGAACGGCGAGCCCGATCTCATCTACATCGACCTGCACCTCGTGCACGAGGTCACCAGCCCGCAGGCGTTCGATGGTCTGCGCTCTGAGGGACGCCCGCTGCGCCGACTCGACCTCACGATCGCCACTGAAGACCACAACACCCCGACGTGGGACATCGACAAGCCCATCGCAGACCTCACCAGCCGCACGCAGATCGAGACGCTGCGTCGCAACGCCGCGGAGTTCGGTGTGCGTCTGCACTCGCTGGGCGACGCCGAGCAGGGCATCGTGCACGTCGTCGGCCCGCAGCTGGGGCTGACGATGCCGGGTATCACCGTCGTCTGCGGCGACTCGCACACCTCGACCCACGGCGCCTTCGGCGCGATGGCCTTCGGGATCGGCACCAGCGAGGTCGAGCACGTGATGGCGACGCAGACGCTGCCGTTGAAGCCGTTCAAGACGATGGCGATCAACGTCGACGGGACACTGCGCGCCGGCGTCACCGCGAAGGACATCATCCTCGCCGTGATCGCGAAGATCGGCACCGGCGGGGGACAGGGCTTCGTCCTGGAGTTCCGCGGGAGCGCCATCCGGGCGCTCTCGATGGAGGGACGGATGACGATCTGCAACATGTCGATCGAGGCGGGTGCGCGCGCAGGGATGGTCGCCCCGGACGAGACGACATTCGCGTATCTGGAAGGTCGGCAGCACGCGCCCAAGGGCCAGGACTGGGAGGACGCCGTCGCTTACTGGCGGACTCTCCCGACCGATGACGGTGCCGTCTTCGATGCCGAGGTGTTCATCGACGCCGATGAACTCGAGCCGTTCGTGACCTGGGGCACCAACCCGGGGCAGGGCAGCTCGCTGTCGGCATCCGTGCCGAACCCGGCCGACATCGCCGACCCGAATGAGCGGGCGGCCGCACAGCGGGCGCTCGAGTACATGGCGTTGACCCCGGGAACCCCGCTCAAGGACGTGCCGGTGGATGCCGTGTTCATGGGCTCCTGCACCAACAGCCGGATCGAGGACCTGCGCGCCTTCGCGTCCGTCATCCAGGGCAAGAAGAAGGCCGACGGCGTGCGCGTGATGGTCGTGCCCGGTTCGGCGCGTGTACGCCTGGAGGCCGAGGCCGAGGGGCTCGACAAGATCATCACCGACTTCGGTGCGGAGTGGCGCTTCGCCGGGTGCTCGATGTGCCTCGGCATGAATCCCGACCAGCTCGCCCCAGGCGAACGCTGCGCCTCGACCTCGAACCGCAACTTCGAGGGCCGCCAGGGCAAGGGCGGTCGCACGCACCTGGTGTCGCCGCTCGTCGCCGCCGCCACCGCGATCCGCGGAACCCTGTCCAGCCCGAGCGATCTGGAGGCCTGATCATGGAGAAGTTCACCACCCACACCGGCATCGCCGCACCGCTGAAGCGGTCCAACGTCGACACCGACCAGATCATCCCCGCCGTCTTCCTGAAGCGCGTCACCAAGACGGGGTTCGAGGACGCCCTCTTCCATGCCTGGCGGCAGGATCCGGACTTCGTGCTCAACCAGGAGCCGTTCCAGGGCGCCTCGGTACTCGTCGCCGGATCCGACTTCGGTACCGGCTCCAGCCGCGAGCACGCCGTCTGGGCGCTGCGCGACTTCGGGTTCCAGGTCGTGCTCAGCCCGCGCTTCGCCGACATCTTCCGCGGGAACTCCGGCAAGCAGGGTCTCCTCGCAGCGACGATCTCCGAGGAGGATCTCGAGCGGATCTGGGCGGAGATCGACGCGAATCCGGGTGCGCAGATCACCGTGGACCTGCAGGCACGCACGGCGACGATCGGTGGCATCCAGGCCGACATCGGGATCGACGATTACACTAGGTGGCGGCTCCTCGAAGGGCTCGATGACATCGGGCTCACGCTGCGCAACGAAGACAAGATCGCGCAGTTCGAGGCCCGTCGCGAGTCGTGGCGGCCACGTACCCTCCCCGTGCAGTGACACGGACCGGGTCGTGAGTCAGGGGCAGACCGCCCCGCGGCGACCGCCGCAATCCGTGGAATGAAGTGAGGCTCCGAATGACGACACCCGTGCGCGATGCTCTTCCGGATGGAGTTCCTGCTCTCACCGGAGACGTCCTCAGCATTCGAGGAGGACGCCCGCTGCGCGGCCGCGTCGATGTCAAGGGCGCCAAGAACCTGGCGACGAAGGCGATGGTCGCTTCTCTCCTCGGAGAGACGGTCAGCGTGCTGCGCGACGTCCCGGCCATCAGTGACGTCGCGGTCGTGCGCTCGCTGCTCGAGGTGCACGGCGTCCGCGTGAGCGAGGGCGACGAGCCCGGTGCTCTCGTCTTCGACCCGAGCGACGTGGAGTCCGCCCACTTCGAGGAGATCGACGCGCACGCAGGTGCATCGCGGATCCCGATCCTGTTCTGCGGTCCGCTCCTGCATCGCCTCGGACAGGCGTTCATCCCGGACCTCGGCGGCTGCCGCATCGGCGACCGGCCGATCGACTTCCACCTGGATGCGCTCCGCAAGTTCGGCGCGATCGTCGAGAAGCTGCCCAGCGGCATCCGCCTCTCGCGTCCGAACGAGCGACTGCACGGCGCGAACATCCACCTCCCGTACCCGAGTGTCGGCGCCACCGAGCAGGTGCTGCTGACCGCCGTGCGCGCAGAGGGTGTCACCGAGCTTCGCAACGCGGCCATCGAGCCCGAGATCATGGATCTCATCGCCGTCCTGCAGAAGATGGGCGCGATCATCTCCTACGAGCCCAACAGGGTCATCGTGATCGAGGGAGTCGAGAAGCTCCGCGGCTACGATCACCGTTCGATCTTCGACCGCAACGAAGCCGCGTCCTGGGCATCCGCTGCGCTCGCGACCGACGGCGAGATCTTCGTCGGCGGCGCCAAGCAGCAGGAGATGCTGACGTTCCTGAACGTGTTCCGTAAGGCGGGCGGCTGGTTCGACATCCAGGAGGACGGCATCCTGTTCCGCCGCGACGGCGAACTGCACCCTGTGGTCATCGAGACCGACGTGCACCCTGGCTTCATGACCGACTGGCAGCAGCCGCTGGTGGTCGCGCTGACCCAGGCGCGCGGCCGCTCCGTCGTGCACGAGACCGTCTATGAGAACCGGCTGGGCTTCACCGACGCGCTGGTCAAGATGGGCGCCGACATCGTCGTGCACCCGCGCGGACTCCAGGACGGCCCTCGTCGCGTGCCGCGTCGCGACCTGGAGCAGGCGGCCGTGATCACCGGTCCGACGCCGTTGCACGGCGCCGACATCGTGGTTCCGGACCTCCGTGGCGGCTACAGCCACGTCATCGCTGCGCTGACCGCACAGGGCGAGTCCCAGGTCTCCGGCGTCGACATCCTCAGCCGCGGCTACGAGAAGTTCCTCGCCAAGCTCGACGCCGTCGGCGCCGACTTCGACGTCATCCGGTGACCCCGATGGGTTCTTCGTCGCCCGAGAAGAGCCGGCCCAGCCTGTTCTGGCCGCTTGCGGCGCTCGTCATCCCGGCGGTCTCGCTGCTCGCGAAGATCCGCGTCACCGGGCGTGAGAAGCTTCCCCGCGACGGCGCCTTTGTACTCGCCCCCAACCATTACTCGGAGTTCGATCCGCTGATCGTCGCTGTCGCCGTCTGGCGGCTGGGGCGAGCGCCGCGATTCATGGCGAAGGACAGTCTGTTCCGCGTCCCGGTGCTCGGGTGGTTGCTGCGCAAGACCGGGATGATCCCCGTCGCCCGCACTTCGTCCGCGTCCGCGGCGAAACAGACCATGAGACAGTCGAAAGAGCTCGTCGAGCACGGCAGGGGGGTCATCGTGTACCCCGAGGGCACGCTCACGCGTGACCCCGAGCTGTGGCCGATGCGGGGCAAGTCCGGCGCAGTGCGCCTCGCTCTCGCCGGCGACATCCCGCTGATCCCGATGGCGCAATGGGGCACCCAGGCGATCATGGGGCGCTACCAGAAGAAGCTCAGCATCTGGCCGTTGCGCAAGCCGGTGCAGGTGATCATCGGAGATCCTGTCGACCTCTCGGATCTGAAGGGCCGGGGGAGCGAACAGGCCGTGCTCAACGAGGCGACCACACGCCTGATGAACGCGATCACCGTTCTTCTCGAGGAGCTTCGCGACGCGAAAGCGCCGGCAGAGCGCTGGAATCCGGCGACGCACGGCCAGAAGGAGACCGGTCGCCTTGAACCCTAAGAGAACTCTCCCCACCGGTCCCAAGGTCGCTGTGGTGGGTGCCGGCAGCTGGGGCACCACCTTCGGCAAGATCCTCGCCGACGGCGGAGCGCAGGTGACCATGTGGGCCCGCCGGGCCGAGCTCGCGCACGAGATCGACGAGGCGAAGCGGAACTCCCGCTACCTGCCGGGCATCAATCTCCCGCGATCGATGGCGGCGACGCACGAGCTCGCCCTGGCACTCCAGGGCGTCGAGCAGGTGTACCTTTCGGTTCCCAGTCAATCCCTGCGTGAGAACCTCAAGGCGCTGCGCCCGCTCCTCGCGGACTCCGACGCCAAGATCGTCAGCCTGATGAAGGGCGTCGAACGAGGCACCGGGCTTCGGATGAGCCAGGTCATCGAGCAGGAGATGCAGTGCGACCCCGATCGCATCGCCGTGGCATCCGGGCCGAACCTCGCGCTGGAGATCGCGAAGGAGCAGCCGACCGCTGCGGTGATCTCCTCGCGCAGTCGGGAGACCGCCGAGACGATCGCCCGCGCCGCGCGCAACAGCTACTTCCGGACGTTCGTGAACACGGATGTCATCGGCACCGAGTTCGGTGGTGTGCTGAAGAACCTCATCGCCGTCGCGATCGGCATCGTCGACGGCGTCGGATACGGCGAGAACACGAAGGCCTCGATCATCACCCGCGGACTCGTGGAGATGACGGACTTCGCCGTCGCCAACGGCGCGCATCCGGAGACGCTGCAGGGTCTGGCCGGACTCGGCGACCTCATCGCCACCTGCCAGTCGCCGCTGAGCCGCAACAACACGGCCGGGCGCCTGCTCGGCCAGGGATACAGCTTCCAGGACGTCGTCAAGCAGATGCAGCAGACTGCGGAGGGGCTCGCGTCGGTCGCCCCCATTCTGCAGCTCGCACGCGAGTCCGAGGTGGACATGCCCATCGTCGAACAGGTGAAGATGGTGCTCGACGGGAAGATGAACCCCCGCGACATCGCACCGCACCTGACGACGGACGACGACACCCCGCAGGGTGAGAGGACCAACCATGGACAAGCAGACGGTGGTGGTGCTCTTCGGAGGGCGCTCCAGCGAGCATTCGATCAGTTCCGCAACGGCGGGCGGGGTACTGGGCGCGATTGATCGCGATCGCTACCGGGTGATCCCGGTCGGGATCACCCGCGACGGCGCTTTCGTGCTCGAAGAGGATCGTCCGGAGAAGTTCCCACTGGAGGCGGAGCACCTGCCTGAAGTGGTCGACAACGGCACCCGGATGCTGTGGCCCGAACCCGGCGGCGAACGCACGCTGCGCGTCGTGCACCCCGACGGTGTGACGGAGGGCCTCGGCGAAGTCGACATCGTGCTGCCGCTTCTGCATGGCCTGCACGGCGAGGACGGTGCGATCCAGGGCTTCTTCGAGGTCATCGACATGCCTTACGCCGGCTGCGGCATCCTGGATTCCGCCATCTCCCTCGACAAGCACTTCACCAAGCTCGCACTGAGCTCCGCCGGTATCGCAGTGTCGCCAGGGATCACCGTGCGTCGCGCGCAGTGGCGGGCGGATCCGTCGGCCGTCCGCGCGCAGATCGCGGCGCTCGGTCCCGTGGTGTTCGTCAAACCGGCTGGTGCCGGCTCGAGCGTCGGCGTGTCGCGGGTCGATGACGGCGAAGGGCTGGATGCCGCTCTCGAGATCGCCTTCGCCGAGGACGAGAAGGTCCTCGTCGAGTCGCGGGTCGAGGGGCGCGAGATCGAGGTCGGTGTGCTCGCCGGTCGTGGCGGGCAGGGGCCGCGAGCATCGCTGCCTGGCGAAGTCGTGCTGACATCGCGCAGTTTCTACGACTTCGAGGGCAAGTACCTCGGCGGTGACGGCGTCGAGATCGTCTGCCCTGCCGATGTCGACGACGAGTTGATCGAGCGTCTGCGTGAGACGGCGGTGCGCGTCTTCGAGGCCGTGGACGGCAAGGGCCTCGCCCGCGTCGATTTCTTCGTCACGGCGTCCGGCGAGCTCATCGTCAACGAACTGAACACGATGCCGGGGTTCACTCCGATCTCGATGTTCCCGAAGTGCTGGATCGCGTCCGGCCTCGGTTACGGCGAGCTCATCACCGAGCTCATCGAATCGGGTCTGGACCGCTGAGGTTCGAGTGCGGCGGTCTGTCTCCGCTCAGGCGGAGCGGACCTAGCCGCGCTCTGTGCAGCGCGCGGTAGCCGGCGCGAGTCCGGACTGGATGCTCTTCGAAATCGTGTCGACGACGGTGGCGAAGTCGAACTCCTCGCCCCGCTTGATGGTCACTTCGATCGCAGGATCCCGGCCGTAGGTGACGAGGCGCTGCCTCGTGTCCTCCTGATCCAGTACGAGCCAGTCGACGCCGCCGATCGTCGTGCAATCCAGGGCCGACGGGGCAGGCGGAGCAACCCCGCAGCGCAGCACGATGCTCGGGTCGCCCCATGCGCCGGTCGCCTGCGCATCGGTCCAGACGCGGTCAAGGCCGGCCACGTTCTCGGGCAGGAGCACGGAGACGTCGGCGCAGGCGGGATCGTTCGCGGCGTCGGCCGGTTCCAGATGCACTGTGGTGGAGCATCCGGAAAGGGCGGAAGCCACGATCAGAGCGCCCGCGGCGACTGCGAGGCGACGAGAGCGGAACATGGTTCCAGGCTACCTTTGACAGCATGCCCTCCCGACCCGAAGACGACGATCCGCGCCTGGGAGACATCTCAGAGGGGCGCATCCTGCAGGCGATTCTGGCGCGCACCGCACCGGCCTCGCACACGCTGATCGGACCTGGTGATGACGCCGCGGTCATCGCCGCCCCATCAGGCACGGTGGTGGCGACGACCGACACCCTCGTGCACGGTCCGGACTTCCGCCTGGCATGGTCCAGCGGCTACGACCTGGGTTGGAAGGCCGCCGCGGTGAACCTCGCCGATGTCGCGGCGATGGGTGCCCGTCCGACCGCGCTGCTCGTCGCCCTGGCCGTTCCGCGCGATCTACGGCTGTCGTTCGTCGAGCGGCTCGCCGACGGGTTCAGCGATGCCTGCGCAGCACTGGCTCCTGGGTGCGGAGTCGTCGGCGGTGACCTCACCGTCTCGGACACGCTCACGGTCGCGGTGACGGCACTCGGCGATCTGGAAGGACGCGCGGCGATCACGAGGTCGGGTGCGCGGCCGGGGGATGCCGTCGCCGTCGCCGGCGAACTCGGCCACGCCGCGTACGGACTGGCCGTGCTGTTCGGCCGATTCCGCGACGGGGAAACGCCGGTGGCTGTCGACAGCGCGTTGCTTCGCGAGGGGGAACGTGCGGCGCTCTCCGCCCAACTGCGTCCGGCACCGCCGATCGGCCTGGGGCCGGTCGCTGCCGTGGCGGGAGCGACCGCGATGATGGACATCTCCGATGGGCTGGCTCTCGATGCGCGGCGGATGGCCGAGGCATCAGGGGTGACGATCGCGCTCGATGGCGACGCGCTCGGCGAGAATCGGGGGCGGGCTCTGGCCGGCGGCGAGGATCATGCGCTGCTCGCGACGTTCCCCGACGGCGTGCTGCCTCCAGGATTCCGGGTCATCGGCACCGTCCTCTCGGCCGGGGCGGATGCGCTGCTGTGCGACGGCGCTCCGGTGGACGTCGAAGGGTGGGACCCCTACCGGGACTGGGACTCGGCGTCGGGCTGAGTCTCCTCGACCCCCGACGCCTCGACCGGTGTTTCGGTTGTCTGCGGCGCGGCCCACCACAGGGTGGTGTCGCCGTAACTCCGGTCTCGGAGCAGCTCCAGTCCGGCAGCCTCGAGATCGGGCGGCGTCGAGCGGCGGGCGCGCTCGACGATCACGAGAGCGTCCGCGGACAGCAGGGGCGCAAGAGCCGCCAGATCGCCGTTCATCGCCTCGTCGTCCAGATCGTACGGCGGATCGGAGAACACCAGATCGTATGTTCCGGCGGTGCGCTGCAGGAAGGTCCGCACCGCGCTCTCATGGACCCGCGCCGTCGCCACTCCGCCGGCTTTCGCGACCGTGGCGGCGTTGCGGCGGATGATCGCGGCCGCAGGGCGGGACCGCTCCACGAGGTCGGCGCTCACGGCGCCCCGACTGAGCGTTTCGAGTCCGAGCGCTCCGGAGCCGGCGTAGAGGTCGAGGACGCGTGCTCCGACGATGGCATCCGCCGATTCCAACGCCCCGAAGAGCGACTCCCTGACGCGGTCGCTCGTCGGGCGGGTACCTGCACTCGGCACCTCCAGGCGAATGCCTCTGGCCGAACCGGCGATGATCCTCGTCACCCGTTCACGATACGACAATCGGTCCGGATTCCGTGTCCGCGGCGTTCCCTAGACTCGGAGCATGTCGCTCACGCTTGATTCATCGCTGGAGGACGCGCTCGGCGCGGCACCGGCGAAGACCCTGGACCGGGCCTTCGGCATGCGCAGCGTCGGCGATCTGCTCGTGCACTACCCACGGCGCTACGCCGACCCGGGCGAGCTGACGCCGATCCGTGATCTTCCGATCGGAGAGACGGTGACGATCGTCGCCGAGGTGCTCTCGTCCAGTGCCCGCGCGATGCGCAATCGGAAGGGGGCGATGGTCGATGTGATCATCGGCGACGGCATCGGTCGGATGTCGCTGACCTTCTTC
Organism: Microbacterium sp. LWH12-1.2; assembly: GCF_040675825.1. Lineage (NCBI taxonomy): Bacteria > Bacillati > Actinomycetota > Actinomycetes > Micrococcales > Microbacteriaceae > Microbacterium > Microbacterium sp. LWH12-1.2. Next base: position 865,541 of record NZ_JBEGIJ010000001.1, read on the forward strand.
GCGAAGAACCTCGGGGCGGCGAAGTGGCGCTCGGAAGAGCTGGCCGTCGGGCGTCGTGGCGTCTTCTCGGGCAAGGTCGGCATGTACAACGACGTGACGCAGTTCGCGCACCCCGAGTACGAGCTCTTCGAGGACGAGGATTCCGCGCGCCGCAGTGCCGACGCCAGGGCAGCGGTGCCGATTCCGATCTATCCGGCCACGTCGAGCATCCAGACCTGGCAGATCGCCAAACTCATCGGCCGCGTCCTGGACGGGCTGGAAGACGTGCCCGATCCGCTGCCTGCCCCGGTCCGCGAACGCGAGGATCTGCTCGAGGCGCGCATGGCGCTGGAGCAGATTCATCGGCCGCGAACCCGCAATGACATCGATCCAGCGGTACGTACGCTGCGGATGCATGAGGCTCTGGTCCTGCAGACCGCACTCCTTCAGCAGCGCGATGCCGTTCGCGCCCTCTCGGCGACCGCGCGTCCTGCACAACCGGGCGGCCTGCTCGAACGCTTCGACCGCGCGCTGCCGTACACGCTCACCGACGACCAGCAGAGCGTCGGCGCGCAGGTCGCCGCCGACCTCGTCGGCTCCTGGCCGATGAACCGACTGGTGCAGGGCGAGGTCGGCTCCGGCAAGACGCTGGTGGCGCTGCGTGCGATGCTGCAGGTCGCGGAGTCCGGAGGGCAGGCGGCGCTCATCGCTCCGACCGAGGTGCTCGCCGGGCAGCATCTGCGCTCGATCACGCGGATGCTGGGGCCGGAGCTCGCACCTCTCGTGATGCCCACCCTGCTGACCGGTCAGCTCGGAGCCGCCGACCGTCGTCGCGCGGCCCTGCGCGTGGCATCCGGCCAGTCGCTGATCGTGGTGGGCACGCACGCGCTGTTGGGTGAGAAGACGACCTTCGCCGATCTCGGCCTCGTCGTCGTCGACGAGCAGCATCGTTTCGGCGTCGAGCAGCGAGAAGCCCTGCGGGCCAAGGGCTCCAGCCCGCACGCGCTCGTGCTGACGGCCACTCCGATCCCGCGCACGGTCGCGATGACGGTGTTCGGCGACCTCGATACGTCCGTCATCCGTACGATGCCGGCGGGACGGGCGGGTATCGAGACCTTCGTCGCCCCGCTCGCCGAGCACCCCGGGTGGTTCAACCGGGTCTGGGATCGCGCCGCTGAGGAGATCGCCAAGGGGCATCAGATCTTCGCGGTGTGTGCGGCGATCGACACGGCGAAGAAGACCGTCGAGGCCGGCGCCGAGCAGACGCCGGCTCCTGAAGGCGCGAACGGTCCGCGCTGGGGTGTCGTGCAGCTCGACGAGGCTCTGGCCACGCATCCGAAGCTCGGTGCACTCCGACGTGCGGTCCTCCACGGGCGGATGCCCTCCGACGAGAAGGACGCGGTGATGCAGGCCTTCGCCAGGGGGGAGATCGATCTGCTCCTGGCGACGACCGTCATCGAGGTCGGGGTAGATGTGCCGAACGCGTCGACGATGATCGTGCTCGATGCCGATCGCTTCGGTGTGTCCCAGTTGCACCAGTTGCGCGGACGTGTCGGCCGCGGGGGAGTGCCGGGGCTGTGCCTGCTGGTGACAGAGGCGGAATCCGGGTCCATCGCCCGGGAGCGCGTCGATGCGGTCGCCGGCACGCTGGACGGCTTCAAGCTCGCCGAAGTCGATCTCGAGCTGCGCGGTGAGGGCGATGTGCTCGGGGCCGCGCAAGCCGGTGTCCGCTCGTCCCTGAAGCTGCTGCGCGTGGTCAAGGATTCCGGCCTCATCATGATGGCGCGGGAGATCGGCGAGAAGATCCTCGCCGACGACCCCCATTTGAGCCTGCATCCGGGGCTGCGCGAGGTGATCGCCCGGCGCGTCAGCGATGACGATCGGGCGGCGCTGGCGAAGAACTGATGCGGGGAGGGCGTGCCCTAGGCTGGAAGCATGAGCAGCCGGATCGCCGTCGTCCCGGGTTCCTTCGATCCCCCCACCCTCGGCCACCTCGACGTGATCCGTCGGGCCGCGAAGCTGTACGACGAGCTGCACGTGCTCGTCGTACACAACCCCGGTAAGGAAGCCATGCTGCCGATCGCGCAGCGGCTCTCCCTGCTCGAGCAGTCCATCGCCGAAGACGGCATGGAGGGCAACATCATCGTCGGATCGTGGAGCATGGGCCTTCTGGTCGACTACGCGCGCGATGTCGACGCCCACGTCCTCATCAAGGGGATCCGCTCGCAGATCGACGTCGCTTACGAGTCGCCGATGGCGATCGTGAACAGGCACCTCGCCGATATCGAGACGGTGTTCCTGCTGCCGGATCCGGCGCATGCCATGGTATCCAGTTCCCTGGTGCGCCAGGTCGCTTCCCTGGGCGGGGACGTCACCCCGTTCGTGCCGCCGGCCGTCGCTGCCTTCCTCGACACAGGGGCCCGCGGCATCTGACGCGGTAGCATTGGGTGGTGCGACCTCGTCTGAATGGCCCGTTCATCCTTCCCGTCCGTGACATCGTCCGCAAGCCAGGCGAAATGCGTGAACACCGTTTCGCCGTGCCCCTCGCCGAGCAGTGGGGAGAGGGAATCGTCTCCTATGAGGCGGGTTCCGAGATCGACATCGACGTGCGCCTGGAGTCCGTCCACGAGGGCATTCTCGCGACCGGAACAGTGGACGCGGAGTACGTCGGAGTGTGCGGAAGATGCCTCATCGACATCGCCGAGCCTGTCGAAGTCGAGTTCCAGGAGCTTTTCGCGTATCCTGGTGAGGAAGAAACTGACTTCGAGGTTCAAGACAACCACGTGGATCTTGAAACTCTGGTCAGGGAAGCGGCCGTATTGGCGCTTCCGTTTCAACCGGTGTGTCAGCCGGACTGCCCTGGACTCGACCCGAGTACGGGTGAGCGGCTGGCCGTGAACACCGGGGCGGAGAAAGCCGCTCCCATCGATCCTCGATGGAGCGCGCTCCAACAGATCACAGACCAAGGAAGCGCAGCAGAACGCAGCGCGACCAAGAACACAGAAGAGAGTTAGCCATGGCTGGTAACCCCCCGAAGCGCAAGGTATCCCGTTCCAACACCCGCTCGCGTCGCGCGCAGTGGAAGGCGGCGCCCATCGCTCTCGTCAAGACGATCGAGAACGGCAAGACCGTTTACAGCCGCCCCCACCAGGCGAAGGTCGTCACCGACTCCCAGGGCACCGAGCTCTTCATGGAGTACAAGGGCCGCAAGGTCGCTGACGTCTGATCCTGCCGTGCAGGCTCTCTCGCAGAAGCTCCGCGTCGATATCGACGCGGAGCTTCTGGAGTTGGCGCTGACACATCGCTCCTACGCGTACGAGCACGGCGGGATTCCGCACAACGAGCGGCTCGAGTTCCTCGGCGACTCCGTGCTCGGTCAAGCCGTGACGGTGATGCTGTTCACGACGCACCCTGAGCTCGACGAAGGTCAGCTGGCGAAGCGCCGCGCGAGCGTCGTCTCGACGGTGGCCCTCGCCGAAGTGGCCAGAGGGATCGATCTCGGCAGCCATCTGCTGCTGGGACGCGGCGAGGAGCAGACCGGCGGTCGCGACAAGGATTCGATCCTCGCCGACACGATGGAAGCGGTGATCGGGGCGACCTACATCTCCGTAGGCCCCGAGGCCGCCACCGAACTCGTGCTCAGGCTCACCGAGCCGCTGCTCGCAGACCCGGAGCGCTACGGCGCGGCGATGGATCCGAAGACGAGTCTTCAGGAGCTCGCTGCGAGGACAGGGGCGAGCCCGCCCCAGTATTCGGTGGAGTCGAGCGGCCCCGATCATGATCGACGCTTCCTGGCGACGGTTCTCGTCGGCGACCTCAGCATGACCGGCGTCGGCAGCAGCAAGAAGACCGCAGAGATGGCGGCCGCGCTGAGTGCGTGGCGTTCGCTCAGCGAGCATGCCTGAACTTCCCGAGGTCGAGGTCGTCAGAGCAGGCCTCGCTCCGGCCGCAGTGGGCTCTCGGATCAGCGGCGTCAGCGTCTTCGATGAGCGCGCCCTGACCCGTCATCCCGCCGGCGCGGCCGATTTCGTCGGGCGCCTCGAAGGTCGCACCTTCCGTGCGGCGGAACGTCGCGGCAAGTTCCTCTGGCTCCCGCTGGACGGCGAGGAAGCCGCGCTGATCGCCCACCTCGGCATGAGCGGACAGATGCTGCTGCGGGCACCGGATGCGGCGGCGGAACGCCATGAGCGCATCCGCATCCATCTGGAGCATCCCCAGCACGGCCATCTCGCGATCGTCTTCGCCGATCAGCGCACCTTCGGCTCGCTCGCCGTCGACGCTCTCGTCACGGACGGGAACTCGCTGATCCCTTCGCAAGTCGTGCACATCGCGCGGGATCCGGTGGATGCCGCATTCGATGACGTCGCCTTCCGAGCGGCACTGAGCAAGCGGGCCAGCGCGATCAAGCGCGTGCTGCTCGACCAGAGCGTCGTGAGCGGTATCGGCAACATCTACGCCGACGAGTCGCTGTGGGCCGCGCGGATCCATCCGGAGACCCCGGCGAACCGGTTGTCCGCGGTCGCCGTCGGCCGGCTGCTCGCCGAGGTACGGGCCGTGCTGGCGAAGGCACTCGCCGAGGGCGGCACCAGCTTCGACGCCCAGTACGTCAACGTGAACGGGGAGTCCGGGTACTTCGCGCATTCCTTGAACGCCTACGGGCGCGGCGGTCAGCCCTGCCCTCGGTGCGGCGGCAGCATCCGCCGCGAGGCGTTCATGAACCGCTCTTCACACTTCTGCCCTGCCTGTCAGCGAAAACGCTAGCTGACCGGTTGTGCCGCGAGCGCGACCAGGCAGGCACCATTCTCAACTGGTCGATGCGAGCTCGTTCAGTCGTCGCTCAGTCTCACGGAGTTCGGATTTCTTCGCGGCGAGGCATTCGGCGATCGAGTTCAGTTCGGCGCGAAGGTCCGGGCACATCTCCAAAGAGGTCCCGTGATCTCCGAGCCGAGCGCAGTCGAGGTAGCGCCGGATGGTGGCGGTACCCAGACCGGCGGCGATCATCGCCTTGATGTGCGCCACCAGAGTCACGTCCTCTTCGGAATAGTCGCGGTAGCCGCCGCTGGTGCGATCGGGGATCAGGAGTCCTCTGTCTTCGTAGTGTCGGAGTGCTCGTGTGCTCATGCCCGTCAGCTTCGCGAGTTCGCCGATCTGCACGCTTCGCACCTCTTTCTCGAATTGACCTTCACGCTAGCGTGAACCCCTACTGTCCTGTCCTATGACGACTGCAGCATCTCAGACTCCACGCACAACGCATCAGCGGGCCCTGATCTTCCACGGCTACGGGGCGACCCCCGAGGATCACTGGTTCGGTTGGCTCGCCGAGCAGCTCGAGACCGAGAGCATCAGGACCGCGATCCCGCCCCTCCCGCACCCCCTCATGCCGCAAACCGAGCAGTGGGAGGACGACGTCCGCGCTGCAGTGAAACAGCCGGACGAGCATACGATCGTGATCGCGCACAGCCTCGGCTGCCTGGCGGTGCTGCGTTGTCTGCGCTCCCTTCCTGGTACCTGGCGGCTGGGAACGCTGGTGCTGGTGTCGGGTTTCGTAGACCCACTGCCTGCCCTGCCCGAGTTGGACGGATTCATCGGCGGCGGCTGCGACGTGACGGAACTTCGTGACCACATCGGCCGGCTTGTGGTCGTCCGCTCCGACAACGACTCGATCGTTCCGCCCGGGCATACGGACCGTCTCGCCGAACAGCTCGGAATCTCGGCACAGGTCGTTCCTGGCGCTGGGCACTTCCTCGCCGCCGAGGGCATCACGGAGCTGTCCTTCGTTCGCGACGTGATCACGTCCTAGCGGATTTCCGACTGGGGTGTGGATGCCCGGGGCGCGGGTGAGCGGAACGGTTCGCCCGCCCCTGGTCCGGGCCGGTTCCTATCGACTGACCGGGCCCACAGCGACCTACACTGGGAATCGTGACTTCCTCCGCCCTTTCCGCCGCCGTGATCACGGTCTCTGATCGTTCAGCGGCAGGCCTGCGCGAAGACGTCTCCGGTCCTCTCGCCGCTGAACTTCTCGCCGCGGACGGGTGGTCTGCAACTGTTCGCGTCGTGCCGGACGAAGTCGAGGCCATTGCGGGCGCGGTGCGTCAGGTCGTGACTCTCGGCGCTCGTCTGGTCGTGACGACCGGCGGCACCGGCCTCTCGCCTCGGGACGTCACCCCCGAGGCGATGACCGGCCTGCTGCAACGCGAGATCCCCGGCATCGCCGAGGAGATCCGTCGCGTCGGCACCGCAGGGTTTCCGCAGGCGATGCTGTCCAGGGGTCGCGCCGGCATTGTGGACGGTGCCCTGGTGGTGAACCTCGCGGGTTCCCCTGGGGCGGTCCGGGATGGCATACCGGTCGTCCTGCAGGTCGCCGCGCACGTCGCCGCGCAACTGGACGGCGGTGACCACGCATGATCGCCTTCAGTCGGGTGTCCGAGGTCGTGCTCGATCCCTCAGAGCATCTCGACGCGGTGGCAGGGGCGGAGGCGGGTGCCAGTGCGCTCTTCGTCGGTACCGTGCGCGACCACGACCCGGATGCCGCGGGCGAAGTCGTGCTCCTGGAGTACAGCGCCCACCCCGATGCGGAGCGGATCCTCGGCGAGATCTCCGCGTCTCTCGACGGCGACGGAATCCGGATCGCGGTGAGTCACCGGATCGGCGCCCTGGCTGTGGGCGACGCGGCGATCATCTGCGCCGTATCTTCGGCTCACCGGGCCGACGCCTTCGAGGTGTGCCGTGAGCTCGTCGAGAGAGTCAAGGCCGAACTCCCGGTGTGGAAGAAGCAGGTCGAAGCCGACGGCACTGCAATCTGGGTCGGGCTGGGGAGCCTCGCGACCTGATCGCCTGTGGGCGCGCTCCTCTGCGGCGAGTGCCCTCAGCCGCCGGCGAACGGCGGGAGCACGTCGACGGTCGCGTCATCCGGCACGACAACGTCGTCCCCGCCGCGCGTCCCGTCGACGAGCAGCGAGCAGCGCCCGAGCACGTCGGCGAACTCCGGCCCGTGCTCCGTGCTCAGCGCCACTCGCAGTGCGCCGAGCGTGATCGGGCCATCGACCTGCTGCTCCTCGCGCCCCGCGGCATCGGCCGCGCCGGCGAAATACCGAAGCTTCATGACTGCACCTCGGATGCCGTCGCCCTGGCCTCGATGGCCGCGCGCGTGCGCGCCACCGCTTCTTCCACGGGCATGCCCTGCGCAACGGCGATGCCGACGAGATAGGTCGTCAGCGGCCCAGCCGGCCTGATGATGGCATGCGCGGCTTCGCGCGTGACGTCCAGCAGCAGACCTGTGGGCACCTCCGCGGTTTCGAGGCCGAGTGCGTCGGCGAGTTCCGCAACCCAGACGTCGAGGTCGGCGGGGGAGTCAGACATGGTGATCCTTTCGGCTGTTCCGATAGTCGTCGATGGCGGACCAGGTATCAAGGTCGAGTGCGGTTCCGGCGTCATCGACCGTATGCAGCGTGAGCGGAGCGATCAGGCTCCGCATGGAGACGCCGGCAACCTCGGGGAGCGCCGCAGCTGCGCGTCTGAGCGCGTTGAGCCGATACCGGCCGGCGAGCCATTGCTCGCGTCCGTCTGCGTCGACAGCGATCACGGCATCCGCATCATCGGGGATCGCGACGGCGGCGAGCAGGGCGACGAGATCTTGCGCACGCGGCAGGTCGCAGGCGAGCAACCATGTCTCGACGACATCCACTCCGTCCAATGCATGCAGCGCTGCCGAGATGGCCGCGACCGGCCCTCCGAACGGGGGATCCTCCCGCACCACGCGGATCCCCGGACGCGAGAGACTGTCGGGGCCGACAGCGATGATCGGCGCGCATCCGCGCACGGCGGCGAACACATGATCCACGAGTGCTGTGCCATCGACGACCACTGACGCCTTGTCCGCGGCATCCATGCGTGTTGCGCGGCCGCCGGCGAGGACGATCGCCGCCGATTCAGGTGACGAAGCTGTCACGGTACGCGCACCCAGTCGCCGCTCTTCCCGCCGGTCTTGCGGAGCAGAGCGATGTTCTCGATCGTGATCGATTTGTCGAGGCCTTTGACCATGTCGACGAGAGCGAGCGCCGTGACGCTCACCGCCGTGAAGGCCTCCATCTCGACGCCGGTGCGATCGGCCGTGCGGACGGTGGCTTCGATCTGCACGCCGTCGTCGACGATCTCGAGGTCGACCTGCGCCCCATGCACGCCGATCACGTGCGCGAGCGGCAGCAGCTCGGCGGTGCGCTTCGCCGCCTGGATGCCGGCGATCCGGGCGACAGCCAGGACATCGCCCTTCGGCGTCGTCCCGTCGCGGAGTGCGGACACCACGAGGGGGGAGCAGCGGACGAATCCGGATGCCGTCGCCGAGCGCACCGTCGGCTGCTTCTCGGTGACATCCACCATCCGCGCGTGGCCCGCGCTGTCCAGGTGGGTGAACGGCTGGTTCATGACAGGACCATCACAGTCACAGGATCTCCTTCTTCGACCCGCTCGACCTCTGCGGGAATGATCGCGAATGCCGAAGCGATGGCGAGCGACGTGACCAGATGCGAACCGCTGCCGCGGTTCGTCGCCGGTCTCACGGTCTCGCCGTCGATCACGGCGGGCAGGACCTGCACGCGCCCCGGAGGGCACCGCCAGCCGACTGCGGCGGTGCGGATGACCTGAGCCCGTTCGATCGTGGTGTGTCCGGCCAGCCGGCGCAGCGCGGGACGCACGAACATCTCGAATGACGCTGCCACACTCACCGGATTCCCCGGCAGGCAGAACGCCAGCATCCCGGAATCGAGGACTCCGAAGCCTTGGGGCTTGCCCGGCTGCATCGCGACCGCGTCGAATCGCACACCGCGCTCACCGCCCAGCACCGCCTTGACGACGTCGAACGCGCCGACGCTTGCGCCTCCGGAGAGGATCACGACATCGGCTTCCAGCTCGTCCAGCGCGCGGCGCAGAGCGGCCGGATCATCAGCCACGGTGACCACCGTGACGATCTCCGCACCGGCAGAGCGGGCGGCGGCGCTGATCAGCACTGAGTTCGACTCCGGAATCTGTCCGCGCTTCGGTGTGCCTGCGGGAGAGATGAGCTCGCTACCCGTGGAGATCACGGCCACTCGCGGCGCGCGAATCGCCATGACGTGATCATGACCGGCTGACGCGATCGACGACAGCTGCCAGGCGCCGAGCGGCGTGCCCGCGGCGACGGCCAGAGCCCCCGCGGGGGAGTCCTCGCCGCGGGGGCGAATATGCGCGGCGGGAGTCGGCGCCGTGAGGACGGTGATCTGATCCGGAGGCGTCTCCTGGATCGCTGTCCCGAGATCGGTCTGCTCCAGGGGGACGATGGCGTCGGCATCCGAGGGGATCGGCGCGCCGGTCATGATGCGCGCTGCCTCTCCGGCGCCGAGCGACGGATCCTCGCTCGAACCCGCCGCGACGTCGGCGACGATGCGCAGCACCGCACCAGCGGTCGCATCCGCCCGCCGCACGGCGTAGCCGTCCATGGCGGAGTTGTCGAAGAGCGGAACCGGCCAGCGGCTCGTGACATTCTCGGCGAGCACGAGCCCGAGTGCCGCTGCGAGCGGAAGACGCTCGGCGGGGAGCGCGGACGTCGCCTCGAGGATGCGCGCGCGGTGTTCGTCGATGGTGATCATCACTGCGTCCCGGACGGTTCGAACGCGGCGGACCAGGCCGCATAGCTGCCGGCGAGGAGGCGGAGATCCGCGTCAGGGTGCGCGGCCGCGAGCGCACGCCCCGCGGCGCGCGCCCGAGGACCCTGCTGACAGAACACCACGATGGTTCCGGTGACGTCCACGGCGGCGGGATCCGCGAGCAGAGTGCGCAGCGGAACGGAGCGTGCTCCGGGGATGCTCCCGGCGGCGAACTCGTCGGGCTCCCGGACGTCGAGCATGGTGATCGTCGGCTCTTCGGCGATCAGTTCCGCGAGTTCCTCCGGGGAGACCCGGGGGAGCGCCGCAGGGCGGGACGGGGCTGCGAGAGGAATCTCCCGTGTTCGTCCGCTGAGCGCGTCGAGCACCAGCATCCGGCCCACCAACGGCTCGCCGATTCCGCAGATCAGTTTGACCGCCTCGGTCACCAGCATCGAGCCCACCTGTCCGCACAGCGATCCGAGCACTCCGGCGTCCGCGCACGAAGGAACGGTGCCGGCGGCCGGCGGCTCCGGGAAGACGTCGCGCAGGCGCATGGGCGAGCCTGAGGACGGGCGAGACCAGAAGACACTCACCTGTGCGTCGAATCGCAGAACCGACCCCCACACCAGCGGGATGCCGAGCACATCGCAGGCATCGGCGACCGCGTAGCGGGTGTCGAAGCTGTCGCTGCCATCGATGATCAGATCGTAGCCGCCGAGCAGTTCCTGGGCATTCGCGTCGGTCAGCCGCGCGCGATGCTCGACGATGCGGACATCCGGGGCGAGGGCGCGGATGCGCTCAGCGGCGACGGTCGTCTTGGGGCGCCCGACATCGGCCGTGCCGAAGGCGATCTGGCGCTGAAGGTTGCTGCGCTCCACATCGTCGTCATCGATGATCCCGATCGTGCCGACCCCTGTGGAGGCCAGATACAGCAGTACGGGGGAGCCGATCCCGCCGGCGCCGAGCACGCCGACGCGTGCGGCCGAGAGACGGAGCTGTCCGAGTTCGCCGATCTCGGTCAGTCGCAGCTGTCGTGCGGTGCGCACGCGTTCAGCGTCGGAAAGAGATGCGGCGGGCGCCACAAGGGGTGGGAAGGCCATGCAGCAACGGTACCGCTCCACGCACGGTGCGGATCGTCAGGTCACCGTACCCCGGGTACGCTCTGGATATGGGACGGATCACGACGAGGCGGTCGGTGCTGAAGATCTCGTTGGACAGCGGATCTCAGCGACGAGCCGACACGCTCGCCGTCGAGGAACCGCTCGAGATCCGTGTCGCCGGTACGCCGCTGGCGGTGACCATGCGCACGCCGGGGCATGACGTCGAACTCGCTGCCGGCTTTCTCGTCTCCGAGGGAGTGATCGCCGAGGGGAGCGAGTTCCAGTCCGCGATCCACTGCGGCGGTCCGGGCACCGGTGGTGCCGAGAACACCTACAACGTCCTCGATCTCATCCTGGCGGCCGGCGTGCAGCCGCCTGCCCCCGATCTCGCGCGGTCCTTCTACACGACCAGCTCCTGCGGCGTGTGCGGCAAGGCCAGTATCGACGCGGTGGAGACCGTCTCACGCTACGACGTCTCGACCGACGAAGCAGCGGTCACGGCCGAAGCTCTGTCCGCATACCCGACCCGGCTGCGCGCACAACAGGATGTCTTCGACAAGACCGGCGGACTGCATGCCGCTGCGCTGTTCGACGCTGAAACCGGCGAGTTGCTCGTACTCAGGGAGGACGTCGGGCGGCACAACGCTGTCGACAAGGTCGTCGGGTGGGCCGTACTGAACGACCGGCTCCCGTTGCGAGGCGCGGTGCTTCAGGTGTCGGGACGAGCGAGTTTCGAACTCGTTCAGAAGGCCGCCATGGCGGGCATCCCTATTCTGGCCGCCGTCTCGGCACCCTCGTCGCTGGCGGCCGAACTGGCAGAGGCGCGAGGCCTGACGCTCGTGGGTTTCCTGCGAGGTCGGTCGATGAACGTCTATTCGCACCCGCATCGGGTGACCGTAGAAACAGGAGAGCCCGCCGATGGAGCGCTCCAGTTGGAGGGGTCGGGCAATGACCAGTCTCGATGACGAGTCGACGCAGGGCGTGGCGTTCGGGCTCATGCCTGAGATCCCGCGTCAGGGCGGATATGGGCCGGTGACGGATCGGCCGTGGTCGCAGAAGGATTACCATCACCCGGCGGCCGGGTGGGGTGCGACGGTCTCCGTCGGTGAAGTGCTGCTGCGCTCGAAAGCGCCGGTGAGCGGCGCGCTGGCGATGCTCACGATGAATCATCCGATCAAGGGATTCGACTGCCCCGGCTGCGCGTGGCCGGACGACCAGAACGGGCTCGGGCTCGACATCTGCGAGAACGGCATGAAGCACGTGACGTGGGAGATGACCCACAAGCGGGTGGGGAGTGGCTTCTTCTCGAAGCACACGGTCGCCGAACTCGCGACCTGGACGGATTTCGAGCTCGAGAATGCCGGTCGGCTCACCGAGCCGATGGTCTACGACCCCGAGACCGATCGGTACGCGCCCATCAGCTGGGACGACGCCTTCGCCCTCATCGGCGAGGAGCTGCGAGCGCTGGACAGCCCGGATCAGGCGACCTTCTATACCTCGGGTCGCCTCAGCAACGAAGCCTCCTTCATGTACCAGCTCATGATGCGCGAGTACGGCACGAACAACATGCCGGACTGCTCGAACATGTGCCACGAAGCGTCCGGGCGTGCCCTGCGTGCCTCCATCGGCACCGGCAAGGGCACCACGACGCTCGAGGACTGGGAGAACACCGACCTGCTCTTCCTCATCGGCGTCAACGCGGCGTCGAATGCTCCACGGATGCTCACCTCGCTCTCGAACGCGGTGAAGAACGGCGCCCTGGTGGTGCACGTCAACCCGCTCGTCGAGGCGGCTTCCACGCGCACGATCGTGCCGCACGACTTCGTCGACATGGCGCTCTTCAAGACGCACACCACGGGAACGCTCGACCTTCAGGTGCGGCCGGGTGGAGACATGGCGCTGATGCGTGCCGTCGCGAAGGTCGTCTTCGAGGCGGCGGAGGCCGACCCCTCGGTGCTCGCTGCCGACTTCATCGAAAGCTACACGCAGGGTTTCGCCGAATATCGGGCGCTGGTGGAGGCGACTCCCTGGTCTGAGCTCGTCCTGCAGTCCGGGCTCACCGAGGAGCAGCTTCGTCATGCCGGCGGCCTGTACCTCAAGGCGGACAAGACGATCATCAGCTGGTGTCTCGGCGTGAGTCAGCAGGAGCACGCCGTCGACATGGTGCGCGAGTTCACGAATGTGCTGCTCCTCCGCGGCAATATCGGACGCCCTGGCGCCGGACCCGCACCCGTGCGCGGGCACAGCAACGTGCAGGGCAATCGCACCTGCGGCATCGATCACCACGCGCCCGCGGCGCTGCTTGACCGCCTCGACGCGGTCCTCGGCATCACCTCACCGCGGGAACCCGGTCTCGACACGGTCGCGAGCATCCGTGCCATGCACGAGGGAGCGGTCAAGGTCTTCATCGCTCTCGGCGGCAACTTCGTCGCTGCGGTTCCTGACCCGCTGTACACCGCACAGGGCATGAGTCAGTGCAACCTGACCGTGCAGGTGAGCACGAAGCTCAACCGCAGTCACATCGTGCACGGGGAGAAGGCGCTGATTCTGCCGTGCCTCGGCCGCACCGAGCGGGACGAGCAGGAATCCGGCCTGCAGGGGCAGACCGTCGAGGATGCGATGAGCATGGTGCATCTCTCGGTCGGAAAGAAGAAGCCGGCCTCCGAGCATCTGCTGTCCGAACCCGACATCATCGCTCGGATGGCCAGAGCGGTTCTTCCGGACAGCCCGCTGCCATGGGAATCCTATGTCGCCGATTACGACGTCATCCGTGACGTGATGGCCGAGGTGCTCCCCGGCTTCGAGGGGTTCAACGATCTCATCGCACATCCGAACGGATTCCGCATCCCGCAGCCGGCTCGCGAACTCGACTTCCGCACGGCGTCGGGCAAGGCCGAGTTCTCCCTGCCTGCGCTGTACGACGTGCTTCCGGCATCCGATGACATGCTCGTGCTGCAGACGATGCGCTCCCATGATCAGTGGAACACGACGATCTACGCGAACAACGATCGCTATCGCGGCGTGAAGAACATCCGTGAGCTGATCTTCATGAACGAAGCCGACATGAGCGATCGCGGTATCGCCCAAGGAGACTTCGTCGACATCGTGTCGACGTCGAAGGACGGCTCACTCCGTGAGCTGCGCCAGTATCGCGCGGTGGCGTACAACACGCCGCGCGGGAGTGCCGCCGGCTACATGCCCGAGATGAACATCCTGATCGGCCCGGCCGACTTCAGCGCGCAGAGCGATCAGCCGTTGATGAAGAGCATCCATGTGCGGGTCAGCCCGTCCGCCGCGCGGCAGACGGCCTGACCCGACGTCGATCAGGCTGCGGAGAACGACCGCGCGAGCAGCGGGCGCGTTGCCCTCGTGCTCACCCACACCACGCCGATGCCGCCGGCGACGACAAGCGTGATCGTCATCAGGGAGAGCGGGGAGATGACGAGGGCGAGACCGAGGAGCGGGAGTACCAGCGCGCCGGCGCACAGAGACGACCCGATCGCGGTGACCAGCAGCGGTGACATGATCGCCCGGCGGCGGGCACGATCGACAGTGTCCAACGGCATGCCCAGATGATGGAGGCTGCGATGCAGTTCGCGCTGATCGAGGATGTCCGATGCCTGATTCACACCGACAGACGCAGCGACCATGAGGAACGACGCGACGAGGGTGATGACGAGTCCGGTGCGCATGTCCGCCGCGAGCGCCAAGTCTCCGGCCGCGGCGTTCTCGTCGCTCATCACGTTCATCAGCGCGACGCCGGTGCCCGCGAACACGGCCATGAAGCTCGCCATGGCGATGCCGCCGATCTGCCGCCAGGCCGCTTTCGGAGAATCCAGGACGAGCCGAGCGGCGAGCAGACGATCCGGCAGTTCGGCGCGCCGCAGCTGGCGGGAGGCGGCTACTTTCAGCGCCCATGGCCCGATGATGTTCAGCACGGCGAGCGCCCCGGCGAACAGCGCGGCCAGCACGACGATCACGGCGATGAATCCGCCGCTCGAGGGGAAGACCTTGATCAGTGCGAAGGCGATCGCGAGGATGACCGCGGCGATCACGGCACGAATCCAATGCACGTTCGATGCGGTGGTGCGCATGCGCACCCCGAGAGGTGAGATCACGACGCGCCGGAGCCCGACCGCTGCGCTGACGGTGGCGAGGAGCAGCACGCCGCCGAAGACGGCGACGATGAGCATCGGCGGAAGCACGACGGCTGAGAAACCGAGCGGTTGGCCTCGGAACGGGATGAGACCGATCAGCGGGCTGAGGGCGAGGTGGCCCAGCACGCCGGCGACCGCTCCCACTCCGGCGACCAGTACCGACTCGACAACAGTCGCCATCGCGACACCGCCGGGGGAGACGCCGAGCAGGCGGAGGGTGGAGAGGCGTTCATCGCGGCGCCGTGCCGACAAGCGGGCCGCCGCGCCACCGAGGCTCATCAGCGGAACGATGAGGAGCACCAGGGCGGTCGCGGCCAGCGCCTGATAGATCGGAGCGTACTCATCGCTCCAGCCCCAGAAGGACTGGGCGCCGCCGATCACTGTCAGCACCAGCGTCGTCACGATGCCGAAGGCGACGATCGGGAGCGCGAGCACTGCACCTTGACCAGGGGCGGGGCGAAGCAGGATGGCGAGAACCCTCGGGTTCATGCGGACACCCCAGCAGAGAGGATCAGGCCGTCACGAACCGCGATGGTACGCGTGCAGCGAGCCGCGACCTCCGAGTCGTGCGTCACGACGATCAGGGTGCGTCCTTGACCCGATGTCGACCACAGCAGCGCGTCCATGACCTCGTTCGAGGTCTGCGAATCGAGTGCTCCGGTCGGCTCGTCGGCGAAGACCAGTTCCGCACCGGTCGCCTGGGCGCGAGCGATCGCCACGCGCTGGGCCTGGCCGCCCGAGAGCTCGCCGATCCTTCGGTCTTCCATCCCTGCCAGGCCGAGGGCGGCAAGCCAGGACGCAGCATGTGGGATGGCGTCTGCTCGTTTCACACCGTTGATCATCGACGCCAACGCGACGTTCTCCACCGCAGTCAGTTCCGGGATGAGCAGCCCCTGCTGGAAGACGAACCCGAACCGCTCACGGCGCAGGCGAGAGCGAGCGGTTTCGCCGAGGTCGTTCACCTCGACCGGAGCGCCGGCGGCAGGGCGGAAGGTGACGCGTCCGGTATCCGGTGCGGTGATGCCGGCGAGCACGTGCAGCAGCGTCGTCTTTCCCGAGCCGGATGCTCCCATGATCGCGACGGATTCTCCGCGGTGGATCGCGAGATCGACGCCGGCGAGTGCGCGGGTGGAGCCGAAGCTCTTCGTGAGAGCGTGTGCTTCGATGACGGGCGGATTGATGGCAGCGACGTTCATGCTTCCAGCCTCGCCGCCGGGGGTCGCCGCGTCGTCGGCCAGGAGAATGAAGAGAGCGGATCGGACCTCATCCTCCAGGATGAGATCCGCTCCGCCCTCGGCGCCGACTCAGAGCTTCTTCTGCCAGGCGCCTGCGTACGAGACCGGTACGAAGCCGATCGCCTCGTTGATGTCGAGCATCGGGCGGTTCTCCTCGGCGTTGAAGGTCGAAACCCAGGGAGATTCCGGAGCGAGCTCGCGCCAGCGCAGCAGGTTCGCGCACTTCACGATGGTCCCGAGGCGGTGACCCCGGTGCTCCTTGAGGACCAGGGTGCCCATCTGGTGCGTGACCTCGGAGCGGTCGGCACCGATCAGGAGCTCGTTGTACGCGACGATCGTGCCGGAAGGAATGTGCTCCACCGCTGACACCGAAACGAGCTGGCCGCTTCCCGTCAACCGGGCATCGCGTCGGGCGACGCGCTCGGCGTCCCACTGCTCTTCGTCGATCTCCAGGTCTCCGCTGGGCGCATCCGTGGAGAGCCGAGCGAGCGCGGTTGCGTAGCCCGCCCTGATGGCGACAGGAGTCGGCATCACCCAGGAGAACTCCCGATACTCGGCGCCGGCTGTCTCGACAGCCTCTGCGAGAGCGCCTGCGACAGGCGCGGGATCGTTTCGCAGGTCGAAGGAACTGTTGCGCTCCACCTGTTCGAAGCTGAAGCCGTTCGCTTCGAACAACGCGGTGAGCCCGGTCGCGGGCACCCGCCCCCACCCGGTCTTCGGTGTGAGCATCCGCGGGCCCTCGATCGGGCGATGCAGGGTCCACGTCTGCAGGACGCGGCGACCGGCGAGCCGGGCGTCGTCCTCGGCGCACGCGAGGAGCGCGTCTTCGACGCCGTGCCCCCAGTGCTCGTGGGGCACCATCAGGTCGAACTCGGCCGTGCTGGCGCCTTCGTCTTGCGCGAAGGAGACGGTGACCATGCCGACGATGACTCCGTCGCGGCGTGCGACGAAGCCGTGGCTGACCTCGTCGGTGTCATCGAGCCAACCCGGAAGCATGTCGACGGCCTTCTGGGCAAGGCCGGGAAGGCCGGCCTCCTCATCGCAGATCTGCCGATTCAACTCGGCGTATGCGAGAAATTCGGCCGCGTCCGGGGCGTCGACCGACTGCGGCACGCTCAGCGGCGTGATCGTCAGAGTGGTCGTGGTCATGTCAGTACCTTCTTCCAGGCGCCTTCGTAGGCGATCGGGGCGAAGCCGATGGCTTCGTTGATGGAGAGCATCGGCCGGTTCTCCTCGGCGTTGTAGGTGACGACTCTGGACGACTGCGGGTGGTGCTCACGCCAGGTCAGAAGGCCGGCGGTCTTCACGAGCATGCCGAGGCGGTGACCGCGATGCGGCGCCGCCACCAGGGTGTCCTCCTGATGGGTGACGGATGCCTCGTCGGGGCCGATGGACAGCTCGTTGAACGCGCACAGCACGCCGGTGGCCACATGCTGCGCGGCGGTGACGAGCACCGTGTGGCTCATCTGCGCGTACCGGTCATCGTGGCGGGCGACGCGTTCGGCGTCCCAGACCTCCTCTGGCTGGCCGAGTTCGGCATCGGGGGTGTCGGTCGACATGCGCGACTTCAACCAGGCGTATCCGTCTACGTGCTCGGCCGGCGTAGGCAGGGTCCACTGCACGATTCGGTACTCGTCGGCGTGTGCCGCCGCCTCCTCGCGCAGTCTGGTCAGCGCTCCGGGCGTCTGCTCGTCCCAGATCAGGGCGCTCACGCGCACGACCTGCTCGAGGACGTAGTGCTGCCGCCGCAGGAACCGGGCGGCATGATCGAGCGGAACCGCACCGAACCCGGTGGGAGATGGCAGCAGTGAGGTGCCTTCTTCATCGTGGTGTTCCGCCCAGTGCAGGATCTTCTCTGCGCCGGCGCCGCGGGCATCGGCTTCCAACTCTCGGTACACAGCAGCGCCGATGCCGCGACCCCAGAGCCGCTTCGCGAGTGCGATCGTGGCGATTGCGGTGGCGCCATCGTCATCGGTGAGCAGGTTGATCGCGCTGCAGCCGACGACCTCGCCGTCGTGCTCGGCGTACCACTGGCGCCTCGTTCGCTCCGGACTCGAGCGCAGCAGCGGCATCAGCGCCTCGGCCGTGAGGGCGTCGTCTTCACGGCCGGTGGTTTCGC
This sequence comes from Microbacterium sp. LWH12-1.2, assembly GCF_040675825.1. Lineage (NCBI taxonomy): Bacteria > Bacillati > Actinomycetota > Actinomycetes > Micrococcales > Microbacteriaceae > Microbacterium > Microbacterium sp. LWH12-1.2. The sequence goes on from NZ_JBEGIJ010000001.1 coordinate 883,748, forward strand.
GGATCGAAGCGTTACGCGCTTCGGCGTAGGCCTGGATCAAGGGGGTGGGCCCCGCATCCGCCCGTGCGGGGAGCACGAGCGGATGCAGGGTCGCACCTGCGGTGAGCGGAATGCTCATTCGGAGACCTCCAGGTCAGCGCAGCTGACGCTGCAGGTCGTGGGTGAGCAGTGCGTATGTCTCCAACGGCGGGCGGTTCCGCTCCTCGAGGAGCAGAAGACCGAGCTCCTGTGCGCGCTGTGCACGTCGTTCGGACCGGCTGCGGGCTCGTTGTCCCCGTTGCATCAGCCAGAGGCCGAGGCGAAGGGACAACCGATCGGCGAGCGCGAGTTCGCTTCGGTCGCTGGGGACGGTGATCTCGAGGACCGTGAGGTCCTGTGTATCGGGCGGGTGGGATGCGCTGCGGGGCAGCGTGAGGGTGTTCACGAGTTTCTCGTTTCAGAGTTGATTTCTTACGGATGTACGGAATGTACGGATGTGCGTGGTGCACGGGGCGCGCAAGGTGCGCAGCGGATCGCAGAATGCGGAGCGCGACGCGGAATGCGTCGGGCGCGGGAGCGGTGCTCCGGAGTGGAGCACGAGGGATCGACGATCCTGAGACCAGTCGATGGCGTGGTGCCGGCAAGGCGGAGAATGCCCGATAAGGGCAGAGTTCTCGCGCCGAACTGTTAAGCGGCCGCGACGAGGCGGAAGCTGGGGTCGGTCACCGAGAGGGCAGTGCGCAGCGCAAAGGCGCTGGACGCGACATGGCCTGGGGCCTGTCTACGAGCAGTTGTAATCATCATCGGTAACCTCCTTTCACAGCGATCCGAGCAGTCACGCTAGCGAACGTCTGGTGTGTTCGTCAAGCATCGATCGGCGAGTCCGGTACCGTGAAGTCGTGATCCGTCCTCAAAGCATGCGCGTGTGCGCCCGATGAGCGAGCGGTTCGCATGCATCTGAAGAGCCTGACGCTCAAGGGATTCAAGTCGTTCGCACAGCCGACGAGCTTTGTCTTCGAACCCGGCGTGACGTGCATCGTCGGTCCGAACGGATCCGGCAAGTCCAACGTCGTCGACGCGCTCGCCTGGGTGATGGGGGAGCAGGGAGCGAAGACGCTCCGCGGAGGCAAGATGGAGGATGTCATCTTCGCCGGCACGTCCACACGGGGACCGCTCGGGCGCGCTGAGGTGCAGCTGACGATCGACAACAGCGATGGCCTGCTGCCCATCGAATACGCCGAGGTGACGATCAGCCGGACGCTGTTCCGCAACGGTTCCAGCGAGTATGCGATCAACGGCGAGAACTGCCGTCTGCTCGACGTGCAGGAGTTGCTCAGCGATTCGGGTCTCGGTCGTGAGATGCACGTCATCGTCGGCCAGGGGCGACTGGATACCGTCCTGCAGGCCTCCCCGGAGGATCGTCGTGGCTTCATCGAGGAGGCCGCCGGCATCCTCAAACATCGGCGTCGCAAGGAGAAGACTCTTCGCAAGCTCGATGCGATGGAGGCGAATCTCACTCGACTCAGCGACCTCGCAGGCGAGATCCGGCGCCAGCTCAAGCCTCTCGGGCGACAGGCCGAGATCGCCCGAGAAGCGCAGACGATCGCCGCCGTCGTCCGAGATGCCAAGGCGCGGATCTTCGCCGACGATGTCGTCGCACTGCGCACTGCGCTTGCCGATCACACCCGGACAGAGCACGAGCGTCACACCGAGCGCCTCGTCCTCTCCGATCAGGCAGAGGGCGTGCGCGCGAGCATCGTCCGACTCGAACAGGATCAGAACTCGGTCGCCGTCGACAAGGCGCGCAGCATCGCGTTCGGACTCGAGCAGGTGCAGGAGCGGATGCGCGGGCTGTTCACCCTCGCCAATCAGCGTCTCGCGTTGCTCGGCTCTGAGGAGGACGACGCGGCCGTGACGGCCGTCACGGTGACGCAGAGCACGATCGACGAGGCGAAGGACGAAATCACCGAGATCTCTGCGGGATTGGGCGATGCGCAGGATGCCGCGGTCGCTGCGAGCCGTGAGGTGGTGCACGCCAGAGCCGAACTCGACACTCTCGACGTCGACATCGCTGAGCAGAGCGCGCTCGTCTCCGAGTACGACATGCGCCTGAACACGCTTCGAGGAACGGCGGATGCCGCCGCCTCTGCCCTTGCCGCGGTCCGTGGTGCGGTGCTGCGGCAGGAGAACGCCCTGGAGGCGGCGAACACGCGTCGTCGCGAGGCGGCCGACGCCCTGGATGCGATCGAGGATGCGGAGGCGCCTGAGGGTACGGCGGCCGAGCATTCCGCCGCGTACGAGAGCGCCCAGCGTGCGGCGACCGCGTCGGAGGCCGAGCGTGAGACCCTGCGGGAACGTCTGCACGCTGCCGAGCGCGAGGTGGATGCGCTGACGGCGAAGGCAGCAGCTCTGGGGAGCGCCCTCGCGATCTCGGGGGGCGCGGCCGAGATCGTCAGATCCGGCGCATCCGGTGTGCGAGGGCTCGTCGGCGACGCGGTGCAGGTGCGCGGAGGCTTCGAAGCGGCGGTGGCGGCTGTGCTCGGCTCGTTGGCAGAGGGCGTTCTCGTCGACGCGGCAACCGATGCGTTCGCCCTGGCCGCGGATGCGGCCGAGCAGCGCCGGGGAGTGGTCGACTTCGTGATCGCCGACGCGCTGCGACCGGCCGTGGAGCTGCCCCGAATCGCGGGAGTGACGCCAGCAGTCGAGACGGTGACGGCCCCGAACGGCGTGCTCGGCATCCTCGCCCACGTCCTCATCGCGGACGATCTCGAGGCCGCTCGTGCAGCCCGCGCGGCGCTGGATTCGGAAGGCGACAGCACCACGACCATCGTCACGGTCACCGGTGATGTGATCACCGCTCAGACACTGCGCACCGGATCAGGTGGAGAGCGCTCCCGACTCGAGCTCGCCGCAGAGCGTGATGCGGCATCCGAGCGCCTCGCCGAGGTGCAGGTGATCGTCGATTCGCTCCGTGAAGCGCGCGAAGATGCGAACGAGGCAGTCGAGACCACAAGGCGGAACGCAAAGGAGGCGCTGCGTCTCCTCCGTGAGCACGACGCGGCACTCGCCAGCCATGCCGAGCACGTGAACCGGGTCACGGTGCGCCATGAGTCGGCCGTCGCGGAATGCGAGCGGCTCGAGTCCGGCCTCGGTCAGGCCCAAGCGGCTGTCGCGGATGCCGAGGCCAAGGCCGCGAAGGCGAAGACGGAACTCGATGATGCGATCTCTGCCCCTCGACCCGTGCTCGACGCTTCGGCCCGCGACGATCTGCTCGAGGCCCTCGAGCAGGCGCGCGAAGGTGAGGTGCGCGCCCGTCTGGAGATCGAGACGCTCCGTGAGCGCGTGCGTGCCGCGCAGGCGCGGGTTGCGAGTCTGGAACGCCAGCGCGAGCAGGAGCGGGATGCCGCGGCCGAGGCCGCCCGCCGAGCGGTGATCCGCCGCGCGCAGCGCGGGGCGGCGACCGGAGTGGTCGAGGAACTGCCCCGGGTCCTGGATTCGCTGGATCGCTCGGTGACGGAGGCTCGGGTCGCGCTCTCCGAGGCAGAGACCGCGCGCTCGGCGCAGAACGCGGAGCTCACCGGGCTCCGGGCCCAGGAGACGTCGCTGCGAGAGCGGCTCGCCGGACTCACCGAGAGCGTGCACGGACTCGAACTGCAGATCCACGAGAAGAAGCTGCACCTGACGAGCCTGCTCGAACGCGTGAGCTCTGAACTCGCCCTCGACGAAGATATTCTCGTTGCGGAATATGGACCGGACCAGGCTGTGCCGCGCGATCCTCTCGCCGTGATCGAGGACGGCGATGAAGATGACACTGCCATCCCGTTCGATCGCCGCATCCAGGAGCGACGGCTCGCCGAGGCGGAGCGCAAGCTCGCTCAGCTCGGTCGAGTCAATCCGCTCGCGCTGGAGGAGTTCGCCGCGCTCGAGCAGCGTCACGCGTTCCTCACCGAACAGCTCGCGGACCTGACGCAGACTCGCCAGGATCTGCTCACGATCATCGCCGATCTCGATGAGCGGATGCAGACGATCTTCGCGGACGCCTTCGAGGACACGCAGCGGGCGTTCGGCGAGGTCTTCCCGCTGCTCTTCCCTGGCGGATCCGGCAGCATCTGGCTCACCGATCCGGAGAACATGCTCTCCACGGGGATCGAGGTCTCTGTGCGTCCGGTCGGGAAGAAGATCGAGCGCCTCTCACTGCTGTCCGGCGGAGAGCGGTCGCTTGCAGCCGTTGCGCTTCTCGTCGCGATCTTCAAGGCGCGACCGAGCCCGTTCTACATCCTCGATGAGGTGGAGGCAGCGCTCGACGACGCCAACCTCGGGCGTCTGCTCACCGTGTTCGAGCAACTGCGGGAGAGTTCGCAGTTGCTGGTGATCACGCATCAGAAGCGCACGATGGAGATCGCTGATGCCTTGTACGGCGTCTCCATGCGACAGGACGGCGTATCCGCCGTCGTCGGCCAGCGCGTCGGCGATCGCGCCGCGGCAGGCTGAGCTTCGTCGCGTTCGTAGGTCCGAGCCGTGCTCACGGAGCGCGCTCGTGAAGCATCTCAGGATGCTACCCGTAGGCTGGTGTCATGGCGGAGAAGTCCTGGTCCCTCGGTCGCGCATTGCGCGGCATGTTCGTCAAGCCCACCATCGACGAGACGACGTGGGAGGACCTCGAGACCGCCCTCATCACTGCCGACTTCGGACCGGACATCAGCGAGCGGGTCGTGCAGGAGCTGCGCGACAAGGTCGATCGCTACCGCACGACGGATCCGCAGGATCTCCAGCGCATGCTCCGGGAGACGCTGGAAGAGCATTTCGCCAAGTTCGACACCACACTCAAGCTCACCGAACGCCCGGCCGTGGTGCTCGTCGTCGGCGTGAACGGTGTCGGCAAGACGACCACGATCGGCAAGTTCACCAAGTTCCTGCGCGGCTACCAGCGCAGTGTCGTCGTGGGCGCGGCAGATACGTTCCGCGCCGCGGCCGTCGACCAGCTCGCCACCTGGGCGCAGCGCGGGGGAGCGGCGATCGTCCGCCCGCAGCAGGAGGGTCAGGATCCGGCGTCCGTCGCGTACCAGACCGTCGAGTTCGCGCAGCGCGAGGGCATCGAGATCGCGATCATCGACACCGCCGGTCGCCTGCACACCAAGGGCGGGCTGATGGACGAGCTGTCCAAGATCCGCCGGGTCATCGAGAAGCAGGCGCCGATCAGCGAGGTGCTCCTGGTCCTGGATGCCACCACCGGCCAGAACGGCGTCATGCAGGCCGAGGCGTTCCTCGAGCATGCAGGGGTGACCGGATTGGTCCTCACCAAGCTCGACGGCTCCGCGAAGGGCGGCTTCGTCCTGGCGGTGCAGGAGCGCACCGGCATCCCCGTAAAGCTTCTGGGGCAGGGCGAGGGGATCGATGATCTCACCGGTTTCACCCCTCATGTTTTCGTCTCCGCCCTCGTCAACTGACGACGGGACTACCGCGGCACCCAAGAGACTGGTTTCATAGCGTTATGGCGATCGAACACGACTACTTCGGACTCCTCTCGTCGGGGCCTGACGGATCGATCTTCTGGTCCGAGACGGTGGAGCTGGGCGAGCAGTCCGTCACTGTCGACCTCACCGCGCCAGATCAGGAAGACGTATCGTCTGACGCCCTCGACATCGCTGCGTCTCTCATCTCGGGACTGGAGAACGTAGATGCCGTGGCGCGCCGCGGAATGCTGGCCGAGGTCGACGATCGTGCCAGCGAAGTGACCGAGTACATCCTCCAGCAGCAGGAGGTCTACGGCGAAGAACTGGCTGAAGTCCTGGTCGACGTCAGTGGCGACCCGGCGGTCGACATCATCCGGTCGCTCCGCCTCATGAGCATGACGATTCTCGCTGACGAGCATGGAGGGTCAGAGCCGTTCGCCGTCCTCGAATACGCACTGGATGCCGATTCCACCGACGACGTCCTGCTGGTGAATCTCGGATCCGACGGCAGCGTGCAGTCGGTGATGAGCGCGGACTAGGTCCGCCGCGGTCCTGGATCTTCGGATCAACCGCCAGGGGTTTCGGCCGACGACGTCGGCTGCCAGCCTTCTTCCGTGCGGATCGCCCGCAGCATGCGGCGACTGATCTCGCGCAACTGCCGTCGCTGTGACGTGGTCAGCGGATTGAGAACCAGCTGATCGACCGTCTGTACGTGGCCGGGCGTGGCCTGGTCGAACTTCTCGCGTCCGAGCACCGTGAGGATCGCCAGAGTGTATCGACCATCGTCGGGGTCGGGTGCGCGCTGGATCCATCCTCGGGATTGCAAGCGGGTCGCCGCACGCGACAGCCTCGTCAGCGAGCTGTTCGCATGGGTTGCGAGCACGCTCAGGCGGAGTGTCGATCCAGGAGCGCTGGCGAGCGCGAAAAGGATCCCGTACTCGAAGTGCGTCATCTCCGAGTCGCGGAGCAGTTGGGCATCGAGAGCGGCAGGCAACCACTCCAGAACCGTGGCGAGTGACGCCCAGGTCTCGAGGTCCTCTCCACTCAGCGCGGCTGGTGAGTCGTGTGCTGCCATGCCGTCAGACTACGCGATGCGCCGACGTGTCGCCTCTCATTTAACTTGACTGAGCAAGTCAAGCAAGCGACACTTGACTTGACTGAGCAAGTGAACGGGAGAATCGTGGATCTGAAGTTGAGTGGCCAGAGGGCCTTTGTGAGTGGTTCCACCCAGGGGATCGGATTCGCTATCTCGCGAGCGCTTCTCGACGAGGGCGCGTCGGTCGTGATCAACGGGCGTAGCGAGGAGAAAGTCCAGAGTGCCGTGCAGCGGCTCGCGGCGCAGGTGCCGGGAGCAGACGTGGAGAGCATCGTCGCGGATTTCGAGGACCCCGCAGAGGTGGGGCACCTGCTGGAATCGTTGGGCGATGTCGACGTACTGGTGAACAACGTCGGGCTGTTCGAGGTCGCGCCCTTCAGCGATATCACGGATGACGAATGGCAGCGCTACTTCGCCGTCAACGTGATGAGCGGCGTGCGGCTCTCCCGGCACGTGCTGGGCGGCATGCTCGACAGGGGGAGGGGCCGCATCATCTTCATCGGGAGCGAGTCGGGGGCGAACGTCCCAGCGGACATGCTGCACTACGGCGTCACCAAAGCGGCGATGCTGGCACTCAGCAACGGACTCGCCAAGCTCACGCGCGGTACCGAGGTGACGGTGAACGCGATCCTCGGCGGCCCGACCTATTCCGACGGGGTGGCTGATGTCGTCGGTCGGATCTCGCAGGCGCAGGGAGTGCCCGTCGACGGATTGAAGGCCGCCATCATCTCCGGGAACTCGACGTCGCTCCTGCAGAGGTTCATCGATCCCGCGGAGATCGCCAGCCTGGCCGTCTATCTGGCCAGCCCGGTATCGTCCGCGACGAACGGCGCCACACTGCGTGCGGACGGAGGCGTTCTGACCGCGATCATCTGATGTCCGTCGAGCGCGGCGACGCGGCGCTCCGTTGCGCCGAGTCGCCTCGCCCGACTGGCCCGGTCAGACGGCCTGCGCGAAGCCGAGATCGGCGCTCTCCGCGATGTGCGCGAGGTGCGGCGGGATCTCACGGCCCTTGGACAACATCGACTGCGCCCACAGGCGTCCCGCACGGTACGACGAGCGCACCAGCGGGCCCGCGAGGACGCCGAGGAAACCGATCCGCTCGGCCTCTTCCTTGAACTCCACGAACTCAGCAGGCTTCACCCAGCGTGCGACCGGAAGGTGTCGCGGAGTCGGGCGAAGGTACTGCGTGATGGTGATGATGTCGCAGCCGGCGTCATGCAGGTCCTGCAGAGCCTGAATGACCTCCTCCGGCTCCTCACCCATGCCGAGGATGAGATTCGACTTCGTGATGAGCCCTGCAGCCCGCGCCTGCGTCAACACGTCGAGCGAACGCTCGTACTTGAACGCCGGGCGGATGCGCTTGAAGATGCGCGGGACCGTCTCGACGTTGTGCGCGAAGACCTCGGGGCGAGCGTCGAAGATCTGGCCGAGGAAAGCGGGATCGGCATTGTGCTCGTTCGCCAGCAGCTCGACGCCGGTGTTCGGGTTCAGCTCGTGGATCTTGCGCACCGTCTCGGCGTTGAGCCATGCACCGGTGTCGGGCAGGTCGTCTCGCGCGACACTCGTCACAGTGGCGTAGCGGAGATTCATCCGCACGACGCTCTCGGCCACGCGGCGGGGCTCGTCGGTGTCGTAGGCATCCGGCTTCCCCGTGTCGATCTGGCAGAAGTCGCAGCGGCGCGTGCACTGCGAACCGCCGATGAGGAACGTGGCCTCGCGGTCTTCCCAGCACTCGAAGATGTTCGGGCAGCCCGCTTCCTGGCAGACGGTGTGCAGACCCTCTTCCTTCACCAGCGAGTGCAGCGCGGTGTACTCCGGGCCCATCTTCGCCTTTGTGCGGATCCACTCGGGCTTGCGCTCGATCGGTGTCTCGGCATTGCGAATCTCCAGGCGCAGGAGCTTTCGCCCTTCCGGTGCGGCGGCGCTCACGCGGCGACCTCCGCGTACTCGGCGAGGAACGCGGTCGTGACGCTGGAGATGATGTCGGCGGGGGAGACATCCGCGCCGACCACCTCGCTGACCGTCGTGACGCCGGCATCTGTTATTCCGCAGGGGATGATCCCACGGAAGCCGGCGAGGGTGTTGTCGCAGTTGATGGCGAAGCCGTGCATGGTGACCCCCTGCTGCACCCGGACGCCGATCGCGGCGACCTTGTCTTCGGAGAGCGGTCGGCGCACCCAGACTCCACTGCGTCCTTCGACCTGGTAGCCGTCGACCCCGAACGGGCCGAGGACGTCGATGAGAATCCGCTCCAGGCGGCGCACATGGGCGACGACATCCATCGGCTCGGGAAGCCGCACGATGGGGTAGCCGACGAGCTGCCCAGGTCCGTGCCAGGTGATCTTTCCGCCGCGATCGACGTCGATGACGGGGGTGCCGTCTTGCGGGCGCTCCTGTGGCTCCGTGCGCTTCCCGGCGGTGTACACGGCCTCGTGCTCGAGCAGGATCAGTGTGTCCGGGCGGACGCCGGCGACGATGTCGGCGTGGACCCGACGCTGCAGGTCCCACCCTTCGGTGTAGGGGACGAAGTCCGGAGCGATACCGGGCGTCAGTATGTCGAGCATGCGCCTTCACCTTCGAATAGGTAGTTGGATCGGGTCTAACAATACTCCTCCTCGCACGCGACCGGCGCGAAGCCGCCGTCGCGGTAGCGTGAGGGGATGGCCACAGAATCGCGCGCCGGCAGACCCAAGGTCTCTTCGAGGGAGACTCTCGCCGAGGCTGCCTGCGAGTTGTTCCTCGAGCAGGGATACGACGCGACGTCGGTGGCGGACATCACGCAGCGCGCGGGAGTCAGCCGGTCGAGCTTCTTCAACTACTTCTCCTCGAAGAGCGACGTGCTGTGGTCGGGTCTGGATGCGCGAGTCGAGACCGCTCTCGCTGCCCTTGACCGATTGGACGCCGACGCAGACGGGAGCGCCGTCGAGATGATCCTCGTGGGCGTGGTTCACGACTTCGCGCCGGATCCGCTCGCGCTGGCACTGCGCAACACAGCGGCGATGGGCGTCGAGGACGAACTGCTCCGAGACTCGGCCCTTCGTCAGGCGCGCCTTGCCGGCGGAATCGCGGCAGCCGCGAAGCGCGCAGGCATCGCAGAGATCCGCGCGGACGTCGTCGGTGCCGCGTACGCGGGGGCGCTGCTCTCCTCGCTGCGCATCTGGGCGGTGCGCGGAGCCGGGCAGAGCACGCCGGAGCAGGTGCTGGACGAAGCTGTCGCGGTTGTGCATGAGGTTCGCTGGGGTCGCTGAAACCGCGCACGGACGAACTCCCGCCGGCCGGACGGTCACGAGGAGACGGTTTCACCCTCGCTGAGGCCGCCGACGTTCTCGGCATCCCGTCATCGACCGCCCGGGGCCGCTACCCGCGCGCGCGGGAGCAACTCCGCGCTGCGCTGTGAGCGTGGAGGCTCCGCTCGCGTAAGATTGTGGGCACCATGGCTACCTTTGGCACGCTCTCCGATCGGCTCACCGAGACCTTCCGCAATCTGCGCACGAAGGGAAAACTCACTGCTGCCGACGTCGACGGCACCGTGCGCGAGATCCGTCGGGCACTGCTCGATGCCGATGTCGCTCTCGTCGTCGTCAAAGACTTCACCGCCAAGGTGCGTGAACGAGCGCTGGGCGACGAGGTCAGCAAGGCGCTGAACCCTGCTCAGCAGGTCGTGCAGATCGTGAACGAAGAGCTCGTGGCCATCCTCGGCGGCGAGCAGCGTCGACTGCAGTTCGCGAAGACCGCGCCGACCGTCATCATGCTCGCCGGCCTCCAGGGCTCGGGAAAGACGACGTTCGCCGGCAAGCTCGCCAAGCAGCTCGAGAGCGAGGGGCACACGCCGCTCCTCGTCGCCGCGGACCTCCAGCGCCCGAACGCGGTGAACCAGCTGCAGGTCGTCGCCGAGCAGGCCGGCGCCACCATCTACGCACCCGAGCCGGGCAACGGCGTGGGTGACCCGGTCAAGGTCTCCCGCGACGGCGTCGAGCACGCCCGTCGGCACCAGCACGACGTCGTGATCATCGACACCGCCGGACGCCTCGGCGTCGACGCCGAGCTGATGAAGCAGGCATCCGACATCCGCAAGGCCACGAACCCGGACGAGGTCCTGTTCGTCATCGACGCGATGATCGGACAGGATGCCGTGAACACGGCGAAGGCCTTCCAGGAGGGCGTCGACTTCACCGGTGTCGTGCTGTCGAAGCTCGACGGTGACGCCCGCGGTGGCGCGGCACTCTCCGTGGCATCCGTGACCGGGCGCCCGATCCTCTTCGCCTCCACCGGTGAGCGTCTCGAAGACCTCGAGCCGTTCCATCCCGACCGCATGGCGAGCCGTATCCTCGACCTCGGCGACATCCTGACCCTCATCGAGCAGGCGCAGCAGGCCTTCGATGAGGAAGAGGCCATGAAGATGGCCGAGAAGCTCGCAACCGAGCAGTTCACCCTGGAGGACTTCCTCGACCAGCTTCAGCAGATGAAGAAGATGGGCTCGATGAAGAAGATGCTGGGAATGCTCCCCGGCATGGGCCAGATGAAGCAGCAGCTCGAAGACTTCGATGACCGCGAGATCGACCGTACAGAAGCGATCATCCGCTCGATGACGCCGGGCGAGCGCCGAAACCCGAAGGTGCTGAACGGCTCGCGTCGACTGCGCATCGCGCGTGGCTCCGGGATGACGGTGACCGACGTGAATCAGCTCGTTCAGCGCTTCGAGCAGGCTGCGAAGATGATGAAGACCGTCGCCCGCGGCGGCACCCCGAACATCCCCGGAATGGGTGCGATGCCGGGCATGGGACGCCCCGGCGCCTCCTCGAAGCGCGGCAAGAAGGGCAAGGCGGCCAGTGGTTCGCGCTCCGGGAACCCGGCGAAGCGGGCAGCCGAGAACGCCGGGCTCCCGACGGCGCAGCCGACCGGCTCCGGCTTCGGCCTCGGCGGTGGTGCGGCTCAGGCGCCGAGCGAGGCCGACCTCGCCGAGATCCAGAAGCTCTTCGGCAAGGGCTGAGCCGCGATCAGCGGCCGACGGTGAGAGCCGTCGCGGCGTTCGGATCCACCAGCGGAGGTTGCAGGTTCTGGGCGGGGCGGACGGAGAGCTGTCCGCCGATCAGAGCGAGGAGTGCGATCGCGAATCCGACTGCCTGGATCGGCGTGAAGGATTCACCGGCGACGAGCGTTCCCAGGAGCGTCGCCACGACCGGGGAGAGCAAAGCGAGCAGACCGGATGCGATCATCGGCAGCTTCTGGATTCCGCGGAACCAGAGCGTGTACGCGATGATCCCGCCCGCTGTTGCCAGCCACAGATAACCCAGGACGGCTCCGCTGTCGATCGAAGCTGGCGTCCCCTCGACGAGAAGTGTGAGCGGGAGCTGGAGGAGGCCTCCGGCCGCGAGTTGCCACCCTGCGTAGCCGACGGGTCCGACGCCGACGGGCCGTCCCCATCGTTTGGTGAGGATCATGCCGAGCGCTGTGGCGGTGACGCCGCCCAGCGCAGCCAGGATGCCCAGTGCATCGAGCCGTGCCGCCGGGCCGAGAACGACGAGCGCGACACCGCCTGCGCCGGCCACGGCCGCCGCCGCGGTCATCGGCCGGATCCGCTCCTTCAGGACGAGAGTCCCGAGCGAGAGCACGATGAGAGGCTGGACCCCGGCGACAGCCGCGGCGACCCCTCCTGGCAGCCGTTCGGCGGCAAGGAAGAGGAGAGGGAAGAAGGCCCCGATGTTGAGCGCGCCCAGTGCGAAGGACTTGAACCACCAGCCGCCGCGAGGGAGGGTCCGGCTGACGGCGACCGCGATGAGTCCGGCGGGAAGGGAGCGCAGAAGACCGGCGAACATCGGATGCCCGACGGGGAGCAGCTCGGTGGTGACGAGGTAGGTCGTGCCCCAGGCGATCGGAGCGAGTGCGGTGATCAGCAGGATGGTCAGGCGGTTCATGCTTCCAGCCTGTCCAAACCGAGTTGATGAGTCCAACACATAGTTGTCACCGCATCCATGAACAGCAATCATTAACGTATGGACCTTCAGCAACTGCGTTACGTCGTCGAGGTGGCCGATGCCTCGAGCTTCACTCGTGCAGCGGAGCGCTGCTTCGTCACCCAGTCGGCGCTGAGCCATCAGATCGCGGCGCTGGAGCGTGAGATCGGAGAGAGGCTCTTCGCGCGGACCAGCCGAAGTGTACGGCTCACCGAGCCGGGGGAGGCCTTCGTCAGGCAGGCGAGGATCGCGGTTGCCGCCGCGGATGCAGCCAGGGAAGACGCCGCAGCGGCTGCGGGCCACGTCGTCGGAACGCTCCGGCTCGGAGTGATCCCGACGGTCACGGCCGTGGATCTGCCGGCTTTGCTCGTGCGGTTCCGTGCCGCGCATCCTGCCGTGCGGGTAGAGCTTCGGGTCGGAAACAGCGACGCCCTCGTCCCCGCCGTGCAGCGCGGAGATCTTGACGTCGCGCTCCTCGGGTTGCACGAGGACAGCGTCCCGACGGGAGTGGAGGTGCGCTCGCTCTCCCGCGAACGTCTCGTGGTCGCTCTTCCGCGCGGACATCGGCTCGTCGGGCGCGATGCGGTGCTGGGGGATCTCGCCGGAGAGGTCTTCGCGGATTTTCCCGCGGGGACGTCCGGTCGGGCACAGAGCGATGCGGCGTTCGCCGCGGCGGGTCTGGAGCGCGACGTTGCGTTCGAGGCGGATTCTGCAGGACTCATCCTGGGGCTGGTCGCTGCCGGTCTCGCCGTCTCCCTCCTCGCACCAGGCACCGTCGCGACATCGCACGCAGACGTGGTGTCCGAACAGGTGCTCGATGGTCCGTACCGCGTCGAGTACGTCGCATGGGATGCAGCCTCACCCCGCAGTGTCGCGAGAGCCTTCCTCGCTGCGCTCGACTGACTCATCCGCGTTGCAGACGAAGAGGGCGGACCCGGAGAAATCCTCCGAGCCCGCCCTCTCAGCGATGCGAGATCACTTCACGTCGTCGTCGACCCAGTCCATCGACTTGGTGACGGCCTTGCGCCACAACCGCAGCTGGCGGTCGCGCTCGGCGTCCTCCATAGACGGCTCCCAGCGCTTGTCCTCCTGCCAGTTGGCGGAGAGGTCGTCCAGACCGTCCCAGAAGCCGACAGCGAGTCCGGCAGCGTATGCCGCACCCAGGGCCGTCGTCTCGGCGACGACCGGACGGACGACCGGCACGCCAAGGATGTCCGCCTGGAACTGCATGAGCGCGTCGTTGGCGACCATGCCGCCGTCGACCTTGAGCTCGGTCAGATCCACACCGGCATCCGCATTGACCGCATCGAGCACGTCGCGGGTCTGGTAGGCGACGGCCTCCAGTGCGGCGCGCGCGATGTGGTTCTTGTTGGCGTAGCGGGTGAGCCCAACGATCGCACCGCGTGCGTCCGGACGCCAGTACGGCGCGAACAGACCCGAGAACGCGGGAACGATGTAGACGCCGCCGTTGTCGTCGACCTGCTTGGCGAGCTCTTCGACCTCGGGAGCCGAGTCGATGATTCCGAGCTGGTCGCGCAGCCACTGGATCAGCGATCCGGTGACGGCGATCGAGCCTTCGAGCGCGTAGTGCGTCGGGCCGTCGCCCAGCTTGTAGCCGACAGTGGTGAGCAGCCCGTTCTTCGAGTGGACGATCTCCTCGCCCGTGTTGAAGATCAGGAAGCAACCGGTGCCGTAGGTGTTCTTGCTCTCACCGGTGTTGAACGCAGCCTGACCGAACGTGGCGGCCTGCTGGTCACCCAGGATGCCGGCGATCGGGGTCTCGCGCAGGAGCGACGAATCCTCGGCCTTGCCGTACACCTCGGAGGACGAACGGATCTCCGGCATCATCGAGCGCGGCACACCGAATGCCTCGAGGATGTCGTCGCGCCACTCGAGAGTCTCGAGGTCCATGAACATGGTGCGGGAGGCGTTGGTGACGTCGGTGGCGTGCACGCCACCGTCAACGCCCCCGGTGAGGTTCCAGAGCACCCAGCAGTCGGTGGTGCCGAAGAGCAGATCGCCGGCCTCCGCCTTCTCGCGAGCACCGTCGACGTTCTCCAGGATCCAGGCGATCTTCGTGCCGGAGAAGTACGTCGCCAGTGGCAGGCCGACGACCGGCTTGAAGCGCTCGACGCCTCCCTCGGCGGCGAGACGATCCACGATCTGCTGCGTGCGGGTGTCCTGCCAGACGATCGCGTTGTAGATCGGCTGCCCGGTGGTCTTGTCCCACACGACTGCCGTCTCGCGCTGATTCGTGATGCCGATCGCGGCGATGTCGTGCCTGGTGAGGTCGGCGCGGCTCAATGCCTGGCCGATGACTTCCTGGACGTTGCGCCAGATCTCGGCAGGATCGTGTTCCACCCAGCCTGCCCGAGGAAGGATCTGCTCGTGCTCCTTCTGGCCGGTCTCGACGATGCTGCCCTTCTTGTCGAAGATGATCGCGCGACTGGACGTGGTTCCCTGATCGATGGCGATGATGTAGTCAGCCATAGTGTTCTCCTTTGAAGTCAGAGTGGTGGACGGCGAATGGGTTACGCGAGGCCGAGCAGCGCCGGGGCTGCGAGAGCGGCGAGCACACCACCGATGAGCGGTCCGACGACCGGAACCCACGAGTAGGACCAGTCGCTGGAACCCTTGCCCTTGATCGGCAGGATCGCGTGCGCGATGCGCGGGCCGAGGTCACGGGCCGGGTTGATGGCGTAGCCGGTGGGACCACCGAGCGACGCGCCGATACCGACCACGAGCAGGGCGACGGGCAGTGCGCTGAGCGGGCCGAGGCCTCCGGGCGTGCCGACCTCGATGTCACCGTAATCTGCGAAGGCGAAGATCACGAACACCAGCACGAAGGTGCCGATGACCTCGGTGACGAGGTTCCAGCCGTAGGAGCGGATCGCGGGGCCGGTCGAGAAGACGCCGAGCTTGTTCGCCGGGTCCTCTTCGAGGTCGAAGTGCTGCTTGTACGCGGCCCAGCACACGATCGCGCCGAGGATCGCGCCGAGCAGCTCGGCGCCGGTGGCGACGAGGAACATCGTGAACGTGATCTTGCCGGCGACGAGGAGGCCGATTCCGACGGCCGGGTTGAGGATCGCGCCGGAGTATGCCGAGACGAGCACACCGGCGAAGACCGCGAGGCCCCATCCCCAGTTGATCATCAGGAACCCGCCACCGAACCCCTTGTTCTTCGCCAGCACGACATTGGCGACGACGCCGCAGCCGAGCAGGACGAGCATCGCTGTGCCCACCAGTTCCGAGAGGAAGTAGAGACCGAGATTGACTTCAGTCATGTCTTCATTGACCTTTCTTGCGTGTCATGGCCCCTCTGCCATGGCACTTGATAGAGAACGTCGCGAGGAGGGCGACGGTCGGATCTCTCGTCAGCCGCGGGTGCGGGACGAGAGGGTGAGTCCATGCCGATCGTTGAGGAGCGTGCGGGTCTGGTCCACTTCCGCGTCGTGGCGGCTGCGATCCCAGTCGAGCAGCTGTGCAAGTGCATCGGCCAGCTCATCGAGGACAGCGGTATCGGCGTGCCCGGTGAAGGCGATGCTGGTGCGACGGAGGATGACGTCCTCGAGACGGGCGACGAGCTCGTTCTCGACCATCCACGCGAGCTCGCGGGTGGACAGATCGCCGCCGGCGAGGGGAGCGTCATCCCCCTGCTCGATGAACGCCCAGACGTCTGCCGCACGTGTTCCGTAGCGGGTGAGGAGCTTCTCCGCCCGTTCTCCGGCGCCCGGCAGGTTCTCCTGGATCCAGATGCGCCGAGCTTTGGTCGTGCGCGGGAAATCGCGACCGCCGCCGATCGGGACGCCCACGGTGGAGACCTTGCGAGTGCGGCCCAGCAGGCCGAGAACGACATCGGAGAGGGATTCACCGAGTGCCCGGAAGGTGGTCCACTTGCCGCCGACGAGGCTGACCAGGGGAGCGGCGCCTTCGTTGTCGACTTCGATGCGGTAGTCCCTGGACACGAAGCCCGGGGCGGTGTCTTCATGGCGGGGGAGCGGGCGGATGCCGGAGAACCGGTACACGATCTGGTCCCGCGACACATTGATCTGCGGGAAGACGTGGTGGATCAAGTCGAAGAAGTAGTCGACCTCATCCTCCGTGCACACCGGCACCTCGCGAGGGTCGGCGTCGATGTCGGTCGTGCCGACGAGCACCTTTCCCTTGAGCGGGTAGATGAGGACGATGCGGCCGTCGGAGTGCTCGAAGAAGATCTCCCGGCCACGAGTGGCATCGAGGAGCTCTGGGTGGTCGAGCACGATGTGCGAGCCCTTGGTGCCGCCCATGAAACGGGTGTCCGCGCCGAGGGCGTCGTTGGTGAGATCGGTCCAGGGTCCTGATGCATTCACCACGACGTCGGCCGTGATGGTGAACTCCGTGCCGCTCTCCCGATCCCGCAGCACGACCTTGTCGCCGTCGCGGGCGATCGCCTCGACGTAGTTGAGCGCGTGCGCGCCGGTGTGCGCCGCACGGCCATCCTGCAGGACGTCGAGTGCGAGACGCTCCGGGTCGTGCATCGAGGCGTCGTAGTAGGTCGCGGTGTACTTGATGTGCGGGTCGAGCGACGGCAGCTCGGCCAGCGAGCGCTTCCGGCCGAGGAAGCGGTGCCGGGGGACCATGCCGCCATCCCGAGAGAACGTGTCGTAGATCATCAGCCCGACCTTGATCAGGAACGCGCCGCGCTCCTGAGGCTTGCCGCTCTTGTGCGTCAGGAAACGGAGGGGCGCGGAGAGGATGCCCGAGAAGGTGGAGTAGATCGGGATCGTGGTCTCGAGAGGCTTCACGTAGTGCGGCGCGATCTTCAGAAGGCCGTTGCGTTCCTGCACGGACTCGCGCACCAAGCGGAACTCACCGTTCTCCAGGTAGCGGATGCCGCCGTGGATCATGTGGCTGGATGCCGACGAAGCGCCGGACGCGAAGTCGCCGCGTTCGACGAGGACGACATCGACGCCCTGAAGGGCCAGATCGCGGAACGTGGAAATCCCGTTGATCCCTGCGCCGATCACCAGGACGGACGTGCGCCCCGATTCGCGGACGTTGCGTACCTCGGCTCGCTCCGCCGACGAGTGTGTCTGATCGATCATCCTCGACCCCTTCTTCCTTGCTTGCGACCAGCATCAACCCGCACAAGCACGGTGCGCAACCCCAGTGCACATATGTGCAAGGATCGATTGCGAGGAGGACTTCATGGCGCACTCGGACGCACGGCCCCAGGAGGCGAAGCTGATCGCCGCGCTCACGGCGGCGCAGCTCTACTACATGCAGGACAAGACCATGGAGGTGATCGCGCGCGAGCTGCGCACCTCCCGATCGTCGGTCTCTCGTCTGCTGAGTTTCGCGCGGGAGAGCGGCCTCGTCGACATCCGCATCAACTCGCCACTCGAACGGCTGGGCATGCTGGAGCAGCGCATCCGAGACCGCTACCGGGTCGCCGCTCACGTCGTGCCGATGCCGGAGATCGTCAGTGAGATGGAGCGACTCGAGCGCGTCGCGCTCACAGCAGGGCGGCTGCTTTCGCAGTTCGTGGACTCCAACATGATCATCGGGATTGCGTGGGGATCGACCATCAGTGCCGTCAGTCGCGGGCTCACACAGAAGGAGACGCACAACACGACATTCGTGCAGCTCAATGGCGCCGGGAACACGCAGACGAGTGGCGTGGAGTACTCGAGCGACATCCTGCAGCGCTTCGGCAGCGCCTTCGGTGCTCAGGTGCAGCAGTTTCCGGTACCCGCCTTCTTCGATGACCCCTCGACGCGTGAGGCGATGTGGCGGGAGCGCAGCACACGCCGCGTGCTCGATCTCCAATCGAAGATGGACATCGCAGTGTTCAGTCTCGGCTCGCCGGCGGCCGAGGTGCCGAGCCGGGTCTACGTCGGCGGTTATCTCGGACGCGATGACTATCGGAGTCTTCGGGAGGACCGGGCGATCGGCGACGTGGCGACGGTGTTCTTCCGCGCGGACGGCAGCTGGAAGGACATCCGCGTCAATGCCCGCGCGACTGGCCCTGGTCTCGATCGCCTGCGCCGGGTGCCTCGCCGCATGTGCGTCGTCTCCGGCGTGCCCAAGCTCGTCAGCCTGCGTGCCGCGATAGCCGCAGAGCTCATCACCGACGTCGTGCTCGATGAGGGACTGGCGCGTCAGCTGCTGGAGGGCTGAGCCCGCATCACCGGTGCTCCTCGGCGACGGACGACTCGGGACCCGAGCGGAACTCACGGATGAGGTGCTGCACCACTGCGCCGAGGTCGCCGTCCGCGGCATCCGCGGCTGCGAGCTGTCGTGCATAGCTCGCCCCACCGTCGAGGATCGACGCGACACGACCGAATTCGCGACCGCAGTCGAGGTCCTGGGCGACCGGAGCGAGGTCCGACAGGATCTGGGCGAGGTGCTCGCGCACCGGCAGCTGGGTGCCGGCGGCATCGATGATGACCCGCGCCTCCAGGCCGTACCTCGCCGCCCGCCATTTGTTCTCCCGGTGATACCAGGCGGGAAGCTGGGGGAGAGGGAGCCCTTGATCGAGGCGACGCGAGAAATGCTCGACGAGGACCTGTGTGAGTGCGGCTACCGAGGCGAGCTCGGGAAGTGTCGACATGCCATCGCATGCGCGCACTTCGATCGTTCCCCAGCGCGGCGCCGGCCGGATGTCCCAGCGCACCTCGGAGGCATCGGCCATGACGCCCGTGCGGACCATGTCGTCGAGGTACGACTCGAACTCCGACCAATCGTGCAGGGGCCAGGGGAGACCGGCGGTCGGCAGCTGCTGGAAGACGAGCGCACGATTGGAGGCGTATCCGGTGCGCTCGCCCGCCCAGAACGGACTCGAGGCTGCCAATGCCTGAAGGTGGGGAAGGTAGGCGGCGAGGGCATTGACGAGCGGCAGCACCTTGGCCTGCGACTCGACGCCGATGTGCACGTGGATGCCCCAGATCATCATGTTGCGCCCCCACCATTGCGTGCGCTCGATGAGCGTGTGATAGCGGGACTTGTCGGTGACTCGCTGGTCGTACCACTGGGCGAAAGGATGGCTGCCTGCCGACAGCAGCTCGATGCCGGCCGGCTCGGTGGCGGCGCGGACGGCCGCGATCGCCTGCGCGATGTCGTCGACCGCATGGGCGACGGAACGACCGACACCGCTGGTGACCTCGATCGTGTTCGTGAGCAGTTCGCCGGTCACGGTGTGCCGTTCGTCGGCGCTCTCCGCTTCCAACGCCGCGAGCAACTCGGGCGCTCGGCCGACGAGATCGCCAGTAGCCGGATCAGCGAGCATGATCTCCCACTCCAGGCCGACAGTGGACCGGGCGGACGGGGCGAACTCGAGCTTCACGAGCACATTCTGGCACGCGGGCCAGGACGCGCCGCAAAGACCGTGTCGCCACGTTTCGCTCCTGGCGCGCGGATCTGGCAGAATAGAAGGTCGGACGACGTGCTCGACCCTCTATCCAGCTCGCGTCCACCTATTAGAGCTTCCGCCGGGTGTGCACCCCACTCTCCAGGCGATCGGTTCATTTTCCTTCCACACAATTCAGGAGAATCGTGGCTGTCAAGATTCGTCTCAAGCGCATGGGCAAGATCCGTGCGCCGTACTACCGCATCGTCGTCGCCGACTCGCGCACCAAGCGCGATGGTCGTGTGATCGAAGAGATCGGCAAGTACCACCCCACCGAGGAGCCCTCGTTCATCGAGGTCGACTCCGAGCGTGCGCAGTACTGGCTCTCCGTCGGCGCGCAGCCGACCGAGCAGGTCGCCGCGATCCTCAAGATCACCGGTGACTGGGGCAAGTTCAAGGGCGACGCCGACGCGAAGTCCACCCTCCGGGTCGCAGAGCCCAAGGCCCCCTTCGAGATCGACGCGAAGAAGAAGTCCGTCGTGAAGCCGAAGGTGGAGAAGAAGGAAACTCCCGCTGAGGAGACTCCCGCCGCCAAGGCCGACGCGGAGGCCGCTGAGGCCCCCGCAGCCGACGCAGAGTAATCGTCGTGCTCGCCGCCGCGCTCGAACACATCGTCAAGGGGATCGTCGATCACCCGGAGGATGTTCAGATCCACGCTTCCACGTCGCCGCGAGGCGACCTCCTCGAGGTGCGTGTGCACCCCGATGACCGTGGACGCGTGATCGGGCGCGGCGGCCGCACCGCGAAGGCCCTGCGCACGCTCGTCACCGCCCTTGCCGACGGGCGTCGCGTCCGCGTCGACGTCGCGGACGACTGACGTGGTGCCGAACGAGCGAAATCAGGGTAAGAACCAGCTTCGAGTCGGACGCCTCGTCAAGGCCCATGGCCTTAAGGGCGGGCTCAAGCTCGAGCTGTACACCGACAATCCCGAGCGACGCTTCGTCATCGGGGCCGAGTTCACGTTGCAGGTGCCAGAGGCATCTCCGTGGCACGGCAAGACCATCACCGTGCGCGAGTACCGGGTCATGAACGGCAGCCCTGTCGTGTTCTTCGACGACGTCGATGACCGCAGCGGCGCCGAGAGCCTCGTCCGCGCGATCCTGTGGATCGACCAGGACAACGACGAGGTCGAGGACGACGCCTGGTTCGACCATCAGTTGGTCGGTCTCGATGTCGTCCGCGATGAGACCGTCGTTGGCCGCGTGGCGCGCGTCGAGCATTTCCCCGCTCAGGACCTCCTCATCGTGCGTTCCGGTGAGCGCGAGATCATGGTTCCCTTCGTCGCGGCCATCGTACCGACCGTCGACGTCGCAGCGGGGCGCGTGATCGTCACGCCTCCTCCTGGACTCTTCGAAGAGCTCCCGGATGCCGCCGAAGACGATCAGGCGGACACCGCGGACGCCGAATCCGCCGAGTAGGCCCGGGACAGGTGCCGTTGTGCGCATAGATGTTCTCTCCATCTTCCCGTCGTACTTCGACGGGTTGACCCTCTCGTTGCTCGGGAAGGCGCAGGAATCCGGCATTCTCGACCTCCGTGTGCGGGACCTGCGCGACTGGACCAGCGACCGTCATCGCACCGTGGACGACACGCCATACGGTGGTGGTGCCGGCATGGTCATGAAGCCGGAGCCGTGGGGACTGGCACTCGACGAGGTCACTCGTGGAAGCGACGCTCCGACGATCATCTTCCCGTCGCCGGCCGGCGAGGTCTTCACGCAGAAGACCGCGCGCGAACTGGCCACCAGAGAGCATCTCGTGTTCGGCTGCGGCCGCTACGAGGGCATCGACGAGCGTGTCTTCGACTTCGCTGGCTCGCTCGGAGAGGTCCGTCTGATCAGCCTCGGTGACTACGTCCTCAACGGTGGTGAGGTCGCCACGATGGCGATGATCGAAGCCATCGGTCGACTCGTGCCCGGGGTTGTCGGCAATCCGGAGAGTCTTGTCGAAGAGTCCCATGAAGACGGACTGCTCGAGTACCCCTCGTATACGAAGCCGTCGGTCTGGCGCGAACATGCCGTACCGAGCATCCTGCTCAGCGGCAACCACGGGGCCATCGCCACATGGCGACGTGATCAGCAGATCGAGCGGACACGACGTCGTCGGCCGGATCTCCTCGGCGACGAGCAGCCACCGCGCTGAGTCGTCCCCCTGTCTAAGATCGAGAAGCGGCCCCGCTGATGGCCTGCATCGGCGCCGGAGGGGGAACGCATGGGACTGTTCAGCAGGAAGAAGAAGGAAGCCGCACCGTCGGCCGCGGTAACGGTGCCACCATCCGAGCTCGTCGTACCTCTCATCGCAGGCCGGGCCTGGATGGAGGCGAACGAGGAGACGTTCAGCCGGATCCCTGGATTCCCGGACGAGGCCAGGCCGTTCGCGACGCCCATCTCGGAGGAGCTGTGGGTCACCTACGCCGTCGACCCTGAGGGAACGTGGGAACTCGTCCAGGGCGGTCAGGTCGCGGATTTCGGCGGAGCGGATGCTCTGCACGCAACAGCGCTTCGGAACATGGTCGCCCGGGTCGGATCCGATGTCGCGATCGAGGGCGGCAACGGGCGTTTCCGGCTCCACACGCCGTCCGAGCCGGACCTCGCCTGCTCACTGGTGCTCACACCGGAGCTGTGGCTCCCCGAAATCGCTCTCACAGTCGCAGCGATCGTCTGCGCGCCGACCCGCGTGGAACTGCTGGTGTGCGGTTCGGACGACGCTGATTCGGTGCAGGAACTCCGGAACTTCGCCGGGGAGCTGTTCGAGGAGGCGCGCGGCAAGCCGGTGACGTCGGTCCTCCACCAGGCGCGACCGAGCGGGCTCGCCGTCTTCGCCTGAGCGACCCTCAGAGCATGCGCTCGGTGCGGCGGTCGATCTCGATGACGACGCCGGGTGGATGCCGCAATGCCAAGGCGTGCGCAGGATCGAGGCCGCGCATCTCGGCACGCAGCATCCGTCCGATCATCTCGTGCGACACGAGCAGCGGCGGACTGTCCGCAGCCCATCCGCACGCCGTCAGCGCGGCGCGAGCGCGACCGCGCGCCTGCGCGTAGCTCTCTCCGCCCGGAAACGACCATCCGTACCGATTGGCGGCACGATCTTCTCGGGCGCCGGGAAAAGCCGTGTCGATCTCGTCCCAGGTCATTCCCGCCATGTCTCCGTGATGGATCTCGGCGAGTTCTGGCACTTGGATGAGATCCGCGCCGATCCCTTCGGCGACGACGACGGCCGTTCGCAGCGCACGGCCGAGCGGACTGGAGCAGACGGTACGGATGCCGAGCCCCGACAGTCGCTTCACGAGGGTTTCGGCCTGAGCGATGCCGTCGGCTGTGAGCGGAGAGTCGAGCTGCCCTTGGAGGCGGTGCTCGCGATTCCAGACCGTCTGGCCGTGGCGGGCAAGATACAGACGCTCCGGCACATGGCGGTCCTGCGGGATCATGCACTCAGAATGGCATACATGCGGATTTGGCCACTCCAGCCCAATGGGGGCGTGGCTGCCCGCGGATCCGGCGTGAAGCGGATCAGTCGACGCCGAGGAACGAGCGGTCGGTGAGGATGATCGGCCCGTCTTCGGTGACCGCGACCGTGTGCTCGGAATGAGAGCCGCGGGAGCCGTCCGCGCTGCGCAGAGTCCAGCCGTCCGGGTCGGTGACGAGCTCATCGGTCGTCGCGAGGAGCCACGGCTCCAGCGCGAAGACCAGTCCAGCGCGCAGCGGGAAGCCCCGGCCGGGACGGCCGTCGTTGGGAATGTGGGGGTCGCCGTGCATGATTCGACCGACGCCGTGTCCGCCGAAGTCGGTGTTGATCGAGTAGCCCTCGCCGTGGGCGACGGCGGCGATTGATGCCGAGATGTCGCCGATCCGGTTTCCGATGACAGCGGCGGCGATGGCCGCATCCAGTGCGCGTTCCGTCGTGTCGATGAGTCGCAGATCCTCGTCGCGTGGCGTGCCGACGACGAACGACACCGCTGAGTCAGCGACCCAGCCGTCGACCGAGACCGCGAAGTCGAGGGACACGAGGTCACCATCGCGCAGTGTGTAGTCATGGGGGAGACCGTGCAGCACCGCGTCGTTGACGGAGGTGCAGATGACCTTGCCGAACGGGCTCGCTCCGAAGGACGGGTGGTAGTCGATGTAGCAGGACTCCGCTCCCGCCTTGCGGATCATGTCGTGCGCGCGGCGGTCGATCGAAAGGAGGTTCGTGCCCACCTTCGTCTCGTCGCGCAACGTCGCCAGCGTCTCGGCCACGAATCGTCCGGCGGCGCGCATCTCGTCGATCTCAGCAGGGGTGCGCAGTTCGATCATCGGGTTTCCTCTCGTCCCCTCCATTCTCGCCGATCAGCGCACGGTGGTTGACCGGAAGCTCTCAGCGAAATCCGGTGATCGGGAGGTTTCAGCGGCGTAGCATCGCGGTATGTGGTTGCGACAGGCTTTCTTCCGCTGGCTCCTTCCGGCGGCGTTCCTGCTGCCGCTGTGGCTTCTGATCGGCTGGGGAGTGACCGGCGCCGGCGGTTGGGCGTTCCTGCTCCTGCTGATCTCGATGCCAGCCGTGTTCATCGGACAGCTCCTGCTGACGCTGCTGGTCCGATCGCGGCCGTCCGTGCGCGTCGAGCGCGCGGTTTCGTGGTGGGACGTGGCCGGCTTCACGCTCTGGCACGGCCTCACCATCGCGATCGGGTTCTTCCCGCAGGCGTGGTTCGGCCTCCTGCTGACCGGTGCGATCGTGGTCGGAATCGCGCTGTTCTGGTTGATGCTGTGGCAGTTGTGGAGTGAGGCGAAGGGCAGCGGCGCCAGCATCCGATACTTCACCACGGCGACCGTCGATGCGCCTGCAGACGTCCCGACGACCCCGACGAGGTCGACCGCGGACGGCGAAGTCTTCATCATTCAGGAGAAGCCAGCAGCTGACCGCTGACCCGTGGTTTGGCCGCGTGCGTCATCCATGGCAGAATAGGTCCTTGTGCCGTGACCGGCTCTGCCTCAGGGGAGTCCGCGGACGCGATTGCACCGTGCGGCACATACCCATTCTTGTTCCTTCCAGCATCATGCATCCGACCTGTGGCGAGTGCAGAGAGAGACGATCATGCAGATCCTCGACGCCGTAGACGCGGCTTCCCTTCGTTCCGACATCCCTGAGTTCCACCCCGGTGACAACGTCAAGGTGCACGTGAACATCACCGAGGGCAACCGCTCCCGTATCCAGGTCTTCCAGGGGGTCGTCATCGGCCGCCAGGGCGACGGCGTGCGCGAGACCTTCACGGTCCGCAAGATCAGCTTCCAGGTGGGCGTCGAGCGTACCTTCCCGGTGCACAGCCCCGTGATCGACCACATCGAGGTCGTCACCCGTGGTGACGTGCGCCGCGCGAAGCTGTACTACCTCCGCAACCTCCGCGGCAAGAAGGCGAAGATCAAGGAGAAGCGCGACAACCACTGACGCGCAGACTTCTCAAAGCACCCCGGGACACGATGTCCCGGGGTGCTTTGTTGTGTCCGAGATATGCGACCCTTGTATGTGCCGTCTCAGAACGGTGCTCCACCGGTGAAGGAAACTGATGACGACTGACTCCGCCCGCGCGGCCGCAACCAGACGGCGACGAGGGGTTCTTGTCTTCCTCCGCGACGTTGTGGTCATCATCGTCATCGCGGCGCTCGTGTCGTTCGTGGTGAAGACCTTCGTCGTGCGTTCGTTCTACATCCCGTCGGCCTCGATGGAGCGCACGCTCCTGATCAACGACCGGATCCTCGTCGACGAGCTCACACCGCGTTGGACCGACTACGAGCGCGGCGACATCGTCGTGTTCAAAGACCCGGGCGGCTGGCTGGCCGCACAGCCGCAGACACCGGCGCGTCCGCCACTCGTCGAAGCAGTCGACTGGGTTCTGACTTTCGTCGGTCTCTCCACCTCCGATGCTCAGGACCACCTGGTCAAGCGTGTGATCGGCCTGCCGGGCGACCATGTCGTCTGCTGCAACGCGCTCGGTCAGATCACCGTCAATGGCGCACCGATCGACGAACTCGACTACCTCAATCTGCCCCAGGGAGACACCGCGGCCTCGAACGAGACTTTCGACGTCGTCGTACCGGACGACTCCCTCTGGCTGCTGGGCGACAACCGCGATCGCTCACGTGACTCACGGGCGCACCAAGAGCTGCCCAGCGGCGGCTTCGTGCCGTTGCCGAACGTCGTCGGCAAGGCCTTCTTCACGACCTGGCCACTGGATCGCCTTGGCACCATCGACGGCCACCACGACAGCTTCAACGGCGTTCCGGATCCGGAATGACCGTCGTCGCACCGAAACTCACCCTCGAGCGCTCGCTGCTCTCCGAATGCGAGCTGATCATCTCGCTCGATGAGGTCGGCCGCGGCGCGCTGGCCGGCCCGGTCGCGGTCGGTGCGGCGGTGATGGATGCTGCAGGGGCGCGTCGGCGCGTGCCGGAGGGGCTCCGCGACTCGAAGCTCGTCACGGAGAAGCGGCGGCCGGACGTCGCCATGCGTGCTGCCGCATGGGTGCAGGCGTCGGCTGTGGGCTGGGCGACCGCGGCGGAGGTCGACGAGGTCGGCATCATGCGTGCGCTGGGGCTCGCCGCATCGCGGGCGGTGCAGAGCGTCGTGGATCAGGGCGCTGCGCTGCAGAACGCACTGGTCATCCTCGACGGCAATCACGACTACCTCTCCGCGGTCCATCCGGAGCCGCTCCGAGTGCGCCCGGTGATCAAGGCAGACCGGGACTGCGCTTCGGTGTCAGCAGCATCGGTGATCGCGAAAGTCGCCAGGGACAGCCTGATGACAGACCTGCACGAGACCTACCCGATGTACCAATGGGATCGGAACAAGGGCTACGCCAGTGCGGAGCACCGGGATGCGATCCGGGCGCTCGGGCTGTCCCCGTATCACCGTGCATCGTGGGCGATCACGGACGCCCCCACCCTGTTCTGATGCAGCGTCCGCGCCGTCGAGGCGGCGGGAGAGCGGCAAGCCTCCTAGGATGGAGTCATCATGGATGAGGAAGCCTTCGACGACTACGACCGCGAGCTCGAGCTTGCGCTGTTCCGGGAGTACCGGGACGTCGTGTCGCAGTTCCAGTACGTCGTCGAGACCGAACGCCGGTTCTATCTGGCGAACGAGGTGAATGTCGTCCGCCGTGACACCGAGCACGACTTCTACTTCGAGATCTCCATGACCGACGTATGGGTGTGGGACATCTACCGCGCAGACAGGTTCGTCAAGGCGGTCCGAGTTCTCACGTTCAAGGACGTCAACGTCGAAGAGCTCCAGCGCCGAGAGTTCGAACTGCCGCAGGAGCTCTCCCTCGACGGAGAGTGACCCTTCGTTCCGTGCCGGCCGGTGAGGCGACCACTTCTGCACAGGATGCCGCTTTCACGACCTTTCCGCATCGGCCGTGATCACGCTCTGATTCGGGCTCGCTGAGTCGTTCTCGCAGACGATGCTGTCGTCATGGCAGCGAAGGATGAACTCGGCAGAGCCGGTGAAGAACGGGCCGCACGGCACCTGATCGACCTCGGGTACACGGTGCTGGACCGCAACTGGCGGTGCGCACAGGGCGAGCTCGACATCGTGGCGGTGCGAGGCGCGCATCTCGCGGTCATCGAGGTGAAGACTCGTCGGTCGGCCGCCTTTGGGCATCCGTTCGAGGCGATCGACGGACGCAAACGCCGGAGACTGTGGCAGTTGGCGCATGCCTGGGTCGAGGCGCATCCTGATCTCGCACGTGCGCGCTCGGTCCGGCTGGAAGCCATCGGCATCATCGGTGCTGATCCCGCGTGCGGCGAACTCGAGCATCTGGTGGACCTGTCGTGAAGACAGCTCGGACGTGGGCGGTCGCGCTGACCGGTGTCGACGGGCATCTGGTCGAAGTCGAGGCCGACCTGTCCAATCAGACGCCGGAGTTCAAGATCATCGGGCTGCCGGACAAGTCCCTCGGCGAGGCGGTGCAGCGCGTGCACAACGCCTGCAAGAACGCAGGACTCGACCTTCCGCGACGCCGTCTGACGGTCAATCTGTCGCCGGCGAGCCTTCCCAAACACGGATCCGGTTTCGATCTGGGGATCGCGGTGTCGACGCTCGCTGCCGGGGGATCGGTGGACCGGCGCTCGATCGGACGGACAGTCCACATCGGTGAGCTGGGGCTCGATGGTCGCATCCGTCCGGTGCCCGGAGTGCTTCCGGCCGTGTTCGCAGCGGCGAGGGCGGGATTCGAGCAGATGATCGTGCCGCACGCGAATGAGGCCGAAGCACGGTTGGTGCCGGGGATCGAGATTCGCGCCGCAGCGTCTCTCGCGCAAGTCGCGGCGTGGCATGGCGCGGATGTCGAGGTTCCGGAGGTGGATCCGGTCGGCATGGCGTCTCGGACGGTCGTCGAGGACGAGATGATCGACCTCGCCGATGTGGTCGGCCAGGAGGACGCGGTCCACGCTCTGATCGTCGCGGCCGCGGGTGGGCATCACATGCTCCTCAGCGGGCCCCCCGGCGCAGGCAAGACGATGCTCGCACGGCGCCTTCCGGGAATCCTCCCGCAACTCACCGAAGCCGAGGGGCTCGAGGTGGCGTCGATCCGCTCACTCACCGGTGAGGCGATCACCGCCCTCGAGTTGCTCCCGCCATTGGAGTCGCCGCATCACAGCGCATCGGTGGCGGCGCTGGTCGGCGGTGGGTCCCGGGTGGCCAGGCCGGGAGCGATCGTGCGGGCGCACCGCGGGATCCTCTTCTTGGACGAAGCCGCAGAATTCTCGCGCGTCGCGCTCGACGCCCTGCGCCAGCCGCTGGAGTCCGGCACGATCGAGGTGAGCAGAGCAGGATTCACGGCGTCGTTCCCGGCGCGCTTCCAACTGATCCTGGCGATGAACCCCTGTCCGTGCGGCAACTACGGGATCCGGGGCGCCGAATGCATCTGCCCGCCGATGGCGATCAGGCGCTATGCCTCGCGGCTCTCAGGACCGCTCCGGGACCGTATCGACATCGAACTGCAGGTCGCGCGAGTCGCGGCGTCCCGCGCGACATCGGGCGTCAGCGCTGAATTGAGCAGTGCGGACGCACGCGCTCAGGTGCTGGTCGCGCGCGCATGCGCCGCAGAACGCTGGTCGGGGACGCCGTGGCGCTGCAACGCCGAGGTTCCGGGAACGTGGCTTCGGCAGGGAGCACTGCGCCTGGAGCGCGATGCGCGGGCGCCGTTGGATCGCGCGCTCGAGCGCGGTGCGTTGACCCTGCGCGGATACGACCGCGTGTTGCGACTGGCCTGGACGATGGCAGACCTCAGCGGCATCGGAAGACCCGGACGAGACGAGGTCGGACGCGCACTGTTCCTGAAGAGAGGACTGACCCCATGATGGATTCGCTGCTCGACGATGCCGCGACGATCGCGGCACTACGTGCGCTGCGCCCCGACGGCGACACGGAGGAAGACATCGCGCGAGCGGCATGGTCGCTCATCGCCGAACCGGGCGACGGCGTGGCCGGTGCGCTCATCGCGGATCTCGGTGCCGGCGCGGCCCTCCGTTTTGCTCTCGACGGTGCGCACGGCACAGACCGGCTGTCGGCAGCGACCGAGCGGACCTCCCGAGCCCTTGCGGAGGCCCGAGCGCGCTGGCGGCCGCGCGCTGACCTGCGGGCGGTCGGCGACGTGCTGCGCGCGGCCGGACATGTCGGAGCCGCTCTATTGGTTCCCGGTGACGCGCAGTGGCCGACGGCACTGGATGAGCTGGGCGACCATGCGCCGTCCGTACTCTGGGTTCGCGGCGATCCCGGTCTTCTCACCGCTGGGCCGAGAGTCGCGATCGTCGGGGCGCGGGCGTCCACAGGATACGGCGATCACCTCGCCGCCGAACTGGCGGGAGACCTGGCATCCGACGGTGCCGTCATCGTCTCCGGTGGCGCCTACGGGATCGATGGGGCGGCACACCGCGCTGCACTCGGGGTCGGCGGCGCGACCGTCGCGTTCCTCGCCGGAGGCGTCGACCGCGCGTACCCCAGCGGGCACCAGCAGCTGCTGGGAAGCATCGTGCGATCGGGGGCTGTCGTCAGCGAGCTGCCGTGCGGGGCTGCCCCGACGAAATGGCGCTTTCTGGCCAGAAACCGACTGATCGCCGCACTCGCTGAGGCGACGGTGGTCGTGGAGGCCGGATGGCGCAGTGGCTCGTTGAACACCGCAGGGCACGCCGCAGCACTCGGGCGTCCGCTGGGCGCCGTTCCCGGGCCCGTGACTTCTGCTGCCTCGGCTGGCTGTCACCGGCTCCTTCGCGAGTACGACGCCCGGTGCGTCACGTCAGCAGCGGAGGTGAGAGAGCTGTGGGGCGCGGATGCCGCCGGTCCCGTCGTCCCGGATCGGGGCGACCCCGACCAGGTCCGGCTCGGAGATGCGCTGAGCACGCGGTCGCCGCGGTCGCCGCATGATCTTGCGGCTCGTTCTGGTCTGACGCCGGCACGAGTGATCGCCCTACTCGGGTTGCTCGCGCTCGAGGGCGCCGTGGTCCGGGACGAGGGCGGATGGCGGGCGGCCACTGCGAGGGAGCGAGGGTGATGCACTCGGGCGGAGATCGAGGCGACCTCGACGAGGGGCGTCGCCGAGACGGACCTCGCCGTCCACGCGAGGAACGGAACCGGGCGCTGCGGCGGGGCACGCACGGGATCGGGTCTGCTTTCGGCATCCTGGACGGATGGAGCTGTCCGCCGCGGCTGAAGCGTTCGCCGACCACCTGACCCAGGTGCGTCGGTTGTCGCCCGCCACGGTGCGCGCCTACCGGTCCGACCTCCGTGATCTGAGCGCGTCCACCGGCGAAACCGACGTCCGAGCCGTCGACCTCGAGATGCTGCGCGAATGGCTCTGGAAGGCGACGCAGCGCGGCGACGCCCGTTCGACGCTTGCGCGACGTGCGGCGGCTGCTCGCTCCTTCTTCACCTGGGCGAAGGACGAGGAGCTCGTGGCACACGACCCGAGCCTTCGTCTGATCGCTCCGAAGCGCGGACGCACACTTCCCGTCATCGCCTCACAGGACGCGATGACCGCTCTGCTCGACGAACACAGACGAGCGGCGAGCGAAGGCGAACCGATCGCGCTGCGGGATCACGCGATCCTCGAACTCCTCTATGGCTCGGGCATCCGCGTCTCCGAGCTGTGCGGCCTGGATATCGACGACCTCGACCTCGATCGCGGAACTGCGCGCGTGCTCGGAAAAGGGGCGAAGGAGCGGGTGGTGCCATTCGGCGCACCCGCACGTGCAGCAGTGGAGGCGTACCTCCGCCGTGGTCGCCCTGCTCTGATCGCCCGCAGCGAGAGCGCAACGCCCGCACTCGTCCTCGGCAGCCGCGGGGGGCGAGTCGGTCCGCGGACCGTGTACACCCTGGTTGCTCGCGTGCTGGGGCCGATCATCGGAGCGGAGACGATCGGTCCGCACGCCCTGCGGCACACCGCCGCGACCCACTTGCTCGACGGGGGAGCCGACCTGCGTGCGGTGCAGGAGATCCTCGGCCACGCGAGCCTCGGCACCACCCAGATCTACACGCATGTGTCGGCCGAGCGTCTCGCCGCCACGTACCGTCTCGCGCACCCACGCGCCTGAAGCGAGATCCGTCTCACAGCGGCGCGCAGCACGGCAGCAGCACGGCACGCGGCACCGCGCCGAACAGCAGCATCGGGTTGATGTACTCGCCGTCGAGCCGGACGCCGAGATGCAGGCTCCCCGGCCGCGCGTGGCCGCCGATGTCGGCCACGCCGATCACGTCGCCCGCGGCGACGGCATCGCCGGGAGAGAGCGTCGACAGCAACGGTTCGAAAGTCGAGACAAGACCTCCGCCGTGGTCGATGGTGAGAAGCGGGCGGTCGACCACCGTTCCGCGAAAGGCGACGACCCCGTCGGCCGGCGAGCGGACCTCCCCGCCTCGCGCCGCCGCGATATCGACGCCGCGATGGCCGGCGCCGTAGTCGTGAGCCGGAGCGCGATAGGGCACGACGACCTCACGCGGCGCTTCCAACGGCCAATTCCACGTCGGGAGGTCATCAGGGTCGGACTTCGTCTCGGCGCCGGCTGCGGGCGCGGCCAGCAGCAGGAGCGTCAAGACGATGCCTATCGCCATCCGTCGGTGGTGAGGAGCGTACATGCAGAACAGTCTGCGGAGTGATGATCACGGCCGATGCCGTGAGGTGCGCGAATGGGGGAGAGGTCCGTACCTGCAACGGCTGTGCAGAGGATCTCGGCGCGCCGCATCCTGTACACTGGACGAGCACCTCGATATCGGGGTGACTACGCGTGCCCAGAGCGACTTCGGTCGTGGCATCCACACCCACAGGTCCCACTCCATGAGCGGGCGGGTGTGCGCCGGGTACCAGGAAGTCCGATCAGCAGATCGGCAGACAACCTCAACGGCGCTGAACGCGCCAGAACCAGGAGACGACCATGGCTGTGGTCACCATCCGCCAGCTGCTCGACAGCGGCGTGCACTTCGGACACCAGACCCGTCGGTGGAACCCGAAGGTGAAGCGCTTCATCCTCACTGAGCGCAGCGGCATCCACATCATCGACCTTCAGCAGTCGCTGGGCTACATCGACAGCGCCTACGACTTCGTCAAGGAGACCGTCGCACACGGCGGCACCATCCTCTTCGTCGGCACGAAGAAGCAGGCTCAGGAGATCCTCGCCGAGCAGGCGACCCGCGTCGGCCAGCCCTTCGTGAACCAGCGCTGGCTCGGTGGCCTCCTCACCAACTTCCAGACGATCTCCAAGCGTCTGGCACGTATGAAGGAGCTCGAGGAGCTCGACTACGAGACCCCGGCCAACAGCGGCTTCACCAAGAAGGAGCTCCTGCTCAAGAAGCGCGAGCTCGACAAGCTGCACAAGTCGCTCGGTGGTATCCGCAACCTGACCAAGACGCCTTCGGCTCTGTGGGTCGTCGACGCCAAGCGCGAGCACCTCGCCATCGACGAGGCCAAGAAGCTCGGCATCCCCGTGATCGGCATCCTCGACACCAACGCCGACCCGGATGACTTCCAGTACCCGATCCCCGGCAACGACGACGCGATCCGCTCCGTCTCGCTGCTGACCCGCATCATCGCCGACGCTGCGGCCGAGGGCCTGCAGCAGAAGCACAACCCGGAGACCGGCGACGCTGAGCCGCTGGCCGACTGGGAGCGCGAGCTTCTCGAGACTCCGGCTGAGGACGCCGCTGCCGAGGCTCCGGTTGTCGAAGCCGAGGCTCCTGCAGCCGAGGTCGTCGAAGCCGAGGCGGCCGAGGTCGTCGAGGTCGAGGCTCCCGCTGCCGAGGTCGAGGCTGACGTCGAGGCTCCGGCCGCAGACGCCGACGCCAAGTAATCCCCGCCAAAAACTCGCACACACATCACGAAGCAAGGAGCCACCACACATGGCCAACTTCAACATCGCTGACCTCAAGGCGCTGCGTGAGCAGCTCGGCACGGGAATGGTCGACACCAAGAAGGCGCTCGAGGAGGCTGACGGAGACGTCGCGAAGGCCACCGAGATCCTGCGCCTGAAGGGTGCGAAGGGCAACGCCAAGCGCGCTGACCGTTCCACCAGCGAAGGCCTGGTCGTCGCTCGTGAGCAGGACGGCGTCGTGACGCTCGTCGAGCTCGCCTGCGAGACCGACTTCGTCGCGAAGAACGATCGCTTCATCACGCTGGCCGACAAGGTCGCTGACGCTGTGGCCGCCGTCAAGGCGGACTCGGTCGAGGCTGCACTGGCCGCCGCCGCCGGAGCTCAGACCGTCGAGCAGCTGATCTCGGAAGAGGCAGCGATCCTCGGCGAGAAGGTCGAACTGCGCCGGGTGCGCACGATCGTCGGCGACAACGTCGAGGTCTACCTGCACCGCACCAGCAAGGACCTGCCGCCGCAGATCGGTGTCGTCGTCGCCTACTCGGGTGACGACGCCGAGACCGCGCGCAGCATCGCCCAGCACATCTCGTTCGCCAACCCGTCGTACCTCGCTCGCGAGGACGTCCCGGTCGCCGACGTCGAGAAGGAGCGTGAGATCGTCACCGAGATCTCGCGCAACGAGGGCAAGCCGGAAGCGGCTCTGCCCAAGATCGTCGAGGGTCGGGTCTCCGCGTTCATCAAGCAGGTCGCCCTGCTCGAGCAGGACTACGCGAAGGACAACAAGCTCTCTGTCGCCCAGGTGGCGAAGGACGCCGGTATCACCGTGACGGACTTCGCGCGCTTCAAGGTCGGCGCGTAGCACACGAGAAGGGGTTCGGATCAGCATGATCCGAACCCCTTCTTCATGCCCTGAGGGCACTATCTTGAATGTGACGAGAGGACAACATCCATGACCGAACGCACCGGACGCCGCCGCGTCCTTCTCAAGCTCTCCGGGGAGGCCTTCGGCGCAGGTCAGCTGGGCGTCAATCCCGACGTGGTGAGTCAGATCGCGCGCGACATCGCTGCGGCTGTCGACCGGGTCGAGATCGCGGTCGTCGTCGGCGGAGGCAACTTCTTCCGCGGTGCGGAGCTCAGCCAGCGGGGAATGGATCGCGGGCGCGCGGACTACATGGGCATGCTCGGCACGGTGATGAACGCCCTTGCGTTGCAGGACTTCCTGGAGCAGGCGGGGGCTCCGACGCGGGTGCAATCCGCCATCTCGATGACTCAGGTCGCCGAACCGTACATCCCGCTGCGCGCGGAGCGGCACATGGAGAAGGGTCGCGTCGTGATCTTCGGCGCCGGCGCCGGTCTGCCGTACTTCTCCACCGACACCGTCGCAGCTCAGCGCGCTCTCGAGATCGGCGCAGAGCAGGTGCTCGTGGCCAAGAACGGCGTCGACGCGATCTACACGGCAGATCCGAACAAGCACGCGGATGCCGAGCGCATCGAGCGCGTGACCTACCGCGAAGCACTCCAGCAGGGGCTTTCCGTTGTCGATTCGACCGCTTTCAGCCTGTGCATGGACAACAACATGGACATGCGCGTCTTCGGTATGGAGCCGGCGGGCAATGTCACCCGTGCGCTGCTCGGCGAACCGATCGGCACGCTGGTCACGTCCTGAGCGTCTGAGCGGGCGGAGATGACTTCGCCCGATAGAATTTCCAGAACACCCCGACGATAGGAGTCACCGTGATCGCGGACGTCCTCGCTGAAACCACCTCTCGCATGACACGGGCAGTCGAGGCTGCCAAGGAGGACTTCTCCACGGTTCGCACGGGCCGCGCCAACCCGCAGCTCTTCCAGAAGGTGCTCGTCGACTACTACGGAACCCCGACGCCGCTGGCTCAGCTCGCCGCGCTGGCGAATCAGGAAGCGCGAACGCTCATCATCACGCCGTACGACAAGTCGGCGCTGAAGGCGATCGAGCAGGCCGTGCGGGACATGCCGAACCTCGGCGCCAATCCGACCAACGACGGCAACCTCATCCGCGTCTCGATGCCGGAACTCACGGCAGAGCGACGCAAGGAGTACGTCAAGCTCGTCAAGACCAAGGCGGAAGACGCGAAGGTGCACGTCCGCGGAATCCGGCGCAAGTCCAAGGACGAGCTGGATGCGCTGAAGAGCGAACTCGGTGAAGACGAGATCGCTCGCGGCGAGAAGGAACTGGATGCTCTCACGCGCCAGCACGTCGACCTCATCGACGAGGCTCTCAAGCGCAAAGAGGCCGAACTCCTCGAGGTGTAGTCGGAATGTCTGACGACTCGGGCGAAGCAGCGGACCGCGGGGCGGTGAGGCGACCGCTGCCCGCGGATGCCCGCACCCCGGCCGCGCCTATCGACCCGACAGATCACTATGCGATTCGCGAGCAGTGGCGCGCGGCGCGTGATGAGTTCGGCACGCACGTCTCGCAGGCGCGTGATCATCTCGACCAGGCGAATGAGCGCATCAAGCAACGCACCGGTCGCGATCTGAT
This sequence comes from Microbacterium sp. LWH12-1.2, assembly GCF_040675825.1. Lineage (NCBI taxonomy): Bacteria > Bacillati > Actinomycetota > Actinomycetes > Micrococcales > Microbacteriaceae > Microbacterium > Microbacterium sp. LWH12-1.2. Next base: position 919,460 of record NZ_JBEGIJ010000001.1, read on the forward strand.
TCTCGCGATCCTGATCGGCCTCGCCTTCGGCGTCGTGCTGCTCGGGTCGCTGCTGTTCATCAAGGTGCTGTTCGTACCGTTCGCCCTCGCTGCTGCTCTGCTCGGGGTCTACGAACTCTCCAGGGCTCTGCGTTCGTCCGGTCGACGGATCGATGTGGTCCCACAGCTCATCGCGGCCGCGCTCCTCGTTCTCTCGGCATACTTCGCCGCTCCCTGGCTGTGCTGGGTGATGTTGTTCGTCGCGGTCGCATTCGTCATCGTCTGGCGCTTGATCGCGCAGATGGTCGCGAAGGACGGTCGCACGTACGGCGATGTGCTCGCGGACGCCGTCATCGGCGGTTTCGTGCAGATCTACGTCCCATTCCTCGCCGGTATGGCCCTCATCCTGCTCGTGCAGGAAGGCGGTCAATGGTGGGTACTCAGCTTCATCGCGATCGCGGTCGCGGCCGACACCGGCGCGTATGCGGCTGGAGTCGCCTTCGGGCGGCATCCGATGGCGCCGCGGATCAGCCCGAAGAAGACCTGGGAAGGATTCGCGGGCGCAGCGCTCGCATCGATCACCGGCGGTGTCCTGCTCGCGCTGTTCCTCCTCGACCTGCCGTGGTGGGCCGGAGTCATCTTCGGGGTCGCGATCCTGCTGTCTGCGACGCTCGGCGACCTCGGCGAGTCCATGCTGAAACGCGACCTCGGGATCAAGGACATGAGCTCCTGGCTTCCTGGGCATGGCGGTCTCCTGGACAGACTCGACAGCATCCTGCCGTCGACGATCCCCGCGGTCTGCCTCTACTTCCTTCTCTCTCCCTGGGTGGTGCTGTCATGAACTCCGACTCCGTACTGGATCTGGAAGACGCGGAAGAGCAGTCTCCACCGGCGTTCACGCTGACCAGCGGACGCACGCTCGGGTATCACCGCGCAGCCGTGGATGCGTTCCTCGCCGCCGCTCGCGCGGCCTTCGAGGACAACAGCGACGATCTCGGTGCGGCCGAGGTGCGCATCGCCTCGTTCCCGCTCGTGAAGGGCGGATATGTCGTTGCCGAGGTGGATGCCGCTCTCGCTCGTGTGGAGGATGCTTTCGCCGCACGCGCCCGTCAGCGCGCCGTGCGCAGTCAAGGCGCCGGTGCGTGGGTGGAACAGGCCAGGGAGGATGCGCAGATCATCCTCGATCACCTGGCCAGGCCCGAGCGGCACCGTTTCGCCCGCACCGGAAAACTCACGTTCGGCTACCGCATCGACGAAGTCGACCACGTCACCACTCGCATCGTGCGGTACCTGCGCGACGGCGAGGCGCTCTCGGCCGAACAACTGCGTTCTGCCGCCTTCCGGATGCAGCGCGGCGGCTACCGCGAGGAGCAGGTGGACGCGCTTCTGGACTCTTCGATCGACGTCATTCTGGCCGTCCGCTGAGCATTCGCATGGCCGTCTCAGGCTCATTTGCGTAGACTGGCACCCATCGTGAACTCCCGTAACGACATGATCCTCTCCGACCGCGCCGCGTCCGCGCGTGTTTCGGCGACCTCGATGCCGTCACGAAACGGCGTGCGCCGCTGGTCCCGACGCCGAGGCGTCGTCGGGTTCTTCGCCGCTTTGGCGGTGGTCGGTTTTGCCGCTGCCATGGTCGCGCCCACCGGTGTCGCGCTGGCCGATCCCGTGACTCCTGACGAGAACGAGACCGCGTACTCGCTCGCTCTCGAGGACACGCAGAACCTCACGGTGACCGTTGAGGGCGCAACGATCGCGCCAATTCAACGAGGATCCTTCTCGGTCTACGTCACACCCAAGCCGACCCCGACCCCGACTGCCACGGAGGCATCGACCGGCGGCGGCGGACCTCTCTTCTACACGGGCGGTGGAGCGCCGGCCGAATGGATGGCAGCGGCGGGCATCGCCGAGGGTGACCAGGGTTATGTCAACTACATCGTCTCCAAGGAGAGCGGCTGGAACCCGAACGCGGTGAACACCTCTTCGGGAGCCAGCGGCCTCGTGCAGGCGTTGCCGTGCAGCAAGGTTCCCGGAAACTGCTTCGACCCCGTGGACAATCTGCGCTGGGCGAACGGGTACGCGACGGGTCGTTACGGCAGCTGGGCTGGCGCGTACGACTTCTGGACGCGTAACCACTGGTGGTGAGCCGGCGTCATGCCCCGCTCCCGCCGACCGCGTTCAGCGCGCCCTGAGACCGAGGACTCCTTCGAGCGTCTCCTCGCCGGCTGGAAGCGCACCGAGGTGCGCCGCGGTACCGAATGGACGGTTCAGCCGATCTCCGCCGTGCAGTCGCAGAAGGAGTACGTCTGTCCCGGCTGCGGCCGTGAGATCGCGGCCGGAACCGCGCACCTGGTCGCCTGGCGCGCCGACGGCGTGCTCGGTGATGCCGCAGACCTCGCTGCCAGGAGACACTGGCACACACACTGCTGGAGGATGGCGTGAGCATGGAGATCAGGGGCCCGCTCGAGCTGCCCGCTCGGCGCGAGGACATCGAGTTGCAGACCGCCGACGACCTCACCCTGGTCGGCGAGCTGGCTCTGCCCGTTGCGCATGAACCGGTCGCGACGCTGGTGACGTTGCATCCTCTGCCGACCGCGGGCGGTTTCATGGACTCGCACATCCTCCGCAAGGCGGCCGCGCGGCTGCCCGCGCTGGCGGATCTTGCCGTGCTGCGGTTCAACACCCGCGGCACCACCTCGCCGCGCGGCACCAGTGACGGCGCCTTCGATGGCGGCGCGGCCGAACAGTTCGACGTGGCGGCCGCCGTGGAGTTCGCCCGTGAGCGTGGACTTCCGCGTCCGTGGCTGCTGGGATGGTCGTTCGGCACCGAGCTCGCGCTGAAGTACGGCCGTTCGCACGACATCGCGGGGATCATCCTGCTGTCGCCGCCGCTGCATCGCGCCACCGCGGACGAGGTGGCGGCCTGGGCGGGAACGACGACGCCCGTCATCGTGCTGATCCCCGAGTTCGACGACTACCTGCGCCCCGACGAGGCTCACCAACGATTCGCTTCGATTCCGCATGCGACCCTGATCGCGGTCGAGGGCGGCAAACACCTCTGGGTGGGGGAGAGCCAGACTCGACGCGTCCTCACCGAGATCGTCGCCGCGGTCAACCCCGCTGCACTCCCGCTGCCGACGCAGTGGCCACCGGTGGGCGGCTGATCGCCCTTCTCCGAGTCAGAGCTCGTTCATCCGCGGGATGATGACCTGACGGTAGATGATCAGGATGCTGGCCGCCACCGGGATCGCGATCAGCGCACCGAGGAGCCCGAGAAGGCTTCCGCCGGCGAGGGCCGCGACGACGACGACCGCGCCGGGCACGGCGACGGCCCGGCTCATGATGCGCGGGGAGATGAAATATGCCTCGATCTGCATGTAGATGAGGTAGTAGATGCCCGCCGCGATGGCGGTCGCGGGGGAGCCGAGACCGGGGATCAGGCAGATCAGCACGATGATCGTGGACCCGGTCAATGTGCCGACCAGCGGAATCAGCGAGAAGAAGAACGCGATGACGGCGAGGACAGCGGGGAAGGGCGCATCGATGATCGTGAGAAAGATCGCGCTCAGGATGCCGTTGATGACGCCCTGGCTCACCTGACCCATGACGTAGTACCCGACGGAGTCGGTGATCTGGTCGGCGATGTCGATGAACCGCTCGCGCTTGGACGCGGGAGCCAGCTGGTACACGGCGCGCTTGAGCGAGGGTGTGGACGCGGTGAGATAGATCGTCAGGATCAGCACGATGAATGCGCCGAACAGACCTGTGACGATCGAGGTGCCGACGACGATGACGCTTTCCGTGATCGAGCCCCAGTTGTCGAGCAGCCAATCGGTCGCTTTCGTGAACATGTCGTCGATGAACGACGGTTGGAGTCCGGGGAAAACACCGACGATCCAGTCCTTCACGTCCTCGAGGGCGGTGCTCTGCAGGAAGACGGTGATTCGACGCACGAGTTGGCTGATCTGATCGATCAGCAGCGGCAGCACCATCAGGACGATGCCGGCGAAGACGCCGAGCACCGCGAGGATCGTGATGAGCACCGCGAGCCAGCGCGGGAGCTTGCGTCGCTCGAGGAACGCGACCACCGGGTCGAGTCCGAGGCTGAGGAAGAGCGCAGTGCCGACATAGAGCAGCACCGTCGACAGCGACTGGACGCTTCCGATGAGCATGATGCCCAGGCCCACACCGAGCGTCGCCACCAGGGCGGTGCGGAAGGGGTTGTGGATCTTCATCTGTGCTCCTCGGAATCTCGGATGCATTCAGGCTATCCACCGCCGGGGTCAGCGCTCGCGCGACGTGCCGCGCAGAAGGGAGGTGCCGCCCTCGTGGGCAACACTCAGGTGCTTTCGCTAGTCTGAAATGTCGAGTGTTGCGACTCGGACGGACGTCCGACTCGCGTGAGGAGACTTTTCGTGCGTTTCGTATGGGCCGTCGTGGCCTTCGTGCTGGCCACGGTGCTGATCGGTGCCGGAATCGCCCAGCGCACCATATTCATGGGTCCGTCGTCGCAGCAGATGCAGGTGAAGATCGATGAGCCCGCTCCGTTCGTGCTCATGGACGGCGACGTGCTCCGTGCCCGTCCCGGCGCACAGACGCTGTTGATCCGCGGTGAGGGAGACATCTTCGCCGCCTACGGACGCACCGCGGACCTCAAGGCATGGCTCGCCGATTCCGACTACAACCAGGTGAGCCTCAACGACGCGGGCCGTCCGACGGTGAAGGCCGTCGCCGCGACCACCGCCGCCGAAGAGCCCGCCGACGGCGAGGAGACTCCGGCAGAGGAGGCACCCGCAGAGGAGGCACCCGCCGAGGGCGAGACCCCCGCGGACGAGTCCGCAGGGCGAAATCCCGCTGGCTCCGATCTGTGGCTCGACTCGTTCACGGAGAAGGACGCTCTGATCGCGGACAACATGCAGCTCCCGGACGGCATGAGCGTTCTCATCGCCCATGACGGCACCCAGGATGCTCCGGACAGCGTCGTCGTGTCCTGGCCGCTCGACACCTCTACTCCGTGGGCCGGCCCGCTGATGGCCGCCGGTGCCGCTGCGCTCCTTGCGGGGCTCGTGATGTACGTGCTCGGCATCCGCCACCAGCGTCGTGGTCGTGGTCCGCGCCGCAAGGGCCCTGGACCCATGCCCGCCACGGAGCCGATCGAACTCGCAGCCCTTCCACCCGCGGAGCGTGAGGCCATCGAGGCTCCGGCTGATGCACCGAAGCAGAGCGACGCGAACGAGCCCGTGCAAGACGGCAAGGAACCGGAGGCGCGGAAGTCCATGAGCGCGACCCGCTCGACACGCCGTCGTCGGATGCTGGCGCTCCCTGCGCTCGGTCTCACGGCGCTCCTTGCCGCCGGCTGCTCGGCAGACTCCTGGCCGCAATTCGGTGCCGGCTCCCCGACGCCATCTCCGACGCCCACTGTCATCGCGCCCGAGAACCAGAAGCCACCTGCGGTGACCGAGGCTCAGGCAGCGCGCATTTTGCAGCAGATCTCGAGCACGCTGGTCGAAGCGGACACCGCTCTCGACCTCGAGCTCGCGAAGACCCGCCTCGACGGGGCAGCACTGGCCGCACGGGGCACCGAGTACGCGCTGCGCACGGCGATCCCGGAGACGCCGGTGCCGGCCGCGATTCCGACGGAAGACATCGAGGTCGTGCTCCCGGAAGCCACGGATCGCTGGCCGCGCACTGTACTCCTGCTGTCGAAGAGCACCGCGGATGAAACGGTACCGCCGGCGATCCTGACCATGACCCAGCAGGATCCGTGGTCAAACTACAAGGTGACGAACATCGCCGAGATGCAGGCCTCCTCGAAGGTTCCTGACCTCGCCGCACCGTGGCTGGGCACCTCGATCGTGCCGACCGATTCCGCCTTCCTCAGCATGGCTCCTGGTGAACTCGCGGCGGCGTTCGCCGACGTCGTCGACACGGGGGAGCAGAGCGCGTCCTACGGACTTTTCGATGAGCTCTCGCTGAACCTCGCGACGTCGATCCGCGACAGTCGTCAGGCTGTGGTGCAGACCTTGGCCGATAACGGCGCCGCCGATACGTCGCAGACCGCATTCGACATCGTGCCGTCCGACTCGGCACCGGTATCGATGACCACTCTCGACAGCGGGGCGATCGTCGCGATCTCCCTTATCGACAAGGAGACGGTGACGCCCACCTCGGGCGACGCGGTCATCCGGTTCGGCGACAACGCCCAGGCGAAGGCGCTGACCGGAGCGAACGAGTCCGCCAAGGGCGTCGAGACGACATACGAATTCCAGCTGTTCTTCGCGGTGCCGGCACAGAGTTCGACGGAGCAGATCCGTCTTCTCGCCGCCCGCCAGGACCTTCTCAGTGTGCAGGTGATCAAGTGAGCGAAATCTCTCCCGCCGCGCTTCGTGGCGCCGTCGACCTCTCGTCGCTGCGAGGCCGGTCCACGCAACCGGCAGCCGCCGCCCCCTCGGCCGTGCCAGGCATCGTCGATGTCGTCGTCGATGCCACCGACGAGTCGTTCGGGCAGATCCTCGAACTCTCCCGTACGGTCCCGGTGGTCGTCGATCTCTGGGCCGAGTGGTGTGGTCCCTGCAAGCAGCTGAGCCCGATCATCGAGAAGGTGACCAGGGAGCTCGAAGGCCGCGTGCTGCTGGCAAAGGTCGACGTCGACGCCAATCCGCAGTTGGCGCAGGGTTTCCGGGCGCAGTCCATCCCGATGGTGGTCGCACTGATCGCCGGCCAGCCGGTGCCGATGTTCACGGGCGCGGTGCCGGAGGCGCAGGTTCGCGAGGTCTTCACCCAGCTCCTGCAGCTGGCAGCGCAGAACGGCGTGACCGGCACCCTTCCGATCGGCGACGGTGCAGCAGTTCAGGCGGAAGAGCCGGAAGAGCCCGCGCTGCCGCCACTGCACGCCGAGGCATTCGCCGCGATCGAGTCCGGGGACTACGCGGCGGCGATCGTCGCGTACCAGAAGGCGCTTGCGGAGAACCCCAGGGACGAGGAGGCGATCGCCGGCCTCGGCCAGGTGCGACTGCTCGACCGTGTGCAGGGCCTCGATCTTCAGGAGGCGCGGGCTGCGGCGGCCGCCGCGCCCCGCGATGTGTCGGCGCAGTTCGCCGTTGCCGACCTCGATCTCGCCGGTGGGCACGTCGAGGACGCGTTCGGTCGTCTTCTCGACCTGTTCCAGACACTTCCCGCGGACGAGCGCACTCCGGTGCGTGAACGACTCGTGGAGCTGTTCGGGTTGATCGGAGCATCCGATCCCCGCGTCATCAGCGCGCGCAACCGACTGACCTCGCTCCTGTTCTGACCTGCTTTCCGGTGGACTCGGCGATGCTCCGCCGAGTCCACCGGAGCGTCAGCCGTGGTTCACGGTCGGAACATGCGGCTCCGGCTGATGACGCAGCCACAGCGTCGAAAGCGCCGGCAGCGTCAGCGTCGCCGTCGGTGCGCCGTCACCGTCGGCATGCGCCACGACCAGGCCGAGGTTGCCCGAACCGCGGCCACCGTAGTCCGCCGCATCCGTGTTCAGGATCTCCTGCCAGACGCCCTCTCTCGGCAGGGCGAGCCGGTAACCGGAGTGCTCGACGCCGGCGAAGTTGCTGACCACGACCAGACGACCGCCGTGCGCGTCGCGCCGCTCGAAGGCGATCACGGTCGGATCCCAGGTCGGCGCACCCAGTCGGGTGAACGAGGAACTGTCATTGTCGCGTTCCCAGAGCGGTGCCTGGGCGCGGTATGTGCTGTTCAATGCGCCGACGAAGCTCTGCAGCTGCGCGTGCGATGGCTGCTCCAGCAGCCACCAGTCGAGCTCGCGTCCCTCCGACCACTCCGCGATCTGGCCGAACTCCTGCCCCATGAACAGCAGCTTCTTACCGGGGTGGCCCCACATGTAGCCGAGGTAGGCGCGGACGTTGGCGAGCTTGTGCCAGTGGTCGCCCGGCATCTTCGCCAGGAGGCTGCCTTTGCCGTGCACGACCTCGTCATGGCTGATGGGGAGCAGATAGTTCTCGCCGAAGGCGTAGACGAACGAGAACGTCATCTCGCCCTCGTGGTGTGCCCGGTACATCGGGTCCCGCTCGATGTACTGCAGCGAGTCGTTCATCCAGCCCATGTTCCACTTGAAGCCGAAACCGAGTCCCGCGTGACTTGTCGGGGCGGTGACTCCGGGGAAGCTGGTCGACTCCTCGGCGATCATCATGACCCCGGGGTACAGGCGGTACGCGGTGGCGTTGACCTCCTGCAGGAAGCGGATCGCCTCGAGGTTCTCCCGTCCGCCGTGGATGTTCGGCTCCCACTCGCCGTCGTTGCGCGAGTAATCCAGGTACAGCATCGAAGCGACGGCATCCACGCGAAGCCCATCCACGTGGAACTCGCTGAACCAGAACAACGCATTCGCGACGAGGAAGTTGCGCACCTCGTTGCGGCCGTAGTCGAAGATCAGCGTGCCCCAGTCCTGGTGCTCGCCGCGACGGGGATCCGGATGCTCGTAGAGGGCCTGCCCGTCGAAACGCGCCAGCGCGAACGCATCCTTCGGGAAATGCCCTGGCACCCAGTCCATGATCACGCCGATGCCGGCCTGGTGCAGCCGGTCGATCAGATACTTGAGGTCGTCGGGGCTGCCGAAGCGGCTGGTGGCGGCGTAATAGCCGCTGACCTGGTAGCCCCAGGAGCCGCCGAAGGGGTGCTCGGCGAGCGGCATGAACTCGACGTGGGTGAATCCGGCCTCTGTCACGTGCGCGATGAGCGGATCAGCGACGTCGCGGTAGCCGAGGCCGTGTCGCCACGATCCGAGGTGCACCTCGTACACCGACAGCGGCTGCGCGACCGCATGCGTTGCGGCCCGCCGGGTCATCCAGGCGCCATCGGCCCAGGCGTATGCGGTCTGCGCGACGACGGATGCCGTGCCGGGCGGCACCTCGGCGGCCACCGCCATCGGGTCGGCCTTGAGGATCCATCCACCGCCCCTCGTACGGATCTGGTACTTGTACTTGGTGCCGACCGGCAGATCGGGGATGAAGAGCTCCCAGAGCCCGCTCACGCCCATGGAGCGCATCGCGTGGGCTTCGCCGTTCCAGCCGTTGTGATCGCCGACGACCCGGACCGCTGTCGCGTTCGGCGCCCACACGGCGAAGGAGACGCCGGGCTCGCCGTCCATTGTCCGCGGGTGGGCGCCCAGGGCTTGCCAGAGTCGCTCATGCCGTCCCTCGGCGATCAGGTGCAGGTCCAGCTCGCCCATCGTCGGGAGGTGACGATACGGGTCGCCCGCGGTCGTCTCCTCGACGTCGGTGTACGCGGTGGCCACCCGATAGGGGACAGGTGGGCCGTCATGGCGCCCCTCCCAGATTCCGTGAGCGGCGTGTTCGAGCTCGAGCCGCGTGCCGTCTGCGAAGACGGCGGCTACCGATGATGCGAGCGGTCGACGCACACGGATCACCGTGACCGTCTGATCGGCGGCTGTCGTGATCGGATGGGCCCCGAGGACGGCGTGCGGTTCGTGGTGGGATCCCGCGGCGACGGCCTCCCATTCGGCGGAGACGCTGATGTCTTCTGCGTAGCTCATGCTCGCTCCTTCACCCTCAGAATGTGCACCGGCTCGGCGAAGGCGTCGAGGCGCACGTAGTTGTGGTCGCTCCAAGTCCAGACGCTGCCGGAGAGCAGGTCCTCGACCTCGAAGCTCTCGCCGAGCGGGACGTCCCACACGCGGGTATCCAGATGAACCATCGTCTGCCGCACGGAATGCGGATCGACGTTGGCGATGACGATGATCGTGTCCGGCTTGCCCGTTCCGGTGAAGGCGGCATCGAGATGCTTGCTGTAGACGAGGATCGACTCGTCGTCGCTCCAGTGCACCGAGAAGTTGCGCAGCTGGCGCAACGCAGGATGAGCCCGGCGAATCTCGTTCAGCCGGCGCAGCAGCGGCGCGAGCGAGTCGCCTCTCTCCTCGGCGCCATCCCAGTCGCGGAACTTGTACTCGTACTTCTCGTTGTCGATGTTCTCCTCGGACCCGGGTCGCGCGACGTTCTCGATCAGTTCGTACCCGGCATACACACCCCAGATCGGCGCTGCGGTCGCGGCGATCGCGGCTCGGATCCGGTACGCCGCGCGCCCTCCGAACTGGAGGTATTCGGTGAGGATGTCGTGCGTGTTCACGAACAGGTTGGGGCGCATGAAGTCGGCGGTGTCGTGCGAGACCGATGTCAGGAACTCCTCGAGCTCCGCCTTCGTGTTCCGCCAGGTGAAGTACGAGTAGCTCTGCTGGAATCCCGCCTTCGCCAGACTCTGCATCATCGCCGGTCGTGTGAACGCCTCGGAAAGGAAGATCACGTCGGGGTCTTCCGTGCAGACGATGCCGATGAGCCACTCCCAGAACTGCACCGGCTTGGTGTGCGGGTTGTCGACCCGGAAGATCTTCACGCCCTGCGAGACCCAGTGACGGACGATGCGGAGAACCTCGGCGTAGATCCCGGCGGGGTCGCGGTCGAAGTTGACCGGGTAGATGTCCTGGTACTTCTTCGGAGGGTTCTCCGCGTACGCGATCGTGCCGTCTGGCAGCACCGTGAACCATTCCGGATGCTCCGCGACCCAGGGGTGATCGGGCGCCGCCTGCAACGCGAGGTCGAGTGCGACCTCCAGGCCTTCCTTGTTCGCTGCGCGCACGAACGCGCGGAAGTCCGCGGCGGTGCCGAGATCCCTGTGGATGGCATCGTGGCCGCCGTCGGGCGAGCCGATCGCATAAGGCGAGCCGGGATCACCAGGCAGCGCTTCCAGTGTGTTGTTGCGCCCCTTGCGGTTGATCTCTCCGATGGGATGGATCGGCGGGAGGTAGATGACGTCGAATCCCATGCCCGCGACGCCGGGCAGGCGCTTGATCGCGGTGCGGAACGTTCCGCTCTTGACCGTTGCGTCCTTCTGTCGTTTCGCACCCTCGGACCGCGGGAAGAACTCATACCAGGCGCCGACGCCCGCGAGTTGGCGCTCGACCAGGAGACTGAGCGCGACGGATGCGGAGCGGAGCGTGCTGAGCGGTCGGTCGGCGAAGATCGTCGCAAGGTCCCGATCGGTGGCGACGGCGGAGATCAGCTCAGAGTCGGCGCCCTGCAGGCTCTTCGATGCGGCGGCGAGGTGCTTTCGCTGAGCGGCCGGACGGCTCTTCTCCGCGGCCGCGCGAGCGAGGATCTGTGCGCCGAGAGCCGCCATCACCGGCGTATCGACGTCGAGCGCAGCCTTCAGCTCTGCAGCGTGCGCCCATGTGGCGAAGTCATCGGAGAACGCCTCGAAGCGGTATGACCACGTCCCTCGTTCATCCAGCGCGACGTCGGCGCGCCAGCGGTCGGTTCCGTCGTGGAGCGGGGCGAGTCGGTGCAGACTTTCCTCGCCGCTCGGAGACGTCAACCGCAGATGCACGCCGATGATGTCATGACCTTCGCGAAAGGCGGTCACGCCGAACGGCACGACCTCTCCGGCGAAGGCTTTGGCCGAGAACCCGCCGGGAACGTGCGGCGTCGGTGATACCAACGGTATGCGTGTCGTGCGCAACCGCTCGGTGTCGGCGCTGTCCCCCAGAGGACGCAGCGGAATCTGGACACGGCTCCGGAGAGCCGCCGTTCGGGTTTCGGTGCGTGAGGCCACTAGCTGAATGTACCGCCCCGACTCCCTCGCTGGAAGCGAGCGGCGAGGCGGGTCGCAGCCTCATCTCACTCGACGCGGAAAAGCCTCATCGAGGTGCCAAGAACCGGCAGCACATCACCGGGCGCGAAGACATCCGTGCTCTCGGTCGGACGATCCTCAGCGCTCGACCAGAGCGAGACGAACCGGGTCGCTCCTTCGATCTCCTCGGGGAGACGGACGTCGATGGGCGATTCGGTTCCGTGCACGATCAACAGGATGCGGTTCTCCGCCTCCTTGTCCGGCGTGGACGCGGCGACATACTGCAGGGTGCGGTTACCGGGGTCGCCCCACTGCGAAACCTCCATCGTCTCGCCGTTCTGGTCGTACCAGTCCATGACGCTCGCGTTGGGGATGTGCTCGCCGAGACGCGCGTAGCGACTCGGCCGCAGCGCGGGATTCTCCATGCGCAGCTGGATGAGTCGGGCGACGTGCGCGCGGAGGTCCTCCTGCCACGGCTCGAACTCCCAGGGGAACCAGCTGAGGGGGGAGTCCTGCGCATACGCATTGTTGTTGCCCCGCTGCGTGCGCCCGATCTCGTCACCGGCCGTGAGCATCGGGATGCCGGCGGAGAGGAGAAGCGTGCCGAGGAGATTGCGCATCGCCTTGCGGCGCGCGGCCAGGATCACCGGGTCGTCGGTCGGCCCTTCGACACCATGGTTGAACGCGCGGTTCATGTCGGCGCCGTCGCGGTTCTGCTCGCCGTTGCCCTCGTTGTGCTTGACGTCGTAGGAGACCAGGTCGTGCAGGGTGAAGCCGTCGTGCGCGGTGACGAAGTTGACGCTCGCCAGAGGTCCGCGGTCCTCGCTGAACGTGTTCGACGAACCGGCGAGGCGCGTGGCGAAGCCACCGATTCCGACGGGGGCGGACGCGCGGCGGGCGTAGTCGATGTCACTCAGCCAGAAGTTGCGCACCCGGTCGCGATAGCGGTCGTTCCACTCGTGCCAGCCGGCGGGGAAGTTGCCGGTCTGCCAGCCGCCGAGGCCGACATCCCATGGCTCGGCGATGAGCTTGGTCTCTCGCAGCACGGGGTCGTCTGCGATCGCGGTGAGCAATGGATGCTCGGGTGTGTAGGTGTGGGACCCATCGCGGGCGATTGCCGCGGCGAGGTCGAAGCGGAAGCCGTCGATCTGCATCTCCTGCGCCCAGTAGCGCAGCGAGTCCAGCACCAGCCGCGCACCGGCTGGCGTCGCCGTGTTGAGCGTGTTTCCGCATCCGGTGGTGTCGATGTAGGCGCCATCCGGCTGCTGGCGATAATACGAGGCGTTGTCGATGCCGCGCAGGCCGGATCGAGGTCCACCGAGTCCCTCCTCTGACGTGTGGTTGTAGACCACGTCCAGGATGACTTCGAGTCCGGCCTCGTGCAGCAGTCGCACCATGCCCTTGAACTCGGCGAGGACGGCTTCCGGTCCGCCCTTGCGCGCCTGCTCGGTGGCGTACGCGGTGTGCGGCGTGAAGAAATTGAGGGTGTTGTAACCCCAGTAGTTCGTGAGCCCCAGCTGCAACAGCCGAGGCTCGGGAACGAAGGCCTGTACCGGCAGCAACTCGATCGAGGTGATGCCCAGCGAGTGGAAATGCTCGATCATCGCGGGATGCGCGAGGCCGGCGTACGTGCCGTGCAGCGCAGGCGGCACGTCGGGGTGGCGCTTGGTCAGGCCCTTGAGGTGGCCCTCGTAGATGACGGTGCGATCGAGAGGGATACGGGGCTTCTGCGAATCTCCCCAGTCGAAACCGTCGACGATGACGACGGAACGCCACTCCTCGTAGCCGTCGCCCTGCGCGAGGCCCCGAGCGTACGGATCGAGGAGAAGCGATTCCACGTTGAAGGTGTTCCCCGGACCGTGCGGTCCGTCCACGCGGACGGCGTAGCGCGTGCCCGGTTGCAGCAGTTCGGTGGTGACCTCCCAGACGCCGCCGGGGCGGCGCTCGAGAGGCACCTCGTCGGTGACCCAGTCGAGATCGGTGGCATCGAAGATGACGAGCTCGACGGCAGAGGCGTTCTGCGACCAGAGACGGAGAGTTCCCACCCCGTCGTGCAGGCGAACGCCGAGGTTTTCGAGTGCGGCTCCCCCCAGAGGAGCGGCAGCGGGCTGCGGACACATGGAGGACAGCCTAGGCGCACGCGGCTCGGGAACCGCGCAACGCCGCGACGGCAGGCGGGTGGGAGGATGGGGGAATGCGGTTCTACCTCGATCACGCGGCGACCTCGCCCCTCCGGCCGGAGGTGCGGGATGCCTGGCTCGAAGCGACCGGCGTGACGGGGAACGCCTCGTCCACTCACGGCTCGGGTCAGGCCGCGCGCCGCCTTCTCGAGACGTCGCGAGAGCGCACAGCGGCAGTCCTGGACGCTGATCCCATCGAGGTCGTCTTCACCTCCGGCGGCACCGAGTCGATCAACCTCGCGTTGCAGGGCTTGTGGCGAGCGCGGGACCCCCGCACCAGCGCGATCGTGCTTCCGGATGCCGAGCACCATGCGACGTTCGACACGGTCGCGGCGCTGGCAGCGGAGGGCGCGGAGGTGCGGCCGGTGCCGGTGACCTCCGATGCGCGCGTGACTCCTGCGGCGTTCGCCGCGGCGCTGCGACCCGCAGGATCGCCCTCGGCCGCGCTGGCGACGGCACTCGTGGCGAACAACGAGGTCGGCACGATCAATGACGCGGCCACGCTTGCGGCAGCTGCCGCGGGCGCGGCGGTGCCGCTCCATCTGGACGCGGTCGCCGCTCTCGGTCACGTGCCGCTGTCGTATCGCCGGCTGCGGGGGAGCGCGGAACCGGGTTCGGGTCTCGTCGCGCTGAGCCTCGCAGGGCACAAGATCGGCGCGCCCGTGGGCACCGGCGTGCTGGTCGTCGATCGCACCGCGCGGATGGCACCGCTGCAGCACGGCGGAGCGCAGCAGCGCGGTTTGCGTGCGGGGACGCAGGACGTGGCCGGAGCGGCGGCGTTCGCGGTGGCGCTGGAGCTCGCAGAGGCTGAACGCCTCGCGGAGGGCACTCGACTGCGAACTCTGCGCGACCGGCTGGTGGCCGGGATCACCGCGGCCGTTCCGGCCTCCGCGTTGCTCGGCGATCCGGTGAATCGTCTGCCGGGCAACGCCCACATGCTCTTCCCCGGTGCGGTCGGGGAGAGTCTGCTCTTCATGCTCGACATGGCAGGCGTTTCCTCTTCCACGGGGTCGGCCTGTCAGGCGGGTGTCGCGGAGCCGTCGCACGTCGTACTGGCGATGGGGCGCAGCGAGCGCGACGCGCGCAGTGTGATCCGGTTCAGTCTCGGCAGGACATCCGGCGATGCCGAGGTCGATGCGGTGCTCGCCGTCATCGCAGACGCGTATGCGCGCGCATCCGGGACCAGCACAGGCAACCGCTCGTAGACTGGACTCATGCGGATCCTGGCAGCAATGAGTGGCGGAGTGGACTCCGCCGTCGCGGCTGCCCGGGCCGTGGAGGCGGGGCACGACGTCGTGGGCGTGCATCTTGCGTTGTCTCGTGCCGGAGGCACGCTGCGCACCGGCAGTCGCGGCTGCTGCACCATCGAGGACGCACTCGATGCTCGACGCGCGGCGGACATGCTCGGCATCCCCTTCTACGTCTGGGACTTCTCGGAGCGTTTCCGCGACGACGTGATCGAAGACTTCATCTCCGAGTACCGGGCCGGCCGCACTCCGAACCCGTGCATGCGGTGCAACGAGAAGATCAAGTTCGCCGCCCTGCTGGAGCGGGCGATCGAGCTCGGTTTCGACGCGGTGTGCACCGGGCACTATGCGACGCTGGTGCCGACGCCTGCGGGGCTCGAGCTGCACCGGGCTTCGGATGCCGCCAAGGACCAGTCCTACGTGCTCGGCGTTCTGACCGCCGAGCAGTTGGCGCACACGTACTTCCCACTCGGCTCGACGCCGTCGAAGGCCCTCGTGCGGGCTGAGGCTGCGGAGCGCGGCCTCAGCGTGGCGCAGAAGCCGGACAGCCACGACATCTGCTTCATCCCCGACGGCGATACCCGCGGGTGGCTCGCCGAGAAGGTCGGCGCCGAGACCGGAGCGATCCTGGACCGCGCCGGTGACGTCGTGGGCACGCACGAAGGCGCGCACGCGTTCACGGTCGGGCAGCGGCGCGGCCTCAAGCTCGGCGTGCCCGCCGCCGACGGCAAACCACGATTCGTCCTCGAGGTGCGGCCGGTGTCGAACACGGTCGTCGTAGGCCCGAAGGAGGCACTCGCCATCGCGGAGATCGCGGGGGAGAGGTTCTCCTGGGCGGGAGCTGCGCCCGAGGCGCCGGAGTTCGACTGCGAGGTGCAGATCCGTGCGCACGCCGACCCGGTGCCGGCGCTGGCGATCGTGTCGGATGCAGGGGTGCGGGTCGTACCGCAGGTCGCGCTCGATGGCGTGGCGCCGGGGCAGACCGCAGTGCTCTACGTCGGCACTCGTGTGCTCGGACAGTTCACGATCGACCGCACGGTGTCGGCGGTTCCGGTCGACGCATAGCGCGGTTTCTATACGCGCGCGTGTCGCACCCCCCTCGTAGACTGGCGAGGTGCCGGAGAACATCTCACTGGAAGCCGCCCGCAGCGAGGCCGACGATCTGACCACGCGCATCCTCGAGGCGAAGGACGCGTACTACGGGCGGGACACCTCGCTCGTCGATGACGCCACCTACGACGGATGGATGCGACGGCTCGAAGAACTGGAGCGGCTGCATCCGGAACTCGCCGGGCAGGATTCGCCGACGCAGATGGTGGGGGCAGCCGAATCCACCGGACTCGCCACCATCGAGCACGCCGAGCGGATGCTCAGCCTCGACAACGTCTTCTCGATCGAAGAGCTCCGCGAGTGGGCGGCGAAGGCGCAATCGTCCGCCGGTCGTGAGGTGGCGTGGCTCACCGAACTGAAGATCGACGGGCTCGCGATCAATCTCCGATATGAGAACGGCGTCCTGACCTCGGCGGCGACACGCGGAGACGGACGTGTCGGCGAGATCGTCACGGAGAACGCCCTTCGGCTGCCGGAGATCCCGCAGCGTCTCGTCGGCGCGGGGCATCCGTCGATCGTCGAGGTGCGCGGTGAGGTGTTCATCCCGGTCGCCGCCTTCGAGCGGCTGAACGCCGCACAGGCGCGTTTCCGCGACCTTGCCTATGCCGATGCTCTTGAGCGCTGGACCGCGCGCGGCGGTGCGAAGAAGCCCTTCGACGAGGACAAGGCTCGCACCGCTGCCGCGCGTCGATTCCCTTCCTTCGCGAATCCGCGCAACGCGGCCAGCGGTGGATTGCGGCAGCAGATCGAGAAGAAGAACGGCCTCGAGCTGGAGGCGGCGCTGCTGCGCGTCGAATCGCTGGCGATGTATGTGCACGGCATCGGCGCATGGCAAAACCCACCCGTCGCCACCCAGAGCGAGGTGTACAGCCTGCTCTCCGCGTGGGGTCTGCCGACGAGTCCGCATACGAAGGTCTGCCACGGCAT
The DNA here is from genome assembly GCF_040675825.1 of Microbacterium sp. LWH12-1.2. Taxonomy (NCBI): domain Bacteria; kingdom Bacillati; phylum Actinomycetota; class Actinomycetes; order Micrococcales; family Microbacteriaceae; genus Microbacterium; species Microbacterium sp. LWH12-1.2. The sequence goes on from NZ_JBEGIJ010000001.1 coordinate 936,534, forward strand.
CGACGAGGTGGTGGGGTTCGTCGAGCACTTCGGTGCGCACCGGCACGACATCGAGCATGAACTCGACGGCATCGTGGTCAAGGTCGACGAGCTGGCATTGCACGACGAGCTGGGCATGACCAGTCGCGCGCCGCGATGGGCGATCGCCTACAAGTACCCGCCGGAGGAGGTGCAGACGAAGCTCCTCGACATCGTCGTGTCGGTGGGCCGCACAGGACGGGCGACGCCGTTCGCTGTCATGGCTCCGGCACACGTGGCGGGCTCCGTCGTGCGTCAGGCGACGCTGCACAACAAAGACGTCGTCAAGGCGAAGGGCGTCCTCATCGGCGACACCGTCGTGCTGCGCAAGGCGGGGGATGTGATCCCCGAGGTCCTCGGACCCGTCGTCGAGAAGCGGGACGGCACCGAGCGGGAGTTCGTGATGCCGATCGGCTGTCCGGAGTGCGGCACGCCGCTGCGGCCGATGAAAGAGGGCGATATCGATCTGCGCTGCCCGAACGCGCGCTCATGCCCTGCGCAGGTGCGAGGGCGAGTGGAGCACATCGGATCGCGCGGTGCGCTCGACATCGAGGCGCTGGGCGAGGTCACCGCTGCGGCGCTGACGCAGCCCACATCGCCGGAGATCCCTCCGCTGCAGACCGAAGCGGGACTCTTCGCGCTCACCCTCGACGAGATCGTGCCCATCGAGCTCGTCGTGCGTGACGCCGAGACCGGGCTGCCGAAGGAAGATGACGACGGTCTCGTCAAGACGCGTGCTCCGTTCCGCCGCAACCCCACGGCCGCGGAGCGGAAGTCCGGGCTGGAAGGCCCGCAGCCGTCGTCGCAGGCGCTGACCCTCCTCGCCGAGCTGGAGAAGGCGAAGACGAAGGAGCTCTGGCGTCTTCTGGTCTCGCTCAACATCCGTCATGTGGGCCCGGTCGCCGCCCGAGCGCTGGCGCAGTGGTTCGGATCGCTGGATGCCATTCGTGCTGCCTCGCGGGAGGAACTCGCGGGCGTTGAGGGCGTCGGCGGCATCATCGCCGATTCGCTCACGGAATGGTTCACCGTCGACTGGCACCGCGAGATCGTCGCACGGTGGACCGAGGCCGGCGTGCAATGGGCGACGCCCGGTCACGCGGGCCCCGGCGCCGCGGTGATCGAGGGCGGGGTGCTCGATGGGCTCACGGTCGTCGCGACCGGTTCTCTCGACGGTTATTCGCGGGATGGCGCGCAGGAGGCGATCATCCAGGCGGGGGGCAAGGCGGCGTCCAGCGTCTCGAAGAAGACGGACTTCGTCGCTGCGGGTCCCGGCGCAGGCTCCAAGCTCGCGAAGGCTGAAGAGCTCGGCATCCGCATCCTGGATGCCGCACAGTTCCACGTCCTGGTCACCGAGGGACCTGACGCGCTCGGCCCTGTGAGCGACGCCTCTTGAAGCGGTACGGACCGCTGATCGCCGTACCCGAGGCGCTTGCGATCGGTGATCCTGGCCGGCATCACCTGCGACTGACACCGGATGCGGTGATCCTGCGCGAGGGTATCGAGAACCGCGGCATCGTCGCGTGGGAGGGGCTCCAGGCGATAGCCCTCGACGTGCCGACGACCCGATTCCGATTGCCCGGATTGGTCGGTACGATCCTGCTCGGCGCATTGACCGCGCTGACGTTGACGGACCTCGGGATCGACCCGGATGACGGCGCCGTCGAGGTGAGAGCGCACGGCGAATCCACGAGGTCTCCGTTGAGTCGGCATCATGTCGGCGGCTATTGGGAGCCGACCGTCACCGGCGCGCAGCGGCTGATCCAGTACCTGATCGAGAACCCCGAGCAGCGCTCACTCCTCGCACGTCCCGAGGCCCTGATCGACGTGGCAGCCAGGCTCGCGACCCAAGAAGAACGCTCGCTGGATGGTTGACCGGCTCATCGTCGTCAACGGTATGGCCGGCGCGGGAAAGACCACGCTCGCGGGTCCGCTCGCCGCCGAACTCGACATCCCCCTGGTGTCCAAGGATGCGATCAAGGAAGCACTGGGCGACGCGGTGACGGCGCGCCTGCCGACGACGAGGCTCGGCGCGCTGGCAGCGGATGCGCTGTGGCGCTTGACGGGGATGCTTGAGGGCACCGTGATGGTCGAGTCGGTGTGGCTCACAGGACGCGATGAGGAATGGTTCCGCCGCGGCTGGGTGTCCGTCGGTTCTCCCGCGGGCATCGAACTGTGGTGCGAGGCTCCACGCGCAACGATGCGTGAGCGCTACCTGACGCGGCCACGACACGCTGTGCACGATGATCATGCACGCATCGCCGAGTGGGAAGCAGCCGCGGCGGTCGCTCAGCCGCTCACCGGGTTTCCGGTGGTTCGTGTCGACAGCAGTACACCCGTAGAGGTCTCTGCTCTGGCCGTCGAGATCCGACGCGCGTTTCTCTGAGATCGGGTAGCGGCCGGCGCCATAACGAACGACTTCCCGCATGAGAGACCGCGTCGGACGCGGTCTCTCATGCGGGAAGCGGGAACTACTGGTGTTGCGGCTCAGCCCTTGTGGCGTGGCTTGCGGAACGGCCGCTCTTCGCGGTCACCGGTACGCGGGCCACGGTCGTCGTCGTCGCGCGAACGGCGTCCGGGAGCACCACGGTCGGCCTTGATCTCGATCAGGCGGCCGGAGATGCGGGTGTCGCGCAGCTTCTCGAGCACCGACGGATCCATGTTCGCGGGAAGCTCGACGGTCGAGAAGTCGGGACGGATGTTGATCACGCCGAAGTCGTCGCGGCCGAGGCCGCCCTCGTTCGCCAGCGCGCCGACGATCTGGCGGGGCTCGACGCGGTGACGACGGCCGACCTCGATGCGGTACGGCGTGTAGTCGCCGCGTCCACGACGGTCGGTGCGCGGTTCGCGGTCGGTGCGCGGAGCACGCGTGCCACCGGCGGAGTCGCGTGCAGGACGGTTGTCAGCGGCCACGGCCTTCGACAGCGGGTCGTGCGCCGGGTCCAGCAGCAGCGGCGTCGCGCCCTGGGCGACCACGGCGAGGGCAGCGGCGACGTCGCCCTCAGGGACGTCGTGGTTACGCACGTAGTGCGCGACGATGTCGCGGAACCCGTCGATCCGAGCGGTCTCCGAAAGTGCGGCGGTGATCGCGTCGTCGAAGCGCGCGAGGCGGGTCGTGTTGACGTCCTCCGTGCTCGGGAGCTGCATCTGGGTCGGCTGCTGACGCGTCGCCTTCTCGATGCTCTTGAGCAGGTAGCGCTCGCGCGGTGTGATGAAGCTGATCGCATCGCCCTTGCGTCCAGCGCGGCCGGTACGGCCGATGCGGTGCACGTACGACTCGGTGTCAGTGGGGATGTCGAAGTTCACGACGTGGCTGATGCGCTCCACGTCGAGGCCACGGGCGGCGACATCGGTGGCGACGAGGATGTCGAGCTTGCCATCCTTCAACTGGTTCACCGTGCGCTCGCGCTGCACCTGCGCCACATCGCCGTTGATGGCGGCGGCGGAGTAGCCACGGGCCCGCAGCTTCTCGGCGAGCGTCTCGGTCTCGTTCTTGGTGCGGACGAACACGATCATCCCCTCGAAGTTCTCCACCTCGAGGATGCGGGTGAGCGCGTCGACCTTCTGCGCGTACGACACCACGAGGTAGCGCTGCGTGATGTTCGTGCCGGTCGCCGTCTTCGACTTGATGCTGATCTCTTCGGGATCACGCAGGTACTGCTGCGCCAGACGGCGGATCTGCGGCGGCATGGTCGCCGAGAACAGGGCGACCTGCTTCTCCTTGGGCGTCTGCGCCAGGATCTGCTCGACGTCTTCTGCGAAGCCCATCTTCAGCATCTCGTCGGCCTCGTCGAGCACCAGGTACTTCAGTTCCGAGAGGTCCAGGGTGCCCTTGGCGAGGTGATCCATGATGCGACCGGGGGTGCCGACGATCACGTGCACGCCGCGCCGAAGCGCCGAAAGCTGCACGCCGTAGCCCTGTCCGCCGTAGACGGGCAGCACGTGCACGCCCTTCATCTTCGCGGCGTACGACTCGAACGCCTCGCACACCTGCAGCGCGAGCTCGCGCGTGGGGGCCAGCACCAGCGCCTGCGGGGTCTTCTGAGAGATATCGAGGTTCTCCAGCACGGGCAGTGCGAACGCCGCCGTCTTGCCGGTTCCGGTCTGCGCCATACCGACCACATCGCGACCGGCGAGCAGTGTCGGAATCGTCGCGGCCTGGATGGGGGACGGCGTCTCATAGCCGAGGTCGCGGACCGCTCTGAGGACGGGGCCGGTCAGGCCGAGTTCCTCGAATCCGGGAGTTTCAGGGGTTTCGGGGGCATCAGCGTTCACAGCGTCTTCAGGAGTCACTAACCAAAGGTAGCGCTTTCGCGCGGTTCGCACCTGTGAAGACGGCTCAGGAGCCGGTGGTGAGGGCGACGAGTTTCTCCTTCACCTGCCGCCGCAGCACCTTTCCGATCAGCGACTTCGGAAGCTCATCGACGACGAACACGCGCCGCGGCACCTTGTATGGGGTGAGGATGCCGCGCGCGAACTCGCGGATCGCCTCCACATCGACGTCCGAGGTGCTGTCGAGGACGATCGCCGCGACGACCTCCTCGCCGGAGTGCTCACTGGGCAATCCGACGACGGCTGCGTCGAGCACGTGCGGATGCTGACGCAGCGCGTTCTCGACCTCGGTGGGAGCGACGTTGAAGCCTCCGGTGATGATGAGCTCCTTGATCCGGTCGACGACGCGGATGAAGCCGCCCTCGTCCACCGTGACGATGTCGCCGGTGCGGAACCAGCCATCGACGAAGACCGCCTCCGTCTCCTCCGGCTTGCCGTAGTACCCGGAGAACACCTGCGGACCGCGAACGATCAGCTCGCCTGCCGATCCGGTCGGGACGTCGACGGTCGGGTTGTCCGGATCGACGACGCGGCACTCGGTGCCGGGGAGCGGGAGTCCGACGGTGCCCGGAACGCGGTTCTCCGCCACCGGATTGGCCATCAGTACCGGCGAGCACTCGCTGAGCCCGTAGCCCTCGACGAGGTAGCCGTGCGTCGCATCCTCGAACGGGACCACGAGTTCGTGCGGAAGCGCCATCGCGCCGGAAATCGCCACCTCGATTCCGTCGAGCGACACGCCCTTGGTCTTTGCCGTAGCCAGAAGGCGGTCGGCGATCGGCGGCACCAGGGGCAGGAAGGTCGCCGGATGCTTCTTCATGACGTCGAGGACGAGATCCGGGTCGAACTTCGGGAAGAGCACCAGGCGGGCACCCATCGACATCGCGAAGGTGAGGCACAGGGTGAGCCCGTAGGCGTGGAACATCGGCAGTACCGCGTAGACGACGCAGCCCTTGCCTCGTTGGATCGACGGCACCCAAGCCTGCGCCTGCGCGGCGTTGGAGAGCAGATTGCGATGGGTGAGGGAGGCGCCCTTCGGAGTGCCGGTGGTACCGGAGGTGTACTGGATGATCGCGAGATCGTCCGTCCCCGGCTGCGGGTGCGATGACGGGATCGGGGCGGATGCCACCAGCGCATCCCAGGTCACGGTGCCGCGCACCTTCTCGGTCAGGGCAGCGCGAGATTCGCGCGCCTTGGCGACCGGCAGACGCAGCGCGACGCGCGTGAGGAAGGGCATCGCCCGGGTGACGTCGACCGAGATCAGGTTCGACACGACGAGGTCGGCAGGGAACTCCTGCAGCGTGGAGACGATCTTGTTCCACACGATCGCGTGCTTCGCTCCGTGGTCCTCGAACTGCTTGCGCAGCTCGCGCGGGGTGTACAGCGGGTTGTGTTCGACGACCACGGCGCCGAGTCGCAGCACGGCGTAGAACGCGACGATGTGCTGCGGGCAGTTCGGCAACACGATGGCTACCGGGTCTCCGGCGCGCACGCCGAGATCGCGCAGGCCGGATGCCGCTCGATCGATCGCGTCCTGCAGCTCGGCGTAGGTCGTCTCCCTGCCGAAGAACTGCAGGGCAGGGGCATCCGGATAGTCCTGTGCGGATGCCGAGACGATGTCGACGAGAGAGCCGTCGACGGGGGAGAGATCTTCCGGAACGCCGGCGGCGTAGCTTCGGATCCAGGGGCGCGGAGGCTGGAACGTCGTCACCCGCCCAGCATAAGCCGGGCGCGAGGGGCGGCGAGAAGCGACGCCTAGACTAGAGGCGTGTCTGAAATCACCCCTGATCTTGTGCGCCATCTCGGCGCGCTCGCGCGCATCCAGCTCAACGACGACGAGGTGACGCTGCTCACCGGCCAGCTCGACGCCATCGTCGACAACATCGCGAAGGTGTCCGAGGTCGCGACCGCCGACATCGTCGCGACGAGCCACCCGATCCCGCTGAGCAACGTCTTCCGTCCCGATGTCGTCGGGCAGCCGCTCACGCACGAGCAGGTGCTCCAGAACGCACCGGATCAGGCCGACGGCCGCTTCCGCGTCACCGCGATCCTGGGAGAAGAGCAGTGAGCGACATCATCCGCCTGACCGCAGCCGAGCTCGCCGACAAGCTCGCCTCGCGTGAGATCTCCAGTGTCGAGGCGACGCAGGCGCACCTCGACCGCATCGCCGCGGTAGATGGCGATGTCCATGCGTTCCTGCACATCAACGCACACGCGCTCGACGCTGCAGCCGCCGTCGACGCACAGCGCGCGGCCGGCGAGAAGCTCGGCCCCATCGCCGGTGTGCCGCTCGCGATCAAGGACGTCCTGGTCACGACGGATCAGCCGACGACCAGTGGCTCCCGAATCCTCGAGGGCTACCGCTCGCCGTACGATGCCACCGTCGTCGCGCGGTCCCGCGCCGCCGGACTCATTCCGCTCGGCAAGACGAACATGGATGAGTTCGCGATGGGCTCGTCCACCGAGCACTCGGCGTACGGCCCCACACGCAACCCCTGGGATCTCGACCGGATTCCCGGCGGTTCCGGCGGCGGTTCCGCAGCGGCCGTCGCTGCGTTCGAGGCACCGCTCGCGCTCGGTTCGGACACCGGCGGATCGATCCGTCAGCCGGCGCACGTGACCGGAACCGTGGGCGTGAAGCCCACCTACGGCGGCGTCAGCCGCTACGGCGCCATCGCACTCGCATCCAGCCTCGACCAGGTCGGACCCGTGACCCGCACGGTGCTCGACGCCGGACTCCTGCACGATGCGATCGGCGGACACGACCCCAAGGACTCGACCTCGCTGCGCGACGTCTGGCCGTCATTCGCGGAGGCCGCCCGCGAGGGCGCTCGCGGCGACGTGCTCAAGGGCCTCAAGGTCGGCGTCATCCGCGAGCTGCCGGACAGCGGGTTCCAGCCCGGTGTTGCGGCATCCTTCCGCGCATCCCTGGCGCTGATGGAGGCGCAGGGAGCCGAGATCGTCGAGATCGGAGCCCCGCACTTCGAATTCGGCGTTGCCGCGTACTATCTGATCCTCCCGGCGGAGGCCTCCAGCAACCTGGCGAAGTTCGATTCCGTTCGATTCGGCTTGCGCGTCACCCCCGACGGCAACCCCACGGTCGAAGACGTCATGTCGGCAACCCGCGACGCCGGATTCGGCGACGAGGTCAAGCGCCGCATCATCCTCGGCACTTATGCACTGTCGGCCGGCTATTACGACGCCTACTACGGCAGCGCGCAGAAGGTGCGGACGCTCATCCAGCAGGACTTCGCGAACGCCTTCGCCGACGTGGACGTCATCGCGACGCCCTCGGCGCCGACCACAGCGTTCAAGATCGGCGAGCAGATCGACGACCCGCTGAAGATGTACCTGAACGACATCACGACGATTCCGGTGAACCTCGCTGGCGTTCCCGGCATCTCGATTCCCTCGGGCCTCGCCTCTGAAGACGGTCTGCCCGTCGGTATCCAGTTCATCGCTCCGGCACGCGAGGACGCCCGCCTGTACAAGGTCGGCGCCGCGCTCGAAGCAGTACTGCTCGACTCCTGGGGCGGGCCGCTCCTGGATCGTGCACCCCAGCTCATGGGAGGAACCCGCTGATGGCTGCCGCCAAGCTCATGGACTTCGACAAGGCGCTCGAGCTGTTCGAGCCGGTACTCGGCTTCGAGGTGCACGTCGAACTCAACACGAACACGAAGATGTTCTCGGATGCGCCGAACCCGGCCAACGAGCTCTACCACGCGGCCGAGCCGAACACGCTCATCGCGCCGGTCGACCTCGGCCTTCCCGGCTCGCTGCCAGTCGTGAATGAGACGGCGATCCGCTCGTCGATCAGCCTCGGTCTCGCTCTCGGCTGCTCGATCGCCGAATCGAGCCGTTTCGCGCGGAAGAACTACTTCTACCCCGACCTGGGCAAGAACTATCAGATCTCGCAGTACGACGAGCCCATCGCATTCGAGGGGTCGGTCGAGGTGGAGCTCGAGGACGGCACGATCGTGCAGATCCCGATCGAGCGCGCGCACATGGAGGAGGATGCCGGCAAGCTCACCCACATGGGTGGAGCGACCGGCCGGATCCAGGGCGCCGAATACTCGCTCGTCGACTACAACCGTGCCGGCGTGCCGCTCGTCGAGATCGTCACGAAGACGATCTTCGGCACGGAGCACCGCGCTCCAGAGGTCGCGAAGGCGTACGTCGCGACGATCCGTGACATCGTCCGAAGCCTCGGCATCTCGGAGGCCCGCCTCGAGCGTGGCAACCTGCGCTGCGACGCGAACGTGTCACTGCGTCCGCGCGGGGTCGAAAAGCTCGGCACCCGCACCGAGACGAAGAACGTCAACTCGATGCGCTCGGTCGAACGTGCCGTCAGGTATGAGATCCAGCGCCAGGCGCAGATCCTCGCCGACGGGGGGACGATCACGCAGGAGACGCGGCACTGGCACGAGGACACCGGTGCGACGTCGCCGGGGCGTCCGAAGTCGGATGCCGACGACTATCGCTATTTCCCGGAGCCCGACCTGCTGCCCGTGCAGCCGGCTGCCGAACTGATCGAGGAGCTGCGCGCGCAGCTGCCGGAGCAGCCCGTCGCCCGTCGGCGTCGTCTGATGACCGAGTGGGGCTTCACGGATCTCGAGTTCCAGGACGTCCGCAACGGAGGCCTGCTCGACGTCGTCGAGGCGACGATCGCCTCGGGCGCGACTCCGGCAGCTGCCCGTAAGTGGTGGACCGGCGAGATCTCGCGCCTGGCGAATGCCCAGGAGCGGGATGCCGCCGAGTTGGTCGGTCCTGCTGATGTCGCTGCTCTTCAGAAGCTCGTCGAGGCGGGCACCCTGACCGACAAGCTCGCCCGCCAGGTGCTCGAGGGCGTCATCGCCGGCGAAGGGACGCCGCAGCAGGTCGTCGACGCGCGCGGTCTCGCGGTCGTCTCCGACGATGGCGCGCTGATCGCTGCGATCGACGAGGCGCTGGCCAGCCAGCCGGATGTCATGGCGAAGATCCGCGACGGCAAGGTGCAGGCGGCCGGTGCCGTCATCGGCGCGGTCATGAAGGCGATGAAGGGCCAAGCGGACGCCGCTCGCGTGCGCGAACTCGTTCTCGCTCGCGCCAGCGAGACCGAGGCGTAGGCAGAGTCGCGAACACGCCGCGCAGCAGTTTTCTCTCCCTGACCTCGTGTCCGAGGTCAGGGAGAGAATGGGCGTATGGGACACGGTGACGGCAGAGGGCGCATCGTCTCTTCCGACGGTGCGGATGACACCGGCACCCGCATCCTCCATGTCGACATGGACGCGTTCTACGCCGCCGTCGAGGTGCTGGATGATCCATCCCTGCGGGGCCTGCCGCTGATCATCGGTGCTCCGGATGGACGCTCCGTCGTCTCCAGTGCCTCCTACGAGGCCCGGCGCTACGGTGTGCACGCGGCGATGCCGGTGTCTCAGGCTCTGCGGTTGTGCCCGTCGGCCCGCATCGTCCTGCCGCATTTCCACCGGTATCAGGAGGTCTCCCGTCAGGTGATGGCGATTTTCGAATCGTTCACGCCGCTCGTCGAGCCCTTGTCCGTGGACGAGGCGTTCCTCGACGTGCAGGGGGTGCGCCGGCTCTGGGGGAGTCCTGCTCGTATCGCCCAGCTCATCCGGGAGCGCGTGCAGGCAGAGGTGGGGATCACCTGCAGCGTCGGGGTCGCGGCGACGAAGCATGTGGCGAAGATGGCGTCCACGATCGCGAAGCCGGACGGCATGCTGGTGGTTTCTGCCGCCGACACCCTGGAGTTCCTGGCGCCCCGCCCGGTGCGGGCGATGTGGGGCGTGGGTCCTAAGGCGGCGGAGGCGCTGGAGGGACGCGGTATCCGTACCATCGGCGACATCCGTGAGGCACCTCAGGAGATGCTCGATCGTGCGGTGGGCGCAGCGCTGAGTGCGCGTCTGACCCAGTTGGCGCGTGGCGAAGACGCGCGACTCATCGAGACGGAGCGTGTGGAGAAGAGCGTCGGGCACGAGGAGACCTTCGATCAGGACATCATCGACCGGGTATTCCTCCGCGCCGAGCTGCTGCGGCTTGCCGATCGCGTGGCGGCGCGGCTGCGGCGCGCGGGCTGGGAGACGGGAACGGTGGCGATCAAGATCCGTTTCGACGACTTCCGCACACTGAGCAGGTCTCAGACCCTGCCAGAACCCACCGCCGTCGGCCAGCGGATCGGCGAGGCCGCCCAGGCTCTCTTCGAACAGATCGAACGCCGCGATCCGGTCCGTCTCGTCGGTGTGCGGGCCGAGAATCTCCGCCCGGCCGGGGGTGGGCGGTTGGGTCTCTGGGATGACGACGAGGACTGGCGGCGCGTCGAGGGTGCAGTCGATGACGCCGTCGCGCGTTTCGGCAATTCCACGATCACGAGGGCTCGGCACGTCGGCCGTGGTGAAGGCCGCGGTGCAGCTCGGCATCCGAAAGCCCACGGATTGGATTGACGTTCCGCGCAGCGCGGTCGTGGGTTAGCGTGGGTTCATGCCCAACATCGCACTTGAACTCGGGAAGAACGCCGGCTCGTTCGGCGTGAACAGCGCCTACGGGAACACTCAGACCGTCGACGGAGCGGAATTCACGCCTGTAGCACTGACCTGCACGGGCTTCGGCGGTGGGTCGGGCGGTGCCGAAGGCGCGGCAGAGGGAGAGGGCGGCGGAGGCGGCGGAATCGCTATCCCGCTCGGTGTCTACGTCCGTCGTGAAGAGGGTCTGCGCTTCGAGCCCAACTTCGTTTCGTTGCTGGCCGTCGCGATCCCCTTCGTCTGGGTGGCAGGACGGGCCATCACCCGCATCATCCGTGCACTCAAGAAGTGACGACCCGGTCGCCGCTGCCCTCGAGCATGCGGCGGCGCTGATCGCGGACGACGTGAGGACGTTGGCTGCAGCCAACCCCGTCGTGCTGATCGACGGATGCAGTGGCGCAGGCAAGACTTCGCTGGCGCAGCGGCTGCTCGGCCGGTGGCCGGTGGTAGGCCGCGTTCAGCTGATCGCGCTGGACTCGATCTATCCGGGATGGGATGGTCTCGATGCCGGAGTCGAGCGGGCGGAGGAGTGGATTCTTCGACCGCACGGTCGAGGTCTCCTCGGTACCTGGCGACGGTGGGACTGGGAGCAGGGAACGGAAGCCGAGAGCCACGCCGTCGACCCTGCGCTGGGCGTCATCATCGAGGGCAGCGGATCCCTCACGCCCACGACCGCGAGACTCGCCGACGTGCGGGTATGGGTGGAGGCTCCCGATCATTCACGCAAGTCGCGGGCACTTCGGCGAGACGGTGAAACCTACCGACCTCATTGGGATCGGTGGGCAGCCCAGGAACGTCGCCATGTCGAGCGCGATGCGCCGAGGGCGCTCGCGACGCGCATCGTCGAGATCCCCTGACTCCGGGTTCGCGACCTCAGTCGCGGTCGTCCGCTGCCTGGATCAAGCCTTCCAGCCGATACCCGAGCCAGGCGTAGACGTCGTATCGCGGGTCCTCCGGATCGTACTGATCATCGTCCGTGATCTCGAGGCGGGACGCGATCACGAGACGCAGAGCGGTGAGCGTGCGCAGCCAGGCGTCGATGTCGGCATCGGGAATGATGACTTCTCGATAAGCGAGCGCCTGTTCCTCGGTGAGTGCTTCCACGGCGACGTCGAATCCGTCGAGCGCCGACCGGACGGTCGCCGCATCTGCGGCCCGGCGATCGAGGATGTCGTCTCGGGTGCTGTCGGCGAAGGCGAGTGATGCCTCGGCATCTTCCGGATAGGCGTTCGGGGTCAGGCGGCCGATCGCCGAATCGCTCGTGTCGCGGGCGACGCCGACGAGTTCGCCGAAGTCAACGACGAGTCTGGAGAGCTGGACCCCCTCGAGCCGGGCGATGGACAGGTGCACGGATCGATCCGTCACAGCGGGGCCTTTCGAACAGTCGCCCACAGGCCGTAGTCGTGCATCGCCTGGGCGTGCACCTCCATGGTCTCTCGCGGGCCGGTCGCGACGATCGCGTGCCCGTCATTGTGCACCGCCAGCATGAGCGCGGTCGCCCGATCAGCGGAGTATCCGAAGTACGTCCGGAACACGCGGACGACATAGCTCATCAGATTCACGGGGTCGTTCCACACGACGACCTGCCAGGGCTCCATCGGCGCGGCGAAGAGATCGGTGGTTTCAGCCAGATCCGGCGTGATCAGCGGCAGGCTCATGCCCATCCCAATTCATGCAGCTGTTCGTCGTCGATGCCGTAGAAATGCGCGATCTCGTGCACCAGTGTGGTGTGCACTTCGTCGCGGAGATGATCTTCGTCGTCGCACGCTGCCAGGTGAGACTCCCGGTACACGATGATGCGGTCGGGAAGTTCGCCCATCCCGTACTGGGTGCGTTCGGTGAGAGCCAGGCCGTCGTAGAGACCGAGAAGGTCGAGGCTGCCGTCCTCTGGCCGATCCTCGACGACGAATACGACATTCTCGAGCCCGTCCACCATGTCGTCGGGCAGGCGGTCGAGCTCGTCGATGACGAGTTCTTCGAAGGCTGCAGCGTCCATGTCCATCGCAGCCCAGCCTATGGGGAGACACGCGCTCCGAAGTCGTCAGTGCATGAAGACGAGCAATGCGGCGACGGCGATGAACAGGGCGCCGAACACGCTGTTGAGCGTTCGCTGACCCCGGGGGGATCGTGTGAGGCGGCGGAATGGTCGGGCAGCCGTGGCGAAGAAACCCCACATCACGATCACGTCGACGATGATCACGGTGCTGATCAGCGCGAGGTACTGGGGGAGAGGCGGTTCATCCAATCGGACGAACTGCGGGATGAAGGCGAGGAAGAACACGATCGCCTTGGGATTGAGGAGATTCACCCAGAATCCGCGTCGGATCATCGACCAGTGGCCTTCCCGGATGACGAGCACCGCATCCTCGTCGTCGTCGGGGACGACCGGGCGGGCGAGGATGAGTCGGATGCCGAGGTACACGAGATAGGCGGCACCCGCGTAGCGGATCGCATTGAACAGGATCTCGGAGCTGGAGACGATGAGGCCGACGCCGGCGGCGACGATCACGACGTGCACGACCAGTGCGAGTTGCTGTCCGATGACACCCCAGATCGAGCGACGCCAGCCCTGGTTGAGGGCATTCGACATCGTGTTGATCGCACCGGCGCCGGGAGTGAAGCTGATGACCACACAGGCGGTGAGCAGGGAGAGCCAGACCGTCAACGACACTTCGACAGTCTAGGGTCGTGCCAGAGTCCGACCTTGCCTCGCGCGCGCCTGCCGAACGCAGAAGAGGCCCGAACCGCACGGTTCGGGCCTCTTCTGTGATTGGGGTGGCTAACGGGGCTCGAACCCGCGACCCCCGCGACCACAACGCGGTGCTCTACCAACTGAGCTATAGCCACCATGTGCCTTCCGGAGAAGGCAACCAGACGATTCTATTACACGTTCGGGGCGAACTCCGACACGGTGCGCGATGCGATGTCGCGAGCCTGATCGCTGGAGGGTCCGGGTTCGGCGACGAAGACGGCTTCGCGGTAGTAGCGCAGCTCTCTGATCGACTCGAGGATGTCGGCGAGGGCGCGGTGGCCGCCGTCTTTCGTCGGGGCCTGGAAGAACACCCGCGGATACCAGCGTCGGGAGAGTTCCTTGATGCTGGAGACGTCGACGTTGCGGTAGTGCAGCCAATTGTCGACCTGCGGCATGTACTTCGCGAGGAACATCCGGTCGGTGCCGATCGTGTTGCCGGCGAGCGGAGCTTTGCGCTCCAACGGAACGAATCGCTTGATATAGGCGAGGGTCTGCGCCTCGGCATCGGCGAGGGAGACGCCGAGCGGAATCTCCTCGATCAGGCCGGACGATTCATGCATCTTCGTCACGAAGTCGTTCATGTTCTCAAGTGCCGCGTCGCTCGGTTTGATCACGATCTGGAACCCCGGATCGATCGGCTCGAGCTCGAAATCGGTGATGACCACCGCGATCTCTACGAGCTCATCGACCTGAAGATCGAGGCCCGTCATCTCGCAGTCGATCCAGACGAGTCGATCATTTTCGGACGCAGATACCATGAGGCCATCCTATCGACGGCGCAGACATCGGCCTTCGGAGCGCGGTACGGTATTTGTGCCGCCTCCGTAGCTCAGGGGATAGAGCAGGAGCCTTCTAATCTCTTGGTCGCAGGTTCGAATCCTGCCGGGGGCACCCACAGCCGACTGCGTTCACAGCTCATGCGTTGCGCAGCGCCGCGACCGCATCGTCGGGTCGCCAGAACTCGCCGACGATGCGAAACGTGCCGGTGGCGAGATGCAGCCGTTCTGCTCGATAGCGAAGGCCGAGCGGGTCGGCGACGATGCGCAGGTGACCGAGAACGCGACCTCCTGCATCTTGGACTCGCCACAGGTGGTCGGCGGCCCGGACGAGCTTCTCTCGGGCGGAGGCGAGCCGGGGCGTCGCATACGGGACCTCGGGCAGGGACGTGATCAGGTTGTCGGACATCGGAATCTCCTTTCTGGTTCGAACATATGAGCGACCACCGACATTCGCGCTGCGCGTGCTCCGATGCGCCCGGGCGACTCCTCCTGCACGATTCCGTCGCGGTGATGAAGAGTGCACAGATCCCGGTCCTGGCCGGTTCCGAACTCTCCGGTCAGGAGCATCCTGGAGCGATCCGGGCGACCGACCCGGGACGCAGAGGAGAAGGAAAATGACTGACACTTTGACGATCGTGGGCAACGTCGCCACCGACCCGGTGCTGGGGCGCACGCCCAGTGGCATCCCCGTGACGAACTTCCGCGTCGCGAGTTCCCAGCGACGGTTCGACAACGCGACTCAGCAATGGGTCGAGACCAGCACGAACTGGTACTCGATCGCGGCCTTCCGTCAGCTGGCGGAGCACGCGAAGGCGTCGCTGCGCTCCGGGGACAGTGTGATCGTGACCGGACGCCTGAAGATCCGCAACTGGGAGGCCAACGGCAAGCACGGAACAAGCGTCGATATCGACGCCGATACCATCGGCCACGACCTGCGCTGGGGGACCGCCGCGTATGCTCGCGCCGCGCGTTCCACGCCTGTCGAGAACAGGGAGCCGATCGGCGTCGACGCGGCGGACGGACCGGAAGAAGCCGCGACCGACGTCGATCCGGACGAGGCGATGGCGCTCAGCGCTGCCGTGTGGACGACTCCGGACGCGGCGCCGGAACTGGCGGATGCCGACACGACACCCTTCTGAGAGACCGCGAGCACCCCTGGCTCTGCGGCCCGGAGAAGGACCGCACCGACGATCGTGACGATCGGCCGTCGGAGCACGACCCGTAGACTCGAATCGTGCTCCGACGACCGAACGCTCCTGCTTCGCGAACGATCCGGGGAGCGGTGATCGCAGCGGCGCTGGCGATACTGCTCACCGCGTGCACGACGACACCGAATCCGTCGAGCAGCCCTGATCCCACCGACAGCGCGACAGGGACTCCGCCGCAGGAGCCACCGGTGTACGACCCGGCGGGTACGGCGGAGGCCAACCTGCCGATCTTCACGTCGATCACGCAGCAGGTCTGGGGATCCGACGAACGCGCGTCCGGACGCGCGTATATCGACGCGCTTGCGGCAGCCGGGTTCGACCGCTCGTTCATGCAGGTCACGCCGGACCAGACGACCGTCGGCAACGCCGCGGAGAGCCTGCAGTTCTCGGTGCGCTGGGGTGATGCGCATTGCCTGGTTGGACAGGTGGGGCCGTCGACCGGCGAGCCCGTCACCGCGGTCATGGCTCAACTCGCCGAAGGGCGCTGTCTCGTCGGGGCAACGCGACCGATCGACTGGTGAGATCCGGCTTGTCACTGCCGGGTTCTCGCGGGGGAGCCGGCTGTGCACCGACGAGGGTGTGCAGCAGAGGCCGGTAAGCTGGAGTGTCGATCTTCGACGACATAGAAGGAGCGTTTTCGGTGGCAGAGTACATCTACTCCATGGTCCGTGCCCGCAAGGCGGTGGGCGAGAAGCTCATCCTCGATGACGTGACGATGGCGTTCCTCCCCGGCGCGAAGATCGGCATGGTCGGCCCGAACGGCGCCGGTAAGTCGACGATCCTGAAGATCATGGCGGGCCTCGACACCCCCTCCAACGGCGAGGCGAAGCTCTCACCGGGATTCACCGTCGGCATCCTTATGCAGGAGCCCGAACTCGATGAGTCCAAGACGGTGCTCGAGAACATCCAGGAGGGCATCGCGATCAAGGCGAAGCTGGACCGCTTCAACGAGATCTCCGCGCTGATGGCCGACCCCGACGCCGATTTCGATGCGCTCCTCGCCGAGATGGGCACGCTCCAGGAGGAGATCGACGCCGCAGACGGCTGGGATCTCGATTCGCAGCTCGACCAGGCCATGGATGCCCTGCGCACTCCGCCAGGAGATGCCGCCATCGCGCCGCTCTCCGGTGGTGAAAAGCGCCGCGTCGCCCTTGCCAAGCTGCTGCTGCAGAAGCCTGATCTCCTGCTCCTCGACGAGCCCACCAACCACCTCGACGCGGAGAGCGTGCTCTGGCTCGAGCAGCACCTGCAGGCCTACAAGGGCGCTGTGATCGCGATCACTCACGACCGGTACTTCCTCGACCACGTGGCCGAATGGATCGCTGAGGTCGACCGCGGCCGCCTCATCGGCTACGAGGGCAACTACTCGACCTACCTGGAGAAGAAGGGCGAACGCCTCGAGGTCCAGGGCAAGAAGGACGCCAAGCTCGCGAAGCGCCTCAAGGAAGAGCTGGAGTGGGTGCGCTCCAGCGCGAAGGGCCGCCAGACCAAGTCCAAGGCGCGCCTCGCGCGCTACGAGGAGATGGCAACCGAGGCCGAGCGGACGAGGAAGCTCGACTTCGACGAGATCCAGATTCCGGCCGGTCCGCGACTGGGCGGCATCGTCATCGAGGCGAAGAAGCTGAAGAAGGGCTTCGACGGCCGCTCGCTCATCGACGGCCTCAGCTTCAGCCTGCCGCCGAACGGCATCGTCGGTGTCATCGGTCCGAACGGCGTCGGAAAGACCACGCTCTTCAAGACGATCGTCGGCCTGGAACCGCTCGATGGCGGTGACCTCAAGATCGGCGAGACCGTCAAGATCAGCTATGTCGACCAGTCGCGCTCGAACATCGACCCCAACAAGACGCTCTGGGAGGTCGTGTCCGACGGGCTGGACTACATCACGGTCGGCAAGACCGAGATCCCGTCGCGCGCTTACGTCTCGAAGTTCGGCTTCAAGGGACCGGACCAGCAGAAGAAGGCCGGCGTCCTCTCCGGTGGTGAGCGCAACCGCCTGAACCTCGCCCTCACGCTCAAGGAGGGCGGCAACCTGCTACTGCTCGATGAGCCGACGAACGACCTCGATGTCGAGACCCTGAGCTCGCTGGAGAACGCGCTGCTCGAGTTCCCCGGTTGCGCCGTGGTCATCACCCACGACCGGTGGTTCCTCGACCGCATCGCCACGCACATCCTCGCCTACGAGGGCACCGACGAGAACCCCGACCAGTGGTACTGGTTCGAGGGGAACTTCGACGCGTACGAGCAGAACAAGGTCGAGCGTCTCGGAGCGGATGCGGCCAAGCCACACCGCTCGACCCACCGCAAGCTGACCCGTGACTGACCCCCGGTCAGACGCAGCCTCACCGGAAGAGGTGAGGCTGCACATCCCCATCCACCTGCGCTGGGGCGATCTCGACGCCTTCAACCACGTCAACAACACCTCGATGCTCAAGTTGCTCGAGGAGGCGCGCGTACGTGCGTTCTGGCGGGCCGGTCCCGGCGAGGAAGCACCGTCGACGGCAGTGCTGGACTCCGGTATCGACGAGGGCATCCTGACTCTGATCGCGCGCCAGGAGATCGAGTATCTGGCACCGGTGCCCTACCAGCGGCATCCGCTCGAAGTGCAGATGTGGTTCGGCAAGCTCGGCGGGTCCAGTATCGAGGTCTGCTATGAGGTGCATAACGACCCGTCCTTCGCCGAACGAATCGTCTATGCGCGCTCCACGGCGGTCATCGTGCTCGTGGATGCCGGAACCGGTCGGCCGACGCGCCTGAGCGAGGAGATGCGAGACGCCTGGGAGCCGTTCCTCGGGCCGTCGATCGCGTACAACCGACGCTGACCGCGGAACAGGTCAAGGGACCTCGGGCACCCGCACCATGATCTCCTGGGCGACACTCGCGACGAGTGCGCCGTCTTCGGTGTAGATCCGCCCCGTCGCGAGGCCGCGCCCGCCCTTGGCGTTCGGAGATTCCTGCACGTAGAGCAGCCATTCGTCGACGCGCGCCGGACGGTGCCACCACATGGCGTGGTCGAGACTCGCCACCTTGAGGCCGGGCAGCGACCAGTAGACGCCATGCGCGCGCAGGATCGACTCCTGAATGGTCATGTCGCTCAAGTACGCCAGGGCCGCCCGGTGAAGTGCCGGATCGTCGGGAAGAGCCGCCCGCATCCGCATCCAGACCCCCTGGTGCGGCACACGTTCGTCGTCGCTCGGAAGGTAGAGAGGCGAATTGACGTGCCGGATGTCGGCTGCCCGCTCCCGAAGCATCCAGACCACCGCTTCCGGGAGGCCGGCGTCACGGTCCTCATCGGGGGAGAGGGAGTCCGGAGACGGCACGCCCTCCGGCATCGGCACCGCGTGCTCGATACCGGGATCGTCGTCCTGGAAAGAAGCGATCATCGAGAAGATCGGAACGCCGTTCTGATAGGCCTGCGAGCGCCGTGTCGAGAAGGAACGACCGTCGTGAATCCGGTCGACCGCAATGGTGATGCCCTGCGAGGAATCGCCCGGTCGCAAGAAGTAACCGTGCATCGAGTGCACGGTTCGGTTCTCGGGAAGCGTGCGCTCCGCGGCGATGAGGCTCTGCGCGAGCACCTGGCCGCCGTAGATGCGACCGGTCGGCATCGGGTGCGACGTGCCGGTGAAGATGTCTTCAGTGGTGCGGGCCTGGGTGAAGTCCAGATCAAGCACGTCCAGCAGGCGATCGACGGTCTTCCTCGCGTGCGTGTCCGGGCTCATGTATTCCTCTCCGCGACCGCAGGCGCTGTCTCCGTTGGTAGTTTAGAGGGCGTGCCCCACCATCTCGTTCTCGCTGATCAGGAGACGTCCCGCGACGTACTCACCTTCGTCGGACGGGCCAAGCGGA
Source organism: Microbacterium sp. LWH12-1.2 (assembly GCF_040675825.1). NCBI lineage: Bacteria > Bacillati > Actinomycetota > Actinomycetes > Micrococcales > Microbacteriaceae > Microbacterium > Microbacterium sp. LWH12-1.2. The sequence continues at coordinate 955,978 of NZ_JBEGIJ010000001.1, forward strand.
TCTCGGACGAGGGGGTTCGGCTGCAGGCGGCGAGTGGCGTGCTGGCCCTGACCGCAGCGGCCCTCGCCCCGCACGGACTCTTCGATCAGACCCCGACGGTCCTCGCGATGCGCATCGTTCACGTCGATCCCGAACTCGAGTGCGACATCGTCGTGGACTCACTCTCCGAATCCGACCTCGCACACGCGCTGGAACTCCCGGAGACTGGTCTCTCACCGGCTTGGGCTGGCATCGCGCCGCCGCGCAGCGGTTGGGCTGCGTCGACGACGCTTCCGGCATCCGTCATCGCCCAGCGCGCGCAATGGGGCATCTCCGCCGTCGCACGCGGAGCGACGCCGGGATCCGGCGAGGAAGCGGTCCGCGCGTTGCGGGCGGCGATCTGGGGCGAACCGGACGAAGACCTCGCGGGACTTCCGCGAGGGGTCGCGTTCGCGGCGGATGCCTTCGGCTTCATCTCCGGCGATGAGCAGGTGCAGGTGACGCAGTCCGGCCGATGGACGCGGCTGGCCTTCCGACGAGGTCATGTGCTGGCCCGCGGCCCTGTGTCGACCGGGCTCACCGCCGTGAGAGGCACCGGTTCGGCTGCTTAGGCACGCACGGGAGCGGATGCTTTGCCGCTGACGATCCGGAAACCGAACCGGTCCGGACCGCAGGCATGCGTCTCAGCGCGCGGAAGCGCGGCCGGCCTGCCGCCCGGAGAACAAGCACCCGCCGAGGAATGTCCCTTCCAGAGCGCGGTATCCGTGCAGACCGCCACCGCCGAAGCCACTTGCCTCGCCGGCCGCGAAAAGTCCAGGGATCGGTGTGCCGTCATGGCCGAGGGCGCGTCCGTCGAGGTCCGTCTCGATCCCCCCGAGCGACTTCCGAGTCAGCACGTGCAGCTTGACAGCGATGAGAGGGCCGGCCGCCGGATCCTGCAGCCGATGCGGCGCCGCGGTGCGGATCAGCTTGTCCCCACGGTAGGCGCGCATCGAGCGGAGCATCCCGATCTGGGCGTCCTTCGTGAAGTCGTTCTCCATCTCCCGGTCTCTGGCGAGCACCTCCTGACGGACACGATCGATGTCGAGAGCGTCACCGCCGGGATGCCGTCGCATCTGTTCGAGCAGAGTCTCCAGGTCGTTCTCGACGATGAAGTCCTCGCCCTCGTCGAGGAACGCCTGCACAGGACCGGTCGGCCCCTTCGCGAGCCGTGACTTGAGCAGCAGCTTCACGTCTTTGCCCGTGAGGTCCGGGTTCTGCTCGCTCCCGGAGAGGGCGAACTCCTTCTCCACGATCTGCCGCGAGGTCACGAACCAGGAATGGTCGTATCCCGTCGTGCGCAGATGAGCCAGCGTTCCCAGTGTGTCGAAGCCGGGGAAGAGCGGTACGGGCAGGCGTGCTCCGGTCGCATCGAGCCACAGCGAGGACGGGCCGGGGAGGATCCGGATGCCGTGGGACGGCCACACCGGATTCCAGTTCGTGATCCCCTCCACGTAGTGCCACATCCGGTCCTCGTTGATGAGGTGCGCCCCGGCTGTCGCACTCACCTCGTGCATCGAACCGTCGACGTACGCGGGAACCCCGGTCAACATGCGGTCGGGCGGCGTGCCCAGTCGAGCCGGCCAGGCGGCGCGGACGAGATCGTGATTGCCGCCGATGCCGCCGGAGGAAACGATCGTCGCACCGGCAGCGATCTCGAAGTCGGCAACGATACCTCGCGACGAAGCGACGCCCCGAGCGATGTCGTCCGGTGCGAGAACACTGCCACGCGCACCCGTGACCGCCCCGTCCGTGACGACCAACTCGCTCACGCGGTGCCGGGGGAGTACGACGAGGCGGCCCTCGGCCTCGGCCCGTTCGACCCGCGCGAGGAAGGGGGCGACGATGCCGGGGCCGGTGCCCCACGTGATGTGGAAGCGGGGAACGGAGTTGCCGGGGCCGAGGGCGCCGTAGCCGCCGCGTTCGGCCCAGCCGACGACCGGGAAGAACGAGACACCGCGCTCGCGCAGCCATGCGCGCTTCTCCTCAGCGGCGAACTCGAGGTAGGCCTGCGCCCAGCGGCGCGGCCATTTGTCTTCCGGCCGGTCGAACGCGGCGTTTCCGAACCAGTCCTGTGCGGCGAGCTCGAGGGAGTCGCGGATGCCCATCCGGCGTTGTTCCGGGGAATCGATGAAGAACAATCCGCCGAACGACCACCAGGCCTGGCCGCCGATGTTCACGCGCGGTTCCTGATCGATGATGATCACGCGACGACCGGCATCGATCGCCTCGCAGGCGGCGACAAGCCCCGCCAGCCCCCAGCCGATGACGAGGACGTCGGCGGACAGGGAGGCGGGGTGGTGCGTCATGTGGTCTCCGTTGAATCCTGACGAGTTCGGGTTTCGAGTGTCGCGCGGCCATCCGATGCGGGACCGATGCCGGACGGCTCGAATGTGTTCACCATGGCATACGCCGCACGCTCGAGGTAGTCCCAGAGTGTGGATTCGTGCAGAGGCGACAACTTCGCCTCGTCCACGGCCGCGCGCATGTGCTTCAGCCAACGATCACGGGCGTCCGGATCGACGTGGAACGGCATGTGGCGCATGCGCAGACGCGGGTGCCCGCGGGTCTCACCGTACGTCGTCGGCCCACCCCAGTACTGCTCGAGGAAGAGCGTGAGTCGCTCGGCCGCCGGCCCCAGGTCCTCCTCGGGATACATCGGCTTCAGCACCGGATCATCGGCGACACCGCGATAGAACGCGGCGACGATCTTCGCGAAGGTGTCGTGGCCGCCGACCTCGTCGTAGAACGTCATTTCGTGTCCTTGGGCTTGGATGGCTCTGTCGTCGTGTCCTTCTTGCGCCAGATGCCGCGCGAGACCGTCGGTACACCGGTGACGGCGGTGGGACGCGTCGTCGGCGGATTGGCCCCGCGTACGCGCTGGGCTCCGTCGAGGCCGGTCGGGACGACGGCAGCCATGCTCGGGACGGCGATCTCCTTCTCGGAGAGCGCGGTGCGCAGGCGCTTGCGGAGCTCCTGCGAGACGTCGTCCTTCGCGTTCGCGCGCGCCTTGATCACGACGCGCACGACCAGCGCGTCGCCGCCGATCGACTCCAGGCCCCAGATCTCGGGCTTCTCCACGATGCGCGTGCGCCACTTGGGATCCTTGGCGAGACCCTGCGCCGTCTCGAGCATGGTCTGCTCGACTAGATCGAGGTCGGCATCGGTCGGGACGCCGAGGTCGATGATGGCCCGTGCCCACCCCTGCGACATGTTGCCGATCCGCAGCACCTCGCCGTTGCGCACGTACCAGAGCGTTCCGTTGACATCCCGAACCTGGGTGATGCGAACGCTGACGTACTCGACGACACCGCTGGCGAGGCCGAGGTCGACGACATCGCCGATGCCGATCTGATCCTCGGCGACGAGGAAGATACCGTTCAGCACATCCTTGACGATGTTCTGCGCGCCGAAGCCGAGGCCAGCGCCCACCGCAGCGGTGAGCAGAGTGAGGGAACCGAGCAGGCTCTGATCGAGAGCGTTCACGGTCAACACCAGAGCGATCACGACCAGCATCACGTTGACGATGTTCTGCAGGATGCTGCCGAGCGTGCGAGTGCGCTGCACGAGTCTCATGTCCGCGAGGGGCGATCGCTCGAGGGCTTGGGTGTCGTCGACTGCGGCCTTGCTCTTGGCGCTGTCGACGATGCGGTGGACGACGCGGCGGATCACCAGACGCAGCAGCAGGGCGATGACGACGCAACTGACGATGATCAGTGCGACGGTGAGCGCCTTACCGCCGATCTGGGCCAATACGGCGAGCACGTCGCCCCATCCGCCGAGGTCGGTCGGGGGAGCCGTTGGATCAGTCTCAAAAGGCATCAACATCACTCCCGATCCTACTGATCGGGCCTCTGCGCAGGCTGGAAGCGCTGCGGCAGAGGCCCGATTCGAGGCGAGAGGACTCAGTCGTCCGCGTCGCGCGCCTGAGCGGCCAGCGCCCGCTCGACGTCGGCGAGGTTCTCCAGAACCAGACGACGCAGCGCGGGCGCGGCATCCTGGTTCGCCGAGAGCCAGGCGCGGGTCGCATCACGGAGTTCGATGTTGCCCAGCGCCGTCGGGTAGAGCCCGGTGATGAGGTACTGAGCGATCTGGTAGCTGCGGGAGTCCCAGATCGGCAGCAGCATGTCGAAGTACGCCGGAACGAACTCGCCGAGCACGCCGACGCCCGCCGGGTGAACGAAACCGAGGGCCGCGGCGCGGACGATCGTGTTGGGTGCGTCATCGCGCTCGATGAGCGACGCCCATGCCGCCTTCTTCGACTCCGAATCCGGAAGCGAGGCACGAGCCTGAGCCGCGAACTCCGCACCCTTCGACGTGTTGTCTGCGGCGAGGGCGGCATCGATGGAGGCTGCGTCCGTGGCGCCGATGGAGGCGAGGCCGACGAGCAACTGCCAGTTGAGGTCGGCATCGATCTCGAGGCCGGGCAACGTCTCCTCACCCGCGCGCAGACGGCCGACGATACCGGCGTGCTCCGCGGTGACCAGCGCGTTCGCGAACGCTGTCACGAACTGCAGCTGGCTGTCGCTGCCGGCCTCGGCCGACTCGGCGAGCGCCCACAGGCCGTCGGCGACCTTCTGGCGGGCCGCGGTGCGGTCTGCAGGTGCGACATAGAGGTTCGCAGCGGTGCGCAGCTGCGCGAGTGTGGTGCGCACGGTGGTCGACTCGGTCTCGCGGCCGATGTTGCCGAGGACCAGATCGATGTAGTCCGACGCGGCGCTCTCGGCGTCGCGGGTCTGATCCCAGGCCGCGCCCCACACGAGCGAGCGTGCCAGGGGTGCGCTGATGTCCGCGAGATGAGCGATCGCGGTGGCGAGTGAACGCTCGTCGAGACGGATCTTCGCGTAGGCGAGGTCGTCGTCGTTGAGCAGCACCAGGTCGGGGCGCTTCAGGCCGTGCAGCTCCGGCACCTCGGTGCGATCGCCGTCGACGTCGACCTCGACGTAGTGGCTGCGCACGAGCGCGCCCTCCTGCAGCGAGTAGAAGCCGATTCCCAGACGGTGCGGGCGAATGGTCGGGTAATCGGCCGGTGCGGTCTGCGTCACGGCGAACCGGGTGATCGTGCCGTCGGCGTCATCGGCGATGACCGGCTCGAGGGTGTTGACTCCGGCGGTCTCCAGCCACTTCTTCGACCACGAGCTGAGTTCGCGGCCGCTGGTGGCTTCGAGTTCGACCAGCAGGTCGCTCAATTCGGTGTTGCCCCACGAGTGCTTCTGGAAGTACTGCGAGACACCGGCGAAGAACGCCTCGATGCCCACCCAGGCGGCGAGCTGCTTGAGAACCGACCCGCCCTTGGCGTAGGTGATGCCGTCGAAATTGACCTGCACGTCTTCGAGGTCGTTGATCTCGGCGACGATCGGATGCGTCGACGGGAGCTGGTCCTGCCGGTACGCCCAGGTCTTCTCCATCGCGTTGAAGGTCGTCCACGCTTCGGTCCACTCCGTGGCCTCGGCCGTGGCGATGGTCGATGCCCACTCGGCGAACGACTCGTTCAACCAGAGGCCGTTCCACCACTTCATGGTGACGAGATCGCCGAACCACATGTGCGCGAGCTCATGCAGGATCGTGACGACGCGGCGCTCCTTGACGGCATCCGTCACCTTGCTGCGGAAGACGTAGGACTCCGTGAACGTCACGGCTCCCGCGTTCTCCATCGCGCCGGCGTTGAACTCCGGGACGAAGAGCTGGTCGTACTTGGCGAACGGGTACGGAACGCCGAACTTCGACTCGAAGTACTCGAAGCCCTGACGGGTCTTGTCGAAGATGTAGTCGGCATCGAGGTGCTGCCAGAGGCTCTTGCGGCCGTAGACGCCGAGCGGGATGACCTCGCCGGAAGAGCTGGTGAGCTCGGAGAACGTCGACTCGTAAGGACCGGCGACCAGCGCGGTGATGTACGAGGAGATGCGCGGCGTGGGCTCGAACCCCCAGGTGGCGACACTCTCGGAGCCGGTGGAGCCGTCGTGGATGATCGGCTCGGGCGTGGGGGAGTTGGAGACGACCTTCCACGCGGCGGGAGCCGTGATCGTGAACTGGAACGTGGCCTTGAGGTCGGGCTGCTCGAACACCGCGAACACGCGTCGCGAATCCGGTACCTCGAACTGCGAGTAGAGGTAGACCTCCTGGTCGACCGGGTCGACGAAGCGGTGCAGGCCCTCGCCGGTGTTCGTGTACTCGCAGTCGGCGTCGACGACGAGCACGTTCTCGGCCTGCAGGCCGGCCAGCGCGATGCGGGAGTCGGCGAACACCTCATCCGGATCGAGCAGTTCGCCGTTGAGCGAGATCTCGCGCACCTCGCGGGCGATGAGGTCGATGAATGTGAAGCTCTCCGGCGTCGCGGTGAAGCGCACGACGCTCCGGGAACCGAAGACCTCAGCACCCTTCGTCAGATCGAGTGCGACCTCGTACGACTGCGTGTCGATGACGTCGCGGCGCTCCTGCGCTTCGATGCGGGTGAGGTTCTCTCCAGGCACAGCTGTACTCCCAGGGGTGAGGGGATGTCACCGCAATGAGACGCGGCTGGCGTCGACGGCAACCATGACAGCCTACGCCAGGAGCCGCGCCGGGCGAGCGATGAGGGGATACCCATAGGTTTCGAGTGGAAGGATGGGACGGTGACTGCGATCGATTCGGATGCCGTTCCCTATGCCTCTGCCGCCGCTGCCGGTGGCGCCCCCTACGTGACGAGCCCCGTCGCGTACGACGGCATCCTGCTCGCCGGATTCGGCGGACCCGAGGGGCAGGAGGATGTGATTCCCTTCCTCCGCAACGTGACGCGAGGACGGGGCATCCCGGATGAACGCCTCGAGGAGGTCGCGCACCATTACCGTCACTTCGGCGGCGTGAGCCCGATCAATGGCCAGAATCGCGCTCTGAAGCAGGCGCTGGAGGCGGAACTGGCCGAGCGCGGCGTCGATCTGCCTGTCTACTGGGGTAACCGCAACTGGGCTCCGTACCTGGGTGACGCTGTCACCGAAGCCGCCGCGCAGGGAGACAACACCCTGCTCGCCTTCGCCACCAGCGCCTACAGCTCGTTCTCGAGCTGTAGGCAGTACCGCGAAGATTTCGCGCAGGTCTTGGAGGAGACCGGACTCGGTGGGACCGTCACGGTCGACAAGATTCGTCCGTTCTACGACCACCCCGGCTTCGTCGCGGCTTTCGAGACGGGCGTGCGCACCGCTGTCGAGGCCTTCCTCGCCGATGGCATCCCGGCTGACGCGATCCAGGTTCTTTTCTCCACGCACAGCATCCCGACCGCCGACGCGCAGCGCTCCGGCCCACGCGACGTCGATTTCGGGCCGGGCGGCGCCTATGCGGCCCAGCATGAGGCCGTCGCGGAGTGGGTCATGGATCGCGTCGCGCACGTTCTCCCCACTGCGGCCGATGTGTCCTGGGAACTCGTCTATCAGTCGCGCTCCGGGCCCGCGAGCCAGCCGTGGCTGGAGCCGGACGTCTGCGACGTGATCGGAGAACTTCCCGCTCGTGGGCGCACGGCCGTCGTCGTGGTGCCGGTGGGCTTCATGAGCGACCACATGGAGGTGCTGTGGGACCTCGATACCGAGGCCGCGGAGGTCGCATCGGATGCCGGATTGGCCTTCGTACGCACCCCGACCCCCGGTGTCTCCGCGTCGTTCGTCGCCGGGATCGTCGATCTCATCCAGGAGCGGCTCGAGGGGCGAGCAGCATCCGAGCGGGAGCACGTGACCGCCCTCGGGCCGAGCTTCGACGTCTGCCGTCCCGGGTGCTGCGAGAACGTGCGTGCCGGATTCAAACCGGCCGCCGCAGGTCTCGCTCCCTGATCCCACCGGTCGGGCCCGCCGACTTCTAGGATGGAACCCATGCGCATCCACATCGCCACCGACCATGCCGGTCTCGATTTCTCCACCCAGTTGCAGGAGCACCTGCGCTCCGCCGGCCACGACGTCATCGATCACGGGCCGATCGAGTATGACGCGGTGGACGACTACCCGGCGTTCTGCATCCGTGCCGCACAGGCTGTCGTGGCCGACCAGGCTGCCGGAGTCGAGGCTCTGGGCGTGGTGTTCGGCGGATCCGGCAATGGCGAGCAGATCGCGGCGAACAAGGTGCAGGGCATCCGCGCTGCCCTCGTCTGGAACCTCTCCACCGCCGAGCTCGCCCGCGAGCACAATGATGCGAACGTGATCGCGATCGGCGCCCGCCAGCACACCTTCGACGAAGTGACGAGCTTCATCGACCGATTCATCATGACGCCGTTCACCGACGAAGAGCGTCACGTGCGCCGTATCGCGCAGATCGCGGACTACGAGCGCGACGGATCGCTGCTGCCGGACCCCAGGGCCTGAGATGCCCGAAGGGCATTCCGTCCACCGCATCGCTCGACAGTTCGATCGCAACTTCATCGGCAAGCCGATCTCGGCGTCCAGCCCGCAGGGCCGCTTCGCCGAAGGCGCAGCGGTTCTCGATGGGCGTGAGGCAGTGAGCGTCCAGGCCGTCGGCAAGCAGATGTTCCTCGAATTCGAGGGCGACGTGTGGCTGCGGGTTCATCTCGGTCTCTACGGCGCCTGGGATTTCGCGGGAGACATCCTCGTCGATCCGACGATCGCCTCGGCGAACGGGCGAATGGGGCAGACCAACCAGCGCGGCACAGATCTCGAAGCCGTGATCCTGGACGACGCGGGGGAGAACTCGCTGTCCTCGATCGGTGCGCCCCGGCGCACCCGGGTGCGCGTGCGGATGTCCGAGCAGACCAAGGGTCTTGCCGACGAAGGCATCGAGTGGCCGCCGCCGGTCGTCGGGCAGGTGCGATTGCGGCTGATGACCGACATCACGGCCGCAGATCTGCGCGGTCCGACTGCATGCGTGTTGCAGACCCCCGAGGAGATGCTCACCACCGTCGCGAAGCTCGGACCCGACCCGCTCGTCGGCGATCCGATCGCGAATGAGGAGCGGTTCGTTCGCACGGTGCGGAAGAAGCAGACCGTGATCGCGCTGCTGCTGATGGATCAGTCGGTGGTCAGCGGCATCGGCAACGTCTACCGTGCGGAGATGCTGTTCCGAGAGCGGCTGAACCCCCACACTCCTGGTCGTGATGTTCCGGAGGACACGATCCGTGCACTGTGGCGCGACTGGGTGAGTCTCCTCGCGATCGGCGTGGAGACCGGTCAGATGATGACCATGGACGATCTGGACCCGGTGCAGTATCGAGCGGCGATGGCGAGTCGGGATGATCGACACTGGGTGTATCACCGCGCAGGTCTGCCCTGCCGTATCTGCGGCACCGAGATCGCCCTCGAGGAGATCGGCGCGCGCAAACTGTACTGGTGTCCGCGCTGCCAGGCCTGACCAAGCCTGTCCCGCTTGTCTCGGCCGTAGGCTGAGAGGATGCGTCAGAATCCCAGTTTCACGCTCGCCGATATCGCAGAGATCCGTCGTGTGATCGACGGGAATCCGTGGGCGACGATCGTCAGCGCAGCTCCGGATGGCCTCGTCGCCTCACACTATGTCGTCCTGCTCGATGAGGATCGCGACGACCTCACGATCGTGGGACACGTCGGCCGCCCGGACGACCTGATCCACGGCATGGGAGAGCGCGAGTTGCTGGTCATGTTCCAGGGCCCGCATGGGTACATCTCTCCTGGATGGTACGGGGGCGCCCAAGCAGTGCCGACGTGGAACTACACCGCGGTGCATCTCGCAGGCATCCCTGAGATCCTCAACGCGGACGAGAACCTTGCCGTGCTCGACCGGCTGGTTGACCGGTTCGAAGGCCGGATGCCGGAACCGCGGCGCATGTGGGAGCGGCCCAACGACGAGGCCTTCGTCAACCGGATGGCGGCAGGGACAGTCGGCTTCCGGCTCACACCCACCAGGGTCGTTGCGAAGCGCAAGCTCAGTCAGAACAAGCCGGCCGAGACCATCGAGACCGTGATCGAGGCGCTCTCGGAGCAGGGCCCGTATGCGAATGCCGCGCTGGCCGCCGAGATGCGACGCGCCCAGGATGCGCGCACCGGAGTCCAGCTGTGACGGCACTCGGCGCGCACATCAGAGTGGTCAGGGGTGCACGTATCGCCGGCCCCGGACGCGAGTTTCTCCCGTCGGACGAGCCGGTCGACATCCACATCGACGGCGGGGTGATCTCCGACATCGCGCCGACAGGTGCTCTTCCCACCAGCGGTGATGTGCTCGAGGCGGACGGCAGCTGGGTCGTGCCGGGCCTCTGGGACAACCACGTGCACACCGTGCAATGGGCGCTGGCCGCCGAGCGCGAGAGCCTGGGCGAAGTGTCGTCGGCGTCCGAGGCCGCGGTGCGTATGGCATCGGTGGCGGCACTGCCTGACGGGCGTCGTGTCGGCAGCGGATTCCGGGACGCCCTGTGGGCAGACGATCCCACGCTCGACCTGCTCGACTCCCGCACCGGCGAGGTGCCGACGTATCTGATCAACGCGGATGTGCACAGTGTCTGGCTGAACTCTGCGGCGCTCCGCCGGGAAGGTTTCACCAGCCCCGACGGAATTCTCCGCGAGGAGGACGCGTTCGAGATCTCTCGACGCCTCAACGCGGCGGATCCGGAGCGGGGTGATCGTGCGGTGCGACTGGCGGGGGAGCAGGCCGCAGCGCGTGGTGTCACGGGGCTGGTCGATTTCGACATGGCCTGGAACGCCGACGCCTGGCCGCGCCGGATCGCGGCCGGCTTCGCGGCGCATCGCGTGGAGTTCGCGATCTACCCGTTCGACCTGGAACGCGCGGTGGCGGCCGGGCTCCGCACCGGAGACCTCCGTCAGACAGCGGATGCCACCGTCGACGGCGCCGGGCTCGTGCGAGTGGGTTCTCTGAAGGTCATCACCGACGGCTCTCTCGGAACGCGCACAGCAGCATGCTCTCATCCGTATGCCGGCGATGCGGGCAACTTCGGCGTCCTCAACGTCGAGCCCGGCGAACTCGTCGACCTTCTCATCCGAGCAGCGGGCGCAGGACTCTCTGCCGCGGTGCACGCCATCGGTGACCGGGCGACCACGACGGCGCTCGACGCCTTCACTCTTTCCGGCGCGAGCGGCACGATCGAGCATGCTCAGCTGGTGAGGCACGCAGATCTTGCACGCTTCGCCCGCCTCGGCGTGATCGCGAGCGTGCAACCGCAGCACGCACTCGACGACCGCGATCTCGTGGATGGCCTCTGGGCCGAGCAGACAGCGATCGGCTATCCGCTCGCCGCTCTGCGCAACGCCGGGGTCGAACTGCGATTCGGGTCCGACGCGCCGGTGGCGCCGCTCGACCCTTGGCAGGCGATCGCCGCCGCCGTGACGCGTACCGAGGGCGACCGTGCGCCGTGGCACCCGGAAGAGAGCCTCAGCGTCGACGACGCGCTGCAGGCGAGTGTGCGTTCCTCGTTGCGCCCCGGAGAACCTGCCGACCTCGTGCTCTGCGGCTACGCCCCCCAGACCGCTTCGGCCGAGGTTCTGCGGCAGATGCCCGTGTTCGCGACGGTGCTCGCGGGCCGGATCACTCACCTGAACTGACGCATGCAGCAGGGAGGGTACCCGGGACGAATCCCGGGTACCCTCCCTTGCCTTGAGTGGTGCTTATGCCGCGATGTGCGAGACGAGGAACCAACGGTCCTTCTCGAGACCACGCATGATCTCGATCGCGACGTCCTGGCTGGTGAGGTCGACCTCATCGAGACCATCGATCGCGGCCTTGACGTCGACGAGGATGGCGTCGATGTCCGAGATCACGGCGCGGACCAGCTCGTCGGACTGGGTGAAGCCGGCGGGGACCGAGGTCGTGCCGGCCTTCTCGGCGACCGTGCTCAGTCGAGCGTCGATCGGGAGGCCGAGAGCGACGATGCGCTCCGCGGCGGTGTCGGCGAAGTCGCCGGCGTGGGCGACGATGGTGTCGAGCAGCTCGTGCACGCCGACGAAGTTGGCGCCGCGGACGTGCCAGTGCGCCTGCTTGCCGTTCACGGTGAGGGCTTCGAGACCCAGCACCACGGGCGAGAGGAACTGGGCTGCGGCAGCTGCCACGGTCGGGTCGCTGGCGGTGGTGGAAACAGTCTGTGCCTTGCTCATTGTGCGCTCCTTGACATGGCTTCTTCGTACCTGATGAAGACAACGCTACTCAGCCTCAGACATTCCGCAAGCAAGCTGAGGCTCCGCTTACCGGCCCGGAATCACGCGGGATTCCGGGTCACCGAGGGTAGTCTCGCCTCATGAGTATCGCACCAGGAGCATCCGTTCTCGCCCTGCCGGGCCGCACTCCGTCGATCGCCGACGCGACCTTCGTCGCCGAGGGCGCGCGCATCGTCGGCGACGTTTCACTCGCGGCCGGCGTGAGCGTCTGGTACAACGCCGTTCTGCGTGGCGATTCAGCCGGAATCGCGATCGGTGCGGGCAGCAACGTGCAGGACAACGTCTCGGTGCACGTCGACGCCGGTCACCCCGTCGTGATCGGCGAAAAGGTCTCGATCGGCCACAACGCTGTGGTGCACGGATGCACGATCGGAGACGGTTCTCTGATCGGGATGGGAGCGGTCGTGCTCAGCGGCGCGGTGATCGGCGCCGGATGCCTCATCGCCGGTGGCGCTGTCGTGCTCGGTGGCACCGAGATCCCGGACGGGTCGTTGGTGGCCGGTGTACCAGCGAAGGTACGACGCGTCCTCAGCGACGAGGAGCGAGCCGGGCTCCTCGCCAACGCCGACATCTATCTTTCGCATCTGCAGACGCACAGCGAGGCCACTCCGGTTTGACTCCGGCGACGATGCAGAGTCAGCACTAGGCTGGATGCATACGGGGCGGTGGCCAAGCTGGTCAAGGCAGTGGGCTCATAACCCAACGATCGCGGGTTCAAGTCCCGCCCGCCCCACCATCGACTTCTCGGCTTCGCCGTACGTTGCGCGCGTGATATCAAGCACCTGCCGAGCGCTGTCAAGCCCCTTCCGGTCTCCGCGTCCGCCCCCGAATGTGGAGGTCCGCGGCACAGCGCCGCAAGAAGTGGAGGACATCATGAGCATTGGCACCGGAGTAGTACTCTTCGTGATCGGCGCGATCCTCGTGTTCGCCGTCAACGTGGAGGTCGAGTACGTCGATCTCGACATGATCGGGTACATCCTCATGGGAGCGGGCGTCGTCGTCTTCATCGTCGGAATCGTGCTGCTCGCTCGCCGTCGTCGTTCCGAAGCGGTGACGCACACCAGCGTCGATCCTGCGACGGGACAGCCGACATCACGCCGCACGGTCACGTCTACCAACGACGACGTCGTCTGAGGCCGACGGGCGGAAGCAGGAACGACGTTCTTGCTTCCGCCTGCCGTTGGCGTTCTAGCCGCGGATCGGCCAGGCGCCGTCCAGTGCGCTCTCCGGGTCAAGGCGGCCGATGCTGACGAAGTACTCGGTCAGGCTCGCCGCCTGCGACCGCGCCCAACCGATCTGGCGGGTGTGCAGTTCGTGCGGCGTGTCCGGCATCTCGAACTGTCGGCCGAGCGCCTGAGCGACGCGCCCGGCAGCGATGGCGTCTGCGGATGCCTCATGGGCGCTGTCCAAGGGCACCGCGTAATGGGCCGCGACGACTTCGAGCGTGCGCTTACCGCGCCGGTATCGGTCAAAAGCCTTGTCGATCACGAGCGGATCGATGATCGGCGTCGGATCCACCAGCGGGGCAACGCCGTGGCGGAGCGCCTCATGCGTCAGCAGGGAGAAATCGTACGAGGCGTTGTACGCGACGATCGGAATGCCCTGTGCCAAGAGCGCACGCAGGGCAGCAGTTATCTCGGCAACGACGTCGCGGGCGGGGCGCCCCTCTCGCCTCGCGTGCTCTGTCGTCACACCGTGGATCGCAGCGGCGCCATCCGGAATCGGAATACCGGGGTCGGCCATCCACGATCGGGCCGCGATCTCATGGCCCTTCGCATCCAGCACGCCGACGTAGGCGGTGACGATGCGATCCGCTGTGACGTCGACTCCCGTGGTCTCCAAGTCGAAGACGCCGACGCGGGTGAGCCAGGGCGGGAGAGGGGACGCGGGGGCCATGGACTCACGGTAGAGCGGGCCGCAGACATTGCCAGGAAGGCGCACGGCCACTCCGTAGACTCGAAGGATGACTGTGCCCTCGCCGTACGCCGACCGTCTGAACCGACTTCCGGTGCAGCGGCTCGAAGCGACGGTACGCGGGGGCACCACGGCGTACTGGGTGTACGGCCCCGCCGACGCCGAGACCACGGTGATCGCCGTGCATGGTTTCCGCGGCGAGCATCACGGGCTCGAACCCGTGCTCGCCTACCTTCCCGAGATCCGCGTGATCGCCCCGGATCTTCCTGGTTTCGGGGAGACCGGCCCGATCCCGGGGCGCACGCACGATCTCGACGAGTACGCGGCGTGGCTGACTGAGTTCGCCGCTCAGGTCGCGCCCGGCGCGATCATCCTCGGTCACTCCTTCGGGTCGATCGTCACGTCTGCTGCCGTCGCCGGCGGGCTGGAGACGCCCCGGTTGATTCTGCTGAACCCGATCGGAGCGCCGGCGCTGGAAGGACCCAAGGGTCTGATGACGAGGCTTGCCGTGCTCTACTACGATCTCGGCGCCTGGCTCCCTGCCCGCCTCGGTACCGCGCTGCTGCGCAATCGTCTGATCGTCCGGGTGATGAGCATCTCGATGGCGAAGACGAAGGATGCTGCGCTCCGCCGTTTCATCCATGATCAGCACGACACGTACTTCTCCCGGTTCGCCGACCGCGACGTGCTGCGCGACGCATTCGTCGCGAGTGTCTCGCATGATGTGCGGGCGTTCGCGCCGGCGATCTCGGTGCCGACCCTGCTCGTCGCTGCTCAGCACGATGACATCACGCCCATCGAGGCCGAGCGCACGCTGGCGACCCTGTTCGACGACGCCTCACTCGTGGAGATCGCCGACGTCGGGCATCTCATCCACTACGAGACGCCGGCAGAGGCGGCCGGCGCGATCCGGCGTTTCCTCAAGGTTCCCGTCGAGCGAGGCCGATGAGTCCGGCGACCCGGAACGGGATGACCTCGCCCATCGCGAGGGACGTCTCGGTGCGCTCCACGCCTTCGATCGAGAGGATGCGCGCGTCGGTGTCGAACAGGTGCCGCGCGTCGCGGCACGCCACTCGGGCCAGCAGGTCGATCGAGCCGCTGAGGCCGTGCGCCTGCACGACCTCGGGGATGCGCGCGAGCTCGCTGATGATGCGGGGGAGCTCGGTCTGACGCACGCCGATGCTGACGAAAGCCTGCAACGGGAAGCCGAGCACGTCGGTGGAGAACGAGCGCTCGTAGGAGAGGAATATCCCGCTCTGCTCCAGCCGCGCCATTCGGGCCTGGATGGTGTTTCGAGAGAGGCCGAGACTCTCGGCGAGGGCGACGATCGTGATCCGTGGATCGTCGGCGAGCGCGGCGAGCAGCTCGAGGTCGATGCGGTCTAGTCCGGGCATAGTGCCAAACCTTAGCAGGGTGTGAACCGGCAGAATTGAGCAACATGCTCAAGAGCTTTTCCATTGCTTGAGCGAGGTGTTCAACGGTCGTACGCTCAGAGCATCCGGTGAAGACGCCGGGCCGCAGCGTTTGCGCCCCACAAGGGCCCGCTGAGACTTGGGAGGACGACGATGTCACCGCAGATCACGCCGATCGCCGACACCGCACAGGATCTGGAGCTCACTGAGCGCATCCTGACACCGGACGGCACTCGCATCTCGAACCCCCAGCTGGATGCATACGTCGCCGACGTCGATGCAGAACAGCTGCGGGCGCTGCACCGAGACATGATCATTCTTCGCCGCATCGACGCCGAGGGCGTCGCCCTGCAGCGCCAGGGGCAGCTCGGTCTCTGGGCGCCGTGCCAGGGTCAGGAGGCGACTCAGATCGGTACTGCCCGCGCGATCGCTCCGCAGGACTACATCTTCCCGAGCTACCGGGAGACCGGCGTGATCTACGCACGCGGTGCGGCCCCCGGCGACTACGTCCGGATGTGGCGTGGTGAGGAAGGCGCTGGCCACGACCCGTCTGGTCTGCGCGTCGCACCGTTGCAGATCATCATCGGCGCGCAGACCCTGCACGCGGTCGGCTACGCGCTCGGCATCAAGCACGACGGCGCCGACGAGGTCGCAGTGACCTACTTCGGCGACGGAGCCACCAGCCAGGGCGACGTGAACGAGGCGATGATCTTCGCCTCGTCGTACCAGGCTCCTGTCGTCTTCGTCTGCCAGAACAACCACTGGGCGATTTCCGAGCCGGTCGCGCTGCAGTCCCAGTATCCGATCGCCGGCCGAGCGCCGGGATTCGGAATCCCGAGCCTCCGTGTCGACGGCAACGATGTCCTGGCGTGCATGGCGGCGATGCGCTGGGCGCTCGCTCACGCCCGCGCCGGCAAGGGCCCTGCCTACATCGAAGCGGTCACCTACCGCATGGGCCCGCACACCACGGCGGACGACCCGACCCGCTACCGGGAGAGTGCCGAGCTGGATCAGTGGCGCCAGCGCGACCCGATCGCGCGCCTCGAGGCGCATCTGCGCGCAGCAGGCGAGCTCAGCGATGAGCATCTCGCCGAGACTCAGGCCGCGGCCGACGACGTGGCGCGGGACATGCGTGCGGCTTGCCTCGGCATGACGACGCGCCCGCCGCTCGCGGTGTTCGACGGCGTCTACGCCGAACCGCACACCGGGCTCGAGCGTCAGCGCGGCGAGTACGCCGCCTACCTCGCGACGTTCGACGGGGAGGTGTGACGATGACCGAGCTCACTCTGGGCAAGGCCCTCGGCGCCGGCCTGCGTCAGGCCATGCGCGACGACGACAAGGTTGTGCTCCTCGGTGAGGACATCGGCAAGCTGGGCGGCGTGTTCCGCATCACCGACGGTCTGCTCGACGAGTTCGGGGCGAAGCGCGTCATCGACACACCACTGGCGGAGTCCGGCATCGTCGGCACCGCCGTCGGTCTGGCGTTCCGCGGGTATCGCCCGGTCGTCGAGATCCAGTTCGACGGATTCGTCTACCCGGCGTTCGACCAGATCGTCGCTCAGGTCGCCAAGCTGCACTATCGCACGCAGGGCCGCGTGCGGATGCCGATCACCATCCGCATTCCGTGGGCGGGCGGCATCGGGGCGGCCGAGCACCACTCCGAGTCGCCGGAGGCCTACTTCGTGCACACGGCCGGGCTTCGCGTGATCGCCGTGTCCAACCCGGAGGACGCCTATCGCAGCCTCCGCCAGGCGATCGCCTCCGACGACCCGGTGATCTTCTTCGAGCCCAAGCGGCTCTATCACCACAAGGGGGAGGTCGACCTCGATGCCCCGCTCGCGGACGCACCTCCGATGGGCCTCGCCCGTGTGGTGCGTGAAGGCACCGATGCCACGCTCATCACCTACGGCGCCATGGTCTCCACCGCGCTGCAGGCGGCCGAGGCGGCCGAGGACGACGGCAACTCGATCGAGGTCATCGACCTGCGCTCTCTGTCGCCGATCGACTACGACTCCGTCGCTGCATCCGTGCGCAAGACCGGGCGCGTCGTCGTCGCTCACGAGGCATCGCGAGAAGCAGGAGTCGCCGCCGAAGTGATCGCCAGCATCACCGAGCGCTGCTTCGAATACCTGGAATCCGCACCCCTCAGGGTCACCGGCCACGACATCCCGTACCCGCCGGCCAAGCTGGAGAAGTACCACCTCCCGGATCTCGACCGGCTCCTCGATGCCGTCGACCGGGTTCTGGACCGTCCGAACAGCCTGACGGGGGCCGAAGCATGATCGCCGAGTTCCGACTTCCCGACCTCGGTGAAGGACTCACCGAGGCCGAGGTCGTGCAGTGGCTGGTCGCACCCGGCGACGCCGTCGCCTTGAACCAGACGCTCGCCGAGGTGGAGACGGCGAAGGCCGTGGTCGAGCTTCCGTCGCCCTATGCGGGAACGGTGTCTGCGCTGCATGCGGAGGCGGGGGAGACCGTCGCCGTTGGCGCTCCGCTGATCGAATTCGACGTGGTCGGTGAGGAGCCGTCAACGACGGATGCGCCTGCCCAGGACAAACCGCAGGAGAAGGCGCAGCCGAACCTCGTCGGTTACGGTGCAGCACCGTCGTCTTCCGGTCGCCCCGCTCGTCGAACCCGCCGCGCTTCGGCGGTGTCCGTCTCGGCCGACACCGCAGTGCTCGAAGCAGCCCCGCACGACGCCAGTCCCCGAGCGACCACGGAGCAGGTCCTCGAGCGCCCGCGCTCCACGCCCCCCGTGCGCGCTCACGCGAAGCGTCTGGGCATCGATCTCGTCCTGGTGGCTGCGGAGGTCGGCGATCGGGTGATCACCCGCCGCGACGTCGATGTCTACGCTGAGCGGGTCGGCGCTGCAACGGCCGTCGAAACTCCCGCTGCCGAAGCGATCGGGTTCGCGGCACCGCGGTCGGTCGGATCCTTCACCGACGCGGAGCGAGAGACGCGGATCCCGATCCGCGGGGTTCGTAAGCACACGGCCGCGGCCATGGTGCAGAGCGCCTTCACCGCGCCGCACGTGACGGTCTTCCACACGGTCGACGTCACGGCGACGATGGATCTGCTCGCGTCACTGCGCGAGGACCGCTCGCTCTCCGGTCATCGGATCGGCCCTCTCGCGATTATCGCGAAAGCCGTGTGCCTCGCGTTGGGGCGCACCCCGGGCTTGAACTCGAGTTGGGACGAAGCTGCGGCAGAGATCGTGCAGCACCACTTCGTCGACCTCGGCATCGCCGCAGCGACGGAGCGAGGGCTCATCGTCCCGAACATCCGAGACGCGGAACGGCTCACACTCGTCGAACTCGCCGATGCGTTGCGCTCCCTCGCGGAGACCGCGCGCGCCGGGAAGACGTCACCGGCGGAACTCGCCGGCGGGACCTTCTCGATCTCGAACATCGGCGTCTTCGGCGTCGATGCGGGCACTCCGATCCTGCCGCCGGGACAGTCCGGAATCCTCGCGGTCGGCGCGGTCCGCCGACAGCCGTGGGAGTACCGCGGCGAGATCGCGCTGCGCCAGATGATGACACTGAGCCTCTCCTTCGATCACCGTCTCGTGGACGGCGCGGAAGGGGCGCGATTCCTCAAGGATGTCGCCGACATCCTGGAGGAACCGGGGCGGGCGATGCTGCTCAGCTGACGATCTGTCAGAGGACGGCGTGCTCGAGCAGGCGCAGCGATCCGGGGGACGCCTCGAATCGGTGCACTGAGCCGTTGCGGAGCGGTTCGCCGTCCCGAGGCAGAGTGCCGCCCGAGACATGGTCGATCAGCGAACGGATCACGCCGCCGTGGGTCACGACGATGACGGACTCGGCGAGGGGCGCCGAGCGGCGACGCGCGTCCCTCGCGATCCGATGAAGCGCCGACATGGAGCGCTCGCAAACCTGGGCGAGCGACTCCGCACCAGGCACGTCGGAGAGCCAATCGCCGTAGGTCTGGATGTAGTCGGTGACCAGCATCCCCTCGCCCGCACCGAACTCCCGCTCCCGCATGTCGGGCACGAGCAGCGGCGCGTCGAGGCCGAGCTCCGCAGCGATGATCTGCGCGGTCTCGTGTGCGCGCACCAGAGGACTGGCATAGATCGTGTGGTGCGTTCCATCGGCGAGGAGCGCGGCCGCCGTGCGCGCATCGGCGCGTCCGGTGTCGTTCAGGGCGATGTCCGTGGTGCCCTGGATACGGCGGTCGAGGTTCCAATCGGTCTGACCGTGGCGGACGAGCGTGAGCAGGGTCACTTCAACAGCTCCTGGAGGGCAGGGAGCACATCGCTGGTGCCCGCGGCGATGGTGACATTCGCCCACGGGTCCGCGCGAGTCGGCTCTCGGTTGACGATGATCAGCGGAATGCCGCGGCGGCGAGCGCGTTCGATGAGACGCACGCCCGAGTTGACGACGAGCGAGGAGCCGGCCACGATCAGGGCGCTGCTGGCGCGCAGCAGCGACTCGGCGGCGCGGAACCGATCCGGCGGCACATACTCGCCGAAGAAGACGACGTCCGGTTTGAGCATCCCGTCGCACACCGTGCACGTCGGGATGACGAAGCCCGCGGTCGTCTCCGGCAGGACATCGCCGTCCGGGGCGAGCGCCACGTTCTCCGGCACCGCGATCCAAGGGTTGCGTTCTTCGATCTGCACAGCGACGTCACGACGGTCGAAGACCTGACCGCAGTGCAGACAGAAGACACGGCGCATCGTCCCGTGCACCTCGATGACGTGCGAGCTCCCGGCGCGCAGGTGCAGTCCGTCGACGTTCTGCGTGATCACGCCGCTGACGACGCCGGATGACTCCATCTCGGCGAGCGCGACATGGCCGGCGTTCGGTGCCGCATTCGCGAACGCGCGCCAGCCGAGATGCCCACCGACCCAGTACCGGCGGCGAGCAGCCTCATCGCCCAGGTAGGTCTGGATCGTCATGGGATCGCTGCCGGGACGTGCGCCCTCGCCACGATAAGCGGGAATGCCGGAATCCGTCGAGATGCCCGCTCCGGTGAGGAGTGCGATCCGGTGCCCGCGGAGCAGATCAGCGGATTCGACGAGGCGAGCTTGAAGCTCTTCGTCTGTCATCGCGCTCACGGCACCTCCTCGAGTGATTCTACGATGCCCGCGGGACGTGTCAGGCTGGACGCCTATGGAACTCGTGCACGTCGACACCGCGGACGACCCGCGCCTGGACGACTATCGATCGCTGACCGAGGTCGCTCTGCGCCGCGTTGTGGAGCCCGCGGGAGGCCTGTACATCGCGGAATCAGCGAAAGTCATCGCCCGCGCGTGCGCCGCGGGGCATCGTCCCCGGTCGGTCATGGTGCAGCAGCGTCGAGTCGACGAGATCCGGACGATCCTTGATGGTGCGCCGGTTCCGGTCTACGTGGTTCCGGACGACGTGGCGGAGAGCGTCACCGGGTTCGCCGTGCATCGAGGCGCGATCGCTTCGATGCACCGGCCCGTGCTCCCGTCTGTCTCCGAAGTCGTGAAAGACGCCTCCCTGGTTCTGATCCTGGACGACCTCGCGGATCACACGAATGTCGGCGCCGCCTTCCGCGCGGCCGCGGGGCTCGGAGCGGATGCCGTGCTCGTGTCTCCGCGGTGCAGCGATCCGCTGTACCGGCGAAGCGTACGAGTGAGCATGGGCACGGTGTTCCAGGTGCCGTGGACACGGCTCGGAGAATGGGATGCCGCGGCGGAGGAACTGCATGCAGCGGGTTTCGAGCTCGCGGCCCTCGCGCTGAGCGATGGCGCGGTGACGCTTGACGCGTATGCGGCGGATCGCCCGCCCCGGGTGGCGCTGGTGATGGGGTCCGAAGGCCACGGTCTTTCGGAGCGCGCGCTGGAGGTCGCGGATGCGGTCGTCACGATCCCGATGCGTGGGGGAGTGGATTCCCTCAACGTCGCTTCAGCGGCGGCGGTGGCGTTGTGGGCGCTGTCGCGCTGACGTTCTTGCCCCAACGAGGGGACTGCCGCAGACTCGGATGATGGAGTTCGCGGGAGTTCTGCCACCGGATGCACCGGATCCGTTCGCCCAGGCTGAAGCGAGGGTACGGGCGCTTCCGTTTCCGGTCTGGGGGCTCGGCGCGCAGTCTTCGCTCGAGGACGATCGCTCACCGGGTCTCGGAACTGTCGGGGGTTCCGGCGGACCCGGAGAGCTCGAGGTTGCGGTTGGGTACACCGTCTGGCGGAACCCGCAGGACCGTGACGATCCTGTCAATCTCGCCGAACTCGACGAGCAGACCCGCGCGGCTCTCGACGAGGTTCCGCCCTGGCCCCGGCCGGACTGGCTCGTCCGGGGGGCCGAGAAGATGCGCTATCCCCGCATCTGGGAGGCGGTGCGCACGACGTGGCGCCGAGATCCGACCCCTGAGGATCTCGGCAACCAGATCATCCACCATACGAACCACATTCTGATGAACCGATTCCGGGAAGAGCTCGGCATACCCGCCGGCCCACCTGGACCTTTCGAGACGACCGGGTGGCAGGTGACGCCGGCGGCGGTGAACACCGCGGCATCCGTCGTGGTCGACGGGACTCGAATCCCGTCCGTCGAGATCGACACAGACCCGTTCGTCTACGCGATCGGGGTCCGGATGGCCGACGACCTCGTCGTCACCGCGGTCATCCCACGCGAGTTCCTCCCGCTGATCGAGGTCTCACTCGCTCGGCGGGTCTGACGTCTAGTCGGCCTGCGGCCAGACGACCGGCGCGGGATCGGGTCGCTTGGCCCCGATGTTGTCCCCAGATGACTGGTGACGAATGCGCCGGAGCACCCACGGCACCAGGTGCTCGCGTGCCCAGCCGAGGTCTTCGGAGCGGGCCTCGCGCCAGGTGCGCATCGGGATGGCTTCCGGCTGCATGGCGGTGAGGTCGTTCGGGACGTTCAGGGCGCGCAGCGCCATCCGCGCCACTTCGTGGTGGCCGAGTGCGTTGTAGTGCAGGCGGTCGTCGTCGAAGAAACGCAGATCCTGAACGACCTTGAGCGCCCACTGATCGGCGATGATGCAGTCGTGCCGATCGGCGATCGCGCGCACGTTCTCGTTGTAGATCGCGACTTTTCCTCGGAACGGACGGAACACCGGCGTGAACCCCGTATCGATGCCGGTGAACAAGAGCACGGATGCGCCGGTCGAGGCGAGGCGCGCGACCGCGTCCTCGAGTTGGGCGGCGATGGCGTCCGGATCGGTGCCGGGCCGGATGACGTCGTTCCCGCCCGCACAGATCGACACGAGGTCTGGGCGCAGCGAGACGGCGGGCTCGATCTGGTCCGCGACGATCTGAGCGATCAGCTTCCCGCGCACCGCCAGGTTCGCGTAGGCGAAGTCGTCTACCTGCTGGGCGAGAACCGCGGCGACGCGGTCGGCCCAACCGCGGTGTCCGCCAGGGGCAGCAGGATCGGGGTCGCCGATTCCCTCGGTGAATGAATCCCCGACGGCGACGAAACGTCGCCACGGGTGGACCGTCTCGTTGTCGAGGGGTGAGGTCCGAGTCGAATCCTGGTCGGTCATCCAGCTCTCCTTCGCGAACGAACGCCGTCCGGCGGTGGCCACGGCGCAGTGACCGAGCCTACCTCGCACCGGAGCGCCGGGGGAGCGCGCGCGAGGAATGTCGGACACAGCGATTATCGTTGACTCGATGCTCTCTCCGTCTTTCCCCCAGCGCGCCCCGTGGGGGACGGCCGACAAGCTCCGCGCGTGGCAGCGGGAGGCGCTCGACGCGTATTTCCAGGCCGATCAGCGCGACTTCCTGGTGGCGGCGACACCGGGCGCCGGTAAGACGACCTTCGCACTCACGCTCGCCGTCGAGCTGCTGCGCATCGGTGAGGTCGACCGGATCATCGTCGTAGCGCCGACCGAGCATCTGAAGACCCAGTGGGCGGATGCCGCCGCTCGCGTCCACATCCGGCTCGACCCGCGGTTCAAGAACAGTCACTGGGCGCCGGCGCGGCATTACCACGGTGCGGTCGTCACGTACGCCCAGGTCGCGGCGAAGTCATCCGTGCACCGTCACCTCACCGAAGACGCCAAGACGCTGGTGATCCTCGACGAGGTGCATCACGGTGGCGACGCGCTGAGCTGGGGCGATGCCATTCGCGACGCCTACGGCCCGGCGCGGCGCCGTCTGCTGCTGTCCGGAACGCCGTTTCGCAGCGACACCGCGCCGATTCCGTTCGTCGACTACCTGCCGGACGAATCCGGCGCGCGCGTCTCCAGCACTGATTACCGCTACGGCTACGGACGCGCTCTCGCGGACGGCGTCGTGCGGCCTGTGCTGTTCCACATGTACGCGGGCAAGATGCGCTGGCGCACCAGCGCGGGCGACGAGATCGAGACGCATCTCGGCCAGGACAACACGAAGGATGTCACGTCGCAGGCGTGGCGGACGGCTCTGGACCCTGAGGGCGATTGGATGCCCGCGGTGCTGTCGGCTGCGGACCGCCGGCTCACCGAGATCCGCCATCACGTGCCGGATGCCGGGGGACTGGTCCTCGCCACCGACCAGACGGTGGCGCGGGCCTACGCGAAGATCCTGCACAGCATCACCCGTCAGCATCCGACGGTCGTCCTCTCCGACGACGCGACGGCCTCGGAGCGCATCGAGAAGTTCAGCGCGAGCACCGACCGCTGGATGGTCGCGGTGCGCATGGTCTCCGAGGGCGTGGATGTGCCCAGGCTCGCCGTCGGCGTGTACGCGACGTCTTCGTCGACGCCGCTGTTCTTCGCACAGGCGATCGGACGCTTCGTGCGTGCGCGGCGCCGAGGCGAGGCCGCGAGCGTGTTCCTTCCCAACGTCCCCGTGCTGATGGGCCTCGCCAACGAGATGGAGAAGCAGCGCGATCACGCGCTGGATCGCCAGAGCAAAGACGAGGACGGTCTCGACGACTCGCTCCTGGACAGTGCGAACCGCGAAGAAGACGCCTCAGACGCCCTGACGCAGGAGTTCAGCTACAAGGCGATCTCGTCGCTCGCCCACTTCGACCGTGTCGTCTTCGACGGCGACGAGTTCGGCCAGCTCGCCGAGCCCGGTACGCCCGAGGAGGAGGAGTTCATCGGATTCCCCGGCCTGCTCGAGCCGGAGCACGTGCACGAGCTGCTGATGCAGCGACAGGCGCGTCAATCACGGTTGCGCGAGACACGCGAAGCGAACACCGAACCCACCGCGACCTCCACGTTGCCCGCGCCGCTGCACCGCACCCTTCGAGAGCAGCGACAGTTGTTGAACAGCCTCGTCGGGCTCTACGCCCGCCAGGCCGGCGAACCGCACGGTGCGGTGCATGCCGAGCTTCGGCGCATCTGCGGCGGTCCCGCCGTCGCACAGGCGACCGTGACGCAATTGCAGTCACGGATCGATGTCCTTCGCAAACGCGTGCGGTCGTAGTTCCGGCCTCGAGCAGAGCCGTCCGCCGGCCCGTTCGGATGCCCGAAATGCTGGCAATCCGGGCATCCAGCCATATCCGGCCCCGGCGCGCGGATAGCGTGGAACGGTTGCCCATCGACCTGGAGGTTCCATGACCGCGCCCGCTGCCGCCGAGCCGACCGCAGCCGATCGCCGCCGCTGGGCCCGTTACCTGGTGGAAGAGCGAGCGGAGGGACTCGTCTATCAGAAGCTCGCCGCGCGACGAACCGGCGAAGAACAGCAGATCCTGCTCCATCTCGCTGATGCCGAACGCCGTCACGAGCAGCACTGGCTCGACCTGCTCGGCGGAGAACCCGCACGTCTTCCCAGAGCCGGCGCGCGTTCTCGGATGCTCGGCTGGATGGCCGGTCGCTTCGGCTCGATCTTCGTTCTGGCCCTCGCGCAGAACGCTGAGGCACGCTCGCCCTACGACGCTGAGCAGTACGCCACACCGGCGATGCGGGCAGATGAGAAGGTCCACTACGAGGTCGTCCGAGGACTCGCCGCGCGGGGCCGACGGCGGCTTTCCGGCTCCTTCCGTGCCGCCGTGTTCGGCGCGAATGACGGACTGGTCAGCAACCTGGCCCTGGTACTCGGCATCGGTGCGACCGGGGTGAGTTCGGGATTCGTGCTCTTCAGCGGCATCGCCGGTCTGCTCGCCGGAGCGCTCTCGATGGGCGCGGGGGAGTTCGTGTCGGTGCGCTCCCAGCGCGAGCTCCTCGCATCCACGGAGGCGAATGAGGACGCAGCGGATGCCGCGGCCGACCTCGACATCGACGAGAACGAGCTCGCGCTGGTCTACCGGGCAAGGGGGATGGCCCAGGAGGAGGCGCTGGCGCGGGCGCGCCGCGTCGTTGCGGCGGCGCAGGAAGGCGTGCGTCGAACGGTCACCGGACCTGTCCGCGTCCACGGTGCATCCGATGACCATGAGATCGTCGGCCGAGATTGGACGGCGGCGATCTCGAGTTTCCTGCTGTTCGCGTCGGGGGCGATCATTCCGGTTCTGCCGTGGCTGTTCGGCCTGCAAGGAACCACAGCCATCATCGTGGCACTCGTGCTCGTCGGCATAGCGCTGCTGTCGACGGGAGCCATGGTCGGCATCCTCTCCGGCGGCCCCCCTCTGCGTCGCGCACTCCGCCAGCTGGCCATCGGGTTCGGGGCAGCTGCCGTCACCTACGTGCTCGGCTTGGTCTTCGGCGTCGGAGCGCTCTGACGTCGCTCAGTCGAGCTGAAGCAACCGATCGTCGTCCTCGCCGGGGTCCCCGCGCCCATCGGTGTTGTTCGTGAGCACCCACAGGGCACCGTCCGGGGTCTCGACGACATCGCGCAGCCGCCCATGCGTGCCGACGAGAATCTCCGACGAGGTCGACGGATCGTCCAGGGGCACGACACGGAGTCGCTCACCGCGCAGATTCGCGATGTAGAGCATTCCTCCGCGAATGGCGATGCCGCTCGGGCTCGCATCAGCCGGCGCCCACTGCTGCACGGGGTCGACATAGTCCGGTGCGCCGGCGATGCCCTCGACCTCGGGCCACCCGTAGTTCTCCCCGGCAGCGATGACGTTCAGCTCATCCCAGGTGTCCTGTCCGAACTCCGAGGCGTACATGGTGCCGTTCTCCGACCACGCGATGCCCTGCGGGTTGCGGTGGCCGTAGCTGTACACGGGGGAGTCGGGGAAGGGGTTGTCGGCGGGGATTGCGCCATCCGGTGTGAGCCGCAGGATCTTTCCACCGAGACTGTCGCGATCCTGCGCGCTGTCCGGATCCCCGGCGTCGCCGGTCGTGGCGTACAGCATCCCGTCGGGGCCGAAGGCGATCCTGCCGCCGTTGTGATTTCCGGCCGATGGCAGTCCATCGATGATCGTGTCCGCTGCGCCGATCGACAGGGATCCCGGCTCGCCGGTGAGGCGGAAACGCTGGATGCGATTGCCGTCGCTGCCCGTCGAGTAGACGTAGAGGGAGGCGTCGTCGTGCACGGCGAGTCCGAGCAGGCCGCCCTCGCCTCTGGCGGTGACGCCGCCTACGGTGCCCACCTCGCGCGTCGAGCCGTCGGCGAGCAGTTCGCGCACGATCGCCGTGTCGCGCTCGCTGATGAGTGCGGTATCGCCCGCGAAGACGACCGACCACGGCGCATCGAGACCGGAGGCGATGACGGTCGGTTCTCCCGTGTCTATCGGACCAGGCGATGACCTTGTCGGACCGGGCGACGAGGAGGAACCGGGGTTCCCGGACAGAACCGGCTGCGTGCACGCTGTGAGCAGCACCGCTGACACGACGAAGAGGGAGAGCATCCCGCGTTTCGGTCCTGGCATGGCGACTCCGATCACCCTGGATACGAAGAAGGCCCCCTCTCGGGGGCCTTCTCCATACCTGTGCGCGGAGGGGGACTTGAACCCCCACGCCCTTGCGGGCACTGCGACCTCAACGCAGCGCGTCTACCATTCCGCCACCCGCGCAGGTGTTGGATGATCGTTGCCGACCGAAGAATGACACTAGCACGATCCGCGAGACTGTTCGAACCGGGGCAGCGCCCGGGCGTGGCACGTCGTTTCGATAGCCTGGGATGCATGATCGATCCTTCCGTCCCCGAGGTCGTCCGCATCGCGAGCGAACTCATCCGCTTCGACACCTCGAACTTCGGAGGTGGCAACGCGAAGGGTGAGCGCGAGGCAGCCGAGTACGTCGGCGCGTACCTGGAATCGCTCGGATTGACGCCGGAGTACTACGAGCCGATCCCGCGGCGCACCAACGTCATGGCGCGCGTCCCCGGCCGTGACCGCACGAAGCCGGCGCTGGTCGTGCACGGCCACCTCGACGTCGTGCCCGCGATGGCGGAGGACTGGAGCGTTGACCCGTTCGCCGGCATCGTGCAGGACGGGATGCTGTGGGGCCGCGGAGCGGTCGACATGAAGAACATGAACGCGATGATCCTCACCTCGGTCGCTGACATCCTGCGTGCGGGGGAGCAGCCGGAGCGCGACCTCGTTCTGGCGTTCTTCGCCGATGAGGAGAACGGCGGAGTCGAAGGCTCGGCGCTCGTCGTCCAGAACCGGCCGGAATGGTTCGCCGGAGCGACGGAGGCCATCAGCGAAGTCGGCGGATATTCGATCACGGTCGACGACCGGCGCGCGTACCTGCTCCAGGTCGGCGAGAAGGCGCTCATCTGGATCCGCCTCGTCGCCAAGGGTCGAGCAGGCCACGGGAGCAGGCTGCACGAGGACAACGCCGTCACCAAACTCGCCGAGGCGGTCGCCGCGATCGGGCGCACCCGCTGGCCGATCCGGCTCACAGCGACGACCGAGGCGCTGTTGGACGGTCTCAGTGCCTTGAGCGGTCGCCCCGTGGACGATCCGGACGCTCTGGCTGCCGCCGCCGGCCCCGCCGAGGCATTCCTGCGCTCCACGTTCCGCACCACCACGAACCCGACCGTTCTCACCGCCGGATACAAGCACAACGTCATCCCAGAGCGCGCAGAGGCGCTCATCGACGTGCGCGTCATCCCCGGCACCGAGGACGATGTGCTCGCTCAACTGCAGGAGATCGTCGGCGACGAGATCACCATCGAGACGGTGGTCCGCGACATCGGCATGGAAACGCCCTTCAGCGGCGATCTCGTGGAGGCGATGGTCGCGAGCCTCGGACGGCACGATCCCGGTGTCCCGGTGATTCCGTACCTGCTGGGCGCCGGAACCGACAACAAGGCGCTGTCCTACCTCGGCATCACCGGGTACGGCTTCGCCCCTCTCCGGCTGCCGGCCGATCTGGACTTCACCGGGATGTTCCACGGAGTCGACGAACGCGTGCCCGTAGAATCACTTGTCTTCGGCGAGCAGGTGCTGACCGATCTGCTGCGCCATTACTGAGCGCGCATCCACCGCACCTGCGCCGCTCCACGAACACAGAAGGCTCCTCCATGCACCTGCTTGAAGCGCTCATCCTCGGAATCGTCCAGGGACTCACCGAGTTCCTGCCGATCTCCTCCAGCGCGCATCTGCGCATTCTCGGAACGTTCCTGCCTTCCGGTGAGGACCCGGGGGCCGCCTTCACCGCGATCACGCAGATCGGCACCGAGGCCGCCGTCGTGGTGTTCTTCTGGCGCGACATCGTGCGGATCATCTCGCAGTGGTTCCGGTCCCTGACCGGGAAGGCGCCGCGAAACGACCCGGATGCACGCATGGGATGGCTGATCATCATCGGCAGCATCCCGATCGTCGTGCTCGGCCTGCTCTTCCAGGATCAGATCGAGACCGTCTTCCGCTCGCTGTGGCTCATCGCCATCATGCTCATCGTCTTCGGCATCCTGCTCGGAATCGCGGACTACGTCGGGGCGAAGCGGCGCAAGCTGAACGAGCTCACCGTCCCGCACGGCATCGCCTTCGGTCTCGCGCAGTCGCTGTCGCTGATCCCCGGTGTCTCGCGCTCGGGCGGAACGATCACGATCGGGCTGTTCCTGGGCTACGAGCGCGCGGCTGCCGCGCGCTACGCGTTCCTGCTGGCGATCCCTGCCGTCTTCGGCAGCGGTTTCTATCAGCTCTTCAAGAGCTGGGATGAACCGTCGATCTTCTCGTTGGGCGACACCCTGGCCGCGACCGGAATCGCGTTCGTCGTCGCCCTCGGCGTGATCGCGTTCTTCATGAACTGGATCTCGAAGCGCAGCTTCCTGCCGTTCGTGATCTACCGGATCCTGCTCGGCGTCGTGCTGCTCGTCCTGCTCGGCACCGGAGTGATCGCCGCCTGAGCGTCTAGCGCTTGAAGTCGCCCGGCCCGTCGCCGCGGCGCCGCAGGTAGCGCTCGAAGGCCTGGGCGATGGCATCGCCGGAGGCGTCGGGGGAGTCCCAGGTGTCGCGGGTGCGCTCGAGCTGGCGGATGTACTCGGCCATGTCCTCGTCCTCTGCCGCCGCCGCGTCGATCGAGGCCTCCCAGGCCGCTGCCTCCGTGCGCAGATGATCCCGCGGGACGTTGACACCGGTCAGCTCTTCGAGCCGGTCCAACAGTGCCAGGGTGACCTTCGGCGAGGGAGTCGCCGTGGCGACGTAGTGGGGGACGCTTGCCCAGAGGCTGGCCGTGGGGATGCCGGCATGCTCGGCGAAGTGCTCGAAGACGCTCAGGATGCCTACTGGTCCCTCGTAGAGCGAGCGCTCCAGACCGTGGGCTTCGCGCACCTGCTCGTTCTGGCTCGATGCGAAGATCGAGATCGGGCGCGTGTGCGGAACATCCGACAGCATGGCACCGAGCGTCACCAGACCGGATACGTCGTCGCGCAGTGCGACGTCGATGAACTCGCTGGCGAACGCCTGCCAGGTGCGTGCCGGCTCGACGCCGGTGAGCAGCCAGAACTCGGGACCGGTGCCGGCATCGCGCGGTCGCCACAGTCCGGCCTCCGGCCATCGCAGCTGACGTCTGCCCTCGGCATCCATCCGGGTGGCCGGGCGCGTGTACTGGTAGTCGAAGTACAGTTCGGGGTCGATCGAGTGCACGAGGTCGTAGTCGGTCATCGACCGCAGCGCCTCGATCGCACCGCTCGCCGCCTCGCCCGCATCGTTCCAGCCGTCGAAGGCGGCGATGATGATGCGCGAACCGAGAACATCCATCGTGGGCTCCCTTCGAGGTCGTGGACAGGTACCCCAAGGCTAGTCGGCGTCGGCGGGGGTGTGGGCGCGGCCGCGGCTAACATGGGTTCAGTGATCAGACAGCCCAAGGCAGTCCTCTGGGACATGGACGGAACACTCGTCGACACGGAACCGTACTGGATGGCTGCGGAGACGGTGCTGGTGGAGTCGTTCGGCGGAACGTGGAGCCACGCCGATGCGCTGCAGCTGGTCGGCAACGGCCTCCACGACAGTGCCGTGATTCTGCGGAACGCGGGCGTCGAGATGGACCCCGAGGCCATCATCCAGTACTTGACGGACCAGGTGCAGGAGTCACTGCGGACGAATGGCGTGCCGTTCCGCCCCGGCGCGCGTGAGCTTCTCCGCGACCTCAAGGATGCGGGCATCCGCACCGGCCTCGTGACCATGTCGCTGCGGCGGATGGCGCTGAGCGTCGTCGAGCTCATCGAATTCGACGCGTTCGACATCGTGGTCGCCGGCGATGATGTCGAGCAACCGAAGCCGCACCCTGAGCCGTACCTCCGAGCCGCTGAGCTGCTCGACATCGACATCGCGCACGCCGTCGTCATCGAGGATTCCCCGACTGGGCTGCGTTCCGGAATCGCATCGGGCGCCGTGGTGCTCGGCGTGCCGCACATCGTCTCCCTCGACGATCTCGGCGCCCACGAACTCTGGCCGACGCTGCATGAGCGAAAAGCCGCCGATCTGGTCGACCTCTTCGGCCGAATGACCGCAATGACAGGAGTCACCCGATGACCGAAGCGAGCGCACAGCGCCCCAGTGGGCCGTTCCGCGAGGGCGATCGTGTGCAGCTCACGGGACCCAAGGGCCGCCTGCACACCGTCACCCTCAAGGAGGACGGCGAGCTCCACACCCACCACGGCGTCCTGCGGCACCGGGATCTCATCGGCCTTCCAGACGGTTCTGTCGTGGCGAACAGTTCGGAGCACGAGTACCTCGCGCTTCGCCCACTGCTCAAGGACTTCGCGATGTCGATGCCGCGCGGCGCGGCGATCGTCTACCCGAAGGATGCCGCGCAGATCGTGATGCAGGCCGACATCTTCCCCGGTGCCACCGTGGTCGAAGCCGGGGTGGGCTCCGGTGCGCTGTCGCTCTCGCTGCTGCGTGCGGTCGGCCCGGCCGGAAAGCTCGTGTCCTTCGAACGTCGCGACGATTTCGCCGAGGTCGCCAAGGGCAACGTCGCGACCTTCTTCGGCGGAACCCCGGATACCTGGCGCGTCGTCGTCGGCGACCTGACCGAGGCTCTTCCGCTCGAGCAGCCGTCTGCGAGTGTCGATCGCGTGGTGCTCGACATGCTCGCGCCCTGGGAATGCATGGATGCTGTCGCCGAGGCTCTGACCCCTGGTGGCGTGGTGCTCTGCTACGTCGCGACCGCGACGCAGCTGTCGAGGGTTGCCGAGTACATCCGTGGCACCGGACTCTTCACCGATCCGGACGCCTCCGAAACCATGGTCCGCGGCTGGCACGTCGAAGGGCTCGCTGTCCGACCAGACCACCGGATGGTCGCGCACACCGGTTTCCTGCTCACCGCGCGTCGTCTGGCACCGGGAGCCATCGCTCCCTCTGTCAAGCGCCGTGCGTCCAAGAGCAGCTACGGTGACGCCGATGTCGAGCAGTGGACCCCCGGGGCCGTGGGGGACCGGGAGATCACCGATAAGAATCTGCGCAAGCGTGCCAGGGAGGCTGCGAAGGCGGCCGACGGGGCGCGTCTCGCCTCGGCATCGCGCGAAACCGAGCAGGGGACGGAATAGACTGGAGCGCGTGCGTAAAACGTCCGCCGCTCTGGCCACCCTCAGCCTTGCCGTCCTCGCCCTGACCGGGTGCACCGCGGCTCCGACCTTCAACGGTGCTTCCTGCGATCGGACGGCGTCGGCGAGCGGCATCGGCGAGGCTGTCACAGTCGAAGGCGAAGTGGGCGAAGCGCCCGAAGTCGAGGTGTTCTCGCCGGTTCACGTCAAGAAGACGTCTTTCACCGACGTCGCAACGGGTGATGGCCGCGCGCTGGTGAGTGCGCAGCAGGCGCTGAACCTCGAGCTGTCGATCTACAGCGGCGAAACCGGCAAGCAGGTGTTCGCCACGCCTTACGACTCGAACGCCGCAGCGCCGGCGATGACCATCAACGAGTGGGCGGAACGCTCGCCGGGTCTCGGCGACGTCCTGCAGTGCGCCACCGCCGGTACACGCATCCTCGCCGCGCTCACCGCGGATGATTTCGGACCGGCCAACATCGAAGGACTCGGCCTGGCCGCCGACGACACCGCGATCTTCGTGATCGACGTGCTGGACGCATTCCTGCCGAAGGCCGAGGGCGCTCTCCAGTTCAACGATGCGCGCGGCCTGCCGACCGTCGTCCGCGCGACAGACGGCACCCCCGGCATCATCATTCCGGACAGTGCAGCACCCGAGAAGCAGACGGTGCAGACGCTCATCAAGGGTGAAGGTGAAGTGTTGACGGCCGAGCAGACTCCGCTGGTCAATTTCACCGCCATTGGCTGGGACGACAAGCAGATTCTGCAGACCACGTGGGGCGACAAGCCAAGTGCGCAGCTTCGCGACATCGCCGCTCCTGTGGCTGACGCTCTCGTCGGCCAGCCGGTCGGCTCCCAGGTGATGGTCGTGCTGCCGGCGACCGACGGTTCGCCCGCGATCGCGGTCGTCGTCGATGTTCTGGGTGTCACCTCGGCACCGACGCAGTGATGGCTGCCCGGATTCCCGCGGAGGAGCGCCTGACGAATCTCGTCGTGGCGTTGATGGCCACGGAGATCGGGCTCACCAAGCAGCAGATCCTCGATAACGTCTCCGGTTATCGGCAGCGTGCCGATGCCGGAACGCGCGCGGATGCTCTCGAGAAGATGTTCGAGCGCGACAAGGATGAGCTGCGCACACTCGGTGTGCCGATCGAGACCATCGGAGATCCGTCCGACCCGAATGACCTCCGCGAGGCTCGGTATCGCATACCGCAGGCGGAATACGATCTGCCCAGCGATATCGAGTTCAGTTCCGCCGAGCTTGCCGTGTTGCGACTGGCCGGCAGCGTCTGGAGCGCGGAATCCGTTTCGGCCGACGCGCAGTCCGGAGTGCGCAAGATCCGTGCGCTCGGAATCGACGGAGACGAGCCGATCATCGGATTCGCGCCGCGGATCACCGCACGCGACGCCGGATTTGCGCCCCTTCAGGACGCGATCGAGAAATGCCGAGTGGTCGTTTTCGACTATCTCAAGCCGGGTGAGGATGCTCCGCGGCGCCGTCGGATCCGCCCTCTGGCGCTCGTGGACTATGCGGCGCGATGGCATGTTTTCGGCATCGATGTCGATGCCGACGCCGATCGGATGTTCCTGCTCAGCCGGATCACTGGCGATGTCACCATCACGAACGAGACTTTCGCTCCTGGACTGCGTGACGGGGCGGGAGAGCGCGCGCTGGCCGGTCTCGATCGTGTTGCGGCGGAGAACACGGCTCTGCTGGAGGTCACACCGGGCACGGAGGCCGCGCTGCGGCTGGGGCGCCGAGCGACGGCGGCACCGCAGGGCATCCGCGTGCCGTTCGTGGATCTTCATATCCTCGCCGACGAGATCGCGTCCTATGGTCCTGAGGTCAGAGTCGTGGAACCCGCCCCGCTACGCGATGCGGTGATCGCCCGTCTGCGTGCGGTCATCGAGAGCCATACGGATCCGGAGGAGGCACGATGAGCGCTCAGACCAAGCCGCTGCTCGCAGCCGACCGAGTCCGGCTCTACCTCACACTGGTGCCGTACCTCCTCGAGCACGGGCAGGTATCGCTCGCCGAGGCCGCCGAGGAGTTCGGTGTGACGCCCCAGGAGATGCGCGGGATGGTGGAGAAGCTCACCGTTATCGGGCTGCCGGGCGACTCCGGCTACTGGCAGCAGCCTCAGGAGATGTTCGACATCAACTGGGATCTCCTCGACGAGGACGACGTCATCGAGATCACCAATGACGTCGCCCTGCGGAGAGTGCCTCGGTTCACCGCGAGGGAGGCGGCCGCGTTGCTCGCCGGGCTTCAGATGGTCGCAGCAGTGCCTGCGGTCTCCGATTCGGGCCTCATCGCCGGACTCATCTCCAAGCTGTCCCGAGGTGCGGCGAACGCGCCGGCCGAGGTGGTCGTCGCCCCGAGCGCCGTCGATCACGTGCGGCAGGTCGTCGCCAGGGGAGTGCAGGAGGGCGTAGCCGTCTCCTTCACGTATCAGGCGCCGGATGCCGCACCGACGACGCGCACGGTCGACCCTGTGCAGATCCTGATCACCAACGCGCAATGGTATCTGCAGGGCTGGTGTCATCTGCGCGAGGCGATGCGCACCTTCCACCTGGACCGCGTCAGTGACCCGCAGCTGACAGATATTCCGATCACCCACGCGGGCGACTCCGTCCCCGAGGCGTTCTCCGCCGTCGATGACGAGGGCGAGGTTCGGGTAGTGCTCCCTGAGCGACTCGCACCCCTGCTCGGCGGATTCCTCTCCGCGGACAACGTCGAAACACGCGACGGAGTCCTCGAAGCCCGCCTGCGTCTGGCCGACCCGCGCGGCATCAAGCGCATCGCCGCCCGCTTCGGCGGCGCACTCGAGGTGAAAGACCCCGGCATCGCGCGAACGGCCACCCGAGAATGGGCGGCGGCGGGACTCGCACTGTATCGGCATCCGCAGCACGATGATTGACCATTAGACTGATCGAAACCACCTACGACGGGAAGAAGACATGTTCGCTGGAATGCAAGGCTGGCATCTGCTGATCGTCCTCGCTGTGATCCTTCTTTTGTTCGGAGCAGCGAAGCTCCCGGCACTTGCGAAGAGCATGGGGCAGTCCGCTCGCGTGTTCAAGGGCGAGATGAAGGCCATGAAGGAAGAGGACGGCGCGCGCGCCGATTCCACCTCTGCCGAGCAGAGCACGGTCAAGGACCCCGGTTCCGAGCCTGAGACTCCGCCGCGCGCCTGACCGTCCGTGGAAGTCTCAGAATCCACCGCGGACAAAGGTAAGACGCCGCACCGCGACCGGAGGATGTCGCTAGGCGCGCACCTCGTCGAGCTGCGCAAGCGCCTGATGTGGGCAGCGCTCGCGTTGCTGGTCGGTATGGTGATCGCGTTCATCGTCGCGGATCCCATCATCCACTTCATCACCGAGCCGATCCGCATCATCACTGAGAAGCGCGGTGACGATTTCAGCGCCCTCAACTTCGGCACGATCACGTCCGCGTTCGACATGCGTATGCGCATCGCGTTCTCGATCGGACTGTTCCTGTCCGCGCCGATATGGCTGTGGCAGGTCTGGGCGTTCATCATGCCGGGGCTCACTCGCAAGGAGATCCAGTACACCGTCGGGTTCGTCCTCGCGGCCGTGCCGCTCTTCTTCGGGGGCTGCTACCTGGGCGTGATGATCATGCCTCACGTCATCGAACTGATGTGGAGCTTCACACCTGACGGCGCGACGAACTTCTACTACGCGCAGGAGTACTACGACTTCGTCTTCAAACTGATGATCGTGATCGGCATCTCGTTCGTGCTCCCGGTCTTCCTCGTCGCGCTGAACTTCGCAGGGATCATGTCCGGCCGTGCGATCCTCAAGGGATGGCGGATCGCGATCATCATCGCGACGGTGTTCGCGGCGCTGGCGACTCCCGCAGCCGATGTGGTGAGCATGCTGATGCTCGCCGGCATCCTGATCGTGCTGTACTTCGCGGCCGCTGGACTGTCCATGCTCTTCGATCGGCGTAAGCACAAGCGCAATGCGGCGGCCGGGCTCATCCCGGACACCGCATGAGTTCGCCGTCCGAGCGGTACTCCGCCGCACGGGACGCGACCGATCATCCTGAGACGACCGCTTTCGCGGCAGTCCAGCGTTTCGACCTGGATCCTTTCCAGGTCGCCGGATGCCACGCACTCGAGCGCGGTCACAGCGTGCTGGTCGCCGCTCCCACCGGCGCGGGAAAGACCATCATCGGCGAGTTCGCGATCCATCTCGCGATGCAGACGCCGAGCGACAAGGCCTTCTACACGACGCCCATGAAGGCGCTCTCGAACCAGAAGTTCCGTGAGCTCGTCGAGGTGTACGGCGCCGATCAGGTCGGCCTTCTCACCGGTGACACGAACATCAACGGCAACGCCCGGATCGTGGTGATGACCACCGAGGTGCTGCGGAACATGATCTATGCGGATTCCGCCGCCCTTCGCGATCTCCGCTACGTCGTGATGGATGAGGTCCACTACCTCGCGGACCGTTTCCGCGGAGCTGTCTGGGAAGAGGTCATCATCCACCTCCCGCAGCAGGTGCGGCTCGTGTCCCTCAGCGCCACCGTCTCCAACGCAGAGGAGTTCGGCGACTGGCTCGACACGGTTCGCGGCGATACCGAAGTGATCGTCTCCGAGATCCGGCCGGTGCCGCTGGAACAGCATGTGCTCGTCCGCGACGACCTGCTCCCGCTCTTCGACGACCGTGCAGGCATCGCGACCGCTCAGGTGAATCAAGAGCTGATGCGCATCCGCTCCTTCACCGGGTCCAGGTACGACAGCAACCGTGAGGCGCAGACGTATCGCAGCGAACGTCATGCGGGAAGGCACGCGCAACGACCGCGTGGAGGCCAGAAACCGGCACGCGCGGCCAACGTGCGGCGGATCGAGCGCATGGATCGCCCGGATGTCGTGCGACTGCTCGAGCGCGCGAATCTTCTGCCCGCGATCTTCTTCATCTTCAGCCGTGTCGGGTGCGACGCCGCCGTGCAGCAGGTGCGCCGTTCCGGCATCCGCCTCACCACGGTCGAGGAGCGCGCCGAAATCCGCGCGATCGTCGAGGAGCGCACCCGTGCGCTTCAGGAGGAGGACCTCGGTGTCCTCGGGTACTGGGACTGGTTGGACAACCTCGAGCGCGGCGTCGCCGCCCACCACGCCGGACTCCTCCCGGCGTTCAAAGAGGTCGTCGAGGAGCTCTTCCGCCTCAAGCTCGTCAAGGCCGTCTTCGCCACCGAGACGCTGGCGCTCGGGATCAACATGCCTGCGCGCACCGTGGTGCTCGAGAAGATGGAGAAGTTCAACGGCGAGGCGCGCGTGGCGATCACGTCGGGGGAGTACACGCAGCTCACCGGTCGCGCCGGGCGTCGCGGCATCGACGTCGAAGGCCACGCGGTCGTGCAATGGACCGAGGGGATGGATCCGCAGGCGGTCGCCGCTCTCGCATCGCGGCGCACCTATCCGCTGAACTCCAGCTTCCGTCCCACCTACAACATGGCCGTCAACCTCATCGACCTGTTCGGGAAGACGCGAGCCAGGCAGATCCTGGAGTCCTCGTTCGCCCAGTTCCAAGCCGACCGCGCCGTGGTGGGTCTGGCGCGCCAGGTGCGCGAAGCCGAGGAGTCCCTCGCCGGCTATCAGAAGTCGATGGCGTGCGAGCACGGCGACTTCCCCGAGTATGCGGCGATCCGCCGTGAGCTCAGCGATCTGGAGAAGAAGAACCGTCAGGACTCCCATGGCTCGCGCGCAGAGCGCGAGAAGAGGGTCAAGCGCATCCAAAGCCTGCGCACACGCATGCAGCGGCACGGGTGCCACAACTGTCCCGACCGAGAGACGCACGCCCGCTGGGCCGAGCGCTACTGGAAGCTCAAGCGGCAGAACGACCGGATCCGCCGGCAGATCGAGACGAGGACGGGTACGGTCGCGCGCGTCTTCGACCGTGTGGTCGAAGTGCTCGAGACCCTCGACTACGTCACCGGATCAGGCGCCGAGACGAGCCTGACGGATGCCGGGCGTACGATGCGCCGCATCTACGGTGAGCGCGACCTGCTCGTCGCGGAGTCTCTTCGCCAGGGCCTGTGGACGGGACTGGACGCGCCGTCGCTCGCCGCGATGGCCTGCTGCCTGGTCTACGAACCCCGACGCGATGAGGCGAACTCGGGGGAGCGAGGTCTTCCACGAGGGGCCTTCCGTGCGGCGTACGAGAAGACGTCGACGTTGTGGGCTCAGCTGGACGACCTGGAGAAGGACCATCATCTGCCTGGGAGCGAGCCTCTGGCTGCGGGTCTCGCCGGAGCGATGCACAGCTGGGCGCGCGGCGGGATGCTCGACCGAGTGCTCATCGACGCCGACATGGCAGCGGGCGACTTCGTGCGGTGGGCGAAGCAGACGATCGACTTGCTCGACCAGCTCTCGATCGTGGCCGAGGATGCTGCCCTTGCGCGGACCGCCCGGGCCGCACTCGACGGCGTGCGCCGTGGCATCGTCGCTTACTCGTCGATGTGAGGAGGAGCGGATGCCGAACGCTCCCGCGCGCCTGAAGCCGCTCCTGCCGCTCTGGGCTGCCGTAGTCTTCGCGGCGGTCGCCGGCGGACTGATGGATCTCGCCTACCCGGACGTCGCCGCCTGGATTCTCGCCTTCCCCGCCGCGGCGTTTCTGCTGCTGGCACTGATCGGTCGGCGCGCCGGGGGAGCACTGCTCGTCGGCACGGTGTACGGCGTGGTCTTCTTCACCCTGCTGGTCTCCTGGACCTCGCGTTATCTCGGTCCGGTACCGTGGGCCGCCCTCAGCGTCGTGGAAGGCGTCCTCACCGCCGTCGGCATCATTCCGATCGCGTTGGCCTATCGCTGGATGCCACGTGCCTTCCCCGGCACCTCAGGGCGTCTCCTCGGGCTTCCGGCCGTCATCGCCGCCCTCTGGGTCGGTCGTGAGCTCTTCGTCGGCTCCTGGCCGTATGGCGGCTTTCCATGGGCACGCATCGGAATGAGTCAGGCGCAGAGCCCGCTGACGCCGATCTCATCCTGGCTCGGCGTGAGCGGTGTGAGCTTCCTCATGATCCTGCTCGTCGCGATGCTCATCGAAGTCGTCCGCCTGCGCGCCTGGCAGCGGCCGGTGCGGCTCATCGCGCCGGTCGTCCTCGTGCTGGTGATGCTCTTCACCCCGCTGTTCCCGACGTCGCCCACCGGCACGCTGCGGATCGGCGCCGTGCAGGGCAACGGCCCGACCGGTTACTTCGACGTCCGTGAGCCGTACTCGGTGATCCAGACGCAGACCGATGCGACGAAGCCGCTCATCGGCGAGGACGTCGACCTCGTGGTCTGGCCGGAAGGGTCACTCGACGGCGACCCCACCGCGGACCCGACGTTGGCTCGGCGTCTGACGCTGCTATCGACCAGACTCGACGCGCCGCTTCTGGTGAACGCGGCGACGGCGCGCGACGACAGATACTTCAACACCTCGCTGCTGTGGACACAGGCAGGCACGGCGGATCAACTGCACGACAAACGGCATCCGGTTCCGTTCGGGGAGTACGTGCCTGATCGTGCGTTCTTCAACGCACTCGCTCCGGATCTGATCGGTCTGCTCCAACGTGAATACACGCCGGGCACGAACCCGCCGGTCGTCGAGGTGGACTCCGCGACGGTTGGGCTGGCGATCTGTTTCGATGTGATCTACGACGATGTCATCAACGCAGGACTGAACGCCGGTGCGCAAGTGCTGGTCTTCCAGACGAACAACGCCGACTTCCGTGGCACCGACGAGAATCTCCAGCAGCTCGCGATCGCGCGGATGCGGGCGATCGAGACCGGCCGGACCGTGGTGAACATCTCGACGGTCGGCACCAGCCAGATCATTCGCCCCGACGGCTCGACGGTGGTGTCGCTGAACGCAGATGAGGCCGGGGCGATGCTCGAGGATGTCGAGCTCCGCTCCGGCCTCACGGCTGGTGTGCTGCTGGGCCCCTGGGTTCAGCAACTGCTGATGTGGGGCGGATTGGGCGCGCTCATCCTCAGTGGGTGGCGCGCACGTCGGCGTTAGGCGCCGATCTTCTCCCTGGTCGGGTCCTCACCGGCACCGCGGCGGGCGCGGATGAAGGCGAGGCGCTCTTCGAGCAGTTCCTCGAGTTCCGCCCGGGTGCGGCGCTCCATGAGCATGTCCCAGTGCGTGCGCACAGCCTTCTCGTCGGTGACCTCGAGGGTCACGGCCTGACCGTCGATGTTCAGACGCGCGTCGGCGCCGCACGAGCGGCACTCCCAGGTCTGCGGCGGCTCGGCCTCGGCCGAGAACATCAGGTTGGTGACGTGTCCGCACTCGTCACATGTGTAAATGGTCTCGCGGCGTTCCATGAAAACGACGCCCTCTTCGCTCTGTAGGCTCTGGGCGCCGAGTCGGATGCCGCGCAGGCTGCGATCTGCCATTGTGTGGTCCTCTCGTCGTTGTCAGGTATAACGCCTCAGCCTGTGCGCTTCATCCATGTCAGCGACCTTTGGCCTGGATTCACAGTCGAATCTCAGCGCCCAGGGACGTGCGGAGGCGTCAGAACGATTGGAGGGTCTTCACCGCGATGTCGGCACGGTCCGAGACGATGCCGTCGACGCCGAGCCTCACGAGCCGTTGCATGTCTGAGGGTTCGTTGACGGTCCAGACGTGGACTTCCACGCCGTGCCGATGTGCGGCACGCAGGAGGGCCGGTGTGAGCACGCGTAACGTGCCGTGCTTCTCCGGAATCTGCAGCGCGTCGATGTCGCGGAGGAGTCGCGCGGGGGAGAGGCGCACCGAGGACAACCCGCGAAGCGCCGCAATGGTGCGGCTTCCGGCTGAGCTGGCAGGAGGCAGGGCGGCGCCGGCACGTAGCACCGCAGCGATCGTCGCGCGTCGGCGCGCGTCGGAGAAGCTCGTGACCAGGACGCGATGAGTATGGTCGGCGAGGATCGGGCCCAACGGTTCCACGGCGGCGGCGGTTTTCACATCGATGTTGAACCGCGCAGTGGGGAAGGAGTCCAGAGCCTCAGCCACCGTCAGAAGGCCGCCGTGGTCAGCGAACAGTCGGGCGAGTTCGACCGTACTCACCTCATCGACTCGCCGTGGATCGCCGGTAAGGCGCTGAAGTGTCGCGTCATGGAAGAGCACGACGTCACCGTCTGCGGTGACCTGGCAGTCGGTCTCTATGTACTCGGCTCCCGCGGCATGAGCGGCTGCGAAGGCGGCGGCCGTGTTGTCCCAGACACCGGAATCCTCGCCCGCCGCGGTGAGAAGACCACGATGGGCGAGGACTCGAGGATGCCGCGCCTTGCCGAAATAGGGGTGCGTCACACGCCCGGAGGTGGGCTGGTCGGTGGCTGGCCGGATCCGGGACGCGGCGTGAAAGCGGTGCCGATGCCCTTGAGCGCCTCGGTGAGCTCACTCGGGATGATCCACAGCTTGTTGGACTGGCCCTCGCTGATCTTCGGCAGCATCTGCAGGTACTGATACGCGAGCAGCTTGTCGTCCGGAGCACCCTGGTGGATGGCGGTGAAGACGTTCTGAATCGCCTCCGCCTCACCCTGGGCGCGGAGGACGGCGGCTTGCTTGTCACCTTCGGCGCGGAGGATCTCTGCCTGCCGTGCGCCCTCAGCCTCGAGGATCGCGGACTGCTTGGTTCCCTCGGCCGTCAGGATGGCGGCGCGGCGGTCACGCTCGGCGCGCATCTGCTTCTCCATCGAGTCCTGAATGGACAGGGGCGGGTCGATCGCCTTGAGCTCGACGCGGCCGACGCGGATTCCCCACTTGCCCGTGGCCTCATCGAGGACGACGCGCAACTGGCCGTTGATGTTGTCACGGCTGGTGAGCGCCTCTTCGAGATTCAGTCCACCGACGACGTTGCGGAGCGTGGTGGTCGTGAGCTGCTCGACGGCGCCGAGGTAGTTCGCGATCTCGTAGGTCGCCGCTCGAGCATCCGTCACCTGGAAGTACACGACCGTGTCGATCGAGACGACGAGGTTGTCTTCCGTGATCACCGGCTGCGGAGGGAAGGAGACGACCTGCTCACGCATGTCGATAAGCGGGCGGAGGCGATCGATGAAGGGCACCAGGATGTTCAGACCGGGCATCAGGGTCTTGTGGTACCGGCCGAGCCGCTCGACGACTCCCGCAGTCGCCTGCGGGATGATCCGGATCGATCGGGCGATCGTCACCACCACGAAGATGATGATCGCGACCACCAGGATCCAGAGGATCGCGGTCGGGATGAACGAGGAATCGTTCACTGAAGTCTCCTAGTCGTTGACGGGTCGGACGATGGCGGTCGCGCCGCTGACCGCGGTGATCGCGATCGTCGCGCCCTGCGGAATGGGCACACCGGCGG
This sequence comes from Microbacterium sp. LWH12-1.2, assembly GCF_040675825.1. NCBI lineage: Bacteria > Bacillati > Actinomycetota > Actinomycetes > Micrococcales > Microbacteriaceae > Microbacterium > Microbacterium sp. LWH12-1.2. The sequence goes on from NZ_JBEGIJ010000001.1 coordinate 998,515, forward strand.
GGGTTCGTGCGGTCCAGGTGTCGCCGTTGCTCAGCTTCACCTGTCCCGATACCTGCGTGATCTCATGCAGCGCGATGCCACGGAGGTCGATGAGGGCGTCGACGTTCGATTTGGTCGGGTCCTCGCCGCGACGAAGGCGCTTGAGCAGCGGCGGACGCAGGAAGAGGATGAAGATCGCGGCGGCTGCGGCGGCGATGATCACCTGCAGCCACACCGGAAGCCCGATGAGATCGGTGACGAGACCGATCGCGCTGCCGAAACTCAGCATCAGGAAGGTAAAATCGAGTGTCAGCATCTCGATCACCAGGAAAGCGGCGATCAGGACGAGCCAGCCGATCCATGCCCACTGGTCGATGAACTGAACGAATGTGGCGAAAGTGTCCATGCGCTCTCCTTTGCGGTCAACCTATCACGCGCCCTGGCTCGGATCGGGTGTCGGGAGTGGGGATTGATAGTGTGAGGATGCCGCGTGATCGCGGCGTCTCACGCATCACAAGGAGTCACCGTGACCGAGCTTCTCCCCGCAGGTTCCCTCGACGGCAAGGTCGCCCTTGTCACCGGATCATCCCGGGGGATCGGCGCCGACACCATCCGGTATCTCGCGGAAGCGGGCGCCGATGTCGTCATCAACTTCCGCAACAAGGCGCCGCGCGCTGAGAAGCTCGCCGTCGAACTGCGCGCTCTCGGGCGGCGCGTCCTCACCGTGGCCGCCGACCTCACCGATCCCGCATCCGTCTCCGACATGTTCGACGCGGTACGCGAGGAGTTCGGGAGTCTCGACATCCTCGTGCTCAACGCGTCCGGGGGCATGGAATCCGGCATGGCCGAGGACTACGCGCTGACGCTCAATCGCGACGCTCAGCTCAACGTGCTGAACGCTGCGCTCCCGCTTCTGGGTGATGGGGCCCGTGTGGTCTTCGTGACCAGCCACCAGGCTCATTTCATCCGGACGACGCCGACCATGCCGGAATACGAGCCGGTCGCCCTCTCCAAGCGTGCCGGAGAAGACGCACTGCGCGAGCTCATCCCTGGCCTCGCCGAGAAGGGCGTCGGCTTCACGGTCGTCTCCGGCGACATGATCGAAGGCACGATCACGGCCACGCTTCTCGAGCGCGCCAATCCTGGCGCCATCGCCGAGCGGCGCGAATCGGCCGGCAAGCTCTACAACGTCTCCGAGTTCGCGGCCGAGGTCGCGCAGGCGGCCGTCGATCCTGTGCCGGCCGACAACACGCGCCTCGTCGGCGATGTGAGTGCATTCGCGGCTGAGTGAACTGAACGCCACCGACCGGCGCCGAGCTGATCGGCAACGGAATCGGCCCCGGTCTGCTGTTGTGCAGAACGGGGCCGATTCGCGTCGCAGGGGCTGTTACGCCGCCTTGCCGAGGGTGATCGCGCGAACGATCTGCACGATGCCGAGCGCGATCAGCGAAGCGGCAAGGAGCAGCCAGAAGAGCGGCACGGCTGCGAACCCGAGCGTGAGGACGGCGATGCCGGCCACGACGCTCAGAAGCGCGTAGAGCAGCGTCCAGACGCGGGAGCCGTCCTGACCGAGCAGCGTGAGGGAGACGACTCCGTCCACGATCCAGCTGATGCCGATGAAGATCACGACGATGATCGCCAGGCTCGCTGCGGCCGCGGTGAGGTTCGTGAAGGCGATGACGCCCGCGACGATGTACAGCAGTCCGAGCACGAGGTGCCCGATACGCGCCCATCCCTTGTTGCCGGAGAAGATGCCGATCCCGACGTAGACGAGTCCGGCGATGATCAGATACGAAGCGAAGATCCCGGTGATGATGACCGCCGACTTCACCGGCCAGATCAGGAGCACGAGGCCGGCGATCAGTGCAAGTGCACCGGAGATCGCGAGCGTGATGCGGATCGACTTGAGAGCCGACCGCGCTTCCGTGAATGATTCGGACATTTTGGGCCCTTTCTGAGAACATCCTGTGAGGTTGGCCTCAGCGTAGCGCCGAAAGGGCCAAGAACAGGGGAGTGGGCGTCTCGGGGCGTTGCAAGACGTCATAGGCGGAGACGCCTGTGCGTGCCAGGATCGATTCGTGACACCTGTCGACGATGCCCGACTCCGTGAACTCGCGGTCATGCGGAAGGTGCGTGATCGAATCGATCGGGACTACGCGCGTCCGCTCGACGTGGAGGCTCTGGCGAGGGGCGTGCATATCTCGGCGGGGCATCTGAGTCGGAAGTTCCGTGAGGCCTACGGCGAGTCGCCATACTCCTATCTCATGACCAGACGTATCGAGCGGGCCATGGCGTTGCTGCGACGCGGCGATCTGAGCGTCACCGACGTGTGCTTCGAGGTCGGATGCTCATCGCTCGGCACCTTCAGCACCCGATTCACCGAACTGGTCGGTGTCTCACCCAGCGTGTACCGTGAACGCGCCGCCAACGTGAACGGGATCCCGACGTTCCAGGCGAAGCAGGTCATCCGACCGATCAGGAATCAAGAAGCGCCCCGCACCGACGCGAACATAGTGTGAACACCATGAATATCAGCATCCATTACGCATTCCTCCCGCACACCGATGCCGAGGCCGCGCTCGCTTTCTATCGCGACGCCCTCGGGTTCGAGGTGCGCAACGACGTCGGTTACGACGGCCTGCGCTGGCTGACCGTCGGCCCCGAGGGGCAGCCCGACACATCGATCGTCCTGCATCCACCGGCAACGGACCCGGGAATCACCGACGCTGAGCGTCAGACGATTCTCGAGCTCATCGCCAAGGGGAGCTACTCGGCGCTGACGCTGGCAAGTGACGATCTGGATGCCCTGTTCGAACGCCTCGTCGAGAAGGGCGCCGACGTCGTTCAGGAGCCGATGGAACAGCCTTATGGTGTCCGTGACTGCGCATTCCGCGATCCTGCGGGAAACCTGCTCCGCATCAATCAGACCGCCTGACCTTCCCCTCTCACTCTCGAACCAGAAGGACACTGATGAGCTCTGCCGCCCATGCAGCCGATACCCATGACCTGATCCGTGTGCAGGGCGCGCGCGAGAACAACTTGAAGGACATCAGCGTCGATATCCCGAAGCGGCGGCTCACCGTGTTCACCGGGGTATCAGGGTCGGGGAAGAGCTCACTCGTCTTCGACACCATCGCCGCGGAGTCGCGACGGATGATCGACGAGACGTACAGCGCCTTCGTCCAGGGGTTCATGCCGTCGGTGCCGCGTCCGGATGTCGATGTGCTGGAGGGGCTGACGACCGCGATCATCGTCGATCAGGAGCGTCTCGGCGCGAACCCGCGTTCGACGGTCGGCACGGTGACCGACGCGAACGCGATGCTGCGCATCCTGTTCAGCAAGCTCGGGCATCCGTATATCGGTGGACCGACGGCGTTCTCCTTCAACATCCCCACGCAAAGAGCGAGCGGTGTGATGACGGGGCCCGGTGGCGAGAAGAAGATCGTCAAGGACGCCATCTATCTCGGCGGCATGTGCCCGCGATGCGAGGGCAGGGGAGCGGTCTCCGATCTTGATCTGGCACAGATCGTCGACGAATCGAAGTCGCTGGACGACGGCGCCATCATGGTCCCCGGATACACAGCGGACGGCTGGATGGTGAAGGGGTTCTCGGCCTCCGGCTTCTATCCCGCCGACAAGCCGATCGCCGATTTCACCGAGAAGCAGCGCCATCTGTTCCTCTACGGCGAGGTCACCAAGGTCAAGATCTCCGGGATCAACATGACCTATGAGGGCCTGATCCCGAAGATCACGAAATCGATGCTCTCGAAGGACATCGACGCGTTGCAGCCCCACATCCGCGCCTTCGTGCAGCGCGTCGCGACGTTTGCCGTCTGCCCTGAATGCGAGGGGACTCGGCTCACTGAAGGAGCGCGATCGTCGAAGATCGACGGGGTGAGCATCGCGGATGCCTGCCGGATGCAGGTGACCGATCTCGCCGTGTGGGTGCGTGGGCTGAAGCTTCCCGAGGCGGCGCCTCTGCTGCAGGCGTTGAGCGCGAACCTCGACGCATTCGTGACTCTCGGACTCGGATATCTCAGTCTCGACCGGCCGTCAGGCACTCTGTCCGGGGGAGAGGCGCAGCGCATCAAGATGCTGCGTCATCTGGGTTCGTCGCTGACCGACATCACTTACGTCTTCGACGAGCCGACGATCGGGCTGCACCCGCATGACATCCAGCGGATGAACTCGCTGCTGCTGAAGTTGCGGGACAAGGGCAACACCGTGCTGGTCGTCGAGCACAAGCCAGAGACGATCGCGATCGGGGATCACGTCGTCGACCTCGGCCCCGGCGCCGGAAGCCGCGGCGGAACGATCTGCTTCGAGGGCGACGTCGCCGGTCTCAAGGCCAGTGGCACGCTCACGGGCAACCATCTGGAAGATCGTGCTGCGATCAAGGCAGAGGTCCGCACCGGCGACGGTGCGATCGAGGTGCGCGGCGCCACGGCGAACAATCTCCAGGACGTCGATGTCGACATCCCCCTGGGCGTGCTGACGGTCGTGACCGGAGTGGCGGGCTCAGGGAAGAGCTCGCTCATCCACGGCTCCGTCTCGAAGCGCGAGGGCGTCGTGTCGATCGACCAGGGCGCGATCAAGGGCTCGCGGCGCAGCAACCCGGCTACGTACACGGGGTTGCTCGAGCCGATCCGAAAGGCCTTCGCGAAGGCGAACGGCGTGAAGCCGGCACTGTTCAGCGCGAACTCGGAGGGCGCATGCCCGAGTTGCAAGGGCGCGGGCGTCATCATCACCGAGCTCGGCTTCATGGACACCATCGAGACCCCGTGTGAGGACTGTGGTGGCAAGCGCTTCCAGGCGGGCGTGCTCGAGTACAAGTTGGCGGGGCGTGACATCACCGAGGTCTTGGATCTGTCGGTGTCAGAAGCCCGCGGGTTCTTCTCGGAAGGGGAGGCGAAGATTCCAGCGGCCGCGGCGATTCTCGGTCGGCTCGAGGACGTCGGGCTCGGTTACTTGTCGCTCGGTCAGCCGCTTTCGACCCTGTCCGGAGGAGAACGTCAGCGCATCAAGCTGGCGATCCAGATGGGGGAGAAGGGTGATGTATACGTGCTCGACGAGCCCACGACCGGTCTGCACCTGGCCGATGTGGAGAAGATCCTCGGTTTGCTGGATCACCTCGTCGACTCCGGCAAGACCGTGATCGTCATCGAGCATCACCAGGCTGTCATGGCGCACGCCGATTGGATCATCGACATCGGACCGGGGGCCGGTCACGACGGCGGGCGTGTGGTCTTCGAGGGGACTCCGGCAGAGCTCGTGGCGGATCGATCGACGCTGACGGGGGAGCATCTGGCGGAGTACGTCGGCTCGTAACCGGGACCGTGTGGATGGCGTTGTGGGCACGGGCGGGGGAGTAGCCGGCCGGATCGGTCCTGTGGTCCCGCCCACAGGATGTTCTCGGTTCCCTTTGAAAGGTCGCGGCGCCGCCTGCTCTCTTCTAACGTCGACACGTGCGTCGACTGCTCTGTGCCATCTCCAGCGTCGTTCTGGTGCTATCGATTGCCGGCTGCAGTAGCGCCGAGCGCGAGCCTGACGAGGCGCTGCCCTCGGCGACGGACGACCGGCTCGCCGCGGCTTTCGACGTCCTCGAGCGTGAGATGGCACCCGTGATCGTGGCCTTTTCCCACGACGGAGCGCCCGCGGTCGTGCGAGAGTTCGGTGCGCTTCGAGATGACGCCGTGGCTCCCGAGAAGTCTCTCGTCGACATCGGGTCGATCACCAAGACGGTGACGGCGGTGGCGGTCTCGAAACTTGTCGAACAGTCCGGAGTGCGCTTCGACGAGACGCTTTCGGACATCTTTCACGAGGTACCCAGTGACAAAGCGATGATCACGGTCGAGCAGCTTCTTACTCATGCCGGCGGCTTCACCGAATCCGTCGGTGACGACGCCGAGGAGATCAACAGAGACGAGTTTCTCCAGCGAGCATTCGCATCTCCACTCGTCGGGACTCCTGGTACGCAATACGCCTATTCGAACGTCGGTTACTCGATACTCGCTGCCATCATCGAAGTGCGCAGCGGCCGATCGTACGAGCAATACCTACGCGACGAGGTACTGGCGCCGGCAGGGCTGGACAGCATCGGTTACTTGTCGTCCTATGACGACGGACGCTCGCTTCGATCCACGGAAGGAAAGAGTGTCGTCGACGCCAGCTGGGGAGGTCATGACGCATCGTGGCACCTTATCGGCAACGGTGGGCTGGTCACGACCGCCGAGAACTTCATCGGCTTCCTCCAGGCCATTTTCAATGGAAAGCTCCTTTCCAAATCATCCGTGGAACGGCTCCTGCATCCTCACATCGCGGAAGACCCTTCCGGCGCGAGTTTCTACGGCTATGGGCTCGTCGTTCAGGACGTCGCGGACATTGGGCGCTTTTACTGGCACGACGGCGGTAACGATGTGTTCTCGGCCGAATGGTCTGTCTACGCGGATCATGACGATGTGATCTTCGTCGCTGGCAGAGAAGCTGTCCCTGGGGCGAGCACCGCGTCAGAAGCCATGAGCGTTCTTCGCGACCACCTTTACGGCGCCTCCTGAGGTTGCGTTCAGCGACGTGTTGCGGCTGCCGCACCATATCGGGTTGTAGCCGATAATGCACATTATGTCAGCTTGATGATTGTCGACCCGCCCTGGATGCGCGTACGCCGGATGGCGCGACTCCCCTCCGGAGTGGATCTTGCGGTTGGCGCACGCGGGGGAAGTAGCTCCGGGATCGGATGGGCGGCGACGGAAACCGTCGTTCGAAACGGCGTCTCTCGATTCTGACCTCAGCACATTCGTTGGAGAAATGATCTGTGGCGGTGCCGCAGGGCGTTCGCAAGGCGACGGCTGCGTGATTTCGATTCCAGTTGCTGGACGGACTCTGCGATGGAAAGCCACGAGCACGCGAAGAGAACACGAGCGACTCCTCCCCCGGTTGCGATGAGAAGCCGCCCTCTGCCTTTCCTGGTCTGCATCAACCACCGTGAACAGCCAGCCTGAACCAGCGCCGCCGCCCGGCCTGCAGCACATCCTCCGCTCCCACGGACACGAGTTCTTCGCCATCGAGCCACTTCACACCATTGATCCGTACGCCTCCATCGGCGATGAGCCTCCGGGCAGCTGACCGTGTGAGCTCAGGACGCGCAGCCTCCACGAGCTGAAGTACGGTCGCATGGTGGAGCACATCGAGTTGCGGCATCCCGTCGGGAAACGCGCGCTCTGAGAACACCTCGAGAAACGTACGCCGCGCTCGCTCAGCCTCCGAGACGGAATGGTGGCGCGCAACGATCGCCTCCGCAAGGTCCAGCTTGGCGTTGCGAGCGTCCACGCCACCGAGGTCGGATCGTTGCGCAAGTTCGCGTACGGCGGCGAGCGGCAGTTCGGTGTAAACCTTCGCCCATACGCCGATGAGATCGTCGTTCAAGGTCATCAGTCGTCCGAACTTGTCGTCCGCCACCTGCGCGAGCCCGACGTAGTTTCCCAACGACTTCGATTGCTTTGGGCCCCCATCGAGACCCGGAGTGATGGTGCTTGTGATGACGGTCTGCGGCCGCTGGCCGTGCTTCACCTGAAGCTCTCGCCCCATGTTCTCGTTGAAAAGCTGATCGGAGCCGACGATCGTCAGATCCGATTGCAGCGCCACGCTGTCGAAGCCCTGCAGCACCGGGTAGACCAGTTCGTGCATCGCGATCTCACGACGCTCCTCGAGCCGCTTCTGGAACATGTCGCGGGCCATCAGCTGACTGTGTGTGACAAGGCTCAGCTCGCCGATCAAGTCGCTGATCGACATGGAGTCGTACCACTCCGAGTTGCGACGGATCTCGAGCACGTCCGGCTCCTGTCGCAGGACGAGGCTCACCTGATCGAGGAATGCCTGAGCATTTCGTTCGATCTGGTCCGTGGTGAGCACGGGGCGGGTGCTGCTGCGGCCGGTGGGGTCGCCGACTCGGGTCGTGGTGTCGCCGAGAAGGAAGACGACGACGTGACCGAGATCCTGCAGGTACCGCATCATCCAGAGATTCACTGCGTGGCCGAGATGCAGGTCGGGCGCAGTGCAATCGACGCCGAACTTGATCCGGAGCGGCCTCCCGAGGGAGAGCCGTTCCAGCAGGTCTTCACGGCCGAAGATCTGCTCAGTCGTGCGGCTCAGTCGGTCGAGCACTTGGTCAGGTGTGGTCATGGAATTCTCCCTCGATCTGTGAGCGAGAACTCCCAGCAGACCCCGCTCGCGTGGAACGCAAGAAAGGTGAAGACCGGATGGTCTTCACCTTGAGGCTCTGGGGTGTGCCGTGTGTCTGGGATCAGCGATGCGCGCGCCGAGGGCTCACTCCAGAGCCGTCGAGATACACCGAAACGATCGCCATGCAAGCAACCATAGCGATCTCCGCTGATGCAGCGTAGCTTTGTGGTCGCCGAACTGATGAACCGTCCATTCCGCCGGGTCCCGACCGGGAGCCGAGGTGCCACTCCCCCTTCGGAGCGGGAACCGTTCGCGTTGCAGCTCAGAGGTGCACTGAGGATGCCGTTCGCGTTCGACTGATCAGATAGCGGTGCAGTTGCGGCAGGACTATCCGTCGATTCCCAACTGGGCAAGGGCCGGCGCTGCGCCGCGAATGGAAATCGACCAATCGGGCCGGACGAAAGACTTCTTCTCAAGGCGCACGCGTTGCTCGTCGACCGACTCCCCCGGGCGCGGAGAGACGCGTGTCACACCATTCAGCTCGTAGCCGAGCTTCTTCGAGACTTTGAGGGACGCTTCGTTCCAACTCGCGGCGCCTGATTCGGCCCACTCCGCACCGAGCGTGTCGAAGGCGAATAGCAGCAGCGCCGCACGCATCTCGGTCCCGAGGCCGTGGCCATGCACCGATTTGGTGAGCCACGACCCGGTGTTCACGGTGCGTCGATTCGCAAAGTCGTATGCGGAAAGGTCCTGCGATCCCACCACGCGACCTTCGTAGTGGACAGCGAACGCAATCGCCCAATTGTGCGCATGGACCCGGTTGCGCAGGCTCCACTGAAAAGACGCGAGATTACCCGGAAGCTCGCTGGGAGCAGCATCGGTCCACGGGATGCTGAAAGGCGTGCGTTCGGGATCATGCACACCGTCGAGCGCGGCCTGCACCAGTTCCGGCAGGTCGTCGTCTCGGACGGGTCGCAACACGAGTCGCGGCGTGGCGATCTCGAGCCCGAACAGGGGCCAGATCTCTTCCAGTTCCATACCGCGACACTATCTCGGACGGCCAGGCGCTTCTTTGAAAGAGTCGCCTACAAGCCCCATAGGCTGTGTGGCATGCCGTCTCGGACTCACGATCTGCGCTTCAGCGACACCGAGGTCCGGAAGAGATTTCTGCATTGGGCTGACGGAGAAGCTGATCGTGAGTGGAACTGCCTCCGCCTCATTTGGGAACACGCGCCCGGGATCACTCCCCGACCGCTGAGACGAGAGACTATCGAAGGCCATCCGGTCGTGATCATGGAACGGCTGGCTGGAGAGCCCCTCGGCCACACGCCGCTGACATCTGAGCAGACAGTGTCTCTGGGGCGGGCGTTGCAGCGCCTGTACAGCATTCCCGTCGAGCACATCGCGGCCGCGGGGATCACAGAGCGCCGCTACGGCCCGTCGTCGCTTCCTCATGCCCTCACGGGCTGGCTGAGCAGCACCTACGACCTCTCCCCCTGCCAGGATTCGTTACAGGTGGCGGACGGAATCGAAGCCGCGCGTGAATGGCTGGCTCGACCCGATGTACTCCCAGACCCGCGGCTCGTGGCACTCGGGATCGCGGATCTGAACCCCGCGAATATCCTCTGGGATGGTCGTACATGCCGCCTTGTTGATTTCGAAGACGGTGGCCTCACAGATCCGGCATACGACCTGGCCGATCACGTCGAGCACATTGCCGCTCGCCTCGATGGCGTGTTCGATGCCGAAGCGCTGACCGCCGCTGTCGGCTTGTCAGAAGAAGAGCGGGAGCGGATGCGTGCATACCGACCGCTCTGGGCAGCCTTCTGGTTGGCGATGCTCCTCCCAGGCAACAGCGCTTTCCGCCGCAACCCGCCTGGCACAACTGAAGCTCAGGCCCGCCATTTTATGCGGCTCATCAACCGGTAGCCGTGCGACTTCATCCGGGCGCGGGCAGCGGCGAGCGGCAACCGAGGGCGGTGGTGAGGAAGTTCCGGTCCGGGGATCGGTCGCTGACTTCAGCTACTGCGGCCTGATGAGCCCGTACACGACCATGTCGCGGCGTTCATCGCCGATCGCCTGCCAGGAGCGGAGCAACCCTTCGCGTTCAAATCCGGCGCGCTCAGCCGTCCGACATGATGCCTCGTTCGCCGGCTCAACGTGGAGTTGCAGCCGATGAAGCTCGGGGATGCTCCACGCCCACTCTGAAAGGGTCTGCAGCGCGCTGAAGGCGTGCCCGCGACGGCGACGGCTTGGGCGGATCCAGTAGCCGATCGTTGCGCGTCCGTGATGCAGATCCCGCAGCCAGAGCCCGATCTGCCCCACGCATTCGTGATCGGACTGGATTGCGAACGAGTAGCCGGGGCCGGTGCTCGCGCGTTCATGCTGCCTGGCGATCCATTCCGCGGCGAGACCAGGATCGACGACGTCAGGAACCGTGGTGACAGCTGTGATCGCCGGGTCCGCCGACGCATCGAACACGGCCTCGACATCCGTCTCCTCAAACGGGCGGAGGAGAACGCTGGTCCCCGTGATGCGGGGAACAACGATTCGTGGGAAGGGTGCCATCACCCCAGTATTCCCCTCCCCGCACGTGACACGAATGGAGCCGGCACATCGCACGCCGCCTCGTTTCGCGGGCTACTCCGTGGGTGCCTCCTGCAGGGCGCGCACCTCGATGCGGCCCTGCAGAGCGGTTGCGGCCTTGATCGTCCACTCGATGGCGGCATCGTCGTCGGCCGCTTCGATCACCCAGAAGCCCCCGACGTAAGAATCTGCCACGACGAACGGCTCGTCGAGCACTCGGGTCTCCCCCGATGAGACGTCGACCGTCTTCGCGGTCGACGGCGGGTTGAGGCCGCCGGCGAAGAGAAGGGCGCCGGCATTCTTCAGTTCGGTGTTGAATGCATCGACGGCTGCCATGACGGCTGCGAGTTCTGCCGGGGCGAACTCCTGCATCGAGGCCATGGTCGGTTCTGTCGCCGTGTCGTGAGGCACGGTCAGGAAGTACTGCGACATGGTCGGATCCTTTCATTCCGGGACGACGTCATGTCGCCCTCACTACTACGTCGAACGAGATGGCGCCCGATCGACATCTCAGACATCATGGCGTCAGCTGTCCCGTACGGTCAGCAGACTGCGACCGTGCATGGAATCGGCATTCACGCGTCCGGTGTCGCGGAACCCGAGCTTCTCGAGGACCCGCCGCGACGAGACATTCCAGTCCCATACCGTCGCCCATAGCCGCGGATAGCCGAAGTCCGCCGACCGCGAGATCACGGCCCACGCCGCCTCGGTCGCGTACCCGTGATTGTGAAAGTCGCGCAGCAACTCGAACGCCAACTCGGGTTCGTCGGCCTCCCCGTTGCCATTGAAGACCAGCCCGCAGTATCCGATGACGGCCGCGCCCTTACGCTCCACGGTGAGAAGGCCCAGTCCCGAGTCGCCCTGCTGTTCGCGGATATGCGACACGATATCCGCCTCCGTTGGCCGCCCGTCCGGGCCGATCTGTCGGTGCGGTGGCACGCGTGCATCCCGCTCGGTCCACAACTGATGAAAGACGGCCGCATCCCCCACTCGCTGTGGTCGGAGGATGAGTCGGTCGGTCTCGAGGGTGTTCGGATCGGGTGCCTTCGACATACGCGCATTGTCTCAGCAGCGGTATCAGAAGTGTCAGCGCGGCGATCGAAGATCCCGAAGGATGAACGTGGCCGGTGCTAGATTTATCTCGACGTCAAGATAAATCTGGAGATCAAGTGAGATTACATCACGTACAGGTGTCCATGCCTCCCGGCGGCGAGGAGACGACACGTCGCTTCTATCGAGATGCTGTCGGGTTGACCGAGGTCGACAAGCCGCCATCGCTCGCGGGACGGGGAGGATGCTGGTTTCGCAGCGTTGATGATGGAGGCGTGAACGCCGAGATCCACGTCGGCGTCGATGACCCGTTCATGCCGGCGAAGAAGGCGCACCCCGCGCTCGTGGTCGAGAGCGTCGCGGCGCTCGAAGCGATGGCGCAACGGATCGAGGCAGGCGGCTTCGACCTGTCCTGGGCCGATCGTGAAACGTTTGAGGGATACATCCGGTTCCATGCCCGCGACGGATTCGGCAATCGGTTGGAGGTCTTGACTCCGCACCCGTCATCGTCGCCCGCTGCCGTGCGGGGCTCGTAGACTCTCGTCTCGTGGTTGAACACGTCAGGAACGTCCCGCACGACTCGCTTTCGGCAGGCGACACGGCTGAGTTACGGTCACTTTTCGACCGCGAGTATGCCGCGGCGTTCGGGCCCTGGGAACCCGATGCACCGTACGGCTACGCGCCGGCCGACGTGCACACGATGGTCTTCGACGGCGCGGAGTTGGTGGCTCACGTCGGCCACCAGATCCGCACCATCTTCGTGGGCAGCGCCACCGTGACAGTGGCCGGAACCGGTGGCGTGCTCGTGGACGCCACCCGGCGCGCGACGGGGCTGGGCACGCGAGCCATGGAACACGCCCAGGACGCGATGCGCGCGAACCCGTTTGTCTCCTTCGGATATCTCGGTTGCCGGGACGAGGTCATCGCCTTCTACGAAGCGACCGGGTGGCGCCGGATCCAGGTCGTCGAACACTGCGTTTCCTGGCAGAAACCCCATGAGATCATCACCACTCGCGACTCCCCGATCCTGATCTATCCCGTCCATTCGTCCCTGCAGGAGTGGCCTGAGGGCGAGGTCGACCTGCACGGCACTCCGTGGTGACCGGACACCACCCACGGGGTGAAATCACCGCTCAGATCCTCCCGCGCACCGGCGTTCGCTCGGCAGCGTCACCGTCAACGGGCATCTCCATCTCGGCGCGTACACCGAGCAGGCGCACCTCGCGTCCCTCGTCGAGTGTGCCGCCGAGAGCCAGTGCCGCAGCGATGAAGGTTTCGCGACTGGTCGTCGGCTCAGCGAGCTTGCGTCCAGTCGTCTTGGTGACGAACGGCGCGTAGCGCACCTTGAGATGAACGCGGATGACCGCTCGTCCCTCTGCCGCGCAATCGTCGAATGCCTCTTCCGCCAGCCCGCGGATGGCTTCCTCGATCTCTCGCGCCGTTGTCAGATTCGCCTGAAACGTCGTTTCCCGGCTGTGGCTGCGCGCGACCCATGGTGTGTCGTCGACGACGCTCGGCCCGTCTCCCGAGCCGAGTCCGTGATACCAGACGCCCATCTTCGGTCCGAATTCGGCGACCAGATCGTCCCGTTCAGCGTCGGCGAGCTCACGGACGGTATGGATGCCGAGATCCGCGAGCCGCGTCTGCACCCTGGAGCCGACGCCCCAGAGGTCGCGGGTCGGTCGCTCCCCCATCACTTCGAACCAGTTCTTCTCCGTCAGACGGAAGACCCCGCCCGGCTTGCCGAACTCGGTCGCGATCTTGGCGCGGATCTTGTTGTCGCCGATGCCCACGGAACAGTGCAGACGCGTCGCCTCGAGGACAGCGGCCTGGGCGTCGCGCGCGACGGTCTCAGGGTCATCGGTGCTCACGCCCAGAAAGCACTCGTCCCAGCCGATGACCTCCAGCACGACTCCTGGTCGAGCGCGCAGCGTCATCATCACTGCGTCGGATGCCGCCTCATAAGCCTCGTGATCGACAGGGAGGAACACGGCGTCATCCGGGGCCTTGCGGGCAGCGATCTTCAACGGCATCCCCGAGCCGATCCCGTAAGCACGAGCTTCGTACGAGGCGGTGGAAACGACGGCCCGTTCCGTCGGATCGCCGTTGCCGCCGACGATGACGGGCTTGCCGGAGAGTTCCGGGTGGCGCAGCACCTCGACGGCGGCGATGAACTGATCCATGTCGACGTGCAGCACCCAGGGAGCCGGATTCATCAGATGCTCCAGGTACCTCTCGCGTGCGCTCGCATGGCGCCCACTGTAGCCCCGCACCTGCACGCCGGTCACGATTTCCGTGGGCGATGGTTCCGGCGGAAGCCCCCGCGCACCTGAGATGCTGGTCGTGTGAGCAAAATCCGAATCACGGCGTGGGATGCCACGGACACGCAGCTCGAGAGAAGCGCCGAACTTTACGCCTCGGTCTTCGCCGAACCCCCGTACGGCGAGGATCCGGGGACGAGTCGCTCTTCGTTCATCGAGCGCGTACAGCGCTACGCCCTGTCGCACGCAGACTTCCGATTTCTGATCGCTACTCATGGTGACGACGTGATCGGGCTGGTGCTCGGCACAGGGGCGGCCGAAGGCGACTGGTGGCGGGACCGCCTGACGGAGGTGCTCAGTCACGAGCAGCAGGAGGAATGGCTCGGTGAGGCCTGCTTCTCGATCGCGGAGCTCGCGGTCTCCCCCGATTTTCGGCGCGAGGGTGCCGCTGAGCAGCTGATGGATGCGGTACTCGAGAACCTGCCCTACGAGACGGCGATCCTGGGATGCTACGCCGATGCGCTCCCGGCTCGACGGCTCTATTCGCGGCTCGCGTGGGACCCGATTGAATCGGGCGTGCACATCGGCGCCTCCCCCGCGCTGGAGATTCTCGGCCGACGACTTCGCTGACCTCCGACACATCCCGCGCACAGCTGACTCGACGACAGTCCCGGTATCTTCGTGTGGTTTACTGGGCGACGTTTGCGTGCACGTGCGCAGACGCTGAAACGCACTATGGGGGAATCAATGAATCGTCGTATCGCAGCGCTGACCATCGCCACCGTCGCCGTCCTCGGACTCACCGCATGTTCTGGGTCGCCGTCGTCCTCCGGCGAATCGACTCCGAACGCTGGGAACTCCGCCCCCGCGCAGGAGCAGAGCAGCGACCAGTCGTTGACCGATGCCTGTGCAGAGGCGGGCGCTCAGGTGCAGAAGGCTACCTCCGGTCTGAACGATCTGGACGTCGCGGCCGCGGCAGCCGACCCGCAGGGAACGATCGCGACATACACCGAGGCCGCCGAGGCCGTCGGTGCTGCCGCCGAATCGATCTCGAATCCAGAGGTCAAGGCCGCCGTCAGCGCATTCCACGAGGACTTCTCGTCCATGACGGACATCCTCTCGAAGGTACTCATCGACCAGGACACGGCCGCGGTCGCCGAGCTCGGCGCCGTCGCGACAGAGATCCAGGAATCGGCCGCTGCAGTCGGCGAACTCTGCGCCGGTTGATCACTGCCTGAACGAAACGGAGCCCCGCAAATCGCGGGGCTCCGTTTTCGCTTGCTGTCGTGTCAGTCCCTCGCCCACACACCGAGTTCGTTTCCGCTCGGGTCTGTGAAATGCAGGCGTCGTCCGCCCGGGAACGCGTACGGCCCCTGTGTGATCGTGCCCCCGGACTCTACGACAGCGCGGGCCGAGCCGTCGAGGTCGTCGGAGTAGAGCAGCACGAAGGGACCTCCGACCGGACGCGCTTCTTCACTGACCAGAAGACCACCGACTTCGACTCCGCCCGCCCGCGAGGCGATGCCTGCGTACCCCGGGCCGTAGTCGACGAACTCCCACCCGAAGGCGCGGGCGTAGAAAGACTTGGCGGCGTCGAGGTCGGTGACGGTGATCTCGACGTAGTTGATCGAATGATGCATTGCGGCGGTGGTCATGAATGCACCCTAGCTTCGCTCCCAGCGCCGAGGGAGCGCGGGCAGTGCAATGCGGCTTGTTGCTGCGGAGACAGCCGGTCTACACGGAGCTCCGCCGTGTGGCTCTCACCCACGCGTTGCACGATGAAGGGATCCGCCAGCGCTGGGCGACTCACGAGCCGGTCTAATGCAGTGGCTGCGCGTGTCGCTGGCCACCCCATTCCGAGCGCGATGTCTTCGGATGTGAGGGCCGTTCCCGTGTGGATGAGGGCGGCGAGCACCGTCTTCGCGTCTCGAGTGTCCGTATCGGTCAGATCGCCTCCGCGCATCTGCTCGGTGAGCCCACTGAAGAAATCGCTCATCGCCAGCAATCGTCGCCCCGCTGAACTCTGCCCGCCGAACACCGCTGTTCCCCGGGCGGAGGCGGCGGCAACGCGCGCGTGGGCTGTGGAATCGCTCTGAAGTGCATGGAGCCAGACATCTTCGTCGATGGAGTAGATCTCCCTGCGTCCACGGTCCGGCCTCCTCGTCAGCAGCCGCATCTCTTCGAGGTATCGAACCGCTCTCGAGACTGCAGCAGGGCTCACCCGCAGTTCGCGGACAAGTTCGGCGGCGGTGCGAGCCCCGGCATCAGACGTCAGCACGACCGTGAAGACACGTGCGGCCGTGCGGGGCATGCCCGTCGCGGTCAGCAGGCTCGAGAATTCCTCGGCGAATGTTCGCCGCTCGTCGTGGAGCTCGTGAGGGTACTCAGGCGGATGCAGTGCGCGCGGGCGGCGCTTCGCGCTGTCATGCGCGTTCTCGGCCGAGTACAGATTGTGTCCGTTCCGAGCCACTTCGCGACTGATCGTGGACGTGGGGCGTCCCACTCGTCGGCCGATCTCGGCGAAGCTGAGGCCTTCGCTGACCCCGGCCGCGATCTCACGGCGATCGGTCAGTGTGAGCCGTCCCGAGGTCATGGGCGCCTCCTGTTCGTTTCCCTCGTGCCGAATGCAACGCGTGATTGCGTTCAGCGATTGGCCAACGCAACGATACGCCAGAATCGAACGAATTGAGTTGACCCAGAGTCGGTCGATACGTAGCGTTTCAGCCAAATGAAACGTCTGGAGTTCACATGCACATCATGGCAATCTCAGATCTGACCGACGAGAACCAGTTCTGGAACGCTCTCAAAAAGGCACACAGAAGACTGCCGGCGAGCGGGAAATGGGTGCTCGCGGTCGCCTCGAAGGACGGCGCGAAAGCGGTCAATGTCTTCGAGCATGATTCGCTGGACGCGGCTCGCTCATTCTTCGAAGAGCAGGTCGGCAACGCCGCGATCACTCAGTTCTTCGAAGCCGACGCGGCGAACGCTGTCGGCCTGGGCAAGTGACCAGACGTGAACACGGAGAACCTGAGAGCCCGGCTCACCTCGATCTTCGCAGTCCATGGGACGCCAGGCGCTTCCGTCGGCATCCTGCATCGGAGCGTCCTGACAGAGCTCGCTTTCGGAATCACGGACGTGCGCACCGGTGACCCGGTGCGCACCGACACGATCTTCCAATGCGGCTCATTGACGAAGACGTGGACCGCGCTGGCTTTCATGCAGTTCGTCGACGAACTCAGGGTCGATCTCGATCAGCCGGTGAGGACGTATCTTCCGGACTTTCGGGTCAGCGACCCGAACGCGAGCGCGTTCACAACACCGCGTCAACTGCTCAACCATACGAGTGGCATCGAGGAGGAGTACGGTGACCCCGGCGAGGGCGATGACGTCTACGAGCGGATGATCGCTGAGATCGCCGACGCGCCACAGGTCAGTCCGGTCGGTCACACACACGGATACAGCGCCGCTCTCGGCTACGCGATCCTGGCGCGCATCATGGAGGTGATCGATGGGCGCAGGTGGGACGAGATCATGAGAACGCGGCTCTTCGTGCCGATGGGCCTGACCGGGACGAACAGCAGACACGATCAGGTTGATCCGAACCGCGCTGCAGCCGGACACCTCATCCTGTCGGAGACGGATGCTCCCCTGTCGACTCCGATCGACCACCTCCCGCGTGCGTATGGCCCTGGTGGCAACGTGACCTCCACGGCTGCCGAAGTTCTGGCGCTCGCGCACGTCTTCCTCCGCACAGGCGTCGCACCGAACGGTACTCGGATCGTGACGGAAGCGGCTGTTCACGAGATGATGCACTCGCGCGTTCCTGTCCCTGACCCGTACATGTTCGGACCGCAATGGGCACTCGGCCTGATCGTGAGCGACTGGGCGGGGAAGACGGTGTACGCGCACGACGGCAGCACGATCGGCCAGAACGCCCGGCTGCGCATTCTTCCCGACGAGGATCTCGCAATCGTGATTCTGACGAACGGAGGACAGCGTGAATCGATGTGCAAGGAACTGTTCGATACGATTCTCACCGAACTCGGTATCCCGGCGATTCCGCCGCTCCCTGACCCCGATCCCACGCTCGCTCTCGACCCGGCACCGTACGTCGGGCTGTATGAGCGTGCGGGGACAGAGTTCGAGGTCAGAGCTGTCCGGGGTGGAATGATCCTCACGATGGGGCTGGACCCGATGCACGCAGAGCTGATGGGCTTGCCTGATCGGATCACCTACGACCTCTTGCCGATCAGTGCGAGCCACTTTCTGTTGCCGCCGACATCTGCCCAAGAAGACCCGCAGACACTGGCGATCTACGACTTCGACGATCAGGGAAGCGCTCGCTACCTGCACTTCAACGGTCGGGTGTTCCCGCGGCGCAGATAGCCCTTTCGATACGATCGCCGCATGCCCGAGTCACCGGACCACACCCTGCTCGATCGAGTTTTCGATGTCAGTATCGCGCTCAAGGGCATCGTCGGAATCGCCGAACTCGTCGGCGGTTTCGCGTTGTTCTTCGTGAACCCGGAAATGATCCGGCAGTCGCTCGGATGGCTGACTGCCCACCTGCTCGTCGGACATGATCACTCGCCGCTCGCAATGTGGTTCGACCACCTTGCCGACAACCTCGGGACAGACGCCACGATCTTCGCCGCGGTGTATCTGATCCTCCATGGCGTGATCAAGGTGGTGCTGGTGTGGGCACTCCTGAAGCAGCAACTCTGGGCGTACCCGTGGATGATCGTCGCTCTCGTGGTCTTCATCATCTATCAGGTGTACGAGATCCTGGTGCACTTCACGTGGGCGATGGTCGTGCTGACCCTGTTCGATCTCTTCATCGTCGCTCTCACGCTGCGGGAATGGCAGCTGCACCGCGAGTCACACGCAGCAACGCGGGCTGCAGCGCCCGCGTAGGGCTCCGCGCCAGGAGTAGCGTTGACTTGTGCGCACCATCCCCGTCTCCCCCACTGCGCGACCGGGATGGCGTGCGTGGCTGATCTGGTCCGTCGGCGTCGCCGCGTACGTCCTCGCCATCACGAATCGCACCTCGCTCGGCGCGGTCGGCGTCGACGCCGCGGATCGTTTCCAGGCGGACGCCGCCACTCTCGCGCTCTTCGCCGTCGTCCAGCTCGCGGTCTACGGAGGCATGCAGATCCCGGTGGGCGTGCTGCTCGACCGCTATGGATCTCGGCCGATCATGACGATCGGCATGCTCCTCATGGCGGCCGGTCAGCTGACGATGGCGCTCTCGCCCAGCATCGGTGTCGCGCTCATTGCCCGCATCCTGCTCGGCGCTGGTGACGCGGCGATCTTCCCCGCCGTTCTCCGGCTGGTCGCGACCTGGTTTCCCGCCCAACGCGCCCCGCTCATGGTGCAGTTCACCGGGATCATCGGTCAAGCGGGTCAGCTGGTGGCACTCGTCCCGCTCGCCGCGTTCCTGCACGCGACGAGCTGGACCATCACGTTCGGGAGTATCGCCGGGCTCGGTGTGCTGTTCTCGATCCTCGTCGCGATGGTCATCCGGAATCACCCGCCGGAACGCGGTGCCGACGTGTCCGTCAACACCGACACCGGAGTCATCCGCGTCGTCACCTCCGCGATCGACACCGGAGTCGGCATCCGTGCCTCCTGGGCCCACCCCGGTACACGCCTCGCGTTCTGGTCGCATTTCACCACGCCGTTCGCCGGAACCGCGTTCGTGCTGCTCTGGGGAATGCCCTTCCTCACTGCAGGCCAAGGCCTCAGCACCGCGCACGCGGCCGGAATCATCTCGGTCTATGTCATCGCCGGTATGGCACTCGGTCCGGTGATCGGCGAGCTGTCCCGGCGCATCCCCAACCAGCGTTCGTACGCCCTCGTGCTGCCCGCCGTCGCCGTGCAATTGGTCGCCTGGGTGAGCGTCATCGCATTCCCTGGCCCAGCGCCCGTCTGGCTCCTGTACGCACTTGCTGTCGCCCTCGCCACCGGCGGACCCGCATCGATGATCGCCTTCGACCACGCTCGAACGCACAACCCGTCTCATCGCCTCAGCACCGCGACCGGTGTCACGAACGCGGGTGGCTTCATCGCTGCGCTCATCGCGATCTTCCTCATCGGACTCGCCCTCGACATGCAAGGTGCAGGGACCCCGGAGACCTACTCCCTCGACGCGTTCCGCATCGCTTTCCTGACGCCGATCCCCCTGTGGATCATCGGGGTGGTCTTCATCGTGATCGAACGTAAGCGTACCCGCATCCGGATGGGACTCGACCCCGAACGCGTCCGTCGCCGTTGATCCGGGTTCGTAGGATGGATCATGCCTTCGTCCTACACCTTCTCGAATGACACCTCCCGTATCGATCGCGAGCGCGTGCACGCCTGGCTGAGCGAACAGTCCTATTGGGCCGCCGGCCGCGCGCGTGAGGTACAGGATGCCGCCATCGACGGGTCCCGTAACTATGGGATCTGGAACACATCCGGTGAACAGGTCGCCTACGCGCGCGTGGTCACGGATGCCGTCACCTTCGCGTGGCTGTGTGATGTCTTCGTCGCGGAGGAGGCACGCGGAAGCGGGATCGGAAAGATGCTCATCGAGAATGTCATCGCGGATCTGCAGCCGCTCGGCCTCACCCGGGTGCTCCTGGCAACAGCAGATGCCCATGGCCTTTACGCCCAGTACGGATTCGCCCCCGCCGAAGATCCGAACCGCTACATGATCAAGCAGATGCGGCCCTGACCCGCGCTCTCACTGCCCGCGAGGCGTCCAACCGGACGGGAGCGCCCCGTCGATCAACGCCCGCTCCCGGTCGGCTCGCGCCGACCAGCCCTGTGCCTCACCGGGTGTGTCGAAGGCGCCGCGCGCGAGCCTCAACCCGACGTCTTCGTGATGCATGCGCGGAGCACCTCCTCGGCGCACCGATGCGCGCACGCTCCAGGCGTCGTCGGCGAAGCCGCCGCCGCGGAACACGCGATAGTCGTCGTATCGCGCGGGATCAAGCAGATCCCAGCACCATTCCCACACGTTGCCGAGCGTGTCGAACAGGCCGTTGAGATTGGGGAGCTTGAGACCCACGGGCTGCGGCGTGTTCACACCGTCGGCGCTCGTCCACGCGGCATCCGTGAGCGGTGCGTAGTGGGGGCCGGTCGAACCGGCACGGCATGCGAACTCCCACTCGGCTTCGGTGGGAAGCCGATAACCGTCTGCGGTCACGTCCCAGGTGACGTCCTCGCCGTCGAATCGGTAGGCCGGATCCAGGCCTTCCCAATCGGACACGGCGTTGCAGATTCGTACAGCGCGCAGCCAGCTGACATCGCCCGCGGGATGGCGTGGATTCCGTGCCGATATCCCCAGGATCTCTGCGAGCTGCTCCTCCGTGATGGGATACACCCCGATCTCGAACTCTGCGAGTTCTACGACGCGCTGCATCTTCCGCCGCGCGTCGTGCAGCGTGACCGATCCTTCGGAAATCCGCGCGAGTTCGATGTCGCCCGTCATGACCTGGCTGCCACCTGGTTCATTGCGGCACTCGGTCGACCCACGTGGGGTACTTGGCCGCGCGTCCATCGCCTGACGACGTCCTGGTCACGCGACGCTTGACCCACGGCCCCACGTGCTCACGGTAGTAGGCGAGCCCGGAGCGACCGGTGGTTGTGCGCTCCGGCGGTGCCCACCACGTCTCCGGTGGCTCGAATCCGAGCGCGTGCAGCACGCGTGCCGCCACTCGGTGGTGCCCGGCGGCGTTCATGTGCAGACGGTCCTCGGACCAGTACGGGGCGCGGGCCAACTCGTTATCCGGCCAGTTGAGGGCGCGGATCACATCGGGGCGATGCTCCACGCGACGCAGCACGGCTTCGGAGAGCAGGTCGCCGCGTCGCTGCACGACGTTGCCCATCGGGAGCTGACCACTGGGGTTCGCCCCCGACAGGAGGATCATGGTGACTCCCTCTTCGTCGCACCGGCGCAGGACCCGGCTGAACGCGTCGGCGATATGTTCGACGTCGGTGCGCGGACGCAGCATGTCATTGCCGCCGCCGTTGAATGAGAGGTGAGTGGGGTGAAGAGCCAGCGCAGGTTCGAGCTGCTGCTCGACGATCGGCCAGGCGAGCCGGCCCCGGATGGCGAGGTTCGCGTACTGGATCGAGTGTCCCGCGGCGTTCGCCCAGCCTTGTGCAGCGAGGTCGGCCCAGCCTCGCTCCCGGCCATCGGGTAGGACGTCGCCGACGCCCTCGGTGAAGGAGTCGCCGATCGCCACGAAACGCACGTCAGTCACCCGTCCAGAATATGCCCGGCAGCGACCGCCCAGAACCGGGATCAGCGGTCGTCGAGCGCGACACCCTTGCGATCGACAAGGCCCCAGGCGGCGGTTGCTGCGATGAGGAAGCACGCGCCGAAGACCGCGAAGAGCAGCGGTGCGCCGCCCGCGACCAGCAGGATCGGCACCACGAGCGGAGCCACGATCGACGCGATCCGACCGACACCCGCGGCCCAGCCGGCACCGGTGGCGCGCAGCGACGTCGGGTAGATCTCCGGAGTCACGGCGTAGAGAGCGCCCCAGGCGCCCAGGTTGAAGAACGACAGTGCCATGCCGGAGGCGATGATCGCCGGCTCTGTCGTCGCGGTGCCGAAGAAGACCGCCGAGACGGCTGAGCCCACGAGGAAGACGGAGAGGGTGGTGCGTCTCCCCCACACCTCGATCAGCCACGCCGCGACCGCGTAACCGGGGAGCTGGGCGAGGGTGATGATGAGCGTGAAGCCGAAGGATCTCACGAGATCGAATCCCGCCTCGACGAGGATGCTGGGGATCCATATGAACGCGCCGTAGTACGCGAAGTTGACGGTGAGCCACACGAGCCAGAGGCAGATCGTCCTTCTGCTGAACTCCGGGTTCCAGAGGGTCTGCAGGCGCGCACGTGCGGTCACCGCGATGGAACGGGACGGCGGCTCCTTGCGGATCGCGGGTTCTGCGACCACGCCGGCATCCGCCTCGAAAGCAGCAACGATGCGTTCTGCTTCGGCGATGCGACCGCGCGATGCCAACCATCGTGGCGACTCGGGCAGCCCCCAGCGCACGACGAGCGCGTAGAGCGCGGGGATCGCGCCGAGCGCGAATGCCCAGCGCCAGCCGTCGGCGGATGCAGGGATGACGAAGTAGCCGATCAGGGCGGCCGCCGTCCACCCGACCGCCCAGAACGCCTCGAGGATCACGATCAGTCGCCCGCGGATCCTGGCTGGAGCGAACTCGCTGACGTATGTGGAGGCCACCGGCAGTTCGGCGCCCAGTCCCAGGCCGACCAAGAACCGGAGCGCGAGCAGGGCGGCGAGGCCGCCGACGAACGCGCTGGCACCCGTTGCGATGCCGTAGACGAGAAGGGTGATGGCGAACACCTGGCGTCGCCCCAGACGATCGGCGAGCAATCCGCCCAGTGTCGCGCCGACCGCCATGCCAACGAATCCGACCGAAGCGATCCACCCCGCTTCCGTCCGGGTGAGATCCCACTGCTGGACGAGCGCGGCGAGGATGAACGAGATCAGCCCGACATCCATGGCGTCGAGGGCCCACCCGAGGCCGGAACCGGTCAGAAGCCGGGCGTGCCTGCGGGTGAACGGGAGCTCATCGAGACGCTCGGCGAGCGAAGCACGACTCGGCAAGGCGGTGTTGGCCATGCTCCTCATCGTAAACGTGCGCCGAGGCCACGCGCTGCGCCGTGACGGCTCAGTTCTTTGCGTCGAGGATGGCGCGCACTCGCGGGATCACCTCGGTGCCATAGAGCTCGATGCTGCGCATCATCGCGTCGTGTGAGAGCGTTCCGGTCGCGTACTTCAGATCGAATCGGCCGAGGCCGAGCGTCGTGACGGTGTCTGCGATCTTCTGCGCGACCCGGTCCGGCGAACCGACGTACAGCGCGCCTTCCGGGCCGACGTCATTCTGGAACCGCGCTCGACTGTACTGCGGCCAGCCGCGTTCGCGCCCGATGGTGTTGTTCATCGCCTCGAATCCGGAGTACGCGGCGTCCCACGCCTCCGCGTCGGTGGCGGCGATGTGCCCGGGTGAGTGCACGGAGATCGGATGCGAGGTCGTCCCGAATGCGGCGACCGAGCGGTGGTACAGCTCGACGAAGGGCTTGAAGCGCACGGCCGGCCCGCCGATGATGGCCAGCATCAGACCGAGACCGTGACGAGCGACCCGCACCACCGACTCCGGGCTGCCACCGACCCCGACCCACGCACGAAGGCCGTTCTCGGTCTTTGGGAAGACATCCGCGTTCTCCAAAGACGCGCGCATCGTTCCGGACCAGGTCACCGGCTGCTCCTTGAGCAGCTCCACGAAGAGGTCGAGCTTCTCCTCGAAAAGAGCCTCATAGTCTCGCAGGTCGTATCCGAACAACGGGAAGGACTCCGTGAACGATCCGCGGCCCAGCACCACCTCTGCGCGACCGCCGGAAAGCGCGTCCAACGTGGAGAACCGCTCGAACACGCGCACCGGGTCATCCGATGACAGCACGGTCACCGCCGTGCCGAGACGAATGCTCTTCGTGCGCGCGGCGATCGCTGCGAGCACCATCTCCGGCGCAGAGACGGCGAACTCGGTGCGGTGGTGCTCCCCCACTCCGAAGAAGTCGACGCCGACGGCGTCTGCCAACTCGGCCTGAGCCACGATGTTGCGGATCGTCTGCGCTGCGGTGAGCAGCGTTCCGTCCGCGTCGCGGGTGATGTCGCCGAATGTGTCCAGCCCGAACTCGATATCCATGTGCGTCAGCCTTTCGTATTCACATGAATGAACCGTGCGGATCGCTCCGGCATTCCCGGCAACGACCCGCACGGTTCCCGAGATCAGGGAGACCGCGCCGAGTGCCGGTCAGCGCAGCAGCGCGGTGCGCAGCGTGTCGAGCCCGACGCCGCCCATGTCGAGAGCGCGCTTGTGAAACTCCTTGATATCGAAGTCTGCGCCTCGCTCGGCCTGGTACACGTCACGCACCTGCTCCCAGATGCGTTGTCCCACCTTGTACGACGGGGCCTGGCCCGGCCACCCCAGGTAGCGGTTTACCTCGAACTGCACGAACTGGTCCGACATGTTGACGTTGCGTCGCATGAAGTCCAGCGCGTACTCGGCGTCCCAGATACCCGTTCCGTCAAGGCGGGGCTTGCCGAGGTGCACACCGATGTCGAGGACGACGCGGGCCGCGCGCATCCGCTGGCCGTCGAGCATGCCCAGGCGATCGGCCGGATCGTCGAGATAGCCGAGCTGCTGCATCAGGCGCTCTGCGTACAACGCCCAGCCCTCGGCGTGCCCAGAAGTGCCGGCGAGAAGACGACGCCACGAGTTCAGTTCTGCGCGGTTGTGCACCGCCTGCGCAATCTGCAGGTGGTGTCCCGGAACGCCCTCGTGGTAGACCGTGGTCAGCTCACGCCAGGTGTCGAACTCGGTGACGCCCTCGGGCACCGACCACCACATCCGCCCGGGACGGGAGAAATCATCCGTCGGGCCGGTGTAGTAGATCCCGCCTTCCTGTGTCGGGGCGATCATGCACTCGAGCGTGCGGATCTGCTCCGGGATGTCGAAGTGCGTCGCACCGAGCTCGGCGACCGCACGATCGCTGGTCTCCTGCATCCAGCGCTGCAGCGCCTCGGTGCCGACGAGCTTGCGGGCGGGATCCGCCTCGAGGTGCGCGACGGCCTCTTCGACCGATGCGCCGGGCAGAATCTCGTTGGCGATGGCGGTCTGCTCGGCCACCATGCGGGCCAGCTCTTCACGACCCCACTCGTAGGTCTCGTCGAGGTCGATCGTCGCGCCGAGGAACCGACGCGAGTTGAGGGCATACAGCTCGCGGCCGACCGCGTCGACGCCACCGGCGACGGGCGCCAGCTCGTCGGCGAGGAATCGACCAAGGTCGTCGTAGGCGACGCGTGCTGCGGCCGAGTTGTCGGCGAGCGTGCGCGCGAGCGACGCGGGCAGCTGCCCCTCGTCCGGCGTGGCCTCCGCGACGAACGCGGCGAAGAATCCGTCGTCTGCCGTGTACCGAACGATCTGCGAGGCGACCTCGACGACCTGCCGTCGGGCCGGGGTCACGCCCTGGGCGATCCCCTCGCGAAGCGTCTCGGTGTAGCCGCGCAGTGCATCAGGAACGGCGGCGAGACGCTTCGCGATGACGCTCCAGTCGTCGGCCGTGGCCGTCGGCATCAGGTCGAAGGCCGCTCGGACGTCCTGGGCGGCGGAGGCGATCACGTTCAGGTCGCGCAGATGCCAATTCGCGTCGTGGAGGTCGAGGTCGAGCTGCAGTTCGGCGCTCAGATCGGTCTTCGTGACCTCGTCGATCGCGTCGACGGGCTCCAATGCCGAGAGCTTGCCGAGGGTCGCGCGGGTCGCCTCGGTGATCTCCTCGAGTCCGGCAGGGCTGAGATCGCCGAAGCGATCGCCCGCCTCAGTGCGTCCGATGTAGGTGCCGAGCGTCGGAGACAGCACGGCAATGGTGTCGACCCATTCATCGGCGACCTTGTCGATGGCAGAGGGAGTACGGGGGGCTGAAGTCATCCCTCCAGCCTATCCCTCGCCCCCCGCGCCAGCAGGCCCCGGTCGCCCGTCGTGTCTCTGCTCTCAGTGCGCCGCTTCGTTCCAGTTCTGTCCGCGTCCGACCTGCACGTCGAGCGGAACCGACAGCTCCGCGGCGCCGCCCATTCGCGTGCGGACGATGCGCTCCGCCGCATCCCACTCCCCCGGTGCGACCTCGACGACGAGCTCATCGTGGATCTGGAGCAAAGCGCGCGAGGCGAGGCCCTCCGTGCGTAGATCGTCGTGGATACGGAACAGCGCGATCTTCATGATGTCGGCCGCACTGCCCTGGATCGGTGCGTTGAGCGCTGCGCGCTCGGCGTTCTCGCGCAGTACTCGGTTGGGGCTGGCGAGGTCGGGGAAAGGACGACGTCGTCCGAAGATCGTCTCGGTGTAACCGACTTCCTTCGCCTTCATCACCGAGGCGCGCAGATAATCGCGCACGGCACCGAATCGTGCGAAGTACTCGACCATGAGCTGCTTCGCCTCGGACTGTTCGATGCGCAGCTGCTTGGACAGTCCGAACGCCGACAGACCGTAGACGAGGCCGTACGACATCGCCTTGACCTTCGTGCGCATCGCCGAGGTGACATCGCTCGGTTCGACACCGAACACCCGCGCACCGACGAATCGGTGCAGGTCCTCTCCGCTGTTGAAGGCCTCGACGAGTCCCTCGTCGCCGGAGAGATGAGCCATGATGCGCATCTCGATCTGCGAGTAGTCGGCGGTCAGCAGGGTCTCATAGCCGTCGCCCACCTGGAAGGCGCTGCGGATGTGACGCGACTCCTCGGTGCGCACCGGGATGTTCTGCAGGTTCGGGTCGGTGCTGGAGAGCCGGCCGGTCTGGCTCCCGGTCTGCACGTAGGTCGTGTGCACCCGGTGGTCATCGCCGATCGCGGTGTCGAGCGACTCGATGATCTGCCGGAGCTTCGTCGCCTCCCTGTGCTGGAGCAGCAGGTTCAGGAACGGATGCGGATTCGTCTCCTGCAGGTCGACGAGAACCGCGGCATCCGTGGAGTAACCGGTCTTCGTCTTGCGGGTCTTGGGAAGCTGAAGGTCTTCGAAGAGCACTTCCTGCAGCTGCTTCGGGGACCCCAGATTGAACTCGCGTCCGACGACCGTGAATGCCTCTTGGGCGAGCGCCTCGGCGCGCGTGGCCAGCTCGGTGGAGAACGTCGAGAGCACGTCATGGGAGACGGCGACCCCGGCGACCTCCATATCGGCGAGCGTGAGCAGAGTCGGCAGCTCGATGTCGATGAGCACCTGCGACACGCTCTCCGGAATGTCCTCGCGAAGGGCGGCCGCCGTTCGCAGCGTGAACCACGCCTCCTGAGCGGGGGTGGCTCCCTCGGTCTCGGGGACGAGCTGCGTCGGATCCGCCTGCGGCAGCTTTTCGCCGAGGTATCGCTCTACGAGGTCGGCGAGCGTCTTGTCCGGGTAGCTCGGCCGCAGCAGCCAACCGGCGAGATTCGTGTCGTACGCCAGCCCGGCGAGCTGGATGCCGACGCGGCGCAGCGACTTCACCTGAGGCTTGGCATCGTGGAAGACCTTCGGGGCATCGGACTCGAGCCAGGCGCGCATCGACTCGGCACTGTCGTCGTTCCAGTCGGTCTCGCGCAGCTCCGTCTCAGTGGCGGCGCCGATGCGCGTCGGGAGGCCTCCCGCGGTGTTCATCCGAAGCGCCACGTCACCGGACTGCGCCTGCGCCCAGGCGGCGAGCTCTGCCGGCGTCACTTCGACCGGTGTCGGCAGCACGACGACGGATGCCGGATCCTCGGCGACCTCTCCGGCACCGACCGCCTCGAAGACGCGGGGCAGCAGCGTGCGGAACTCGAGGCGCGCGAAGATGTCACGCACGGCCTGCGCATCGATCGGAGCGACCTCGAGGTCCGCCGGGCCGACCGGAAGCTCCACATCGCGGAGCAGCCGGTTCAGCTGTCGGTTACGGCGGACATCGTCGATGTGGGTCTGGAGATTTCCGCCGACGACACCCTTGATCTCGCCTGCGCGCTCCAGCAGTTCATCGAGCGAACCGAACTGCGTCAGCCACTTCACTGCGGTCTTCTCCCCCACCTTGGGGACGCCGGGCAGATTGTCGCTGGTCTCGCCGACGAGCGCGGCGATGTCGGGGTACTGCTCCGGGCGCACTCCGTAGCGTTCCTGAACCGTCGTCGGGTCGTAGCGCTTCAGCTGCGAGACGCCCTGAACCGACGGATACAGCAGGGTCACGTCATCCGTCACCAGCTGGATCGTGTCACGATCGCCGGAGACGACGAGAACCTCGAATCCCTGCTCAGCGCCCTGGCTCGCGAGAGTTGCGAGGATGTCGTCGGCCTCGATCCCCTCCTTTGTGAGGACCTGGATGGACATCGCCGCGAGGCAGTCCTGCAGGAGCGGGATCTGTCCGCGGAACTCCTGCGGGCTCTCCGATCGGGTCGCCTTGTACTCGGGGTACACGTCGGTACGGAAGGAATGGCGGGAGGTGTCGAACGCGATCGCCATATGCGTCGGCTGCTCGGCCTTGATGAGGTTCACCAGCATCGACAGGAAGCCGTAGATGGCGTTCGTGTGCTGATTGTCCTTCGTGGTGAAGTTCTCGACCGGGAGGGCGAAGAATGCACGATAGGCGAGCGAATGGCCGTCGACGACCATGAGGGTAGGCTTTGCGGAGTCCGTCACCCTGTCAGCCTAACGAGGACGACAGACACCCGCTGAGGAGGATCGATGAGCGAGACCGCGACGACCGAAGGACTCGACTGGGCCACCGCCCGCGGGATGGGCGCGCTCGCCCAGAAGATGGGCATGGAGTTCCTCGAGTTCAGCCTCGAGCGCTGTGTCGCGACCATGCCGGTTGAAGGCAACACGCAGCCCGTCGGCTTGATGCACGGCGGCGCGTACGTCGTCCTCGGCGAATCGCTCGGATCGATGGCTGCGAACCTGCACGCGGGCCCTGGCCGCCTGGCAGTCGGTGTGGACATCAACGCCACGCACACCCGATCCGCGACCTCGGGGGTCGTCACCGGCATCTGCACGCCGATCCACCTCGGCCGCAGCGTCACTGTGCACGAGATCGTCGTGACCGACGATCAGGGCCGCCGTTGCTCGACGATCCGCATCACGAACATGATCAAGGACGTGCCGGCGGCACGCTGAGCGGCTCCTCGAGGATCCGCTGGAACAGGATGTGGTCCTGCCACTTCCCCGCGATCTTCAGATAGCGAGGAGCCGCGCCGATCCGCTCGAATCCATTCGCGCCCAGCACACGCTGCGAACCGTGATTCTGGACGAGAGTCGCCGCCTGCAGCCGATGCAGACGCACCTCGTCCCGAGCGTAGGAAACGACCTGAGCGACAGCTCTCGTGCCGAGCCCCCTCCCCTGACGCGCGCCGTCGACCCAGTAGCCGAGGTCCGCGCTCCAGAAGGCGCCGCGGACGATGTTGTTCAGGTTCACGCGGCCGCGGATCTCGCCATCGGCTGATTCGATCACGAATCGAACGCCGCGACCCGTCGCTGCATCCTCCAGGCAGGTTGCGACATGCCGTTCCTGGTCCTCGGACGTGAAGAACGCTTCGCTTCTCGTCGGCTCCCAGGGCGCCAGATGCGCTCGATTGGCTGTGTACGCGCGCGCGAGCGCCACCCCGTCACCGGTGTGCACCGGACGCAGGATGTGCTCCGCGTCGAGTGCGAACACTACTTCTTCGGTGCGAGCTGCTCGATGATCGCCTTGGCGACATCCTGCATGGTCAGTCGGCGGTCCATGGACGCCTTCTGAATCCAGCGGAATGCTTCCGGCTCGCTCAGGCCCATCTTCTCGTTGAGCAGGCCCTTGGCACGATCGACCAGCTTGCGGGTCTCGAAGCGCTCGACCATATCGGCGACCTCGGCCTCGAGCGTGATGATCTGCTCGTGACGGGCCAGCGCGATCTCGATCGCCGGGAGGAGGTCGTTCGGAGTGAACGGCTTGACGACGTAGGCGAGAGCGCCCGCCTCGCTCGCGCGCTCGACGAGTTCCTTCTGGCTGAACGCGGTGAGCAGCACGACGGGGGCGATGTTCCCCTTGTGAAGCTTCTCGGCGGCGCTGATGCCATCGAGCTGCGGCATCTTGACATCCATGATGACGAGATCCGGGCGCAGCTCGGTCGCCAGCTGAACGGCCGTCTCGCCGTCACCGGCCTCGCCGACGACGTCGAAGCCGTTGTCACGGAGGATCTCGACGATGTCGAGGCGGATCAGCGATTCGTCCTCTGCGACGACGACGCGTCGGGGTGCGGATGCTGTCGGCTGCTCAGACGGCTCAACATGCTCTTGCTGTTCTTGCTCGGTCACAGACCCATCCTACTGGAGAGGCCGCTGAACGGACGGTGGGCGACCGTGCTGAGCAGAGCAGGGCGCTCGCTGCGCTAAAGTCGAAGACGCGACACACGAGCCGGCGTGGCGGAATGGCAGACGCGGAGCACTCAAAATGCTTTGTCCGAAAGGGCGTGTGGGTTCGAGTCCCACCGCCGGCACTTCAATGGGGCGACCTGTCATGCCGTGCACAGCCGCTTTCCTCAGCCCGCGAAGACGGCGATCTCGGCGACGACGCGCGGGTGGGCGAGTATCCGGAAATGACCACCCGTCTCGAGACGCATGTTGGTCGCTCCGATGAGCTCGCTCCCCTCCGGAATGTGCGGATCGAAGCGCGCGAAGATCGAGATGATCCTCGAATTCGCCGTGCGGTCCTGCGTGAGACCCACGATCGACGGATCATCCGGCGACAATGCTCGCAGGGTGCGTGTCGGCATCATTCGGGCATACCTCGATCCACCGAACGGCGTGGCGACGGCGATCATGCCCCGCACCCGATCAGATGCCGCGCTGATCATCACGAGCTTGCCGGCGAGGCCGCCCTTGCTGTGGGCGACGAGAACCGCGTCGCCCAGGTCGTACCGCTGCAGGTAATCCGTGACCTGGTCCGCCATCTCGGCCACGGAGTGCAGGTTCCGCTCGAGCGTCTCGATGACATGCACCGGATGCCCGCGCGCATGCAGCGCTTCGACGATCGGTTGCATGAACCGCCAGGTCTCGTAGATACCGGGCAGGACGATGATCGGCGCGCGATGCCCGGTACGGAATGTCGATGCATCCGTTCGGCTCATCAGCGCGCGCGTCTGCCAGTAGGCCGCATAGACATAGTCCAGGAGCCACCAGGCTGCCGCTTTCAGCACTCCGTCACGCGTTCCGTGATCGGCAAAATGCGACCGGCATCGTGCGGGTGGTTCACCATGTTTGCCACCGTACTCCCGCCAGGAAGAACGGCGTCGGGGGCTTGACGTTCGTGGCCGCGACACGCAAGAGGGTCGGGACCGTCTGGTCCCGACCCTCCTCGCGTCAGTGCGTCAGATGACAGCCTTGTAGATGGGGGCGGCGCCGCCGACGGCGTCCCCGACCTTGTGGACGCGGATGTCGTTCGTGGAACCCACGATTCCGGGAGGGGATCCCGAGATCACGACGACCCGGTCACCGGTCTCCGCGAGGCCGTTGGTGAGCAGATAGGTGTCCACCTGGAGATACATGAGGTCGGTGTGCTGGACCAGATCGACGAGCGTCGAGCGGATGCCCCAGGTCAGTGCCATGCGACGGCGGATGCCGGGCTCCGGCGTGAATGCGAGCATCGGGATGCGCGAGCGCAGTCGCGAGAGGCGCCGGGCGGAATCCCCGGACTGCGTGAACACGCAGAGGAACTTCGCATCGACGAACTCGGCGACCTCGAGCGCCGCGAGAGTGATCGCGCCACCCTGCGTGCGCGGCTTGGTGTTGAGCGGCGCGATGCGCTCGAGACCGTGCTCTTCGGTGGATTCGATGATCCGAGCCATCGTCTCGACGACGATGACCGGGTAGTCACCCACGCTGGTCTCACCGGAGAGCATCACCGCGTCGGCGCCGTCGAGGACGGCGTTGGCGACATCGGAAGTCTCGGCGCGCGTCGGCACCGGGCTGTTGATCATCGACTCGAGCATCTGCGTGGCGACGATGACGGGCTTCGCCATGCGACGGGCGAGCTCGACGGCGCGCTTCTGCACGATCGGCACTGCCTCAAGCGGAAGTTCCACACCGAGGTCGCCGCGGGCGACCATGATGCCGTCGAACGCGTCGACGATTCCCTCGAGCGCGTCGACCGCCTGCGGCTTCTCGATCTTGGCGATGACCGGGATCTTCACGCCTTCCTCGGCCATGATCTCGTGCACGCGCTCGACGTCGCTGGCATTGCGCACGAACGACAGTGCGATGAGGTCGGCGCCGATGCGCAGGCCCCAACGCAGGTCGTCCTCATCCTTCTCGCTCAGCGCCGGCACGTTCACAGCCACGCCGGGAAGGTTGATGCCCTTGTTGTTCGAGACCGCTCCGGCCACGACCACGCGGGTCGTCACGGTCACGCCGTCGGTCTCGACGACCTCGACCTTGACCTTGCCGTCATCGATGAGGAGGAAGTCTCCGGCGTTGACGTCCTGCGGGAGGCCCTTGAACGTGGTGCCGCAGATGTCCTTGTTGCCGATGATGTCTTCGGTGGTGATCTTGAAGATGTCACCGACCTCGAGCTCGTAGGGGCCGCCCTCGAACTTGCCGAGGCGGATCTTCGGCCCCTGGAGGTCGACGAGGATCGCAACGGCGCGACCGGAGTCCTCGGCAGCGCGACGGACGTTCGCGTAGTTGTTCTCGTGCACGGAGTAGTCACCGTGGCTGAGGTTCAGGCGGGCGACATCCACTCCGGCGTCGATCAGTGCGCGCACGGTGTCGTAGGTGGAAGTGGCAGGGCCCAGGGTGGCGACGATTTTCGCGCGTCTCAACAGATACTCCAGATTAGAGGGGGATAGAAATCAGGCGACGGTGCCGCGGCTCAGCCTACGCGGGCTGAAGGCCGAGCGCGACATCATTCGGGCCCACCGGCACGGGGAGCACGGTGGAGCCCATGAGGAACCGATCGACGTTCGCAGCGGCGGCTCGTCCTTCGGCGATCGCCCAGACGATCAGGGACTGCCCGCGCCCGGCGTCACCGGCGACGAAGACGCCAGGAACGGTCGATTCGTACGAGGCATCCCGCTGGAACGCGCCACGGTCGGTCACCTGCGGACGGGTGTCCTCGGTGAAGCCATCCTGCTCCGGGCCGGTGAAGCCCATGGCGATCAGCACGAGGTCAGCGGGGATCTCCCGCTCCGTGCCGCTCTTGGGGACGCGGCGCCCGTCGATGTACTCGGTCTCGGCAACACGCAGGGCGCGAAGCTCGCCGACCTCGTTTGAGAGGAACTCGACGGTGGAAGCGAGGAAGACCCGCTCTCCGCCCTCCTCGTGCGCGGACTGCATCTCGAAGATGGTCGGCATCATCGGCCACGGCTGGTGGTCAGGACGCTCTTCGCCCGGCTGCTTGCCGATCGCGAGGTTGGTGACGCTGAGCGCACCCTGGCGGTGAGCGGTTCCGATGCAGTCGGCGCCGGTGTCGCCGCCGCCGATGACGATGACGTGCTTGCCCTCGGCCGTGATCTGCTCCGGCACCGTGTCGCCGGCGACGGCGTGGTTCGACTCGACGAGGTATTCCATAGCGAAATGCACACCTGCGAGGTCGCGGCCGGGGATCGACAGGTCGCGGGGCACGGTCGACCCGGTGGCGATGACCACGGAGTCGTAGCGGGCCCGGAGGTCGGCCCAGGAGATGTCCTTGCCGATCTCGACACCGGCGCGGAAACGCGTGCCTTCTTCCTGCATCTGCCGCAGGCGGGACTCGAGGTGGGTCTTCTCCATCTTGAAGTCCGGGATGCCGTAGCGCAGCAGTCCGCCGATGCGGTCATCGCGCTCGAAGACGGCCACGGTATGACCGGCCCTGGTCAGCTGCTGCGCGGCGGCGAGTCCGGCGGGGCCCGAGCCGACGACGGCGACGGTCTTGCCGGTCAGGCGTGCCGGCGGCTGTGCGTCGACCCAGCCCTTCGCGAAGGCCTCGTCGATGATCGAGACCTCGATCTGCTTGATCGTGACCGCAGGCTGGTTGATCCCCAGCACGCAGGAGCTCTCGCACGGGGCCGGGCAGAGGCGACCGGTGAACTCCGGGAAGTTGTTCGTCGCGTGCAGACGTTCGATCGCCGCACGGCCTTCGCCGCGCCAGGTCAGGTCGTTCCACTCCGGGATGAGATTGCCGAGGGGGCAGCCGGAGTGGCAGAACGGCACACCGCAGTCCATGCATCGGCCGGCCTGGCGTCGCAGCACCGCCTGATCGCCGGGCTGGTAGACCTCTTTCCAGTCCATGATGCGCACCGGCACCGGGCGACGGGCAGGAAGCTCACGCTCGGTGACCTTCAGAAAACCTTTGGGATCAGCCACCGGTCACCTCCAGGATGCGGTTCCACACGATGTCGCCGTCGGGGTCGATGCCCTCGGCCACTGCTTCCTCACGCATGCTGCGCACAGCGGCGAAGTCACGCGGGAGAACCTTCACGAATTCGGATGCGGCGGTCTCGAACTGTTCGAGGATGCCGGCCGCCAGCGGCGATGCCGTGCGCTCGACGTGCGCGACGAGAAGACTCCGCAGCACTTCGAGATCTGCCCGGTCGAGTGGCTCCAGCAGCAGCTCACCGCTGTCCAGGGACTGCGCGTTGATCTTCTCGGTGCGCAGGGACTGAACGTACGCCACTCCCCCGGACATGCCGGCGCCGAAGTTGCGTCCGGTCGTGCCCAGGATCACGGCGAGACCGCCGGTCATGTACTCGAGGGCATGATCGCCGACGCCTTCGACGACTGCCGTCGCTCCGGAGTTGCGCACCAGGAACCGTTCGCCGACGACACCCGAGATGAACATCGTGCCCGACGTCGCACCGTAACCGATGACGTTGCCCGCGATGACGTTCTCGTGCGGAGCGATCACCGAGCCGCGCGGCGGCCGGATCGTGATGTCGCCACCGGACAGGCCCTTGCCGACGTAGTCGTTGGCGTCGCCCTCGAGTCGGAGGATGATGCCAGGCGGCAGGAACGCGCCGAGCGATTGACCGGCGGTGCCGTGCAGCGTGATGTCGATGGTCTCGCGAGCGAGACCCCCGGCGCCGTGCCGCGCGGTCACCTGGTGGCCGAGCATCGTCCCGACGGCTCGCTCGGTGTTGCTGATGGGCAATTCGACCAGCACCGGCTCGCCGTTCAGCAGCGCATCCTTCGCGATGTCGATCAGGGCGACGTCGAAGTGCTTGTCGAGTTCGTGATCCTGGCTGCGTCCGCTCCGGCGGGGCTCGCCGGCGGGGAACGCCGGTCCGTCCAGTACCGGGCTGAGGTCCAGGCCTTCGGCCTTCCAGTGTTCGATCGCGCCGTTCACCTCGATGAACTCGGTGCGACCGACGATCTCGTCGAGCGAGCGGAAGCCGAGCTCGGACAGCAGTTCGCGCACCTCTTCTGCGATGAACTCCATGAAGTTGACGACGAACTCCGGCTTGCCGGTGAACCGCTCCCGAAGAGCAGGATTCTGCGTGGCGACGCCGACCGGGCAGGTGTCGAGGTGGCAGACGCGCATCATGATGCAGCCGCTGACCACCAGGGGCGCGGTCGCGAAGCCGAACTCCTCGGCACCCAGGAGGGCGCCGATGATCACGTCGCGGCCGGTCTTCAGCTGGCCGTCCACCTGCACGACCACACGGTCGCGCATGCCGTTGAGCATCAGGGTCTGCTGAGTCTCGGCAAGTCCGAGCTCCCACGGCGTTCCGGCGTGCTTGAGCGAGTTGAGGGGACTCGCGCCTGTGCCGCCGTCGTGGCCGGAGACCAGGATGACGTCGCTGAGCGCCTTTGCGACACCGGCCGAGACCGCGCCGATGCCGGACTGGCTGACGAGCTTCGTGTGGATGCGCGCCTCGGGGTTGGCCCTCTTCAGATCGAAGATCAGCTGCTTGAGGTCTTCGATCGAGTAGATGTCGTGGTGCGGAGGCGGGGAGATCAGCCCGACGCCGGCGGTCGCGTGACGCGTGCGCGCCACCCACGGGTACACCTTCGTCGGCGGCAGCTGTCCGCCCTCGCCGGGCTTCGCACCCTGGGCGAGCTTGATCTGGATGTCGTCGGCCTCGGTGAGGTACAGGCTGGTCACGCCGAATCGGCCGGATGCCACCTGCTTGATGGCGCTGCGGCGCTCAGGGTCGACGAGGCGATCAGCATCTTCTCCGCCTTCGCCGGTGTTCGACTTTCCGCCGATCCGGTTCATCGCGATCGCAAGCGTCTCATGCGCCTCGCGTGAGATCGAGCCGTAGCTCATCGCGCCGGTGGAGAAACGCTTCACGATGTCGGAGACCGACTCGACCTCGTCCAGCGGTACCGGCTTGCGGGTTCCGGTGCGCAGTTTGAACAGACCACGGAGCGTCTTCAGCTCGGACGCCTGGTCGTCGACGAGCTTCGTGTACTCGCGGAAGATGTCGTAGCGGCGCGTGCGTGTGGCGTGCTGCAGCTTGAACACCGTCTCCGGGCTGAACAGGTGCGGCGATCCGTCGCGACGCCACTGGTATTCGCCGCCCGTCCACAGACGCTCGTGCGCCCGTGCTGCGGCATCCTCGGGATAGGCGTAGTCGTGGCGTGCCTGGTTCTCGGCGAAGACATCTTCGATGCCGATTCCGCCGAGCTTCGATTCGGTGCGCGTGAAGTACGAGTCGATGAACTCCTGGCTGAGACCGACCGCCTCGAAGACCTGTGCGCCGGCGTACGAGGACACCGTGGAGATGCCCATCTTCGACATGATCTTCAGCACGCCCTTGCCGAGCGCATAGATCAGATTGCGTACGGCCTTCTCGGGGGCGATGCCGGTGATGTACCCGGTCCGAACGAGGTGCTCGACCGTCTCCATCGCGAGGTACGGGTTGACCGCAGATGCGCCGTAGCCGATCAACGTGGCCACGTGGTGCACTTCGCGGACGTCGCCGGCCTCGACGATCAGACCCACCTTCATCCGGTTCTCACGGCGGATCAGGTGGTGATGAACTGCCGAGATCATGAGCAGCGACGGGATCGGGATGAGGTCCTTGTTCGAGTCGCGGTCGGAGAGGATGATGAACTCCGCTCCGTCCTCGATGGCCTGATCGACCTCGGCGCACATCTCGGTGAGCCGGTTCTGCAGGCTCTGCGCATCCGCGTCGAAGTGATAGAGCCCGCGGATCGTGACGCTCGAGCGATCGGGCAGCGCCCTGTCGATGTGCCGGATCTTGGCCAGCTCGTCGTTGTCGATGACAGGGAAGTCGAGTGACACCGTGCGGGTGTGCTCCGGACCCCACGTGAGCAGGTTGGACTCCGGTCCGAGGCCGAGCTTCAGGCTCGTCACCACCTCTTCGCGGATCGAGTCCAGCGGCGGGTTCGTCACCTGGGCGAACTGCTGCGTGAAGTAGTCGAAGAGCAGACGCGGGCGCTTGCTGAGCACGGCGATCGGCGTGTCAGACCCCATGGCGCCGAGCGGCTCGACGCCGTTCTGTCCCATCGGGGTGAGCAGGATGCGCACTTCCTCCTCGGTGTAGCCGAAGGTGCGCTGACGCCGAGTGATCGATGCCGGCGGATGCACGATGTGCTCGCGCTCCGGCAGATCCGCGAGGCGGACCGCTCCGGCATCCAGCCATTCCTGCCACGGATGGAGCGTGGCGAGGTCCTGCTTGAGTTCTTCGTCCTCGACGATGCGTCGCTGCGCGGTGTCGACGAGGAACATCTTGCCCGGCTGCAGGCGCCCGCGGCGCTTGATCCGCTCCGGCTCGAACGTGAGAACGCCCGTCTCCGAACCGATCACGATCAGCCCGTCGGTCGTCTCGGTCCAGCGTCCGGGGCGAAGCCCGTTGCGGTCGAGCGTCGCGCCGACGAGCGTGCCATCGGTGAAGATGAGCGCAGCCGGTCCGTCCCACGGCTCCATCTGGTTGGAGTGGTACTCGTAGAACGACCGGAGTTCCGGCGTGATGTCGGCCTGCTTCTCGTACGCCTCAGGCACCATCATCATGATGGCGTGCGGCAGGCTGCGTCCGGTGAGCGTGAGCAGCTCGAGCACCTCATCGAAGGATGCCGAGTCGCTGGCGCCATCGGTGCAGATCGGCAGCAGCGGTGCCATGTCGCCGAGCAGCTCGGATTCCAGCTGCGACTGGCGTGCGCGCATCCAGTTGCGGTTGCCGCCGACGGTGTTGATCTCGCCGTTGTGCGCGAGCATGCGCAGCGGCTGCGCGAGCGGCCACGACGGGAAGGTGTTCGTCGAGTAGCGGGAGTGCACGACCGCGAGTTCCGAGGCGAAGCGCTCGTCCTGCAGATCGGGGTAGAACGGCTCGAGCTGGAGCGTGGTGACCATGCCCTTGTAGCCGAGAGTGCGGCAGGAGAGCGAGACGAAGTAGGCGCCGAGCTCGTGACCGGCGCGCTTGCGCAGACGGTAAGCGACCCGATCCAGGGCGATGCCGGTGAGCGGTGCCTCTTCGACGGTCGCTCCCCCGGCGCTCACGAACAACTGCTCGAACGCGGGACGAGCCTCATCGGCGAGCTTGCCGAGGTTCTCGTTCACGGTCGGGACCTCACGCCAGCCGAGGACGCGGAGGCCCTCCGCGCGAGCGATCTTCTCGATGCCGGCCTTCTGCTGGCGACGTTGTCCGGAATCGCGAGGAAGGAACGCCAGGCCCGCTGCGTACTCGCCGACCGGCGGAAGCTCGAATCCGGTCACGGCGCGCAGGAACTCGTCGGGCATCTGGGTGAGGATGCCGGCACCGTCTCCGGTTCCGGCATCCGAGCCGATCGCGCCGCGGTGCTCGAGGTTGCGGAGCGCCTCGAGTGCCAGCGCGATGATGTCGTGCCCTGCCTCGCCACGCAGCGTGGCGACCATTGCCAGACCGCACGCGTCCTTCTCGAACGCGGGGTTGTACATGCCCTGTTTGACAGGGAAGCCGGGGGGCGTGCGGAGGTCGCTCGATTCCATGCGGTACCGTCCTCAGATCTTCAAGTGACCCGGGGACGTCATTGGCCGGGCGATGCGATGGGTCCTCACGGACCTGAAGGCTATCGGGAACCTTCGGTGTCCGTGGGAGCGGTGCTTGTGGCGGTAGCTCCTGCGGTGACTTCGTCGGACGGAGGCTCACTCAGGTCCACGAATTCGGAGGGATTCGTTAGCGATACTACATCAGCCTCGAGATCCTTCCGGCCCCGACCCGTCATGTACGGCGAGGGCTCGAGGCCCGGGTGGCGGCGAGTCTGTACAACGAGGATCACGAGACCGACGACGACACCGATGATGGCGGCCGCGACATTGCTGCGCAGGCCGAGGATGATCTCGCTCGGGTCGATGCGGATCGATTCCCACACCACACGGCCGGCGCTGTACCAGATCAGGTAGATCGCGAACAGCCGGCCCCACTGGAATGCGGTCGCCTTGCGGCTGATCCAGAGCAGCACGATGACGCCGAGACCGTTCCAGATCACTTCGTAGAGGAAAGTGGGGTGGAACAGCGTGCCCTCAGGCAGTCCCGGGGGGAAGGCGCTGTTCGTGGATTCAATCTCGAGGCCCCAGGGCAGATCCGTCGGCAATCCGAACAGCTCGTGGTTGAACCAGTTGCCGAAGCGTCCGAAGGCCTGAGCGAGCAGCAGTCCCGGTGCCAACGCGTCGGCGAAGGTCCAGAAGCGGATGCCGGTCCACCGGCATCCGAGGTATGCACCGACGGCACCGCCGATGAGCGCACCGAAGATGGCGATGCCGCCCTCCCAGATCGCCCACACGGAACCGGG
Organism: Microbacterium sp. LWH12-1.2; assembly: GCF_040675825.1. Taxonomy (NCBI): domain Bacteria; kingdom Bacillati; phylum Actinomycetota; class Actinomycetes; order Micrococcales; family Microbacteriaceae; genus Microbacterium; species Microbacterium sp. LWH12-1.2. The sequence goes on from NZ_JBEGIJ010000001.1 coordinate 1,038,815, forward strand.
CTCGAACGGGTTCCACGTGTTGATGCCCTCACCGAAGTAGTCGTTCGGGTGGGTGAGCACGTGGAAGATCCGGGCGCCGATGATGCCCAACGGTACCGCGAGGATCGAGATGTCGATCACGACCCACGGCTCCGCGCCACGCTTGGTGAGGCGATGATTCGTCAGCAGCACCGCGGCGATGATGCCGGTGATGATGCAGAGCGCGTAGAAGTGGATGCGGACCGGGCCCAGGTCGATGAACGAGACCGGGGGGCTCGGGATGCTGGCGAGCACGCCGTTGACGGTGCTGTGGAGCGCGAGGGACATGATTGCGATTCTAGTTCTCGAGTGCGGGGCGTGCCGACGCAGCGCCGGCGGCCAGGGTACGGGTGACCTCGGCGAGGGCGGGAACGCCGCCGTCACGGAGGGCGCGGACGAGCGCGGTGCCGACGATCGCGCCATCGGCGTACTCCCCCACAGCGGCGATCTGGTCTGCCGTGGAGATGCCGATGCCGACGCAGGCGCGACCGACGCCGTGCTCGCGGAGGCGGGAGACCAAGGTGCGCGCGGCACGATCGAGGTCGGCGCGCTCACCGGTGATGCCCATCGTCGAGACGGTGTACACGAAGCCGGTCGAGGACGCGACGACGAGGTCGAGACGCGCATCGGTCGAGGTGGGAGCCGCGAGGAAGACACGGTCGAGGCCGGTGCGCTCACTGGCCGCGATCCACTCCGCTGCGGACTCGGGGGTGATGTCCGGCGTGATGAGGCCCGCACCGCCGGCGGCGAGCAGGTCATCCGCGTAACGGTCGACGCCGTACTGGAGCACGGGGTTCCAGTAAGTCATCACGACGACCGGGACATCCGTCGCGGCGGTGATCTCGCGAAGAGCGGTGAAAAGATCGGCGGTGCGGTATCCGGCAGCCAGAGCGGTTCTGGTCGCCTCCTGGATGATCGCTCCGTCCATCACCGGGTCGCTGTAGGGCGGGCCGAGTTCGATGATGTCGACGCCGTTCTCAGCGAGCGCGATGGCGGCCTGGATGCTGGTGTCCAGGTCGGGGAACCCGACGGGCAGGTAGCCGATGAAGGCGGTCCGCCCGGCGTCGTGCGCCTTCTGGATCGCCTGTTCCACGCGGCTCATGCGTTGCCCTCCTGCGCCTCGGTGGTCGAATCGTAGAGGTCGAAGTAGCGCGCGGCGGTGTCCATGTCCTTGTCGCCACGGCCCGAGAGGCATACCGCGATCACGGCATCCGGACCGAGCTTGCGTCCGAGTCGCAGGGCACCGGCCAGCGCGTGCGCGGACTCGATCGCGGGGATGATCCCCTCGGTACGACTGAGCAGGCGCAGTGCCTGCATGGCTTCGTCGTCGGTCGCCGGGATGTACTCGGCTCGGCCGATGTCGGCCAGCCAGGAATGCTCCGGTCCGACCCCCGGGTAATCGAGTCCAGCGGAGATCGAATGCGATTCGATGGTCTGGCCGTCTTCGTCCTGCAGCACGTACGTCCGCGCGCCGTGCAGCACGCCGGGGCGACCGCGTTCGATGGAGGCAGCGTGCTGAGCGGTGTCGATGCCATCGCCTGCCGCCTCGACGCCGTAGAGCGCGACGCCCTCGTCGTCGAGGAACGCGTCGAACATGCCGATCGCGTTCGACCCGCCGCCGACACAGGCGACGACCACGTCCGGAAGCCGGCCGATCTCATCGAGGAGCTGCTGGCGCGCCTCTTCGCCGATGATCTTCTGGAAGTCGCGGACCATAGCGGGGAACGGATGCGGGCCTGCGGCCGTTCCGAAGATGTAGTTCGTGGTCTCCACCGAGGCGACCCAGTCGCGGTACGCGTCGTTGATCGCGTCTTTGAGGGTGCGCGAGCCCGTGGTGACGGGCACGACCTCCGCGCCCAGCAGCCGCATCCTGGCGACGTTGAGCGCCTGGCGCTCGGTGTCGACCTCGCCCATGTAGATGGTGCATTCCAGCCCGAACAACGCGGCTGCCGTTGCGGTGGCCACACCGTGCTGGCCTGCACCGGTCTCGGCGATGACCCGGGTCTTGCCGAGCCTCTTCGTCAGCAGCGCCTGCCCGAGCACGTTGTTGATCTTGTGCGAACCGGTGTGGTTGAGGTCTTCGCGCTTCAGGAAGACCCGCGCCCCGCCGGCGTGTGCGGCGAAACGGGGCACCTCGGTGAGCGCGGACGGACGGCCGGCATATGAGCTCAGGAGCGACGCGAGCTCGGCGCGGAACGCCGGGTCGGCGACAGCGGCGGTGTAGGCGGCGCTGAGCTCGTCGATGGCGGCGATGAGCGACTCGGGCATGTAACGCCCGCCGTACTCACCGAAGAACGGTCCCTGCTGGTCGCGCAGACTCATCCCTTCACCTCCAGGAAGCTCTTCAGCGTTGCGACCGGATCGCCGGTGACGAGCGCCTCGCCGATGAGTACGACATCGGCACCTGCCGAGCGGTAGTGGGCGACATCGTCGGGGGTGAGCACGGCGGATTCGGCGATCTTCACGGATGTGCTCGGGATGCGGCCGGCGAGCCGCCCGAAGAGATCTCTGTCGAGCTCGAGGGTCTTCAGGTCGCGCGCGTTGACCCCGATGAGCGGCGCACCCAGATCGATGGCCTGTTCGAGCTCATCGGCCGAGTGCGTCTCGACGAGCGGCGTCATGCCGAGTTCGCCGATCAGCGCGTACAGATCGCGCAGTTCGGCCGGCTCGAGACCGGCGACGATGAGCAGCACGAGGTCGGCACCGGCGGCACGGGCTTCGAGCACCTGGTAGGGCGTCGCGATGAAGTCCTTGCGGAGCACGGGGACGGAGACGCGGGCGGTGACCGCTTCGAGGTCGGCGAGGCTGCCGCCGAACCTGCGCTCCTCGGTGAGGACGCTGATCGCGGAGGCGCCGCCGATCTCGTAGAGAGATGCCTGGTGGGCAGGATCCGGAATCTCGGCCAGAGCGCCGCGGGAGGGACTCGCCCGCTTGACCTCGGCGATGACCTTGACCTGTTCTGCGGGTGCAAGTGCCGCGAGGGCATCCTTCGCCGCCGGGCGCGCCAGCGCCGCCTTCTCGACAGCGGCCAGCGGTCGGGAGAGGGCGCGACGCTCGGCGTCTGCGACAGCGCCGGCCGTCAGGTCGGCGAGGACCATTAGTGCGCCTTCGGCGAGTACTTGGGGCCCTTCACGCCGTAACCCGCCTTGGCGAGAATCCAGCCGACGATCGCACCGACCGGGACGATGGCAGCCCCCACCCAGATGAGTGCGACCCAGACGGGGCTGAACTCGGCCAGGCAGTACGCGACGGTGCCGACGGTGAAGCCGACGAGCATGATCACGACGGCGGCCCAAGCCGCAGGCGAGTGTCCGTGGCCGGGGTCGGCGATCGGGTTGGTCATGTTCTCCTCCGGGGGACGACGTGCGGGGGTCGGCTCAGTCTATCGGGGTCATCGAGTCGGGTCGGTGCCACGCGACAGCTCGTCCCAGGAATCGACGGCGTCCACCGCTCCATCGCCGTGATCGGCGGCGACCCCCTCGGTGCGGTATCTGCGGCCTCCGGTCTTCCACTGCCGCCAGGTCAGCAGAACAAGCACGGCGGTGGCGAACAGGAGCACCCAGGCGGCGAGGGCGAGGAACGGCCAGAACGTCGGGGTGATCGAGGCGACGACGTCGGACAGCGCCGCAGACCCGGCGAGCCCGGTCGTGTCCGTGATGCTCGGAGCGACGGCACTGAGCGGTGGGCTCACGAGCAGCGGAATCATCGACCACCCCAGGAGGACGGCAGTCGCCGCAGCGACCACCGCGAACACCAGGCGCACGATCCGTCCGGCGATCGACAGCGCGGCGCCGAGAGCGAGCACGGCGAGACTGAGCGGGGCGAGCAGCTGGAGCGCATCTGCGCCCGGGACGAGGATGGCCGCACCGGCATCCGCGCGCTCGACGGTGAGCCACGTCTGGGTCGAGGAGATGATGCCGACCGCTCCGGCCAGCAGAAAGCCGGAGACCCCGAGCGAACGGCCGCGTCGTGCGATGCTCATGCTCCGCCTTGGCCCGGAACCGCCTCGAGGTCCGTGGTGTCGAAGCAGGTTCGCGTACCCGTGTGGCAGGCGGGACCGGTCTGGTCGACCAGCAGCAGGATCGCATCTCCATCGCAGTCCAGACGTGCCTCGTGGACGGTCTGGATGTTGCCGGACGTGTCGCCCTTCCGCCAGTACTCCTGCCGTGACCGGGACCAGTACGTGACGCGACCCGAGGTGAGGGTGCGGCGGAGCGCTTCGGCATCCACCCAGGCCAACATGAGCACCTCGCGGGTGTCCCACTGCTGCACGATCACCGGGGCGAGTCCGTCGCTGTTCCAGGCGACCTGCGCGATCCGCGTCTCCAACTCCGTCATCGGACCAGCACCCCCTCAGCCCGCAGAGCGTCCTTGACGTCTCCCACGGTGAGGGCTCCGGTGTGGAAGACGCTCGCGGCGAGCACGGCATCGGCGCCCGCCTTGATCGCCGGAGCGAAGTCGGACGCCTTCCCGGCGCCGCCGGACGCGATCACCGGAACCGTCGACGCTTCGCGCATCAGACGCACCAGTTCCAGATCGAAACCGTCGCGGGTGCCGTCCGCGTCGATCGAGTTCACCAGCAGCTCGCCCGCACCGCGCTCGGTGGCTTCCCGTGCCCAGGCGATCGCGTCGAGGGTCGTCGTCGTACGCCCGCCGTGGGTGGTGACGACGAAACCCGAGTGCGTGCCTGCGGCGCGCTTGACGTCGAGGGACAGCACCAGCACCTGCGCGCCGAAACGGTCGGCGATCTCGTCGATGAGTCCGGGGCGAGCGATCGCGGCGGAGTTCACGCCGACCTTGTCCGCGCCGACCGCGAGCAGCCGGGCGACGTCGTCGACGCTGCGCACTCCCCCGCCGACGGTGAGCGGAACGAACACCTGCTCTGCCGTGCGCTGCACGACGTCGTAGGTCGTGGCCCTGGCATCGACGGTGGCGGTCACGTCGAGGAACGTGATCTCGTCTGCACCCTGCTCGGCATAGTGGCGAGCGAGCTCGACGGGATCGCCCATGTCACGGAGGTTCTCGAAGTTCACGCCCTTGACGACGCGGCCCGCGGCCACATCGAGGCAGGGGATGACGCGACTGGCGAGTGCCATCAGAGCCTCGCGGCGTGGATCGCGGTCACGAGGATGGCGCGAGCGCCGAGTGCGTACAGATCGTCCATCACCTGATTGACGCCGCGGCTCGGCACCATCACGCGCACGGCCACCCAGGCGGCATCGCGGAGCGGGGAGATCGTCGGCGACTCACGGCCGGGAGCGATCTGAACGGCCTGATCGACCAACTCCGCCGGGAGGTCGTAGTCGATCAGCACGAAGCGCCGAGCGACCATCACGCCGCGCAGGCGCCGCAGCAGGGTCTCGGTGCCCTCGGCATCGCCTGGGCGGCTGATCAGCACCGCCTCGGACTCCAGGATCACCGGACCGAAGATGTCGAGTCCGGCCTGTCGGAGCGTGGTTCCGGTGGAGACGACATCGGCGACGGCATCCGCGACACCGAGTCGCACCGCGGATTCGACGGCTCCGTCGAGCTGGACGAGCTCTGCGGCGACGCCGTGCTCACGCAGGAAATCACCGACGAGGCCGGGGTAGGCAGAGGCGACTCGAACGCCTGCGAGGTCTGCGACCGTGTGGAATCTCCCGGGAGGACCCGCGAAGCGGAACGTGGAGCCGCCGAAGCCGAGCGACTCGATCTCCCTCGCCTGCTGCGGCACATCGCGCAGCAGATCGCGGCCGGTGATGCCCACGTCGAGTGCACCGGAGGCGACGTACGTGGCGATGTCGCGGGGACGAAGGAAGAAGAACTCGACGTCGTTCTCGGCGTCGATCAGGTGCAGGGTCTTGGCGTCACGGCGTCCGGCATAGCCGGCTTCCGCGAGCATCTCGGCGGCGGTCTCGGAGAGCGAGCCCTTGTTCGGAACAGCAATGCGCAGCATGGGAAACCTTCAGATGGGGTCGACAGGGGCGGAGCGCATCAGAGATGTCGGTAGACGTCCTGCAGGCTCAAGCCCTTCGCGATCATCATCACCTGCACGTGGTACAGCAGTTGGGAGATCTCCTCGGCCGCTGCCTCGTCGGATTCGTACTCGGAGGCCATCCACACTTCGGCGGCCTCTTCGACGATCTTCTTGCCGATCGTGTGCACGCCGCCGTCGAGCTCGGCGACCGTGCCCGATCCTGCCGGACGAGTCTCGGCCTTGACGCTGAGCTCGGCGAACAGCTCGTCGAAAGTCTTCACGATTCCAGGCTAGCGGCTCGTGCGGCGTCCCTGAGCCGCGTGACGGCGGCCTCCACGTCGTCGGCCCCATAGACGGCGGAGCCGGCGACGAACGTATCGGCTCCGCTGGCGGCGGCCAGCTCGATGGTGCTGTCCGAGATACCGCCGTCGACCTGCAGCCAGACGTTCGAGCCGCGTCGTCGTGCTTCGTCGGCCAGCGAGCGCAGCTTCGGCATCGTCTCGGGCATGAAGCCCTGCCCGCCGAATCCGGGCTCCACCGTCATCACGAGGATCTGGTCGAACTCATCGAGTACGTCGTACAGGCCTTCGGCCGGAGTGCCCGGCTTGATGGCTATTCCGGCGCGGGTGCCCATGTCACGCAGGCGCCGCGCGAGCGAGATTGGATCGGCGGCCGCTTCGAGGTGGAACGTGACGCTCGCCGCTCCGAGCTCGGCATACGCCGGCGCCCAGCGGTCGGGGTCGGTGATCATGAGGTGGACGTCGAGCGGGATGGGGCTGGTCGCCTGGATGCGCTCGACCATCTGCGTCCCGAACGTGAGGTTCGGCACGAAATGGTTGTCCATCACGTCGACATGGGCGAAATCGGCGGTGGCGATCTTCGCGAGATCGCGCTGCATGTTGACGAAGTCGGCGGCGAGGATGCTGGGATTGATGCGCGGGGCGCGGCGAAGGTCCACGGGTCTATTCTCCCTTCCCGGCGGCATCGCCGGGAGCTGTCGCGGCCGGATCTGCTGCGGTGCGCTGCAGCAGCGCGAGGAACATCGCGTCGGTGCCGTGGCGGTGCGGCCAAAGCTGCGCGGATCCGCCATCGGGCTGGTCGTCGCGCGTCCCGAGATCGATCGGCGATTGCGCGATGTGCGTCAGCACCGCCCGTGCGTCGAGCTCGTGGAGGTCAGTGCGCCCGCGCAGGACCTCCTGCACGACTCCGGTGGTCTCAGCGAGGTGCGGTGAACAGGTGACGTAGGCGACGATGCCACCGGGTGCGAGCGCCTCCACAGCGGCCGACAGGAGCTCCTCCTGCAGCGGAACGAGCTCGGCGACATCGGCCGGAGTCTTCCGCCAGCGAGCCTCAGGCCGACGGCGAAGGGCGCCGAGGCCCGTGCACGGTGCGTCGACCAGGATGCGGTCGTACTGCCCGGCGCGGTCGCGAGCGAGCGTGCGGCCGTCCTCTTCGTCCACGACGACGTCACCGGGAACAGGGCGGAGAGCGTTGCGCACGAGCCCCGCCCGCGCGGGGATGATCTCATTGGCCTCGAGAAGAGCGCCGTGCTGCGCGGCGATGGCCGCCAGCAGTGCGGTCTTGCCACCGGGGCCGGCGCACAGGTCGAGCCAGCGCTCCCCCGAGCGGATCGGCGCCGCCGCGGCAAGGGCGAGAGCCACGAGCTGGGATCCCTCATCCTGGACGCGGACCTTGCCTCCGGAGCCGGCCACGATCCGATGGGGATCGCCGCCGGGCGAGCCGAAGGCGGTCGCGGCGTACGGGCGGCGCGGCTCCCCCTGCTCGGCCAGTCCCGGCAAGGCGACGAGCGTCACTTCGGGTGAGACGTTGTCGGCCTCGAGAAGCGCCTCCAGTTCGTCCGCGCGACCCTCAGCGGCGAGGGCTCTGCGCAGCGCGCGGATCACCCACACCGGATGCGCCGTGCGGAGGCTGAGTCGCTCGTCGTCGGACCGCGCCGACCGCTCGATCCGCTCCTGCCACTCCCCCGGTGTCTCCCTCGCGATCCGCCGGAGCACCGCATTCGTGAAGCTCGCCGCCCCCCGGCCCTGAGCGTCTGCGGCGAGATTCACCGACTCGTTCACAGCGGCGTGCGAGGCCACTCGCGTCGCCAGGAGCTGATGCACCGCGAGTCGCAGCGCATCGAGCACGGCCGGATCGATCGATGCGGTGTCGCGATCCGCTGCCGCCTCGATGATCGCGTCGTACATGCCGCGTCGGCGGAGCGTCCCGTAGGCGAGTTCGGTGGCGAGAGCCGCATCCTGCGTCGAGAGTCCTGCATCGACGATGGCCGACGGCAGCAGGAGGTTCGCGTAGGCGTCGGAGTCGCTGACCGCGCGCAGCACGTCGTAGGCGACGCGGCGTGCGGGCTGGACAGCCCGGGAAGGCTGCACCGTGCGGGACGGCTGACCGCCACTGCGGCTCGAACCCCGGCGGTCGGATCCGGGTGCGCCCTGGCCCTGCGGGTGCCGCGGGCGACGCTGCTGACCGCTCATGCGCCTGCTCGCAGATCTTCCGCACCGCGCTGACCGCGCCACCAGTCGACGGCGCTCATGGCCGCCTTTCCGGCCGGCTGGACGCGCGTCACGGCGAGCGGGGCGGTGGACGTGCCGATCAGCAGTGCCGCCTTGCCCGCCGCGATCGTCCCCGGGGGCATCGCTTCGACGTCGGTGGCTCTCTGGGCTTCGAGGATCTTCACCCGCGATCCGCCGATGGTCGTGTGGGCCCCGGGCTCGGGGGTCACGCCACGGAACCGCGCATAGACGAGGTCGAGGGTCTGCGACCAGTCCAGCAACCCGTCCTCCAGGGTGAGTTTGGGAGCGACGGTCGCCGTGCCGGTCTGAGGCACGGCGTGCGCCGTGCCGGTCGAGATGCCGGCGACGACCTCTGCGGTGAGCTCGGCGCCCCCGACGGCAAGCGCGTCGAGGGCGGCATCCGCCGTCGCTCCGTCCGGAATCGCGATCGTCCGCGTGGCGAAGACGTCGCCGGCGTCCAACTCGGCGACGAGCTGGAACACGCTCGCTCCGAATTCTGCGTCACCCGCGATGAGGGCACGTTGGACAGGCGCGGCGCCCCGCCACTGCGGGAGCAGCGAGAAGTGCAGGTTGATCCAGCCCCGAGTCGGCGTCGACAACAGCGGCTCGCGCACCAGACCGCCGTATGCGACGATCACGCCGAGGTCCGGACGCAACGCGGCGATGCGCGCCGAAGCCTCCTCGTCCAGGCGAGCCGCCTTAATCACCGGGATGCCGAGTTCGCCTGCGACCGCCGCGACAGGCGAGGGCGTCATCACGCGCTTGCGACCGAGGGGCGCATCCGGTCGGGTCACCACCGCGGCGATGTCGTGCTCCGTCGCCAAGCGGCGGAGTGTCGGGATGGCGGCGGCTGGTGTGCCGGCGAAGACGAGGCGCATGAAGGTTCTCCGGAAGGTCAAAGCTCTGGGTCGAGGATATCGAGGCGCACCGTGAGAGTGCTGCGGGTCGCACGTCCGCGGCCGCGGCGGTGACGAACGGCCTCGGCGACGGCGGCGGCGCGAAGTGTCGTGGCGACGCGCTGGCCCGACCCGTAGTCGAACCGGAGCAGGGCGCGCAGGCGCGGAGGGTCATCGTTCGATTCGATCGGCACCGGTCCGAGCAGCGCGTCGGCGGGCAGAGCGAGTTCCCGCACCGCCTCCAGGGCGCGAGTGATGGCGTCGGTGGTGCCCTCGATCTGCGCGACCCTCATGATCGGAGGCATGTGCAGCGGAGCACGGGATTCGAGTTCCGTTCGGGCGTACCCCGCGTGGTTCCAGGTCGCGAGCGCCATCGCCACCGGGCCGTTGACACCGACCAGGTGAATGGGCGCGCCGGGTGCGGCGAGAGCGGCCGCGTTCGACCACCAGCGCAGGCATGCCTCGCCGACACGAAGATCGGGGGCCTGCAGCATCCGTGCCCCGTCCAGGAGCACCACGGCACGATAGCCGCCCTCGGCGAGCGGCTCCGCTCCGCGGGTGGCGACGACCAGCGCCGGCCGCGCATCGACTTTGGCGACGGGGTGTGCGCCATCGGCGACGATCACACGCACGCCCGGAAACGCGCGACCGAGCTCATCTGCCGTGCGCTCGCTTCCTGACGACGCCAGGCGCAGTTGCACCCCGGAGCACGACGGGCAGGCCCAGGCGCGCGCCGACCGCCCGCACCAGCCGCAGACCGGCACGGCTCCGCGGTGTCGCGCTCCGAGCGGCCCGCCGCAATGTGCGCACCGGGCCGGCGTGCGGCATCCTGCGCACACCAGTGACGGCGAGAAGCCCGGGCGTGACACCTGGACGAGGACCGGTCCCTCCGCCGCGGCTGTCCGTGCGGCGAGGAAGGCCGACGACGGCAGTCGCTGCCCCTGTGGCTGCTCCATCTCCTGCGGAGTGCTCAACAGCACGCGCGGTAGCACGCGCCGCGCCGCACGAACGTCCTGAAGCCAGCCGTGCAGCACGAGCCGCTCGGTGTCGGTGGTGCGGGTGTTTCCGGCGATCAGGAGGGCCGACCCCTCCTGCTCCTGGCGAAGCAGCGCCGCGTCGCGCGCGTTGATGTAGGGCGCGAGCTGCTCTCCGAGCAGAGGATCTCCGTCGTCCCAGATGACGACCAGTCCGGCCTCGACCGGCGCGTAGACGGCCGAGCGGTTGCCGACGACGATGCACGGCGCATCTTCGAGGGTGCGCAGGAACGCCCGATAGCGATCAGGATTCGACTGTCTCGAGTCGTGGCGCGCCACGGCTTCGTCCGGCACCAGAACCGAAAGCGTCTTCAGCAGGCTGTCGACGTCACGGTGATCCGGGACGACGAGCACCGCAGACGACCCCGACGACAGGGTGCGCACCGCCACGGCCGCCAGCAGCTGCGCCCATGCCGGAGAATCGTCATCCAGCGCAGGGATCGCCTCGACCGCGGCGCGTCCGCGCTCCGCAAGTACAGCCTCGAGACCTTCGTAGCGCCCGATGACCTCTGCGGCACGAGCGAGCGCGGTCTCGTGCGGGCGGACGGCAGGAGCATCCGCCGTCCATGCCTTCTCGACTCGGACCTGCCGCTTGGGAATGGCGAGGCGCAGGACGTCCGAGGCGGAACCCGCGGCCCGATCAGCGGCACGCCGGGCCAGGCGATACAGCCGTTCCGGCAGCACCGAGGCCGTCGACACGATGCTCTCCACCTCGGAGAGCGCACGATCCGCGTCATCTTCGGTGTCGACCTCGATGACGTACCCGTCGATCACCCGGCCCGCAGTGCGCAGCGGGACGCGAACGCGGACGCCGAGCGGCACCTCGCCGAGTTCCGCAGGCAGCGCGTAGTCGAAAAGCCGGTCGAGCTGCGGCAGCGGGGAGTCCAGGAGAACTCGCGCGATGCGTCGGCTCTCGGTGCTCATGAGGGCTGAGGTATCCGGGGGAACCGATTCCCCATCAGAGCCCGGCAGCGCGGCGCAGCTCTTCGGCGCGGTCGGTGCGCTCCCAGGTGAAGTCGGGAAGCTCGCGGCCGAAGTGCCCGTAGGCGGCGGTCTGCGCGTAGATCGGCCGGAGGAGGTCGAGCTCTTCGATGATCGCCTGCGGACGGAGGTCGAACACCGTGCTGATCGCCTGGATGATCGCCTCGTCGGAGACCTTGCCGGTACCGAACGTCTCGACGTACAGGCCGACCGGACGGGCGACCCCGATGGCGTAGGCGATCTGCACCTCGAGTCGGTCGGCGAGACCTGCGGCCACCGCGTTCTTCGCGACCCAGCGGGTGGCGTAGGCGCCGGACCGGTCGACCTTCGACGGGTCCTTGCCGCTGAAGGCCCCGCCGCCGTGGCGCGCGGCCCCGCCATACGTGTCGATGATGATCTTGCGGCCGGTGAGGCCGGCGTCGCCCTTGGGGCCACCCGTGACGAACGGGCCGGCCGGGTTGATGTAGTACGTCACATCGGAGAGGTCGAGGCCCGTGGTCGCCAGGATCGGAGCGATGACGTGCTCGCGCAGCTGTGCTTTCAGCTCATCCTGGGAGATATCCGGATTGTGCTGCGTCGACAGCACCACCGCATCGACGGTCTTCGGAGTGAAGCCCTCGTAGCCGAGTGTGACCTGGGTCTTGCCGTCGGGGCGCAGGAACGGGAGCAGTCCGGAGCGGCGCACCTCGGCGAGGCGTTCCGCGAGGCGGTGCGCCGTCCAGGCGGCCATCGGCATCAGCTGCGGCGTCTCATTCGTGGCGAAACCGAACATGATGCCCTGGTCGCCGGCGCCGAGCGCGTCGAGTGGGTCGCTCGAGGAACCGTCGCGATGCTCCTGCGCGTTGTCGACCCCGTGGGCGATGTCGGTCGACTGCTCCCCCACCGAGATGCTCACGCCGCAGGAATCGCCGTCGAAGCCGGTGTCGCTGGAGGTGTAGCCAATGCCGTTCACGACCTGGCGGACGATCGTCGGGATGTCGACGTAGGCCTCGGTGCGGATCTCGCCGGCGACGTGCACGAGCCCCGTGGTCACGAGAGTCTCCACAGCGACCCGGGATTCCGCGTCCTTGGCGATGAGGCCATCGAGGATGCTGTCTGAGATCTGGTCACAGATCTTGTCCGGATGCCCCTCGGTGACGGACTCGGACGTGAACAGACGCAGCGCGCTCATCGGTGCTCCAGAACGGGGACGGACGGGGAAAGGGTGGATGCACCCATTCTGAACCGCGCCTCCGACAAACGGGGAGGCGCGGTCCGAATGTCACTCTGCGTGACGCAGGCGGAGCTTGTCCTCGTTGATCTCGTGCAGCGCGATGGTAAGCGGCTTGTCCTCGACGGACGAGTCGACCAGCGGGCCGACGTTGTCGAACAGGTTGCCCTCGTGCAGGTCCGAGTAGTAGTCGTTGATCTGACGGGCGCGCTTGGCCGCGTAGATGACCAGTTCGTACTTCGAGTCGACGCGGTCGAGCAGGTTGTCGATGGGGGGATCGATGATTCCGTTGGTGTGGTGTCCGGCCATGGTGAGACCTCCTGATCAGGCGACGGGATCGTCGCGAAGACGGTGCAATAGGCGCGGGAGACGTTCAGCGCGCAGAGCTTGAAGACAATTCTACGACCTCGCGCGCGGCGACGGCGACGTCCTCGTTCACGATGCGGTGATCGAACTCGCTCTGGGCGGCCAGTTCGACCTTCGCCGTGCGGAGTCGACGGGCCCGTTCTTCCGCCTCTTCGGTGCCGCGTCCGACGAGTCGCTGGACCAGTTCGTCCCAGCTCGGCGGCAGCAGGAAGATCAGCGTCGCGGACGGCTCGGCCTTGCGCACCTGGCGTGCTCCCTGCAGGTCGATCTCGAGCAGCACGGTCTTTCCCTGGCTCAGGGCGAGGTCGATCGGCGCCCGCGGCGTGCCGTAGCGGGAGCGGTTGTGCACCATGGCGAACTCCAGGAGTTCTCCGTCGGCGATGAGGCGATCGAACTCGGCGTCATCGACGAAGTAGTAGTGCACGCCGTCGATCTCCCCCGGTCGAGGTGCCCGAGTCGTCGCCGAGACCGAGAGATGGATCTCGGGGTGGTTCTCCCTGATGTGCGCTGCGACCGTGCCCTTGCCGACGGCCGTGGGGCCGGCCAGCACGAGCAGACGACTGCGGCCATCACGGGGCTGCGCTTCCGGGAATCGCCCGTCCAGCCATTCCCTGAGCAGCACGCGCTGGCGCACGCCGAGTCCACCGAGCCGCTTCACCGGGGAGATATGCAGCTCGTCGAGGATCCGATCGCGCTTTCCGGAACCGATCGCCGGCAGCGCCAGCAGGAAGTCGGTGATGCGCATGGAGCCGGCGACGGAGTCGGCATCGGCGATGGCGTGTGAGAGCACCGTCTGCGGCGTCGTCACCCGCATCGTGAGGTCACGCTTGAGCGCGGCGCGCGCGCGCCGACGCTCGACGGCCTTCCGTGCCGCCGCTGCGCGGTCGACATCGGGGACGGTCCTGACTTCAGCCATGGGTCACCTCGAGATACTGCGCGTTGCGCGCGTCGATGGCCGCGGCGAGACCCGCCGGGCCCGCCATCAGGATGCTGCGACTCTCGCTCGCGATCACGCAATCGCTCATCGTGCCGAACCGCGCGCGGAGGTCCTCCGGTGCGGCACCCTGCACGCCGAAGCCGGGGGCGAGGATCGGTGCGGGCGGCGCGAAGGCCGTGAGCCCGGCATCCGTCCAGTCGACCGTGGCGCCGATGACGAAGCCGAAGCTCCCCCACTCCCCCGTCGGCGAGGCCTGTTCGTTCCGTGCCGAGACTTCGGCGATCACCGCGGACGACACGGTTTCGCCCCGCTCGTTCGAAGAGCGCTGCAGAACCTCGGCCTCCGGGTTGCTGGTCGCCGCCAGGACGAACAGCCCCTTGCCGGTTCGCTCCGCGAGCGCGAAGGCGCCGTCGAGCGCTCCCACACCGAGGAACGGGTTCACGGTGACGGCGTCGGCCTCCAACGGCGAACCCGGGGTCAACCAGGCGGCGGCGTAGGCGTCCATCGTCGACCCGATGTCACCGCGCTTCGCATCCGCGATCACGATGAGGCCGGCTGCGCGGGCGGCCGCGAGCACGTCCTCGAGGGCGGCGATGCCGACCGAGCCGAACCTTTCGAAGAACGACACCTGCGGCTTCACGATCGCTGCACGGCCGGCCGCGGCATCCACCGTTCGAAGACCGAACTCCCTGGCGCCGGCCGCATCGTACGACAGCCCCCAGGAGTCGAGGAGGCCGGCGTGCGGATCGATGCCGACGCAGAGCGGTCCGCGCGCGAGCAGCGCCGCGCGAACCCGCTCCCCGAAACGTGCGCTCACAGGGCCGCCTGACGATCGAGCGCGTACTCCTGGAGACTGCGGACGTCGAAGCCCTTGTGCGCGGCATCCATTCCGCTGACCGCAGCACCGAGCACCGCCATCGTCGTGAAGAGAGCCTTGTCCGCGGCGACGGCGGCCGCCCGGATCTCGTAACCATCAGCGCGCGCCGTGCCACCGGACGGCGTGTTCACGACGATGTCGATCTGCCCGTCGTTGATGAGGTCGACGATGTTCTGCGCGCCGCTGGTCTGCGTCTCGCTGTACTTCTCGACCACCGTCACCGCGATGCCGTTGCGCGACAGGATCTCGGCCGTTCCTTCGGTCGCGACGATCGTGAAGCCCAGCTGCTGCAGCCGGTGAGCCGGCAGGATCACGGCGCGCTTGTCGGAGTCGGCGACGGAGATGAACACGGTTCCCGATGTCGGCATGCCGCCGTAGGCAGCGGCCTGGCTCTTCGCGAACGCGGTCGGGAAGTCCTTGTCGATGCCCATCACCTCACCGGTGGAGCGCATCTCCGGGCCGAGCACGGAGTCGACGATCTTGCCGTCCTTGGTGCGGAAGCGCTTGAAGGGCAGCACGGCTTCCTTGACGGCGACCGGCGCGCCCAGGGGCACGCGCGAGCCATCGCGCTCCGGCAGCATCCCCTCGCCGATCAGCTCGGCGACAGTCGCGCCGACCATGATCCGGCTGGCGGCCTTCGCGAGCGGGATACCCAGAGCCTTCGAGACGAACGGCACCGTGCGGCTCGCGCGCGGGTTCGCCTCGATGACGTAGAGCACGCCGGCGCTGATCGCGAACTGCACGTTCAGCAGGCCGCGGACGCCGACGCCCTCGGCGATCGCCAGCGTGGCGGTGCGCACCCGGTCGATGTCGGATCGACCGAGCGAGATCGGGGGCAGGGTGCAGCTGGAGTCTCCGGAGTGGATGCCGGCCTCTTCGAGGTGCTCCATGACGCCGCCGATGTACAGATCCACGCCGTCGTACAGCGCGTCGACGTCGATCTCGATCGCATCGTCGAGGAACCGGTCCACCAGGAGCGGCTTGCCCTCTTCGATGATGACCTCGCCAGCCGTGCGCACGAAGTAGTCGCGCAGGCTCTCGGTGTCGTAGACGATCTCCATGCCCCGCCCGCCGAGCACGAAGCTCGGGCGGACCAGCACCGGGTAACCGATGTCCTCGGCGACCGCGACGGCGCCATCGACATCGGTTGCGGTGCCATGACGCGGGGCGACGAGCCCTGCGGCATCCAGGATGCCGCTGAACAGCGCACGCTCCTCGGCGAGATCGATCGCCTCGGGGCTGGTGCCGAGCACGGCGTAACCGGCCGCTTCGATGCCCTTCGCCAACCCCAGCGGGGTCTGGCCGCCGAGCTGGCAGACGACGCCAAGGATGGTGCCGCTGGCGGCTTCCGCATCGAGCACCTCGAGAACGTCCTCCAGGGTGAGCGGCTCGAAGTAGAGGCGGTCGGAGGTGTCGTAGTCGGTGGAGACCGTCTCCGGGTTGCAGTTGACCATGACGGTCTCGAATCCGGCATCCGAGAGCGCGAACGAGGCGTGCACGCAGGAGTAGTCGAACTCGACACCCTGTCCGATGCGGTTCGGACCCGAGCCGATGATGACGACCTTGGTGCGATCGGACGGCGCGACCTCGGTCTCGAAGTCGTAACTCGAGTAGTGGTACGGCGTCAGTGCCGGGAACTCGCCGGCGCAGGTGTCGACCGTCTTGTAGACCGCGCGGATGCCGAGGCCGTGGCGCACTCCGCGCACCTCGGCCTCGGTGGTACCGCGGAGCTCGGCCAGCTGCGCATCGGAGAAGCCGTGCTCCTTCGCGTAGCGGAGCGTGGCGGCATCCAGTTCGTCTGCCGTGCGCACGATCTCGGCGACCTCGTTGATGAGGACGATCTGGTCGATGAACCAGGGATCGATGGCGGTGGCGTCGAATGCCTGCTCGATCGTGGCGCCCTTGCGCAGCGCCTGCTGCAGCACCACGATGCGGCCGTCCGTCGGGGTCTTCGAGATTTCCAGGAGCTCCTCGACGCTGCGGTTCTCGGTGCCCCAGTGGAAGCTCGAGCCGCGCTTCTCCAGCGAGCGGAGCGCCTTCTGCAGCGCCGTGGCGTAGTTGCGGCCGATCGCCATCGCCTCGCCCACGGACTTCATGGTGGTGGTCAGCGTCACATCGGCGGCCGGGAACTTCTCGAAGGCGAAGCGCGGCACCTTGACGACGACGTAGTCGAGTGTCGGCTCGAAGCTCGCCGGCGTCACTCCGGTGATGTCGTTCGGGATCTCGTCGAGACGGTAGCCGAGCGCGAGCTTGGCGGCGAGCTTGGCGATCGGGAACCCCGTCGCCTTCGAGGCGAGGGCGCTCGAGCGTGAGACGCGCGGGTTCATCTCGATCACGATGATCCGGCCGTTCTCCGGGTTGACGGCGAACTGGATGTTGCAGCCGCCGGTGTCGACGCCGACGGCGCGGATGATGTCGATGCCGATGTCGCGCAGCTTCTGGTACTCGCGGTCGGTCAGCGTCAGCGCGGGGGCGACGGTGATCGAGTCGCCGGTGTGCACGCCGACCGGGTCGACGTTCTCGATGGAGCAGACGACCACGGTGTTGTCGGCGGTGTCGCGCATGAGCTCGAGCTCGTACTCCTTCCAGCCGAGGATCGACTCCTCCAGGAGCACCTCGTTGGTCGGCGAGTCGTGAAGCCCTGCCCCGGCCATGCGGCGCAGGTCGTTCTCGTCGTACGCGAAGCCCGAGCCCAGACCGCCCATCGTGAACGAGGGGCGCACGACGAGCGGATAGCCGAGCTCGCCGGCAGCGGCGAGAACCTCGTCCATCGTGTGCGCGATGCGGCTGTCCGCGACATCGGCTCCGGCGTCGAGCACGAGCTGCTTGAAGATCTGGCGGTCTTCGCCCTTGTTGATCGCCTCGAAGCTGGCGCCGATCAGCTCGACGTCGTACTTCTCGAGGATGCCGTGGGTGTGCAGCTCGATCGCCGCGTTCAACGCGGTCTGGCCACCGAGAGTCGGGAGGATCGCGTCGGGCTTCTCCTTGGCGATGATGGTCTCGATGACCTGCCAGGTGATCGGCTCGACGTAGGTCGCGTCGGCGAAGTCCGGATCGGTCATGATCGTGGCCGGGTTGGAGTTGACGAGGATGACGCGGACGCCCTCCTCGCGGAGCACACGGCACGCCTGGGTGCCGGAATAGTCGAACTCGCAGGCCTGGCCGATGACGATGGGGCCGGAGCCGATGACGAGGACGGAGCGGATGTCGTCGCGCTTGGGCATTACTTGGCGTCCTTGTTCTCGCGGACCATTGCCGCGAAGCGATCGAAGAGGTAGTTGGCGTCGTGCGGGCCGGCAGCGGCCTCGGGGTGGTACTGCACTGAGAAGGCGGGGATGTCGAGGGCACGCAGTCCTTCGACCACGTTGTCGTTCAGCCCGATGTGGCTGACTTCGACCTTGCCGTAGCCGTTCGGGCTGTCGAAGGGGCCGTCCAGAGGGGCGTCGACGGCGAAGCCGTGGTTGTGCGCGGTGATCTCCACCTTCCCGGTGGTCTTGTCGAGCACCGGCTGGTTGATGCCGCGGTGGCCGAACGGCAGCTTGTAGGTGCCGAGGCCGAGAGCGCGGCCGAGCAGCTGGTTTCCGAAGCAGATGCCGAAGAACGGCAGGCCCGCATCCAGCACCTCGCGCAGCAGTTCGACGTGCCCGTCTGACGCAGCCGGATCACCGGGACCGTTGGAGTAGAACACGGCGACCGGATCGATCGCGCGGATCTCATCGATGGTGACGTTCTGCGGCAGCACGTGCACGTCGAAACCACGAGCGGCGAGGTTGTCGATCGTGGCCTGCTTGACCCCGAGGTCGAGGACGGCGAGGTCGCCGATCCGGTCTCCCAGCGCCGTGGTGATCGTCGCGACGTCGACCGAGACCTCGGCCGAGAGGTTGCGGCCGGCCATCTGCGGGGCTTCCTGCACGGAGCGCAGCTGCTCCTCCGGGTCGAGCCCGGCGGCCGGGCCGGAGAAGATCCCGCCGCGCATGGATCCGGCCGCGCGGATGTGCCGGGTGATCGACCGGGTGTCGATGCCGCTGATGCCGACGATGCCGTCTGCGATGAGCGCGGCATCGAGCGAGGTGTCGGCACGCCAGTTCGAGACGACACGCGAAGGGTCGCGGACGATGTAGCCGGACACCCAGATGCGGCGGGACTCGGGGTCCTCGTCGTTCATGCCGGTGTTGCCGATATGCGGTGCGGTCTGCAGCACGATCTGCCCGGCGTAGGACGGATCGGTCAGCGTCTCCTGGTAGCCCGACATGCCGGTGGCGAAGACCACCTCGCCGAGCGTGGTGCCCAGCGCGCCATAGGCGCGTCCGGTGTGACGGGTGCCGTCTTCGAGGACGAGGACGGCGGGTTCTGGCAGAGAGGTCATTGTGCGGCTCCTGTGTCGGGGGCGGCTGGGCCGTCGGATGCGGCGACGAGTCGCTGCAGTGCGGAGATCAGGTTCTTCGGGTCGCCGGTGGTGAGGCGAAGGTAGGAGTCGACGATCGTGTCGTCGTCGACATTCCAGGCGATGCGGACGAGCCCGCCGGGTTCGACGACACGGTCGATGGTGACGGTGGCGCGGTCGACTGAGCGGAGTTTCGGCGAGGCGAGGAACACCGTCGGGGCGCCGTCCAGGCAGAGCGCGACTCCGCGATCGGTGATCGCGAGCTCGCCCCGCGCACGATACGCCAGTGGCGAGATCGCGAGACGCTCCAGCGGCTTGTCGTGCTGGGTGGTCGAGACGTAGAGGACTTCGTGACGGCTGTCGACCTCGGCGTGCTCGGGGACGCCCAGCGGGGCGGTGAGGCCGGAATCGCGACGCAGACGTCGTCGCCAAGCGAAGTACATCGTCAGCAGCACGAGCAGTGCCACGGCGATCGTGATCGCGATGGCGATGTCGCGTACGCTCATCCGTTCAGCTCCTCGACGACAGCGCCGGCATCCACCGTCACGGTGCCGGCGTGCACCGTGTACTGCACGCGACCGGGCAGCGGTCGGCCGAGGTAGGGCGAATTGGTGCTGCGCCCGTGCAGGTCGGCCTCGGTGAAGACGCCGTCGACCGACGCGTCGTACAGAGTGATCTGCGCGGGTGCGCCGACCTCGAGCGGTGTGCCGTGTCCGGCGAGCATGCCGATGCGCGCCGGGGCAGCACTCATCACCCGCGCGACGTCCGCCCAGCCGATGAGGCCGGTCTGCACCATGGACTGGTGCACCACGCGCAGGGCGCTCTCCAGGCCCACCATGCCGTTGGCGGCCGCCTGCCACTCGCACGCCTTGTGCTCGCTGGGATGCGGGGCGTGGTCGGTCGCGACGATGTCGATCGTGCCGTCGGCGAGGCCCTCGCGCACGGCGAGCACGTCCTCTTCCCGACGAAGCGGCGGGTTCACCTTGTACCGGGCGTCGTAGCCGCGCACCAGCTCGTCCGTGAGGAGCAGGTGATGCGGCGTGACCTCAGCGGTGACGTTGATGCCGCGCTTCTTGGCCCAGCGGATGATGTCGACGGAGCCCGCAGTGGAGAGATGGCAGACGTGCAGACGCGATCCCACATGCTCGGCGAGCAGAACGTCTCGAGCGATGATCGATTCTTCGGCGACGGCGGGCCAGCCGGCGAGGCCGAGCTCTGCCGAGACCGTACCCTCGTTCATCTGCGCGCCTTCGGTGAGGCGCGGGTCCTGCGCGTGCTGCGCGATGACGCCGCCGAAGGACTTCACGTACTCGAGAGCCCGGCGCATGATGAGGGGGTCGAACACGCAGAAGCCGTCGTCGCTGAAGACGCGCACCTTCGCACGGGAGGACGCCATGGCGCCGAGTTCGGCGAGGCGCTCGCCCTTCTGGCCGACGGTGACCGCGCCGATGGGTTGCACGGTGGCGTAGCCTGCGGCCTCGCCCAGGGCGAGTTCCTGCTCGACGACGCCGGCCGTGTCGGCCACCGGGGAGGTGTTCGGCATCGCGAAGACGGCGGTGAAGCCACCGGCGGCGGCGGCTCTGGTGCCGGTGAGGATCGTCTCGGACGCTTCGTAGCCGGGTTCACGCAGATGTGTGTGCAGGTCGACCAGGCCGGGCAGCGCCACGAGCCCGTCTGCATCGATGGTGCGAGCACCTGCCCTGCTGAGGCCTGCGCCGATCTCGGCGATCGTGCCGTTCTCGATGATGATGTCGGCGCTCTCCGCGCCGAGAAGTCGTGCGCCGGTGATGACGAGGGTCTCGTTCACAGGTCTCCCCCTCGTTCGTCGTATCGTTCTCCTGCCAGCAGCAGGTACAGCACAGCCATCCGGACGGAGACTCCGTTCGCCACCTGTTCCAGCACCGTCGAGCGGGGCGAATCAGCGGCTTCGGAGGAGATCTCCAGTCCTCGGTTCATCGGACCGGGGTGCATCACAATGCTACCTTCCGGTAGCCGGGCGACACGCAGTGCGTCCAAGCCCCAGCGTCGGGAATACTCCCGCTCAGTCGGGAAATATGCGGCATTCATGCGCTCGAGCTGAATCCGCAGCATCATCACGGCATCCGGCGCCTCGGCGAGAGCCTCGTCGAGGTCGTAGACGACGCGCGCCGGCCAGAGCGACACGTTCTGCGGCACCAGCGTGGGAGGAGCGACGAGCGTCACCTCGGCGCCGAGCGTGGCGAGGAGCCAGACGTTGGAGCGTGCGACGCGGGAATGCAGCACGTCGCCGACGATGACGACGCGGATCCCAGAGAGGTCGCGGCCTCGGCTGGATGCGCCGAAGCGACGCTTGCGGATCGTGTACGCGTCGAGCAGGGCCTGGGTCGGGTGCTCGTGCGTGCCGTCGCCGGCATTCACCACGCCGGCGGAGATCCAGCCGCTGGTGGCGAGGGTCTGCGGGGCGCCGGAACCCGGATGGCGCACGACGACGGCATCCGCTCCGATGGCCTCCAGGGTCTGCGCCGTGTCCTTGAGGCTCTCGCCCTTGGAGACACTGGAGCCCTTGGCTGCGAAGTTGATGACATCTGCGGAGAGACGCTTCGCTGCGGCTTCGAAGGAGATGCGCGTGCGGGTGGAATCCTCGAAGAAGAGGTTCACGACCGTCTTGCCGCGCAGGGTGGGCAACTTCTTGACTTCGCGGGACTGGGTGTCTGCCATGTCCTCGGCGACATCGAGGATCTGCAGGGCGGTCGCCTTGTCGAGCATGCGGGTGTCGAGGAGGTGTCTCATTCGCCGATCGTCACCTCCTCGGCGCCGTCGTTCTCGCGCAGGCGCACGTTCACCCGCTCGGTCCGAGCCGACGGGATGTTCTTGCCGACGAAGTCGGGTCGGATGGGCAGTTCGCGGTGCCCCCGGTCGACGAGGATCGCCAGTCGCACCGCTGCGGGTCGGCCGATCGACTGAATCGCGTCGAGCGCGGCGCGAATGCTGCGGCCGGAGAAGAGGACGTCGTCGACGAGCACGACCGTCTTGCCGTCGATGCCGCCGGCGGGAATGTCCGTCGGGTGCGGGGACCGCGTCGGATGCTTGGACAGATCATCGCGGAAGAGCGTGATGTCGAGCGACCCGACCGGGATGGTGGTCTGCGCGATGTCGCTGACCAGCGCTCCGAGGCGGTGAGCCAACGTGACGCCCCGGGTCGGAATCCCCAGCAGGACGAGGTCGGAAGCCCCCCGATTGGATTCGAGGATCTCATGTGCGATACGGGTCAATGCCCGCGAGATATCGGCTTCATGCAGCACAGTGCGCGTGCTCATCGGCCGCTCCCTTCTCCGCCTCACAGGACGGTGTTAAAGGTTGCTTGCGTGGTCGAGTCTACCGGAACGCGAACCTGCGGATCAGACCGCCGGACGCAACGCCTCATCGGTGACGTCGTCGATCTTCGTCGAGCGGATCGCATGACCGCTCGTCGAGAGGCAGCGACCGGTCTTCAGGTCCCACTTCCAGTCGTGCATGCTGCAGGTGAGGATGCCGTTCTCATCGACCTTTCCGGTCTTCGTCAGGTCAGCGCGCAGATGCGGGCAGCGGCGCTGCACGATCCAGTCGCCGACCTCGGCGTCCTCGGTCTGATCGGTCTGCTCGGAGTACCAGTTCTCGACGTACTCGATGCGGTCGACCGAGAGGCACTTGAGGAACGTCGTGAGGAACTCGTTGAACTTGCCGCTGCGGCCCACTTGGAACTGCATGGACAGGAAGATCGAGTTCGACCAGTCGATCTCGTGGTCGCGGATGTTCGTCGAAACGAGATCGGCGGGGATCGTGTACCAGTAGATGCACTCCTCCCCCGCGTATTCCCGGACCTTCGCGCGGGGGAAGTCGACGACCATGTCGAGGTCGCCGATGCGGAACCGCACGCATCCGCCGACACCGAGACGGATGGTGCGCGACTTCTTCAGCAGCGGCTCCCACCAGGTCTTGAGCGCCTCGAGCATCTCGGCGGGTGGGATGATCTCCGCGCGCGATGCTTCCTCGTCGCGGATCTCCTGCTGGCGGCTCGCGCGCTGCGCTTCGAGGTACTCCCATTTCTCGTCGAAGACGTGCGCGATCTCGGCATCCGTGTACAGGGTCTGCTCGGTTGAGACCTCACCGCCGGCGACCGTCACCACGGTACCGGGGACGAACAAGTGTCCGTCGTACTGCGGCGTCAATTCCTTCATGTGCGCGAGGAACTGCTTCTGATCGGTGAAGATCGACTCGCCGTTCCTGCCCAGCCCGTTGAAGTCGAACAGTTCGTCACGGAGGAACATCGGCGGGCCCGCCATCGGGAAGACGTGCGGAGCGTCGACCTTCTCGATGTAGTACATCGCGCGTTTGTTCTGCGCGTCGCGCTTGAGCTGGGCGAAGTTCTGCTTGGCGTCCAGCGGCAGGTCGTAGACCATCGGCCACCAGATGGCACCGGACACCTGCGTGAAGTACGCGTCCGGCGTGCCGAAGTCCAACAGCTTCTCCAGGTCGAGCGGGTGCGAGTCGTTCTGGTTCAGCACGGACCCGGTGCCGTCGTCGACGCTCAGCGAGGAATCGCCGATCGGGCCGTCGCTGGGCGCACGCAACGGGGTGATCATGATCTTCAGGTCACCGCGCTGGATGACCTCGCCAGCCGGCGCGTAGGTGATGTTCTCGTAGCCGAGCGCGCGGATGTCCTTTTCCAGGTCGTCGATCGGGTACTCCGGAAGAAGCACTTCGATGTCCTTGCGGATGTACCGCTCCAGCAGCTTCGGGTCGAAGTGGTCACGGTGACGATGCGAGATGTAGAGGAAGTCCGCTTCGCGTCCGAAGCGCTCCCAGTCGAGGCCGCGGTTGTCGGGAAACGGGAACCAGGAGCCGAAGAAGGAGGGCCCGAGCACGGGGTCGCAGATGATGTTTCCGCCGACCGTCTCGATGAACATCCCGGCGTGGCCGAGTCCCGTGATCCGCATTGCGCTCCTTCTGAAGTGGACCGCTCGATTCTACCCAGGCCTCTCTGTGCGACCGCGGAGACCGAGCCGGGATCAGGGTGCGCCGTCGATGGCGGCGTGAATCCGCACGACCGCCCTCTTGAACTCCGGCATCGACGACAGCGGGTCGGTGGCGTCGCTGGTGAGGAGGTTCGCGCTGTGCTCGTCAGGGAAGTGGAACGGCAGGAACACCGTGTCAGGGCGGATGCCGGTGGTCGTCGTCACCCGTGCGCGGACCACGCCGCGGGCGTTGGACACCTCGATGTCGTCGCCGTCCGCCAGACCGCGATCGGCGGCCGTCGCCGGGTGCAGCGTCGCCTCGAGCCGTGGGCGCGCGGCCATCAGCTCCGGCACGCGGCGCGTCTGAGCGCCGGACTGGTAGTGCTCGAGGAGTCGGCCGGTGATGAGCGTGAGCTCGTCTCCGGTCGCCGCGGACTCGGCAGGGCGCGCGACCGAGACGGCGACGATCCTGGCCAGGCCGTCGGGATGCGCGAAGCGGTTCTCGAACGGCCTCGGGGTGCCGACGGAGCCGACCGGATACGGCCAGTACGCCGCGATTCCCTCGTCGAGCAGTGCATGGTTCAGGCCGGAGTAGTCCGCGATGCCGCCGGCTGATGCGCGGGCGAGCTCGTCGAAGACATCCGCCGGGTTCAGGTCGAAGCGTCCAGGTGCCTCCAGCCGTCTGGCGAGCTCGGCCATGATCCACAGTTCGCTGCGCGCTCCGGAGGGCGGATCGATCGCCTTCCGGCGCCGGATGACGCGCCCTTCGAGGCTCGTCATGGTCCCTTCCTCCTCGGCCCACTGCGTGACCGGGAGCACGACGTCGGCGAGCCTGGCGGTTTCGGAGAGGAAGAAGTCGCAGACGACGAGCAGTTCGAGACTGCGTAGCCGTTCACGGACGTCTCCGGCATTCGGCGCCGAGACAGACAGGTTCGATCCGTGCACGAGGAGCGTGCGGATGCCCTCAGAAGAACCGATGGAGGCCAGCAGTTGCACCGCCGGCAGCCCGGGTCCTGGGAGGTCGTCCGGATGCACACCCCACACCGCCGCCACGTGTGCCCGCGCCTCTGGGTCTGTGATCTTGCGGTAGCCGGGCAGCTGATCGGACTTCTGGCCGTGCTCGCGACCGCCCTGACCGTTCCCCTGTCCCGTGAGCGTGCCGTATCCCGAGTCCGGCTTACCGGGCAGGCCCAGGATGAGCGCCAGGTTGATGGCGGCCGTGGCGGTGTCGGTGCCGTTGACATGCTGCTCCACGCCGCGACCGGTCAGGATGTAAGTGGGCAGTCCCGAACTGAGCCGACGTGCCACCTGTCGCAGCACGGGGACCGGCACACCTGTCACCTGCTGCACCCGCTCCGGCCACCAGCCGGCGACAGAGCGACGGAGCGCGGCGAAGCCGACCGTTCGGTCGTGGATGTACTCGGCGTCGTGGAGCCGCTCGGAGATGACGATGTGGATCAGCCCGAGCAGCAGCGGGAGATCGGTGCCGGGGGCCGGAGCGACGTGGATCCCCTGGTCGTCGTCCGTCAGACGTGCGGTGGAACTGCGGCGCGGATCCACGACGATCAGCCCGCCGGCCGCGCGCGCCCCCTCGATGTGCGACAGGAACGGCGGCATCGTCTCGGCCACGTTCGACCCCAGCAGCAGGACGGTGTGCGCGGCGTCGAGATCGGTCAACGGGAACGGCAAGCCGCGATCGGCTCCGAACGCGCGATTCGATGCCGCGGCCGCAGAAGACATGCAGAAGCGGCCGTTGTAGTCGATGCGCGAGGTGCCGAGCGCGATGCGGGCGAATTTGCCGAGCTGGTAGGCCTTCTCATTGGTGAGGCCGCCGCCGCCGAACACTCCGTTGGCGTCGGCGCCATGCTGTGCGCGGACGCGGCGGAGCGTCTCGGCGACGAGATCGAGGGCGTCGTCCCAGGTCGCGGGCCGCAGCTCGCCGTCGTCGTTGCGGACGAGGGGCTGCATGACGCGGTCGGCCGCGTCGAGCAGGGTCGACGACGTCCAGCCCTTCTTGCAGAGGCCTCCCCTGTTCGTCGGGAAGGCGCGACCTTCGACGGTCAGACGAGGATCGTGATCCGGCGCTCCCGGCAGCTTCGGCAGGAGCGTCATCGCGCACTGCAGAGCGCAGTACGGGCAGTGGGTCTCGACGCCGGCGGTCATGCGGACGGCGCCAGAAGCGGCGAATCGAAGCGCTCGATGAGCTCGGCCAGACGGCCCTTGCAGCCGCCGCATCCCGTGCCGGCGCGGGTGTCCTTGCCGACGCAGGCGACCGTGGCGTTCCCTGCGTGGACGGAGGCCTCCACACGCTCGACGGTGACGCCGTTGCACCAGCAGACGGTCGCGGTCGGCGCGAATGCGTCGCCACCTGTGCTCGGGTCGTCATCGGGGCCGTCGAGACGCAGCAGGAGCGAGCGGTCGGAGGGAAGCTCGCCGCCGCGCTCGTAGAGCACTGTCAGCTCGGCGGCCGTGCGCGGCATCCCCACACTGGCGAACGCCTCGAGGACTCCGTCTCGCGAGACCATCTTCACGTAGCGGCCATGCTGCGGATCAGCCCATTGCGCCACGTGCCGATGCGGTCCGGACTCCCCGTAGGGCGGGGTGTCCCAGAGTTCGATGCTGACGTCGCCGACCGCGACCACGTCGACGCCTTCACCCTTCAGCATGACGACCGCCGGGCGCTCCACCGGCGGACCGTCCTGGAAGGATCCACCGTCGGCTTCCGCACTGAGCTGCGCGGCCAGCCATTCGGCCTGGCGCCAGCCCGGTCCGATGAGTCCGGACGGCGCGCCGGGCAGGCGGTCCCCCGCATCGCGGACGAGCTCCGGATCGACGACATGCGCGCAGTCACCGATCGCGTAGACATCGGGATCGGTCCACGAGCGCAGTGAGCTGTCGACCACGACGCCGGCCGCGGTGCGGAGCCCCGCCGCGGTGGCGAGTTCTGCCCTCGCGCCGACGCCGCACGACATCACGAGCAGATCGCCGCGCACATAGTTTCCATCGGCGGTGACGAGTGCGTCGAAGCGGCGGACACCGGCCTCCTCCGCATGGAAGGCGACGGACTCGGCGACGCTGTGCGCGAGCACGGCGACACCTGCCTCGCGCAGACTTCTGGCGAGCACCGCACCGGCACCGCGGTCGAGGTTGCGCGGCATCGGGGTGGGACCGTGATGCACGACGCAGACCTGCGCCCCGGCGCGGGCGGCGAGGAGGGCGAACTCCAGGCCGAGCACCCCGGCGCCGAGGACGACGATGCGGGCGCCGGACCGGATGGCCGACCCGATCCGGTCGGCATCCGCCAGGTCGCGCAGCACCGTCACGCCCTCCGGCAGTGCGGGGTCGGCTCCGATCACGCCGGCCCCCGCACGTGCCAGTGCTGCGGCGTCGTATGCCCGGCGTTCGACGCCGACGAGCGTCGGGATGTTCGATCGCGCGCCTGTCGCGAGGACGAGCCGGTCGTACGACAGCAGTTCACCGGTGGAGAGTTCGACCTCGTGCTGCTCTCGGTCGATGCGGACGACCCGGGTGCTGGAAAGGACCCGGGCTCCCGCCTCGACGATCTCGGCCGGGTCGTGCAGCACGATGTCGTCGAACTCGGCATGTCCGACCGCCACCTCGGCGATGAGGACCCGGTTGTACGGAGCCTCCGACTCCGCACCGACGACGGTGAGTTCGATGCTCCCTGATCGCACGCCGGGCAGCAGCTCCTCGCAGAACCGTGCGCCGACCGGGCCGAATCCGACCACGACCACCCGCAGCGCTGCATCCGGCGCCGTCACGGTCAGACCTGACGCTGGGCGAGCGATGCGCGGGGCACCACGTACATGACTACCGTGAGCGTCAGCAGCAGGAGGTAGGCGATGCCGAAGCCCACGAAGGCGGGCTGGTAGCCGCCGGATGCCTGCTGCGAGGCGTTCAGCACCTGCGGGATCACGAACCCGCCGTAGGCGCCGATCGCCGAGATCAGTCCGAGGGCAGCTGCGGCCTTGCGCTGGGTCGCTCCGACGTCGGTCATGCCGGTGGCTGCGGCGCGGGCGAGGAACACGCTGGGGATCATCCGATACGTCGCGCCGTTGCCGATCCCGGTGGCCGCGAACAGCACGAGGAAGCAGGCGAGGAACAGAGAGAACTCGTTGAGCGCGAGAACGCCGATGATTCCGAAGGCGCCGGCCGCCATGACCGCAAATGCTCCGATCGTCACCCGCGCTCCGCCGAAGCGATCAGAGAGCCGACCACCGAGCGGACGGAACAGCGAGCCGACGAGCGCGCCGAGGAAGGCGAGCGACACTCCGGCCGCCCCGATCTGAATCGCGGAGAACTCGGGGAACTGATCGGCGATCAGCTTCGGGAACACGCTCGCGAACCCGATGAACGAGCCGAACGTGCCGATGTAGAGCAGAGCGAGCAGCCACAGGTGCGGTTCGCGAAGGGCGGCGGCGGAGCCGGCGAAGTCGGCCTTGGCGGACGACAGGTTGTCCATGTACCGCCAGGCGCCCCAGATCGCGATCAGGATCAGCGGCACCCAGATCCAGCCGGCCAGCGGGAGGAGAGTCACACCGGCGACGGCGGTGACGACGATCGGCACGACGAATTGAGCGACGGAGGTGCCGAGGTTTCCGCCGGCGGCGTTGAGGCCGAGCGCCCACCCCTTCTCCTTCTGCGGGAAGAAGTAGGTGATGTTCGCCATCGAGCTCGCGAAGTTGCCGCCGCCGAAGCCTGCGAGGGCCGCGATCGCGAGCATCGCCCAGAACGGCGTCTCCGGGTTGCCGACGGCGAAACTCAGCAGAATGGCGGGGATGAGCAGCAGCGCGGCCGACACGATCGTCCAATTGCGCCCGCCGAACTTCGGCACCATGAACGTGTACGGGAAGCGGAGCGTCGCGCCGACGAGGCTCGGCAGCGAGATCAGCCAGAACGTCTCGGCGCTGGTGAAGGCGAAGCCCGCTGCCGGGAGCATCACGACGACGATGCTCCACAGTTGCCAGACGATGAAGCCGAGGAACTCGGCGAAGATCGACCAGCCGAGGTTGCGACGGGCGATCGAGCGCCCTTCCGACTCCCAGAAGTCGGTGTTCTCGGGGTCGAATCCGTCGATCCAGCGCCCTGGCCGACGCGTGAGCGTGGTCGAGGAGGCTGTTGCGATGCCGGAGGTGTCGATGGGGTGCGAGGTTTCAGTGCTGACCATGCGGGCTCCCTGTGTTGGACGAGCGGTGCGATCGAGCGGGGGTCGACCGGATGCGGGGCATCCGGGGGGCTCGAGACCGATGCTAGGGAGCGCGTGTTTCGGCACCCCGCACCGCGAGTTACCGCTGTGTCACTTCCATGTCACGCCGGTCAGCGCCGCGGCGTTAGCGTCCCGTCACATGCCGGAAACACGTCGGCTGCACGAATCAGGAGTCGAACAGGCCGCGGATATCGTCTGCCGTCAGCGTCTGCGCGAACAGCGCTTCGTTGTCCATGACGGCGGTGAACAGCCGTGCCTTGCGCTGCTGCAGGGCCAGCACCTTCTCCTCGATGGTGCCGCTCGAGATCATCCGGTAGACCATCACCGGCCTTGTCTGGCCGATCCGGTGCGTACGGTCGATCGCCTGAGCCTCGGCTGCCGGATTCCACCACGGGTCCAGCATGAACACGTAGTCGGCCTCGGTCAGCGTCAGCCCGAACCCGCCGGACTTCAAGCTGATCAGGAACACCGGCTGCTCTCCCGACCGGAACCCGTCGATGACCTGCTGTCGTTTGCGCGTGGAACCGTCGAGGTAGGCGTAAGGGATTCCGGCCTGCTCCAGACGTGCGGCGGCGAGAGCGAGGAACGAGGTGAACTGGCTGAACACCAGAGCGCGGTGCCCCTCGGCCTGCAGCTCGATGACCCGTTCCAAGAGAACGTCCAGTTTCTGCGAGCCCAGTTTCGCGTCGGCTTCGTCGACGAGACCGGGCGCGAGACTCAGCATCCGCAGCATCGTGAGCGAGCGGAAGACGATGAAGCGGTTGCGATCGAGATCTGCCAGCAGCCCCAGCACCTTCTGCCGCTCACGCTGCAGCACCACGTCGTAGAGGGCGCGATGCGCTGGGCTCAGTTCCACCTCGAGCAGCTGCTCCTGCTTCTCCGGCAGATCGGGTGCGACGAGTTCCTTGGTGCGGCGCAGCATGAGCGGACGGATGCGACGGCGCAGCCGCTCGATCCGGCGCTGCCGGTACTCCCCGCCTTCTTCGTTCTCCGGGACTTTGCCCTTCTCGATCGGCTGGATGTACTCCTCGCGGAACTTCCGCGCCGACGCGAACAGACCGGGGGCCGCGAGCTTGAGCAGCGCCCACAGCTCACTGAGGCTGTTCTCCAGCGGGGTGCCGGTGACGGCATAGGTCACGTCGGCTCGGAATCCGGCGATCGAGCGATGCAGCTTCGTCTTCGGATTCTTCACGAACTGAGCCTCGTCGAGAATGAGCCCGGCCCATTCGATGTCGGAGAACTCCCTCTCGTCGAGCCGCGCAAGCGTGTACGACGTCACGACGAGGTCGGCTTCGGCCGCAGCCTCGCGGAGCGAGTCGTCGCGCTTGCCCGACGTGCTCTCCAGGATGCGCACCCGCAGCGACGGCGCGAATCGTTCGGCCTCTGCGTGCCAGGTCGCGAGCACCGACGTGGGAGCAAGGACCAGGAAGGGGCGACGCTCCCCCGACTCGCGCGCATGCAGCACGAGTGTCAGCAGCTGCAGCGTCTTGCCGAGCCCCATGTCGTCGGCGAGGATCCCGCCGAGCCGGTGCTGCCAGAGGAAGGCGAGCCAGTCGAACCCGGCCTTCTGGTACGGCCGCAGTTCGGCCTGGAGTCCGCTCGGGAGTGGACTCGGGGGTACCTCGGTCGCCGCCCGCAGGCCGTCCGCCGTCGCACGCCAGCTGACGGCAGGAAGAGCCTCGTCGGCGAGATCCTCGAACTCCTCCCAGAGATCGGTCTGATAGCGGCTGATCCGCGGTCCGGTCTCCCACTCGTTCAGCTCGGCTGCCTCGTCGATCAGTTCGCGCAGCTGGTCGAGGGCTCGATGGTTCAGCGAGAAATAGCTGCCGTCGACGAGCAGGAGCTTCTTCTTCCCTTTGCTGAGCGCGGTGAACAACGGCCCGAAGGGAATATTGCGTCCGTCGATCTTGACGATGACACCGAGGTCGAACCAGTCCGGATCGGTGCTCTCGACCGTCGAGACGGTGATCTCGGGATCACCGGTGAGTTCCTGATAGGTCTTGCGCTTGTCTGCGACGACGAGAACCCCGTGCGCCTCGAGCCCCGGTACGACGTGTGTGACGAATTCGGCAGCGTCGACGTCTGCAAAGGACCCTGATTCCGCGAACGGCTCGCCGTACTGCTCCTGCCAGAGCGTCTCGAGCACGCGACGGCGTTCGATCTCGAGGGTCTGGTCGCGCACCGCATCCGCCGACGGAGCGAACGGTACGCGGCCGTGCCCCTCATAGGTCCACTCGAAGGAGAACTTCACCACATCGCCGCGATGGAACGAGAGGACCAGCGTCGGCTGCGGGAGTGGCATGACCGGCAACTGCACGGCTCCGACCGCCTCAACCCGCACCCGTCGCGCCAACGCCGGATACACGTCGTGCAGGAAAGCCGCCTCGTCGGCGGCCGGGACGGGAATGGACCCAGCTGCGTCGAGCAGGGCACGCACCGGATCGCTGAGCGGGACCTCGGCGAGAGTGACCTCGATGCGACTCCCCCGCACAGTCGCCGCATAGACGCCGGAGTGCCCGATGGCGTGCACGGTCGCTGACGGAACTTCACTGCCGTCGATGACGATGTCCGCGTCGACAGCGAGACCGCCATCATCTGCGCGGGTGACGCGGGCGGAGATCGACCCGGAATCGGCGATGGCCACCGTCGTGCTCTTCAGGCTCGGTACCAGCCGGATACCGGCGGCCGATCCTGCGCGAAGGTGCGCCCAGAGCAGATTGGATTCGATCTGATCCACGATCAGCCATTCACCGGCGTTTCCGGAGAGCAGCGAATCACGGGCGATGCTGAGGAGGTCGGCGAACCAGCGGGTCTGAGTCCGACCGAACTGGATCGCATCACGACGCACGACGTCCCACGCGGCATGGCCTTGGATCCAGGCGCCGGTCGAATTGCTCCGCATCAGCGGACGGATGCCGAGGAGGAGCTCCCCTTCCGCCTTCGCGACGTCTCGCGCGGTGGCGGACCTCACCGGACGCGGTGCCCAGTGGTTGTCGCCTTTGGCCGCGCGGTGACGCAGCTCGACGCCGAGGGCGAGAGGCACGGTTCGATCGACCGCCGTGCGGCCGAGGAGCGACTTCCAGGCGGGTGCGGAGGGCTGCGGAGGCTGCGAAGGCGGTACCGTCAGCGCCGCAGCGCGGTCCGCGTCGGCCCCTGTGTTCGACGACAGCAGCGTCGCCACGACGTGCTTGCACCCGGAGCGCAGCGGGCAGGTGCACGACGTCGATCGGATCGCCCTCTTGCCGCCGGTCGGTGAGAAACGCACCTCTGTGCGGTACGGAGTGTCGTGGCTTCCGCGCACCTGTGCACCGAGTTGCTGGGTCTCTTCATCCCAGACGACCCGGAGCACGTTCCCCTCGCGGAAGTACGCGAGCCCGCGCTTGTAGCCGCCGGCATCCGTGATCCGCAGGAGATCTCGGAGATCGACGTGGGGTGCGGACATGGTTTCATCCTCCCCACCGCATCCGACATCCGGATTGCGGTGTCCGCTCAGGCGGCGCGAGCCACCCGGGCGAGCACACCGTGCACGAAGGCGCCGGAATCGTCGGTGGAGAACTCTTTGGCGAGCTCGACGGCCTCGTCGATGGCGACCGCGGTGGGCACCTCGGCGTTGTAGATGATCTCCCAGGTGCCGATCCGCAGCAGCGCGCGGTCAACCGCGGGCATCCGCTCGAGCTTCCAGTCACGGCTGTGCGTGGTGATCAGCTCGTCGATCTCGTCGCTGTGGTCGATGATGCCGTCGACGACCTCGCGGGCGTACAGCCACGACCCCTCGCGGGCGGGTTCGCTGACAGCGCGCTTGGCTTCGGCGGCGAGAGCCACGGCGACGTCGTCGCCTCGGACATCGGCGGAGAAGAGGATGTCGAGTGCGCGCTTGCGCGCCTTCGTACGAGCGCCCACGCCTTACTTCTCGCGACCGAGGTAGTCACCGGTGCGGGTGTCGACCTTGATCTTCGTTCCGGTCTCGACGAACAGCGGAACCTGCATCTCGTAGCCGGTCTCGACCGTGGCGGGCTTGGTGCCGGCCGAGGAGCGGTCGCCCTGGAGGCCCGGCTCGGTGTACGTCACCTCGAGGATGACGGATGCCGGCAGGTCGATGTAGAGCGGGTTGCCGTTGTTGAGCGCGATGGTCACCTGCTGGTTCTCGAGCAGGAAGTTCTTCGCGTCGCCGACAGTCGGCCCGGGTACCGTGAT
This sequence comes from Microbacterium sp. LWH12-1.2, assembly GCF_040675825.1. Classification (NCBI taxonomy): domain Bacteria; kingdom Bacillati; phylum Actinomycetota; class Actinomycetes; order Micrococcales; family Microbacteriaceae; genus Microbacterium; species Microbacterium sp. LWH12-1.2. The sequence goes on from NZ_JBEGIJ010000001.1 coordinate 1,072,399, forward strand.
CTGGTCGTAGTCCGACGTGTCCATGAATACGAAGCCGTCGCCGTCGGCGTACAGGTACGTGAAGTCGCGGCGGTCGACGTTCTCGATCTCGATCTTCGCGCCGGCGTTGTAGGTGCGGTCGACGACCTTGCCTGAGATGACGTTCTTGAGCTTCGTGCGGACGAACGCGCCGCCCTTTCCGGGCTTGACGTGCTGGAACTCGATGACGTTCCACAGCTGTCCATCGATGCTGAGGACGACGCCGTTCTTGATGTCTGCGGTAGATGCCATGCGCTGAGAGTTCCGTTCGTGTGTGGTTGTCCGCGGGTCGCCCTGCAACCGGGTCAGGAAGGACCGACAGTCGATTCTACGGGATGGCTGTGCGGGGGCCGACTTCTTTCGATGTCATCCGGGGTTTCCGCGTCGGGAACGGAGGCTGGGTGGGCCGCGAGTGCGTACGCTCCTTCGTCGGTGTCCCCCTCGGAATTACTCCCGATCAGCGGTTCAAACTGTTGCCACTTTCGAAGCTTTGTTCTAGAATGGGGGCATGGAACTCGTCGACGACTTCACCCCCATGCCGCGCACGGCGGGCGATGTCGTCGCGGTGCTGCTGGACGATCTGACCTGCACGGACAACGAAGTGAACCGGCAGGCATCACTGCGAGGTGAACGGATCGTGGAGGCGTTGGATTTGGCGCGCCGGCATCCCGAGATCTACGCCCATGATGCGGATCCCGCGATGGCGGAGCGTTCGGCGATGCTCGACATCGCGCTGCGGTTGCGTCTGTCTGAGGATCAGGTGCGGGAGGTGCAGTCGACCACGCGGTGGGCGATGCGGCACCTCCCCGAGGTGTGGGCGCAGGCGCGCACTGGGTTCGCCTCGATGGCGGCCGTCCGCCAGGTGGTCACCCTGCTCCACTTCGTCGTCCCGCCCGTGGATGCCCCGGAAGAGGTGCGGGATGCTGCGGCCGCGGTGTTCGCGAAGGTCGACCATGCTGCCGCCGAATGGGTGCTCACCTGCCCGCCGGAAGTGTTCCGCCGCCGGGTGAAGAGACTGATCGACGTGATCAGCGGAGACCTGGCCGCGCGTCGTCACACCAGGGCGATGGCCGACCGCAAAGTCGTTCGCACGCCCGACAGCGATGGCATGTCGTGGCTCGGAGCACTGGTGCCCACCCATGAAGCCGTCGCTGCGATGGGGCGCCTCACCGCCACGGCGAAGCACATGCAGAAAGACAAGCGCGAGGGGCGCACGCGGGATCAGATCCGCGCCGATCTGTTCATCTCCTGGCTCACAGGCAAGGGCACCGCGACCGCAGTGAAGACGAAGCTCTTCATCACCGTGCCCGTGCAGCTCCTCGCCGGCGAACCGGTTCCGGTCGAACAAGCCACGGTCCTCGGCGGCGACGCCATCGACCCCCTCACCGCGAAACAGCTCTTCCTCGACAACCCGACGTTCCACCGTGTGATCACCGACCCGATCAAGGGCGTGGTCATCGACATGGATCGCCGCACATACCGTCCGACACGAGCGCAACGGGACTGGCTGATCCTCCAACACGGCACCTGCTCCCGCGACGGATGCTCCCGGCTCGCCGTCGATGCCGACCTCGACCACGACAGGCCATGGGCGCACGGCGGGCTGACGAATCTCGACGATCTCCGGCCGCTCTGCCCACGAGACCACAAGCACCGACATCGCACCCGAGCCGTCTACCGCACCCGCCCCGACCGCACCGTGGAAGTCACCACGCCCACCGGCTTCGTGAGCAACTCTCCCCCGCCGTTCTGACCTGGCGTTCCGCGGTTCTACAGCTGAGCGACCAGTTCGCGCACGGCATCCGCGTAGCCGTCGACGCCCCGACCGATCACGCGCACCGCTGCAACGTCATGCAGGTAGGAGTGATGCCGGAACTCCTCGCGCTTGTACACGTCGGAGATGTGCACCTCTGCGAATGGGCGCCCGATACCCGTGAGCGCATCGCGCAGCGCAACAGACGTGTGCGTGAGGCCGCCCGGATTGATGATGATTCCGGCGCAATCCTCGCGCGCCGCGTGGATGGCGTCGATGAGCACGCCCTCGTGGTTGCTCTGGATGGCACGCACCTCGAATCCGAGCGCGGCCGCCGCATCCGTCGTGAGTCGTTCGACATCGGCGAGGGTGGCCGTGCCGTAGACCTCGGGCTCACGCGTGCCGAGCAGGTTGAGGTTCGGGCCATTGACCAGGAGCAGGCGGTGGGGCATCGTCACGTCCGGCACACTATCAGCCGATCTCTCGCAGGAAGTCGCGGTACCCGTCGATGACGTCCGGCGCGAGGAGCGCGCGAGGCCAGAGGAGCCCGACGGTCGTGCCCACGACGGCGTTGTCTTCGACGATGGGCCTCGCCATGGAATGCGCGGAGTCGAAGGATTTCACTGTCAGCGCTGTGCCGAAGACGTCACGATAGACCTTTTCGGTCTCGCCGACGTCGACGTTCCGATCATGCAGGCCGACCATGAGGAGAACGGGGATCTCGCGCGTGGCTGCCGCGCGAAGATCGTCCGTGGCATCGGCCTTCGCGTTGCGTCCGACGAATGCCCACCGATCGGCCGACATCGGCGACTGCTCCGTCGTGACCGCCAGATACTCGTCGTAGCTCGCGCCTCTTGCGAGCAGTTCGCGCACTCGATCACTTTCTGCGATCGCCTGGTCGCGCTCCGCCGTCGTCGCTCCTCGGCGATCAAGCTCGGCGAGGAGGTTGTAGCGTCCCTGCGACAGCCAGTTGATCGCCGTGCCCACGGCGACAACGCCATCGATGTCGTCGCGTTCGGCGACGACCTTCGGAACCACCCAGCCTGCTTGGCTCGCGCCCCAGAGAATTATGCGGTCGGTGGGCACCTGCTGCTCTCCCAGCGCCCAGTCGATCGCTGCGCTGACTTCCGCCGCACGGTCATCCATGGATTGGTCCAGCCAGTTTCCGCTGGATCCTCCGACCCCGGGTTTGCTCCACGACAACGTGGCCCATCCCGCATCCGCTGCACCTTCGAACCACGGGAAGTAGAGGCCGTCCTGTGTCGCCTCCACTGCAGCGTCGCCGTGGACCACGACGACGAGTCCTTTCGCCTCGCCTTGTCGCGGCGTCGTCAGGACCCCTTCGAGGTGCCCGACACCCATCGGAATCTGCACCGCGGTCTGTGTGAAGCGATAGTCATTCCCCACGGCGGCAACTCCGACAGCCGCGACGATGATCGCAGCGACGACGGCGATGGAAAGGGCGAGTCGCTTAAGGGTCTTTCTATGCACGGTCGTAGCGTACATGATAGATTGGTGCCATGCAGGCACACCAGATCGCCCTCGGCTTCCAAGAATACGAACGTGCTGAAGTCGGCGCGCTCTACTGGGAGGCGTTTCATCGGAAGCTCCGTCCGGCATTCACGAGCGACGACAACGGTAGACGCGTCGTGCAGGCCGCAATGCGTCCGGACCGCATGCTCGTTGCGCGCACCGAGGGCGTCATCACCGGGGTGTGCGGCTTCTTCGAGACGGGGCTCGGCCCCGCGAATCTGTCCTGGGCGCTGCTTCGCCACCTGTTGCCGACCTGGCAAGCCATTCGTGCGTCCCTCGTCCTGAGCGTGCTGGCACGAAACAGCAAAGACCACACGCTGGTTCTCGACGGGATCTGCGTCGATTCGGCGCGCCGCGGTGAGGGGACGGGAACAGCGCTGCTCGCGGCTGCCGTCGAGGCCGCACGCCAGCGCCGGTTGCGATCAGTGCAGCTGTCCGTGATCGACTCGAATGTCCGCGCCGAGGAACTGTACCGGCGTCAAGGGTTCTCGCCCACCGATACCGGTTCCCTGGGACTGCTCGGTTACGTCTACGGGTTCGAACGGTACACCGTCATGGAGAAGGCGGTACTCGCGTGAACTCGATGATCGCACCTCGTACGATCATCGAGGCGTTCCTCCCCCTCGACGGCGACGTGAGCCTGGCCGTCATCTACGACACCGCCAACCAGCTGGGGGTCGATGACCAGCCCGTCCGCCTCGCACTTCGACGCCTCATCGGCAGCGGCGACATCGAGCAGCGGGGACGCGGACGCTCAGGAGCGATCTTCTTGACCGATGAGGGACAACGGCGCGTGCATCGCGATCGAGTCGGGCTCAACCTCGCATTCGAACAGGACGCAGGGCGAGCGCCGTGGAACGGACACTGGCATCTCATGGCGATCAGTGCACCGGAGAGCGAGCGGGCGATTCGCGATTCGTTGCGTCGAGACCTGCTCGGGTTGGGAGCCGCCCCGATCTCGACCGGGCTCTACGCCAGCCCGCATGACCTGACAGGGCTCCTGTCGTCCGATGCCACGCCGTACCTCGTCACCGCTGTTGCCGAGCAGCTGGCGATTCGGGGCCTGACCGGATCAAGAGAGATCGCTTCGTCCCTATGGGACGCGGCGCCGACCCTCGACGCATACGCGGCGCTCGGCACTGAGATCGAGCGCGATGACGCGTCGTTGCCGGCGCTCGTCCGGCAGCTCCGGCTCGCCGACGCTCTCGACCGCGCCCTCCGGGACGACCCGCTCATTCCGCCAGAGCTCAGAGACACGCCATGGCCACCGACCGAGGTGCGCCGCCAGTGGCTGATCCATTGGAACGACGCCGCCAGCCAGGCGGACACCGCCTCCGTCTATGAGGGATGGCTCATTCCGTAGTCCAGCGCTCCGCGCCGGATCAATCGAGAGCGCGTCGCATCTCCAGTTCCGGGCCGATCACACCGGTGAAACGCAGACCCGTATCGACGAATCCGGCGCGCCGATACGCTCCCTGAGCGCGGGCATTGTCCACGTGCACGTCGAGGGTCAGCGCGGGGTCGCCGAAGGCGCGCACCCACTCGGCCGCCGCATCGAGCAGTGCATCGACCGTTCCGGCTCCGCGATGCCCGGGGCGCACGTACACGCCCACCACATCACCACGCGCTTCGAGCACCGCACGCGCATGATGGTCGGTCGCTCCCGGGCGCCAACGGAGAACCGTGACGGTGCCGATCCACTCCCCCTCCGCCTCCGCGACGAACTGGGCGACCGAGTCACCGGCCGCGTTGCCAGCGGTACGCTCCTGCCAGAACTCGTCCGGATGCGCAGCCTCGGCGGTGTAGGAATGCAGGAACGCGATCGCGGCGGCCGGATCCCGCACGGCATCCAGGCGCAGGTCGCGCACCTTCTCCCATTCGTCAGCGCGGACGCGACGAACGGTGAAACTCACGCACCGACCTCCTGGTAGGCCGCGAACATCAGGGATTCATCCGGCGCCTGCAGGATCGTGGGCTTCGCGATGTCGTCGAGCAGGACGAAGCGGAGCATCCCGCCGCGGCTCTTCTTGTCGCGCTGCATCGTGGCGAGGAGCTGCTTCCAGGCACCGGCCCGGTACGACGTCGGCAGACCGAGCGACTCGAGCACGGTGCGGTGCCGGTTCGCGGCGTCATCGGAGAGACGCCCCGCGAGCCGGGAGAGTTCGGCGGCGTACAGCATCCCGACCGAGATCGCTGCGCCGTGGCGCCACCGGTAGCGCTCGGCGTGCTCGATGGCGTGGCCGAGCGTGTGTCCGTAGTTGAGGATCTCGCGCTGGCCCGCCTCCCGGAAGTCCTCGGAGACGACGCGCGCCTTCATGTCGACCGCCAGCTCGATCGCCCGCCGGAACTCCTCGGTCTTCGTGTCGACTGCGCGCCGGGGATCGGCTTCGACGATGTCGAGGATCTCGGGAGCCCAGATGAAACCGGCCTTGACCACCTCGGCGAAGCCCGCTGTCGCCTCGTTCTCGCTGAGGCTGGCGAGTTCGTCGAGATCGCCGATCACTGCACGCGGTGCCCAGAACGCGCCGACGAGATTTTTCCCCTCAGCGGTGTTGACACCGGTCTTGCCGCCGATCGATGCGTCGACGAGTCCGAGCACCGTGGTGGGCACCTGGATGAGCTGCACGCCGCGGAGCCAGGTCGCGGCGACGAAACCGGCGAGGTCGGTCACTGCTCCCCCGCCGAAACCGACGACGGCGTCGGTGCGGGTGAAGTCAGACTGTCCCATGACCTGCCAGCAGAACGCGGCGACCTCGATGCGCTTGCCCTGTTCGGCGTCGGGGATCTCGGCCAGGAGCACCTCACGGGGGCCGTTCTCGTCGTCGGCGAGCAACCGGTCCCTGAGTTCCGCGGCTCGGGCGGCGAGCGTCGGCGGGTGCACGACGAGGATCTTCCGCACGGTCGGCGCGAGCGCCGCCGATACGCGATCGAGGATGCCGCGTCCGATGGTGATTTCGTAGGGATCGTTCCCGGTGACGCTGATGGTCGTCGTGCTCATCGCTGCTCTCTTCTCCATGTCACGATCTCGTCGGCAATGCGCTGCATCGGGCGACGAGAGGTGTCGAACACTGTGCTCGCCACCTCGTCGTACCAATCGCGGCGCTCCTCGAAGATCCTCGTCCAGCGCTCAAGCGGGTCGTCTCCCGCGAGCAACGGCCTGCTTCCGCCGCGGATCCGGTCGGCGACGGCCTCAGGCGACACCGTGAGGAAGACGACGGGATGGGGGCGCAGAAGCTCCCTCGTCCCCGCATCCGTCACCGCTCCGCCGCCCAGCGAGATCACTCCGCCCTCATCGAGCGCCGCCGACACCGCGGCGCGCTCGAGCTCCCGGAAATGCGCTTCACCCTGTTCGGCGAAGAGCACCGGGATGGGCCCGTGCGCGGCCACGATCCGCTTGTCGGTGTCGATGAACGGCACAGCGAGCCGACGAGCGACCCGCCTGCCGATGCTGGTCTTACCCGCGGCCATCGGGCCGACGAGGACCAGCGTGAGCGGCTCAGTCTCCGACATCAGACGCGATGAGCGCTGCCTCGGAGGCCGGCGCAGTGCGCAGTTCTGCCGGGATGCCGGCGAGATAGCCGTCGAGGTTGCGCCGCGTCTCGCGGATGCTGTCGCCGCCGAACTTCTCCAAGACGGCGTTGGCCAGCTCGACCGCGACCATCGCCTCGGCGACGACTCCGGCGGCGGGCACTGCGCACACGTCCGAGCGCTGGTGGTGCGCCGTGGCGACGTCTCCGGTTGCGACGTCGATGGTGCGCAGCGAATGCGGAACGGTGGCGATCGGCTTCATGCCTGCGCGCACGCGCAGCACGGTGCCGGTCGACATGCCGCCCTCGGTGCCGCCGGCGCGGTCAGAGCCGCGCGTGATCCCGTCGGTCGTCGCGAAGAGTTCGTCATGCGCTGCCGAGCCGCGGCGGCGGGTGGTCTCGAAGCCGTCACCGACCTCGACGCCCTTGATCGCCTGAATGCTCATCAGAGCCTGCGCCAGCCGCGCGTCGAGGCGACGGTCCCAGTGCACGTGCGAGCCGAGTCCCGGCGGAAGGCCGTAGGCGAGCACCTCGACGATGCCGCCGAGTGTGTCGCCCTCCTTCTTGGCGTCGTCGACCTCGGCGACCATCAGGGCCGAGGTGGCCGCGTCGAAGCAGCGCAGCGGATCGGCGTCCAGGGCATCGACGTCGTCCGGCGTAGGGAGCGCCGATCCGGCCGGCACCTGCACAGGACCGATGGAGAGCGTGTGGCTGACGAGGCGGATGCCGAGTTCGCCCAGGAAGGACCGGGCGATGGCGCCGAGTGCCACGCGTGCGGCGGTCTCTCTGGCACTCGCGCGCTCGAGGATCGGGCGTGCCTCATCGAAGTCGTACTTCTGCATGCCGACCAGGTCGGCATGGCCGGGACGCGGGCGCGTCAGCGGAGCGCCACGACCACGGGACTTGTCGGTGAGCTCCACCGGCTCGGGGCTCATGACCTCGACCCACTTCGGCCACTCCGTGTTGCCGATGCGCAGGGCGATCGGGCTGCCGAGCGTCTTACCGTGGCGTACACCGCCGGAGATCGTGAGCTCGTCCTGCTCGAACTTCATGCGCGAGCCGCGGCCGTAGCCGAGCTTGCGACGCTCGAGATCGGCCTGGATGGCCGAGGCCGTCACCGGAACGCCGGAGGGAAGACCCTCCATGACGGCAATGAGTTCTGGGCCGTGGGATTCGCCGGCCGTGAGCACGCGGAGCATTGCTCTAGTCTCCCATGCGATCCGACCGGATGCTGTCCGCGTGTCGTTCCGCGGCGGGGCTACGAGCTCGGATGATCGAGTGCCGCGCGCATCGCTGCTATGACGGCCGGCTCATCCGGCAGCACGTGCGCGGGGTCGCCATTCAGGAAGATGCGAATCTGCCGCACCGCCTGGTGCAGCAGCATCCCGAGGCCGGAGACGACGACGCCATCCCCCCACGTTGTCGCCAGCGCCGACGGCCACGGTGCGTACGCGGCGTCGAACAGCGCGCCGCCGCCATGAGCGAGACGCGCGGCCGACTCCTCCGCGAGCACCGTCCCGCTGGGGAGGGTCGCGACGGTGATGTCGACCGCTTCCGCTGCGTCATCGAGCGGCGCGACCTGGACATCGATGCCCAGCCGCGTTCCGAGCTCGACGAGACCGGCCGCGCGCTCGGGCCTGCGGGCGCGCACGTCCACCCGGATGGCGCCGATCTCGGCGACGGCGACCAGCGCCGAGGCCGCAGTGGCGCCGGCGCCGAGGATGCGCGCCGTGCGGACTTCGGTGATGCTGCGCTCGGCCAGGGCATCGATGATGCCCCCGACATCGGTGTTGAACCCGGCCAGCTCCTCGCCCAGGAGCAGGGTGTTCATGGCTCCCGTCATCTCCGCGTGCCGGTCGTGCGTCGCGGCCGCGCGGAACGCATGCTCCTTGAGCGGCATCGTCAACGAGAGGCCGAGCCACGACTCATCCAGCGAGCCGAGCTCATCCGCGAAAGCGTCTCCGGTCACCTGCCGGCGCCCGTACTCCCAGTCCAGGCCGAGCACCGTATAGGCGGCGGCGTGCAGCGCCGGCGACTTCGAGTGCGCGATCGGGTCACCCCAGACGGCGAGACGGCGCTGATCCACCATGTCAGGCGCCGTGCATCAGTAGCAGCCGCCGTCAGGGTTGTCCTGGCACCACTGCTTGTACCGGGCCTCGGCCTGCTGCTGCTCCGCGTACGTCGCGGAGAAGACCGTCTCGCCGGTATCCAGATTGACGGTGACGAAATAGAACCAGGGCCCATCCGCGGGATTCTGAGCCGCGTCGATGGCGGCATCGCTGGGGGCCGAGATCGGACCGGTGGGCAGTCCCGCGTGCTTGTACGTGTTCCACGGGTTCTGATCGCCGACGACGGCGTTCCAGTCCCAGCTGGAAACGGGACCCTCGTGTGTAAGCCCGTATCCGTACTGGGCGGTCGAGTCCATCTGCAGCAGCCCGTGCGTCTCCTGATTGCCTTCCTCGAGGCGATTCTCGATCACCCGAGACACCTTGTCGAAGTCGGCGGTGCTGCCCTCGCGCTGGATGATCGAGGCGATCGTGAGCACGCGCTGCTCGTCTCCGGCCTGGACCCCTGCCTTCGTGAGCGATTCCCGGGTGCGGTCGACCATCCGCTGGATCACCTGGGTGGCGGTGACCTCCGGGTCGAACGTGTAGACGGCCGGGAACAGCCAGCCTTCGAGAGACTCCGCGGTCACTCCGTAGGCGGAGGGGTCGGCGACGGCGGCTTCGAAATCTGCGAGCGGGATGCCGATGCTCTCCGCGATCCCCGGCAGCATCGCCTTGATCGTGCTGCCCTCGATCACGCTTGCCGTGTTCTCCAGCTTGTTGGCTTCGTCTCGAAGCGCTGCCAGAGCGGCCTCGGCGGTCATCTTCTCCTGAAGGCGGTACACCCCCGGGTAGAACGTGACGGCGATGGCCTCTTCGATGAGGTAGTCGTAGAAGACGTCCTCCGTCTTGGTCACGCCGGCCTCGTGGAGGGCGGTGGACACCGGGCGACCGGTGTCTCCTTCACGAATCGTCACGAAGACCTCACCGGTCGCGAGGCCCGGCTCCCAGTCCTTGGGCTCGCCCCAGCCCATGGCGTCGCTGATCTTGTCGCCGTAGGTGTTCCAGGCCCAGACGCCCGCGCCCGCGATGCCGCCCACGATCACGAGGACGATGATCAATGCGATCAGACATCCGCGGCGTCGCTTCTTGGGGGGTGCGTGAGAATCGATGTCGTCGTGATGGGCATCGAAAAGGTCTTCGAGACGCCCTCCCTGCTTCTCCGCCACGGCCACCGGCGCCGGGGCGGTGGCCGTCACGAACGGGTCTTCAGAGACGACCGGCGGGATCGGCGATGCCTGTCGCGGTTCTGCGGCCTCTCTGGCCGCCCGGCGGGAACCGGGCACAGGGGCGCTGGTGTCGACCGTCGGCAGCTGCGCTGTCGGCTCCGGAAGGTTCCCGAACAGGGCGCCCAGACGGGCATCCGAATCATGCTGGGGGGGATGATTCTCGCGTTCAGCCATGTTCAGGCGGACTCCTCGTCAAGCGGGACGGCCACACCGGCCGGGTTTCCGGTGCTCTTCTCCGTGTCGATCGCCTGCTGCAGAAGCACCACGGCAGCGACCTGATCCACAATGCTACGAGAGTTCTTCTGAGTTCTGCCCGAAGAACGCAGGGCCGCGTGTGCGGTAACAGTGCTGAGCCGTTCGTCGACCAAGCGCACCGGGATCTTCGTGCGGGCTTGCAGATCGGCAGCGAAAGTCCGCGCATCTGCCGTCGACGGTGTGTCAGTACCCTGCATGTTCACGGGCAGACCGACGACGAACTCGATGGGCTCGTACTCGTCTGCGAGCTCCGCGATCCGGCCGAGCGACGTCTCGGCACGGGGCACCGTCTCGATCGGAAAGGCGAGCATCCCGTCCGGATCGCAGCGGGCGACGCCGATTCGGGCCTTGCCGACATCGATGCCGAGCCGCACACCCCGTCGGAAACCGCTCACGCGCCGCGAAGCTCCTGGCTGATGGCCTCCAGCGCCGACGCCAGTGCCGACACGTCAGTGCCTCCGCCCTGCGCGACGTCGTCACGACCGCCGCCGCCACCGCCGAGCACACCGGCCGCACGCTTCGCGAGCGCTCCGGCCTTCGCGCCGGCAGCGCGTGCCGAGTCGTTCGTCGCGACGACGACGACAGGGCGTCCGGCCACGATCCCGCCGAGTGCGACGACAGCAGCATCCGCGCCGAGGCGCTCTCGCACGCCGAGCGCGAGCTCGCGGACGTCGTCCGCCGAGGCGATCTCGCCCAGTGACAACGCCGCGACCCGATGTGCACCGACGCGCACGGCGGCCTCGGCGATCGCCGGAATCTGTCCTGCGCGTTCCTTGGCCTCGAACTGCGCGATGCGCTTCTCCGCTGCCTTGAGGTTCGCCGCGAGGTCTGCGATGCGCTCGGAGAGCTGGTCACGCGGCGTCTTCAGGGCGCTGGTGAGCTGCGAGACGAGAGCGCGTTCCGCGGCCAGTTCGCGGAACGCGTCCTGACCGACCAGGGCCTCGATACGGCGGTTGGATGCGCCCACTGAGGATTCTCCGACGACGCTGACGATGCCGATCTCGGCGCTGGTGTTCACGTGTGTGCCCGCGCACAGTTCGCGCGACCAGGGACCGCCGATGTCGACCATCCGCACACGGTCGCCGTACTTCTCGCCGAACAGCGCCATGGCGCCGGCTTCCTTCGCCTCGTCGAGCGACATGATGCGTGTGGTGACCTCGAGTGCGTCCTGCACAGCGCGGTTCGTGATCTCTTCGATCTCGGTGCGCGTGTCGGCCGACAGCGCCTGCGACCAGGCGAAGTCGAACCGCATGTAGCCGGCACGGTTCAAGGAGCCGGACTGGGTCGCCGTCGGCCCGAGCGTGTCGCGGAGCGCCGCGTGCACGAGGTGCGTCGCGGAGTGCGCCTGTCGGGCGGCACGACGGTTCGCGGCGTCCACCACGGTTGTTGCGGCGTCATCGACCGAGACGCTGCCGCTGGCCACCTCGATCGTGTGGCTGATCAGACCGGCGACGGGTCGCTGCACGTCGAGGACCTCGAGCACGAAGCCCGCACCCACGATGGTGCCCTTGTCGGCGACCTGGCCGCCGGACTCCGCGTAGAGCGTGGTCTCGGACAACACCACCTCGGCGATCTGTCCCTCACTCGCGGTGCGGACGGGCTGGCCGTCGACGAGGATGCCGAGGATACGGGACTCGACCTCGAGCTCGGTATAGCCATCGAACCCGGTCTCGCCGAGTCCGCGGAGCTCCCGGTAGACCGAGACGTCGGCCAGCTGGCGCTTGCGGTTGCGCGCGTCTTCCTTCGCGCGGGTGCGCTGCTCCAGCATGAGCGAGTCGAACGCGGCGCGGTCGACGGACAGTCCGGCTTCTTCGGCGACCTCGAGTGTGAGATCGATCGGGAACCCGTAAGTGTCGTGCAGCAGGAACGCCTCAGGGCCGCTGAGCGTGGCTCCGCCGCCCTTCTTCGTCTCATCCAGCGCGAGGTCGAGAATCGTCGACCCCTGTGCCAGCGTGCGGCGGAACGTCTCCTCCTCGGCGAAGGCGGAAGCCGACAGCGTCGACCACTCCTTCGCGAGCACCGGGTACGCCGTCTGCATCGCATCGCGCGACGCGGTGAACAGCTCCGGGAAGGTGGGCTCGTCCACGCCGAGCAGCTTCATCGCGCGGACGGTGCGGCGCATCAGACGCCGCAGGATGTAGCCGCGGCCCTCGTTGGACGGCCGTACGCCGTCGGAGAGCAGCATCAGCGACGAGCGGACGTGGTCGGCGATCACGCGGAAGCGCACGTCGTCTTCGTGCACCGCGCCGTAGCGGCGACCCGAGAGTTCGACGGCACGGTCGAGAACCGGGCGCACCTGATCCGTCTCGTACATGTTCTCGACGCCCTGCTTGAGGAACGCGACGCGCTCCAGGCCCATTCCGGTGTCGATGTTCTTCTGGGGCAGCTCCCCCACGATGTCGAACTCTGTCTTGCCGCGGACGTTCTCGATGAAGTCCTGCATGAAGACGAGGTTCCAGATCTCCAGGAACCGCGAGTCATCAACAGCGGGGCCGCCGTCCTTGCCATAGGCGGGGCCACGATCGAAGAAGATCTCCGAATCGGGACCGCCGGGCCCGGGCTGTCCGGTGTTCCAGTAGTTGTCGGCACGGCCGAGGCGCTGGATGCGCTCCGGCTTCAGACCGATGATGTCCCGCCAGATCGCCTCGGCCTCGTCGTCGGTCTCGTAGACCGTGACCCAGAGATCCTTCTCCTCGAAGCCGTAACCGCCGTCGGACTCGGCACTGGTGAGCAGCTCCCAGGCGTAGCGGATCGCGCCCTCTTTGAAGTAGTCGCCGAACGACCAGTTCCCCATCATCTGGAAGAACGTCCCGTGACGGGCCGTCTTGCCCACCTCTTCGATGTCGTTGGTGCGGATGCACTTCTGCACATCGGCGATCCGCGGATGCGGTGCCGGCACCACGCCGGTCAGATACGGGATGAACGGCACCATTCCCGCAACCGTGAACAGCAATGACGGATCATCGCTGACAAGAGAGGCCGAGGGGACGATGACGTGGTCGTTCTTCTCGAAGAAATCGAGATAGCGCTGCGCGATCTCCGCAGTATTCATAGGGGTAGTGAGTGTCCTTGCGTGAAGGGTGAAGAAGCCGCGCGTCTGCGCGCTGGATCAGTTGTTGCCGGGCTCGGTGAGCCGCGCCTGCTGCTCGCGATATGCGTCGCCGAGGATGCCGGTGAACTCGTTGATCCTCGCGTCCACATCGGCCAGGATGTCGTGGCCGCGGGGATCCTTGTCCATGAAGTGCGCGGCGACGAATCCGCCGATCACACCGATGAGGAACCACAGCACAGTCTTCATGTCGTCATCCTTGCCCTTGGTCCGCGGAGACGCGGTGCCTCCATCGTAAGCGGAAACGCCAAGAGGCGTCGGGTTGCCCCGACGCCTCTTGGTGAATGAACTCGATCAGCGAGCTGCGTAGTACTCGACGACGAGCTGCACTTCGCAGGTCACGGGGACCTCGACGCGCTTCGGACGACGCAGCAGGCGAGCCTGGAGCTTGTCGAGCTCGACCTCGAGGTAGCCCGGAACCGGGGGCAGGACCTCGGCGTGACCGCCGGCTGCTGCCACCTGGAAGGGCTCGGTGCCCTCGCTCTTGGCCTTGACATGGATGAGCTGACCCGGCTTCACGCGGAAGGACGGGCGGTCGACGAGCTGGCCATCGACGAGGATGTGACGGTGCACGACGAGCTGGCGAGCCTGCGCGGTCGTGCGGGCGAAGCCCGAACGCACGACGAGAGCGTCGAGACGCATCTCGAGCAGCTCGACCAGGTTCTCACCGGTCAGGCCGTCCTGACGACGTGCCTCGTTGAACGTATTGCGCATCTGCTTCTCGCGGATGCCGTACTGCTCGCGCAGACGCTGCTTCTCGCGCAGACGGACGGCGTAGTCGCTGTCAGCCTTGCGCTTGGTGCGGCCGTGCTCGCCCGGAGCGTAGGGACGCTTCTCGAGGTAGCGGGCTGCCTTCGGGGTGAGCGCGATACCGAGCGCGCGGGACAGGCGGACCTTGCGGCGGTCCTGGGACTTCGTGGTCACGAAGTTTTCCTTCCGATGACGTGGTCGCGTCTTTCACGACTCACGGACGTATCTCCCCCGCCGGCCCTTCCAGGTGCACGCCGGGGCACGGAGGAAGGTGAGTAAGAGCGAGGGGATGCCCGAAAACTGTGTTTCGAGCCGATCAAGTCTAACAGATCGGGGAACCGCTCCTCAGCAGCGGGTCAGCGGTCGCCGAGGATCCGGCGGATCTTCTCGAGTCGAGCGGAGATGTCGCGTTCGGCGCCGAGCTCTTTGGGCTCGTAGTACCGGCGTCCGTCCAGCTCATCCGGAAGGTACTGCTGGGGCACGACGCCGTAATCGCTGTCGTGCGAGTAGACATAGCCCTTGCCGTGTCCGAGCCTCTTCGCACCCGGGTAATGCGCATCGCGCAGATGAAGCGGCACCCGGCCGAAGCCTCCGGAACGGATGTCGGCGATCGCCGCATCGATTCCCTTGTATGCGGCGTTCGACTTCGCCGTCGTCGCGAGATAGACCGTCGCCTCCGCCAGGGGAATCCGCCCTTCCGGCATTCCGATGAACGCCACCGCATCGGCGGCTGCCACAGCGATCACGAGTCCCTGCGGGTCTGCGAGCCCGACGTCCTCCGAGGCCGAGATGACGAGGCGGCGGGCGATGAAACGAGGGTCCTCACCGGCCTCGATCATCCGGGCGAGATAGTGCAGAGCGGCATCCGGATCGGAACCGCGGATCGACTTGATGAACGCGCTGATGACGTCGTAGTGCTCGTCGCCCTGCCGGTCGTAGCGCAGCAGTGCGCGATCGACCGCCTGCGCGACGTCGTCGGCGGTGACTTCTGGCGCGGACCCGGCGTCAGCGGTGTCGTCCACGCCGTGTGACAATGCCACAGCCGCTCCCGCTTCGAGCCCCGTGAGTGCGCGTCGCGCGTCGCCGGATGCGAGTCGGATGAGCGCTCCGCGTGCCTCGTCGGAGAGCGCGACAGTGCCGTTCAGACCTCGCGGGTCGGTGACGGCGCGATCGACGAGCATGCCGATGTCGTCGTCGGTGAGTGCATGCAGAGTGAGCAGCAGGGAACGCGACAGCAGCGGCGAGATCACCGAGAACGACGGATTCTCGGTGGTGGCAGCGATCAGGATGACCCAGCCGTTCTCGACGCCCGGCAGCAGTGCGTCCTGCTGAGCCTTCGTGAACCGGTGGATCTCGTCGAGGAAGAGGATCGTCGTCTGCCCGTAGAGGTCGCGCTGGGTGATCGCCTCCTGCATCACCTCACGGACGTCCTTCACCCCGGCTGTGATGGCGGAGAGTTCTACGAAGCGGCGGCCCGAGGACCGGGCGATCGCCTGCGCCAGGGTCGTCTTGCCAGTGCCGGGCGGCCCCCAGAGGATGATCGAGACAGCACCGGGCGACGTCGCGTCCGGGTCGGCGAGGGCCACGATCGGAGACCCGGCGCGCAGGAGATGCTGCTGTCCGGCGACCTCTGCGAGTGCGACCGGTCGCATCCGCACGGCGAGAGGTGTCTGCCCGGAGAGCAGCGCGGCGGCGGAGGTCATCCCCCCAGGCTAATGCGGGTCTGCGACGTTCGCGGCGGTAGGCTCGCAGGCGGCGCCCAGCGGGGGTGCAGGGAGAGGTGTGAGCGGCATGGCCGGACGTGGTTCGAAGAACGATCAGCGGGCACGCGCCGCAGCGGAACGCGCCCGTCTGTACACGGCTCGCAGCGAGTGGCACCAGGGCCAGGAACGCCGACGCGTACGCGACAACATCGTCGCCGGTGTCGCCGGCGGGCTCCTCATCGCCGGCGTGATCGCCAGCCAGGTCGTGCACGCCCAGGTCACCGCACCCGAGCCGGAGCCCACCCAGAGCATCGCCCCGACCCCGAGCGAGACTCCGGTGGAGACACCCGCTCCGATTCCGTCCGATACTCCCGCGGAGACGCCGGCTCCGTAGCCGCAGCGACGCTCACACCGCCTCGCAGGCGTTTGTGAGCCGCCCGGTGCACGGGCGTAACGCGCCTGGTCCCTCCGGGAAACGCCGTTGAGTCATGCTGACCACAGCCGAACTCGTGGCTCCCTGTCCCTCTGGAGGTCTCTCATGTCCTACGTCAAGCCCGCGGAACTCGTGACCCGCATGGTCGACGCCGGCGCCTACAAGCTGCAGATGTCGACCCGGGACACGTTGATCCGCTCGTTCATGGGCGCCGCCCTCCTCACGATCGCCGCCGCGTTCGCGGTCACGGTCTCAGTCAATACCGGCCAGCCACTCCTGGGTGCGCTGCTCTTCCCGGTCGGCTTCGTGATGCTCTACCTGCTCGGATACGACCTGCTCACCGGAGTCTTCACGCTCACTCCGCTCGCGCTCCTCGACAAGCGCCCAGGGGCGACCGTGGGCGGAATGCTCCGCAACTGGGGCCTGGTCTTCCTGGGCAACTTCGGCGGCGCGTTCATGGTCGCCGTCCTGATGGCGGTGTACTTCACCTACGGGTTCTCCACCGAGCCCAGTGCCGTCGGACTCGCGATCGGCGAGATCGGCCACGGACGGACCGTCGGCTACGCCGATCACGGTGCTGCCGGGATGCTCACCCTGTTCATCCGCGGTGTGCTGTGCAACTGGCTGGTGTCCACCGGCGTCGTCATGGCGATGATCTCCGACAACGTGCTCGGGAAGATCGTGGCGATGTGGATGCCGATCATGCTGTTCTTCTACATGGGCTTCGAGCATTCGATCGTGAACATGTTCCTGTTCCCCTCCGGGCTGCTCCTCGGCGCCGACTTCACGATCATGGACTACCTGATCTGGAACGAGATCCCCACCGTGGTCGGCAACCTCGTCGGCGGCCTGCTGTTCGTCGGGCTCCCGCTCTACCTGACCCACGGTCGCCCGTCGGCGCGCAGGGCTCGCGCTGCGCGGGTGGACGGCTCCGCTCCCCGGGTCCGGACGCCGAAGCAGGTCGCACCGGCGGATCGTATCGTCGAGCCGGTGAATGCTGAGCCGGTGAACGTCGGCTGATCTGACGCATGACGGTGCCCGGTGAGCCTTCGCTCACCGGGCATCGTCGCGTCTGCGGTCAGTCTTCGACGGCGAGGCGATAGCCGCGCTTGACGACGGTGCGGACCAGATCGAGATCACCGAGAGCGTCACGCAGGCGCGCGATCGCCACCTCTACCGCGTGCGGGTTGCGCTCGGCACCGGGAAGGATCCGGCCGAGTTCCTGCCGCGAGAGAACGTTCCCGCCCGCGAGGAAGAGCGCCTCGATGAGCCGGGCCGCCGTGCGCGACAAGGGAATGAACGTCTCGTCGACCAGGATGCCGCCGCTGCGCACCTCCACGCGTCCTGCCGCCGTGTATCGGGATGGGGCCCGACCACCGCCGAAATGACCGATGACGCATCGCGCCAACGAGCCGAGGCGTCCGCGGTCAGCGACCGTCGCGCACAGATCGGCGTCGAGCAGGGGCTGTACGGTGATCGGTCCGACCGCCGCGAGCAGCAGGCGGCCCGTGCTCGCGCGTACTCGGATCTCGTCAAGAGCACCGACTTCCTCGGCGACGCGCAGCCATGATGCCGCGCCCGGCGCCGAGGTGAACAGCACCGCATCCGCTTCACCGGAGCTCGCCTGCAGCGCGGATCGCCGCACGATCTCGGGGTCGGGCGGCGGTCCCCAGCGATACACCGTGATGCTGACGACGTCGGCGCCCTCGGCGGCGAGTAGCTCATCGAGACCGTCGGCGCCCGCGCCGTGGTGCTGGATGGCGATCCGTTTGCCGGCGATACGCGAGGCGAGCAGATACTCGCCCACTTCGGCGGAGGTCTCCGATTCCGCGACCCAGTCGGCGGTGAATCCGGCCTGCTGGATCGCCCCGTGCGCCTTCGGCCCCCTCGCGACGAACTGCGCATCCGCGAGCGCGGCGTCCAGACGCTCGTCGAGGCCGTGCTCGTGCGCGGCATCCATCCAGCCGCGGAAGCCCACGCCCGTCGTGACGACCACGATGTCGGGAGGAGATGCCACCAGCTGCTCGGTTCGTCGCAGCAGCTCAGCGTCGTCCGCGTTGGGGACGATACTCAGCGCCGGGGCGCGGTGCACCTGCGCGCCACGTCGTTCCAGCGCCGTGGCGAGGTCTGCAGAGCGGCGATCCGCAGCGACGATGATGGTGCATCCGGCGAGTGCGGCATCGAGCACCCGCGTCCCTGTGGCTCGCGGCTTCGTCACGCGGTGCTCTCGGCGAGCTGTCCAGTGACCGGCAGCAGCACGCCGGCCGCGGCAACGCCGCCGAACACGATCACGGATGGGTGCTGCACCTGCGCTGCATCCGCTTCGGCGACGACGTTCATCAGTGTGCTCCGGATCGTCCTCTGAATGGGGGTATGGCCGTTCTCCACAATAGCCACAGGCTGCTGGTCGGGGATGCCGTACGCGAGCGCTGCCGCGACGATCCGCGGCAACGCCGCGACCCCCATCAGTACGACAGTGGTGACCGAGTCATCCTTCATCGCGGCCAAGGTGGCATCGGTGATCTCGCCCTGGCCGTTCACGATATGCACGGCGGATGCCACACCCCGGTGAGTGACCGGGATTCCGGCCGACTGCGGCACGGAGATCGCACTGCTCACGCCGGGCGTCACGTCCACCGGCACTCCGGCCGTGACGCAGGCCACGACCTCCTCGCCACCACGACCGAGGACGAAGGGATCGCCGCCCTTCAGACGGACCACTCGCTTCCCGGCTCGCGCGTGCTCGACAAGCAGGGCGTTGATCTCATGCTGGGGCACCGGGTGGTGCCCCGGACGCTTGCCGACGTCGATCACGAACACGCCGGGGGCCAGTTCGGAGCGCAGTTCCGCCGCCGGGCCCAGCCGATCGGCGATGACGACATCGGCTTCGGCGAGAAGTCTCCGCGCCCGCACCGTCATCAGGTCAGCGGGGCCGGGGCCGCCGCCGATCAGATCGACGCGTCCGAGCAGTCCCGGCCGATGCCGTCGAACGGGCAGTCGACCCGAGGTGAGCAACCCGGCGACAGCGTCGCGGACCTCGACGGAACGCCGGGGGTCGACGCCGAGCTCGCCGGTCACTCCGATCACGACGTCACCGGACGACGTCTGAGCCGTCAGCCGTGCCGAGCCGATGGTGCGGTCCGAGGCGTCGATGCAGATCACACGTCGACGCTCGCACTGAGCGGCGACGGCTCGATCGACCTTCCTGTCGCCGGTGGCGGTGTGCACGATCCAGGCGCCGGCGATGTCCCCACGGCGGAAGCGCCGCGGATACCAGGTGACGGTGTTCTCCGCGATGAGATCGCGGGTCTCGTCCGAAAGCTCCGGTGCGATGACGCGCACCCGTGCACCGTCCGCGAGGAAACGGCGCAGCCGGCGGGCCGTCACCGCACCTCCGCCGACCATCAGCACCTCGCGGCCGCGTAGCGAAAGGCCGAGCATCGTCGTCATGACCGCTCCCGTCCGATCTCCAGGTGCACGGCGCCGTCGATCACCTGGACGCCCCACACCCGCAGCTCGGCGTCCGCCTTGCCCTGGGTGTCGAGGCATTTCCCGGTGCGGAGATCGAACACCTGCTTGTGCAGGGGTGAGGCGACCGTCGGCGCCTCTCCCCTGCTGCCGACGATTCCCCGCGAGATCACCTGCGCACCGCTGTACGGGTCGAGGTTGTCGACCGCATGCACCGTGCCATCCGCCAGCAGGAAGAGCGCCACCTGGTCGCCATCGATCAGGGCCGCCCTGCCGCGCTCCACCTCGAGATCGTCGAGCGTGCACACTCGTACCATCGTCATATCGATCACCGTGCTCATCCTCGTCTGACCTCCAATGCCGTACCCGCGATCAGGACGCCACCGGTGCGGCGCTCCTCGTTCGTCGCCGGGCGGATCTGCCCGCGCTCGGCCACGTAGGCGAGCGAGGGATCCGGGGTGTCCCCCGCATTGACGAACGAGCGGAAGCGCGCCAGCTTCGCGGGGTCGCGAAGCGTGGCCGCCCACTCGTCCTCGTAGCGGTCGACGTGCCCGGCCATCGCCTCGTCGAGATCCGCGCAGATGCCGAGGCTGTCGTCGAAGATCACCGCTTTCAGGCCGTCGAGTCCGCCCTCGAGCTCTTCGCACCACGGAGCGGTGCGCTGCAGCCGGTCGGCGGTGCGGATGTAGTACATGAAGAAGCGGTCGATCGCGCGGATCAGCCCTTCGTCATCGAGATCGGTGGCGAGCAGCTCGGCATGCCGTGGTGAGAAGCCGCCGTTGCCGCCGACGTACATGTTCCACCCGGTCTCGGTTGCGATCACCCCGACGTCCTTCGAACGCGCCTCGGCGCATTCCCTGGCGCAGCCCGATACTCCGACCTTCAGCTTGTGCGGAGCGCGCAGTCCGCGATACCTCAGCTCCAGGCGCACGGCCATCCCCACCGAGTCCAGCACCCCGAACCGGCACCATGTCGAGCCGACGCACGATTTCACCGTGCGCAGCGACTTCCCGTAGGCGTGCCCGGATTCGAAGCCGGCGTCGACGAGCCGGCCCCAGATCGCCGGAAGCTGCTCGATCCGCGCACCGAACATGTCGATCCGCTGTCCGCCGGTGATCTTCGTGTACAGCGCGAAGTCCTTGGCGATCTGGCCGATGACGAGCAGGCCGTCCGGGGTCACTTCGCCGCCGGGCATCCGGGGCACGACCGAGTAGGTGCCGTCCTTCTGCATGTTGGCCATCACGTGATCGTTGGTGTCCTGAAGCGTGGCATTCTCGCCGTCGAGCACGTGGGCGCCGACGAGAACCGCGAGGATGCTGGCGATGGCCGGCTTGCAGATGTCGCAGCCGCGGCCGTGACCGAATCGCTCGACGATCGAGCTGAAGGTGGTGAGCTGCGCGACCCGCACGGCGTCGAACAGCTGACGCCGCGACATCTCGAAGTGCTCGCACAGCGCGTTCGACACGGTCTGACCGAGCTTGGTGAGCTCCTGGCCGACGACCTTCTTCACCATCAGCACGCAGGAGCCGCAGGTCGCGCCCGCCTTCGTGCACCCCTTGACCGCTGCCGCGTCGGCGCAGCCCTCCTCGTGCACGGCCTGGCGGATGCGACCAGCCGTCACGTTGGAGCAGGAGCAGACGACGGCTTCGTCGGGCAGTTCCCCGCCCGGAGCCTCGACGCCGCCCTCGGGCAGTAGATAGGCGGCCGGATCCGCGCCCAACCGGGCCCCGACGAGCGGACGCAGAGAGCCGTAGGCCGCGGCGTCCCCGACCAGGATGCCGCCGAGCAGCGTCTGCGCATCGTCGGAGAGCACGAGCTTCTTGTAGACGCCGGCGACCGGATCGGCGTAGACGACGTCGAGCGCGTTGGGCGTGGTTGCCATCGCATCACCGAAACTGGCCACGTCCACACCCGAGAGCTTGAGCTTCGCTGACTCGTCGTAGCCGGGGAACGTCGCCTCACCGCCGAGCAGCCTGGTCGCCGCGACCTCGGCCATCGCATAGCCGGGAGCGACGAGACCGACGCAGCGCCCCTCGTAGTTCGCGACCTCGCCGATCGCGAGGATGTGGGCGTCAGAGGTGGAGCAGCGCTCGTCGATGACGACGCCGCCCCGCGGGTGCACCGCCAGCTCCGCGCCGCGGGCGAGCTCATCGCGTGGCCGCACGCCGACCGTGAACACGACCACGTCCGCGCGATGGAAGGATCCGTCCTGGAACTCGAGCGCCGTGACCGCACCGGAATCGTCAGGGTCGAGTCGCGTGGTGCGCGCCTCGGTTCGTACCGAGATGCCGCGCGCCTCGAGGAGGCGGCGCAGCATGCCGGCACCGGCGGCATCCAGCTGGTTGGACATCAGCCGGTCCGAATACTGCACGACCGTGGCGTCGACATCCATCCCCTGCAGGGCACCAGCAGCCTCGAGGCCGAGCAGGCCGCCGCCGATCACCGCGCCGCGCAGAGGGCGCCCCAGCATCCGCTCGCGCTTCTGGACGAAGTCGCGCAGCGCCTGCACGTCGTCCAGTGTCCGGTACACGAAGCATCCGGGGAGGTCGGCGCCGTCCACAGCCACCCTGGCTGCGTACGACCCGGTCGCGAGCACCAGCGAGTCGTAACTCAGCGTGCGCCGGGCCCTGGTGGAGACCGTCTTGGCGGCCCGATCGATGCGCAGCACACGGTCGTCCGGGATGAGACGGACCCGAGGATCGTCGAACACGGCGCGATCCAGGACCAGATCGTCGGCGGATGCCCCCGAGAAGAAGCCGGTCAGCCCCACGCGATCATAGGGGTGTCGTCCTTCGTCGCCGACCACGGTGACCCGCAGTGCCGCATCGGTGCGGGTGAGCAGGCTCTCCACGAAGCGGTGCGCCACCATTCCGGCTCCCACGACCAGGATCTCCTGCTGCGTGCTCGCGGTGTCGTTCATCATCGCTCCTGTCGACCGGGATGGATATGTCGTGCTGGCGACGATAGGAGCACGGTGTTTCCCGGACGTGACGGTCTGTGTTTCACCCGTCGAACGATCTCCTCACAATCCGGTGACGGTCGTGTGAACACGCGTGCCCTGTTCGTGGAGTCGTCACGTACTAGGCTGAACCTCGTCCTTTCCGCCTCCCGCGGGCTGACCGCGCAAGGAGAATTCACTGTGTCTGCCAACGAGCCTTCGAAGCCGACTCCACCCGTTCCTGCTCCCCCGGCTGCTCCTCTGCCGCGGAAGATCCCGACACCGGCGGCCGTCGCCCCGGTGACGCCGACCGCGCCCGCGACCAGCGGCGCAGCCCAGTGGGGCAGAGTCGCGGAGGACGGCACGGTCGAAGTGCGCGAGGGCGACGAGTGGCGGGTCGTCGGACAGTACCCGGACGGCACATCCGACGAGGCTCTCGCCTACTTCGTGCGCAAGTTCGATGACATCGCGTTCAAGGTGCACACGCTCGAGCAGCGCCACAAGGCCGGCGGCGCAACCGCCAGCGACCTGGTGAAGCAGGCCGGTCACCTCCTCGACGAGGCGACGGATGCGGCCGCTGTCGGCGACCTCGCCTCGCTGCGCGAGCGCCTCAACGCGCTGACCTCCTCTCTCTCCGAGGCGACCGCTCAGGAGGCGCAGCAGGCGAAGGAACTCGTCGACCAGGCCGTGGCCGAGCGCACCGCTCTGGTCGAGCGCGCCGAGGAGATCGCCGCGCGAGACCTCACCAAGGTGCAGTGGAAGCAGGTCACCGCTGAGCTCGGCGAGCTCTTCGACACCTGGCAGGCTCAGCAGCAGAATGGCCCGCGACTGTCCAAGGGCATCTCTCAGCAGCTCTGGAAGCGTTTCCGTGATGCTCGCGCCGTGGTCGACAAGCAGCGCCGCGCGTTCTACTCGGAACTCGACGACACGCACAAGGCCGCACGCGATGTGAAGGCTCGTCTCGTCGAGCGCGCAGAGGCTCTGGCCCCTCGTGGTGTCGACGGCATCCCCTCCTACCGCACGCTCCTCGACGAGTGGAAGGCAGCGGGACGGGCCGGCCGCAAGGTCGATGACGCACTGTGGGCGAAGTTCAAGGCCGCCGGCGACGCCCTCTACGCCGCGCGCAGCGAGCAGGCAGCGGCCGAGGAAGCCGAATCCGCTCCCCGGATCGAGGAGCGCGAAGCGCTTCTCGAGGAGGCGAAGGCGGTTGCCGACGAGTCGAACATCAAGCGCGCTCGCGCCCTGCTCACTCGTATCCAGCGCCAGTGGGACGACGGCGGACGGATCTTCCCGCGCGAGAAGGAACGTGCCCTCGACGACCGCCTGCGCGTCATCGAGCAGGCGCTCAAGGCCCGCGAAGACGTCGACTGGAAGAAGAACAACCCGACGACCACGGCCAGGGCGAACGACATGAGTTCGCAGCTGCTCGAGGCCATCGAGAAGCTCGAGGCCGAACTGGCTGCGGCGGAGAAGGCCGGCGACAAGAAGGCGGCGAAGGCCGCGGCGGATGCTCTGGAGGCGCGTCGCGCCTGGCTGAACGCCCTGGGTTCCTGACGTTATCCACAGATCCTCTGCGGAGGATCTGAGCGCGGGGTGCGCTGCGCCACACTGGCGTGATGCACCCCGCGCTCTTCTATCTGCCCGGTGACCGGCTCGCACAGCCGGAGCTGAGTGCGGCGCGACTGGACGGCCACGTCGTCGAACTCGGAGAGGGCTACATCCCGGCGGATCTCGTCGAGGGACCCGAGGTGCGGGCTGCGGGCCTCCGCTCGCTGATCATGCCTGGCATGGCGGCGTCCGGCCCTTCCGCGGCCTGGATCCACGGAGCGGGTGACGGTCCGCCGTCGCCCCATCACGCACGACGTGCCGTCGCCAGACGCCTGCGCCCTGCTGTCAGCGCACGACTGATCTTCCATGATGTGCTTCTCGCGCCCGGTGATCTCACGCAGATCGCCGGGCTGCCGGTATCGACGCCACAGCGCACCATGATCGATCTGATCCTCGGCATCCACCGAGATCCTGCCTCGGCGACGTGGGCGGCGGCCCTCGCAGAGCTCACCCCAGGGCTCATTGCGGCCGCCGCGAACGAGGTGCGGACTCTGCACCGGGTGCCCGGAACCCGCGCCGCCCTGACGTGGATCGAACGGCGGGAATGAAGAAGCGGCTACGAGGTGGTGACCCGGTAGACGTCGTAGACCGCATCGATCCTTCGCACCGCGTTGAGCACCCGATCCAGATGCACGGCATCGCCCATCTCGAACACGAAACGGCTGATCGCGAGACGCTCGTCGGTCGTCGAGACCGTTGCCGAGAGGATGTTGACGTGGTGCTCGCTCAGAACACGAGTGACATCCGAGAGAAGACCGGAGCGATCCAGCGCTTCGACCTGGATGTGGACCCGGAACACGCTCTTCGTCGTCGGCGCCCAGGAGACCTCGACGAAACGATCCTGCTCCCCGCTCAACGCCTTCACGTTGACGCAGTCGGCGCGGTGCACTGATACTCCGCTGCCACGGGTGACGAAGCCGACGATCGGGTCGCCGGGTACCGGGGTGCAGCACTTCGCGAGCTTGACCAGGATGTCGGCGGCACCGCGGACCAGAATGCCGGAGTCGCCGCTGCGCGGCTCCCTGGTCGGTACGCTGCCCGGAAGGTCGATCGCGCCCGTGGTGGTGTCGTTGTCGGCCACCAGCGCGGTGACCTTCTCGAGCACCGATTGGGTGGAGACATGGCCTTCGCCGACGGCCGCGTACAACGCCGAGACGTCTTCGTAGCGCAGCTGATGGGCGACCTCCGCGAAGGAGTCCTGGTTCATCAGACGCTGCAGCGGCAGATTCTGCCGGCGCATCGCCCTGGCGATGGCTTCCTTGCCCTGCTCGATCGCCTCTTCGCGACGCTCCTTGGTGAACCAGCCGCGGATCTTGTTGCGCGCACGTGTGCTGCGCACGAATCCCAGCCAGTCCTGGCTCGGTCCGGCATCCGGGTTCTTCGAGGTGAAGACTTCGACGACATCGCCGCTCTTCAGCTCCGACTCCAGCGGCACCAGCCGTCCGTTGACCTTCGCGCCCATGGTGCGATGGCCGATCTCGGTGTGCACGGCATACGCGAAATCGACCGGAGTCGCGCTGGCGGGCAGGCCGACGACACGCCCCTTCGGCGTGAAGACGTAGACCTCTTTCGCCCCGATCTCGAAGCGCAGCGAATCGAGGAACTCGCCGGGATCCGCCGTCTCCGCCTGCCAGTCCGAGATGTGCGCAAGCCACGCCATGTCCGCATCGGAGGCGCGGACCTCGGTCTTGCCGCCGTTCATCCGTTCCTTGTACATCCAGTGAGCGGCGACGCCGTACTCGGCCTGGTGATGCATCTCGTTGGTGCGGATCTGGATCTCGACCGTCCGGCCACCAGGGCCGATCACCGTGGTGTGCAGCGACTGGTAGAGGTTGAACTTCGGGGTGGCGATGTAATCCTTGAAGCGCCCGGGCAGAGGCGTCCAGCGGGCGTGGATCGCACCGAGCACGGCGTAGCAGTCGCGCACGGAGCCGACCAGGACCCGGATGCCGATGAGGTCGTAGATGTCGTCGAACTCGCGACCGCGCACGACCATCTTCTGGTACACCGAATACAGCTGCTTGGGCCGGCCTACGACCTTGCCGCGGATGCGCAGGTCACGAAGATCCTCATCGATCTCCTCCACGACCTTCTGCAGGTACTGCTCTCGCTGCGGCGTGCGCTGCGCGATGAGGCTGTGGATCTCGTTGTAGATCTTCGGATGCAGAACCGCGAAGGAGAGATCCTCGAGCTCCGATTTGATGGCCTGGATGCCGAGTCGATTCGCCAGGGGCGCATAGATCTCCAGCGTCTCCTTGGCCTTCTTAGCCGCTTTCTCCGGGGGGACGAAGCCCCAGGTCCGAGCGTTGTGCAGACGATCGGCAAGCTTGATCAGTAGCACTCTGATGTCCTTGGACATCGCCACGATCATCTTGCGGACCGTCTCGGCCTGTGCGCTCTCGCCGTACTTGACCTTGTCGAGCTTCGTGACGCCGTCGACCAGCATGGCGACCTCGTCGCCGAACTCCGCCGTCAGATCGGTGAGTGCGTAGCCGGTGTCCTCGACCGTGTCATGCAGCAGGGCAGCAGCGATCGCACGCGGACCGAGGCCGAGTTCGGCGAGGATCTGGGCCACGGCGAGCGGATGAGTGATGTACGGTTCACCGCTCTGGCGCAGTTGCCCGGAGTGCTTGTCCTTCGCGACGGCGTAGGCCCGTTCGATGACCGAGAAGTCGCCACGCGGATGGTTCGCCCTGACTGTCCTGATCAGATTGTCGAGGTCATTGATCCGCGGAGCGCGCGAGAAGATACGGGGCACGAGCCGTCGCAGACTCGAGCCCTGCGCCGACGGGTTCGCCTCCGCCATCCATCACCTCCGGGTCAGATCATCCTACGCGCGCTGGCGGGGACTCAGCCCCGCCAGCGAAAGCACTGTCTAGGCGTCGACCGTGGCACGGCTCCGCGCGTCGAGGATCCTCGCGTCGCGCTCGGCGATCTGCGGTTCCTTCTCGCGGAACAGCGAGTACAACGGGGCCGCGACGAACAGCGTCGAGTAGGTCGCGACGATGATGCCGACGAAGATCGACAGCGAGATGTCGGTGAGGGTCTCGGCCCCCAGCCAGAACGCGCCGATGAAGAGGATCGCGCCGACCGGAAGGGCCGCGACGACAGACGTGTTGATCGAGCGGATCAGCGTCTGGTTGACGGCCAGGTTCACGGACTCGCCGAACAGACGCGACGTACGCTCGCCGTCCTCCAGCGTGTTCTCGCGGATCTTGTCGAAGACCACGGTGGTGTCGTAGAGCGAGTACGCCAGGATCGTCAGGAATCCGATCACAGCGGCCGGCGAGATCTCGAAGCCCGCCAGCGCATACACGCCCACGGTGATGACCAGCACATCGAGCAGACCGATGATGGCCGCAGCCGACATCTTCCAGGTGCGGAAGTAGATCGCGAGGATCAGGAACGTCAGGGCGAGAAAGATCGCCAGGCCCCACAGCGACTGCTTCGTGACGTTCTCACCCCAGGCCGGGCCGATGAACGAGGAGGTGACGCTCTCTGCCTCCACCTTGTAGGCGTCGGCGAGAGCACTCGCGACCTGCTGCGTCTCTTCCGCGCTCATCTGATCGGTCTGCACGCGCACGTCGGCTCCGCCGACGATGACGACCTTGGTCGTGGCCTCGGGGGCCACGGAACGGACCGCATCGGTGGCGCGCGCCTGGTCGGTGCTCTCCGGAGCGACGATCGTGAACTGCGATCCGCCGGTGAACTCGATCGAGAACTGGATCGGGCGGAACACCGGCACGAGGGCCGCGCCGACGACGAGCGCGATCGCGATGATGAACCACAACCGCCGCTTGCCGACGAACGGGAAAGAGGTCTTTCCCGAGTACAGGTTGTTGCCGAACTCACTCATGGAAGCCATCAGGCGTCTCCCTCATTTCCGGAGCTCGTGGTTCTATCGCCGGCGAGGGCGTCGGCGCGTTTGCGCTCGGCGATGGTCTGCCGACGATCCGCCTCCCCGCGCGAGCGGGCGTTCTTGGCGGCGCGACCGGCGGTCGACGTGGCCACCTCGCGGTACTGCGAGCGAGTGCGGTACACAGAGCCGAGCGCCTCCGGATCGAGACCCGACAGGCGATGGCCACCTCCGAAGAAGCGCGTGCGCGCGAGCAGCTGCATCACCGGGTGCGTGAAGATCACGAAGATGAAGACGTCGATCAGGGTGGTGAGGCCGAGCGTGAACGCGAAGCCCTTCACCGTGGCATCGGCGAGGATGTACAGAACGACGGCGGCGAGGATGTTGATCGACTTCGAGATGTAGATCGTGCGCTTGGCACGCCCCCATCCGTCTTCGACCGCCGACGTGATCGACTTGCCGTCGCGGAGCTCATCACGGATGCGCTCGAAATACACGATGAACGAGTCGGCCGTGAATCCGATCGACACGATGAGTCCAGCGACACCGGCGAGCGAGAGCCGGAAGCCGAGGCGCCACGCGAGGATGCAGATGATCACATAGGTGAGCACGGCCATCACGGCGATCGAGGCGATGATCACGGTGCCGAGTGCTCGATAGCTGATCAGCGAGTACACCGCGACCAGTGCCAGTCCGATGAGACCGGCGATGAGACCGATCTGCAGTTGCTGGGTGCCGAGGGTCGCCGAGATCGTGTCGGAGCTCTCCACCGTGAAGCTCAGCGGCAGTGCACCGTACTTGAGCTGGTCGGCGAGCGTCTTGGACGTCTCCAGGGTGAAACTGCCCGAGATGCTGGGGCGGCCGTCCTGGATGAGGCCGTTCATCCGCGGTGCGGAGATCACATCGCCGTCGAGCACGAAAGCGAACTGGTCTCGGGGCGAAAGACCGGCGATCCGGTTCTCGTTCAGACGCTGGCTGACCTTGCCGAAGGCCTCGGTGCCCTTGTCGTCCATCGTCAGCTGCACGAGCCATGCCCCGGTCTTCGGGTCACGACCGTTGGTCGCGTCCTCGATCACATCACCGGTGAGTTCGACCGGGCCGAGGAGGTACTTGAACTGCTTGGTCTCGTCGCAGGTGATCAGCGGCTGATCCTCCGGCGCATTGGCCGGGTCACCGGTGGGGTTGGCGCAGTCGTAGGCGAGGAACTCAGCCGTCAGCTTCGGCGTGGCCCAGGCCATGTCGCTCGCGTCCGTGGGTTCCGGCGTCGGAACGGCGTTGAGCGAGGGGTCCGGTGTCGGATACGGCGTGTTCTTGCCGTCTTCGCCGACGAACTCGTTCGTGCCTGCGTTCGTGGCGATCACCGCACGGAACTCGAGCTGGGCGCTGGCCTGGATCCGGGCACGCGTCTGCTCGTCGGCCACCCCGGGGATCTGGACGACGATGTTGCGTCCGCCCTCGGTGGTGATGTCGGCTTCGGCGACACCGGCGGCGTCGACGCGCTGCCGGATGATGGATGCTGCCTGGTCCATCTGCTCCTGGGTCGGAGCCGAGCCGTCTCCGGTGGCTGCTCCCAGAACGATCTGCGTGCCGCCCTGCAGGTCGAGTGCCAGTTCAGGTGTCCAGGAGCTCTTCTGGAATCCGTACACGCCGAGCGCGTTGACACCGAAGAGGGCCGCCGTCACGAGAAGCAGGCCGAGAAGGACCCGCCACGCGTGGCGGACCGGAGAGGATGAAGCCACGTGAGTTCAGCTTTCTGAGTAGCCGGTTGTGCGGTGCAAGAATTGGCCGGGCGCGGCGCCGCGACTACTTCTTGTCGTCGGAGTCGTTGTCCAGGCGGGCGCGAGTCTCTTCGACGGTCTCGACGGTCTCGACGTCCGATGCCGCTGCATCCGCGACGACGGCATCGCCATCGAGCTCGGCCTCGCCATCTTCGACGACGACGTCCTTCGGCTCGACGATCCGGAGGATCGCCTGGCTGTGCACCTCGATGACCGTTCCGGGAGCGATCTCGACCAGCGCGGGAGCATCGAGGTCCTCAGCGTCGTACGCGACGATCGTGCCGAAGATGCCGCCCTGAAGGAGCACCTTCACGCCGGGAACCGTCTTGGTGGCCTTCTCTTCCTGCTCTGCCTTCATCTGCTTCGTGCGCTTGCGCGTGTTGAAGATCATGAAGACCAGGAGGACGGCAAGAAGGCCGAAGAGGAGGAATTCCATGGGCATGGAGAAGCGCCTTTCTCAGGTGCACGCGCCAGCCTTTGGGCGCACAAGGGGTATCGGGGGGAAGTCTTCAGCGATTATAGGTCATCGAGGCGAAGCGCCCCGTCCGGGTGAGACACCCCGAGGTGCGCGTATGCCTCCGGCATCGCGATTCGCCCGCGCGGAGTCCTCCCGAGAAAACCGATCCGAACGAGATAGGGCTCGACGACGCTTTCGACCGTCTCGCCTTCCTCGCCGACGGCGACCGCGAGCGTGCTGAGCCCGACCGGCCCCCCTCGGAAGCGACGCACCAGGGCTTCGAGCACCGCCCGGTCGAGTCGGTCCAGACCGATCGAGTCGACGTCGTAGAGCTCGAGTGCCGCACGCACGTCGCCGAGCGAGGCCGACGCGCCTTTGCCGTGCACGAGGGCGTAGTCGCGCACGCGGCGCAGCAGGCGGTTGGCGATGCGGGGCGTTCCGCGCGAGCGACGGGCGATCTCGGACAGCGAATCCGACGGCAGATCGACCCCGAGCACGAGCGCCGAGCGCGCGATCACCCGCTCGAGCTCCGACTCGTCGTAGAACTCGAGGTGGCCGGTGAAACCGAAACGGTCGCGCAGCGGGTTCGGCAGCAGACCGGACCGCGTGGTCGCGCCGACGAGGGTGAACGGCGACAGTTCCAGGGGGATGCTGGTCGCCCCGGCGCCCTTTCCGACCATGATGTCGATGCGGAAGTCCTCCATCGCAAGATAGAGCATCTCTTCGGCGGAGCGGGCCATCCGATGGATCTCGTCGATGAAGAGAACCTCGCCGGGGATCAGGCTGGACAGCAGCGCGGCAAGATCACCTGCGTGCTGGATCGCCGGGCCGCTGGAGAGCCGCAACGGTCGCTGGCTCTCATGCGCGACGATCATCGCGAGCGTGGTCTTCCCGAGACCGGGCGGACCGGCGAGCAGGATGTGATCGGCGGTGCGGTTCTGGATGCGCGCGGCCTCGAGCAGCAGTTCGAGCTGGCCGCGCACCTTCTGCTGTCCGACGAATTCACTGAGGCTGGTCGGGCGCAGAGCGCCTTCGATCGCGAGCTCGACGTCGTCGACCGGCTCCGCGGCCTCGCGGCCGTCAGCCACGCGTCTGACCGCCCTGCGCGGGCCCGAGCAGCGCCAGCGTGCGTCGGAGCAGAGCCGCGACAGAGCCGCGCTCGGCATCCGTGGCGTCCGCCGCCGTCTGCGCTGCCGCCTCGGTGGCCACTCTCTCCGACCAGCCGAGACCGACAAGAGCCGCAGCCACCTGGGTGACCACATCTGCACCTGCGGCGGCAGCCGGCTTCGAGGTGAATCCCACCGCACGCACCTTGCCTGCGAGCTGCAGCACGATGAGCTTCGCCGTCTTCGGCCCGATACCGGAGACACGGCGGAACGGGGCGTCGTCTTCGGCGGTCACCGCCTCGGCGATCTGGTCGACGGTGAGGTGGGAGAGCACGCCGAGTGCCGATTTCGGTCCGACTCCGGTGACGCTGATGAGGAGTCCGAAGACCTCGAGTTCGCTCCGGTCGGCGAATCCGAAAAGCGACAGCGCATCCTCGCGGACGATGAGGCTGGTGTGCAGGAGAAGTCGCTCCCCGACCGTGGCAGTGTGCGCGACATCGCCGGGCACGGCGACGGCGAATCCGACGCCACCGACATCGAGGACGACCTGATCGGGCGTCGTGTGCAGGACGACACCGTGCAGCGAGGAGATCATTGCTTCAGCCTATGGCGCGGATCGTAGATATGTTCGAGCGACACGCTCCGCGTCGGCCCAGGCGCGCTGCGCAGGCGTGAGCACCCCCTGCGTCGAGCCGGCACCGCTCCCCCGCCGCCAGGCGTGGCAGAGGGCGATCGCCAGGGCGTCGGCGGCGTCCGCAGGCTGCGGTGGGGCATCGAGACGCAGGATGCGGGCGATCATCGACTGCACCTGTCGCTTGTCGGCGGAGCCGTAGCCGGTCACAGCGGCCTTGACCTCGCTCGGCGTGTGCGTGGCGGCGGGGAGACCCGCTTCGGCGGCGAGGAGGAGCGCCACGCCGCTCGCCTGCGCCGTGCCCATCACGGTGTGGCTGTTCTGCTGCGCGAAGACGCGCTCCACCGCCACCGCATCCGGCTGATGCGCTGCGATGACCTCGCGGATGCCGGCCGCGATGATCGCGAGACGCTCACCGATCGGCGCATCCGGCGAGGAGCGGATCACGCCGACGTGCACGAGCGTGCCGCGGCGCGCCGGGTCGACGTCGACGACGCCCACACCGCACCGGGTGAGACCGGGGTCGATGCCGAGCACCCGCAGCGAGGAGGAGGTCACTCCCCCAGGCTAGGCGCGACGGTGGACATCGAGCGTGCGGCTCGCCTTACTCGTCGTTCTCGAGCTCGGCCTGCACCTCGGCGGTCAGATCGAAATTGCTGAACACGTTCTGCACGTCGTCGCTGTCTTCGAGGGCGTCGATGAGCCGGAAGATCTTGCGCGCGGTGTCGGCGTCGACCTCGACCTTGAGGTTCGGCACGAACTCGACATCGGCCGATTCGTACTCGATGCCCGCGTCCTGCAGCGCGGTGCGTACCGCGACCAGGTCGGATGCCTCGGTGATGACGGCGAAGCCGTCGCCATGCGGCTCGACTTCCTCGGCACCCGCCTCGAGGACGGCCATCATGATGTCGTCTTCCGTGGTGCCCTCGGAGCCCACCACGATGACGCCCTTGCGGGTGAAGTTGTACGCGACGCTGCCGGGGTCGGCGAGATTGCCGCCGTTGCGGCTGAGTGCGGTGCGGACCTCGGCGGCAGCACGGTTCTTGTTGTCGGTCAGACACTCGATCATGAGGGCGACGCCGTTCGGCCCGTAGCCCTCGTACATGATCGACAGATACTCGACGGACTCGCCGCCGATTCCGGCACCGCGCTTGACCGCGCGGTCGATGTTGTCCTTCGGGACGGAGGTCTTCTTCGCCTTGAGGATGGCGTCGAACAGCGTCGGGTTGCCCTGAAGATCGGCACCGCCCAGCTTCGCCGCGACTTCGATGTTCTTGATGAGCTTGGCCCACGACTTCGCACGGCGAGAGTCGATGATCGCCTTCTTGTGCTTGGTCGTCGCCCACTTGGAATGCCCGGACATAGTTCTCCGCTCGTCGTCACGCCCGGGAGCAGTGCCCAGGGCGTCGTCCATTCTAACGAACCCGTCCGCCAGCCTCGCATGGATCGGTCTTGTCGGGCCGTTCGCTCGGTGGAAGACTTGCGCCCATGGATGAACGAGAGCGTGCTCTCGATGCCGCCCACGATCGCGCGACGGACTTCTTCCGCACGCTCGATGACAGGCCCGTCTGGCCGCGCGCGAGCCTCGACGACATGCTGGAGGCGTTCGGCGGACCCTTGGCAGCGCAGGGCGCCGACCCTGCTGCGGTGATCGAGGAGATCGCTCGACGCGCCGAGCCGGGACTGGTCGCGATCCCCGGTGGGCGCTTCTTCGGTTTCGTGATCGGGTCGACCCTTCCGGCTGCTCTCGCAGCCGACTGGCTCGTGTCGGCGTGGGATCAGAATTCCGGCTCGTCCACGCTGACGCCGGCGACCGTCGCGATGGAGCGCATCGCCGGACAGTGGATGCTCGCTCTCTTCGGACTTCCGGAATCGGCCAGCGTCGGGTTCGTGACCGGCGGACAGATCGCCAACTTCACCT
The DNA here is from genome assembly GCF_040675825.1 of Microbacterium sp. LWH12-1.2. Lineage (NCBI taxonomy): Bacteria > Bacillati > Actinomycetota > Actinomycetes > Micrococcales > Microbacteriaceae > Microbacterium > Microbacterium sp. LWH12-1.2. The sequence continues at coordinate 1,106,577 of NZ_JBEGIJ010000001.1, forward strand.
GCCTCGCGGCTGCGCGCAACGAGGTCCTGCGTCGCGCAGGGTGGGACCTCGCCGAGGACGGTCTGCGCTCCGCCCCGTCGTTGCGCTTCGTCGTCGGGGCCGATCGACACGGCTCGGTGGACCGCGCGGCACGCTTCCTCGGGATCGGACGCGCCGAGATGATCGTCGTCGATTCCGACGCCCAAGGTCGAATGCGGGCGGATGCGCTGGAGCGGACGCTCCACGGCGGCGAGGGTCCGCTGATCGTCTGCCTGCAGGCGGGCGAGGTTCACACCGGCGCGTTCGATGACTTCTCGACCCTGATCCCGATCGCGCGGGACCACGGCGCATGGGTGCACGTCGACGGCGCTTTCGGGCTCTGGGCAGCGGCGTCCCCGTCTCTTCGATCGCTGACTGCCGGCATCGAACAGGCGGACTCCTGGGCGACGGATGCACACAAGACGCTCAACGTCCCCTATGACTGCGGCATGGCGATCGTCCGCGATCCGGCCCACTCGATCGCCGCGTTCCGTACCGGCGGCGATTACCTGATCTACTCCGGGTTGGACCCGTGGGACGTCACGCCGGAGCTCTCGCGCCGCGCCCGCGGGGTGCCCGCCTGGGCGGCGATGCGCAGCCTCGGTCGCACGGGAATCGCAGAGCTCATCGAGAGGCTGCACGCCAACGCCGTGTCGATGGCCGCCGGCCTCGCGGCCATCGAGGGCGTGGAGGTGCGCAACGACGTCCACTACACGCAGGTGATGTTCGGCCTCGGATCGGATGAGGCGACCCGTGATCTCGGCGCGGCGATTCTCCGCGACGGCACGGCGGTCGTCACCGGTGCGGAATGGCGCGGACGCGCGGCGCTGCGCTGCTCGATGTCATCGTGGGTGACCACCGCAGAAGACGTCGATCGCACCGTCGCCGCGATCCGGAGGCTCGTGACGGACTAGGCGGCCGCGCGAACGCGTGCGAGGAACCGCTCATGGAAGCGGGTCTCGCCGGTGATCTCCGGGTGAAAGCTGATGCCGAGCAGGTTTCCCTGCTCGACCGCGACCACCCGGCCGTCGTCGAGGCTCGCCAGAACCGAGGCGGCGTCGCCGACGGCTTCGACGACCGGACCCCGGATGAACGCGACCCGCACCGGCTCCGCGCCCAGCGCAGGAACGTCGAGCTGGGCCTCGAACGACTCCGTCTGCCGCCCGAACGCGTTCCGGCGCACGGTGACGTCCAGTCCCCCGAAGGATTCCTGGCCGTCGATCGCGTCGACGAGCCGATCGGCGAGCATGATGAGCCCGGCGCAGGTGCCGAGCATCGGCATCCCCTCCGTGATCGCGGCGCGGACCGGCTCCTGCATCCCGAAGCTTCGGGAGAGCTTGTCGATGACGCTCGATTCCCCGCCGGGGATCACGAGGCCGTCGACGAGCGCGAGTTCTTCGGGTCGGCGAACCAGACGCACCTCGGCACCGAGCCCGGTGAGCAGGGTGGCGTGCTCACGCACGTCGCCCTGCAATGCCAGAACGCCGACCCTCAGGGCTTTCGACGCGCTCAGCGGGTCACCAGCCACGCTCGGACAGGCGGTGCGGCGCCGGGAGATCGGTCACGTTGATGCCGACCATCGCCTCACCGAGTCCACGGGAGACCTCGGCGACGATCTTGGCGTCGTCGAAGAACGTCGTGGCCTTGACGATCGCCTTCGCCCGCTCCGCGGGGTTGCCCGACTTGAAGATGCCGGAGCCGACGAACACGCCGTCCGCGCCCAGCTGCATCATCATCGCGGCATCCGCCGGTGTGGCGACTCCGCCGGCGACGAACAGGACGACGGGGAGCTTGCCGGTCTCGGCGATCTCGGCGACGAGCTCGTACGGCGCCTGCAGTTCCTTGGCCGCGACGAACAGTTCGTCCTTCGTCATCGAGCGGAGCACGTTGATCTCGCTCTTGATCTTGCGGATGTGCTTCGTGGCCTCGGAGACGTCACCGGTGCCGGCCTCGCCCTTCGAACGGATCATCGCCGCGCCCTCGTTGATGCGACGCAGCGCCTCGCCCAGGTTGGTGGCACCGCAGACGAAAGGCACCGTGAAGCCGAACTTGTCGATGTGGTTGACGTAGTCGGCCGGCGACAGCACCTCGGACTCGTCGATGTAGTCGACACCGAGCTCCTGCAGCACCTGCGCCTCGACGAAGTGGCCGATGCGCGCCTTGGCCATCACCGGGATCGAGACCGAGGCGATGATGCTGTCGATCATGTCGGGGTCGCTCATCCGCGAGACGCCGCCCTGGGCGCGGATGTCTGCGGGCACACGCTCGAGGGCCATGACGGCGACAGCGCCGGCATCCTCGGCGATCTTGGCCTGATCCGCGGTGACGACGTCCATGATGACGCCGCCCTTGAGCATCTCTGCAAGGCCGCGCTTCACGCGTGCGGAACCGGTGGTGGGGGCAGTGTCAGTCATTGCGGTCCTCTCGGGTGAACCAATGATGGTGTTTGATCTATGTCAAAAGATAGCACCGGTCCCGACAATCTAGAATCGGATGACGAGGGGTGACATGAACCACGAGATCACAGGCTCGACTGCGGCCGATATCGCCGCCAGCGTGCGCGGGCTCAGGGAGCGCGGGGCGCTGCGTCCGGGGAGCCCGCTGCCGCCGGTTCGGGAGCTCGCCGCCACCCTCGGAGTCAATCGCAACACCGCCGTCGCCGCATATCGACAGCTGGCGCAAGCCGGGCTGGTCATCTCGCGCGGACGCGCAGGCACCGTGATCGCCGGCGTCGACGCCGTCGCCCAGGAGGGATACGCCGCAGACAACGTGCTGCGCGATGTCGGCACCGGCAACCCGGATGCCCGACTCATCCCCGATCCCTCCCCTGCCCTTGCCACCGTCACCGGCCGCCCCGTGCTCTACGGTGAACCGGTCATCGACGGCGCGCTCGAGACGTGGGCGCGGAACTGGGTGGCGTCCGACCTCGGCGAGTCCGACTTCCGCATCACGATCACCAGCGGGGCGGTGGATGCCGTCGAACGACTTCTCGCGCAGGCGTTGATGCGCGACGACGCCGTGGCACTGGAGGATCCCTGCTTCCTGGCCAGCATCCACACCGTGCGCCTCGGCGGCTACCGAGCGATCGCCGTGCCGGTGGACGATGAGGGGATGACGGTCGACGGTCTGCGCGCGGCACTGGATGCCGGAATCCGTGCGGTGATCTGCACGCCACGCGCGCAGAATCCGACCGGGGCGAGCATGTCCGCGCAGCGTGCGGCCGACCTGCGCGCCGTGCTGGCGGATCACCCCTACGTCCTGATCATCGAGGACGATCATTTCTCGATGCTGTCGCAGCGCCCGCATGAATCCCTGATCGGACCCGGTCATCGTCGTTACGCGCTGGTGCGGTCGGTATCGAAGTTCCTCGGCCCCGACATGTGCCTCGCCGTCGCCGCGACCGACCCGGAGACGGCCGAACGGCTGGCCATGCGGCTGAGCCCCGGCACCACGTGGGTGAGTCACCTGCTGCAGCGGCTCACGCTCGCTCAGGTGACCGATGCCGATGTGATGGCACGCATCGCCGCCGCCGGACGCCACTACGCCGAGCGCAACGAGGCGTTCGCGGTGCGGCTGCGTGAGCTCGGCCTCCGCGTCCCGTCGACGGACGGGCTGAGTCTCTGGGTGGAGCTTCCGCAACCGGCCCGGCTCGTGTCGGAACGGCTGATGCGCCGTGGGTGGCTGGTGCGCACCGGCGACGACTTCGCTCTCGACGACCGCGCAGAACCATCTCACCATATTCGTCTGACCGTGCATGACCTGTCGGACGACGACACGGCCACGCTCGTGTCCGATCTGGCAGCGGCGATCCGCTGACGTCATCCGGCACTGTCTGATGGCAGGATCGAAGGATGAAGATCCTCTCCATCCAGTCGGCCGTCGCCTACGGCCACGTCGGCAACTCGGCCGCGGTCTTCCCGCTGCAGCGCATCGGCGTGGAGGTGCTGCCGGTCTACACGGTGAACTTCTCGAACCACACCGGCTACGGCGCCTGGCGGGGTCCGCTGATCGCGCCGGATGACGTTCGCGAGGTCATCACCGGCATCGAGGAGCGCGGCGTCTTCGGCGAGATCGATGCGGTGCTTTCCGGGTATCAGGGTGGCGAGGGCATCGGAGACGTGATCATCGACGCCGTATCTCGCGTGAAGGCCGCGAATCCGAAGGCCGTCTACGCGTGCGATCCGGTGATGGGGAACGCGAAGTCGGGGTGCTTCGTGGCACCGGCGATCCCCGTTCTGCTCCGTGAGCGCGTCGTGCCGGTCGCCGACATCATCACGCCGAACCAGTTCGAACTCGGCTTCCTCACCGGCACCGAGCCGGACACGCTCGAATCCACCCTTGCCTCGGTGGACGTCGCGCGGGCGATGGGGCCGCGGACCGTCCTCGTGACGAGCGTCGAGCGTCCCGATCGAGAAGAGGGCACCATCGAGATGCTCGCGGTCGACGATGAGGGCGCCTGGATCGTGCAGACACCGCATCTGCCGATGAAGGCGAATGGGTCAGGTGACGTCACCGCAGCGCTGTTCACAGCGCACTACGTGCAGACCGGCAGTGCCCAGACAGCGCTTGAGCGCACGGCGTCCAGCGTCTACGATCTGCTCAAGGCGACCCTCGAATCCGGCGAACGGGAACTCCAGCTCATCGAAGCGCAGGAGTTCTACGCGAACCCGCAGATGCAGTTCACCGCCCGCCAGGTGCGCTGAGGCTACTGCGGCCAGGCCGCAGCCACCGCGTGCCGCACTTCGCCGAGCAGCTGGGGCAGCGCCTTGGTCTTCGCGATGATCGGGAAGAAGTTGGCATCGGATGTCCACCGCGGCACCACGTGCTGGTGCAGATGACCGTCGACTCCCGCGCCGGCGACGGCGCCCTGATTCATGCCGAGGTTGAAGCCGTCGCAACGCGAGACCTCGCGGAGGACCCGCATCGCCGTCTGCGTCAGCGCGCCGATCTCGGCGACCTCTTCCGCCGTGGCCTGGTCGTACGTCGCGATGTGCCGGTACGGGCACACCAGCAGATGACCTGAGTTGTACGGGAAGAGGTTCAGCAGCACGTACGCCGTCTCTCCGCGGGCCACGATGAGCCGGTCGACATCGTCGTGCTTCGGAGCCTCGCAGAACGGGCACTCCTCGCGCAACGGCTCGGGCCCCGCCTGGATGTACGCCATCCGGTGCGGGGTCCACAACCGCTGGAACTCGTCCGGGACACCGGCGAGGTGCCCGGACGCCTCCAGCGGCTGCTCCGGCGTATCTGTCACGCCAGATCCCCTACTGTCTGCACGAGCGTGTGCGCGTCGATGGCGGCACGGATGCGAGCCACGGCATCCGCGATCGGCACTCCGTTCTCCTGAGTGCCGTCACGGTAGCGGAACGAGACCGTCCCCGCGTTCCGATCCTGCTCCCCCGCGATCAGCAGCAGCGGGACCTTGCCAGTGGTGTGCGTGCGGATCTTCTTCTGCATCCGGTCGTCGGAGACGTCGAGTTCCGCACGGACGCCGTGGGATCGCAGGGTATCGATGACCTCGCCGAGGTAGTCGGCGTAGTCGTCTGCGATCGGGATGCCGACCACCTGCAGCGGCGAGAGCCACACCGGGAAGTCACCGGCGTAGTGCTCGAGCAGGATGGCGAAGAATCGCTCGATCGAGCCGAACAGCGCACGGTGGATCATGATCGGGCGCTTCCTCTGCCCGTCCTTGTCCATGAACTCGAGGTCGAAGCGCTCCGGCAGGTTCGGGTCGACCTGAACCGTCGACAGCTGCCACACACGACCGATGGCGTCGCGCGTCTTCAGGTCGATCTTCGGGCCGTAGAAGGCTGCTTCGCCGGGAACTTCTGTCAGCTTCAGACCGGACGCCACGGCGACGCGTCGCAGGGCATCCGTCGAGCTCTCCCAGAACTCGTCGGAGCCGATCCACTTCGACTTCTCGTCGTCCTTCATCGACAGCTCGAGCTCGAAATCGGTGAGGCCGAAGTCGCGCAGCATCGAGAGGATGAACTCGAGGACCTTGGCGACCTCTTCTTCGAGCTGATCGGGGGTGACGAAGAGGTGCGAGTCGTCCTGGGTGAAACCGCGCACGCGGGTCAGACCGTGCAGCGCCCCGGAGAGCTCATTGCGGTAGACCGTGCCGTTCTCGGCGAAACGCAGAGGCAGGTCGCGGTAACTGCGCGCACGTTCCTTGTAGATCAGGATGTGCATCGGGCAGTTCATCGGCTTCAGGTAGTAGTCCTGGCCCTGCTTGGTGATCTCACCGTTCTCGTCGCGCTCCTCGTCCATGACGATCGGCGGGAACATGCCCTCCTTGTACGTGACGAGGTGGTTCGAGGTCAGGAAGAGGTCTTCCTTCGAGATGTGCGGCGTGTAGACGTAGGTGTAGCCGCCCTCGATGTGGCGCTTCCGCGCGTGCTGCTCCATCTCGCCGCGGATCATGCCGCCACGCGGATGCCAGACGCTCAGGCCCGAACCGATCTCCTCGGGGAAGGAGAACAGGTCGAGTTCCTTGCCCAGGCGACGGTGATCGCGCTTGGCGGCCTCCTCCAGCCGGTGCTGGTAGGCGCGCAGCTCGTCCTTCGACGGCCAGGCCGTGCCGTAGATGCGCTGCAGCTGCGGGTTCTTCTCGCTGCCGCGCCAGTAGGCGGCGGCGATGCGAGTGAGGTCCCAGCCGTTGCCGATCATGCGAGTGTTTGGCAGGTGCGGCCCTCGGCAGAGGTCCTTCCAGACGACCTCGCCGTCGCGGGTGGTGTTGTCGTAGATCGTGAGTTCGCCCTCGCCGACCTCGACGGAGGCGCCTTCTGCTGCTTCCTTACCGCCCTTGAGTCCGATCAACTCGAGCTTGAAGGGCTCATCGGCGAGTTCCGCGCGGGCCTCGTCGTCCGTGACGACGCGACGGACGAACCGCTGTCCCTCGCGGACGATGCGCTGCATCTCCTTGGTGACGGCCTTGAGATCTTCCGGGGTGAACGGATGCTCGACGCCGAAGTCGTAGTAGAAGCCGTCGGTGATGGGCGGGCCGATGCCGAGATTCGCCTGCGGGTTGATCCGCTGCACCGCCTGCGCGAGCACGTGCGCCGCCGAGTGACGGAGGATGTTCAGTCCGTCTGGGCTGTCGATCGTGACCGGCTCGACTTCGTCGCCGTCGGTCAGTGTCGTCGCGAGGTCCTTGAGAGTGCCGTTGACGCGCATGGCGACGACGGATCGATCAGAGAACAGGGCGAAGCCGTCTTTCGGCTGGGCATCTTCAGGCACAGAGAATCTCCATCTAGAGGGTCATCTCCAGGTTACTCGCCCGCGCGGTGCCGGCTCGCCTCGCGAACCCGCCTCAGCGCCGCACGAGGTCGCCCGAGCCGGAGATGCTCTTCGTCACGCGCGGATCGCCGGCGTACTCGACGTCGCCGCTCCCGTCGATGATCACGTCGAGCGTGTCGGAGACGAGCAGCTCGGCATCGCCGGCGCCGCGCGTGACGATCCGCGTATTGGCGCTCTGCAACTCGAGGGCCTCGTAACCGCCTGCCCCTCGGATCTCGACGATCTGATCCGTGGTGCTGCCGTTGATGCTGATGCCGCCCGAACCGTCGATCCGCGCGGTGAGTGCGCGGACTGCCGCTTCCGCGGCTATCGAACCCGAGCCGTCGACGGTGAGCGAGGCAGTCTGTCCGTCGATTCCGGTGGCATCGACGCTCCCTGATCCTTTGACGAGGATGATCGGGTCGGACGCCCCGGCGAAGTCGGCCGTGGCGTCGCCCGAGCCCAGCACGGAGAGTGAGGTCAGCGAGGTCACGGTGAGGTCGTAACGGATCTCGCCGAGGTACTCGAAGAACTCCCCTTGCGTGCCGAGGCGTAGCACACCGGCGGACACTTCCGCGGTGAGCAGATCGATCACCTTCGCTCCGGCAGTCACCGTCAGCGATGGTGCGTTCCCCAGCGTGATGTGAAGGCTGCCGCCCGTATCCAGCTCGACAGCGGACACATCGTCGATCGTCAGGCTCTCGGTGACTCTGGGGCCTGCGCCGAACGACGTGCATCCGGTGAGCGCCGACCCGATGAGAAGGACGGCAGCAGAGAGGACGAGAAGACGTGATCGCATGGGCGTCAGCCTAGGCTCGCGCTCCGATGCCTCGACAGCTACGCGGGTATCAACTCTCCGTCCTACCCGGGTATGGGGGCGATTGCGCAGCGGCGATGCAGGCCGGGAACTCCGACGCCTATTCTCGTCGTTCCGATACCCGTTCGAGCGCATCGGCCACCTCTTCGGGGTGGCTCAGCGGAGCGCAATGGCTTCCTGGAATCTCCTCCGGCTCGATACCCAATCGGCCCCGCACCATGCGACGCATGAAAGCGGCAGGGAAGAACCGGTCATCGCGACAGAGGAGAAAGGCCGCCGGCACGTCCGGTAGCGCATCCCGCGGCCACGGCGTCGACATGGCCGCCGCCGAAGGATGCGCCCGCTCGCGCGACATCGCCTCTTCGGCAAGCACACGAGGAACGTCGTGATAGAAGCTGATGAACGGATCGCTGTTGCCCGTGAGCCCGCCATCGACGGCGGCTTGCGCGGTCACCGCCTCGGCGGAGCCGGTGTTCCCCCACCACTCCTCCGGCGATTCGCCGGGCCGCGGCACCATGCCCGCGAGGAAGACGATCTGCTCCACCGGCCGGAGCGCGGCCACCAGCGGAGCGGTGAAGCCTCCGAACGAGTGCCCCACGACAACAGGCTGAGAGCGGGCGAGAGGGAGGGGGGGGGGAGTGTGTCCACCATCATATCTCACACACATCTCTATAAAGCCGTCAGACTGAGCAGAGCTGTGCGTGCGCGAGCGATGTGAGCGCGAGAGTGAGCGCGAACACACCAATGGGGCAGGGAGGGGGCGAGGGTGTGGCGAGGCGAGGCGGATGCCAAGAATCACACACACACACAACACACACACACTATCAACAATGACGTTGCTGGGTCTGATGAATGAATATCACACCTCTATCGGCGACGCGTTGAGCGTCAAATAGATAGATGAGAGTGACGATATGAGGAGAGAAGGTTGTTATTGTTGGTTACACAGCGATGCGATGTGAGAGTGAGAGGGTATATATCTCTCATGGTGTATATTGGTATGGACACTATGACTACTATCTCTCACAAGCTAGTAAAATGAGAGAGATAGTGGAGGGGAGGGAGAGGAGGGAAAAAGAAAGAAATATCTATCTTGTGAGGGAGGTAGAGTGTGACGCACAAAACGTCTTCTAAGACTGACCCTTGAAATAGAATGAAAGATATAAGAGTGGAGATAGAGAAAGGGGAGGAGATATAAATTTATATATTTTTTTTTTTTTTTGAGTTAGAATATATGAGAAGGAGAGTGCGCGTGTGAGGAAGGGGAAAAGATGAGGGAATGTTTTTAGAGGTTGGGTGAAGAGTAAATAGATAAATGATCTATAGAGGTGAGTGAGAACACACAGGATGACAAGTGCGGCGTAGGGGGGGGATATTCTATTTTGTGGGGATTATGAGAGCGAGTGCGATGAGACGCTGATGGAGCGTAGTAGAGGGACACAGTATATCAAGAGAGTGGCGTAAAGTCGGGTATGAAAAGATGAGAGGGGGAAATTAGGAGGTGAAAGTATTAATAAAGGATAGATAGGTGATAGGATGAAGGGATGGAGGGAGAGTAGAAGAGTATATAGATAAATGGAGAGAAGGAGGGGAGAGAGGGGGAGATGATAGAAGGAGATGAAAGAATGAGGAGAGATTAAGGAATATTAGGGTGAAGGAGAGTGGGAAATTAATGAAGGAGGTTGAAGATAGTGGAGGGAAGAGAGGGGGGATTAAGGTAAGTAGGGAAGTTAGAATTGAGTAGTTATGTGAGAGAGGAGGGAGGTAGGATGAGTGGGAGAGAAGGAAAGGAAGAAGAGATAGTGAAGTAAGGTAGTAAGAAGTAGATAGTGTAGGTGATAAAAGTAGGAGGAGAGGAAGAGAATGGAAGTAAAAGGTTAAAAAGGGAGGTAAGAAGTTGAGGTATGGGAGTGAGGTGAATGAAGTAGAATGTATAGGTTAAGGAAAATAGTAAAGTATGGATGTTTGGTAGGAGTGTAGGGTGAAAGGAGTAAGGAGAGAGTAGTAGTAGTAGAGAGTGTAGATTGTAAGAAAAGTAAAGAAGAGGTAGTGAGTAATGAGTAGAGGGAGGATAAAATAGGGAGGTGGGGGGGATGAGGTGAAAATGATAGGTGATGGATAGTTTGAATAAGAAGTAGTAGAGAAGTGGGGTAAGGGAGTTGAGAGGGTGGAGGTTGAGAAGGATATAGAGGTAATAAGGAAAGAATGGAATAGTGTTTATGAGTATGTGGAGTGATTTAAAGTGAAGAAAGAGGGTTTAATGGAGATTAGTGTTGAAATGAAGAAGGTAGATAAGGAGAAAAAATAGGAGTAAGGGTTTGTGTTGTATAGGAGATAAGATTATGGATATTACGGGAGGAGATGGGTAAAGAGAGGAAGATTTGTCCTTCTCATCGACTGGCGACGCGGTGAAGAGTGGTTCTGGGACACCCTGGTCGACGCCGATGGGGCGAACAATCCGTTCAATTGGCAGTGGGTGGCAGGTTCCGGTGCGGATGCCGCACCGTACTTCCGTATCTTCAACCCTGAGCTGCAGGCGAAGAAGTTCGACGCCCAGAGCCTGTATGTCTCCCGATGGGCCCCGGACTCCGGCGCTGAGGCGATCGTGGATCTGCGCGAGACTCGAAATGCGGCGCTCGACGCCTACGACGTCGTGAAACGGGCGGCGCGCGACAACGGGTGACCGGCGCGGCGTGCATAGTTCAGTCGCGGGTTTACTCTGGGCGCATGGACAACGGGTCGTTTCTCTTCGCGTTCATCGCCGTGCCGTTCTGGCTCGGCCTGGCCGCCGGCGCAGTGGTCGCGGTGTTTGGCCTCGCATTCGGCCTTGTGTTCGCCATCAACTCGTTGATCGGCGCGGTGATCTCGGGTCTCATCGCATCTCATCGGGCGCGCCGCGCGAACCGCTAGGACTCGAAGGTGGTCTCTCGCCGGAAACGCAAAAACCCCCGGAAAACCGGGGGTTTTGTCTGTGCGCGATACTGGGATCGAACCAGTGACCTCTTCCGTGTCAGGGAAGCGCGCTACCGCTGCGCCAATCGCGCCCGTTTGGGCTATTCATTTTTGCGACGAGGTGGCGACGGGATTCGAACCCGTGTAAACGGCTTTGCAGGCCGGTGCCTAGCCGCTCGGCCACGCCACCGTGTGGATTGACCCCACGTGCTTCGAGTCTCCAAGAGAAACTCACTGCACTCGAGCGGATGACGAGATTCGAACTCGCGACCCTCACCTTGGCAAGGTGATGCGCTACCACTGCGCTACATCCGCATTTTGTTCCCGGTTGTCCCGGGCACTTATGAAACATTAGCCGAAGATCGCCGCATGGCCAAACCGGCCGCGTATCTCGCGCGTGTCTCTCAGAGTGGTCAGCGAGACGAGTTCGAGTCAGGTAATATCGGTTGTCGACCCCCTGGGTCATGGGCGATTGGCGCAGTTGGTAGCGCGCTTCCTTCACACGGAAGAGGTCATCGGTTCGAGTCCGGTATCGCCCACCACTACCCCCGAGATCATCGATCTTCGGGGGTTTCCGCTGTCCAGGACTCTGTCAGGTCAACGCAGTGTCGCAACCCGCGCGTACCGTCGACCCGTGGTGACGAACAGCCGACTACCCGGTCCCTGCAACCTCTGCGCCAACGAGTTCGGGGCGCGCATTGGCGGGGCCTGGATATGCGCGGTATGCGGCTGGCGATACGGCGACGTTCCCGACCACGATCTCCCCCGACCCGTGATCGAGGTCGTCTACTACATCCGCTACGACCGCAGGGTGAAGATCGGAACGAGTCGACGTCCCCGTCAGCGACTAGCGAGCATCCGGCATGAAGAGCTGCTCGCGTTCGAGCGCGGGGGTCGTCCTGTCGAACAGCGGCGGCATCGGGAGTTCGCGGCGGCTCGCGAAGGCGGCGAGTGGTTCACGCTCACCGCCGACCTCCGTGCCCACATCAGTACCCTTCGGAAACGCGGCGACCCCTGGTCGCTCTACGCACGGTGGTTGAGCGAAGCGCTGCGATCGTGATCCTCACCCGATCAAAGTTCACGCGAAAGGATGGCCTCCCGGGGCCGTGAGGCCCCGGGGAAGCCACCCTCAAGCAGTAGCGACGCGCGTGCGAGCACCTGCCGGCTGCGACTGTGAGAACAGCACGACGACGATGACGGCGGCGCCGACGACCACGTGCGGCAGCCAGACGTTCAATGCTTCGCCGGCGAACCCGAAGATCCACGGCGAAAGGGCGAGAAACAGACTGGCAGCGACGTCGAAGACGAGGTGCACCGGCATCGGGATGAACCCGAACGGTCCCCACTCGTACTTCGTGAACAGGCTGTAGACGATGAGGCCGACGCCGAGGACGATCGGGATGACGACGGCCGCGCCGCCGACGGACGCGAATCCGAAGACCCAGGGGGCGGCGATGAGAGCGACGCCGACGATGTAGTCGAGAATGCCGTGGACCTTGGTCGGGATGAAACGCATGATTCCTCCTTGGGATGCGGCCGCGGAAGCGACTCACAGAGAGTTCGGCGTGCGAGGCCCATCGGATTGGATCGCGATCGTGCGTCCGTGATTCACAGCCGCTGCGGATACGCGCCTGCTACGGTGCAGTAGTCGGCATTTTGCCGATCATCAGGGAAGACTTCTCGTCGACCGACAGCTTTCAACGGCCCTCCGTTTCTTGTCGCCTCCTCTGTGCGACCGTTGAGGAACCCGATGAATTCGTCGTCCCCAGTCCATACGACCGTGCTCAGTGACGCGGCAATCCTTCCCGTCGGCGCCACCGCAGTGGTCTACTGCGAAGGCCAGTTCGGCGAGCAGGACGGCAAGACCGCGAACGGTCTCATCCGCCACTCCGAGAAGTACGACATCCTCAGCGTGATCGACAGCACGCGGGCAGGCGCCGACGCCGGGATGTTCCTCGACGGCACCCCCAACGGCATCCCGATCCTCGCGAACCTCGCACAGTCCGTCGTTCACGCCGACCGCGTCCCGGACTACCTGATCTGCGGCGTTGCCCCGGCCGACGGTCTCCTCTCGCCCGCGCAGCGCGTCGTCCTGCTCGACGGGATCGCCCGCGGCATGCACATCATCAACGGGCTGCATGAGTTCCTCAACGACGATGCCGAGTTCGCTGCCGCCGCATTGCTGGCCGGCGTCACCATCACCGACGTCCGTCGCCCGCGCAGCATGCACGAACTCCACCTGTTCTCCGGTCGGATCTTCGATGTCACCTGCCCGCGCATCGCGGTGCTCGGCACCGACGGCGCGATCGGCAAGCGCACGACCTCGACTCTCCTGGTGCAGGCGCTGAATGCGCGCGGCATCCACGCCGTGATGGTCGGCACCGGGCAGACGACGATCATCCAGGGCGGCAAGTACGGCGTGGCCCTCGACGCACTCGTGCCGCAGTACTGCTCGGGTGAGGTGGAGAACCAGGTCGTCGCCGCGTTCGAAGGCGAGAATCCCGACATCATCATCGTCGAGGGCCAGGGCGCGCTCAGCCACCCTGCCTACATCACTTCGGCACACATCCTCCGCGGCAGCCAGCCCGCAGGCGTCATCGTCCAGCACGCTCCGAAACGGCGCACGCTCGGCGACTTCCCCATGGTCAAGATGCCCACAGTCGCCAGCGAGGTCGCATTGATCGAGGCGTTCGCCGACACGAAGGTCATCGGCATCACCGTCAATCACGAGGGCATGGCCGCCGACGAGATCGGCGAGGCCATCGACGCCATCGAACTCGAACTCGGCCTTCCGGCCACGGATCCGCTGACCAGGCCCCTGAACGATCTCGTCGAGATGGTGCTGCAGGCCTTCCCGCAGCTCGCGCACGCGCCGCTTGCGACGCGCGGCTGAGCGCCGGCGCCAGGGGCGAGGCCCCTACTCCCCCGCTCGCCACCCGTAGCGATTCCTGAGCGCTGCGGTCACACGACCGTAGCGCTGAGGATCGAGCACAGCGGCCTCTCGGCGCAACCCGTCCTCGTGCACGCTGTACAGCTGCTCGATGTCGACCCAGGATTCGCGACCTTGCGCATCCCAGGAACCTGAACCGATGGACAGGTAGTCGCGGTCACCGTCATGCGAGCGACTGGTCATGCGGACGGCGTACACGCGCTCCGCTGACGCGCGAGCGATCACCAGCACAGGACGATCCTTGCCGCGACCGTCATTCTCCTCATAGGGCACCCAGGTCCAGACGATCTCTCCGGCATCCGGGGCGCCGTCCTGGTCCGGCGCATAGGCGATCCGCAGATCACGGACGCCGTCGGGGTCGACGCGTACCGTCGCGGTGTCGCCGTCACTTCCGCGATCAGCGCCCTCCTCGCCGACCGACCGCAGACGCGCATCCGGCCGTCTCGGACGCACAGGCGTCCGAGACGGCCGCTCAGATCCGAGTGCCTTGAGCAGGATCTCGGCGAGGGTGGCCAGGATGCTCTTCGAGGAAGTCACCCGGCCACCCTAGCCGCAGGTCCCTACTCCGCGAGGGCGTAGCCCTCTTCGCCGTGCACGACCAGGTCGACGCCGGCGATCTCGTCCTCGTTCGTGACTCGGAAGCCGATCGTCTTCTCGATGGCGAAGCCGATGATGAAGGACACGATGAACGAGTAGAGCAGCACCCCGCCGGCTGCGATCGCCTGCACCGTGAGCAGCCGCAGATCACCGCCGGTGAACAGGCCCTGCTCCGTGGCGAAGAATCCCAGGTAGAGCGTCCCGAGAAGACCGCCGACGAGGTGGATGCCGACGACGTCGAGCGAGTCGTCGAAGCCGAGACGGAACTTCAGCTCGACCGCCAGAGCGCAGGCGATACCGGAGAGCGCGCCGAGCAGCAGCGCCCAGCCGGGGCTGAGGTTCGCGCAGGCAGGCGTGATCGCGACCAGACCCGCGACCGCACCGGAGGCGGCACCGACCGAGGTGGCCTTGCCATCCTTGATGCGCTCGACCAGGATCCAGCCGAGGATCGCGGCGGCCGTGGCACCCAGGGTGTTGATGCCGATGAGTCCGACCTTGCCCATGTCCTCGGAGAGCCATTCGGCGCCCGCATTGAACCCGAACCAGCCGAACCAGAGGAGCGCCGCACCGAGCAGCGTCAGCGGGACGTTGTGCGGCTTGAGGATGCCCTTCTGGAACCCGATGCGCTTGCCGAGCACGAGCGCGAGCGCCAGAGCGGCGGCACCGGCATTGATGTGCACCGCGGTGCCACCGGCGTAGTCGATCACGGCGATGCCGCTGTCCTCACCGAACAGGGTGGTGCCGAGGTTCATGATCCAGCCGCCGCCCCAGACCCATGCGGCGACCGGGAAGTAGCCGACAGTGGCGAACACGCCGGCGAAGATGAGCCACGGGCCGAAGCGCGCGCGGTCCGCGATGGCTCCTGAGATCAGGGCGACCGTGATGATCGCGAAGGTCGCGCCGTACGCGACGCCGATGAGTGCGACGTTGGAGCCTTCACCGCTGGCGAGGCCGTTCAGCCCGAAGTCGGCGAAGGGATTGCCCGCGAACTGGCCGGGGCTCTCGACCGCGCTCATCGAGAATCCGAAGAGCACCCAGAGCACGGCCACCAGCCCGATCGAGCCGAAGCTCATCATCATCATGCTGACGACGCTCTTCGCCTTGACCAGGCCGCCGTAGAAGAAGGCGACGCCGGGCGTCATCAGCAGGACAAGGGCGGTCGCGGTGATCGCCCAGGAGATGTTGCCGGGTGAATCCATGTCAAACCTCACATTCGGGTAACTGAGAGCTTCAGTGTGGAGATGCCCGGTTACCGATGTGAGCGAGGTGTGTTTCGGGAACGTTACGCCGTGCGGCGGCGTGTGAACTTCGTGTTACGCGGGGCTGCTGTCCTGCGCAGAATGCGTCAACGCGTTGAGGCGGGAGATGGCGCGCAGGTACTTCTTGCGGTAACCACCACCGAGCATCTCGTCCGCGAACACCTGCTCCAGGCTGACCCCCGTCGCGACGATCGGGATCTGCGCGTCGTACACGCGGTCCACGAAGGCCACGAAACGCAGCGCCTCGGACTGATCGGTGAGCACATGCACGTCACGCAGCCCGACGAGGTCCAGTCCGTCGATCACCCGCAGGTACCGCGACGGGTGCACGCGAGCGAGGTGGCGGATGACATCACCGAACACGTCGTCGGATGCGGTCCCCGTACTGCCGGCATCCGTCACCGCGCGGGCGTACTGCTCCTGATCGCTGACCACGGCATGTCCGTCGAGGGCGCGTTGGCGGAAGTCCACGCCGTCGATGCGCAGCGTCTGGAAGCTGTCCGACATCGCGTGGATCTCGCGGAGGAAGTCCTGTGCGGCGAAGCGCCCCTCACCGAGGGCGTTGGGCGGGGTGTTCGAGGTCGCCGCGAGCCGAGTGCCGGTCGGAACGAGCTCGCCGAGCAGCCGCGTCATCACCATCGTGTCGCCCGGATCGTCGAGCTCGAATTCGTCGATGCAGATCAGGTCTGCGCCCTTGAGGAGGTCGACGGTGTTCTTGTAGCCGAGAGCTCCGACCAGTGCGGTGTACTCGATGAAGGATCCGAAGTACTTCCGACGGGCCGGCATCGCGTGATAGATCGATGCGAGGAGGTGAGTCTTTCCGACCCCGAACCCGCCGTCCAGGTAGACGCCGGGCTTCAGCTCCGGTTCCTTCTTCGCCCGGCTGAAGAAGCCGCCTCGCTTCGCAGGCGTTCCACGCCCCGCGAAGCGGGCCAGGGTTTCCTTCGCCTCTTCCTGGGAGGGGTAGGCAGCATCGACACGGTAGCTGTCGAACGTCGCGGTATCGAACTGCGGGGGCGGCACGAGGCTCGCCAGCATCTCGGGACCCGTCACATTGGGCTGGCGCTCGGTCAGGTGCACGATGCCTGGGCGGCTCGTCGTCTCAGTCATTCGGTTCCTGAATCGGGGGCTGGCTGTGTCGAAGTCTTACGAATCGGGTGCAGCGCACACAGCGGGGATCTATCGTCGAAGGGACGGCTCCAACCTTACGCCGTCGGCATCCGCACCATCGCTCGCCCACCCTTTGAGGAGACCCCCGTGGCCATCGAGTTCGATACGACTTCCGCCAAGTTCGCCGAATACGCCGAACCCGGCCGACTCGTGACCACCGATTGGCTCGCGGAGCGCCTCGGAACACCCGGCCTCGTCGTGGTCGAGTCCGATGAAGACGTCCTTCTCTATGAGACCGGCCACATTCCCGGTGCGGTGAAGGTCGACTGGCACACCGAGCTCAACGACCCCGTCGTGCGCGACTACGTCGACGGCGAGGGCTTTGCCGCTCTCCTCAGCCGCAAGGGCATCTCACGCGACGACACGGTCGTGATCTACGGCGACAAGAACAATTGGTGGGCGGCATACGCGCTCTGGGTCTTCTCCCTCTTCGGACACGAGGATGTGCGACTGCTCGACGGTGGCCGCGACCGCTGGATCTCGGAGGGACGGGAGATCACGCGCGACAACCCGACTCCGACGGCGACCGTCTACCCGGTGGTCGAACGCGACGATTCGATCATCCGCGCCTACAAGGAAGACGTTCTCGCGCACATCGGCAATCCCCTGATCGATGTGCGCTCGCCCGAGGAATACAGCGGTGAGCGCACCACGGCTCCCGCCTACCCCGACGAGGGAGCGCTGCGTGCCGGTCACATCCCCACCGCGCAGAGCGTCCCCTGGGCGAAGGCAGTGGCTGAGGACGGCGGTTTCAAGAACCGCGCCGAACTCGAGGCCATCTACCGCGACGGTGCCGGCCTCCGCGATGGGGACGACGTGGTGGCGTACTGCCGTATCGGTGAGCGCTCGAGCCACACATGGTTCGTACTCACGCATCTCCTCGGCTTCGAGAACGTCCGCAACTACGACGGCTCCTGGACGGAGTGGGGCAGTGCCGTGCGCGTGCCGATCGTCACGGGCACGGAGCCTGGCGCACTCTGAGCATGTGAGTCGCTGGCCGTGGGAGAATGTCAGGGATGAGTACCACCGCCGTTCCTGACTCTCTCGCGGAGATCCGCGACGCGTTCCTGGAGACCCCGGAGACCGATCGCCTGCTGCTCCTGCTGGAGTTCTCCGACGAGCTCCCACCGGTCTCGGACGAGGTCGCGCAGCATCCCGAGATGTACGAGCGCGTGGCCGAATGCCAGTCCCCCGTGTACATCTACGTGGAGGTCACCGACGACGTCGTGACCATGCACGCGACCGCACCGCCCGAGGCGCCGACGACACGCGGCTTCGCCAGCATCCTCGTGCAGGGCCTCACCGGTCTGACAGCCGACGAGGTGCTCGCGATCCCCGACGACTACCCGCAGTCCATCGGCTTGACCAAGGCTGTGTCCCCGCTTCGCATCGGCGGCATGACCGGGATGCTCATGCGGGCGAAGAAGCAGGTCAGGCAGAAGCGCTGAAGCCCTGCTCGGTCACCCAGTCGGTGATCGCCCTGGTCCAGCTCACCTGGTCGTAGTTCCACAGCTTCGTGTGCCGTGCGACGGAGAAGTGCGGCATCGTGACGAGGTCCGGCCGCGCCTCCTGCAGGGCGTGGGACGCGTCGGAGGGCACGAAACCGTCGTCATCGCTGTGCAGGATCAGGATCGGCATGGTGAGCTCATCGGCACGGGCAACCATGTCGAGGCGGTCGAAAGGAATCGCCTCCTCCGCACCGCTCAGGCGCGCCGTCAGCGGAAGCGACAGCGCACTCATCGCGAGGTCGGGCAGCGGCGCACGCATCCCCGCCTCTCGCGCCTGGAATCGCAGCACGGTGCGCCAGTCGATCACCGGGGAGTCCAGGATGAGGCCGGCGATGCGATCGCGATTGCCGGAGTTCACCGCTACCTGAAGAGACACCGCGCCGCCCATCGACCAGCCCATCAGCAGCACGCGGTCAGCGCCGTGACGCAGTGCGTAGCCGATTGCCGCGTCGACGTCACGCCATTCGGCGGCGCCCAGGGCATAGGCTCCCCCGCGGCTGCGCGGAGCCTCGCCGTCGTTCCGGTAGGAGACGACGAGATTCGGCAGCCCGAGAGCGTGCAGCACCGGAACGGCGCGCAGGCATTCGGCACGGGTGACGCCGCGACCGTGCACCTGGATCACCCAGGTCGACGACGTCGCGGGGAAGAACCACGCAGGGCACGGACCAGCCGGTGAACCGATGAGCACGCTCTCCCAGCGCAGGTGCAGTTCGCTCGGCGACGAGTAGTACCACCCGCTGAACCCTGCATCGCGGTCGACCCGCGCGCCGGACTCGATCTGCGTGAGCAACTTGCGACGCACGGTGGTCGCGTCGGCGCTGAGGACCGCGCCGAGCTTCACATAGCCGTAGGTGCCGGTCGTGAACAGGCCGTAGCGGCCGGGCAGCTCGGTGTCGGGGGTGCGGGTGAGTTCGATCGTCTGCGCTCCGGTGTCGACGGCGAGGATCGCGGTGTCGGGAGCGCGGCGAATGGGCGTGACGACACGTCGGGCCACGCCGAACACGATGAACGCCAGCGCCGCCCCGAGCGCAAGGAGAGCGGGGACAAGGAGCGCAACGGCGTGCCTGAGACTCTTCATCGCTTCCTGACTCTAGCCTGTCGCTGTGACCGCACATCCCGATGCCGGGGCCCTTTTCGAAGCGGCGACGACCGAACTGCGTGAGACCGTCTTCCGTGCCGACATCACCGTGCGCGAGATTCCCACTCCGCAAGGACTCGCGCCGTTCGCGATCGCGCTCGCCGCGGACGTGCGACCGGGCAGCGATGGTGAATCGGTGTACGGCACCGGCCGCTTCGTGCTGCTGCACGACCCTGACGCTCCAGATGCGTGGGGCGGCGCCTGGCGCATCGTCACGTTCGCCCAGGCTCCGCTGGAGACGGAGATCGGCACAGACCCGCTGCTGGCCGACGTCACCTGGTCGTGGCTGGTCGATGCGCTCGACTCGAGGGATGCGATCTACCATTCGGCATCCGGCACGTCCACGAAGACCCTCTCGAAGGGTTTCGGCGGCCTCGCGGTCGAAGGAGACGGTGCACAGATAGAATTGCGGGCGTCCTGGACACCGGATGGCCCGTTCCGACCGCACGTCGAAGCATGGGCCGAGTTGGTCGGGATGCTGGCGGGACTTCCGCCCGGTTCCGAGGACATCGCCGTGATCGGCGCGCGAAAGGCTGCACGTGACTGATTACTCCGTGATCACGGATGCCGGGGAGTTCCGTGCGGCCTGTTCCGCACTCGCCGCAGGCACCGGACCGGTTGCAGTCGACGTGGAGCGCGCCTCCGGCTTCCGTTACTCCCAGCGCGCCTACCTGGTTCAGGTCTTCCGCCGAGATGCGGGCGTGTTCCTCTTCGACCCGCCGCCGCTCGGCGACTTCGCGCCGCTGCAAGAGGCGATCGGCGATGAGGAGTGGGTCTTCCACGCTGCCAGTCAGGATCTCCCCTCCCTCCGGGAACTCGAACTCTCCCCCGCCTCGATCTTCGACACGGAGCTCGCCGCTCGCCTGCTCGGCCACGAGCGGGTAGGACTCGCCGCTGTCGTCGAATCCACGCTCGGCATCACGCTGAAGAAGGAGCATTCGGCCGCGGACTGGTCGACGAGGCCGCTCCCCGCTTCGTGGCTCGAGTACGCCGCACTCGACGTCCTTCACCTGGTCGATGTGCGTGATGCCCTCGCTGCCGAACTCGCGGAGCAGAGCAAGACGGAGTTCGCTGCCGAGGAGTTCGCGGCGACGCTCACCCGCCTTCCGAAGCCGCCGCGGGAAGATCCGTGGCGCCGGCTGAGCGGCCTGCACCAGGTCCGTGGAGCACGTAACCTCGCCGTCGCGCGGGAGCTCTGGGTCGCGCGCGAGACGTTCGCGCAGGATCAGGATGTCTCCCCTGGCCGCCTCGTTCCTGACCGTTCCCTCGTCGCAGCCGTGATGGCGAACCCGCAGAGCAAACAGGCTCTCGCCGCGCTCAAGGATTTCCAGGGGCGCGCAAGCCGCTCTCAGCTCGATCGCTGGTGGCAGGCCATCACGACGGGTCGGGAGACGACCGAGATCCCCCGTGAGCGCGTGCCCAGCGATGCCCTGCCCCCGCCTCGCGCGTGGTCGGATCGCAATCCCGAAGCCGATGCTCGGCTGAAGGCTGCACGACCCGTCGTCGAAGCTGTCGCGGAGGAACTCGGAATGCCCACCGAGAACCTGTTGACCCCGGAGTTCCTCCGTCGGGTGGCATGGGAGCCGCCGGGATCCAGCGCCGAGGAGATCGGCGAAGCGCTCACAGCGCTCGGCGCTCGCCCCTGGCAGATTGCACAGACTGCACAGAAGATCGCGGCTGCCTTTGTAGAAGCTGCGCAACCGGCCCCCGAGCCCGACGCACCCGCTTCGTAGGTTCGATCCAAGCGATTCCTCCCGGTTTTTCGGGCCTCCATAGACTGAGGGCTCCGCACAAACTTGGAGGCAGAGTGGCCGAGATCTCGGACGTCTTCTTCGTCGATGGAATGCGCACGCCCTTCGGGCGCGCCGGCGAAAAAGGCATGTACTGGAACACCCGCGCTGATGACCTCGCCGTCAAGGCGACCATCGGCCTGTTGGAGCGGAACGCGGCGGTTCCGACCGACCGCATCGATGATGTGGCGATCGCCGCGACCTCGCAGACCGGAGACCAGGGCCTCACGCTCGGGCGCTCGGTGGCACTGCTCGCCGGGCTCCCGCAGACCGTTCCCGGCCTCGCCGTCGAGCGCATGTGCGCCGGCGCGATGACCAGCGTCACGACGATGGGCGCATCGATCGGCATCGGCATGTACGACTTCGCCCTCGCCGGCGGTGTCGAGCACATGGGACACCACCCGATCGGCGGCAATGCCGACCCGAACCCCCGCTTCGTCGCGGAGAAGATGGTCGACCCCGGCGCCCTCAACATGGGAGTCACCGCTGAGCGCATCTTCGACCGCTTCCCGCACCTCACCAAGGAGCGTTCGGACCGCTTCGGGATGCTCAGCCAGCACAAGGTGCAGGCTGCGTACGACGCCGGAAAGATCCAGCCTGATCTCGTCTCGGTCGCGACGAAGACGGCCGACGGCGCCTGGGGCCTCGCCACCGAGGACGAGGGCCGCCGCCCGCAGACCACGATGGATGACCTCGCCGCGCTGAAGACACCGTTCCGTCCGCATGGACGCGTCACCGCCGGTACCTCCTCGCCGCTCACGGATGGCGCGACGATGTCGCTGCTGGCCGGCGGCGGCGCAGTCAAGGAGTTCGGCCTGGCACCGAAGATGCGCATGGTCTCGTTCGCATTCGCGGGCGTTCAGCCGGAGATCATGGGCATCGGTCCGATCCCCTCCACGGAGAAGGCTCTGAAGAAGGCCGGTCTCGACATCTCCGACATCGGCCTCTTCGAACTGAACGAGGCTTTCGCGATTCAGGTCATCTCGCTCCTCGACCACTTCGGGATCGCCGACGATGACCCCCGCGTGAACCAGTGGGGTGGGGCGATCGCGCTCGGACATCCGCTCGCCGCGTCCGGCGTACGTCTGATGATCCAGCTCGCCGCGCAGTTCGCCGAGCGTCCGGACGTCCGGTACGGCCTGACCGCGATGTGCGTCGGCCTCGGCCAGGGCGGCTCGGTCATCTGGGAGAACCCGCACTACAACGGCAAGAAGAGGAAGTAGTCGCGATGACGAACTACGAAGAGATCGACTTCTCCCCCATCCAGGCCCTCACCGAGGGTGAGGTCGTCACGCACTCTCCCGTGCGCGACGTCCGTCTCGCCTCCGGCAAGGTGCTCGCGCTGGTCACGCTCGACAACGGCCGCGATCACAACCGCCCGAACACCCTCGGCCCGGCGACCCTCACCGAGCTCGGCGAGACGCTGGATGCTCTCAAGGTGCGCGCCGCCGCTGGCGAGATCCAGGCGGTCGGCGTCACCGGAAAGCAGTACATCCTGGCCGCCGGCGCCGATCTGTCCGACATCAGCAAGGTCGGCTCGCGCGACAACGCACGCCTGATCGCGCAGCTCGGTCACAAGGTTCTCGGCAAGTTGTCGGATCTGGGTGTTCCCTCCTTCGCCTTCGTCAACGGCCTCGCCCTCGGCGGAGGTCTGGAGATCGCGCTGAACTCGACCTACCGCACGGTCGATTCCTCGGCGGCCGCGATCGCACTGCCCGAGGTGTTCCTCGGCATCATCCCCGGCTGGGGCGGCGCGTACCTGCTGCCGAACCTGATCGGCATCGAGAACGCTCTCGAGGTCGTCATCTCGAACCCTCTCAAGCAGAACCGGATGCTCAAGCCGCAGCAGGCATTCGACCTCGGGATCGTCGACGCGATCTTCCCCGCGGCGAACTACCTCGAGAACTCGCTCGCCTGGGCGGACGCCGTCCTCGGCGGCAAGAAGGTCGATCGCAAGAACGAGCCAGGCAAGATCGAGCGGCTGACGAAGTGGCCGATCGCGATCAAGATGGCCCGCGGCATGCTGGAGTCGAAGATCGGCACCGTGCCGAAGTCCCCCTACGTCGCCCTCGACCTTCTGGACAAGGCGAAGAGCGGAACGAAGGCGGACGGGTTCGCACGTGAAGACGAAGCGCTCGCCGATCTCGTCGCCGGCGATCAGTTCGCGGCATCCATGTACGCCTTCGATCTCGTGCAGAAGCGGGCGAAGCGCCCTGTCGGTGCTCCGCCGAAGGAACTGGCGAAGAAGGTCGCCAAGGTCGGCATCATCGGCGCCGGTCTCATGGCGAGCCAGTTCGCTCTGCTGTTCGTGCGCAAGCTGCAGGTGCCGGTTCTGATCACCGACCTGGATCAGGCCCGCGTCGACAAGGGCGTGGCATACATCCACGAGGAGATCGGCAAGCTCGAGGCCAAGGGTCGTCTGGATGCCGACGCAGCGAACAAGCTGCGTGCGCTGGTCACCGGCACGACCGACAAGAGCCTCTACGCGGACTGCGACTTCGTCATCGAAGCCGTGTTCGAGGAGGTCGGCGTCAAGCAGCAGGTGTTCGGAGAGATCGAGAAGATCATCGCGGAGGACGCCATCCTCGCGACCAACACCTCGTCGCTGTCCGTCGAAGAGATCGGCTCGAAGCTCGCTCACCCCGAGCGTCTGGTCGGGTTCCATTTCTTCAACCCGGTCGCGGTGATGCCGTTGATCGAGATCGTGAAGACGCCGGCGACCTCGGAGGCCGCGCTCGCCACTGCGTTCGTCGTCGCGAAGAACCTCGGAAAGAACGCCGTGCTCACGGCCGACGCTCCCGGATTCGTCGTGAACCGCCTGCTGGCCAAGGTCATGGGCGAGGCTGCGCGTGCCGTCTACGAGGGCACGCCGGTGGCCGACGTCGAGAAGGCGTTCGCACCGCTCGGCCTGCCGATGGGGCCGTTCCAGCTCATCGACCTCGTCGGCTGGAAGGTCGCCGCTCACGTGCAGGACACCATGGTGCACGCGTTCCCGGATCGCTTCTACGCCAACGAGAACTTCCACGCGCTCGCCCAGCTCGATGCGGTCGTCGAGAAGGACAGGGGCGGTCGAGTGACCGGTTGGACCAAGCAGGCCGAGAAGGTCATCAAGTCGGCTGTGGGCTCCACTCCCGCATCCGCCGCGACGATCCTCGGCCGCGTGCAGGATGGGCTCGCGCAGGAGATCAAGCTGATGCTGGACGAGGGCGTCGTCCCCGAGGTCGAAGACATCGACCTCTGCCTGATCCTCGGAGCAGGCTGGCCGTTCATCGACGGTGGTGCATCGCCGTACCTGGACCGCGAGGGCGCGTCGGAGAGGGCCTTCGGCGGCTCCTTCCACACTCCGCAGATCCGCGGGATCGATCACCGCTGATCGCTTGAGAAGAAGGGGGCCGCGCTGAGCGCGGCCCCCTTCTGTGCGTCTACTGCGCGGGGCGCTCGTCCTCTTCACCGGAGCGCGGCCAGAAGGACATCGCCCTCTCCGCGAGCGCGGTGATCGTCAACGAAGGATTCACGCCCGGGTTCGCCGGCACAGCGGCACCGTCGACGACGTGCAGCCTCGGATGACCCCACACACGGTGGTAGCGGTCGACGACCCCGGTCTCCGGCGTCTCCGAGATCACCGCACCACCCAGAAAATGGGCGGTCAGCGGGATGCCGAAGACCTCCGGCCATGACCCTCTGGCCTCGGTGGGCACGCCACCTTCCTGCTGCACCCGCGCGGCGATCGCCGCTGCTGCGCGATGCGCTTGCGGGAGATAGCTCGGGTTCGGCTCACCGTGTCCTTGCGCACTCGTCATCACCAACCGCCCGAACCGTCGCCGCAGCGACAACGTGAGCGAATTGTCTGCGGTCTGCATGACCAGCGCGATGATCCCGCGTTCACTCCAGCGGTGGAGTGATCCCAGCCGGAACTGACGAATCGGCGCACGAAGAACCCGGCCGACGAGCCCGAGAAGACGTCGTCCGAGTCGCTGGTCACCAGGCACCATGACCGACGCGAGCGCGCCCATCAGGTTCGATCCGGGGCCGTACCGCACGTTCTCGACGTGCGTACGTTCGTCGACATGGAACGATGTCGTGATCGCCACGCCGCGAGCGAGCTCGAGGGATTCCGGTACGGCGACCGCGACCGCTCCGTCGAGGGCCTCGGAGTTCGTCCTCGTGAGACGTCCGACGGCATCCGAGACTCCCGGGAGAGCACCGGATTGCTTCATCCGGTGCAGAAGCTGCTGGGTACCCCAGGTGCCCGCCGCCAGCACCACCTGGCGGGCGTGCACTGTCCGCTGCCCGCGGCGCAGCCAGGCACCGCTGCGCTGCGTCGTGACGGCGAATCCGCCGTCCGCGAGCTCGCGGACGTCCGTCACCGTTCGCAACGGCTCGATGACCGCACCTCGGCGCTCGGCGAGAGCCAGGTAGTTCTTCATCAGCGTGTTCTTCGCGCCCACCCGGCATCCGACCATGCAGTTGCCGCAGAGCGTGCAGCCGGTGCGCGCCGGGCCCTCACCGCCGAAGTAGGGATCAGCCGTGCGCTCGCCCGGCCTGCCGAACCACACGCCGACCGGTGCGTGGCGGAAAGTGCTCCCCACACCGAGATCCTCGGCGGCACCGGCCATGATGCGCTCGACAGGACCCGTGTGCGGGTAGCGCTCGACCACGCCGAGCATCCTCTTCGCCGTCGCGTAGTGCGGGGCGAGTTCCGTCTCCCAATCCGCCAGCGAGCCCCACTGCGGATCCGCGAAGAACGCGCCGCCGGGCTGGTACAGGGTGTTGGCGTAGTTCAACGATCCGCCGCCCACGCCGGCGCCCGCGAGGATCATCACGTGCGGGAGGCGATGGATGCGCTGGATCCCGAAGCAGCCGAGCGCAGGCGCCCACAGGTAGCGACGTACGTTCCAATTGGTCTTGGCGAAGTCGTCGTCCTCGAAGCGCCGTCCCGCCTCGTACACCAGGACGCGGTAGCCCTTCTCGACGAGTCGGAGAGCCGCGACCGAGCCGCCGAAACCCGATCCGATGACAACGACGTCTTCGTCGTACTCGATCATGCAGAAACCTCCGGTGCCGCTGGCACCATCACGGTCAGCGCGGCCGGGCGCACACTAATGGTGCATGCATCCTCGCCGATGCGCTCGCCGTCGGCGTAGACGACGAGTCCGGGGGCGCTCACGGTGACCTCGCGCACGCGGTCGTGTCGTACCTCCGGGCGCGTGAAGTGCGTCCCGCGCAGGAGCAGGGGGAAGAGAGTCAGGAGACGGATGCGCGAGAGCGGCGCGACCCGGACGACGTCGAGCATCCCGTCATCGGGTGCTGCCCCGACGCACACAGGCATCCCGCCTCCGTAGCTGGCGGTGTTGCCGACGGCGATCAGTGTCCCGGCGGCGTTCGTCGGAGCGGCGCCGTCGAATCCGACCGAGAACTCCATCGGACGCAGCCGCGCGAGCTCGATGAGCAACGCCACGTAGTACCGCAGCGCGCCATGCGGCCAACGGAGCCGATTCGTGCGGTCGCTGACCTTCGCGTCGAACCCGAGAGCTGCGATAGTGAGAAAAGAGGCAGTGCGCTCCGCCGTGCGGATCGTGCCGACGTCGACAGCTCTGCGCACACCGGTCCGCGCAAGTTCCGCCGCGGCGATCGGGTCGTGTCGTGGCAGGCCGAGCGCCCGAGCGAGGTCATTGCCGGTTCCGGCCGGCACCAGCGCGACGGGGACGGAAGCGGCACAGACGAGGTCGAGGATGCCGGACAGGGTTCCGTCGCCGCCCACGACCACGAGTACCCGGGGATTCGCGCCGAGCGCCTGCGCCGCCAGCACCAGGCTCGACGCCGCCGAATCCCCTGTGTAGACCTTCACTTCGGCGCCACCAGCTCGAAGGTGGGCAACGGCGGCGTCGGCCTCTCTGCGCCCTCGCCCCTTGCCCGCGAACGGATTCGACAGCACCGCGATGTGCTCGGCCACGTCAGCGCGCTCGATCCATCGAGATCACGGCACCGGGGTTGAGGATCCCAGAGGGGTCGAGTTCGCGCTTGATCGCGGCGAGGATCCGC
Source organism: Microbacterium sp. LWH12-1.2 (assembly GCF_040675825.1). Classification (NCBI taxonomy): domain Bacteria; kingdom Bacillati; phylum Actinomycetota; class Actinomycetes; order Micrococcales; family Microbacteriaceae; genus Microbacterium; species Microbacterium sp. LWH12-1.2. Next base: position 1,134,096 of record NZ_JBEGIJ010000001.1, read on the forward strand.
ACCCCCGTCTCACCGATCTCCTGTTCGAGCCACGGCGCGTGATCGCGTCCGACGGCGTGATGGTGGCTTATGGTGCCGCCCGTCGCGATGATCGCATCGTTCACACGCCCCTTGATCACCTCCCAGGCTTCGAGAGGATCCGATCGGATGCTGGCCAGGACCGTGAAGTACAGCGACGCGCCCGTCGGGTAGATGTGCGAGACGTGGCACATCACGTACGGCCTCGCACCTGCATCCGTGATTCCTTCGTGCAGGGAGGCGGTCACCGCCGACCGCAACGCGTGCAGGTTCGACCACGTGGTCGCCGTTTCCAGCGTCTCGCAGAAGACGCCCGCGTCCAGCAGCGCGTCACGCAGGTAGGGACCGTCGAAGCGTCCATCCAGCCACTCCTCGGCCGCCCCCTCACCGGATGACGTTCCTCCTGCGGCGGTGAGCAGTGCTGACGTACGAGCGCGACGATCGGAGATGCCCTCCCCCTCGTACACCGTGACGATGCTGGCGCCCTTCGCGAGCGCCTTCCCGATCCTGCCCACCTGCGCGAGACTGACAGCGGTCTCCGCTTCGTCGGACAGGCGGATGACCGTCGGTCCTCCGCCGTGCTGTGCGACCTGCCTCAGTCCGTCGGCGCCTCGGGCGAAGTCCGGAAAGCTCCAGGACTCGAGAATGCGATCACGAGGTACCGGATGCACGCGCACGCGGACTTCCGTGATCACCCCGAAGATGCCCTCCGACCCCAGGAACACGCGGATGAGATCCGGGCCTGCTGCCGACCCCGGTGAACGACCGAGTTCGATGTCGCCGGTCGGGGTGGCCACGCGGATCCCCGTGACCATCGCGTCGAATCGCCCGAGGCCCGCAGAGTTCTGCCCCGATGAGCGCGCAGCCGCGAATCCGCCGATCGTGGCATAGCGGAAACTCTGGGGATAGTGACCCAGTTCGTATCCGCGTGCGGTCAGCAGAGCCTCGGCGTCCGGGCCCGTCGTGCCGGCGGCCAGGAGCGCCTCACCGCTGACCTCATCGAGATGGATGAGGCCGGTGAGCCGCCGCAGATCCAAGCTGATGACGCCCCGATGCGCGCCGCGCTCAGGTGCGAGAGCTCCCACGACGCTCGTTCCGCCGCCGAACGGGATCACCGCGACACCACGCTCGGCCGCGACGCCGAGCACGGCAGCGACCTCGGTGTGACTGCCCGGGAGGATCACGGCATCCGGCGCGGCCTGGTGCTGTCTGCGTCGCCTCAGCAGGTCGGGAGTCGAGCGCCCCCCGGCGTGACGGATCCGCGCCTCTGCGGAGTCATCCACGTGCGCGATCCCGACGACCGCGACGAACGCCTCGAGATCGTCCGACTGAAGCGCCGAGGGTTCGAGGTGCACATCGCCCAGGACGACCGGTGCATCCGGCTTGCGGATCCGCCCGAGCAGCAACGGAAGAAGAGCGCGCACCGCTCGCGGGAGTTCCTGCGCCTTGGCCGGGTCGCCCCAACCGTTCCACCGCATCTCCGACTGTGCGGCGTCGCTGCCGTTCTCCTGCGTCATGCGTTACAGTGTGACACATCATGGAAGAACGTCAAGTCATCGCCGATCCGCCGATCGTCCCGTCGCCGCAATGGGATGCCACGCAATCGCGCATCCTCGACGCGGCCGACGCGCTGATCAGCCGCCGCGGGGTCCACGGCGTCACCATCGCAGAGTTGGCACGGCGAGCAGGCCATAGCCGACCGACCATCTATCGAAGCTGGAGCGATGCCGACGACGTGGTCCGCGCGGCTCTGCTCCGGCGCGTGGCGGGAATCGTCGAGCAGTTCCCCACCCAGGCCGGGTCGCGTCAGAACCTGGTCGACGACGTGCTTCGGTTCTCTTCGCTCTTTCGCAACGATGCCGTCTACGGGCGACTGCTCGAGGACGAGCCCGAGGTCTTCACCCGCTACACGTTGCAGCGCGTCGGATCGAGTCAGCGGATGATCCTGCAGTGGCTGACGATCGCCATCCGCGAGGCGCAACAGGGTGGCACCGTTCGTGATGGCGAGCCGAACGAGATCGCAGTGATGCTGCTTCTCATCGCGCAATCGGCAGTGCTGTCGCACGGCACAGTGTCCGAGCTGATCTCCCCGGAGGCGTGGGAGCGCGAGCTTCGCGCCGCGCTCGATGGGCTGCTCCGACCATGACCTCTCCCTCCCCCGACCTCAATGTCGCGCGTCGGGCCGAAGAACTCCGCCGCTCGGCTCAGGAGATGGTCGACGTGCTCGTGGTCGGAGGCGGCATCACGGGAGTCGGAGTCGCGCTCGACGCCGCGTCACGTGGACTGAGCGTCACTCTTCTCGAAGCGGACGACCTGGCGTTCGGCACCAGCAGATTCAGCTCCAAGCTCGTGCACGGCGGTCTTCGTTATCTTGCGACCGGCGACATCGCCACCGCGAAGGAGAGCGCCTTCGAACGCCACCTGCTGATGACGGTCATCGCACCGCATCTCATTCGGCCCCTCGGTCAGCTGCTCCCCTTCGCTCCCGGCGTGACGGCACGACAGCGCGCCGCCGGCGTAGCCGGCATGGGCATGGGCGACCTGCTTCGGATGCGGGCGCGCACCCCGCGAAAGGCACTGCCTGCGCCACGTCTCGTCTCGGCCCGCACCGCCAACGCTCTCGTTCCCGCCCTCAACCCGCGCGGTCTTCGAGGAGGGATGCTGTCGTACGACGGTCAGCTCGTGGATGACGCCAGGCTGGTCGTGACGGTGGCGCGCACCGCCGCAGGTCTCGGCGCCCGCATCCTCACTCGGGTGAGGGCACTCGAGCTCCACGGTGGCGGGGCGAAGGCTGAGGATGCGCTGACCGGCGAACGCCTCGAGATCCGAGCGCGCAGCGTCGTCAACGCCACCGGCGTCTGGGCGGGCACTCTGGACGAGTCGATCACGGTCCGTCCCAGCCGGGGAACGCACATCGTGCTCGATGCCGCCGACCTCGGTCACCCATCCGCGGCGCTCACCATCCCGCACGAGGGCTCGATCAGTCGCTACGTCTTCGCCTTGCCACAGGTGAATGGGCGCGTCATCGTCGGTCTCACGGACGAAGACGCTCCGGGCCCAGTGCCTCGGGTCGCCGTCCCGACGGAGGGCGAGATCACGTTTCTGCTGTCGAATCTCAACCGGGTGCTGTCTGTCCCCATCCGCAGGGATCAGGTCCGCGGCGCTTTCGCCGGGCTCCGCCCGCTGGTGGACACGGGAGCAGACTCGACAGCAGACATCTCTCGCCGCCATCTCGTCGCCGTCTCGGAATCCGGCTTCGTCAACGTGCTCGGCGGCAAACTCACGACATACCGTCGGATGGCCGAGGACGCCGTCGACCTCGCCTCGAGCACCGGCGCACTTGGCGCACCCCCGAGCCGGACGGCATCCCTCCGACTCGTGGACAGCGCCGTGATTCCGACGTCGGGCGCGGCCTCCCATGCTGAACTCACACGTGCAGAGATCGAGTTCGCCGTCCGCGCCGAAGGCGCCATGACGGTCGATGACATCCTCGATCGACGTTCCCGTGTGGGTCTCGTCGCCGTCGATCGAGTCCGCGCGACGGCGACGGTGGAAGCCGTGCTCGCGGAGACTCTGGCGCAGCTCACCTGAACGATCGAGCACCGGCGCCTGTCGTTGCGTTTCCACCGCACGACTCGGCAGGGAACAGGCACGGAACAGCGTGTGAACACCACCGCTGTGGTGCCTCAGGACGCCGCGCGAGGGCGGCGGAGCGTGCACAGTGGTGTCATGGACATGCTCCTCTCGATGCTGGGCGGCAAGGGAATATCGGGTCTGTTCAAGACAGGCACCGCGATCCTCACGATTCTGCTGGTCGTTCCGGCTCTCCTGAAGATCTTCATCGTGACCGTCGACGAGGGCTGGGCGGCGATCCGCACGCGAAACGGCAAGCCGATCATCCGCAACCGTCCGCAGCGGCGTCCCACGAACCGCGGCGGCGCAGTCGGAGAAGTCGTCGTCCTCGATCCGGGGTCGCACGGCGCCTTCCCGCTCTTCTACTGGTACCGACTCATCGACGTGCGGTGCCGGGCGACTGACCTCCCCGCACGCGAGATGAGCGGCGCCACCGGGCGACAGTTCCGGGTGCATGCCTCCTTCGAGTGGCGACCCATTCCGACCGGCCGTGATCTGCGCGTCTTCGAACTCGATGTCGTCAACGTCAAAGAGCGCGCGTCGAACATCGTCGGCGCGGCCCTGAGAGACGTGATCCGCGGATTCGATGACGCAGAGCTCCCGCACAACGACGAGATCAACACCCGGGTGATCGCTGCCAGCGCTGAGGAAGTGCGCCGCGCCTGCGGCGTGGAGCTCGTCCGCGTGATGGTCACCGGCGACTCGCTGACGGACGGCTACCTGCTGTCGACGGCCCTGCGCGACACCGACCGCGGCGCCCAGGCGGTCGCATCGCTGCACGCCCTGAACTGAGGGCAAAGCGAAGAACGTCTTGGCGAGCCGTTGAGCCCGTTCAGCGCCGTTCGTGCAGCGGGAGGTCGATCGCGCCGGTCTCGCCGGCGTTGCGCGCGACCGGGATCCGGGTGCCGAGGACCTGAGACACGACGTCCTGCGCGATCTTCGAGGCTGTGAGGCCGGCATCCGCGAGGATCTGCTCGCGCGACGCGTGGTCGATGAACTGATCCGGGAGGCCCAGTTCATCGACGGCCGTATCGATGCCGGATTCCCGGAGCACCTGCCGAACGCGAGTGCCGATTCCGCCGACGCGAATGCCATCCTCGAGCGTGATCACCAGACGATGCCGAGCGGCCAGGGTCACGACGGATGCTTGCACCGGAATCGCCCAGCGCGGATCGATCACGGTCGCCCCGATCCCCTGCGCGCGCAATCGCGCAGCGACGTCCATCGCCAATGCGGCGAAGGGGCCGATCCCGACCAGAAGCACATCCTCGGACTCGCCACGGGCGAGCACATCGACGCCGTCATCGAGACGCTCTATCGCGGGAAGTTCCGGGGCCACCTCGCCCTTCGGGAAGCGGATGACGGTGGGACCGTCGTCGATGGTGACGGCCTCGTCCAGCGCCTCGCGCAGCCGGGCACCGTCACGGGGAGCCGCGATGCGGATGTTCGGGACGATCTGCAGCATCGCCAGATCCCACATGCCGTGATGACTCGGCCCGTCGGGACCGGTGACGCCGGCCCGATCAAGAACGAACGTGACGCCTGCGCGGTGCAGGGCGACATCCATCAGCACCTGGTCGAAAGCTCGACCCATGAACGTGGCGTAGACGGCGACAACCGGGTGCAAGCCGCCATAGGCGAGACCGGCAGCAGAGGCCACCGCGTGCTGCTCGGCGATCCCCACGTCGTAGACCCGGTCGGGGAAGCGTTCGGCGAACGGCGCGAGTCCGGTCGGGCGGAGCATGGCTGCCGTCATCGCGATGATCTTCGGATCACGCTGACCTGCGTCGACGAGCGCATCGGAGAAGACATCCGTCCACCCCTGGCCACCGCTGGACAGGGTTTCGCCTGTGGTCGGGTCGATGCGCCCGACAGCATGGAACTGGTCGGCCTCATCGTCGCGCGCCGGCTGGTACCCGCGCCCCTTCTCGGTGATCGCGTGCACGATCACGGGAGCGCCATAGGACTTGGCGAGCTCGAGAGTCTCCAGGAGCGCGCCCAGGTCATGCCCGTCGACCGGCCCGAGATACTTGATGTCGAGATTCGAGTACAGCGCCTCATTGTTCGTGAAGCGCGAGAGGAACCCATGCGTTCCGCCACGCACACCCCGGAACACGGCACGCCCGACGGGCCCGAAGGCGCGGAACAGGCGATCCGATTTGCGGTGCAGGTCCTTATACGCGGCGGCGGTGCGCACCCTGTTCAGGTACCGCGACATGCCGCCGATCGTCGGCGCGTAGGATCGGCCGTTGTCATTCACGACGATGACGAGGTTGCGGTCATTGTCATCGGAGATGTTGTTCAACGCCTCCCACGTCATCCCGCCGGTGAGCGCCCCATCGCCCACGACGGCCACGACATGACGGTCCGAACGGCCGGTCGCAGTCAGCGCACGTGAGATCCCGTCCGCCCAGCTGAGCGAGCTCGAGGCGTGCGAAGACTCGACCACGTCGTGCGGGCTCTCGCTGCGCTGCGGGTAACCGGCGAGGCCCCCGCGCACACGCAGATCAGAGAAGTCCTGACGCCCGGTGAGCAGCTTGTGCACATACGACTGATGCCCGGTGTCGAAGATGAAGGGGTCGTCCGGCGAGGAGAAGACCCGGTGCAGGGCGATGGTCAGCTCGACGACACCCAGGTTCGGGCCGAGATGGCCGCCCGTCCGCGAAACGTTCTCGACAAGGAAAGCGCGGATCTCCTCGGCCAGTTCCACCAGCTGCTCGGTAGACAGCGCGTCCAGATCCCGGGGTCCTGAGATGCTCGGAAGAATGGGCATCTGCACCTCCTCACAGGCGTTGTGCGGCTCGTCCGATCGGACGGACGAGAACCCTTCGATCCTATCGCGGCTCTCCGGGAATCCCCGGAGAGCGGGCCATTGCGGACGGTCTTCCCGCACGGCGGCGAGCAGCCTCGCCTTCCGCGGTGCGCCCATCATCGCGCCGCGCGACGACGAAGCGCCCGCCCCGGAATACCGGAGCGGGCGCTGTGACGTTGTCGTGAGAAATTACACCAGCGAACGCAGCACGTACTGCAGGATGCCGCCGTTGCGGTAGTAGTCCGCCTCACCGGGGGTGTCGATGCGCACGACCGCGTCGAACTCGATCGGCTGCTTGCCCTCGGCCGAGTTCTCGCTCGGGGTCGCCGTGACGCGCACCGTCTTGGGGGTCACGCCCGAGTTCAGCTCTTCGAGGCCCGCGATCGACACGATCTCGGTGCCGTCGAGTCCGAGCGACTCCCAGCTCTCCCCAGCCGGGAACTGCAGCGGGACGACGCCCATGCCGATCAGGTTGGAGCGGTGGATGCGCTCGAAGCTCTCGGTGATGACCGCCTTGACGCCCAGCAGGCTGGTGCCCTTGGCCGCCCAGTCACGCGATGATCCAGAACCGTACTCCTTGCCGCCGAACACGACGAGCGGGGTGCCCTGCTCGGCGTAGTTCATGCAGGCGTCGTAGATGTACGACTGCGGTCCGCCCGGCTTCGTGAAGTCGCGCGTGAAGCCGCCTTCGACGACCTGACCGTCGTTGACAGCCGAGACCATGACGTTCTTCAGACGGATGTTCGCGAACGTGCCACGGATCATCACCTCGTGGTTGCCGCGGCGCGAGCCGAAGGAGTTGAAGTCCTTGCGGTCCACACCGTGCGCGGTGAGGTACTCCGCGGCCGGCGTGCCCGTCTTGATGTTTCCGGCCGGCGAGATGTGGTCGGTGGTGACCGAATCGCCGAGCGTCGCCATCACGCGCGCGCCCTGGATGTCGCGCACCGGGGTGAGCTCCATCGTCATACCGTCGAAGTACGGAGCCTTGCGGACGTACGTCGAGTTCTCATCCCACTGGAAGATCGCGTCATCCGGAGTCGGCAGGCTCTTCCAGCGCTCGTCGCCCTCGAAGACGGTCGAGTACTGCTTGATGAACTGCTCACGGGAGATCGACGAGTCGACGAGGTTCTGCACCTCGTCGGGCGTCGGCCAGATGTCCCGCAGGAAGACGTCTTCGCCGTCGGTGCCCTTTCCGAGCGCATCGTTCTCGAAGTCGAAGTGCATCGAACCGGCCAGCGCGTACGCGATGACCAGCGGCGGGCTGGCAAGGTAGTTCATCTTCACGTCGGGGCTGATGCGACCCTCGAAGTTGCGGTTCCCGGAGAGGACTGCGGTGACGGCGAGATCGTGAGAGTTGATCGCCTCGGACACCTCCTCGATCAGCGGACCGGAGTTGCCGATGCAGATCGTGCAGCCGTAGCCGACGGTGTAGAAGCCGAGGCCTTCGAGATCCTTGTCGAGACCGGACTTCTCGTAGTAGTCGGTGACGACCTTCGATCCCGGGCCGAGCGTGGTCTTCACCCATGGCTTCTGCTTCAGACCCTTCTGGAGGGCCTTCCGCGCGACGAGTCCGGCGGCGATCATCACCGACGGGTTCGAGGTGTTCGTGCACGACGTGATCGCGGCAAGCGTGACAGCGCCGTTGTCGAGGATGTACTTCTCCCCCGACGGCGTGGTCACCGGCACCGGCTTCGAGGCATTCGCCGGTGCACCGCTGTTGATGTGCACGGGACGGGTGGTCGTCTCCTCCTCACCGGGGACGGAGCCGGGGTCGGATGCCGGGAACGAGTGCTTCGAGTCGAGATCGACGATGTCATCCGACGTCGATGCCGACGCGTAGCTGAGGATGTCCTGCTCGAACTGCGCCTTCGCCTCGGAGAGGAGAATGCGGTCCTGCGGGCGCTTCGGTCCGGCGATCGACGGCACGACGGTTCCGAGATCGAGCTCGAGGTACTCGCTGAAGGTCGGCTCGTGCGAGGCGTCGTGCCAGAGCTTCTGCTCCTTGGCGTAAGCCTCGACGAGCGCGACGGCCTCGTCGCTGCGGCCGGTGAGGCGCAGGTAGTCGAGCGTGACGTCGTCGATCGGGAAGATCGCCGCCGTGGAGCCGAACTCCGGGCTCATGTTGCCGATGGTGGCGCGGTTCGCAAGCGGGACCGATGCCACGCCGGCGCCGTAGAACTCGACGAACTTTCCGACGACCCCGTGCTTGCGCAGCAGGTCGGTGATCGTGAGGACGACGTCGGTCGCCGTCACACCGGCCGGGATCTCACCGGAGAGCTTGAAGCCGACGACGCGCGGGATGAGCATCGACACGGGCTGGCCGAGCATCGCAGCCTCGGCTTCGATGCCGCCGACGCCCCAGCCGAGCACGCCGAGGCCGTTGACCATCGTCGTGTGCGAGTCGGTGCCGACGCAGGTGTCCGGGTAGGCGCGGAGGACACCGTTGACATCACGGTCGTAGATGACCTTGGCCAGGTGCTCGATGTTCACCTGGTGCACGATGCCGGTGCCGGGAGGCACCACCTTGAAGTCGCTGAACGCCGTCTGGCCCCAGCGCAGGAACTGGTAACGCTCACCGTTGCGCTCGTACTCGATCTCGACGTTGCGCTCGAGCGCGTTCTCGCTGCCGAAGAGGTCGGCGATCACCGAGTGGTCGATGACCATCTCGGCGGGAGAGAGCGGGTTGATCTTGTTCGCGTCGCCGCCGAGAGCCGTGACGGCCTCACGCATGGTGGCGAGGTCGACGATGCACGGCACGCCGGTGAAGTCCTGCATGACCACGCGCGCCGGCGTGAACTGGATCTCGGTGTTCGGCTCAGCGGCGGCATCCCACGATCCGAGCGCCTCGATCTGCGCCTTCGTCACGTTCGCGCCGTCTTCGGTGCGGAGCAGGTTCTCCAGGAGGACCTTGAGACTGAAGGGGAGGTTGTCGAAACCGGGCACCGTGTCGATGCGGAAGATCTCGTAGTCGGTGCTGCCGACCGTCAGGGTGCTCTTGGCACCGAAGCTGTTCACCGTCGACACGAGTGCGTCTCCTTCTGATCGGATGGGAGCGGCAGGCGTCTCCATCTTGCTCGCCTCTGAGGTCCGGCGGCTAGCAAGGCGGACCTAACCAGTCTGCGCGTTTCGGCCTCTCGGCAGAAGCTTTCAATTTATCTTGACGTCAAGATAAATCTATCACGATTCGACGGCGACGTCCTCCGACGGCGTGCGGGGATAGAGTGCCCGCACCACGAGCCAGGTGACAGCGATCATCGGCGCGAACAGCGGCAATCCCATGATCAACTTCAACGTGCCGAGCGCCGTGACGTCACCGGCGAAGTACAACGGCAGCTGCACGCCGAGACGCGCGAAGAACAGCGCGGCCCATGCGATGCCGAGCCAGAAGAACGCCCGACGCTTGCGCCGATCGCTGCGCCACGCCGTGCCCTCCCCCATCAGGAAGCCGACGGCGAGCCCGATCAGCGACCACCCGACGAGCGCGGAGATGAGAAGAACCGAGCCGTACAACGAGTTCGTGATGAATCCGGGAACGAAGTTGTCCTCGCCACGCCCCGTCCACAGCGCAAGGGCAGCCGCGGCGCCGGCCGCGACGAGCCCGCCCAGTGCGGCAGCCGGTGGCGACTTCTGCAGCAGCCGCACGATCGTGAACACCGCAGCGATGCCGACAGAGACGCCGAGCGCCAGGATCAGTGGATCCGGCTTCACCGTGAAGAGAACGACGAAGGCGAGGCTGGGCAGGACGGATTCGAGGATGCCGCGCCATCCGCCCATCGCTGACCACACGACCTTGTGCGTCGACGAGCTGTCTGCGGGGTCGAGCCCCGCGCGACGTGCAGCACCGCCGAGCGCCGCGCCGAAGATCTCCGTCGCGCTCTGCTCGCGCTCGGCGTCGGGATCGGGTGCGCTCGCGCTCACGCGGAACCCGGAGTAGCCGGCATCTTCAGCGGAATCAGGTCGCGGGGAGGCATCGGCGAACCACCGCGGACGACGACGATCGAACGGAAGAGGTCCTCGACCTTCTCCGCCGCTTCCGGGTCGGATGCGGCGGCTCCGCCGATGACGCCGCGGAGGAACCAGCGCGGACCGTCGATGCCGATGAATCGGGCGAGCCGGAGTCCGGAGCCCTCGCTCGCCGGGGCGGGGACCTCAGCGAGAAGCTCCTTGCCCAGTGGGCCGTCGCGCTCCTCGACACGGCCGCCCTGCGTGCGGACCTGATCGCGCAGCTGCACGCGGGTCTCGTCCCAGAGCCCACCGGAGCGGGGAGCGGCGAACGGCTGCACCTGGAGCGACGAGTCGGCGTAGTCGAGTCCGACCGCGACGATCCGCTTGGTCTGCTCCTCGACCTCGAGGCGCAGGTTCAGGCCCTCCCTCGGGAGGATCTTGATGCCGCCGAGATCGATGTACGGGCGAACCGGGTTCGCCTCGGAGTCGTCGAAGGGGCCGTCGGTGGCCCGGTTCAGCGGTGCCGACTTCTGAGTGTGGGGGGTGTTGTCAGTCATTGCCCTGCCCTGCTGGGGTTTGGTTTTGTTCTGCCTGGTATCCGGTGGATCCGAATCCGCCAACGCCGCGGACGCTGTCCGACAGCTCTTCGACCGGAAGGAAGACGGCGCGCGTCACCGGCATGACGATCAATTGTGCGATGCGGTCTCCGACGGCCACATCGTACGCGCTGTGGATATCGGTGTTGATCAGACTCACCTTGATCTCACCGCGGTAGCCGGCATCGACGGTCCCCGGCGAGTTCACGATCGAGATTCCGTGCTTCGCGGCGAGTCCGCTGCGCGGGACGACGAATGCTGCGAAACCCTCGGGGAGGGCGATCCGCAGGCCGGTGCCGACCAGCGCCCGCTCGCCCGGGGCGAGGTGAACAGCCTCGGCTGCGACGAGATCCGCACCGGCGTCTCCCGGGTGCGCGTATCCGGGCATCACGACGTCGCCGGCCAAGACAGGAGCGATAATGGGGACATCAACGGAATCGGTCACCCCATGAGGCTAATGCAGAACCCCCGCACAGACGCACGTCCGCTCTACCGCGAACGCCTGGCGCCGAGTCTGCGCCTGCTCGCCACGGTGGCCCTCGCCGGCCCCATGGTCTCGCTGATCTTCGTTCCGGTCGGATCGACCGTCGCACTCGTGATCGGCGGCGCCGTCTCGGCCATCCTCGTCCTGGGTTTCATCGCGATGACACCCGTCGTCCTCGTGGAGGGAACCGTGCTCCGCGCCGGCCGCGCGCACATCGAGGCCCACCACCTGGGCGAGCCGGTCGCGTTGACGGGCGAAGAGGCGAGACACGCGCGCGGGCCAGGACTTCCGGCGAACGGCTGGCACCTCATCCGCGGAGGAATCGACGGCATCGTCGTGGTTCCGAACATCGACCCGGATGATCCGGTCGAAACCTGGACGATCTCTTCACGGACGCCCGACCGTCTGGCCGCCGCCATTCGCGCCGCCCGCCCCTGACGACGATTCGACGCCGACGTTCGACGCCGACGCCGGCCTTGACGACAACGCGCCCCCGACCATGCGGTCGGGGGCGCGTTGTATCGCGAAGCTGCGCTCAGGCAGCGCACTCCTTGCAGATCGGACCCGAAGCGTCCTCGTGGTCCAACTGCGAGCGGTGCTTCACCAGGAAGCAGCTCATGCAGGTGAACTCGTCCTGCTGCGCTGGCAGCACGACGACGTCGAGGTCGAGGTCGGAAAGGTCGGCACCCGGGAGGTCGAAGCTCGACGGGTTGTCGGCGTCCTCGTCCCCGGTGGAGCCGGAGAGCTTGTCCGGCACACGCTCCTTGAGGGCTTCGATCGACTCGGAGTCGTCTTCACTCTTGCGCGGAGCGTCGTAATCGGTGGCCATGCTGTAGATCTCCACTTTCATGGTGCGAGTGGGTGGTGTGCCGCAGGGATCGGCGGCCATAGTTTGCACGACGTGGGAGCAATAAGCAAATGCCGTGGCGTGCGACAGAGCAAACTCACGGCACGCCCAGGGTATTCCCGGCTCTGAGGGCTGACGCGTGACACCATGAATCCACACCCATCAGAGGGGCATTCGCATGGAAAACGTCACCATCGTCGGCACCGAAGCAGGAGTCCTCGTGCTCGCGACCGAGTCGGGCGAGCGCTTCGCGCTCTCCATCGACGACGTTCTGCAGCGGGAGATCCGTCGTGCCACCCGGCAGAGCGAACCTGCGACGCAGCGCCTCGCGGCCAGTCCCCGCGACATCCAGGCGCAGATCCGCGCCGGTCTCACTGCCGCAGAGGTCGCCGAACTCCTCGGCATCAGTCTCGAAGACGTCGCGCGCTTCGAAAGTCCTGTGCTCGCCGAACGCGAGCACATCATCGACCAGGCCCTCGCAGTCCCCGTGCTCATCGGCAGCGAAGTGGAGCCGGACGCGCAGCCGACCTTCGGCGTCGCCATCCGCGCGAAGCTGGCCGAGGTGTCCGCCACCGCGGAACGCTGGGCGAGCTGGAAGGACGAGTCCGGCTGGATCGTGAAGCTGGAGTTCTCCGCCAGCGACGTCGAGCACGACGCGCGATGGAGCTTCGACCCGCGTCGCAGTGCGCTGTCGCCGCTCAATGCCGACGCCACCCAGCTCTCACGCCAGGGCTCGCTGCCCGAGGGCCTGATCCCCCGACTGCGTGCTGTGGAGGCCGATCGTCCCACGTCGCCGTACAAGGACGAGAGTCGCTTCGACTCGGGAGCATTCGGGCCTCGGCTGCTGCCGGCACCGGCTGCGGATGCCGACACCGACACCGACCACACGGCTCCCCAGCGCTCGAATGCCGCGGCACAGGCTGCCGCCATCAATCGTGCACCGGAGACGTCGACGACCAATCCGGAGACCGCCGACCTGCTCGAGGCGCTGCGCCGCCGTCGCGGTCAGCGTGAGACCGCACCCCTCATCGATGCCGACGACGTCGCCATCGACGCACCGGAACGCGGCTCGAGTCCGATCGCACTGTTCGACGCGTTCGAGCAGGACTCCGAGGCGGGCGAACAGGGCTCGGACACACCCCCGGCAGTCGAACCGCCCGCTGACAGCCCGGCGCGCCGACGACGTCGCAACGCGATGCCCTCCTGGGACGAGATCGTATTCGGAGCGCGCACGGACGAGTGAGTGCGTGCTGCGCCACTCAGCGCGCGAACGTTCCGAGTCTGATCAGCGGCACGTTCTGCTCCTCCGGCGTGAGCGCACCGTGCTGGCCGACCATGGTGCGACCTCGCTGATCGGCGGCCGTGCCGTCGTACACTGCCCAGACGCCGCGAGCGATCACCATCAGATCGCCGATGCGAGCGGCAGCGGCATCCGTCACAGACGGTCCGAACAGACCGGCAGCCATCGCATCCGCCTTCGACACGACGTCTGCCGTGCCCTCCAGTTCGCTCCGCCAGCGGGCGAGAACACCGGCTGCGTCGGCGTCCGACTCCAGATAGACGTGCAGCATCCGCGGCTCCCCGCCGATGTGCCGGACCCCCGCGTAGCGCCCGCCGGTGTCGTCCAGCACGACCTGCCGGTGCGGCGGCACATCGACCATCCCATGATCCGACGTCACCAGCACGCCGACGCCTGGCGGCACCCGCACCGACAGCGCGGCGTCGATGTCCTCCAGCGCAGAAACCCATTCCCCGGACGCGACGCCGTGCTTGTGGCCGGCCTTGTCCGCTTCGGGCAGGTAGCAGTACACGAATGATCCCGGATGCCGTGCGGCGAGCTCGTACGCGGCGGCGACCCTTTCGGCAGGTGTGGCTGCAGCGACGAACTGCGCACCGCGCAGGGTCGCCCTGGTGAACCCGCTGTTCGCGTAGGCGGCGACGCCGATGGCGAAGCTCTCCCTGCTCGCGGCGCTGGCCCGCTCGAAGATGGTGGGCGATGCCTGCCAACTCTCCGGGTCGACTCCTTCGGATTCCCATCCGGTCAGCTGGTTCACGAGCACATCCCGCGTCGGGTCGAGCACTCGATATCCGACGAGTCCGTGCTCCCCCGGCCAGACGCCGGTGAGGATGCTGGTCAGCGCCGCGGCCGTGGTCGACGGGAAGACGGAACGAGCGACATCCTTCTTCGCCATGCTCCCGGTGAGCGTGCGGGCATGACCGGCGTGAGCGCGCAGATTGATGGCCCCCAGCCCGTCGACGAGGACGAGCACAACGGATTCCGCGCGAGGCAGCGTGAGCGATTCGCCGCGAAGTGAGGAGAACAGGTCATCCGCCACCCCGACGACGCTCCGGGCTGTCGCGGAGCCGGACGGTAACATGAGGGACATCCGAGCCAGTCTGACACAGGCCACCAGCACGCCCTCAGGAAGTACATGCCGAAAACCCCGCCGCCCGAGCCCGTCGAGGAGCGCATCCAGGACATAGACCTGTCCCATGAGATGCAGGGCTCGTTCCTCGAGTACGCGTACTCGGTCATCTACTCGCGCGCACTTCCCGACGCGCGCGATGGGCTCAAGCCCGTACAACGGCGCATCCTCTACCAGATGGCCGAGATGGGGCTGCGCCCCGACCGCGGACACGTGAAGAGCGCCCGCGTCGTCGGCGAGGTGATGGGCAAGCTGCACCCGCACGGCGACACTGCGATCTACGACGCCCTGGTACGACTGTCGCAGGACTTCGCACTGCGCGTCCCGCTGATCGACGGCCACGGAAACTTCGGCTCGCTCGACGACGGCCCGGCCGCCGCGCGTTACACCGAGGTACGACTCGCGCCGGCCGCACTCGCGCTGACCGAGAACCTCGACGAGGACGTCGTGGACTTCGTCCCGAACTACGACGGCCAGTTCCAGCAGCCCTCCGTGCTGCCGGCCGCGTTCCCGAACCTCCTGGTGAACGGTGCCAGCGGCATCGCCGTCGGCATGGCGACGAACATGGCTCCGCACAACCTCATCGAGGTCGTCGCCGCCGCGACGCATCTCCTTGAGAACCCGGATGCCACCACCGAAGAGCTCATGGAGTTCGTCCCTGGTCCGGACTTCCCCTCCGGTGCCGTGATCATGGGACTGGACGGCGTCAAGGATGCGTACACGACCGGGCGCGGAGCCTTCAAGGTGCGCGGCAAGGTCTCGGTCGAACCGCTCGGCCCCCGCCGCACCGGCATCATCGTCTCCGAGCTCCCGTACATGGTCGGTCCTGAGCGGCTCATCGAGAAGATCCGCGATGCTGTGCAGGCCAAGAAGCTGCAGGGCATCAGCGACGTCACCGACCTCACCGACCGCAACCACGGGCTGCGCGTCGCGATCGGCATCAAGACCGGATTCGACCCGAACGCGGTGCTGGAGCAGCTGTACCGGCTGACGCCGCTGGAGGATTCCTTCAGCATCAACAACGTCGCCCTCGTCGATGGCCAGCCGCGCACCCTCGGCCTCAAGGAGATGCTGCGCGTATACGTCGCGCACCGCCTCGAGGTCATCACGCGCCGCAGCCGCTACCGCCTGGCCCGTCGTGAGGAGAGACTGCACCTCGTCGAGGGACTGCTCATCGCGATCCTCGACATCGACGAGGTCATCCAGGTCATCCGCTCCTCCGACGACTCGGAGCAGGCGCGCATGCGCCTGCGCGAGGTGTTCGATCTCAGCGAGCTGCAGGCCGAGTACATCCTCGAACTGCGCCTGCGCCGCCTGACGCGGTTCTCCCGCATCGAGCTCGAGACCGAGCGCGATGCGTTGAAGGCCGAGATCGCTGCCCTCCGCGAACTGCTCGGCAGCCCGGTGCTGCTGCGAGCCGTCGTCGCAAAGGAGCTGGACGCCGCAGCAGACGCCTACGGCACGCCGCGGCGCACGCTGCTGATGAACGCTGCTCCCCCGAAGCCGCGCGCCACGAAGGGCGCCGTCGACCTGCAGATCGCGGACGCGCCGACCGTGCTGGTGCTGTCGACGACGGGACGCGCCGTGCGCGTGGACCTCGCCGAAGGGCAGGAACTGACTGTTCCGGCCCGGCGCAGCAAGCACGATGCGATCCTCACGACTATCGAGGCGACAGTGCGCGCCGAGATCGGCGCCCTCACCAGCACCGGCCGCGTCGTGCGCTTCTCCCCTGTCGATCTCCCATCGGTGCCGGCGAGCTCCGTGCAGCTCGCCGCAGGCACGCCGCTGCGCGACTACCTCGGCATCACGACCCGCGGCGAACGGATCGTCGCGTTCGTCCGCTTCGACAGTGAGATCCCGATCGCGCTCGGCACCGCGCAGGGCACCGTGAAGCGCATCATCCCCACGGCTCTCCCCGTCCGACCCGACCTCGAGGTCATCGGCATGAAGCCGGGCGACGCGGTCATCGGCGCCGCCGAGGCAGCCGACGACGCCGAGCTCGTCTTCGTGACGACCGACGCCCAGCTGCTGCGGTTCTCGGCCTCTTCCGTTCGTCCGCAGGGTGCGGCGGCCGGCGGTATGGCGGGTATCAAGCTCGGCTCCGGAGCATCCGTGCTGTTCTTCAGTGCGGTGCCCGCCGACTCGGATGCGGTGGTCGCCACAGTGTCGGGCGCCGAGAGCATCCTGCCGGGAACCGACGCCGGCCGGGCCAAGATCAGCGCCTTCTCCGAGTACCCGGCCAAGGGCCGCGCGACCGGCGGCGTGCGCGCCCACTCGTTCCTGAAGGGCGAGGATCGTCTCACCGTCGCCTGGGTCGGCCCCGCTCCCGCACAGGCCGTCGATCCGACCGGAGCGGTACGCAAGCTGCCGGAACCCGGCGCGCGCCGTGACGCTTCCGGTCAGCCGGTCGACGCGGTGATCGGCTCCATCGGCCGAACCCTGATCTGATGACCGGGTCTGTCACGCTCGTCTCCGGGCTCCCCGGGGTGGGGAAGACGACGGTGGCCAGAGCGCTGGCCTCGACGTTCCCCCGCGGAGTGCACCTCGACACGGACGATATCGGCGAGAACTTCATCGTCTCGGGTCTCGTGCTCCCCGGCGAGGAGTCCGAGGACGAGTCCGAACGGCAACTCGTCCTGCGGCGCGACAACATCATCGCCCTCGCGCGGAACTTCGTCGCGGCGGATTTCCACGTCGTGATCTCCGACGT
This sequence comes from Microbacterium sp. LWH12-1.2, assembly GCF_040675825.1. Classification (NCBI taxonomy): domain Bacteria; kingdom Bacillati; phylum Actinomycetota; class Actinomycetes; order Micrococcales; family Microbacteriaceae; genus Microbacterium; species Microbacterium sp. LWH12-1.2. Next base: position 1,151,567 of record NZ_JBEGIJ010000001.1, read on the forward strand.
CGTGCTCTGGGCAGACCTGCTGGCCCGCTACGCCGCGAGCCTGGCGACCGGGCTGCGTTTCGTCCTTCTCACCGCCTCGCCCGAGACGATCGCCTCCCGCGACGGCGACCGTGACAAGCACGTCGCGGAATCCTGGTCGCATCTGCGTGCCGATCAGGATTCCTGGGATTCCCCAGGACTGCGCCTCGATACCAGCACCTTGTCCCTGGACGAGACGCTGTCCGCCATCAGGGACGGCTGGTCGGACGCTCTCCTTCCGACCGACCAGGCATCCGCTTGGTCAGCAGCCGGGTCCGAGGCATCCTCCCCGAGGCGAACCAGACCCTGTGAAACGATGTCCGAGACGGTCCGAGCGTGGGTCCCGTCCGGATCGAGGTCCGGATCGAAGACCGTGATCGACGCGCCCCAGGCGCGCGGCGCGACGATCTCGAGGAAGATCGTCAGCTCCTCCGGCGACAATCCACCAGAATGCGAGCTGTCGACAGCGGGCATGTGTGCCGGATCGAGCACATCCACGTCCACCTGGAGCCAGAATCCTCGATCGAGGCCGGCAGTGGCGAGCACCCGGGCGGCAGCGCGAGACGCGCCGTGCAGGATGATCTGATCTGCCGGGACGGCGAGAGCGATCGCCTGATCGACCTCAGCCAGATGCGGATCGTCGTAGCGGCAGCCGACGTGCGCGGTCGCGGCGGCGTCGAAGTACGGACCGAGCCCGTCGATGTCAGCGACCTCGGGGATATGACGGCCGATCGCGGCGGCGAGGTCCTCGCCTGCCAGTGCGCCGATGGACGCGCTGTTGCCGGGATGCCGGAAGTCTGTGTGGCCGTCCACGTGCACGAGGCCGCCACCGCCGGTGACCCTGGTGGCCAGGCCCGCGGCGATCACGAGACTGCAGTCTCCGCCGAGAACGAGCGGTGAATCACCGGCAGTGCGGAGCGCGACCAAGCGGTGCGCCAGACGCCTGGCGTGGTCGATGATCGCGTCCTGGTTGCGCACCGTACCCTCGCGACGGCGAACGTCATCGATGTATCGCGCGGGGAGGACCACTCCACCGTCGACGGCCCCACGCACATGGAAGGCCTCGTAGAGGCCGGCTTCACGAAGTGCCTCCGGCGCCTTGGCCGTGCCGGGAACCGCCCCGGCGATCGGTGGTTGCAGACCCAGGTTCGACGGTGCGGAAACGAGCGCGATCATCGATCCATCATCGCAGTCAGGCGTGCTCAGAGCCGGAGCGCCAGCACGTTCGCCGTGAGTCCGGCCGCCGTGCCGCACAGGACGACCGTGTCACCGCGAGCCACCCTGCCGGAATCCAGCGCTCTGGCGAGCATGAACGGTACGGATGCCGACACCATGTTCCCGAAGGCGGCGACCTCATCGATGCGCCGGTCGGCGGGGATCCCGAGTCGGTCGAGCATCGGACCGAGGGCGGCGGACGCCTGGTGCGGGATCCACAGCGCGACATCGTCATGGGAGAGCCCGAAACGCCGGTGGAAGCGGTCGAAGAAGTCGGGGAGCACCCGCATCATTCCGAGCAGCGCGCGCCGCCCGTTCATGTCGAAGAGGTAGTCGGCGGGGTCGGATGCGGCATAGACCTGCGCGGGAGAGCGCGACAGCCCGCCACGGATCTCGGTGTCGTGCGCGTACGCCGGCCAGGTCTGCTGCAGGCTGCCGATCACGCCTCGGTCCGGGTCCTTCGAACGGCGGAGAACGACGGCCGCCGCGGCATCGCTGAAAAGCTCGTAGCTCTCACGCTGCTCCGGGTTCAGGAACCGGGTGCCGACATCGCCGGAGAACACCAGGATCGTCTCGTAATCTCCGGCGTCGAGGTAGCGGGAAGCGACGTCGACGGCGGTGATGAAGCTCGTGCAGGTGGAGTTCACGTCGAAGGCCGCAGCGTGTCCGGTCAGAGTCAGCCGTTCGAGCACGAGGGCTGCCGTGCACGGAATGGGCTGGATGCCGGCTGCAGAGGCACCGAGCACGAGATCCACGTCGTCAGCAGTGAGACCCGCGTGCGCCAGCGCCCGTTCGCACGCTCGCGTGAGCATGTCGAGGTGGGAGACGTCATCCTCGATCCGGTAACGCACCTCGTCACCGAAACGCACGACCTGCTCCGGCAGCACCGTGCCCCAGCCCGCGATCTCACAGCTTCTCGTCATCAGGTCCCCTCCAGGTCCGCGTCACGCGGCGCAGCTTCACCGTTCCGTCGTGCCGATAAGCCGTGAAAAAAACCTCTGGCCGCAGACTCCCCACCCGATCCGCCAGCGTGTGCAGTTCCTCGGTCACGCTCTGCCTGGTGTGCGCATCGAGAACATCGAGCGACACCTCGAGTCTCATCGGGCCCGTCTGCGCGATGCGGTACTCGTCGAAACCGTCCGCGTACAGCAGCGCACGGGTGACGACGTCGGCGAACACCGGCACCGGGAGGCCCTCGGCCGTACGGAAGACGAGCGTGTCCCCTTCCCGGCCCTCGATCCGCTCGATGGCGGCGAGGGCGCTCCCGCAAGGGCACGGCTCGGCACGTTCGAGAAGGACATCCCCCAGTCGATACCGCACGATCGGCTGCGCACGGCGCCGAAGGTCGGTGATGATCGGGGTGAATCGTCCGTCGCCGAGCGGCTCGCGCTCGACGAGGATGTTGTCCTCATTCAGGTGCAAGGTGCCGCGCTCGCAGGTATGGGCGAGGAACCCCTCGGTGCACTGGTAGAGCTGATGCAGCAGCGGCTGGCGCAGCGACGCCTGGATGCGCTGGGAGTCCGAGATCTCCAGCACCTCGGCGACGGCGTAGACCTTCTCCGGAAGCGCGTCGAAGCGTCCGTCGTCAGCGGCGCGGGCGATCAGGCGCAGCACCGAGGCCGGGGCGACCAGGATCGTGGGGCGGTACTCCTGAAGGCGGGCGATGTTCGCGGCCATGTCGGCGTGCACATCGAAATATGAGAACGACACCGCTTTCGAGCCGACCGACTCGTAGAGAGTGTTGTCGGCGCGCAGGAACAGCGCGATGCGGTGGCCGAAGAGGCGGCCCTTGGGAAGGGTGCGAGCGAGGACCGTGCCGACCCAGGCGTCCCGTTCTTCAGCGCTGACGACGAACAGTCCGCGATGACCACTGGTGCCGCTGGAGAGTCCGACCGAATTCGTCCCGAGATCGGCGTCGAACTCCCGTGAACGTTCGTTCGCGATCGCCAAAGCCAGGGCCTCGTCACGGTGCGCGCCGACGGTGTTGATCTCGTCGAATCGCCCCATCATGACGCTCTTGTCCATGAGCGGGAGGTCCGCGAAGCCGCCGTGCGCCGCGAGGAGATCACGGAAGTACGCGGAATGCCTGCGCAGGAATCGGAGGTGCCGCTTCAACAGGCGGTGCTGACGCCGCTCGACGGCACGGCGGCTGCGCAACGGCCGGAACCACCGCACGGCGGCGAACTCGCCGATGATTCGAATCTTCGACATCAGGTCAGCAGCTCCGTCTCTCCGACCGCGTCGTGACTGCACACCACGCGGGTCCCGGCGGCTGCGAGTTCCGTGAGAAGGTCACCCGTGCGTCGGTACGCATCGAAGTCGTACTGCACGGCCCGCGGCAGCGCCTTCATGCGCGGTGCGGCGTCGAGGAGGTCGCACCCCCACGCCCCGTCGCCGGCCAGCAGCACCTGGCCCTCGACGAGGGCGCCGATATGACCGTCGGCGTGACCGGGCAGATCGATCACGAGGTAGGAGCCGTCGTCGAAGAGGTCGACCGCGCGCAGCACGGTGCCCGCATGCGTCACCTGTTCGAAATCGTCATCGCCGATGATGCGCGCCGCCCCCGGGAACCACGCGGGCAGCAGCCCAGGCAGGACGCCTGCTGTGAGGCGCGGCGAGGCGAGCGTGCGCAGGTGCCCCGCCGTCAGCACGAAGGTCGCGTCCGGGAAACGGCGGGCTCCGCCGACGTGGTCCGGATGCAAGTGCGAGAGGACGACATGGGTGACGGATGCCGGATCCACACCGTCTTCGCGAAGGCGCGCAGCAATGTCATCCTCTTCGGACACCTGCGGTGGGAGCAAGCGCCGGTACGCGGCGCCTCGCCAGCCGGTGTCCCAGTGCCCGGTCGCGTATCCGGTATCGAACAGCACGCGGCGCCCCTCGCCGCCATCGTAGAGGAAGGCTCCTGACGGAAAGGTGCGGACACCCGGCTGCGCACCGCGGAACATCCGGGCGGCGTCGTGCGTCGTGCTGCCGCACCCGTAGTGGCGGAGCCGCCCGTTCACGCGGCCACCCGCAGATGCTCGGCGACACGGCGGAGCGCATCATCCAGGGCGACCTCGGGGCGGTAACCGAGCTCCGCCTTCGCCCGCGTCACGTCGAGCGTCTGCGAGTAGGCGATGGTGCTGAGGGTGTAGCGGGTGAACGGGGGCTCCGGTTGTCCGGGAAGGGCTTTGCACGCGCCTTCGAGCGCAGCCGCCAGAACCCACGCCGCGCGCCGGTTCATCGGCCGCAGCCGCGGGGTCTCCCCCAGCAGCGGCAACAGCGTGCCGAGCAGTTCCCGGAACGGTCGAGGGTCGTCATTGGTGATGTTGTAGACGCCGCCCGCGGCGTCCCCCGCTGTCAGCGCGAGCCGCAGCGCCGTCGCCACGTTCTCGACCGCGGTGACGTCGATGACGTTCTCGCCGCCGTCGAACAGCGGAACGCCGACACGGCGGTGCACGTCCAGCAGCCGCGGCATCAGACTCGGATCGCCGACTCCGATCAGACCGCGCGGGCGGATGATGATCAGCTCGTCGACGGCTCCTTCACGCCGGGCGCGCTGCAGCAGCTCCTCGGCGGCGATCTTCGAGCGGATGTATCCGTTGAGCCGGTTCTTCGAATCGACGTCTTCCTCGCTGATCTTCAGCCGATCCCGCGCAGCCGAGTAGATGCTCGGCGACGAGACGTGCACGATCCGTCGCACGCCGTTGCGGCGCGCGAACTCCACCACGTGCCCGGTACCCTCGATGTTCGCCTCCTGAAAGGCCCGCCACCGCCCCCAGGGCGTAGAGAGCGCGGCGCAATGGATCACGGCATCCACGTCCAGACGCAGATCGGCGAACGACGCGAGGTCGCCGATCACACGGTGCTCGGAATCGGCCACTGCGCCGAGGGCCTTCGCGTTGCGCCCCGCGGCGAAGACCTCGTGTCCGTGGGCGCGGAGATCGCGCACGACATACCCGCCGAGGAACCCGCTGGCCCCCGTCACGAGCACGCGGGAGGCGGCCATCGACATATCCCCGATGCTAGGGCACGGTTCGGCGTCGGCCGGGCAGCACGAGCCTCTCCCCCTAATGTGGTGGGGTGCGCATCGCAATGGTCACCGACTACTACCTGCCGACTCTGGGCGGCGTGCAGACGGTGATCAAGGCCCACAAGGAGGCTCTCGAACACGCCGGCCACGAGGTGACCGTGTTCTCACCGCTGACATCGCCGAGCAGCGACCCCACCGTGGTGGAATTGCCGACCGCGCGCGGCTTCGCACCCGATGGATATCCGTTCACCTGGACCCCGTCCGCGGCGGCGGCGACCCTCCGGACCGAGCTGAGAGTGCGCGGCATCGAGGTGGTGCACGTGCACTCCGAGATGTTCGCTGCGCTCGCCGGATTCCGCGCGGCCAAGGATCTCGGCATCCCGATCGTGCAGACCATGCACGGCCGCGTCGACGTCTACACCCGCTCCGTGCTCCCGGTGCCGGCGGTGACGACAGTGCTGCTGGCCGCTCTGCACCGGCGACAGCTGAGCCACGGCGAGGTGCGGATCGGTGCGGACACCCCGTACACCCGGACCCGGATGGCTCGCCGGATCTGGCGGTTGATGGTCAGTCAGGCCAACCACGCGGATCAGGTGATCGTGCCCTCGGGGCACTTCGCCGCGAAACTGCTCGCACAAGGCGTGACCACACCCGTCACCGTGATCTCGAACGGGCTGGAGAATTCCGTGCTGGATGCGGTCGGCGATCCGATGCCCCGATCCGTCACACCGGGAGAGGCGCTGCGGGTGATGTGGTGCGGTCGAGTGTCGCCCGAGAAGAGGCCCGACGTGTTCGTCGACGCCGTAGCTGAGGTGTCGGGAATCGTCGCTGGCATGTTCGGCGACGGCATCGCACGCGCGGCAATCGCGAAACGCGTCGATGCGCTGCCCCGTGAGCGGCTCACCGTGCACGGCGCCGTGCCGCAGTCAGCGGTCCTGCAGGCGATGCGCGACGCGCATGTCCTGGTCTCGAGTTCGCTCGATTTCGACAACCAGCCGATGGTGCTGCTCGAGGCGATCGCGTCCGGGCTCCCTGTGGTGGTCACGGACCCCGATCTGGCCGAGACGCTCCCGGAACACGGATGCATCGTCACCGACACCCCGGATGCCGCCGGTGTGGCGTCCGCCCTGTCGCAGCTGCGAGACTCCCCCGCCCGCATCCGAGAGATGAGCGCCGCTGCGATCGCGCACCGCCCGCTGGTCACCCAGAACACACATCTCGAGGCCCTGCTCGCGGTCTACGAGGCAGCGGCTCGCCCCGGGCCGTCGGACGGGTCAGGCGTCGATCGCCTCGCGGGAGAGCCGATCGGATGACTCGATGATGAACTCACGGCGCGGGGCGACCTCGTTGCCCATCAGCAGTTCGAAGACCCGACCTGCCGCCTCGGCGTCCTCCATGCGCACCCGGCGGAGCAGGCGCCCGCCGCGGTCCATGGTCGTGTTCGCCAGCTGCTCGGCATCCATCTCGCCGAGGCCCTTGTAGCGCTGAAGCGGCTCGTGCCACCGCTTGCCGGCCTTGCGGAGCTTCGCCAGCAGCGCGTGCATCTCCTGCTCGCTGTACGTGTAGATCGTCTCGTTCGGCTTCGAGCCGGGATTCATCACGATCACACGATGCAGCGGCGGAACCGCGGCATAGACGCGGCCGTGTTCGATGAGGGGCCGCATGTAGCGGAAGAACAGGGTGAGCAGCAGCGTGCGGATGTGCGCGCCGTCGACATCGGCGTCGCTCATCAGGATGACTTTGCCGTAGCGCGCGGCGCTGATGTCGAAGCTGCGTCCTGAGCCCGCGCCGATCACCTGGATGATCGACGCGCACTCGGTGTTGTTGAGCATGTCGCCGACAGAGGCCTTCTGCACGTTGAGGATCTTGCCCCGGATCGGAAGCAGTGCCTGGAACTCGCTGTTGCGGGCATTCTTCGCCGTGCCGAGCGCCGAGTCGCCCTCGACGATGAAGAGTTCGCTGCGATCGACCTCGTTGGTACGGCAGTCGACGAGCTTGGTGGGCAGCGTCGACGATTCGAGCGCGTTCTTGCGGCGCTGGGTCTCCTTATGGGCCCGCGCAGAGACGCGGGCCTTCATCTCGGCGACGATCTTGTCGAGCAGCTGCGTCGCCTGGCTCTTGTCATCGCGCTTGGTCGAGCTGAAACGCTCGCCCAGCTCCTTGCGCACCACCTGCGCGACGATCTGGCGCACGGCCGGAGTTCCGAGGATCTCCTTGGTCTGCCCTTCGAACTGGGGCTCAGGCACGTTCACCGTCAGCACCGCCGTGAGACCGGCGAGGACGTCGTCCTTCTCCAGCTTGTCGTTGCCGACCTTGAGTCGGCGCGCGTTCTGCTCGACCTGTGCGCGGAGCACCTTGAGCATCTCCTGCTCGAAGCCCTGCTGATGAGTGCCGCCCTTGGGCGTGGCGATGATGTTGACGAACGAGCGGAACGTGGTGTCGTAGCCGGTTCCCCAGCGCAGCGCGATGTCGACGACGCATGCGCGCTCGACCTCGGTGGCGATCATGTGGCCATCGGCCTGCAGTACCGGCACGGTCTCTTTGAAGGAGCCCTCACCCTGGATCCGCCAGGTGTCGGTCACCGGCGCATCCGTGGCCAGGTACTCGACGAACTCCGCGATGCCGCCGTCGTAGCGGTACGAGGTCTCGTTCGATCCCTCGCCGCGCTCGTCCTTGATGACGATTTCGAGACCGGGAACGAGGAACGCCGTCTGACGGGCGCGAGTCTCGAGATCGGCGAGCTGGAACGCGGCATCCTTCGTGAAGATCTGGCGATCCGCCCAGTAGCGCACACGCGTGCCGGTGACACCGCGCGGCGCCTTGCCGGCGATCCGCAACTCGCTCTTCTCCTCGAACGGCGAGAAAGGAGCATCCGGACGCTTCTCGCCGGTGTCCTTGAAGTTGCCGGGCTCGCCGCGATGGAAGGACATCGCATAGGTCTTGCCGCCGCGATCGACCTCGACGTCCAGACGCTCCGAGAGCGCGTTCACGACGGAGGCGCCGACACCGTGCAGTCCTCCGGATGCCGCATACGAGCCACCGCCGAATTTGCCGCCGGCATGCAGCTTGGTGAAGACGACCTCGACACCGCTGAGACCGGTGCGCGGTTCGACATCGACCGGGATGCCGCGGCCGCGGTCGTGTACCTCGACGCTGCCGTCCGCATGCAGGATGATGTCGATCCGATTGCCGTTGCCGTCGACGGCCTCGTCGACGGCGTTGTCGATGATCTCCCAGAGGCAGTGCATGAGCCCGGGCGAGCCGTTCGACCCGATGTACATACCGGGGCGCTTGCGGACCGCTTCGAGCCCTTCGAGCACCTGGAGATGATGGGCGGAATACTCGGCGGTCACAATCAACAATTCTATTCCCGGGGCGCCCCGCAGCCCCGCAGACACTCCCCATCGTGATGCGGCCGAGCCCATCGCCGTACGCGCTGAGCGAAACACGCCGTGATCCGGGCATGCATACAGCTGTGGCGTGGTTGTATTGAGCACACTCAAGCAATGAGCCTGACACCCGAGGAGGCACCGAGATGAACGCTACGACCGAACGTGAGGCCTCCGTTATCGAGTTCCGACTGACCGCGATGGATCGATGCGATTCATGCGGCGCTCAGGCCTACATCGCTGCCGAGGTCAACGGCTCCGAACTGCTCTTCTGCGCCCACCACGGCCGCAAGTACGAAGAGAAGCTGCGCAGCATCGCGACCAGCTGGCACGATGAGACCGCTCGCCTGATCGACGCGGTCTGACCGCTCAGACGATCGTTCGCCGCACGCGCGGCGTGAGTCGGGTGAGGATCTCCTCGCCGACCGTGCCGATGCGCTCGGCGAGCGTCGTCGCGCTCTGCTCACCCTGGTCCCCCGGACCGAACACGCGGACCTGATCGCCCGACTGCATCCCCGGCCACCCCGCGACGATGGACGTCGTCGCATCGACCTCGCGCAGAAGCCGGAGACCGGCAGGGGTTCCGACCTCGATGCCGGCGAGCGTCGACGGCAGGCCGTCGAAACTGCCGATCGCGATCACGGCGTCACCGTCGTCGACGTGAACCACCGGCACGCTCAGGGTGGCGATCGGACGGATGCCGTCGAGCTCCGGGCCGTCTGCAGATCGGATGCCATAGCAGAACGCACCGACCCGAGACAGTGAGCCGCGCAGCTCCGGCCGCCACCACGACGCGGCTGACGCCGTCAGATGCAACAGCTCCGGTGAACTCCCGGCGCGACGAACCGCGTCGACCGCGGTGAGGAACACCTGCTGCGCCTCATCGTCCTCCGGGTCACTCGCCTCGGCGAGATGGCTCCACACGCCGACGACCTCCAGCGTGCCGGCGCCCTCCGCCGCGCGGGCTTCGGCGACGAAGCCGTCCCACTCCGTGGGGAGCACGCCGTTGCGGCGCAGCCCGGTGTCGATCTTCAGATGCACGTGCGCCCGTCGACCCAGCGATTGCGCCTGGGCGATCACTCGGCGAAGGTACTCGGACGTGCCGATGCCGAGATCGATATCGTGCAGAAGCGCTTCGGCGATCTCCTCGTCGGTGGACGTCGCCCACGCCAGAACCCGTTGCGAGCCGACCAACAGCCGGCGGATACGCAGCGCCGTGCGGATGTCGTAGCCGCCGAACCAGGTCACGCCTGCGTCGGCGGCTTCCTCCACTGCCCAGCCCAGACCGTGGCCATAGGCGTCGTCCTTCATCACGAGCATCAGCGCGGAGGGGGCGATCCGCCGTTCCACCGCCGCGATGTTCGTACGGAACTGGTCACGCGAGATCTGCAGGGTCGGTCGAATCATGCTTCCCACTCCCGCTCGGCGTGCATCCCCGTCACGGCCACGAGCTCAGCGACGGTGAACCCGGTCACTGCGGCCCATCGTGCCAGGGCAGGCGCGGCGGATCCGGACCCGCCGAAGTAGGTCACCTCGGTGCTGACCGGCACATCGCGCCCCCCGAGGTCGACGACGCAGACATCCATTGCGACCCGCCCGACGATCGGCCGCTGCTCCCCGTCGACCGCGACGTGGACCTGATTGCCCAGCGCGCGCACGATCCCCTGCGCGTACCCGCCCGAGACCAGTGCCACTGTCGTGTCGGTCGTGGCACGGTGCGTGTACCCGTAGGAGACGGCCTCACCCGCGAGGAGGCGCTTGGTGGAGAGCACCCGTCCGACCAGACGCAGCACGGGGGCCGTGCTCAGCTGCCCGTCCGCATCCGGCAGGCCGTACAGGATGCGGGAGTCGATGTCTGCCTCCGCATCCGCGGTCGCCGTGATCCCCTCGGCTCCGAGCGCGTCCACCTCGTCCGACGAGTCGACGAGAACGGCCTCTGCGCCCGCCGCCAGGGCGACGTGTGCGACCGACAGGATCCCGTGGCCCCAGGCGTCACGCCGGAGATCCGCGATGCTCCCGCCGGCGGCAACGGCCGCCGCGGCTGCAGCGGTGAGAGCGGAGCGTGAGATCACCGCCCGCGGAAGCGCACTGCTGCCCGTCACCTCAGAGTCCGATCGAGCTGATGTCCTTGCCGTGCACGAGCCGCTCGATCGCGGCGCGGGCGCCGTCCGCGTGCTCGTCCAGCGGCGCATGCGCCGTGCCAGGAGCCCAATCGATGCCGCGACGGTTCGTCACGGCGGTGAGCATCGCATCGGTCCAGCGTGGATTCAACGGCAGCACCGGACCCTGCACGTTGGTCGCGAAAGCCTGGCCACGACGGACGATCTCGCCGCGCGAACCGGCATGCTCGAAGCTGCCGCGGCCGGCGGCCACCGTTCCGTACGGGAGCGCGCCGTTGCCCAGCGACCACTGCGACGCGTGATCCTCGAACCCGATGACCCGGCCGTCCGGCGTATCGACGATGATGTATCCCACCTTGCGCTCGCGCGTGCGCACGACGCGGAAGGGGAAGATGCCGAGTCCCGTGAGGGGCGCGCCTTCGAGCGGTTCCACACCCTCGCTCAGAAGTTCGGCCGAGCCGCCGACGGCGAGCAGCGTACCGCCGCCATCGACGAAGGTCTCCAGCTCTGCGGCACGACCGCGCAGGTCGTCGATCACGCCGCGCATCGCCGACAGCGGACCGTTTCCGAGAACCAGGACGTCGGTGTCGGCAGGAATCGCCTCTCCGATGCCCACCGTCTGCACGTCCGTGGCGACGCCGCCGCGCTCCAGGCGCACCTGCAGGGCGCGCACGTTCCCGCGATCTCCGGTGATGCCGAGCTCCACCGGATACAGCTGGACGATTCGCACTGACTCGCTCATCGGCGTGCAACCTCCTGGTCTCCGTGACCGAGCAGCTTGCGGCCGATCATCATCAGCTCGTAGTTGACGAACCAGGTCTGACGTCCGGACGCCGCCGGATCCAGCGCGCGCATCAGCGCGACAGCCTTCTCCATGTCCGGTTCGACGACGCCGATCTCGACGCCGGCGTGCTCGAGACTCAACGCGAGCTGACTGGCTTTCTCACCGGTGACGACATCCACCCGCGGGAGCGCATCGAAATCGACATCGTAGAGCCAGGAGACGTCGGGAGTTCCCTCGTCGATCGCCATGAGCGCGCGCTCGGGCGCTCCGTCCAGTGCATCGAGATTCATCTGCAGGCTCGGCGCGTTCTTGAACATCACGAATTCGACCTGTTCGCCCGCCGGATCCCGGCGCAGCGGAATGACTTCGCCACGGCCGTAGGCCGGAGCCATCCTGGCGAATCCGGTCGCCGCCTTCGCGGCGGAGAAGTCAGAGCCGAGCACGCGGGCTGCGACCGTGAGCGCGGCGGCGGCGTCGGCGGCGTAGTGCAGGCCGCGGGCCGGAAGCGAGATCTCCGCCTCCACGTCGCCGACGCGCACCGCGATCTCGCGTCCCTGGGCTCTGAGCACCTCGGAGTACGCGTCGCGGGCACGCGTGCCCGTGTTGCCGCTGCGGGTGTCCGCCGCGTTGGCGAGACCGTGCGCGGATGCGGCGACGAGTTCCGGCGAGACGCCGAAGAACGAGACCTCGCCGCGCATCGCGTCAGTGTCGATCTTGCTCAGATAGGGATCGTCGCGGTTGACGACGACATGCCCCGAGGCGCGAGTCGAGGCATCGAGCATCATGTCGGCGACGCGCTCGGTCTCGTAGAACCGGTACAGCTGGTCGACCTGCACGTTCAACGACAGGATCACCGCGGGCGACAGCTGATCCGCGAGATCGGCGGCGTAGCCCTCGTCGACCTCGAGCACTGCGACATCGGCGCGGATGCGACCGGTGAGCGTCGCATCGGCCAGCAGCGCGCTCGTGACCCCCTGAGGCAGGTTCGCCCCCGTGGGGTTCGTGAACACGGTCAGCCCGTGTGCGCGCAGCACTTCGCTGATCATGTGCGTCGTCGTCGTCTTGCCGTTCGAGCCCAGCACGAACACGACCCCGTACCGGAACTGATCAGCCAGAGTGGGCAGCAGTGACGGAGACAGCTTGTTCGTCAGGTACCCGGGAAACGCCGAACCGCCGCCCCGCAGACGCGTCGCGAATCGAGCCAGCTTCCCAGCCAGAACCGGGAAGACGTAGCGGATGCCTGCGGAGCGCGCCTGAGGTGCGCCCGTCATCATTCGAGGTAGTCCCGGAGCGACTGCGAGCGGCTCGGGTGACGCAGCTTCGCCATGGTCTTGGACTCGATCTGGCGGATGCGCTCACGCGTCACACCGAACGTGTCGCCGATCTGGTCGAGCGTCTTGGGCTGACCGTCGCCCAGTCCGAAGCGCATGCGGATCACGCCGGCCTCGCGCTCGGAGAGGGAATCCAGCAACTGCTCGAGCTGACGCTGCAGCATCGTGAAGCCCACGGCGTCAGCCGGAACCACGGCTTCGGTGTCCTCGATGAGGTCACCGAACTCGCTGTCGCCGTCTTCGCCGAGCGGAGTGTGCAGCGAGATCGGCTCGCGGCCGTACTTCTGCACCTCCACGACCTTCTCCGGCGTCATGTCCAGCTCGCGGCTGAGCTCTTCCGGAGTGGGTTCGCGACCGAGGTCCTGCAGCATCTGACGCTGCACACGCGCCAGCTTGTTGATGACCTCGACCATGTGCACGGGAATGCGGATGGTGCGGGCCTGGTCGGCCATGGCCCGGGTGATCGCCTGACGGATCCACCAGGTGGCGTACGTGGAGAACTTGAAGCCCTTGGTGTAGTCGAACTTCTCGACAGCACGGATCAGGCCCAGGTTGCCTTCCTGGATGAGGTCGAGGAACTGCATGCCGCGGCCGGTGTAACGCTTCGCGAGCGAGACCACGAGGCGCAGGTTGGCACCCAGCAGGTGGCTCTTCGCGCGCTGGCCGTCGCGGGCGACCCACTGCAGGTCGAGTCCGAGCTGGCCGGTCCGTTCTGCGCCGGACATCGTCGACAGCTTCTCCTCGGCGAAGAGACCCGCCTCGATGCGCATCGCGAGCTCGACCTCTTCGGCCGCGTTCAGCAGTGCGACCTTACCGATCTGCTTCAGGTAGTCCTTGACGGGGTCGGCAGTGGCCCCGGTGATCTGCGTCGAGTAGACCGGGACGTCTTCATCGTCGTTCGACGAGATGACGATCGCGCCCGTGGGCAGCGGCTCGGTGAACTTCGGCTTGCTGTCCTCGTCGTCATCATCGACGTCGATGGCTGCAGCAGGGGGAACCTCATCGTCTTCGACGATGTCGTCGGCCTTCTTCTTCTTGACGGGCGCTCGCTTCGCCGCCGCGCGCTTCGCGGCAGTCTGGGCGACGGGCTTCTCGGCAGCAGCCTTCGCCGCCGGAGCCTTCTCCGCTGCAACCTCGGGCTGCGCGTCGAGCGCGGGCTCGTCAGCGGTCTTCTTCGTCCGGGAACTGTTGGTCGTGGCAGGAGTCACGTTTCGCCTTTCACGGGGCCACAGATACGCCCCGGGACATTTCGGACACTAGTAAGACCCTTGTCAAGTCCGTTCTCCGGAAAGAACGATTGACAACGGGTCAGAGTCCTAGTATCGCACACGGGAGACCGAGCGAGCGCATTCCGTCGAAGTTCGTCGAGATCGGGTCAGCCCCGGCCCGGTTTCTCGTCATCACTGGAGGGCCGTGACGCGAGGTAGCGCTCGAGTTCAGCGGCGAGTTCGTCCGCGCTCGGGAGATCGCGCTCGCTGAAGCCACCATCGTCATATGAGTCGTCGTCGGGGTTCCGACCGGCCATGTACGCGTCGTAGCGCCGTTCGAGGGTGTGCACCATCTGCTGCAGTTCCTCGTTGCCGAGGACCTGCTCGTCGACGCGCGCCAGGTAGTCGTCTCGCCGCTCCTGCACGTCATCCATCACCAGCACGAGCCCGGTCGCGGCCATCAGGCGTTCGGCCGCCGTGATCACCGCATCCGGGTTCTCGGTCTCGGCGAGGTAATGCGGCACCAGCAGCACGAAACCGACGGCCCGGTCGCCGCGCTCGGCGAAGCGGAACTCCAGCAGGTGGCCCGCTGTCGCAGGAACCTGAGTGCGGGGACGCCAGACCGAATGCGCGACGGTCAGCTCGCGACGGTTGCCGCTGACTGTGGTCCCGATCGGACGGGTATGCGGCACCGGCATCGCGATCGAGTGCACCCAGTTGAGCCCGGACACTTCGAGGTCTGCGGCCAATTGGAGGATCGTCTGCGCGAATGCGTTCCAGGCGAAGTCCGGCTCGTAACCGGCCAGCAGAAGGAACGGCTGACCGAGCGCGTCCGTGGCGAGGGAGAGCTCGAGCCGCGCCGGACGGAACTCCGTGAGGTGATCCTGCTCGAACACGATCACCGGACGCCGGGCGCGGTAATCGAGCAGTACGTCGTTGTCGAACACCACGATCGGCTGCGGTGAAGTCGTCTCGCGGAGGTGGTCGATCAGGCCGGAAACAGCGCTCCCGGCATCTGTGAAGCCGGTCAGGAGCATCACCAGCGGGAGTCCGCGCGGCACAGTCGGTGCGTTGGCGACGCGTTCGTAGAGGTCTCCGGAAAACGGCATATGACCATGCTACGAGGCACCATCCATCCGGGGGTTGGCCGGGTCATGCTGAGAGCGAACACGCAGCTCGTGCCGCTCGCGCGCCGACGGGTGCGCGAATACCTAGGATGGAGGCATGACGCTTCCCGTGCTGTCGCACACGACTGACCCGTTTCCCGGAAGCACCGCAGATGCCGCAGTGCTCGTCGTTCCCGATCTCTCCGATTCGACAGAGTCGATCGGCGCGTTCAGCGGTCTCGCTGAGGCCTTGAACGGCATCGGCTTCACCGGCGCTGCATCCGCTTTCGCACGCGTGTACGCCCCGGAGGTGACCTCTCTCCCGTTCGCGGTCGTCGGCGCCGGTAAGACGCCGAACGCCGCTGCGGTGCGGAACGCCGTCGGAGCAGCGCTTCGCACTCTGACCGGGTTCGAGACCGTCTCCGTGGCGCTTGCGCCCGGTGTGGATGAGTTCGCGGGCGCCGCCGCTGAGGGCGCCGTCCTCGGCGGCTACCGCTTCGAGAACTACAAGGCCGAGAAGGGCAAGCCGCGGGCCGCAGCGGTCATCCTGCACGCCGACCTCGACGACGCGGCCGCCGCTCGCGCCAATGCGGTGGGCGACGCCGTATCACTGGTGAAGGATCTGGTCTTCGTCCCCGCTGAATGGCAGAGCCCGGCCCAGCTGGCGCAGAGCGCCGCAGACAGCGTGGCTGATCTCGACGTGACCGTCGAGATCCTCGACGAGAAGGCGCTCGCGAAGCAGGGCTTCGGCGGCATCCTCGGCGTCGCTCAGGGCTCGGAGCGCCCGCCGCGCCTGGTCCGACTCGACTACTCCCCCGCCGACGCCGTTCAGCACATCGCCCTCGTCGGCAAGGGCATCACCTTCGACACCGGCGGCCTGTCTCTGAAGCCCGCCGCCTCGATGGTCGGCATGAAATTCGACATGGCGGGTGCCGCTACCAGTCTCGCCGCGCTGCGCGCGATCGCCACCCTGCAGCTTCCGGTGCGGGTGACCGCGTGGCTGGGCATCACCGACAACATGCCGTCGGGCGGGGCCATCCGCCCCGGCGACGTGGTGCGGATCCTCGACGGCACGACCGTCGAGGTGCTGAACACGGATGCCGAGGGCCGACTGGTCCTCGCCGACGCGCTCGTGGCCGCCAGCCGCGAGAACCCCGATGTCATCATCGACGTCGCAACCCTCACCGGTGCCATCGTCGCCGCGCTCGGACACCGCCTCACCGGAGTCTTCGGGGACGACGAGACCGTCGCCCGGTTCCTCGCCGCGGCCGACGCCGCGGACGAGCCGGCCTGGCACATGCCGCTGCCCGCGCACATGGAGGAGGCGATGGATTCCCCGATCGCCGACCTGCAGAACGTCAACATGAGCGATCGCATGGGCGGAGCCTCGTACGCCGGTCTGTTCCTGCGCCGGTTCGTCGGACGCACATCGACCGAGGACGATGCACCCCGCATCCCCTGGGTGCATCTCGACATCGCCGGCTCCAGCGAGCACAACGGCGCGCCGTACGGTTTCACTGAGAAGGGCCCCACCGGGGCGATGGTCCGATCGATCATCGCCTTCGCCGAAGCATCCCACACGGAGGCATGACACATGACCACTCACAACTTCGACGTCGTCATTCTCGGCGGCGGCAGCGGCGGGTACGCCGCAGCCATCCGCGCCAGCGAGCTCGGCAAATCCGTCGCGCTCATCGAGAAGGACAAGGTCGGCGGGACCTGCCTGCACCGCGGATGCATCCCCACCAAAGCGCTGCTGCACGCGGCGGAGGTCGCCGAGCACGTGCGTGACGCCGCGCACGTCGGCATCACCGCCACTCTCGAGGGCATCGACCCCGCGGGCGTCCGGGCGTACCGCGAGGGCATCGTCGCCAAGAAGTACAAGGGCCTGGAAGGCCTGGTCAAAGCACGCGGCATCACGACGGTCCCCGGTCTCGGACGACTGCAGGCTGACCGGAGCATCGTTGTCGGGGACGACGTGTACGTCGGTGCCGACGTGATCCTCGCGACCGGCTCCTACAGCCGCACCCTCCCCGGTCTGGAGATCGGCGGACGCCTCCTCACGAGCGAGCAGGCTCTGGCGCTCGATGTCATCCCCGAGCGCGTCCTCATTCTCGGCGGCGGCGTCATCGGCGTCGAGTTCGCCAGTGTGTGGCGCTCGTTCGGCGCCGAAGTCACCATCATCGAGGCTCTGCCGCACCTGGTCCCGAACGAGGACATCGCGCTCAGCAAGGGCCTCGAGCGCGCCTTCCGCCGCCGCGGCATCCAGTACTCGCTGGGCAAGCGATTCCAGACCGCCGCGCAGGACGACGCGTCCGTCACGGTCACGCTGGAAGACGGCACCGAGTTCACCGCCGACTACCTGCTCGTGGCCGTCGGCCGTGGTCCGGTGACCGCGGATCTCGGCTTCGAAGAGGCAGGCGTGACCCTGGACCGTGGCTTCGTCACCGTCGATCAGGACCTCCGGACCTCCGCAGCCGGCGTCTGGGCCGTCGGCGACATCGTTCCCGGACTGCAGCTCGCCCACCGCGGCTTCCAGCAGGGCATCGCCGTCGCCGAGCGGATCGCCGGACTCTCGCCCGCGAACATCCCCGATGTGCAGATCCCCAAGGTCACGTACTCCAGCCCGGAGGTCGCCTCCGTCGGTGTCACCGAGGAAGCCGCCGTCGCCGAGCACGGCGCGGACAGCGTCGTCGCCTACGAGTACAACCTGGCCGGTAATGGCAAGAGCGAGATCATCGGCACCGGCGGCCTGGTGAAGGTCGTCCGCCTCAAGGACGGGCCGGTGCTCGGCGTCCACCTGCTCGGAGATCGCGTCGGCGAGCTCATCACCGAGGGCCAGCTCGCTGTCGCCTGGGAAGCGCACCCGGAGGACATCGCTCCTCTGATCCACGCCCACCCCACGCAGAGCGAGGCACTGGGCGAGGCGTTCCTCGCCCTCGCCGGCAAACCGCTGCACGCCCTCTGAACACCAATCGGCCAACCAGGTCACTAAGCTAGACAAGCGTTATACAACTTCTTGAAGGAGACTCCGTCATGAGCACATCCGTGGTCCTCCCCGCTCTCGGTGAGAGCGTCACCGAGGGTACGGTCACCCGTTGGCTCAAGCAGGTGGGAGACACCGTTCAGGCGGACGAGGGCCTGCTCGAGATCTCGACCGACAAGGTCGACACCGAGATCCCCTCCCCCGTCAGCGGTGTGATCGAGGAGATCCTCGTCGCCGAGGATGAGACCGTCGAGGTGGGCGCTCTGCTCGCCCGTATCGGTGATGGTTCGAATGCGGCACCGGCAGCGGATGCTCCGGAAGCCGCCGCTCCGGCAGCAGAGGAAGCGCCTGCGGCCGAAGCAGCAGCACCGGCCGCCCCCGCGGCGCCGGCCGCCGAAGCCCCAGCCCCCGCGGCTACGGCAGAAGCCGCTCCCTCCGCTCCGGCCGGCGACGCCACCGACATCGTGCTCCCTGAGCTCGGCGAGAGCGTCACCGAGGGCACGGTCACCCGTTGGCTCAAGCAGGTCGGTGACACCATCGCCGTCGACGAGGCTCTGCTCGAGATCTCGACCGACAAGGTCGACACGGAGATCCCTTCGCCGGTCGCCGGCATCCTGCAGGAGATCGTCGCCGGCGAAGACGAGACCGTCGCCGTCGGCGCTGTCCTCGCCCGAGTCGGATCGGGTGCCGCTCCGGCAGCCGCGCCCGCAGCTCCTGCCGCGCCGGCCGCTGAAGCTCCTGCTGCCCCTGCCGCGCCGGCACCGGCAGCCGCTGCTCCTGCGGCTCCCGCCCCTGCTGCCCCGGCTCCCGCTCCGGCGGCTCCCGCCGCGGCCGAGCCTGCTGCTCCGAAGCTCACGCTGCCGACCGAGAGCGACAGCCTCTACGTCACCCCGCTGGTGCGCCGTCTGGCCTCTCAGCAGGGCGTCGACCTCGCCTCGGTGACCGGCACGGGTGTCGGTGGCCGTATCCGCAAGGAAGACGTGCTGAAGGCAGCGGAGACGGCATCCGCCGCCCCGGCCGCTGCTCCCGCCGCTGCGGCTCCCGCGCCGCTCGAGGTCTCGCCGCTGCGCGGAACCACGCAGCCGATGTCGCGCCTGCGCAAGGTGCTGGCCGAGCGTGCCGTCGCCTCGATGCAGCAGACCGCTCAGCTGACCACGGTCGTCGAGGTCGATGTCACGAAGCTCGCCGAGTACCGCGACAGCGTGAAGGCGTCCTTCCTGCAGAAGACCGGCGACAAGCTGTCGTTCCTGCCGTTCTTCGCTCTTGCGGCCGCCGAGGCGCTGCAGGCGTTCCCGATCGTCAACGCGACGGTCGACGGCACCGACATCGTGTACCCGGCGACCGAGAACCTCTCGATCGCCGTCGACACCGAGCGCGGCCTGCTGACTCCGGTGCTGCGGGATGCCGCGTCGAAGAACATCGCGCAGATCGCACATGAGATCGCTGACCTCGCCGCGCGCACCCGCGACAACAAGCTGAAGCCCGACGAGCTGGGCGGCGGCACGTTCACGCTGACCAACACCGGCTCCCGCGGCGCGCTGTTCGACACGCCTGTCGTGTTCCTGCCGCAGTCGGCGATCCTCGGAACCGGAACGGTCGTGAAGCGTCCCGGTCTGGTCAAGGTCGACGGCGCCGACGCGATCGCCATCCGCTCGTACGTGTACCTCGCGCTCTCGTACGATCACCGCATCATCGATGGCTCGGATGCCGCGCGTTATCTCGGCGCGGTCAAGGCTCGCCTGGAGTCCGCGGACTTCGCTGCCGCTCTCGGCGCCTGATCCGACAGACATCTGAACCGATCAGCCTGGCTGGTCCGCGACGTCGTACACGTCGCGGACCAGCCAGTTCTGGTTGAGGCGCACGAGCACGATCATCAGCTCTGACATCGGCTTCTCCTCTTCGTCCGCTCCGCCCGGCTCGGAAGTCGACGCCGTCGGGGTCAGTCGGATCACCGCGACATCGCCGTATTCGTCGACGAGCGCCAGTTCCCGATCCTGCGCAACCGCCCCCAGGCGCTCCACGACACCGGCGGCTCCGTCAGCGACCGCTGCGCCACACGTCCCGTCCTCCGCCTCCGCGCAGGCTCGGATGACCGCCAGCAGCGCTGTGGCGGCGTACAGCGGGTCGCTGGTCTCCGCGGTCGGTGCAGCATCCGTCTCGTCCGTCGGCTCGTGCGTCTCCGAACTCGGAGTCGAGCTCTCGGCGGGCGGCACCGCGTCGTCCTGCGCACGCGTCGCCGCTTCCGATGCCCCGTCGGTCTGCGCACCGGCCTCGTCCGACCCGCCGGTGGGCCAGAGCAGGCCGATTGCGAGCACCGCAGCGGCAGCCGCACCCGCCACGACCAGAGTTCTGCGTCGTCGCGGCGCACCCTCAGAAACCGTCGATCTCCGACCCCGGTCCTTCTGCGGACGCTCAGCCACCAGCATCCGCCATCGCT
Organism: Microbacterium sp. LWH12-1.2; assembly: GCF_040675825.1. Lineage (NCBI taxonomy): Bacteria > Bacillati > Actinomycetota > Actinomycetes > Micrococcales > Microbacteriaceae > Microbacterium > Microbacterium sp. LWH12-1.2. The sequence continues at coordinate 1,172,176 of NZ_JBEGIJ010000001.1, forward strand.
CGAGAATGCGGCTGCGCAGCCCCTCGACGAACACCGCCGGTCCATGGCCGTGAACCGGTTCGGAGAAGTCGTCGAGAGCGGCGTGTTGCGGAGCGATGTCACGCGCCCGCTCCGGCGGGAAGACTTCACGGCGCAACGGCTTGGGCGCCGCGTTCTCGAACAGCTCGCGCTCCCAATCGTCCTGCACGCGTCGCGGCACCCGCGGCTGTACAAGTCCCTGCTGCACGGTGGTGAGCGTGCGCCCCAGCGCCCGATCCGTGGTGCTCTCCTGCAGTCGTCCGACGATCCGCGCTGCGGACTCCCGAGCACTCTCACCATCGCCGAGAACGAAGACCGGCCGTCCTTCGTCGGTCAGCCACCAGCTGCCGCCGACAGTCGCCCCGCCGCCGAGCTCGTCGAGGCCGCGCAGAAGGCTGCCGACGAGCGTGGCCGTCTCCCCGGCCGACACGGCGACGCCGGCGGCTGCACGCCGCCCCAGGAAGGCCGCGAGCCGCTCGGAACACCATGGCAGGAGGACATCCTGGCCGTCGACACGGCGCACCATGTCCACAGGGCCGGCCACGTGCTCTGCGCCGGCATACGCCCACCCGTCCCATCCACTGAGCGAGGCGGCATCGGCCTGCACCGCGACGCCGTCCCCGTGCGTGACGAGAGCACCGGGATAGGGCCCCTCCTGCGCGTCCAACGTCCGGATCACGCGATGCGCGCCGGTCACGAGCGTCCGGTCGCCGCCGTCCGTTTCACGATCTGCCATGGATCCATGAGAGCGCAGCGACGCATCCGATGGGGGCCCGGGAGCCCGATGTGGACGAACTCCGTCGAACCCGCCATTGTGCAGGAGAAGTGGTGGCGGAGAGATCGTCCCGGGATCGTGCAGAGAAATTCGAATCCGCCCGACGCGAACGCCGACATCCGCAGCATCCCGGACTCGGTAGGCTGATACCTATGGCAAAGCGTGCTCCTGACCCCGAGAAGCGTCCTGGGTTCTTCTCCCAGATCAAGTCCCTCTTCCGGTTCACGCGTGAGGCTTATGCCTGGCTGCCCTGGGCCCAGATCGCGATCCTCCTCGGAGGCATCCTCGTCGGCCTGGTGGTCGGCTATGTGATTCCGCCCTTCCAGGTGTGGACGCTGGTCCTCTGGGGCATCACCGGCCTCATGCTCGGTGTGCTCGGTGCGCTCTTCCTGATGACGCGTCTGTCGACGAACGCGATGTACAAGAAGATCGACGGCATGCCCGGTGCCACCGGTCACGTGCTCAGCAGCAGCCTCGGTCGCAGCTGGCAGGCATCGGACTCCCCCGTCGGCATCAACCCCAAGACCCAGGAGGCGGTCTACCGCACCGTCGGGCGCGGCGGGGTCGTCGTCGTCGGCGAGGGTTCCCGTGGCCGCCTCACCCGCCTCATCAACGAAGAGCGCCAGAAGGTGCAGCGCGTCGCGCAGGGCGTCCCGGTGACGGTGCTCTACGTCGGTCACGGCGAAGACGATGTGCCGATCAGCCAACTCGCCAAGACCATCAAGAAGCTGCCCAAGGCGATCGACAAGACGACGATGGCCGCGGTCATCCGGCGGATCGAATCCGTCTCGCAGTCGCTGTCTTCGTTGCCCATCCCCAAGGGGATCGACCCGACCAAGGCCCGGGCGCAGCGTCCGCGCTGACGCTCACCCGCAGACAGAGAAGCGCGGCCGCCCCTTTCGAGGGCGGCCGCGCTTCTGCATTCTCAGGGCATCACTCCGAGAGCGGCTCGCGCGGGAGCCGGCGCACCTTCGCCCGGCGTCGACGACGCTCAGGAATCATCGAACGCATCTCATCCAGCTTGCCGAAGCAGAACAACCGGTCTTCTGCCTCCAGCACGACGTGCTTTCGGGGGTTCGGGATCACCGATACGCCACGGTGCAGAGTCAGCACGGTGATGTCCCTCTCCCAGAGCCCCGCCTCTCCCAGCGTCTTGCCCACGAGGTCGGCCGCACCGTGCACGAGCAGCTCGGCGACGCCGTATCCGGTCGACACCGTCAGCCGCTGACGCACGTCGATCTCGGGGAACGCCACCTGGCCGGCGATGTAGTCGATGATCGCTCCGGCGACGTCGAGGTTCGTCGCGGTCTCGATGCCCTGCAGGCCCGGCGAGGAGTTGACCTCCATCACCAACGGACCGTCTTCGCCCTCGAGCATGTCGACGCCGGCGACGCGCAGTCCCATGATCTGGGCTGAGCGCACTGCGGTGCGCTCGTACACCGGGTCGAGCTCGACCCGCTCCACGGATCCGCCGCGATGGACGTTCGAACGGAACTCGTCACCGGCGGCGGATCGGCGCATCGCGGCGACGACGCGGTCGCCCACGACCAGGGCGCGGATGTCGCGGCCGCGGCTCTCGGAGATGAACTTCTGGATCAACACGTTCTGCTTCGTCGAATGCAGCGTCTCGATGATCGCCTCGGCGACCTTCACCTGCGGGGCGAGGATGACGCCGATCCCCTGGGTGCCTTCGAGCAGCTTGATGACGACGGGCGCTCCCCCGACGCGTTCGATCGCCGGCCGCACATCGGCGCGGTTGCGCACGAAGGCGGTCGGCGGCATGGCGATGTTGTGGCGGGACAGGATCTGGTTGGCACGGAGCTTGTCGCGCGCGCTGGAGATGCCGTTCGCCGTATTGGGCGTGTACACGTCCATCTGCTCGAACTGCCGGACCACAGCGGTGCCGAAGTAGGTGATCGAGTTGCCGATCCTGGGCAGGATCGCGTCGTAGTCGCTGAGCTGCCGGCCACGGTAGTGCAGGTCGGGTTCGTCAGCGGTGAGGTCGATGGCGAAGCGCAGGGTGTTGAGGACTTTAACGGTGTGGCCGCGCTGCAAGGCGGCGGCTCGCAGTCGTTGAGTCGAGTATGCCTGCGGGGCACGGGAGAGCACGGCGATCTTCACGAAGTTTTCCTGCCAGGATGTATCAGGTGAGTAGGTCAACCCATTCAAACACCCTTACGGGCTGGCGCGAGTGGGTGAGCCTGCCCGATCTCCGTGTCGATTGGCTCAAAGCGAAGATCGACACCGGCGCACGCACCTCGTCGCTGCACGCTTTCGACATCCACGAATTCGAACGCGACGATGTCGCCTGGGTGCGCTTCAAGGTCAAGCCCTGGCAGGACAGCCAAGAGGATGCCGTGGTCGTCGAGTGCCCGGTGCATGACCGCCGCGCCATCCGCAGCTCCTCCGGCCACGCGCAGCAGCGGCTCGTCGTGAAGTTGCTGGTCCGTCTGGTCGACCGCGAGGTTCTCGCGGAAGTGACGCTCAGCAACCGCGACGAGATGGGATTCCGGATGCTCATCGGCCGGGAGGCACTCCGCGGCGGCTACATCGTCGACCCCGCTCGGTCGTTCCTCGGCGGCCGCGCGCCGCGCGAGGCACGCCGCCGCAACCGCGGACGCGACTGAGTCTCAGGTCCGGACGAGTACGGTCCGCACGGCCTTGTCGTGCAGGCCGCGCTGATCCTCATCCCAGATCACGGCGGGGATCACCACGATCAGCAGGAATGTCCGCACGATCGGGCGCCACAGGCCCACCCAGCCGCCGTCGAGACTGACCAGACGCATCCCGAGGATGCGGTGACCCGGGCTGCCACCCGCAGTCGGGATGAAGAGGATCTGCAGCAGTGCGAACACCACGAGCGGGGTGAACTGCGTGAGTCCGGCCTCTGACGGCAGCGCGAACTGATTGAAGCCGAGGAAAGCGGTCGCGATGATGGTCGCGGCTGTGTAGTCGATCAGCAGGGCGCCGATCCGGCGACCGACGCGGGCGACGCTGCCACTGCCCGTTCGCGGGAGTCCGAGTCGTTCACCGGGGTACGCGTTCACAGCATCCGTCACCTCCCCAGCCTACCCAGCGTCTGTAACACGCCCGAAACAAAGTGGATACTGGGAGGTAACCCCCTCGCCGTACTGTGCAGAGTGGCCGTGAACCCCGATCCGCTATTCAGGAGTCGTTACACATGTTCAAAGATTCATCTGAGGTGCTGAGCTACATCAAGGAGAACGACGTCAAGTTCCTTGACATCCGTTTCACCGATCTGCCTGGCGTTCAGCAGCACTTCAACATTCCCGCGAGCACGGTCGACGAGGACTTCTTCGTCAACGGCCAGCTGTTCGACGGCTCCTCGATCCGCGGCTTCGCGAGCATCCACGAGTCCGACATGCAGCTCATCCCGGACGTCTCCACGGCCTATGTCGACCCGTTCCGCGAGGCGAGCACCATCGTGATGCTCTTCGACATCTACAACCCGCGCACCGGCGAGATCTACTCGAAGGACCCGCGTCAGGTGGCCAAGAAGGCCGAGAAGTACCTCGCCTCCACCGGCATCGCCGACACCGCGTACTTCGCCCCCGAGGCCGAGTTCTACCTCTTCGACGACGTCCGCTACGAGGTCTCGGCAGGCAAGAGCTTCTACCAGGTCGACTCCGAGGAGGCCGCGTGGAACACCGGTCGTGAGGAAGAGGGCGGAAACCTCGCCAACAAGACCCCGTACAAGGGCGGCTACTTCCCCGTCTCGCCGGTCGACAAGACCGCCGACCTGCGCGACGACATCACCCTGAAGCTCATCGACGCCGGCTTCATCCTCGAGCGCTCGCACCACGAGGTGGGCACCGCCGGGCAGCAGGAGATCAACTACCGCTTCGACACCATGGTGCACGCGGCAGACGACATCCTGAAGTTCAAGTACATCGTCAAGAACACCGCTGAGCTGTGGGGCAAGGCTGCCACCTTCATGCCGAAGCCGCTGTACGGCGACAACGGCTCGGGCATGCACACGCACCAGTCGCTGTGGAGCGAAGGCAAGCCGCTGTTCTACGACGAGACCGGCTACGGCCAGCTCAGCGACGTCGCGCGCTGGTACATCGGCGGTCTGCTGAAGCACGCTCACGCCGTGCTCGCGTTCACCAACCCCTCGCTGAACAGCTACCACCGCCTGGTGAAGCACTTCGAGGCTCCGGTCAACCTGGCGTACTCCGCCGGAAACCGCTCGGCAGCGATCCGCATCCCGCTGACGGGCTCCAACCCGAAGGCGAAGCGCATCGAGTTCCGCGTGCCGGATGCCTCTGGCAACCCGTACCTGGCATTCGCCGCACAGCTGATGGCCGGCCTCGACGGCATCAAGAACCGCATCGAGCCGCTCGAGCCGATCGACAAGGACCTGTACGAGCTTCCCCCCGAGGAGGCGAAGAACATCCCCCAGGTGCCGAACTCGCTGCTGGACTCGCTGACGGCGCTCGAGGAGGACCACGACTTCCTGCTCGAGGGCGGCGTCTTCACCAAGGAGCTCATCGAGACCTGGATCTCCTACAAGTACGAGAACGAGATCCTGCCGATGGCCCAGCGCCCGCACCCGTTCGAGTACGAGCTGTACTTCGGGGTCTGATCCACTGCAGCACCGAGAGAGCCCGCCCCAGCGCCTGCTGGGGCGGGCTCTCGCCGTTGCACCCGGCGCTTCGTCAAGGGGTTTGACCGCGGATCGACATAGAGTTCAACTGTTGCATCGGGATCGGAAACACCAGGGGGATAATCATGCGTCGACGCAAGGCTGCCGTCACGACGGTCGAACATCACCTTCACGCGCCCGGAAAGACCAGTCCTTCGGGAGCGTGGAAGATCAACCCGTTCCTGTTCGGTCTGCTCGGTGCCCTCGGGGTCCTCGTCGCGCTGCTCATCGGGAGCATGGTCGGTCAGCTCGCGACCGTGCTCGTCTACATCGGCGTTGCGCTCTTCCTCGCCTTGGGTCTCGACCCGATCGTCACTCTCATCGAAGCCAAGCTGCCCCGCCCGGCCGCCGTCACGATCGTCGTCGCGTCCGTGCTGCTCGTGTTCGCGGGAATCATCGTCGCCATCGTTCCCATCGTCGTCGAGCAGATCACGAACCTGATCGATGACGGGCCCCAGATGGTCGCCGACATCACGGCCAGCGCCTGGTTCAAGGACATGAGCGCCCAGTTCGGCTCGGTGTTCCAGGACGCCGCGGACGGCATCCTCGAATTCTTCAAGGATCCGGGCAACTTCGCGAACATCAGCGGGGGCGTCTTCGCTGTCGGCGCCGGCATTGCCGGTGGTTTCACCGCCGTCACGATCGTCCTGATCCTCACCCTGTACTTCATGGCGTCTCTTCGCAGCATCAAGCGCACAGCGGTCCGCTTCGTCCCCGCGTACCAGCGGGAACGGTTCAGCGGACTCCTCGAGGACGTGTCCGGCGCTGTCGGTCGGTACGTCATCGGCCAGGCGAGTCTCGCTCTGATCAACGGCGTCCTCAGCCTGTTCTTCCTCAGCATCATCGGAGCCCCGGTTCCGGCGTTGCTCGCCCTCCTGGCCTTCATCGGCTCGCTGATCCCGCTCGTGGGCACGCTCACCGCATCCGTGATCATCTCGCTCGTCTGCCTGATCACCGACCCGCAGATGGCGCTGATCGCTGCGATCTACTACCTCGTCTACATGCAGATCGAGGCATACTTCCTCAGCCCGAGAATCATGAGCAAGGCTGTCGCGGTGCCCGGTGCTGTCGTGGTGATCGCCGCCGTGGGCGGCGGCGCGCTGGGAGGAATCCTCGGCGCACTCGTGGCGATTCCCATCGCCGCGAGCGTCATCATCATCATCCAGAAGGTGACGTTCCCCGCTCAGGACAGCAAGACCGTGCCGCCGGACGGCGATCTGATCGTCAGTACACCCTGACGGCAGCGGGCTGCACGCGCACGGTGAACGCCGACACTTCGCCGAGCTCTTCCCCGTCGACTTCGAACGCCTGAGGCTTCTCCAGTTCGACCACGATCCGCTTCGCGGAGAGATGGCGGGTCGAGTCCGTGCTCACCGCCTCCTGGCCAGGGGTGAACAACCGACGGATGCCGTTGTCCCAGACGACCGAGCGCACCGTGTCGAGCCACTGCAGGGCTCCGTCCGAGCTGATCAGGAGGAGATCGAGCAGCCCGTCATCGAGGGTCGCATCCGGCAGCAGGCGGATTCCGCCCTGAACCATCCCGCAGTTCCCGATCAGCAGCGTATGCCCCTTGACCGTCTGCGGTTCCTGGTCATCGAGGGTCAACGTGATCGGCGTCATCTCCGTACCGGCGAGAGCCCGGCCCATCGCCTCGACGTAAGCGAGCCAGCCTGCACGATCCTTCAGGTCATCATTGGTCTCGACCAGCATCTGCGCGTCGATGCCGAAGCCCACCATGACGGCGAAGGCGTGTTCCTCGCCGTTGACCTCCACCCAGCCGAGATCGATGGTCCGGGTCTTGCCCGCTACGACGCGGGCGAGTGCTGCAGGGATGTCGTCGAGCGGAAGCTCGAGGTTGCGGGCGAGGAGATTGCCGGTGCCCTGAGGAACGATGCCGAGAGCGACGTCCGTGCCGGCGAGCGTCTCGGCGACCGCTCTGACGGTGCCGTCGCCGCCGACGGCGAGCACGGCGTCGCATCCGGCATCCACGGCCTCCCGCGCCATTCCCCGCCCGGGATCATCGACGCTCGTCTCCCACCACTGCACGTCGGCGTCTGCGGCGAAGGCATCCGCTACAGCCGCGCGCAGCTTCTCCTCGTCGATCTTCGAGGGATTCCAGATCACGCCGATGGTGGAGTTCGTCATGAGGCCACTCTGCGCGACGATGACGATCCGTGCAACTCGGCCGTATCAGCCGTAGAACAGCTGCTCGAAGGCACGCCGTGCGCGACGAGTGACGGCGAGGTAGTCCTCCTCCACCTCGGTGGCCGAGCGATCGGGATATCCGAGCAGACGGCCGATGGCGTCGAGCTGCCTGCGGTCCGTGGGGAGCACGTCGCTGGTCTGCCCGGTGAGCAGCGTGATCGCGGAACGCAGCCGACTGGAGAGGCGCCAAGCTTCCCGAAGAAGCTCCGCGGCCTGCTCCGGGATCAGATCTGATGCGACAGCGGCATCGAGCGCACCGAGCGTCGAGGTCGTCCGCAGCCCTGGCACGTCGTGGGCGTGCTGCAGCTGCACGAGTTGCACCAGCCACTCGACGTCGCTGAGCGACCCTGGTCCGAGCTTCAGATGCCGTCGAGGATCGGCGCCCTGCGGCAGCCGCTCCCCCTCGACGCGGGCTTTGATGCGCTTGATCTCGCGGAGGCCCTGGAGATCGACCGTCGCCGGGTATCGGATGGCGTCGGCCATCGCGGTGAACTTCGCGATCAGCTTGAGGCTTCCGGCGACGCCGCGCGCCCGGAGGAGCGCCTGCGCCTCCCAGGAGAGCGACCAGCGGCGGTAGTACTCCGCGTACGCCTCGATCGAACGCACGACAGGCCCGTTGCGACCCTCGGGTCGGAGGTCGGCATCGAGATCGAGAGGCACACGATGATCGGTGAGGTGCTCGCGGAGTGCTGCGACGAGACGAGCGGCGAGGGTCTGCGCACGCTGGGGATCGACCCCGTTCGCGTCATAGACGTACAGGATGTCCGCATCCGAGCCGAACCCGAGCTCGGCACCGCCGAATCGACCCATCCCGATCACGGCGAAGTCCAGCGCATCGTCTTCGGGCGGGACGATCTCACGACGAACGGCGCGCAAGGCGGACTGGATCGTCGCGTCCGTGATCTCGGTGAGCGCGGTGGCGATCTGCTCGATCGAGAGGACGTCGAGCACGCCGCCCATCGCAGTGCGCAGCAGCTCGCGGCGGCGCAGCGCACGCACCGCGCGCAGCGCATCCCCGGTCGTGCCATGCCGGGTCTGGATGGCCCTGGCTTCCTCGTCGAGGGCCGACTGTCCGCGCGGCGTGAGAAGCTCTGCACTGTCGAGCCAGGCGACGGACTCCGGGAACCCGTCCATGAGCTCGCCGACGTAGCGTGACGACGACAGCAGTCGTGTCAGGCTCTCGGCCGCTCCGGATGAGTCCCTCAGCATCCGGAGGAACCACGGGGTGTCGCCCAGACGCTCGCTGATCCGGCGGAAGGCCAACAAGCCGTAGTCGGGGTCGCTGCCGTCCGCGAACCAGCGCACCATGATCGGCATCAGATGACGCTGGATCGTCGCCTTGCGGCTGAGACCGGTCGTGAGGGCGCCGATGTGACGGAGAGCGCCTGCCGGGTCGCGGAATCCGATGGCGGCGAGTCGATCGCGCGCCTGCTCCGTGGAGAGAGTGCGCTCCTCCTCCGGCAGTGAGGCGACAGCGCTCAGCAGCGGCCGGTAGAAGAGGCGCGTATGGATGTCTCGGACCTCACGGCGGACATGTTCCCAACGCTCCCAGATGCCGTCGCCCGTTTCGGCGAGGCCGCTGCCCCGGGCAAGGATGCGCAGCCCGGCCGGCGTGCGCGGCATGAGGTGCGTTCTGCTGAGTTCTCGCAATTGCAGCCGGTGCTCCATGAGCCGAAGGACGCAGTAGTCGTCGGCGAACGTCGCCGCCTCGGCTCGACCGATGTACCCGCCCTCGACGAGCGCGTCGAGACTCTCCAGGGTCCCGCGTGTTCGCAGAGTGGCGTCGGTGAGCCCGTGCACGAGCTGCAGCAGCTGCACCGTGAACTCGATGTCGCGCAGGCCGCCGGAGCCGAGCTTGAGCTGGTACGGCGCGTCCTCCGGGTCGATGTGCTCCATAACGCGCTCGCGCATCCGCTGCACGCTGTCGACGAAGTCCTCACGGGCCGCGCTGGACCAGATCTTTGGCTGCACGGCGGCGATGTACTCGATGCCGAGCGCCTGGTCCCCCGCAAGAGGCCGAGCCTTCAGCAGCGCCTGGAACTCCCAGCTCTTCGCCCAGCGGTCGTAGTATGCCAGATGCGAGGCCAGCGACCGCACGAGCGCGCCCTGCTTGCCCTCGGGGCGCAGCGCCGCGTCGACCTCCCAGAGCGGGGGCTCGACCTCGATGCCGCTGAGTCCACGCATCGTCTCCCGGGCGAGGCGGGTCGCGATGTCGATGGCCTTGGGCTCCGCGACGACATCTTCGTCCGCGGTTCCTCCGACGAAGATCACGTCGACGTCGCTGACGTAGTTCAGCTCCCGCGCACCGGCCTTGCCCATCCCGATGATCGCGAGCTGCGTCGCCGCGATCTCTTCGCGGCCGGTCGTGTCCAGCAGGCGCGTACGGGCGACGGCGAGTGACGCCTCCAGTGCTGCACCTGCCGCATCGGCCAGGGCGGCCGACACCGCAGCCACCAAGGCGGTCGGATCCGGATGCGCGAGGTCGACGGCCGCGATCGCCGCGATGCTGCGGCGGTAGGCGACGCGCAACGCGACCAGAGCCGCATCGTCGCCGGTTTCAGCGAACCCGTCGCGGGCCCCGACCGAGGCGAGCAGGTCGTCGCGCAGCTGCTCCGCCGTCGGCAGCTCGTCCGTCGCCTCACCGAGGACAGAGATCTCCCCCGGGTGACGCAGGAAGAAGTCCGCAAGCCCCTGCGACGCCCCGAATACGCGCCAGATTCTGCGCCGGGCAGCCGGGTCGTCGCTCAGCGCCCGCAGCGGCGCAGGGTCGCGGCGAGCGACACGCAGCATCCCGAGAACCGCGGCATCGGGATCGGCGGCTCCGACATCTTCGAGCAGCAGCGCGCGCTCACGGCCGAGCAGCGTCGCCAGTTCAGCGAGGGATTCTGCAGCCGCGCTGAGTTCAGCGAATCCGAGGCGTGCGAGCGCGGAGAGCGAGACGGAATCGTCCAGGCGTGCCATACGGGCTCAGAGCAGCTCGAGGTTGCTCTTCAGCTCGAACGGCGTCACCTGGCTGCGGTAGGCCTCGACCTCTTTGCGCTTGTTGAGCAGCACGTAGTTGAACACCTGCTCCCCCAGCGTCTCGGCGACGAGTTCCGACCCCTCCATGAATTCCAGGGCGTGGTCCAGGCTGGTCGGCAGCGCCGAGTAACCCAGGGCCCGTCGCTCCGATTCGCTGAGCGACCAGACGTTGTTCTCGGCCTCCGGTGGCAGCTCGTAGCCCTCCTCGATGCCCTTGAGGCCCGCAGCGAGCATGAGTGCGTATGCGAGATACGGGTTGGCGGCGGAGTCCAGTCCGCGGTACTCGACGCGGGATGACTGGCCCTTGTTCGGCTTGTACATCGGCACGCGCACCAGAGCCGAGCGGTTGTTGTGCCCCCAGGTGACGAAGCTCGGCGCTTCATCTCCGCCCCAGAGACGCTTGTACGAGTTCACGAACTGGTTCGTGACAGCAGCCATCTCATTGGCGTGCTTGAGAAGTCCCGCGATGAAGTGTCGACCGGTCTTGGAGAGCTGGTACTTCGCGCCCTCTTCGTAGAAGGCGTTCTGGTCGCCCTCGAACAGCGACATGTGCGTGTGCATACCGCTGCCCGGCTGGCCGCCGAGCGGCTTCGGCATGAACGTCGCATACACGCCCTGCTCGATCGCGACCTCCTTGATGACGGTACGGAAGGTCATCACGTTGTCTGCAGTCGTGAGCGCGTCGGCGTAGCGCAGATCGATCTCGTTCTGACCTGGCCCGCCCTCATGGTGGCTGAATTCCACAGAGATGCCGAGGTCTTCGAGCATCCGCACGGAGCGGCGGCGGAAGTCGTGTGCCGTACCGCCGGGAACGTTGTCGAAGTAGCCGGCGGAATCGACGGGGACCGGCCCCTCAGGACCGAACGAGGAAGACTTGAGCAGGTAGAACTCGATCTCCGGATGCGTGTAGAACGTGAAACCGGCGTCCGCAGCCTTCGCCAGCGCACGCTTGAGCACGTGACGCGGGTCGGCCACTGCCGGCTGGCCGTCGGGAGTCGTGAGGTCGCAGAACATCCGCGCGGTCGGGTCGATCTCACCGCGCCACGGCAGGGTCTGGAAAGTGGTCGGATCCGGCTGCGCAAGCAGATCGGACTCGAAGCTGCGGGTCAGGCCTTCGATGGCGGAGCCGTCGAAACCGATGCCCTCCGCGAACGCGCCTTCGACCTCGGCCGGCGCGATGGCGACCGACTTGAGAGTGCCGATGACGTCCGTGAACCACAGCCGGACGAACTTCACGCCGCGCTCTTCGATCGTGCGGAGCACGAAATCCCTCTGCTTGTCCATGGTTACTTTCCGCCAGCGCCCTTGCCGGGAGCCCAGCCGTCGTCTGCTGCGTCGTCTTCGGCCCAGGCGCGCGAACGCGCCTCCAGCGTCTCCGGTGCGCGAGCCGCCTCAGCCTCGGTGTCGAACGGGCCGACGCGGTCAACCGCCGGCGAGATCATCCCGAACTCGACCTGCGCGGTCTTGAGGTTGTACCAGTACTTCTGATCGCCGTCTGACATGGTCCAAGTCCCTTCATCAACTGTCATCGATCCTACTGGGAGTACCACCGCTCGCTAAGCTATCGGCCATGGCTCAAGCAATCGGCGTCGACATCGGCGGCACTGGCATCAAGGCAGGAATCGTCAATCTCGACCACGGGACCATGGCATCCGACAGGGTGCGCGTCCCCACCCCCGAAGGCGCATCACCGCAGGATGTCCTCGTGGCGGTGCAGACGGTCCTCAAGACCCTTGACGTGCACGACTCGACTCTTCCTCTCGGCGTCGCCTTCCCGGCGATCGTCAAGCGCGGGAAGACGCTGTCGGCAGCGAACGTCTCCAAGGAATGGGTGGACTTCGACGCCGAGCGGTTCTTCCGCGACGGTCTCGGACGCAACATCGTCTTCGTGAACGACGCCGACGCCGCCGGCGTCGCTGAAGCTCGTCATGGCGCCGCCAGGGACGTTCGCGGCCTGACCCTGATGACCACCCTCGGCACCGGCATCGGCTCGGCGTTCCTCTATGACGGCGTCCTGATCCCCAACACCGAACTCGGGCACCTGAATTTCGGCACCTTCGACTCCGTGGAGAAGTGGGCAGCGACCTCGGCACGCGAACGCGAGGGCCTCAGCTGGGCCGCATGGGCCGAGCGCCTGCAGGCGTTCTACTCGCACATCGAGTTCCTCTTCAGCCCCGACCTGTTCGTCGTCGGCGGCGGCGTATCGAAGAACGCCGGCGACTTCCTCCCGCTGCTCGAGCTCAAGACCCCGATCGTTCCCGCGATCCACCGCAACAACTCGGGCATCATCGGCGCGGCATCCCTGGCCGGCGACTGACCTCAGACGAATCCGAACGCACGAAGGCCCCGCTGATCCAGCGGGGCCTTCTGCGTGTGTAGGCGAATGGGCCGACCTGTACGCCGGGTTCTGTTCCGGGGTTCTTCGCCCCTTCGACGGCCATCTCTCTCGGCGACACGTTGCCGTGCCGCTCCAGCGGTCTACCCGAGGACTCGGCGAGCCGCGTCAACATCCTCTGTCTGACCTTGCTCCGGGCGAGGTTTACCTGGCGGGCCGTGTCACCACGGCCCCCGGTGGTCTCTTACACCACCCTTTCACCCTTACCGGATCCTCGACGAGCGAGGTTCCGGCGGTCTACTCTCTGTGGCACTTTCTCGCGGATTGCTCCGGGTGGGTGTTACCCACCGCCCTGCCCTGTGGAGCCCGGACGTTCCTCGGTGCGGTTTCCCGCCACGCGACCGTCCAGTCGACCCATTCGCAGGCCCAGTCTACTTCTCGGCCGAGCGCGCGATCCGCAGATCAAGCGGCACATCGATCGGGAACGCTCCGAACAGACGGCGGGTCGCGGCGGCCGCGGCCTCACGGACGGCCTCGGCGGCGGCATCCGCGCACTCCTCGGGAACATGCAGGATCACCTCGTCGTGCAGGAAGAACGCCAGATGAGCCTCGTGGGCGAAGGGCCCGGATGCCGGGGCCGGCGTCCGCGCAGCGGGAAGGCGCTGCAGCCGGTGGCGCAGCTCGGCGAGCCAGATCAGCGACCACTCCGCTGCGGTGCCCTGCACGACGAAGTTCCTGGTGAACCGCCCCCAGTCCCTCGCACGCCGTCGGGCCACGTTCACCTCCGCTGCATCGGCATCCGCGGCGGTGGCACGCGACTGCAGCGTCGCCCACTCGGCGGACGGACGCGGCGACGAGCGGCCCAGCCAGGTCGACACGACGCCGCCGTCCTCCCCGACACGCGCTGCCTCGTCGACGAGCCCCATCGCCCGCGGGTAGACCTTGCGCAACCGCGGAACGAGGCGACCGCTGTCTCCGGTCGTCGCACCGTACATCGCCCCGAGCACCGCGTACTTCGCCTCTTCGCGCGTGCTGACGGCACCGGACTCGACGACACCGGCATACAGGTCGGTCCCCCGCGCCGCTCTGGCCATCGCCTCATCGTGCGCCATCGCCGCCAGCATCCGCGGCTCCAGCTGGGCGACGTCCGCGACGACCAGGATCCATCCGGGGTCAGCCCTGACCGCCGGCCGGAGACTCCGCGGCACCTGGAGCGCCCCGCCACCCGATGAAGCCCAACGGCCGGTGACGACGCCGCCGGTGATGTAGACGGGGCGAAAGCGTCCGTCGTGCACCCACTCGGCCAGCCACGACCACCCGTTGGCGCTGAGCAGGCGCGAGAGCTTCTTGTACGCCAGCAGCGGCTCGATGACGGGGTGGTCGTGCTCGGCCAGTTCCCATCGGCCCGTTGACTCCACGTGCACGCCCACCCGGTGCAGCGCCCTGAGCAGCTTGGGCTGACTGTCCAGATGCAGCGTCTGGTCGTCGAGGATCGTCCGCACCTTCTCGCCGAGTGCGACCATCCCGCTGGGCAGACCGCCGGCGATCGGGCGGGCTCCGAGCGTCTCGGTGAGGATCGCCTCGTGGGCGGCCACGTCCCAGGGCAGCCCCGCAGCGCGCATCTCTTCGGCGACGAGTCCGCCTGCCGACTCCGCGGCGCACAGGAGGGTCAACCGGCCGTCGGCTGCCTCACCGATGACTCGACGCTGCGCACGGTACTGGTCGAGGAGTTCGGTGACCGGGTCGCCAGCCGAGCGCTCGTCCACGTCGAACAGCGCCGGCGCCTCGACGACGAGTTCGCGGGGCACCCAGTCCGGGGACGGCGGCAGCGGATGCTCCACCGACGCCGTGTCCCGGAGGATGGCGTGGCACAGCATCAGGTCGTGCGTGCGGGCGAGGCGTACGCCGGCCTCGAGGAGTCGCGGATAGATCTGTCTGGCGCTGCGCAGAATCCAGCGCGGCGTCTGCGCAGCCTCGACCTCTCGGACCCAGTCGATGAGACCGGTCGCGTCCAGCGGCACACAGCTCGTCTCGACGCCGAGCTCGTCGACCTCGATCGCCAGGAACGCGTTCGGTGCGGTCTCCACGAGAGCGATCCGGCGTTCTGGAGCCGGTCGAGGCGTGGCGGTCACCGCCGTCGAGCGCCCCGGCGGAAGATCACAGGCCGGATTCTTCGGTACGCACCAGGATGCAGCCGCACTCGGGGCAGGAGATCACGGCGTCGGACGCGGCGCGGCGGATGTCGTTCAGATCGGTGCTGGAGAGCACCATGCGGCATCCTTCGCAGGTGCCTCGGGTGAGCAGTCCCGCTCCGGCGGTCTTCGCGGAGCGCCGCGTGTACTCGGCGAGGAGGTCGGCCGGGAGCGGCGCCGTGACGGCAGCGCGATCGCGTCCGAGCTGGGCGATCAGCTCGGTCGCCGCCGCGATGTCGGCCTTTGCCTGCACCGTGAGCTCAGTGCCCTCGGCGGTGGTCGCATCGATGAGTGCCTGCTGCGCCGCGACGGCGGCATCTGCATCCTCGACGCGGCCCATCACGTCGAGCTCGGCGTCTTCGAGGTCGCTGAGCCGCTTGGCCAGGCTGGCGAGCTCATGCTCGAGAGCCTGCGCCTCCTTGGAGTTCGCCGAGGCGGCGAGCCGATCCGCATCACGTGCGCGACGCTGCTCGGCCACCTTGACGTCGGCCTCCAGCCGGACGAGTTCGGTACGTGCATCTTCACGTGTTCCGGTGAGGGCCGTGAGGTCTCGCAACTGCTCCTGACGGAGTGCGGCGAGTTCACTGATCCGCCCGGACTGCGTCGGCTGGGTACGCGCACGCTCGGCCTGCGCGATGCGCCGATCGAGGTCGGCGACGTCGAGCAGGATGCGCTGGTGTTCCGGGGCTGCGTTCACCCTTCCAACTTAGTCGCTGGCGCGACATCGCCGTCGACGTACAGCCAGCGACGGTCTTCCCGCACGAACCGGCTGCGCTCGTGCATCACCCCGCGTTCGTCGCCCTGTCGCCAGAGCGCCTCGAACTCGACGACGCCTTCCCGGTCGAACGGTCCGCCCTCGACCGTTTCCAGGACGACGAGCCGGCGCCAGACCAATTCGTCGTCGATCTCGACGCGTAGCGGTCTCGTGGACGGATGCCAGGTCGCCAGGAGGTACTCGGCATCGCCGACCGCGAAGGCCGTATAGCGCGAGCGCATCAGGCGGACAGCCGTCGGGGCGGATGAGCCTTCCAGCAGTGGACCGCAGCATCCGCGATAGAGATCTCCCGAGAAGCAGGGGCAGCGGTCATCTGGGGCAACGTCACCTGCTGAGACCATCGCCCCAGCGTACGCTGAAGCCAGTCCGCCTCGAAGGAGCACCGTGAGCACTCAGCCCGTCACCGTCCCCCTGTTCGCCGCCCACAACGGCTTCGCTCTCCCCGCGATCGGCCTCGGGACATACCGCTTGAACGGCGAAGCCGGTGCGGCCGCAGTGGCCGGCGCCCTCGACGCCGGTTACCGACTCGTCGACTCCGCCTTCAACTACGAGAACGAAGGCGCCGTCGGTCAGGGCGTCAGGGATTCCGGAGTGGACCGAGGCGAGATCATCGTCACCACGAAACTCCCCGGTCGGCACCACCCCGCAGCGCGTGCCCGCACGAGTGTCGAAGAGAGCCGCTTCCGGCTCGGCGTCGGCGTCACCGATCTGCATCTCATCCACTGGCCGAATCCTGCGCAGGACGAGTACCTGCAGGCCTGGACGGCCCTCGTGGAGGCCCAGGAACGCGGCACCGTGCGCCAGATCGGCGTGTCCAACTTCCTGCCGGAGCACCTGGAGCGCATCGAGAACGAGACAGGGGTCCGCCCCGTTGTGAATCAGATCGAGGTGCATCCGTACTTCCCACAGGAGGAGCAGCTCGCGTACCACCGCGAACGCGGAATCCTCACCGAGGCATGGAGTCCGATCGGGCGAGGTCAAGACGTACTCGCCGAGCCGATCATCGGGGAGATCGCCTCGGCGCACGGCATCAGCCCTGCTCAGGCCGTGCTCGCGTGGCACATCGCACGGGGCACGGTGGCGATTCCGAAGGCCTCCTCGGTGGAGCACCAGGTCGCGAACCTCGCCGCGGCAGCCGTCGTCCTCGACGATGCCGAGGTCGCGGCGATCACGGCGCTGGGCAGGCCTGACGGACGACTGTTCAACGGGGACCCGGCGACGCACGAGGAGTCGTAGCAGGCCGTCGACCGTCGTCAGACCGCGGCGTCGACGGCCTCCTGCGCTGTCGCGTGCGTGAAGCGGAAGCCCGACTCCTCAAGAGCGGCCGGTCGCACGTCGGCGTCGGAGAGAAGCAGAGAATCCGCGGCCGCTCCGAGTCCGAAACGTAGCGCCCACGCGGGAGCGGGCAGCCAGAACCGCCGATTCATCTTTCGGGCCAGGGCGCGTCCGATGTCGTTCGCGGTGGCTGCTGTGGGTCCCGTCAGGTTGACCGGTCCGTCCAGCTGCTCGTCGATGACGTGCCGGATCGCCCGCACCTCGTCATCGAGCGAGATCCACGGCCAGACCTGGGTGCCCGTCCCAAGCGGGCCGGAGATGCCGAGCCTGGTGAGAGTGATCAGGGGCTTGAGCACGCCGCGTGGGTGGATGACGGGTGCGGTGCGCAACAGGGCGACACTGACGTCGTCGCCCGCGCGCCGTGCCTCATCCTCCCAGCGGACGCAGAGCTTCGCGAGGAAGGTGTCGCCGGCCGCAGAGCTCTCGTCGAGAACGGCGCTCGGCGCCGAGCCGTAATAGCCCACGGCAGACGCGGAGACGAAAGCCGGAGCATCGGCTCCCAGGGCGCGCAACGCGGTGGCGAGCGAGCCAGTGGCCTGCAGGCGGGAGCGGACGAGTTCTCGCCGGTAAGCCCGCGTCCACGGCAGTCGACCGACGCTGGCGCCACCGAACGCGACGACGGCGTCAGCCCCGGCGAGGACATCGGCGTGGAGCGGATGCTCCCCCGGTGCCCACTGGACTTCGGAATCATCACGCGGTGGGCGACGCACGAGTGTCGTCACTTCCGCGCCGTCGGCGCGCAACGAGTCTGAGAGCGCGGAGCCGATCAGGCCGGATGCTCCGCTGATGACAATGCGTCGTTTCATGGTGCTTCCTCCCGGTACGTCAGGACAGGTTCGACAGGGCAGTGAAGAAGTCGGATATCGCCCCGGCGCGGCCTGGGCGACCCAGCTTCTCGAAGATGGTGAGGGCGATCTCGTCCGTCGCATCCAGGTCGATGAGGTCGGTGCGCAGGTACTGATGCACGCCGTTCTGACGTCCCTTCGAGAACGTGACGATCAGGGAGCCGTCGCGGAGCACGTCGGCCTTGCTGCTCGAGGTGTGGCGCAAGACGTAGTGCCGGCCTCGGAGCTCGATCACGATGCTCTTGGTCGAACGCTTCCCGTCCGCCGCACCCGGCGTCAGAGTTCCGGTGTCACCGCTGCCGGTCAGGTCGAACGGCACAGGTCTTCGGGCGAACGTGAGCTGCGGCCCGTTGTCTTCGAACGCCTTGTTCGTCGTGGAGTTCATCCTGTCGGCGAAGGGTCCGGTGAAGGTCTCCGTCGGTTTGATCGGCACGCGAGCCTGTCGGGCACCGGCGGGGTCCAGCACGTCCATATGCGTACGGTCGTCGTCCACGACGACACGCCAGCCTGCGGAAGTCGGTCGGAGCCAGAGCGGGATTTCAGTCACCGTTCGATCCTCGCAGGTGCAGCTCTGTCCGCACTCCCGGCGGAGCAGGCGATCTCAGTGCAACGAGGAACTGTGGTGGGCCCTGCCGGGATCGAACCGACGACATCCACGGTGTAAACGTGGCGCTCTACCAGCTGAGCTAAAGGCCCTGACCCGATCAGTCTATCCATGCCACAGTGATCCGCGTCGTCGTAGAAGAGGGCTAGGCTGATTCCGGCGTGCGTTGTGTCGAGTCGACAAGACTCCCCCGCGTCGCTTCCCGTTTCCCGGCGAGAACCGCCAGCTTGACGAAAGGCTCCACCGTGACCGTCCACGACCAGGATCCGTACTCCCAGGGCCCCCTCGACAGCGATCCGGAAGAGACCGGTGAGTGGCAGCAGTCGCTCGACGAGCTGGTGGACTCGAAGGGCCACGGACGTGGCCGCGAGATCATGCTCAGCCTTCTCAAGCGCTCGAAGGAGCTGCACCTCAACGTGCCGATGGTCCCGACCACGGACTACATCAACACCATCGCCTCGGAGAACGAGCCCGACTTCCCCGGCGATGAAGACGTCGAGCGCCGCTACCGCGCCTGGATGCGCTGGAACGCCGCTGTCATGGTGCACCGCGCGCAGCGTCCCGGCATCGGCGTCGGCGGCCACATCTCCACCTACGCATCGTCGGCCGCGCTCTACGAGGTCGGCTTCAACCACTTCTTCCGCGGTGCGGACAACCCCGGCGGCGCAGACCAGATCTTCGTCCAGGGTCACGCCTCCCCCGGAATCTACGCCCGCTCTTTCCTCGAGGGCCGGCTGAGCGAGGACAACCTCGACGGTTTCCGTCAGGAGCAGTCCCGCGCGCCGTTCGGCATCCCGTCCTACCCGCACCCGCGCCAGATGTCGGACTACTGGCAGTTCCCGACCGTGTCGATGGGCCTCGGCCCGATCAACGCGATCTACCAGGCCATGTCGAACAAGTACCTGGAGAACCGCGGCATCAAGGACACCTCCGCATCTCAGGTGTGGGCGTTCCTCGGCGACGGCGAGATGGACGAGGTCGAGAGCCGTGGTCAGCTCCAGGTCGCCGCAAACGAGGGCCTGGACAACCTGAACTTCGTGATCAACTGCAACCTGCAGCGCCTCGACGGCCCGGTCCGCGGCAACGGCAAGATCGTCCAGGAGCTGGAGTCGTTCTTCCGCGGCGCCGGCTGGAACGTCATCAAGGTGGTCTGGGGCCGCGAATGGGATGATCTGCTCGCACGCGACACCGAGGGTGCGCTGCTGAACATCATGAACGTCACTCCGGACGGCGACTACCAGACCTTCAAGACGGAGTCCGGCGCCTACATCCGCGAGCACTTCTTCGGCCGTGACGAGCGCGCTGCCGCCCTGGTCAAGGACTACACCGATGACCAGATCTGGCAGCTCAAGCGCGGTGGCCACGACTACCGCAAGGTGTACGCCGCGTACAAGGCCGCCGTCGAGCACAAGGGCCAGCCGACCGTCATCCTGGCGAAGACGGTCAAGGGCTACGGCCTGGGTCCGCACTTCGAGGGCCGCAACGCGACCCATCAGATGAAGAAGATGACGCTGGACAACCTCAAGACGTTCCGCGACACGATGCACATCCCGATCACGGATGCGCAGCTCGAGGAGAACCCGTACCTGCCCCCGTACTACAACCCGGGCGCTCAGGACGAGACCATCCAGTACATGCTGGAACGACGCAAGAACCTCGGCGGATACCTGCCGGAGCGCCGCTCCACGCATGTCGGGCTGTCGCTTCCGGATGACTCCGCGTACGCCCTCCCCAAGAAGGGCTCCGGCTCGCAGGAGATCGCCACGACGATGGCGTTCGTCCGACTGCTGAAGGACCTCCTGCGGTCCAAGGACTTCGGCCACCGCATCGTGCCGATCATCCCGGACGAGGCACGCACCTTCGGCATGGACGCGTACTTCCCGACGGCGAAGATCTACAACCCGAACGGCCAGCACTACACGTCGGTCGACCGTGAGCTGCTCCTCGCCTACAAGGAGAGCCCGCAGGGACAGATCATCCACGTCGGCATCAACGAAGCGGGCGCTCTCGCCGCCTTCACCGCGACCGGAACGTCGTACGCCACGCACGGCGAGCCGCTGATCCCGATCTACATCTTCTACTCGATGTTCGGCTTCCAGCGCACCGGCGACGCCCAGTGGGCTGCTGCCGACCAGATGGCCCGCGGATTCATCATGGGCGCCACTGCCGGCCGCACGACGCTCACCGGTGAGGGGCTGCAGCACGCGGACGGGCACTCGCACCTGCTCGCCTCGACGAACCCCGCCACGGTCTCCTACGACCCGGCGTACGGCTACGAGATCGCGCACATCGTGCGTACCGGACTCGAGCGCATGTACGGCGGGAACCACCCCGACCCGAACGTGATGTACTACATCACTCTCTACAACGAGCCGATCGTTCAGCCGGTTGAGCCGGAGAACGTCGATGTCGACGGCATCGTCCGCGGCATCCACCGCGTCTCCGAGGGCACCGGCGAAGGACACCGCGCGCAGCTGCTCGCCTCCGGCGTCGGTCTGCCGTGGGCGCTCGAAGCCCAGGAGCTGTTGAAGAACGACTGGGGTGTCGTCGCAGACGTCTGGTCGGTCACGTCGTGGACCGAGCTGCGCCGCGACGGCCTCGCCGCCGACGAGCACAACTTCCTGTACCCGAACGAGCAGCCGCGGACGGCCTACCTCACCGAGAAGCTGCGGGATGCTCAGGGACCGGTCGTCGCGGTCAGCGACTTCATGCACGCCGTGCAGGATCAGATCCGCCCGTGGGTGCCGCAGCGGTACGCGACGCTCGGAGCCGACACGTTCGGCTTCTCCGACACGCGCGCGGCAGCGCGTCGCTTCTTCAAGATCGACGGCCCGTCGATCGTGGTGCGCACGCTGCAGTCGCTTGCTGACGACGGCGTCGTCGATCGTTCGCTCGCCGCTCAGGCCATCGAGAAGTATCGACTGCACGACGTGAACGCCGGGACCAGCGGCAACGCGGGCGGCGAGAGCTGAGCTCTCGGTGACAGGTTCGTCCCGCACGGCCATGGACAAGGCCGCAACTCTCACCTGGCTGCGCCGGATCTCCGGCGACATCGCCTCGGTGACGATCAAGCGGCTCGAGGACACCCTCCCGTGGTACGCCGACATGCCACCGGCCCGCCGCTCTGCGGTCGGGCTGGTGGCTCAGGCCGGCATCACGTCGTTCATCCAGTGGTACGACGACCCGACCTCGACCCCCTGGATCGCGGCGGACATCTTCGCCGCGGCGCCGCGGGAGCTGTTGCGCAGCGTCAGCCTTCAGCAGACGCTGCAGCTGATCCGCGTGACGGTCGAAGTCACCGAGGAGCGCGTCGCCGGCAGGGGCGACAGCATCCGTGAGGCGATCCTGCTGTATTCACGCGACGTCGCTTTCGCCGCCGCCGACGTGTACGCCCGCGCCGCGGAAGCCCGCGGGCTCTGGGACGCCCGCCTCGAAGCGCTGGTCGTCGACTCGATCCTCACCGGTGAAGCCGATGAGGAGCTGCCCAGCCGGATCGCCGCTCTCGGCTGGCACGGTCACGGAGAGGTCGCCGTCCTCGTGGGCACGACTCCTCCGCAGTTCGACGTCGACCAGGTGCGCCGAACCGCCAGGAAGCTCGCTGTCGACGTGCTGATCGGGGTGCAGGGTTCCCGTCTCGTCCTCGTGCTCGGTCGCGCGCGCATCGCGGGGCACGAAAACGAGGAAGAAGACGACGAGCTGGCGTTCCTGGAGATCGCCGCCCGCCTGGAGCCGTTGTTCGGCCCTGGTTACGTCGTGCTCGGCCCCGCTGTCGCCGCTCTCGTGGATGCCAGCCAGAGCGCTCGCGCCGCACTCGCCGGTTTCGCGGTGGCCCGTGCCTGGCGGAGCGCCCCGCGCCCGGTCGAGGCCGACGATCTGCTCCCCGAGCGCGCCCTCGCCGGCGACCCGCTCGCGAAGCAGACCTTGATCGAACGCATCTTCCGCCCGCTGCAGGCGCATTCGACCGACCTCGTGACCACCCTGTGGAGCTACCTCGACAACGGCCGCTCCCTCGAGGCGACGGCCCGCGAGCTGTTCGTGCATCCGAACACGGTCCGGTACCGTCTCAAGCGCGTCAGCGAGGTCATCGGCTGGGACGCCACGGGGCCGCGCGAGGCGTTGATCCTGCAGACCGCACTGATCCTCGGTTCCATCGGCGCCGCCGATCAAGTACGGCGCCGTCCCGGGTTGCGCCGCACTCCGCGCTGAGACCCGCGGGTACTGTGCGCCACACACAAGGGTTTCTCGCAATCTTGTGATGGATCATCCACCGCTCGCCCCCGATCATTGGCAGACTGGGGGTGTGATTGTCGTCGTATGCCCAGGTCAGGGTTCGCAGACCCCCGGTTTCCTCTCTCCGTGGCTCGAGTTGGACGGTGCGGCCGAGCGCCTCGCCGGCTATTCCGAAGCCGCCGGCGTCGATCTGCACGAGCACGGCACCGTCTCGGATGCCGACACGATTCGTGACACGCGCGTCGCACAGCCGCTCATCGTCGCGGCATCACTGATCGCCGCAGACGCCCTGGCCGCCCGCGCCGGACGTTCGGCCGACGGCATCGCCGGTCACTCGGTCGGAGAGATCGCCGCACTCGTCGGCAGCGGGGTTCTCTCCGCCGAGACCGGAATGCGTCTGGTCGGCATCCGCGGCCGTGCGATGGCGGATGCCGCCGCCCAGACCCCGACCGGCATGAGCGCCGTCCTCGGTGGCGACGAACAGGCCGTGCTGGAACGACTCGCCGAACTGGACCTGTCCCCCGCGAACTACAACGGCGGTGGCCAACTCGTCGTCGCCGGCGCCCTCCCCGCGCTCGCCGCTCTCGCCGCGGAGCCGGTGAAGGGAACCCGCGTCATTGCGCTGCAGGTCGCTGGCGCGTTCCACACCGCGTACATGGCATCGGCCGTCGCCGCCCTCCGCGATGCCGTAGACACGGTCACGCCCGTCGATCCCCAGATCACTCTCTGGACGAATCGAGACGGTTCCGTGGTCAACAGCGGCGCCCAGGCTCTCGACTACCTCGTCGATCAGGTCTCCTCGCCGGTGCGCTGGGATCTGTGCATGGCGTCGTTCGCCGAGCAGGGCATCACCGGACTCATCGAACTCGCGCCCGCCGGCGCCCTGACGGGCCTCGCCAAGCGCGGCCTGCGCGGTGTGCCGACGGTCGCCGTGAAGACCCCCGAAGACCTCGATGCGGCCGTCGCGCTGCTGAATGGAGAAGCCGCATGAGCCCGACGCTGACTCAGATCACGGGTCCCGCGTTCACGCGGATCTACTCCTTCGGCGCGGCTCGCGGCGAGATCGCCGTGCCGAACGACGACCTCGTCGGCCCGATCGATTCCAGCGACGAGTGGATCCAGCAGCGCACCGGCATCATCACGCGCACCCGTGCGGTCAAGGAGACCGATGCGATCGATCTCGCGACCGCCGCTGCGACGGAGGCGATCGAGAAGGCCGGAGTTCCCGCCGACCAGATCGACCTGGTGATCGTCGCCACCATCAGCAACCCCAAGCAGACTCCCTCGGTGTCCGCCATCGTCGCTGATCGCGTCGGATCGAACCCGGCGGCCGCCTATGACATCAACGCCGCGTGCGCCGGTTACGCCTACGCAGTGACGCAGGCCGACGCGCTCATCCGGGCCGGGGCCGCTCGCTATGCCCTGGTCATCGGCACCGAGAAGCTGTCCGACGTGGTCGACCCGACCGATCGCAGCATTTCGTTCCTCCTCGGCGACGGCGCCGGCGCCGCCCTCATCGGCCCCAGCGACACACCGGGAATCGCCCCGGCCGTATGGGGGTCCGACGGCTCCAAGGCGGATGCCGTCGGCATGAACCACACCCTCACGGACTTCCGCGACGGCGTCGCGCCATGGCCCACCCTGCGTCAAGAAGGACCAACGGTGTTCCGCTGGGCGGTGTGGGAGATGGCGAAGGTCGCCCGCCAGGCGCTGGAGAAGGCCGGGATCGAGGCATCCGACCTTGCAGCCTTCATCCCGCATCAGGCCAACCTGCGCATCATCGACGAGTTCGCCAAGCAGCTGAAGCTGCCGGAGACCACGGTCATCGCGCGCGACATCGAGACGACGGGCAACACCTCGGCGGCCTCCATCCCGCTGGCGAGCCACCGCCTGATGGCCGAGCACCCCGAGCTGTCCGGCGGGTTGGCGCTGCAGATCGGCTTCGGCGCCGGACTCGTGTTCGCCGCACAGGTCGTCGTCCTCCCCTGAGAACGCCCGACCTTCTCTAGACTGTTCCACGGTTCCGAATACAACCCGCAAGAAAGAGGAAGACCACATGGCTTTCACCAACGATGAGGTCCTCGCTGGCCTCGCAGAGCTCATCACCGACGAGACCGGCATCTCCGCAGACGAGGTCGCACTCGAGAAGTCGTTCACCGACGACCTCGACATCGACTCGATCTCGATGATGACGATCGTCGTCAATGCCGAGGAGAAGTTCGGCGTCACCATCCCCGACGACGAGGTCAAGAACCTCAAGACCGTCGGCGATGCTGTGAACTTCATCGTCGCGGGCCAGGAGTAATACTGCAGGATGCCACCTCCGCCCTGCGCGGGGTGGCATCCTTCCTGCCTCCCCTCGACATCCGCTCGACACCCGTTCGACAAGGAACCACACCCCCATGACCAAGCGCATCGTCGTCACCGGCATCGGCGCCACCTCCGCCATCGGCGGTACGGCACCGGAGAACTGGACCAACCTGCTCGCCGGGATGTCCGGCACCCGCACCCTCGAGCACGACTGGGTGCAGAAGTATGAGCTTCCGGTCACCTTCGCGGCCGAGGCGATGGTGCGTCCGGAGGAGATCCTCCCCCGCCACGAGGCCAAGCGCCTGGACCCGTCTTCCCAGTTCGCGCTGATCGCCGCCCGCGAGGCGTGGGAAGACGCCGGATCCCCCGAAGTCGCGCCAGAGCGTCTCGGCGTCGACTTCGCCACCGGCATCGGCGGACTGTGGACGCTGCTGGACGCCTGGGACACGCTCAGGGAGAAGGGCCCCCGACGCGTGATGCCGCTGACGGTCCCGATGCTGATGGCGAACGCCGCAGCCGGCAACCTGTCGCTGCAGTTCCATGCCCGCGCGTACGCGCAGACCGTGGTCAGCGCCTGCGCCTCCAGCACCGAGTCGCTCATCCATGCTTTCCACCATCTTCAGGACGGTCTCGCGGACGTCGTGATCGCCGGTGGCGCCGAGTCGGCGATCCACCCGATCACGATGGCGTCCTTCGCTTCGGCGCAGGCCCTCTCGCGCCGCAATGATGACCCCGCGACCGCCTCGCGCCCCGGTGCGATCGACCGTGACGGCTTCGTCATGGGCGAAGGCGCCGCCGTGCTGATCCTCGAGACCGAAGAGCACGCCAAGGCGCGCGGCGCGAAGATCTACGCCTACCTCGTCGGCGGCGGCATCACGGCCGATTCGTACCACATCACCGGCAACGACCCCGAGGGCTGGGGCGCGGCGCGCGCCGTCACGCAGGCTCTGGAAGAGGCCGGAGCCAGCGCCGACCAGGTGACTCACATCAACGCCCACGCGACCTCGACGCCCGTCGGTGACCCGAACGAGTACGTCGCGCTGAAGCGCGTGTTCGGCGACCGGATCGACGAGATCCCGGTCTCGGCGACCAAGGCCTCCACCGGCCACCTCCTCGGCGGAACAGGCGCGCTGGAGGCCATCTTCACGATCCTCGCTCTTCGCGATCGTGTCGCACCGCCGACGATCAACATGACCGAACAGGACCCTGCCGTTCCGTTCCGTCTGTCCGGAGAAGCGCAGCCTCTGGGCGACGGCCCGCAGCTCGCCATCAGCAACTCGTTCGGCTTCGGCGGCCACAACGCCGTCGTCGCGTTCGCGAGCGCCGACTGACCGACGTGCATACGACGAAGGCCCCGGGAATCGCTCCCGGGGCCTTCGTCGTTCTTGCCGTCGTCGGTCTCAGTACGAATCAGCGGGAACGAGCCGACGCGATCGTTGCTCGCCGAGCCGGGTGATCCTCGGCAGGAACCATCCGATGAGCGGCCCGACGCCCAGGGCGAAGAGCACCGTGCCGACGCCCACGGGGCCGCCCAGCAGGAAGCCGACGAGGAGGACGCTGCCTTCGATCAACGTGCGCACGATCCACACCTTCCACCCGGTGACCCGGACGAGTCCGGTCATCAACCCGTCACGCGGGCCGGGACCGAAGCTCGCGGCGATGTAGAGCCCGGTGGCGAACGCGAGCAGCACGAGTCCGAGAACGAAGAGCGGCGCCCCGACCCACACCGAGGGCACCGGCGGGAGCAGCCACAGCGTGAGATCGGCGCTCGGGCCGACGAGAAGGGCGTTGAGCACCGTTCCCAGACCGAGGCGTTGGCGCAGCGGGATCCACAGCAGAAGAACTGCGACGGCGACGAGATTCGTGATGAGTCCGTACCCGAGTCCGGTCTGACCGGAGATGCCCAAGGAGAGCACGTCCCACGGCGCGACGCCGATGCCACCACGGAGCATCAGTCCGAGCGCGACTCCATAGAGGAAGAGTCCGACCAGGAGCTGGAGGATCCTCTCGACGAGGTCGCGCCGGCTGCTGGCGACGACAGGAAGGAAGACGGTACGCAAGAGCATTCTCCTATCGTGCCGCTCTTGGGGGTGACGATTCCCGGACCACTCGATGCAAAGTGGTCTGATCATCTCGTGCCACTTTCCGGCAGACTGTAGGCATGGGATCACGATTGGTCGAGCTGCTGGGCGCGCAGCACGTAGCAGGGTCCAGCGCGTCGCGTCTGTCGGATCAGATCCGCGCGCTGATCCTCGACGGGCGCCTGACCGTGGGAGAACGACTGCCCAGTGAGCGCTCTCTCGCCCTGGAACTGCGCCGATCTCGATCCACGATCACCCGCGCGTACGACACGCTCGACGTCGAACGCTACGTGGACCGCGTTCATGGCGGTGGCACGCGGGTCCCCCTTCCTGGCAGCCATCTCTCACCTGGCCCGGCCGTCGGCGACGAGGCGATCGACATGTCCATCGCCTCGATGGATTCGACTCCGGGTCTCTACGATGCGACCGTCCGCTCGCTGCCTCAACTGGCGGCGCTCCGGGGATCGAGCGGATATCTCCTGCAGGGGCTACCCGAACTGCGCGAGGCCGTGGCACGGCGCTTCACGGAACGCGGCGCGCCCACCTCATCGGACGAGATCGTCATCACGGCCGGCGCCATGCACGCTCTCAACCTCGTACTGACGACGATCGGGCGGCGCGGCGACCGTGCGCTCATCGAACAGCCGACGTTCCCCCACGCGATCGAGGCCCTCCGTCGCCACGGATATCGCATGCAGGCCACACCCGTGGAGGTCGACGGGTGGGACGCGGGGCACGTCACGGACATCCTCCTCAGCGCCAGGCCGCAGGCGGCGTATCTGATCCCCGACTTCCACAACCCCACCGGGGCCACGATGACGGATGCTGCGAGAGAGGTCATCGCGACGACCGCACGCAGCGCGGGAACGCTCCTGATCGTCGACGAGACGACAGCGGAACTCGACATCGACCGGGGTTGGTCCCCGAAGCCGATAGCTGCGTTCAGCCCCGACATCATCACGATCGGATCGATGTCGAAGCTGGCGTGGGGCGGTCTGCGCATCGGCTGGATCCGCGCAGATCGACGCCTCGTCGCCCGCCTCCTGGCCGTGCGCTCCTCCTACGACCTCGGCACCGCGTTGCTGGAGCAGTGCATCGCGGCAGAGCTGCTGACCGACCTGCCGTCGCTGAAGGCCCATGTCCGCGCGCGGCTGAGCGCGGGGCGAGCCGCTGTGGCTGATGCCCTGGAGGGTTTCGACGGGATCCGGATGCCACGCACACCGGGTGGACTCTCGGCGTGGGTGGACCTCGGGGCGCCTGTGTCGACGGCGTTGTCTCTCGCAGCCCGCGATCGCCAGCTGATCCTGCCGCCCGGCCCTCGCTTCGCAACAGGCGGTGTTCTCGAGCGCAAGGTGAGGATCCCGATCTCGTTTCCCCCGAAGCAGGCTGCAGAAGCCATGGAGCGGCTTCACCTCGCCTGGGATCACATCTCTCAGAGCGATGCGACGGCGATCGGGGAATTGCCCCGCACGGCAGTGGTCTGATGACGATGATGAGGACCCCGCCCCTTCTGGGGCGGGGTCCTCATCATGCGGAGTGGGGATACGATTTCTCAGCGTCCGGGATGATTCACCGGCATCCGATACTCACGCCTCCCCCGCCCCGAGTCTTGGGGCCAGTCCATCGCTGTCGCGGGACTAGCCCACTTTGTGGAGCCAGACGACGCGTGCATCGTCGCTGGCGTGGCGGAACGGCTCCAGTTCTTCGTCCCACACGGAGCCGAGGGCGACATCGAGCTCACGCTGGAGTTCGATCGCGCTGCCGGCGGCGATCTCCATCGCATACCGGATGCGGTCTTCCCCGATGACGATGTTGCCGGCTGCATCGGTCTGCGCGTAGTGGATGCCGAGGTCTGGCGTGTGCAACCAGCGTCCGCCGTCACTGCGCGGGGTGGGGTCCTCGGTGACTTCGAAGCGCAGATGCTCCCAGCCGCGGATGGCCGTCGCGAGCACAGCGCCCGTGCCGACAGGGCCGTCCCAGTAGAACTCCGCGCGCTGGGCGCCTTCGAGGACGGGCTGCTCAGCCCAGTCGAAGTTCACTGCTCTACCAATAGCGCGACCCACCGCCCATTCGAGGTGCGGGCAGAGCGCGCGTGGTGCGGAGTGGATATACACCACTCCGCGTGCGTAAGCCGTCGCCATGATCTCTCCGTTTCATCAGGTGCGTCTTCCCCAACGACCTGAGCCAACGAAGTGGCGAGAATATGCGGTTATGCGCCCATTCTCGCCCAGTCGGGCGGAAATCACAAGCATGTGATTCATACGACGGAAGCCCCGGTCTCGCGACCGGGGCTTCCGAGTGCAGAACGAGGGTCAGGCCTCGCTCATCGCGAGCTTCACCTGCTGGCCCTTCGCCGCGTAGTAGGCGGCGCGGGCGGCATCCTTGCGTGCCTGCTCGATGTAACCGGCCTCGAGGACCTCCTGCGGAACCTCGACATTGGGGACGTCGTCGGTGCCGTTGTACTTCTCGATGTAGGCGTCGAGCTCGGGGCCGGACGTCCACGAGGTGATCAGGTTGTAGCGCGGCTCGGTGCCGACGTGGGTCGCCGCGTGCCAGAGGCGCTGCGTGTCGATGATCAGCTGCGCGCCGGCCGGGAGGGCAATGCGGTACTCGATGCTCGGATCGGTGCGGTTCTCACGCAGGACGAAGAAGCTGTCCTTGTCATCGGTGAGGTTGAAGAAACCGCGCACGACCCAGCCGGTGCCGTCCGGGTTCAGACGGTTGTTGTCGTCCTGGTGCAGGTTGTAGAGGCACTCACCGTAGGGAGTCGGCTGCAGTTCGATGACCCGGCAACGGCCGACGTTCGCGCCCGGCTCCTGTGCGCGGCGCGCCAGGTTCGGGGCCTTGGCGACCTGCGAGTCGATCCAGACGCCGTCCTTGTCGGTGCGCGGCGGCTTGTGGTTCCAGAAGCCGTTGCACTCGATGTCGCCGAAGGCGCTGGCGAGCGGCGCGAAACGCGTATCGCCGGATGACTTCCAGTCGTTGTACTCGATGTCCAGCCACTCTTTGGGGTCGAGGTCCTGGTTGTAGCTGTCGAGTACGACGAAGCCCTTTTCTTCGAGGGCAGCGGATTTGATGTAACCCATGATCTGAATCATGTCCTTTCATCGGGGGCCAGCACGTTTTAACAGGCCCTGATAAGGCAAGCCTAACAGCGAAGCCCGCGCGTTCCCCGGAGGTCGCCGTGCACAAGCGAATAGACTGATCGGGGCACCAGGCGAGTCCTCGGCGCCCGGCACTACGGGAGGACGAGACACCAGCATGAGCACTGCGACCAACGTCGAGGCGACAGCAGTCAACACGATCGAATGGCTCGCAGCG
The DNA here is from genome assembly GCF_040675825.1 of Microbacterium sp. LWH12-1.2. Classification (NCBI taxonomy): domain Bacteria; kingdom Bacillati; phylum Actinomycetota; class Actinomycetes; order Micrococcales; family Microbacteriaceae; genus Microbacterium; species Microbacterium sp. LWH12-1.2. Next base: position 1,202,889 of record NZ_JBEGIJ010000001.1, read on the forward strand.
GGCTCCACGACGATCGTCGTGCCGGTGTATCAGAGGCAGTACCGATGGGACATCGGCGGTTGCGAGCAGCTGCTCACCGACATCCGTGCAGTGGCAGGCGAAGACGACGCGCATCGGCATTTCATCGGCTCCATCCTCTCTGCCGAGAGCCCGGCGGATGCCGAGACCGACCTGATCCTCATCGATGGCCAGCAGCGCATCACCACCGTGATGCTTCTGGTCGCGGCCCTCCACCACTCGATCAAGGGCTCCGATCCGGCGCTGGCCGCCGAACTCGAGCGCGTGCTGGTCCGGCAGGACGACCCCTCGCGCACCAAACTGCGTCCACACGATGCCTGGGCCGAGCTGTACGAGTCGGTGGTGCTGGACCGCCGGGGCGATACCGATCGCGAGTCGCGCTTCGACGACAACTACGCCTTCTTCCGCAGTCAGGTGCACGTCGAAGACGTGCCGCAGATCTGGCGTGGGCTGCAGAAGCTCGAGCACGTCTCGATCACTCTCGGAACCGCCGCGAACGCTCAGCAGATCTTCGAGAGCCTGAACTCCACGGGTGAGCCGCTCCGGGATCACGAACTCATCCACAACTACATCCTGATGGGACTCACGCACACCGAGCAGCTCGACGTCGAGGAACGCTTCTGGTTGCCGATCGAGCAGCACACCGGTCAGGCGATCGGTGCGTTCTGGCGGCACTACCTGGTCATGACCACCGGACGCGAAGTCGCAGCGAGCGGCGAGCACGGCGTGTACAGCGCGTTCCGGCAGTCGTTCCCTCGTGTCGACCTCGAGCACCTCCAGGCGGATGCCGGGATCTGGCGGCACTACGCGGAGATCTACGGCATCCTGCTGGATCCTTCGCTGGAGCACGATCCCGAGGTCGCCCGGCAGCTTCGGTACGTGAACACGTTCGGCCGCGCCGGGTACCCGCTGGTGATGAACGTCTACAGCGACTACGTCCGCGGAGTCGTCGGTCGCGACGAGCTGATCCGGACGCTGGAGTGGATTCAGGCCCTCTACCTGCGACGAACCCTGGTGAACCTGCCGAACGAGCGCCTCATCGCCCGGCTGTGCCGCGCGCGCATCGAGGGCCGCGAGTCGCTGATGCGCGCCTTCTCCCGGATCACCCCCTCGGACGAGCGAGTGAGCGCCGTGCTGAAGTACAGCGAGCTCCCGTACGCCGCCTACGTGCTGGGCCGACTCGAAGGCGTCGACGATCCCGCGGATTACGACGTCGAGCACATCGCGCCGGCGGCGCCGGGCGATTCCTGGTCCGGTGACGGCGTCCGACCGTGGAGCGAGTTCACCGACGACGAGCAGAACAGCCATCGCGCGCTCGCACCGACTCTCGGAAACCTCACGCTTCTCGAGCAGCCGCTCGCACAGAGGGTGTTCGGAGCGTCGTACCCCGTCAAGCGGGCCGAGGCCTATGCGCGCAGTTCGGTGCCCGCGACCCGAGAACTCGGAGGGGTCGCTTCCTGGGGCACTGCGGCGATCACGGGGCGTACCGTGCAGCTCACTGCAGAGCTCTTGCAGATCTGGGCGCGCCCGGAACTCCCCGAGATCGACGACGACGGCCTGACCCCGATTCTCGATGCCGTCCGCAGGCGTGGATGGCCCGCCGGATGGGACCGGGAGTTCGATTACGTGGAGTACCGCGGCGAACGCTGGGAGGTCTTCGACGTCAAGCACCTCTTCAACCGGGTGCTCCGCAGAGCCTGGACCGACACCAGAGAAGCGGCGGTGGCGTACTGCGCGCGCCACGGCGGGCCGATCTACGACGCGATGGCATGGAAGGGACAGTGGGATGAGCTCGACGAGTCGCATTTCCTCTACATGGGCTGGGACTCCAACTACATGATGAGCGCGGTGCAGGGAGTGCTCGAGGAGTCCGGACTCGCGCCCGAGGTCTTCGTCAAGTACTCCTACATCGCCGACGTGATGTAGGTTCCTCGGACGAATGCGCGCGCTCGGCCGACGATATGCTCGAAGTGTGAGCACCGTTGCCCGTCGCATTATGGACCTGACCATCGAAGAGCACACGCTCACCGTCCCTCTGGTCTGGTCGGATCCGGCCGACAGCCGCACGATCGACGTCTTCGCCTCTGTGGTGTCGCGCGACGGCGGAGAGGCCCTCCCGTATCTGGTGTTCCTCCAGGGCGGGCCCGGATTCGAGGCTCCGCGACCCTTCCATTCCTCCACGTCGCCGGCGTGGCTCGACGAGGCTCTGGCCCACTACCGCGTGGTCCTGCTGGATCAGCGCGGTACCGGACGCTCGACCCCCGTGAGCGATGCCGACCTCGAGCAGGGCAGCGCGGCGGTGGCCGAGTATCTGACTCATCTGCGCGCGGACTCGATCGTGCGCGACTGCGAGGCGATGCGACAGCACCTGGGGGCTGCGACCTGGACCGTGCTGGGTCAGTCCTTCGGCGGATTCACGACTCTCGCCTACCTCTCCACCGACGCCGCATCCCTCGAGCACGTCTTCATCACCGGGGGCCTGAGCGCCATCGGCCGGCATCCCGATGACACCTATGCGCTCTGCTACGACAAGATGCGCGCAGCATCCGAGCAGTACTACCGGCGGTTCCCTGAGCACCGCGATGCGATGCGCCGCCTGGTCGACCACGCGGATGCCGGGCGGATCACCCTTCCGGACGGCGAGATCGTCTCGGTGTCACGCCTGCGTTCCCTTGGCTCGGCGCTGGGAACGAACGAGGGCTGGCAGACCGTCTGGTCGTTGCTGGAGCTCGACCCCGGATCGAATGCGTTCCGCCACGATCTGATGCATGCGATGCCGTACACCGGCCGCAATCCGCTGTATTTCGCGTTTCACGAATCCAGCTATGCCGACGGTCACGCCACTCGCTGGTCGGCCGAGCGCACCGAGCCGAGCGACTTCGCCGCCGACCCGACGCTGTTCACCGGCGAGCACATCCGCCGCGAATGGACCGAGACCGTGCCGGCCTTCCAGCCGTGGCGTGACGTCGCTCTGGAGCTCGCCGAGTTCGAGTGGCCGCGCGTGTACGACGCCACGGCGATCGCGGCATCCGATGCCACCGGCGCCGCTGCCGTCTATGTGAACGACGTCTACGTGCCGATGGAGTACTCGCTGGAAACGGCGCGGCTGCTGCCCGGCGTACGTCTGTGGGTCACCAGCGAGCACGAGCACAACGGTCTGCGTTCCGGCCCCGTGCTCTCGCACCTCATCGACCTCGTGCAGGACCGGCGCATCCGGTGATCAGATCCCTCGCACCGGGGATGCCACGGCGGTGCGAGCGGCGTACGGTGGCCTCATGAAGGACGTGGTCGGTTGGCTCTACGTCGCCGTGGTCGCTGGCATGGGACCCGGCCTGATCGTGTTCGCTATCGTCCGCACTCTCTCGAAGAAACCGGTCGAAGAGAAGTACGACGGCACGGGCGGCGGGTTCGGCGGATCGTTCGACGCGATCTGGATGCCGTCGGCCTACGAGGCGGGCATGGAGCGCGACCGGCAGACGAAACGCACCGCCCCCGCCCCTTCTCCTGGCGACCCGCCGAGCAAGATCGAAGGCGACCGCATCACGATCGAACTCTGAACGGGACGACGAAGGCCCCGTGCTCCGAGGAGCACGGGGCCTTCGCGGCAATGATTACTTGGAGCCGCCGAAGCCCTTGAAGCGCTGGTTGAACTTCTCGACGCGACCGGCCGAGTCCATGATGCGCTGCTTGCCCGTGTAGAACGGGTGCGAGGCCGAGGAGATCTCGACGTCGATGACGGGGTAGACCACGCCTTCGAGTTCGATGGTCTTGTCGCTGGACACCGTGGAGCGGGTGAGGAAGGTCTCGCCCGAACCGAGGTCGCGGAACACGACAGCCTGGTAGTCGGGGTGAATGTCAGTCTTCATGGGATTCCTTACTTGGTGCCCTGGATTGTGCCAGGGCGCGGGAAGTCTGCGGTGCAGAGAGCACCAAGGTTCGAGTCTAGCAGTCCTTCGACGAGCTCAGAAACCCGAGCTCAGGACTGCGCGCGTGCGGCGTAGCGACCGTCTTCGCTGCTGAGGGTGATCGGCATGCCGAAGGTCTCCGTCAGCGTTTCGGCGGTGAGCGTGTCGGCGACGGGACCGGCCGAAACGACCTGACCGTCGCGCAGCAGCATCACATGTGTGAAACCGACGGGGATCTCTTCGACATGGTGCGTGACCATGAGCATCGCAGGCGTGGTGGGAGACGACGCGTACCCGCTGAGCAGGGCGAGCAGCTCCTCCCGGGAACCGAGGTCGAGCGACGCCGTCGGCTCGTCGAGGAGCAGGAGCTCGGGGTCGGTCATCACCGCGCGCGCGATCTGTACGCGCTTCTGCTCGCCGTCGCTCAGGGTCCCGAAGGTGCGGTCGGCGAGGTGCTCGAGACGCCAGTCGCCGAGAACGCGCAGTGCGCGGCGCTCATCGATGTCCTCGTAGTTCTCGTTCCAGCGTCCAAGCACCGAGTACGCGGCGGTGAGCACGGCGTTCAGCACTGTCTCGTCGCGCGGGACCCGCTTGGCCATCGCGGATGACGCGAAGCCGATGCGCGGACGCACCTCGAACACGTCGGTGCGGCCCAGGGTCTCCCCCAGCACCGTGACGGTTCCGGAGGTCGGGTGCATGAGCGTGTCGGCGAGCTGGAGCAGGGTCGTCTTGCCCGCCCCGTTCGGTCCGAGGATCACCCATCGCTGATCATCGGTGACCTGCCAGGTCACGTGATCGATGATGTTGCGCCCCTCGCGGCGCACGACGACGTCGGTGAGGTCCAGAGCGATCGGCATACCGCCAGCCTATCGGCTCAGGAGGTGAGCTCCGCGTAGAGCGCGCGCGTGGTGTCGGCGATCGCGGCCCAGCTGAAGTCCGTTCGAGCGCGCTCGCGCCCGGCCTCCCCATACGCCTTCGCCCGCTCCGAATCCGAGACCACTTCGGTGAGCACCGCCGCGAGGTCCGCGACATAACGCTCCGGATCGACCGGAGTGCCGGTGCCGTCCTGCACCTGCTCGATTGGCACCAGGCGACCGGTGATTCCGTCTGCGACGACCTCGGGGATGCCGCCCGTCGCCGTGCCGACGACGGCTGCCCCGCACGCCATCGCCTCGAGATTGACGATGCCCAGCGGCTCGTAGACGGACGGGCAGACGAACGTGGTCGCCGCCGTGAGGATGGCGGAGAGCTGCTCCCGCGGAAGCATCTTCTCGATCCAGATCACGCCGTCGCGAGTCTCCTGGAGCAGTCGGACGCCCTCCTGCACCTCGGCCATGATCTCCGGTGTGTCCGGCGCCCCGGCGCACAGGACGAGCTGAACCTCCGGCGGCAGCCGTCGAGCCGCCTGCAGCAGATACGGAAGACCTTTCTGCCTGGTGATGCGTCCGACGAAGACGACCGAAGGCCGATCCGGATCCATGCCGACGCTCTTCAGGAAGTCGGTGTCGTGCACGGGGTGCCAACGCTCGACGTCGATGCCGTTGTGGATCACCCGCACCCTCGCCGGGTCGACATTCGGGTAGCTGCGCAGGATGTCTGCCCGCATCCCGGCGCTCACGGCGATGACGGCCGCAGCGTTCTCGTATGCCAGCTTCTCGATGCCGCTGGACACGGCGTAACCGCCACCGAGTTGCTCCGCCTTCCAGGGGCGGAGCGGCTCCAGGCTGTGAGCGGTCAACACGTGAGGAATGCCGTGCAGCTGGGAGGCGAGGTGACCGGCGAAGTTCGCGTACCAGGTGTGGCTGTGCACGACATCCGCGTGCTCGATGGCCGCCACGATCTCCAGATCGGTGCCCAGAGTCTGCAGAGCCGCATTCGTGTCGGCCAGTTCCGTCGGCGTGCCATACGCATAGGTGTCGGCTTCGTCGCGCTTTTCACCGAAGGCGCGAACACGCACATCGATGCTCTCTCGAAGCGCGGCAACGAGCTCCGCGACATGCACGCCGGCACCGCCATAGATCGCAGGCGGATACTCCTTGGTGATCATCTCAACTCGCATGATCGAACGCTAGTACACGACGGGTTTTGCCCTCTAGGGTGGAGCCATGTCCGCTCCAAAGAAGGTCTTCGGGATCATCCTCGCCGGCGGCGAGGGCAAGCGCCTCATGCCACTCACGGCCGATCGCGCCAAGCCGGCAGTGCCGTTCGGCGGACAGTACCGATTGATCGATTTCGCGATCTCGAACCTGATCAATTCCGGGCTACGTCAGATCGTCGTCCTGACGCAGTACAAATCCCACAGCCTCGACCGACACATCTCGCAGACGTGGCGGATGTCGGCCCTGCTGGATTCGTATGTGACTTCCGTTCCGGCTCAGCAACGACTGGGCAAACGCTGGTTCTCCGGTTCCGCCGATGCGATTCTGCAGAGCCTCAACCTCATCAGCGACGAGAAGCCCGACATCGTCGTCGTGATCGGTGCCGATCACGTGTACCGGATGGACTTCCAGCAGATGCTGGATGCGCACATCGAATCGGGCGCGAAGGCGACGGTCGCCGGCATCCGCCAGCCTCTCGCCATGGCCAACCAATTCGGCGTGATCGACACGGATCCCGAGGATGCCGGGCGCATCAAGCGGTTCCTGGAGAAGCCCTCCGATGCCGTTGGTCTTCCGGATTCGCCGCACGAGGTGCTGGCGTCGATGGGTAACTACATCTTCGATGCCGACGCCCTCATCGAGGCGGTCGAAGTCGACGGCGAATCACCGACTTCCGGACACGACATGGGCGGCGACATCGTCCCCTACTTCGTGGATCGCGGCGAAGCCGGCTTCTACGACATGAAGCAGAACGACGTTCCTGGGTCCTCGCCGCGCGACCGCTCCTACTGGCGCGATGTCGGTACGATCGACTCGTTCTTCGATGCCCACATGGACCTCATCTCGGCGCTGCCGATCTTCAACCTGTACAACATGGACTGGCCGATCCACTCGCAGGCCGTCAATTCACCGCCAGCGAAGTTCGTGCGCGACTCCGTCGGGCGGATCGGTAACGCGATCGATTCCATCGTGTCTTTGGGATCTGTGCTCTCCGGAACGCATCTGGAACGCAGCGTTGTGGGTCCTTGGACGCTCGCGGCCGGCGGCTCGACGATCACGGACTCCGTGGTGTTCGACCACGTCCAGGTCGGCTCGGGGGCGCGGGTGCACCGAGCGATCCTCGACAAGAACGTCGTGCTGGCCGACGGCGCCACGGTCGGCGTCGATCGCGAACGCGACCTTGCGCGCGGTTTCACGGTCACCGATTCCGGGATCACGGTGGTCGGCAAGGGCGTCTTCATCGAACGCTGAGTCGGGCCGTGTTGGCACTACGCTCGATCGGGTGACCTCCGCGCGCTTCCTCGTCGTCCTCGATGCCGATTCCACCCTCATCCGCAACGAGGTGATCGAATTGCTCGCCGACGAAGCAGGTCGCGGCGCAGAGGTGCAGGCGGCGACCGAGGCGGCGATGCGCGGTGAGGTCGACTTCGCGGAGAGCCTGAGGTCGCGCGTCGCGGCACTCGCCGGAGTCCCCGTGGAGGCGTTCGCACGTGTCCTGGCACGCATCGAACCCACTCCAGGTGTGCGTGAACTGACCGCAGCCGTCCATAAGCGCGGCGGCGTCGTCGGTGTCGTCTCCGGCGGATTCCACGAGATCCTCGATCACGTGGCGCCGTCGCTCGGAGTGGATCGCTGGCGCGCCAACCGGCTGGACGTCGTCGACGGCGTGCTCACCGGGGCGGTCGACGGCGAGATCGTGGATGCTGCGGCGAAGGCCGCTTCTCTGCAGGAATGGGCTGCCGAACTCGGCGTCGCCCCGCACGCCACGCTGGCGATCGGCGACGGCGCGAACGACCTTCAGATGATGACGGTCGCCGGCCTCGGAATCGCCTTCAATGCGAAGCCCGCAGTCCGCGCCGCGGCCAGTCTGGTCATCCGCGACCAGGATCTTTCCGAAGTCATCCCACTGCTCCCCTAGCCCCTTCAGTCGCGGGCCCCGAGAACCGGCTCCCGCCGAACCGAGCTCCCGGAGACGTCCGTCACGATGGGGCCCCTTCCGGGTCTCTCGACCACAGGTGATGAACATCCGGTGCGCGCGACGCGCAATCGGGTGAATTCTCCGGAAGACCCGCTCCTGCGCATTGACCCGCCTCGTGTCGTGTGGATAGCATTCGAGCAGATCGTAAATCATGTTTTCAAACGATCTCCGCATTCGCTTGAGCGGTCGTGTCAGACGGCCAGAACATGAAGGACTCTCGATGACGTCTCCGCACCCGACGCTGACCGCGAATCGTGCACGCCCGCTCGTCAGGGCCATCGCGGCCGCTGCGACCGCTCTGATGGTCGCGGCTTTCACCGTTCCGGCCGCCCAGGCCGCCGTGCCCGAACACGTGGCGCAGTGGCAGTTCACCACCGCTCCCGTCGTCGTCGACTCCAGCGTCGGCGCCAACGTGTTCAGTGCGACCGGCGGCACCGAGCCCTCGGCGAGCCTGCGACCGGTCACCACCGACCCGCTCACCGCGTATACCCACGATGAGGCGGAGGGATCCGTCCGCTACCAGGGGTGGAACGATGGCGCCGGAAGCAAGTCCTGGCTGGTCCTCCTCTCCACTCGCGGCTACACGGACCTCACCGTCAGCTCCCAACAGCGCTCCAGCGGCTCCGGTCCTCGCGACTTCGCCGTACAGGTGAGCACCGACGGTCAGCTGACGTGGCAAGACGTCGCCGGTGGCACTCTCGCCGTCAGCGGCGACTTCGCAACGGGGACCACGTCGTCACTCCCCCTGCCCGCTTCCGCCGCCGACAAAGACGAGGTCGCGATCCGCTGGGTCACCACCTCCACGACGAGCGTGAGCGGCGAGACCGTCGGCGCGACCGGCTCCAGCCGGATCAGAGACGTCTCGGTATCCGGCATCCCCACGGGCGACCCGGTGGAGAAGCCCACGACGGCCATCACACTCAGCCCCCTGCAGAATGCCGAGACCGTCCCTGCTGATGCTCCCGTCTCGGTGAAGTTCAACAAGTCCGTAGCCGTGCAGCAGGGAGCCACGGCGTCGATCGTCGACGGCGAGGGCGCAACGGTGAGCGGTGTCGACCTCACCGCAGACGGATCGACCGTCACCGTACAGCACGACGCATTCGCCCCCGGCCGCACGTACACGGTCACCATCCCGAAGACGGCCATCGCCGGAACGGACGATCAGATCGCTCCGACCGCCGACATCACCTGGTCCTTCAGCACAGCCGCTGTGCAGAAGGACTCCGTCGCCGAGTGGGTCTTCGACGATGACGACGACAAGGGCGTCTTCTGGGCGACCGACGGGGCCTATGCCGATCACTCCGCGCTGACCAGCGTGGGAACGAACGGCGAGTACGGCTTCCACGCCGACCGGGGCAACGCGATCTCCGCCCAGGGTTGGAGCGGTGGCATGCGCACCAAGTACTGGCTCGCCGCGCTCTCCACGACCGGATTCGAGAACATCGCCGTCGCCTCGGAGCACAGCGCCTCCGGATCAGGACCGCGAGACTTCGTCGTCGAGATGAGCACCGACCGCAAGACCTGGACCGAGGTCCCCGGCACGACCATCAAGACCGCAACCCACACCTTCGCCTGCCCGGAAGACACCTGCCTGGTGAAGAACGTCGCACTCCCTGCTGCGGCCTCGGGCGCGCAGACGCTCTACGTCCGCTGGATCATGACATCGAACTCACCCTCCAACACCACGGATAACGAGACGGTCGGCGGATACGGAGACAGCTTCATTCGGAACATCCGCATCACCGGCGATCGCGTCGACGGCACACCGACGGTGATGCCCACCTTCGATGTGCTCTCCACACCGGCGGACGGCTCTGCCACCATCGCCCGTGACGTCCCGGTCGAGGTGCGATTCAACAAGAAGATCAAGATCATCGACGCGGCCGGCATCCGGATCGTGGACGAGACGGGCGCAGCCGCCGACGGCGTCGTCGCCACCGTCGAAGACGACACGCTGCGCATTGCGCACGACGCATTCGGATTCGGGCATCGCTACACGGTCTCGGTCGCAGCGTCTGCGGTCGCCGCCACCGATGGCGTCACCCCCGCACAGGACATCAGCTGGAGCTTCAGTACCGTGGTCAAGACCCCCAGCACCTTCTCGATGAACATCAACGGCGACCCGCGTACCACTATGGGGTTCGCCTGGTACACACCTCCGCAGGTCACCGACACGAAGGTGCAGCTCGCACCGGCCGACAACCAGCACGGTGAGGGCTTCCCGACCGACGGGGTGATCGAGTTCGACGGCACGTCCGAGGTCATCGACACGTTCGTGACCGCCGACGACCGCGAGGCTCGCCGCACCACGAAGTTCTCGAGCCACCGCGTGACCGCCGAAGACCTCACCCCCGGAACGAAATACGTCTACCGTGTCGGCGACGGCAGCGCGAACGGCTGGGGAAAGATCGGCACCTTCACCACGGACACGGCCAAGGAAGAGCCCTTCCACTTCATCTTCAGCGCCGACTCCCAGGCGTCCGACCTGTCGAACTTCCTCGAGTGGAAAGACACCTTCGTCAAGGCGATCGACACGATCGACGACCCGAAGTTCATCCTCGTGAACGGCGACCTCGTCGACAACGGCGACCTCGAAGAGCAGTGGCAGTGGATGCTCGACAGCGCAGCCGACCAGCTCGCTCACGTGCCCTACGTCCCCGTGCTCGGCGGACATGAGGTCGAGGACTCCGGCACCCTGCCCAACAACAACTTCTACAACCACTTCAACACGCCGAAGGACTCCGGCACCGGCGCCCATGACGGCTCCGTCTACTCCTTCGAATACGGCAACTCGCTCTTCATGCAGTTCAACTCCCAGTACGGCGGCTTCCTCGACGACGACGGCAACATCGGTCGGATCGACACGGAGTTCGCCAACCAGCTCGACTGGCTGCGCCGCACCGTCGCTGAGACGGATGCGCGCTGGAAGTTCGTCTCCCTCCACAAGGGCGTGTACTCCGCCGGCGAGAACGTCTGCAACTGGGAGGCCGACCGCGTGGCCTTCTACGAGAAGGTGCTCGTCCCGGTGTTCCAGGAGACCGGCGTCGACGTCGTCTTCGAAGCACACGACCACATGTACATGCGCTCTCACCAGATGCTCGACGGAAAGCCTGTCGACACCATCACCGACGAGAACGGCAACATCGTCGTCCAGTACGACGTCACCGATCCCAACGGCATCCTGTACTTGATGCCGAACGCGCTCGGCAACAAGTTCTACGAGACGCCCGAGGGTTGCGACACGTCATTCGCCGCGATCAATGAGCAGCCTGAGAAGAAGATGTTCGTCGACTTCTCGGTCACCGACGACACCCTCTCGTTCAAGGCCTACACGGCCGCGAAGTCCGATGAGTCAGCGGGCGACAACGGAGTGCGTCTCTTCGACGAATACGCCATCACCCGCACCGACGGCACGCCGGACCCTGTCCGCGATGCGAGCCTCACGATTGCCGACGGCAAGGCGAACTTCGCATGGAAGGCGCCCGCCGCATCGGAGGAGCCGGTGCGCGGCTACCGCATCTACGAGAAGGACGACAAGGTCGGCACCAACTGGAGCGCGTATATCCCCGCGGAGCCCGGCCGTACCGAGTACACCTTCGCGCAGCCGTTGTCCGATGACCCGACCGTGCGCTACGAGTTCGTCATCAAGGCGGTCGGCACGAAGGACAACTCGGCTCCGGTGGCCGTGGTCCCGCCCCGCGCGGGCGACGACGAGAAGGCGCCGACGGCGCCAGTCGGCCTCAGCATTCGGATCCCGTCGCAGTTCCAGATCGACCTGAGCTGGCTGCCGTCGACGGACGCCGTCGGCGTGACCGGATACAAGGTGTTCCGTGACGGCGAGCTGATCGCTCGCACCACCACAACCACCTTCGCCGACAAGGGTCTGACTCCCGGAACGACCTACGAGTACACGGTGAGTGCCTACGATGCCGCAGGAAACGAGTCCGAGAAGGCCACGCCCCGTCAGGCGTCGACGCCGCAGAATCCGACGACCTCGGACCCGCAGCGACCGTTCGGTCAGCACACGGAGTACGCGGCGGGCACGCTGAAGCCGAGCGCCTCCCAGGCCGAGCTCGACGCCACCGTCGCAGGCCTCTACGACGCCTGGAAGGATGCGTACCTGACACAGAACCCGTACGAGGATGACGAGTACTACGTCTACTACAACGGCAACGGTGAAGCGGGTGAGGAGACGCCGGATGCGGTGACCACGTCCGAGTCGAACGGCTACGGCATGCTGATCACCGCGATCATGGCCGGACACGACCCTGATGCCAAGAAGTACTTCGACAGCCTGCTGCGGTTCTCCAAGGCGCACCCCAGCAGCATGGATCCGAACCTCATGGCCTGGCAGCAGCGCGACGACGGCACCGCGATCGTCAACACGCTCACGTTCGATCCGGAGAACCCGGATTGGGGCTGGTTCGGTGACGACGCCGCTACCGACGGCGACCTGGACATGGCCTATGCCCTCCTCATGGCCGACCAGCAATGGGGCAGCGGCGGCGAGTTCGACTATCTGGGCGACGCCCAGCGCATCATCGACGCCATCCTGAACAGCGCGATCCACCCGAGCGAGAACGTCGTCCTCCTGGGCGACTGGACGAAGGACGAAGCGGTGTACGGCCGCGGTACCCGCACATCGGACTTCATGATCCAGCACTTCAAGGACTTCGCGGCCGCGAGCGGGAACGAGCGCTGGACGACCATCGCAGACAAGACGCACGCCGTCTCGAGTCAGCTGTTCACGGACCACAGCCCGACGACGGGCCTGCTGCCGGACTTCGCCTTCAAGGACGGCGACGGCTACCGGCCCGCTGATCCCGAGTTCCTCGAGAGCGAGTTCGACGGCGCATACAACTGGAACGCGAGCCGCGTACCGTGGCGTCTCGGAACGGACTACCTCCTCACGGGCGACGACCGCACCAAGGAGCAGCTCGCCGCGATGAACGCGTGGATCGCGTCGTCGACCGGCGGCGACCCGACGACGATCGACCAGGGATACCTCCTCGACGGCGCACCCATCGAGGACGGCTTCGACCTCGCGTTCGCCTCGCCGTTCACGGTGAGCGCGATGCTCGACGGCGGCGACCAGGCGTGGCTGGACAGCCTCTGGCAGGTCAACACGGCCGATCCCGTGACGACCTACTTCGGTGACAGCATCCGGATGCTCTCGATGATCGTCGTCTCCGGCAACTGGTGGTCGCCGACCGGCGTCGGTCTCCCCCGTTCCGAGACGCCTCCTGCACCTCCTGCCGATGTGACGGCGACGGCGCTCGCGCCCGACTCCGTCGAGGTGTCCTGGACAGCGACCGGCGGCGCGCTCTTCTCGGCGGCGACGAACGGCGCGACCGTGATCGGCTACCGGATCTACCGGGACGGCGCGGCCGTCACGAGCGTGGCCGAAGGCACCTCCTTCCGAGACTCCGGGCTCACGGCGGGGACGACCTACGGCTACTACGTGACCGCGATCGACGTTCAGGGTCGCGAGTCGTCCCCGAGCCCGATCGCGTCGGCGACGACGCCGAAGTCCGGGGGCGGCGAAACGCCGACGACGCCGACGCCCCGCCCCGGGGACGGGCTTGCGACGACGGGTGGCGACGCGCCGGTCGGCCTGTTGATCGGCGGCGTCCTGCTGCTCGCCGCCGGTGGCCTGGCCCTGACCATGCGGAGGCGAGGTCGCGCCGGACGGAGTCGGAGCAACGTCTGATGTGACGGGTATGGTCGGGGCCATGAATCTCATCCTCATCCCCGGCCTCTGGCTCGATGCATCCAGCTGGAACGACGTCATCCCCGATCTCGAGCGTGCGGGTCACCGTGTGCATGCGCTCACGATGCCGGGTGTCGGCGCTGGCGCGGCTGCGTCGAGTGACATCGGCATCGCCGATTGGATCTCGGCGGCTGTCAGCGCGATCGACGCCGTCTCCGGACCGGTCGTCGTCGTCGGCCACAGTGGCGGCGGCAACGTCGCCTGGGGCGCTGTGGATGCGCGGCCCGAGCGTGTCGTGAGAGTCATCTTCGTCGACACGGTGCCGCCGCCCGCCGGCGTGGGGATCAGCGAGTTCGAGGTGGTCGATGGCGTCATCCCGTTCCCGGGCTGGGACTTCTTCCCCGACGAGGACGTCGAGGACCTCGACGAACCGACTCGCGCACGAACCGTGCCACTCACCGGAAGCGTGCCGGCACGCGTGCCCACCGATCCGATCGTGCTCGGAAACCGGGCGCGGTTCGGAGTACCGGCGACGCTGCTCATGGGCAGCCTCGATCAGGAGACGCTGGAGTCGGAACTCGACAACTGGGGTCCGTACGGCGAGGAGTTCCGGGCGATCGAGAGCGTGGAGGTCGTACGGATCGACTCCGGGCACTGGCCGCAGTTCTCGGCCCCGGAGCGTCTCGCCGAGCTGATCAACGCGGCATTGACCGCCTGAGCGCGGCCGCTCGCCCGCTGGTCACAGCCAGGCCTGCGGTCAGTGGCCCATTCCGAGGCCGCCGTCAACCGGGATGACCGCACCCGAGATGTAGCCTGCGTCGTCGCCGGCGAGCCAGGTGACGACGCCGGCGACCTCGTCGGGCGTCGCGAAGCGACCGGCGGGGATGTTGGCCTTGTACTGCTTCTGTGTCTCCTCGGGGAGCTCTGCCGTCATGTCGGTCTCGATGAATCCCGGAGCGACGACGTTCGCCGTAATGCCTCGACCGCCGAGCTCGCGCGTCAGTGAACGTGCGAAGCCGACGAGAGCGCTCTTCGAGGCGGAGTAGTTCACCTGGCCGGCCGAGCCGTACAGCCCCACGACACTGGAGATCAGGATGACCCGGCCGAAGCGGGCGCGGAGCATGCCCTTGGATGCGCGCTTGACGACGCGGAAGGTGCCGCCCAGGTTCGTCGCCACGACGCTGTCGAAGTCATCCTCGCTCATCCGCAGCAGCAGAGTGTCCTTCGTGATGCCGGCGTTCGCCACGACGATCTCGACCGGTCCGAGCTGCTGCTCCACTTCGGTGAACGCGGCGTCGAGAGCTGCAGCATCCGTGACGTCTGCGCGCACCGTGAGTGTGCCCTCAGGGCCCTCGCCGCTGCGTGCGGTGACCGCCACGCGGTATCCATCGCGGACGAATCGCTCGGCGATCGCCCGGCCGATGCCGCGGTTGCCTCCGGTGACGAGGACGACGCGCTGAGCACTCATGTTCCACTCCTGATCTGGCGGCGGCTTCCGGGCGGCCGAGCCGAGAACGATCCTATCGAGGATGCCGCGACCGACACCCGCGAAACGTTTGACAGATCCATCCACGGCTGAAACGCTGTGCAGGACGAAAGGCATCACTGTGAGCGACAACAGCACCCCCACTTCGCCCGCGGAGGACCCGTCCCTGACGCCACCCGCTGCCGCACCGGCGGCTCCGGCTCCCGTGTGGCCCGCCCCGGCGCCTGCCGCCGCTCCGGTCTACCCGGTCGCACAGCCGGCACAACCTCCGCAGGCGTATCCTGCGGCACCGACGCAGGCGTACCCCGGTGCCGCACCGTCGTACCCTCCCGCCCCGCAGGCGTATTCGGGCGCAGCACCCTCCTACCCTGCCGCTCCGCAGGCGTACCCTGGCCAGCAGCAGAACTATGGCGTTCCGGGCCCGCCCGCACAGCCCGGCGGCTACCCGGTGTACGGCACTCCGATGCCTGCGACCTACGCGCCCGCTCGGCCGACCAGCGGACTCGCGATCACGTCACTGGTGTGCGGCCTGGCCGGGCTCCTGCTGAGCTGGCTGTTCATTCCGATGCTCGCCTCGGTGGTAGCTGTGATCACAGGACACATGGCACTCGGCCAGACCAAGAAGAACCCAGGGCTCGGTGGGCGCGGCCTGGCGTTCGCCGGCCTCATTCTCGGCTACGTGGTCATCGCCTTCCTGGTTCTGTCGATTGTGATGTCACTGCTCAGCCTCATCTTCTTCGGTGCGTTCAGCCTGCCGTTCATCCTCAACTCGTAGCAGTCCACGCCGCTCGCATCGGCGTAGGCTGGAGTCATCGTGAAGGCCGAACGACACGCCCCTGCTGTCACCTCCCTGCCGCTGTCGCCGCAGGATGAGGTCGCTCATCGTGTCCGCCGCTATGCGCTCACGATGTCGATCCGGATCGCCTGTTTCGCACTGATGGTGCTGGTGCAGCCCTATGGCTGGTACACGTGGGTCTTCGCGATCGCTGCGGCTGTACTGCCCTACATCGCCGTCGTGTTCGCCAATGCGGGCAGCGACAGCACCGAGACGCGCGCCGAGTCACCAGTGCAGCAACTGGAGAGCGCGGCGCCCGAGCCGACCGTCCCGCCGGCGGACCCTCAGATCGTGACGATCCACGAGACCCGCGAGGATCGGCCATGACCGGATCGGCCATGACCGCGCCGGAGTGCTCTCGAGCGGGCTGCCGGGTCGCCGCGACCCACCAGGTGGTGTGGCGCAATCCGCGCATCCACGCCGCCGATCGGGAGAAGATCTGGCTCGCCTGCGATGAGCACGTCACGTTCCTGCGCGACTACCTGGCCGCTCGGGACTTCCCGGTGACAGTCCGCGACGGTGTGCCCGCATGAGGGAACGGATTCTGCGCTGGGGTGTCTATGTCCTCATCGCGATCGGCTTCGCGGTCGGGTGCGCGTTCCTCTCGAACTGGCAGTTCGACCGCAATGAGTCGCGCGAGGAGCAGATCGAACTCGTCGAGCGGAACTACGATGCCTCACCGGTGCCCCTCGCCCAGCTGATCGGCGACGACGGCGTACTGGACCCCGAGGACCAATGGCATCCGGTGATCCTGAGCGGCGAGTACCTCGCCGAGGACCAGCTACTGGTCCGCAATCGCCCGCACGGCGGCACGAGCGCCTTCGAAGTGCTGGTTCCGTTCCGGGATGCGGATGGACGCGTGTTCATCGTGGATCGTGGCTGGGTTCCGCCGGGCGATGGTGAGGCGCCAGACACTGTGCCGGCTCCGCCATCGGGCGAGGTCGAAGTGATCGTGCGGTTGCGGCCGGGCGAGCCGCTTCCCGCATCGGGCCGAGGCGCGCCGACGGGGCAGGTACCGACGATCCACCTGCCGACGGTGGCGAAACTCGTCGACGGGGACGTCATCACCGAGGCGTATGGCCAGCTGGTCAGTGAGGACCCGGCGCCGGAAGTGGCGCCCAGCGGGTTCGACTCCCCCACCGACGACCCCGGCCCTCACCTCTCCTACGCCATCCAGTGGATCCTGTTCGCGCTGATGGGCTTCGTCTTCATCGGCTACATCATCCGCACCGAGATCGTGAAGCACCGCGAGGATCTCGAGGGGGCTCCGGCGCCTGCGAAGCATCCCCGCCGCCGCGACCACGACGCCGACACCGAAGACGAGCTTCTGGACGCCGGGGTCCACTGACCTCGTCCCACGAGCGCGATGTCCCCCGAGAACTACGGCAGCTCAGAGGGTGACGTCACCAGGGCATTTCCCGCTCGGGGTTGCGCGTGCCGTCGTTCGGCATGTGCGGCAGCTCCTCACCGCCGGCGCGGATGCAGAGCCAGCGCAGCTCTTCTGGGCTCTCGGGCAATGCCCGCCAGGTGCGCCATGCGCCCTGGCCCACGCGGATGACCGTGCCGGGGCCGACCTCGACGACGTCGTCATCCAGACCCATCTGTCCGCGCCCGCCGAGGAAGACGTACAGTTCTTCGACGCGCGAGTGCGTGTGCCAGTAGCCGGCCTGCTCCCCCGGTGCGAGCGCGTTCGCGGTCATCCCGATGTACTGCATCGTCAGTTCATGATCGACGACCCTCCGGCCGTCGCGCGATCGCGCCTCATCGAACCCCCCGAAGTGACCTCGCCATTCATCGAGGGCGCCGATCTCGACCACCTGATACGCGTTCATCGCTGCTCTCCTTCGCTCGCTTCCGAGTCTGCCAGGACTTGAAGGAGGGAGGGTCGCCCGACGAGGGGCTAACTGCGGGCTACGCGAGCTCGATGAGGTCCTGGTATTCCTGGCTCCAGATGTCCTCGACACCGTCGGGCAGGATGAGCACGCGCTCGGGGTTCAGGGACTGCACCGCGCCCGGGTCGTGCGAGACGAGCACGACGGCGCCCTCATAGTGCGCGAGCGCATCCAGGATCTCTTCACGCGACGCCGGGTCGAGGTTGTTCGTCGGCTCGTCGAGCAGCAGCAGGTTCGCGGATGACACGACCAGCGTCGCCAGCGACAGACGGGTCTTCTCGCCACCGGAGAGCACGCCGGCGGGCTTGAGAACATCGTCGCCGGTGAACAGGAACGATCCGAGCACTCGTCGCGCCTCGGTCTCCGTGATGTGCGGAGCAGCGGACACCATGTTCTGGAGTACCGACCGCGACACGTCGAGGTTCTCGTGCTCCTGGGCGTAATAGCCGACCTTCAGGCCGTGCCCGGGCTCGAGCTGTCCGGTGTCCGGCTGGTCGACGCCCGCGAGCATGCGCAGCAGGGTGGTCTTGCCGGCGCCGTTGAGGCCCAGTACGACGACCTTGGAGCCGCGGTCGATCGCGAGGTCGACGTCGGTGAAGATCTCCAGCGAACCGTACGACTTCGAGAGGCCGGTTGCCATCATCGGCGTCTTGCCGCAGGGCGCGGGCTTCGGGAAGCGGAGCTTCGCGACCCGGTCGACCTGACGAACCTCATCGAGGCCGGCGAGGAGCTTCTCGGCGCGTGCCACCATCTGGTGCGCTGCGGCCGCCTTCGAGGCCTTCGCCCCGAAGCGGGCGGCCTGCTGCTGCAGCGTGGTCGCCTTCTTCTCGGCGTTCGCGCGCTCCTTCTTGCGGCGTTCCTCGTCGGCCACCCGCTGGCGCAGGTAGTTCTTCCAGTTCATGTTGTACGTGTCGATGCTCTGGCGGTTCGCGTCGAGGTAGAACACCCGGTTGACGGTCTCCCCCACCAGCTCCACATCGTGACTGATCACGATCAGTCCGCCCTTGTATCCCTTGAGGAACTCGCGCAGCCACACGACGCTGTCGGCGTCGAGGTGGTTCGTCGGCTCATCGAGAATCATCGTCTCGGCGTCGGAGAAGAGAATGCGGGCCAGCTCGATGCGTCGACGCTGACCGCCCGACAGCGTGGAGAGCGGCTGGTCGAGGATGCGGTCCGGCAGCGAGAGGTTGTTGGCGATGGATGCCGCCTCAGCCTCTGCCGCGTAGCCGCCCTGCGCCTCGAACTGCTCGGTCAGACGCGCGTACCGCTTCATCGCCTTCGCGGCCACCTCGGGGTCATCCGAGCCCATCGCGGACGCTGCCTCGGTCATGCCGAGGTTCAGTTGTCCGAGACCGCGGGCGTCGAGGATGCGCGTGCGCGCGAGGTCTTCCGGGTTGCCGGAACGCGGATCCTGCGGCAGGTAGCCGAGCTCACCGGAACGGTCGACGCGGCCTCCTGAGGGCAGCACATCGCCGGCGAGCACTTTGGTCAGCGTGGTCTTGCCCGCGCCGTTGCGGCCGACGAGGCCGATCTTGTCGCCGTCGCCGACACGGAACGAGACGTGCTCCATGAGGAGGCGGGCGCCCACGCGAATCTCGAGGTCGTGCACGGCAAGCACAGCAGGTTGTCCGTTCGTCAGGGAGGATGCGGCCGAAGGGCCAGCCTCTCAGTATAGATTGCGCTGGCTGGGCGTTCAGTCGAAGTAGAGCGACCGGTGCAGACGACAACCGGGGTTGAATTCCGCGTCGCAGGTCGGGCACTCATCGACGCGCAGATAATCCTCGATGCGGAGGCGGGAGCAGCACACGCCGCAGACCACGGCTTCCGTGGTCCGAGCGGTCGCCGGCCATGGTCGTGAAGGATGATCGGCGATCGCCTCATGGCACAGATGACACGGAAACCACTCCTCGCAGCAGTGGAAGAGCAGAGCGATCACGTCGAGCTCGCTGTGATAGTGCGCACATCGGGTCTGCTCGTCGACGAGCAGACCCCGCACACGAACCGTCCCGAGCTCGGTGATCGACTCGGCGGATATACCTCCGGAGGCTGACACGGACGATACCGCGGAGGGATGCCGCATCCGCCACCTGCTTCCTAATCTTCTCGGGTGGATGTTATCAACGAGCTCATCATGCAGACCGTCACCTCACCCTGGCTCTACCTGATCATGCTCGTGGTGGCGATCATCGACGGCTTCTTCCCGCCGATTCCGAGTGAGACGGTGCTGGTCGCTGCCGCTGCCGTCGGAGCGTCCAGCGGCGGCGTCAACATCGCACTCCTCTGCGCCGTCGCCGCTGTCGGCGCAGCGATCGGCGACAACATCGCCTACGCGATCGGACGCCGACTGGGCACCCGGCGATTCGCATGGATGCGGCGCCCCCGCGTCGCCGCTGCATTCGTCCACGCGCAACGTGCGCTCGACGATCGCAGCGCCACTCTGATCCTCGGCGCCCGCTACATCCCGGTGGGACGCGTCGCCGTGAACATGTCGGCCGGGGCGTTGGACTTCGCGTGGCGGCGCTTCATCCCCCTGAGTCTTCTCGCAGGCGCGAGCTGGAGCATTTTCAGCGTCGGGATCGGCCTCTTCGCAGGTTCCTGGGTCAAGGATCAACCTCTCCTCAGCGCTGCCATCGGTGTCGTTCTCGCGCTCCTGATCGGGTTCACCGTCGATCGGGTAGCAGCGCGACGTCGGCGCGTCGCTGTGCCGCAACTGGCAGGATGAACGTCATGGCGAATCGCCGGCAGCGCACCAGACGCTCTCCCCGGATCAGCCGCCGCAACGCCACCGTGTTGCTGTGCGCGGCACTCGTCGCGCTGCTCGCAGTTCTGGTGCCGGTGCAGACCGTGCTCTACGGCACGCCGTTGCCTCTGACATTCATCCTCGGCGGTGCGCTCTGCTCGGCACCGCTTCTTGCGATCTCGCGCCCGCGGAGGGCGATCGCGCTGTTCTGCAGCGCGGCATTCGCGCTTCCGCTGTTCGTCGTCCCCGAGCTGGCCACTGCCTCGCCCTGGCCCTGGTCCGTGCCTGCCCTGATCACCTTCGTGCTCTTCGTCGGCGTCGTGACGTTCGTGCACGGCGCCCGTCTGGGTGCCGCGCCCCTGGTGATCGGTCTGCTGTCCTCCCTCACCGCCCCGTTGTTGCGCCCCGACATCATCACGACACCGGGCATCGCCTCCAGTGCCACCGCCGACATGATCGTGACGGCCTCCCTCGCTGTCGCGATGTTCCTCATCGCGACGCTCGTCGCCGCGCGTGCCCGCGTCGACGCCGAGCTGACCAGGGAGCGCGAGCACAGCGCGCTCGAAGAGGCGCGTCGGGCCCTCATCGAGGAGCGCACCCGCATCGCTCGCGAGTTGCATGATGTCATCGCGCACAGCATGTCGGTGATCCAAGTGCAGGCGTCCACGGCGCGCTACCGCCTGCCCACCATCAGCGAACAGGCCGCTGCCGAGTTCGAGGACATCGCGGCGACGGCACGCGCGTCGCTCACCGAGATGCGGCGAATGCTCGGGGTGCTGCGTACCGAGGATCAGTCGATCGAACTCGCTCCGCAACAGGGCATCGACGATATCCCGGCGCTCGTCGACAGCATCCGTCGGGCAGGCGTCGAGGTCGGCTTGGAGATCGTCGCCGGTGAAGCGTCCTCCGTCGCTCCCAGTGTGCAGATCGCCGCCTTCCGCATCGTCCAGGAGGCGATGAGCAATGCCGTCCGCCATGCGCCCGGCACCACCATCTCGGTGCGTGTGCGCATCGACGCCGATGCCGTGCACATCCGAGTGCAGAACTCGGCTCGGACGACGGTCCCCGCCGAACCCGGTAGCGGGCACGGCCTGCGCGGCATGCGCGAACGCGCCGAGATCCTCGGCGGTGCATTCTCTGCCGGGCCCGATGCCGACGGCGGATGGATCGTCGAAGCCACACTGCCACTCACCACCGAGAACCTCGATCCGACAAGGAGAATTCGTGACGATCAGCGTCCTCATCGCCGATGACCAGGCCATGGTGCGCGCCGGGTTCGCCGCGCTCCTCGACGCCCACGAGGGCATCCAGGTCACGGGTCAAGCATCCAACGGCCTCGAAGCCGTCACGCTGTCGGCGCGCCTGGACCCGGATGTCATCCTCATGGACGTGCGGATGCCGGAACTCGACGGCATCGAGGCGACCCGTCGCATCCTCGGGCCGTCATACCCCGCGGCACACGTGCCGCGGATCCTGATGCTCACCACGTTCGACATCGACGACTATGTCTACGATGCCCTCCAAGCGGGAGCCAGCGGCTTCATGCTGAAGGATGCGTTGCCGGAAGAGCTCGTGCACGCGGTGCGGGTCGTCGCCGGCGGTGACGCCCTGCTTGCGCCGAGCGTGACCCGGCGGATGATCGAGCAGTTCGCCGGTCACCGGCCACGGTCTCCGCGCTCCGAAACCGTGTTGAACGGCCTGACCGAACGCGAACGCGAGGTACTGGTGCTCATCGGCCAGGGCAAGTCCAACGGCGAGATCGCCAAAGAGCTCTTCATCGCCGAACAGACCGTGAAGACGCACGTCGGCAAGGTCCTCGCCAAGCTCGATCTCCGCGATCGCGTGCACGCCGTGATCCTCGCCTACGACACCGGTCTGGTCGAGCCGAGCTCCTGAATCACCCCCTGGTAGGGGCAGAGACGACACCGCCGGTTGATGCTGCGCTGGACACCCGCTCCATAGTCTCCTGGGACACCGTTCCCGAGGAGGACTCATGGCCACCGTCCAGGCGCCGCAGATCGCCGTATCAGCACGCCCCGTGAAAGGGCTTCGCGACACCGGCATCGACTTCATCCGCGCCCTCTGCGTCGTCGGCGTCGTCCTTCTGCACGCCATCATGGTCGGCGTCACGGTCACAGATGCGGGGCCCGTCTTCGAGAACGCGAGCGACGGGACCTGGTGGATCACACCACTGAGCTGGATTCTCCAGGTGATGCCGCTGTTCTTCATCATCGGCGGATTCTCCGGCCTCATCGCCTACCGCCGCACGAAGAACCGCGGCGGCACCGCCACCGGATTCGTGGCCGGACGCCTGCATCGGCTGCTGCGCCCAGCGATGTTCACCATCGGTATCGTCGGCGCGCTCCTCGCTCTTCTGGCCGTTGTCGGAGTACCCGCCGACCTCATCGCGACCGCCGGCTTCCGGTACGGTCAACCGCTGTGGTTCCTCGGAGTGTTCCTGCTCTGCCAGGCTCTGCTTCCCCTGTTCGCCGCCGCTCACGAGCGTGCCCCGTTCCTCGCCATCGGCGTGCTCGCGTCGACCGCGGTCGCCGTCGACGCGCTGCGTCAGGCCAGCGGAATCGATGGGCTCGGGTTTCTGAATCTCGCCTTCGTCTGGCTGACCCTGCAGCAACTCGGTTTCTTCTTCGCCGACGGCAGCATCGATGCGCTGCCCAGACGCACCCGCGCCCTGGCAGCCGCCGGCGCCCTCGCGATCCTCATCGGTACGTTCCTCTTCGGGGTGTACTCCCCCGACCTCGTGGCGAACATCAACCCGCCCACGGCTGCTCTGCTGCTCGTCGGCGTCGTACACATTGCGCTCGTCTCGCTGTATCGCGATCGCCTCCAGCAGCTCAGCCGTCGGCCCCACGTGGCGGCGTTCACCGCTTTTGTCACCCGACGCACCATGACCATCTACCTCTGGCACATGCCGGTGCTGCTCGCGATGGCCGGGCTCTCGGCGGTCGGTGCGATCGTGACCGGCGTCGCCCTTCCCGATCTCGACAGCGCGGGCTGGTGGCTCGGACGACCGCTCTGGCTCGCCCTGGCTTTGGCTCTGACCGCCCTGGTGGCGATCGCGTTCACCCGCTTCGAGACCGCAGCCGCCCCGCGGGCGCACGACTCCGCGCGGCGCCTCTCGATCGCCACGCTGATCGGGCTGAGTGCCGTCCTGATGCTGCTCGTCTTCGGGACGTCCGTCGTCACCGCCGGCATCGCCGTCGCCCTGATCGTCCTGTCCCTGCGGCTCTCCCGGCGCGGGGTGTCAGGCGAGTCCTCTGGCGGCGAGGGCGTCTCCGACGTCGTCCGCGTGTCGGAGAGTGATGACCAGCAGCGGAACGACGGAACGCACACCGAGACGCACGCCTCGCGCATCCTGCGCATCCCGCACACGATCGGCGAACCCCGTCACCACCGGGATCATGGTGATGGTGAGCGATATCGTCATCGCCACGGAATCGGCGTCGATGCCGATCCTTCCGAGCGGGCGGAGCATTCGGTGCAGCACGGCGAGCAGGTCGGCCATTCGTGTGGTGAGCGTGAGCAGGCTGGCGAGCAGCACGAGGGCGACGACTCGTCCGGTATTGACCCAGGCCGTCACTGGCGAGACGAAAACCGTCAGCGCCACACCGAGGAGCAATACGATCCATCGCAGCCGCCACGCCTCCACGGCGAGAACGCGCACGGGAAAGCGGGCGACGGCGTAGAGCCCGCACACCGCGACGAGCACGGCGGCGATGCTCCAGACGTCGTGCGGATACAGCGACAGCGCGAGAGCCACCGACGCGAAGAGCGCGAGCTTCACGCCAGCCGGTGACCGATGCAGGACGCTGGATCCCAGCCGGTACAGCAGGATCATCCGCACACCCTGCGGTAGGTCTCGATGATCTCCGCAGGATCTCCCTCGTCGACGACTCGGCCCTCCTCGAACAGGACCGCGGCGTCGCACCGGGCGGCGAGATCGAGATCGTGGGTGACGAGCACCACCTGCGCGGGCTGCGCGAGAAGCAGATCACCGATCCGCTTCGCGTTGCGCAGGTCAAGGAGAGTCGTGGGCTCGTCGGCCACGATGAGCTCGGGTTCTGTGATCAGCACGGAGGCCAGCGCCAGCATCTGCTTCTGCCCTCCGGAGAGCGCAGAAGCGGGTGCGTCCGCGTGCTCGGCCAGCCCGTGGGCGTTCAGCGCCTCACGGACGCGATGCGCGATCTCCGCACGATCCCGGCCCCGCAGGGACAGCGCCAGATCCTCGGCCGGCGTCGGCATCAGGATCTGCGCCTCCGGATTCGAGAAGACGAAGCCCACCCGGCGGCGCAGCTCCCGTCGCTCCCGCACGGCGTCCAGTCCATGCACCGTGACGGTTCCCGCGGAGGGCGCGATGAGCCCGTTCAACAACCGAGCGAACGTGGACTTTCCGGATCCGTTCGCCCCGATCACGGCGATCCGTCGAGCGGCGAGCTCGACGGATACGTCGCTGAGGATCGCACGTCCCTCGCGCTGCACCGAGACGTGTGCGAGCGTGACGGTGCCGAGCAGTGTGTCAGGCGACACGTGCCGGTGCGGCCTGATCGAGGGTGCGGATGCCGAATGCGGGAGGGTAGGCGCGCCGAAGCGCGAGCGTGAGCGCAGTGGCCGCGCCGGCCTTCAGCAGGTCGCCGGGCAGGAAGACGGTGCTCGCCAGCGCCGCCGGCCCCAGATCCAGACCCAGGACGAGGGCCGTCACCGGGATGCCGAAGAGGTACACGACGAGGATGCCGCCCACGACCGTTCCCAGCGCCGTGCGCCACCAGGTGATCCTTCCGCCGTGCACGATGAGTCCGACGACGAGCGCACCCGCGATCCAGCCGATCAGGTACCCCGCCGAAGGACCGAAGAACACACCGAGACCGCCGCGACCGCCCGCGAGCACGGGCAGGCCGATGGCGGCGAGCACGAGCACGAGCAGGACGGCGAGCGGGGCGCGTCGCGGACCCAGCACAGCGCCGGCGAGCATGACTCCGAGGGTCTGCGCGGTGATGGGCACGCCACCCGGAATCGGGATCGTCGCCATTCCGAGAACGACGATGAGGGCTGCGAAGATCGCGATACGGGCCAGATCGCGACCGATGTCGCCACGCTGCTCGGACATGGAGTTTCCTCTCGACGGGGTTCCTGCGCTCGTCGACTCGGTTGCTGAGCCCGTCGAAGCACCTGAACACTGTTCACTTGAACGCCGTTCAGTATACTGATGGGATGAGCCCCGCACGACACGACCGCCAGAGCGTCGTCGCCTGCGCGCTGCAGCTGCTCGACGATGTCGGACTTCCCGACCTGTCGATGCGCCGTCTCGCGGCCGAACTCGATGTGCAGGCGAGCGCCCTGTACTGGCATTTCCCGAATAAGCAGCAGCTGCTGGCCGCGGTCGCCGACCGCATCCTCAGTGCCGTCCCTGATCCTGACCCCGCGCTCGCGCTCGCTCCCACGGCCCGCGCGATCCGCGACGCACTACTCGCCTACCGCGACGGCGCCGAAGTTGTCATGAGCACGTACGCGCTGCGCCTGGGCACCCGACGCGCACAGGCGGCGCTTGCGGCCTCAATCGGCGACAACGGCGGCGACGCGGGGCCGTTCGCCGATGCGGCCTTCGAGTTCATCCTCGGTCACGCGATGCTCCTGCAGCAACGCATGCATGCGCAGAGCATCGGTGCGATCGACGCCGATGGCGCGGATCCGACCGCCCATTCCGTCGACGTCTTCGAGGCCGGCATTCGCGCCTTCGAGTCTCTCAGCGCGACCCGTCACCCAGCCGAAGCCCTGGAATCAGGGCGACCAGCAGCAGCACAGCCGTGAACACGTAGACGACGGGGAACCCCGAGGCTCCGAATGGAAGTGCAAGGAACAGCAGTCCGGCCAGGGCGATCGTGACGGCCGAACCCGTGGAATCCGAAATCGAGAGCGCGGAGGAGTTGAACCCCTCGTTCGCGGACGTCGAGTACGCGAGGGTGAGCACCGTCAACTTCGGGTAGAGCAACCCCATGCCCGCGCCTGCGAAACCCCAGCCGATCACCGCGAGCCAGGGCATTGCGCCGGTGACGGAGACGACGAGAATGCTGAGCACGGCCACGAGCAGCAGCGGGACGCTGATGACCACGATGCGGGTGCTGCCGAGCCGGTCTCCGTAGCGCCCCTGCAGCGCGGAAGCGCTCGACCATGCCAGTGCGGCGATGGTGAGGGCGAGTCCCGCGAAGGTCGGGCTGAATTCGAAGCGGTCCATCAAGAGCTTCGGCACATAAGCCTCGGCCGCGAAGAATGCCCCCGCCGCGAGACCCCGCATCAGGATCACGCTGGGCAGGCCGCGCCTGGCCCGCAACGCCCCGGGCGGCAGCAGCGGCAGAATCGCGAAACCGAGGACGACGAGCGCTCCGAGCGCGATCGGCCAACCGATCGCCGGACGAGCCTCGGCCGCGAAGCCGACGGCCACAGCCGCGACGGCGACGATCACGGCGCGCAGCATCCGCACACCGATCGATCCCCCGCGCGGGGTCTGCGCCGCTTCATCGGCCGGATCGGACGAACTCAGCGAGACGTTGCGCAGCCGCGCCATAACGAGGACGAACGCGAGCACCGTGAGCACCGCGACTCCGAGGAAGGCCCACCGCCAGTGCAGGAACTCGGCCACCGCACCGGCCAAGAACGGCCCGATCATCGACGGCACGACCCAGGCCGCGGCGTACGCCGCGAAGATCCTGCCGTGCAGCTCGGGCGGGTACACCCTTGCCACCACGACGTAGAGCGCCACGGTCTGCCCGCCGGCGCCCAGGCCCTGGATGAGGCGCCCCACGATGAAGGTGTACATGTCGGGCGCGAAGCCGGAGACGACCAGACCGATGATGAACAGTACGACCGCCGTGTACAACGGCACCCGGGGGCCCGTGCGGTCGCTCCACGCCCCTGCGGCGACCATGCCGATCACTCCGGTCGCGAGCGTGCCGGAGAAGGCGACAGCGAACAGCGCCTCCCCGTCCAGATCGACGCTGACGATCGGCATGACGGTGGTCACTGCGAGCGCCTCGATGGCCGCGAGGAAGATCAGGACGACGGAACCGACGGTGATACCGAGGCGCTGGCGGTCCCAGATCGATGCGGCGACCTGCGTGGCGCTCACCGGCCGACGAGCGCCGCGATGCGCTCGATGGCGTCGGTGATGATCTCGGGGCTGGTCCCGAAATTCAGACGCACATGCCCTGCACCCTCGGTTCCGAACGCCGGCCCGTAGTGCAGAGCGACCTTCGCGTCCTGCAGGATGCGACGTGCCGGGTTGTCGCCCCAGCCGAGAGCCGTCAGATCGATCCAGGCGAGGTAGCCGGCGTCCGGGATCCGATAGCGCGCACCAGGGAGGTGCTCGGCCAGAAGATCCGCGAGAAGCCGGCGATTCCGATCGAGCGTATGGAGCAGTCCGTCGAGCCAGACATCGCTCTCCTCGGAGAACGCCGCGACCGCCGCGAGCAGACCGAACTGGCCGGTGCGCCATTCCACTTCGACCGGGAGACGGCGAACGATCGCAGTGGTCTCTTCCGAGGCCGTGACCATCAGAGCGCACTTGAGCCCGGCGAGGTTGAACGCCTTGCTCGCGCTGACGACCGCGTAGCCGACGCGTCGAGCGGCATCGTTCACCGAGAGGAAGGGCGTGAACGCGGTGCCCGGCTGAACGAGAGGGGCATGAATCTCATCGGAGACGACAGCGACCCCGTACTCGTCGGCGAGAGCAGCGAGAGCGGCGAGAGAATCCCGGCTGTGCACGGTGCCGGTCGGATTGTGCGGATTGCAGAGCAGGATCGCGCGTGCGCCGTCATCGAGCGCCGAGCGGATGCCGTCGACATCGAGCTCCCACCCGGTCCCGGTGTCGCGCAGCGGGACGCGCTCGACCACACCGCCGGCCTCGGTCACGAGCTCGAAGAACGGCGGGTACACCGGCGTCGTGACGATGACGCGCTCCCCCGGTGCGACGACGCGGCGAAGGATCTCGACGATGCCCATGCTGACGTCGGCTGTGCTGCGCATCCGGCCGGGATCCGGATCCCAGCCGAACCGGCGCCGCGCGAAGGCGGCGTACGAGTCGGCGAGCGGGGTGCGGGAGGCCACATACCCGGTGTCCCCCGCCGCAACAGCGCGTTGCAGTGCGGCGGTGATCGCGGGCGCGAGCGGGAAGTCCGTCTCGGCGACGAACAGCGGCAGCACGTCGTCGGGGTACTCACGCCACTTCTCGCTGGTGCGTGCGCGGAGCTCGGCCAGCGGGAGCGCTGTGACCTCCAGCATCCTCAGATCGCGAAGCCGAGGGCGCGCATCATGTCGCGCCCGTCGTCGGTGATCTTCTCCGGACCCCACGGCGGCATCCAGACCCAGTTGATGCGGAACCGGTCGACGACCTTGTCCAGCGCCTGCGCGGTCTGATCCTCGAGCACATCGGTGAGCGGGCAGCCGGCGCTGGTCAGCGTCATGTGGATGACGAGGGCGTCGTTCTCGTCATCCCAGGCCAGGTCGTAGATGAGTCCCAGGTCGACGACGTTGATCCCGAGCTCGGGGTCCATGACGTCCTTGAGAGCCTCGGTGACCTCGTCGTACTTCGCATCGGTGAGCGTCGCGGTCATACGGTCAGCCTACGCCTCGATGGGTGCTGCGGGGTCGAGGAAACGGTCGTATCCCTCGTTCTCGAGGCGGTCGGCGAGCTCGGGGCCGCCTTCCTCGACGATGCGCCCAGCGACGACGACGTGCACGTAGTCGGGACGGATGTAACGGAGGATGCGCGTGTAGTGCGTGATGAGCAGCACACCGAGACCGGTCGACTCCTTGGCACGGTTGACGCCCTCTGAGACGATCTTGAGCGCGTCGACGTCGAGGCCGGAATCGGTCTCGTCGAGCACCGCGAACTTCGGCTTGAGGACCTCGAGCTGAAGGATCTCGTGACGCTTCTTCTCGCCACCGGAGAAGCCCTCGTTGACGTTGCGCTGCGCGAACTTCGGGTCCATGCGCAGGTTCGTCATCGCCTGCTTGACGTCCTTGGTCCAGCCGCGGATGGCCGGAGCCTCGCCGTCGAGCGCCGTCTTGGCGGTGCGCAGGAAGTTCGTCACCGTGACACCGGGGATCTCGACGGGGTACTGCATCGCGAGGAAGAGTCCCGCACGTGCGCGCTCGTCGACGCTCATCGCCAGGACGTCCTCGCCGTCGAACGTGATGGATCCGCTGGCGACCGTGTACTTGGGGTGGCCGGCGATCGTGTACGCGAGCGTGGACTTGCCGGAGCCGTTCGGCCCCATGATCGCGTGGGTCTCACCCGTGTTCATCGTCAGGGTGATTCCATTGAGGATCGGGGTGGTTCCCGCCTCGGTCTCGACCGTCACATACAGGTCGCGGATCTCGAGAACAGACATTCAGACTTCCTTAATCACAGTCGGGTCGATGAGCACGTCGTCGCCGTCGATCTCGACGACGTAGACCGGAACGGGCTCATACGCAGGGAGGTTCTGGGGCCGGCCGGTGAGCATCGAGAACGCCGAGCCATGGGCCCAGCACTCCACGGTGTCACCCTCGACGAAGCCCTCGGCGAGCGAGATCTCGCCGTGCGTGCAGGTGTCGCCGATCGCGTGGACGACGCCTTCGGAGTCCTTGATCACGGTGATCGGGACGCCATCGGGTTCGACGCGGATCGGGGTGTCCTGCTCCAGCTCGGAGACGGCGCAGACGCGATGAGCGCTCATGCGGTCACCGCCGCGAGTTCAGCCTCGATCGCGGCCAGCAGTTCGGCTTCGAGCGCCGGGATGCCGAGGCGCTGCACGATGTCGGTGAGGAAGCCGAGCACGACGAGTCGCCGCGCCTCTTCCTCGGTGATGCCGCGGGCCTGCAGGTAGAAAAGCTGCTCGTCGTCGAAACGACCGGTCGCACTCGCGTGACCGGCTCCCTGGATGTCACCGGTCTGGATCTCGAGGTTCGGGATCGAGTCGGCGCGCGCACCCTCGGTGAGCACCAGGTTGCGGTTGGCCTCGTAGGAGTCGGTTCCGGTCGCGTCCGGACCGATGAGAACATCACCGATCCACACGCTGTGCGCACCCGCGCCCTGCAACGCGCCCTTGTAGAGCACGTCACCGGTGGTGTGGGCGCCCTTGTGGTGAAGGAAGACCTGGCTCTCGAAGTGCTGCCCTGCGTCTGCGTAGGAGAGTCCGTTGAGGTACCCCTCCGAGCCGGTACCGGCGAGCTCGATGTTCGGGTTGACCCGGACGACCCCGCCGCCGAACGTGAACACGAAGTGCTTCAACGTGGCGTCGGCATCGACACGGGCCTGGTGAGACGCCATGTGGACCGCGTCATCCTGCCACTGCTGCAGGCTGATCACGGTGAGCTTCGACCCGTCACGAGCGATGATCTCGACGTTCTGCGCGTACTGCGCAGAACCGGTGTGCTGCAGGACGACCGTTGCGGAGCTGTGCGGCATCGCCTCGATCACGATGTGCGCGTCAGCGCGACGCTCGGCGCCGTGGCCGGTGATCGTGACGAGAAGAGGCTCGGCGACCTCGACCTCGCTCGGGATGCGAATGTGGGTCGCCTGAGGCGAACCCTGCCATGCCACAGCCGAGACGATGTCTTCCGGGCGGAAGAAATCGCCTCGAGGCGCGGTGCCGGCGGCGAGCGGATCGGAGACGTACTGCTCCGCCGAACCGAAGTCGTAGCTCACGCCGTCGTTCTCGCCCGCGACGGCGAACAGCGACGTGAGTCGGGCGACCGGAGTGTGCTTCCAGTTGACCTCGCGGCCGCTGGGCGCACCGAAGTCCGCCGGTTCGAACGAGTGCGGACGCTCGGATCTGGTCTGCACAGGAACGAATCCCGTAGCGAAGACCTGAGCTGCCGGGTCCACGTGCGCGTTCGTGTGCTGCGCCTCAGCGGGCGCTGTCGTCGGAGCCGTCATCTAGCCGACACTGCCTTCCATGCCCATCTCGATGAGCTTGTTCAGTTCCATCGCGTACTCCATCGGCAGCTCGCGTGCGATCGGCTCGATGAAGCCGCGCACGATCATCGCCATCGCCTCGTCCTCGGGCATGCCCCGGGACTGCAGATAGAACAGCTGCTCTTCGCTGACCTTCGAGACCGTCGCCTCGTGACCGAGCTGCACGTCGTCGACGCGGATGTCGATCGCCGGGTAGGTGTCGGAGCGCGACTTGGTGTCGATCAGGAGCGCGTCACACCGCACGGTGTTCGCGGAGTGGTGCGCATTGGCGTCCACTCGCACCTCACCGCGGTACCCGGCACGACCGCCGCCACGGGCGATCGACTTCGAGACGATCGACGACTGCGTGTACGGAGCCATGTGGATCATCTTCGCGCCGGCATCCTGGTGCTGGCCGGGGCCTGCGAAGGCGACAGACAGGGTCTCGCCCTTGGCGTGCTCGCCCATGAGGTAGATCGACGGGTACTTCATCGTCACCTTGGAGCCGATGTTGCCGTCGACCCATTCCATGGTGGCACCCTCGTGGGCGACCGCACGCTTGGTGACGAGGTTGTAGACGTTGTTCGACCAGTTCTGGATCGTCGTGTAGCGAACGCGGGCGTTCTTCTTCACGATGATCTCGACGACGGCCGAGTGCAGAGAGTCCGACTTGTAGATCGGCGCGGTGCAGCCCTCGATGTAGTGGACGTAGCTGTCCTCGTCGGCGATGATCAGGGTCCGCTCGAACTGGCCCATGTTCTCGGTGTTGATCCGGAAGTACGCCTGCAGCGGGATCTCGACGTGAACGCCCTTGGGCACGTACACGAAGGAACCGCCCGACCAGACGGCCGTGTTCAAGGCAGCGAACTTGTTGTCGCCGGCCGGGATCACGCTGCCGAAGTACTCCTCGAAGAATTCGGGGTGCTCACGGAGAGCGGTGTCGGTGTCCATGAAGATGACGCCCTGCTGCTCCAGATCCTCGCGGATCTGGTGGTAGACGACCTCGGACTCGTACTGCGCGGCGACGCCGGCGACGAGACGCTGACGCTCGGCCTCCGGAATGCCGAGACGCTCGTAGGTCTCGCGGATCTCTGCCGGAAGATCTTCCCAGGACTGCGCCTGCTTCTCCGTCGAGCGGACGAAGTACTTGATGTTGTCGAAGTCGATCTCACTGAGGTCGGCGCCCCAGGTCGGCATCGGCTTGCGGCCGAAGAGCTGATAGCCCTTCAGGCGGGTCTTCAGCATCCACTCGGGCTCGTTCTTGAGCCCCGAGATCCCGCGGACGACCTCTTCGGAGATTCCGCGTTTCGCAATGGCACCCGCGGCGTCCGCGTCGTGCCATCCGAACTCGTACACCCCCAGACCGTCAAGCTCCGGGCGGTCGATCAGAACATCCGACATCACACACTCTCCTCTTAGGTCCCAACGGTGTCATCCGCCCCGGCACACCTGATCCCCGTCGAGTCTGCGGGAGCTGGTGCCGCTGGTGGGCCCTCATCACCGGCGCATCCATCGCGCCTAAACTGTTGACGATGCTTCAGCGCGGTCAGCGCTCATCACAACAATCCGATTCTACAGGTTCCGCCTGGACGCCGGGCCGTGCCCCGTAACGTCCACCGCGGTCCGGAGGACTTATGCCCGAGACCACGACCCCCCGTGCCACGGACGCAACGAGCCGGGATGCGCACTCCGTACCCGGTCACGTGCCGTTCAGCAGGACAATCCGGGTTCTCGCATGGCTGTCGTTCCTCACCGAGGTCATCATCATCGGCACCGGCGGCGCTGTGCGACTCACCGGCTCAGGGCTCGGGTGCTCGGAGTGGCCGCTGTGCACCCCCGACTCGCTCGTCCCCACTCCGGAGCAGGGCATCCACGGGGTGATCGAATTCGGCAACCGCACGATGACCGGTGTCGTGGGGCTCCTCGCTGTGGCCGTCGTCCTCTACGTGCTGCAGGCGGTCGGCGGAAAGCGCCCCCTCAACACCGCGCTGTGGTTCGCCGCGGGAGGGCTTGTCGCCGCCGGCGCGGTCTACGCCATCGCTTCGCCGCTGAACCTCCCCGCCTTCCCTGCCGCATCCGCCACCCTTCTTCTCGTATGCATCGCGGCGGCGGTGTTCTCGATCCGCACCACGACAAGACGACGCGATCTCGTGGCCTTGGCGTGGATCACGGCCGTCGGCGTGGTCGCCCAGGCGTTCGTCGGCGGCATCACGGTGCTCACAGGCCTGAATCCGTTCATCGTCGGCTTCCACTACACCTCCTCGTTGCTGCTCGTCTGCGCGACGGCCGCGTTCCTGGTGCGGATGTACGCGACCCCGGGTCCCCGAGAACGAGCAGTGCCGATCTGGTTCGCCGTGCTCAGCCACGTGACCGGGCTCGCGCTGGCGATGACAATCCTCTTCGGCGTTCTCACCACCGCGTCCGGCCCGCACTCCGGCGACGCCGATGTGCTGCGCCACGGCTTCGATGCGACCGTGCTCGCCCATGTGCACTCCTGGCCCGGGTACATCCTGGCCGGGCTGGTGACAGTGCTGACGATCTCCGCGTGGGTCCTTCGCCTCGAGCCGCGCTGCTGGCTTCTGGTGCTCGTCATCGCGATCGCGGTGCAGGTCGGCGTCGGCGTGTGGCAGGCGCGCGACGGACTGCCACCGCTGCTCGTGGGCGTCCACATGGTGCTCGCGTCGCTGTCCGCTGCCGCCTACACGGTCGTGGTACTGCGTCTCAAGCGACCAGCGGCGGTCGACGCCGCGTAACACGATCCGATGCATAGCCGGCACATAGCCGGCACACGCGCGACACATCAGAGCGTCGGCCAGGCTCGCTGTCATGAACACATCACTGACGCGCAACCTCGCCTATTGGCTTCTTCTGATCCTCTCCGTCGCTTCTGCCGCGATCGGCGCTTGGCTCATCACCGGGCAGATCGGCACGATGACCACGAGGCTGCTCGATGGCACAGCGACGAACGTCGAGGTCTACGTCGGACCGTCGATCGTCCTCGTGGGCGCCGCTCTGCTCGGCGCCGGAGTGATCGGCATTCTGCTCGCGCTGGTACTGGCCGCGGCGAAGGCGCTGCTGCCTGCTCCGGCACCGGTCGCTGAAGTCGTCGACGTCGCTGCACCAGCCGACGTGGCTTCCGAGCCTGAAGCCGACGCTGCGGAGAGCGCGGACGGCGCTGCAGATACCGCAGATTCCGCAGATTCCGCAGACGATGCCGAGACCGAATCGGCCCCGGTCGCAGAGCCGGCTGTCACCCGATGACCCGACGGGCGGCGCCGGACAGGCGCCGCCCGTCCCCGACGCTAGTCTGAGGCGCGTGACAGCTCTCGCCCCGCTCGCCGCAGCCGTCTTCGACCTGGACGGGACGCTCCTCGATCAGGAGTCCGCAGCGGATGCGGCATCCATCGCCTGGGCGGCGGATCACGGCATCCAAGAAGACGATGTCGCCGAGCGCTGGCGGCGGATCGCCACCAAGCACTATCGCCGATGGCAGGCGCGCGAGATCAGCTTCCAGGGCCAGCGCCGAGAACGCGTACGGGAGTTCCTGGGACAGGCGATGACGGATGCTGAGGCATCCGCCGTCTTCGAGGGCTATCTCGGCCGCTACGAGGCCGGGTGGCGGTTGTTCGACGACGCGATCCCGGCTCTACGGCGGGCGAGAGACGCCGGGCTGGCGGTGGCCGTACTCACGAACGGCGACCGCACCCAGCAGTTGCAGAAGCTGGACAGGTTCGCGCTGGACGCGGAGATCGACCTGATCGTCTGCTCCTCCGATCTACCGGCGGGAAAGCCCGATCCGCGCGCCTATGCCACCGTTCTCGAGCAGCTCGGCGTCGTATCGCGCGCATCACTCATGATCGGTGATTCGTATGAGGCCGACTACGAGGGAGCGCTGATGTCCGGGATGCGCGCCGTGCTGCTCGATCGCAACGGGCGGCACGATCCCGCTCCCGATCGCGTGCAGACGCTCGACGACGTCGCATTCACTCGCTGACCCGGACGCTGCTCAGCGGGTTCTTCGCAGAACAGCGACTTCTTCGCAGGAATCGCGGGAATCCCTGCGAAGAAGACGCAGATCTGCGAGGTCGATGCGAGCGCAGGGGGTCAGAACGGGAGCAGGGGGTCGATCGCGACGGCAACGAAGATCAACGTCAGGTACGTGATCGAGGCATGGAAGACGCGCATCGGGCGCGGCTCGGTCCCGTGCACTGCCCGGTTGTAGAGACGGTGCGACTCGTAGATGAACCAGCCGCCGAACACCAGCGCCGAGACGGTGTACACCAGCCCCATGTCGGCGATCGGCACGAGGAGCAGCGAACAGGCGACCGTCGCCCATGCGTAGAGGATGACCTGCAGCCCGACCTGCGAAGCGTTGCGCGTCACCCCGAGCATCGGGACGTCGACGTCTTCGTAGTCATCCTTGTACTTCATCGACAGCGGCCAGTAGTGCGGCGGCGTCCACAGGAAGATCAGCAGGAACAGCACGAACGCCGGCCAGTCCAGAGATCCGGTCACCGCCGACCAGCCGATGAGGACGGGGAAGCAGCCGGCGATGCCGCCCCAGACGATGTTCTGCTCGGTGCGGCGCTTGAGGATCATCGTGTAGATGACGACATAGAAGAAGATCGCGACGGCCGAGAGCGTCGCCGCGAGCCAGTTGGTCGTGAGCAGGAGCCAAACGGTGGATGCGACGGCGAGCGTCCACGAGAAGATCAGTGCGCCGCGCGGCGAGATCTCGCCGGTCACGAGCGGACGGTTCTCGGTGCGATGCATGTGCGCGTCGATGTCGCGATCGAGATACATGTTGAATGCCGCTGCGGATCCGGCGCTCATCGAGCCGCCGATCACGGTGGCGAGCACGAGCCACATGTTCGGCAGTCCGCCCTGTGCGAGGAACATCACCGGCACGGTGGAGACCAGCAACAGCTCGAGCACACGCGGCTTTGTCAGGGCGACGTAGGCCCTGACGGTGCGACCGAAGGACTGCTTCACCACGGTCTGATCAGACATCGTCGAGATCTCGATCGCCTCCTCCGCACACGTCACGACAGCCCTTTCAGTCTAGGGCACGCGGCGGCCGCTTCCCGCCTCGAGCCACCCGTCTCACATTGCGCTTTCCATCGTTGTGAAGCGTCGTAAGACGGGGTAACGCAACGACGCACAGCGCTATGCTGAAACCACTCGCGCGCCCGGCGCTCATGACACCTCCTCCGTAACGATGCGGACCGCGATTCTGCTTTCCGGGCGCTCTCGAACTGTTGGAGAAGGGCTTCATCGTGTCGGAATTGCAGTGGGATGAGATCGATCGGCGCGCGGTGGATACCGCGCGACTCCTGGCCGCGGACGCCGTGGAGAAGGTCGGAAACGGCCACCCCGGCACCGCGATGAGCCTGGCACCTGCGGCGTACCTGCTGTACCAGCGCGTGCTGCGCCACGACCCGAGCGACACTGACTGGCTCGGACGCGATCGGTTCATCCTCTCGGCCGGTCACTCCTCCCTCACCCAGTACGTCGAGCTCTACCTCGGCGGCTTCGGTCTCGAGCTCGACGATCTCAAGTCGCTGCGCACCTGGGGTTCGCTCACTCCCGGTCACCCGGAGTACGGGCACACCAAGGGCGTCGAGATCACGACGGGTCCGCTCGGCCAGGGTCTCGCCTCGGCCGTGGGCTTCGCCTATGCCGCACGGTACGAGCGCGGTCTGTTCGATCCGCAGGCCGCAGCCGGCACCAGCCCGTTCGACCACTTCATCTACGTGATCGCCGGCGACGGCGACCTGCAGGAGGGCATCACCAGCGAGGCTTCGTCGCTCGCGGGTCACCAGCAGCTCGGCAACCTCATCGCGATCTACGACTCCAACCAGATCTCGATCGAGGACGACACGAACGTCGCCTTCACCGAGGACGTCGCGAAGCGCTACGAGTCGTACGGCTGGCAGGTCCAGGTCGTCGACTGGAAGAAGACCGGCGAGTACGTCGAAGACGTCGCCGAACTGTTCGCGGCGATCGAGGCAGCCAAGGGCGAGACCGACAAGCCGTCGCTGATCATCCTGAAGACGATCATCGGATGGCCGTCGCCCGGCAAGCAGAACTCCGGCAAGATCCACGGCTCCGCTCTCGGCGCCGACGAACTCGCCGCGACCAAGAAGGTGCTCGGCTTCAACCCCGAAGAGCATTTCGCCGTCGCCGACGACGTCATCGCGCACACTCGCGGTCTCGCCGCCCGTGCCGCCGAGGCTCGCGCCGCCTGGGAGGAGTCGTTCGACGCCTGGGCCGCCGCGAACCCCGAGCGCAAGGCACTGCTGGACCGCCTGGAGGCGGGCGAGCTGCCCACCGACATCACCTCGGCCCTGCCGGTCTTCGAGCCGGGCAAGGACGTCTCCACTCGCGCCGCATCCGGTCAGGTCATCAACGCCCTCGCCGCTCAGCTCCCCGAGCTGTGGGGTGGATCGGCGGATCTCGCCGAGTCGAACCTCACCACGATCAAGGACTCGAAGTCCTTCATCCCTGCGGAGTGGTCGACCCACGAGTGGTCCGGCTCCCCGTACGGCCGAGTGCTGCATTTCGGCATCCGCGAGCACGCGATGGGCGCGATCATCAACGGCATCGTGCTGCACGGTCCGACCCGCGCCTTCGGTGGTACGTTCCTCATCTTCAGTGACTACATGCGCCCGGCGGTGCGCCTCGCGGCTCTGATGAACGTGCCGAGCATCTTCGTCTGGACGCACGACTCGGTCGCGCTCGGCGAGGACGGCCCGACGCACCAGCCGGTCGAGCAGATCGCGACTCTTCGTGCCATCCCGAACTTCACGGTCGTCCGCCCGGCCGACGCCAACGAGACTTCGGTCACCTGGCTCGAGATGCTGCGTCGTCAGGCGGGGCCCTCGGGCATCGCGCTCACGCGTCAGAACATCCCGGTCTTCGAGCGCGGCAACGGTGCAGCCACCGGCGAGACCTTCGCCGCGGCATCCAACGCCGTCAAGGGTGCTTATGTCCTCGCCGAGGCACCGAACGGCACTCCTGACGTCATCATCATCGCCACCGGCTCCGAGGTCCAGCTCGCCGTCAACGCACGCACCGCGCTGGCCGCGGAGGGCGTGAACGTCCGCGTCGTGTCCGCTCCGTCTCTGGAATGGTTCGACGAACAGGATGAGGCGTACCGCGAGAGCGTGCTCCCGGCATCGGTGACGGCTCGCGTGTCGGTCGAGGCGGGTTCCGTGCTCAGCTGGCGCGGCATCGTCGGAGACCGTGGACGCTCCGTCGGCATCGACCACTTCGGCGCCTCCGCCGACTACAAGACCCTGTTCGAGAAGTTCGGCATCACCACTGAGGCCGTCATCGCCGCAGCCCGTGAGACCATCGCCGCAAACATCAAGGAGAACGCA
The DNA here is from genome assembly GCF_040675825.1 of Microbacterium sp. LWH12-1.2. Taxonomy (NCBI): domain Bacteria; kingdom Bacillati; phylum Actinomycetota; class Actinomycetes; order Micrococcales; family Microbacteriaceae; genus Microbacterium; species Microbacterium sp. LWH12-1.2. The sequence continues at coordinate 1,241,882 of NZ_JBEGIJ010000001.1, forward strand.
TGAGCACCCCCACCGCAGACCTCGCCGCCGCCGGCGTCAGCATCTGGCTCGACGACCTCTCCCGCACTCGCATCGCCTCCGGGAACCTCGCCGACCTGATCGCCTCGCGCAATGTCGTCGGCGTCACGACGAACCCGACGATCTTCGCGAACGCGATCACCGACAAGAACGACACCTCCTACGACGCTCAGGTGACCGAGCTCGCCGCATCCGGCGCCACTGCCGAGGAGGCCGTGTTCGCGGCCACCACGCAGGATGTCGCCGCGGCACTCGACGTGTTCCGCCCGGTGTGGGAAGCCTCCGGCCACGTCGACGGACGCGTCTCGATCGAGGTCTCCCCCGACTTGGCGCACGACACCGCCGGCACCGTGGCTCAGGCCAAGGAGCTGTGGGCGAAGGTCGATCGCCCGAACCTGCTGGTCAAGATCCCCGCGACGAAGGCCGGCCTTCCCGCGATCGCCGACGCGATCGGGGCGGGCATCAGTGTCAACGTGACACTGATCTTCAGCCTGGAGCGGTACGCCGCGGTCATCGACGCCTACCTGACCGGTCTGGAGACCGCCAAGGCAGCCGGCATCGACCTGTCGACCATCCACTCCGTCGCATCGTTCTTCGTCTCGCGCGTCGACACCGAGACCGACAAGCGTCTCACCGCTATCGGGTCGGATGCCGCCCTGGCGCTGAAGAACAAGGCCGGTCTTGCCAACGCACGCCTCGCCTACGAGCTCTACGAGCAGACGTTCGCCGGTGACCGCGCCCAGGCTCTCCTGGATGCCGGCGCCAACCCGCAGCGTCCCCTGTGGGCGTCGACCGGTGTGAAGGACCCGGCACTGCCGGACACCCTGTACGTCACCGAGCTCGTGGCGCAGGGCGTTGTCAACACGATGCCGGAGAAGACCCTCGAGGCGACCTTCGACCACGGCGTCATCGTCGGTGACACGATCACCGGCGGCTACGACGAGGCCCGTGAGGTCTTCGCCGGACTCGCCGAACTTGGCGTCGACTTCGACGACGTCACCCAGGTGCTCGAGGACGAGGGCGTCGCGAAATTCATCGACTCGTGGCACGACCTTCTGGCCCAGGTCTCCGAGGGCCTGGAAGCCCAGCGATGACCTTCTCGATCCACACGTCCGGGGCACCCCGGACGGCGATCGACGAGGTCGTCCCCGGCCTCGTCCGTGACCTGATCGCTTCGCGCCTCACCGGCGGCGACGCGAGTCTGTGGGGTCCGGATGCCGAGGCGGAGGCAGCCGTCCGTCTGGGCTGGGTGGAAGCCGTCTCGATCTCCCGTCCGCTGGTCGCGGAGATCGTCGCCCTGCGCGGCGAACTGGCCGCCAAGGGCGTGAACCGCGTCGTCCTCGCCGGCATGGGCGGATCGTCGCTCGCGCCGGAGGTCATCGCGCAGACGGCGGGAGTCCCCCTCACGATCCTCGACTCGACGGCGCCAGGGCAGGTCCTGGCCGCGCTCGATGAAGGCGTGGAGGACACCGTGCTCGTCGTCTCGTCGAAGTCGGGCTCCACGGTCGAGACCGACTCGCAGCGCCGCACCTTCGAGGCCGCGTTCCGCGATCTCGGCATCGACCCGGCCGAGCGCATCGTGGTCGTCACCGACCCCGGCTCGCCGTTGGATGCCTCGGCTCGCGAGGCCGGCTACCGCGTGTTCAACGCCGACCCGAACGTCGGCGGCCGCTACTCGGCGCTGACGGCATTCGGTCTGGTTCCGACCGGCCTCGCCGGCGTCGACGTCGATGAACTGCTGAACGAAGCCGAAGCGTCGCTGCTCGAGGTGGCCGTCGACTCCGCCGACAACCCGGCGCTGCGCCTCGCAGCGGCGATCGCCGGCACCAGCCCGCGCCGCGACAAGCTCGGCCTGGTCACGGACGGCACCCACATCAACGGGCTGCCCGACTGGATCGAGCAGCTGATCGCCGAATCCACGGGTAAGCGTGGCACCGGCATCCTCCCGGTCGTCCTGCTGCCGGTCTCGCCGGAACTCGACGCGCTGCCTGACGACCTGCAGATCGTCAGGCTCGTCGACGATGCGAACGAGTTCCATCTGCACGAGCGCCACCCGGGCGAGATCCTCGTCAGCGGCACGCTGGGCGCGCAGTTCATCGTCTGGGAGTTCGCCACCGCGATCGCCGGCATTCTGCTCGGAATCGACCCGTTCGATCAGCCGGATGTCGAGTCGGCGAAGATCGCCGCACGCGGCCTGCTGGACGCACGTCCTGAGCAGACGGCTGCCGTGTTCGTCGAGAACGGCGTCGAGGTGCGGGTGTCCGACCCGGCTCTCGCGGCCTCCGGAACGGTGGAGGGCGTGCTCGATGCTCTCTGGGCGCAGCTGTCCGCTGACGGCTACGTGTCGATCCAGGCCTACGTGAACCGCCTCGACGTGCCGCAACTGCAGGGGCTGCGCGAACTCGTCGCCGCCGATTCCGGTCGCCCGACCACCTTCGGCTGGGGACCGCGGTTCCTGCACTCCACCGGTCAGTACCACAAGGGCGGGCCTGCCCAGGGGGTGTTCCTGCAGATCCTGGAGCGCACTGATGTGGATCTGGAGATCCCGGAGCGACCGTTCACCTTCGGACAGCTCATCGAGGCGCAGGCCGCCGGTGACGCCGCTGTCCTCGCCGAACACGGCCGCCCGGTCGTGTCCCTCACGATCACGGACTCCTCGGCCGACGTGCTCGCCCTCTTCGAAGCCGCCCAGAAGTAGTCAGCAGGAGAATCCCCCACTCATGACTGTTCCCATCTCGCGCGGGCACAATCCGCTGCGCGACCCCGATGATCGTCGACTCAACCGGATCGCCGGGCCCAGCGCCCTCGTGATCTTCGGCGTGACCGGCGATCTGTCGCGCAAGAAGCTCATGCCCGCGGTCTACGACCTCGCCAATCGCGGCCTGCTCCCGCCGGGATTCGCGCTGGTCGGCTTCGCCCGCCGCGACTGGGAGGACCAGGACTTCGCGCAGGTCGTGTACGACGCGGTCAAGCAGTATGCGCGCACGCCGTTCCGCGAAGAAACGTGGACGCAGCTGCTTCAGGGCATCCGGTTCGTCTCCGGGGAGTTCGACAACCCGGAGTCGTTCCGCAAGCTCCGCGAGACCGTGGACCACCTCGATGTCGAACGCGGCACGATGGGCAACCACGCGTTCTACCTGTCCATCCCGCCGAAGGCGTTCCCCGTTGTCGCCAAGCAGCTCAAGGACTCCGGGCTCGTCGGGGACGAGGACGACGACGACCAGTGCTGGCGACGCGTCGTCATCGAGAAGCCGTTCGGGCACGACCTCGAGTCGGCACGAGAGCTGAACGACGCACTCGAGGTCGCGTTCTCGGCGGACTCGATCTTCCGCATCGACCACTACCTCGGCAAGGAGACGGTGCAGAACATCCTGGCGCTGCGCTTCGCGAACGAGCTGTACGAACCGATCTGGAATCGCAACTACGTCGACCACGTGCAGATCACCATGGCCGAGGACATCGGCGTGGGTGGTCGTGCCGGCTACTACGACGGCGTGGGCGCCGCGCGCGACGTCATCCAGAACCACCTCCTGCAGCTGCTCGCGCTCACCGCGATGGAAGAGCCGATCAGCCTGTCCGCCGAGCACCTGCGGGCGGAGAAGGAGAAGGTCCTCGCGGCCGTCCACGTGCCGGAGGATCTGTCGCTCGCGACAGCCCGCGGCCAGTACGCCGGCGGATGGCAGGGTGGCGAGCAGGTCACCGGCTTCCTCGACGAGGACGGGATGAACCCCGAGTCGGCCACCGAGACGTACGCCGCGATCAAGCTGGAGATCGACACGCGCCGCTGGGCCGGCGTGCCGTTCTACCTGCGCACCGGCAAGCGTCTCGGCCGACGCGTGACCGAGGTCGCCGTCGTCTTCAAGCGGGCGCCTGAACACCTTTTCGGTCGCAGCAACGCCTCCGAGCTCGGGCAGAACGCGCTCGTGATCCGGGTGCAGCCCGACGAGGGCGTCACGATCCGCTTCGGATCCAAGGTGCCGGGCAACGGCACCAACGTGCGCGACGTGACGATGGACTTCGGATACGGCCACGCCTTCACCGAGGCGAGCCCGGAGGCGTACGAGCGTCTGATCCTCGACGTCCTGCTGGGCGACCCGCCGCTGTTCCCGCGGCACGAAGAGGTCGAGCTCTCCTGGAAGATCCTCGACCCGGTGGAGAAGTTCTGGGCCGCCGAAGGCGGTCCGGTGGAGCAGTACGCGCCCGGTTCGTGGGGTCCGGCATCCGCCGATGCCCTGCTGGCCCGCGACGGACGAGTCTGGAGACGCCCGTGATCATCGACCTTCCCGATACGACCGTCAGCCAGGTCGCGAAGCAGCTCGTCAAGACGCGCGAAGAGGGCGGCGCAGTCGCCCTCGGTCGCGTGCTCACCCTCGTCATCGCGGCACGCAACGGCGTAGCCGAGGCCGCGATCGACGCTGCCAACGACGCTTCTCGCGAGCACCCGATGCGCGTCATCGTCCTCACCACCGGTTCGGGCGAGTCCCGTCTGGACGCGCAGATCCGCGTCGGCGGCGACGCCGGAGCCAGTGAGGTCGTGGTGCTCCGCGCATTCGGCGACGCCGCCAGCAACGAAGAGAGCCTCATCACCGGACTGCTTCTTCCCGATGCGCCGGTCGTCGCCTGGTGGCCGGAGGAAGCACCGCTGGCACCAGCGCAATCCCCGCTCGGCAAGATCGCCCAGCGTCGGATCACGGATGCCGCCACGGCATCCGACGTGCGCGATCGTCTCGCCCGACTCGGCGAGACCCACGCGCCGGGCGACACCGACCTCGCGTGGACGCGTCTCACCCACTGGCGCGAGCAGCTCGCCGCCGTACTCGACCAACCGCCGTACGACGCCGTCACCGCGGTCGAGGTGCGCGGAGCCTCCGCTTCGCCTTCGACCGCCCTGCTCGCCGCGTGGCTGCAGATGGCGCTCGACGTCCCGGTGCGGTGGTCGTACGAGGACCCGGAGCACTGGCAGGAGGGCATCAAGTCCGTGCGTCTGACGCGTGCTGCCGGAGACATCCTGCTGGAGCGCCCGACGCCCGGTGTCGCCGTGCTCACGCAGCCGGAGCAGCCGAATCATGACCTGCACCTGCCGCGCCGCACGCTCCGCGAGTGCCTCGCTGAGGAGCTTCGTCGCCTGGACCCGGATGTCCTGTACGGTCGAGTGATAACCGAAGGCTGGGAGAAACTGGGCCCGCCCGAGACGGGAGAGTGACCTCGATGGAAGCAGCATCCGCAGAGAAGCGGGTCGTTGTCGAATCAACCCCTGCGGCCCTGGCCGCACGCGTTGCCGACCGTTTCCTGACGCGCCTCGGTGCGCGGACGCGGAACGGACGGATCGCGCATATCGCGCTGACCGGCGGGTCGATGGGCGGTGCCGTGCTCCGTGCGGCCGCAGAAGACCCTCGCTCGGCTCAGATCGACTGGTCGCTCGTGCACTTCTGGTGGGGCGACGAGCGTTTCGTCGCCCGGGACCACGCCGACCGCAACTCCGTTCAGTCCCGTCAGGCTCTTCTCGATCACATCCCGGTCCCTGCCGAGAACGTGCACGAGGTGGCTGGGTCCGACTCCGGCGTCACCCTCGACGAAGCGGCGGCGGCGTATGCTGCGGAGCTCGCACGTTTCGGAACCGATGAGCAGCCCTGGCCCTCGTTCGCTGTGTGCTTCCTCGGTGTCGGTCCTGATGGCCACATCGCCTCGCTCTTCCCCGACCGCCCGGAGGTGGGCGTGACGGATGCCGCTGTTCTTCCCGTGCGCGACTCCCCCAAGCCGCCGCCTGAGCGGGTCACACTGACCCGGCCCGTACTGAACTCGTCCAAGCGCGTGTGGCTGGTTCTCACGGGCGCGGACAAGGCTTCGGCGCTCGGGCTTGCTCTGGCCGGCGCCAGTTACTCCAGCGTGCCGGCTGCTGGCGCGAAGGGGCGCAAGCGGACGATCTTCTTCGTGGATGAGGCGGCCGCGTCCGAGGTCTCCCCCGACCTGATCGATCGATCCTACTGAGGGCTCTCCGGCCCCGTCGAGCGGCGCGGATCCGCGCTCGTCGCAGGCGCGCCGGCCGCTGAATCGTCACTGCCGCGCGGGATGCCCAGCTCCTGGCTCTCGCTGAGCACCTGGGGATGGAATCGGGCGAGCCCCACGACACCCCACACCGCGATCGCTCCGGCGACCGCGAAGATGATGAGGACCCACCACGGTGCGGCTGCCGCCTCGCCGAGCACGACCATGCCGATGAGCACGGCGATGAGCGGATCGACGACAGTGAGCCCGGCGATCACCAGGTCGGGCGGGCCCGAGCTGTACGCGGTCTGCACGAAGTAGGCACCGACGGCGGCAGCAGCAAGGAGCGCGATCACGCACACGACGGTGACCCACTCGAAGTCGCCGGCCTGGACGCGCTTGATGACGACCTTCGCGAGGGTCGCGACGAAGCCGTAGAGGATGCCGGCGCCGATCACGTAGAAGAGGGCACGCATACGGTGCCTGAGGATGAGCCAGAAGGCGCCCAGGATGATGATCACGACGAGCAGCACAGCGAGGATCACGAAGAGTTGACGTTCGTCGATCTCCTGCTCCGTGGCGAAGATCGCCGCGAAGAACACGAACAGGAAGATGCCACCGACGCAGCAGGTGATCGCGGTGATCGATTGCTTGGTCGGCGAGTGCCCTGAGATCCGCGCGTTGAGCAGCGTCGTCATCACCAGCGCGATCGCGCCGAGCGGCTGCACGACGATCAGCGGCGCCTGCACGAGCGCGGCCAGCTGGCAGATCACGGCGAGGGCGAGCATCAACGTGCCGAGGAGCCAGGAGGGCCGGGTCATCAACCGCTTGATCTGGTTCATGTTGAGGCCGCTGGCGCCGTCCGCGCCGCTGAGCAGTTCTACCTTCTCGACCCCGCGGTGCTGGTACTGCGCACCGAGCGACATGAAGACGGCCCCGGCGAGAGCGAGCGGGATTCCCAGCAGCAGCCCCGGGTTCTGGAATGCGCCGACAAGGTGGTCACCGACGACATCCGCCCCATTTGTCCATACGCCTGCGCTCACAATACGACCCTACCTGGCAGTTCCCGCCCAGTAGGGTTATGGCGTGGCTGTACTTCCGATTCGCATCATGGGCGACCCCGTTCTGCACTCCCCCGCATCCGCCGTCGAAGAGATCACAGACGACATCCGCGCACTCGTCGCCGACATGTACGAAACCATGGATACGGCACCGGGTGTGGGTCTCGCCGCTCCCCAGGTCGGCGTGCCACTGCGGCTCTACACCTACTCCTACGTCGACGACGACGACGAGCCGTGGCGCGGCGTTCTGATCAACCCGGTTCTGTGGATGGCACCGCTCGAACCCGGCGATCCCGACCCTGACCTGGAATCCGAGGGGTGCCTCTCGTTCCCTGGAGAGCGATTCCCGCTGCGGCGTTCCGATCGGGTGCTCGTCACCGGCACGGACCTGGATGGCGCAGACGTTCGCATCGAAGTCGATGGGTGGCGTGCCCGCATCATGCAGCACGAGTTCGACCACCTCGACGGCATCCTGTACGTCGACCGTCTCTCCGACGGCGACTGGAAGACGGTGCAGAAGATCGCCCGCAAACGCGGCTGGGGCCGTGCCGGTTCGAGTTGGACTCCGGGGATCGACGACCTCGAAGGTTGACGCGCTCAGTCAGCTCACAGCATCCTTGGAGTTGCGTCACAGACTCCCAGACGGATAACGTGCCCAAGGGGGTGTTTTCGCGCCCCCTCACCAAGACATTCGAGGGGAATCACACCATGATGAAACTGCGCACGCGACGCGCCCTGGCACTGGCTGGAACAGCCGTGGCGCTCACGATCGCCCTCAGCGGCTGTAGCGCGATCAACAACATCCTCGGGGGTGCTCCTCAGGATGCAGACCGTGACGAGGAGACGGGCGAGGTCAAGGAAGACGCGAACATCGACATCTTCGCGTTGAAGGTCGGCGACTGCAAGATGTCCAGCGCAACCGGCCTCATCGAGAGCGCTGACGTCACCCCGTGCGACCAGCCGCACGACGAGGAAGTCTTCTGGGAGTTCCCGATGCCGGACGGCGAGTTCTCGGATGCCGATGTCGACGCCGCGTCGCAGGAGTGCATCGGCGAACCGTTCACCACGTTCGTCGGCGTCGCGTACGACGCTTCGGTTCTCACGGTCTACCCGATCACCCCGACGAAGGAGACCTGGGAGCAGATGAACGACCGCATCATCCAGTGCGTCGTCCTCGAAGAGGGCGTCCAGACGACCGGAACGCTCGCCGGCGCAGCACGCTGACGCGTTTCGCATCTCACCAGAAGAGGCTCCGCCGGATGGCGGGGCCTCTTCTGCGTCCACGCGGTCAAGGCAACCTCACCAAGACCTTCAACGCCGAAGCAGTGTCCGAAGGTATCCGAATCCGACGACCAGATGAAGCACGGCGCCGACGGCGCAGATGACCTGGCCGATCACACCGATGATGCCGAGGTCGGGCAGGATTCCCAATCCGATCAGGGCGAGTCCCGTCATGAAGATCGCCGTGCGCGCCTTCCCCAGTCGAGTGGCCGGGGGCATCTGCTCCGGCCGGGTGATCGCCCAGATCACGCCGAGTGTGAGATCGACGCCGACGACGACGACCGCGATCCACAGCGGCAGATGGCCGGCGACCACGAAACCGCACGCGATGATGGCGACGCCCACGCGGTCGGCGAAGGGGTCCAGGAGCGCTCCCGTCCGACTCGTCTGCCCGAGGCGCCGCGCCAGATAGCCGTCCACCCAATCGCTCACGCCGAACAGCACCAGCAGGACGAGGGTCAGCACGGGAGCAGCATCCTGCACCAGCAGCACAGTGATGGGAACGACGAGAAGCAGACGCAGAACGGTGATCGCGTTCGGGAGCGTCGCCCAGTCGCGGGCGCGCTCCGGCTCAGCCGGGACGGCGTTCATAAGGCGATCCTCGCTCTCCACATCACGCACCGCATGATGGCCCAGGCTATCGCCGCGATGCCGCGGCCGCGTCCGACGTGGCCGTCTATCCCTCACATGGGAGAAGGCGCCCCTCCCGAACTCGCGGGAGGGGCGCCTTCTATTGGCTCCCCGGCTTGGACTCGAACCAAGAACCTGCCGGTTAACAGCCGGCTGCTCTGCCAATTGAGCTACCGAGGAATGTGCTCCGCTGCGCGGGCAACTCGACAAGCTTAGCAAACTCCGAACCATGCTCGTGACACACGGCGGGCTTTTCGGGAGGCGTGTCGCGAGAGGATCAGTGCCGGGAATCCGCCTCGGCGTTCGGCACCCAGAGCAAATCTTTGCCGACGCCTCTCGCGACGACATGCCCGCCTCGGAGCATCAGAGTCTCGGCGTTCAGCTCGCGAATGAAGTCCGCATCGTTCGTGACGAGCAGCGCGCCCATCCCCTGCTCCTTTCGGCGCCGCGTGATCGCACCGAACACGACAGGACGCACCTCGAGGTCGAGGTTGGCGAGCGGCTCATCGGCGATGAGCACCTTGGGTTCCAGGACGAAGGAGCGGGCGACGGCGACGCGCTGGCGCATGCCGGCGCTCAGCTCGTATGGGAACTTGTCTGCGGTGCCGAGCGGGAGGTGAAGCTCGTCGAGGAGCGTGGCGACCCGGATCGAGAGCGCTTTCGTGTTCACCCGCTTCTCCCGGAGGAGGATCGGCTCGGCGATCACCTCGTGCACGGTCAGACGCGGCGGCAGATTCGCGCCGGCGCCCTGGGGCACGAAGCCGGTGTGGTACGTGAGCAGTCGATGGCGGCGCCCTGGTCTGCGCACGTCGACACCGCACACCTGGGCGGTTCCGCCGACGATACGCACGGAGGGATCAGTGGAACCGGCGAGAGCTGCCACCAGAGTCGACTTCCCGGATCCGGTGGGACCAGCCACGCAGATCAGTTCACCGGGCGCCAGGCTGAAGGTCACTCCGTCGACCGCACGAGTCGGCGCTCCGTGCCCGATGCGATCGATCACCAGGTCGGCGCAGTCGATCACATTCGAGGATTCGGGCCGACGCGACATGTCTCCATCCTGCCCTGTATTGATCGGGCGCGGTCGTTACGACTCGGTGAAGCGCTGACGCTCCGCATCGAGATCCCGCAGGCGCATCCGCAGGGCACGACCGCCATCGGAGTCCGCCGGCACCCGCTGCAGGGCGGAATTCAGCTCGAACTTGTCCTGCTGGAGGCGCCGCAGGATCAGGCGTCGGGCGAGATCGGTGGTCGACGCGACCGCGCTCTCCTCGTTCCGCGCCGGGAACGGCGTCATCAGCAGCTCACCGGCAAGCGATCGGTACGGCTCGCGCACCGCGTTCACAGCGTCGGTCGCCCACCCGGCCCTGGCGCGGTTCGCAGCGGATGCCACGGCCTCGCGCACCGCGTCCAGACCCGGCGTCCGGAAATCGTCGGCCAGCGCACGGGTCAGCAGCTCGTGATCGACCTGATGGCCGTACTGGAGCGCCCCCATGAGAGCATCGCGCTCCAAGGCGACGTCCGCCGTCCGCGGCAGGCTGCCGAGCGTCACCGGTGCGATGCCGGTGAGACCCGCGGAGGACTCGGCCGGAGCCGATTCTCGTCGGTTCGTCTGCGCGCCTCCGCGTGCGGCCCGCTCCACCTCGGAATGCACCTCGGTGGGATCCATGCCGAGGCGACGCGCCAGCACACGCTCGTACCCGGGGCGCAGGAGTCGGTCCCGGATCTCGGCGACGATCGGAGACGCGGCTCGCAATGCCCCCACGCGACCCTCCACAGTGGCCAGATCGAAGCCGCCGAGCTTGCGGTCGATCGCGAACTCGAACATCGGCACCTTGGCATCCATCAGTCCCCGCACGGCGGCATCGCCGCGCTGCAGGCGCAGATCACACGGATCCAAGCCATCCGGTGCCACCGCGACGAAGGTCTGCGCGTTGAAACGGTCGTCCTCGGTGAACGCGCGCAGCGCCGCCTTCTGACCAGCCTCGTCGCCATCGAAGGTGAACACCACCTCACCGGATGCGTTGTCATCGCCCATCACGCGTCGCAGCACCTTGATGTGGTCGGTGCCGAACGCCGTGCCGCAGGTGGCGATCGCCGTCGTGAGCCCGGCCAGATGGCAAGCCATCACATCGGTGTAGCCCTCGACGACCACAACGCGCCGCGGGTCGCCGCGAGCGATGTCCCGCTTGGCGAGGTCCAGCCCGTAGAGCACCTGGGCCTTCTTGTAGATGGGTGTCTCGGGGGTGTTCAGGTACTTGGGTCCCTGGTCGTCGTCGAAGAGCTTCCTCGCGCCGAAGCCGATCGTCTGACCGGAGACGTCGCGGATCGGCCAGACCAGGCGCCCACGGAAACGGTCGTATACGCCCCGCTGGCCCGTGGAGACGAGACCCGCGGCGCTCAGCTCGTCTCGCGTGAAGCCCTGCGCGGTGAGCGCCTTGAGCATCGCGTCCCAGCCCTTCGGCGCGAAGCCGACCCCGAAGTGGGCTGCCGCCCCCGCGTCGAAGCCCCGCTCGCCGAGGAACCGTCGGCCGATCTCCGCCTCGGGTGAGAGCAGCTGAGCGCGGAAGAACTCCGCGGCCGCGGTGTTCGCGGCATAGAGCCTGCTGCGACCGCTCGTCTCCGGTGCCGAACCGCCGTCTTCGTAGTGCAGCGCGTAGCCGATGCGGCCAGCGAGCCGCTCCACCGCCTCGGTGAAACTGACGTGATCCATCTCGCGCAGGAACGAGTAGACGTCGCCCGACTCACCGCAGCCGAAGCAATGGTAGTAGCCGACCTGCGGCCGTACGTGGAAGCTGGGGCTCTTCTCGTCGTGAAAAGGGCACAGTCCCTTGAGGGACCCGACGCCCGCCGATTTCAGCGCGACGCGCTCCCCCACGATGTCCGCGATGTTCGTCCGCGCTTTGACCTCATCGACGTCCGCCTGCCGGATCCGCGGCATCAGACCGCTCCTTCGGCGACCGTCTGCCTGCCGACATGCGCGCGCGAACCCGGACGCGCATGGCGCGGAGTCCAGATCCCCACCTCGGCAGGATCGATCTCTCCGACCAGGCGGTTGTGCCAGTCGATGGCGCTCTGGTCGGTGAGACTCGCGACCTGGTCGACGACGACCCTGGCACGCTCGGCGTCGGTGGTCGCGGCGACGAAGTCCGCCGTGAAGGCGGGTTCGAGCACGTCGGCTCCCGCCGACCACAGCGCGTCCGTCGACCAGAGCGAGTCGGCGAGACGCCGCAGCACGCGCCGCTGCTCCTTGTAGACGCCCTTGCGCGCCTCGATCGTCACGATCGCCTGCCCCATGATGCCCTTGAGGACTGCGATCTCGGCTTCGACGACCCTGGGCACGACGACATGCGCGTTGTACCGGACGAGTGCGGTCCCCGGGTATGCCTCGCGCGTCGCCGAGACGGCGGCACGGGCGAAGCGTCCGATGAGGTCGCTGGTCAGGTTCTTCAGACGAGCGAGGTCGCGACGGGAGCGGTCGAACGATGACAGCCACATCGACTGGGTGGCCAGCCGGTAGAGCGCGTCGGCCAGCTCATCCCGTGTGAAGTCATACCCCACCCACTGCTGGATCCGTCCGACCAGGGCGTCATGCTCCAGCGGGTCCGCCAGCTGCGCGACGTCGAGGTAGCCGTTCACGATGGCGTCCTCGAAGTCGTGCACGGAATAGGCGATGTCGTCGGAGAGATCCATGATCTCCGCCTCGATGCAGCGCAGCCGCCGCGGGGCCCCTTCACGCATCCAGCGGAACACGGCCTCGTCTTCGGGGTACACCCCGAACTTCAGCCGACCACCGGGATCCGGCACCGGGCTGTCGACCGTCCACGGATACTTGCACGTGGCATCGAGCGTCGCTCTGGTGAGGTTGAGTCCGACCGAGTGATCATCGTCATCGAGAACCTTGGCCTCGAGTCGGGTCAGGATGCGCAGCGACTGCGCATTGCCCTCGAAGCCGCCGATGTGCTCGGCCCATTCGTTCAGTGCACGCTCGCCGTTATGACCGAATGGCGGATGCCCGAGGTCGTGGCTCAGGCACGCCGTGTCGACGACGTCTTCGGAGACGCCGAGCGCCGTCGCGAGTTCCCGGCCGACCTGCGCCACCTCGAGCGAGTGCGTCAATCTGTTGCGTGCGAAGTCTGCGGTGCTCGCGGGGCTCAGCACCTGCGTCTTCGCCGCCAGACGACGCAGTGCCGCCGAGTGCACCACGCGCGCCCGATCTCTGGCGAAGTCGTTGCGCTCGGAACGGTGGGTCTCGGCAAAGAAGCGCTCGGCATCGCGCGGATCGTAGCCGTCCGTGCGCAGATCAGCCACCACTGTTCTCGATCTCCGCTCCTCGCATCATCTCCGACGCCGAAGCCTCGATCTCTCGCGACTCCAACCATTTATCCGGCAGTGCCGTGCGCTTGGCGTGACCTGCGCGACCACGCTGGCCCTCCGCATCCGCACCCGGATACGGCGCCGTGTGGTCGAGCTGGCCGAGCAGATCATCGATCTCGGCGAGACTCGACGCGGTCGCGAGTCCGGTGCGGATGTCGCCGCCGACCGGATAGCCCTTGAAGTACCAGGAGACGTGCTTGCGGATGTCACGGCATCCGTGGCTCTCGTCCTCATAGAACTCGACGATCAGTTCGGCATGACGGCGGAATGCGTTCGCGACGAAGCCCAACGTGGCATCGACCGGACGCGACCGCGCTCCGAAGGCGGCGGCGAGCTCACCGAACAGCCAGGGTCGGCCGAGGCATCCGCGACCGACCACGACGCCGTCGCAATCGGTTTCGGCCATCATCCGCACCGCGTCGTCCGCCGACCAGATGTCGCCGTTGCCGAGGACCGGGATGCTGGTGACGGCCTGTTTCAGCTCGCCGATCGCGTTCCAATCCGCGTGCCCGGAGTAATACTCCCCCGCGGTCCGCGCGTGCAGCGCGACCGCGGCCGCGCCGGCATCCTCCGCAGCTCGTCCTGCTTCGAGGAAGGTGAGGTGATCCTTGTCGATGCCCTTGCGCATCTTGACCGTCAACGGCACCGGCCCGGCCGCCTTGACCGCCTGGTCGACGATGTCTGCGAACAACCGGCTCTTCCACGGGAGCGCCGCTCCGCCGCCCTTGCGGGTGACCTTGGGCACCGGGCATCCGAAATTCAGATCGATGTGGTCGGCGTGGTCTTCGGCGACGATGATGCGGACCGCCTCGGCGATCGTGCGAGGGTCGACCCCGTAGAGCTGGATCGAGCGGGGCGTCTCGGACTCGTGGTGGCGGATGAGGCGCATCGTCGTCTCGTTGCGCTCCACGAGCGCGCGGGAGGTGATCATCTCGCTGACGTAAAGGCCGGCGCCGTACTCACGGCAGAGACGCCGGAAGGCGGTGTTGGTGATCCCCGCCATGGGTGCGAGGACGACGGGCACGTCGAGGGCGATCGGCCCGATACGGAGCGGGCGCACGGTAGCTGGAGCAAGAGTCATGACCTCTCCATTCTCCCAGACCCGGAGCCCCCGGCGGGCAGTCGCGTTTAGGCTGGGGATATGACCGATTCCGCCCTCCGTTCCATCCCGTTCACCGACGCCCAGGGAGCCGAGAAAACGCTCGATGATCTGGGTGCAGACGTGGTGCTGGTCGTGAATGTCGCCTCGAAGTGCGGCCTCACCCCGCAGTACGAGCAGCTCGAGGAACTGCAGCGCCTCTACGGCGACCGCGGCTTCACGGTGCTCGGCTTCCCCAGCAACCAGTTCTTCGGCCAGGAACCAGGATCGGTCGAGGAGATCCTCGAGTTCTGCTCGACGACCTATGGCGTCACTTTCCCGCTGGCAGACAAGGTCAAGGTCAACGGAAAGAACGCCACCGAGCTCTACAAGGCGCTGAAGCAGACACCGGATGCCGGCGGCAAGGCCGGCCGCGTGGAGTGGAACTTCGAGAAGTTCCTCGTGCTGCCTGACGGCGAGGTGCAGCGTTTCCGGCCGAAGCAGAAGCCGGACGCACCCGAGATCGTCTCCGCGATCGAGAGCGCCCTGGTCACCGCTCGCCGCTGACGTTCGCTGCGGGGTCGCGGCATCGTGCAGGTACTTCGTTCACCTGCGCGTCATTTGCGCTCCCCGCTCATCCACAGGTGATTCCGCTGCCCCGTTCATCTGCGCGTCAGCCTCACGCCATCTGCCCTCCTTAGTCTCACCGCGGCGAAACCCGCCGTAGACGAAGGAGCCCAGCAATGCCCGACCGAATGCCGATGAGCCGACGCACAGTGATCACCGCGGGAGCGCTCGGCGCTCTGGGCGCCGCGCTGCCGATCGGCGCCGCGCACGCGGAGACCGCGCCGCCGTCCGATCCCGCGACCGCCGCGACTTCCGCCTCGGGAAGTCCACGTCCGAACGGTCCGCGGCTGCGCTTCCGCGCCGGCGGGACATTCAAGGTGGTGCAGTTCAACGACACGCAGGACGACGAGCAGACCGACCGCCGCACGGTCGAACTCATCGAGAAGGTGCTCGACCAGGAGAAGCCGGACTTCGTGGTCATCAACGGAGATGTGATCTCGAGCGGCTGCGAGACTCGACTCGCTGTCAAGCAGGCGATCAACAACGTCGTGTGGCCGATGGAGTCCCGGCGGATCCCGTGGGCGGTCACGTACGGCAACCACGACGAGGACTCGCTGCCGGAGTCGGGCGTCGACGAGGCAGGGATGCTCCAGATCTACCGCTCTTACGAGTTCAACATGAACGCTGACAATGCCCGAGGACTGACGGGCACCAGCAACACGATCGTTCCGATCTCGTCGTCCCGGAAGAAGAATCGCGAGGCGTTCTCGCTGTGGTTGCTGGACTCGGGTCGCTATGCGCCGGATGCGATCAACGGACAGGACTTCACCGGTTGTCCCACCTGGGACTGGCTGCGCATGGATCAGGTCGCCTGGTATCGCGAGCAGTCGCAGCGGCTCGAGCAGCGCCGCGGCCAGAAGGTGCCCGGCCTCATGTTCATCCACATCGCGCTGTGGGAGCACCGCTTCATGTGGTGGGGCGGCGTCGACACCCGGACGGAAGCCGACGCCGCGCGCGGCAGGGACCGTCACGGCATCGTCGGCGAGCGGAACGAGGACGAGTGCCCCGGTCCGTTCAACTCGGGGCTCTTCAACGCGATCCTCGAGCGTGGCGATGTGAAGGGCGTCTTCGTGGGCCATGATCACGTCAACGACTACGTGGGCGACTATTACGGCGTCAAGCTCGGCTATGCGCCCGGAACCGGCTTCGGCGCGTACGGCTTGTCCGGAGACGAGCGCAACCGCATGCGTGGAGGCCGCGTGTTCGAGCTCACCGAGGTCGGCGACGAGGTATCGATCGCAACCCGCGTCGTCTACGCGCGCGATCTCGGCATCGATCTGACCGCGAACGACCAGCCCATGGAGCCGCTGCCGCTCGCCCCCAGGCAGGAGCAGATCTGACCGGCACCGGTCGAAACGGAACGGCGGGGCCCCGATGCCGGGGCCCCGCCGTGTCTCGTCGTAGCGACGACTCAGGCCTCGACGGGCGCTCCCCGCTTCGCCCAGAGGTCGCGGAGTACATTCTCGAACGCAGCAGGGGGCTGTGCCCCGCTGATGCCGTACTGACCGTCGATCACGAAGAACGGCACGCCCTGGATGCCGTAGGCACGGGCCTGCTCCTGGTCCTGACGCACGGCCGGCAGGTACCTGGCGGTCTGCAGCGCTTCACGCGCCTCGTCGGCATCGAGGCCGACCTCGGCAGCGAGTTCCACGAGATCATCGATGCGTCCGACGTGCTTGCCCTCGGTGAAGTAGGCGGACATGAGCCGCTCCTCCATCTCGTGCTGGAGCCCCTGCGCCTTCGCGAAGTGGAGCAGCTCGTGCGCTTTGACGGTGTTCGTGTGCTGGAGGAGATCGAAGCGGTACCCGAGGCCAGCAGCCTCGGCGACACCCGTGACATGGGCGAGCATCTGCTCGACCTGGTCCCTGGGCATGCCCTTGTGGCCGGCAAGGAAGTCGACCTCGTCGCCGTCGAAGTCGACCGGAGTGTCCGGGGAGAGTTCGAAGGAGTGGAAGGTCACCTTCACCTCAGGGGCATCCTCGTCGGCGGCGACCGCGGCGAGACCGGTCTCGAGGTTGCGCTTGCCGATGTAGCACCACGGGCAGGCGATGTCGGACCAGATGTCGATGGAGATGGGTTCAGTCACGTCTTCATCCAACCGCATGCACCTATGGGCTATTCCGCCGATAAGATTTTCGGATGCTCTCCGCCGATGATCCCCTGCCGTTCCGGCCGGAGCGGGTACTGATCGCCGGTATCACGGGCTCGGGGAAGACGACGCTTGCGTCGCGCATCGACAAGGTATGGGGGCTCCGACACGTCGAGATCGACGCCCTCTTCCACGGTCGGAACTGGACACCCCGACCGGAGTTCCTCGATGACGTCCGCGCCTTCGCCGCTGAGGAACGGTGGGTCACCGAATGGCAGTACACGAGTAAGGGCACGGACGCGATCCTCGCGCCACGCGCTCAGCTGGTGCTGTGGCTCGACTACCCGTACCCGTTGGTGCGTCGGCGGCTCGTCGGCAGGACGTTGAAGCGCCGGGTGTTCCGGACGAGACTCTGGAACGGCAACAGGGAACCGAATCTTCTCCAGGCGCTGACCATCCGCGGGGAAGAGAACATCCTCGTTTGGCAGAAGAACACCCGCGACAAGTGGGCCCAGCGAATGCCTGCGATCCAGGCCGACTTCCCGCACCTCACGATCGTGCGCCTCCGTCACCCGCGCGAGACCGAGGCCTGGCTGAGACTTCCGCGATCATGAGTTCCCGGATGCTCTCCGCCGCTGATCCTCTGCCGTTTCGGCCGCAGCGCGTGCTCATCGCCGGCGTCACCGGCTCAGGGAAGACGACTCTCGCTGCCCGGATAGGCAAGGCGTGGGGCCTCCGCCACGTCGAGATCGATGCGCTGTTCCACGGCCCGCATTGGACACCTCGACCGGATTTCCTCGATGACGTCGGTGCGTTCGCGGCGACCGAGCGCTGGATCACCGAGTGGCAGTACACGAGCAAGGGCACGGACGAGATCATGACCCCGCGCGCGCAACTCGTGATCTGGCTCGACTACCCGTATCCGGTCGTGCGCTCTCGGCTGATACGCCGCACGCTCGGTCGCAGCATCCTGCGCACCCGGATGTACAACGGCAACGTGGAGAAGCCGATCTGGAAGCTGCTCATGACCAGAGACCCTGATCAGAACATCCTCGCCTGGCAGACGAAGACCCTCCGGCACTGGACCGAGCGCATGCCCACGGTCACAGATGCGTTCCCGCACCTCACGATCGTGCGGCTGACGCACCCCCGCGAGACCGAGAAGTGGTTGATGGTTCAGGCGGAGCCTGGAGCATCCACCGCGCCCCCGAAGCGGCGGTCACGCGAGAGATAGATCCCGATCGCGCGCCACAGCTCTTCGCGGGAGAAGTCCGGCCAGAGGGTGTCAAGGAACACCATCTCGGCATATGCCGATTCCCACAGCAGGAAGTTCGAGGTGCGCTGCTCCCCCGAGCTGCGCAGGAACAGGTCGACGTCCGGCATGTCCGGCACGTACAGGTTCCGGCGGATCATCTTCTCGGTGATCGCGTTCGGCTTCAGCCGCCCCGCCGCGACCTCGGATGCCAGCGCACGCATCGCGTCGACGAGCTCGACCCGGCCGCCGTAATTCACACACATGGTCAGAGTGAGGACGTCATTGCCACGGGTGAGCTGCTCGGCGTGCTGCAGTTCCTTGATGACGCTGCCCCAGAGCCGAGGCTTGCGCCCGGCCCAGCGCACGCGCACCCCCCACTCGTTGAGCTGATCGCGGCGGCGGTGCAGCACGTCGCGGTTGTACCCCATCAGGAAGCGCACCTCCTCAGGGGAGCGCGCCCAGTTCTCGGTCGAGAAGGCGTACACCGACAGATGCTTGACGCCCGCCTGGATCGCGCCCGCGACGACGTCGAGCAGCACCTCCTCGCCGGCCTTGTGACCTTCGACACGGCTGAGGCCCCGCCGATTCGCCCAGCGGCCGTTGCCGTCCATGACGATGGCGACATGTTCCGGAACGGCCGGGAAGACCGGGGGCTGGATACCGGTCCAGTCCAGCGGGCGATACGCCACGGCGTCCTTGTGGGTGTACGGCTTCGGGGTCACCGGGGTCCTTCCCGTGGCGGAACGGAGATGTGGGCGAGCGAGCGGATACCGCGCTCGAGATGCCACTGCGCGTATGCCGCGATCAGGCCGGATGCGGAGGCGGTGGCGACAGGCGACGCCGCGTCGACCGCATCCCACTCCCCCGCCATCAGCGAGCGCAGAAGCGAAAGAGTCGCCTCGGCGATGCGTGGGCTGCCCGCCGGGGCGCAGTCCACGCAGACGAGTCCGCCGAGCTGGCCGACGAACGTCGTGTGCGGACCGCGCGCCGCGCATCGAGCGCAATCTTCGAGCGACGGCGCCCAGCCGGAGAGTGCCATCACCCGCAGCAGGTAGGAATCCAGGATGCTGCGGGGCGCATGCTCGCCACGCGACAATGCGCGCAGCCCGCCGACGAGCAGCAGATACTGATCCGGCGTCGCCTCCGAGTCGCTGAGGCGATCGGCGGTCTCCACCATCGCACTGGCTGATGTGAAGCGCTCGTAGTGGGCGGCGATCTCGGTGCCGTACGACCCCAGTGATTCCGCCTGCTGCACGATGTCGAGAGAACGGCCCTGGTACAGCTGCACATCGGCCACCATGAACGGCTCCAGGCGAGAACCGAATTTCGACGACGTGCGTCTCACACCCTTGGCGACCGCGCGGACTTTGCCGTGACGACGCGAGAGCATGGTGACGATGCGATCGGCCTCACCCAGCTTGTGAGTGCGCAGAATCACCGCTTCGTCTCGATAGGTGGGCACCTTTCGATTATCCTCCGTGCGGGAGAATAGACGGGTGACCGAACCGCAGTTCTTCATTCCCCTCTGGGCGGATCTCCTCGGCGTCGGCCTTGGCGGCATCCAGGGCGCGATGTTCGCCTCCGGCTTCCAGGGTCAGCGACGCCTGGATCTGCTCGGCGTGTCGATCATCGGCATCCTCATCGGTATGGGCGGCGGTCTCATCCGCGACCTGCTGCTGGGGCAGCCGCCGGCGACGCTCCAGAACAACTGGTATCTGGTCACCGCCGGCGGCGCCGCCATCATCGGCATGCTTCTGGCCGGTCTTCTGAACCGAGCCAACGCGATCATCGTGGGTCTCGATGCCGTCGTCATCGGAATGTTCGGTGCTTTTGGCACCAGCAAGGCACTGGGGCTGGGGGTTCCCCCGGTGCCTGCGGTCTTCATCGGCGTGTGCGCCGCCGTCGGAGGCAGCGTCCTGCGCGACGTCATCATGGGGCTGCCGGTCGCGATCATGCATGTCGGATCGCTGTATGCGGTGGCCGCGGCCGCCGGATGCACCGTGATCGTGATCGCGAACGCGGTCGGCGTGAACCTCGCCGTGGCCGGGGTGATCGGGATCGTGGTGACCGCGATCATCCGCGTGCTGGCGGTCGCCTTCGATCTCTCGCTCCCGGAGCAGCGCCGTCTCTACCGCCGCAAGGTGGCGGCAGAGACGGGCACCATTCCGATCGTCAAGCCGTAGGCGTCAGACGGCGGCGAGTTCCTGCTGGCGAGTGCGGATCGAGCGGTTCACGCCCGAGACGATCGCCTTGAGGGATGCCGTCGAGATGTCGCCGTCGATGCCGACACCCCAGAGCCGCTGGTCGCCGACCTGCAGTTCGACGTAGGCGGCCGCCTGCGCGTCGCCGCCGGCGCTGAGCGCGTGCTCGACGTAGTCGTACACGGTGATGTCGAAGCCCTGCGCCCGCAGCACCTCGACGAACGCCGCGACCGGGCCGTTGCCCGAGCCGGCGACGGCGAGCTGCTGCTCGTCGTCGCGGAGAACGACGTCGAGCACGACCTCGCCCGACATGTCGCTGCGCGTCTGCGTGGCGAGCAGCTCGAACCGGCCCCACTTCGCGGCGGCATCCGCTGCGGGCAGGTACTCGTCGTTGAAGATCGACCAGATCGCGTCGCTGGTGACTTCGCCGCCCTCGGAATCGGTCTTGGCCTGCACGACGCCGGAGAACTCGATCTGGAGCTTGCGCGGCAGATCGATCGCGTGATCCGCCTTCAGCAGGTAGGCGACGCCGCCCTTGCCGGACTGCGAGTTGACGCGGATCACGGCCTCGTAGGAGCGACCGAGGTCCTTCGGGTCGATCGGCAGGTACGGAACTGCCCACTCGATCTCGTCGACCGTGACGCCTTCGGCGGCGGCACGGGCCGCCATCGCCTCGAAACCCTTCTTGATGGCATCCTGATGCGATCCGCTGAACGCGGTGAACACCAGGTCGCCCGCCCACGGGCTGCGCTCGGGCACGGGCAGCTGGTTGCAGTACTCCACCGTGCGCTTGACCTGGTCGATGTCGCTGAAGTCGATCTGCGGGTCGATCCCCTGCGTGAACAGGTTGATCCCCAGAGCCACGATGTCGACATTGCCGGTGCGCTCGCCGTTGCCGAACAGGCACCCCTCGATGCGGTCGGCACCGGCCATGTAGCCGAGCTCGGCCGCGGCGATCGCGGTGCCGCGATCGTTGTGCGGATGCAGGGAGAGGATCACGTTCTCACGGTGCGCCAGGTGACGGCTCATCCACTCGATCGAGTCGGCGTAGACGTTCGGCGTGGCCATCTCGACCGTGGCCGGCAGGTTGATGATGACCTTGCGGTCCGGAGTCGGCTCGAAGACCTCGATCACCTGGTTGCAGACGTCGACGGCGAACTCGAGCTCGGTTCCGGTATAGCTCTCCGGCGAGTACTCGTAGTACACCTGCGTGTCAGGAATCGTCTTCTCGAACTTCCGGCACAGCCGCGCGCCTTCCAGGGCGATGTCGATGATGCCCTGCTTGTCGGTCCGGAACACGACCTCGCGCTGCAGCACGCTCGTGGAGTTGTACAGGTGCACGATCGCCTGCTTCGCCCCGGCGATCGACTCGTAGGTGCGCTCGATGAGGTGCTCGCGCGCCTGCGTCAGCACCTGGATCGTGACATCGTCGGGAATCAGGTTCTCTTCGATGAGCTGCCGGACGAAATCGAAGTCGGTCTGGCTGGCGGAGGGGAATCCGACCTCGATCTCCTTGTAGCCCATGCTGACGAGCAGCTCGAACATGACGCGCTTGCGCTCGGGCGACATCGGGTCGATGAGGGCCTGGTTGCCGTCGCGGAGGTCAACGGCGCACCAGCGAGGAGCCTGCGTGATGCGGGCGTCCGGCCAGGTGCGGTCAGGCAGGTGGACGGTGATCTGCTCGTGGAACGGCCGGTACTTGTGGATCGGCATCGTGGACGGGCGCTGAGTGTTCTGCATGATGGGGCTTCTTCTCTTCGTCAAAGTGATCGGGCCAACACAAGCGCCGCGACGAGGAAGGCCCTAGCTGGAGGACTCGTCGCGGCAGCTAAGAAGAAGCAGACCGCCGAAAGGCATGCGGCCATGGTAGCAGTCCTCGCCGGATGGTTCGCGCATCGGCCTGAGACGAACCACGCCGACGTGACACTGTGAGGTATGAGCACTTTGCGCCGTCGCCTGCTTCTCACGTCCTCCGCCCTCGCCGGATTGCTGCTGGCAACCGGGTGCACCTCCGCACCCGGAGGTTCGCCGGCTCCCACAAGCTCTGCCGCCGATCCGGCGGCTGAGCGACTCGGCGCCATCGCTCCGGCGGCTCCACCGGAAGGTCGTGTGCTCGGCGTCAACATGGTGATCGATGTCGCTGGCGACGCCAAATTGTGTGATGGACAGATCATGGAGTCGTATCCCCCACAATGCGACGGGATCCCACTCGATGATTGGACCTGGGAAGGCCTTGACGGCAGTGAGACCAGCGGCGACACCCGATGGGGTTCCTACGCGGTCTACGGCATCTATGACGGAGAGCGCCTCGCGCTCACAGACGAGCCGATCATGATGGCTCTCTTCGATCCGATCGCACCAGAGGACCCCACCGGAGGTGTCGAGGGCAAGACCTCGGAGGCCGACCTCACCCGCATCCAGGATGATCTTGCCGCCCGGCTCGGCACCGACGCACTCGGCTTCTCGATTCGTGAGGGCTACGTCTGGGTCGATGTCGCCTGGGATGACGGGACCTGGCAGCAGGCCGCCGACAAGGAGTTCGGCGATGGCGTCGTGATCGTCGCATCGCAACTGCGCGAGGTCGACTAGAGCGCGGGAACCAGCGCGATCTTGCCGCCGGGATGCCCCTAAGCGAGCACCTGCAGAGCGAGTGGCGCCTGATCCAGCGGGAAGGTGCGCGCCATCGGCACCACCAGATCACCATTCTCGGCGAGGGCGATCAGCTTGGGCCGCGCGCGGTCGCGGAAGCGCGCGCTTTCGGGCATCGACCCGGCGATCGCAAGGAAGCCGTCGGATGCGGCGCGGCCGGGTGCCGCGATCGTCACGATCCGCGAGCGATCGGTGACGAGCTCGAGGGAGACGTTCACGGCTTCATCGGTGCCCACGGCATCCAGCGCGGCCGAGATCGGCGCGGTGGCTATCTCACGCACGCGTTCCGCGAGCCCGCGTCCGTACCGCGTCGGAACGCCGCCGAAACGGCGCACTTCGTCCGCGCGAGCCTCGCTCGCCGTGCCGATGACGCGGATCCCGCGCAGTGCCGCCTGCTGGAGCACGCTGACGCCGACCGCCCCTGAGGCGCCGTGCAGCAGGATCGTCTCCCCCTCGACGACACGTGCGACGGCGAGGATCTCCGCTGCGGTGGTGCCCGCCAGCAGGAGATTCGCCGCTTCCGGATGGGTCATCGTCGTCGGCTTGGCGAACACCTTCTCGGCCGGCACAGTGAGTGCGGTGGCGTAGCCCCCGCGAACCCGGAAAGCGATGACCTCATCGCCCACCTGCACAGGCCCCGAGCCGATCGCCGTCTCCGGGCCTACGGCGGCGATCACGCCGGACACTTCGTAGCCGATGGGAACCGGCAGCTCGGCACCGGGGCGCGGCACGGCGACGTGCTTCGCGTCGGCGGGATTGACGCCGGCCGCGTGCACGCGGATCGTCACTTCTCCCTGTCGCGGGGCCGGCACGTCGAACTCGACGAACTCCCACTGCTCGGGCGGCCCCCAGCTCGCGGCAACCCAGCGCCAGGCCATCAGAGGAAGCAGCGGATGTTCGTGACGGGGCCGTAGATGTTCGCCGACCCTCCGGCGTATGCGGTCGCGACCGGAGTCGTTCCGTTCCGCGCCTGCGTCGATCCTGACGCTCGCGCGTGCGCGAGCGACTTCGCGACGAAGTTCGACGGGATCGTCTGGCCGCCGCACACGCCCCAGCTGAGCGAGGAGCCGTTCAGGGAATGACCGCTGAACACGCAGACCCGTCCGTCTGCGCAGGGTCCCACCGCTGCGCGCGCCGATCTGATGCTCCCGTTCGGAACCGTCATCTCCATATCCAGCTCCGGCCAGACCGCGTGATAGGCATCGATGAGGACGCCGCCGGGAACCGCTTCCATCATCTCGACGATCTGCGGATCGGCATCGACGCCGTCCGGGGAGGCCTCCGCGAAAGCGGGCGTCATCGCCATGGCACCGATCAGCATGCCCAGTGCCACGCCCGCAATGGTTCTCCAGCGCCTCATCGCACTATCTCCTCTGTCACGTCCCACAGGCGGTAGGCGATGATCGCCCCCGCGGGCAGCATGTCGTCCTCA
This sequence comes from Microbacterium sp. LWH12-1.2, assembly GCF_040675825.1. Classification (NCBI taxonomy): domain Bacteria; kingdom Bacillati; phylum Actinomycetota; class Actinomycetes; order Micrococcales; family Microbacteriaceae; genus Microbacterium; species Microbacterium sp. LWH12-1.2. Next base: position 1,266,565 of record NZ_JBEGIJ010000001.1, read on the forward strand.
CCTCCGAGGCTCGTCGTCTCCATGCCGACGATCCGCCCCGTCTCCAAGGAGATCAGGATGACCTCGGTCGCTGCGCCATTCGCCGACGGCATGCTGATCCCGGCGACAGGTCGGCCGAGCCGGTCCGTCGTCGCGCCGAGCGCGGTCGTTCCCTCGGCGGCGGCGAGCACGTCCAGGAGATGACCCTGCTGCTCGTTCGTGAGGGTCCACTGCTCGACGGCATCACTGAGGTATCGGGAGACCTCACCGGCTGTGGGGTCGTTCGGCATGCCGAATGCGGTGAGCATCGCGACCATATCTTCGGCCGAAGAACCGGGAGGATCGACGACCGGGGTTCCGAATTGACCCGGTTCCATGATGAGGTCGCTCACGATCTCACCGCTGCTCGAGACCTCGGCCTGCGTGTTGGCCACCGCGTCGTCGGGGTCGTAGGGCTGGCCTGCGAAGATCGTCATCCGGCCGGAGAGGTCCGCCTCCCAGCGCAGAATCGACAGTTGCGGAACGACCTCAGACTCCTGTGCCGTCATGTCGATCGCGTATCCCCACGAGGCCGCTCGGACGAATCGCTCCGGTGCTTCGGGGCCCTCGGTTTCGGTGAGTGCCACGTGCGCGTCATCCATGATCTGCTCCACCGAACCGGAATCCGCGAAGGTCAGGGGCTGCGGGGCGCCCGCCATCGCCTGCCCCTGCGGACTGAAGACGGCGAAGGCGACCACGCCGGCGACGGCGACGCCGGCCACTGCCGTCGCCCAGCGCAGCCCGACAGCCCGAGCGTGCTTCTGTCTGACTTTGCCGCTCATGATCCGGTCTCGCATCATGAGCGCGGCAGCATCCGGTTTCGCGTCCCGCGGCGTTCCTGCGGGGTCGGCGTCAGTCAGAATACGATCGAGCAGAGTGCTCTCACTCATCCTGTCCCCCCTCCGCGTTCAGACGGATGCGCAGCCTCTCCTGCGCCCGACGCAAGGTTCTGCTCACTCCCGCGTGCGGGTGGCGCAGCATCTCGGCGATGTCCCCCACGGACAACCCATCCCAGTATGTGAGCATGATGATACGCCGCTCGCGGGCGCTGAGGGCTGTGAATGCGTCCAGGACGGCCGCTCGGCCCACCGGCCCGATTCTGTGCGGTTCCCCGCCGAGCTCCTCGTGCACGACCTCGAGCAACTTCGTCCGCGGGCGCGGGCGCCGCGCACGTCCCCGCAACCTGCGGTCCGCAGCACGAAGCAGCCAGATCAGTCCCATGGGCCGGTCGGGATCAAGTCGCGACCATGCCAGCAGGAACACCTCCGAGAGCACCTCGGACACCTCGGCATCGTCGTCGACGATCCACTCGATATGGTGGCGGACCGGTGCCCAGTGCTCGTCGAAGATCCGGTTGAAGATCTCACTGCGGCGCGTTTCCCGGTCGTGGCCTCCGCCGCTCATTCCCGGGGAGCCGAGGAGGGTGCGACCTCGGCCGGCGCGGTTCGGGCCGCCACCTCAGAACCCGAGTCTGCCGAGCTGCTTCGGGTCGCGCTGCCACTCCTTCGCGACCTTCACGTGCAGTCCCAGGAAGACCCGGGTGCCGAGCAGCTCCTCGATCCCCACCCGTGCGCGCTTGCCGACATCCGCCAGCCGAGACCCTTTGTGTCCGATGATGATGGCCTTCTGGCTGTCGCGCTCGACGACGATCTGCGCATGCACGTCCGTGAGGTCGCTGTTCTCGCGCGGCGCGATGTCGTCGATCACGACCGCGATCGAGTGCGGCAATTCGTCTCGCACGCCCTCGAGAGCTGCTTCGCGAATGATCTCGGCGATCCGGTCCTCTTCGGACTCGTCCGTCGTGATTCCCTCGTCGTAGAGCGCCGGCCCCACCGGCATCAGGGAGAGAACCTCATCGCACAGCACTTCCAGCTGGTCGCGCGTCAGCGCCGACAGCGGGATCACGGCGTCCCAGTCCTCGCGAAGGGCGTCGACCTCCATCAGGCGTTCCGTGATCTGGTCGCGGCCGGCCGCATCCGTCTTCGTCACGATCGCGATCTTCTTCGCCCGTGCATAACCGTCCAGAGAAGCGGCGATCCGCCGGTCACCCGGACCCACCTTCTCGGTGGCAGGAACGCAGAAGCCGATGACGTCGACATCGCCGAGAACCTGCTCGACGAGATTGTTCAGTCGTTCGCCCAGGAGCGTCCTCGGCTTGTGGATGCCGGGGGTGTCGACGATCACGAGCTGCCCTTCGGGCCGATTCACGATGCCGCGGATCGCCCGTCTGGTCGTCTGCGGCTTCTCGCTGGTGATCGCGATCTTCTCGCCGACCAGGGCGTTCGTCAGTGTGGATTTGCCCACATTGGGCCGGCCGACGAAGGTCACGAACCCGCTTCGCGTCTGCTCAGTCATCTCGTCGTTCTCCTTCATGATGCGTTCCTTCCACGTTCCCGGCCGCGCGTTCCACGAAGACGGTCGCGATCCCGCGACCACGTCCCCGCGACGCGCCGCCGGTGAGCTCCAAGCCCTCGACCGTCGCGGTCGAGCCGGGCTGCGGCACCTGGCCGAGCTCCTTGCCGAGCAGTCCGCCGATCGAGTCCACGTCTTCGTCCTCGAGCTCCAGGCCGAAGAGGTCGCCGACGTCTTCGAGTGAGAGCCGCGCGCTGACCCGGTACCGTCCGTCGCCCAGTTCGACGATCTCGGCTGAGACCTGGTCGTACTCGTCTGCGATCTCTCCGACCAGCTCTTCGATCAGATCTTCCAGAGTCACCAACCCGGAGATGCCGCCGTGCTCGTCGATGACGAGGCACACATGAACGGCGTCGCGTTTCATCTGCTGCAGCAAGGTCTCGGCGCGCATCGACTCCGGCACGAAGGTCGCTGGTCGAGCGATCGGGCGGACGGATGCCGTGCGCCAGGCGTTCTCGTCGCGGAAGGCGAACTGCACGAGGTCCTTCAGATAGAGGACCCCGACGACGTCGTCGGCCTCGTCGTCGACGACCGGCATCCGGGACACCCCGCGGTTCAGGAACAGCGCCATCGCCTCGCTGGTCGACGCGGTGGCATCGACGGTCACCATCTCGGTGCGCGGGACCATCACGGCACGGACGAACTGGTCGGTGAAGTCGAAGACCGAGTGGATGAGGTCCCGGTCGTCGGCCTCGATGAGGTCGTTGGATGCGGCCTCATCGACCATGCTCAGCAGCTGCTCCTCCGAGGTGAAGGAGCTGCGGCCGGTACCGGGGGTCACCCGGTTTCCCAGGGCGACAAGCCCCTGCGCGAGCGGACCGAGGAGGATGCGCAGTCCTCGTACGATCGGGGCGTTGGCACGCAGCATCCGATCGGAGTGGTGTCGGCCGAACGTGCGCGGGCTGGCGCCGACCAGAACGAAGGTGATTCCGGTCATCAGCACGGCAGCGGCGAGCATCGCCCACCAGATGTTGTCGAAGAGGCTCGTGAAGGCGACGGTGACGAGCACGGCGGCCGTCACCTCGGCGAGAACGCGGATGAACGCCACCGCGTTGACGTGGACGTCCGGGTCGGCTGCGATCCTCGCCAACTGGCGGGCATTGCGGCCGTCGGCGCCCATCTCCTCGAGGTCGGAACGCGACGTCACACCGAAGGCGGCGTCGATCGCCGCCATCAGGCCGCCGAAGGCGACGAGCAGGACGGCGCCGGCGAGCAGGAATCCGGCTGTCATCGTCGGCGTTCGGCCGCAGCGAAGCCCACGATGAGCTCCTTCTGCAGTCCGAACATCTCGCGCTCCTCGTCGGGCTCGGCGTGGTCGAATCCGAGGAGGTGCAGCAGTCCGTGCGTGGTCAGCAGAATCAGCTCGTCCATCAGGGAGTGGCCGGCGGCCTGCGCCTGCGTCTCGGCGACCTGCGGGCACAGCACGATATCGCCGAGCAGACCGGGAGCGGTCGGACGGTCCTCGGTGCCAGGGCGCAGCTCATCCATCGGGAAGCTCAGCACATCGGTCGGGCCGGGCTCGTCCATCCACTGCACGTGCAGGGCTTCCATGGCGCCCTCGTCGACGAGCACGATCGCCACCTCGGCGTCGGGGCTGACGTGCATCTGCGCCAAGTTGAAGTCCGTGAGCCGCTGCAGCACGGTCTCGTCGACGACGATGGCCGATTCGTTATTGATCTCGATCATGAGAGTCCTCGTTTCGGCATCCGGTCTCGGGGTCCTGGTCGCTGGGGTCCGCGGCGTTCTGCGCGGTTCGCGAACTCTGTCGCCTGCTCGCGCTCGAACCGCTGCGCGGTTCGCTGCTCGTCGTACTCGCTGTACGCGTCGACGATCCGTCCGACCAGGGAGTGGCGCACCACGTCGGCACTGGTGAGTCGCGAGAAGTGGATGTCCTCGATGTCGTTCAGCACCCGCGTCACGAGGCGCAGTCCGGACGCGCCCTGCGGGAGGTCGACCTGCGTGATGTCGCCCGTGACGACCATCTTCGTGCCGAAACCGAGGCGGGTGAGGAACATCTTCATCTGCTCAGGCGTGGTGTTCTGCGCTTCGTCGAGCACGACGAAGGAGTCGTTCAGCGTGCGCCCGCGCATGTACGCGAGCGGAGCGACCTCGATCGTGCCCGTGGCCATCAGGCGCGGCACGATCTCGGGGTCCATCATCTCGTTCAGCGCGTCGTACAGAGGTCGCAGGTACGGGTCGATCTTGTCGCTCAGCGTTCCGGGGAGGAACCCCAGACGCTCCCCCGCCTCGACGGCCGGGCGCGTGAGGATGATCCGGGTGACCTCTTTGCGCTGAAGCGCCTGCACGGCTTTTGCCATCGCGAGGTACGTCTTCCCGGTGCCGGCGGGGCCGATACCGAAGACGATCGTGTTCTCCTCGATCGCGTCGACGTACTCCTTCTGCCCGAGCGTCTTGGGTCGGATGACCCTGCCCCTGGTGGACAGGATCGCCTCACCGAGCACCTCGCTCGGACGAGGACCGCCCTCGTGGCGCAGCATTCTGGCGGAGTTCTCGACATCACTGGGCACGAGATCGTGACCTGCCTTCGTCATCGCGAGCAGCTCGTCGACGAGGGTCTTCGCCTTGGCGACCGCCTCGGCATCGCCGGTCAGGGTGATCTCGTTGCCGCGGACCAGCACCTGCACATCACGGTGCTCCTTCTCGAGCATCCGCAGCAGCCGATCCTGCGGCCCGAGCAACTGCACCATGGCGACGCCATCGGCGTAGATCCGCTCCACGACCTCGGATTCTCGGGAGTCAGGCACCGACGCTCCGCTCACTCAGTCCGCCGCCCAGCACATGGGCGTGGACGTGGAAGACGGTTTGACCGGCGTTCGCACCGGTGTTGAAGACGAGGCGGAAATCGCCGTCCTCGGTGTGCTCGACCGCGAGCTTCTCGGCGAACGCAATGAGCTCGGCCAGCAAGGCGGGATCGGCGGCCGCCAGCTCGGCGACATTCGGGTACTCCTGCGTCTTCGGGATCACCAGGAGGTGCACGGGGGCCTGCGGGGCGATGTCGCGCAGTGCGAAGAGGCGGTCGGTCTCGGCGAGGATCTCGCCGGGGATCTCCCCGTTCAGGATGCGCGTGAAGATCGAGGGTTCCGTCATGGTTCCAGCTTACTTGCGGGCCTGTGTGCCATGGGCGCCGGAGCCCATCGGGGCATCACCAGCGATCGAGGGCCACCGACAGCACAGCGATCGCCGCCGGGCCAGCGGTCGAGGTGCGCAGCACGGTCTCACCGAGCAGCACGCGTTCGGCACCGGTATCCGCCAGTCGGCGGAGCTCCTCGTCGGAGATGCCGCCCTCCGGTCCCACGACCAGCACGATGTCTCGGCCGTCTGGCGTGAGATCGGACAGCCGGACCTCGGCCGTCGGATCGAGCAGCAGCACCCGCTGCACCGCCACGCGCTCGACGAGCTGCGCGGTCGACACCGGCGCTGACACCTCCGGAACCCAGGCGCGGTGCGCCTGCTTCGCCGCCTCGCGCACGATGGAGGCCCAACGCTCCCGGCCCTTGATCGCCTTCGGCCCGTCCCACCGCGAGACGCTGCGGCTGGCCTGCCACGGCACGATCTCGTCGACACCGAGCTCGCACGCGGCCTGCACAGCCAACTCATCGCGGTCACCCTTGGCCAACGCCTGCACGAGCACGATCCTCGGGCTCGGCGCCGCGTGTTCCGTGCGCTCCGAGATCCGCACATCGACCTGCGACGGCGACACGTCCTCGGCCACCCCGGCGAGCCAGACTCCGGAGCCGTCGCCGACCGTCACCGTTTCACCGACCCGCAACCTCCGCACGACGGCGGCATGCTTCGCCTCGGCACCGGTCAGCGACACGATGTCGCCCACCGAAGCATCCGACGACGACTCGAGCAGGAAGTGCAGCGCCATGGCTCAGTCCTTCGGTCAGTGCGTGCGGAAGCGATCGCGGAGCTTGGAGAACAGACCCTGTTGGAACTGCGCGAGTTGCGGAGCCGGTGCCTTCGACTTCTTCGCGAAGTCCTCGATCAGCGCGCGCTGAGCGGAGTCCAGCTTCGTCGGCGTGACGACCTGCACTCCCACCCGAAGGTCACCGCGCTGGCTACCGCGCAGTGGCGTGACTCCGCGGCCCTTGATGGTGAGCACGTCGCCCGCCTGCACGCCGGGACGGATCTCCAGATCGACGACGCCATCGAGGCCGTCGATCGAGGTCACCGTGCCGAGAATCGCGTCGGTCATCGACACTTCGAGCGTCGCGAGCAGATCGTCACCGTCGCGGCTGAACGCGGCGTGCGGCGACACGGTCACCTCGACGTAGAGGTCACCGTTCGGACCGCCCGCCTTGCCCACCTCGCCGGAGCCGGGAAGCTGCAGACGCAGGCCGGTCTCGACACCGGAGGGGATGTCCAGCGAGACCGTACGACGAGAGCGCACGCGCCCCTGACCGCCACAGGTCGCGCACGGATACGGGATCGTGGTGCCGTAGCCTTCGCAGCTGCCGCACGGGGCGGAGGTGACGACGTTGCCGAGGAGACTGCGCACCTGACGCTGCACGTGACCGGATCCGCCGCAGATGTCGCAGGTGACCGGGGAAGTGCCCTCCTGGCAGCAGGAGCCCTGGCAGGTCTCGCAGAGCACGGCGGTGTCGACCTCGATGTCGCGGTGCGCACCGAACACGACGTCGCCGAGCTCGAGTGTCACTCGGACCAGTGCGTCCTGGCCGCGCTCCCGGCGCGACCGCGGCCGGGCGCTTCGCCCGCCACCCTGTGACGCCCCGAAGAACTGCTCGAAGATGTCGCCGAACCCGCCGAAGCCACTGAAGTTCTGGCCGGCGCCGTCACCGCCGCCCATGTCGTAGCGACGACGGGAGTCGTCGTCGCTGAGCACGTCATAGGCATGGGTGACGAGCTTGAAGCGCTCCGACGCTTCCTCGCCCGGATTCACATCCGGGTGCAGCTGCCTCGCCAAGCGTCGGTAGGCCTTCTTGATCTCGTCAGTGGAAGCGTCCCGGGAAACTCCGAGAACCTCATAGTGGTCCGCCACAATCACCTTTCCGCGTACGCGCGTTCGTTCGTGCGGGAGCCGCGTCAGCGGCTTCCCTCGTCTTCGTCGAGCAGCCGCGACAGGTAGCGGGCCACGGCCCGTGCCGCCGCGAGGTTGCTCGGATAGTCCATGCGGGTCGGCCCCATCACGCCGACTCTCGCCGTTCCGCTGGGGGCGGCGTAGTTGCTGGCGACGATCGAGGCCTCACCGAGTCCGAACGGAGCATTCTCCGTGCCGATGCTCGTCGCGAGGCCGTGCTCGTCGCTCACCATCTCGCTCATCAGCCGCAGCAGGGTGACCTGCTCCTCGATCGCCTCGAGGATCGGATGGATGCTGCCGCGGAAGTCCTGCTCGCGACGGGCCAGCGTCGCCGCTCCCGCCATCACCAGCCGCTCCTGGCGGAACTCTCCCAGTTCGTCGACGATGACGGACGCGAGAGTGTGCAGCGCGGCATCCTTCGTCTTCGAGTCCGCCGCCGCCAGCAGTCCGCCCAGACGGTCTGCGGCATCACTGACCGCACGACCGGTGATCAGGGCGGAAAGACGCGCACGCAGCACCGCCATGTCTGCTTCGTCGACGTCGACGGGAAGCGGCGCGAGCCGCTGGGATACGCCACCGGCATCGGTCACGAGCACGACGAGCAGACGGTTCGGCGCCAGGGCGACGAGCTCGAGGTGCGTGAGGTGCGCGCGCGCGAACGACGGATACTGGGCGAGCGCGACCTGACCGGTGAGCTGTGTGAGCACGCGGACGGTGCGGGCCATGAGGTCGTCGAGATCGGCGGGTGCAGCGAGGAACGACTCGATCGCCGTGCGCTGGGCGACCGAGAGCGGTCGCAGCTGGGCGAGGTGGTTGACGAAGACGCGATAGCCCTTGTCGGTCGGCACCCGCCCGGAGGAGGTGTGCGGTGCGGCGATCAGCTCCTCGTCCTCGAGCTGCGCCATGTCGTTGCGGATCGTCGCCGCGGAGACGCCGAAGGAGTACCGGTCGACGATCGACCTGCTCCCGACGGGTTCGCGGGTCTCGACATAGTCCTGCACGATCGCGCGGAGAACCTGCAGTCCTCGCTCGGTGACCATGTCGCCTCCTCCCGTTGTCTCGCCGATGTTCGCTGGCACTCGAATACTCAGAGTGCCAATTCTACCTGTGCGCGACGCTTTCCGCCCGGAACTCATCGACGCGAACGGGCAATACGATGACGATCATGACCTCCGACCCCCGGATCACCATCAGCACCGGCACCGTACAGGGCTCTGCGGAGGACGGCATCAGGCGCTTCCTGGGCATCCCCTACGCAGCTGCTCCCTTCGGCGCGAATCGCTTCCGTGCCCCGCAGCCCCCCGCACCGTGGAACGGTGTGCGCTCGGCGACCGCTTTCGGCGCCACCGCTCCCCAGCTCCCCTACCCGGGCGCGATCGGTGAGCTTCTCGGTTCCGTGCGCATCGATGGAGACGACATCCTCACGGTGAACGTCTGGGCGCCGGACGACGCGGTGGCGGCGCCCGTCGTGCTGTGGATTCACGGTGGCGCCCTGGAACGAGGCACCGCAGCGCTTCCGTTGTACGACGGCTCTGTGTTCGCACGCGCCGGCATCGTCTTCGTCTCGATCAATTACCGGCTGGGTGCCGAAGGCTTCTCGGTGCTCGATGACGTGCCGCGCAACCTGGGGCTGCGCGACGTCGCTGCGGCTCTCGAGTGGGTGCACCGTGAGATCGGAGCCTTCGGTGGCGACGCGGCCCGGATCACCGCGATGGGTGAATCGGCGGGCGGAGCGCTCGTTGCCGGCCTCCTCGCCAGGGAGGACACCCGTCAGATGATCAGCGGGGCGATCATCGAATCGGCTCCCCTCGAGGCGCAGACACTCGCCAAAGCCGGCAGGGTCACGGCGCAGATGGCGAAACAGCTCGGAATCCGCTCTGATCGGAAGTCCTTCGCCGCGGTGGCGCCGGAGCGTCTCCTCGAGATCCGCCGGCAACTGTCTGCGGGCTCTTCACCGCTTCGCGGGGCACCCGGGTTCCAATTCGCGATCGACGAGGAAAGTCTTCCTCGCTCGCCCCACGAGGTGATCGGCGAGATCGACACTCCGCTTCTCATCGGCTCCAACACCGATGAGTACCGGCTGTGGCTCACACCGGATGCCCTCGCCGGGATCACTGAGCTCAAGCTCCTGGTTGCGCGCTTGGCCCTGCGCATCCCGCGGCGCGCGGTGAGCGCCTACCGAGCAGACTGGCCACAGGCCTCCCCTGGCGAGATCGCCGGCCAGCTGCTGACCGACCGCATGCTCCGAGCGCCACTGAGCAGGCTCGCGTCCACCCGGAAGGCGCCGACGTACGTCTACGAGTTCGCGTGGCAGAGTCCCGTGCGCGATCTTCGCGCGGCGCACGGACTGGAACTCGGGTTCGTCTTCGACCGTTTGGGCGATGACGAGGCGCTGCGCATGGCCGGACCTGAAGCGCCGCAGGAGCTCGCCGCAGAAATGCACGCGGCATGGATTCGGTTCATCAAGACCGGCGATCCGGGTTGGCCGGCTTTCGATGCACAGCGCCAGACCCGCCTTTTCGACGCCGAGACGACGACGGTCGTGCAGCGCCGCGCGACGGCGATGGACCTGCTGCCCTAGTCGGTGAGTTCTCTGACCACCGCGTCGGCCAGCAGCCGCCCGCGCAACGTCAGCCGCACCCGACCACGCAGGGCGGATGCCGGATCGACGAGTCCGTCTGCGATGAGTCCTGCGACGCGCGATCGCTTCGCTGGCGGCAGTTCGGCCACCGCGAAACCTTCTGCCAATCGACTCTCGAGCAGCACCCGCTCCAGCATCCGTGCCTGTTCACCGGGACGCTCTGTGCCGGCCGCCGGCGATTCGTATGCCGCGAGCCGCTGCGCGTAGGCGGCGGGGTGCTTCACATTCCACCAGCGGAGCCCTGCGACGTGGCTGTGCGCCCCCGGCCCGAACCCCCACCAGTCGCTCCCCCGCCAGTAGGCGAGGTTGTGACGCGATCGCTGGTCGGGATCGCGAGCCCAGTTGCTGATCTCGTACCAATCGAAGCCGGCGGCGGCGAGCCGCGCGTCCGCCAGTTCGTACATGTCGGCCTGCACGTCGTCGTCGGGCGTCGGCACCTCGCCGCGCCGGATCTGGCGAGCGAGCTTCGTGCCGTCCTCGATGATCAACGCGTACGCCGAGATGTGGTCGGACTCGAGTGCGAGCGCCGCATCGAGAGAAGCCTCCCAGTCGGCCAGCGACTCCCCCGGTGCTCCGTAGATGAGATCGACGCTCACGGCCAGCCCCGCATCCTTGGCGGCGGCGACGGCGGTGCGCACGTTCTCCGGGTCATGGGTGCGGTCCAGAGCGGCGAGCACATGCGGCACCGCGGACTGCATGCCGATCGACAGGCGAGTCACGCCGGCATCGGCCAGCGTCCTGGCGACGGACGGCGTCACGGTGTCGGGGTTGGCTTCGACGGTGACCTCCGCACCGTCGACGATCCCGAACGCGGAGACCGCGGCACCCAGCATCCGGGCGAGATCCCCGGCCGGAAGCAGCGTCGGGGTGCCGCCGCCGAAGAAGACCGTGTCCATCGGTCGGAGGGCGCCGGCGTCGCCGAGAACGGTTCGGGCCAGGGCGATCTCGGCCTCGAGCGTCGAGGCGTAGTCCTCCTGCCGCGCTCCGCGCAGCTCACCGGATGTATAGGTGTTGAAGTCGCAGTAGCCGCAGCGCACCCGGCAGAACGGGATGTGCAGGTACGCGGAGAAGGGCACGGCCAGATCGATCGGGAGGTCGTTCGGCAGACGACCGTCGGTGGGCGCGGGATCGCCGAGCGGGAGCGACGCGCCCATCAGAGAGTGCGTGCCATCAGACGGGGGTCGCGTACAGCGGGGAGATCGCCCGGAGGTAGCGGGCGAACAGCTCGCGGCGGCGGCGCTTCACCAGAACCGGCACCGTCCGGTAGAGCAGAGCATTCGGCGCATCGAACGCGCGCACGGTGAACCACACCTCGTCGTTGTCCTCGCGCCACTCGAGGTCGAACGACTCCTCGCCGCTGACGACCGAACCGCCGACCGTGCCGAGCACGAAGCCGACGCGGCGCGGTTCCTCGGTCACCGAGATCACGCGCAGCTCGGCATCCGCCCGCATGCCCGAGACCCGACCGTGCAGGCGAAGCGTCATGCCCGGACCGACGAACGGGGTTCCCTCGGCGTCGAAGCGCTGCTCGACGTCGCGCTTGCTCGGAGCGACGGGGTTGCCCTCGGCGTCGAAGCTCACGCCTGCATAGGCAGGACCCGACGCCGGGCGGACGTCTTCGATGCTCAGTCCGGCCGCGCGCTGCGCCGTCCAGGTCAGCAGGGATTCACCTGCGGACTGGAATCGCTCTGCACCACTGCCGATCCGCCAGGACTGCTCAGCGGGGATGCTGCGCTCCGGCGGGTACTGCATCAGATCGGGCGCGTGGGTCGCACCCACGGCCGCATAGTCAACCGTGTCGTCTCGGAAAGTCCCGCGCCGCATGAGTTCCAGCCTACTTCCCGTTCCCTGGGCGAACACTCCCCACGCGCCGCGGGACGTCACATCCCGCGGAGATCTACTTCTTGTCCTTGCTGTCGACGTCGCCGGAGAGAGCAGCGATGAACGCCTCCTGCGGAACCTCGACACGACCGACCATCTTCATGCGCTTCTTGCCCTCCTTCTGCTTCTCGAGCAGCTTGCGCTTGCGGCTGATGTCACCGCCGTAGCACTTGGCGAGGACATCTTTGCGGAGGGCGCGAATCGTCTCACGGGCGATGATCCGCGCGCCGATCGCCGCCTGGATCGGGACTTCGAAGTTCTGGCGTGGGATGAGTTTGCGCAGCCGCTCCGTCATCAGGGTGCCGTAGGCGTACGCCTTGTCGCGGTGCACGATCGCGCTGAACGCGTCGACCTTGTCGCCCTGCAGCAGAACATCGACCTTGACCAGGTCGCCGTCCTGCTGGCCGGCGGGCTCGTAGTCGAGGCTCGCGTACCCCTGCGTCTTCGACTTCAACTGATCGAAGAAATCGAAGACGATCTCACCGAGCGGCATCATGTATCGCAGCTCGACGCGCTCCTCGGAGAAGTACTCCATGCCCAGCAGCGCGCCGCGGCGCGTCTGGCAGAGCTCCATCACGGTACCGACATAGTCCTTCGGCAGCAGGATCGCAGCCTTGACCATCGGTTCGGCGACCGAGGCCACACGACCGTCCGGGTACTCGCTCGGGTTGGTGACGATCACCTTCTCACCGATGTCGGTGGTCACTTCGTAGATCACGCTGGGTGCCGTGGTGATGAGATCGAGGTCGAACTCGCGGGCCAGTCGCTCGGTGATGATCTCCAGGTGCAGCAGCCCGAGGAACCCGCAGCGGAAACCGAAGCCGAGCGCCACGGAGGTCTCCGGCTCGTACACAAGAGAAGCGTCGGAGAGCTTGAGCTTGTCCAGCGCCTCGCGCAGCTCGCTGTAGTCGCTGCCGTCGATCGGGTACAGACCGGAGTAGACCATCGGCTTCGGGTCGGTGTAGCCGGGAAGGGCATCGGATGCCGGCTTCCTGGCCGTCGTGACGGTGTCGCCGACCTTCGACAGGCGCACGTCCTTCACGCCGGTGATGAGGTAGCCCACCTCACCGACGCCGAGACCCTTCGAGGGCACGGGTTCCGGGCTGGACACGCCGATTTCGAGGAGGTCGTGCGTGGCCCGCGTCGACATCATCTGGATACGCTCGCGCGGCTCCAGGGAGCCGTCGATCATGCGGACATAGGTGACGACGCCGCGGTAGGCGTCATAGACGGAGTCGAAGATCATCGCGCGGGCAGGAGCGTCCGGGTCGCCCTTCGGCGCCGGGATCTGCTCCACGAGGCGGTCGAGCAGATCCTCCACGCCGAGGCCGGTCTTGCCGGAAACTCGCAGCACGTCTTCCGGGCGACCGCCGATCAGAGACGCGAGTTCCTTCGCGTACTTCTCGGGGTCGGCCGCCGGCAGATCGATCTTGTTCAGCACCGGGATGATGTGCAGATCGTTCTCCAGCGCGAGATAGAGGTTCGCGAGGGTCTGAGCCTCGATACCCTGCGCGGCGTCGACGAGGAGAAGCGCTCCTTCGCAGGCCGCGAGCGAGCGGGAGACCTCATAGGTGAAGTCCACGTGACCGGGGGTGTCGATCATGTTCAGCGCGAACGTCTCACCGTTCAGCATCCAGGGCATGCGCACGGCCTGGCTCTTGATGGTGATGCCGCGTTCGCGCTCGATGTCCATGCGGTCCAGATACTGCGCCCGCATGTCGCGATCCGAGACCACGCCGGTGATGCCGAGCATACGGTCGGCGAGCGTCGACTTGCCGTGATCGATGTGGGCGATGATGCAGAAGTTGCGGATCTGCGTCGCCGGAGTCGCGGCAGGCTGAAGGGAGGTAAGAGCGCGTGGTGACATGTCCACACGATTCTACGGTCAGGCGATGCTAATCCTCGATTCGCCCGAACCGGTGATAGTCTCCCGAGGTTGCCCCAGACGGTTCCGTGACACTGAATCCCGCAGGCGTCACGACTCCGTCACACGTCAGGAGCCGATCGCGCGTCGCGTGGATCGTCGGATGATGCTTGAATTGCAACCGACCCAGCGCTGCGTCGGCAGATCCCGAGCGCGTCTGTAAACGAGAAAGAATCATTACCTTGATCAAGTTTCTGTTGCGCCGCCTCGTGGGGTGGGTACTGATGATCGTCATCGCGACGAACATCACCTACTTCCTCGCCTGGAACTTCCTCGATCCCGAGAACAACTACGTCGGTCGCCGCCCCCCGAAGACAGCCGATGAGATCGCTGCCCTCCTGGAGCCACGAAACCTCAGCGAGACCGTGCCGCTGATCGAGCGGTGGTGGAACTGGATCACCGCCATCGTCCTGCGCTGGGACTGGGGCCTGGGGCCGACCGGTCAGTCGGTCAACGAGCAGGTCGCCTACCGCATGTGGGTCAGCGCTGAGCTCGTACTGGGCGCCACGATCATCACCACGATCCTCGGTATCGCGCTGGGTGTGTACACGGCCTCTCGCCAGTACAAGCTCGCCGACCGGATCGGTCAGGCGACGTCGATCGTCACGATGAACATCCCGGTCGTCGTTGCCGGTCTCGGCATCGTCCTGCTCGCCATCGGCTTCAACAACCTCGTCGGCGTGCGTGTCTTCTACGTCACCGGCTCGGCCAGTCAAGGCGTCGAAGGGTTCTTCCCCGTCCTCATCGACGTGCTCCAACACGTCACATTGCCGACACTGGGTCTCGTGCTCACGGGATACGCCGGAATCCACTTCCTGCAGCGTTCCCTTCTGCTGGACAACATCAAGGCCGATTACGTCCGCACCGCGCGCGCCAAGGGCCTGACCAAGCAGCAGGCGATCCGCAAGCACGCACTGCGCACCTCGCTGATCCCGGTGACGACGCAGGTCGCGTTCACGATTCCGCTCATCTTCACCGGAGCCGTGCTGACCGAGACGATCTTCAACTGGAACGGTATGGGGAAGTACTTCCTCGAGACCCTGAACACCAACGACATCCACGGCACCGTCGCGATCGCCGCATTCGGCGCTCTGCTGACGGCCATCGGCGCCATCCTCGCCGACATCGCCGTGGTGGTCCTCGATCCGAGAGTGCGGGTGAGCTGATGTCCATCGAGACTCTGGGGATGACCCCTGAACTGAGCAAGGAGCCGGCCGCACCGACGCGGCGCAAGCGCACCTCGATGTGGACGCTGTACCGCCGCCGCTTCATGCGCAACCGCGGCGCGGTCCTCGGGCTGTTCATCCTTGCCGCGCTCGTCCTGTTCGCCATCATCGGCCCGCTCGTCGCGCAGTACAGCCACACCGACCTGGACTTCCTCGCATTGCGCAAGGGGCCGTCGGCCGAGCACTGGTTCGGCACCAACGGCTCCGGCAACGACAACTTCGCCCAGGTCGCGGTCGGCCTGCAGCGTTCCATGATGATCGCCCTGCTCGTCGCCGTCGGTACGACGGTGGTGTCCGCGATCGTCGGTGCCACCGCCGCCTACTACGGCAAGCTCTACGAGCGCGTCACCCTGATCGTCATCCACTTCATGATGGTGGTCCCGAACTTCCTGATCCTCGCAATGATCTCGAACGACGTCGGCGGCAACTGGCTCGTGATCTCGCTGGTGATGATCTTCGTGGTCGGCTGGTTCATGCCGGCGCGCATCATCTGGACCCTCTCCCTCTCTCTCCGTGAGCGCGAGTACATCCACGCCGCCCGATACGCCGGGCTCTCCGGCATCCGCATCGTCCTGCGCCATATGCTTCCGAACATCGGTTCGCTGCTCGTGATCAACTTCACCCTCGGAATCGTGTCGGCTGTGCTGACCGAGACGGCGCTGTCGTTCCTCGGGTTCGGCGTGAAGCTGCCCGATGTGTCGCTCGGCGCGCTCATCGGCTACGGCTCGAGCACGCTCGCCAGCGCTCCGTGGCTGTTCGTCTTCCCCGCCGCAGCACTGACGATGCTCACCGTGTCGATGGCACTCATCGCCGATGGTCTGCGCGATGCCCTTGATCCGACCTCGGCGGCTGGAGGTCGCGCATGAGTACTGTTCTCTCCGTCAGGGACCTGCGAGTCAGCTTCCCGTCAGAAGCCGGTCGAGTCGACGCTGTCCGCGGCGTCTCCTTCGACCTCGAAGCTGGCAAGACGCTGGGCATCGTCGGCGAATCCGGCTCGGGCAAGTCCGTCACCTCGCTCGCGATCATGGGGCTTCTCGACGAGAACGCCAAGGTCACCGGTTCCATCGTGTTCGACGGACAGGAGCTCATCGGCAAGTCCGACAAGCAGCTCTCGATGATCCGCGGCAACGGCATGGCGATGGTCTTCCAGGACCCGCTCACCTCGCTGACCCCTGTGTTCACCATCGGCGACCAGCTGATCGAGGCGCTCACCGTGCACCGGCGCCTGTCGAAGCGGGAGGCGTGGGACCGCTCCGTCGAACTGCTGAAGCTCGTCGGCATCCCCGAAGCGGACCGGCGGATGAAGTCGTTCCCGCACGAGTTCTCGGGCGGCATGCGCCAGCGCGTCGTCATCGCGATCGCGATGGCGAACAACCCGAAGCTCATCATCGCCGACGAACCGACCACTGCTCTCGATGTCACCATCCAGGCGCAGATCCTCGACCTCATGGACAAGGCGCAGGAGGAGACCGGCGCCGCCATGATGATGATCACGCACGACATGGGCGTGGTCGCCAAGACCGCAGACGACGTTCTGGTGATGTACGCGGGCAAGCCCGTCGAGCATGCGGAAGTGCGCGAGCTCTTCTACCACACGCGGATGCCGTACTCGATCGGCCTCCTCGGCGCGATCCCGCGCGTGGACAAGACCGAGAAGGTTCCGCTCATCCCGATCAAGGGCAACCCGCCCTTGCTCATCAACCTTCCGGATGCCTGCCCGTTCGCCGATCGCTGCCCGATCGCCGTCGACGCCTGCCGTCAGCGCGAGCCCGAGCTGCTGCCCGTGGTCACCGATGGCCACAAGGCGCACACCGCAGCATGCATCCGTGCACATGACATCGTGGACGGCGGCCTGATCGGCGGCCTGCCGGTGTTCCCCCTCCCCGAGATCCCGGAGAGCCCGCTCAGCCGACTCCCCCGCGAACAGCGCCCGATCACCCTCGAGGCGATCAACGTCACGAAGACCTTCCCGCTGACCAAGGGTGCGTTCCTCAAGCGCAAGGTCGGCGAGGTCCATGCCGTGAAGGGCATCAGCTTCGACGTCCGCGAGGGCGAGACCCTTGCCATCGTCGGCGAGTCCGGCAGCGGAAAGACCACGACGCTCCTGCAGATCATGGACCTCGTCAAGCAGGAGGACGGTGATATCCGCATCGCGGGAAAGAGCGTCGCCGACATCCGGTCGCGTTCTGAGGAGCGCGAGATGCGCCGCAACCTCCAGATCGTGTTCCAGGACCCGATGGGGGCGCTGGATCCGCGCATGACGGTGTGGGACATCATCGCCGAGCCGATGTTCGCCATCGGCATGGACAAGGACGACGTGCAGGACAGGGTCGAAGAGCTGATGGGGCTCGTCGGACTCGATCCCGCGCACAGTGACCGGTTCCCGACCGCGTTCTCCGGCGGACAGCGCCAGCGCATCGGCATCGCGCGTGCCCTCTCCACCAACCCGAAGGTCATCGTGCTCGATGAGCCGGTCTCGGCGCTCGACGTGTCGATCCAGGCCGGCGTCATCAACCTGCTCGACGAACTGAAGGCGAGGCTGGGCCTGTCGTACCTCTTCGTCGCCCACGATCTCGCCGTCGTCCGTCACATCGCCGACCGCGTCGCCGTGATGTACAAGGGAGACTTCGTCGAGTACGGAGACGTGGATCAGGTTTTCGACGATCCTCAGCACCCGTACACGAAGGCACTGCTCTCGGCGATCCCGATTCCCGATCCGGACATCGAGCGCACGCGTCAGCGCATCATCCTCCCCGTCGAAGGCTTCGACGCCGTGGCGGCGACTGCGCTCTGAGCCGTCGGCACAATGTGCACGGTCCGATAACATTCGGTGCCCATGCGCGTGAGCCGCAGTTCCACTGACTTATCCTGCCTCTATCCCAAGTAAGGCCGACAGGCACTAAGGAGTACCATGAAACGGCATCAGAAGCTGATGGGCATTGCAGCTCTCGGCGGCGCCCTTGCACTCGTCATGAGCGGATGTGCAGCAGGCAACGGCGGCGGCACCGAAGGCGAGGGCGAAGGTCCCAAGACCGTCACCGGCGCTGACTACAACCCGCAGCCCCGCGAGAACCTCAAGCAGGGTGGCGAGCTTCGCATCCCGATCTCGAACATCGCTGAGCAGCTGAACTACTTCCACAGCGACGGCGACGCCCGCGTGACGCAGGTCGGAACCTGGTTCCGCCCGCAGGTGCTGCTGATGGACCCGGACGGCACGATCAAGCCGAACCCGGCGTACCTCGACGACTACAGCTTCGGTGTCGAAGACGGCAAGACCGTCCTGCACTTCAAGGTCAACGAGAAGGCAGTCTGGAACGACGGCACGCCGATCGACGTCACCGCGTTCGAGGCGACCTGGAAGGCCAACAGCGGCCAGGACGAGGCTTACCTGCCCAACGCCACCGACGGCTGGAAGGAAATCGAGTCCGTCGAGGCCGGCGAGAACGACCGCGACGTCATCGTCACCTTCAAGGGCGAGTTCGCCTGGCCGGAGATGGTCTACTCGCAGCTGCTGCACCCCGCGGTGAACACGCCTGAGCTCTTCAACACGGCGTTCATCGGCGACTGGCACCCGGAGTGGGGCGCAGGCCCCTACACGATCGACAACTTCGACAAGAACGGCGGCGTCGTCGAGCTCGTTCCGAACGACAAGTGGTGGGGCGAGAAGCCGCTCCTCGACAAGGTCTCCTTCATCCAGATGGAGCCGACCGCTGCGGTCAACGCGCTGCTCAACGACGAGGTCGACATGGCCGAGACCGGCAGCGCGGAGCTGCTCGCTCAGGTCGCCGACCTCGAGGGCGTGACGACCTACAGTGGTCAGGCGACCGCGAACGCGCTGTTCATCCTGAACTCCGAGACTCCTGCCCTGGCAGACCTCGAGGTCCGCGAGGCGATCATGTCCGCGATCAACCTCGAGCAGGTCAAGGAGATCGTGTTCAACGGCCTCAACTACACCGAGGAGCCCGCAGGCTCGCTCACGCTGTTCTCGTTCCAGCCTGACTACGTCAACGCTCTGGAAGAGGCCGGCCGCAAGGACGGCGACACCGAGGGTGCCAACAAGATCCTCGATGACGCCGGCTGGACGCTCGGTGCAGACGGTGTCCGCGAGAAGGACGGCGTCCGCCTCGCGATCACGTTCCCGGGTCACAGCGACACCGAGACGGCACGCGCTCGTATGGTCGCAGTTCAGGCGCAGCTGAAGGAGATCGGTGTCGAGGTGACGGTGGACGTGCGTCCGTCGGCTGACTTCGCCGATGACTTCACGACGAAGAACTGGGACATGTTCTTCCTGAACTTCACCTCGTCCGACCCGTTCGGTGCTGCCTGGTACTGCCAGCTGTACTGCTCGGACAGTGGCCTGAACCTCTCGGGCACCGGCACCGAGGCGATCGACAAGAAGATCCACGAGCAGGTCGAGTCGCTTTCTGACCCGGTCGAGCAGACCAAGGCCGCGATGAAGCTCGAGTCCGAGATCTTCGCCGAGACCTGGGGTGTTCTGCCCGCGTTCAACGGACCGGAGATCTGGACCGTCAAGAACGGCCTCGCCAACCTCACGCCCGAGCCCTACGTGGGCCTCGACCTCTTCGGCATCACGCCGGTGGAGAACGTGGGATACGAGAAGTAAGCCTTCTGGCACATTCGCAGCGGGGTCGGTGGTTCATCCACCGGCCCCGCTGTTCTTTATGCTGGCTCCTGTGAGCATCCAGGTCGTCTTCGTGCATGGCATCCGCACGTCCAGAACGATGTGGCTGTCGCAACAGGCGTTCCTCACCGAGCAGGGCATCCACTCCGTCGCCCTCGATCTTCCGGGGCACGGCAGCACACTCGGTGAGACGTTCACCATCGAGGCGGCCCTGGCAACAGTGGATGCCGCGGTACGCAAGGCAGCACTCGACGGTCCAGTGCTGCTGGTGGGGCATTCGATGGGCGGGTTGCTCTGCCTGGCGACCGCCGGCTCGGCGGATCCGCCACCGATCGCTGGTGTGGTCGCTGCCTCCTGCACCGCCTTCCCGCGCGGTGCGGCGCTGCGCGCCTATCGGCTGCTCGCGAGCGCCATGAACGCGCTGCCCGGTCGGGGCTCGTGGCTCACCAGGCGGGTCCTTGCCGCAACGCTCCCCCTCGAGACGCGCGATCACTTCGGTGCCGGCGGCTACGCGTACGACGCGCAGGATGCCGCGCTGCGCAGCCTCGAGTCGCTGGATCTCGCGGACGCCGTACAGCGCATCCGCGTGCCCCTTTGGTACGTGAACGGCCAGTACGACCAGCTGCGCGTGCACGAGACGCTCTTCCAGCGGCTCGCACCGCACGCCGAACTCATCGTCGTGCCCCGATCGACGCACCTGGTCACTGCGATGCGCCCAGGGGTGTTCAACGCCGTGCTGGGGCTGGCTGTGGCGACGATCGAGCAGCGAGTCGCTGCAGCTTCATGATCGCGCGCGCGGACGCGCGAATGCGGTGAGGACGCCCCCGAGGAGAGACAGGACGGCCGCCGCCACGAACACCAGCCAGAACCCGCCGACCAGCGCCACCAGCGCGGCACCGAGCACGGGACCGATCAATTGGCCGAGAGCCGCCGTCACGTTGACGATGCCGAGGTCGCGTGCGTGATCCTGCTCATCCGGCAGCAGGTCAGCGGCGAAGGCGAGCCCGACGGTCGAGAAGGCGCCGTAGCCGAGCCCCATCAGCGCGGCGGCGATCATCGTCGCCTCGAAAGTGGGAGTGAGCGCGATGACCACACCGGATGCCGCTTGCACGACAGTGGCGGCCACGGTGAGCCCCTGCCGATTGCCCGTGCGATCCGAGACGATGCCGGTGAGCACCGAGGCGAGCACGACGAAGACGGTGTAGACGACGATCAGCAGCAGCAGGTTGTCCTGCGCCGCGGCACTCGGCTGGTTCAGACCGTGCAGCAGGAAGAACAGGAAGAGTGCGGTCCCCAGCGCATTCCCGATGTTCGTGACGAGTCGGCCGGACAGCATCCAGGCGAAATCGCGGTCGCGGAGCGACGCCAGCCGGCGTCCGGCTGCGCGCGGCGGCCGCATCTCCGCGGTCGAGGGCGGGTCCGCCAGCAGCAGCGCGGCGGCCGTCCCGATCACCGCGATGATTGCCGCAAGCAGCAGGTATCCGGCGAGCACGTCGAGCCCCAGCAGAACGACGAGAGCCACCCCGAAGACGATTCCGACCGCCTGACTGGATCCGACCGCGGCGGAGGCGGCGCCACGCTGCGTCACGGGAAGCTGATCGGCGATCAGCGCTGTGAAGGCCGCAGACGAGACGGCGACACCGACCGACACGCCGATCCACGCCGCGCCGACCGCCCAGGGCCCTTCGGTGAATCCCGTGACGACAAGGCAGACGGCGGTGAGCCAGACGCCACCCAGGGCCCAGGGACGTCGTCGATGCCGCCCGGCGCGGGCCCGATCGGAGAGAGCTCCGGCGACGGGTCCGGCGATGACTCCGGCGAGACCGCCGATCCCGAGCACGATTCCCGAAGAGACGACGCCGGTGATCCAGTCACCCTCGGTCGTGTCCAGCTGCAGCGGAAGAAGCAGCTGGACTGGCGTGAGCTGAACCGTCCAGATCGCCAGCCAGGCCAGGGAGAACAACGACATCCATCGGAAGCCGACGCGCGTCGCGGTGCTCACCGTGCTCACTGTGCGACCTCCGCATCGCGAGCCGAGGATGCTCCCGCACGGGCGTCCGCGATGAAATCGCGATACCAGTCGTATGAGGCTTTCCGGGTGCGCTCCCCCGTGGCGAAATCGACGTGCACGAGACCGAACCGCTGCGTGTAGCCGTCGGCCCACTCCCAGTTGTCCAGGAGCGACCACACCGTGTACTCGGTAACGGGAACTCCCGCCTCGATCGCCTCCGCGACCGCGGTGATGTGCCCGGTGAGGTAGCCGATCCGGTCGGCGTCCTCGACGCGCCCTGCACTCTCCGGCTCGGGGAAGGATGCACCGTTCTCCCCGATGATCACCGGCGGAAGCTGCGGATGCCGGCGGTGGAGGTCGATGAGGAGATCGCGCAGCGCCTCCGGCATGATCGGCCACTCCGGCCCGAAGCCGGTGACGGGCACCCCGGGCGTCGGCACGATGTCGAACGGGATCGGGCTCTCACCGTTCGCCGCCGTGACCGTTGTCGGGTTGTAGAAGTTCACTCCGTAGAAATCGATCGATCCGCCGATGAGTTCCAGGTCGCCGGATCGCACCGGCATGGCCGGAAGTCCCAGCGCCTCGAGATCGGGATAGGAACCGTCGAGAAGCGGCTCACTGAAGATCCGGTTGTGGATCGTGTCGTACACCGCGGCGACCGCACGATCCTGGTCGGTATCGTGCAGCGGCAGCACCCATGTGTGGTTGTTCACCAGCCCGACCCGACGGGCACCGCGACCTTGCAGCACCTCAGCTGCCCGGCCGTGCGCGAGCAGCTGGTGGTGCACGGTCGGCAGGGCGCCGAAGAGAAGCTGCTTCCCCGGAGCGAGCGCCCCGGTCGCGTAGCCCTGCAGAGTCGTCATCGCCGGTTCGTTGAGCGTGTACCACTGCGGCACCCGGTCGCCGAGGCGGTCAGCGACGAGTGCCACGTAGTCGGCGAAGCGCTCCGCCGTGTCGCGGTTGAGCCAACCGCCGTCCGCTTCCACCGCGCTCGGCATCTCCCAGTGATACAGCGTGGGAAAAGGGGCGACGCCGGCTTCGAGCAACGCGTCGACGAAGCGGGAGTAGTGATCGAGCCCCGCGGCGTTCGCGGGGCCGGCGCCGTCCGGCTGCACTCGTGCCCACTGGATCGAGAAACGGTAGTGATCCACGCCGAGGCCGGCGACGAGCGTGATGTCGGCTTCCGGGTGTCGGTAGCTGTCGCAGGAGGGCTCGGCCTTGGAGCCGTCCTTCACGGCCCCCGGCACGTCCACGAAGTCGTCCCAGATCGACCTCCCCCTCCCGTCCGCGCTGCGAGACCCTTCGATCTGGAGGGCCGAGGTCGCCGTGGACCAGCGGAAGTGGGGCGGGAAGACCAGCCGGGTGGGATCGGAAAGCATCTCGCTCCTTGACGTCGGTGTCGGGGACACTGCTGATTCTGTACCCGGTACCGCTCTCAGCGCGACTGGGTATCGTGAAGAATCTCCCGTGTTTCGGCATCCTGCGGTGACCTCACGGCATCGTTTCGCGCTATCCGGTCGACTGCTGATAGACTCGACTCTTGGCTTGCGTGTGGGTTCTCTCCCTCACGACCGCTGTGCACCAGCCCTCTTCTGTTGCCGGCATTCCATCACACACCTGTACAGAAAGCGTCCACACGTGGCAAACATCAAGTCGCAGATCAAGCGCAACAAGACCAACGACAAGGCTCACGAGCGCAACAAGGCCGTGAAGAGCGAACTCAAGACGGTCATCCGCACCGCTCGCGCGGCCGTCGCCACCGGCGACAAGGCTGCTGCCGAGGCCGCCCTGAAGACGGCTACGCGCAAGCTCGACAAGGCCGTCAGCAAGGGCGTCGTGCACAAGAACCAGGCAGCGAACCGCAAGTCGGCCATCGCCAAGAAGGTCGCCGCTCTCTGAGCCTGAACCTTTTCTGAAGAAGGCCCGCACCTCACGGTGCGGGCCTTCTTCATTCCCCGAACGGCTGGCGGGTCGCGATGACCGTCACCATGCGCTCGAGGGCGAAGATCGGATCGCGCGCGGCGCCCTTGACCTCGGCGTCTGCTCGCGCGGTCGCCTGGATCGCCATACCCAGCGATCGCTCGTTCCAACCGGACAGGTCTCGGCGGGCACGATCGACCTGCCAGTCCTTCATGCCGAGGCGCTGCGCGAGCTGCCGGCTGGGCTCGCGGTTTCCGGCCACCCGCGCCATAGTGCGGAGCTTCATCGCGAAGGCCGCGACCATCGGCACAGGGTCGGCACCGGACGCCAAGGCGTGCCGAAGCGAAATCAGCGCCTCGCCATAGCGTCCGGCGATCGCCGTGTCGGCGACGACGAACGCCGACACCTCGACGCGGCCACCGTAGTACTTGGTGACGACGTCTTCGCTGATGTCACCCTCGACATCGCCGATGAGCTGCTGACATGCGGCGGCGAGCTCGGTGAGGTCGTCGGCGAAGGCGGAGACGAGGGCGCGAAGGGCCGCCGGGGCGATGCGCTTCTTGGCGGCACGGAACTCGCCCGCAGCGAAGTCGACACGGTCGCTGTCGCGCTTGATCGCCGGGCAGGCGATCTCGATGCCGCCGCCGGTACCGGCACGAAGCGCATCGAGGAGCTTCTTCCCTCGGACACTCGCGCCGGTGTGCCGGAGAACGATGGTCGCACCCTCCTGAGGCTGCTCGAGGTACGACACCGCCTCCTGCAGGAAGGCGTCTGAGCATTTCTCGACGCCCGAAACCCGCAGGAGTCGCGGCTCGCCGAACAGGGAAGGGGACGCGAGTGCGAGCAGAGTGCCAGGAGCGTAGTCATCGGCACGGATATCGCTGACTTCGAGGGCCGGATCCTCGGCGCGCAGATAGTCCCGGACACCGGCGATCGCACGCTCGGCGCAGATCTCCTCAGGACCCGAGACGAGCACGAGCGGGGCTGGTCGCGGCTCTCGCCAGGACACCTGGGGAACCTTCGTCGGCTTCGCGCCGCCACGGGACGAGGAACGCGGAGCAGCCATGCTGCCAGCCTACCCGGGGTCGCCGACGCTCGATCCGGTGACTGCCCCCTCTTCGCCCGCATTCCGCTCCGTCCACACCTCCAGCTCGCCGTCGCGCAACCCCAGAAGGATGCGCCCCTGCTCATCGGTGCGCAGTATGTGAGCGCCGACTGCGTCGAGGATGTCGATGGTCTCCTGTCGGGGATGCCCGTAGTCGTTGTCCGCTCCCGCGCTGAACAGGGCTGCCACCGGTCCCAGCGCCTCGTACAGCCCGGGGTCCTGATCCGCGCTGCCGTGATGGGCCACTTTCACCACGGTGTACGCGCCGCGGATCTGACCCGATGCGACGAGCATCCGCTGCGGTGTCGCCGCCAGGTCCCCCAGGAAGATCGCACGGGGCACATCGCCTCCGCTGATCTCCCAGACGATGCTGGCGTCGTTGCCCGCGGGGAACGCCGCCGAGTCCGGCCGAGGCCACAGCACACGCCACGATGCGGTGCCGAGTTCTCCGCGCATCCCGGTCGCAGCGTCGACCGCTGTCGCACCGGCGGCGGACAGATCGTTCAACATCCGTTGATCCGCTTCCTCCCCGATCGGACCGTGCAGAACGGTTTCCACGCGCCCCCGCACGGCATCGACACCACCCACGTGATCGAGATCGAAGTGCGTGAGCACGAGCAGATCGATACGTTCAATGCCGAGCGAGCTCAGGCATGCCGCCAGCGGGGCAGCTTCAGGGCCGGTGTCGATGAGGGCGACCTCGTCATCGGAACGGACCAGCAGGGCATCTCCTTGACCGACGTCGCATGCGGCGATCGACCATCCATCCGGCGTGGTCGCCGTCACGAGCGGCCCGGTGAGCACGAGATGCGCGCCGGCGTGAGACAGCGTGCTGACGACCACCGCGAATGCCCCTGCGCGCAGCCGCCGCAGGAACGCCGGCGCCTGAACGGGGCGGATGATCACGAGCCCCAGCGCCGCGCTGAGGACGGCCACGAGTAGGGAGCTTCCGAGGCCGGGGACGACGAGCACCTGCGCGCCGGGCAACTGCGCCGTCGTGGTGGCGGTCGACGCGATCCAGGCGGCGGGCAGCCAGGCGGATGCTGCGAGCAGATCCGCGAGCGCGGGCACCGGAGCGGCGAGACATGCGAGCAGCCCGATCACAGTCGCCAGCGGCGCCGCCGGAGCGGCGAGAAGGTTCGCCGCGAGGCCGATCAGCGACTGCTGCTCGGCGAAGAGCGCGATGATCGGCCCGCAGACGAGCTGCGCCGCGAGCGGCACGGCGATGGCCAGCGCCAGCGGTTCCGGCATCCATCGGCCAAGACCTGCGGCCAGCGGGCGCGCCAGCACGATCAGCGCGCCCGAGGCCGCCGCCGACAGCGCGAACCCCGGCGTGGCCGCCAGCCACGGATCGACCAGCAGTATCCCGACGACACAGACCGCGAGTACCCCGACCCCGGCGCTCGGCCGGCCGAGCAGCACGGTGAGCATCGCGAACCCGGCCATCACCGCTGCCCGGACGACGCTCGGTTCGGGGGTGACGAGTACGACGAACGAGGCCAGTGCCGTGAGCGACAGTACGACGCGCAGCATACGTCCACCGCGGCAGACGGCGGTCAGCCAGAACACCGCGCCGACCACGATCGCGCAGTTCGCGCCGGACACCGCGGTGAGATGGCTCAGACCGCTGACACGCATGTCGTCGTTCAGCGCGGTCGGCACCGCCCGGGTATCGCCGACCGCAAGACCGGGAAGAAGGCCGGCACCGGGCTCCGGGAGGCGCACCGAGCGCTCGATGAAGTCGTGTCGTACCTGGGCAGCGACGCCGAACACTCCGGATGCCGGGCTGATGATCTCTGCCTCACTCACGAAGACGATCAATGCGGCGCGTTCACCGGCGTCCGTCGCCATCGCCTCACCCACCACACGGATGCGGGCGCCGAGGTCGAAGCCGTCGCCGGGATCGACGCCGATGCGCACCGATGCGGACGCCGGCGTAGCGGAATCGGGCGGTCCTGCGCGGGTCGTGCGTGCGTCGAACCAGAGCCGACCGTCCTGGCCGATGGATGCCGACGAGCTGATCTCGGCGAACACCTCGACGACGCGGCCGTCGTGCGCCGCGACCTCGGTTCGCGATGGCGCCGCGAAGCCGACCGCCACCGCTGTCGCTGCCGCGGACGCGAGCAGCACGACCGCGAGACCTCCGCGGACGAGCTCGGTTCGTCCACGCTGCCGCGCGGTGAGCAGCCCGAGAAGCGTCAGCGCGAGCATCCCGCACACGACGGCACACCCCCATGCCACTTGCGGCAGGAGCACGCAGAGGAGCGCGGCGCCCCAGACGGCCGCGGCGAGCGGCACGAGACGCAGCTCGCGCGCCTTCACACGCGCACCCCCTCGCGCAGGCCCGCGAGCATCTTCTCGCCGATCCCCGGCACGGCGAGAAGATCGTCGACGGACTGGAACCGCCCGTTCTCATCTCGCCACGCGATGATCCGCTGCGCCAGCGCAGGACCGATCCGCGGCAGCGTCTCGAGCGCCGCCTGGTCGGCCGCGTTCAGGTCGATCCGCGCGTCTCCCGGTGGCGCCGCCCCCGGTGGGGCACCGGGCTCCCCCATCGGCGGAACGATGATCTGCTCCCCGTCCGCCACCACGCGCGCCAGGTTGACCGCCTGGAGGTCGGCCGCCTCGGTGGTGCCACCGGCTGCGGCCAGCGCGTCCACCAGTCGCGCATCCAGGTCGAGAAGGTACAACCCGGGCTTCTCGACCTCGCCGAGCACGTGCACGTACAGCTCGCCGGCGACGTCGGGGGCAGCGCCGTCGCCGGCGACCGGCAGCGATTCCACCGGTGCCGCTTGGCCGCGCAGGATACCCATACCCACGGCGCCGGAGAGCACGACCAGCGCCAGCACCACGGCCGCGCCGATGCTCAGCCGTCGCCGGGCATTGCTCCCGGATGCCGACTCAGTCGCTGTCACCCGGTAACGCTAAGCCGGAGCGTCCGCGCCTGAAGAGGACGATGCCGCCATCGGTGGAAAGGTCACCGCGCCGTCATGATGTGCAGACGAAGACGAAGCGCGTGCCGCACGGGCCATCGAGCTGCCTGAAATCAGGAGGACGTCCCCAGATCAGGAGGTTTCAGGCGGAAACGTCCTGATCTGGGGCGAACGTCCTGATCCGGGGCACAAGACCGGTCGGCGTCCCCGTGGGAGTACCAACGTGAGAGACGAGCCTCAGCCCTTGACGACGAAACTGACGATCTTCGGGGCGCGCACGACGACCTTCACGATCTCCTTGTCGCCGATCGAGCGGATCACCCGCTCGTCGGCGCGTGCCAGCGCCTCGAGGTCCGCCTCGCCGATACGCGCGGGCACCTCGAGCTGTGCGCGCACCTTGCCGCTCACCTGCACGACCGCGGTGATGGTGTCCTCGACGAGCAGCGCGGGATCGGCGGAACGCCACGTCACCAGGCCGACAGAGGGCTCGTGGCCGAGCGCCTCCCACATCTCCTCCGCGGTGTGCGGCGCGATGAGGTCGAGCATCACGGCGATCGTCTCCGCGGCCTCGCGCACAGCGGGGTCTCCCGCGCTCGCCGGGCCATCGATGGTCTTGCGGGTGAGGTTCACCAGCTCCATCAGGCGTGCGACGAGCACGTTGAACTTGGTCTGCTCGACCAGCCCAGGCGCGTCTGAGAGGAGCTTGTGCGTCGCGCGACGAAGCGCTGCGTCGCCGCCGTCGAAAACCACGTCGACAGGGCTCGAGACATCGTGCGCGATCCGCATGACGCGTGCCAGGAACTTCTGCGCACCGGTCGTCGAGACGTCGGCCCAGTCCTTGTCATCCTCGACGGGACCGGCGAAGGCCAGCGCGACGCGGAGGGCGTCTGCACCGTGTGCATCCAGTTCCTCTTCGAAGAGCACCAGGTTGCCCTTGCTCTTCGACATCTTCGCCCCGTCGAGGAGAACCATGCCCTGATTGATCAGATTGGAGAACGGCTCGGTGAAGTCGATCAGCCCCATGTCGAACAGCACCTTGGTGATGAAGCGCGCGTAGAGCAGGTGCAAAATGGCGTGCTCCACGCCACCCACATACGAGTCGACGGGCGCCCAGCGATCCGCTTCGGCCGGCTCGAAGGCAACGGTGTCGCTGTTCGCGGAGAGGAACCGCAGGAAATACCAGGAGCTGTCCACGAAGGTGTCCATGGTGTCGGGATCGCGCAGCACAGGATCGCCTGTCGCCGGATCCACCGTGCGCACCCACGACTCAGCGGCGCCCAGAGGAGAGGAACCCTTCGGCTTCAGGTCGAGACCCTCGACGCTGGGCAGCTTCACCGGCAGCTGATCTTGGGCGACCGGGATGATCCGGCCGTCCTCGGCGTGCAGCATCGGGATCGGCGTGCCCCAGAACCGCTGACGCGAGATCAGCCAGTCACGGAGGCGGTAGTTCTTCGCGGCGCGCCCGGTACCGGATGCCTCCAGCTGCTCGATCGCGCGGGCGATCGCGTTGCGCTTGGAGAGTCCGTTGAGGGCTCCCGAGTTGATCAGGCGCCCCTCGCCGGTGAGGGCGATGCCCGTGCTGGACGGATGCTGCTCATCGAGAGCCACGCCGGTGTCGATCGGCACACCCTCGTCATCGACCTCGATGATCGGCATCGCACCGGTGATCGGCGCCGTCGTGTCGACGACGACCGTGATCGGCAGGTCGAAAGCTCGGGCGAAGTCCAGGTCGCGTTGGTCGTGCGCCGGGACAGCCATCACGGCGCCGTGGCCGTAGTCGGCGAGTACGTAGTCGGCGGCCCAGATCGGCAGCTTCTCGCCGTTCACCGGGTTGATCGCGAAGCGGTCAAGGAAGACGCCGGTCTTCGGGCGGTCCGTGGACTGCCGGTCGATGTCGGTTTCCTTCTGCACCTGCGTCAGGTACGTCTGGAAGCGCTCGCGCACGTCGGCCGGAGCATCGGCGGCGATCTCGGCCGCCAGATCGGAATCGGGAGCCACCACGAAGAAGGTCGCGCCGTGCAGCGTGTCAGGCCGCGTGGAGAAGACCGTGACTGGCTCGTCACGACCTTCGATACGGAAGTCGACGTCGGCGCCGACCGAGCGGCCGATCCAGTTGCGCTGCATCTGCAGCACCTTGTGCGGCCAGAAGCCCTCGAGCTGGTTCAGGTCGTCGAGCAGGCGGTCGGCGTAGTCGGTGATCTTGAAGTACCACTGCGTGAGCTTCTTCTTCACGACCTCGGCGCCGCAACGGTCGCAGCGGCCGTCGACGACCTGCTCGTTCGCCAGCACGGTCTGGTCGTTCGGGCACCAGTTCACCGGGCTCTTCTTGCGATAGGCCAGGCCGCGCTCGTGCAGCTTCAGGAACAGCCACTGGTTCCAGCGGTAATACTCCGGATCGGACGTGTGCAGCACACGCGACCAGTCGAAGGAGACCCCGTAGGCCTGGAACGCCTTCTTCTGCTGTGCGATGTTCTGGTACGTCCACTCCCGCGGGTCCGCGCCCTGACGGATGGCGGCGTTCTCGGCCGGCAGACCGAACGAGTCCCACCCGATCGGGTTGAGCACGTTGTGCCCGCGGTGACGCCAGAAGCGCGCCACGATGTCGGAGTAGAGGTAGTTCTCCGCGTGGCCCATGTGCAGGTCACCCGACGGGTACGGGAACATCGCCAGCACGTACCGCCGCGGGCGCTTGTCTTCGGCTCCGCCGGCGAGGAAGGTCTCGTTCTCGGCCCAGTACTTCTGCCACTTGGCTTGGATGTCGTGCGCCGAAGCGGGCGCGTCGACGGTCTCGGCGGAGGAAGGCTGGTGCTCGGACAACGAAAACGACCAATCTGAGAAGAAAGTGGGGTCAGTTCAGGATATCCGAACCCCAGTGTCCGGGCAGGACGGCGCCGAGTGCCGCCAGCGGCGCCCTGGCCTTCGTGGCGACCTCGGCGACTTCGGCTGCCGGCACCGATCCCCAGGTGATCCCGCCACCGGCGCCCACCACGGCAGCGGTCTGCTCGATCACGATGCTGCGGATCACCATCGCCAGGTCGAGTGCGCCGTCGACGCCGACGTATCCGAAGCATCCGGCATAGATGCCCCGCGGCCCGCCCTCCAATTCATGCAGCCGAGTCATCGCCGAGAGCTTCGGCGCCCCCGTCATGCTCCCCGCCGGAAAGGTCGCCTCGAGGAGTTCGGCGACCGTCGTGCCCGACGCCGCCTTCCCGCTCACGGTGCTCACCAGTTGATGCACGGCCGGGTAGCTCTCCACCTGCCACAGCGCATCCACCCGGATCGACCCCGGTTCGCACACCCGGGAGAGGTCGTTGCGCATGAGATCGACGATCATCACGTTCTCGGCCCGCTCCTTGGCGTTCACGGCGAGTTCTGCGGCGAGAGCCGCGTCCTCCGCCGCGTCCGCGCTGCGGGGTCTGGTTCCCTTGATCGGGCGGGTGCGGATGACGCCCCCGGCCGCGTGCAGGAACTGCTCAGGGCTCGCGCTGAGCAGAGCGCGCCCGCCGATGCGCACGAACCCGCCGTGGTGCGCCGGCGTCGCGGCGCGGAGTCGAAGGTAGGCGGCGACGGCATCATGCTGCCCTGGAACGGTGAACCGCGTGGTCAGGCACAGCTGATAGGCGATGCCTGCCCTGATCAGCTCGCGGCAGCGCTCGATGAGCTGCATGTACTCCGCGGGCTCATGCCTGGCCAGCGCAGAAATTGCAACGTCAGTCGAGACGGGGACGGCGGATGCCACGGCACGCGGTTCCGTCACGAGCGCCGCCCACTCGTCCAGATCGCCTTCCTCCGCGAGCACCCAGACACGATCGGCCGCGTGATCGAAGGCCACGACCCGGCGGGCGCGCAGCCACGACCTCCCCACGCTCGCGGAAGTCGGCGCCCCGGCAGCTGCGGCGCCGCTCTCGTAGTCGCACCAGCCCACCCAGCCGCCCAGGAACGGCGGAGCGTCGGCATCGCCTCCCGTCACCGAGTCGATGCGCACAGCATCCGGGTCTCCGGCGCACTCGCCGGTGCCGATGAAGCTCCAGCCCTCGCGGGCGGCTGTCCCGGCATCCAGCCAGAACACGTCCGGCGAGACGGACTCGAGCGCCATAAACAGCGCGGAAGGGTCGGTCCACCCGGACAGGACGCGACTACTCAGGCGATCGGGCACGTTTCCAGGGTAGAGCCGCGACGCGTCCCGTATCCTCATGGAGTGGATGAGATCGTGCCGTGGTTGATCGACTTTATGCGGTCCATCGACCCGGTTGCCCGCACGCTCGTCGCGGGGCTCGCCGTGATGTTGGAGACCAGCGTCCTGATCGGCCTGGTGTTCCCAGGCGACACGGTGGTCCTCATCGCCTCCATCGGCATCACGAGCCTCCCCGAAGCGGTCGCGATGGTCGTCGCCGTCGTGGTCGGTGCGCTGATCGGCGAGAGCATCGGCTTCTGGCTCGGCAGATGGATCGGTCCGCATATCCGCGCTTCCTGGGTCGGCCGACGGGTCGGCGAGGAGAACTGGGTGCGCGCCGAGCGCTACCTCGCGCGCAGAGGCGGCATCGCAATCTTCCTGTCGCGCTTCCTGCCGGTGCTCCACTCGCTCGTCCCACTCACCGTGGGTATGAGCCACTACTCGTACCGCCGCTTCCTCGCGTGGACCGCGCCCGCGTGCCTGCTGTGGGCCACTGCCTACGTGAGCGTCACGTCTCTGGCGGCCGGAAGCTTCGACGAGCTCGCCGACCGGGTCCACTATGCGGGATACATCTTCGTAGGCATCATCGCGCTGTTCCTGATTGCGGTGTTCGTCGGTAAGAAGGTCATCTCACGCCTCGAGGCCCGCCACCTCGAGACTCCGGACGCGGATGCCGCGACCAACGTGAAAGACTGAACCGATGCCAAAAGTTCCCCCGGCACCCCGGATCCACTGGTTCGCGCGACTCGAGCACCGTCTTCACGTGTGGCGCGAGGGCCGCGCGCGCCGTCGCGGCCGTGCCGCGACGATCCTGCCCTTCCCCGGCTATGGCGGCGCCGGCTGGGTGCGCGTCACGGGCCGTGTGCTCATCGTGCGCCCGCAACGCGCCACCAAGAACGGCGAGCCGGCGAGCGTACGCGGTTGGCGCAGCTTCGTCGGAATCCCGGTGAGCTTCGCGACGGTCAGCATCGATATCGGTGGCAAGGTGCACGAAGTCGTGGCCGATCGTGGCGGCGTCATCGACACCTCGATCGCAGCCGACCTTCCCGCCGGCTGGCAGAGCTTCACGATGTCGGTCGAAGGACAGGACCCCGTCGAGTCCACCGCGTTCATCGCCGCAGACGGCGTGCGGTTCGGTGTCGTCTCAGACGTCGACGACACCGTCATGGTGACTGCGCTCCCCCGGCCCTTCATCGCCTTCTGGAACTCGTTCGTCGTCGACGAGCACGCCCGCCTGCCCGTCCCGGGAATGGCGGTCCTGCTCGATCAGCTCCTCCGGGAGCATCCCGGTGCCCCGATGATCTATCTGTCCACCGGCGCCTGGAACGTGGCGCCGACCCTGCGCCGGTTCCTCGGGAGGCACCTGTTCCCCGCCGGCGCCATGCTGCTCACCGACTGGGGTCCCACCCACGACCGCTGGTTCCGCAGCGGCCGAGAGCACAAGCTCACGAACCTGCGTCGGCTGGCGACCGAGTTCCCCGATGTGAAATGGCTGCTGATCGGCGACGACGGGCAGCATGACGAGTCGATCTACACGCAGTTCATGGAAGAGCATCCCGACTCCGTCGCCGGTGTCGCCATCCGTCGCCTGCTGCCTGCCGAAGCCGTGCTCGCGGGTGGGCGTGCCGACCCCGAGCCGCACGCTGACGACCCGGCCCCGTGGGTGAGCGCCGAGGACGGCGCGGGTCTGCGCGATCTGCTCGGTGACGTCGGCATCCTGCGCTGAGATGTCCCTCCCACGCAGCGCCTGGTCGGAGCTCGAACGGGCGCACCACGAGCGCGCGGACCAGCTGACCGCCGAGCACCGCGCGCGGTCGGCACGCGGCGAGAAGCATCCGGTGTGGGACTTCCTGTTCACGTACTACTCGTACAAGCCCGCCCAGATACGTCGTTGGCACCCGGGCGCCGGGGTCGAACTCGCGAAGGCCCCCGAGCGGGTGGATTGGCGCTGGTACTCCCCCGGCTCCTCTGCCGAATCCGCCGTCCCCGATGCGGCCGCCTTCGCACGCGAGAAGCCGGACCTCGCGGGGTTGATCGAGCGGATGCTGCGCCGCACCGCGTCGCGCCCCGGCCAGTTCGGCTGCTTCGGCCTGCACGAATGGGCGATGGTCTACCGGGACAAGGAACACCGCCATCCGGCGCCGCTGCGTCTCGGGCAGGCCGAGACCGACGCGGTGGTGGAGAGTCACGAACTGCGCTGCACGCACTTCGACGCGTTCCGCTTCTTCACGCCGGAAGCGGTGCGGCGCAACCGCAACGACCTCAGCCGTGATGTGCAGCCGCTGTTCGAGCAGCCGGGGTGCCTGCACGCCGGGATGGATCTGTACAAGTGGGCGATGAAGCTCGGGCCGCTGGTGCCCGGCGAGCTGCTGCTCGACACGTTCGAGCTGGCCAGAGACATCCGGCTGCTGGACATGCAGGCGGCGCCGTACGACCTCACCGCGTGGGGCGTCGAACCGGTTCGGATCGAGACCGTCGACGGAAAAGCGGAGTACGTGCGTCGGCAGCGAGGGTTCGCCGATCGCGGCGCGCTGCTGCGTAGGCGGCTGCTCGGCGCCTGGCTGGGTCAGGAGACGGGCGCGCACTCCGCGCAGAGCGCCCACCCTGAGCCGGCCCCCGCGAGTTCCAGCCGTAACGTGAGCACCCGCTCCGCCGCTTCCTGAAGCCGCTCCGCGGGGAGGGCTCCCGCCTCGACGGCAGCGACGATTCCGGCCGTCAGCTGTGCGGCGGTCTCGGGTGTGGAGTGAGCGATGGTGAGTACGAGGTCGGTGCCGGCGGCCAGCGCCGCGACGGCGTTCGCGACCGGATCCGCGTATGCCGGAATACCGGTCGACTGGAGCATGCCGAGATCGTCGGTGACGATCACACCGTCGAATCCGAGTTCCTCTCGGGCGATCTCGTGCCACCGGGCGGAGAGAGACGCGGGCGCGGGGTCGACCGCGGTGTAGGCGAGGTGCCCGAACATGAGCAGGGAAGCGCCTGCGTCGATCCCGGCGATGAACGGCAGCGCGTCCGCCGCACGCCACTGCTCGATCGTCATGGCGGTGGAGGGGATCTGCTGGTGAGAATCTCCCGGCGCCGCACCGTGCCCCGGGAAATGCTTCAAGGTGGAGGCGAGGAACTGCTCCTCGGCGGTGACAGCGGCAGCGACCCGATCTGCCGCACTCTGAGGGTCGGCCCCGAGGGAACGACTGAAGATGAACGACGAGCCGTCGGCCGTCGTATCCGCGACGATGCCGAAATTCACGTTCGCTCCCCCGCGCGCCACGAGCGAGGCGCGGGCAGCGAACGCCGCCGAGGTGGCCGCCGGGGGCGCGTCCTTGAGGGTGGGCGCGGCCGGGAAATCGTCCCAGCCGATGCGCGAGACGTCGCCGCCCTCCTGGTCGATGGCGATGAGGGGCGGAAGCTCGGGATCGATCGTGAGCGCCGCGGTGACCCCGAGCAGTTCGGCTTCTGAACCGGGAACGTTCGATCCCATCAGGATGAATCCGCCGAGATTCTCCGCCGACATGAAGGTGCTGAGCGTGGCCGCATCCGTGCTCGGAATGTGCCCCATCACGACACTCGCCGCCTGCTCCTGGACACTCATCGCCGAGACGATCGTCTCGGCTCGGTCAGCCGGACCGCTCTTCCGTGCGGTGTCGACCACGCCAGCGCGCTCGAGATCCGCCGACGCAGTCGCGGGAGTGAGCGCTGCGACGGCGACCATCAACGCTCCGGCAACCCGGACGGGGAGGTTTCGGCGCATCCGTCCAGCCTACGACGCCTTTTCTCCGGTCGCTGAGCGAGCGGGCGACGCGCCGGTCAGCGGGCTAGGGCGACGTCGATCGGCTCGGAGGATTCCGGGGTTCCGTTGCCGAAGCGGATGGTCCGTCCGATCGTGGGCGACGCTTCCAGCGTTGCGGCGATCACGGCGGCGACATCGGCACGGGACACTGCGCCGCGATCCGAAGGGTCAAGTTCGATCCGCCCGGTCGAGGAGTCGAGCGTGAGCGTACCGGGGGCGAGGATCGTGCCCTCCAGATCCGTCCCTCGCAGATACTCGTCTGCCGCCCACTTCGCGTCGGCGTAGGGAAAGAAGCCGTCGTCCTCGGGGATTCCGTGCTCGGCGGTCGATCCGAGCCACGACACCATGACGTAGCGGCGGACGCCGGCGGCTTCCGCCGCATCCATCGTTCGGATCGCGGCATCGCGATCGACGGCATAGGTCCGCTGCGGAGCACCACCTCCGGCACCCGCCGACCAGACCACCGCATCGTGGGCGCGGATCAGGTCGGCGAGAGCGGCGACATCCAATTCCTCGATATCGGCCACCACGGGCGTCGCCCCGGTCTGCTCGACCTCGGCGGCGTGCGCCGGATTCCGGATGATCGCCGTGACTTCGTCACCACGTGCGACGAGCAGCGGGGCAAGCAGAAGGGCGATGCGGCCGTGGCCGCCGAAAACGATGATGCGGGACATGAGGTCTCCTCTGGTCGGTGCTCAGCGAGGCCGCTGCGAGCCGTCGATGACGAACGCCTGCGGGTGGCTCGGAAGGTAGCGCACGACGACGCTCCCGCTCGATGGGATGGCGTCACGCGCAGGGTAGACGGACGGGGTGAAGAAATTGCTCTCGAGGGTGTACTCGACGCCGTCTGCGGTGGTGAATGTGACCCAGTCCCCATCGATGGTCGCGGTGGTCGGACGGCCGTTCTCGTGGATGTAGGCGCGGGTGACCGGCACTCCGGTCAGACCCAGGATGCCGAGGATCAGAGAACCGAGCATCAGGAAGGCGAGCACCCGGAAGACGATTCGCCTGAGACGACCCAGAAACTCACCCCGTGGTCGCGCATCGAGCGTCAGCAGGCCCTCCCGCTCACGGATGCTGCGCAGCCGCCCTCCTGGTGCGGTGCCGCGGGCCGACATCGCGAACAGCCCGAGAAGGGAGAAGCCTGCGATGAAGACCATCGCGTAGCCGTGCGCGACCGGGAAGTTGATCAGCCAGATGAGCGTGTCCATCGGGTTCATCGCCCCTCCTCCTTCTCGATCGTGACGGCGACCGTCTGGGGATCTTCCCTGCGGTAGAACGCCCAGATCGGTGCGCCGACCTGGAGCCTCGAGATCGCGTCGGGGTGCACGAACACCGTGGTGTCCGCCTCCCACGTCGACAGGCCCTCCGGTGCCATCAGCACCCGAAGCGCGAGCTCGCTCTGCCCCTCTCGGCGTCGCCCGGTCGGTCGTACGGTCAGGACCGATGCCGGCACCTGAGTTCCCGTGGTGCGCGCCTTCACCAGTCGTGGATCGAGGAGACCGCGCTCGATGCGCCAGTTCAGCATCGCCTCCCGCACCGTCGGGTCGGTGAGGTCGGCGAGCTCGACCGTGTCCTGATCGGTCATGCTGTAGCGCACCGGCAGCGGCTGGCCGACCTGCAGCATCCCGAATTCACTCGCATCCACCAGCATCCGGAGCTGACCGACGAACTCATCGCCCAGGCGCGGCGTCACGCGGATGAACAGGTCGTACTGCGGCACGTCGTTGACCGTGAGGCCGGTGCGTGAGACCTCGACGATCCGCCCGACGCCGATCTGCGCGTCGCCGCGCACGCGCTTGCGGCGGCCGAGGCCGCTCATCGTGCCGCCGAAGGTGAGGAGGAGCCCCCAGGCCACGCCGATCATGATCGGGGCGCCGAGCTTGTCGCCGCCGAACGGAAGGATCGACTGACGCTGATTCACTCCGAACAGGCCCTCCCCGACCCAGATGATGAGCCAGGCCGAGAGCAACAGCCAGATGATCGTGAAGACGATACGGAGCATGCGCTCAGCGTAGCGAGATGGCTCGGTCCGTGTCCTGCAGCGCGCCCGACGCGGCGAGCTGATGCTGTACGCCGCGCGCCGCGGTTCGACCCGCACGATTCGCTCCGATGGTGCTCGCAGACGGGCCGTACCCGACCATCTGCACGCGAGGGTCCCCGACCGCAGTCGTGCCCCGGCCATGGCGGTCGAGCTGAATACCGCCCGCTGCGCTGCGCAGGTGCAAGGGAGCCAGATGACTGATCGCCGGCCGGAAGCCGGTGGCCCAGAGGATGACGTCGACGCGCTCGAACGCGCCATCGGCCCAGCGAACACCGTCTGGCTCGATGCGGGAGAACATCGGTCGTCGTGCGGCATACGCTCCCCGCCGCTCCGCCTCTCGCTCCTGAGCGCGCAGCATGAGGCCGGTGACGCTGACCACGCTCTGCGGTGGGAGCCCCTGGGCGACGCGCTGCTCGACGAGAGCGACAGCGGCGGCACCCGCCTCCGGGGTGAAGTCGGAGGTGATCCACACGGGCTCGCGCCGAGTCGCCCAGAGCGTCTCGGTGATCGGCGCGAGCGCGCCGATGAACTGCACAGCCGATGCTCCACCGCCGACGACGAGCACTCGTCTACCGCGGAAATGCTCGGGGCCGGGGTAGTCGACCGTGTGCAGCTGTTCGCCGAGGAAGGTCTCCATCCCGGGGTAGTGCGGCATGAACGGCTGGGTCCACGTGCCGGTCGCGTTCACGAGGGTACGGCTGCTCCAGGTTCGCTCGCCGGCGTGCACCACGAGGATGCCGTCGTCGTCCGTCACCTGTTCGACACGCACCGGTCGCACGATCGGGAGCGCGTGCGCACGCTCGTACTCCGCGAAGTATGCCGGAACGGCCATATTCGCGCGTTCGCTGTTCCGCGGCGGCGGAACCGAACCGGGGAGTTCGGCCACACCGTGCACGTCCTGCATCGTCAGCGCGTCCCAGCGGTGCCGCCAGGCGCCCCCGGCTTCGGCATCCGCGTCGAGGACGACATGATCGACCCCGAGTCTCGTGAGGTGGTACGACGCGGAGAGTCCGGCCTGACCTGCACCGATCACCACGCTCTCGAGAATGCTCACCATGGAGTGAACGCCCCGAGCCTCGGAGTTGTTCCGCCGCTCGAACTCAGAGCGAGATCTGGTAGTGCGTGAAACCCGTGTTCGTCGCGACGCGGTCGTAGAGGGTACGCGCGGTCGCGTTGCCCTCCTGCGTGAGCCAGTAGAGCTTCGCGCAACCGGCTTGTTCGGCCCATTCGCGCACGTGCGCGATCATCGCCCGACCACTACCGCTGCCACGGGCATCCGGGGCGACGAACAGGTCCTCGAGATAGCAGTACTCCCCCGTGCTCCACGTCGCCGCGTGCGTCAGCCAGTGCACCAGGCCGATCGCATGTCCCTCTTCGTCGATTGCGAGCGCGCCGTGCAGTTCGCGGTCTTTCACGAGACGATCGAACGTGGCGCGAGTGACATCGTCCGCGATCTCGGATTCATAGAACCGCAGGTATCCGGACCACAGAACGGACCATTCCTCGAAGTCGTCTTGCTGGATCGCTCGGATACTCGTCACGGGGTCAGCCTAATCCGCTCCCCCCTCGTGCCACCGGCAGGCTGCTCGATTGGCCCTTCGCCCGATCCGTGTAGTACGCTATTCGAGTTGCCCCGGCTTCTACGGGGCAGCGTTTGGGCCTGTGGCGCAGTTGGTAGCGCACCTGCATGGCATGCAGGGGGTCAGGGGTTCGAATCCCCTCAGGTCCACCGAATCAGAACGATCAAACCTTGCCTCACGTCAAAGTGAAGCAAGGTTTTTTCGTGCGGTCAGCGGGTCTGGTAGCGCACATAGAGCAGCCCGCTTTCGAAGGCACGCTGCTCGACCAGGTCGAGATCGAGACGTACGCCATCGGGGAAGAACCGCTTGCCCCCGCCCACGACGCTCGTGGTGATGAAGAGGTGGTATTCATCCACCAGGCCGGCAGCGATCGCGTGTGCAGCAAGCGTCGGGCCGTCGACGCTGAGGTCGTGGTCGGACTCCGCCTTGAGCCGGCGCACAGCGTCCGGGTCGAATGACCGCTCGATCCGGGTCTTCGCGCTCGACACCGACTCGAGCGTGGTCGAGTAGACGACCTTCTCCGCGGCCTGCCAGTCGCGTGCGTACTGCGCGATGTACGGCGGCACATCGGGCAGGGCGTGCGCGGTCTCCCAGAAGACCATCGTCTCGTACATCCGCCGTCCGTAGAGATAGGTACCCAGGTGACGGAACGTGTCACCGATGAACGTGTGCACCTCCTCATCCTCGGCGCCGCTGCCGAGATCGCCCTCCGCCGCTTCGGCGTAGCCGTCGAGCGAGGTGAACATCGAGTAGATGAGCTTGGCCATGTTCGGCTCCTTTACATGAGGTGAGTCGGCTGACTCACTACGGGACGGTACTCCTTTCTTTATGGCGAGTCAAGCGACTCACCTCTGTCATACTGGGCGCATGGCACGAGCACTCTCCCAGTACCACCGAGGCGTCGCGGCCGCCAACCGTGCGGCGATCCTGGATGCGTCAACCGCCCTGTTCCTCGAGCATGGGTACGATCGGACCTCGCTGGCGCGCGTCGCCGAGAACGCCGGGGTCTCCAAGGCGACTCTGTTCAAACAGTTCCCGACGAAGGCAGAACTCTTCGAAGCGACGGTGCTCGCGGCAGGCGATGTTCCTGGCGGCGAATTCGCAGATCCACCCTCCGAAGACTTTCACGCCGGCCTGGTCGTCCTGGGACTCGCCTATGCCGATTTGCTGTCGCGCCCTCAGATGGAGGACTTGATCCGGGTCGTGATCGCCAACCTGCCGAGATTCCCGGAGTTGCGCGAACGCACCTTCAATTTCGGCACGCTGCCCGTCCTCGCTGCGCTGGCGCGCTATTTCAAGACGGCGAATGTGGCCGGGACCGCCATCGTCGAGAACCCCGACGTTGCGGCAGCGCAATTCCTCGGGATGATCTCCACCGTCGTCTTCTGGCCACGCCTCATCCACGGCAACTGGTCGCTCGACGAAGCCGAGACGCACGATGTGGTGGACGAAGCGGCACGGACGATGGT
This sequence comes from Microbacterium sp. LWH12-1.2, assembly GCF_040675825.1. Lineage (NCBI taxonomy): Bacteria > Bacillati > Actinomycetota > Actinomycetes > Micrococcales > Microbacteriaceae > Microbacterium > Microbacterium sp. LWH12-1.2. The sequence goes on from NZ_JBEGIJ010000001.1 coordinate 1,307,394, forward strand.
CGCACGCTACGGCGCGCCGATGAGTCGCTGACAGTCGCTCCGGCGCGGCTTATAGCGCCACCCGCACCATCGGTCAAGCGGCTCGGGCGCACAGTCCTTTCGTGGTTACAGTCGACGGACAACCCGGCGAAAGGACACGATCATGTCGAACATCATCCCCCCGATCATTCCCCTCCCTGATGACGAGACACCGGACGAGAAGCCGTTCGACGATGACCTCGTCACCACCGAGGTGGACGGAGAGACCACGCTCGATCCCGACATCGACGACGATCTGATCGACAGCGCCACAGCCGATCGTCTCGCTGCCGGCGGCTCAGAGGACGACGAGCGCGACGCATTCTGACCGGCGGCGCGCGATGACCAGACCATGGCACCGCCTGGTGAACCCCTCTCGCGCCGAACTGGAAGTGGCGCAGGCTCAGTTCGGACTCCACCCGCTCATACTCGGCGACCTGGGCGAGCATCGACAGCAGCCGAAGTTCGAGACCTTCGGCGACCACCTGTATCTGTCGATCTGGGATGTCGATCGAGGCGGAGTCGAGTCGGCGACGACCGACGTGGATCTGGCGCTCATCTGGAACGGCGAAGTGCTGCTTCTGATCCAACGCGGCGACATCGATGAGATACGCGACCTTGACGCGTTGCTCGCAGGCCCCGGGCCGGTACTCGTGGATTCGCCGATCACCGCGGCGTATCGAGTTCTCGACGCCATCGTGCATGACTTCGTCGAGCTCGCCGCTCAAGTCGAAGGCGACCTCGACGAACTCGAGGCGGACGTCTTCGACAACCGCGTCCATGAGGACTATCAGCGCATCTACCGTCTGCGTCGGCGGATCGGGCGCATCGATCGGGCCGCGACCGGCCTGTCCGAGGCGCTCAGGGCCGCTCGCCAGGAGTTCGAAGCGGCAACGGCGGATCGCCCTGAGCTGCGCCCGTACTTCCATCACCTCGAACTCGACGCGTCGGGCGTGGCCGAACTCTCCGCCAACGAGCACGCCTCTCTCGATGCTCTGGTGTCCAGTCATGAGAGCAATGTCGCCACCCGCCAGAATCAGGACATGCGAACGATCTCCGCGTATGCCGCACTGCTGGCGATACCGACCGTGATCGGCGGCCTCTACGGCATGAACTTCAAGAACCTGCCGCTCCTGCGATGGGAGTACGGCTGGGTCGCGGTCGGCGTCTCCATCATCGTGCTCGACGTGGTCGCATACATCGTCTTCCGCCGTCGCGGCTGGCTCGGCGGAGCGGCCGAGAACAATGGCGGAGAAGAATGATCGGCGCGCTCACGTCGCCAGAAGCGGCGGCAGGTGCGGGATGGCGACTGGTCGGGTCGCTCGACTCACACTGTTCACCCGTTCCACTTCCTCGAGCACATCGAACGGCGAGGAGTAGCGGGAAGCCAGCGGCAAGTCGCGCAACCACACGACCTCGACCTCGGTCTCCTCGAGTTCGTACACACAGGCCACCACATGACGTGGATCATGCGCCTCATAGCGAAAGTCATTGATGACCCACTCCGACGACGTCACCCTGCGCAATGAGTAGCGCGGATCCGGCGTTTCAGACATCTGACATCCCTCCAAGGTTCACTCCCAGAGAGATTGTCCGAGCGCTGTCAGGACAAGAAAAGACCCTTGACAGTTTTGCCCGCAGCAGTCAGATATTCTCAGACGTCGAGCACCTCATCGACGAGCATGATGCCTCCCGTCGAATTGGCTGAGTGCATCAGATCTTCGACCCACTGCATGTTCAACTCGGGCGGCTCAGGCTCATCGAAGATGAAACGAAGCGGGATGGAGGGGTGCAGCCAGATCGTCGACCGTCCGCCCGGCTCACTGTCCGAGTGCTTCCAGGACAGGGTGAAGCTCTCCTGACGACGGAGTTTGGTGGCGATGACGACCTTGAGGTGCGCGAGCGCCCGATCGTCGATGTGGATCGGTCGATCTTCGCCGTCGTACAGAAGGGAACCCATCTGTGAACCGTATCGCAGTTCGGAAGCCGCCCTCTGCGCCGATGGCTTGGGGAACTCAGGCCACGGGGCCAGGGGCCGAGTGCGTGATGCGCGCCGCATCCGCGATCAATGCCCCCACCTTCGTGCCGATGCAGAGACTCACGAAGATCATCGGTGCAGCCGCCAGCGCCTCGGCATCGAACGACGCCATGGCGACGAGTCCTACGGTGCCGGGCACGAGAAGCAGGAACGCGGGCTGGAAGGACACGGTCGCTGGCACGGCGAGCGTCACGCGTTCCAGGAGGCGCGCCGCGACGAACAGCAGTGCGGCCGCGATCCCGGTCGCGACGGTGTTACCTGTGAACGGTGTGAGCACGACCAGCGCCGCGTAGGTGCAGGTCATCACGAGAACGCTCACGACCGTCAGACGGAACCCGGCTCCGAAGGCAAGACCGATGCCGACCGCGAGGAAGACCACACCGATCCAGGAGAGCCACAACGGCGGCAGCGCCTGCCATCCGCCGTGATCCGCGGTGACTCCGGCCGCCTGACCGACGAGCGCCGCCGAATCCGGATCGATGCGCAGGCCGGTGATCGCTCCGCCGGCGAAGATCCCCGCGCTCATGAAGCCGAGCATGATGATCCCGTAGGTGAGGCGCGCCGCCCCCGTCACGATGTCGGCAGCGGTGAGTTCGAGCAGCGCATTGGTGATCAGCGCCCCAGGAACGAGCAATGCGATCGGCGCGCAGACCGCGAACAGCGGCACCGGACCGAGATCGAGCCAGGCATCTGCGGCTCCGACGAGCACCGTCGAGACGAAACTCGCCACGAACGGCACGATCGCGGCCGCGGGACGGAACCTCGACATGAGCGTCGAGATCAACCCGACCAGGGCGCCGACCAGCAACGCCAGCACGATCGCCCACCATGGGCAGCGGAACAGCATGGCCAGGCCCATCGACAGCAGTCCGCCGCCCACGAGCCACTGCAGTGTCGGGTGCTGGCGGGGCAGGCCGCGGATCCGTTCCACGTGCGGCGGAACCTGATCGAGGCTGAGCTTGCCGACCTCGAGTCGCCTGGCGAGGCGACTGGCATGCGCGGACTGGCGGAAGGTGAGTTCCGCGCCCGTCGAGGCTCCGATCGTTGTCGCCCCCGCGGTGCGCGGCCGACTGACGAGGACGTGCTGGGGCAGGACGGCGAACGCCAGCGCTTCTTCGGGCGCTGTCGCATCGCGCACCTGCTCGAGCGACGCCCGAACATCGGTCACCGACATGCCGGCGTCGAGCAGCAGCGCTCCGAGGTCGCCGAAGACGACTTCGGCATCGGTGTGCGCGAAATCAGGCGTGTGAATCGGGCCGGTCGTATTTTCCACGAGCGGCAACTCCTCGAGCGTGTCTGCGCGGGGGTCGAGGCGGAGTGCTACTCCCCCGTGACCGTTTCCGCGAGCTGGATCGGAACGACAGGGCAGTCCTTCCAGAGGCGCTCCAGGCCGTAGTAGACCCGCTCCTCCTGGTGGAAGACGTGCACGATGAGGTCGCCGAAGTCCAGGAGCACCCAGCGGGCCTCCGACCGGCCTTCGCGGCGCACGCGCTTGTGCCCGGCCTCGATGAGGGTGTCTTCGATCTCATCGGCGATCGCGGCGACGTTCCGCTCGCTGTTTCCGGTGACGAGCAGGAAGATGTCGACGAGCGGAAGCGGCTCGGAGACGTTGAGCGCGACGAGGTCCTCTCCGCCCTTCGAGGCGGCGGCGTTGGCTGCAAGCTGCAGCATCTCTTCGGCGGTTTCAGGTGATTGCATCAGAACACATTCGTGGTGAAGGCGACGATGAGAGCGACCGCCAGTGCGAGGGCCAGACCACCGGCGGTGATCGCCAGAGTCAGCATGAGTTTGTTGCCCTTCTCAGGGGCAGGGGGGCGGATGACTTCACCGGCGGACTTCATCGTGCTGATCGCGGCGCTCGCGGCGATCGGCGTCGGCGAGGATGCCGGCGCCAGTTCACCGTCGATGAGAACCGCGTCGACGTCCTTGCCGTCGGTGGTCCCGTGTGCGTGCCCCTGGGACCCGAGCCCCTGGGGCAGCTCGTAAGAGCCGGTGACGAGCACTTCACCGGTGGAGGCGACGGGACCCGAGAGGGACCCCTCTCCCGGGGACTGCGTGAAGATCAGTGCGCTGGGTGCGATGTGCTGCGATCCGGTCGAGTCGTTCACCGTGAGAAGCTCGTCGAAGGAAGGGGCGAACGGCTTGTGGTCGGCGTCATCACCGAGCAGTCCTCGCCCGAAGGCGGGGCTCACCGTGGGTCGTTCCTCGGCGCGGACATCCGTATCGTCGGCCGCGGCCGGCGCGACCTCGTCGTCTTCCGTTGATTCCCGGGAATTGCCTTCGAAGAGCGTGCCGACCTCGTCGGTTTCCGCAGAAGCGTCCGCGGCGTCGGATTCTTCTCCGGGCGCTGCGGAGTCTTCAATTCTGCTGAAAAGCGGAACGCTGGTGACCATCTCGGCTTCGACGACCTCGGCGGGCTCCGCGGGCGCCACGGCCTCGACGGTCTCAGCGAGCTCGACAGGCTCGACGACTTCAGGAACTTCGGCATCCGCCGTTTCGACGGCAGGGAGCGCTTCAGCAGGGGTCTCGGGCGCAGGATCTGCGATGGGGACCGAACCGGTGCGGATCCGCTCCTGCTCGCGCACCTGGCGGCGCGTCAGTCGCCCCGCCGCTTCGTCGGATTCATCGACGGGCGCGGTCGGCTCGACCGGTGCGACAGGTTGTGAGACCGGCGGAACCACCGGCGGCGCCGCCGCAGCGGCTGCCTCCTCCGCCGTGATGACGGGCGTGGAACCGGTCAGCCGGATCTCGCGCAACTGCTTGCGCGTCAGCGGACCGTGTCCTTGCTGATCCGATGTACTCATGCCTTGCTCCGATACAGATGATGCTTTGCGATGTATTGAACGACTCCGTCGGGAACGAGGTACCAGACGGGTTCATCTTCGCGGACCCGCTGCCGGCAGTTCGTCGACGAGATCGACAGTGCCGGCACTTCCAACTGACTGACGTGATCTCCCGGGAGTCCGTCCGTGCTCAGGACGTGCCCTGGACGGGAGACCGCGACGAAATGCGCCAAGTCCCACAACTCATCATGGTCTCTCCAACTGAGAATTTGCGCTACGGCATCCGCACCGGTGATGAAGAAGAACTCTGCGTCGGGTCGATCTCGCTTCAGATCGCGCAACGTGTCGATGGTGTACGTCGGCCCCTCGCGGTCGATATCGACCCGGCTGGTGGTGAAATCAGGGTTCGAGGCCGTTGCGATCACCGTCATCAGATAGCGGTGCTCGCTGGCCGTGACCTCTTCTTTCTGCCACGGTCGTCCGGTCGGGACGAAGATCACTTCGTCGAGATCGAAAGAGTGCGCGACCTCGCTGGCTGCGACCAGGTGACCGTGATGGATCGGGTCGAAGGTACCGCCCATCACGCCGATGCGCGGAGCACGCGAGGTCTCCATGGGGGCCTAGTGGCCGTGCCCCGCCCCGTGGCCGTCCTTGCCGTGCTTCGCCGCCCATGCCTCCGCCTTCGCCGAGTGACGGTTGGCGACGTTGCGGTACGAGAGGGTCACGAACCCGAGGAAGGCGAATCCGAGCGCGGCGATGACACCGAAGATGAGGGTTTCGAGCGCGACGTTTCCGTGATGCTCGGTTTCCGCTGCAGCCATCGCGATCTGTGCGATGAGGTTCATCCTGACTCCGTTCGTGACCGGGTGCGAGAAGACGCCTGTCCATCCTATCGCTCAGCCGCGGGTCTGCCCCGATCCGCGCGCCAGCCACTTCGTGCTGGTCAGCTCGCTGAGCCCCATCGGGCCGCGCGCGTGCAGTTTCTGCGTCGAGATGCCCACCTCGGCGCCGAATCCGAATTCACCGCCGTCGGTGAACCGCGTGGAGGTGTTCACCATCACCACTGCGGAGTCGACCTCGGCGAGGAAGCGCTCGGCGTTGCGTGAGTCTGTCGTGATGATCGACTCGGTGTGCCCCGTGCTGTACCGGCGGATGTGGTCGAGCGCGTCGTCCAGGGAATCGACGACCTTCATGGCGATGTCCAGGCTCAGATACTCGGTCGCCCAGTCCTCCTCGGTCGCGGGGATGACACCGGTGACGAGTCCGGCCACGATGTCGTCACCGTGGATCGCCACGCCCTCGCTCTGCAGCGCGCTCGCGACGAGCGGGATCAGGCTCGGAGCCGCCTGCCGCAGCACGAGGACGGTCTCCACGGCATTGCACACGCTCGGCCGCTGCACCTTGGCGTTGACGACGATGTCGCGCGCCCAGTCGGCCGGCGCGGTCTCATCGAGCACGATGTGGACGTTGCCGGCACCAGTCTCGATCACTGGAACCGTCGATTCGGTGACCACCGTCTCGATCAGCCCCGCGCTGCCGCGAGGCACGAGCACGTCGATGAATCCACGACCGTGCATCAGCGCCTTCGCACCGTCCCGACCGAAATCATCCACGGTCTGGATCGCCTCCGCGGTGACGCCTCCACCCTCCAGGGCATCGCGCATCACCTGCACGAGCACCGTATTCGAGTCGCGAGCGGCACTCCCGCCGCGCAGCACGACCGCATTGCCGGAGCGCAGCGCGAGAGCGGCGATGTCGACGGTCACGTTCGGGCGGGCCTCGTAGATGGCGCCCACGACCCCGAAAGGCACGCGGATCTGCTGCAGGGCGACACCATTCGGCATCCGATGCCCGCCGACGACCTGGCCGACCGGATCAGGGAGAGCGGCGATCTGGCGCACGGCGGCTGCCAGGTCGCTCACCCGCTTCTCGTCCAGACGGAGCCGGTCGATCAGCGATTCGCCGATGCCTTCCTCACGACCACGGGCGATGTCTTGCTCGTTCGCCGCGATGATGCGCGGGGCTTCCGCCTCCAGCGCGACCGCGATCGCCTCGAGCACACGCACCTTGTCGTCGCTGGTGAGTGCGGCCGTGGCGCGTGAGGCCTCCTTGGCGCGCTCCAGGCGCACCTGCGGGGTCTGGTCGGTCATCCGCCCAGTTTAGTCAGCGGCTGGTTCGAACCAGGTGCCGATGTCATCGCCGGCGAGGGCCCTGTCGACGAGATCGGCGCTGGTGACCAGCACCCCGATCCCGGATGCGGCAGCCAGCCTTGCCGCAGAGACCTTGGTCGCCGCTCCCCCGGTGCCGACGCTGTTCACGACCGTCGCGCCGAACTCGAGGCCGGAAAGGTCGGCATCCGCAGCGACGACGTCGATCGGCTGCGCACCGGGGTCGGACGGCGGCTTCGTGTACAGCGACTCGATGTCGCTGAGCAGCACCAGAGCATCTGCCCCGACCAGCTGCGCGACGAGCGCACCCAGGCGGTCGTTGTCGCCGAAGCGGATCTCCTGGGTCGCCACCGTGTCGTTCTCGTTGACGATCGGGATGATCCGCAGCCCCAGCAGCCGCTCCATCGCACGACGCGCATTGCTGCGAGAGGTCGGATTCTCCAGATCACCCGTCGTCAGCAGCACCTGGCCGGCGATGATCCCGAACGTGTGCAGCGCCTCCTGGTAGCGGTAGATGAGCACGTTCTGACCGACCGCTGCCGCCGCCTGCTGCGTGGCGAGGTCGGTGGGCCGCGCATCGAGGTTCAGGAGCGGGATGCCGGACGCGATCGCACCGGAGGAGACGAGCACCACCTCTGCGCCGCGTGCGTGCGCCGCTGCCAGCGCTTCCACGAGCACCGGGATGCGCCAGGAGGACTCACCGCTGATCGAGGAGGAGCCCACCTTCACGACGATGCGCGTGGCGGTCGCGAGATCAGCCCTGACGCGAGCCGTCACTCGTCGGCTCCCAGATTGCTGGCGCGACGCTTGGCCTCCAGTTCCGCACGTGCTTCTGCCTTGGCATCCATCCGCTCGTAGTACTGCTCACGGCGCTCAGATGTCGTGCGGCGCGCGTTGGGGGCGAGACGCGGGTCGGTACCGCGAGGAGCGGTCATCAGCTCGGCTGCCGAGCGCATGGTCGGCTCCCAGTCGAAGATCATGCTGTCGCCCTCGCCGATGACGACGGTCGAACCGGGAGTTGCGCCGAGGCGGAACAGTTCGTCTTCGACGCCGAGCTTCTCGAGGCGGTCGGCGAAGTAGCCGATCGCCTCTTCGTTCTGGAAATCCGTCTGCTGCATCCAGCGCACCGGCTTCTCGCCGAGAATGCGGTAGTAGTTGCCGTACGAGCCGCCGTCGATGCGGATCGTGAATTCCTTCTTGGAGCCCTTCGGCCGGATGACGACGCGCTCGTGGGTCACGTCGACAGCAGTATCGGCCTTGTGCTTCTCGACGATCTCGCCGAGCGCGTAGGTCAGCGGGCGGAGTCCTTCGTGCGAGATCGTGGAGATCTCGAAGACCCGGAACCCACGCGCCTCGAGGTCGGGGCGGACCAGCTCGGCGAGATCGCGGGCCTCGGGCACATCGATCTTGTTGAGCGCGATGAGCTGCGGGCGCTCCAGCAGCGGCGTCTGCCCCTCGGGAACTTCGTAGGCGGCGAGCTCGGCGAGGATCACGTCGAGATCGGAGATCGGGTCTCGGCCGGGCTCCAGCGTCGCGCAGTCCAGGACGTGCAGAAGGGCAGAACAGCGCTCGACGTGGCGGAGGAACTCGAGGCCGAGACCGCGGCCCTCGCTCGCGCCTTCGACCAGCCCTGGCACGTCGGCGACCGTGTAGCGGGACTCACCGGCCTGCACCACGCCGAGGTTGGGATGCAGCGTCGTGAAGGGGTACTCGGCGATCTTCGGGCGAGCGGCCGAGATGGCGCCGATCAGGCTCGACTTCCCCGCAGAGGGGTAACCGACGAGGGCGACGTCCGCCACCGTCTTCAGCTCGAGGACGACATCTCCCTCGAAGCCGGGTGTGCCCAGCAGCGCGAAACCAGGCGCCTTGCGCTTCGGAGAGGCGAGTGCCGCGTTTCCGAGACCGCCCTGTCCGCCCTTGGCGACGACGAATCGCTCGCCAGGGATGATCATGTCGATCAGTACCTCACCGGCCGGGTTCTTCACCACAGTGCCGACGGGAACGGGAAGCTCGAGAGTCTCGCCCAGCGCACCGGAGCGGTGATCGCCCATACCGGGCCCGCCGTTGCCCGAAGAGCGGTGCGGAGAGTGGTGGTACGTCAGCAGCGTGCCGGTCTGCGGGTCCGCGACGAGCACGATGTCACCGCCGTCGCCGCCGTTGCCGCCGTCGGGGCCGCCGAGCGGCTTGAACTTCTCCCGGTGCACCGAGACACAGCCACCGCCGCCCTTGCCCGCGCGCAGATGCAGCGTCACGGTGTCGACGAATGAAACCATGTCGAAAACTCCCCTTGGATACACGGACGGGGCGAGCCGAAGCCCGCCCCGAACCGGATGAAATGCTGTGCTGTGATTACTCAGCAGCGGCGACGATGTTGACGACCTTGCGGCCGCCCTTCGCGCCGAACTGCACTGCGCCCGCTGCGAGAGCGAACAGCGTGTCGTCGCCACCACGGCCGACGTTCACGCCGGGGTGGAAGTGGGTGCCGCGCTGGCGGACGATGATCTCGCCGGCGAGAACCTGCTGACCGCCGAAGCGCTTGACGCCAAGTCGCTGTGCGTTGGAGTCACGACCGTTACGGGTAGAGCTCGCGCCCTTTTTATGTGCCATATCTTAGTCTCCTCCGTGCTTACTTGATGCCGGTGATCTTGACGCGCGTGAGCTCCTGACGGTGGCCCTGGCGCTTCTTGTAGCCGGTCTTGTTCTTGTACTTCTGGATGATGATCTTCGGGCCGCGGAGGTTGCCGATGACCTCAGCAGTGACCTTGACCTTCGCCAGCGTGTCAGCGTCGGTGGTCACCGTGGTGCCGTCGACGAGCAGCACGGCGGGCAGCTCGATGTTCTCGCCCTGGGCAGCCCGAACACGGTCGAGCTGAACGATGGTGCCGACCTCCACCTTCTCCTGCCGGCCACCGGCGCGCACTACTGCGTAAACCACTTCATACCTGTTTCGTTGGGGAGCTCGCGGCTCCGAGAATCTCACGGGAAGACTGTTGCTTGCATTCATCGCGGGGCGATGGGTGCGAACACAAGACTTTCCGCACCGCCCGACGAGGACGGAACGGCATACGCACCAAGGGACTACTTTACCGGATGCAGGACCATGTCGCAAAGCGAGCCGGTCGGTGTGTCTGGTCGACCGATCGCCTGCCGGACGCGAATAGGCTTGGCGACGTGACCGTTCTCGTCGACGACCCACTGTGGCCCGCGCACGGCCGGCTCTGGGCGCACCTCGTCAGCGACGCGAGCCTGGCGGAGCTGCATGACTTCGCCCGCGCCCACGACGTTCCCGCGCGATCCTTCGACCTCGACCATTACGACGTTCCCGCAGAGCTCATCCCCCGGCTCGTCGCCGCAGGCGCCGAGCCGGTGGGCGGCAAGGAACTGGTCCGGAGACTGATCGCCTCAGGACTCCGGATTCCCGCTCGCGACCGGCGCTGACGCCTCGGCGTTCACCGAGACCGGAGTGCCGGTGAGCGCGGCCGTGCTCACCCGACGGCGCCCGCGTCCCTGACCCGGAGCCTTCGGCTCAGGAAGGGCATCGAGCACCGAGTCGAGCAGCTGCTCGGCCGGGGACTTGGGTGCGTTGCGCTCCGAGTTGCGCTTCTTGCGCGGCTTCTTCGCGCGCTCCGGCTGAGCAGGCTGCACCGGCTCGACGGCGAGAGCCGCATCCGGGGTCTCCTCGACGCGGGGCGCGACGGTGGAAGCGGCGATCTGCGCGAGCGCCGACTTCGCGCCCTCGGGGATGCTGTGCGTGACGGTGCTCGCGGGCGGAGCGCTCTGGCTTTGTCCGTTGCCGCCGCGCTGACGGCGATTGTTGCTGCTGCTCTGGCCGTTGCCGTTCGTGCTGGCACGGTGCTTGACGACCGGGTCGTGGTGCACGATGACGCCACGGCCGGCGCAGACCTCACAGGCCTCACTGAAGGTCTCCAGCAGCCCGAGACCGAGCTTCTTGCGGGTCATCTGCACGAGGCCGAGCGAGGTGACCTCGGCGACCTGGTGCTTGGTCCGGTCGCGGCTGAGGCACTCGATGAGGCGGCGCAGCACGAGGTCGCGGTTGGACTCGAGCACCATGTCGATGAAGTCGACGACGATGATTCCGCCGATGTCGCGCAGCCGCAGCTGGCGGACGATCTCCTCGGCGGCCTCGAGGTTGTTCTTGGTGACGGTCTCCTCGAGGTTTCCACCGGAGCCGACGAACTTGCCGGTGTTCACGTCGACGACGGTCATCGCCTCGGTGCGGTCGATCACGAGCGAACCGCCGGAGGGCAGCCAGACCTTGCGGTCCAGGGCCTTCTCGATCTGCTCGGTGATGCGGAAGGCATCGAAAGGATCGGTCTCGTCCTCGTAGGCTTCGACGCGCTCCAGAAGATCCGGGGCGACGCTCTCGAGGTAGGCACGGATGGTTCCCTGGGACTCATCGCCCTGGATGAGCATCTTCGTGAAGTCCTCGTTGAAGACATCGCGGACGATCTTCACGAGCAGGTCGGGCTCGGCGTGCAGCAGCGCAGGTGCCTGCTGATTCTCGACCTGCTTCTGGATGTGTTCCCACTGCGTGGTGAGACGCTGCACGTCGCGCGTCAGCTGGTCCTCGGTGGCGCCCTCGGCCGCGGTGCGGACGATCACGCCGCTGGACTCGGGGAGCACCTCCTTGAGGATGCGCTTGAGGCGCGCACGCTCGTTGTCGGGGAGCTTGCGGCTGATGCCGTTCATCGAGCCGCCGGGCACGTACACGAGGTAGCGGCCCGGGAGCGAGATCTGGCTGGTCAATCGGGCGCCCTTGTGGCCGATGGGGTCCTTGGTGACCTGCACGAGCACGCGATCGCCGGGCTTGAGCGCCAATTCGATGCGGCGGGGCTGGTTGCCCGTCTCGACGCCGTCCCAGTCGACCTCACCGGAGTACAGCACGGCGTTGCGGCCGCGGCCGATGTCGACGAACGCGGCCTCCATGCTCGGGAGCACGTTCTGCACGCGTCCGAGGTAGACGTTGCCGATCAGGGATGCGTCCTGGTTGCGGGCCACGTAGTGCTCGACGAGAACGCCGTCCTCGAGGACACCGATCTGGGTGCGGCCGTTCTTGGAGCGGACGACCATCTTGCGGTCGACGGACTCACGGCGGGCGAGGAACTCGGCCTCGGTCACCACGGGACGCCGGCGACCGGCGTCGCGTCCGTCGCGACGGCGCTGCTTCTTCGCCTCGAGCCTGGTCGAGCCCTTGATGGCCTTCGGCTCGGTGATGTACTCGACGACGCGCTGGCGCTGACGCGGCTCTTCGCGCTGCTGCTCGTCGACCTCGACTCCGCCACGACGGCGACGGCCGCGACGAGCGGACGCCGGCTCGTCCTGGTCCCGCTCGACGTTGCGGTCGAATTCACGATCGAAGCTCCGGTCCGCATTGCGATCGAAGTTGCGCTCGCGACCCTGGCGGGCCGGGAGCGGCACGATCTCAGGAGCGTAGAAGGAAAGGCGGGTGGAGACCTGCGACACGAACACCTCAGGCAGGAGCCCGAGAGAAACCGCGGTGAGCGGCTCCGGCGCAGCCGGCGTCGCGACGGGAGCAGCCTCTTCGGGAGCATCCTCGACAGGCGCAGCCTCTGCAGGCGCAGCCTCTACGGATGCTTCCTCTGCAGGCGCAGCCTCTACGGATGCCTCCTCTGCAGGCGCGTCCTCAACAGGCGCTTCAACAACAGGCGCTTCGTCGACGGGCGCGTCCTCAACAGGCGCTTCCTCGAGGGGCGCGTCCTCAACAGGCGCTTCCTCGACAGGCGCTTCAGCGGATGCCGTGGCAACGGTTGGAGCCGTCTCGTCGGGCGCGTCGATCGCCTCGGTGGCGTCCTCGGCGGTCACGTCGTCGGCGGCATCCTCGGGGGGCGCCGCGTGTTCCGTCAGAGAATCCGCGGCGTCAGCCGGGAAGTCGAGGGTGGAGGCGTTGTTGTCATTGTTGTCATCGGCCATCTCTGGCTTACTCCCTGCGCGGGGCACTGAGTGCTCCGCGAAATCTCGTGCGACACCCGCAGGTGCCGCGAACTCACACGGTGTGCGACCGGCTCATGGCTCTGGTCACGTGGGGCATAGGACCCCGAAGTCTGCGTCGATGCGTGTCACGGCAAGGCCGTGCGGTGCATCACAGATCATTATCGCACCAAGTTCGCCCGTTCGCGGCATCCGACCTCGCGCGCGCCGCGCGCTTCACGTCCCGCGCATAGCCGACGCTGAGATAATCCAGATATGAGCGAGCCACGTCCCCGCCCCGTCGTCTTCGCCGTCTGGCTGATCATCGCCAGCGTTCTGGGCTGGTTCGCCGCCTTCCAACTCACGATCGACAAGTTCATCCAACTCGAGAATCCGAGCGCCGACCTCAGCTGCAACGTCAGCGTCATGATCCAATGCGGGAAGAACCTCGATTCCTGGCAGGGCGAGATCTTCGGATTCCCGAACCCCATCATCGGCCTCACCGGATGGATGGCACCTTTCGTCGTCGGAGTCGCGATTCTCGCCGGTGCCACGTTCCCGCGCTGGTTCTGGGCGACATTCGGCGCCGGAATCACCTTCGCGTTCGGGTTCGTCTGCTGGCTGATCGGCCAGAGCCTGTACGCCACGAATCTCGGAGTGCTCTGCCCATGGTGCATGCTCACCTGGGCCGTCACGATCCCGACGTTCTTCGCCACGATGGTGCATCTGGCACGCAACGGCACGTTCACTCGCAACGAAGCGGTGCAGGAGCGCGCGAACAAGCTGATGGTGTGGGTACCGCTCGCGACGATCCTCGCCTACGCGATCATCATCCTGCTCGTTCAGATGCGCGGTCTCGACCTTCTTGGTGAGGTCATCGGAATGATCCTCTGACCTCGACACGAACGACGAAGCCCGCCCGCACGACGATCGTGGGGCGGGCTTCGTGTTTATCGTCAGTCGAACCAGATGCCGAGTTCGCGCGCCGCGGACTCGGGGCTGTCTGATCCGTGCACGAGGTTCTGCTGCACCTTCAGGCCCCAGTCGCGGCCGAAGTCGCCGCGGATCGTGCCAGGAGCGGCCGTGGTCGGGTCGGTGGTGCCCGCGAGCGACCGGAAGCCCTCGATCACACGGTTGCCCGCGAGACGAATGGCGACGGAAGGGCCGGAGAGCATGAACTCGAGCAACGGCTCGTAGAACGGCTTTCCCTCGTGCTCGGCGTAGTGCGCTGCGAGAAGATCCCGGTCGGGATCGACCAGGCGGATGTCGACGAGGGCGTAGCCCTTCGCCTCGATCCGGGCGAGGATCGCACCGGTGAGTCCGCGGGCGACGCCGTCGGGCTTGACGAGGACGAGGGTTTCTTCGGTGGCCATGTCATTCACTCTCTGTCTGAGTATGAGTCTGAGTCTCGGTCGTGGGCTCCGTCGGGCGTCGTGCGTCCAATCGGGCCCCCATGATCGTCGCATACCCCCACATGCCGCCGAAAATCAGGACGACGATCACGATCGTCGGCTCGAAGAACGCGGAGAGCGCGATGATCGCCTGAATCGCCCAGCCGACGCCGATCGCCCACGGCTTCGTGATCATGCCGGCGGTGACGATGCACGCCAGAGCTACGACGGCGGCGCCGACGATCGCCCACCACTGCTCGATCCCGGCGGGCAACGCCTTGAGGCCGAAGAGGGTGAGACCGACCAGCACTACGACGATCGCCTCGAAACCCAGCACGATCGGGGCGAGCTTCTGCACGAGGGTTCGCGGCGGGCGCCCCTGGCGTGCCGGAGCACTCACGCTCGCCACCCGGACTTCCAGTCCTCGGTCTCGGCCAGCGCGATCGCCTCACCGGCGAGCACCACGGAGCCGGCGATGGCGACGGCGCGGCGGTCGGAGGATGAGGCCCACTCACGCGCCGCGTCGGCCGCTTCGGCGAGCGTCGGATGCACCGTCACCCGCCCCCCTGTCTGCTCGACGAGATCGGCGATGACATCCGCGTCGCTCGCCCGCTCCGAATCCGGCGCCGTCGCGAAGACATGCGCGGCCGCCGGAGCCAGACGGGCGACGATGCCGGCGGCGTCCTTGTCGGAGAGGATGCCGAGCACGATCCCCCACTCGTCGAAGTCGAAGCTGTCATCGAGCGCCAGCGCGAGGGCAGCGGCACCATGAGGATTGTGGGCGGCATCGACGATCACCGTCGGAGCGATCCCGAGCAGCTGCAGACGGCCAGGAGAGGTCGCCCCCTGCAGGCCCTCGGCGACGATGTCGGCCGCGATGCGCTGCGACCCGCCTCCGATGAGGGATTCGACCGCCGCCACCGCGAGCGCGGCGTTGTGGCCCTGGTGCGCGCCGTACAGAGGCAGGTACTCCTCGACGTACTCCCCCGCGAGACCGCGGACGGTGAGGAGCTGTCCTCCGACGGCGAGCTTCTGATCGACGAGGCCGAACTCCTCGCCCTCGAATGCGATCGTTGCGCCGTTCGCGGTCGCGACCCTGCGCAGGACCTCGACGGCCTCGGCGGGCTGCTGTGCGGACACGACCGCGGCGCCCTCCTTGATGATCCCGGCCTTGACCTGGGCGATCTCGGCGATGGTCGCGCCCAGACGGTCCGCGTGATCGATGTCGATCGGCGTGAACACGGCGACGTCGCCATCGGCGGTGTTCGTCGAATCCCACTCACCGCCCATCCCGACTTCGAGCACGAGCACATCGACCGGCGCATCGGCGGCCGCCACGAAGGCGAGCACCGTGAGCAGCTCGAAGAACGTCAGCGGGGCGTCGTCTGCCGCCTCCAGCTCGGCGTCGACGATGTCGACGAACGGTTCGATCTCGTCCCAGGCGTCCGCGATCGCGGCATCATCGATGGGCTCGCCATCGATCATGATCCGCTCCGTGAAGCGCTCCAGGTGCGGGCTGGTGAACAAGCCGGTGCGCAGGTCGTGCGCGCGCAGCAGGCTCTCGATCATCCGTGCCGTCGACGTCTTGCCGTTGGTGCCGGTGATGTGCACCACCCGGTAGGTGCGCTGCGGGTCGTCGAGGAACGCCAGGATCCGCGCCGTGCGCTCCTTGCGCGGCTGAACCCAGCGCTCGCCCGCCCGGGCGAGGAGGGTCTCATAGACGGCGTCTGCGCGCTCGCGGTCGCTCATGCGGTCACTCCGATCCGGGAGACGGCGATCGTGAGATCACCGGAGTTGGCATATGTGCCCTGGGAGATGGTCGCCGTGAACTCGGCCTCGACACCACCGGCGGCGAGCGATACGGCGCCGTGCCCGAAGATCGAGTCGCCCTGCGGATTCACCACGAAGTACTCCTCCGCCAGCGTTTCACTCGCGACACCGGCAAGATCGAACGCCGAGACGACAGCGTCGCAGTCCGCGGCATCCGCGAATCGAAGCACCAGCCGAATGCGATCGCTGACATCGAACCCGGCGTTCTTGCGGGTCTCCTGCACAGCGCGGATGACGTCGCGAGCCAGACCCTCCGCCTCGAGCTCCGCAGTGGTCGCAGTGTCGAGCAGCACGAAGCCTCCGCTGGGGACGATAGCCAGAGCCTCGCCCTCGGGGCGACCCGTGGTCTCCAGCACGAGCTCGTACTCGCCGGGCTCCAGTGCGATGCCGTCGGCCGTCACCACGCCGTTCTCCTCGGTCCAGAAGCCGCCGCGCGCCGCCTGGATGACCTTCTGCACCTCTTTGCCGAGGCGCGGACCGGCCGCGCGGGCATTCACGCTGAGCCTGTGGCTGACGCCGTACTCTGCTGCCGCGTTCTCACCGAGTTCGACCAGTTCGACGCGCTTCACGTTGAGCTCTTCACGCAGGATGTCCTCGAACTGACCCAGCGATGCGGCCAGCGGCGACACGATCGTGAGACGGGCCAGCGGCAGGCGCACCCGCAGCTTCTCCTTCTTGCGCAATGCGTTGCCGACGCTCGACAGTTCGCGTACGGCATCCATCGCATCCCGGATCTCGTCTGCGGCGGGGAACGCGGTGTCATCCGGCCAGTCCGTGAGGTGGACGCTGCGATCGCCGGTGAGACCCTGCCAGACCCGCTCGCTGACGAGGGGAACCAGCGGGGCGGCGACCCGGCAGAGCGTCTCGAGCACCGTGTACAGGGTGTCGAACGCCTCGCGGCTCTTCGGGTCATCGGTCACACCGACCCAGAAGCGGTCGCGGGAACGACGGATGTACCAGTTCGTCAGGGTCTCGCCGAATTCGCGCAGTCGTCCGGCGGCCGTGGTCGAGTCCAGGCCCTGCAGATCGGCGCGCACCTCGCGGACGAGGTCGCCGAGACGGGCGAGGATGTACCGGTCGAGGACGTCCGTGGAGTCGGTACGCCAGGTCGCCTCGTAGCCGTCGGATGCGTTCGCGTAGGTCGCGAAGAAGTACCACGAGTTCCACAGGGGCAGCAGGAACTCGCGGACGCCCGCGCGGATGCCCTCTTCGGTGACAGCGAGGTTGCCGCCGCGCAGCACCGAACTCGACATCAGGAACCAGCGCATCGCGTCGGATCCGTCGCGATCGAGCACCTCGGAGACGTCCGGGTAGTTGCGCAGCGACTTCGACATCTTGTAGCCGTCGGAGCCCAGCACGATGCCGTGGCAGCTGACACCCGTGAACGCCGGGCGGTCGAACAGCGCCGTGGACAGCACGTGCATCACGTAGAACCAGCCACGCGTCTGTCCGATGTACTCCACGATGAAGTCGGCCGGCGAGTGCGAGTCGAACCATTCCTGGTTCTCGAACGGGTAGTGCACCTGCGCGTACGGCATCGAGCCGGAGTCGAACCACACGTCGAAGACGTCCTCGATGCGGCGCATCGTGCTCTGGCCGGTGGGGTCGTCGGGGTTCGGCCGGGTCAGATCATCGATGTACGGACGGTGCAGGTCGATCTCACCCTCCGGGTTGCGCGGCAGTGTGCCGAAGTCGCGCTCCATGTCCTCGAGGGAGCCGTAGGCGTCGACGCGCGGGTACTCCGGGTCATCGCTCTTCCAGATCGGGATCGGCGATCCCCAGTAGCGGTTGCGGCTGATGGACCAGTCGCGCGCGCCCTCGAGCCACTTGCCGAACTGACCGTGCTTGACGTTCTCGGGCACCCAGGTGATCTGCTCGTTGTTCGCCAGCAGGTCGTCCTTGATGTCGGTGACCCGGATGAACCAGCTGGACACGGCCTTATAGATCAGGGGGTTCCGGCAGCGCCAGCAGTGCGGGTACGAGTGCTCGTAGCTCTGCAGGCGGATGAGCCGGCCGTCCGCGCGGAGAAGTCGCACCAGCGGCGTGTTCGCGTCCATCCACAGTTCGCCCGCGACATCGGTCACGTTCGGCAGAAAGCGTCCGCCATCGTCAAGGGAGAGGATCGTCGGGATGCCGGCGGCTTCGGCGACCCGCTGGTCGTCCTCACCGTACGCGGGAGCCTGGTGCACCACGCCGGTGCCGTCGGTGGTGGTGACGTAGTCGTCGACGAGGATCTGCCACGCGTTCTCGGTGCCATAGGTCTCGACGTCGGCGTAGTAGTCGAAAAGCGGCTCGTAGCGGAGGCCGCCGAGGTCGGCCCCGGTGACGGTGCGCTCGATGGCTGCCACCACGGCGTCTCCGTCCTCGTAGCCGAGGTCTTTCGCATACCCGCTGAGCAGGTCCCGCGCCAGCAGGTAGCGACCGCCTGCTGCGCCTTCTGCGACGCCGTTCGGCCCTGCGGGCACCACGACGTACTCGATCGAAGGACCCACGGCGAGCGCGAGGTTGGTCGGCAGCGTCCACGGCGTCGTGGTCCAGGCGAGCACCCGCACGCCTTCGAGCCCCTTGGCGGCGGCATCCGCACCCGCGAGCGGGAACGAGACCGTCACGGACGGGTCCTGACGCATCTGGTAGACGTCGTCATCCATGCGCAGTTCGTGTGCCGACAGCGGCGTCTCGTCGCGCCAGCAGTACGGCAGCACGCGGTAGCCCTCGTAGGCGAGGCCCTTATCGTAGAGGGTCTTGAAGGCCCAGAGCACGCTCTCCATGTACCCGAGATCGAGCGTCTTGTAGCCGCGCTCGAAGTCGACCCAGCGAGCCTGGCGGGTGACGTAGTCCTCCCACTCGCGGGTGTAGGTGAGCACGGAATCCTTCGCCTTCGCGTTGAAGACGTCGATCCCCATGGCCTCGATCTGGCTCTTCTCGGTGATGCCGAGCTGTTTCATCGCCTCGAGCTCGGCCGGCAGGCCGTGGGTGTCCCAGCCGAATACGCGATCGACCTTGTGGCCGATCATCGTCTGGAAGCGCGGGAACACGTCCTTCGCATAGCCGGTCAGCAGGTGACCGTAGTGCGGCAGTCCGTTGGCGAACGGAGGACCGTCGTAGAACACCCACTCGGGTGCACCGTCGCGCTGCTCGATCGATGCACGGAATGTGTCGTCCGACTTCCAGAACTCGAGAACCTCGGTCTCGATCTCGGGGAAGCGCGGGCTGGGCACGACGGAGGCATCGGCGGCGGGTCCGAAGGATGAACGCGGGTAGGTCATGTCGTCTCGCAGTGATCTGAGCTGGTGGCACGGGCGGATGCTGCTGCGAGGACGATCTCCTGCGAGACCGCGGTACCACCTCACGTGCTGCGTCTCACGACGCGACCACTCTCACTGCGGCGATCACGGGCCTGCCCCGCTCGGTTCTACTTGCAGTCTCCTGCGTTCTTCCGAGAGCTCCCCGGTGATGGCCGGATCAGTGCTTGTGCTCTCATTCTACGCGCAGGTCGTGAGTGCGGCATCCGGGTGCCTCGCGGGGCCGAGCCGTGCGCCAGCGGTTCTTCGCAGAACCGCAGCTTCTTCGCAGGCTTTCCAGGAATTCCTGCGAAGTTGGGGCAGTTCTGCGAAGAAGCGCCCCCATCAGGCCCGGCGACGCGACGCGAGATGTAGCCCCTGGGCGACGGCGCGCATGATCAGGTCCTGCACTAATGCCCATTCGTGCATCATCTGGTGGTAGCTGATGCGGACCACGTGGTATCCCATGAGCCTCAGCTCGGCATCGTGTCTGATGTCCTCGCTGCGCTGCTGGCCGACGTGATGTGCTCCGTCGATCTGCAGCACGAGACGCTCGCCGATGAGCGCGTCGACCCTGTGGCCCGCAATCCACGTCTGGATCCGGATCGGATGCCGCAGCCAGCGCAGTCGAGGGCGAAGGTAGGTCTCAAGCCCGGCGTCCGAGAACGGCGTGGCTTCTCCGAGCAGACGCCGCGCCGCCGGGCGCCAGTCGTACCCGGCGAGTCCTTCCAACGTGACCAGTCCCTTGTTGAGCGCGGAGTCCCAGGTCGCTAGCGCCTGCTCATGGGGCTCGCACTCGGCGACTATCGCGAGCACATTCTCGATCGGATCCACGAGCGAGTCCGGGTGACGTGGCAGCAACGGCCGCGCCCAGTGCACGCGGATCGTGTCCGGCTTTCCACCCGCGCTGCCTGGCGTCGCTCCGACGTGCGCAGCTGCCGGCGTCTCGTGCACCCACAAGCCGAGTCGGCGCGCCTGGGTGATGCATGTGAGCACGACGCCGCGCCGCGCCGCCGATGCGAGAAGCGGATCCACGTTCGGCAACGCCACCCATCCGCGGCGCACGCGCTGAAGTCGGCCTGCGGCGAGTACGGACTCGAGAAGTGTGCGCCGAAAACCGAGTTCGCGGAGCCGCTCCACGCGCATGACACCACCGCCATTGGTGACGGCCTCGATGAGGTTGTCCTGGCTCATTCCGGCAGCATGCCGCATCCCGCCGCCGCTCATTCCCTGCGCATCCCGGAACTGTGGACGGGCTCCAGCATCCACCCCCTGTGTAGGACAACTCGTTCGTCGCAGAACTGCAGCGTCTTCGCAGAGTCTCCTGAGATTCCTGCGAAGTTCGGGAAGTTCCGCGAAGTTGCGCTTCCGGGGTTGCAGCAAGCTCGGGCGCACGGCAGCCCACCCGTGTCCGTGCCACCGCATACGCTCGAGGGATGGCCCGCTCCTCCGACTCCCCCGTCGCGCCTCGCGTCACCGCACCTGACCTCCCGGAGGACCTCGCACCCGCCACTCCTGCCCGTCGAGCCGACCTGTTGGCCGCACGCCTCGAGATCGCGGGCTCAGCGGATCTCGCGTACGCCTCTTTGGAGCAGTGCGTGGTCACGGCGGATGCCGACACGGTCGACCTCACCGGTGCCACGATCCTCGACGTCGCGATGACCGACATGAGGGTGGCCTCCCTCAAACTCCGCAATTCCGGAATCCGTCGCCTTCGCATCACCGGCGGACGGATCGGGACGCTCGATCTCAGCGGCGCCCGCATCGCCGAGCTCGAACTCCGCGACGTGCGCATCGACTACCTGAACCTCGGGACAGCGCGCGCCGAAGATCTCGAGGTCACCGGCTGCAGCATCCGCGCCATCGACATGCCGCAGGCCGAACTCACCCGGGTTCGCTTCACGAGCACTCGCAGCGACGAGGTCGATCCGCGCGGTATGCGTGCCACGCACGTCGATCTGCGCGGATTGGATGCCCTCGCCTACCTCGACGCGAACAGCCTGCGCGGAACCACACTGACCGAGTTCCAGGTGCAGCAGCTCGCCCCGACCATTGCGGCCGGGCTGGGCATCCAGATCAAGGGTTGAGCTCAGGACACGGCGCTGGCCGCGAGCAGCTCTCGAGTGAACGGATGCTGAGGAGCCGCGAAGACGGCACCGGTGGAGCCCTGCTCGACGATCCGCCCGTCCTGCATCACGAGCACGTCATCCGCGATCGCCGCGATCACGTCGAGATCGTGCGAGACGAAGATCATCGTCAGCCCGCGTTCTCGCTGCAGTCGCCGGAGCAGGTGCAGGATCCGCTCCCGCACCGAGGGATCGAGTGCCGACACCGGCTCGTCGAGCACCAGAACATCCGGATCGGCGGCGAGGGTCCGGGCGATGGCGGCGCGCTGTCGCTGACCGCCGGAGAGGGCGGATGGCCGGCGCCCCGCGAGTGCGGGATCCAGGCCGACCTCGACGAGCAGTCCGGCAACGCGCGAGGAACGCTGCGAGCGAGGGACCCGGCCGGCAGCAAGCGCCTCGCGCAGCGATCGTCCGATCGTCCATCGCGGATCGAATGCGCCGAGCGGGTTCTGGTGCACAAGCTGCACGCGCTGCGCTCCGTTCCAGCGCAGTTCGCCGGCGTCCGGATGCTCCACACCGACGATCATCCTGGCCAGTGTCGTCTTGCCGGAGCCGGACTCCCCGACGATGCCGAGCGTCCGACCACGATGCACCGAGAAAGTCGCACCGACGACGGCGGGCATGGCGCCGAACGCCTTCGACGCTGCAACGGACGAGAACACCAGCTCGCCGCCCGCATCGACGGCGGGACGCGGCTCGTGCATCGTCGCTGCGATCAGTCGGCGCGTGTACTCGTGCTGCGGAGCCTCGAGCACCTCCGCGACCGCACCGGACTCGACGACCCGGCCGTCCCGCATCGCCAGGACCCGATCGGCGACCCGCCTCACGGCCGCGAAGTCGTGGCTGATGAAGACGACGGCGGTGCCGGCATCCGCGATCCCTCGCAGCAGATCGAGGATCCGCGCCTGCACCGTCGCGTCCAGGGCCGTCGTCGGCTCGTCGGCGATGAGCACCGCTGGGTCGCCGGCGAGGGCCGAGGCGATGAGCGCGCGTTGCCGGAGCCCTCCGGACAGCTCGTGCGAGTACTGTCTGATCCGACGTGCCGGCTCCGGCATCGCCACCGCGTCGAGAAGTTCGAGCACTCTCGTGCGGCGCTGCGTCCCCGCGAGCCGCCGATGGATGGCCAACGGTTCGGCGATCTCCGCCCCGATGGTGCGCAGCGGGTCGAGGGACACCAGAGCATCCTGCGACACGAGCGCGATCCGTTCGCCGCGGAGCCGGCGCCACTCATGTTCGCCGAACAACCGCGCATCGACGCCGTCGACGACGAGACGGGTGGCAGATACCCGGGCGACGTGCGGAGTCAGTCCCAGCAGGGCCGCGGCCGTCAGCGACTTGCCGGCCCCCGACTCCCCGACGATCGCGACGCACTCCCCCGGTTCCACGGTGAAGGAGACGGATTCCACCGGCCTGGCACCGCCGATTCTGACGGAGAGATCCCGCACCTCGAGCGCACTCATGATGTCCTCCCCTCGGCGCGGGCCCTCAGTTGACGTCCGACGATCGTCGCTGCGACGACCGTGAGCGTGATCGCCGCTCCGGGAAAGACCGAGATCCACCACGCCTGGCCGAGGACGTTGCGCCCGCCGGCCAGCATGAGGCCCCATTCCGGTGCCGGTTCCGCGGGGCCAAGACCGAGGAAGCTGAGCCCGGCTGCGGCAAGGATGCTCGATCCGATCCCGATGGTGGCGAGCACACTGAGCGACCCGAAGACGCTGGGCACCACATGCCTCACGAACGCGAGCACGGGCGGCACCCCGAGGATCCGAGCCGCCTCGACATGCTCGGCGACGGCGAGCGTCCTCGTCTGCACGCGCCCCATGCGCACGTACACCGGCACCGCGGCGAGCGTGACCGCGATCGCGACGTTCACGGGACCGGGCCCGAGCACCGCGACGACGATCAGTGCGACGAGGAACTCGGGGAAGGCGAGGAGCACATCAGTGACGCGCATCGCGGCGATATCGACGGCACGGGGCGCGACCCCCGCCAGTGCGCCGAACAGCAGACCGAGGGCGAGGGCGAGGGCGGTCGCGAGCAGTCCGATGCCGACCGATCTGCCTGTCCCGTGCACAACGCGCGAGAAGACGTCGCGGCCACTCTGGTCCGTGCCGAACAGATGCGCGGCGCTCGGCGCCTGCAGGGCGCTGCGCACATCGGTCTGCAGGGGATCCTGGGAGGCGATCAGGTCGGGCACGAGCGCCGCCACGGCGATCAGCGCGAGGATCAACACGGCTGCGCCGAGGAGAATGCGACGTCCGACGCTCATGCGCGCGGCGTCCTGTCCGGGGTGTCGGCCACTGTCCGCACGCGCGGATCGAGCAGCGGGTGCACGAGCTCGACGACGAGATTCACGACGACGAACGTGAACGCGCTGAGCAGGATGATGCCGCTGAGCACCGGCAGATCGCGGTCGGTGATCGCCGAGAGCGTCACCCTTCCGAGGCCAGGCCGGGCGAAGACGGTCTCCACCAGCACCGCCCCGCCGAGCAGGGAGCCGACGAGGTAGGCGGTCAGGGTGAGGGCGCCGGCCGCACCGTGCCGCAGCGTGTGATGCAGGGTGAGGCGCACGTGACCCGCGCCCCGCGCGCGAACGGTCGTCGCGAACGGCTGGCGTTCCGCCGTCTCGATGCCGTCGCGCAGCACCTGTCCCAGAAGCGCAGCCACCGGCAGGGCGAGCGTGACGGCGGGGAGCACCATCGTCGCCGGATTTCGAGTGCCGGAGACCGGAAACCAGCCGAGACCGAAGGCGAAGACACTCAGCAGCACGAGACCGATCCAAAACACCGGCGAGGAGAGCAGGACGAGTTCGACAGCCGCGACGATTCCCCTGGACACCGCGCGCCGCGCGAAGAGCGCGGCGGCAAGAGCGAGCACCACGGCGATGAGCAGCGCGGATGCGGTCAGCTGCAGGGTCGCCCCGAGCTGCCGCCCGATCACCTCGGCCACCGGCATCCGCAGTTGGTACGACTCGCCCAGGTCGCCCCGCAGCAGCTGGCTCAGGTACGAGACGTACTGCTCGAGCGGCGGCCGATCCAGCCCCAGTTCCGCCCGGATGCCGTCCTTGACGGCATCGCTCACCTGAGCTTGCGGTCCGAGCATGACGTCGACCGGGTCGCCGGGGATCACCCGGAAAGCCAGGAAGGCGAGCGTCGCCGCTCCCCACAGCACCACGACGAGGGATGCCGCGTGCCCGACGATCCTTCTGATCATTGCGCTCCTGACTACGGCATCGTATCGCCGATGCCGTGCCGGGTCACTCGACCGTCACACCGAAGAACAGCGGACGTCCGTAGAGGTCGAACTGCAGACCGGAGATGCGCTCCCCGACCGCGGTGATGGCGGACGGCACGTACAACGGCACGATCGCGACGTGCTCGGCGTTCCACCGCTGCAGTTCGCCGTAGACATCGGCACGAGCGTCGGCATCCGTCGTCGCGACACCCTTCTCGAGCAATTCGTCGATGGTCGGGTCGGTGACCTGCGAGGCGTTCTGGAAACCCTCGCTGTGCAGATGGTTGCGCAGCAGGTCGGCGTCGACGCCGGAGAAGCTCCAGTCGGTGAGATCGAACGTCTTCGGCCCGTACTGCTCGTTGTAGGCACCCGGCTCGAGCTTCTCGAGGAGGACCTCGAAGCCCACCTCCTTGAGGTCGGACTGGATGGCGTTCGCCAGCGCGGCACGATCGTCGGGCACCGGGGTCCAGGCGATCCAGCGCGCGGACAGCCGCTGGCCGTCTTTGGTGCGGATGCCGTCGTCGCCGCGCTGGGTCCACCCGGCCTCATCGAGCAGGGAGTTCGCGAGGTCGCGGTCCATCGGCCACGATCCCTCGAGCGATGCGTCGTAGCCCGGGGTCGTCGGTCCGAGGATGCTCCACGCGCGCGGGTATTCGCCGAAGAAGATCTCTTCGACGGACGCATCGATGTCGATCGCACGGGAGAACGCCTCGCGCACCTTCTGGTCGGCGAAGACGCCGTGCTTCTCGTTGAGGTACAGCGAGTAGGGAAGACCCGGCTCTTCGACAGCCTCAACGGTCACCCCGTCGCCGAGCGTGGCGGCGAGGTTCGGCGGGATCTGGCCGACGAGGTCGGCCTCTCCGGAGCTGACGACGCCCGCGCGCACCGATGGCTCGGGGAGGATCTCCACGCGCAGCGTCTCGAATCCGGGCTTCTCCGTGCCTTCCGGCGCCCACGCGTAGTCGGCGTTGGCCGTGTACACGATCTCCTGCTCCGGCGTGTAATCGGTGAGCTCGAACGGGCCTGTGCCGACCGTGATGCCGGGGCCGCCGACCTTCAACTCGTCAGCGGACTCGGCCAGCACCTTCGGCGAGTAGAAGCCGAGCTGCGCCGTGCTCGCTGCCTGCAGGAAAGGCGCGTAAGGCTGGGAGAAGCGCACCGTGACGGTGTGCTCGTCGACGACGTCGGTGCCGGCGTAGAACTCTCCGCCGAGCATGCTCGCGGCCTGAGCCGATTCCGTCTCGGGGTCGATGATCCGGTCGAAGTTCGCCTTCACCGCCGCCGCATCGAACGGCTCCCCGTCGTGGAACGTCACATCGTCGCGGAGCGTGAACGTGTACTCGGTGCTGTCATCGGACACGTTCCACTCGGTCGCGAGCCACGGGCCGAACGAGCCGTCGGGCTTCTGGAAGACCAGCGAGTCGAGGACGGACCGCTGGACGGCCGCGGAGATGTCCAACTGGCTCGTCTGCGGGTCCATGTGCCCGGACGCGAGCAGACTGCCGTCGACACCCCAGACGACTTCTCCGCCGCCTTCCTCGGTAGCCCCAGGAGCCGCGCAGGCGCTCAGCGCGAGGGCGGCAGCGGCGGAGACCGCGACGAAGGGCAGGAGGCGACGCCGGAGCGAAATGCGCATGAAAGGTCCTCGAGAAGAGCGATGGGGTGACATCTCAGTCTACGGCCCCTTCTTGGACCGGGTCGATTTACACCTCATCCTTCGTCATCGGCTCTCCATTAGACTGAGGGCACAACCCACACTCAGGCACGCTCACACAGTGCCGCATACATCGCTCGAGGAGACCTCCATGGCCGTGTCCGTTCAGAACCAGATTCCCGACAAGCCCGCACTCGAAGGTCTCGAAGCGAAGTGGGACGCCGCATGGCGCGATCAGGGAACGTACCTGTTCGACCGCATCCGCGCCGCTGCCGCCGGCCGCGATGGCGTCTATTCGATCGACACACCACCGCCGACGGCATCCGGATCCCTCCACATCGGGCACGTGTTCTCGTACACGCACACCGACATCAAGGCGCGGTTCGAGCGCATGCGTGGCAAGACCGTGTTCTACCCGATGGGCTGGGACGACAACGGCCTCCCGACCGAGCGCCGCGTGCAGAACTACTACGGCGTCCGTTGCGACCCCACTCTTCCGTACGATGCCGACTTCACTCCCCCGTTCGAGGGCGGTGACAACAAGTCCAGCCGCGCAGCCGACCAGCTGCCGATCAGCCGCCGCAACTTCATCGAGCTGTGCGAGCGACTGACCGTCGAAGACGAGAAGCAGTTCGAGAGCCTCTTCCGCCAGCTCGGCCTCAGCGTGGACTGGACCCAGACCTACCGCACGATCTCCGACGACACGATCCGGCAGAGCCAGCTCGCCTTCCTGCGCAACATCGAGCGCGGCGAGGCCTACCAGGCACTTGCGCCCACCCTGTGGGACGTCGACTTCCGCTCCGCGATCGCGCAGGCCGAGCTGGAGGATCGCGACCAGCAGGCGGCGTTCCACACGATCGAGTTCCCCTTCGCCGATGGCACCGGCTCGATCGCCATCGACACGACCCGCCCGGAGCTGCTCCCGGCGTGCATCGCGCTCGTGACGCACCCGGAGGGCCCGCACAAGCACCTCATCGGCACGAAGGTGCGCACCCCGTTCTTCGGCGCCGAGATCGAGATCCACGGACACCACCTTGCTCAGCCCGACAAGGGCACCGGCGCCGCGATGGTCTGCACCTTCGGCGACGTGACCGACATCATCTGGTGGCGCGAGCTGCGCACGACGACGAACGAGTCACTGCCCAACATGACCACGATCGGCCTGGATGGCCGATTCCTTCCCGAAGCGCCTTCTCTGGTGTCGGAAGCAGGCGCACGAGACTGGTACGCCGAGAACATGGGCGGCAAGACGGTCTTCAGCGCCCGCAAGGCGCTCGTCGAGAAGCTGCAGGAGACCGGCGACATGACGTCGGTCGGCAAGCCGTTCAACCACGCGGTGAAGTTCTTCGAGAAGGGAGACCGCCCGCTCGAGATCGTTTCGACCCGCCAGTGGTACATCCGCAACGGCGCGAGAGACGCGAAGCTGCGCGACGAGCTCATCGCGCACGGTGCCGAGCTCGCCTGGCACCCGGACTTCATGCGGGTGCGCTACGAGAACTGGGTGGGCGGCCTCACCGGCGACTGGCTGGTTTCGCGCCAGCGCTTCTTCGGCGTGCCGATCCCGCTCTGGTACGCGCTCGACGAGAACGGCGAGCGTGACTACGACCGTGTGCTGACCCCGGATGCCGCCTCGCTGCCGATCGATCCGACGAGCGACGTGCCGGCGGGATACACCGAGGACCAGCGCGGCGTGGCCGGTGGATTCGACGCCGAGGCCGACATCCTCGACACCTGGGCGACGTCGTCGCTCACCCCGCAGCTGGCCGGCGGCTGGCAGCGCGATGAGGAGCTGTGGAACCTCACTGCGCCGTTCGACCTGCGTCCGCAGGGCCAGGACATCATCCGCACCTGGCTCTTCTCCACGATGCTGCGCTCGACTCTCGAGGACGGCCGGGCACCGTGGCGCAACGCGGCGATCAGCGGCTTCATCGTCGACCCCGATCGCAAGAAGATGTCGAAATCGAAGGGCAACGTCGTCACGCCTGCGGACATCCTCGAATCGCACGGTTCGGATGCCGTTCGCTACTGGTCGGCCTCCAGCCGACTGGGAATGGATGCGGCGTTCGACCCGCAGAATCCGACGCAGGTGAAGATCGGTCGCCGTCTGGCGATCAAGGTGCTGAACGCGGCGAAGTTCGTGCTGTCGTTCCCGGTTCCCGAGGATGCACAGGTCACGCACGCGCTGGATGCTTCGATGCTCGCCGCCCTCGACGGGGTGATCCGCGATGCCACGAAGGCATACGAGAACTATGACCAGGCGAAGGCCCTGGAAGTCACCGAGGCCTTCTTCTGGACGTTCTGCGACGACTACCTCGAACTCGTCAAGGAGCGCGCGTACAACCAGAACGACGTCGGGCAGGCATCGGCGGCACTCGCCCTGCGCCTGGCCCTCTCTGCGGTGCTTCGTCTGCTCGCTCCGGTGCTGTCGTTCGCCACCGAGGAAGTGTGGTCGTGGTTCGAGGAGGGTTCGGTGCACACCGCGAGTTGGCCGGAGCCGCTCGGCATCGCCGGCGATCCTGCGGTGCTGTCTGCCGCCAGTGAGGCGCTGATCGGCATCCGTCGTGCGAAGACAGAGGCGAAGGCCTCGCAGAAGACGGCGGTCGCTCGTGCAGCGATCGCCGCTCCCGCCGCGAAGCTCGTCGCCCTCCGCGCCGCCGCCGATGACCTGCGCGCCGTCGGCCGAATCGCCGAGCTCGAGTTCAGCGAGGCCGAGGCGTTCGCGGTCACCGCGATCGAGCTCGCCCCCGTCGAGCCTGCAGTGGGCGAGGGCGTCTGATGCAGTTGGGCACTCGTTGGGCCGCCGGTTCGGAGCCGCCTGCTTCGGTACCAGCGGCGCTCCGCCCCGCGATCGCCGAGGTCGAGTCGCGCGGCCTGCGCGGCCACTGGACGCTCACTTGGCTCGAGGGCCGCGCGACCGCGGAACTCGACTCCGGCTGGGAGGTCTTGCAGACCGCCTCAGGCGACGTGATCGCACGGCCGTTCGAGGACTGAGCGCCGCGTTTCGTCTCGCTTCGCTCGCTCAACGACCAAGAAGCGTCTCCGGTCGTTGAGCGAGGAGCGCAGCGACGAGACGAAACGCCCGACGGGATCTCAGCGCCTCGGCAGGCCGAGCTGCGCGAGGGCATGATCCACGGCCCGCGGGTCGTGTCGGCGCGCCTGCTGCTCGCGCAGCATATCGAGGGCGATCTCGCGACGCTCGGCGCGGGCGACGATCCGGTGCTCGACGTGTCGAGACAGTCCGAGCGCGACCTGCTGGAGAAGTCGTTCGAAGCGTGTCGGTGCGGCGAGTCGAAGCGTTGCAGTGGTCATGATCACTCCTCAGGGCTGGTCTGGCGGCTGTTCGCCGTCGGAAGGTCGAAGATCTCGGCGCGAAGAGAGACGCGACGAACATCAGGGCCGGTCTGACCGCGGAAGCGCTGGATCGCGCTCTCGACGAGCGCCTCCATCTCCTCGCGCAGCGCGAACACCTGGGGCGGCGTCATATCGAGGTGGGTCGTCATCGTGAGACCGACGTCGCGCCATTCCTCCGGCACCTCTGACTGCGGCCGGTTGAGATACGCCATGAGCGTCTCGTGACGCAGGCGGAAGAACTCCGCAGTGACGATCTGGGCTGCCGCGCGACTCGCGGGCGATGTGGACTCGTCGGGTCCCGGTACCTCGATGCGCCCCTTCGGGCGCTCCCACCAGCGCTCGCGCGCCGTGCCGCGCCCCTCGACTTCCTGGATCAGTCCGTGCGCGGCAAGGGCCCGCAGGTGATAGCTCATCGACCCCGAGGTCTCTCCGACGAGGCCGGCGAGGGAGCTCGCGGTCTGCGGTCCCTGTGCAGCAAGGAGATCGAAGATCTGCACGCGCAACGGATGCGCCAGCGCCTTCAGCGCCCCCGAATCAAGCCTTCGAACCTGCGTGTCATCCGTCATGCATGCAAAGATACCTTTGCAAAGACTTCTTTGCAAGTGTTTCTTTGCAAGAGGTGCGGATCAGCTCACCGACGCGCGGGCGACGACGAATGCCGCGACGCAGCGCTCGATCTGTTCCGCGGTGTGCGCGGCCGACAGCTGCACGCGGATCCGCGCCGCCCCTCGCGGCACGACCGGGAAGCTGAACGCTGTGACGTAGATCCCCTGGGCTTGCATCTCCCGCGCGACGCGGGCGGTGAGCGCGGCGTCGCCGAACATCACGGGAACGATCGGATGCTCACCGGGAAGCAGGTCGAATCCCTCCGCCGCCATCCGCTCCCGGAACAGTGCGGCGTTGTCGCGCAGTTGCGCCCTCAGATCCGCCGAACCCTCGACGAGGTCGAGCGCGGTCAGGGTTCCCGCCACGATCGCGGGCGCCAGAGTGTTCGAGAAGAGGTAGGGGCGCGAGCGCTGACGCAGGAGCGCGACGATGTCGGAGTGCGAAGCGACGTAGCCACCGGAAGCCCCGCCCAGGGCCTTCCCGAACGTGCCGGTGTAGATGTCCACGCGGTCCGCGACGCCACAGAGCTCGGGCGTGCCGCGACCGTTTTCGCCCACGAAACCGACCGCGTGGGAATCGTCCACGAACACCAGCGCGTCGTAGCGCTCGGCGAGGTCGCAGATCTCGGCCAGCGGTGCGATGTAACCGTCCATCGAGAACACGCCGTCGGTGACGACCACCCGGAAGCGCGCATCCGATGCCGCTCGCAACTGCTCCTCGAGGTCTGCCATGTCGCGGTTGCGGTAGCGGAGCCGTCGAGCCTTGGAGAGGCGGATGCCGTCGATGATCGACGCATGGTTGAGCTCGTCCGAGATGATCGCGTCCTCCGCGCTGAACAGCGTCTCGAACACTCCCCCGTTGGCGTCGAAGCATGAGGAGTACAAGATGGCGTCGTCGGTGCCGAGGAAACCGGACAGGCGCCGCTCGAGCTCCAGATGCTGCTCCTGCGTGCCGCAGATGAAGCGCACGCTGGCGAGGCCGTAGCCCCACTCCTGAAGCGCCGCCGTCGCGGCATCCAGAATCCGGGGATCGTCAGCGAGCCCCAGGTAGTTGTTTGCGCAGAAGTTCAGAACCGCCGCGCCGTCGGCGGTGATCTCGGCACTCTGCGGCCCGCGGATGCCGCGCTCATGCTTGGTGAGCCCGGCCTCTTCGATGCCGGCCAGCTCGGCGGCCACGTGCTTCTGGAAAGTTCCGTACATCACAACTCCGTCCAATCGAGGATGATCTTGCCCGTTCCTGCTGACTCAGAGGCCGCGAATCCGCGCTCCCAGTCACGCGCCGGAATCACCTCGGCGATGACCTGCCCGATCGATGCACGCAACGTCGCGCTGGTCTGCAGCATCGCGCCCATCGCGTTCCAGGTCTCGAACATCTCGCGACCGTAGATGCCCTTGATGGTCAGCATGTGCGTGACGAGCTTTCCCCAATCGACCCCGAACTCGCTGCTCGGCAATCCCAGCATCGCGATGCGGCCGCCGTGGTTCATGTTGTCGATCATGCCGGGAAGCGCCGAGGGCGCCCCGCTCATCTCGAAACCGATGTCGAAGCCTTCGCGCATGCCGAGGGCCACCTGCGCCTCGCGGATGTCGCGCACCGAGACGTCCACGACCTCGTTCGCGCCCATCTGCCGTGCCATCTCCAATCGCGGAGCACTGACGTCGGTGGCGACGATGAAGCGGGCACCGGCATGCCGTGCGACGGCGATCGCCATCAGTCCGATCGGACCGCAGCCGGTGACCAGGACATCCTCGCCGATCAGAGGGAACGTGAGGGCGGTGTGCACCGCGTTGCCGAGCGGGTCAAAGATCGCACCCAGCTCTGGGCTGACCTCGGCATGGTGCACCCAGACGTTGGCCGCCGGCAGCGAGAGGTATTCGGCGAACGCGCCGTCGCGCTGCAGGCCCAGCCCGATCGTACGGATGCACATCTGGCGGCGGCCGGCACGGCAGTTGCGACATGTGCCGCACACGATGTGTCCTTCGCCGGACACGCGGTCGCCCACGGCGATGTCGTGCACGAGCGGACCGACCTCGACGACCTCACCGTAGAACTCGTGACCCGGAATCAGCGGGGCGACGACGGCGGATGCCGCCCAGTCGTCCCAGCGCTGGATATGCAGGTCGGTGCCGCAGATGCCGGTGCGCAGCACGCGGATGATCACTTCGTCGGCGCCGGCCACGGGGTCGGGGCGCTCGACGAGCTCGAGCCCCGCTGCGCGTTCGGCTTTGAACAGTGCTTTCATGACTCGATCACACCGCACTTGCACCATGTAGAGCAATCGCTGATTACTGCACTATTCGTTAAGCCAGCTCTTAACTCTAGAATTTCGGAATGGAACTCCATCAGCTGCAGATCCTCCGCGAGCTCGGCGCACTCGGAAGCGTCACCGCCGTCGCTGCACAGTTGCGAGTGACCCCCTCCGCCGTGTCCCAGCAACTCTCCGCCCTGCAACGCGGCTTCCGAACTCCGCTGACACGCAAAGAAGGCCGAACCCTGATGCTCACCGCAGCCGGCGAGGTGCTCGCCGCGGCGGGCGCCGAGGCGATCGACGCGATGGCGGCCGCACGCAACGCACTGGACGACTTCGAAACCGACACCACCGGAATCGTCACGCTGAGCGGGTTCCACAGCGTGGGTCAGGCACTCTTCGGCTCGCTCGTCCGCGAACTGTCGACATCGACGTCATCACCCACGGTGCAGCTGACCGATGAAGACGTCGCGCAGAGCGACTTTCCGGCCCTCACCGCCCGATACGACCTCGTGCTGGCTCACCGGATGGAGCACACCGCTCCGTGGCCGGCCGAGGGCATCCGGAGCCTCACGCTGGTTCGCGAGCCGCTGGACATCGCCGTCGCGAAGACTCATGTGCTCGCGTCTCGCAAGACCCTCACACCAGCCGACGTCGCCGGGGAACTCTGGGTGACGAGTCGAATCGGGTACTCCCCCGACGATGTACTCCGTGCCGTCGCCGCGGTCACGAACCGCACGATCCACGTGCAGCACCGGATCAACGACTACGGCGCGGTGTCCGCGGTGGTCGCCGCTGGCGACGCGATCGGCATGCTGCCCCGCTACACGTCCAGGAGCGCAGATGACCGCGATATCGTCCGGCTGCCCCTGCAGGGGGTGAGCACGCACCGGATGATCGACCTGCTGGCGCGGCCGGAGAACCTTCGCCGGCGTTCGGTGCGGGTCGTCGTCGAGGCTCTGCAGCGGGTGATGACACGGCTGAGCGAGTGAGCCGCTGGATGCCGATGCGCCCTAGGCTCGAAGGATGACCGATGCCACGAACCCGTTGCTGCAGCCATCCGTACTCCCCTACGGTCTCCCTGACTACAGTGCGATCCGGCCCGAGCACTACCTTCCTGCCTTCCGCGCCGCGTTCGAGGAACACCTCCGCGAGATCGACCGGATCACGATGGTGCGTTCCATGCCCACCTTCGAGAACACGATCGAAGCGCTGGAGCGCGCCGGTGAACTGCTCGACCGCGTGGCGCACGTCTTCTACACGGTCAGCTCAGCCGACGCGACGGAGGAGATCCAGGAGATCGATGCGGAGCTCGCACCGCTGATGGCCGCCCACCAGGATGCGATCATCCTGAACAGTCAGCTGTACTGGCGGGTGCAGCAGGTGCATGCGCAGCTGGACACGCGAGAACTCGACGCCGAACAGCGTTACCTCGTCGAGCGTCACCACCGCGAGATGACGCATGCCGGCGCCGCGCTCGACGATGCCGCGAAGGCACGTCTGACCGGTCTCAATCAGCAGCTGTCGACGCTCAGCAACGTTTTCGAACGGAATCTCCTCGCCGACACCAACGATCTCGCGGTCGTGTTCGACTCCGCCGCGGAGCTCGACGGGCTGACGGCCGGCGAGCTTTCCTCGGCTGCCCGCGCCGCCGAGGAACGCGGGCTTCCCGGTCGCTTCCTGGTGTCGCTGCCGCTGTTCACGGGGCATCCGTACCTCGCACAGCTCCGGGACCGGAGCTCCCGTCAGCGCATCCTCGAGGCGTCACAGGCGCGCGGCGCGCGAGACAACGAGCACGACAACCGCCCGGTGCTCAGCGAGATCGTAGGTCTGCGCGCCGAGCGCGCGGCCCTGCTCGGCTACGACTCGCATGCGGCGTATGTCACGGCCGACGAGACCGCAGGCGATCCGCTGGCTGTCGAGCAGATGCTGCGCGAACTCGCCGCACCTGCGGCCCGGAATGCCCGGGCTGAACAAGCCGCGCTGCAGTCCATCGTCGATGAGACCGAAGCGGAGCCGTTCACGGTCGAAGCTCACGACTGGGCGTACTTCACCGAGCGTGTCCGGACCGCTCGATTCGACATCGACACCGGCGCGCTCCGACCGTGGTTCGAGGCGGAGCGGGTGCTGCAGGAGGGCGTCTTCTACGCCGCTACCCAGTTGTACGGCGTGCGGTTCACCGAGCGCGGTGACCTCGCCGCCTACCACCCGGGCGCGCGCGTCTTCGAGGTGCACAACGAAGACGACAGTCCCCTGGGTCTGTACGTCCTCGACCTCTACACGCGGGATTCCAAGCGCGGCGGCGCGTGGATGAACCCGATCGTGAGTCAGTCCCGCCTAAGAGGGACCCCCGCGGTTGTGGTCAACAATCTCAATGTGCCGCTCCCCGGTGACGGCGAGCCGACGCTGCTCACGCTCGACGAGGTGACGACGCTCTTCCACGAGTTCGGGCACGCGCTGCACGGCCTGTTCGCGACCGTGACGTACCCGCACTTCGCCGGAACGAACGTCTTCCGGGACTTCGTCGAGTTCCCCAGCCAGGTCAACGAGATGTGGATCCTCTGGCCGGAGGTGCTCGACAACTATGCGAAGCATTACGAGACCGGCGAGCCGCTCGATCCTGCCATCGTGGACCGCCTGCGTGCGACCGAGACGTTCAACCAGGGGCATGCGACGAGCGAATACCTCGCGGCAGCGTGGCTCGATCAGGCCTGGCACCGGGTCGGGCCGTCGGACGGAGCCGTCGATGTCGCGTCATTCGAGGCCACCGCGCTCGCGGACATCGGGTTGGACAACCCCGTCGTCCCCACGCGCTATTCGTCGACGTACTTCGCGCACGTCTTCTCCGGCGGCTACAGCGCGGGCTATTACTCCTACATCTGGAGCGAGGTGCTCGACGCCGACACTGTGGAATGGTTCCGCTCGAACGGGGGCCTGACTCGGGAGAACGGCGACCGGTTCCGTCAGCGCCTGCTCGGCGTCGGCGGCTCGATGGATCCGCTTGCGGCCTACCGTGACTTCCGTGGCCGCGATGCCGACATCTCTCCGCTGCTGAAGCGGCGCGGTCTGGACGCGTGACCGACGACGCGAGTTCGGCGATCCGATACTGATCGCCGAACCCGCGGCACCCGCGGCACCCGCGGCACCCGCGAAGCCAAGCGAAGCCAAGCGAAGCCAAGTACGGGACCGTTCAGCTCGGCAGCAGCCCGAGGCCGCGCGCGAAATCTCGCATTCTGCCCGCCATCGCCGCCGGAACCTCGGCGACCGCGAAATGGCCGCCCTCCGGCATCCGTTCGAAGGAACGGAGGTCGCGATAGTACGCAAGGGCCAGGCTCTCCGGATAGTCGTGCTCATGCCTCTGGATCGCCACCGCTGCGGGTACTTCGACGGGAGGGATCCGCTCCTCATCGCCGCCATCGAAGTAGGGGCGGAACGACGTGGCAATGCTCTGAGTGGCCCAGTAGATCATCGCCTCAGTGAGGATGCGGTCACGGGATATCCGCCGTTCGACGAGTTCAGGCTGACCGGTCGGTGTGTCACTCCACTCGACGAGCTTCTCGACGAGCCAGGCGAGCAGCCCCACCGGAGAATCGTTCAGACCCGCAGCGAGGGTGTCCGGTCGAGTCGCCTGAATGTGAGAGTAGGCGCCATCTGGTCCGCCCCCAGCGGCGAGACGCTCGAAGAAAGCGCGGGCATCGGCATCATCGAGGGCGTCACGCTCTTCGCCGGTGCCGAAGTGCGCGTGCGTCGCGAGGATGCCCTGCACCGCGCCGGGGTGAGTCGCGGCGATGAGGTCGCTCACGTTGGCGGAGATGTCCTCGCCGTAGGTGAGGTAGTGCTCGTACCCCAGCACCTCGGTCATCAGCGCATGCATCAGGCGAGCCATAACGCCCTCGGTCATCGTTCCGTCGAAAGGTGCGGAGAAGGCGAACCCCGGCAGGCTCGGGACGATGACATGGAAGTCCGGCAGCAACCGGGCGAACTCGAGCTGGAGCGCGAACGTGTGCGGCCAGCCGTGCATGACGAGGAGTGCAGGTGCATCGGGGCGGTCCGAGCGCAGATGGACGAAATGGATGTCGGTTCCGTCTATATCAGCGATGAACTGCGGATGCTCGTTCAGCTCTCGCTCGCGTGACCGCCAATCGAAGGCCGCCCAACTGTCGACGAGATCGCGGAGGTACGCCCCCGACAGCCCCGATTCAGGACGCCGGGGAGAGTCCGGTAACAGCCGCGCTCGCGAAAGTCGCGCGTGCAGATCGGCGATGACGTCATCCGGGACCGAGATCTGGAAGCTTCGCATGGCGTCACGTTAGACGCGGCCACCGACAATCAGCGCTGGAGCGCCCTCACCGGAACCTCGTGCTCGATCGCCTCGTCACCGGCACGTTCGACGCGGAACACCGGCTGGCCGGGACGCTCCGCGATCGCCTCCTGCAGCGACCCGTCACGCATGACGATCGCGGCATAGTCGTCGACCGCGTAGCCGTCGGGCAGCACGCCCGTCGCGACCCAGCTCAGATACTTCTCCCGCCGATCGGGCTCGCCGAGGTAATGCGGGCAGGCGCTGCCCTTCACGAATCCGAGACCGTCCGCCAGCGGGGCGAGCGGACCGAATGAGTCCGTCGACGACGCCTCGAACCAGCAGTTCATTCCTGCGCTGATTCCCGCGAGCACCGTGCCGTTGCTCGCCGCCTCACGCAGGATCTCCGTCAGCCCGTGCAGGCGCCACAGCGCGAGGAGGTTCGCCGTCGAACCGCCGCCGACGTAGACCAGATCCTGGTCGAGCAGCATCCGGGGATCGGTGTAACCCCACGGATCCTGGCAGAACAACGAAAGCACGGATGTCTCGGCGCGTCCCGCGAAGGCGGCCTCGAATCGCCCGCTATACGAGTCCGAGTCTCCGCTGGCCGTCGGCACGAAGCAGACACGGGGTTTCGTCGCGCCGGTCAGCTCCAGAAGATAGTCGTCGATCAGCGATGTGCCGTCGTCTGACATCGAGAACCCGCCGCCTCCGAGGGCGACGACGGTTCCGTTCACGCGCTCTTGCGCTTACGCTCCATGATGATCGTCGGCGGTGCGCCCTCGTCGACGGCGGCCTTCGTGACGATCACCTTGGCGACGTCATCAGCCGACGGGATCTCGAACATGATCGGTCCGAGGACGTCTTCGAGGATCGCGCGGAGACCGCGGGCACCGGTCTTGCGATCGACGGCGAGATCGGCGATCGAGCGCAGCGCCTCCTTATCGAACTCGAGCTGCACGCCGTCCAGCTCGAACATGCGCTGATACTGCTTGACGAGGGCGTTCCGCGGACCGGTGAGGATCTCCATCAGCGCGTCCTGATCCAGCGGCGACACGTTCGTGACGACGGGCAGGCGGCCGATGAACTCGGGGATGAGCCCGAACTTGTGCAGATCCTCCGGCAGCACCTCACTGAAGAGGTCGAGATCCTTGGTCTTGTCGTGCAGAGGAGCGCCGAAGCCGATGCCGTGCTTGCCGACGCGAGCCGACACGATGTCCTCGAGCCCGGCGAAGGCGCCGGCGACGATGAACAGCACGTTGGTCGTGTCGATCTGCAGGAACTCCTGGTGCGGGTGCTTGCGTCCGCCCTGCGGCGGAACCGAGGCGACCGTGCCCTCGATGATCTTCAACAGCGCCTGCTGCACACCCTCGCCGGAGACGTCACGCGTGATCGACGGGTTCTCCGCCTTACGGGCGATCTTGTCGACCTCGTCGATGTAGATGATGCCCTGCTCAGCGCGCTTGACGTCGTAGTCGGCGGCCTGGATCAGCTTGAGCAGGATGTTCTCGACGTCTTCGCCGACGTATCCCGCTTCGGTGAGGGCGGTGGCGTCGGCGACAGCGAACGGCACGTTCAGGCGCTTCGCAAGGGTCTGCGCGAGGTACGTCTTGCCACAGCCCGTCGGTCCGATCAGCAGGATGTTGCTCTTCGCGATCTCGACCTCTTCGGCCTTCTGCTCGGCCGTCTGCAGAGTGCCGTGCGCGCGGACGCGCTTGTAGTGGTTGTAGACCGCCACCGCGAGTGCGCGCTTCGCCGGCTCCTGGCCGACGACATATTCCTCGAGGAACGCGAAGATCTCACGCGGCTTGGGCAGATCGAACTCGGCTGTGCCCTCGGCGGAGGATTCCGCCATCCGCTCCTCGATGATCTCGTTGCACAGCTCGACGCACTCGTCGCAGATGTACACACCGGGGCCAGCGATGAGCTGCTGCACCTGCTTCTGGCTCTTTCCGCAGAACGAGCACTTGAACAGGTCAGCGCTTTCACCGATACGGGCCATGCGCGTCCTCCTAGGGGGGATCCAGAGATCGTCATCTGAGCCTAACCGCTGCAAGGGACACTGGGCCGCATTGGCGCGGGGCCGCTCGCCGATGGCGAACGACCCCGCATCCGATCACGTTGCGATCACACCATCGACTTCGTGTGCCACACCGTCTTGATCTCGGTGAACGCCGAGATCCGCTCCGGTGAGGCGATGACCTCGCCCGGCGCGATCACGCGCTTCAGCGTGTCGGCCGCGGCGATCTGCAGGTCGACCCACTCGAGGTCCCCCGCTCCGGCGAGGTCGAGGGCGTTGACGTCCTGATGCGAGGCCAGCCACGGGGCCATCTCCGCGGGCGACCCGGTGAGGACGTTGACCACTCCCCCTGGGACGTCACTCGTCGCAAGCACCTCGGCGAGGCTGATCGCCGACAGCGGGAACCGCTCGCTCGCGATCACGACGACGGAGTTGCCTGCGACCAGCGCCGGGGCGACGACCGAGACGAAACCGAGCAGGGCGGAATCCTGCGGTGCGATGATCGCGACCACACCGGTCGGCTCCGGCACCGAGATGTTGAAGTACGGACCGGCGACCGGGTTGGCGTTGCCTGCGATCTGGGCGTATTTGTCGCACCAGCCGGCGTACCAGACCCAGAGGTCGATCGCTTCGTCGACCTGCGCTCCGGCGGCAGCCGCAGAGATGCCTTCCTGCGCCACGATCTCGTCGACGAACTGCGCACGACGCCCCTCGAGCACTTCGGCGACGCGGTACAGCACCTGCCCGCGGTTGTACGCGGTCGCCCCGGACCACCCCTTCACGGCGGCGCGGGCGGCGACGACGGCATCCCGAGCATCCTTGCGCGAACCCTGCGCGGCGTTCGCCAGGAACGCGCCCTTCGCCGAGAGCACCTCGTAGGTGCGTCCCGATTCGCTTCGAGGGAAAGCGCCGCCGATGGCGAGCTTGTACGTCTTCGGCACGGTCAGTCGCTTGCTCATGCTGCAGCCCCCTTCAGGTAGGCGGTGAGTCCCTGACGTCCGCCTTCGCGGCCGTAACCGGACTCCTTGTAGCCGCCGAACGGGCTCGACGGATCGAAACGGTTGAACGTGTTCGCCCAGATCACACCAGCGCGGAGCCGGTCGGCGACGGCGAGGATACGGGAGCCCTTGTCGGACCAGATCCCGGCGGAGAGACCGTACGGCGTGTTGTTCGCCTTCGCGATGGCCTCGGCCGGCGTGCGGAAGGTGAGCACCGACAGCACCGGCCCGAACACCTCGTCGCGTGCGATGCGGTGCGAGGCCTCGACTCCGGTGAAGATCGTCGGCGCGAACCAGAACCCCTTCTCCGGGATGACGCAGTCGGCGGTCCACCGCTCGGCGCCCTCGGCCTCGCCGATGTCGCTGAGTTCGCGGATGCGGGCGAGCTGGGCGGCCGAGTTGATCGCACCGATGTCGGTGTTCTTGTCCAGGGGGTCGCCGAGACGCAGAGTGGAAAGCCGGTTCTTCAGCCGGTCGATGACCTCGTCGTGGATCGACTCCTGCACGAGCAAGCGGCTGCCCGCGCAGCAGACGTGTCCCTGGTTGAAGAAGATGCCGTTGACGATGCCCTCGACGGCCTGGTCGATGGGGGCGTCGTCGAAGACGATGTTCGCAGCCTTGCCGCCGAGTTCCAGCGTGACCTTCTTCTTCGTACCGGCGACGGCGCGAGCGATGTCACGGCCGACGCCGGTGGAGCCGGTGAAGGCCACCTTGTCGACGTCAGGGTGGCGGACGAGGGATGCTCCGGTCGAGCCAGCACCGGTGATGATGTTAACCACACCGGCCGGGAGGTCGGCCTGCTGCAGGATCTCGGCGAAGATGAGTGCGGTCAGCGGCGTGGTCTCCGCCGGCTTCAGCACCACGGTGTTGCCGGCGGCGAGGGCCGGAGCCAGCTTCCACGCGAGCATCAGCAGCGGGAAGTTCCACGGGATGATCTGGCCGGCTACGCCCAGCGAGCGCGGGTTCGCGCCGAGGCCGGCGTGATCGAGTTTGTCGGCCCAGCCCGCGTAGTAGAAGAACCAGGCGGCGACGAGCGGCACGTCGACGTCGCGACTCTCCTTGATCGGCTTGCCGTTGTCGAGGCTCTCCGCGACGGCGAGTTCACGCGCGCGCTCCTGCACGAGACGGGCGATGCGAAACAGGTACTTGCCCCGATCGCGACCACTCATCTTCGACCAGGTCTTCTCGTAGGCGCGTCGCGCTGCGGCGACGGCACGGTCGACGTCCTCATCGCTCGCCGATGCGATCTCGGCGATGCGCGACTCATCGGCCGGCGAGATGGTGGAGAAGCTGTCGCCCGATCCGTCGACGAACTCGCCGTCGATGAACAGACCGTAGCTGTCCTTGAGGTTCAGGAGCGCCTTCGATTCCGGCGCGGGAGCGTATTCCAGGAATGACATATGCGTTGTCCTAGTCGATCGTGACGTAGTCGGGGCCCGAGTAGTGGCCGGTGGTGAGCTTCTGGCGCTGCAGGAGAACGTCGTTCAGCAGGCTGGAGGCCCCGAAACGGAACAGGTGCGGCTGCAGCCATTCCTCGCCGACGGTCTCTGCGACGGTGACGAGGTACTTGATCGCATCCTTCGACGACCGGATGCCGCCAGCGGGCTTCACCCCGATCTTCTCGCCGGTCGCCTGGTGCCAGTCGCGGACGGTCTCCAGCATGAGCAGAGTGGTCGGCAGGGTCGCGGCAGGCTGCACCTTGCCCGTCGACGTCTTGATGAAGTCGCCCCCGGCCAGGATGCCGAGCCACGAGGCCCGCTTGATGTTGTCGTAGGTGTTGAGCTCACCCGTTTCCAGGATGACCTTCAGCGAGCCGTAGCTGCCGTCCTCGCGACGGCAGGCTTCCTTCACCCGGGCGATCTGGTCGAACACGAGGCCGTACCGCCCGGAGAGGAACGCACCGCGATCGATCACCATGTCGATCTCGTCGGCACCCGCGGCGACTGCATCCGCCGTGTCCGCGAGTTTGATCTCGAGGGAGGAGCGTCCGCTCGGGAACGCGGTGGCGACCGCGGCGACCGAGATCAGTCCGTCGTCCGGGTCGCCGTGCATGCCGCCGAGGGCGGCGACCGCGTCGCCGACCATGTCGCCGTATACGCAGACGGCCGCGACCTTCGGGCACGACGGATCGGCGGCATCCGGGTTCTTCGCCTTGGCGACGAGCGAGCGCACCTTGCCAGGCGTGTCCGATCCCTCCAGCGTGGTCAGGTCGATCAGTTTGATAATCGTGTCCAGCGCCCAGGCCTTCGAAGTCGTCTTGATCGAACGGGTGCCGAGTCCGGCAGCTCGCTGCTCGAGGCCTACCGCATCCACTCCGGGGAGCCCGTGCAGGAACCGCCGCAGCGTCGCATCATCGGGCTCACCGCCCAGCACGTCCACCGCTGTTCTGCGGCTCAATTCCTTGGTCGTCACTGTTCCTCCAACAATGCTCGGGCTGTGGTCTCATCGGTCACCAGAACGCTGCATAGGCCGCTGCTGACGACTGTACGCGCGATGTCATGTTTTGCGGGGCCCGCGGTGACGAAGATCGCCGTCTTCGCCGTCCGGAGGCGAGCGAGCCCGACACCGACGGTGCGGGCGTCCAGCTGCGGGTCCACGATGTTGCCGTCGGCATCGACGTAGCGTCCGAGGACGTCACCGACGGCACCGCGCCTGGCGAGCTCCTCGACGTCCTGAACGCTGAGGTAGCCGTTCTCGACGTGGGCGGAGCTGGCGTCGCAGGGACCGGCGGTGAACAGGAATGCCTGCGCCTGGGTGGCCTCTTCGAGAACAGCCGCGACGGTGCGATCGGCCTCGATCGCCAGCTTCGTCTCCACCCGCTCCAGAATGGCGGGGCTCGGCAGCAGGGAGACGTGTCCGGATGCACGTTGTGCGATCATCCCGGCGAGGCCAGCAGCTCCGCCGGAGCGGCGGTTCAGGCTCACTCCGCCGTTGAGCTGGACCACGGTCACGCCGTGCGCCCAGCCGTCGGTGAGCGCCTCGGCGACCGCGCGGAGCGTGCGTCCCCAGCTCACGCCGAGGGTCCGCGGCACCGGGCGAAGGGTCGTCAGGAAGTCGGCTGCCGCCTGGGCGACCCGGTCGAGAGTGCTCTCCTCGCCGGAGGGCGACGGCACGACGACCGCTTCGGCGAGGCCGAATCGCTCGACCAGCGCGCGCTCGAGTCCGAGCCGACGAGCCCGAGGATGCACGATCTCGATGCGGACGATGCCGCGTTCGCGCGCTTGCGTGAGCAGGCGGCCGACCTTCCACCGGGAGATCTTGAGCAGGGCGCCGATCTCGTCCTGAGTCTTGTCCTCGTCGTACGAGAGTTCAGCGAC
This sequence comes from Microbacterium sp. LWH12-1.2, assembly GCF_040675825.1. Lineage (NCBI taxonomy): Bacteria > Bacillati > Actinomycetota > Actinomycetes > Micrococcales > Microbacteriaceae > Microbacterium > Microbacterium sp. LWH12-1.2. Next base: position 1,350,706 of record NZ_JBEGIJ010000001.1, read on the forward strand.
CCTGACCATGAGCAATTCGTCGTCCACGGCATCCTCCTTCGTCTCCAGCGTAAGCCGTCAACCCCATCCGCGCACTCCGGTGCTCAGATGAGCAGGCCGTTCATGACCGACGCGCATTCGCGCTCCTCCGAAACACCTGCGCGGTACCGGCTCCTCGGGGTGCGCAAAAGGGCGGTCCGGAAACCCGGACCGCCCTCTCTTGCCGAAATGCTACGCGCGCTTGCGCGTGGTGAGCACCTGGTCGACGATTCCGTACTCGAGCGCCTGAGCGGCCGAGAGGATGTTGTCACGGTCGATGTCGCGGTTGACCTGCTCGACGGGCTTACCCGTGTGCGAGGCCATCGTCTCCTCGAGCCACGTGCGCATGCGGAGAATCTCCGCGGCCTGGATCTCGATGTCGGACGCCTGGCCCTGACCTGCCTCGCCCATCGCGGGCTGGTGGATCAGCACGCGGGCGTTCGGCAGCGCGAGACGCTTGCCGGGAGCACCGGCCGCGAGCAGCACAGCCGCAGCCGACGCCGCCTGGCCGAGCACGACCGTCTGGATCTGCGGCGCGACGTACTGCATCGTGTCGTAGATCGCGGTCATCGCGGTGAAGGAGCCGCCGGGCGAGTTGATGTACATCGTGATGTCGCGCTCGGCGTCCTGGCTCTCCAGGACGAGGAGCTGTGCCATCACGTCGTCGGCGGATGCGTCGTCGACCTGCACGCCCAGGAAGATCACGCGATCTTCGAAGAGCTTGTTGTACGGGTCCTGGCGCTTGAAGCCGTAGGCCGTGCGCTCTTCGAACTGCGGGAGAACGTAGCGGCTGGAGGGCAGGTTGCCTGCGGATTGGAAGGTCGGGGTGTACATGTGAGTCCTCTCGAATCCGTTATTCTGCGGCGTCCGCAGTGCCGCCGCCGCCGGTCACATCGCTCGCGTGCTCGCGGATGTGGTCGACGAAGCCGTACTCGAGGGCCTCGTCCGCGGTGAACCAGCGGTCGCGGTCGCCGTCGGCGTTGATCTGATCGACCGACTTGCCGGTCTGCGATGCCGTGATCTCCGCGAGACGCTTCTTCATCGAGAGAATGAGCTGCGCCTGGGTCTGGATGTCGCTGGACGTACCGCCGAAGCCACCGTGCGGCTGGTGCAGCAGCACGCGCGCGTTCGGCGTGATGTAGCGCTTGCCCTTGGTGCCGCTGGTGAGCAGCAGCTGACCCATGGAGGCCGCCATGCCGATTCCGACGGTGACGATGTCGTTCGGCACGAACTGCATCGTGTCGTAGATCGCCATGCCAGCGGTGATCGAGCCACCGGGCGAGTTGATGTAGAGGTAGATGTCCTTCTCTGAGTCTTCTGCGGCGAGAAGAAGGATCTTCGCGCAGATCTCATTGGCGTTCGAGTCGCGCACCTCTGAACCCAGCCAGATGATGCGGTCCTTCAGCAGCCTGTCGAAGACACTCGTCGCGACGAGGGGTTCTGCAGCCATGTCAGCTCCTGTTTCCGTGTTTCGGTGATTCGAATCTACCGGCGACAACGCAGCGCTCCGGCCGTGTTCGCCGTCGGCATATCAGCGTGGCGGGGCCGCGAGTTCCTTGGCATACGCCGCGACGGAACGCGTGTACAGCGGGAGGTGCGGAGCGAGAGTTTCGAGGGCAACGGCCGCAGCGGTATACGGATCGCCTTTCGATGCCAGCGTCAACGCGTAGAACGCGGCAGCCGCATCGGCCAGCGGGCCTCCTCGCTCGCGTTCCGCACGAAGCATCTCCAGCGCCTCTTCGATCCGCCCGAGATTGCGCAGCGTGCTGGCAAGCTGGATGGCGGCCTGAGCTCGGTGCTCATCGTCGAGCCCCGCGTCGAGGGCTTGCCGATACAGACCCTCCGCCTCCGCCTCGAGTCCCGCGGAGTCACGGGCACCGGCGCGTTCGAAGAGAGCGCGGGCGTCATGGTCCGGTCGCTGCTCGGCAAGCGCGTCGATCCGCTCGATACGTTGTGCGTCCGAGAGCGTCGGGTCGCTCCAGACGGCATCGATCTGTTCTTCCCAGTTCGTCATGCACTCCCCCTCGAATGAAAAAGGGGCGGATGCCGCAGCACCCGCCCCTTTCGTCACGATCGCGTGGCGATCACTCGGCCTTGTCGGCCGCCTTCTTGGCCGGAGCCTTCTTGGCGGCGGGCTTCTTCGCAGCGGGCTTGTCCGCAGCGGCTTCGGCAGCGTCTGCGTCATCGGCCGCCTTCTTCGCGGGGGCCTTCTTCGCAGCGGGCTTCTTGGCCGGAGCCTTCTTGGCCGGCTTCTCCTCAGCCTCAGCAGCATCCTGCTCGTCGTCGCCACCGATGAAGCCGGTGAGGTCGACAGGCTTGCCGTTGGTGTCGACGACCGTCACCTTGCCGAGCGCGACAGCGAGAGCCTTGTTGCGCGCGACCTCGCCGACGAGTGCCGGGAGCTGGTTCGAGGACTGCAGCGCCTCGACGAACTCCTGGGGCGCCATGCCGTACTGCGCAGCGGACTGGATCAGGTACTGGCTGAGCTCGTCCTGCGAGACCTGCACGTCGGCCTGCTCGGCGATCGTGTCGAGGAGCACCTGCGTGCGGAACTGCTTCTCGCTGGCCTCCGTCACCTCGGCGCGGTGCTCGTCGTCCTCGAGGCGGCCTTCACCCTCGAGGTGGCTGTGCACCTCATCCTCGATGAGCTTCGGCGGAACCGGGATGTCGATCTGCTCGAGCAGCGTCTCGACGAGCTTGTCGCGCGCCGCGGAACCCTGGGCGAACACGCCCTGCTCGGCAACGCGCTCGGCGAGGCTCGCGCGGAGCTCGGCGATGGTGTCGAACTCGCTGGCGATCTGCGCGAAGTCGTCGTCAGCCTCAGGAAGCTCGCGCTCCTTGACGGCCTTGACGGTGACGGAGACCTCGGCCTCTGCACCGGCGTGGTCGCCACCGACGAGAGCGGAGCGGAAGGTGGTGTCCTCACCAGCGGTGAGCGACTCGATCGCGTCATCGATGCCTTCGAGGAGCTCGCCCGAGCCGACCTCGTACGAGACACCCTCGGCGCGGTCGATCTCAGCGCCGTCGATCGCGGCGACGAGGTCGAGCTCGACGAAGTCGCCCTTGGCAGCGGGACGGTCGACCGGGATGAGCGTGCCGAAGCGGGCGCGCAGACGGTCGAGCTCCTCGTCGAGGGCCGCCTCGTCGGTCTCGACGGCGTCGACGGTCACCGTGATGCCGTCGTAGGAGGGCAGCTCGATGTCGGGGCGGACGTCCACCTCGATGTCGACGAGCAGGTCTCCGGAGAAGTCCTTCTCGTTCGGCCACTCGATGATCTCGGCGGCCGGGCGGCCGACCACGCGGAGCTTGTGCTCGGCGGTGGCGGCACGGAAGAACTGGTCGAGGCCCTCGTTGACGGCGTGCTCGATGACCGCGCCGCGACCGATGCGCTGGTCGATGATCGGAGCCGGGACCTTGCCCTTGCGGAAGCCGGGGATCTGGACATCCTGAGCGATGTGCTCGTACGCGTGAGCGATGCTCGGCTTGAGGTCGTCCGGGGTGACCGTGATGCTGAGCTTGACCCGCGTCGGGGTCAGCTTCTCGACGGTGCTGTTCGCCATGCTGGTTCGTTCTCCTTGTCATTTCCGCGCTGAATCGCGGCTGTGATGCCTGTGGAAGTCGTGTCGGGGCGACAGGAGTTGAACCTGCGACCTCCCGCTCCCAAAGCGGGCGCTCTACCAAGCTGAGCTACGCCCCGGGGAATCCGCACGCGGATTCAGCCCCATGAAGTCTAACGGACGAGAGCACCCGCGACAGTCCGCTATGATCGATGAGTCCGGTCAGTGTCCGTGAAGGATCTGATTCGGGGCTGTAGCTTAGTGGTAAAGCCTCTGTCTTCCAAACAGATGATGCGAGTTCGATTCTCGTCAGCCCCTCGTTCTCAGAAGGCCCCGCCAGTGGCGGGGCCTTCTGCATTCGCGCCTGATTAGACTCATGTCGACGATCGCACGGCGGTGCGGAGGCAGGAGACGAAACATCGTGAGTCACCCCTATCCGGCCGGCGGACACGCGCTCCCGGCACAGATGACCGGTCCGATCACGCCGCCGCCGGTTGTACCGCGCAAGAGGCGCACTGGCGCGATCCTCGGCTCTCTCGGCGCCGTGGCGGCCGTCGCCACCATCGCCGCGGTGCAGCTCTCGTCCCACGCCGGATACGACGGTGCCGAAGCGGCGTACCAGGATTCCGTTTCCGCCGCCGCGACCACCGCGGAACAGCTCAGGGCCGAGGTCGGCGCTCTTCGGACGACGACGGATGCAGCGGCGCTCATTCTCGAGAACAACAGCGGCACCCTGCTCGATGCGAGCTCAACAGATGCACTCGGCGTCGCCGTGTCGGAAGGCCAGACGAAGGCATCCGCAGCAGACGACGCTCTCGCAGTCACCCTGCCGCAGACGGACGACAAGCCCTTCTGGTTCTGGGAGCTGTTCTCCGAGACGCAGCAGCTCGATGAAAATCGTGCGCGTGCTGACGAGCATGCCGAGGATCTCCAGGATCAAAGCGATGACGCCGTTGCCACCGCGACGACCGTGACCGAATCCGGCGTCGCCGCCCTGGTCTCGGCTGCAGACAGCGCCTCTGCGCTCGAAGCGGCGCACATCTCCGCCCGGAACCTTGACGTGATCGCTCTGCGCGACGCCGCCGAGGAGGTCTCCTACACGACCACGATCGACCAGGGCGCCGCTGACGCGTTCATCGCCCTGGAGTCGGCCGCCACGCAGATCGTCGCCTCAGAGCAGGCGGAGATCGCAGAGAAGGCCGGTCCGCTGCAGGGCACGCGTCTCGAAGTGGAGGCCTTCGCGCGAAGCCTGGCTCCCGGTGTGCTGCTCGAGTTCGACTGGGCTCAACTCGTCAACGGCTTCGGACTCGACGGCGGCATGGGCGGATACACGACCTGGTGGTACGACGACCCCGGCTACGCGACGATCGAGCTGTCCGACTCCGTGGCCGAGCAGTGGCCGTCCGCGATGAGTCAGGCACTCGTCGCGCACGAGGTCGGCCACGCCATCAGCGTGAAGTGCGCAGACATGTACGACGACTCCACTCAGGACAGCATCGAGAAGTGGGCGACCGGCTGGGCGATCAGCATGGGCTTCACCGATGATGCGAACGGAGTGTGGGCGTACGGCTATCCCCCGCAGTCGTACATCGACGCTGCCGCGGGCTGCCGCTGACCGCAGACGAAGAAACCGCCACGACTCGGTCGTGGCGGTTTCTTCATCAGAGCGTGGTGGTCACTGACCCCGACGCTCGCGCAGCTGAGTGAGGGCGTCTTCCAGGAGCTGGACGGCTTCCTCATCGGTGCGACGTTCCTTCACATAAGCGAGGTGCGTCTTGTACGGCTCCGGCTTGGCGAGAGCCGGCGGGTTCTCCTTGTCCCGGCCAGCCGGGAGGCCCGACTGCGGGTGGTCGATGGTCTCGGGGATCTCCTCGTCCGGGAGACCGGCGGCGAAGTAGCGGACCGTCTCGTTACCGAGACCGTCCCAATACGACACTGCAATGCGGTCGGCATGATAGCCGTGGTCCTGCTCGCCCATCGGGCCAGAACCGACACGCGTGCCGCGAATGGCGTTACCACCGGTAGCCATCAGATCACCTCGAACTTCGTGATGAGCCCCAGCGCGACGATGGCGACGAACCACACCAGCGCCAGGACCACAGTGAAGCGATTGAGGTTCCGCTCCGCGAGACCGGACGAGCCGACCGCCGACGACATTCCCCCACCGAACATGTCGGACAGGCCGCCACCGCGGCCCTTGTGGAGGAGGATGAGGAGGGTCAGCAGGACGCTGGTGATACCCAGCACGACCTGCAGGACGAACTCGAGAATTGCCACGAAGAAGAGCCTTTCGCCAGGGCAGATTTGCCCTCGTAACGGTCAAGTATACGGTGTGACGGGGCCGCAGCCCCGTCACACTCACACGCCGACGTGCTTCTGGAAACGGATGATCGCTGCGAACTCATCGACGACGAGGCTCGCGCCGCCGACAAGGGCACCGTCCACATCAGGCTCACGCATGAAGCTGGCGATGTTGGCGGACTTCACCGAGCCGCCGTAGAGGACGCGGGTGCGAGCAGCCGCATCCTCCCCCAGAACCTTCGCGATCACGCCGCGCAGTGTCGCGCAGACGTCCTGCGCCTGCTGCGGCGTCGCCGCCTGACCCGAGCCGATGGCCCAGACCGGCTCGTACGCCACGACGATGTCAGCGTCCTTCGACACGCCCTGGAGCGCGACCTCGAGCTGACCGACCGGAACGGCACTTGCACCGAACTTCTCCAGGTCCTCCGCGGTCTCGCCGACGCAGATCACCGGCACGAGCGCGTGCTTCAGCGCGGCCTGCACCTTGGATGCGACGACCTCGTCCGACTCGGCGTGGTACTCACGACGCTCGGAGTGACCGATGATGACGTACTTCGCGTCGAGCTTGGCCAGGAACGCACCGGACACCTCACCGGTGTACGCACCGGAGTCATGTGCCGACAGATCCTGGGCGCCGAGCGCGAACGGGATCTTGTCCGCGTCGATGAGCGTCTGCACGCTGCGGATGTCCGTGAAAGGCGGGAAGACCGCGACTTCGACCGAACCGTCCTCGTGCTTGGCATCCTTCAGCGTCCAGTGCAGCTTCTGCACGAACGCCACCGCCTGCAGGTGATCGAGGTTCATCTTCCAGTTTCCCGCGATCAACGGGGTACGAGCGCTTATGCCCATCCGAGCACCTCCAGGCCGGGTAGTTTCTTGCCCTCGAGGAATTCGAGGCTGGCGCCTCCACCCGTCGAGATGTGACCGAACTGGTCATCAGAGAAGCCGAGCTGCCGCACCGCGGCAGCAGAGTCTCCGCCGCCGACGACGCTGAGCCCGTCGACCTCGGTGAGCGCCTGTGCGACGGTCTTGGTCCCCGCGGCGAAGGCCGGGAACTCGAACACGCCCATCGGCCCGTTCCAGAACACCGTCTTCGAGGTGCGGATGACCTCGGCGAAGCGCGCAGCGGTCTCGGGGCCGATGTCGAGCCCGATCCCGGAAGCACCGAACGCGGTCTCCTCGATCGCGTCCGCCGCTGCGATCTCATGCGCGGCATCCGCCGAGAATGACGCCGCGACGACCACATCGGTCGGGAGCACGATCTCGACGCCGCGCTTCTCCGCCTCGGCGAGGTAGCCGCGGACGGTGTCGAGCTGGTCCTCTTCGAGGAGACTGGATGCGACGGCGTGTCCCTGCGCCTTGAGGAACGTGAACAGCATCCCGCCGCCGACGAGGATCCGGTCGACACGCGGAAGCAGATGCGAGATCACGCCGAGCTTGTCGCTGACCTTCGAGCCGCCCAGCACGACCGCGTACGGTCGCTCCGGCTTCTCGGTGAGACGGTCCAGGACGTCGAGTTCGGCTGCGATCAGGAGTCCCGCCGCCGATGGCAGCAGTTCCGCGAGGTCGTAGACGCTCGCCTGCTTGCGATGCACGACGCCGAAACCGTCGGAGACCAGCACGTCACCGAGTTCTGCGAGCTGCGCGGCGAAGGCCTGACGCGTCGCGTCGTCCTTCGCTGTCTCGCCCGCGTTGAAGCGCAGGTTCTCGATGACGACGACGCCACCGTCCTCGAGAGACGCGACGGCATCGTGTGCCGACTCCCCCACCGTGTCGCGCGCGAACGCCACCGGCTTGCCGAGCAGCTCGGAGAGACGCTGAGCGACCGGTTCGAGGCTGTACTGCGGGTCGGGCGCCCCGTCAGGGCGTCCGAGGTGGGAGCACACGATGACGCGTGCTCCGGCGTTGATGAGGGCGTTCAAGGTCGGCAGCGAAGCGCGCACACGACCATCGTCCGTGATGACCCCGTCCCGCAAGGGGACATTGAGGTCACAACGGACGATGACGCGCTTGCCTTCGAGCGAACCCAGAGAGTCCAGGGTGCGCAGAGTCATGTCGAGCTCAGAGACGCTCTGCGACGTACTCGGTCAGGTCGACGAGGCGGTTGGAGTAGCCCCACTCGTTGTCGTACCAGCTCGAGACCTTGACCAGGTTGCCGCTGACGTTGGTCAGCGTGGAGTCGAAGATCGACGAGTGCGCGTTGTGCACGATGTCGGTCGAGACGATGTCGTCGGCGTTGTACTGCAGGTAGCCGGCGAGGCGACCCTCGTCAGCGGCCTTCTTGTACGCGGCGTTGATCACGTCGACGGTGAGGTCTTCACGCTCGGTGATCAGCGTGAGGTCGACGATCGAGCCGACCGGAACCGGAACGCGGTACGACGAGCCGCTGAGCTTGCCGTTGAGCTCGGGCAGAACCGTTCCGATCGCCTTCGCGGCACCGGTGGACGCCGGGACGATGTTGATCGCCGCTGCGCGTGCACGGCGCAGGTCGCCGTGCGGGCCGTCCTGGAGGTTCTGGTCTGCCGTGTACGCGTGCGCCGTCATCATGAAGCCGCGGACGATACCGAACTCGTCGTTGAAGACCTTGGCGAGCGGGGCGAGGCAGTTGGTCGTGCACGAGGCGTTGGAGAGGATGTGGTCCGTCTCCGGGTTGTAGGTCTCCTCGTTCACGCCCATGACGATGGTGCGGTCGTCGCCGGTCGCGGGAGCGGAGATGAGAACCTTCTTCGCGCCGGCGTCGATGTGCTTCTTGGCGAGGTCGGCCTTGGTGAAGAAACCAGTCGACTCGATGACGATGTCGACACCCAGTTCGCCCCAGGGGAGGTTGGCGGGGTCGCGCTCGGCGAACGCCTTGATGGTCTTGCCGTTGACGGTGATGCTCTCGTCGTCGAAGCTGATCTCTGCATCGAGGACACCCGCGGAGGAGTCGTACTTCAGCAGGTGTGCGAGGGTCTTGTTGTCGGTGAGGTCGTTGACTGCGACGATTTCGATGTCTGCGCCCTGCGCGAGAGCCGCGCGGAAGTAGTTGCGTCCGATGCGGCCGAAGCCGTTGATACCGATCTTGACAGACACTAAGGTCTCCTGATTTCTCGAGCGCTCGCGCGCGGTTTCAACTAGAGAAGCATGGACAACGGCGTCCCGACGGGCAGTTGGCCCATCGGGACGCCCGTCTTGCTTACGACAGTACCAGCAGGCCTGCAGTCTTCTCGCGGGCTGTTACGAAGCGCTGAGCGACGTTCTCCCAGTTGGCGATGTTCCACGCCGCCTTGACGTAGTCGGCCTTCACATTGAGGTAGTCGAGGTAGAAAGCGTGCTCCCACATGTCGAGCTGGAAGATCGGCACGGTGCCCTGCGCAGCGTTGGACTGCTGGTCGAACAGCTGCTGGATGATCAGGCGCTGGCCGATCGAGTCCCAGCTGAGCACGGACCAGCCGGAGCCCTGGATGCCCATCGCGTTGGCGGTGAAGTGCGCCTGGAACTTCTCGAAGGATCCGAAGAACTCCTCGATCGCTGCCTTCAGCTCGCCCTCGGGCTGTCCTCCGCCGTTCGGCGACAGGTTGGTCCAGAAGATGGAGTGGTTGACGTGGCCGCCGAGGTTGAACGCCAGGTCCTTCTCCAGCTTGTTGACGTTCGCAAGGTTGCCGCTCTCGCGAGCCTCGGCGAGCCCGTCGAGCGCCGCATTCGCGCCGGCGACGTAGGCCGCGTGGTGCTTGCCATGGTGGAGTTCCATGATCTTCCCGCTGATGTGCGGCTCAAGGGCTGCGAAGTCGTACGGGAGGTCGGGGAGCGTGTAGGTTGCCATATCGCTTTCATCCAATCCGCGCCGCGCCGCGGCGCTTGCCGATCCTCCGCGCCACCGAAGTGCGGCGTGGAGCAGACGTTATTCATCCTAGTGACGAGAACGTCGGGGCGGACCGGATCCTTCCGGCTATGACGGGCTCAGACGTCGAGACCGGCGGGCACTGCGGCCTCGGTGCCGGGGATGCCCTCCTGCTGCGCACGCTTGTCTGCGGTCGCGAGCAGACGACGGATGCGGCCGGCGACGGCGTCCTTCGTCAACGGCGGATCCGCGTGGTGGCCGAGTTCGTCGAGGCTCGCGTCGCGGTGCGCGAGACGAAGCGCGCCGGCGAGACGCAGATGATCGGGCACGTCGTCGCCGAGGATCTCCAGTGCGCGCTCCACGCGTGCGCAGGCGGCGACAGCGGCCTGCGCCGAACGGCGGAGGTTCGCATCGTCGAAGTTCACCAGGCGGTTCACCCCGGCACGCACCTCACGGCGCTGACGGAGCTCCTCCCATGCGACGGCCGTCCGCTGGGCGCCCATCTCGTTGAGGATGGTGCGGATGGCCTCGCCCTCGCGGACGACGACGCGCGGCATCCCGCGGACCTCACGCGCCTTGGCGGCGACACCGAGCCGGTGGGCGGCGCCGACGAGTGCCATGGCGGCCTCCGACGACGGGCAGGCCACCTCGAGCATGGCGGAACGCCCGGGCTCGCTGAGGGTTCCCGCGGCGAGGAACGCGCCGCGCCAGAGGCCGGCGACCTCTTCGCGAGAACCGGTGGTGAGGCGGTTCGGCAGGCCGCGCACGGGGCGTCGGCGCTGGTCGAGGAGGCCGGTCTGCCTGGCGAGGGTCTCGCCTGCGGCGATGACGCGGACGGCCCAGCGTGCGCCCTCGTTGGCGGTGCTCGACTGCACCTGTGCGATCTCCGGACGCACGCCGTAGATCTCGGCGAGATCCCGGGCGACGCGGCGCGCGAGAGTCTCGGCATCCACCTCCGCCTCGACCGCGACACGACCCGCGATCGAATGCAGCCCACCGGCGAACCGGAGAATGGCGGTAACCTCCGCGACACGCACCGTGGGGGGTGCATTACGGATGCTGACCAGCTCAGCCTTGACGTCGGTGGTTAGTGCCACGAGACTCCTCATACGCTCACGCGCCGGATCGCGACGCAAACGACTAGCCTACTCGGCCGAACGCTCTGCTACTCGCGTCCGAGATCCCGATGACGGACGTTGACCGCCACTCCCGGGATCGCTTTGAGCCGGCGCGCCAGCTCTTCAGACATCGCCACGGAGCGGTGTTTGCCGCCTGTGCAGCCGATCGCGATCGTCGAATGGCTCTTGTTCTCGCGCTGGTACCCCTCGAGAACCGGCGCGAGCGCGGCCGCGTAGGCATCGAGGAATTCCTCGGCTCCCTGCCGCGAGAGGACGTACTCCTTCACCTGTTCGTCCTGGCCCGTGAGTCCGCGAAGCTCTTCGTTCCAGAACGGATTCGGCAGGAAACGCATGTCGGCGACGAGGTCGACATCGGTCGGGAGCCCGTACTTGAACCCGAAGCTGAGCAGGGTGACGCGATGCCTCGCCGCGCCCTCCTCGGAGAACATCTGAGAAACCTGCGTGGCCAGCTGATGGATGTTCAGATTCGAGGTGTCGATGATCAGATCGGCGGCCTCGCGGATGGGGGCGAGCTTGGACCGCTCGATCCGGATGCCGTCGAGGAGCGTGCCGTCGCCCTGCAGCGGTTGCGGCCGCCGGACCGACTCGAATCTCCGGACCAGGACGTCGTCAGAAGCGTCGAGGAACAGCACCCTCACGCTGCCTCGGGCACGAAGCGCCCTCGCCACGCCAGGGAAATCGTCGAACAGGTTGCGACCGCGCACATCGACGACGGCCGCGACCTTCGGGAGCGCGCCGCCACCCATGTCAGTGAGGTCGAGCAGCGGACGGAGGATCTGCGGCGGGAGGTTGTCGACGACGTACCAGCCCAGGTCCTCCAGCGCGTTGGCGACCGTCGTCCGGCCTGCGCCCGACATACCTGTGACGATGAGGAACTCGCCCTTGTCCTCGTCTGTCATGTTGCTCCTTCTCCCCGTCCTCTCAAGCCTAGCGAGTGGAGAGATGCGTATGGATGTTCTGGGCGAGCACGGGGCCGATACCCGGCACTTCTTCGATCTCCCCCGGCTGCGCGGCGCGGAGCGCCGTGACCGAACCGAAGTGCTTGAGCAGGGTCTTGATCCGCGACGCACCGAGACCGGGGACCTCGGTGAGCACCGTCGAGATGTCGCGCTTGCGCTTCTTGCGCTGGTGGACGATCGCGAAGCGGTGCGCCTCATCGCGCAGTCGCTGCAGCAGGTACAGCGACTCGCTGGTGCGCGGCAGGATCACCGGGAAATCCTCCCCCGGCAGCCAGATCTCCTCGAGTCGCTTGGCGATGCCGCACACCGCGATCTCGGTATGACCGGCGTCACGAAGGGCTCGTGCGGCCGCCTCGACCTGCGGCTTCCCGCCGTCGACGAGCAGCAACTGAGGCGGGTACGCGAAGCGCGGCTTCCGCTTCGCCTGTGTTCCTGCGTCTGTCTCCTCGTCGAGGACGGCTTCTGAATCGGCCTGCAGGTCCGGCCGGTCGAGATACGCGAGACGGCGGCGGAGGACCTGGTACATCGAGTCGGTGTCGTCGGTCGTCTCAGGGATGTTGAACGAGCGGTACTGGTCTTTTCGTGGAAGCCCGTCTTCGAATACGACCATCGAGGCGACGACGTTGGTGCCGCCGAGATGGGAGATGTCGAAGCACTCGATCCGCAGCGGTGCCTCTTCGAGTTCCAGCGCCTCCTGCAGATCGGTGAGCGCCTGAGTGCGGGCGACGTAGTCGCTGGTGCGGCGCGTCTTGTGCCTGATCAGGGCCTGCTGCGCGTTCAGCGTCGCGTTGCGCATCAGGTCTGCCCGCTGCCCCCGCTGGGCGACGGTGATCTCGATCTTCTTTCCTCGTCGTTCGCGCAGCCACAACTCCAGTTCGACCACGTCGTCGGGAAGTGTCGGCACGAGGATGCGGCGCGGCACGTCCTCGGCTTCGCCGTAGGCGCGTTGCAGCACCTGATCGACGAGCTCACCGGTGGTGATGTCGATCTCCTTCTCGATCGTCATCGCCCGCACGCCGCGCACGCGCCCGCCGCGGATCACGAACTGCTGCACCGCCGCGGCCAACTCGTCCTCGGCGATGCCGAAGAGATCCGCGTCTTCGTCGGCGGCGAGCACCAGTGCACTCTTGCCGAGCACCGCCTCGATCGCCGAGAGCTTGTCTCGGAACTTCGCGGCCGCTTCGTAATCCATCGCCGCGGATGCCGCCAGCATCCGCTTCGTGAGCTCCTTGGTGAAGCGCTCATCGCCACCGGCCATGAAGGCGACGAAATCGTCGACCATCGCACGGTGCTCTTCGACCGTCACCGTCATCGAGCAGGGGCCGCCGCATTTGCCGATCTGGCCGGGAAAGCAGGGCCGTCCGGTCTGCATGGCGCGCTTGTAGCTGGCGTCGCTGCAGGTGCGGATCGGGAAGGCCTTGACCATCAGGTCGATGGTGTCGTGCACCGCCCACACCTTCGGGTAGGGCCCGAAGTACTTCGCCCCAGGAATGCGATGGTTGCGGGTCACGATCACCCGGGGCGCCTCGTCGCCGAGCGTCACCGCCATGAACGGATAGGACTTGTCGTCCTTGTAGCGCACGTTGAACGGCGGATCGAACTCCTTGATCCACATGTACTCCAGCTGCAGCGAGTCGACGTCGGTGGGCACCACCGTCCATTCGACGGATGCTGCCGTCGTGACCATCCGGCGGGTGCGTTCGTGCAGCGTGCGCAGCGGAGCGAAGTAGTTCGACAACCGCTGGCGGAGGTTCTTCGCCTTGCCGACGTAGAGAACTCGGCCCTCGGCGTCGCGGAAGCGATACACGCCGGGGTCGGTGGGAATCTCCCCCGCCCGCGGCTTGTAGGGCAGGACATCGGCCATCAGCTGGCCTTCCGCGCCGAGCGCCCTTCCCCGAGGATTTCCGCGAGGAACTGCCCGGTGTGGCTCTGCTCGGCGCGAGCGATCTGTTCCGGAGTGCCGGTCGCGATGATCTCGCCACCACCAGAGCCGCCCTCAGGCCCGAGATCGATCACCCAATCCGCGGACTTGATCACGTCGAGGTTGTGTTCGATGACGATGACCGTGTTGCCCTTGTCCACCAGGCCGTTGAGCACCTCGAGGAGTTTGCGGACGTCTTCGAAGTGCAGACCGGTCGTCGGCTCATCGAGCACGTAGATGCTGCGGCCGTTGCTGCGGCGCTGGAGCTCGGTCGCCAGCTTCACGCGCTGAGCCTCGCCGCCGGAGAGGGTCGTCGCCGACTGACCGAGGCGCACGTAACCGAGTCCGACGTCGACGAGCGTCTTCATGTACCGGTGGATCGCCTGGATCGGCTCGAAGAAGTCCGCTGCCTCTTCGATCGGCATCTCGAGAACCTCGGCGATGTTCTTGCCCTTGTAGTGCACGGCGAGGGTGTCGCGGTTGTAGCGCTTGCCGTGGCAGACCTCGCAGTCGACATAGACGTCAGGCAGGAAGTTCATCTCGATCTTGATCGTGCCGTCGCCGGAGCACGCCTCGCAGCGTCCGCCCTTGACGTTGAAGCTGAAGCGCCCCGGCTGGTAGCCGCGGACCTTGGCTTCGGGGGTCTCGCTGAAGAGGGTGCGGATGCGATCGAACACACCCGTATAGGTCGCCGGATTCGATCGGGGGGTGCGTCCGATCGGTGCCTGGTCGACGTGAACGACCTTGTCGAGGTTGTCGAGCCCGGTCACCCTCGTGTGCTTGCCCGGCACCGTGCGCGCTCCGTTCAGGCGCGACGCGAGCACCTGGTACAGGATGTCGTTCACGAGCGAAGACTTGCCGGAACCACTCACGCCGGTGACAGCGGTGAGCACGCCGAGCGGGAAGTCCGCCGTGACGTTCTTCAGGTTGTTCGCCTTGGCACCGACGACGCTCAGCAGCCGCTTCTTGTCGATCTTGCGCCGCTTCTTCGGCATCGGGATCTCACGGCGACCGGAGAGGTAGTCCCCCGTCATCGAGTTCTTGTCGCTCAGCAGCGCCGAGTAAGGACCGGAATGGACCACTTCACCGCCGTTGACACCGGCTCCTGGACCGATGTCGACGACCCAGTCGGCCGCCTCGATGGTCTCTTCGTCATGCTCGACGACGATGAGAGTGTTGCCGAGATCGCGGAGCTTGATCAGCGTGTCGATGAGGCGGCGGTTGTCGCGCTGGTGCAGGCCGATCGAGGGTTCGTCGAGGACGTAGAGCACGCCCGTGAGGCCGGAGCCGATCTGCGTCGCCAGGCGGATGCGCTGCGCCTCACCGCCGGAGAGCGAGCCGGCGGAGCGACTGAGGTTGAGGTATGACAGTCCGACCTGCAGCAGGAAGTCGAGCCGCAGCCGGATCTCGCGAAGCACCTGGGCCGCGATCTTCGCCTCGCGGTCGGTGAGCACGAGCTTCTCCATGAAGCCGCGCGCGTCTGCGAGGCTCAGGTGCGAGACCTCGGCGATGGAGTGTCCGTGCACCTGGACGGCGAGCACCTCGGGCTTGAGGCGGTTGCCCTGACAGACCGGGCAGGGCACCTCTCGGAGGTACTCCCCCCAGCGGTTGCGCTGGTTGTCGGATTCCGCCTGCAGGTACTGTCGTTCGATATAGGGGACGACGCCCTCGAAGCCCGATGCGTAGCGCATCTCCCGCCCGTAGCGGTTCTTCCACTTGACGGTGACCTTGTAGTTCTCGCCGCGCAGGATCGCGTCTTGCACGTCGGAGTGCAGCTTGCGCCAGGGGGTGTCCAACGAAAAATCGAGGTCACGGGAGAGACCCTCGAGCAGCCGCTCGTAGTACTGGAAGAGGCCCTTGCCCTGGGTCGTCCAGGGAATGATGACGCCTTCGCGGATGGAGAGGTCCTCGTCGCCGAGCATGAGGTCGACGTCGACCGACATCCGGGTGCCGAGACCGGAGCAGGACGGGCACGCACCGAACGGCGCGTTGAATGAGAAGGTGCGGGGCTCGATCTCGGTGAGGGTGAGCGCGTGACCGTTGGGGCACGCCAGCTTCTCGGAGAAAGTCTGCCAGGCGTCGTCCCCCTCGCCATCGACGAAGTTGACCTGCACGACGCCACCGGCGAGTCCGAGTGCGGTCTCGACCGAGTCGGTGACGCGGCCGAGGATGTCATCGGATGCCACGAGCCGGTCGACGACCACGGCGATGTCGTGCTTGTAGCTCTTCTTCAGTGTCGGCGGTTCGGCGAGCTGGATGAGTTCGCCGTCGACGATCGCACGCGAGTAGCCCTTCGCGCCGAGCTCGCGGAACAGGTCAACGAACTCGCCCTTCTTCTGCGAGACGACCGGGGCGACGATCTGGTACCGGGTGCGCTCGGGAAGTTCCATGAGCTGATCCGCGATCTGCTGCACGGTCTGACGCTGGATCTTCTCACCGCACTCCGGGCAGTGCGGAATGCCGATACGCGCCCAGAGCAGTCGCATGTAGTCATAGATCTCGGTGATCGTGCCGACCGTCGAGCGCGGGTTGCGGTTGGTGGATTTCTGGTCGATCGACACGGCGGGGCTCAGGCCCTCGATGAAATCGACGTCTGGCCGATCGACCTGGCCGAGGAACTGGCGCGCATACGCGCTCAGCGATTCGACGTACCGGCGCTGCCCTTCGGCGAAGATCGTGTCGAATGCGAGGCTGGACTTGCCGGAGCCGGACAGCCCGGTGAACACGACCAGCGAGTCGCGAGGGATGTCGATGTCGACGTTCTTGAGGTTGTGGACGCGGGCACCGCGAACACTGAGTTTTCCTGGGGTGACAACGGGGACAATAGGCACCGATCAAGTCTACGAGGGGCCACCGACATTGGCTCCGGCGGACAATCGAGTTCGCGACCAGCGCATCGCGATCACACTCCTTCGGTGCGCCCCGCGAACCGTGCGACGCCGTCACGCAACGTCGCGACTTCATCGACATCCATCCCCACCGCCGACA
Source organism: Microbacterium sp. LWH12-1.2 (assembly GCF_040675825.1). Taxonomy (NCBI): domain Bacteria; kingdom Bacillati; phylum Actinomycetota; class Actinomycetes; order Micrococcales; family Microbacteriaceae; genus Microbacterium; species Microbacterium sp. LWH12-1.2. The sequence continues at coordinate 1,367,409 of NZ_JBEGIJ010000001.1, forward strand.
TCACCTGCTGCGGCACATCGAGGGCACGCTCCCGCAGTGCCCGCCCGGAATCGGTGAGCGTGATGTCGAGACGGCGTTCGTCGCCGGCGCTGCGCTGCCGGGTGACGAGTCCTTCCTTCTCGAGTCGTTTCACGAGCGGCGATGCGGTGGCGGGCTCCAGCGCGAGGTCGGCTGCGAGATCGTTCAACGCGCGAGGAGAGCGTTCCCACAGCGCCAGCATCACGAGATATTGCGGATGCGTGAGACCGAGGGGCTCGAGGATCGGCCGATAGATCGCGACGACGTTGCGCGCCGCCGTCACAAGCGCGAAGCAGAGCTGGTTCTCCAGCCGGAGCAGATCGTCAGAGGCCGTCACGAGAGATGATCTTACATCCGCCCTAATAGTTAGTACACTAATGAACATGACCAAGGACACCGACCGCGAACCTCTCCGCACGCGCATCCGCGAAGCCGGCGGGTTCTACGCATGGTTCAATTCGAATCTGGTGCGCCTGGCCGGGCCTGCGTCCGTCGGCCCGTACGAGAAGACACCGCCGCCGACCGCAGCAGAGCGCGCAGAAAGGGCGTGTCCCCTCTGCGGCGCCCCGATGACGGAGCACGAGATCGACCGTTCCGGCCCGAAACCACTGATGCACTGCCCGTAGGGATCAGCTCAGCGTCGCGCTGTCCTCCCTCGCGGCGTCGAGCCAGAACATCAGCGCATCGTCGTCTTCGATCGCGCTCGGCGCGACATCCAGCCAGTTCGGGCTCATGGTTCGCGCCCCCATGACCGCCGGGGTGGCACCGGGCTGAGTCAGCAATGCCGCGCCGTGCTCGGTGGTGACACGAACGAGCAGAACACCGCCCTTTCGTGCCCCGACGAGGATCCGCCCCTCGACCAGGAAGGCGCGGCTGCCGAACATGCGGCGCTCCTCCAGAGCGACGTCGGCGCTCAGCAGAGCGCGGATGCGATCGGCGAGCTCGTTCCCCGCGTCATCCATGTGGGTCAGCTCCGCTCGCGATCAGGCGTGTCCGGCGCGTTCCATCGCGCGCAGTTCCTTCTTCATGTCCTGCACCTCGTCGCGTAGACGCGCTGCGAGTTCGAACTTGAGTTCCCCGGCAGCGGCGAGCATCTGGTCGGACAGGTCCTGGATCGTGGCTTCCAACTGCTGAGCACCCTCGGCTGCGATGCCGGTGCGCCGCAGGTTCGGCGTCGGCGATTTGCCCTTGCCGGTTGCACGCCCGCGCTTGGACATCATCTCTGCGGTGTCGGCGCCCTCTCTGGCGAGCACCTCGGTGATGTCGGCGATCCGCTTCCGCAGCGGCTGCGGGTCGATGCCCCTCTCCAGGTTGTACGCCACCTGCTTCTCGCGGCGGCGATCGGTCTCATCGATCGCCTTCGCCATGGAATCGGTCATCTTGTCGGCATACATGTGCACCTCGCCAGACACATTTCGTGCGGCGCGGCCGATGGTCTGGATCAGCGACGTTCCCGAACGGAGGAAGCCCTCCTTGTCGGCATCGAGAATCGCGACCAGCGAGACCTCGGGAAGGTCGAGGCCCTCACGGAGCAGGTTGATGCCGACGAGTACGTCGTAGACCCCGGCACGCAGCTCGCTGAGAAGCTCGACGCGACGCAGCGTGTCGACATCGGAGTGCAGGTAGCGCACGCGCACACCATGTTCGCCGAGGAAGTCCGTCAGTTCTTCGGCCATCTTCTTCGTCAGCGTCGTGACGAGGATGCGCTCGTCACGCTCGACGCGCAGACGGATCTCCTCGAGCAGGTCATCGATCTGCCCCTTGGACGGCTTGACGATGATCTGCGGGTCGACGAGACCGGTCGGGCGGATGATCTGTTCGACGATGCCGTCGGCGATCCCCATCTCGTACTTGCCCGGGGTTGCCGAGAGGTAGACGCTCTGCCCGATCCTGTTCTTGAACTCGTCCCAGCGCAGAGGCCGGTTGTCCATTGCGCTCGGCAGCCGGAAACCGTGCTCCACCAGCGTGCGCTTACGCGAGGCGTCTCCTTCGTACATCGCCCCGATCTGCGGCACGGTCACGTGCGACTCGTCGATCACCAGCAGGAAATCGTCGGGGAAGAAGTCCAGCAGCGTGTGCGGCGGCTCACCAGGTGAGCGGTTGTCCATGTGTCGTGAGTAATTCTCGATTCCGGAGCAGAAGCCCAGTTGCTGCAGCATCTCCAGATCGAAGGTCGTGCGCATCCGCAGACGCTGCGCCTCGAGCAGCTTGCCCTGCCGCTCGAACTCGGCCAGGCGATCGGCCAATTCCGCCTCGATCGTGCCGATGGACCGCTGGATCACATCGGTACTGGCGACGTAGTGCGAGGCCGGGAAGATCGGCACCGCATCGAGCTTCTCGATGACTTCACCGGTCAGCGGATGCAGGGAGTACAGCGCCTCGATCTCATCGCCGAACAACTCGATGCGGATCGCACTCTCCTCGTAGACGGGAATGATCTCGATCGTGTCGCCGCGCACCCGGAAGTTGCCGCGGGAGAAGTCCACATCGTTGCGGTTGTACTGCATCGAGATGAACTGCCTGATCAGCGCGTCTCGGTCGTATCGCTCCCCCACCTGGAGTGCGACCATCGCGCGGAGGTACTCCTCCGGCGCCCCGAGACCGTAGATGCAGGAGACCGTCGACACCACGACGACATCGCGGCGCGAGAGCAGTGAGTTGGTCGTGGAGTGCCGCAGTCGCTCGACCTCGGCGTTGACGGAGGAGTCCTTCTCGATGAATGTGTCGGTCTGCGGTACGTACGCCTCGGGCTGGTAGTAGTCGTAATAGGAGACGAAGTACTCGACCGCGTTGTTCGGCATGAGCTCGCGAAACTCGTTGGCCAGCTGAGCCGCGAGCGTCTTGTTGTGCGAGAGCACCAGCGTCGGACGCTGCACCTGTTCGATGAGCCACGCCGTGGTCGCGGACTTTCCCGTGCCGGTGGCACCCAGCAGGACGACGTCGGTCTCACCGGCATTGATCCGTGCGGCGAGGTCGGCGATCGCCGCGGGCTGGTCGCCCGCCGGCGCGTACTCGCTGATGACCTCGAAAGGACGGACACTGCGCGTGGGTTGCATGATCCCAGCTTACGAGTGGGCTCCGACACTGGGCTCTGAGATTGACGCCCCGCTTAGAGTGGTGGCGTGATCGAGTTCATCATCGGCTCCAGCCTGGCCGCATCCGCTGGTCTCAACGCGTGGATGCCCCTGTTCCTGCTCGGCCTTGCCGACCGCCTGCTGCCGGCGATGGCGTTGCCTGCCGGCTGGTCGTGGCTGTCCAGCGACGTCGCCCTCTGGATCCTCGGAGCCCTCCTGCTGCTGGAGATCGTCGCCGACAAGATCCCGGCGCTCGACTCCGTGAATGACATCGTGCAGAGCATCATCCGCCCGGCTGCCGGAGGTATCGCCTTCGGGGCGGGATCCGGAGCGCAGACGGTCGCCGTCGCCGATCCTGCGTCGTTCTTCACCGACAACACCTGGGTGCCTGTCGTCGTCGGCATTGCGATCGCCCTCGTCGTTCACGTGGTCAAGGCGACAGCGCGCGTCGCGGCGAACGCCACGACCGGCGGGCTGGCGGCTCCGGTGCTCAGCACCGCCGAAGACGGCGCATCGTTCCTCCTCGCGGCGCTGGCGATCATCGTCCCGATCGCCGCCGGTGTCGCCTTGATCGCTCTGATCATCGGCGTCGTCGTGCTTCTTCGCCGCAGGCGTGCCCGCCGTGCCGCCGATCGTGGCGAGCAGGCCGTCGGCTAGGAACGCGAAAGCGAGCCGCCCCGGAAGGAACGACTCGCTCGGCGTCTGCTCAGGCCGGGCCGACGAGCGCGCCGGTGCCGGACGCAGGCTGGATCATGAGCGGCGCCACCGTGAAGTCGGCGTTATAGGCGAGCGCCGACACAGTGATGCTGTTCGTCGCCGCGACCTGTCCGTTGAAGTACAGCGACGGCCCCTGGACGAATCCTTCACAGGTGGAATCCGTGGCTACGTGGCGGATGGTGACGCTCGTCGCGGTCGCGCCGGCGACGACGGTCCAGCCCAAGCCCTGAACGATGAGGTTCGAGATGTCGAAAGGCGCGGCGTTCGTAGACGTCAAGGTGATCTCGTGCACCAGCGCGGTGACGATGTCAGCCGACGTCATGCCCGGGTAGCAGTCGAACTGCAATGCCCCGATGTTCACGTTGATGCTGGAGATGTCGACCGACGATGCGTAAAGCGGACCGAGGTTCGTTCCGACCTCCGGCAGGCTTGCGGCTGCCAGGGGCATGGACGCTGCAACGGCGATGACGGGTATCGACCACGCAGCGCCCTTGACGACCGTGCGACGCGACAGCTGGGACTTGTTATCTACCACTTTGGACTCCTCGTTTGCGTGCGGACGTGGGTCAGCGCACAGCAAGACACCCGCGATGGACAGCCACATTCGCCGAAAACCACGGGCGCATCATTGCGCGCACCGAGAACGGTTGCTGACACCGCAGACGCGGAATCCCCAGAATTACATTCTCCCCGCCGCCAGATTATCAATCACGAAGGGGTCGGGTCAAATTGTGAATGATACGTACAAACCCACCGACTGCCGTTGTTCAGCGTGCCGGCTTCGTCCACACGTACGGAGTCGTCGTCGAGACCTTGACCAGCCCGGAGCGCTCCAGGATCGGTCTTGAGAACTCCGTGCAATCCGACTGCAGGTACCTCTTGCCGCGGACGAGAGCGGATCGCGCCCGCTGCGCGGTGAGTGCGCGATAGATGCCTCGACCGCGCCACTCGGGCAACGTGGCGCCGCCCCAGAGGCCCGCGAACTCGGTTCCTTCGACGGGCTCGAGACGCCCGGCGCTCACCACTCGTCCGCTGTCGAGGGCGATCCAGAGTTCCACCGTGTCGTCCTCGTGCACGCGACGCAGCGTCGTCTCCGCTCTCGTCCGCCAATCCGGATCCTCGAACACCGTTCCCTGCATCTCCTCCATCGCCCAGACATCGGCGTCGCTGCGCGTCCGGCGGATCTCGACGCCTTCCGGCACTGCCACGTCATGTGCGAGCAGCACGGCCTCGCCGATCATGATCGACTCGGGATCCTCAGCGATGAATCCACGCGATAAGAGCGCCTCATGCAGTCCTGGAGCGTGATCGTGCCCGCGCGTCTTCCACTCGACCGATGTCGTGCCGGGCAGAGCGCGGAAGTGCTCGATGGCCGCGTCGACGAGTTCCCCGATCCTCTGCGCATCTGCTCCCCCGAGATCGGCATAGCTGATGAAGCCGCGTCCACCGGGAAAGACTGACAGACGCAGCGGCCCGTGCATCACGGTATCGAGGGCATGTACGGACTCGGAATCCGTGCGGAGCTGATCGTCGTACGCGGCGAGATAGCGCTTGTGCATCAGGCAACCTTTGCAGAATGGGCCCTTGGACGCACATCGGGCTCGAACCTCTGTGCGTGCGTCAGACGTGCCCGGACGGGACGGCGCGCAATCCGACCACGGCGAAGAAGGCAGCGACCGCGCACATCCCCACGACCAGAAGCACGAACCAGGTCCATCCTTCGTGACCGAACACGAGACCGAGCCCCCATCCGAAGAGGCTCGACCCGGCGTAGTAGCCGAAGTAGTACAGAGACGACGCCTGGGCGCGGCTCTCCGCGGCCGCGGCCGCGGGTGCCCAGCCGGATGCAACGGCATGAGCGCCGAAGAAACCGGCAGTGAAGAGCACCAGACCGACGAGCACGACGGCAGCGACCGGCACCAGCATCAGAACCGCACCGCAGGATGTCAACGCGATCGATCCGAGCAGCACCGGATATCGCCCGTGCCGCGACGCGAGCGACCCCGCCAACGGCGAGGAGGCGGTTCCGGCGAGATAGGCCAGGAACAGCGATGTGATGAGCCATGCCGGCAGCAGGAATGGCGCTGCCGAGAGATGGAAGCCGAGGTAGTTGTAGACCGCGACGAACGCGCCCATCAGCAGGAATCCCTGCGCGTACAGTGCCAGCTGCGTCGAGGACCACAGCGGCACCAGGAGGGTCGTGAGGATGCTGGGACCGTCATCGTGCATCCGACGGGGCACGAAGCCGCGCGCCCGCGGCGTGAGCCAGAGGAACAGCGCCGCCGCCACAGCGCAGAGCGCCGCCACAGCCCAGATACCTGCCCGCCATCCCGCCGCTTCGCCCACCACTCCGGAGAGGATGCGACCGACGAGCCCGCCGACGGTGGTACCCGCGATGTAGCTTCCCGCTGCCGCCGCCGCATGACGCGCTCCGACTTCCTCGCTCAGGTACGCCAACGCGACCGCGGGAACAGCACCGAGCGCGATCCCTTCGGCGAACCGCAGCAGGAGCAGAATCCCGATCTCCGAGCTCAGAGGAGCACACAGACCGAGCGCCGTCGCCGCCAGTACTCCGACGCCCATCGCGCGGATCCGGCCGATGCGATCCGCGACCATTGACCACGGGATCACCGCGGCGGCCAGTCCGAGTGTCGCCGCCGAGACGCTCAGCGCGGCAGCGGCCGGGGTGATGCCGAGATCATCGGCGATCGCCGGCAGCACCGCCTGCGGCGAGTACAACTGCGCGAACGTCGCGATACCGGCGAAGAAGAGGCCCGTGATGAGGCGCCGGAAGGAGGGCGATCCCGGCGCGTGCCCGGAGAAGGATTCCGCGCTCACTGGGCGCGGACCCGCTCCCAGAGGGCATCGGTCTGGGTCCGCGTCTCCTCGATCGTGCCGGCGGTGTCGATCACGACATCGGCGATCGCAAGACGCCGATCGTCGGACACCTGTGCGTCGATCCGCTCCTGGGCCGATCGCTCATCCATGCCGCGCAGTTCAACGAGCCGGCGCAGCCGCTCTGCGACCGGGGCGTGCGCGACGACGATGAGGTCCCAGGGATCGTCGACGCGCGCCTCGACGAGCAGCGGCACGTCATACACGACGACTGCCGACGGGTCGGCGGCCTGCGCCTCCTCGAACCGGCGCTGCGATTCGGCGCGGACCGCCGGGTGCACGATCCCGTTCAATCGGGCGAGGAGCTCTGGGTCACCGAAGACCTTCGCGCCGAGGGACGCGCGATCGAGCGCGCCCTCCGCGGTGATGACGCCGTCACCGAAGGCCTCCGCGATCTGCTGGAGCACGGGAGACCCGGGGGCCTGGACGTCTCGGACGATCTGGTCGGCGTCCACGATGATCGCTCCATGGTCTGCCAGACGCCTCGCGATGGTCGACTTTCCGGACGCGATGCCGCCGGTGAGTGCGATGAGAGGCATGCTTCCATCCTGGCACGCGAGTCGCCGGCATCCGCTCTGGCCGTCCCGTCTTCTGGATCGGTCATCGAAAGCCTCCGGTCCTGGAGACGCGAAACGGGCCGCCACCCGAAGGTGACGGCCCGTTTCTGAGCGTTGTGCTTACGCGTTGCCGCCCGAGAGCTTCTCGCGCAGAGCCGCGAGAGCCTCGTCGTCGGCGAGGGTGCCAGCACCGGTCGCCTCGCTGGAGAACACCTGTCCACCGAAGTCGGCGCCGGCCTCTGCCTCAGCCTCGGCCGCCTTGGTGACCTGAGTCTTGTGAGCCTCCCAGCGAGCCTGGGCTGCAGCGTACTCCTGCTCCCATGCCTCGCGCTGCGAGTCGAAGCCGTCCTTCCAAGCACCGGTCTCGGCGTCGAAGCCCTCCGGGTACTTGTACTCGCCGTTCTCGTCGTACTCGGCGAGCATGCCGTACAGCGCCGGGTCGAACTCGGTGCCGTTGGGGTCGACCGACTCGTTCGCCTGCTTGAGCGAGAGCGAGATGCGGCGACGCTCGAGGTCGATGTCGATGACCTTGACGAAGACCTCTTCGCCGACCGACACGACCTGCTCGGCCAGCTCGACGTGCTTGCTGGAGAGCTCGGAGATGTGGACGAGGCCCTCGATGCCGTCTGCGACGCGAACGAACGCACCGAACGGAACGAGCTTGGTGACCTTACCCGGCGTGACCTGACCGATCGCGTGGGTACGGGCGAAGACCTGCCACGGGTCCTCCTGCGTCGCCTTCAGCGACAGGGAGACGCGCTCGCGGTCGAGGTCGACCTCAAGGATCTCGACGGTGACCTCCTGGCCAACCTCGACGACCTCGGAGGCGTGCTCGATGTGCTTCCAGGACAGCTCGGAGACGTGCACGAGGCCGTCCACGCCGCCCAGGTCGACGAACGCACCGAAGTTGACGATCGACGACACGACACCCTTGCGGACCTGACCCTTGTGCAGGTTGTTCAGGAACGTGGTGCGCGACTCCGACTGCGTCTGCTCGAGCAGCGCACGGCGGCTGAGCACGACGTTGTTGCGGTTCTTGTCGAGCTCGAGGATCTTCGCCTCGATCTCCTGGCCGAGGTACGGCGTGAGGTCGCGGACGCGGCGCAGCTCGATGAGCGAAGCCGGAAGGAAGCCACGAAGGCCGATGTCGACGATGAGTCCACCCTTGACGACCTCGATGACCGTACCGGTGACGACGCCGTCGTTCTCCTTGATCTTCTCGACGTCTCCCCAGGCACGCTCGTACTGTGCGCGCTTCTTGGAGAGGATCAGACGGCCTTCCTTGTCCTCCTTCTGGAGAACAAGAGCCTCGACCTCGTCGCCGACCTTGACGACCTCGTTGGGGTCGACGTCGTGCTTGATGGAGAGCTCGCGCGAGGGGATGACACCCTCGGTCTTGTAGCCGACGTCCAGCAGAACCTCATCGCGGTCGATCTTGACGATCGTTCCTTCGATGATGTCGCCGTCGTTGAAGAACTTCAGGGTCTTCTCGACCGCGGCCAGGAAGTCCTCAGCAGATCCGATGTCGTTGATGGCGACCTGCTTGGTGGCCGGGGCGGTCGTTGCGGTAGTCATGTAGTGGGTTGTCCTTGTGAATGGAACTCGGGCTGGAAGATGCGGCCGCGCACGGCCGAAATCATGCTTCGCAGCGAATGGATTGGATTGCTCGTCACGAGCGCGCGCGTATGCACGCCACGAGTGACAGTTCAGATTATCAGAAGATCGGGTGCCGCGGGACTCGAGCCTCACCGCCAGTCCTGTGGATAACTCTGACGGATGCGGACGCATTCGGGTTAACGTGTCGGGGTGACTCTCGTACGGACTGCGTCGACTCCCCTGGCCGCCCTCGGCGTGCTCGTCTTGTCGGCCGCAATGCTGGTCGGATGCTCCCCGCAAGCGGAGCCGACACCGACCCCGACCGCGGCCTTCGCCTCGGAAGAGGAAGCTTTCGCGGCGGCGGAAGAAACGTATAGGGCGTACAACGATGCGGTGAACGCTCTACGCAGCGGCGATAACACCGCAGACCCGCGCAAGTTCCTCACCGGCGAGGTTCTAGAGTCCGATGTGAAGGCGGCCAGGGAACTGGAGGAGGCAGGTCTTCGAATCCTTGGCCCAACCGCACTCCTATCGTTTGCAGGGGTCCAGGCAAGTCACGGTGATGCAGTCGCCGAGGTAACTGCGTTGGTGTGTCTTGATGTAACTATGGCGCGAGCGCTCAACTCAAACGGCGAAGACGTCACTGCTCCCGAACGGAGCGATGTGTATGGCGTGGAAGTCAAGTTCGTCGGCAACGCAGATCAATTGCACATCGCAAAGTATGAGATTGCGACGGACGCACCATGTTGACGGTGCTGCTCCTTGGAGCCGTCCTTCTCACTACTCCAATGTCCGACGGCTGCAACGAAATTGAGCTTGTGACCGTGGGCTGCGGAGTTGAGAACAACGGAACAGCGATAACGGTCGGCGGCGAACAGACCACCCCCGGCACCGATCCCGTCTTCAACCCCGACGATGATTCGGGTGAAGAATCCGAGTCCTCCCCGCCGCCGAAGGAACTCGACTTCGAGACCTGCCTGCGCAGCTGGAGTTTCATCGAGTGCTTCCGAAGCGCCGAGGAAGCAGAAGAAGCTCCCGCCGAAGAGAACGTGGCTCCGGGTGTCCGACCGATCACGATCACCGACCTCGCTCAGTTCGCCCCGACGCCCGCCACCCTCACCGGAGAACCCGACAACGTCGGCATCGCCGGCATGCCCACCAACTTCGTCACCACCGCATCCATCACCACGCAGTCCGGCACACTGTTCGGCCGATCGCTCTCCGTCCGTTTCACCCCGATCGCATACGACTTCCAATACGGCGACAGCTCCTCCACCACGACCACCACCGGCGGAGCGTCCTGGGCGGACCTCGGTCAAGCGCAGTTCACCCCCACCCCGACAAGCCACGTCTACCAGGACCGCGGAACCTATCCCGCCGACGTCGACGTCCGCTACACCGCCGAGATCGACTTCGGCACCGGATGGTTCCCCATCAACGGAGAACTCACCACCGACGGTCCGGTCCAACAGATCCGTATCTTCGAAGCGCACACCGCCCTCGTCGCGCATACCTGCACCGAGAAACCCGACTCCCCCGGTTGCTGATCCCGCGCAGGTGTCGGAACCGAGTGCCAGACTGTCCCCATGACCCGCGCCGACCGCCTGATGCTGCTCGACACCGCCAGCCTCTACTTCCGCGCCTTCTACGGTGTTCCCGACAAAGTGAAGGCGCCGGACGGCTCCCCCGTCAATGCGGTGCGCGGCCTGCTCGACATCATCGCCAAGCTCGTCACCCTCTATGAACCGACGCACGTCGTCGCCTGCTGGGATGACGACTGGCGACCGCAGTGGCGAGTCGACCTCATCCCGAGCTACAAGACGCACCGCGTCGTCGAGGTCGTCGCCGGCGCTCCTGACGTCGAAGAGGTGCCAGATCCGCTTGAAGCGCAGATCCCGCTGATCCGTCAGACGTTGACGGCGCTCGGCATTCCGATCATCGGAGTCACGGAGCACGAGGCCGACGACGTGATCGGCACCCTCGCGACCCGCGCGACGATCCCCGTCGACATCGTCACCGGAGACCGCGATCTGTTCCAGCTCGTCGACGATGCCCGCGACATCCGGGTCATCTATACGGCTCGTGGCATGAGCAACCTCGAGATCGTCACCGACGCGACCGTGGTCGCCAAGTACGGGGTACTACCCTCGCAGTACGCCGACTTCGCCACGATGCGCGGCGATGCCTCCGACGGCCTTCCCGGAGTGGCCGGCGTGGGCGAGAAGACCGCGGCCACACTCCTCCAGACGCACGGCGATCTCTCCGGCATCCGCACCGCCGCAGCCGCCGGCGAAGGCATGAGCGCCGGCGTCAGCGCGAAGATCCTCGCAGCCTCCGACTACCTCGACGTCGCCCCGACCGTTGTGGAAGTCGCGAGGAACCTCGACATCGCCGTCCCCGGTATCGCGCTCCGCATGCTCGACCCTGCTGAGGCGGATGCTGCCACGGCGCTGGCCGAGCAGTGGAACCTCGGCACCTCCATGACGCGCGCCGTCGCCGCGGTATCGACCGTCTGACCTGCTCTCACTCCGCCCAGGCGAGCAGCCTCTCCAGACCCCACGTCGTCACGATGCGCGCAGCCGGGATCCCGGCGCGCTCCGCGCGTTCGGCACCATGATCGAGCAGCGACAGCTGCCCAGGGGCGTGCGCATCGGAATCGATCGAGAAGAGGCACCCGGCATCCATCGCGAGCGAGATCAGGTCATCCGGTGGGTCCTGCCGCTCCGGGCGTGAGTTGATCTCCACGGCCACACCGTTCTCAGCGCAGGCCGCGAAGACCGCCGTCGCGTCGAACTGCGATTGCGGGCGCGTGCCGCGCTCCCCCTGAACGAGACGGCCCGTGCAATGGCCGAGGACGTTCACCCTCGGATGCGACACCGCCGCGATCATTCGCGCCGTCATCGCTTTCGCATCCATGCGCAACTTGGAATGGACGGATGCCACGACGATGTCGAGCTCGCCGAGCAGCGTGTCCTCCTGATCCAGCCTCCCGTCCTCGAGGATGTCGACCTCGATGCCGGCGAGAACCCGGAATCCCTCGCCGGACTGCGCCCGCACGAGCGGTATCTGCTCGCGGAGCCGCTCAGCGGAGAGCCCGCGCGCGACGCGAAGCCGCGGTGAGTGGTCGGTGATCGCCTGGTACTCATGACCGAGGGCGCGCGCCGCCTCGGCCATCACGGCGATCGAGGTCGTTCCATCCGACCAATCCGTATGCGCGTGCAAGTCGCCGCGCAGCGAAGATCGCAGTGCCGAGATGCGCTCCGGTTCCACCTCGCCGCGCAGTTCGACCAGATAGTCAGGCACTTCGCCGGCCTGCGCCTGCCGGATGACCGCGAATGTGGACTCTCCGATCCCCTTGCTCGCCCGCAGCCGCGCCGGATCGTTGCGCACCTCTTCGGTCAGCCCCTGCAGCGTGGCGGCAGCCTGGCGGAACGCCTTGGCCCGATAGCGCGACGCCCGTTCGCGCTCCAGCAGAGTGGCGATCTCCAGGAGTGCGGCGGCGGGATCCATCATGCGCCTAGGCGGAGGCGAGCTCTCGGCTGACCGCGACCCATTCATCGAGCTTGGCGGCGGCGCGACCATCGTCGACGGCCTCCGATGCGCGCTCGTATCCCTCGCGCAACCGCTCCAGGATCGGCCGCTGCACCTGCGCGGCATCCTGCGACAGCTCGAATGCGACGATGCCGGCAGCCGCGTTCAGGAGCACGATGTCGCGCACCGGCCCCGGCGCCCCGGTCAGCGTGTGGCGCAGCACCTCGGCGTTGTGCTGCGGGGATCCCCCGATGAGATCGGACAGCTCGGCGAGAGGGATGCCCAGGTCGCGCGGGTCCAGGTCGTGCTCGTGGATATCGCCGCGGGTCACCTCCCAGATCCTGCTGTGACCCGTAGTGGTGAGCTCGTCGAGCCCGTCATCGCCACGGAAGACGAGAGCCGTCGCACCCCGGGTGCGGAACACGCCGGTGATCAGCGGCACGCGTTCGAGGTGCGCGACTCCGACCGCGTTCGCCTCGGCCCTGGCCGGGTTGCAAAGAGGGCCGAGCATGTTGAAGACCGTCGGAACGCCGAGCTCGGAGCGCACAGTGGCCGCGTGCCGGAAGCCGGGGTGGAACGCCGCCGCCCACGCGAACGTGATGCCGGTGCGGTCGAGGGCGGAGGCCACCGCCGCTGGATCGAGCGAGAGTTCGAGTCCGAGCGCCCCGAGCACGTCGGAGGACCCCGAGGCCGAACTCGCTGCTCTGTTGCCGTGCTTGACCACCGGAATGCCGGACGCACCGATGATGATCGCTGCCGTCGTCGACACGTTCACGGTACCGACCCGGTCTCCGCCGGTACCGACGATGTCGAGCACGTTCGGAGACACCGGCAGCGGCACGGCCGACTCCAGGATCGCATCGCGGAACCCGACGATCTCGTCGACGGTCTCACCCTTCGCGCGGAGTGCGACGAGGAACCCTGCCAGCTGCGCCTCGGTCACCTTGCCCTGCATGATCTGGCGCATCGCCCACGTCGACTCCCAGACACTGAGATCACGACGCTCCAGAAGAGAGGTGAGCATGTCGGACCAGGTCAGCGAATCAGCCATGTCAGCGATCCTATCCGCGCGCATCGACGTCGACGCCGAGATGACGGCCGCCAGCATCCGCTGTTTCCCGCCGATTCACCGACGATTCGCAGTATCTTCTTAGGGTTGCCTAAGTCCCTGGGAGGCAAAAACAGGGCTGTCGGTGCAAGAATCACCCCCTCGGATCGGCCATAATGGAAGGGTGACGACCTCAGCGACGTATGCCCCGGCGGCGAGAACGATCAAGCGGCCCAACCCGGTAGCTGTCGGCACCATTGTGTGGCTCGGCAGTGAGGTGATGTTCTTCGCGGGACTCTTCGCGATCTACTTCACGCTCCGCAGCACCTCACCCGAGTTGTGGGCTGAGCGGACAGAGCTGCTGAACGTTCCGTTCGCGTTCATCAACACCGTGATCCTGGTCCTCTCCTCCGTCACCTGCCAGATGGGCGTCTTCGCCGCCGAGCGGCTTCAGCCGTACACGACGAAGAAGCGCGGCATGCTCGGCTGGGGAATGGTCGAGTGGTTCTTCCTGACATTCGCGCTCGGCGCGGTCTTCGTCTCAGGCCAGGTGTGGGAGTACGCACAGCTCGTCGCTGAGGGCATGCCCATCAGCGCCGACTCGTACGCGTCTGCCTTCTACCTGACCACCGGCTTCCACGCCCTGCACGTCACCGGCGGGCTCATCGCCTTCCTGCTCGTCATCGGCCGCGCCTACGCCGTCAAGAACTTCGGGCACAAGGAGGCGACCTCCTCGATCGTCGTGTCGTACTACTGGCACTTCGTCGACGTCGTCTGGATCGTCCTGTTCGCCGTTATCTACTTCCTGAAATAAGAGCGGAGCTGATCCCCGAGATGGCACGAGAGAAGAAGCGTCGCTCCAGCGGTCGTCGCAGCCCGATCGCTGCGGCCGCGCTCATCGGAGCAGGCCTGATGATCACGGGCGCTGTGTACGCCGGTGCGTCGGCCGCGTTCGCCGCCACCGACACCCAGGCGGCCGCGTCCACCCAGCTGACCGTGGAGGACGGCGAGAAGCTGTTCACCGCGAACTGCGCCACCTGCCACGGCCTCGACCTGCAGGGCACGCCCAATGGTCCGAGCCTGTACGGCGTCGGCGAGCTCGCGGCCGAGTTCCAGCTCGCCACCGGCCGGATGCCGCTGCAGATGCAGGGCCCGCAGGCTCCGCAGAAGAAGCCGCAGTTCACCGAGGACCAGATCAAGGCGATGGCGTCGTACGTCCAGTCGGTCGCTCCCGGTCCGACCTACCCCGATGAGCACCTGCTCGACGGTGAGGGCGACGTCGCGAACGGCGCCGAGCTGTTCCGCGTCAACTGCGCGATGTGCCACAACGTCGCCGCCGCCGGTGGCGCCCTGACCGAGGGCAAGTACGCCCCCGCTCTGACCGAGACCAGCGCGCTGCACATGTACGCGGCCATGGTGACCGGTCCGCAGAACATGCCGGTCTTCGGCGACATGAACCTGTCCGACGAGGACAAGCGCGACATCATCTCCGCCCTGCTCTTCCAGCAGCAGGCCGTGCAGATCGGCGGAGCGACACTCGGCTCGCTCGGACCGGTCTCCGAAGGTCTGTTCATCTGGATCTTCGGCATCGGCGCGCTCGTCGCCATCACCGTGTGGATCACGGCGAAGTCCAACTGACGCTTATTCATCGAAGAGGAACGTACGAGGAGCACCATGGCACACGACGACGACACGCAGGCTCTTGACAGGGCCTACCAGCCCTCTCCGGGGCTGGGCGTCGCAGTCAGCGACCCCGTGCAGAACCCGGGGCTGCCGCCGCACCGGGAGCGGATGACCGACAAGGATCCGCGCGCTGAGAAGAACGCGGTGCGCACGGTCTACTCGCTGTTCTACCTCTCGCTCGCGGGCAGCATCTGGGCGGTCGCCGCTTACATGCTGTTCCCGATCGAGAGCGGCGCGCTCATCGACATCCGCAACAACAATCTCTTCATCGGACTCGGCATCGCGCTCGCGCTGCTGGCTCTCGGTATCGGCGCGATCCACTGGTCGAAGGCGCTGATGTCCGACAAGGAGTTCATCGAGTACCGCCACCCCACTCGGGGCAAGGATTCGACGCGCGAGGCGGCGATCAAGGCTTTCGCCGAGGCGAACGAGGAGTCCGGCTTCGGACGTCGTTCGATGATCCGCAACTCGTTGATCGCCGCTGTCGTGGCATCGATCATCCCCGGTGTGACTCTGTTCCGCGGCCTGGCCCCGCACGCCGGCACCGACCCGGAGCACCCGCACGTCGGCGACCCGGTGGCACTGCTGAAGCACACCATGTGGGACAAGGGGATGCGCCTCGCTCGCGACCCCGACGGCACTCCGATCCGTGCAGCCGATGTCACCCTTGGCTCCGCCTTCCACGTCATCCCGGAAGAGCTCGCCGAACTCAGCCACCACGATGGCTACCTCGAGGAGAAGGCGAAGGCGATCGTCCTGCTCATGCGCCTGCGCCCGGAGCAGCTCATCGAGGCCGATGACCGCAAGGACTGGTCGTACGACGGCATCGTCGCGTACTCCAAGGTCTGCACCCACGTCGGCTGCCCTGTCGCACTGTACGAGCAGCAGACGCATCACCTGCTCTGCCCCTGCCACCAGTCGCAGTTCGACGTCACCGACCACGCCAAGGTCATCTTCGGCCCGGCGGCTCGCCCGCTTCCGCAGCTGCCGATCATGGTCGACGACGAGGGCTACCTCGTCGCACGCAGCGACTTCAAAGAACCCGTCGGCCCGAGCTTCTGGGAGCGCCATTGAGCACTGCAACGCTGTCCAAAGAGGACAAGGACAACAAGGCACCGCTCGGCGGCCGCTTCGTCGGCGCTGCGTCGAACTACATCGATGAGCGCACCAGCCTCTCCGGTTTCGTCAAGGAACTCGGACGCAAGATCTTCCCCGACCACTGGTCGTTCATGCTCGGTGAGATCGCGCTGTGGAGCTTCGTCGTGGTGTTCCTCTCCGGAACCTTCCTGACGTTCTTCTTCCAGGCCTCGATGGTCGAGACCCACTACACCGGCGCCTACGCGCCGATGCGCGGTATCGAGATGTCCGCGGCCCTCGAGTCGTCGCTGTACATCTCGTTCGACCTGCGTGGTGGCCTCCTGGTCCGCCAGATCCACCACTGGGCCGCACTCGTCTTCGTGGCCGGCATCGGCGTGCACATGCTGCGCGTCTTCTTCACCGGTGCGTTCCGCAAGCCGCGCGAGCTCAACTGGGTGATCGGCTTCGTGCTGTTCGTGTTGGCCATGGCAGAGGGCTTCACCGGCTACTCGCTTCCCGACGACCTGCTCTCGGGCAACGGCCTCCGCATCATCGACGGCATGATCAAGGGCATCCCGCTGATCGGCGTCTGGACCTCGTACATCCTCTTCGGCGGCGAGTTCCCTGGCACCGACATCGTCGGTCGCCTCTACACGCTGCACATCCTGCTGCTGCCGCTGTTGGTCATCGGACTGATCGTGGTGCACCTGATGCTGATGGTCATCAACAAGCACACGCAGTTCGCCGGCCCCGGCCGTACGAACGAGAACGTCGTGGGCTTCCCGATGATGCCGGTCTACATGTCGAAGATGGGCGGATACCTGTTCATCGTGTTCGGCACGATCGTGCTGATCGCGACGTTCTTCCAGATCAACCCGATCTGGAACTACGGCCCATACGACCCATCCCCCGTGTCGGCAGGAACGCAGCCGGACTGGTACATCGGCTTCGCCGACGGCGCCCTGCGCCTGGCGCCGTCGAACCTGGACCTCGTCCTCTTCGATCGCACCTTCTCGTTCGGCATCCTGATCCCGCTCGTGGCGCTGGGACTGTTCATCGTCCTCGTGGCGATCTACCCGTTCCTCGAGGCGTGGGTCACCGGCGACAAGCGCGAGCACCACATCGCTCAGCGTCCGCGCAACGCCGCCACCCGCACCGCCATCGGCGCGGCCGGCGTCATCTTCTACGCGGTGCTGTGGGCTGCAGCATCCTCCGACCTCATCGCGACGCACTTCATGCTCACGATGGAGGGGGTCATCCTCTCCCTGCAGATCCTGCTGTTCCTGGGGCCGATCCTCGGCTACTTCGTCACGAAGCGCATCTGCATCGCGCTGCAGAAGAAGGACCGCGAGATCGTGCTGCACGGCTTCGAGTCGGGTCGCATCGTCCGCCTTCCTGGTGGCGAATTCATCGAGGTGCACCAGCCGGTCGACAAGTACGACCGCTGGAAGCTCATCGATGTCGACGGCTACCAGCCGCTCGTCGTGCGCCCGAACGCGAAGGGCCGCATCCCGTGGACGGAGAACGTCCGCTCGTCGATCTCCCGCTGGTTCTACGAGGACCGACTCGCTCCGCTCACGCAGGCAGAGGTCGAGGCGGCAGACGCACATCAGCACCACGTCCTCGCACACGACGAGGAGATCGAGAACGCCGAGATCCAGGGTGCGCACGAGCGCGCCGGAGCACCGGATGCTCCTCTGGTCGCGACCGAGGATCACATCGGCGAGACGCCGAACACCCCGAGCACGGTGATCGCCACCGAGCCGGTGAAGAAGCCTCGCAAGAAGAAGTCGGAGGAGGGCGAGTAGTTCGCCGCTCCCCCACGAGGAAGGCCCTGTCGGTCGCTGAGATGCGAACCGACAGGGCCTTCCTCGTTCGTGCGCGCACCCGTGAAAGGATCGGAGCATGTCTGCAGTCCGTCTCATCCGTTCGTCCTCCCTCGCCGAAGCCCCGTACGCGTACGCCGCGACCGCAGCGGCCGGCGCTCGCCTGATCTTCCTGGCCGGGGCCTGCCCTTTGAATGACGACGGGTCCACAGCCGCACCGGGCGACTATGCCGCTCAGGCCGCGCGCTGCATGGAGACGTTGTCTGTCGCATTGCATGCGGCCGGTGCTGCGCTCTCCGACGTCATCAGCACCCGGGTTCTCGTCGCCTCCAGCACCCGCGAGGACCTCGTGACGGCGTGGGATGTCGTTCACGCGAGATTCGGCTCGCATGACGTGCCCAGCACGCTCCTCGGGGTGACCGTCCTCGGTTACCCGGACCAGCTCGTCGAGATCGAAGCGATCGCGGCCGTGCACGATGACTGACTCGTTGCGCGTCGCCATCCGCCCCGCTCGGGAGTCCGACCTGGCCATCGCGGAAGAGATCGAGGCCGAGGCCGACGCCCTGTTCATCGAGCTGTTCGGCGCGACCGATTGGCCGCCACCCGCGTCAGCATCGGAACGGTCCGCACTTCCTGGATTCGTCCTGGTGGCGGAGGACGTCGAAACGCCCCATGACGTCGTCGGCTTCGCTCACGTTCTGGAGATCGACGGGCAGGCGCACCTCGAGCAGCTCTCAGTCCTCCCCCGGCACGGCAGGAGAGGCTACGGCCGGATGCTGGTCGCTGCGGCCAAGGCCGAAACACAGCGTCGGGGGTATCAATCCATCACGCTGCGCACCTACCGTGACGTCGCCTGGAACGGGCCCTTCTATGCGACGTGCGGCTTCCACGAAAGCCTCCCTTCCACGCCCTTCCTGCACAGGCTTGTCGAGGTCGAGTCACGGCTCAACCTCGACCGCTATGGTCCTCGCATTCAGATGACCGCCGTCGTCTGACCGCCCGTCTTTGCCGAAGCCCCACAGAATGGCGGAAATCAGTTGTTCGGCGGCCGCACAGCGCCGGACGTCGATGACGCTCCTCAATAGGCTGAAGGCATGATCGAACGTGCAGACTTCTTCGCAGCCAAGCTCGCCTACGAGACCGACGCCAGTGACGTCCATGCGGCGCTGAAGGCCGGAGAGCAGATCGTCGTGATCGACGTCCGGTCCGACGAGGCCTGGGCGCAGGGGCGCGTCGCCGGCGCGATTCACATGCATTACAGCGAGATCGCCGCACGAGCCGCCGTCGAGATCCCTGCGGACGCACAGGTCGTCGTGTACTGCTGGAGCCCTGGATGCAACGCTGGCGCGAAGGGAGCGCTGGAGTTCGCGAAGATCGGATACGAGGTCCGCGAGATGATCGGCGGTTTCGAGTACTGGGTGCGTGAGGGCTATCCGGTGCAGGATGCCGAGGGCACCCACCATCGCCCCATCGACCCGCTCACCGGCATTCCGCGCGTCCGTACTCGCGCCTGACGGTACGCGCACCGAAGAGCCGCCCGTCTCGCTTGAGACTCCGCAACCGGCGGGGTTGAGGTCAGGCGAGGTGCTTCTGAAGCACGGCCCGATGGGTGGGGCTCGCGGCGCTCCAGCGTTCCCTCCCCCGGTCCGTCAGCATCAGGAAGCTGGCGCGACGGTCGAAATCGCACTCGCCCCGGGCGACGAGACCCGCCTTCTCAAGGCGGGACACGGTACGTGACAGAGCGCTCTGACTGAGATACATCTCCGTCTCGAGTTCTTTCATCCTCACCTGAGGATCCGCATCATGCTGAGCATGCACGGTAAGAGCCTGCAGGACCTCGAATTCACTGAGTCCCAGCTCGTGCTGCGACTGGAGTTCGCTCTCCAGTTCGCAGGATGCATTGTGGTAGGTGCGCAGTGTTTCGGACCACTTCACGCAGACATCGCTATCCGGTGCCGACTTCATGAGCATCAGCGTAGCATGTGCACACATTTAATGACATGGCATTCAATGCGTTGACATCAAATGCACAGGCATGTACGTTGATCGACGTGACACTTACGCAAACAGACCTCACTCCCCCGACAGCTTCCCCGTCGACCAACCGTCGATGGGGCCTCAAACTCTGGGCCATCCTCTTCGTCGCCGGACTCGCCATGTTCCTGGACGCGCTCGACGTCTCCATGGTCGGCGTCGCGCTGCCCTCCATCGGCGCCGAGCTGGGCCTGGACACCATCAGCCTCCAGTGGATCGTGAACGGCTACATCCTCGGATACGGTGGCCTCCTTCTGCTGGGCGGCCGCGCCTCCGACCTCCTCGGCCGACGGCGCGTCTTCCTGGCGGCCCTGGTCGTGTTCGGGATCGCTTCTCTCGTCGGTGGCATCGTCGACGACGGCGCCCTCCTCATCGCCAGCCGTGTCGTCAAGGGAATCGCGGCGGCCTTCACCGCGCCGGCGGCTCTGTCCATCATCACCACCACCTTCAAACAGGGACACGACCGCAACAGAGCGCTGTCGATCTTCACGGTCTTCGGTGCGACCGGCTACGCCTCGGGACTGATCATGTCCGGCCTGCTGACCGGGATCGACTGGCGGCTGACCTTCTTCGCCCCGGTCGTCGCTGTCGCCGTCGTCCTGGTCGCCGCGTTCATCGTGGTTCCCAAAACCCAGGAAACCGAGCGTGGACGCATCGACTTCGCCGGAGCCGCAATGCTCACCGGTGGCATGCTCGCCGCCGTCTACACGATCGTGACCGCCCCGGAGACGGGCTTCACCGGCGGGGTCATCGTCACGCTCGTGGTGGCTGTGGTCCTTCTGGGTGCCTTCTTCCTGACGGAGAGCAAGGTGCGCCACCCGCTCGTGCGCCTCAGCATCTTCAAGGTGACATCGATCGTACGAGCCAACCTCGCCGCCATGGCGATCTTCGGCTCCTACATCAGCTTCCAGACGATCGTGTCGCTGTATCTCCAGAACACCCTCGGCTGGGCACCTCTGCAGATGGCGCTCGCACTAGCGCCGGCTGGGATCATCGTCGCGATCCTCTCGCCGCTCGCCGGTCGTTTCATCGATCGCTTCGGCACCACGCCGATGATCATCGTCTCGATGGCCTCCTTCGTGCTGGGATACCTCTGGTTCATCCTGCGGGGCGGCAGTCCGGACCCGGCGTACTTCGTCGACTACCTGCCGAGCTTCCTCCTGCTGGGGCTGGGATTCGCGATCGGCTTCTCCGCCGTCATGGTCCAGGCCGCGGAGAGCATCGCCGACGAAGAGCAAGGATTGGCATCCGGATTGGTGCAGACATCGGGCCAGATCGGCGGTGCGATCGTCCTGGCGATCGCCACCAGCCTTATCAGCGCTACGACGGCGACCAGCATCGCCACATACCGCCCGGGGCTGTATCTGGTGATCGCCGTCGCGGTGATCGGCCTGCTGGCCTCCACATCGGTGCTGCTCACCCGCCGCCGGACGGTGGACGCCTCAATCTGAGCCAGACATGAAGAAGGCCCCCGGAGAGATCCGGGGGCCTTCTTCATGTCTGGAAATCAGCGCGCGAAGTTACCGCGGTAATACTCGTACACCCAGCCGACGATCGCGACCACGAAGATCGCAAGACCGATCGGCAGGAGGAAGTGGCCAACGGCCAGCCCGACGATGAAGATCGCCGCGGACGCCGCGAGAACGAGCGGCCACCAGGACCACGGGCTGAACTCGCCGAGCTCCGGGTCACCGTCATCGATGTCCGCCGTGAGGATGTCCTCGGGCAGCTCGCCGCCCTGGGCAGCGTGCGTACGATCCAGGTAGAACGCGATCATCGCCCCCATGAAGGCGGTGAAGAACAGGGCGACGGTGCCGACCCACTCGATTCGGTTCACGATCTCGAGATCAGGGTGAGCCAGGATGTTCCACCCGGTGTAGATCACGCCGACGAGCGCGAAGAACGCGGTCAGCACCCACCAGAGAATGACATTGTCACGCATGGCTCAGTGGACCTCTCGTTCGCCGGGCGCGGTGGTGGCGAACTCCGCCGCCTCCGGGTGGTTCAGATCGAACGCAGGACGCTCGCTGCGGATCCGCGGGATCGACGTGAAGTTGTGTCGCGGCGGCGGGCAGGAAGTCGCCCATTCGAGCGAAGCGCCGTAGCCCCACGGGTCGTTGACCGTGACCTTGGGCGCCTTGCGTGCCGTGATCCACACGTTCAGGAAGAACGGCAGCATCGAAGCGCCGAGGATGATCGCACCGATCGTCGAGACCTGGTTCTGCCAGGTCCAGCCGTCGGCGGCCGAGTAGTCCGCGTAGCGGCGCACCATGCCGTCGACGCCCAGCCAGTGCTGGATGAGGAACGTCATGTGGAAGCCGATGAACAGCATCCAGAAGTGCACGTAGCCGAGACGCTCGTTCAGCATGCGGCCCGTCCACTTCGGCCACCAGAAGTAGAACCCGGCGAACATCGCGAACACGACGGTACCGAAGACCACGTAGTGGAAGTGCGCGACGACGAAGTACGAGTCGCTGAGGTGGAAGTCCAACGGCGGGGCGGCGAGGATGACACCGGTCAGACCGCCGAATACGAACGAGACCAGGAAGCCGAGGGCGAACACCATCGGCGTCTCGAACGTCACCGATCCTCGCCACATGGTTCCGATCCAGTTGAAGATCTTCACACCAGTCGGTACGGCGATGAGCATCGTCATCAGCGCGAAGAACGGCAGCAGGACAGATCCGGTGACGTACATGTGGTGGGCCCACACCGCGACCGAGAGCGCCGCGATGGCGATCGTCGCGTAGACGAGGGTCTTGTAACCGAAGATCGGCTTACGGCTGAACACCGGGAAGATCTCCGAGACGATGCCGAAGAACGGCAGCGCGATGATGTAGACCTCGGGGTGCCCGAAGAACCAGAACAGGTGCTGCCAGAGGAGCACGCCGCCGTTGGCCGGGTCGTAGATGTGCGCACCGAGCACGCGGTCGGCACCGGCGGCGAAGATCGCGGCGGCCAGAACCGGGAACGCCATGATCACCAGCAGGCTCGTGATCAGCGTGTTCCACGAGAAGATCGGCATGCGCCACATCGTCATACCCGGAGCTCGCATGGTGATGACCGTGGTGATGAAGTTCACCGCACCGAGAATGGTTCCGAAGCCGGAGATGCCGAGTCCCAGCATCCACAGGTTTCCACCTGCGCCGGGCGAGAACGTCGCGCCGGCGAGTGGCTGATAGGCGAACCAGCCGAACGAGGCCGCGCCCTGCGGGGTGAGGAAGCCGGCGACGGCGATCGTCGATCCGAACAGGAACAGCCAGAAGGCGAAGGCGTTCAGACGCGGGAACGCCACATCGGGCGCTCCGATCTGCAGCGGCAGGATCGCGTTGGCGAATCCGGCGAAGAGCGGCGTCGCGAACATCAGCAGCATGATCGTGCCGTGCATCGTGAACAGCTGGTTGTACTGCTCCTTCGTCGGGACGATCTGCATCCCGGGTGCGAACAGCTCGGCGCGGATGACGAGAGCCATCACGCCTCCGAGGAGGAAGAACAGCACCGAGGCGATCAGGTACATGTACCCGATGGTCTTGTGGTCTGTGGAGGTGATCCACTTGACGACGATGTTGCCCTTCTGCTCCACACGCGAGGAGCTCATCAGAGCAGCCTGGCGGGCGGGAAGTGCAGACGGACGGGAGCGGTGAGCGTCGCCGGATTCAGAGTTGGTCGACATGGCTTACTCTCCCTCTTCCTCGGAGTGGGACTCTTCCCCGGAGTCAGACGGTCCCGTGCCCGGGAAGTTGCCGAGACGGTCATAGGCATCGGTGATGCTGCCGGTGTTGCCCTTCTCGCGGAGAGACTCGACGTATGCGTCGTACTCGTCCTGCTCGACGACCTTCACCTTGAACAGCATCATCGAGTGATACTCGCCGCAGAGCTCGGCGCACTTGCCCTCGTACTCGCCGACGCGCGTCGGGATGAAGGACCAGGAGTTGTCCTTCCCGATGTACATGTCCTTCTTGTAGAGGAAGTCGATGATCCAGAAGGAGTGGATGACGTCGCGGGACTGGAGGTCGATCGTGACCTTCTGATCGACCGGGAGCACCAGAGTCGGCAACTGCGACTGGTCGATGTTGCCCTCTTTATCGGGCTGCGCCTGGATGCCCATCGTCCAGACGGCGTCGGAATCGTCTTCGTCCTCGCCGTCGTACTGGAAGTCCCAGGCCCACTGCTTGGCGATCGCGGTGATCTCGACGTCGGGGTCGTCCCACTTCGCCTCGATCTCCGTCTGATCGCGAGCGGTGAAGAAGAACATGCCCAGCACGAGGATGAGCGGCACGATCGTGTAGAAGATCTCGATCGGCATGTTGTAGCGCAGCTGCACCGGCAGGCCGACCTGGCCCTTGCGGCGGCGGTAGGCGATCGCAGCCCAGGCCATCAGGCCCCACGTGATCACACCGACAGCGAGCAGCACGATCCAGGAGTTCACCCAGAGTGACGACACTCGATCTGCCTGGTTGGTGGTGGCAGGAGCGCCGTCCACGAAGCCCGGGAGATAGCCGTGTTCCTGGGCGGTGGTACACCCCGCTAGAACCACAGCTGCCGCAACTCCCAGGGGGAGGGCGGCCCAACGAAGGCGGTGTTTCGAGGGCACGATGCACCTTTCAGATCGCGGACAGGGCACGCCTCAAGTCTAGGGCAACCTCACACCTGATTCATGCCAACCACGCAGGTTGGACGGGGTCGAGAATCAGTGGAAGCTGTCGCCGCAGGCGCAGCTTCCGGCCGCGTTCGGGTTGTCGATCGTGAAGCCCTGCTCCGAGATCGTGTCCTTGAAATCGATGGACGCGCCGTCGAGATACGGGACGCTCATGTTGTCGATGATGACCTCGACGCCGTCGAAGTCGACGGTCTCATCGCCCTCGAGGTAGCGCTCGTCGAAGTAGAGCTGGTAGATGAGTCCGGAGCATCCGCCGGGCTGAACAGCCACGCGCAGGCGCAGGTCGTCGCGGCCCTCCTGCTCGAGCAGATTCTTGACCTTGACGGCCGCAGCCTCGGTCAGGTTCACGCCGTGGGCGCGGGCGGTGTCGGCAGTCAGTGTGGTGTCGGTCATGTCGCTCCTTGTGACGGGCCGCGCCAGGCGCGGCTTTCCCATCGATTGTACCGTCGCTGCCCGTGTACGCGGCGAGGACGAGGGAAAGCCGCGCCCGGGTGTTCAGAGCGGCAGCGTGATCTCGTTCATCCGGGTGAGCAGCAGCGCTTCGGTCGTCACCGCGTGGCGGAACGTGTCGAGGTGCAGCGACTCGTTCGGACTGTGCGCGCGGGAGTGCGGATCCTCGACGCCGGTGACGAGGATCTGGGCCCCCGGGAACTCCCGGACGAGATCGGCGATGAACGGGATCGACCCTCCGACACCGAGGTCGACGGGAGCCGCGTCATAGCCGTCACGCATCGCATCACGGGTCAGCGCGACTGCCCAGCCGCTGGTGTCCACCAGGAAGCCGTTGCCGAGATCGGCATCCGAGAAGGTGAGCTCCGCGCCGTACGGCGCGTGGGCGCGCAGGTGCCGCTGGAGCGCCTCGTACGCCTCTTCACCGGACTGCCCCGGTGCCACGCGCGCACTGATCACCACCGTCGCCTCGGGAAGCAGCGTGTTGGATGCTGCTGCGACGCTCGTCGCGTCGATGCCGATCACCGTGATCGACGGCTTGTTCCAGATCCTGCTGAGGATGGTTCCGTCGCCGATCGGCGACGTCCCCGGCAGCAGACCCGCCTCATCCCGCAGCGTCTCCTCGGTGTAGTCCGGAGTCGGGGCGTCCCGCTCCGTCATTCCCTCGACGGCGACGGAGCCGTCTTCGTTCCACAGGGTCGACAGGAGCTTCACCGTCGCCATCATCGCATCTGGAACGGCGCCGCCGAACATCCCGGAGTGGGAAGCGTGGTCCAAGGTGCGGACGCGCATCGTGAATCGTGCGTTCCCCCGCAAAGAGACGGTCAAGCCGGGAGTGACCGAATCCCAGTTGCCCGAGTCCGCGACGACGATGGCGTCGGCACGCAGCGCCTCCTTGTTATCGGAGAGGAACTGGGCGAACGAGCGGGAGCCGTACTCCTCCTCCCCCTCGATGAACATCGACACGCCGAGTTCCAGATCGTCGCCGAGCACCTCTGCGACAACCCGCAGCGAAGCGATGTGCGCCATGATTCCGGCCTTGTCGTCGGCGGCACCTCGTCCGTAGAGACGGCCGTCGTGCACCGTCGGCTCGAACGGCGGGGTCTCCCAGAGCTCGTCGTCTCCGGGAGGCTGCACGTCGTGATGCGCGTAGAGCAGGATCGTCGGCTTGCCGTTGCGCGCGGCGCGCGTCGCCAGCACCGCCGGCTGGCCGTGCTCGTCGGTACCCGGGATCGCGGCCCGCAGCACGCGTACCTCGTCGAACACCCCGGTTCCGGTCGCGAGCGCGGCGACGGCGGCGGCACTGCGCTCCAGCTGCGTCTGATCGAATGCGGGCCACGCGATGCCGGGGATCCGGACGAGATCGCCCAGATCGGCCAGCGCCGCAGGGATGCCGGTTGCGACGGCCTCGGCGATCGCCGGATCGACGGCGGGAGACGGATTTGATTCGCTGGAAGGGGCAGGAGAGTTCATGCGAGTAATCTTAAGGTGAACCCCCTGTAGCGAACCGAGGAACCTCGTGGCCAATACCCCTGCCTCCCCATCGACGAACGACGACGCCTCTGAGACGCCCGCCGTCGGAAAGGGACGCGCGACGCCCACCCGTGCGCAGCAGGAGGCGGCCCGCCGCCGCCCCCTTGTCGCGAACACCAAGGAGGCCAAGGCCGCAGCTCGTGCCGAGCTCAACGAGCGCCGCGCACGCGCGCAGGCCGGAATGGCCGCCGGCGAGGACAAGTACCTGCCGCCCCGCGACAAGGGACCCCAGCGCCGCTGGGTCCGTGACTACGTGGACGCCGGCTGGCACCCCGCAGAGTTCGTGATGGCCGTGATGGTCCTCGTCATCCTGGCTTCCCTCGCCCCCGCCAACCTCGCGATCGCCTATTACGCGTACATCGTGATGATGGCGTATCTGCTGATCGCCGTCGGCGGGATGATCCTGCTCGGCCTGCGCGTGAAGCGCAAGGCAGCGGAGAAGTTCGGCAAGGAACGCCTGGAGAAGGGCCTCGGCTGGTACGCGGCCATGCGTGCGCTCCAGATGCGGTTCATGCGCCTTCCGAAGCCGCAGGTCAAGCGCGGCAAGTACCCGGCCTGACTCGCCTCGTCTTCGAAAAAGGCCTCATGCTCCCGGGAGCATGAGGCTTTTCTCGTCAGTGCTCAGCCGCGGCGCAGCCCGCGATTGATCTCGCGACCCCACAAGGGGCCGCGGTAGAGGAACGCCGTGTAACCCTGCACGAGAGTGGCCCCGGCATCCAATCGCTCCTGCACATCGTCGGCCGTCTCGACACCGCCGACGGCGATCACGCAGAACTCCTCGGGCACCGCCGCGCGCACGACCCGGAGCACCTGCAGCGACCGCTCCTTCAGCGGGGCGCCGGACAGACCGCCGGCGCCGGCCGCTTCGACCGTCGCTGCATCCGTACTCAACCCGTCGCGGCTGATGGTCGTGTTGTGGGCGATGATGCCGGCCAGACCTTCGGCGACAGCCATCTGCGCGATCGCGGTGATCTCGTCATCCGGAAGGTCGGGAGCGATCTTCACCAGCAGCGGGGTCTCCCCCGCTGCCGCTCGCACCGCTCGCAGCAGCGGCGCGAGCGTCTCCACAGCCTGCAGGCCACGGAGACCGGGGGTGTTCGGCGATGACACGTTGACGGCAAGATAGTCGGCCAACGGAGCGAGTGTGATTGCGGATGCGACGTAGTCGGCCGTGGCGTCCTCCACCTCGACCACCCGGCTCTTGCCGATGTTCACGCCGATCACCGTGTCGGGCGCACCCCGACGCAGCCGGGCGAGGCGGCGTGCCGCAGCATCCGCTCCCGCATTGTTGAAGCCCATGCGGTTGATGACGGCACGATCCGCGATCAGCCGGAACAGTCGCGGCTTGGGATTTCCCTCCTGTGGGATCGCCGTCACCGTGCCAACCTCGACGTGGCCGAACCCCAGGGCTGCGAGACCGCGCACTCCGACGGCATTCTTGTCGAACCCGGCGGCGATGCCGAACGGCGAGGGGAAGACGAGCCCGAGGGCTTCGACCTGCAACGTGGGATCCGGGCGGGTCAGCGCACGAGTCGCCCAGGAGAACGGCGGCACGCCGAGGATGCGGATCACCGCCATGCCGGCATGGTGGGCGAACTCGGGGTCGAAGCGCGACAGGACGGCGCGGAAGAGCAGCGGATACATCCCTGCCAGGTTACCGTTCGTCGGGCTCGGACTTCGCGTGGTCCCGGCGCAGATCGCTGATCGCGCTCTCGAAGTCGTCCAGAGAGTCGAAGGCCTGGTACACGCTCGCGAAGCGCAGATAGGCCACACGGTCGAGGTCGCGCAGTGGACCGAGGATCGCCAGCCCGATCTCGTTCGTGTCGAGCTGCGACACCCCGGTCTGCCGGACGGCCTCCTCGACGCGCTGAGCGAGGATCGCGAGATCAGCCTCGGTGACCGGACGCCCCTGACATGCCTTGCGGACGCCTGCGATCACCTTCTCGCGACTGAACGGCTCCATGACGCCTGATCGCTTGATCACGTTCAGGCTCGCGGTCTCCGTCGTCGTGAACCGCCCGCCGCATTCCGGACACTGACGGCGTCTGCGGATCGAGAGCCCGTCATCGCTCGTTCGCGAATCGATCACACGGGAGTCCGGATGCCGGCAGAAGGGGCAATGCATGTCGTCTAACCTACGCCGTGAAACGGGCCTCGATCGCTTCGCCGTGCGCGGGCAGCACCTCGGCGTTAGCCAGCGCGACCACACCCTCTCGCACCGCGGCGAGGGCCGCGTGGTCGTATTCGATCACCTGCTGGGGGCGCAGGAAGGTGTAGGCGCCGAGGCCAGGAGCGTAGCGCGCCTGGCCACCGGTCGGCAGGACGTGATTGCTGCCGGCCATGTAATCGCCGAGACTGACCGGGGTCTGGTCGCCGACGAAGACGGCACCGGCGCTCGTGAAGGCCGCCGCCGCCTCTCGCGCATCCGACAGGTGAAGTTCGAGGTGCTCGGGTGCGTAGGCGTTGCTGAACGCGGTCGCCATCGCCCGGTCGTCGACCAGCACGATCGCCGATTGCGGACCGTCCAGCGCCGCTGCGACGCGGACACTGTGTCGCGTCGCCGCCGCCTGCCGCTCGACCTCGACGACGACCTGCGCCGCGAGTTCGGGCGAGTCGGTGACGAGCACGGCCGATGCCTGCTCGTCGTGCTCGGCCTGGCTGATGAGATCGGCCGCGACGAGACGCGGGTCGGCATCCGCATCGGCCACGATGAGAATCTCGGTCGCGCCCGCCTCGGAATCCGTACCGACGACGCCGGCGACGGCACGCTTCGCAGAGGCGACGTAGTTGTTGCCCGGTCCGGAGACGACGTCGACGGGATCGAGGCCGATGGTGGGCACGCCCCACGCGAAGGCACCGACAGCACCGGCGCCGCCCATCGCGTAGACCTCGGTGATGCCGAGGAGACCGGCGGCAGCGAGGATCGTCGGGTGGACCCGCCCGTCCTGATCGGACTGCGGCGGCGATGCGAGTGCGATCTGCTGGACGCCGGCGACCTGCGCGGGAACCGCGTTCATGATGACGCTCGAGGAGAGGGGCGCCTTGCCCCCGGGGATGTAGACCCCGACTCGCCCGACGGGCTGCCAGCGCTGGATGATCCGCGCACCCGCGCCGATGTCGGTCGTCCGGGCAGCCGGAACCTGCGCTGCGGATCCCTGCCGCACGCGGCTGATCGCTTCTTCGAAGGCGGCGCGCACGATCGGGTCGACGGATGCCAGGGCCTCATCGATGTGCTCCGCCGGAACGCGGACGGCGTGGCCGACGACTCGATCGAAGCGCTCGGCCTGCTCGCGC
Source organism: Microbacterium sp. LWH12-1.2 (assembly GCF_040675825.1). Lineage (NCBI taxonomy): Bacteria > Bacillati > Actinomycetota > Actinomycetes > Micrococcales > Microbacteriaceae > Microbacterium > Microbacterium sp. LWH12-1.2. Next base: position 1,397,402 of record NZ_JBEGIJ010000001.1, read on the forward strand.
AGCGCGTCCTCACCGCGCTCGCGCACGTCGTCGACGATGCGCGTGGCCGCCTCGAGCGCCTCGGCGCGGGCTTGTGTGGCGCGCGGCACGGCCGCGAGCATGTCAGCGGGCGAGAGCTCGCGCCCTCGAAGGTCGATGGTGCGCACGTTCAGCCTTTCGCGATGTCTGCGAGGTCGTGCAGGTAGCCGATCCGACCATCGTCGTGCCGCACCACGTAGGCGCCGCCTCGGTCTTCGATCACGAGCGCCCACGCGCCGGGACCGATCCGGAAGAGCGTCTCACCGCGCTCGTCGTGGACGTCGCGCTCGGTCGGCGCGAGGATCCAGAACGGCTGGGCAGCGGGTGCCGACTCGCGCGGGTTCGTCGCGTCGAGATCGGTGGCGTCATCCAGATCGGCTGCGGGATCCGCATCGTGGCCGGCGGATGGCTCGGAAAGCTCCTCGACGAGAGCGTCGAAGCCGTCCGCGGCGCCGTACTCGTCGTTCTCGACCGGTTCAACCTGCCAATCGGCATCCTGTCCCCGCGACCGCCGCGAGTAGGACGGAGCATATGTGTCAGCCGCGGTGGTCTCCTCGGTCCCGGTGCCGCCGTTGGACGCGTGAGCGGCGAGGGGCACCTGACCTGCGAAGTCGGCCCGGAGGATCTCGTCCGTCGTGTGCTCACCCGACAGTTCGAGGTCGAGCACCATGGTGGCCGATTCGTTCTGCGGTGCATCCGCCGTGGCCGAATCCCACTCGGCGACGGCCGCGCCGGGAGCTTCGGGGGCGTGCTCGGGAGCGACGGGGCGAGGTCGGGCGATCACGGGACGAACCGGATTCGCGTTCCGGTGGGCCAGTGTGACGAGGCGCCCCTGGAAGTCCTCCTTGAGGCCGGGGATGATCGGCGCGAAGACCGTGAACGCGACGAGAGCCAAGGAGACGATCACCTGGACCACACCGTTCCAGGGCAGGGTCCAGCTGCCGTACCCGATCGAGGCCGCCACCGCTCCCCACAGGCTGCCGAGCCACACCGTCGCCGAGACCGAGAAGGCGACAGAGGCGAACTGATCGATACCGAGCGAACCGACTCGACGGATACCGTCCGGTGAGAATCGGCGCAGGACCAGCAGGAAGACCGCGACCGTCGGCAGGCCGATCGGCAGGATCCACTGGATACCCACCGCCCAGATCGACGCTTCGCCGACGAGGGGGAAGAACGAGACGACGAAGGCGACAAGCCACGCGGCGACGATGAGCAGCTCACGAAGCGTGAAACCGAGGATCCCGTACTCGGGAGTGACCTCCTCGTCGTAGAGCACGCCGTCCTCGATGAACGCTTCGCTCTCGCTGTCGGTGAACTCGGGCTGGTCGGTGCTCATAGTGGTCCTTTCGTCGCGGTGCGCGGCGGGGTCTTTCCGCGCTCCCAACGCGTCCCGATACTACCCGGTCATCCCAAACAGGACGGCCCGAGCAGAGACTTGAGGTCACCGAACAGGTCGGCTGTCACCTTGACCGGCATCGGCACCTCGAACACCTTCGCGGTCCCGCCGCGGTGCACGCGCAAAACGACCTCGGTCTCTCCGGAGTGCCGACGCAGCACCTCGGCGAGCTCGTTCATGACGCGTTCTGTCGCACGCTGCTCCGCCAGCACGAGTGCGAGCGGTCCGGCCGCATCGAACGAGCCGACGTCCGGTGCGAAGGCGGATTGCGCGTGCAGGTTCAGCCCGTCATCACGGCGCGACACCCGTCCGCGGACCGCGAGGATCGAGTCCTGCTGCAGGACCAGCTGGAACTCGGTGTAGGTCTTGCCCATGAACATCACGGTGACCTCTCCGTTGAAGTCCTCGACGGTGATCATGCCGTACGGATTGCCGCTCGACTTCGCCACACGGTGCTGAACGCTGGTGACGAGGCCAGCGACGGTGACCTGCTCGCCGTCCTGGATATCCTCGGAGTTGTTCAGGTCGTGGATCGAGATTGAGGCATGTTTCGCCAGCGGCACCTCGAGACCGGCGAGCGGGTGATCGGAGACGTACAGCCCGAGCATCTCGCGCTCGAAGGCGAGCTTGTCCTTCTTCGTCCACTCCGGCCGATCCGGCACCTTCGCATCGTGCTGCGGCTCATCCCAGAGGCTGTCGAAGTCGAAGCCGACCTCGCCGTGGGCCTCGCGACGCTTGTCGAGGACGATCTGCTCCACAGCGTCCTCGTGGATCTCCATGAGTGCACGACGGGTGTGCCCGAGTGAGTCGAACGCTCCCGCTTTGATCAGCGATTCCACGGTTCGCTTGTTGGCGACGTGCAGTGGAACCTTGCCCAGGAAGTCGTGGAACGAGGCGAAGTTCTCTTCCTGGCGAGCCTGGACGATGCCGTCGACGACGTTGCTGCCGACGTTGCGCACCGCGCCGAGACCGAAGCGGATGTCTTCCCCGACGGCGGCGAAGAAGTTGATGGACTGGCCGACGTCCGGCGGGAGCACCTTGATGCCCATGCGGCGGCACTCGTTGAGGTAGAGCGCCATCTTGTCCTTGGAGTCGCCGACGCTCGTGAGCAGCGCAGCCATGTACTCCGCGGGATAGTGCGCCTTGAGATACGCCGTCCAGTACGAGATCACGCCGTAGGCGGCCGAGTGCGCTTTGTTGAAGGCGTAGTCGGAGAAGGGGAGCAAGACGTCCCAGATCGCCTTCACCGCACCATCCGAGTAGCCGTTCGCGTGCATTCCCGCTTGGAAGCCCTCGTACTGCTTGTCGAGCTCGGACTTCTTCTTCTTGCCCATCGCGCGACGGAGGATGTCGGCCTGCCCGAGGGAGAAGCCCGCCACCCGCTGCGCGATCGCCATCACCTGCTCCTGGTAGATGATCAGGCCGTAGGACTCGTCGAGGATGTCGGCGATCGACTCGGCGAACTCCGGGTGGATCGGGGTGATCTCCTGCAGGCCGTTCTTGCGCAGCGCGTAGTTGGTGTGCGAGTTCGCACCCATCGGGCCCGGTCGGTACAGGGCGATGAGCGCCGAGATGTCACCGAAGCTGTCGGGCTTCATCAGTCGCATCAGCGAGCGCATCGGACCGCCGTCGAGCTGGAACACGCCGAGGGAGTCGCCACGGGCCAGCAGGTCGTAGGACCCCTGGTCGTCGAGGGCGAGCTCTTCGAGGACCAGGTCCTCGTCGCGGTTCAGCTTGATGTTCGCGAGGGCGTCGGAGATGATCGTCAGGTTTCGCAGCCCGAGGAAGTCCATCTTGATGAGGCCGAGGGACTCGCACGACGGGTAGTCGAACTGCGTGACGATCTGACCGTCCTGCTCCCGCTTCATGATCGGGATGATGTCGATCAGCGGGTCGGAAGACATGATGACGCCGGCGGCGTGCACGCCCCATTGACGCTTCAGGTTCTCCAAGCCCAACGCCGTGTCGAAGACCGTCTTCGCCTCGGGATCGGTCTCGATGACCACCCGGAACTCACTGGCCTCCTTGTAACGCGGATGCTTCGGGTCGAACATCCCGTCCAGCGGCATGTCCTTGCCCATCACGGCCGGCGGCATCGCCTTGGTGAGCTTCTCCCCCATGCTGAACGGGAAGCCGAGGACGCGGCCGGCGTCCTTCAGCGCCTGCTTCGCCTTGATCGTGCCGTAGGTGACGATCTGGGCGACGCGCTCGTCTCCGTACTTGGCGGTGACGTACTGGATCACCTCGGCGCGTCGACGATCATCGAAGTCGACGTCGAAGTCGGGCATCGAGACGCGGTCCGGGTTGAGGAACCGCTCGAAGATGAGTCCATGCTCGATCGGGTCGAGGTCGGTGATCCCCATGGCGTAGGCGGCCATCGACCCCGCACCGGAACCGCGGCCGGGGCCGACGCGGATGCCGTTCTTCTTCGCCCAGTTGATGAAGTCGGCGACCACGAGGAAGTAGCCCGGGAACCCCATCTGCGTGATGACGCCCGATTCGTACTCGGCCCGCTTGCGCACGTCATCCGGGATCCCGTGCGGGTAGCGCATCTGGAGACCCTGCTCGACCTCCTTGATGAACCAGCTCTCCTCGGTCTCGCCCTGGGGCACCGGGAAGTTCGGCATGTAGTTCGCACTGGTGTTGAACTCGACCTCGCAGCGCTCGGCGATGAGCAGCGTGGAGTCACAGGCCTCGGGGTTGTCGCGGAAGATCTGGCGCATCTCGGCCGCAGACTTCACGTAATAGCCGTCGCCGTCGAACTTGAAGCGATTGGGGTCGTCGAGCGTCGAACCGGACTGCACGCAGAGGAGAGCGGCGTGGCTGGTGGCGTCGTGCTGATGCGTGTAGTGGAGGTCGTTGGTGCCGACGAGGGGGATGCTGAGGTCCTTCGCGATCTTCAGCAGGTCGGTCATGATCCGGCGCTCGATGGATAGGCCGTGGTCCATGATCTCGGCGAAGTAGTTCTCCTTGCCGAAGAGATCCTGGAACTCGGCCGCAGCGGCACGTGCCGCGTCATACTGGCCGAGGCGCAGTCGGGTCTGGATCTCCCCCGACGGGCAGCCGGTCGTGGCGATGAGTCCCTTGGAGTACTTCTGCAGGATCTCGCGGTCCATGCGGGGCTTGAAGTAGTACCCCTCCATGCTCGCCAGCGACGAGAGCCGGAAGAGGTTGTGCATGCCCTCCGTCGTCTCGCTGAGGAGGGTCATGTGCGTGTACGCACCGGAGCCGGAGACGTCATCACGCTGCTGTTCGGGCGATCCCCAGCGCACGCGCGTCTTGTCGCTGCGGTGCGTGCCAGGGGTGACGTACGCCTCGATGCCGATGATCGGCTTGATGCCGGCATCCTTCGCGGTCTTGTAGAACTCGAAGGCGGCGAAGGTGTTGCCGTGGTCGGTCACCGCGACCGCCGGCATCCCCTGTTTCACCGCTTCTTGAATGAGCGGCCCGACCCGCGCAGCACCGTCCAGCATCGAGTACTCGCTGTGCACGTGCAGGTGAACGAAGGAGTCGGATGCCATGGGTTCAAGTGTACTTTCGGCATCCGACACCCCAGACCGGCGAGGGGCTATTCGGCGGGTAGCGAGTCCACGATGCTGGTGGTGTATCGCGTCCTGACGTCGGGCACATCGGTGGGCACCACGCCGATTCCGGCTTCGGCTCGCTCGGAAGTCTCGAGCACGGTTCCCGTGCTCATCTCGATCGAGATCGTCATCCGGTACGAAGCGAACTCCGTCGCCTCGGCCAGCGCCAGTTGCGAGTCGAACGTGATCGTCCGAACACCGTCTACCTCATCCGAAACGGTCGAACCCGGCAGGAGACTGAGGGCACGGTACATCGCCGCTCGCAAGTCGGCTGGCCCGACGTTGTAGGAGAGCATATCGATGAAGAACCACCCCACCTTTCCGTCGGCCCATCCCGGCTGATCCGTGCCCGCGAACTCCTGCACCCACGTGATCAGTTCATCGGGATCGCGAGGCATACTGGCAAAGAACACGTCAAGCGTCTCGACTTCCCCAACACCGTCCCACGGCGCAAACTTGGTGAAGGGTTCGAGCGGGCGTTCACCTGGCAAAGTCGCGAGGTCCCGCCGAGACTGCTCATCTGCCTCCACCTGGTCCCCATAGGTGTCGCCAACTCGAATGGCGGTCCCTTCCGCGTACCACGACGCGGACAAGTCCTCCGGTATGTACATGACTCCGCCATGTCGCAGTTGCCACGCACTGGTTGCGGTCTGGTGCGAACCTCCCATGCCCCACCCACCGGCCCCCAGTTCGCTGTAGAGAATGATCTCCTCCGTCGTCCACTCGCGACGCAGGTACTGACCGGGCTGGAGTTGAGGCGCGGCGAACGACGCTGCCGCGTTCGCTGCGGCGCGGAGCACTTCCGTGGGAGTTGCGGGAGTCGGCGCAGGCGCCGGCGTCAGGACCCCGCCGGGACGGCGCGGATCGGCCGTCTCGACCGGGTTCGCCTCGACCTGAGGCACCACCGCTGTCAGCTGGTTGACGATCACGACGCCCACCGTTGCTGCAGCGACTCCTGCGACCGCGCCGGCGATGAGGAACATCGGGCGCCTGGCTGCGCGCCTACGCGCAGAGCTGATGCTCTCGTCGATGCCCTCCAGGAGCAACGATCGAGATCGGGTGTAATGCTCTTCGGCGATCTCTGCCCCTGCGTTGACGTCACGCACGCGTTCCAACACGTCCATCGACCTCTCCTTCCTTCTCGTTGCTCTGCTGTTCCATTCGGGCCGAACGGCCGGGGTCCAATCTCCGACGGACCCGGTTGAGTCGCGAGCGCACGGTGCCGACCGGCACACCGAGAGCGGAGGCGACCTCCTCATAGGTCAGGTCGCCCCATGCGTACAACAGGAGCGTCTCCCTGTCCTTCGGCGACAGGGCTGCGATCAGTGGCGCCAGTTGCCTGGTCGAGCTCGCGGCGTCCAACCGTGCGATCACGGGTTCGGTGCCGTCGTGTGAGTGATCGATTCGCTGGTCGGCGGTTGCCTGGATCGAGCGCCAGTTCTTCGCCTCTTGCGCCCTGTGCTTTCGCGTCAGCCGCGATGCGATTCCGAGCAGCCAGGGAACAGAGGATTCCACCGCCTGGTCGAACGAAGCCCGGCGCCTGAATGCGACGAGGAACGTCTCGCTGACCACATCCTCCGCGGCCTCGGATCCGACACGGCGCGCGGCGAAGCCGCCAATGACCCGCGCGTGCCGATCGAACAGCTCGGCAAATGCGCGAGGCTGTTCGATCGACCGCCGGATGATCTCGCTGTCTGTGCTCACACTATGTATTGCCCCAGAATCGGAAAGCGGTTCACGGGGCCGAATCGACGATGCTGAGAGACGGCGTCGATCTGGAGTTCGGCACCGTGTCCGGGACGATCGTCCCGCCCGAGCCGAAGGTGACGGATGTGCGGGTCACGAGTGCGGTATCGGTATCGATCGATATCTCATCCCACCGGTCGTTGGGAGCATAGGTCGGAAACGCGAGCGTGACGACGGTGCCCTCAGTCCCCACGACGACTCCGTTCGAAAGCGTGCTCAACGCGCGGTACATCGCAACGCGAAGATCTGCCGGGGCGACGTTCCACTCCAGCTCCTGAATCAGGAACGTCGCTACCCCCGTTTCTTCTGCTCCCAGATTGAAATCGCCGTTGTACTCGAGGATCCAATTGATCAACTGAGCCGGATCGCGAGGCATCTGCGCGTAGTACGCGTCAGATCCCGCCACGGGCTCAGTCGAGTCCTCCCATCGATCGGCCATGCCGCCGGGTACCCGGCGGATGATCTGCTCCTTCAGCACCTGATCCAGCCACGCCTGGGACAGCGCAGCGGCGTCTTCGCCGTAGAGCGCGATAATCTCGCGTTCCGGCTCGAAGACGGTCACCCACTCCCCTGAGCGGTCTGCGGGCACGTAGGTCACATAGTGGCCCGCAGACACCCACGCCGCTGTGGCATCCGCTCTCGTCGTATTCTGCGGCGAACCCATTGCGGGACCGTGGAGCACAAGCTGCTCGGTCCGGCGGTCGATGCGCAGATACTGTCCCTCGCCTGCAATTGGTCCCGAACTCGTCGACGCGACATTCGCTGCGCCTCTGAGGACCGATTCCACGGTGACGGGAGCCGGAACCGGCCTGGGAATCGGCCCAGATCCCGGACGCGTCAATGCTGGGGACGGCGTCGGCAGGGCTTCGACAGTTCCGGGCCTCGCAAAGTTCCCCACCACCAGCACTCCGACGGTCACTGCCGCCGCTGCCCCGACCAGACCGCCCGCGATGATCCATGGCCTCCGACGCCTGGCAGAGGTCCGCGCTGGCCGCCGCTCGGTCTGGATCTCCATCAGCAGCCGCGCTCGTGCGGAAATGACGTTCTCGTCTGCCCCGTCGATCTCCGGAGTGGTCTCGCGCACTTTCTCAAAGATGTCCAACGGACTCTCCCTTCTGCTTGATCTCGGATACTTCTGCTCGCTTGACCCGCCCGGGGTCCAATCTTCGACGCACGCGGTTCAAGCGCGAACGCACGGTCCCCACCGGCACACCGAGGGTGGTGGCGATCTCCTCGTAGGTCATGCCCTGCCATGCGTAGAGGAGGAGAGTTTCGCGATCTCTGGGCGCGAGCGCCGCGATACGCGTCTTCAGGCTCTGAACTTCTCGTGCGGCATCTAGCTTCGTCATTGCGTCATCGACGCCACCCTCGGAGGTGTGCTCCTCACCAGTGATCGCCGCAGCGAAGGAGCGCCACTGCTTCGCCTCTGTCGCCCGGTGCTTTCGGATCAGCCGGGAGGCGATTCCGAACAGCCATGGGGTCGCCGACTCGACGCTGGTGTCGAAGTCTGCACGGCGACGGAAGGCGATAAGGAAAGTCTCGCTGAGTACGTCTTCCGCGGCATGCTGGCCGATGCGGTAAGCGGCGAACGCGTTCACCGCGCGCGCGTGACGGTCGAACAGCTCGGCAAACGCCGCAGGCTGCTTCAACGACGTCTGGATGATCTCGCTGTCTGTGCTCACGCTGTCTATTGCCTGTGAGAGCTCAAACGGTTCACGATTTCTTTCACGAGAGGTCGAGTCGCATAAGCACACGCGGGAAACCGTCGATCACGGACCCGGTGTCAGCCGCCTTCTCGAAGCCCGCACGCTCGAACATCGCACGCGTCCCGACGTACATCATGGTCTGATTGACCTTTGCCCCGTTGTTGTCCACCGGGTACCCTTCGATCGCCGGGGCACCGCGTTCCCGGGCATACGCGACGGCGCCGTCCATCAGGGCGTGCATGAGCCCGAGTTTCCGATGCCCTGGACGGACCCGGAAACACCAGAGCGACCAGACGTCGAGGTCGTCGATATGCGGGATCAATCGGTTCCGCGCGAAGCTCGTGTCTCGCCGCGGATGCACGGCCGCCCAGCCGACCGGCTCGTCGTCGAGGTACGCGATCACTCCCGGCGGTGGATCTTGCGCGCACAGCTCACGGACGCGGTTCGCGCGGTCCTCGCCGATGAGCGCCACGTTCTCCTTACTGCCGATGCGGTAGCTCAGACAGAAGCACACATTCGACGTCGGCTTCTTGGGTCCCACGAGCGCCGCGACATCCTCGAACACGGTCGCCGGGCGCACTTCGATGCTCATGAGGCCATTCTCCGTCAGGCGTCCACGTGGACGAATCGAACGCCATGGGCCCGCAGATCGGAGATTGCTGCCAGCGCTCCTGCCGCGGTTCCGCCGTCCGGCCGATTCATATGCGCCAGAACGATGCTGCCAGCGGCGGCCCGCCCGAACTCGTGGCGCACCGCGCTTGCGGAATAACTGGCACCGCCATCGCCGTTGACGGTGAACCCGATCGGTATCTCGCCGAGCTCGTGCACGATCCGCACCGCGACATCGTCGTAGTGCGCTGTGCCTGCACGGAAATAGCGCGGTGGGTGCCCCACGAGTTCCGTGAGCACCTGATGGTTGCTCCACACCTCGTCGACCGCACCTGCCGCGGACCCTGTGCCCGGAATCCCATACGCGGCCGCACCCGTGACCGAGAGCGGATGGTGCCCGGTTCCGTGGTTCGCGAGAAGGAAAAGCGGATCCGCCGCGAGCTCTGCCGCCAGCTCCGCATGGGTCTCGACCCAGCGCTGGTTCAGAAAGAGCGTCGCCGGCACCGTCGCGGCGCGCAGACCATCGATCAGCGCGTGATCGACGTTCGAGCCGCCTGATCCTCCGCAGGCGTCGAAGGTCAGCGCCACCCGTGCCGCTCCGTGCTCGTCCGTCGGGTTCACCAGCTCCGACACGACGCCAGGCAGGTGCGTCCCCCACGCCGATGGCACGACACCGTGGTGTCGTGCCGCGATCGTAATGGGATCGGGCAGCACCGGAGTCGGCGTCGGAGTCGACACCGGCATCGGCATCCGCGTGGGCATCGGCATCCGAGTCGGAACAGCAACTCCTGACGGGCCAGCCGGACGTGGAGCACACCCGATCAGTCCGAGCGCGAGGACTCCGAGCAGTGCGGTACGTCGGTCAATGGGTTGTCTCACAAGCGCCTCCCCCTCAGCGGCGCATCCACGCTAGCGCACCAGTGATGGATGTGCAGGAGACGGAACGGCGTTCGCTATTCCCCGCGGAGGATGTCGAGCGCGTGACGGAAATCGGCCGGATACGGTGACTCGAACTGCACCCACTCGCCGGTGGCGGGATGGTGGAAGGCGAGCTGGTGCGCGTGCAGCCACTGCCGCGTCAGGCCGAGTCTGGCTGCCATCGTCGGGTCGGAACCGTACAGCGGGTCGCCCACGCACGGATGCCGGTGCGCGGCCATGTGCACGCGGATCTGATGCGTGCGGCCGGTTTCCAGGTGGATCTCCAGGAGCGATGCCCCCGGAAAGGCCTCGAGCGTCTCGTAGTGCGTGACCGACGGCTTGCCGTCGGGGATCACTGCGAACTTCCACGAGTGATTCGGGTGTCGCCCGATCGGCGCATCGATGGTGCCGACGAGCGGGTCCGGATGTCCCTGAACCACCGCGTGGTAGATCTTCTCGACCGTGCGCTCCTTGAAGGCGCGCTTCAGCGCGGTATAGGCGGTCTCAGTCTTCGCGACCACCATGAGCCCGCTGGTCCCCACATCGAGCCGGTGCACCACGCCCTGGCGCTCCGGCGCACCGCTGGTCGCGACACGGAAGCCTGCGGCGGCCAGAGCGCCGACGACGGTCGGGCCCTCCCAGCCGAGCGACGGATGGGCGGCCACGCCAGTGGGCTTGTCGACCACGACGATGTCGTCGTCGTCGTAGACGATGCCGAGATCCGGTACCGGGATCGGAATGATCCGCGGCTCCTCCTTCGGTTGCCATTCGACCTCGAGCCAGCCACCGCCGCGCAGACGATCGGACTTGTCGAGCGTCACTCCATCGAGCTGGACACCGCCGGCGGCGGCGACGTCAGCGGCGAAGGTGCGCGAAAAGCCGAGCATCTTCGCCAGCGCAGCGTCGACCCTCGTACCGTCCAAACCGTCGGGGACGGGAAGGGAACGGGATTCCACGCTCAGCGCTCCACGTCGGCGGTCGTCGACCCATCCGGCTTCTCGGAAGTCGCCGCATCGGCGTCGGCCGCCGCGGCGTGGTCTCGCTCGCGGGTGCCGTCGAAGCGCAGTCCGAACACGACGAGAAGCGCGACCGAGATCATGCCGGTGACAATGAAGATGTCGGCGACATTGAAGATCGCCGGCATCATCCAGGGCATCGAGATCATGTCGACGACATGCCCGACCGGAAAACCCGGCTCGCGGAGCAGACGGTCGGTCAGGTTGCCGAGCACGCCGCCGAGCAGGCATCCGAGAACCAGAGCCCACAAGCGCGAACGCAGCGAAAGCGCCTTCCAGATGATCACACCGGCGACGATCGACAGAGCGATCGTGAAGATCCAGGTGACCTCAGAACCGAGCGAGAAAGCCGCTCCGGGGTTGCGCACGTAGTAGAGCTGGAGAAATTCTCCGAGCACGGGCACGGACTCCTGCAATGGCAGGTTGGTGATCGTGAGGTGCTTCACAAACTGATCGGCGGCCAGTACGAGCGCTGCGAGAATCGCAACGATCGCACCGGCCGCCGACCGACGAAGGGGACGACGTCCTGGCAAAGGGTCGACCTACAGTCCGATCGCCGAGACGGGGGTCGAGTCCGTCGACGCCGACTTCTCGTCGAGGTCGCGGAGCTGACCCTCGATGTAACCGCGCAGCTGGTTGCGGTAGTCACGCTCGAAGTTGCGGAGTTCGGTGATACGGGCCTCGAGCTGGTTGCGCTCGCGCTCCATGCGGGAGGTCTCTTCGCGCTGCTTGGCCTCGGCCTCGCCGCGGATGCGGCTGACCTCGGTCTCGGCCTCGGCGATGAGCTGGTTGCGCTTCGCCTCACCCTCGGCGACGTGCTCGTCGTGCAGACGCTGCGCGAGTTCGATGATGCCTGCGGTCGCGGTCGCGGAGCCAGATGCTGCGGGCTCGACGGGGGCCTCGGCGACGGCGACCGGCGCGGGTGCCTCGACGACGGCAGCGGGAGCCGGAGCGGCGGCCTCAGGAGTCGCACCGGACTCGTAGGCGGCCAGCTTGGCCTTCAGCTCGACGTTCTCCTCGAGGGCCTTGCGCCACTCGATGACGATCTCGTCGAGGAAGTCGTCCACCTCGTCCGGGTCGAAGCCGTCCTTGAAACGGACGTGCTGGAACTGCTTGGTGACGACGTCATCCGGGGTAAGTGCCATGGGTGGCTCCTCTTTCGATGAGTTCTGTTGCCAGTTTCGATGTATGGCGTGGTCGTGATGTGGCGCGAATCCGGGGCGCGCACCTGGGAGCCAAGCATAGTCCCCGCATCTGAATGTCGCGATGTCGCGACACCCGTGCGCGACGAAGTCGCTGCGCAGATCAGACGAAGATGCGCACGATGTTCATGAGGATCAGCACGATCAGCATGGTGAGTGCGAAACCGAAGTCCAGGGACAGTGTTCCGATGCGCAACGGCGGAATCAATCGCCGGAAGAAGCGGATCGGGGGGTCGGTGATCGTGTAGACGATCTCAGCGACGATCAGGCCAGCGCCCTTCGGACGCCATTCCCTGTTGAACAGCGGAATGTAGTCGAGGATGAGGCGTGCGAAGAGTATGAAGATGTACAGCAGAAGCACCAGATGAACGATGCTCGCGGCAACGGAGACCAGCTCCACGGGCTACGACTGGTCGAAGCCCGCAGACTCGGCGTCTGCGTGTGCGATTCCCCCGTGGCCCGACACCGCGATGTTCTCCGGCGACAGCAGGAAGACCTTCGACGTCACGCGCTCGATGCGGCCGTATAGGCCAAGGGAGAGACCGCTGGCGAAGTCGATGAGGCGGCGCGCGTCGGCGTCGCTCATCTGCGAGAGGTTGATGATCACCGGGACGCCCTCGCGGAAGCTCTCAGCGATCAGCTGAGCGTCGCGGTACTGCTTGGGGTGCACCGTGAGGATCTCGTTCACCGTGCCCGCAGCAGGCTGCCGCACGGCGACGGGGCGACGCAACGGCGTGACGGGCGCCGGGGCGGCCTCTTCACGGTCACGCTGCTCGCGGTCGCGTTCGCGGTGTGCGCGGGCAGGAGCTTGCGTCTCCTCCTCGTACACCTCTTCCTCGTCGGCGAGGCCGAGATACACCATGGTCTTCTTCAGCGGGTTACCCATCGTGTCCTCCGGTTCGAACGTTCGGGCTGGTCTGTTTAGAGGTTAACCCCGGTCGGGCCGGGGTCCCGTGATTGCGGAGCCGATCCGCAGGTGTGTCGCACCTGCGGCGATGGCCTCGGCGAAATCGCCGGTCATGCCGGCAGAGATCCATGTTGCATCCGGCGCGATGAGGCGGATCCGGTCGGCGACGACGCGCAGGCGCGCGAAGGCGGATGCCGGTTCCTCATCGAGCGGAGCCACGGCCATCACTCCACGGAGTCGTAGCGAGGGCAGGCCGAGCACGTGCTCGGCGAGAGCGTCTGCCGCGCCGGGCTCGACTCCCCCGCGCCCGGCGTCGCCGGTGAGATTGATCTGCACGAGCACGTCAAGCGCGGAGTCGTCCTCCGCCGCACGATGGAGCGCATCGGCCAGCCGTTCGCGGTCGACCGAGTGCACGGCATCCGCCCCGCTCCTGATCGCCGCCGCCTTGTTCGTCTGCGCCTGGCCGATGAAATGCCAGCGCAGGTCGAGATCCTGCAGCTCGTCGACTTTGGCGGACATCTCCTGCTGCCGATTCTCACCGACGTCGCGCACGCCGAGCGCGTGGAGCTCCCGGACGACGGATGCCGAATGGAACTTCGTCACCACGATTCGGGTGATCTCCCCGCCATCGCGGCCTGCTCGGCGCGCGGCGTCAGCGATCTGCGTGTCGATCGCCGACAGCCGCGCAGCCAATTCACTCAAATCGGATTCCCGTGTTACTTCAGGAACTCAGGAATGTCGATGTCGTCCTCGGCGAACGCCGGCTCGATGCTGGTCGCGGGGACCCGCTGGGCCGATTCGGTCTCGATCTTCTCCGGCGTGGCCGGAGCATCGGAGACGCTGGAGAGCGGCACGTCGGGCAGCGTCGCCGCTGCCGCCGGACGGCTGACCACCATCGGGTCCAGGCGCAGCGTGGGTTCTCCGCTGTCGAAGCCGGCGGCGATCACCGTGACGCGCACCTCGTCGCCGAGAGTGTCGTCGATGACCGTTCCGAAGATGATGTTCGCCTCGGGGTGCGCCGCCTCCTTGACGAGGTCCGCGGCATCGTGGATCTCGAAGATGCCGAGGTTCGAACCACCCTGGATCGACAGCAGCACGCCGTGCGCGCCCTCGATGCTCGCCTCGAGCAGCGGCGACTCGACCGCGAGCTCGGCGGCCTTGATCGCACGGTCGGCGCCGCGCGCGGAGCCGATGCCCATGAGCGCGGAACCCGCACCCTGCATGACCGACTTGACGTCGGCGAAGTCGAGGTTGATGAGACCAGGAGTCGTGATGAGGTCGGTGATTCCCTGCACACCGGCGAGCAGCACCTGATCGGCGGTGGCGAATGCCTCGATCATCGAGATGCCGCGGTCGCTGATCTCGAGAAGACGGTCGTTCGGCACCACGATGAGGGTGTCGACCTCTTCCTTGAGCTTGGCGACGCCCGCCTCGGCCTGGCTCTGGCGGCGGCGGCCCTCGAAGGAGAACGGCTTGGTGACGACACCGATGGTGAGCGCGCCGATGGACTTCGCGATACGCGCGACGACGGGTGCGCCGCCGGTGCCGGTGCCGCCGCCCTCGCCCGCGGTGACGAAGACCATGTCGGCCCCGGTGAGAGCCTGCTCGATCTCTTCGGCGTGGTCTTCTGCGGCGCGGCGACCCACCTCGGGGTCGGCGCCGGCACCGAGGCCACGGGTGAGCTCGCGGCCCACGTCGAGCTTGACGTCGGCGTCGCTCATGAGCAGTGCCTGTGCGTCGGTGTTGACAGCGATGAACTCGACTCCGCGGAGGCCGAGATCGATCATGCGGTTGACGGCGTTGACGCCGCCACCGCCCACGCCGACGACCTTGATCACGGCGAGGTAGTTCTGGTTCTGGCTCATGGCCGGCCTCCGAATAGTCGAGCCTGTCGTTTAGGCGAGAAACCAGGGTGTGAACCTTAAACCTCAACTAGAGGTGTAAAGTATTTCCCGGTATTGGTTTCTCTTGTTCGAAGGTAAGCGCCGCGTGCTCGCGGGCCCGCAGCGACACGGGCGTGTCGCGCGTTTGCCGTGCAGATCCGGCTCAGCCGACGACGGCGAGCTCGGGCGAGGAGACATCGATCGTGCTGGCGTCGGGTCTCGCAGCCATCGTCCTGCTCAGAGCCACCGCCTTGTCGCGGGACTCCTCGGCGCTCCCCCACACCACGGTCAGTCCCGAGGCGAGGGTCAGCGTGACGTCATCCGCGGTCGACGCGCGGGCGCTCGTGACCACGGCGCGCACGTCGGCCGGCAACGACCGCATGACCAGCCCGATGCTCTCGAAGGCCGTGGAGTCGACTCCGCCTTCGACCTCGATCAGCGGCTGGCCTGCCGGCTGGTCGCTCGTCGTCGCGAGCGCGACGCCTGCGGCATCGACGAGTGTGTACCCGGCATCCGATTCGATCACGCCGACCGGCGTGCGCTCGACGATGCTGACCGTGAGGTCATGCGGCGGCTTCGCCTCGAGCGCGTACGTCTCGATCAGGGGGAAGGCGAGCAGCGCCGCCTTCACCTCACTGGTGTCCACCAGCGCCAGGGGTGTGCCGATCTGGGCACTCAGCGCCGCTTCGACGGTCGCCGGGTCGAGCGTGGACGCGCCCACCACGGTGATCTTCTCCACGGCGAAAAGCGGGCTGTAGGCGGCGGCAACGCTCCCGCCGATCAGCACCAGCACCGCCCCGATCCCCGTGAACCAGATGATGCGGCGACGACGGGAGCGCTGCGTGAAGCGGCGGATCTCGGCGCGCAGTGCCTTCCGGCGAGCACGTGCTGCGCGCCAGACATCGCGACTCGTCGTCGGCGTTGCGAGCTCCTCCGGCAGGTCCTGCGCCGTCTCGCTCGGATTCGACTCCGCCACCCGCTCGCTTTTGTCGGGCTTCTCGGCCTGACGGCGAGAGCGCGAAACCGGTTGCGAAGGTGTCTCCTTCTCCGCCGGCGTCGGCAGGGGTGCGGGCCGGCGCATCCGCTAGGCCCCGGGGGTCTGCCGCAGCGACTCGAGCACCTGCGGGATGATCTGGTACACGTTTCCGCAGCCGAGGGTGATCACGAAGTCACCAGGGCGAGCCACGGTGGCCGTGTAGTCGGCGGCATCCTGCCAGTCGGCGACGTAGTGCACGTTCGAGGCGTCGCGGAACGCGTCGCTGACCAGCTCGCCGGTCACGCCGGGCACCGGGTCCTCCCGCGCACCGTAGACATCGAGCATCACGGTGTGGTCCGCGAACTCCTCGAGCACGTCGGCGAACTCCTGATACATGTGCTGGGTGCGCGAATACGTGTGCGGCTGCTGGATCGCGATGATGCGCCCCTCGCCGGCCAGGGTGCGCATCGCCTCGAGCGCTGCGCGGACCTCGGTGGGATGGTGCGAGTAGTCGTCGTAGACGGCGACGCCGCGCTCGACTCCGTGCTGCTCGAGGCGGCGGACCGTACCGGCGAAGCCCTCCATCGCCCGCGTCGCGTCACTGAGCGAGAAGCCGAGCGCCCGCAGCACCGCGATGCCGCCGGCCGCGTTGATCGCGTTGTGCACCCCCGGCACGGCCAGCTGCAGGCGCGCGCTCTCGGCCCCGTGCGAGATCGTGGCCGAGACCGGCCCGTCGGTGAGGATGTCCGTGACGCGCACGTCGGCATCGACGGCCTGACCGAACGTGATCACGTTCGGATGCGTCAGCCCGGCGCTCACGCGGAGGGCACCGGGGTCGTCGCTCGAGATCACGACCGCCTCCGTCGCGGCATTCGCGAACCGGATGAAGGCGTCGTGGAACGCCTCGTCGGAGCCGTAGTGATCGAGGTGGTCCGGGTCGACATTGGTGATCAGCGCGATCGACGTGTCGTAGAGCAGGAAGGTTCCGTCGGACTCGTCGGCTTCGATCACGAACAGGTCGCCGGAGCCGCTCGCACTGGACAGGCCGAGCTGCTCGATGACCCCGCCGTTGACGAAGTTCGGGTCGGCGCCCAGCTCGCGCAGCGCCGTCACGATCATGCCGGTCGACGTGGTCTTGCCGTGAGCACCGGCGACCGAGACGAGCCGGCGCGAGCCGATCAGCCAGTGCAGCGCCTGGGAGCGGTGGATGACGTGCAGCCCGCGTTCCTTCGCCAGCAGGAACTCCGGGTTCTCCGGCCAGATGGCTCCGGTGTGCACGACGGTGTCCGCATCGCCGAGGTGTGCGGCGTCGTGCCCGACGTGAACGGTCGCCCCGGCGGCGGCAAGCGCGCGGAGGTTGTCGCTGTCGGCGCGGTCGGAACCGGAGACGCGGATGCCGGCATCCAGGAACATCCGGGCGAGTCCGCTCATACCGGAACCACCGATGCCGATGAAGTGCGCGGCGGTGATCGTCTCGGGAATCGGGAGGGAGAGGTCGGGTCTGATCATGTCGGGACTAGTCTACTTTTCCGTTGGTGCGTTTCGTCTCGCCGCGCTCGCTCAACGAGCGGATGCGGAGGCACCCAGGGCGCGATCGATCAGCGCGACGACATTCTCGGTGCCGTTGCGGGTACCGGTGCGCTCCGCAGCCGCGGCCATCCGGGCCAGGCGTTCACGGTCTCCGAGAAGGGGGACCACGATCCGTCGCACGGCATCTCCGTCGAAGGTGGCATCGTCGAGCAGCTCCGCCGCACCCGCGGCGATCGACGATGCCGCGTTCAGGCGCTGTTCGCCGTTTCCGACGGAGTACGGGACGTACAGCGCCGGGATCCCGAGCGCGCTGATCTCGCTGACCGTCGCCGACCCCGAGCGCGAGACGATGAGGTCGGCGAGGGAGAACGCCAGGTCCATCCGGTCGACATACCGCCGGACGACGTACCCGGGCACCTCGGGGTCGACGAGATCGCTGCGCTCCCCCGTGACGTGCACAAGCTGCCAGCCCGCCGCGAGGACGTCTGCCCACGAATCCGCGAGCGCCTCATTGAGTCGCTGTGCGCCCAGCGAACCGCCGAACGCGAGCAGCACAGGCCGGTCGAGGTCCAGGCCGAACGCCTCCGCGGCCTCCGCACGCGCCGCGCGCCGATCGAGGGCGATGATCTCGCTCCGCAGCGGCATGCCGACCACTTCGCTCCCCCGCAACGGCGTGCCCTCGAACGCGACGCCGACGGCCGCCGCACGCCGGGCGCCGAGGACGTTCGCGAGTCCGGGCTTCGCGTTCGCCTCGTGCACCACGAACGGGATGCCCTCGCGCCGCGCGGCGACGTACGCCGGCGCCGACGCGTAGCCGCCGAAGCCGACGAGCACGTCGATTCCGTGTGCGCGGATGTGCGCGCGCACCTGGGCGATGGCTCGGCGGAAACGCCCGGGGAACGCCGCCGCCTGCTTGTTCGGACGACGCGGGAACGGCACCTTGTCCACGATGAGCAGCTCATAGCCGCGCTCGGGCACGAGACGGGACTCCAGCCCCTCCGCGGTGCCGAGCACGAGGACGGAAGCCTCAGCATCGCGCGCACGCAGCGAATCGGCGACGGCGAGCAGGGGGTTGACATGGCCGGCGGTTCCTCCGCCGGCAAGCAGGTACGTGGTCACCTGGTGACCCTACCCCGCCCTGCCGAAGGAGTGCGGACGGCCTTGCCCCGCTCGGTGGCCGGGAGCGTGCGTGCGAACGCGAGGAGCACACCGCAGGCGATGAGCACGGCGAGCAGGGCGGTGCCGCCCTGAGACATGAACGGCAGCGGCACGCCCATCACCGGGAAGATTCCGATCACGACGCCGATGTTGATCACGGCCTGCCCGACGATCCAGACGGTGATGCCGCCGGCAGCGACGCGGATGAAGGGATCCGACGTCTTGCGGATGATGTGGAACGCGCCGACGGCGAAGAACGTGAAGAGGGCGAGCACGACGACACAGCCGATCAGTCCCAGCTCCTCGCCGACGATCGCGAAGATGAAGTCGTTGCCCGGCGCGGGCAGCCAGCCGTATTTCTCCTGCGAATTGCCGAGCCCCAGGCCGAAGATGCCGCCGCTCGCCATGCCCCAGATGCCGTGGATCGACTGATAGCAGTCGCCGTAGTACTGCGACATGTCGTCGCACGTCGCCGTGATGCGCCGCAACCTGTCCGGGCTCGTCAGCGCGTACGCGAGCACTGCGGCCACGCCGAGGATCACCGGCAGGATGAAGAGTCTCAGCTTCACCCCGGAGAAGAACAGACAGCCGAGCAGGATGAGCACGAGCACCATCGATGTGCCCAGATCCTTACCGGCGAGAACCGTGCCGATGGCGAGGACACCGACCGGGATGACGGGGATGAAGACCTGGTGCCAGGTTCCCAGCATCGCCTGCTTGCGCAGCAGGACGTAGGCGATCCAGAGCGCGAGGGCCAGCTTGAGGAACTCCGAGGGCTGGAGCGTGAATCCCGCGATCTTGATCCAGTTGCGGTTTCCGCCGCCCTCGTCGCCGAGCGGCGTGAAG
Organism: Microbacterium sp. LWH12-1.2; assembly: GCF_040675825.1. Lineage (NCBI taxonomy): Bacteria > Bacillati > Actinomycetota > Actinomycetes > Micrococcales > Microbacteriaceae > Microbacterium > Microbacterium sp. LWH12-1.2. The sequence continues at coordinate 1,416,900 of NZ_JBEGIJ010000001.1, forward strand.
ACGAGAAGTTGCAGCGCGACGGCGCCGAACAGCGCCGGCCAGGCGATCTTCTTCAGGAACGGCACCGGAAACCGGCTGATCAGGAACATCAGCGGAACGCCCAGTATCGCGAACACGCCCTGTCGCAGGGCGCCGTCCATCGGATTGTCGCCGTTGGCCACTGCCGTCGCGCTCGTGGCGGAGAGCACCATCACGAGGCCGAAGATCGTCAGCAGCAGGGCGGTCGAAGTGATGAGGAGGAACTCCGTCGACACCGGGGTGAAGCGGCGCCCGAGCGTGACGCGGGCGGCGAGTCCGCCGGACTCGGAGCGCCCGGCCTCACCGCGTGGGGTTCGGGCGACCTGTGTCATCGGCGTTCCCCCGGTCGATCCAGTCCCGCACCGCTTCGGCGAAGCGATGGCCGCGATCCGCGTAACTGGAGAACTGGTCGAAGGATGCCGCCGCCGGGGCCAGCAGAACCGTACCCTCGTCGTCGACGATCCCCGCCGCGATCTCCACGACACGGTTCATGACGTGTCCAGTCTCGCCAGCTTCCACCTCGAATACGGGCACTGCGGGCGCGTGTCGCTGGAATGCCGCGACAACGGCCGACCGTTCGACCCCGATGACGACGGCTGCACTGGCCGTCGTGCCGACTTCGGCGACGAGGTCGGCGATGTCCACGCCCTTGAGATCGCCTCCGACGACCCAGACGGCACCGGGAAAGGCACGCAACGACGAAGCCGCGGCATGCGGGTTCGTCGCCTTCGAATCGTCCACCCAGGTGATGCCGGCGTGCCGGGCGATCACCTGAATACGGTGGGCATCCAGTCGGAACTTCAGAAGTGCCGCGTGGATCGCCGCCGGTGCGACGCCGAGAGAGCGGGCGAGCGCACTGGCGGCGAGGATGTTCTGCACGATGTGCGGTGCCGACAATCCCGCATTCTCGAGATCCGCGACCGTGGTCAGCTCCAGGGCGCTGCGAGCACGGTCTTCATGGAACGCGCGATCGACGAGGAGTCCCTCCACGACGCCGAGGTCGCTGGGTCCGGGGATGCCGAGGTCGAAGCCGATCGCCCTGGCGCCTTCGATGACGTCGGCGTCCTCGACCATGCGTCTGGTGGCCTCATCGGCCTTGTTGTAGACGCAGGCGATCCGGGTGTTGCGGTACACGAACGCCTTCGCGTCGCGGTAGGCGTCGGCGCTGCCGTGCCATACCAGGTGATCGTCGGCGAGGTTGAGGCAGACGGCCGCGTAGGGGAACAGCTCCCCCGCGGCCGCCGACTGCCCGAGGTACCAGAGCTGATGACTGGAGAGCTCCACGACCAGGACATCGAACCCTGAGGGGTCGCGCACGGCATCGAGCACCGGCACGCCGATGTTCCCGCACGGAGCCGCACGCAGCCCGCCCTCGACGAGCAGCGACGCCGTCAGCTGCGTGGTCGTCGTCTTGCCGTTCGTGCCGGTGATGAGAACCCAGTCCGCCGGCGTGCCGTCCGCGCGGACGACCTTGTCACGAAGGCGCCAAGCCAGTTCGATATCGCCCCAGAGGGCGATGCCAGAATCCTGAGCCCAGCGGATCAGCGGATGCGAGGGCGAGAACCCTGGAGAGGCGACGATCACCTCGGGGGCGAAATCGGTCAGGGCATCAGGGACGGCCGCCAGCGAGCCGAGTTCGAACCGGGCGCCGATCACGGGCAGCAGTCGCTCGTATTCGTCCGCAGCGGTCTCGCTGAGCACCAGGACGTCGGCGCCGAGCTCGGTGAGAGTGTCGGCGACCGAGAAGCCGGTCATCGAAAGGCCGAGAACCGTGACCCGCAGTCCCCTCCAGTCGGCGTGCCAGCTGGTCAGAGCATCCAGGCGCGCTTCAGTCGACACGCGTCAACCACTCGACGTAGAAGAGTCCGACGGCCGACACCGCCAGCAGGCCCGCGATGACCCAGAGGCGCACGACGATGGTGACCTCTGGCCAGCCGCGCATCTCGAGGTGATGGTGGAACGGGCTCATCAGGAACAGCCGCTTGCCGCGAGTCGCCTTGAAGTAGGTGCGCTGCAGGATCACCGACCCGGAGGAGATCACGAAGACCCCGGCGATCACGAAGAGCAGCAGTTCGGTGCGGGTGAGGATCGCCATCGCCGTGATCACGCCACCGATCGCCATCGAGCCGACATCGCCCATGAAGACCTTGGCCTTCGGGGCATTCCACCAGAGGAAGCCGATGAGCCCGGCGGCGAACGACGCGGAGATGATGGCGAGGTTGAACGGATCGCGCACCTCGTAGCATCCGCTGAGGGCCTCGGTATCCACGACCGTGCACGACTGCTTGAACTGCCAGAACGCGATCAGACTGTATGCACCGACGACGAACACTCCGGCTCCGGCCGCGAGGCCGTCCAGCCCGTCAGTCAGGTTCACGCTGTTCGAGGTCGCCACGCCGATGATCGCGATCCACACCAGGTACAGGATCCATCCGAGGATCGCGCCGAACACGAAGAGGTTCAGCCACGTGATATCGCGGAACAACGAGATCGAGCCACTCGCCGGTGTCTGATCGAACGTGTTCGGGAAGTTCAGGGCGACGACGCCGAACGGGATGATCACGAGCAGCTGCCCGATCACCTTCCTCCAGCCGGAGAGGCCGAGGCTGCGCTGACTGCGCACCTTCATGTAGTCGTCGATGAAGCCGACGGCACCGAACCCGACCATCAGCCAGATCACCAGGATCGACGACAGCGCAGGCACTTCGCCGCTGACGTACACACCGGTGAAGTAACCCACGATGGTGCCGAGGATGAAGATCACCCCGCCCATCGTCGGCGTTCCGCGCTTCGCCTCGTGGCTGGGGTTGGCGATGTCCTCGGGGGTGCGGATGACCTGCCCCCATCCCCATTTGCGGAACAGCCGGAGGAAGACAGGAGTCAGGAAGAGTGTGAAGGCGAGCGATATCGCCGCCGCCATTAGCAGGGACCTCACGAGAACAATTCTCCCAGACGATCGCCGAGATGCCGAAGGCCCACGGAATTGGATGATTTCACGAGCACACGGTCGCCGTCGCGAAGTTCTGTGCGCAGGTATTCGAAAGCGGCATCCTGATCGGGCAGATGCACGGCCTCGCTGTCCCAGGAGCCTTCACCGACGGCGGAGAGGTAGAGACGGCGGGCCTCAGGGCCGACGACGACGATCCGCTGGATGTTCAGTCGCACGGCGAGCAGGCCGATACGGTCGTGCTCCTCCCCCGTGCTCTCACCGAGCTCTGTCATCGCGCCGAGCACGGCGACGGTTCGCTCACCGGGACCGGTGATCTGAGCAAGAGTGCGAAGGGCTGCCGCCATCGAGTCGGGGCTGGCGTTGTACGCATCGTTGATGATGCGCACCCGGTCGCTGCCGAGTGGCTGCATCCTCCAGCGCTCCGCGATCTCCACGGTCTCCAGACGGGCGATCGCATCCGCGACCGACACGCCCAGCACGCCGGCCGCGGCGATCGCCGCCAGCGCGTTGCCGACATGATGCGCGCCGAGCACCTGCATGTGGAGCGGGAATCGGATGCCGTCGACTTCGACGGTGCAGCGCGTGCCGGATGCCGTCACTGCGACGTCGTCCGCCCGGATGTCTGCGGCGGCGCTCTGCCCGAAACCGACGACGCGCATACCGCGCTCGGTGGCGAGTTCCCGCATCGCGGCCACTCGAGAATCGTCGATACCCAGAACCGCCGTGCCATCGGCTCGCGCCGCGGCCACCAGCTCCGCCTTGGCCTTCGCCGTCTCCTCGATGCCGCCGAACCCGCCGGCATGGGCAAGGCCCACCATCAAGACGACCGCGACGTCCGGCTCGACCAGACCGGCGAGGTGAGCGATGCTCCCCGGTGCCGCTGCGCCGAACTCGCTCACCAGATACCGCGTGTTCTCGGTGACGCGGAGCATGGTGACGGGAGCGCCGACCTCATTGTTGAACGACCTGACGGGCGCGACGACCTCGCCCTCGTCCGACAGGATGCGAGCGAGGAAGTTCTTCGTCGTGGTCTTGCCGTTCGAACCGGTGATGCCGACGATCCTCAGGTTCCCGATGGCGCGCACGCGCCCCACGACCTCCTTGGCCAGATCAGCCAGGGCCGCGATCACATCCGTCACCACGATCTGGGTCACGGCCTCATCGACCGGCCGCTCGACGATCGCCAGGACGGCTCCCGCCTGAGCGGCGGCGCCGACGAAGCGGTGCCCATCGGTCTCGGCCCCGGGCTTCGCGACGAAGATCGACCCCGGCTCCATCTCTCGGGAGTCCGTGTCGACCACTCCCCTCACCACCGTGGTGGCGGTGTCGTCTCCGACGAGACGCAGGTCACCACCGGTGATGGCGGCGATCTCAGCAAGCGACAGGGCGATCATGACATCTCCATGCGCGGCTCTCGCCGGCTATTCGAACTTGGGCAGCAACTCGTCCATCGGCGTGGACGACGGCATGACGCGATAGGTCTTCATGACCTGCGTCACGGCCTTCTGGAAGGCGGAAGCGGTTGCGGCAGACGATGTAATTCTAGTCGGCTCGTCGAGGGTCACCACGATGACGTACTCAGGATCGTCGACGGGAGCGAAGCCGACCATGCTCGTGTAGTAGACGCCGGACTTGTAGCCGCCGTTGACCAGATCCGCGACCTGCGCGGTTCCGGTCTTGCTCGTGACACGGTATCCGGGCACCGCGATGTCTTCGGCGAGTCCGCCCTGCACCGCGACGTTCTCCAGCATGCGCGTCAGCTGTGATGCGGTCTCCGGCGTGACGATCTGCTCGCGTTCTGGCGCATCCGGCGTGACGACGGTGCCGTCCGTCCGCGTGCAGGACTCGACAAGTGAGAGCCCGATCTTCTCCCCGCCGTTGGCGATCGCCTGGTACGCCCCGGCGAGCTGCGGTGCGGTGACGGTGAAGTGCTGACCGAAGGAGGTGGTGTAGATCGACTGGTTGTCCCACTCGCTGGTCGGGTGCAGCGTGCCGTCGGTCTCGTTCGGGAACCCGATCGTCTCGGTGCCGACGCCGAATCGCTGCAGGTAGTCGTGGCGCACATCCGGACTGACCATCTCGCCGAACTTCGACAGCGCCACGTTCGACGAGTCGATCAGTGCACCGGCGAGCGTGTAGTTGTAGTCCGGGTGCGAGAAGGCGTCATTGATGACGGCCCCGTTCGGGAACGTCTCGCGAGACGAAGCCGTGACGGTCGACAAGGGGGTCGCCCCCGCGCCCTCGATCACCGCAGCGGCAGTGATCGCCTTGAAAGTCGAGCCCGGCTCGAAGTCGTAGGTGAAGATCTGGTTGCCCCAGGTCTCGCGTGCCGACGCATCCAGGTCGTTGGGGTCCATCGCCGGCCACTCGGCCGCCGCCCGGATTTTGCCGGTCTTGGTCTCGACGACCGTGACGGTGCCTCCCTTGGCGCCCTGCTTCTGCGCCTCTTCGCCGATCATCTGCTGCATGTACCACTGCAGATCGCTGTTGAGCGTGAGCTGCACGGTTCCACCGTCCACTGCGTCGACAGTGCGTTCGCTGCCGGGGATCACCACGCCGTCCTTGCCGGTGCGGTACGACCTCTCGCCGGCGGTGGAGGCCAGGCACTGGCCCTCCATCTTCTCGACGCCGACCTGCGCCTTGCCCTCTCCGTCGAGGAAGCCGACGATATTGCCGGCGACTGCGCCGTTCGGGTAGACCCGTGTCTCCCGGGGATTCACAGCCAGATAGGGCAGGCCCAGGTCGCGCAGCGCGAGGTACTGCTCGGTGGTCAGGCCCCGCTTCAGCAGCGCGTACTGGCTCTCGGCGTTCTCGGCGAGAGCCGCTGCGACGATCGCGCGCACCTCATCGCCGGTCTGACCGGTGACCGCGGCGATCTTCTCGGACGCCTCGGCCCACGGCAGCTTCGGCTTGTTCTTCTCGTCGTTCTCCAGGAGCATGATGACCTGCGGGCTCAGCTGGGCGTCGTAGACCAGGACGCTGGAGGCGAGGACTGTGCCTTCGGAGTCCACGATCGATCCGCGCTGACCGGGGATCGACGTCGACGTGCCGAGTTTGCCGGTGCGGAGCGAGTCCTCGACATGGGCATCCGCCCTGACTACCTGGATGTCGACGAGCCGGACGACGAACGCCGCCAGCACGGCGAGCACGACGGCGAGGGCGACGACGGTGCGTCGCCGCGGACTGCGGGTGGCTCGTGTCGTCATGAGGATGTCTCCGTCTGGGTTTCGGCTCAGTGGGTCGTGGGGCTGGGGAGGCCATCGGTGATCGACGGCGGCAGATCGGATGTCGTACTCTCCGCGGCTTCATCACCGGCCGGCGGGGTCGTCTCGGTATGCGCGGCCTGCAGGAGCGCATTGCCCACCGCGCCCGAACCGTTCGGGTCGACCGTCGAGTACCAATCGGCACCGGAGCCAGCTCCGAACACCGCACCGTCGCTGAGGCGCAGATACGAGGGCGACCCCGCGACGACCATTCCGAGGCCGGCTGCGCTGCTGGCCAGCAGCTGCGGCGAGCTGAGCCCGGTGAGTTCCTCCTGCAGCGCGTGAGTGCGCAGGTTCAGCTCGCGTTGCTGCGAGTTGAGCGCGGCAAGCGTGAACGAATCCTGCGTGATCGCCAGCGAGAGCGCGATCTGGAGAGCACCGATCGCCAACGCACCGCCGAGGGCGATCAGCGCGTAGGCGAGCTTGGGCTTGCGTCGTTCAGCAGGACGCTCCAGGGGACGAAGGCGACGTTCCGGCGCCTTCGTCGGCGCAGAGGGCCGTGGCAGGACGCGCGCGGTGGCGTTGAGGCTCATGCCGACTCCCTGATCTTCTCGGCCGCGCGCAGCCGCACCGGGATCGCCCGGGGGTTGCGCGCACGCTCGGCGTCGTCCGCCAGTTCGGCGCCCTTGGTCACGATGCGGAACCGCGGAGCGTGCTCGGGGAGTTCGACCGGGAGTCCCGGGGGCGTCGTCGAAGCAGCCCCGGCCGCGAACGCCTGCTTGACCAGGCGGTCCTCCAGCGACTGATACGACATCACGACGATCCGTCCACCGACGCTGAGGGCGTCCATCGCCGCAGGGATCGCGTCCGCGAGCACGTTCAGCTCGGCATTGACCTCGATGCGCAACGCCTGGAACACGCGCTTGGCCGGGTGGCCCGCGCGCTGTGCTGCGGCGGGGGTCGCCGCGATCAGCAGCTCCACGAGTTCGCCGGAGCGGGTGATCGGCTGCTTCTGTCGCGCCTCGATGATGAAACGCGCGTAGCGGCCGGCGAGCTTCTCCTCGCCGTAGCGCTCGAAGATGCGGCGGAGGTTGCCCTCGTTGTACGTGGCGATGACCTCGGCGGCGGTGACCCCCTTGGTCTGGTCCATGCGCATGTCCAGCGGGGCGTCCTTGGAGTACGCGAAACCGCGCTCTGCTTCATCGAGCTGCAACGAGGAGACACCGAGGTCGAAGAGGATGCCGGCGGCGCCCTGTGCGTGCAGGCCGATTTCGTCGTAAACGGTGTGCACGAGGGTGATCCGGTCCGCGAAGCGTGCGAGCCGCTCCCCCGCGATTCGCAGGGCATCCGTGTCGCGATCCAGCCCGATGAGCCGGATGTTGTCGAAGCGCTGGAGGAAAGCCTCGGCGTGGCCGCCCATGCCGAGCGTGGCATCCACGAGCACCGCTCCGTCGGCCTGGAGGGCGGGAGCGAGCAGCTCGACGCAGCGGTCGAGCAGGACGGGGGTGTGAATGTCTCGGAGGTTCATGATCTTTCTCGGGTGGAGTTTCTCTTTCCGGTGACCAGGGCCCTGATCCCCCTCCGCTCGACCCGGCACCGGGGAAGTGTGTCGGGGCGGGAGCGGCGGGGCATCACAGCCGTGGTCAGAAGAGTCCCGGAATCACCTCCTGCTCCAGGTCTGCGTAGGTCTCCTCGCCGGCCGCGAGGTAGGTGTTCCAGCTCTCGGCATCCCAGATCTCGGCGTGGGCGCCGACTCCGGTGACGACGAGCTCCTTCTGGAGTCCGGCGTACTGACGAAGGTGCGCCGGGATGGTGATGCGGTTCTGGCTGTCCGGCATCTCCGCACTCGCTCCGGAGAGGAACAGACGCATGAAGTCACGCGCCTGCTTGTTGGCGAGCGGGGCCTGTCGGATCCGCTCGTGCATGGTCTCGAACTCGGCAGTGCTGAAGACGTAGAGGCAACGTTCCTGACCGCGGGTGACGACGATGCCGCCGCCCAGATCTTCGCGGAACTTCGCGGGAAGGATGACCCGTCCCTTGTCGTCGAGCTTCGGTGAGTGCGTCCCCAGCAACATGGCCATCACCCCCCTCTTCGTCCGGCCAACTCGAGGTGCGCCCCACTTTACTCCACTTTCCTCCACAAACCTACGACCAATCGCCGTGATCCTTCGTCGATCCGAGCGTGAGCGCTTTGAGATCCTTGATTTCTCGCGGTGGAGCGCAGTGGAGGAAGAGTGGAGGACCAGCGCACATCCGCCGAGACGGCGCACCGCGCCGAGAAACGACGAAGGCCCGGATGCTCAGAGCATCCGGGCCTTCGGGAAGACGACTTGTTGGCGGTCAGCGACCGTCTTGGCGGCGATCCCATCGATCGTTCATACGATCCATGAAGGACGCCGAGTTCTGCGGCTTGGCCGACTTGCCCTCGCGAGCCGGCACCGGGGTGGTGCGGCGCACCGGGGTGACAGCCAGCATCACTCCGGTGAGCATCGTCGCGAAACCGATCACACCGACAACGATGCCGAGCACGTCGCCGAGGGCGACACCCGCGATCAGCGCGCCGACGCCGGCCAGCAGGAGGAGTGCCCCGTACACGAGATTGCGGTAGCTCAAGGCACGATCACCGGAGGGCGCGCTCACGACGTCGGCGTCGTTGTGCAGGAGATGGCGTTCCATCTCATCAAGCAGACGCTGCTCCTGTTCGGACAGTGGCATCTCGTCCCCCTCGGGTATGGTGCCTTACATTCTACGCCCAGCCCGGCGATCTGGGGTAGCCGTCCGGCACCTCGTTCGGTGTACGTATGCTGAGAGTCGTGTCGTCCCCCACTCCTGTCCCCGATGCCGTCGCTGAGCGCCTGAAGTGCTTCCTCGACAGGGCACGCGCCGAGTCCGCCGACTACGGCCCTGACGCGGTTTCGTTCCTCGACGCGGCTGCGGACACCCTCGTCGGCGGTAAGCGGCTGCGGGCACGTTTCTGCCACTCCGGCTGGCGCTCGGTCGCCCGCTTCCTCGACCGGAACGCCGTGGAGAGCGATGCGCTCTGGGATCTGTGCGCCGCGCTGGAGATCTTCCAGTCCGCCGCGCTCGTGCACGACGATCTCATCGACAACTCGGATACCCGCCGAGGCCGTCCTGCGGCACATCGCGCCCTCGAGAGCGCCCACCGCGCGGCGGGATGGACGGGCGATGCCGAGTCGTTCGGACGCGCCTCCGCGATCCTGCTGGGAGATCTCCTGGTCGCCTGGAGCGACGACCTCATGGAGACCGGGATCGCAGACCACCCGCACGCCGCGACGGTGCGCGCCGAATACGCCCGGATGCGCCGCGACGTCACGACAGGGCAATTCCTCGACATCGCCGAGGAATCGGCATGGAGTGTGAATCCGCGCGACACGCATGCGGAGCGCGCGCTCCGCGTCGTCTCGCTGAAGTCGGCCAGATACAGCATCGAGCAGCCCCTGCTGCTGGGGGCATCCCTCGCCGGCGCCGCGGATGACCAGCTCGCCGCACTGCGCCGATTCGGTCATCCGCTGGGCATGGCTTTCCAGCTTCGCGACGATGTGCTCGGGGTGTTCGGCGACGCAGCCGTCACCGGCAAGCCCGCGGGCGACGACCTCCGTGAGGGCAAGCGCACCGTCCTCATCGCCCTCACCAGGGACGCCGTCGACACCTCAACGCGCAACCTTCTCGACGAGTTACTGGGCGACCCGTCGCTCACGGACGAGCAGGTGTCGTCGCTGCAGGCGACGATCGCAGGCTCAGGCGCCCTCGATCGCGTGGAGACGATGATCTCTGACTACGCCAAGGAGGCCGACCGGGCGCTGTCCGGGGCGCGCCTGGACAACGCCGCCGTCAGCGAACTCCGCGATCTCGCGCGCGCAGCCACCGTGCGGGCGGCCTGAGCACTGCAACCGGCACGCCCGGCCTGAGCCGGGCCGCGACAACGGTCAGGCGAGAGTGCGGGCGATCCGACGGACCTCGCTCTTGTGGCCGGCGAGCAGCGCCGCGATCGGCGAGCGCCCCATCGTCTCCTCATCGCTGAGCAGCCAGTTGATGACCTCATCGTCGGTGAAGCCGGCATCCTTCAGGACGATCACGGTGCCGCGCAGCGAGGCCAGCGGCTCCCCGTCGACGATGAACACAGCCGGAACAGTGAACACTCCGTTGCGGCGGGAACCGATGAGATAGTGCTCGTCGATGAGTCGTCGCACCCGCCCGAGCGGCTCATCGAGCACCTCGACGAGATCGGGCATGGTCAGCCACTCGGTGGCATACGTTTCAGGGGCGTTCTCAGACACGTTGCCACTATCTCACCTCCGGTCGGAGGATGCATCTTGCCACTCCCGTCACGCCAGTCACACCTGTCACTCCTGTTGACTTTGGTTTACTTCCGTGCCAGCGTGGCAGAAGTCGAAAAAGGGGGAAGCTTTGAGACTGAACGCTTCGCGTCGCACGCGATATCTGACCGTGGCCGCACCTGCTGCCGTTCTGGGAACGCTCGCCGGCACGCTGGTCGCTGCGCCCGCATCGGCGGATGCCGCCCCCGCCCTGCATCTCGTCCAGCTCAAGGACGTGGCATCGACGGCCGGCGTGCCGATGCACTCCGTACCGGCGCAGACCAGTCCCGGCACGTACGTCGTCCAACCCGGAGACACCGTCTTCGGGATCGCCGAGCGCTTCGGACTGAGTACGGCCGACGTCCTGACCTGGAACGGACTCACCTGGCGGTCCGTGATCTACCCGGGGCAGAGCCTCACGCTCGCCGATACCGCAGTTCCGGCCGCCCCAGCCGCCGTCGAACCGGCGACCCCGGCAGCCACGACGACGCACGCCGTCGTCTCCGGTGACACCATCTACGCAATCGCCCAGAAGTACGGCACCACGGTCGACGCGGTGCTGGCCGCGAATGCCCTCACCCGTGAGTCGATCATCTACCCCGGCCAGACGCTCGCCGTCTCCGGTACGGCCGCAGCAGCCGCCTCCCCCGCGGCACCTGTCACGGCACCTGCGGCACCCGAGGCCGGACAGACCCACACGGTCGCCGCCGGAGACACCCTCTTCGGGATCGCCCAGAAGTACGGCACCACCACGCAGACGCTGTTCGCCGCCAACGGCCTGAGCGCCGCGTCGATCATCTACCCGGGCCAGACGATCGTGGTCGCCGCTTCGGCCCCTGCGCCGGCGGCGGCACCAGCGCCGACCGCTGTTGCGCACCCGCCATTGACGGCGACCCTGGATGCGGAGCAGGCGGCCAACGCCGCGCTCATCATCAGCATCGGACGACAACTGGGCATCTCCGACCGTGGAATCGCCACGGCTCTCGCGACGAGCATGGTCGAGTCCTGGATGCGAAACCTGGACTGGGGCGACCGCGACTCGCTCGGGCTTTTCCAGCAGCGGCCGAGCACCGGCTGGGGATCCGCCGAGCAGATCCGGGATGCCGACCGCAGCATCCGCGTCTTCTACGGCGGCCCGAACGACCCCAACGGCAGCGCGACGCGGGGCCTGCTCGACATCTCCGGCTGGGAATCCTTGGGCTTCGGCGCCGCGGCTCAGGCCGTGCAGATCTCGGCATTCCCTGACCGCTACGGCCAGTGGGAGGCCCAGGCCTACGAGTGGCTCGCGCTCCACGGATGACGCTCGGGGCAAACCCGCAGGGTCCAGGGGTGAGCCGCTCCCCAGGCTTTCAGGCAGTTCTCCATAGAATTTCCTCGTGACGACCAATCAGCAGGCTGACCCTCTCATCGGGCGGCTTGTCGACGGTCGCTACCGTGTCCGCGCTCGGATCGCGCGCGGCGGCATGGCGACCGTCTACGTCGCCACCGACCTGCGACTCGAACGCCGGATCGCTCTCAAGGTGATGCACGCGCATCTCAGCGACGATTCCGCGTTCCAGAGCAGGTTCATCCAGGAGGCACGGGCAGCGGCACGGCTCGCCGATCCGCACGTCGTCAACGTCTTCGATCAGGGGCAGGACGGCGAGCTCGCCTACCTGGTCATGGAATACCTGCCGGGGATCACGCTGCGCGAGCTGATGCGCGAGCAGCGCCGTCTGACGATCCCGCAGACGATCACGATCATGGATGCGATCCTCGCCGGTCTCTCTGCAGCGCATCGCGCGGGGATCGTCCATCGCGACGTGAAGCCCGAGAACGTTCTGCTCGCCGAAGACGGCCGCATCAAGATCGGCGACTTCGGCCTCGCCAGGGCGACGACGGCGAACACCGCGACCGGAGCGCAGCTGCTCGGCACGATCGCGTACCTCGCCCCTGAGCTCGTCACGCGCGGCACGGCGGACGCCCGAAGCGACATCTACGCGCTCGGCATCATGCTCTACGAGATGCTCACCGGCGAGCAGCCCTACAAGGGTGAGCAGCCGATGCAGATCGCGTTCCAGCACGCCACCGAGTCCGTACCGCGTCCGAGCGTGCGCAACCCCGGCGTGCCGGAGCCCCTCGACGAGTTGGTGCTCTGGGCCACCGAGAAGTCGCCGGATGAGCGTCCGAACGACGCCCGGGAGATGCTCGACCGCTTGCGCGAGATCGAGCGCGATCTCGGCATCGCCCCCGCGGTTGCCGCCGCGACCATGCCTACCAAGCGTTCGCAGGCCGATTCCGGCGATCTCACCAAAGCGATGCCGAGCACCATGGTCATCGCCGATCCGACGGCCCCTGTCCCCCAGCAGCTCGACAATGCGACCGTCCTCCGCCGTCGCGCTTCCAAGCGCCGCGCCCGCGGTGCGTTCCTGCTCGCTTTCGTTCTCCTGCTGGCGGTGCTCGCCGGTGGCGTCGGCTGGTGGTTCGGCTCCGGACCGGGATCCCTGATCGCGGTGCCGGGTGTCGCCGGGTCCAGCTATGACGAGGCCGCCGCGGCGCTCACGGCGGAGGGCTTCGTGCCGGCGCGAGCGGACGAGAACTCCATCGACGTGCCAGCCGAGCAGGCGATGCGCACAGAACCGGGCGAAGGAGAGCGACTGGAGGCCGGCGCGACCGTCACCGTCGTCGTCTCGATCGGCCCGAAGAAGCACGCCCTTGATCCGTTGAACGGTCAGGTCGCCGAGGAACTCCGCACCCGTCTCACGGATGAGTTCCACCTGAAACTCGCGGACGACGTGGCTCTCTTCTCGGACGCGGATCCGGGCATCGTCATCAACGCATACGTCACTCCCCGCGCCGGCGGCGAGACGTACGAATGCGGCGAGGGCTGCGAAGTGTTCGAGAGCGACGCCATCGAGCTCTTCGTCTCGCTCGGACCGGTTCCCGACGTCGCCGGCATGAACGTGAACCAGGCGACGAAAGCGCTCACCGACAAGGGCCTGGTCGTCGCCGAGGAGAGTCAGACGCAGTTCAGCGACGACATCGACAAGGACCGGGTGATCGGGTACGCCGACCGAGCCGAAGAGGGGAACTGGCGGCCGGGCGATGCCATCCAGCTCATCGTGTCGAAGGGCCCTGAGCCGATCGAGGTGCCGGACGTCAACGGCGAGAGCATCCGCGAGGCCGTCCGAATCCTCGAGGAAGCGGGATTCCAGGCGGTGTCGAACGTCCCGGAGATCGTCTGGGATCTGTTCACCGCGACCAGCACCAACCCCGAGGCGGGCAGCGAGCACCCTCGTGGCACGAAGATCCAGATTCGCGCTGCCGGCTGAGCATATCCACCACGGCCGAGAACGCACCAGCTGCTCTCAACCGGCAGGTTTGGGAGCAGTTCATGCGTTCTCGATCATGGTGCGGATGCCAAGATGCGACGGATGCGTTCGATCAGCGCGCGAGCGCCGTCACGGAGGTCGTCGGCGCCGACCAGAATCACCCGGTAACCGGCGTCTTCCAGCAGTTGGATGCGCGTCAGATCCTGCAACCAGCGTTTCCTCGATGCCCGGTGCTCGTCCCCCTGGTATTCGATGATCAGTCGTGCGGCTCGATAACCGAGGTCACCGTGACGGAGACCGTGCGCCGTCTTGACGGCCATCTGCACTTCGGGTTCTGGAAGATCACCGGCGACTAGCGCCAGTCGCAACCTCGACTCCTGCGGTGAGTCCACTGGCTTCCGCAGGCGCGGCAGCGCCCAGGCCAGCGCCACTGCGCCGCGCCGCGACCCGTGACGGCGCACAGCATCCTCCAACTCACCGGTTTTGCACAGCGGCGACTCGCGTCCCTTGTCCGTGCGCGCTCCGCTGAGCAGGAAGTCGCCAACGGCGACAAGCCACTCCCTCGGAAGCGAATGCGCCAACTGACACCACGTATCGGCAGGACTCACGACAGGCAGGTCGCGCACGCGCCGGACGACGAGGTCTCCGTCCGCGCTCGTTCCCAGCCTTTGACGCCGGGCCGACGCATCCGTCCGCGAACCCCGATCGCCATGACATGCATCACCTCGCCCGCTTTCGGAAGGGGCATGCCCCACAGCTCCGCTGCTGTCTCGTGGCTGAACACCTGATGCGGCTCCATGACAGCGAGCAGACTCCGACCGCGTTCCAGCAGACTCTTCGGCATCCCGTGCGCGCGGACGCCGCGAAACGGCACAACGAGATCCTTGCTCCGCGTCCGCGAATCACTCAAGCCGTGATGTCTCCCGGTGCGCACGCTGAAGATCTTGCCGCAAAGCGGCTCTGGCAGTTTCCCGTGCGGCTGCATCCGCCGATTCTGCCGTTTCACCGGCATCCGCCACCGGGGTTATCCACATCCGCAGCCGAAAACGCAAGAACTGCTCTCAACCGGCGGGTTTAAGAGCAGTTCGTGCGTTCTCGAACGGGGTCAGCGCTTCGCGAGCTCCTCGGCCACCAGGAAGGCGAGTTCGAGGGACTGCATGTGGTTCAGGCGCGGGTCGCAGAGGCTCTCGTAACGGGTCGCGAGCGCGGCCTCGTCGATGTGCTCCGAGCCGCCCAGGCACTCGGTGACGTCGTCACCGGTGAGTTCGACGTGGATGCCACCGGGGAACGTTCCGACGGCACGATGCGCCTCGAAGAAGCCGCGCACCTCGTCGACGACGTCGTCGAAGCGACGCGTCTTGTAGCCGGTGGGCGTGGTGATCCCGTTGCCGTGCATCGGATCGGTCACCCAGAGCGGTGTCGCACCAGAGTCGCGAACGGCCTCGAGCAGCGGCGGCAATGCATCGCGGATCTTGCCGGCTCCCATCCGGGTGATGAACGTCAGACGCCCGGGCTCGCGGTTCGGGTCGAGCTTGTCGATCAGCGCGAGCGCTGTGTCCGGCGAGGTGGTCGGTCCGAGCTTGACCCCGATGGGGTTGCGGATCTTCGAGAAGTAGTCGACGTGCGCGCCGTCCAGGTCCCGCGTCCGCTCGCCGATCCAGAGGAAGTGCGCCGAGGTGTTGTACGGCGTGTCCGTGCGCGAGTCGATGCGCGTCATCGGCCGCTCGTAGTCCATCAGCAGACCCTCATGGCCGGTGAAGAACTCGACGCGCTTGAGCTCGTCGAAGTCGGCTCCGGCGGCCTCCATGAACTTGATGGCGCGGTCGATCTCGGCCGCCATCCGCTCGTAGCGCTGGTTGGCCGGGTTCTGCGCGAAGCCCTTGTTCCACGAGTGCACCTCGCGGAGATCCGCGAAGCCACCCTGGGTGAAGGCGCGGATCAGGTTCAGCGTGGAGACCGCGGTGTGGTACCCCTGCAGCAGGCGCCCCGGATCCGCCTGACGCGAACCCTCGGTGAAGTCGTAGCCGTTGACGATGTCGCCGCGGTAGGCGGGAAGAGTGACATCGCCTCGGGTCTCGTTGTCGCTGGAGCGCGGCTTCGCGAACTGACCGGCCATCCGACCCATCTTCACGATCGGCATCGAGGCGCCGTACGTGAGCACGACGGCCATCTGCAGCACCGTCTTGATGCGGTTGCGGATCTGCTCGGCGGTCGCTCCGGCGAAGGTCTCAGCGCAGTCGCCCCCCTGCAGGAGGAAAGCCTGACCGGATGCCGCGCGCGCGAGGCGGTCGCGGAGGTTGTCGACCTCACCCGCGAAGACCAGCGGAGGGAGCCCCGCGATCTGCTGGGATACGGCTGCGACTCGATCAGCATCGGGCCACTGCGGCTGCTGCTTGATGGGGAGCGAGCGCCATGCGTCAAGGGCGTCGATGTGGTGCTGAAGCATCCCCCCAGCCTAGTAGGCGCTGACGCCTCAGGAGCCGCGTGTGACGCGTACCGGAAGCCGGTCCTTCACCGTCGACGCGTAGACGTCCTCGTACTCCTGGGCGCCCAGCCTCTGCAGAGCGACCATGATCTCGTCGGTGACCGAACGGAGGATGTAGCGGTCGTTCTCCATGCCCGCGTAGCGAGAGAAATCGAGCGGCTCGCCGATCACGATCCCGATCCGCATCACGCGTGGGACACGCTGCCCGATCGGCATCGCCGTGTCGGTGTCGACCATGATGACCGGGATCACCGGCACCTTCGCCTCGAGCGCCATCCGCGCGATTCCGGTCCGTCCGCGGTACAGCTTGCCGTCCGGGCTGCGCGTGCCTTCGGGATAGATGCCGAGGAGGTCGCCCTTCCCGAGCACCTGGAGTCCGGTGTTCAGCGAGGCCTCGGACGCCTTGCCCCCGGAGCGGTCGATCGGGATCTGCCCCGTGGCCTTCATGAAGAACTTCGTCGCCCAGCCCTTGATCCCGCGGCCTGTGAAATAGTCGCTCTTGGCGAGGAACGACATCGGCCGATCGATCATCAGCGGAAGGAAGACCGAGTCGGCGAAGGAGAGATGGTTGCTGGCGAGAATCGCTCCGCCGCTCGCGGGCACGTTGCGGCGGCCCACGATCCAGGGACGGAAGATCGCCTTGACCAAGGGCCCGATCGCGACGTACTTCATCAGCCAGTAGAACATCGAGGTGAAGTCTAGGGCACCGCCGCGGCATCCGCGGAGACTTCGGATATTCCCCGCCAAGGACGCGACCGGGTCTCACTAAGTGTGCGACTGGATTCCATGCCTTAGACTCGGGGACAACCCGTGTCCGACCGGTACCGAAGGAGCTGCCGTGGTCCAGTTTGAAGTCCCTGCGATCGTCCCCGCCGACCCTGACGCGAACATCGCCGACCTGCTGGTGAAGCGTGTCGAAGCCACCCCCGACCTGGCACTGTTCTCCGTGCCGGACGGCCAGGGCTGGCGCGATATCACCGCCGCAGATTTCCAGACCGCGGTCGTCGCACTCGCGAAGGGTTTCGCCGCGGCCGGCATCCAGCCCGGCGAGAAGGTCGGCTTCCTGGCGCGCACCACCTATGAGTGGACGCTCATCGACTTCGCCCTCTTCTACGCCGGCGCAGTGATGGTTCCCATCTACGAGAGCAGCTCCCCCTCCCAGATCCAGTGGATCATGGAGGATTCCGGAGCCATCGCCCTGCTCGTCGAATCGCCGGAGCACTATGCCCGCGTCGATGAGATCCGCAGCGACATCCCCCTGGTGCGTGATGTCTGGCAGCTGCACCTCGGCGCGATCGACACGCTCACGGCTCAGGGGGCTTCGGTGACGGATGCCGAGATCGAGCGCCGTCGCAACCTCGCCGTCGGCTCGGACATCGCCACCCTCATCTACACCTCCGGCTCGACCGGACGCCCGAAGGGCTGCGTGCTCACGCACAGCAACTTCGTCGAGCTGTGCCGCAACTCGGGCAAGGCGCTCGACAAGGTGCTGACGACTCCTGGCGCCTCCACTCTGCTCTTCATCACGACGGCGCATGTCTTCGCCCGCTTCATCTCGATCCTCGACATCCATGCGGGCGTTCGCACCGGGCACCAGCCCGACACCAAGCAGCTGCTGCCCGCTCTGGGCTCGTTCAAGCCGACCTTCCTGCTCGCCGTTCCCCGAGTCTTCGAGAAGGTCTACAACTCCGCCGAGCAGAAGGCCGAGGCCGGCGGCAAGGGAAAGATCTTCCGCGCCGCCGCCGACGTGGCCATCGAGCACTCCAAGCTGCTCGAAGAGGGCAAGAAGATCCCGCTGGGCATGAAGATCAAGTTCGCGCTCTTCGACAAGCTCGTCTACAGCAAGCTGCGGGCGGCGATGGGCGGGAACGTGGCGTATGCGGTGTCCGGGTCCGCTCCTCTCGGCGCGCGCCTCGGGCACTTCTTCCACAGCCTCGGTGTCGTCATCCTCGAGGGCTACGGCCTCACCGAGACCACGGCACCGGCGACGGTGAACCTCGCTGACAAGTCGAAGATCGGCACGGTCGGCCCCGCGCTCCCCGGAGTCGGGGTACGCCTGGCCGAGGACGGCGAGATCGAAGTCCGTGGCATCAACGTGTTCAAGGAGTACTGGAACAACCCGCAGGCGACAGCCGAAGCGTTCAGCGAAGGCGGCTGGTTCCGCACCGGTGACATCGGCAGCTTCGATGCCGAAGGGTTCCTGACCGTCACCGGCCGCAAGAAGGAGATCATCGTCACTGCCGGCGGCAAGAACGTCGCCCCGGCAGCGCTCGAGGACCCGATCCGGTCGAACCCGATCATCGGCCAGGTGGTCGTCGTCGGCGATCAGCGCCCCTTCATCTCGGCACTGGTCACCCTCGACCCCGAGATGCTGCCGACCTGGCTTGCGAACAACGGCCTTCCCGCCGACACGTCGCTCGCCGAGGCGTCGACGAGCGAAGCCGTCCGTGCGGAGGTCCAGCGCGCGGTCGACGCCGCGAACACGCGAGTGTCGCGCGCCGAGTCCATCCGCAAGTTCACGATCCTCGACTCGGAGTGGACCGAGGCCTCCGGCCATCTCACGCCGAAGATGTCGATCAAGCGGAACGTCATCCTCAGCGATTTCGCCGACGAGATCGCCGCGATCTACGACGAGCCCGTCACCACGACGAACGTTCCGCTCGGCGGCTGACCGCAGACATGATGAAGGCCCCCGCAGATTCTGCGGGGGCCTTCATCATTGCTCAGAACCAGGCGCTCTCGCGCACCTCGCGCATCGCCACCTTGCGTGTCTCCGGATCGAGACGCGTGAGGTAGAGCTTGCCGTCGAGGTGATCGGTCTCGTGCTGCAGCGCCTGGGCGAGCAGACCCTCGCCCTCCAGGACGACCGGGTTGCCGTCGAGGTCGATCCCCTCGACGCGGGCCCATGGATGCCGAGGCGTGTCGTGCCAGAGTCCGGGAACGGACAGGCATCCCTCCCCTGTCGGCACGGCGTCACCGCGCACCTCGGTGAGGACGGGGTTCAGCACGTACCCGATATCGCCGTCGATGTTGTAGCTGAAGGCGCGGACGGCGAATCCGATCTGGGGGGCTGCGACGCCGGCACGTCCCGGCAGCTCGACAGTCTCCACCAGATCGGCGACGAGCGCGCGAATGCCGTCATCGATCTGCTCGATCGGGGAGCAGACGGTGCGCAGGACGGGGTCGCCGAACACGCGGATCTCACGGACGGCCATCAGGCGGCCTTGGCGCGCAGGCCCTCGACCAGGAGCGCCGCGAGTTCGCGAGCCGCCTGACGAGTCTCCGGCCTCAGGTTCGCGAAGACGATGGTGCCACCACCGGCGATCTGAGCGTCGTAGGGCACTCGCACCACACGCTTCGCCCGGGTGGCGAAATGCGCTTCGAGTTCGTTCAGGCGCACCAGCGGAGCGCCGGGGGTGGACTGATTGAGCACGATGATCGCTTCGCGCGCCTGCTCGGCGTAGCCGTTCGTCTCCAGCCAGGTCAGCGTCTCGGAGGCGAGCCGCGCCTCATCGACGCTGAGCCCGGAGACGACGACGATCTGGTCGGAGAGATCGAGGGTCGCCGACATCACGGAGTGCACGATGCCGGTGCCGGTGTCGGTGAGCACGAGCGAGTAGTAGTGCGCGGCGACATCGGCGACATCGCGATAGTCGCTGTCGTTGAAGGCCTCGGCGATGCGCGGGTCGGCATCCGACGCCAGAACGTCCAGTCGCGTGGCGTCACGGGAGACGATCGCGGAGATGTCGTGGTAGCCCCTGACCTCGTCGTGGATGCGGACGAGGTCACGGACCGACTTGCTGTGGTTCGGGCGGACGATGCGATCCGCCAGCGTGCCACGATCGGGGTTGGCGTCCACCGCGATGACGCGATCCTCGCGGGCATCGGCCAGTGCCATGCCGAGCAGCGCCGTGATGGTGGTCTTGCCGACGCCGCCCTTGCGCGAGAGCACCGGCACGAACCGAGCACCGCCGGCGAGGGGAGCCGAGATCCTCGTCGTAAGAGCCTTGCGCTCACGCGCGCGACGTCCATCGCCGATGTTGATGCGACGGCCGGACAACGTGTAGAGGAGGTGGCTCCATGCCCCCTCCGGCTCGGGCTTGGCAACCTGGTGCGGATCGAGGAGACGATCGGCGGTGAGCAGATCGGCGCTCTCCCGCGCGGCCTCACCGAGATCGTCCAGACGCTTCGAGGTCAGGGTGACGTCGTTGCGTACCGCGGCGCGCGACGGCTGCGCGGCGATCGCCTTGTCGTTCGAGGTGTCCACGAGAGGGGTCTCCTTCTTGGCGGTCAGCGGTCGGACGGATGCCGCCGACACTGCGGATGCCGCCAGGTCGGCGCGCGCCTGGGCAAGGAACTGTGCAGCGGCAGCGGCCTCGGTATCGGCGTCGGTATCGGCGGCCCCGGCGTCGGCGTCGTCCTCGACGACGGGTTCTTCGACGACAGCATCCTCGACGACCGGCTCTTCGAGGAGCGGCTCCTCGAAGACAGCATCCTCGATGAGGACGTCTTCGATGACGGCCGAGTCCTCGACGGCCGAGTCCTCGACGATGTCATCCTCATCGAGGGCTTCCTCGACGGCCGGCTCCTCCACCGCTTCCGTCTCGACAGACTCCTCGACGAGCTCCGTCTCGATTCGCTGTTCCTCGGCATCCGAGATGCTCGCAGCCTCCGGCTCGGCAGGGATCTCGATGATGATGTCGGCGGCGTGGATGCGGCCGATGGCACGCGCATCCTCGAACGGCGTCTCGTCGACGATGACGTCGTCGACGATGAGGTTGGTGACGATCTCGCCCTCGACGACACCGTCGTCGGCGAGGTCGTCCTCATCGTCCTTGGGCAGCGCGACGCTCACCTGAGCCGTGCCGCCGAGGATGCCGATCCCCGTCGTGTCCAAAGACGCGGCGTCATCCAGCACCCCCCGCGAATCGTCCGCAAGCGGGTCGTCGAAGTTCTTCGGGGTCACGATGTCGCTCCAAGCTTGTGCGGGCCTCGGGTGCGCGGCCCGCCCGGACAAGATTAGTGCGCTGGGCGGATGACGACCAAAAGATCTCCCGCATCCACCTGCTGCGGGGAGGAGATCGCGAGACGTTCCACGACGCCGTCGGTGGGTGCGGTGATCGCTGCTTCCATCTTCATCGCCTCGATCGATGCGACCGGCTCACCCGCTCGAACGGATGCTCCGACCTCCGCCTTCAGCGTCACCACGCCGGAGAACGGCGCGGCGATGTGGCCCGCGATCGACGTGTCGGCCTTCTCCACCTGGTGCACGTCGACGACGATGGAGCGATCGCGGACGAAGACCGGACGCAGCTGACCGTTCAGCGTCGTCATCACGGTGCGCATGCCCTTGTCGTCCGCTTCGCCGATGGCTTCGAGCCCGACGAACAGCTGCACGCCGCGGTCGATCTCGATGACGTGCTCCTGCCCGGGGACCAGCCCGTACAGGTAGTCGCTGGTATCGAGCACCGACAGGTCTCCGAACAGTTCCCGCATCTGGGAGAACTCCCGCATCGGAGCCGGGAACAGCAGGGTGTTCAGACGAGCACGTCTGCTGGCGCTGTCGCCCGCCAGCGCCGTCTCGTCATCCGCAGAGATCTCGCTGACCCCGATGCGGATCTCGCGGCCGGCGAGCACCTTGGTGCGGAACGGCTCCGGCCATCCCCCTGGCAGTTCGCCCAACTCGCCCGCCATGAAGCCGACGACGGAATCCGGAACGTCGTACTTCCCCGGGTTCTCCTCGAAGTCGGCGGGGTCGGCCTTGACGGCGGCGAGGTGCAGGGCCAGGTCGCCGACGACCTTGGACGACGGCGTGACCTTCGGAACGCGACCGAGGATCCGATCCGCCGCGGCGTACATGTCCTCGATCAGCTCGAAATCGTCGGCGAGCCCGAGCGCCTTGGCCTGCTGGCGCAGGTTCGACAATTGACCGCCCGGGATCTCGTGGTGGTAGACCCGACCGGTGGGGCCGGGAAGACCGGACTCGAACGGCGCATACTGATGTCTGACCGCCTCCCAGTACGGCTCGAGGTCCGATACCGCGTCGAGCGAGATGCCGCTGTCGCGATCGGTGTGCGCCAGAGACGCGATCAGGGCCGAGAGCGAAGGCTGGCTCGTGGTACCGGAGAGGGGTGCGGATGCCGCATCCACGGCGTCCACGCCGGCCGCGCTGGCAGCGAGGAGAGTGGCGAGCTGTCCACCCGGCGTGTCGTGGGTGTGCAGGTGCACCGGAAGGTCGAAGCGCTCGCGGAGCGCACTGACGAGCTTCGCCGCAGCCATGGGCCGGAGGAGTCCCGCCATGTCCTTGATCGCGAGGATGTGGGCGCCCGCGTCGACGATCTGCTCGGCGAGGCGCAGGTAGTAGTCGAGTGTGTAGAGGTCCTCCGCCGGATTCAGCAGATCGCCCGTGTAGCAGAGCGCGACCTCGGCGATGGCGGTGCCGGTGGCGCGGACGGCTTCGATCGCCGGGCGCATCTGATCGACGTCGTTGAGCGCGTCGAAGATGCGGAAGATGTCCACGCCGCTGGCCGCTGCCTCGGCGACGAACGCCTCGGTCACGGCCGTCGGGTAAGGGGTATAGCCCACGGTGTTGCGGCCGCGGAGAAGCATCTGGATAGCGACGTTCGGCAACGCCGCCCGCAGCTTGTCCAGTCGCTCCCACGGGTCTTCGCCGAGGAAGCGCAGTGCGACGTCGTAGGTCGCACCGCCCCAGGCCTCCACCGAGAGCAGCTGCGGGGTGAGGCGGGCGATGTGCGGGGCGACCGCGACCAGGTCGCGTGTGCGTACTCGCGTCGCCAGCAGGGACTGGTGCGCGTCGCGGAACGTCGTGTCGGTGACGGCCAGTGCCGTCTGCGCTCGAAGGCTCCTGGCGAATTCCTCGGGGCCGAGTTCGAGCAGTCGCTGCCGCGAACCCGGTGCCGGAACAGCATCCAGGTCGATCGCCGGAAGCTTGGTCACCGGGTCGATCGCACCCGGATGAGCCCCGTTCGGCTTGTTGACCGTGACATCGACCAGCCAGTTCAGGATCTTCGTGCCCCGGTCCTTGGACACTCGGCCGCGCAGCAGATCGGGCCGCTCGTCGATGAACGAGGTGCTCACATCGCCGGCGATGAACGACTCGTCCTCGAGCAGCGCCTGCAGGAACGCGATGTTCGTGGAGACACCACGGATGCGGAACTCCGCCAGCGCTCGGCGGGCACGGGCGACCGCTGCGGGGAAATCGCGCCCGCGGCAGGTGAGCTTGGACAGCATCGAGTCGAAATGCGGGCTGATCTGCGAACCGGCGGCGGTCGTGCCGCCGTCCAGGCGGATACCCGCGCCGCCGGGCGAACGGTAAGTGGTGATCTTGCCCGTGTCCGGACGGAATCCCTGCGTCGGATCCTCGGTCGTGATCCGGCACTGCAGTGCGGCTCCGCGCACGTGCAGAAGCTCCTGCTGCAGACCGAGCTCTGCGAGCGTCTGGCCCGCGGCGATCCGCATCTGGGTCTGGACGAGGTCGACGTCCGTGATCTCCTCGGTGACCGTGTGCTCGACCTGGATACGCGGGTTCATCTCGATGAAGACGACTTCGCCCGCTCGCTCCCCCGCCGTCTCCAGCAGGAATTCCACCGTGCCCGCGTTCTCGTAGCCGATCGATCGCGCGAACGCCACACCATAACCGTGCAGGGCCGTGCGGATGCTGTCGTCGAGGTTCGGCGCCGGAGCGATCTCGACGACCTTCTGGTGGCGGCGCTGCACCGAGCAGTCGCGCTCGAACAGGTGAACGGTCTCACCGGTCTTGTCGGCGAGGATCTGCACCTCGATGTGGCGCGGGCGCACGACCGCCTGCTCCAGGAACATCCGCGCGTCGCCGAAGGCGCTCTCGGCCTCGCGCATCGCTTCGGCCAGCGCCGGAGCGAGCTCGCCCTTCGACGCGACCCTGCGCATCCCACGCCCGCCGCCACCGGCGACGGCTTTGGCGAAAAGCGGGAAGCCGATGTCGTCGGCCTGCGCGACGAGGGCATCGATGTCGTCGGATGCTTCGGTCGAGCGCAGCACCGGAACTCCGGCCTCGATGGCGTGCCGCTTCGCTTCGACCTTGTTGCCCGCCATCTCGAGGACGTGGGCGGGCGGCCCGATGAAGACGATGCCGTTCGCCGCAGCCTTCTCCGCAAGTTCCGGGTTCTCCGACAGGAAGCCGTATCCGGGATAGATCGCGTCGGCGCCGGACTCCCTGGCGACGCGGATGATCTCGTCCACGTCGAGGTAGGCGCGCACCGGGTGGCCGCGCTCCCCGATCTGGTAGGCCTCATCCGCCTTCAGGCGATGCAGGGATCCACGGTCCTCATAGGGGAAGACAGCGACCGTCCTGGCTCCCACCTCGAACGCGGCGCGGAAGGCCCGGATCGCGATCTCGCCGCGATTGGCCACAAGGATCTTCTGGAACATGCACACCTCTGAGAGCTCGACGTGCGGCGTTTTCGTCGCACATGGGGCGGGGCTGAGTGTTTCCTCAGCCTAGGGGAAGGTAACGTGGAGTCCGTGCACGTACTCAGCGTCAGCTCTCTCAAGGGCGGTGTCGGCAAGACGACCGTGACTCTCGGCCTGGCCTCAGCGGCTTTCGCCCGAGGCGTCCGGACCCTCGTCGTCGACCTCGACCCGCAGTCCGATGTGTCAACCGGCATGGATATCCAGGTTGCCGGCCGGCTCAACATCGCTGATGTCCTGGCGAACCCGAAGGAGAAGATCGTCCGCCAGGCGATCACCTCCAGCGGCTGGGCGAAGGTCCACCCCGGAACGATCGACGTGCTCATCGGCAGCCCTTCGGCGATCAACTTCGACGGACCGCATCCGAGCGTCCGCGACGTCTGGAAGCTCGAAGAAGCCCTCGCCGCGGTCGAAGCCGATTACGATCTCGTGCTCATCGACTGCGCCCCGTCGCTGAATGCCCTCACCCGCACGGCCTGGGCTGCGAGCGACCGCGTCATGGTCGTCACCGAGCCGGGTCTGTTCTCGGTCGCGGCGGCCGATCGAGCCCTTCGCGCGATCGAAGAGATCCGTCGCGGACTCTCCCCTCGTCTGCAGCCGCTCGGCATCGTGGTGAACCGGGTGCGCCCGCAGTCGATCGAGCACCAGTTCCGCATCAAGGAACTGCGCGATATGTTCGGGCCTCTCGTGCTCGCCCCGCAGCTTCCGGAGCGTACCTCGCTGCAGCAGGCGCAGGGCGCCGCGAAACCCTTGCACATCTGGCCGGGCGACTCCGCTCAGGAACTCGCCGCGGACTTCGACTCGCTGCTCGATCGAATCATCCGCACCGGTCGTATCACGGTTTCCGAGACGGGCACCCAGTCCTGACAACCAACGCAGAATAAAAACGGCCATCCTCTCGCGAGGGTGGCCGTTCTCTTTCGAGTCGGAGACTACGCCGAACGCTTGGTTCGGCGAGCCGAGAGTTCGTCGACCGGGTCCGGTGCCGTCGGATCGAACTCGACGAGCGTCGACTCCACTTCGCGGAGCACCTTCCCGACGGCGATGCCGAAGACGCCCTGACCGCGGCTGACCAGGTCGATGACCTCGTCGTTCGAGGTGCAGAGGTAAACCGACGCACCATCGCTCATGAGCGTGGTCCCGGCGAGATCGCGGATGCCGGCAGCGCGAAGCTGGTCGACGGCCGTACGGATCTGCTGAAGCGAGATGCCCGTGTCGAGCAGTCGCTTGACGAGCTTGAGGACCAGGATGTCGCGGAAGCCGTAGAGCCGCTGCGAACCGGACCCGCTGGCGCCGCGGACGGTGGGAACTACCAGCTCGGTGCGCGCCCAATAGTCCAGCTGGCGGTACGTGATCCCGGCTGCGCGTGCGGCGACCGCACCGCGATAGCCGACCTCATCATCCATGGCGGGCAGACCGTCCGTGAAGAGGAGTTCGGACACGAACTGCGGGTCGCCTGAAAGCTCATCCGCATTCATCTGAAATCCTCCCTGGAGCCGTTACCTCCACGCTAGAGCAGTGCCCCAGCAGCAGCAATGACATCTGCACTTCGGTGCAGGTGTGTCGCAATCAGTTCGTTACGAAAGCACTCGCGAGAGGGCATCCTTGACGAACAGCGAGCGCACTTCGTCGATCTTGGTGGCCAGCTCCGGGGCCATCTCGCTCGCCTTGGCGCGCGAGATGGCATCCGTCCGGCGCAGCAGCGCGGACATCGCCGATTCGATGAGCGCCACTTCGCGTTCTGCCCCCTGCCGGATGGAACGCAGGTGCCGAGGCTCGATGCCGTGCCGATCCAATGCGACGAGACCGCGGAGCAGTGCGACCGTCGCTTCGGGATATGTCTCGGACGCTGTGATGACGCCGGTGCTGATCGCGTCGTTGAGAAGCTGCGGGCCTGCACCGGCCGCGGAGAGCAACTCGCCGCGACGGTAGCGTCGCGGCGGAGGCGTGATCGAGGGCGGCGGTGCAAGAGCCGCTCCGGCTCCGCCATTCGTCTCGGCGTCGTCGAGCTGCTCCCGGATGACGCTGAGCGGCAGATAGTGGTCGCGCTGCAGCACGAGGCCGAGGCGCAGCCGTTCGATGTCCGCCTGCGAGAACTTGCGGTAGCCCGACTCGGTTCTCGAGGGCGTCACGATGCCCTGCACCTCGAGGAAGCGCAGCTTGCTGGAGGTGAGTTCCGGAAACTCCGGGGTGAGCCGCGCGAGCACCTGACCGATGCTCAGAAGACCCGCGGACGCTGAGCGTTCGCGGGCGTGAGGTGCCGCCATCAGCCGTTCGCCGCCGAGCGGTCGACGGATGAGAGGAAGAAGTTCAGCCGGAACTTGCCGACCCGCAACTCGGAACCGTCGACGAGTGCACTGCGGTCCACTCGCTCCCCGTTCACGTAGGTGCCGTTGAGCGAGCGCTGGTCGATGATCTCGAAGGACGAGCCGTTGCGAGTGATCTCAGCATGACGACGCGACACGGTCACATCATCGAAGAAGATGTCCGCCTCCGGGTGACGACCGACCGTCGTGACGTCGGTGTCGAGGAGGTAGCGGGCGCCGGCGAGTGCGCCGGAGCGCACCAGCAGTAGCGCTGATCCGGCGGGCAACGCCGCGATCGCGGACTGCTCGACCTCGGTCAGCTCCGCCCCGAAGGGAACGAACGACAGATCGGAATCATGCCCGAACGTCTGCGTTACATCGTGCTTCTGCTCGCCGGAACGGTGAATCGCTTCCCCGCCCGATCGGCTCTCGCTGTCTGTCACAGTGGCCCTCCTCGTTGTCCAGACTATCCGATGCCGGGGGCGCCGCGGGAGGTCGGGTTCGCACTCAGCCCGCACATACCGGAGATTCATAGGCTGACCAGGTGCACACGACCGTTCGCCACCGCCCCGCTGTCCCGCTCACCGCCCCGTTCGCTCTCGCCGCGACGCTGTTAGCGGCTTTTCTGGTGCTGGGCACTCCGGTACCGGCATCCGCGCACGACAGCCTGCAGGCATCGAGTCCGGCCGCCGATACGACGGTGGAGACGCTGCCAGCCGAGCTGACGCTCACCTTCAGCGCGAAGCTGATCGACGGCGAAGGGGCGACGGAAGTCGTGGTCACGGATGCCGCCGGCCGATCTGTGACCGACGGAGCAGCGACCGTCGACGGCGCGATCGTCACCCTGCCGCTGGTGGCCGAGGCGGACGCCGGCGTCTACCACGTGATCTGGAAGGTCGTCTCCAGCGACGGCCATCCGACAGACGGGGAGTTCTCCTTCACCGTGGCCACGAGCACCCTCACGGAACCGACCGCAGCGCCGACCACCGCCCCCGCCCCCTCGGAGACGCCGTCGGCCGAGCAGAGCCCGCCGGCCACCGCGACGACCGAGGGCACTCCCGCGGACGGCGATGCGTTCCTGGACGCTCTGCCCTGGATCATCGGTGCCGTGGTCGTCGCGGGGCTCGGCGGCGCGGTCGTCGCCGTCATGGTCTCGAGGGCCCGTCGCAGGGGCGCTGCATCCGATTCCGACGACGCCTCAGCGCGCTAGGCTTGAGGCATGCCACACTACGATGTCGTCGTTCTCGGCGCGGGTCCTGGCGGATACGTCGCCGCCGTTCGCAGCGCACAGCTCGGCCTGTCCACTGCCATCATCGAGGAGAAGTACTGGGGCGGTGTCTGCCTCAATGTGGGCTGCATCCCCTCCAAGGCTCTTCTGAAGAACGCAGAGCTCGCGCACACCCTGAAGCACAAGGCCGAGTTCTTCGGCATCTCGGGTGAGTTCACGCTCGACTTCGGCAAGGCGTGGGATCGCAGCCGCGAGGTGGCCGACGGTCGCGTCAAGGGCATCCACTTCCTGATGAAGAAGAACAAGATCACCGAGTACGACGGTCGCGGGACCTTCACCGGCCCCAAGGCGATCTCGGTCGCGAAGACCGATGGCACGACCGAAGAGGTCACCTTCGACAACGCCATCATCGCCACCGGCTCGACGGTGCGCCTGCTTCCCGGCGTGACGCTGAGCGACAACGTCGTCACCTACGAGGCGCAGATCCTCTCGCGTGAGCTGCCGGAATCGATCGTCGTCGTCGGCGCCGGCGCCATCGGCATGGAGTTCGCGTATGTCATGACGAACTACGGCGTCAAGGTCACGATCATCGAGTTCCTCGACCGTGCGCTCCCCAACGAGGATGCGGACGTCTCCAAGGAGATCGCCAAGCAGTACAAGAAGCTCGGCGTTGAGATCCTCACCTCGACCAAGGTCGAGACGGTCGTCGACAACGGCTCGTCCGTCACCGTCACCTACACGGCCAAGGACGGCCAGCAGAGCTCGATCGAGGCCGACAAGGTCCTGATGTCGATCGGCTTCGCTCCGAGTGTCACCGGCTTCGGCCTGGAGAACACCGGCGTGAAGCTCACCGACCGTGGCGCGATCGACATCGATGACCACATGCGCACCAACGTCGAGGGCATCTACGCGATCGGTGATGTCACCGCGAAGCTGCAGCTCGCCCACGTCGCCGAGGCGCAGGGCGTGGTCGCCGCCGAAACCATCGGCAAGGCCGAGACGATGACTCTGGGCGACTACCGGATGATGCCGCGGGCGACGTTCTGCTCGCCCCAGGTGGCGTCCTTCGGTCTCACCGAGCAGCAGGCCAGGGACGAGGGGCGCGACATCAAGGTCGTGTCGTTCCCGTTCATGGCCAACGGCAAGGCGCATGGCCTCGGCGAGCCGGTCGGCTTCGTGAAGCTCATCGCGGATGCCGAGCACCTCGAACTCATCGGCGCACACATGATCGGCCCGGACGTCTCGGAGCTCCTCCCCGAGCTCACGCTCGCGCAGAAGTGGGATCTGACGGCTCTCGAGCTCGCTCGCAACGTGCACACCCACCCGACGCTGTCCGAAGCCCTGCAGGAGGGCTTCCACGGCCTCGCCGGGCACATGATCAACTTCTGATCAGCCTGAGCTGAAACGGCCTGACTACGTATCCGTAGTCAGGCCGTTTTCAATCCGGCCCGCTGCCCATCGCCGCCCCAGTTCCCCCACGGAGGAGATCCCATGACCGAGCCGAACCGCATGTATGGAGAAGTCGTCGAAACCGAGCTCCTCTCTCCCCATCTGCTGCGCGTCGTCCTCAGCGGATCCGGGCTGGACGCCTTCGAGCCGATCGAGGACACCGACCAGTACGTGAACTGCTTCTTCCTTCCCGACGGAGCTCCCTATGAGGTCCCGTTCACCGACGACGCGGTCCGGGAGCTCCCGCGCGACCAGCGCCCGTTCGCCCGCAGGATCACCGTGCGCGCGTGGGACCCCCGGACGCGGCGGCTGGCCCTCGATTTCGTCGCCCATGGGGATGTCGGGTACGCCGGGAGATGGGCGCTGCACGCACAGCCTGGCGACCGGCTGCAGCTGCGTGGTCCGGCCGGTGGCTACCGCCCGGAGGATGACGCCGACAGCTATCTGTTCGTCGGCGACGCCAGTGCGCTTCCCGCGATCGCCGCATCCGCTGACGCCGTTCCCGAGGGACGACCGGTGGTGATCATCGCCGAAGTCGGCTCGGCCGAGGACGAGATCCCACTCGCCTCGCCGGGCGAACTCACCGTGCGCTGGGTGCACACGGTCGACGGCGGAGACCCCGACGCCCTCCTGGCCGATGCCGTGGCCGCACTTCCCCCGCTGGAGGGAGTCGTGAGCGCCTTCGTGCACGGCGAGGCCGAATCAACACGCGCGGTGCGCCGCGTGCTGCTGAGCGCGGGCATCGTCGCCGAGGATCGTCTGTCCTGCTCCCCCTACTGGCGCCTCGGATACGATGACGAGGCATGGCGATCCGTCAAGGCGGCCTGGGTCCGCGAAGTCGCCGCCGAGACGCTTCCCACCCCGGTGCGTAGCGAACCATCATCCGCCTGACGGTTACCGCTCCTAAAGCCCCTTCATCGTGATCGTGTCCGCCATCCGTCCGTTCCCGGCGCCCGACCCGAGCACGCGGATCAGGAGTTCTCGGGTGTGCACGACGAGAGGCTGCGCCGGAGCACCCATCGCCATGTAGAAACGGGCACGGCTCTGGGTGCGGCGAGCAGCTCGTCTGCTGCGCCGTTCGAACCCGCGGAGGCCCGTCGTCCCGCGCCCCAGCGATTGCTCGATCCGGTCGGCGAGGCGCAGGGCATCCAGCCAGCCGAGGTTCATCCCCTGTCCCCCGATCGGGCTGATCTCGTGCGCGGCATCCCCGAGCAGGAAAACGCGGCCCACGACCGTACGGGCAGCGAGATGCTGAGCCGCCCGGAACGCCGTCGGCCGGACGCCGTCGGGGACGGTCAGCCCGACACCCGTGCGTTCCTCGATCGCCGCGCGGAGATCGGCGGCGTTCCAGCGCGCACTCGCCGCGGCTGCTGAGCCGCCCGACGCATTCCGCACCACCCATCGCCGGATGCCGCCCGGGAGCGGGAAGGACTCCACCAGCCCTCCGGGTTCGCAGTACAGACGTGCACGAGAGTCCGCGGCAGGGGCGGGGACATCCATCATCAGGTAATCGGCGGTGCCGCGTCGCCGCTGCCATCCGATTCCGAGCATCTCGCGGATGCCGCTGCGCACACCGTCCGCTGCGACGAGAAAGGATGATGTGAGCTCGCGACGGTGCCCGCCGATGTCGACGGTCAGCCTGACGAACTCGTCCCCGTCTCTGACGGCGAGCGCGTCGCATCCCGACCGGAGCGCCGCCGCGTCGACCTGTTCGAGTCGTTCGCGCAGCAGTGCGCCGGTCCGATGCTGCGGCAGGACCAGGACCGGTCGATCACGCGTGAAGTCGACAGAGGCCAGCGTGCGTCCCCGGCTGAGCACATCACCGCCTTCCAGCGCCAACGCTTCCGCGCGCACACGATCGCCGATCCCGGCCGCATCGAGGGCGTCCAGACCGGGCGGGTGGATTCCGATCGCCCTGCTGCGCTCGTCCGCTCCGGTGCGCTTCTCGCAGACGGCGACGTCCATCCCCCGCTGGGCGAGCAAGCAACCGAGCAGCAGCCCCACCGGGCCCGCTCCGACGATCACGACGTCGTGGTCAGGCATCGGCCCGCTCCCACCGCAGTTCCAGCCGGGCCGGAACCCCTGGCCGCACCGCCCATCCGGCCGGCACCACGGCCGTCAACTCCCGCGCGGTGTATGAGCGGCGGATGCTGGTCAGCCCATCATCTCGAATGAACGATCCGGCGAGAAGATTTCCGGCGAACGGCCACGTGGCGGCGGCGAAGAGCGCATAAGCGGCTCTGCTCCGCGCGATGTCGTGATGCACGACGAGGCCACCATCGCCGACGAGTCGACGGGTATCCGCCAGAAGCTCCTGCAGCTCATCGGCGGCGAGGTGATGGAGCAGATGGTTGGACATCACCACATCGAAGACGGCGCCCTCTCGAACCAGATCGGAGGTGTGCGCGCAGCGGTATCGCACCCCCGCGCCATCGTCATGGGACTCGGCCCAGCTCACCGCGCGACGGTCGGCATCCAGCGCGGTGATCTCGGCATCGAGGCCGTCCCGGTGCAGCCGCCTGGCGAGTTCACGGCACAGGTCGCCGCCGCCGGCACCGACATCGAGGATGCTGATCGAGCATCGCCGGGCACGCGGGCGCACATCACGCCGATAGATGAGTCCTGGGCGGGAGACGATCGCGTTCACCAGCCGGAATCGCTGATACGTGCGATCCAGCATCCGGCGATCCGCACCAGGGTCGTCCATCAGCTCGCGCAGCCCCACCGCGCGAGCCGACAGTTCAGGCGGCATGGCTCCTCGGGGCGACGACGGTCATCAGAGCGCTCTCCGCGGTGAGTCCTGGACCGAAGGCCATCGCCGACACCCGATCGCCGTCCTGCGCCCCTTCGTCGAGGATCCGCTTCATGACGAAGAGGACGGTGGCGCTGGACATGTTGCCGTTCGTGCGCAGGGTCTCGCGCGCGGGATGGAGCTGCTCGTCGGTGAGTCCCAACTTCTCCTGCACCCGGTCGAGGATGCTGCGCCCGCCGGGGTGGATCGCCCAGTGCTGGACCGCCTCGCCGATCGCGTCGTCTTCGAACGCCGCGGCGAGCGCGGGCTCCGCGTACAGCGGCCGGATCGCGTCGTGGATGCTCTCGCCGATGATCTGCGGCACCGCGGTCGAGAGGACCATCTCGAATCCCTGATCGCCGATCGTCCAGGCCATGTCCTGCTCTCCCCTCTCCGTGATCGCGGTGTGGAACCGGTCCAGGCGCAGGGCTGGCACGTCCGAGTCGAATGTGCGCGCGGTGACGATGCCCGCTGCCGCTCCGTCCGCGAAGAGGGAGGAGGCGACGATCAGGTCGGGGTCGTCGGAGGAGCGCAGATGCAGCGTGCACAGCTCGACGCTGACGACGAGCACCACCGCATCCGGATCGGCCGCGCAGAACTGGCTCGCCGCCCGCAGCGCCGGCATCGATGCGTAGCAGCCCATGAACCCCAGGTGGTAGCGCTGTACTCCGTCGGGCAGACCGAGGGCGCGCACGATCTCGTAGTCGGGACCCGGCGCATGGAATCCGGTGCAGGACACCGTGATGACGTGGGTGACATCGGCGGCGGTGATGTCCGGGTCGGCATCCACCGCCCTGCGCGCCACCTCGACGAACAGCCGGCCGGCCTCGCGTGTGTACAACTCGTTGCGCACTTTGGTGCCAGGAGCGAGCAGTTCACCGGATGATCTGTCGAAGAATGTCGGTTCGTCGACTTCGGCTTTCAA
This sequence comes from Microbacterium sp. LWH12-1.2, assembly GCF_040675825.1. NCBI lineage: Bacteria > Bacillati > Actinomycetota > Actinomycetes > Micrococcales > Microbacteriaceae > Microbacterium > Microbacterium sp. LWH12-1.2. The sequence continues at coordinate 1,450,369 of NZ_JBEGIJ010000001.1, forward strand.
CGACAGTTCGGTGAGCACCGTGTGCCGGGTCTCGATGCCGGACACATTGAACGACGTCGCCACGATCCGCTTCGCCAACCGCCCGATATCGGGCTGGGCGGCGAAGACGTCTCGCACCTCCTCCTGGATCAGAACAGTGTCGGGGACCATCGTCTGCAGGGACCGGAGCACGGGAGCGAGGCGCATGCTGTCACTCAAGCATGCTGCGTGCTTCCACGGAAGGGGGTGGCATCGAGACCGCTTCTCTGCGATGCTCGCCTGTTCAGAAGCCGAGCGCGCGGGCGAGTTTCGAGCCGGATGCCGAGTGCCGCCCGCCGGCGGCGAAGACCGCTGTCTGCACGGCGAGGAAGAACGTCGTTCGACCTGCGGCATCGGTGGGTGCCGCCGGTCCCAGCTCCATCTCCCACTCCCGCCATTCGCGCTGCGTGCCGGTGCGGAGGTCCGTGGCGCGGACATGGTCGTCGACGAACTCGGCGACGACACCGTCTGGACCGGTGAGCAGATAGGCGACGCGGTCGTTCTCGATGCGCGCCAACGGGGTGAGCGGCTCTGTCGTCCAACGGGCGATCATGTCGGCGATGGCATCAGGGAGGGCGTCGCCCTCTCCGAGCGGCCAGCCGAGCTCGAGGCGTCCGTCCCCCTCCCGGGGTCCCTTCAGATGCCACCCCGCGTCGGGTCCGCCCGTGCGCCGGCGCAATGCGACACCGGAACGCGAGAGAGTGCCGTCGACAGTATCGAGGTAGCGTGCGTCGAGGGCCCTGGCCTCTCCCTCGGTGACCGCGTCCACGCCGGGGATCGCGTCCCAGCTCGGCAGGGGCGTCTCGGGGTCGACGTCGAACTTGCGCTCGATCTCGACCGTTCGGGAGGGTTCAGTCATCTGCCGGATTGATGTCCTCGAGGGACTCGTCGTACCAGTAATCGATCTCGGTGGGCCCGTCGTGCGGGCCGGTGTTCTCCGGTTCGCCGCGTCGGTTGTACACCACCTGAGTCTCGCTGTAGGGGACGATCAGCTTGTCGTCCGCGTCGCCGAGGGGAATGATCTGCCCGTCCAGCGGGCCGCCGTGAAGCCGTGCAAGTGCCATGTGCTCACCCTAGCGTCGCTCCGCTGCAGCGAGGGAGAAGGCTGCGGCGGGGCATTCAGCCCGCCGCGACGCCGAGGATGGCCCCGACGATCATCCATGGGCCGAAGGCGATCCGAGTCGAGCGATCCGCGCGACGCAGGGCCATCAGCACCAGCGCGTACAGCGCACCGAGCACGAAGGCGGATGCCGCTCCGACGGCGAGCGCCTGCCAGCCGTGCCACCCCAGCACCACCCCGATCACGGCGGCGAGTTTCACATCCCCGCCGCCCATGCCTTCCCTGCTCACCATGCGCAGCGCCGCATAGAAACCGCCCAGGATCAGCATCCCCAGCACTGCCCCGATCAGCGGCCGGGACTGTCCGGTCAACAGTGCTTCGGCCACCACGAGCACCAGCAGCGCGACGAGCGTGGGCAGGACGATCCTGTTCGGCAGCCGGTGCGTCCGCACGTCGATGACAAGGAGCCAGCCGCCGATTCCGAGCAGCGCGAGGTGCACGACGACGGCGAGCACTTCATGGAGGTCCATCAGGGAAGGCTAGAAGATCGGCGGGTGCCGCGTGCGGGGGCTGTGGATAACTCGTCGCGTCGCGTCAGAGGCCGACGATGTCGAGGTGGACCAAGACGATATCGCCCTCGCCGATCCCCTGGGCCTCGCGAATCGCCTTCTTCAGCGGCAGCACGTAGCCCGCGTCACCGGGAAAGATCGAGGTCGTCCAGTGGGAGGAGCCGATTGCGGCGTGCACCCGGAGGGAACCGAATCCGCGTGACGGTGCGGGCAGCTCGCGCAGGTCGTCGGAGAGCTCTTCCGGCATGGTCGCGAAGAACCACGATGCCGTGCGCGCGTCCCACCGGGTCACGGCGCTCTCGAATTCGATCCGCATGGCCACAGCGTAGTCAGCGCATCCGACATCGCTGCGCTCGCACTGATGTCCGACGTTCGAATTATCGTCTTCATCATCACTTGCTTTATTCGAATATATCTTCGAGGATGGTTACATGGGGATCGGGCTCGATGCGGTGACCGCGCTCTCTCCGGCTGGCGACTCCCGCGCCGGAGAGGTGCTGCGGTTGCGCCGCGAGATCAGCAGGATGCAGCGCCGTCGCAGCGAGCTTCCGTTACTCCCCCTCGATCCCGCCTTCGCCTCCCTGCTGCCGGAAGAGGGATTGCAGATGGGCGCCGCGTACACGGTCTCCTCCTCACCGAGTCTCGTGCTGGCGCTGCTGAGCGCGGCATCGCAGAAGGGGCTCTGGTGCGCCGTGATCGGCATGCCGACTCTGGGCGTCGAGGCCGCGGCGGGGTTCGGCATCGACCTGTCGCGGTTGATTCTCGTCCCTGAACCCGGCGAGCGCTGGCTGGCCGTGACCTCCGCTCTCTCCGAGGTGGTCCCGCTCATCGCCGTGCACCCCGGTACGCGAATGCGCGATGCGGACGCCTCCCGGCTGAATGCGCGCCTGCGCGACCGCGGCTGCACGCTGCTCGTGACCGAGTCGCTCGCCACCGGCACCTGGCCGCAGAGCGAGGGGACCATCCGGCTCCGCGATCCGCACTGGCACGGTCTCGGCACCGGTTGGGGTCTGCTCTCGGACTGCACCGTGACGGTGACCGCGCAGACCAGGCGCACGCCGATGCCGTCGAGCGTTCAGGTCCGGCTGCCGGGCTCGCACGGAGCCGTCGAGACCGTCGACACGATGGCACCTCCCGTCGAGATCTCCCGCTGGGCGGTCGCCGGATGAACGCCCCGCTCCGCGTCCTCGTGCTGTGGTTCCCCGACTGGCCGCTACGGGCCGCTCTCGGGAGTCCGCCTCCGCATCCGCCCACGGCCCTGGTGCACGCGAACGCCGTGGTGGCCTGCACGGCGTCGGCACGCGAGCACGGCGTCCGCGCCGGGCAACGCCGCCGGGTCGCACAGGGGCACCTTCCGGCACTGCGGGTGCTCCCCCACGATCCGGCCAGAGACGAACGCGCCTTCCTCCCCGTGCTGCATCTCATCGAGAAGCATGCCCCCGGCGCCTCTCTGCTGCGCCCAGGACTCGCTGCTCTCCGCGCACGGGGCATCGCCCGATTCCACGGCGGGGAGAGCGAGGCGGCAGATGCCCTCCTCCGCGTCCTCACCCATGCCGGCTTCCCCGAAGCGCGGATCGGCATCGCAGACGGCCCGTTCACGGCAGAGGCGGCCGCCCGCAGTATCCGCCCCTGGACCATCGTGCCCCCTGGCGGAGCGAAGGAGTACCTGAGCGCGTTCGATGTGCAGGCGCTGCGTGACGAGCAACTGGCCGGTCTCCTGATCCGGCTCGGGGTGCGCACCCTCGGAGAGTTCGCCGCTCTCGACGCCCTCGAGGTACGGGATCGCTTCGGAGAGCGCGGGGCACGTCTGCATGCGCTCGCCGCCGGCGCCGATTCCCGTCCGCTCGTCCCTCGTCCTCCTGATCCGGAGCTCGTGCGGGCTGTGGAGTTCGAGCCCCCGTTGGGTGGTGCGGATCAGGTGGCCTTCGCCGTACGGCAGACAGCGGATGCGGTGATGCTCGCCCTCGGCGATGCCGACGTCGTCTGCACCGAGGTGCGCATCGACCTGACCGACGACAACGGCCTGGTCTTCTCCCGCTCCTGGCTGCATCCGACCTGTTTCGACGCCGCCGACCTCGTCGACCGGGTGCGCTGGCAGCTGGAGGCACTGGCGGCGGAGCATGCGAAGGAGCCCGTCGACGAGGCCAGAGCCTTCGGCGGCATCGCCGCTGTGCGCATCACCCCTGTCGCAGTCGACGATGCCGCTCACCATCAGCCGGGACTCTTCGGTTCGGGATCCGACGAACGCCTGCATCACGCCGTCTCCCGCGTGCAGACGATGGTCGGTCATCAGGGCGTGGTCACCGCTGCGGTCGCCGGTGGTCGCTGGCTCGCCGACCGGCAGGTACTCACGCCGTGGGGCGAGCGCACGGTCACACCCCGGGATCCGGATCGCCCCTGGCCCGGCAGCCTTCCCGATCCGGTGCCGGCCGAGGTCTTCCTGCCACCACGACCCGTCGTCCTGGAAAGCATCGTCGGCACCGAGGTCGGCATCGACGAGAGAGGGATGCTCTCCGCCGACCCCGCACGCATCGACGGCGCCGCCGTGCAGGCATGGGCGGGGCCGTGGCCGATCGACGAGCGCCGGTGGACCGCGGCGCAGGGCCGCCGCGGGCACCGATTGCAGATCGTCGACGACCGGAACCGGGCGTGGTTGGTCTTCCGCGCCCGTGATCGCTGGTGGGCAGAGGGCAGGTACCGCTGATGGGGTGGCACAATCCCCCGCTGACCTGGGCAGAGCTGGAGCGCACCCTCAGCGGCGAAGAACCCGTCGAGAAGAGCCCGACCGCCGAACCTCCGGCCCACCGCACCGATCCGGGGCCGGTGAGCCGGAAACGAAAGCACATCCCGCCCGCGGAGATCACCCGCCCTGCGGATGCCGTGCCCTACGCCGAGCTGCACGCCCATTCCTCGTACTCGTTCCTCGACGGCGCCTCATCGCCGGAGGATCTCCTCGCCGAGGCCGAGCGACTCGGCCTCACCGCCCTCGCCCTCACCGATCACGACGGCTTCTACGGCGCTGCGCGCTTCGGCGAACTGGCCGAGACCATGAAACTCCAGGTGCAGACGGTGTTCGGCGCCGAGCTGTCCCTCGATCTGTCTGCACCGCAGCGGGGTGCCGCCGACCCCGCCGGCGAGCATCTGCTCGTTCTCGCGGGTGGGCTGGAGGGCTACCACCGCCTCTCCGGAGCGATCTCCGCCGCCCAGCTGCGAGGCGGCGAGAAGGGCCGCCCCGTCTACGATCTCGACGAACTCGTCGAGAAGGCCGGCGGTCACTGGACGATTCTCACGGGATGCCGCAAGGGCGGCGTGCGACGAGGGTGGGAGCAGGGGGATGCCGAGACGCCACTGCGGCGCCTCGTCGACCTGTTCGGACGCGATCATGTCGCCGTCGAACTGTTCGATCACGGCGATCCGCTGGACTCCCGCCGCAATGACGCCCTCGCCGAGCTCGCCGGTCGGATGCGGCTGCCGGTCGTGGCCACGAACAACGTGCATTACGCCGCTCCCGGGCGCGCCGGGCTCGCCGAGGCGGTGGCCGCCGTGCGGGCGGTACGCAGCATGGACGATCTGGACGGATGGCTGCCCGTGCACGGCGGCGCGCACCTGCGCAGCGGAGCCGAGATGACCGCACGGTTCCGGCGCTACCCCGGCGCGATCTCGCACGGGCTCGAGCTGGCAGCGGCATCCGCCTTCCCCCTGCGGCGCGCGCGACCGGCGCTACCCCAGCAGGAGGTTCCGGAGGGGCACACTCCGATGAGCTGGCTGCGTGCTCTGGTCTGGGAGGCCGTTCCCGAGAAGTATCCGCGCCTCGATGCCGACGGGCGAAGCCGGATCGAGCGAGAGCTGAACGTCATCGAGGAGAAGGATTTTCCTGGCTACTTCCTCATCGTGCACGGCATCGTCGCCGAGGCGAAGCGCCTCGGCATCCTCTGCCAGGGACGAGGATCCGCTGCGGCGAGCGCGGTCTGCTATCTGCTGGGGATCACCGCCGTCGATCCGATCCTCTACCAGCTCCCCTTCGAGCGCTTCCTCGCCACCACACGCCAGGAGGAGCCCGACATCGACGTGGATTTCGACTCCCGCCGACGGGAGGAGATCATCCAGTGGGTGTACGCGAAGTACGGCCGGGAGCGGGCAGCGCAGGTGGCGAACGTCATCCAGTACCGCCCGAAGAACGCCGTACGCGACATGGCGAGGGCTCTCGGCTTCTCCCCCGGCCAGCAGGATGCCTGGTCGCGCCAGGTCGACGGGTGGGGCGCCGGGGTGGAGCCCGTGGAAGGGCACGACATCCCTTCGAACGTTCTCGAGTACGCCGGCGAACTGCTGAAGGCGCCCCGGCATCTCGGTATCCACTCCGGCGGAATGGTGCTCACCGCCCGACCGGTCGGCGAGGTCGTGCCTGTGGAGCACGCGCGCATGGAGAACCGCACCGTCATCCAGTGGGAGAAGGACGACGCCGCCTGGATGGGGCTGGTGAAGTTCGATCTGCTCGGCCTGGGGATGCTCGCCGCCCTTCAGCACTGCTTCGACCTCATCGAGGAGGCGACCGGCGAGACCTGGAAGCTGGAGACTCTCCCCAAGGAGGAACCAGCGGTCTATGACATGCTCTGCCGCGCTGATTCCATCGGGGTGTTCCAGGTGGAATCCCGGGCGCAGATCGGTCTGCTCCCCCGGCTGCAGCCGCGGAGCTTCTACGATCTCGCAATCCAGATCGCCCTGATCCGGCCCGGCCCGATCCAGGGTGGGGCGGTGCATCCGTTCGTCCGCCGCAAGATGGCGAAGGACAGACTCGACGAGGAGAACAGGGAACGGTCGGAGCGCGGCGAAGACCCCCTGCGCCTGGATATCCCGTACCCGCATTCCGATCTGGAACCCATCCTGAAGCGCACCCTCGGTGTTCCGATCTTCCAGGAGCAGCTCATCCAGATGGCCACCGCCATCGGCGACTGCACTGCCGATGAGGCGGATCTCCTGCGCCGCGCGATGGGTTCCAAGCGCGGCCTGGAGAAGATCGAGCAGGTCCGCGAGAAGCTCTACGCGGGCATGAACAGGCGCGGACTCGACAAGGACACCGCCGACCGCATCTACGCGCAGATCCAGGCTTTCTCGAACTTCGGCTTCGCCGAGTCGCATTCGCTGTCTTTCGCTCTGCTGGTCTATGCCAGCTCCTGGCTGAAGCTGCACTACCCGGCGGCCTTCCTCGCCGGGCTCCTCCGTTCGCAGCCGATGGGTTTCTACTCCGCGGCAACCTTGACCGCCGACACCCGCCGGCACGGCGTGGAGGTGCGTCGCCCCGACCTGCATGCCTCGGGCGCGACCGAGACCCTGGAGCCGCTCCGGCCCGATCGACCCGACCAGCCCGAGGAGTCCGAGGACGCTTCTGCCCAGCGGACGCCGACCGGGCTGGACTCCTGCCTCGATGATCCGCAGCCGACGCCTGCCCGTTTCGACCGGAGCGCACCGGACGATTCCGCCGCCCACCGCCGGGACGGCAGGTACGCGGTGCGGCTGGGGCTCAGCGGCGTCCGCGGGATCGGCGTGCCGATGGCGGAGCGCATCGTCGCGGAGCGGGAAGCGAACGGCCTCTACCGGGATTTGAACGACCTGGTGCGGCGCACGGATGCGACCGCCGCCCAACTGGAAGCGCTCGGTACCGCTGGCGCTTTCTCCTGCCTCGGCCTGAAACGCCGGGAAGCGATCTGGCTCGCCGGTGCCGCCGCCGATGACCGCGCCAGATTCCTCCCCGGGACGACGGTGTCGGTGCAGCCGCCGTTGTTCGCCGATCAGTCCAGTTATGAACAGCTCGCCGCCGACCTCTGGGCGACGGGGGTCTCCACCGACGATCATCCGATCGCGCACTTCCGCGCGGCGCTGCGCGAACGCGGGGTGCTCACCGCCGCCGACCTGCAGACCCATGAGACGGGCCGGCGCATCGAGGTCGCCGGGCTCGTCACGCATCGGCAGCGGCCGGCGACCGCGGCAGGGGTCACCTTCATGAACCTCGAGGATGAGCACGGACTCGTCAACGTCGTCTGCTCGACCGGGGTCTGGAACCGCTACCGCCGTGTCGCGCGGGAGTCGCCGGCGCTCATCATCCGCGGCATTCTCGAGCGCTCCGCCGAAGGCGTCGTCAACGTGCTCGCCGACGCGTTCGAAGACCTGCGCACCGGCATCTCGCACCGGTCACGGGATTTCCGATGAGAGACCCACCGCCGGGCAGGTGTGTCACCAGAAGCGCTCGGCCTCCGGCTGAGGAGGGCGATCGCTGCCGCCCCAACGATCGGCTTCTGCCTTCGCCGCATCCGCGGCCGCATCCGCACCGCGCAGTGCCACCTTCGCACCGGTCGGCCCCGGACCGATCGGATCGACGGTGAGCACCGTCCCGGCGCCCGCTCCGTGCATGGTGACCGTGCAATCGAGCACCCGCCCCAGCCAGCGGGAGATCTCGCCGTGATGCCCCTCTGCGCGCTGGAAGCGGATGCCGGTGTCGAGGTCGACGAGGGCGAGCACGATCGGCTCTCCGGTCAGGTCGTCGTGACGCTCCGTCACCTCGAGCCGATGCCCTTGCGGAATCGCGACCTGAGCAGCCAGCACGAGAGTTCTGTCCATGGCCTCAGCCTACGAAGGCGCGGGCCGAAGGGGAAGAAGTCGTCGATGATACGCGTCGGCCGCGTCTACTCCCTCGAATGATCCTCGTCGAGCGGCACCTCTTGGCGCTGCTCCACGACATCTGCCGGGTTCGCCTCGGACCCGCCGAAGTCCGGTACTGCGACGGGTGGCGCTTCGGGTTCGTTCGGCTCCTCGATTTCCGGGCGCTCCTGCTCCTGGAGATCGGCTGTCGGCTTCTGATCTTCGATGGGGTCGATTCCGTCAGGCATGAGATGCTCCCTCCTCGCGGTGGATGACTCCAGCCTGCGATTCGGCACCGGTGCCCGCAAGGGGGTTGACGCGGTGCGGCATGGTCGGCGCGACCAGGCGATGACGCGATGAAGCGTCACGAGGTCGCATCATCGGTGATCTCCTCGATGGGCTATGAACCGGAGACCGATTGACACCGCCAGATCGGTTGCGGGGCGTATCTCACGCGTCGCGGGCTGTAAACCCCCTCCCGGCCTATGGCCGAACGCGGCTACCTTGCCTCGCATGTCACAGAGAGGCTTCTCCCCCGTAACCGCCATCGTCACCGCGTCCGACTCGGGGATCGGTGCCGCCACAGCCCTCGCACTCGCCGACGCCGGTATGGATGTCGGCGTCACATGGCATTCAGACCAGGAAGGCGCCGAACGCACAGCTGCGGCTGTGCGTGAGCGCGGCCGCCGTGCCGTCGTCGCCAGGTTCGATGCGACAGCGATCGACGAGGTCGGCGAGGTCGTGGACCAGCTGGCCGACGAGCTCGGCGGTCTCGACGTCTTCGTCAACAACGCCGGCGGCGGAACCGGAGGCCCGTTCCTGGAGGTGTCGGCCGATCAGTGGAGCGAGGTCATCGCGCTGAACCTCGACGGTGCGTTCGCCGGGCTCCAGGCGGCAGCGCGGCGGATGGTCACGGCAGGCACGGGTGGCCGGCTGATCGCGGTGACGAGTGTGCACGCGCATCAGCCACGAGTCGGCGCGGCAGCGTACGTGGCTGCGAAGCACGGCCTCGCCGGACTCATCAAGACCATGTCGCAGGAGCTCGGTCAGCATGGGATCACCGCGAACGCGGTCGCGCCTGGCGAGATCGCCACGCCGATCAATCACATGGAGTCGTCAGATGCCGATTCCACGCACCGCCCCGGCGTGCCGCTGGGCCGGCCGGGGAAACCGGAGGAGGTCGCCGCGGTGATCGCCTTCCTCGCCTCCACCTCCGCCAGCTACGTCACCGGCGCGAGCTGGTCGGTCGACGGCGGGATGCTACAGATGGGCCCGCAAGCCGGGTCGCATCTCACTGACGACGCGTGGCGCCGGGGATGAATCGTCGGTACCGCCTCAGCCTGCGGCATCCACCGGGCGTGCCGCATCCGCCGGCACCCAGCGCAGCAGGTCGCCCGGTTGGCAGTCCAATGCTTCGCACAGCGCATCGAGCGTCGTGAAGCGAACAGCTTTCGCTCGACCGTTCTTGAGCACGGCAAGATTCGCCGGACTGATTCCGATCTGCTCAGCGAGGGCTCCGACCGCCAACTTCCGCTGCGCCAGAACGATGTCGATGTCGACGACGATCGGCATCAGACCACCTCATCGAGTTCGGATCGCAGCGCACGCGCCTCGGCGTCACGATCGATCGCCTGCACCAGAAGGCGCCTCATCACCACGACGAGCAGCGCCATCCCCATCAGCACGCACGACGCCCCGCAGATCAGGCCGACGATCCCCGGGGCGACACCACCGGGTGCGAGCAGGACGGCCAAGGCGAACGTGAGCGCAGCCGCGGCCGCGATGGAGCCGATGATCACATCCACGTAGCGGAACGCGCGCCGTGAGAATACGGCGTCCTTGCGAACGAGCGTCAGCAGACGCCAGACGCAGACCGCGAAGATCTGCATCGTGAGGACCCCGAGCCCGAGGATCACGACGAACGCGACGCGCCCGGTCATAGCCGCACCCTCGCTCTCCAGGTCCGCCCAGATCAGCGGCAGCACGACCGTCTGCACGACGAGCGAACCGATGAGCGAGATCGCGATGACGGCCCGCAGGATGTAGATCGTCAGATTCCCCATGGTGTTCTCCCCTTGTTCGAGACACCCATCCTATCGACTTTCGATAGATTTCGCACGATAATCGATCTATCGAGTCCTCAGTGATCGCCCCGCGGCAAGGGATCCGAACTCAGGCTGACCGGACGAAGATGCGTCCGCCGTCCACACGGACCTCCCACTGCGGCTGAGGCACGCTGGCTGGGCCACGCACGACCGATCCATCCTGGGTGCGGAACCGGCTGCCGTGCCATGGGCAGGTGACGCAGCCATCCTGGTCAAGGGTTCCCTCATCGAGCGGGCCACCCGCATGCGAGCACACGGCCGAGATCGCCCGCAGTTCTTCACCGCGCCGAGCGAGGAGAACGGGCACGCCGTCGGCCGTGACGCGCGCGAGCGCCCCTTCCGTGATGTCGGCATCGGCGGCGACATCCGTCCACGTTCGCGTCGGGTGCTGGAACGCGGTGCGGTTCACTCCGACACCGCGCACGAACGACAGGTGGCCACCGAGATACGCGGAGGCGAGTGTCGTGCTGAGCGCGAGGAGGCTGAGCACGACACCGACGCCGCGATGCCCGCGCCGTCGCGCGAACCAGGACGCCGCCTGCAGCCCGGTTCCCGCGGCGTTCGCGAGGCCGTGCACGAGACCGACGCGCTTGTTCCGTCCGACGGTGTCCGCCCAGTCGGACGCGCCCGACATCGCGGTCGGCACTGCCGAAAGGATGCCGAATCCGACGAGTCGGCGCGCCGCCTTGGCCCCTTCCTCCCCTGCGGTGAGGTCCAGTACGGTCGCCGCGCCCCAGGCGCCGATAGGCAGATCGGTCAGCACCGGGTGCAACTGATGCCCGAGCCACGAGCCGGACAACGCATTCTTGACGACTGTGGGTTTCGCGACCGCGCCGACCGCATCGCTGACCGTCGCCGCAACGCGGTCGAGCCTCTTGTCCCCGCCGATCTTATGTATCAGCGCGTTGATCCCTGTTCTCTCCGACATCTCGATCACTCCTTCGCTGGTGGCGTCAAGATGCCCTTCTACCCTGCAGTCTCGACGACGTCAACCGGGTGGCGTCGACCTCATCCGGATGATCCGTGCGCGCAGCGACACCTTCGGCGTAAGACCCGAGCCGGGCGCCCGACGAACGCCTACACGCAGGTGAGAAGGCGGAGCGCAGCCTGCGAAGCGCTACCGGGGCGCGCGGTGTGCGTGAGGATTCGCTGCCCGTTGCCCTCGGGGAGGTGCAGCACCTCGTAGTCCAGTTCGATATCACCGACGGCCGGGTGCCGGAAACGCTTGGTGCCGCTCGTGCACAACCGCACCGAGTGCCCTGCCCACAGAGATGCGAATTCCGGACTGTTCATGCTGAGCTGGCCGACGAGCTCGGCGAGGTACCGGTCGTCAGCGAACGTCGCCGCCGCGTACCGCATCGATGCGACGGCCACCTCGGCCTCCGTCTCCCAATCCGCATAGAGATCACGGGTGTGCGGATCGCAGAACAGCATCCTGATGTGATTGGGCCGCTCAGCGGGCCGGGATGGCGCTGTCACGTCGAGATGACCTGCCAACAGCAGATGGCCGGCGCGGTTCCAGGCGAGGATGTCGTTGAAGCGTCCGAGCAGCACAGCCGGCACATCACCCATCGCATGCAGGAGCTGTTCCGCACCCGGTTTCGCGATCTCCGGCGCGGAGGTCCGCGGCCGCTCGAGCGGGGTCGGATGCGCCAGCACGAACAGATGCGCCCGCTCATCGGCATCCAGCTGCAACGCGCGCGCAAGGGCCTCGATCACCGCGTCCGAGGCGTTCTGCGACTGCCCCTGCTCGAGCCGCGTGAGGTATGTCGCCGAGACTCCCGCCAGCTGCGCCAGCTCTTCGCGGCGCAGGCCCGGCACCCGGCGCCGACCATACGAGCGGACCCCGGCATCCTCGGGGGCCAGACGGTCCCGGCGAGAGCGCAGGAATTCCCCCAGCTCGGTGACGGGCCGATCAGCCTCCAGCGCTCGTTCGTCCATGCCCTCATTCTCTCGGGCTTTCCCTGCCGTTGCCTGCCCCTGCCAGTACTAGGCACCGGGAGGGCAGCCAATCCAGGGTTCTGGCTGGGCTCTGCGCAACGGCGGAGGCTGGATGCATGACCGACGCACTCTCGCTCACCCGACCTGCTCTCCCGAAGTCCCCACGGCTCACCGTCGGTGATCGCCTCGCGGTCATGGTGCTGTTGACGGCGAATTTCACCCTCGCTGTCGACTTCTCCATCCTCAACGTCGCATTGCCGCACATCGGCCGCGAGCTCGGGTTCGCGACGTCTGCACTGCAGTGGATCGTGACGGCATTCGCACTGTGCGCCGCCGGCTTCACGCTGTTCTTCGGCCGGGCCGCCGACCTGTTCGGACGCCGGCGTCTGTTCCTGATCGGCATCATTCTGCTCGGCGTCTCCTCCCTCGCCGGCGGACTCGCCCAGGAGCCAGTGCTACTGCTCTCCGCCCGCCTCGGTCAGGGCATCGCCACCGCGATGGTCACTCCGGCCGCATTGTCGCTGCTGACCACGATGTTCTCCGAAGGAGCAGCCCGCGCCCGCGTTCTGGGGCTCAACGGCGCACTCATGGCGGCCGGCTTCACGGCCGGAGCAGTGCTCGGCGGCATCCTGACCGGGACCGTCAGCTGGCGCTGGGCATTTCTCATCAACGTGGTCGTCGCGGTGATCGTCGTTGCCATCGCGCCATTCGTGCTCCGCGAGCCTGCGGCAGGGCCCCGCCCGCGCCTCGACGTACCAGGAGCGGTCACCGTCACCCTCGCCCTCATCGCCCTGGTGCTCGGCATCGACATGGCCGGCCATGTGGGCTGGGCGAGTCCTGCTGCGTGGGGTCCGATCGCGGCGGCCGTCGTGCTGTTCGCCGCGTTCCTGACCATCGAGTCCCGCCTCGCCGATCCCCTCATCACTCCCGCTCTCCTCCGGCGCACCAACGTCGCGTGGGGCAACATCGCCGGACTGCTGGCCTTCGCGACCGAGACCTCTCTCGTCTTCCTTCTCACGCTCTACCTTCAGGAGACGCTGGGTTTCAGCGCTGTCGTCGCCGGTCTGATGCTTGCTGTGCTCGGGGTCGGTACAGTCATCGGCGGCGTCATCGCCCCGCGAATCATCGGAAAGACCGGCGCCAAGGCTGCGATCGTCATCGGATTCGTCGTGCAGGCGGCTGCGACACTGCCGCTGGCCTTCCTCTCCGAGGACCACGCCTGGGTGATCCCGCTCCTGATCGTCACCTTCATCGGGGGCGTGGCGAACCTCGTCGCGATCGTCGGCTACACCGTCATCGCCACATCGGAGATTCCGTCTGAGCAGCAGGGACTCGCGACCGGACTCGTCACGATGAGCCAGCAGGTCGGGATCACGCTGGGCACTCCGGTCATGTCTGCGATCGCAACGAGTGTCGTCGCGTCTACTCTGCTTCCTGGCCTGCAGATGGCGATCGGAGTCAATGCCGGGATCGCGCTTGTCGCGGCACTGCTGGTTGCCGCATTCCTCCGGACGCCGCGACGATCTGTGGATGCGATCTAGCAAGGCCCTCTATCCGGTGATCCGGAATGCAGGCAACCCGCGGCGCCGCACCAGCAACTCCGCGACGATGATGTTGGGCAGCCAGCACAGGAACGGCACCGTGACGTATGCGTTGTCGAAAGCCACGCCGAAGTCGATGTCATCTCCGAAGGAGAGCTGACCGGTGATGAACACACCCATCCAGAGCCGGAGTGTGACGGCGGCGAAAGTGAGAGCGAAGTTGCGGATCATCCAGGCCTGGTGACTGCGGACATCACCCGTGCGAATCGCCCGATAGGCACGCCAGGCGGTGAACAGCCAAAGGACTGCCAGGGAACCGAACCCGAAGAAGCCGACCAACCCGGCCTGGTTGGTCGGCGAGAGAACGAGAGCCGCCGTGCCGCCCAGGGCGACCGAGACGAGGTAGATGCGTCCGATCATTCGGTGGGCGCGACGGAACCGGTTGCGAAAGCGTTGAGGGAACTGCAGCGGCCCGAGGGCCAAGGCGACGCCGCCGAGTCCGATGTGGAGATAGAACGCGGCCTGCAGCACCGGGGGCAGCGTGAGGTAGTGGGGGGCAAGGCCGACTCCGTCCTCCGCCTGCGACGTGAGATCTCCGCTCGCATACTGACTGACGAGGAAGGCAGCAACCGCGATCGACGCGAGGGCGACAAACGCCCAGCTGATCCGGCGTCTGGCGGCGCCGGGGGCAGACACGGGGCCTGGCTGCACGGCGGCATCCTGAGTCGTTTTCGTTGTCATGCCGCGAGTGTAAGGAGCGGCATGGCGGTGCGGACACCCGGCTGGCCTTCGGCTTCGATCGGGTTATCCCCCTTCGCTTCGGGAGAAATCCCTAGGCGCGCGCTGCGTCCACGCTGTACGCAGCGAGGAACACGTCGAGGCCGCATCCGACCTGCGTGGCGACGTCGACGTCGGGCAGTGCTTCGTCGTCGCCGAGCAGCATCGCCCGGTTGATGGGCTCTCCCATGACCAGCCAGTTGAGCTGGGTGGCGGCGAGCACCGGCTCGGGCACCCGCAACGAGCCCGCGGCATCCAGGCGCACGAGGACCTCGGCGAGCGAGTCGATCGCGCGCTGCGGGCCGTGCAGATGCAGAGAGCGCGCGAGATCCGGAAACTGAGGCAGGAGCCCGATCACCAGGCGTCGCAGGGCGAGCAGCCCCGGTGTCAGCACGATGGAAAGCTGCTGCTCGAGGATAGGTGCGAGCACGGAACGGGCATCCACGCCGGGCGCCAAGAGCGGAGGTTCACCGAGCACACGCTCGCTCGCCGCGCGGGTCTGCGAGCCGACGAGCTCGAGAAACAGCCCCTCCTTGCCGCCGAAGTGGCTGTAGAGCGTCTGCTTGGCGACGCCGGATGCCTGCGCGATCGAGTCCATCGTGACCGCGTCGTACCCGTTGGCGAGGAACTGCTCCTGCGCGGCAGCGAGCATGGACTCGCGCTTGCGCACCGAGCTCGGACGGAGTTCTGCCGCACCTCTTGACGACTTCATACCGATGAGTCTAGTTTAGAGAAATCAGACCGACAAGTCTTGAAAGTGGGAGAACATGATGAACAGTAAGGCTCCTCTTGAGTTCGAAGCGGAACTCATCCATCCCGACGAAGCCGGATCGTGGACCGTGTTCGACGTGCCGGGTTCGATCGCGCATTTCGGTACGGGCAATCCCGTGCGCGTGACCGGACTCATCGATGACACTCCGGTGCAGATCACACTCATGCCGACCGGGCGCGGTCTCCATTTCGGACCAGTGAAGGCCGCGACGAGAAAGCTCCTCGGCAAGGCGGTCGGCGACCGCGTGCGCGTGCGGATCGAGGCCGTGGCATGAGCGCGATCACGACGTCACGTGGCGATCGCATCGTCTACGACGACCTCGGCGCTCCCGGCGCGGTCACGGCGATCTTCATCGCGGGTGCCGGCCCCACTCGTGCTGAGGATCCCGTCACCCTCGCGACCGGAGAGGCATTCGCGGTGCGCGGCGGCCGGGCATTCATCCCCGATCGCATCGGACGGGGCGAATCGACGTCGGAGGCTCCGATCGACCTTCCGGCGCAGCTGGATGCGATCGGTGCGCTCGCCGCGGAAGCCGACGCCCCCGTCATTCTGATCGGCCACTCCTCCGGCTGCGCGATCGCGCTGCTCGCCGCCGCCCGCACGCCGAATCTCGCCGGACTAGTTCTTTGGGAGGCCCCGCTCGGCCTGTTCGAGGGCGGCGCAGCATCCTGGTGGACGAACGTCCGCCGTGCGATCGAGGCCGACGATCTCGAGGAGGCGGTCGCCCACTACATGGTCGGGATGCCGCCGGAGTGGCTCGAGGAACTCAAGAAGTCGCCCGCGTACCCGCAGGTCGTGCTCGGGTGGGTACCGGATGGCGAGGCGTTGATGGAGTCGAGGAACGTGGCTATCGCGACGTGCTGTCCGCCGTCCGTGCCCCTCTGATCGCGATCGTCGGCACCGAGACCTTCCCCGGCATGATCGCGACCGCCGACGAGCTCGCGGCCGCCGCTCCCGACGGCGTCTCTGAGCAGTTGGCCGGGGCCTGGCACTCGTGGGAGCCGGATGCGATGGCCGAGCGGCTGGCTCGTCTTGCAGAAGTCACGAAGTAGCGGGCGACCGCCATCGAGCGGCTCAGCGGTCGATGGGCCCGTGGATCACGCCCCAGATCCTTCGCGCTTCGTCGATCATGGCGGGCACCTCAGAACCGGGTAACGCGTGCGCCGCCTCGACGCAGCGGTTGTCGCTGCAGGCGTGCTGCACCATTGGTCCGCCCTCGATCGGCAGCTTCAGATGCAGGCGGAACGTCTCTATCTCGTCCGTGATGTCTTCCGCGAGGACCACCGGAAGGGAGACACGACGACCGGCCGGTCTCAGTTCGGCCGTCGCCTTCTCGCGCGCGACGGCATTGACCCACAGGCTGACGCCGACGAGGGCGACGAACGCGCACCCCAGAAGTGCCAGCGCGACCATCCACCATTCCGGCGCCAGGCGCAGGCTCAGTACTCCGCCGATGATGCCGAGGAGGGTGAGGGGCACGGCCGCGACGCGCATTCCCGCCGCGGCACGATGACCGATCGGGTCGACCTGGGTCCATTCGGGACGTACGTCCTGCGCGTCTGGCATGGCAACACTCTAAAGCCCGACTCGGACGACGCCGCGAGGTCGCGGCGTCGTCTGCCCGCCACGCCTGCTCTGCGATCAGGGCTGGCCTTCCGCCCGGTAGCGTGTCCTCCCGGCGACGATCGTCTGGATCACACGGGCGTCGAGCAGGGACGCCGGTCCCTCGGTGAACGGATCGGTGTCGAGCACAATCACGTCCGCAGCGAACCCCGGCGCAATACGACCTCGCCAATCGCCGTCGCCGACCGACGCCGCGGCATCGCGCGTCGCGTGACCGATCGCGGCCGCCAGCGGGAGCGCGAACTGCGGATGGATCGCGCCCACGCTCCGATCGAGCGCCGAGGCGCGGGTCGATGCCACGTACATGTTCGCCAATGCCTCGTGCGGGGCGGTCGGCGCATCCGTCGAGAAAGCCAGCACCGCCCCGGCATCCTCGTATTCCGGCCATGGGAACGCACGGTCGACACGGTCGTCGCCGAGCATCTCCGCCCAGTTCGCGAAGATCGCGGGGTCGCTGTGCACCGGTTGCATCGATGCGGTCACACCGAGGCGCGCCATCCTCTCGGCCGTCCCGGGGGTCGCGTACTCGAGGTGCTCGATGCGGTGGCGTCGCGGGCGGTCCCCGTTGACCGCGATGGCGTGCTCGATGGCGTCGAGCGCGATCTCGCTCGCGTAGTCGCCGATCGCATGCTGTGCGATCTGGAGGCCCGCGGCATCCGCTGCCACGACGACGGGATTCAGTTGCGCGACGGGCCAGATGGGCTCGGCGTTCGATCCATCGGCATACGGATGCCGCATCGCGGCGGTGCACGCGTCGATGACCCCGTCGAGGATGAGTTTGATGCCGACCACACGGAGCCAGGGAGACGAGGCGTCGCCCGCGAGCTCGGCCGCACGTGCGACCTGCGCGAGGTTCTCATCGTCGTCGCCGGTGTTCGTGATGATCCAGTGCGCGGCGACGCGGATCGGCAGCTCTCCCCCGTGTCGCACCTCAGCCCGCTGGAGCGCCGCGAGCCCGAACTCGTCGAAGGCCATGTCGATCGCGCCGGTGACCCCGGCGGCCAGGTAGGCGTCGATCACACGTTCCACGTCTGCATCGCGGTCGGCGTCGGTGGTGGTCTCGTCCCGATGAGCCCAGGCGTACTGGGTCGCGGCGGTCTCGTAGAGCAGCCCGGTCGGCTCCCCCTCGGCATCCCGGGCGAAATGCCCGCCGATCGGGTCCGGTGTCTCGCGGGTGATGCCGAGTTCCGCCAGCGCCGCACTGTTGACCCAGCACGAGTGGTAATCGTTCGCGTCGAGGTAGACGGGGATGTCATCGACGACCGCGTCGATCATCGCCGCTGTCGGAGCGCCATCCGGCACCGAGTCGAACAGCCATCCTCGGCCGCGCAGGACCGCAGCATCCGGATTCGCGGCCCTCGCGTCGCGCAACAGCGTCTGGATCTCGTCGAGCGAGCGCGCGGCGGTGAGCGGCACCTGTCCGAGCGCGGCACCTGCCATGAGGAGGTGGGTGTGGGCATCGGTGAACCCGGGAAGAACGAGTCGGCCCTCAAGATCGACCGTCTCGTCGGCCGAGGGGGCGCCCTCGGCTGTACCGACGTAGGTGATCGTCTCGCCATCGATCACGAGAGCCTCGCCCCAGGCGAGTGCAGGGTCCGGATCTGCGGTGAAGATGCGTCCGTTGAGGTAGCGGGTGGTCACGGTCGACCGTCCTTTCCGAGAGGTGTGCGCAGCAGGCCGGCGTAGAGGACTGCGGCGACGAACATGCCGACGGGCACGGAGAGATCGATGTACCCGGTGACCTCGGCGACCGGACCGCTCCAGACGCTCGTCGACAGGCACAGCGCGGTCGCGATTCCGCCGACGATGAGCGCGGTGATGCCGGGGATGCTCCATCCCGCCGAGTACCAGAACCGGCCGCCGGGCCTGTCGTGGAAGAGGTCGACGCCGTCGTAGTCGTAGCGGCGCAGAATGACGTCGACGACGAAGATCGCCATTGCCGGCCCCGATACGACGACGAGGAACTGCAACATGAGGTTCGCGGCTTCCACGAGGTTCGACGACAGCACGAGGTAGATCGTCAGTGCGGTGCCGACGACGCCGACGATGATCGCTGCCGGGATGCGGCGCAGGCGGAAGCCGATCGCCTGGAGGGCCATGCTCGACGTGTACGCCGTCATGGCGTTGAGGGCGATCGTGTTGATGATGACGCCGATGACGAGCACCGGACCGAGCCACGCGGGCAGCAGACCCAGGAGGGCGACGTCGATGCCGGTCTCGAACGCAGCGACGCTCAGCCCTGTCGCCAGCAGCACCCCGACGGTGGTGAAGACGATGAAGGGGATGGCGCCGCCGAGTGCGGTCGCGGCGGTGATGTGCGAGGGCTTCGTGTCGCGCGGGAGGTACCGGGCGATGTCGGGGCTGTTCATGAACGACAAGGGGGTCGAGGCGAGGATCGTGAAACCGATCGAGATCGCCGACCAGAGGGCGGGTCCGCTCAAGGGCTCGGGGGCGGTGTATGCCCAGTCGACGGTCGGGAGGATGAAGCCGGCGACGGCGAGGAAGATCACGAACAGGGCGGCGGCCATGTAGGGGTAGGCCCGCAGGATCAGCCCGTGACCGAAGATCGCGACGAGGATCGTGATCGCGGCGACGACGACCGTGACGCCGATCGGAACCCAGGTCGGGTCGTCCATGCCGGCGCGCCGCAGCAGGTCGGCTCCCATGAACGAGGATGCGAGCCAGGTCAGCGAGAGGAAGACCGCGCCGATGAACCATCCGACCACGGCGACGAAGAGCCGGTTGCCGAGGACTCCGTACATCGCGCGTGTCACGACCGAGCCGGAGGTGCCGGCTGCCGGTCCGCTCCCGGCGATGATCCCCGGCAGCACCCAGAGCAGCGACGCCGCGACGATCACGGCGACGGCCTGCCAGGTCTCGAGGCCGAGCAGGATCAGCGACGCACCGATCGTGAGGTTCAGGATGCTGACGCTCGGAGCCGCCCAGATGAGGAACAGGTCGCGCGCTCTGCCGTGGCGTTCGGCGTCATCGATCAGCTCGATGCCGCGCGTCTCCGGATGGGTTGCGGTGTCGACGGCGTCGGCACCGACGGGGTGGATCTGGGTCATGGAGTTCCTTTCGGGAGGAGCGTCATTGCTGTCACCTTTGTTATTGGTCACATGCCCAATGGACTATTGGTCACTCATTCAATAGCATGGGTGGGGTGACGTCAAGCACTTCTTCGAGCACTGCTCCCCCGCGAACTCGCAAGCCTCCGGAAGAGAGGCGGGAGGACATCCTCGCGTGCGCCGCGTCGATCGCGATCGAAGAGGGACTCGAGCGCATCACGCTCCGGGCGGTCGCAGCGCGACTGGGCGTGCGGCCGGGGCTGATCACGCACTATTTCCCCGTCGCTGAAGATCTGGTGGTCGCGGCCTTCGCCCGCGCCGCGGTGCTCGAGCGCGAGCAGTTCTTCACGTCAGGCGGCACTCCCCTGCAGAGGCTCGCCCACTTCGTGGACCACATCGAGCAGCGACGCTCGCTTCCGTTGGCGAAGCTCTGGCTGAACGCACGGCATCTGGCGCGGTTCAGTCCGACGCTCGATGTCGAGTTGGAGGTGCAGGACGCCCTCGACCGGGAGCGTCTGACGGCCATGATCGTGGACGGCATCGCCTCCGGCGACTTCGGAGAGGTGGATGCTGAAGCAGCATGCATCCGGATCCTGATTGCGGTGGATGGCGGTGGGTCCTATGTGAACGCCTCCCGGCAGATCGAGCATCCAGCGCATACGCGAGTCGTGGCGGATGTTGCGGAATGGGCACTGGGGTTGGAGAAGGGAACGTTGCGGGCGGCTATTGACGCGGGTGCTTGAGGGCTGTCGAGGATCAGGCTGCTGGTTATCACGTGAGGCGTGCACGTGAGATCGGGACAGGCGCGGCGCGACCGGAGCGACGCCAGCCCGCACCGGTAATCTGGCGGTGGCGTGGGCGACAGCCGGCGGAGTCAGGGGTGCGTGGATGAGGGCGTCAACGAGTAAGCGGACCATGGTGTTGCACAGTGCTCACCAGCACCAGTTCGACGTGCCCGACAGGGACCTCGTGTTCTACGACCAGCCCTACGACACCGAGCAGCTGTCGCGCATCACCGATGTACACCTGTGGTCGCCGCTTGACGGGCCAATCGACCGTCTCCCCGAGATCATCACTGCGATGACGAACTTGAAAGCCCTCAGCATCGGGCCGGGGCGGGTCCTCCCCACTGTCGTCACCCAACTGCGGCAAGGCGATCTCCCCGAGAGTCTGGAAGAGCTCTTCGTGCACGTCGGCGAACGGACCCTGGTATGGCCAGATGTGGTGGTGCCGAACCTGCATACCCTCTACGTCGGCGAACCCTTCCGATTCCAGAAAGAGCACTTCCCCGAACTCCGGGCGCTCTCCCTCTACCCGCAGAGGTCTCTGAACAATGTGAGGCAGGCGCTCGAACTGTCGCTCGAAGAGCTGAACCTGCTGAACGTGCCCACTGACGAGGAGATCTTCCGCCTCGTCGAACCCGTCGGGCTGCGCCGGCTCGGGCTGATCGGTGGACGCACGCTGAAGAGCCTCACCGGAATCAGTGCGCTCTCCCAAATGGAGTCACTGCGGCTGAAGAATCTCACAGCCCTGGGCGACATCTCGGAATTGGCGACCCTGCAACGATTGGAAGTCCTGAACATCCAGTACTGCAAGAAGATCACCGGCATCGCGGCCATCAACGAACTCCCCGCCCTGCGCCGGCTCACCCTCGTGGGGTGCGGGGCTATCGGGCTGAACACGATCGAGCAGAAGATGTCGACACTGGAATGGGCCAACACGGGCGCGACCACGTGACCGTCGGCCCCGAGAGACCGCTCGGTAGCCTGTAGAGCATGACGGACCTCTTTCAACGTGCGGCCGGATGCTTGCGGGAAGCCGGTTGGACGTATGAGCCGCCTCTGCCTGCGAATGGCGGACTTCCCTCTGCGTTGCGGGCGGCGCCCGAAACGGTGATCCGCTGGGTGTCCTCGTTCTCAGTGCTTTCGAGTTCAGACGATACGGTCTGGTTCTTGTCTCGCGACGACTACTCCCCCGGAGCGGAAGGTGCGTTCGCGTGGAACGAGCTGGAAGAGCTGAGCATCCAGGCCGCTACGACGGATGACGAGGCCGTCGAGGTTTCCCGTTTTTGGAAGCGCCACCTGCCCATCCTGCTTTCCGTTCGCAACGGATACGAGTACCTGGCGGTGCGGGACGATGGAGCAGTCGTCCACGGAACTGAACCAGAGTTCGAAGAGGCCGTTGTCGCGTTCCCGCACTTCGAGGATCTGCTGACGTACATCAGCTCGCGGCCAGCCCGACGGGACCACTTCGTCGATGGATTACTGTTCGGTGCCACCAGCAATCCCTGAAACTCCAATACGAATGTGAGTGATTGGCGTTCCGTCAGAAGTCGATGAAGCCGGCGACGACGTCGCGCACGATCCCGTCCGCACCCGGCGTGCCGTAGAAGTACACCGAGCCGTATCCCCATAGATATTCTGCGATAACGTCTTCGAGTTCGCCCTCCACCGGCCAACCCTCTTCATCGATCTGGAAGAGGAATCGGTGCCCATCGGCGCGCACGGCGTCCGCGAACGCAGGTTCCCCCTGAATCAAGACGGGTTCGTCATCGATCCGCACCAGAGCCGGCCTCGACGCGGCGGCGGGTCGTTCCACCAGCGCTGTCGCACGCAGTCCGGGCCACCCGAGGTCGTCCCGCACTCCACGCGGCGAGGGTTCATGAATGATCGCCCGCATGGCCATGTCCGGATAGACGACATCCTCGTCCTCGACGCTGAAGCCGGCACGCAACACCACCGACACCTCACGGCGGCCCGTCCACGACGCGCAGACCGCGTCAAGAGTCAGCAGATACCGGTGCGTCTCCAGAAGCGGATGCGACTCGATCACTGACGGCGGAGAACCACCCAACCGCGCCCCGTCCGCGCGATCCGGCAAAGCGGGATACAAGAACACGGGCATGATGCCAGCCTATGGGCACCTCGAAACCGGCCACAGGTGGGAGGGCACTGCCTGCGGAGTGGCATCCCTCGACAGGCGAATTGGTGTGCGGCGCTGACGATTCCCGGACATGCAGAAGGCCCGGAGACTCTAGCGAGTTTCCGGGCCTTCTCGGTGGGCTGTTGACACTTGGCGGTGCGACGCCCGGCTTGGCCGTCGCCCGGTGGACCCTTTCCTGTGGGAGGCATGAGTTTTCTGCCAGCACAGCGGGGCGTTGAACCATTCGGCCGGTTAGCCGCGACCCGCAGCACGAACATGCCCGAGTCCGACAATAGGATGTGGGCGGAGTGCGGGTTCCCGTTACTCTTAGCGTCGCCTACCACCTAGGAGCCCGAAGATGAGCTACCGCAACAAGACCTATGTCGCCTTCGCCAGCGAGGACATCCACAACTACCGCCTCATGACGGCTTGGCGGGCAAACAAGAACATCGATTTCGACTTTACCAACGCACACGACATCTACGAGGCGCGCGACACAAGCACGCCCGAGACGATCAAGCGTCGGTTGCGCGAACGCCTGAATAACACCAAGCAGGTCGTGCTGCTCGGTAGCCCCGATGCTCGCAGCAAAGGAAGCGATGGCTCCTCCTTCCTCGCATATGAGGTCGGAGCGATCATCTCCCTCGACCTTCCCGTCGTCGTCGCCAACCTCGACGGAGCCCGGCGAGGTAGGGCCGGCATCAACATCCCAACCCCCTTCGCAGATGAGGACTACTACACGATGTCGGTGTCGTTCGGGCCCTCCATCATCAAGTACGCGCTGGATCAGTATGTTCCCGAGTTCAAGACCGCGGACGAGACGGGCCCCTACAGCTACAAAGAGTCTGTTTACGAGAGTCTGGGGCTGAATAAAAAGTGAGGCACAAGCGATCACCACGGCGATACGTCGGCGGATTCGTCCGCCGCTTTTTCGAGGCGCTTGGCGCGATAGCGGTAGTCGTTGGCGTCGTCGCGGTCTTCGCTCCGGATCTCCTTAAGGACCGTTGGTGGATTCTGATCGTTGCCGCCCTCCTCGCGGCAGGATGGGCGGTGTTCTCACTACGACAGAAGAGTCCAGAGCAACAGTTTCCGTCTGAGAACGTCACGATTCGGCTGGTCGGAGGCGATCTATTCGCGCAGAACGCGTCGGCCGTGATCGGGATGACGACGACGTTCGACACCGAACCGGGAATTATCGAAGGTCGCAGCGTCCAGGGCAACTTCCTCCAGGTGATCTACGGCGGATCGCAGCCGCGCCTCGATGACGCACTCGCAACAGCACTCATGGAAACCAGCGCCGTCGACAACATCTTGAAGCCCGGAAAGCAGGATATTTACCCGATTGGTACGGTCGCCACGCTTCCGGGACAAGGCACCAATCGCTACTACTGCGTCGCGTACACAAGCATGGACGAACACAACCGCGCGAAGGGCACGATCAGAGGGATTCTGGAGAGCCTCGACAGCGTCTGGGATGCCGCCGACCGCAGCGGCAACGGGGGCCCCATCTGCGTTCCGCTGCTCGGTCAGGGCCAGTCCCGCATCCCCGAGCTCACAGCTGAGGTCGCCGTTCGACTGATCGCGTTCTCGTTCCTGCTCCGGGCGCGGCGCGGGCGGTTCTCAAGGGAGTTGCGCATCGTCGTGCATCCCAACGAACTCGGGAAGATCGACCTCCCCGAGTTCCAAGCGTTCCTTCGGTCGCTGGTCGCCAAATGAACGACACGACTAGCAGCCTCGACATCCCTGAGCAGGAGCCCTGCGCGTTCTGCGACTATCTCAGCGGAACACGCCCCTTCACCATCCTTTGTCGCAATGATCTAGTTGCGGTGCTTGTAACGAGAGAACAACGGGGGATCGGGCATCTACTCGTACTCCCTGTGCGGCACTACCCAACCCTGCTCGAATCGGACGCTCCCGAGCGTCACGTGATGATGGATACTCTCGCATGGGCGGCGTCAGTCATCGACGCCACTTTCGAACGCCCAGGAATAGCGGTCTGGCAGAACAACGGGAAGGCCGCACACCAAGCCATCCCGCACCTCCACTTCCACATCGCAGGCACCATCCCTGGAGGGGGCACCGACTTCGACGACGTCCCGGAGCTTTCCGTCGAGCAAACCAACCGGATCGCCGAGCAGATCCTGGCCGCAGTGCCCGAGGACAACCCCTGTCCTCTGACTCGCGACGTTCCACACGAGACGCCCACAACCACTTAGATGACCGAGAGGCGAGTCGCCGGAGCGCAGGTCCGCGGCAGCTCGAGCGGGTCTCAGGTCCGGGGCTGTTGTTTGATGGGCGGAGCATGACCAAAAAAACTCGATCTCAGCCCGGCCCCGCGATCTACTGAAGGCAGTGAAGCAGCGCTACCTGAAGTCGCGCGACTTCAACGGACTGCACATACGGATCGCACGTCCGGACAAGATCCAAGCCGCGGTCGAACTGGGGTGCCAGGCCACAACAAGCTCAGCTACGAGCGCGCCTTCGACCGTACACGTTCAAGCCCGCCGCCGAGCGTGCCGGTCTCGACGGCCTGCACTTCCACGAGCTGCGCCACACCTTCGCGACGCTGGCGTTAGAGTCCCGCGCGCTCGACATGCATGAGCTATCGCGGGCGATGGCCACGCGAGCTACGCCATCACCTACAAGGCTTATGCGCATGTCCGCCCGCGCGACTTCAGCGCACACCGCGCCGCGTTCTCGGAGCACATCTCAGCCCGCAAGCGCTACCCTCACGCTACGGGCGATACGTGGCTAGGCAGCCACAACTTCTGCGATGACTCTCGGGAGTGACAGTTCGCGCAGCGGCTCACGGACAAAGTCGAGGGCGTCCTCATTAGCCCGCAGCAGGTTCGCGACGATCGGTGCATAGTGGGGTTGCTTGATCGCATTGTCGACGAGGTCGATGAAGGTATTTCGCACGAAGAAGCGGTTATGCGTAGACCCGAGTACCAGAATTCGATTCAGGATTACCTCGTGCACACGAATGTCCTGCGTTGCTCGATAAGCGGCGACCAGGAATCTGGCGATCGTGTCGGTGAATTCGAAGGCAAAGTTGCCGTCGGCATACCGATCGAAGATCTGCACCAAGGCGAGGTATTGCTCTGGGTCTCGGATGGCGATCTGAGACAGTACGGACTCCGGTAGCAGCGGCACGACCTTGCGTAGCAGAACGACATCGTCATCGTTCTCGATGACCAGTCTCACGAATTGTTCAACCAGAGAGTCGTCTCCCGCTGCAATAGCCGCGACAAGGGTTGCGGCCCGCTCCGATGGCTGCTGAGTGTCCTCGGAATCGCTTCTCAGGAGCGCGAACTCCCGGCGCATCTCCGACGCGTCCTGGAAGCGGTCGTCGGGGTTCAGTCGGGTTGCCTTGCTAATGATGTGACGGTAGGCGGGCGGCACATCCATCACATCGATGACCGTAGGCGAGTATGACCCAGTTAGCAGTTCGTGCAGCATGCGTCCGAGCGCATAAACATCGCATCGCGCGTCGGCGTCCTTCGACCTCTTGATCTGTTCAGGGGCGATGTAGCCCCAGGTGCCGAGCACCATGCCACTCACCGTAAGCAACGTGCTTTCGCTACGCATGTCTTTGATCATGCCGAAGTCAGAGATGACTGCCCGACCATCGTAGAAAAGCACATTCTCCGGCTTGAGATCTCTGTGGACCACACCATTCTCGTGGGCAAACGCGACGACATCGAGTAGTTGGTCGAAGATGTGCCAAGCCTCCTCCTCTGCGAGCGGAACAGGAGGATCCGCGTCGAGTGGAAGTCGGCCCCGCAAGGAGCCTTCCTCGGAGAACGCCATGATGAAGAAGGGCGGATCGGCGTCGAGAGTTGCCCCGAGCACAGGCATGACTCCTGGGTGCTGAAGCGACATTTGCGACTTCACTTCACGGGCGAACCGACGTCGGCGTTCATCATTGACCGCCTTCTCATTGGTGAGGAGCAGGTATTTGACCGCCGCCAATTCTCCGGTTTCGCTTTGGCACAGCCAGACTGACCCCTGCCCACCCGTCTGCAGTGGTCTTATGCGTGTGTACGTCGTCATTTCATCCTCCGTCGCCAACGCCATCAGGCTATCGCTGACTCACATCGTTCTGCTCATCGGAGGGGTTTCGGAGGGGTTGGCCTTTCGCGAGCATGCAGAAGGCCCGGAGACTCTTGCGAGTTTCCGGGCCTTCTGGTCGGGCTGACAGGATTTGAACCTGCGACCGCTTGGCGTATGCAAATGTGCGGTTCGGCGTCATGCCAAGGCGTATCCGCCGTTCGAACGCTGTGGTCGAAGATGAAAGTGTTTCCCAAAGTGTTTACATCTGACGGCCGCTTTCCACCTCTGCGGCGCACCCGTTTCGAATAGTGCGGCACCCTCCGAGGCCAGATGCTGCTGAGGCTTCACCTCACGCCTAGATGCGTCTCCCAGTCTGGTTCAAAGTCCGCCAGCATTTCCTCGTACTCGCGGATATGGGCGCGGCGTGGTCCAACCTCGTAGTCGAGGGGGTCTGCCAGATGCGGCTGCGAGTCGCTGAGTTCCACCTGCGACAATCGCAATCGACAAACTGGGCACTGAAGCGAGACCGATGTCGGCACCTGTGGGATGAGCACGGCTGTGGGTGCGGCGTTCTCATCCCGACCCCCTAGCTCCAAGTCGCCGATTCGTTCTATCTCATCTTGAACCCGAACAATCAGCTCAGCCTCGTACTCGCATGCCGGGCAGGTAGCACGGAAGACCTGCGAGGGGCCGGGCGGGTAGAAGTCGCTCCCCTCCGATTCGAGCAGTGCCATGATTGCTGCCGCATCTTCACCTGAGAGGTTCGCACGGAGCTGAGCTACGAACAGCTCAGCGTCGCGTATCTTCAATGCCACATCGGCCCGCACGGCTTCAGCTCGCTCGTTGATGAGCGCATCTACAAGGGCTACCCGTTCCTCCTCCCAGAACTGCTCAGCGGTCGCCTTCAGATGAGGCAGCACAACGGCTGCCACACGGGCCAGAGAGGTGACCGCCGACCGGAGGCCAGATGCGTTCACCGCATACATATGCACAACGGCATCTCGACGCTTGACGACAGATTCGATATCGCCGCTGAACTCAGCCAATGCGGGTACGATTTCGGCGGCAAGTCCCCTCACGAAGCTCATCTCTGAACTCACCTGTACCGACAGCCATTCGACATCTATGCGCTCAGCCCGCAGCGCTTGCACCATCGCAGCGGGCGTCGTAGCGCGGGCATTTCTTGGAGCGAAGAGAAGCGCCGGTGAAACGCTGGCGACGACGGCCCGTAGAAGAAACTCCATCGCCATCCCGGTCCGCACAGATGCTGAAGCGACTTCGCCGCGCTCCGACGCGTTGATGGAGTCCAGCGCCAGCCTTGCCATCTCGGAGGAGGCTCTGACCAGGTGTTTCTTGAATGCCTTCTTTGAACCCATGCAGCCATTGAACCATCGTCAGAACGGAGTGTCCTCGCCCAGCGCAAGGCCAGTTGGAACCCATGGTTCCGGCTGAGACGCGGCGGCGTTGGCAGCCTCAGAGTCGCGGCCCGCAGCGTTCTCTGCCTCGCGCTTCTCTCGCGCCGCCACGATATCCCGTGGCTCCCTGTTCGATAGGCGAACCATCACGGCTCCGACGACATGCATCATCAACCAGGCGTCGGCCTTTGAGACCTCGCCCGCACGATGGTAGTGGGCGTTGCCCCGGTTCGAACGGTCCGCGTTCACCCAGTCGATGAGCGGCTTCATGAGACTTCGGTCAGCGCCGCTGATGACCTTCTGGCTGGCGGCGCTGTCGAGCTGGTTGGACAACGAGTTCCCCTCGACCCCGAGCGCCCGGAAGAACTCCTGCAACGCAGTAGCGCCCTCGGTGAGAGCTACCTCCGTCTCGCCTTTCGAGAGCTTCGTTAGCGCGCTCTGAAACGCCGACGAGGCTCTTGCGAACGCTGGGTCGTCAGCGAGCAGGATGGTCGCAGGTCTAAGTACCTCAGAATGCAGAACGAAGTTCCCGCGTTCCTGGAAACGGCCGTCCTCGAAGAGCCAGTCCACGCGCGCATGTAGTAGGCGGTCGTTGACCACCTCGATGAACGTATTGACCCCGTATTCCGGGGCCAGGTCAGGGCGGTTGCCGTACCCGGAGTCTTCCCATTCTTCGTCGTGCTCAGCCAACCATACGAAGGCGTTCACAACCGCCGCGAGAGCATCCAACCTTTCATCGTCGGCCCCATCGCCCCGGAGCCGCTCTGCGCATACCCAAACGCTACTGTTGAGTTCCCCAAGCCGTTTGTCTGCCATATCAAGCACCCGCCTGGGCATGTTCGTGAGTTGCTCTAGTGCAACCATGACCTCTGCGCCAACGGCGGGCGGGCAGCCGTCGAGCCAGTCAATGCCGGTCTCTAACTCCGAGGCCGCTTGCTCGCGGCGACGGCGCATTTCGGACGGCAGTGGGTCTAGACGGGTATCTCTCACGTCGTCAGCGTACCGATACCTCCACGCTCGGCTGTCGAAGAGGCCATTGGGTCACTCATACAGTCGCGAGTCTGCCGCTCCGGTGAAGCAGCAGCACGATTAGGTTGACCATCCGTGCTGCGATGTAGTCCTGACCGTGCGCCGGGACCGGATGTTTCCCAACTTCGTGATGTCGAATCTGGAAAGTATTACCGATGGCTGTGAGCGCGGTCATCTCCGCCTCAACGATGTCACGGAAGGGCACGTCAGGGATGTGACCGAGCAACTTCTTCACGCTGCGCTTCTTTTCGGACGGGTCGTCCAGAGTCTTTAGCCGCTCGAAAGCATCGCAGAGCTTTTCAATGGCGATGCGACCTCGGCGTCTACCTGCACCAGCACCCGCACCGCGACAACTTGGAGGCGGGGCTGTGGCCGGGCAAGGTGCCAGGACACAACAAGCTGAGCTACGGGCGCGCCTTCGATCCCAAGGGCTTTTACCGATACACGTTCAAGCCTGCCGCCACGCGTGCCGGTCTCGACGGCCTGCACTTCCACGAGCTGCGCCAAACGTTCGCGACGCTGGCGCTGGAGTCCCGCGCGCTCGACATGCACGAGCTATCGCGGGCGATGGGCCACGCGAGCTACGCCATCACCGACAAGATCTACGCCCACGTTCGCCCTCGCGACTTCAGCGCACACCGCGCCGCGTTCTCCGCTCACATCGCAGCGTCTAGCGCCCCGCCCGCTCCCCCTCATATCGGTGGGGCGCTAGGCGGCAGGTAGCCTCGGACTCATCAGCTCCTCTGTGGCGAGGACATAGTCCACGAGCAGCAGGAACACTCGGTCGCACATTTCCAGTGACGGCTTCATATTGCGATCCCGCCGCTCCGCGTCACCCTGGCCGCGTGAAGGCTTCAAGTCCAGCTCATGAGCGATCGTATTGCGCGCGTCGAAGAACTCTCGAAAGCCCTGGAGTCGGTCATTGCTGAACTGAATCTCGTCCAGCCCGAGCGCATCACGGACGTTCTTCAGTTCATCGTGCCCTTGGAGGCTGCGAGTGGTCAGGGAGTCGATGTAGGCGGTGAGTAGAGCGTCGTCGACAGAGCGATTCTTGAGAACCGCGAACACTGTGCGTTCCTGCTTACTGAGTTCGGAGAGGAACTTGGTCCATCTTTCCTGGGTCGGCGCATGCCCTCGAAGCAATCGAGGAAGCGTGTCACGCACGAGCTGTTTCAGGACAGCGTCGACGCCGGCGCCTGAGAACACGATGGCTGCTCGCAGAAGGTCGCTCTGAGCATGCCCAAGCCTCGCCAGCTTCATGCCCTGGAGTTGCTTCGCCGCGCGGAGATCAGTCAGGTTGTCCAACAGACCCTGAACGCTCGCATGGGACGCACGGAGCCGCCGCACCGTCTGGGGAAACCCAGTGCGCGACGGAAGTCTCGACGGCAGAGGCGTCAGCTTAAGAATGACTGAGGTCGGCACGCCCTCATCCTGGCAGAGGCTGTGGATAACCGGAGCCCTTTTGGACCCCTTGACGATTCCCGGACATGCAGAAGGCCCGGAGACTCTTGCGAGTTTCCGGGCCTTATCTGGTCGGGCTGACAGGATTTGAACCTGCGACCCCTTGACCCCCAGTCAAGTGCGCTACCAAGCTGCGCCACAGCCCGTTCTCCCGCACTCACGCGCAGGCAACTCCACTATCTTAGCCTCACCTCGGGGCCCTCCGCGAACAGGCTGGTGCGTTGCGAGTGTCGGATGCTCGGCGTAGCGTCACCAGCATGGTGACGATCACGACAGAGGTGGCGACGACCGCGCGCTGGGACGACGTTCAGCATGCCCTCACCGGCGGCGGCGACGGCGCCAGCTGCCAATGCATCTGGCCGGTCCTCACCAATAAGGACTGGAACGAGACGACGACACCGCAGAGAACGGAGATGCTCCGGGAGGAGATCATCAGCGGTCCCCCGCCCGGAATCATCGCGTATGTCGACGGAGAAGCCGCCGGATGGATCCGCATCGGTCCGCGCACGCGGCAAGCGCGCATCCCTCGCACGCGCATCATCGCCGCGGTGAGCACTGAGCCCTTCGACGACGACACCGTATGGGCGGTCACCTGCTTCGTCGTTCGGCGCGAACACCGTGGCAGCGGCCTCAATCTCGAGTTGCTCCGGGCTGCCGTCGAGTTCGCGCGCGAATCCGGCGCTCGTTTGATTGAGGGATACCCCGTCGTCACCGGCGGTCAGAAACAACCCTCCAACGACCTTTTCCACGGCACGCTGACAACGTTCGTCGAAGCCGGATTCACGAAGAAGACCGAACTCAAGCCGGGCCGAGCTCTGGTCACGCTCGAATTCTGATGAGCGAGTCCGAGCTGCCCGCATCCATGGGCAACGTCGCACGACGCGAACTCGCGCGGCACGGGTTGACGAGGCTCGATCAGTTCGATGGCGTCTCTGCAAAGGAACTGCTCGCGATTCACGGCGTCGGGCCGAAGGCGATCCGCATCCTGAGCGCGCATCTGGAACCCGAAGGACGGCGCCTCGCGCCGTGAGCCAGGCCACACGTCCGCCGGCCCCGCGATCACCCTACGATGAGAGGATGCAGCGCGGCGCCCTCCTTTCACCGATCCTGTGGGCGTTCGTTCCCTACGCGGTGATGTCGTTGCTCCACGTCGCACTGCTCGCCTTCGACAATCCACTCGCGACGCCGACCAAGCTCAGCCTCATGCCGCTGTTGGCACTTCCTGTTCTGATCGCAGCTCCACAACTGCGCCCGAAGGCGACGATCGCTTTCCTCCTCACCGCCATTAGCGCGTCGTGGCTCGGAGACGGCGCCGTCTCGTTCTTCCCCGCAGCGCCCGAGCTTCCCCTCATGCTGGGATTCTTCGGCATCGCCCACCTCGCGTACATCGCCCTGTTTCTCGGCCTGCTGAAGCGCCGCAGACTCCCGTGGTGGACCGTCATCTATGTCGCGTGGTGGATCGCCATGATCGCGACACTCGGCTCGCACACCGGCGGGCTCCTCATCGCCGTTGCGGCTTACGGTCTCGTACTCGCCGGCACCGCCGCGTTCGCCGCGCGGTGCCACCCGCTGGTCGCGACAGGCGGAGCGTTCTTCCTCGCCAGCGACACACTCCTCGCATTTCAGCTCTTTCTGCCCGACTCCCTGCCTGCGTGGAGCAGCCCTGCCATCATGCTGACCTATACGCTCGGACAAGGACTGATAGTCGGCGGTGCCCTCCTCGCCCTGCACAGACGGAGCACCTCATCATGAACGCCGCACGTGTCGACAGCTGGCTCTGGGCCATTCGCATCTACAAGACCCGCTCCGCAGCGACGACTGCATGCCGCGCCGGGCATGTACGCGTGAACGGCGAGAAGGTGAAGGCCGCGCAGCAGGTGCGCATCGGAGACGAGCTGCGCATCAGGATCGCCGGATTCGACCGGATCCTGGTGGTTCGTCAGCTGCTCGTGAAGCGTGTCGGCGCACCCGTCGCCGTCGCGGCATATGAAGACCGGACACCGGAACGCGAGCCGCAGGCCGCCCTCGGTCTCCGCGATCGTGGAGCCGGTCGACCCACGAAGCGCGAACGACGAGACATCGATCGCCTGCGAGGGCGCGAAGACTTCACGGACTGAAAAGTCCTGACATCACCCTTCCAACATTCGAACATATGTACGATACTGGAGTATGGCCAGTTTCACTCCGGATGACGTCGAGCAGCGTCAGGTGCTGCTCGACTCCTGGGTGCAGACAAGGCGTGAGATCGCCGCGCTCGAGGCGCGAGCGGCGGGGCTGCTGCACGAGCGGCTGTCGGTGCTGGATGCGGATGTGCGTGAGTCTCCGTTCCACCGCGATGCGATCCACCGGTCGATGATCGCGGAGTACTCCGCCGCCGGACGCGTGTCCACAGGCAGCGTCGAGTACGCCTTCACCGACACCCGTGATCTACACGGCTGGTTGCCTGTGACGCGTGCCGCGTTCGAGGCTGGGGAGATCACGGCGGCGCACGTGCGAGAGATCGTCCGCGCCGGCGGCATCGTCCGCGAGGCTGTCATCGAGGGGCGAGTGGATGCTGAGACCCTCTGCCTCTTCGACACCGCTGCGACCGTCGCCGCCACCGGAGACACCCCCGCCCGCACCCGGGCACTGGTTCGCCAGATCGCAGCCGCCCTCGCCGGAGAGACTCTCGTCGACCGGCACACCCGAGCGAAGAGCGAACGCACCGTGACGATGCGTCCGGCCGGTGACGGCCTCGCACTGCTGATGGTCGTGCTCCCGGAATACCTGGCCACCGCGATCGTCGACCGTCTCACCAGGCTCGCGCATGAGATCATCGCTGCCCGCGACGACCAGGAGCCCGCTCTCGATCCCGATCTGCTCGACGACGGACCCGACCCGATCTACGAAAGCGACATCGACCCCAGCGCCGACTTCGCCCCTCGCCCCGACGTCGACTTCAACTCCAGCGCCCGTGCAGACTCCGGCGCCGGCGCAGACTCCCGTGCCAGTGAAGACTCCCGCCCCTTCGACTCTGGTGCAGACGCAGTCGCCGGCGCGATCTTCGGTGAATCCGACACCTTCACCACTGACCCGCATCCCGACCTCACCGCTGCCCCCTTGATCGACCCGCTCACGGATCCCGCGCACAGCCCCGACATCGAGCACTACCCTGCCGATACTCGCGGGATCGACGAGATCCGCGCCGACCTGCTCACCGATCTGCTCCTTGCCTCCGACCCGACCGCCGCTCATGGCACCGGACTCGACAACATCACCGCCCGGATCCAGGTCACCGTGGCCGCGACCACCATCGCCGATGCCGACGACCGCCCCGCAGAACTCGACGGGCACGGGCCGCTCCATCCGGATGCCGCGCGGGCCCTCGCCGGGGGTTCGAGCATCTGGACACGGCTGTTCACCGACCCCACCGGCATGATCACCGAAACCGATACCTACACTCCGACCGCGAGCATGCGACGACATCTCCGAGCCCGAGATCAGCATTGCCGATTCCCCGGATGCCGCATGCCTGTCCACCGGTGCGAGATCGATCACAATCACGACCATGCCAAAGGCGGCAAGACCGCGCTCTGCAACCTCGCACACTTCTGCACCGGGCACCATGTCCTCAAACACCCCGACGTCGATGAGCGACACCGCTGGAACGCCCGCCTTCATCCTGACGGCAGCATCCGATGGACCAGCCCGCTGGGCAACACCTACGTCGACTCTGCACCCCGGCGCGTCATGTTCGTCTGACACGACGCGGCTCTTCCCACAGCACTGCGGAAAGAATCGCAGCGCCATGAGAACTCAGCGGGAGAAATCCCACCCCGGCACGACGGAACCCGAGACGCCGCTGGACAGAAGCCCCTCACGCGACGGTCAAGACTCCCGGCGATTCAGAAGTCCCAGAAGCCAGCCGGCGGACTGGACTCGGGCGCCCGCAGCCGCAGCGCGAGTCTGCAGCCCCCGGTCACTCGTCACGACGGTGACGGACTCCCCAGCGGCCAGTCGACCTTCAGCCTCTGCGACGATCGCGTCATCGCCCGACGCCTCCGCGCGCACCACAGCAACGTCAGAAAAGGCAGCAACACGCGAACCGTCAGCACCACCCTCGACATCAGGCATGTCCCGCGCCTGCCCCTCGACGACGAGCACGACCTCGGGGAACCACACCGATCCGGCCACGTCGAACTCCTCTGCAGGAACACCGAGTCCCTCCAGACGCGAACGCAGCCGCGCAGCGGCGCCCGCTCGATCCTTCCACCAGCCGTCCGGTACCGAGCCGACGACATTCGCCCCATCCACCACGAGCGACGACCGCACCGACAGCAACGAGCGCAGCACCGGCCACGCGTCACTGAAACCAGGATGCAGTGGACGCTCCGCAACCTCGTCGATCGGAACCCACTCCAGCGCAACGCTCTCCGGGTCGCTGATCACCGGCTCGAACGCGACCTGCACATCGCCGACGACCGTCGTGTACGACCAGATCCCCAGGTCCAGCACACTCGTGAAGCGAGGACGCACGGCCCCATCCGGGATCCCCGCCTCTTCCTGAGCCTCACGCAACGCGCCGACGATGGCACTCTCGCTCTCGTGGAGCGCACCGCCAGGCAACCCCCAGGTACCACCGAAGTGGCTCCACGACACGCGATGCTGCAGCAGGATGCCGCGCTCGGAATCCACGGCGAGCAGTCCGGCGGCGCCGAAGCGCCCCCAGTACTTCTCCCCCGCGTCCGACACGACCCAGGCATCGCCCGGATCACGCGGCCCCGAAGGTCGTCGGGGCTCACCAGGGGAAGGGGGAACGATCGTCACCCCTTCACCCTTTCACAGCATCCGCGCCGCAGCGCCCAAGATCTCACAGAAGACGGCGACCGCGATCAGCGCTGGCGCTTCTCCCGCACGCGCATGTTGATGACGATCGGAGTGCCCTCGAAGACATACAGCTCGCGGAGGCGGCGCTGGATGAACCGGCGATAGCCGGGGTCGAGGAATCCGGTCGTGAACAGCACGAACGTCGGCGGACGCGTCGACGCCTGCGTACCGAACAGGATGCGCGGCTGCTTTCCGCCACGCAGCGGGTGCGGGTGCTCGGCGACGAGCTCCGCGAGGAAGGCGTTGAACTTGCCGGTGGGGATACGACGGTCCCAGCTGTCCAGCGCGGTCTCCAGCGCCGGAACGAGCTTGTCGAGGTGGCGGCCGGTCTTGGCCGAGATGTTCACGCGCGGCGCCCAGGCCACGTGCGCCAGGTCCTGCTCGATCTCGCGCTCGAGGTACCGGCGGCGATCCTGGTTCTCCAGATCGTCGTCGTTCAGGCGATCCCACTTGTTGAAGGCGAGAACGAGTGCACGCCCCGACTCCAGCACGAGATCGATGATGCGCACATCCTGCTCGCTGATCGTCTCCGAGACGTCGAGGACGACAACTGCGACCTCCGCCTTCTCGAGCGCGGCAGACGTTCGCAGCGACGCGTAGAAGTCCGCACCCTGCGCCATGTGCACGCGACGGCGAATACCGGCGGTGTCCACGAGACGCCACAGCTTGCCGCCGAGCTCGACGACCTCGTCGACGGGGTCGCGCGTGGTGCCGGCGAGCTCGTTCACGACGACCCGCTCCTCCCCCGCAGCCTTGTTCAGCAGCGAGGACTTGCCCACGTTCGGCCGTCCGAGGATCGCGACACGGCGGGGTCCGCCGATCTCGTGCTTGGCGACCGCAGACACCTCGGGCAACGTCTTCAGCACAGCGTCGAGCAGATCGGCGACGCCGCGACCGTGGATCGCGGAGACCGGATACGGCTCGCCCAGACCCAGGCTCCACAGCGAAGCCGCTTCCGGCTCCTGACGCGCGTCGTCGACCTTGTTGGCGATGAGGAACACCGGCTTGCCGCTCTTGCGCAGCAGCTTGACGACATGCTCATCGGTGGAAGTCGCCCCCACCATCGCGTCGACGACGAACAGCACGACGTCGCAGAGGTCGATCGCGACCTCTGCCTGCGCCGCAACCGAGCGATCGATGCCGCGGGCATCGGGCTCCCAGCCACCGGTGTCGACGAGGGAGAAGCGCCGGTCGGCCCACTCCGCCTTGTAGGTCACACGGTCACGAGTGACACCAGGAGTGTCCTCGACGACGGCCTCGCGGCGTCCGAGGATGCGGTTCACGAGCGCGGACTTGCCGACGTTCGGCCGCCCGACGATCGCGACCACCGGCAGGGCCGGCAGGAACTGGATTCCGTCTTCGCCCAGCGTCACGCCGGCGAGAAGCGCGGCATCCTCATCGTCGAGCTCGTAGTCGGAAAGACTCGCGCGCAGCGTCTCGGCGCGCGACTCGGCGAGCTCCTCGTCGAGCGCGTCCATCTTCTCGGCGAGCTGGTCGGGGCCGCCTTCGTATTCTTCGTCAGCCATTGTGAACTCCTCGGCGTCGTTGGATCACCGTCAGCACGGCATCGATGGTCTGGGGGAAATCTAGGTCCGTCGAGTCGACGACCTCGACGCCTTCTGCGGCGTTGAGGAAATCGACGACGGCACTGTCAGAGGCGTCGCGGCGATGCAGCGCCTCGGCGACGGCCGCGGCGTTCTCTCCGGCGAGTTCACCGGCACGACGCGCCGCACGCACCTCGGGCGCGGCGGTCAGCAGGATCCGCACCGGAGCGTCGGGGGCGACGACCGTGGTGATATCGCGGCCCTCGACGACGACGGCGGGATACGGGGCTTCTGCGACGAGAGTACGGAAGAGCCGATTCACCTGCTCGCGCACCTCCGGCACCCTGGCGACACCGCTCACCGCGCCGGAAACCCGCGGTTCGCGGATCGCGTCGGTGATGTCGGCGGCGCCGACACGCACGGTACGGATGTCGGGGTCGAGACCGAGAGCGAGAGGAAAGTCGGATGCCGCCGACCGGACGGCCTCGGCATCCGCCGTGTCCGCGCCCTGGTCGAGAACGTGCCACGCGAGCGCACGATACGCGGAGCCGGTGTCGAGGTAGCCGAAGCCGAGCTTCCGGGCGACCGCCTTGGAGACGCTGGACTTGCCGGAACCGGCCGGGCCGTCGATCGCGATGAAATCAGTCATTGGTTGTCCCCGCGATCCGCCATCCGCGTTCCTGAAGCCCCACGATCGCTCCGTGCAGAGCCGCCGGGTCGACGCTGATCTCAGCGAGACCGAACTGCGCCCCCGGCGAGTGCTCCAGGCGGAGGTCTTCGACATTCACTCCGAGCTCACCGAGCTCACCGAACAGGCGTCCGAGCTGGCCGGCCGTGTCATCCACCATCACCACGAGCTGCTCGAAGCGACGGTTCTGCCCGTGCTTGCCTGGGAGGCGCTCGACACCGTCGTTGCCCTGACGGATCGTCTCGGCGACGATCCGGCGTGCGCCCGGCTCCTCCGGCGCACGCAGCGCAGCGGAGATCTCCTGAAGGTCGGCGGCAAGGTCATCGAGGATCTCGACGACCGGTCCCGCATTCGCACCGAGGATCTGCACCCACAGTTCAGGAGCGGATGCCGCGATCCTCGTGGTGTCTCGCACGCCCTGCCCCGCGAGGCGCAGCGCGCCATCCTCCGCAGTCGCGAAACGGCCGGCGAGCAGGCTCGCAACGACCTGCGGCACGTGCGAGGTGAGCGCCACCGAGCGGTCGTGCTCTTCGGGAGTCATCTCCACCGGCATCGCGCCGACGTCGAGAGCGAGGGCCTCGACGAGGGCGAGATCAGCGGGGCGGGTCTCCTCATCACGGCAGACGACCCAGGGGCGCCCGATGAACAGATCGGCACGTGCCGAGATCGCGCCACCGCGCTCACGCCCGGCGAGCGGATGGGATCCGATGTACCGCGTGAGGTCGACGCCGCGCTCTTGCAGTGTGCGGAACGGCTCGAGTTTCACGCTGGCGACGTCGGTGACGACGGCGTCGGGGTAGCGCACGAGTTCGGCCTCGATGACGGAGGCGGTCACGTCCGGCGGCACCGCGACGACGATCAGCGTCGGCTGGTCATCCGCTGTCTCCGCGCGGCCAGCGCCGTAGTCGATGGCGAGACGAAGCTGCGAAGGCGACGTATCGGCGAGGACGACGTCCACACCCTTGGCACGCAGAGCATGACCGATGCTCGCGCCGAGCAGGCCGGCTCCGACGACCCTGACCGTGCCGGACACTCGGGGAGCGACGACCGATCGGGGCGCGGCGACAGACGTCGATCGCTCCCCTGAAGGCACACCCGTGGTGTCGGTCACTCGTTCTCCTGCTGCTGCTCGCCTGGCGCCACGGCGGCACCGGAATTCTGGCGCGCGAGAGTCAACAGCGCACCGAGTTCGATTTTAGTCAGTTCGCGCGTCTTCCCAGCAGGGAGCGTTCCCAGGTGCAGCGGGCCGAACTGCCGCCGCACCAGCTCGGTCACCGGATGGCCGACCGCAGCCATCATCCGGCGGACGATCCGGTTGCGACCGGAATGCAGCGTGAGCTCCACCAGACTCGACTGCTTTCCGCTCACCGAGTTGGTCGATACGTCCAGGAGTCGCGCCTTGTCGGCCGCGATCGGGCCATCCTCCAGCTCGATGCCCTTCGTCAGCTTCGCGATGATCTGCGCGGTGACAGTACCTTCGACCTTCGCGATGTACACCTTGTTCACGCCGAACGACGGGTGCGCCAGCACGTGCGCGAGTTCGCCGTCGTTGGTGAGGATGAGCAGGCCGCTCGTCTCGGCATCCAGTCGCCCCACGTTGTAGAGGCGCTCCTCGTAGTCCTCGGTGAAGCGGCGGAGATCCGGGCGTCCGTTCTCGTCCCGCATCGTGCTCACGACCCCTGTGGGCTTGTTGAGCATCACGTAGCGCTTGGAGACATCGAGCTGAACCGCCGTGCCGTCGACGTCGACGAGGTCGTGCTCCGGGTCGATCCTCCGGCCGAGCTCGGTGACGACCTCGCCGTTGACACGGATGCGACCCTCGACGATGTAGTCCTCCACCACGCGTCGCGAGGCGACGCCGGCGGCGGCGAGCACCTTCTGCAGGCGGATGCCGTCGGGCTGCTGGGTCGTCGAGTCGGTCGAAGCCTCGTTCATCGGATGGTCCCTTCATCGAAGCCGTCTGCGCCGTCGTCGAGCAACGGGGAGATCGGCGGCAGGTCGTCAAGTGAGTTGATGCCGAGGTGCTGCAGAAGAGCATCCGTCGTGCCGTAGTTGATCGCGCCGGTCTCGGAATCGGCGAAGAGTTCGGTGATGAGGCCGCGGGCGAGGAGCGTGCGCACGACGGAGTCCACATTGACCGCTCGGATCGACGCGACCTGACCCCGGGTCACCGGCTGCTTGTAGGCGATCACCGCGAGGGTCTCCAGTGCCGCCTGCGAGAGCCGAGCGGGCGCCTGTCCGCCGATGAACTCGGCGACCAGGTCGTCATGGTCTTCGCGCACATAGAGCCGCCAACCGCCGCCCACCTCGCGCAGTTCGAAACCGCGTCGCGGTCCGTGTCCCTTGCCGTCGTAGTCGTCGACGAGGGTCTCGATCGCCTGTCGCACGGCGGCCACCGGCGAACCGACGGCGGCGGCCAGAGCGACGAGGCCGATCGGCTCGTCGATGATGAGCAGGATCGCTTCGATCCGCTCCGTCAGCGGGGTGTCGACAGCGGCGACGTCCGTTTCCGCGTTCTGCATCACGTCATCGGTCATAATCGGCTCCCAGGGTCGCCAGCGTCTCGTCCGACCAGGAGTCGGCTGCCCAGCGGAGCGTCAGCTCGCCGAGCGGTTCCAGTTGTTCGAAGGACAGCGCCGCGTGCCGATAGAGCTCGAGCACCGAGATGAAGCGCGCGACGACGATGCCCGGCTCCCACACTCCCGCCACGAGCTCGCGGAACGACAGGGTCTCGGCACCGCGCAGCAGAGTCACGACGATCGCCGCCTGTTCACGGATGCTGACCAGCGGCGCATGCAGATGATCGAGGCCGACGTGCGGAATCTCCTTCGGCGCGAAGGCGAGGAGCGCGAGGGCGGCGAAGTCATCGGGAGTGAGCGACCACACCAGTTCGGGGGTCTTCTTGCGATGCTTCTCGTCGAGGCGCACCGCGCGCACATGCCGACGGTCCTCCCGCCGCAGACACCGCGCGAACCACGCCGAGACCTCTTTGAACGCCCGATACTGCAGCAACCGGGCGAACAGCAGGTCGCGCGCCTCGAGCAACGCGACCGCCTCGGCGTCGACCAGCTCCCCCTGCGGGAGGAGGCCGACGACCTTCATATCGAGCAGAGTCGCCGCGACCACGAGGAATTCCGATGCCTGATCGAGTTCTTCGTCCGGACCCAGCTCGCGCAGGTAGGCGATGAACTCATTGGTGACCGCGCTCAGCGATACCTCGGTGATGTCCATCTCGTGCTTGGAGATGAGGTTCAGCAAGAGGTCGAAAGGTCCGTCGAAGTTCGACAGGGAAACGCGGAACCCGGAATCGGGGACGGCGTCGGTGGGCTCTGGAGCCGTCTCAGGCGACAGCGCCACGGGCGACCAGCTCCCGCGCCAGCCGCAGGTACGCCTGTGCGGCGGCGTGCTCCGGCGCGAACTCGGTGATCGGCACACCCACGACGGACGCGTCGGGGAACTTCACGGTACGGCCGATGACGGTCTCGAGAACGTCGTCCTGGAACGCCTCGACGACACGCTCCAGCACCTCGCGCGAGTGCAGCGTGCGCGGGTCGTACATCGTGGCGAGCAGGCCGTCCATCGTGATCGACGGGTTCAGCCGGTCGCGCACCTTGTCGATCGTCTCGATGAGCAGGGCGACACCGCGCAGCGCGAAGAACTCGCACTCCAACGGAATGATCACGCCGTGCGCGGCGGTGAGCGCGTTCACGGTGAGCAGACCGAGGGAGGGCTGGCAGTCGATCAGGATGACGTCGTACTCCCCCGCCACCTGGCGGAGGACTCGGGCGAGGATCGTCTCACGCGCCACCTCGTTGACGAGGTGCACCTCGGCGGCGGAGAGGTCGATGTTCGCCGGCATCACATCAAGACCT
Source organism: Microbacterium sp. LWH12-1.2 (assembly GCF_040675825.1). Classification (NCBI taxonomy): domain Bacteria; kingdom Bacillati; phylum Actinomycetota; class Actinomycetes; order Micrococcales; family Microbacteriaceae; genus Microbacterium; species Microbacterium sp. LWH12-1.2. The sequence continues at coordinate 1,492,326 of NZ_JBEGIJ010000001.1, forward strand.
TCGACGCCGGACGGCACGATGGCGTCGTGCGCGTCACGCTTCGTGTCGAGCAGCAGGTCGTAGATCGTGGGCACGTCGTGGGTCTGGATGCCGAGACCGGCCGAGAGCGCGCCCTGCGGGTCGAAGTCGACGGCGAGAACCTTGCGTCCGTACTCGGCGAGGGCAGCTGCGAGGTTGATCGAGGTCGTCGTCTTGCCGACGCCGCCCTTCTGATTGCACAATGCGATGATGCGTGCAGGGCCATGCGAGGCCAGCGGCTCGGGGGTCGGGAAGCCGTGATATGGGCGTCCGGTGGGTCCCATGGGGGTGTCGTCGGCCTGTTTCGCCTTCGCCCTGGACTTCGCCGCTTTCTCAGCCACCGATTCTCCCGCTTCCCTCGTGCTCGCTCGATTCTAACGGCAGGGCACTGGAGACGTCTCCCCGGCGCGCGGCGCACGCCGGGGAGACGTCATCGACACGTCATCCGCCGCGGAGAGCGGCGACCGGTTCGATTCGCGCAGCCCTTCGCGCCGGATACCAGCCCGATGCCCAGCCGACGACTGCGCCGAGCACAGCGCCGGCGATCGCGACCAGAGGATCCGTGACCGGAGACCACCCCTGTACGACGGCGACGACGATCACGGCGATCACGCCGAGCGCGGCTCCGATGAGGCCGCCGATGAAGCCGATGACGATCGACTCCACCATGAACTGCGAGCCGATCTGCCGCCTCGTGGCACCCAGTGCGCGGCGCAGTCCGATCTCGCCGATCCGCTCCATGACGGAGAGGAGGGTCACGTTGGCGATACCCAACCCCCCGGCGAGGAGTGCGATCACACCGAGGATGAGGAAGACGACATTGACGTCGGCCTGGACGCTCTGGCTGAGATCGGACGCCCCGGACGGAGCCCGCGCCTCGAGCGTGTCCGGCTCATCCGGCTGGAGCGCGATCACGGACTGCTCGGCGACCTGCGGGCCGGCTCCCACTGCGATATGGATGCTCAGCTCTGCCGGAGCCTCGAGCCCGAAGTCCGCGCGCGCCGAACCCATCGGGATGATCACCGCATCCTGCAGGTCGGTGCGCCGTTCCATGCCGTCGACGATGCCGATCACGGCGTACGCGACGCCCCCGATGAACACCGAAGGCTGCGAATCGACCCGGTTGATACCCATCCGTTCCGCCGCCCGCACCCCGAGCAGAGCGACGCGATCCGCCCGCTCATCGTGCCCCTCATCGAAGGCGCGCCCTGTTGTGATCCTGCCGTCGACCGTCCCGATCAGATCGCCTGTCGATGCGAAGAGACGGGGCGACGCGGGTGCGGGAGCCGACGGGTCATTGACCGGAACAGCGGTGATGGTCTCATCCTCGGCCAGAGTGACTTCGCCGAGCAGAACAGCGGACTCCACGCCCGCCAGCAGCTGCACCCGATCCGCGGAGTCCCACGGGAGGCGACCGGCGGCGACGGTCGTGTTCTTCGAGCCGGAGGTCGCTTCGGTCGGCGTGACCAGCACCTGGGTGGCGGCCACCCCGTCGAATTGACTAGCGATCTGCCCTGCCGCGGTCTGCGCGAAGCCGATCGTCGCCACAAGGGATCCGATTCCGAGGACGGTTCCGAGGATCGTCATCACCAGCCGTGCGGGGCGTGAGCCGATATCTGCGGTCGCCTCGGTGACGAGATCCTGGAACGTGAAGCGATCGGCATGCTTCACCTCGGGAACGAGCGGCGCGGCGCCCACCGACTCGTCGGGCTGCTCCGCCATCGGGCCTTCGGCATCCGCCTTCTTACGCCGCCACGGCCAGCGGATCACAGCTCGGTCAATCTGCCGTCGGCGATCCGGATACAGCGGCGCGCACGTCGAGCCACCGCATCGTCGTGCGTGATGACGATCAGAGTGAGCCCGTCCGCGTTGAGCTCCTCGAACAGCGACATGACCTCTCCGGAGGTGCGCTGATCCAGGTTCCCGGTCGGCTCATCGGCGAGCAGCAGTCGGGGTCCGCTGACCACGGCCCTCGCGACGGCGACACGCTGACGCTCACCTCCGGAGAGCGACCCGGGATAGAAGTCGACGCGATGCTCGAGCCCCACTCGGGTGAGGGCCTCCCGCGCCCGCGACTCGCGCTCTCGACGAGGAACACCGCTGTACAGCATCGGCATCAGCACGTTGTCGAGGACCGTGCGCCGCGGAAGCAGATGGAACGACTGGAAGACGAAACCGATGAAGCGCGCCCGGGCGGCCGCCCGCTCGTCGTCCGAGAGATCGCCGGTGAGCGACCCCGCCAGCCGGTACTCGCCGACGCTCGGGCGGTCCAGAAGACCGAGGATGTTGAGCATCGTCGACTTGCCGGAGCCGCTGGGGCCGACGATCGAGATGTAGTCGCCCGCGGCTGCCGACAACGTCGCGCCCTTGAGCGCCTGCACCTCGGGTGGACCAGGAAAGGACCGCGTCACATCACGGAGTTCGACCAGCGGTGGCGCCACCGCTTCGTCCGGCGAATCGAGGATGACGTCGGCGAGAGGCTGGCTCACCGCCCGACCACCACGAGCTCGCCCTCTTCGAGCTCACCCTCCGTGGGTGTGATCTCCACCGCGCCGCGGGCGGCGAGTCCCGTCTTGACGACGACGATCCGGGTCTCCGCGTCCTCCCCCTTGCGCGGATCCGATTCGACGACCTCAACCCGTGACTCGCCGCCGGGTCCAGCCGTGAGCGCGGCGAGCGGGACGGAGAGAACATCGCCTTCGGTGGCCCCGACGGCGATCTTGACCCGCACATTGTTCCCCTGGAGCTGCTGGATCTGCTCCGGTGTCAACGGATCCGGATCCAGGAGCACCTCCCAGCGCGCCTTGCTGTCCTTGCCGGCGTTCAGCGCCGAGATCACCGCGCGATGCTCTGTGCCGTCCGGCAACTCGAAAGTGCCTTCCGCTCCCACCTTGAGCAGACGAGCGTCGGCCTCGGCCGCTGCGCCGGTCAGCCGTACCGTGGCACCAGACACCGTCATCGACGACCCGCTCACCGTGTCGCCGCGCTTGACGTTGACCGCGTCCACTCGTCGCGGGAGCTCCGTGAGATAGAGCACCTCGCTCGACGGCAGGAAGGGAAGCACGCTCTGGCGCGCCGTCTCCAACGCCTGGTTGGCCGCCTCGACCTGCGCGTATGCCGAGTCCAGCATCGCGCGCTCCGCGCCGGTGTTCTTCGCCGCCCAGAGCTGATCGCGCTCGAGTTTGGCGGTCTGCAGGTCCCACTCGGCCTGCTGGACTCCCTCGCCCTTGGCCTTGGCATCGGCGAGGGCCTGCTCGGCCTGAGCAACCTTCACATCGGCCTGCCACGCCTCCACCTTGCTGGGGCCGGAACCCGCAGCGTCCAGCGCGGCCTGGGCCTGGCTGACGCTGTCGTTCGCACTGCGCACGTTCTCCTCTGCGGATCGCACTCCCGCGGTCGCATCCTCGCCGGACGACGGCGTCGGATAGCCGGCCTGAGCGTAGAGCTGGCCCACGGCATCGGCCGTCGCCCCGTCGAACACGTCGGAGCCTACATCGCCCGGGTTGATCCCGACTGCGACGAGTGCCTGCTTGAGCTGCAGCACGTCCGGGCCGGACACTCCGACGCGCAGAGTTCGGTACGCCGGAAGCTCTCCTGGCAGCACGATGACAGGGCGACCCGCCACCTCCAGCGCGATGGAGAGCGGGGTGAAGGTCGCGCCGACGGCAGGAACCTGCCCGGTCACGACGGCCCGCTCTCCTGTGCCGGTCGTGTCGATCGTGACCTCGACGGCATCCGCGTAGCCGACGTCCGCGCGCAGCGTCACGTCGTTGCTCAGCGATCCGAACTCGACCGGAACCGTCACCAGCCCGGGCTCAGGGGTATCCCCGTTCGCCTCAGCCGGAGAGATCAGGAAGTGCCCGATCAGGAGGCCGGCGACAAGGCTGACGACAGCGCACGCCGCCACGATCCACAGCGTGCGGTTTCCGCGCAGCACACGGCCCCAGCCGCTGACCTTCGAGGTGTCGGCGTCGGCGGACGCGTCATCCGCATCGCCGTCGGTCTCGCCGTTGATCTCGGCTTCGAGGTCGGCTTCGATATCGAGCGGGAACGCCGTCGTGGGGGTCTCGTCTTCTCGCATCAGTTGCTCTGCTCGGCCGCCGCCTTGAACGCCTCGAGGTCTGCCTTGTTGTCGGCGATGAACTTCTCCTCCTGGGCGAACTGGATCTTCAGCGACTTCTCCAGGTACGACGTCTCCTTGCGGCACTCCAAGTCCTTCAGCGCCAGCTCGACCTCACGCTCGCCGAGCTTCTTCATCTCGGGGCTCTTGCTGGGGTCCTCGACGGTCTCGGGGTCCACAGGGGTGCTGCCGTCGCCGTACGCGGCCTCGTAGATCTTCTGCTGTTCGTCGGAGATCGACATCGACGCATCGGACTGCGCCTTGAACCCGGGTTCACCGGCGTCGGCCATGCACGCTGCCCATGCCGCGTTGAGTTCCTTGAACTCGGGCGATTCCTGCGTGCCCGACCACAGCTTGTCCATCTTCTCGCGAAGCTCGGTGAACTCGTCCGACTGCCACGGGTCCTCGCCCTGCACCTCGTGCTGCGCCCGGCCCTGGCAGCCGGCGTCCTCCCACTTGTACTCGTAGGTGGTGCCCTCGGCGATCTCCTCCTCGGGGGGAGCGCCGTAGAGCGTTTCATAGTAGGCGGTCTGCTCCGACTCGCTGAGGGATGCGACGTAGTCCGCATTCGGGTCGGCCGTCTCCTCGGGCGGGTTCTCCTCCATCTGCTCGTTCCACGGGCTGTTCACCATGCCGTAGCCGTACTTCTCGACCCATTCGCGCGACTCAGGGTCCCACTCGCCTCCGTCATCGGAGAACACCGTGCCGTTGTTCTGGGTGTTCGGCTTGTACTCGAAGCCTTCCTCAGCCATGCACTCCGCCATGGCTTCTTCCTGCTTGCGGTTCTGCTCCTCGAACTGCTTCTGCTGCTCCTCGGGAGACAGATCGCCACCCCATGCCGCGGAGAGGTACTTGTTCAGCGGCGAATCCTCGTAGTCGAGCTTGTCAGCGCCGGGCCCGCCCGCGCAGCCGGCGAGAGCGAAGACGAGAGCGGTGGTCGCGACGAGCGCGAGGGAACCGGGGGATCTCATGGGGGAAACTCCTTCGTGGGTCCGGCAGACGTCGGACGACTCCGCTCAGGATAGACAGAGTCTCCCGCACTCCGCGTCCCCCTTTCGGGGGACTTCAGGACATTCACATCTTTTCGGAACGGAGGATGCTAAAGGACGATCAGCGGGCTCGCGGATGAGACGTGGCGTAGATGTCGCGCAGGGTGTCGACCGACACATGCGTGTAGATCTGCGTGGTCGCGACAGAGGCGTGACCGAGCAGTTCCTGGACGACGCGCACGTCGGCACCGCCCTGGAGCAGGTGGGTCGCGAACGAATGGCGGAGGGTGTGCGGCGAGACCTCCGCGGTGATCTGAGCACCCTCGGCGGCCGCGCGGATGACGAGCCACGCGCTCTGCCGGGACAGGGGTGCCCCCCGCGCGCCGAGGAAGAGCCGTGCCGATGCGCGCCCCTTCGCCGCGAGCCCAGGGCGCACACGGGTGAGGTAGGCGTCGACGGCGATGCGCGCGTATGAGCCCAGCGGGACGATGCGCTCCTTCGATCCCTTTCCGCGCAGACGCAGAACGTCGCCGTGGGCCAGATCGTCGACATCGAGCCCCACCGCTTCGGACACGCGTGCCCCGGTGGCGTACAGCAGTTCCAGGAGCGCACGATCGCGGATGCCGAGGGGCTCCTCCGCTGAAGGCGCGGCGAGCAGGCGCTCCACCTGGTCGATGGTCAGCGCCTTCGGCAGCCGCTGCGGCGCCTTCGGGGGCCGCAGGCGGCCACTCGGGTCGTCCGCCTCAATACCCTCTCGTGCGAGGAAACGGTGCCATCCACGGACCGACGACTGCAGACGGGCGAGGCTGGTGGCAGCGGGCGGCGGGTCCGCTGCAGAACGGTCGGCGATGAATCGACCGACGACCGCCGGGGACACGTCGACCGTCTCCTCGATGCCGTTCTCGACGAGCCAGTTCCGGTACCCGTCCAGATCACGCCGATACGCGGCGACCGTATGGGCGCTCAGCCCGCGTTCGATCGTGATGTGCCGCAGGTAGGCATCCAGCGCCCGATCGAGCAGCACAGCTACGCCCCGCCGACCCCGCGCCGCTCTGCCGCGAGCACCCCGATCGACAGGATCGCGTTGCGCATCCGTCCCTCGAGCACAGCATCCACGGCCTCGCTCAGCGGCACCCACTCGACGCGGATGTCGGCCTCCTCGTCGGTGCGATCATGAGCGGTGGCCGCCCGGGAGATTCCGGTGGCGAGGAACAGATGGATGATCTCGTTGTTCCCGCCCGGCGTCGTGTATGTCGACACCAACGCCTCCCAGTGCGCTGCCGTCACATCGGCCTCCTCCGCGAGCTCGCGCTGAGCGGCGAGAAGAGGCTCCTCCCCCTCGATATCGAGGAGGCCGGCCGGCAGCTCCCAATCGCGGTGGCGGATCGGATGCCGGTACTGCTGGATCAGCAGCACCCGCCCTTCGTCATCCACCGCCACGACCGCGACGGCACCGGTGTGGTCCACGTACTGGCGCACGAGCTCGCCGTCGCCGTAGCGGAACCGATCGGAGCGGACATCCCACACCGCGCCCTGGTAGACCTTCTCGCTGGCGACGATCTCCGGCGAGAAGGGCTCGTCGCGCAGGTCAGTCATCTTCGCTGACATCGAACAGTTCGCTGGAGCGGTGCCGTTCGATCGCCGCGCCGACCAGCCCGCGGAACAGCGGGTGCGGAGCGGTCGGACGTGACCGCAGTTCCGGGTGCGCCTGGGTGGCGATGTAGTACGGGTGCACGTCGCGCGGCAGTTCCACATACTCGACCAGGTCGAGTTCGGGGTTGAGTCCGGAGAACACCAGACCCGCCGTGGAGAGGCGGTCCCGGTAGGCGTTGTTCACTTCATAGCGGTGACGGTGACGCTCGGAGGCCTGCGGTGCGTCGTAGAGTTCCCGCGCCAGCGAGCCCTCGGCGAGATCCGCCTGATAGAGGCCGAGGCGCATGGTGCCGCCGAGGTCTCCGCCGTCGAGGATCTCGACCTGTTCGGCCATGGTCGCGATGACCGGCTCCGAGGTCTCCGGATCGAACTCGGTGGACGAGGCACCGGCGATGCCGGCGACGTCACGGGCGTACTCGATGACCATGCACTGCAGGCCGAGGCAGAGGCCGAGTGTGGGGATGCCCTGCTCGCGCGCGAACTTCAGTGCGCCGAGCTTGCCCTCGATGCCACGGATACCGAAGCCGCCCGGCACGCAGATGCCGTCGAGCTCGGACAGTTGCGCCTGCGCCCCCTCTGGCGTCTCGCACAGATCGGACGGGATCCAGCGGATGTTGACCTTGGTCTCCTGCGCGAAACCGCCGGCCTTGAGCGCCTCGGTCACAGACAGGTAGGCGTCAGGCAGATCGATGTACTTGCCGACGAGACCGATCGTGACCTCGTGCTTCGGGTTGTGCACGGCGTGCAGCACCTTGCTCCAGCGGGTCCAGTCGACCTCGTCCGCCGCCTTCTGGTCGAGACCCAGGCGGCGCACGATGTAGGAGTCGAGCCCCTGATCGTTGAGCGTCGACGGGATGTCATAGATGCTCGGCAGATCGACCGTGTTGATGACGCCTTCGACGTCGACGTCGCACATCAGGGCGATCTTGTTGCGGTTGCTCTCGCTCACCGGCCGATCGCTGCGCAGCACCAGCGCGTCCGGCTGGATGCCGACCTGACGGAGGGCAGCCACGGAGTGCTGAGTCGGCTTGGTCTTCTGCTCCCCCGATGCCCCCATGAACGGCACCAGCGAGACGTGCACGAAGAACACGCTGTCGCGGCCGAGCTCGTGGCGCAACTGACGGGCGGACTCCAGGAACGGCTGCGATTCGATGTCGCCGACCGTGCCGCCGACCTCGGTGATGATGACGTCCGGGCGTGGCTCTTCAGAAGCCTGCAGGCGCATCCGGCGCTTGATCTCATCGGTGATGTGCGGGATGACCTGCACAGTGTCACCGAGGTACTCGCCGCGGCGCTCCCTGGCGATGACCTGCGAGTAGATCTGCCCCGTGGTGACGTTCGCCGCCTGCGAGAGGTTGATGTCGAGGAAGCGCTCGTAGTGCCCGATGTCGAGATCGGTCTCGGCACCGTCGTCGGTGACGAAGACCTCACCGTGCTGGAACGGGTTCATGGTGCCAGGGTCCACGTTCAGATACGGGTCGAGCTTCTGCATGACCACGCGGAGTCCGCGTGCGGTCAGGAGGTTGCCCAGGCTTGCTGCGGTGAGCCCCTTACCCAAAGACGAAACGACACCACCTGTCACAAAAATGTGCTTGGTCGTGTCGTTCTTGGGGCCCGCGGCAGAAGAGTTCATCACGGGCTTCGATCCTATCAGGCAACAAGGCCGCGGAGGCTGAGAAGTTCTCTGGCGTGTGTGAGCGCGGCGTCCGAATCCGTCAGTCCGGACAGCAGTCGCGCCATCTCGGCTTCCCGCTCCGCACCCTCCAGCCGTCGCACGCTGGAGGCCGTGACCGCGCCGTCGCTGGCCTTGACGACCGAGAGGTGGTTCGAGGCGAAGGCCGCGACCTGCGCGAGATGCGTGACGACGATGACCTGGGAAGATTCTGCGAGCCGGGCGAGTCGCCGGCCGACCTCGATCGCCGCGGCGCCGCCGATGCCCGCATCGACCTCGTCGAAGACGAACGTCGGCACCGGATCGGTGCCGGCGATGACGACTTCGATCGCGAGCATCACGCGGGACAGTTCGCCGCCGGAAGCGCCCTTGGAGACGGCGCGCGGCTCGGCACCGGGGTGCGGAGCCAGCAGGATCGACACGTCGTCACGACCGTGCGCGCTCTCCGCACCGACGGCGACGGAAACCTCGAGGCGTGCGTCCGGCATCGCCAGCGCGTGCAACTCGTCGGTGACGGCTGCGCCCAGTCGCGTGGCGGCATCGGTTCGTGCCGCCGTCAGCTGTGCTGCTGCCTCGTCGAGCACGGTTCGCGCCGCGTCGCGCTCCGCCTCCAACCGTTCGATTCGTTCGCCGTCGTCGTCGAGTTCGGCCAGTCGCGCGGATCCGGTCTCCCAGAGTGCGAGAGCCTCGTCGAGCGAGCCGTGCGCACGGGTCAGCGTCGTGAGCGCAGCGCGGCGCTCCTCGACGGCGGCCAGCTCGTGCGGACCGGACTCGTCGAGATCGGCGAGGTAGGCCGACAGCTGGCCTGCCAGATCGGCGATCCGGTATCCGACGTCGGCGAGGCTTTCGGCGATCTCCGCGAGCTTCGAGTCAGTCGCACGCTCCAGTGCGCGCCGCGCCTCGGCGACGAGCGCTGAGGCATCGGCATCGCCTTCGTCGCTCGACAGCGAGCCCCGGGCGAGCGCCGCGGCGAGCCGCAGCTCCTCCGCGTTCGCCAGTCTCTCTGCCCGTTCCGCGAGTGCGGTGTCCTCCCCCGTTTCAGGAGCGGTGGCCTCGATCAGCGCGAGAGCCTCCCTGAGCCTGCCGGCCTCCTCGGCGCGTCGATCGCGGTTCTCCGTGATCTCGGTGATCTCCGCATCGAGTTCGCGCCACCGCGTGAAGGATGCCGTGTACGCATCGAGGCAGGTGCTGATCAGCGCTCCCCCGAAACGGTCGAGCGCATCGCGCTGCTCCACGGAGGAGCGCAGCCGCAACTGATCGGACTGACCGTGCACGACGACGAGTTCCTCGGCGAGTGCGGAGAGCACTCCAGCCGGCGCGGCACGGCCCCCGACGCTCGCCCTGCTGCGCCCTTCGGCGCTGAGGGTACGGGAGACGTAGAGCTCGGCGAGCCCGTCTCCTGCCGGTTCGAGGTCGCCGCCGGCATCAGCGACGATGTCGGCGATGTCGCCTGCGGATGGCACGATCCAGACGCCGGCGACCGATGCCTGCCCTGTGCCGGCGCGCACGGCGCCGGAGTCGGCGCGCTGGCCGAGCAGCAGCCCGAGTCCCGTCACGACCATCGTCTTGCCCGCACCGGTCTCGCCGGTGATCGCGGTGAACCCCGGCCCGAGAGGCAGCACCGCATCGGCGATGACGCCGAGCCCCTGCATCCGCATCTCCTCGATCATCAGGCGGTTCCCGCGCTCTGGCCGCGCCAGCCGTCGACCGGCAACTGGAACTTGCGCACCAGTCGATCGGTGAAGGCAGAGGGATGCAGGCGTGCGAGTCGCACCGGGCGTGAAGAGCGTCGCACCACGACCCGTGCACCCGGCGGCAGGTCGTGCGAGCGCCGGCCGTCGCACCAGAGGATGCCGGAGCCGTCAGTGCGCTCCAGCATCTCGATGGCGACGGCGGCATCCGGGCTGACGACGAGCGGCCGCGCGAAGAGCGCGTGCGCGGACAGCGGCACCACGGCGATCGCCTCGACGCTTGGCCAGATCACCGGTCCGCCGCCGGAGAAGTTGTACGCGGTCGAACCGGTCGGCGTGGACACGACCATCCCGTCGCAGCCGAAGGTGGACAGCGGGCGGCCGTCGATCTCGAGCACCACTTCGATCATGCGCTCCCGGCTGGCCTTCTCGACCGTCGCCTCGTTGAGCGCCCAGGTCTCGTAGATCACGGCTCCGGCGGCGTCTTTCACCCGCACGGACAAAGCCATCCGCTCCTCGACGTCGTAGTCACGGGCGATGACGCGCCGCATGGCGTCGTCCATGTCGTCGCGTTCGATCTCGGCGAGGAATCCGACGTGCCCCATGTTGATCCCGAGCACGGGCGCTCCGCAGCCTCGAACCAGCTCCGCGGCCCGCAGGATCGTGCCGTCGCCGCCGAGGACGACGGCGAGTTCGAGAGCGGACTGCGCCACGGTGCCGCCGAGCACGTCCACGTCGGCGAAGCCCGCATCGACCGCAGCGAGTTCGGCGCGGTCATCGGCCGACAGAACGGGTCGCGCTCCGGCATCGCGCAGCGCCTCGACCACGCGTCGGGCCGCCAGGACGGTGTCCTCACGACCGGCATGGGCGACGACCAGGATGTAGCGCTCGTTCATCGTGCCCCCGCCAGTGCGTTGATCGTCTCGGTCCATTCTGACGGATCGGATCCGCGCTCCGGTGCAAGGTGCACGAGATACTCCGCGTTGCCGTGCGTCCCGACGATAGGCGACGGCAGAATGCCGAGCATCCTGAGTCCGACATCCCAGGCGCTCCAGACGGTGCGCGCCACGGCATCCGCTCGGGTCGCAGGGTCTGTGACGAGTCCGCCGCGGACAGCCGTGCGTCCGACTTCGAACTGAGGCTTGATCAGGAGCATCACGTCTGCGGTGGGCGCGGCAACCTTCGCGACCGCGGGCAGCACGAGCTCGAGGGAGATGAAGGAGAGGTCGCCGACGATGAGGTCGGGCGGGGTGTCCTCCCCGGTCACCTCGGCGAGATTCTCCGGCGTCATGTAGCGGACGTTGTACCCCTCGACCGGTGTGACCCCGGGGTCCGCAGCGATCGAGGGAGCGAGCTGACCGTGGCCGACGTCGACAGCGAGCACGCGCCGGGCGCCGCGCTCGCGCAGCACCTGAGTGAACCCACCGGTCGATGCGCCCATATCGAGGGCCAGGCGGCCGTCGACCGCGATGCCGAAACCATCGATCGCCGCGATGAGCTTGTGCGCAGCGCGTCCGACGTAGTGATCAGTGCCGGCGACTGCGAGCTCGGCACCGTCGTGCACGGGTGTGGACGCCTTGATGACCGGTCGGCCGTCGACGCTGACCAGGCCGTCCGTGATGAGCGCGGCCGCATGATTGCGTGAACGGGCGAGGCCTCGGGCTGCGAGGGCGACGTCGAGACGCGTCATCGGGATCCTGTGGTCTCCCGCTGCTCGAGCTTCGCGCCACCCTCGAGCCGGCGGGAGAGCTCGTCATGCAGCGCGGAGTAAGCCTCAGCCCGAGCCGGGAGCGGCTGCCCTTCGATCAGGCGCAGGCGACTCCACAGACCGTCGGTCGGCGTGCTCGTCGAATCTTCGCTCACAGCTTCTACTGTACGCGGAGGGGCGGACAGCGGGCGATGCCACGGCGTACCAGGGCGGATGCCGATTCAGGGGCGGTGGAACGGGTCGGCGTAGAGCCGCTCCGGTACGCGCAGCACGAACACCGCGGTACCTGATGCCCAGATCGCTGCGGCGCCGGCACGGAGCAGGTCAATCTGCGACTTCCCCTCGGCGACGATCTCGACGTCGGCACCGGACACGCGCACCGCGGCGTCGTTCACGTGGAAGACCCCATCCTTCTCCACCGTCTGCGGGTAGGGCTGGTGCAACTCCCGCAGGTCGCTGAGGATGAAGGTCGGCCGCGATTCCGCCGGAGCGGCAAGCACGTGCTTGGGCCGATCGATGCCGGTGAGCACCAGCGCGGAGTCGATTCCCGCCCGCGAAGCGCCGAGGATATCGGTGTCGAGGCGGTCGCCGATGAACATCGACTTCTGCGCACCGAAACGAGCGGTCGCCTCCTCGAAGATCGGCACCTCGGGCTTGCCCGCAACGGTCGCGAGTCGTCCGATCGCGGTGTGCACCGCAGACACCAGGGTGCCGTTGCCCGGGGCGACACCGCGCTCCTGGGGAATCGTCCAGTCGGTGTTGGTGGCGATCCAGGGGATGCCGCCTTCTTCCTCCGGGAGCTTCAGTGCGAACGCGGCCTCGGCCAGATCTGTCCATGCCACCTGCGGGGCGAAGCCCTGCACGACGGCCGCAGGGCCGTCCTCGGCGCTGCGAGTGACTCGATAGCCGGCCTTCTGCGCCTCATCGACGAGCCCGTCGCCTCCGACCACCAGGATGGTGGCCGGTGGCGGTACGAGCTTCGTCAGCAGGCGCATCGCCGCTTGCGGGCTGGTCACGACATCCGACGGCGCAACAGCGAGCCCCAGGCTCGTCAGATGCGCGGCGACGGACGCGTCGGTCCGCGAGGCGTTATTGGTGATGTAACCGATGCGCGCGGTCTCCGCAGCCTTGTTGAGGCTCGAGACGGCGTGCGGAAGCGCGCCTGCGCCCGCGTAGACGACTCCGTCGAGATCCGCCAGGACCGTGTCGACGCCGTCCAGAGGCGTGCGCGTGGGGCGCTTCTTGGAGAACAGCGCCACTACGCGTCCTGCTCCGGCGCCTCGGATCCCTGCTGGCCGTCGCCCTCGTCTTCGGAGTCTTCCTCGTCGGATTCGCCGAGGAGCTCACGAACCTCGTCCTCGACCGTGGGCTCCGCGTCTACAACGGAAGCGTCGTCCTCGTCGGCATCCGGCACCGAAGCCTCTGCGATCGAGGATTCCTCGCCTGACGCTTCATCGGCGGCCGCGTCTTCAGGAGTTGTCTCTTCAGGAGATCCCTCTTCGACTGCGGCATCCGCGGAGAGCTCGTCATCGATGAAATCGCCTTCGATGAGGCCGTCCTCCACGAGGATCTCCTCGTCGCCTTCCTCGTCGATGCCGAGCGCGGCCGCGGCCACATCGGCACGGGTCGCCCAGAACACAGCCTCGTCGGCACGTCCGAGATCCTCGAGCACGGCAGCGCGTGCGGCGAACAGCGCGGGACTCCACTCGAACGCACGATCGGGGTCCAACTCCGGAATCTCGAGTTCACCGAGCGCCAGCTCGAGCTCACCCTGATCGAGGCGAGCGCCTGACATCGCGATGGCCAACGCGACACGAACCGGAGTCTCGAGCGCGGAGCGATCAACTGCGCGACCGGTCTCGAGAGCACGGTCCGGGCGGCCGATACCACGCTCGCTGTCGACCATCAGCGCGATCTGGTCATCCTTGCCGGAGATCCGACGGTAGGTACGCAGTTCCCGAAGCGCGAGAGCGAAGTCCTCTGTCGCGTACGCAGTGATCCCGAGCGTCTCGCGGACGATCGCGATGCGACCCGCGCGACGGGATGCCGCCAGAGCATGGGCGTGCGCGAGCGCCGGATCTTCGTCGATGAGCTGCGAAGCCATCACCAGATGGCGCGCGACCTGATCGGCGTTCTCCTTGCTGAGCGTCTTCAGTTCGTTCCGAGCAGAAGGGTGCAGGTCACGAGCGGTGACCTCTTCAGGGATCTCCGGGTCGTTCGAACGCGGACGCTCGTCAGCTGCCTGCAGTGGACGCGTGCGGCCGCCTCCCCCACGCTGCGGGAAGGAACGACGCTCATCATCGCGGCGCGGTCCACGATCGCCACGGTTGTCGCCATCGCGACGCGGGGCATCGGAGCGGTAACCACCTTCACGACGCGGAGCACCATCGGAACGAGGACCGCCATCACGGCGTGGCCCGTCGGAACGGTAACCGCCCTCGCGACGCGGGGCGCCATCGGAACGAGGACCGCCTTCACGGCGCGGAGCATCGGAACGGTAGCCACCCTCGCGACGCGGAGCACCATCGGAACGAGGACCACCATCACGGCGCGGAGCACCGTCAGAACGAGGACCACCATCACGACGCGGCCCGTCGGAACGGTAACCACCTTCACGGCGCGGAGCACCGTCCGAACGAGGACCACCATCACGACGCGGAGCGTCAGAACGGTAACCGCCCTCACGGCGCGGCCCGTCTGAGCGGTAGCCGCCCTCACGGCGCGGAGCGCCATCAGAACGAGGGCCACCATCACGGCGCGGTCCGTCATCACGGCGGGGCGCACGATCGCCGCGGTTGTCACCGTCTCGACGGAACCCACCTTCACGACGCGGAGCACCATCGGAGCGGGACCCACTGTCACGACGCGGAGCGCCCTGACTGTATCCGCCCTCGCGACGCGGAGCACCATCGCGGCCACCAGCGCCAGAAGGACGTTTATCACCGTCACGACGCGGAGCACTGTCACGACGCGGAGCGTCCGAACGACGCTGATCACCGTCGCGCCGTGGAGCGCCCCAGTCACGAGCGCTGCCGGAACGACCACCAGAAGTGCGGTCTCCGCGCGATCCGTTGTCGTCGTTGCGACGCGGACGGCGCTCTCCTTCTTCCGGCATGATTCTCCCTGTGTCGTTTTTGTGTTGTTAACGCGAAATGGCCACCCAACGATGGGTGGCCATTTGCTTAAAAGAAGTCCGGCGGTGTCCTACTCTCCCACAGGGTCCCCCCTGCAGTACCATCGGCGCTGTGAGGCTTAGCTTCCGGGTTCGGAATGTAACCGGGCGTTTCCCTCACGCTATGGCCGCCGAAACACTATTGATGTTTCAATCAAAACACATAACAAAGTCATTGTTATGTGGTTCTCGACCGTACATCGAGAACCACTCAGTGGACGCGTAGCACCAACAAACGGGTGTGTTATCAAGTCATCGGCTTATTAGTACCAGTCAGCTGCACACGTTACCGTGCTTCCACATCTGGCCTATCAACCCAGTAGTCTGGCTGGGAGCCTCTCACCCGAAGGTATGGAAATCTCATCTTGAGGCCGGCTTCCCGCTTAGATGCTTTCAGCGGTTATCCATCCCGAACGTAGCTAATCAGCGGTGCTCCTGGCGGAACAACTGACACACCAGAGGTTCGTCCAACCCGGTCCTCTCGTACTAGGGTCAGATCCTCTCAAATTTCCTACGCGCGCAGCGGATAGGGACCGAACTGTCTCACGACGTTCTAAACCCAGCTCGCGTACCGCTTTAATGGGCGAACAGCCCAACCCTTGGGACCTACTCCAGCCCCAGGATGCGACGAGCCGACATCGAGGTGCCAAACCATGCCGTCGATATGGACTCTTGGGCAAGATCAGCCTGTTATCCCCGAGGTACCTTTTATCCGTTGAGCGACAGCGCTTCCACAAGCCACTGCCGGATCACTAGTCCCGACTTTCGTCCCTGCTCGACCTGTCAGTCTCACAGTCAAGCTCCCTTGTGCACTTACACTCGACACCTGATTACCAACCAGGTTGAGGGAACCTTTGGGCGCCTCCGTTACTTTTTGGGAGGCAACCGCCCCAGTTAAACTACCCACCAGGCACTGTCCCTGAACCGGATTACGGTTCGAAGTTAGATATCCAGAGTGACCAGAGTGGTATTTCAACAATGACTCCACATGAACTAGCGTCCACGCTTCAAAGTCTCCCACCTATCCTACACAAGCCACACCGAACACCAATACCAAGCTGTAGTAAAGGTCACGGGGTCTTTCCGTCCTGCTGCGCGTAACGAGCATCTTTACTCGTAATGCAATTTCGCCGAGTTCGCGGTTGAGACAGTTGGGAAGTCGTTACGCCATTCGTGCAGGTCGGAACTTACCCGACAAGGAATTTCGCTACCTTAGGATGGTTATAGTTACCACCGCCGTTTACTGGGGCTTAAATTCTCAGCTTCGCCTTGCGGCTAACCGGTCCTCTTAACCTTCCAGCACCGGGCAGGCGTCAGTCCGTATACATCGTCTTGCGACTTAGCACGGACCTGTGTTTTTAGTAAACAGTCGCTACCCACTAGTCTCTGCGGCCTCCAAACGCTTTTGGGAGTAAATCCCTATACGCCGAAGGCCCCCCTTCTCCCGAAGTTACGGGGGCATTTTGCCGAGTTCCTTAACCACGATTCTCTCGATCTCCTTGGTATTCTCTACCTGACCACCTGAGTCGGTTTGGGGTACGGGCGGCTTGAACCTCGCGTCGATGCTTTTCTTGGCAGCATAGGATCATCCACTTTTTATCCGCATCGTGTCTCAGCCTATGTGAGTCGCGGATTTGCCTACGACTCGGCCTACGCACTTGCACCAGGACTACCATCGCCCGGCTGGACTACCTTCCTGCGTCACACCTGTTAATACGCTAACCGCACCAGAATGGGGTCGTGCGCTAGGCCCAGAGCGTCACCCCGAAGGGATCAGTCACTGGGATTCAGACACTTAGCACTACTGGATTAGCTTGGGCGGTTCTTCGCCGGTACGGGAATATCAACCCGTTGTCCATCGACTACGCCTGTCGGCCTCGCCTTAGGTCCCGACTTACCCAGGGAAGATTAGCTTGACCCTGGAACCCTTGGTCTTTCGGAGGACGTGTTTCTCACACGTCATTCGCTACTCATGCCTGCATTCTCACTCGTGTAGCCTCCACGGCTGGTTCACACCGCCGCTTCGCTGGCCACACGACGCTCTCCTACCCATCAACACGGCTGGACCACGAAGGCCTACCAATAATGTCAATGCCACAACTTCGGTGGCGTGCTTGAGCCCCGTTACATTGTCGGCGCGGAATCACTTGACCAGTGAGCTATTACGCACTCTTTCAAGGGTGGCTGCTTCTAAGCCAACCTCCTGGTTGTCACAGCAACTCCACATCCTTTCCCACTTAGCACGCGCTTTGGGACCTTAGTTGGTGGTCTGGGTTGTTTCCCTCTCGACTATGAAGCTTATCCCCCACAGTCTCACTGCTGCGCTCTCACTTACCGGCATTCGGAGTTTGGCTGACGTCAGTAACCTTGTAGGGCCCATCGGCCATCCAGTAGCTCTACCTCCGGCAAGAAACACGCAACGCTGCACCTAAATGCATTTCGGAGAGAACCAGCTATCACGAAGTTTGATTGGCCTTTCACCCCTATCCACAGCTCATCCCCTCAGTTTTCAACCTAAGTGGGTTCGGTCCTCCACGACGTCTTACCGTCGCTTCAACCTGGCCATGGATAGATCACTTCGCTTCGGGTCTAGGACATGCGACTGAATCGCCCTATTCAGACTCGCTTTCGCTACGGCTACCCCACACGGGTTAACCTCGCCACATATCGCTAACTCGCAGGCTCATTCTTCAAAAGGCACGCTGTCACCCCTACTAAGGAGGCTCCAACGGTTTGTAAGCAAACGGTTTCAGGTACTATTTCACTCCCCTCCCGGGGTACTTTTCACCTTTCCCTCACGGTACTTGTCCGCTATCGGTCATCTGGGAGTATTTAGGCTTATCAGGTGGTCCTGACAGATTCACACGGGATTTCTCGGGCCCCGTGCTACTTGGGATACTCTTCGCGCCAAGAGAGGCATTTCGACTACGGGGTTGGCACCCTCTATGACCGGCCTTTCAAGACCGTTCGTCTATACCTTCTTGTAACGCCGCCATCTCGGCAGAAATGACTGAAAAGTCCCACAACCCCCAACGTGCAACACCTGCCGGCTATCACACACGCTAGGTTTAGCCTGTTCCGGTTTCGCTCGCCACTACTAACGGAATCGCGGTTGCTTTCTCTTCCTGTGGGTACTGAGATGTTTCACTTCCCCACGTTCCCTCTACCCGCCCTATATATTCAGGCGGGAGTCACTAGGTCGGCACGCCGCCCAGCGGGGTTTCCCCATTCGGACACCCTCGGATCAAAACTTGCTTATCAGTTCCCCGAGGCTTATCGCAGATTGCTACGTCCTTCTTCGGCTCCAGATGCCAAGGCATCCACCGTTTGCTCTTAAAGACTTGAAATCACATGAGTTTGAATCAAAAACTCGACCCAGTCACTAAAACTGGATCTGAAATTGACTAATGATCTTTAAGATCATCTTGTGCAACACACTCAAAGAGTGCATTGCAAGATGCTCGCGTCCACTGTGTAGTTCTCAAAGTACGGGCGGTGCCCCAATCCACAACCCCACAAAACCGGGGGAAACAGAAAGAGGCCCAGAGTAACCGACTGCGCTCACAACCCCGAAAGGTCAAAGCTCATCCGGTCCCTCAGGACCCAACAGCGTGCAGGCACGACATCCGAAACCCTCCCCGTTCCAACCGCAAGCGGTGTACTAGAAGAAACTCTCATCAATCGCACCATGTCAAATGTTCCACCCATGAGCTCCCAGCGAACCACGAACGGGCCCGATCTGGGGTCTGGACAGCAAAGCTGCCAGTTGCTCCTTAGAAAGGAGGTGATCCAGCCGCACCTTCCGGTACGGCTACCTTGTTACGACTTAGTCCTAATTACCGATCCCACCTTCGACGGCTCCCTCCACAAGGGTTAGGCCACCGGCTTCAGGTGTTACCGACTTTCATGACTTGACGGGCGGTGTGTACAAGACCCGGGAACGTATTCACCGCAGCGTTGCTGATCTGCGATTACTAGCGACTCCGACTTCATGAGGTCGAGTTGCAGACCTCAATCCGAACTGGGACCGGCTTTTTGGGATTCGCTCCACCTCGCGGTATTGCAGCCCTTTGTACCGGCCATTGTAGCATGCGTGAAGCCCAAGACATAAGGGGCATGATGATTTGACGTCATCCCCACCTTCCTCCGAGTTGACCCCGGCAGTATCCCATGAGTTCCCACCATTACGTGCTGGCAACATAGAACGAGGGTTGCGCTCGTTGCGGGACTTAACCCAACATCTCACGACACGAGCTGACGACAACCATGCACCACCTGTTTACGAGTGTCCAAAGAGTTGACCATTTCTGGCCCGTTCTCGTATATGTCAAGCCTTGGTAAGGTTCTTCGCGTTGCATCGAATTAATCCGCATGCTCCGCCGCTTGTGCGGGTCCCCGTCAATTCCTTTGAGTTTTAGCCTTGCGGCCGTACTCCCCAGGCGGGGAACTTAATGCGTTAGCTGCGTCACGGAATCCGTGGAATGGACCCCACAACTAGTTCCCAACGTTTACGGGGTGGACTACCAGGGTATCTAAGCCTGTTTGCTCCCCACCCTTTCGCTCCTCAGCGTCAGTTACGGCCCAGAGATCTGCCTTCGCCATCGGTGTTCCTCCTGATATCTGCGCATTCCACCGCTACACCAGGAATTCCAATCTCCCCTACCGCACTCTAGTCTGCCCGTACCCACTGCAGGCTGGGGGTTGAGCCCCCAGATTTCACAGCAGACGCGACAAACCGCCTACGAGCTCTTTACGCCCAATAATTCCGGATAACGCTTGCGCCCTACGTATTACCGCGGCTGCTGGCACGTAGTTAGCCGGCGCTTTTTCTGCAGGTACCGTCACTTTCGCTTCTTCCCTGCTAAAAGAGGTTTACAACCCGAAGGCCGTCATCCCTCACGCGGCGTTGCTGCATCAGGCTTCCGCCCATTGTGCAATATTCCCCACTGCTGCCTCCCGTAGGAGTCTGGGCCGTGTCTCAGTCCCAGTGTGGCCGGTCACCCTCTCAGGCCGGCTACCCGTCGACGCCTTGGTGAGCCATTACCTCACCAACAAGCTGATAGGCCGCGAGCCCATCCCCAACCGAAAAATCTTTCCAAACGTTGACCATGCGGTCACGTCTCGTATCCAGTATTAGACGCCGTTTCCAGCGCTTATCCCAGAGTCAGGGGCAGGTTGCTCACGTGTTACTCACCCGTTCGCCACTGATCCACCCAGCAAGCTGGGCTTCACCGTTCGACTTGCATGTGTTAAGCACGCCGCCAGCGTTCATCCTGAGCCAGGATCAAACTCTCCATAAAAAGAAATTGCATACCCCACCGGGAAAACGGTGACGCAGCGAGTTTGATACCGACCAAAGAGACAAATTCATTGCTGACTTCATCCGAATGCCAACCCCCACAAAGGGGATTGGTCTTTGATCCAAAGGAATTCTCAACCAAACCAAAAAGGCTTGGACGAGGATAATTTGGCATTTGACAAGTGCACGCTGTTGAGTTCTCAAGGATCGGATGCTCCCACGACCCAGCCACCACGACCAGGCCCGAAGGGCAACTTCTCTATCTTACCCACTTCCTCCCGCTTGTCAAATCGACGCGCTGAGCAGATCTGAGATCCGCTGCGCAGCCGAAACAAGCTGCAGAAGAGGTGGAATCTCCCATCCTAGACGCAAGCGCCTGAACTCTCAAGAGAGTGGATCGGGAGGTGGTTCTCCGCTTGAGGGGGGTGAAGCTCTCGGCCTCTCCGCTTCCCTGTGGGGCGAACAAGTAATAAGTTACGCGGATCCCGGGGATCTGGCAAATCGGGGCACCCCTCCCGGGCGTGTCGTGGACGGCCCGTGGCGGATTCTCCCGGGTCAGCCGGTATTTCGGCCCAGCGCGGGGCTCGGAGTAGCATCGCACCATGTCTCAGCATCGCCACGCCCGTGCCGCTTCATGAATGCGGGCGTGCGCGTTCTCACCCGTTTCTGGCGTGAGCTCGGCGGGGATCCCGGGCGTCTCATCGACCTCCCGGCGCCACCCGTCGTTCCGCTCCCCTCCCGGCTCTCGACCGGAGACCTCGCGTGGGCCAGCGTCGCCGCGGCGGCTCTGGCCTCCGGACGCGCGGCCGCCGACCTCACGGCAATGGACCCGGTGCGGATCGCACTGTCGTACCGCAGCGACCGAATGCTGCGCATCGACGGCGCCGCTCCATCGGTGTGGTCGCCGTACTCGGGCTTCTGGGTGACATCCGATGGCTGGATCCGTACGCACGGCAACTACCCGCACCACGCCGCCGCCATGCGCGCCGCGCTTCAGCTGACCGATACCGCCGTGTCTCGGGATATCTCCGCCGCCCTTGCGAGCATCGGATCGCGGGAGGCGTGCGCCCGCATCTCCGGCGCGGGTGGACTCGCCGTCGAAGTGGCCGATGAGCGTCCGGAGTTCGATGCCGCACTGCGCGAGCGTCCGATCGTCGAGATTCAGCACACCGAGGGCGCACCGGCACGCGTTCTCCGGCACTCCCCCGGCGACCGACCGCTGGAGGGCGTACGCGTGCTCGACCTCACCCGTGTGATCGCCGGGCCGGTGTGCACCCGCACTCTCGCATTGCTCGGTGCCGACGTGCTGCGGATCGACCCGCCGCACCTCCCCGAACCGGAATGGCAGCACCTCGACACCGGTCACGGCAAGCGCTCAGCCCTGCTGGATGCACGCTCCGACAGATTCCGCGAACTGCTTTCCGGAGCCGATGTCGTCGTCCTCGGCTATCACCCGAGCGCGCTCGCCCGCCTCGGTCTCGCTCCGGATGCCCTGGCGGCGGAGCATCCGGGGACCATCGTCCTGGATCTGAGCGCATGGGGAGCGGAGCAGCCGGCGCGGCGCGGCTTCGACAGCCTCGTGCAGGCCGAGTCCGGAATCGCGGTCATCGAGTCCGCCGATGCCGGGCGGCCAGGCGCACTCCCCGCCCAGGCCCTGGATCACAGTGCCGGCTATCTGCTCGCCGCGTCCGCGATGATCCTGCTCGAGCGCCGCCGCCTGCACGGGGGCAACTGGCGGGCGAGCACGTCGCTCCGCCGTATCGCCGCTGAGCTGCTCGGGATGCCGCGCCGCCAGGAGCCCGGATCGGATGCCGACATCGACACGACCGCCCACGCGGCGAGGTTCACCGTCGCCGGTCGACAGATCCTCACGACCCGGCCGGTGCTCCCCTGGTTCGAGTTCGAGGCTCCACGCCCCTGGTCGGGTGACCAGCCCCGCTGGTGAGCATCGCGAACCGCCGAACCCTGCAAAGCGGCGCAGCCTACGGGCTGATGAACAACCTGTCGACGGCGTCGACCAGCCGGGCAGACAGCGCGGACTCCGAGGCGACTTCGTCTAGTTGACGCAGCGCGATGTCGGGATGGTCCGTGATGATTCCATCGACGTTGTCTCGATACAGCGCACGCATCTGCGCGGCATCCTGCACCGTCCAGACGTAGAGCGACTTGCCCTCTGCCCAGACCGCATCTCGAAGCGCCCTGGTGTAGACGCTCTGCTCGACGACCAGGAATGATGCGGGCGTCTGCGGCACGCCTCCATAAGCCAGCGGAACGATGAACCCGATCGTCAGGTCGGGGCGCAGCGCGGTGAACTCCTCGACCACGTCGGCACTGAGCGTGTGATAGATATGCTCGTCGGCGCCGTCGACGCGGTCGATGATCTCGATGAGTTCAGCCACGAAACCCTCCGATTCACCGCCGTGCACCTTGATCTCGATCAGCAGCTGCTGACCGAGATCATCGGCACGCTGAAGGTACTGCTCAAGGGTCGGAATCGGTTCGGCATGCCCGATGTCGTCGCGTACCGTGACGCCAGTCGCCTCCGCAACCGTCAGTTGAGCGATGGACGTGTCCAGGCCGGCGAGACGATTCAGGTCGGGATCATGCATGAGAACCCAGCCGCCGTCGCTGGTCTGCTGGATGTCCATCTCGACCAGTTCGGCGCCAGCGGCGTGCGCGGCGTCGAGCGATCCCAGTGTGTTCTCGACACCCCGCTCGGTGAATCCCCGATGAGCCAGCACCGTCGTCGCACCATCTGCGATCTCCGCGAGGGGCGGGACCGCCCCGGCTGCGAGCACCGCACTGGCGACCACCGCGCCGGCGCCGGCGATGATCGCCCGCGCGCGGGCGGCCCGCGAAGGCGTTGCGTCTGTCGGCGCCGCCTCGGCGACAGGGTCGTCCCGGGACGAAATGCTCAGCGGCTCTTCGTGCGGGACCACCGACGCGAGCGCACCTGCGGAGGCCGCTGCCGTGACGAGCACCTGCGTCTGCACCATCAGGAACAGGCCGACGATGAAGAAGGCGACGACTTGGCCGACTCCGAGGCTGATCGCCCCGACCGCGACCGATGCCGACGGAGCCCAGGCGTCGGACGCATACGTCGCCAGTGGCGTGACCAGCGCGAGCACTCCCAGCGCGGCGGTCATCGGCACGAGGACGCCTGCGAGCAGCACCACCACACGGATGCTCCGCCAGCGAGTGATCTGCCAGCTGCGCGCAATCGCCGCCGGAACGCTGATCGGCTCGAGCACGAGGAGGGGGATCGTGAAGATGAGTCGCAGGTTGACCCACCACACCACGGCCAGCACGAGTGTGTAGAGCACGGCGTGCAGCGGAGTCTTCATCACCTCGTCGGTCACGAAAGCGGGAATCGCGACCCATTGGGTGAGGACCGAGCCGATCCCGGCATGCCCCAGCGGAATGATGAGCACCAGGTACGGGACGAGCAACAAGGTCGAAGGCCGCCGAAGGAGCAAAAGGGTTCGAGCGCCGATCCGATGCGCGATCGCACCGACAACGGCCAGCCGTCCGTGTCGTCGCTCGTCGGCGACCACCGCGAACACGGCGGCCTGCGTGAGCAGAGTCAGCACGACCAGCACGAGAGACGCCACGGCGATCCCGACTCCGAGAGGGCTCCGCAGGAACTGCGCCGCCGAGGTCGTCGTGACGGCGGTCAGACCCGACGCTCTCGCGGCGATCGAGAACATTCCAGCCAGAAGCGGCGCCGCAACGATCGCCACTGCCCCTTGCACCAGCGCCACCAGCACGAGAGTGCGGCCGAAGCTTCGTCGCGTCAGACGATAACCGGACGCGAGGCTGCGGCCGACCGGAAGTGCGAGACGCGCCATCTCAGAATTCAACCACGGTCGTCAGGCCTTCGATGCGCGTGACGACGTTCGACGGAACACCGGCAGCACGAGGCAGAGCATCAGAGTCAGACCACCCCACACGGCGCACGCCGAAGGCAGCACCCGATACGCCAGGTGCTGCGCGGTGAACTCTGCATTCAGCGGCCCCAGCATGGCGAGACCGAACCCCCACGCCGCGATGAGGACAACGGGCAGCGCTACCCACCAGCCGATTCGGACCCAGGACGGCAGCACCCGTGCAGGTGCGGCTCCCGCTGTCGCGCGCCGCAGTCGGAGCAACGCCCAGACCGCGATGATCACGAGGCCGATGACACTGGATCCGTGCTGCAGCCACTTGTATCCGCGCAGCGGACCCCACATCGCGTCGAGCGCCGGGATCAGCTCCACTCCCCCGCGCCCCTCGTGGGTGAACAGGTCCCATGCGATGTGCGAGAGCACGCCCAGCACGAACGACAGCGCGAGCAGCACGGGGTACCCCCGGCGCTGCTCGATCCCGACCGCACGCCGCAGCGCAGTCAAGCCGGTGTCGGTCCAGTCCGATGGCAGACGTCGCGCCAGCCCGGTCGGTGTCAGCTCCGGGACTGCGGGCCGCAGAACCACCCGCCACAGGAGGAACAGTCCGAAGGCGAGAAGCGCCGTCCAGATGACGTTGCCGACGGTGTGGGTGAAGGAGTAACTCACGCCGAAGCCCGCAGGAACAGCGGCAGATCCGGGGTCATCGCACCGATCGCGATCGCCGACGGCACCAGCGGCGTGCGGATGAACGGCAGCGCGATGACCGCGTGGCTCGGCGTGAACGGCATGATCCCCGTCGACGCGGCCTCAGCCGACGAAGACGCCGGCGAGGGTCTTCTTGCCTCGTCGAAGCACGGATACACCACCGGGAAGAGACCCCTGCACCGTCGCCGTCTCGTCTTCGACGCGTTCGCCGTCGAGCGAGACACCACCCTGCGCGATCGCCCGGCGTGCTTCGGAGATGCTCGACACGAGTTCGGTCGCGACGAGCGCTTCGACCACGGGGGTCTCCGCCGCGACGGTGGCGTTCGGGAGCTCCTCGAGCGCTGTCCGCAGCGTTGCTGCATCCAGCGCCGACAGATCGCCCTGCCCGAACAGCGCCTCGGATGCCGCGATGACGGCGGCGGCCGCGTCGACGCCGTGCACGGTGGCGACGACCTCGAGCGCGAGTCGCTTCTGCGCCGCCCGGCGGAACGGCTCGGATGCGACGAGCACCGCGTACTCCTCGATCTCGGCCCGACTCAGGAAGGTGAAGACCTTCAGACGGTCGATCACGTCGGTATCCGCCGTGCTCAGCCAGAACTGGTACATCCGGTACGGGCTGCACATCTCGGCATCCAGCCAGATCGCGTTGCCCTCGCTCTTGCCGAACTTGGTGCCGTCGCTGTTCGTGATCAGCGGGGTGCCGATCGCGTGCGCGGAGACGCCTTCGGAGCGACGGATCAGATCGGTGCCGCTGGTCAGGTTCCCCCACTGGTCGGAGCCACCGGTCTGCAGCACGCAGTCGTACTGCCGGTACAACTCGAGGAAGTCCATCCCCTGCAGGATCTGGTAGCTGAACTCGGTGTAGCTGATGCCTTCGTCGGAGTTCAGGCGCGCGGCGACCGCATCCTTCTTCAGCATGGTGCCGACGCGGTAGTGCTTGCCGATCTCGCGCAGGAAGTCGATCGCCGACATCGGCGCGGTCCAGTCGAGGTTGTTCACGATCCGGGCGGCGTTGTCACCGTCGAAGCTGAGGTAGCGCTCGACCTGTGTGCGGAGGCGCCCCACCCACTCCTCGACCGTCTCGCGCGTGTTCAGCGTGCGCTCGGCCGTCGGCCGCGGGTCGCCGATCAGGCCGGTCGAGCCGCCGACGAGCCCGAGCGGCTTGTGGCCGGCCAGCTGAATCCGGCGCAGCGTCAGCAGCTGCACGAGGTTGCCCAGGTGCAGGCTCGGCGCGGTCGGATCGAAACCGCAGTAGTACGTGATCGGGTCTCCCGCGAGCAGGGCGCGCAACGCCTCCTGGTCGGTGGACACGTGTACGAGTCCGCGCCACACGAGTTCATCCCACACGTTGTCGAACGTGGGGTCGATCGCGGGTTCAGCGGTCGTCAGAGCGGGATGTGACACGCGCACCAGGCTATCAGCGCGCCGAACCTCAGCTGTGCGCCGCCCACCAGACCAGGAACGCCGAGCCGAGTGCCATGACCCAGCTCACCAGGCTTCCGACGAGGAAATACTCGGCGCGAGCGCCGGTCTCGCCGTCGCGGGAGATCTCCGGGAAACGCACGATGCCCTTGGCGGCCAGCATCGCGGCGAGGATCGGATACGCCGCGGCAAGAGTCAGGATCAGCACGAGCATCCGCTCCAAGGGGCCGATCAGACGGCCTCCCTTGAATCCGGCACGCGGATCGCTCAGAGATGAGGTCGCCTCTTCTGCGCCGGCATCCGAGGATGCGACCTCCGTCCCGTCGGCGGTGATCACGGCCTCGGCGGTGGTCACCGGCTCCGCAGAAGTCTCGACTTCGGCGGTGGTCACGACGACCGTCTCGGTCACGGGGTCGGCCGGGCGCCACGTGTGCTCACCATCGAGCGCGGCGCGCACCACGAGGTTCGCGGACTCGAGGAGGAAGACTCCCACACCCAGCACGAGCATGGCCAGGTCGAACGAGACCTCGCCGAACGGCGAACGCAGAGTCCAGACCTCGCCGATCAGCCCGGCATCCTGGCGAGCCCCGAACCAGACGACCGCGCCGACGGCTAGGACACCGAGTAGCACGGCTGGCCAGAATCCCAGGGGGGCTCGCCGATCGTCCGGCATGGACCACACCCAGAGGGCGCCGACGACGAGTGAGGCAGCCATGGGCAGCAGCGCATCGCTGACGCTGCCCAGCAGAAGCAGCGCCACGACGACGACCAGATAGCCGATCCAGCGCCGTGGGGCGAACTGGCGAACCAGGTCGGCTGCACCGACGGCCAGAAGGATGAATCCGGCGACGATCATGCGGACTCTCCTCTGAGTGCGTTCAGTCCCTCGAGGATCGCGGCAGTCCCCGCGTTCCTCAGCGCCTTCGAGACGCTCGGCTGCGAGATGCCTTCTTCGATCGCGAGCTCGTGCTGCGACCGGCCGACCAGACGGCCGTAGCTCAGGCGCCGTTCGCGCTCGTTCATCGCCCCGACCAGTTCGTCGCGGACGAGGAGGTAGGCGTTGGATGCCGCGATCGTGCTCTCCATGACCTCATCCTGCCCCGGGGCTCCGACAATCCACGTCCGCGTGCGCGGCACGGCGCGTCCTTCCCGCGCGTGCACGGTCTCGATCGCCGTCCGCGCCGCGTACCAACCCGGGCCGTCGGCGAGTTCGCCGTGCACCGAGGCGACGGGACGCACCTCCCCCACCCCGATGCCGAATCGGAAGCCGATGCCGTCGGGCAGGCGCAGCTGGATCATCAGCAGCGAAGTCATGGCATCTTCGAGATCGTGATAGACGCCCTGTTGCTCGTCCCCTACTGTGGGCGTCAACGGATGCGCCGCGAGGGGGAGATCCGCCTCGACCTGCGCGATGGTGTCATCGAGAACCCGTTGCGCGGCCGTGCGGTCATCGAGCTTGCGAGAGCCCACGATGTCAGCGAGTACGGCGATGACCATGTGATAACCGTATCACGAATAATTCACTACTTATGCCTTATTTGGCTATACTCTGGGAACATGCCTGAATCACAGATCATCCCCTGGTCCGTCGGGACCTGGACCCATGCCCCCGCCACGCAATCCGCGGACGCCGCAGACCACCTCGACGTCACAGCCGTCGAGAGCAGCGATGCGTGGCGGCACACCGCCTACGGATTCGTGCACGACACCGAGCATGCGCTGCTCGCCCCGCTCGCGGTCGGCGAGGCCATGGACGTCTCGTTCCGTGCGCCCTGGGACGGACAGTTCGATCAGGCCGGCGTCTTCGTGAGGATTGACGACGAGCACTGGATGAAGGCGGGCATCGAATACGCCGACGACCACCTCGGTCTCGGTGCCGTCGTCACAGACATCCGATCGGATTGGTCGGTCGGCCACGTCGACGACTGGCACGAGAGCGAGATCACCGTGCGCGTCAGCCGATGGCCGGACGCCCTGATCGTGCGCGCCCGCGCAGGCGACGGCGAGTGGCGGCTGGTGCGGGTCGCACCGTTCGACGGGGATGCTCCCGCATCCGCCGGGCCATTCCTCGCTGCTCCCACCCGCTCCGACTTCACCGTCCGCTTCACGCGCTGGGAGCGTTCGGCCGCCGACACGGATCTGCACTGAGTCGCTGCAGACCGCAGTCGCGACATGCCGATCGCCCTAGAGACCGAGCGCGTGCGCGGCCGCCTGAGCCCGCGCGACCAGCTCGGCGCGCTGCTCCGCGACGCGCACCGGTGCCGTACCGCCGGCGCCGGTGCGCGATGCCACTGACCCTTCGATCGTGAGCACCTCGCGCACCTCCGGTACGAGGTGCGCCGAGACAGAGAGCAGCAGTTCGTCGGAGGCATCCTCGAGCCCGATGCCCTGTTCCTCGCACGCACGCACGAGCGCGCCCGAGATCTCGTGGGCGTCGCGGAACGGGACCCGGCGCTTCACCAGCCACTCGGCGACATCTGTCGCCAACGAGAAGCCCTGCGGTGCGAGCGCCGCCATCCGCTCCGTGTCGAATCGCAGCGTCGCGATCATCCCTGCGAATGCCGGGAGAACGACCTCGAGGGTCTGCACCGAGTCGAACACCGGCTCCTTGTCCTCCTGCAGATCGCGGTTGTACGCGAGAGGGAGTCCCTTGAGCGTCGCCAGCAGACCGGAGAGATTGCCGATGAGGCGCCCCGACTTGCCGCGAGCGAGCTCGGCGATGTCCGGATTCTTCTTCTGGGGCATGATGCTCGAGCCGGTCGAGTAGCCGTCGTCGAGCGTGACGAACCCGAACTCGCGGGTGTTCCAGAGGATGATCTCCTCGCTGAGCCGCGAGATGTCGACACCCGTCATCGCCGTGATGAAGGCGAATTCGGCCACCACGTCGCGTGCCGACGTGCCGTCGAGCGAGTTCTCCGCCGGACGGTCGAGACCCAGCTCGGTTGCCACCAGCGCAGGATCGAGCCCCAGGGTGGATCCCGCCAGCGCTCCCCCGCCGTAGGGCGAGACTCCGGCACGACGACGCCAGTCGACCAGGCGCTCGAGTTCGCGCACCAGCGGCCAGCCGTGCGCCTGCAGGTGGTGCGCCAGCAGCACCGGCTGGGCGTGCTGGAGGTGGGTGCGGCCGGGAAGGATCGCATCGGGGTGCGCCTCGGCCTGCGCGACGAGGGCATCGACGACGCGCAGAATATCGCGGGCGATCACGCGTGCGTGGTCGATGAGGTACATCCGCACCAGCGTCGCGATCTGGTCGTTGCGGCTTCGGCCGGCGCGCAGCCGCCCGCCGAGTTCCGGACCGAGTTCGGCGATCAGAGCCTGCTCCAGGGCGCCGTGCACGTCCTCATCGCTCGGAGCCGGTTGCAGACTTCCGTCCTGCACCGAGCGGAGCACAGCATCCAGCCCCTCGTGCATCCGCTGCGCCTCGTCCGGCTCCAGATAACCGGCGGCAGCGAGCGCGGTCGCATGCGCGTGGGAGCCGGCGATGTCGTACGGCGCCAGGATCCAGTCGAAGTGCGTCGAGCGGCTGAGCTCCACCAGCTCCGGCGACGGCCCCGTCGCGAACCGGGCGCCCCAGAGCGCACCTTCGTTCGTGCCCTCGTGCTTCGCACCGGTCATCTTGCGTCCTTCGTCTTGCCGAGCAGCCAGACCAGCAGCGCCTTCTGCGCGTGCAGCCGGTTCTCCGCCTCATCCCAGACCACGCTCTGCGGGCCGTCGATGACCTCGGAGTCCACCTCGTAACCGCGATCGGCGGGAAGACAGTGGATGAAGATCGCCTCAGAGTCGGCGAGGGCCATGGTGTCCGGGGTGACCTTGTAGGCACCGAGATCGCGGATCCGTGCGAGCTTCTCCTCCTCCTTGCCCATCGACACCCAGGTGTCGGTGACGACGACATCGGCTCCGATCGCAGCAGCGACCGGGTCGGTGAGGAGAGTGATCGAGCCACCCGTCTCGGCCGCGCGGCGCTCTGCGGCCTCGACGACATCGGCACGCGGAGCGTAGCCGGCCGGAGCGACGACCCGCACGTGCATCCCCGCTGTGACGCCCGCGAGGATGTACGAGTGCGACATGTTGCTCTGGCCGTCGCCGAAGAAGCTCAGTGTGAGTCCCTTGAGCTCGCCCTTGTGCTCGCGGATCGTCAGAAGATCCGCAAGGAGCTGGCACGGGTGGAAGTCGTCGGAGAGCGCATTGATGACCGGCACCCTGGTGCCCCTGGCCATCTCCTCGAGCCCTGCCTGCGCATAGGTGCGCCAGACGATGGCCGCGACCTGGCGCTCGAGCACGCGCGCGGTATCGGAGGGCGTCTCCTTCCCGCCGAGCTGGCTGTTCGCCGTCGAGATGATCAGCGGAGAGCCGCCGAGGTCGGCGATGCCGACCGCGAACGAGACCCGGGTACGGGTCGAGGACTTGTCGAAGATCACCGCGACGGTCTGGGGGCCGGCGAGGCTCTTGTCGGCCCAGCGGTCCTTCTTCAGTTCGAGCGCGAGATCGAGGATCTCGGCCTGCTCGGCAGGAGTCAGGTCGTCATCGCGCAGCAGGTGGCGGGTGGTCATGCGTGAACCTTTCCGGTCTCGGGTGCGGATGCCGCGGCGGCGGATGCCTGGACATCGGCGAGTGCGGCGGCGAACAGCTCACGGAACTCGGCGATCTCGGCATCGCCGATGTTCAGCGCCGGTGCGATCCGCACGGTTTCGGGATTGGCCGCGTTGATGATCAGGCCGCGCTCCTGGGCGGCGGCGACGACGTCGCCGGCCACCGGCTGCGTGAGGCCGACGCCGATGAGGAGTCCGCGACCGCGGACGCCGTCGATCAGCGGCGAGCCGATCCCTTCGATGACGGCTCGCAGCTCCTCGCCGCGTCGTGCGGCGTTGTCGACGAGGCCCGCGTGCTCGATCTCGGCGAGCACGGCGTCGGCGACGGCCGTCGCCAGCGGGTTCCCGCCGAAAGTCGAGCCGTGCGAACCGGGGGTGAACAGCGCGCTGGCCGCACCGAACGTGACCAGCGCACCGATCGGGAACCCACCGCCGATCCCCTTCGCCAGGGTGATCGCGTCCGGCGTGATGCCGTCATGACTGAACCCGAACCAGGCCCCGGTACGACCGGCGCCCGTCTGGATCTCGTCGACGATGAGGAGGGCGCCGTGCTTCAGCGTGAGCGAGCGTGCCGCAGCGAGGTACCCCGCTGGCAGTTCGACGACCCCGGCCTCGCCCTGGATGGGTTCGACGATGACCGCAGCGACGCGATCATCGATCGCCGCTTCGAGCGCTTCGATGGTGGCGGGAATGTGCTCGACGCCGCCGGGCATCGGCTCGAACGGCGCGCGCATGGTGGCTTTCGCGGTGAGAGCGAGCGATCCCATGGTGCGACCATGGAAGCCGTTCTCCAGGGCGATGATGCGCGGGCGTTCCGTTCCCCCGTGCAGGCGGGCGAGCTTGAATGCCGCCTCGTTCGCCTCGGCACCGGAGTTCGAGAAGAACACGCGTCCATCGATCCCCGCGCCGGCGAGGCGCTTCAGACGAGCGGCGAGCGCGAGCTGCGGCGGAGTCGCGAAGTAGTTCGAGACGTGGGCGAGAGTGGCCGCCTGCTTCGAGATGGCCTCGACGAACACCGGGTGCGCATGTCCGAGCGACGTCACGGCGATGCCGGCGAGGAAGTCGAGGTGGCGTCGGCCGTCGGCGTCCCACAGGTAGGAGCCTTCGCCACGCGTGAGCAGCGCAAGACGCGGTCCCGCGTTGAGGACCAGATCGCTCGCCGCGTCATCCTGCCAATTACTCATGCCGATACCCCGTTCGCTGCCATGACCACTTCTGTTCCGATTCCTTTGCTCGTGAAGAGTTCGACGAGTACCGAGTGGGGCACTCGCCCATCGATGATGGCCGCCGCGTCCACTCCCCCCTCGACAGCGTCGAGGCAGGCCCGCATCTTCGGGATCATCCCCGACTCCAGCTTGGGCAGCATGCTGATGAGCTCGGTCGAGGTGAGATGAGAGACCAGCGAATCCCGGTTGGGCCAGTCCGCGTAGAGGCCGGGCACGTCGGTGAGGATGACGAGCTTGGCGGCATCCAGGGCGATCGCCAATGCGGCCGCCGCGGCATCCGCATTCACGTTCAGCGATTGTCCCGGGTGATCGAGATCGGGGGCGATGCTGGAGACGACCGGGATGCGACCGGCGGCGAGGTGATCGAGCACCGGCGTCGGATCCACCTCCACGACGTCGCCGACGCGTCCGAGATCGATCTCTTCGCCGTCGATGATGACGCCGCGGCGGCGGCCGCCGAACAGGCCCGCGTCCTCACCGCTGAGACCGGTGGCGATCGGACCGTGCGAATTGATCTTCGCGACGAGCTGCGGGTTCACCTGGCCGGTGAGCACCATCCGTACGACGCTGATCGCCTCGGTGTTGGTGACCCGGTAGCCGCCCTTGAACTCGCTGGGGATGTCCAAGCGCTCGAGCATGTCGGAGATCTGCGGCCCGCCACCGTGCACGACGACCGGCTGCACGCCGACGTAACGCAGATAGGCGATGTCCTGTGCGAATGCTTCCTGCAGCTCATCGGAGATCATGGCGTTGCCGCCGTATTTGATGACGACGATCTGGTCGCGGAACTTCTTCAGCCACGGGAGCGACTCGATGAGCGTCGAGGCCTTGACGGCGGCGACGTCCGGCGTGGTGTCCTGGATGTCGGTCATGAGGCGTACGCGCTGTTCTCGTGCACGTAATCGTGGGTGAGGTCGTTGGTGAGGATCGTTGCCGACGCATCGCCGACCTTCAGGTCGATCACGAGGTGCGTCGCGCGCGGCGTGAGGTCGACCTCTTCGCGGGGGCGATCGGGACCGCCCTGCGAGCACACCCGGACGCCGTTCATCGAGACGTCGACGTCGTACGGATCGAACTGCGCGTTGGTGGTGCCGATCGCCGCGAGCACGCGCCCCCAGTTCGGGTCGTTGCCGAAGATCGCCGCCTTGAACAGGTTGTTGCGGGCGACGGAGCGTCCGACTTCGACGGCATCCTGCTCGGATGCCGCATTCCGGACCTCGATCGTGATGTCGTGACTCGCGCCCTCCGCATCGCCCTGCAGTTTCACGGAGAGTTCGAGGCAGAGGTCGGTGAGCGCCTGGGTGAAGTCCTCGAGGTCCGGGACGACGCCGCTCGCGCCGTTGGCGAGCAGAGTGACCTGGTCGTTCGTCGACATGCAGCCATCGGAGTCGAGGCGGTCGAACGTCTGCCCGGTGGCGCGGCGGAGAGCCGCGTCGGCCTCGAGCGGCTCGAGGACGGCATCGGTGGTGAGAACGACGAGCATCGTGGCGAGGCCCGGTGCCAGCATGCCGGCACCCTTCGCCATGCCGCCGATGGTCCAGCCGTCGCGCGTGATCGTCGCCGTCTTCGACACCGAGTCGGTTGTCATGATCGCCTCGGCGGCGGATTGACCGCCATCCGCGCTGAGTTCGGCGATCGCGTGGGCGGTGCCGGTGAGCACCTTCGCACGGAACACCTCGTCGCCGACCCCGATCAGTCCCGTGGAGCAGATCAGCACGTCACCGGCGCTGACGCCGAGCAGCTCGGCCGCCTTCTCCGCGGTCTGATGCGTCGTCTGGAACCCGAACGTTCCGGTGAAGCAGTTCGCTCCTCCGGAGTTGAGGACGACCGCCTCGACGACGCGGTCCGCGACGGCCTGCTGCGACCAGATGATCGGGTTCGCCTTCGCGCGGTTGCTCGTGAAGACAGCAGCGCCGACCTTGCGCGGACCGCGGTTCACGACCACGGCGACATCGGGCTTGCCGGTGGACTTGAGACCGGCGGCGACGCCAGCGGCTTCGAATCCTTGGGGTGCGGTCACGCTCATGGTGCGACTCCGTTGATTGAGAGGGCGCGGTCCTCGGGCAGACCGAGCGCGAGGTTCATGGACTGGATGGCTGCTCCCGCGGTGCCCTTGACGAGATTGTCGACGGCGGTGACGACGGTCACGCGATTGGCTGCCCGGTCGATGGCGAGACCGATCAGGGCGGTGTTCGCGCCGAGCACGTCGGCGGTGCGCGGGAAACGGCCCTCCGGCAACAGCTGCACGAAGGTCTCATCGCCGTAGGCGCTCTCCCACGCGGCGCGGATCTCGGCATCAGTGACTCCGGGCACGATCGGCGCGGTCGACGTCGCGAGGATGCCGCGCGACATCGGCACCAGGACCGGCGTGAAGGAGATGCGGATGCTCTCGGGTTCCGCCCCACTGGACGCAGCGAGAGCCTGGCGGATCTCCGGGATGTGCCGGTGCGTTCCACCGACCGCGTAGGGGTTCGCGGTGCCGAGGACCTCACTGGCGAGCAGGTTCTGCTTGAGGCTCTTGCCCGCTCCGGATGGGCCGACCGCGAGGACGGAGACGATGTCACCGGGATCGATGACGCCCGCGGCGACACCTGGTGCGAGACTCAGGCTCACCGTGGAGGCGTTGCAGCCGGGCGCCGCGATCCGGGTCGCGTGGCGCAGAAGCTCGCGCTGCTTGACGCCGTCCACGAGGAGCTCGGGGACGCCGTAGCTCCACGGCTCGTGGAATGCGCCCCCGTAGAAGGCATCCCAGGCCGCCTCGGAGGTCAGGCGGTGATCGGCACCGGCGTCGATGACGAGCGGGGTGTCGCCCAGCGCATCGGTGTACTGCCCGGACTGGCCGTGCGGGAGAGCGAGGAACACGATGTCGTGACCGGAGAGGATCTCCGGCGTCGTGTCCTGCAGAGCGAGGTGAGCGAGCGAGCGCAGGTGCGGCTGATGATCGATCAGCGGCTGACCGGCATTCGAATGCGCGGTCACGGTACGGATGTCGATGTCGGGATGACCGGCGAGAAGGCGCAGAATCTCGCCGCCCGCATAGCCGGATGCGCCGGAGACGGCGACGGTGTACGTCATGCTTCTACCTTAACGGTCGGGGTCGGATGAGCCGGAGCGGCGACACCGGCACTCGACTGCCATCGGGCAGGAGCGCGGGGTCGCCTAGAGTCGGCGGTCGGACCGGCGTCGGCGCACCGAAACGACGCTCGGAACGAGCGTCAGTGAAGCGGATGCGGCCGAAGGCATGCCTGGACGATAGCGCGCGCTCGGCAGCATCCGCAAATCAGCAGCGTCATCGAGACGCGCAGCGCTCCATCGGCGCGTCGAAGAACGCCCGCTCATGACGGGAGGAAAGCTCGAACGCGCGGAACATCCGGGCGCGGGCGTCCGGGCCCACCCCCGCGGCGGCGTTCGCGACGTACCCGATCGCCCGCCGATTCGCTTCCTCGAACGCAGGGTCCGCGTACGTGGCGAGCCACGACGCGTAGGGATGCTGCGGGTTGCGCGCATAAGCACCGAACTCCCCCGCGTGCAGGCGCTTCCCGAGATCGGTGTACAGCCAGAAGCAGGGCAGGATCGCGGCGATGAGTTCGGTGTAATCACCGCCGAACGCGGTGGATCGCAGGTGGTCGAGATACGCGGTGGTGGCCGGTGCCGGCTCCGCCGCGAACGTCCACGTACCGACGCCTGTCTGCGGGGACAGCCACGAAGCGTGCAGCTCCAGTTCACCCACGATGGCTCCGTGCGCGGACTGCGCCCAGAACGCCTGCTCTTCGGAGGTCGGCGCGAGCCGTCCGGCCTGGGCGAGCACCCGAGCGTATTCCCGGAGGTAGAGCGCGTCCTGGCCGAGATAGAACAGGAAGGGTTCGCGGGACAGTGTGCCGTCGGCGAGACCGCCGATGAAGGGCAGCGCGTCGATGTCCGATCTGATCTCCGCGATCCGCGCCCACCAGTCAGCGACGACCTCCTCGGGTATCGGGGACGACACGATGCCTCCTCGTCGCCAGAGCCCGGCGAAGTGGCTGATCGGCCCCTGCCCGCCTCCGACATTGAGGGTTTCGCTCCCACGGAGGGATTCGCGCACCCACGCACGGGACACCGCGACCGCCTGGGACCAGTCGTCGCCGTGCGCACGTCGTGTGGCGAGAGCGGACGACAGCGAGCATCCGGTGCCGTGGGTGTTCACCGTCGCGATCCGTGCACCGCCGAACTCGTGTACGACGCCGCCCGGCTCGACGAGGGCATCCGGGGACTCGTCGCCGGGAAGGTGCCCGCCCTTGACCAGCACCGCCGCACCGGTCTCATCGGACAGCGCCACGGCCGCGGCGATCGCGTCACTCCAGTCGACGATGTCCCGATCAGTGAGCACCCCGAGCTCGATGAGGTTCGGCGTGATCAGGTGCGCCTGAGCGAACAGGGCACGCAATGCGACCTCCGCATCGGGATCGAGCAGTCGGTCGCCGCTTGTGGCGACCATCACCGGATCGACGACGACCACCGGCGGACGGGTGACCGTGAGCCAGGCCAGCACCGTGCGGATGACTTCGGCGTTCGCGAGCATCCCGATCTTGACGGCATCGATCTCGATGTCGTCGGAGACGGCATCGAGCTGCTCCCGGAGGAACACAGTCGGCGGCACGTGCACTGCGCGGACGCCCCGGGTGTTCTGCGCCGTGAGCGCGGTGACCACCGCCATACCGTAACCGCCGTTCGCGGCGATGGACTTGAGGTCGGCCTGGATTCCGGCCCCGCCGGAGGGGTCGCTGCCCGCGATGCTGAGCACCCGAGGTACGGACGGTGGACGCAGAAGATCGCTCATTGCGACATCCCTTCGCTAGTACGAACTAGATCAGGTTCGACGGGTGTGTTCTCAGCCGCGGATGCGGCACCCCGTGTCACTGCTCGCAGTCTATGTGACCAGCTCTTCGAGGCCGGGCAGAACCGGGATCGTCCACGTCGATTCCGGACGCCAGCGCACCCACTCGCGATCGAACGGCCAGTCCCCTTCGTGGAACGAGGTGATCGCCGCATCCGCGTGGCGCTCGATCTGCGCGGCCTGTTCTCTGGTGAGGCGCCCCTGCTCGACACAGGCGGCCAACTCGTCCTCGTCCTTGAGATGGATCGTGCCATCGGCCTCGATCTCGACGTCGAGGATGTGGTCGGAGGAGTACGTATC
The DNA here is from genome assembly GCF_040675825.1 of Microbacterium sp. LWH12-1.2. Taxonomy (NCBI): domain Bacteria; kingdom Bacillati; phylum Actinomycetota; class Actinomycetes; order Micrococcales; family Microbacteriaceae; genus Microbacterium; species Microbacterium sp. LWH12-1.2. The sequence goes on from NZ_JBEGIJ010000001.1 coordinate 1,529,647, forward strand.
GCGGTCGGTGCGCAGATGCGCGTTCTCGAGGTTCACGTACCAGCCCGCGAACTCCCAGTCGTCGCCCGTCGTGTCGCTCCAGAACAGCCAGATCGACCAGGGCAGGCCGGCCGGAGCGATCCGCACGACTCCGTTGCCCCACCACTCCTCGACGATGCGGGTCCGGGTGACGAGCCAGCGCTGGTCGAGCGGCACGGTTCGGATACGACGACCGTCCGGCCCGCCCTGACCCTCTACACGCGTGCCCGCGGCGAGCCAGGCGACGAGACCCCGATCGTCATCGCGGACCACCCGCATCGGCGCGATGTACGACGGATCGCCGGGCTGCCACCCCGGCCGGCGGTAGTGCCAGTTGACGACCTCGCCTGCACTCAGGAACGGCCCTTCGCCCATCGGCCGGGCGCCTTCCGGCACGGCGGCCGGGGTGCTGTGCGGAAGGATGCTCATCCCGGCACGATACCCCCGGCTCGCCGCTGCGCAGTACTCAGTCGCGCAGTGTCGCCGCGAAGCGCTCCTCAGCCAGCGCGACGCCGGCGAGTTTGGCTTCCGTCGCCTCTGCGGCCGTGAGCGTGCGATCGTCCGCGCGGAAGCGCAGAGCGAACGTCAGGCTCTTGAAGCCGTCGGGCACTCCGTCACCGCGGTAGTCGTCGACGAGGCGCACCGTCTCGAGCAGCGCGCCGGCGCCCTCCACGAGCGCGCCACGCAGTTCGGCAGCGCTGACGGCGACCGGGACCACGAGCGAGACATCCTGCGTCGCTGCCGGGAACGTCGACAGCGATGCGGCGACCACACGGTTTCCAGCGAGCTCGAGGATGCGGTCGAGGTCCACCTCGAGCACGGTCGCGCGCCCCGGCAGATCGGCGCCTTCGGCGACGACAGGGTGCAGTTCGCCGACGTAGCCGACCTCCTCGCCCCCCAGGACCAGCGAGCCGGTGCGCCCCGGGTGCAGAGCAGCGCGCTCGGCCTGCACGACATCGATCTCGACGCCGGCAGCCGCAGCGATCACACGCACAGCATCCAGCGCTTCAGCGAGGCCGGCGGCCTCTGCAGCACGGCCAGGCTGACGGGCGACGACGTTGCCTGCGAGCAGGACGGCGACGTGACGGTGCTGCGGAGGAATCGAGGCGTTCAGCTCTGCGAGCTTCTCCTCGGAGGGACGCTCGCCCAGCGGCGGCACGGTGTCGGTGCCATACGTCACTCCCGGTTCCGGGAGGAACACGATGCCGGTCTCGAACAACGCGAGGTCAGTGAGGCCGCGCGAGATGTTGCGGTGCGCGATCTGCAGCAGACCAGGGATCAGCGAGCGGCGCAGGTACGGCGCGTGCCCGTCGAGCGGGTTTGCCAGCCGGATGCTCGGCAGGTGCTCCCCCGACGCCGAACCGTGCAGATCGTTCTGCATCTCGGTCGTGAAGGGGAAGGCCGGCGTCTCGACGAACCCTGCCGCTGCCAGCGCATCGGCGACACGGCGTCGGCCCTGCTGCAGCGGCGTGAGTCCGCGCCCGGATGGCGGCGTCGGAAGGACCGACGGGATGCGGTCGAGCCCGTGGATACGGGCGACTTCCTCGGCGAGCGTCCACTTGTCGGTGAGATCCGGACGCCAGGTGGGCGGGATGACCTGCCAGCCCTGGCCGACCGCGGTGATCTCGGCGCCGATCATGGTCAGGGCACCCGTGATCTCGGCATCCGTGTAGTCGACGCCGATGAGACCTTGCACGAAGCCCTCGGGGAGCTCGATGCCCTCGACGAACACCTCGGCGAACAGCGCACCGCCGAGGTCGTCGTATGCGCCACCGGCCAGGTCGACCATGAGGTCGGCGACGCGACGAGCGGCGACGAAGGGAAGCAGCGGGTCGGTTCCGCGCTCGAAGCGGCGGGATGCCTCGCTGGGCAGCTTGTGCCGTCGGGCTGCGCGCGCGATCGTGATCGGGTCGAAGGTCGCCGCTTCGATGAGGACGTTGCGAGTCGTCTCGCTCATCTCGGTGGTCGCGCCGCCCATGACGCCGGCGAGGCCGATCGGGCCGGACTCGTCCGTGATGAGCAGGTCTTCGACGTGAAGGGTGCGCACCTGACCGTCAAGGGTCTCGATCTTCTCGCCCGCCGTCGCCCGACGCACGGTGATGCCACCGGTGAGCTTGTCGAGGTCGTAACCGTGCACGGGGTTGCCGAGCTCGAGCATGACGTAGTTGGTGATGTCGATGAGGATGCCGAGCGATCGCATCCCGGCGAGCGACAGTCGGGCGATCATCCACGGCGGCGTCGGACGGGACGGGTCGACGTCGCGCACGACGCGCGCCACGAACTCACTCGCCCCGGCGCGTCCGCGGATCGGCGCCTGGTCGTCGACGACGATCGAGAAGCCCTCTCCCGGTGCGAGTTCGGCGAAGTCGCGGTCGGCAGGGTCGCGGAAGACCGCACCCGTCGCGTGCGAGTACTCCCGGGCGACGCCGCGCAGCGAGAAGGCGTAACCGCGGTCCGGGGTGACGTTGATCTCGACGGCGACGTCGTCGAGACCGAGCAACGAGATCGCGTCGGTGCCGACAGGCGCGTCGACGCCCAGCTCGGAAAGGATCAGGATCCCGTTGTGCTCGTCGCCGAGACCGAGCTCACGCGCCGAGGCGATCATGCCGTCGGAGACGTGGCCGTAGGTCTTGCGGGCAGCGATCGGGAACGGGCCGGGCAGCACGGCGCCGGGCAAGGTCACGACGACCTTGTCACCGACGGCGAAGTTATGGGCACCGCAGACGACGCCACGCGGCTCTGCCTCGCCGACATCGACCTGGCACCAGCGGATCGTCTTGCCGTTGGACTGCGGCTCGTCTTCGAAGGACACCACCTGTCCGACGACGACAGGACCGGTGATATCGAAGCGGTGGATGTCCTCCTCTTCGAAGCCGACGGTCACCAATGCCGCGAGGACATCTTCAGGAGTGGCATCCGCTGCCACATCCACGTACTCACGCAACCACGAAAGCGGGACGCGCATCACACCACCATCCCGAACTGCTCGCTGAAGCGCACATCGCCCTCGGCCATGTCACGCATGTCCTGCACATCGCTGCGGAACATCAGGCCGCGCTCGATGCCCATGCCGAAGGCGAAACCGCTGTACTCCTCCGGATCGATCCCCGCCGCGCGCAGCACGTTCGGGTTGATCATGCCGCAGCCACCCCACTCGATCCACCGTGCGCCCCCCTTGAAGGTCGGGTGCCAGAGGTCGAGCTCGGCGGACGGCTCGGTGAAGGGGAAGTAGTTCGTGCGGAAGCGCGTCTTCGCCTCCGGGCCGAACAGCAGCTTCGCGAAGTGATCGAGGGTGCCCTTGAGGTGAGCCATCGTGATGCCCTTGTCGACGACGAGACCCTCGAACTGGGTGAACACCGGGAGGTGCGTCGCATCGAACTCGTCCGTGCGGTACACGCGGCCGGGGCACAGCACATAGATTGGAACCTCGCGGTCGAGCATCGACCGCACCTGCACGGGACTCGTATGCGTACGCATGACGAGATGGCGATCGGCCGGGTCGACGAAGAAGGTGTCCTGCATCTGGCGTGCGGGGTGATCGACGTCGAAGTTCAGGGCGTCGAAGTTGAACCACTCATGCTCGAGCTCCGGTCCCTCCGCGATCTCCCATCCCATGCCGACGAAGATGTCGGAGACCTGGTCCTGCAGCAGGGTGAGCGGATGCCGAGCACCGACGCGCGTACGGGAGGCGACCGCGGTGATGTCGACGCGCTCCGCCTCCAGTCGAGCGGCGACCTCGGCCGCGGCGAGTTCGGCTTCCTTGGCAGCGAGAGCCTGGGTCACCTGACCTCGGCCCTGACCGACGAGCTTGCCGAATGCGGCCTTGTTCTCGGGGGCGACCTGGCGCATCGACGCGTTCAGGACCGCCAGCGGCGAGCCTTCCGCCACGTGCGCGGCACGGGCCGCCTTCAACTCGGTCGTACTGGCCGTGGCGCGGATCGCATCGAGCGCCGCGGCGACGGCGGCTTCGACCGCTTCTGGGGTGATCTCGGGAGACTCAGACACGAGAGTCGAGTCTACCGGGGACTGCATCGCGCCCTGTGCGCTCCCCTGTCGGACCTGGCCTCAGAGCGGACCGTACATGGGCGTGGCATGGTCGGGCTTCCAGGAAAGCCGATCCTCCTCGAGCCGGGCACGCAGTGCGGCGTCCGTCATCGCTCGACGACGGAACGATTCGCGGCCGCGGCCGAGCACACCGGCCGGCACGACGAAGGCGGAGACGAGGAACAGGAGGATCGCGACATTCACGACGATCAGGCCGAAGAATCGGCCCGTACTGATCATGGCCACGACCATCAGGGCGGTGACCGGAAGGTAGATCACCAGGGCGGCGCTGATGCCGGCGCGGAGCCGGGCCGGTCCACGCACGCTGCGCAGGCGTCCCGTGTCAGGGATCCGACGCTGCGCGCGGACAAGGAAGAGCGTGCACAGGCCGGCGAGCAGGACTCCCCCGCCGATGAGCGGGGCGCTCGAGATCCGACCGGTGACGAGGAGGAGTATGAGCCCGACCATCGCCGCGGAAACGCCGACGCTGATACCACCCGCCCAGGCTCCGGCCCTTGCCGCTTGAGTGTCGGCGAGGGCCCGCAGTCGCGTCGGAGCCTCCGGCGGATGAAGGGCCGCAAGATCTTCCGAGAGCCACCCATCCAGGTCGCGACTCGTCGCGGGAGGGTACGGAGAAACCGGCTCGACGGTGGTCATGGTGTTCGGGCTCAGCGGAGCCCGGCGCCGCCGTCCAGACCGCTCCCGCCCTTCTGCAGGGTGATCAGTTCCGTGTTCGTTCCGTCCTCATGCAGACGCGGGTCGGCACCGGCTGCCTCCACGATTCCGCGCACCTTGGGGGAACGCCGCGTGCGGATCTCCACCCACTTGGCGATCCCCGAGAGGATGAGGCACATGATGATGTAGATGCCGCCGATGACGAACGCAGACTGCAGGATCGGACGCCCCTGCTGCGAGGTGAGCTGCTTGGCGTAGTACAGCAGTTCGGGGTAGGTGATGATGAAGCCGAGTGCAGTGTCCTTCATCGTCACGACGAGCTGCGCCACGATCACCGGGAGCATGGCGCGGATCGCCTGCGGGAACAGGATCAGCCGCATGACGCCGCTCTTGCGCAGGCCGACGGCGTAGCCGGCTTCCTTCTGGCCCCGAGGGAGCGATTCGACGCCCGCACGGAGGACCTCGGCGAGCACGGAACCGTTGTAGACCATGAGCGCGAGCACGACGGCCCAGTACGGGTCCATCTTCACGCCGACGACCGGCAGCCCGTAGTACAGCAGCATCATGAAGACGAGCACCGGCACGGCGCGGAACAGCTCGGTGATCACGGTGACGGGAATGCGCACCCACGCGTGATCGGAGAGCCGGCCGATCGCGAGGACGAAGCCGAGCACGATGCTGAGCACTGCGGCGAGGGCGAAGGCGGCGAGAGTGTTCCCGAGCGCCTTCCCGATGCCCATCCAGACGTTCGAGAACGTGAAGACGAACCACTTCTGCTCGGAGAACTGACCGGTGACGAGCATCCGGTAGATCACGAAACCAAGGGCCGCGAGCACCACGAGGATGGTGACGACGGCGAGGATGCGGTTGCGAGCGATCGCCCGGGGGCCGGGGACGTCGTAGAGCACGGAAGTCATCGTGCGATCCTCCATCGGTTCTCGAGATAGCGCTGCAGGCCGCTCATCACCATGACCAGCGCCACGAAGACGACGGCCACCCAGAGCAGGACCTCCATCGGGTTGCCCGGCCTGTCCGCGGCATCGTTGATCGTCGATCGGAGTGCGGCGAGCTCGGCGATCGAGAAGCCGGCGGCGACCGTGGTGTTCTTCAGCAACGCGATGAACACGCTCATCATCGGCGGGACGACCGAGCGGAAGGCCTGCGGAAGGATGACGGAGGTCATCACCTGGCCGAACGGAAGGCCGATGGCTCGAGCGGCCTCGGCCTGCCCGACCGGCACCGTGTTGATGCCGGCGCGCAGCACCTCGGCGACGTAGGTCGCCGTGTAGACGCCGATCGCCAGGATGCCGAGCACCGTGTTCGACAGGTTCGGCAGCCCGAGTTGCGGGTAGCCGAACACGAAGAAGAAGAAGACCAGGGTGAGCGGGGTGTTGCGTACGAGGTTGACGTACACCGTGCCGACGCTGCGCGCGATCGGCACCGGCGAGACGCGCATCGCGCCGACGATGATTCCCAGCACGAGCGCGATGATCCCGCCGATGAAGAAGACGAGCAGCGTGTTGCCGATCGCCTCTCCCCACAGGTCGAGGTTGCCGAAGATGACGTCCACGCCACCCTGCCCTTCTTCAAGCTGTACGGGGCGGCCTCCGGGAGAGGAGGCCGCCCCCGGTCAGATCAGTACGCGTCGACCTTGGGCTGCTCGACCTCGATGCCGGACTCGCCGAGGTTCGCATCGAAGATCGCCTGCCAGATCTCGCCGCCGTCCGTGAACAGCTCGTTGATGTGTGCGCGCATCACGTCGTCGCCCTTGGTGAGGCCGACGCCGTAGCGCTCCTCGGTGAACAGCGGGCCGGTGACCTTGACGTCGTCCGGGTACTGGGCGGCGTAGCCGATCAGGATCGCCTGGTCGGTGGTGACCGCGTCGACCTTGCCGTCGATGAGGTCCTGAACGCAGGCGGAGTACAGGTCGTACTCCTGCGTCTTGATGTCAGGGAAGTTCGCCTTGATGTTCTGGATCGGCGTGGAGCCGGTCGCGGAGCAGACGGTCTTGCCGTTGAAGTCCTCGAGCTTGTCGGCTTCTTCGGCGTCTGCCGCGACGAGCAGGCCCTGACCGGTGATGAAGTAGGGGCCGGCGAAGTCGATCAGTTCCTTGCGCTTGTCGTTGATCGAGTAGGTGCCGACGTAGTAGTCGATGTCACCGTTCGTGATGGCCTGCTCGCGGTTGGCGGAGGCGATCGGCTTGAACTCGATCTTGTCCTCGTCGTAGCCGAGCGAAGCCGCGATCCAGCGTGCGATGTCGATATCGAAGCCGGTGCGCTCGCCCGACGTGACGTCGAGGTAGCCGAGACCGGGCTGGTCCTCCTTGACGCCGACGATGACCTTGTCGCGCGCGGCGATCGCGTCGAACGTGGGGCTGCCCTCGAGAGCCACGTCCTTCGCAACCTCGAACCAGGTCGAATCCTCGGTGGGCTCCTCGGCGCCGCCGCCGGGGTTCGTCGGGGTGCCGCTGTTGCAGGCGGTCAGCGCCAGCAGTGCTGCTGCCGCGATTCCGATGCCCGCCAGTGTCCGTGTGCGTCGCATGTGCGTCTCCTTCGTGTGCTGTGAATGCAGGGTCAGAAAAGTTCAGTGGGTGAGGAGCTTCGAGAGGAAGTCCTTGGCACGGTCGCTCTTCGGGTTCGTGAAGAACTCCTCGGGCGTCGCCTCTTCGACGATGCGCCCGTCGGCCATGAAGACGACCCGATCGGCGGCCTTGCGCGCGAAGCCCATCTCGTGGGTGACGACGATCATCGTCATCCCCTCATGCGCCAGTCCGACCATCACGTCGAGGACCTCGTTGATCATCTCAGGGTCGAGCGCGCTGGTCGGCTCGTCGAAGAGCATCACCTTGGGGCGCATCGCCAGGGCCCTGGCGATCGCGACACGCTGCTGCTGACCACCGGAGAGCTGTGCGGGAAGCTTCGACGCCTGCTTGGCGACGCCCACGCGTTCGAGAAGCGCCATCGCCTCTTTGTCGGCATCCGCCTTCTTGAGGCCGCGGACCTTGATCGGTCCGAGCGTCACGTTCTCGAGGATCGTGAGGTGCGCGAAGAGATTGAAGGACTGGAAGACCATGCCGACGTCAGCCCTGAGGTTGGCGAGGCCCTTGCCTTCGGCGGGCAGCGCCTTGCCGTCGATGCTGATCGTGCCGCTGGTGATCGTCTCCAGGCGGTTGATCGTGCGGCACAGCGTCGACTTTCCCGAGCCGGACGGACCGATGACGACGACGACCTCACCGGAGTTGACGGTCAGGTCGATGTCGGTCAGAGCCTGGAAATCGCCGTAGTGCTTCTGGACGTTGTCCACCACCACCAGGGGGGTACCGCCTTCGCGCGGCGCGCCATTGCTTTGTGCCATGCCCCCACCCTAGGAGTTGACGCTCACGCAGACGAGAGCAACTCGATGTGGTTACACACTTGTAACCGCGCGATCCGCGGCTTCGCTGCGCGGCCGGTGCTCAGCGGGTGGCGTCGGCGCGCTGCGAGAAGGCGCTCTCATAGAGGCAGACACTGGCCGCGGTCGCCAGGTTCAGCGATTCGGCGCGGCCGAAGATCGGCAGCCTGAGCACCCGATCGGCGAGCGACAACGCGCTGTCCTCCAGTCCATGCGCCTCGTTTCCGAACAGCCAGGCTGTCGGCTCGGCCAGCACGCCCTCGGAACGGGCCTGCAGCAGGTCATCGCCCTTGACGTCTGCGGCGAGGATGTTGAGCCCGGCCGCATGTGCACGCTTGATGACATCGGACAGATCACCGCCCACAGATACGGGCAGGTGGAACAGGGACCCGGTGGTGGCGCGCACCACCTTCGGGTTGTACGGATCGACGGTGCGGCCGGTCAGCACCACGGCGTCGGCACCTGCGGCATCCGCTGCCCTGATGATCGTCCCGAGGTTTCCAGGATCGCGCACCTCCTCGCAGATCGCGACCAGACGAGGAGAGGCAGCGAAGATCTCGCGCACCGACGTCGGAGTCTGGCGCACCACCGCGACGAGCCCCTGAGGGGTGACGGTGTCTGCCATCGCGTTGAGGACGTACTCGGTGACGTACTCGACCACGACGGCGTTCTCTGCCGCCGCGGCACGGATGTCGGGATGCTTCTCCCACCCCGTCGGGGTGGCGAACAGGTCGACGATCGATTCGGGTCGATAGGTCAGCGCCTCACGGACGGCCTGCGGACCTTCAAGAAGGAACAGGCCGGTCTCGGTGCGCGCGCTGCGCTTGGTCAGTTTCGCGACGGCACGGACTCGGGGGGAGCGGGGGTTCTCCAGCACGTTCTCAGTCTAGAGAGTACGTCGGCTCCCGCGGAGACACTCCGGGTCACCACGCTACTCGGGTCAGATCCAGATGGGCTCGATAGGGTGCGTCGATGACGACGGATGCCCCTGCCGCGACGAGAGCACGCCGGGTCACGCTCGTCGCCCTCACCGCCATCACGATCGGCGCGGGGCTTCTCGTGCACCGCTTCGGCGAAGGCATGGTCGGCGACATCGTGGGCGATGCCCTCTATGCGGTGATGATCTATCTGTTCGTGGCTGTCGTCTTCCCGCGTCGCCCCGCTGCGTGGCGGGCGACGGGCGCCGTCGCCGTGTGCTTCGCGATCGAACTGCTGCAGCTCACGGGTCTCCCCCGGGCGTGGAGCGCCGTGTTCCCACCCGTGCAGTTGGTCTTCGGCTCGGGGTTCGACCCGCGTGACCTGCTCGTCTACGCATCCGCGGTGCTGCTCGCTCTCATCACCGAGGGCGTGGTCGGGCGGATGCTCCGCGCGAAGCGGCCGATGCGGGAAGACGCCAGAGGGCGCCCTCCCGAAGGAGAGCGCCCTCTGATCTGAGTCGCTTGCGCGACGGAAGAGCTGCTTACGCGGCCGACTTCGGTGCGTTGACGTCGGAAGGCAGAGCCTTCTTGGCCGTCTCGATGAGAGACGTGAACGTCGCTGCGTCGTTGACCGCGAGGTCGGCGAGCATACGACGGTCGACCGTGACGCCCGCGAGGCCGAGGCCCTGGATGAAACGGTTGTAGGTCATGCCGTTCTGGCGTGCAGCGGCGTTGATGCGCTGGATCCACAGGCGGCGGAAGTCGCCCTTGCGCTTGCGGCGATCCCGGTACGAGTAGACCAGGGAGTGGATGACCTGTTCCTTGGCCTTGCGGTACAGGCGCGAACGCTGACCACGGTAGCCGGAGGCGCGCTCGAGGATGACGCGACGCTTCTTGTGGGCGTTTACCGCCCGCTTTACTCTTGCCATGACTTCTTCCTATTCCTGCGTTCGGGCGCGTCAGCGACCGAGAAGCTTCTTCGCGACCTTGGTGTCGGCCTTCGAGAGCACCTGGTCCTGGTTCAGACGACGGGTGCGACGGCTCGACTTGTGCTCGAGGTTGTGACGCATCCCGGCCTGCTGCTTCTTCAGCTTGCCGCTGCCGGTGATCTTGAAGCGCTTCTTAGCACCCGAGTGGGTCTTCTGCTTCGGCATCTTCTCTTCCTTCGTATGGCGCCTTCTCAGGCGACGTTGTCAACCCGCAATGCGGGAGTCTTGTGGGCGGGCCTCAGCCCGCGGCATCCTCGACGACGGCGGGAGCATCTGCTTCGCTCTTCGCTTCACGCGTGGCCTGCTTGTTCGCAGCGCGCTGCGCGTCGCGAACAGCGTTCTGCTCCTGCTTCGCCTCGGACTTGCTCTTCAGCGGAGCCACGACCATGACCATGTTGCGACCGTCGATGGTCGGGTTCGACTCGACCGTGCCGAGCTCGGCGACGTCCTCGGCGAACTTGCGCAGCAAGCGCACACCCTGCTCGGGACGCGACTGCTCGCGACCGCGGAACAGGATCATTGCCTTGACCTTGTCGCCGGCCTTGAGGAAGCCCTCGGCGCGCTTGAGCTTGGTCGTGTAATCGTGCGCCTCGATCTTCAGACGGAAGCGGACTTCCTTGAGGATCGTGTTCGCCTGGTTGCGGCGAGCTTCCTTTTCCTTCTGGGCGGCCTCGTACTTGAACTTGCCGTAGTCCATGATCTTGACCACAGGCGGCTTCGAGTTCGGGGCGACCTCGACGAGATCGAGGTCAGCTTCCTGCGCAAGGCGCAACGCCGCCTCGATGCGGACGACGCCGATCTGCTCACCCGCGGGGCCGACGAGGCGAACCTCGGGGACGCGGATGCGCTCATTAGTGCGGGGATCGCTGATAGGTGCTCCTTAGACGATGCGATTCGGCCTCCGCGATGCTTTCTGCATCACGGGCGAATTCGGAATCGTCCCCCACCCACCGGCATTCAGATACCGGCTTCGCACCCTGACATCGGACAGGTTTCCTCGCGGATCTGACCGAACTACCGGACGGAGCCGGCGGAGTGCTGGACCCGGTAGCCTGGAACGGCAAGCGCGGGTGGGAAGTGAATCCTCTTTCGTACCGGAGCATTTACGCTCCGGAGCCCGACAAAGTCTAACAGAAGGCAAGGCGAAGTGACGACTCAGGGTCAGGACCAGGCAGATCGCGAGCGCGAAGAGCGCTGGGCACGGCAGGAGGAGGCAGCGTCTTCGGCCACGAGGGACATTGCCGATGTCCCAGCCGTCGAAGTGATCACGACAGCCGCCGTGCACTTGATGAGTGCCGCCGCCGTCAAGGTCGGCCTGGCGCACGACCCGGATGCCGAGCTCGATCTCGATGAGGCGCGCAAGCTCATCAACGCCCTCGCCGGACTCATCACCGCCGGCGCCCCGGAGATCAGCGATATGCACGCGCGGTCGCTCCGCGACGGCCTCCGGTCGCTGCAGCTCGCATTCCGCGAAGCATCCGTCATCCCCGACCCGATCGGCAAGGGACCTGGCGAGAAGTGGACGGGCCCGGTCAACTAGCTTCTGCTTCCGGGCTCGGGATCATGCCCTTCGCTCGCAGAGCGGGGACCCTCCCGCTTCGCGGGCCCCTCCCGATGCTCGCCCCGGGCATGATCCCTCCCCCTCACGTCTCGCGCGTGTGACCTTGGGAATCAGCAGAGACTTGAACTGAGGTGACGGCTTCACCGTTCCACGACTACCGGGTTGGCTGTCGAAGGGCCCCCGCAGGGATCGGTCGAATGCGTCCAACCGATCTCGTGCTGCTCTTCCACGATGAGAGCGCCGTCGGCCCCGTAGACGCGGAGCAGGACCTCGTCTGGTGCGGTCATGCCGAACTGGAAGGTGTCGACATCTCCACGGACAGGGGTGCTCAGGTCGAGAGGGGGCGTTTCCGTCTCTCCCGGAGCCGGAGAGCAGCCCGCATCCGTGCAGAGCTGTATAAACGCGTCGTCGCCGTACACGGATGCGTCGATCTCGACGGTGTTGATCCACCCGATCGCGGGGCAGTTGCGCGGGAAGAGCTGCGCGCACGCGGTCACACCGACCAACAGCAGCACCGTGAGGATCGCGACCGCTGTTCTACGCATGCCGCCACCCTAGATCCCGGTCAGGCGCTGCGGCGGAGCTTGACGGTGAGGGAGTCGGCGAGGACCGCGATGCGATCGTCGGACGCCCAGCGCTGAGCCAGTCGGGCGAGGACGGCGTCGAGCACCTCGCGCTCCAGGCCGTCGACGAGCTCGAGGATCACGATGAGCTCGGGTCCCCGCAGGCGCGCGTCGGGGTCGCCGGCAGCGACAGCGACATCGATAACCGCGAGTTCGTGCCAGATGCTCTCCTGGAGGGCGGCGAAGACCTCCGGCGACAGGAAGCTCGGCTCCCAGGCGTGTCCCTGCGCGATCGCCCAGACGGCCGGGCGACGGATGACGAACTCGGTGTCGGATGTCGGGTCCAGCACGATCAGGTCGGTGTCTTCTGCGGACGCTGCCAGGGCCGCACGCACGGCTTCGACCGGGATCGGCCGCGCCGTGGCATCCCACTTCGACATCGCCTCGACCGAGGAGAACACCGGCTGCACACGACGGCCGTCGGGAGCAGCCACCGTCACGATCGACAGTTCCTGCGTCTTGTCGACCGTCAGCCCGTTCGGGGCTGTGCCCTCCTCGCCCTTCTCCGCGACGAGCGGGATGAGCACCCGCGCGCTGCGAAAGGCGTCGACGACCTCAGCCTGACTCCCCTGCCCCGCGCGGAAACGCAGCAGGGCATCGAGCAGCACGGGATCGGCGGAACCGTCGTCGGCGGCGTGCGGGTTCGCCTCGAAGCTGCGCCCCTCCCAGGGGACGCCGGCCGAATCGCGGGCCGCGCCCGGTGCCGCCGAATCGCCGGCCGCGCCCGAGCCGTGATCGCAGGCGCCGTCAGTCTCCTGCGACATCCAGCGCCTCAGCCAGCGTGAAGGCGCCGGCGTAGAGGGCCTTGCCGACGATGGCGCCTTCGACACCCAACGGCACCAGTTCGCGGAGGGCCGCGATGTCATCGAGGCTGGAGATCCCACCCGAGGCGACGACGGGCTTCGGAGTGCGCGCCACGACCTCGCGGAGAAGTTCGAGGTTCGGGCCGCGCAGTGTGCCGTCCTTGGTGACGTCGGTCACGACGTAGCGGCTGCAGCCGGCCTCCTCGAGACGGTCGAGCACCTCCCAGAGGTCGCCGCCCTCCTTGGTCCAGCCGCGCGCCGCGAGCGTCGTACCGCGCACGTCAAGGCCGACGGCGATCGCCTCGCCGTAGCGTCCGATGACGTCGGCGGCCCACTCGGGGTTCTCCAGTGCTGCGGTGCCCAGGTTGATGCGCGTCGCGCCGCTCTCCAGGGCCGCTTCCAGCGTGGCGTCGTCACGGATGCCGCCGGAGAGCTCGACGTTCACGTTGCGGAACTGCTTGATCACCTTGCGCAGGATCGGAGTGTTGCTGCCGCGACCGAAGGCGGCATCCAGGTCGACCAGGTGGATCCACTTCGCGCCCTGCGCGACCCACTCCCCTGCGGCGTCCAGCGGGTCGCCGTAGTTGGTCTCGGTGCCGGCTTCGCCCTGCGTCAGACGCACGGCCTTACCGCCGGCGACGTCGACTGCGGGGAGCAGGGTGAGAGTGGGAGTTGACGCGAAGTCGTTCATGTCGTCCTCAGGTGAAATGGAGCGGCCGATTCATCGGCACGAGAATCGACACTAGTCCGACGCCGGGACCGGTTCAAATGGGGCGATACCGATCGACACAAGGCAAGAGGGTAGCCTCGTGTGCAACCGTGTTCGATTCGGGGAGGGCGATGAACGATGGCCAACGATTCTGATCTGCGCGGAGTCGGTCCGCTGCGACGTGGCAACCCCGAACCCGTGAACGTGCCTGAAGCGGTCTCCGCCGAACCCGTGTTCGAAGAGCGCGTCCATGAGGAGCCGCTTCCCGCGGGCCTCCTCTTCGACGTGCCGATCACCGCCGGCGAGGTTCCGCGGGTGGCAGCGACGTCGAGCGCGGCACCGTTGGTCGCGGCACCCGAGCGCGAGCTCGAGGTCGCCTCGGAACCCGCGCCCTCACGCCGCACGCAGCGGGACCGCGCGGAGCGGCCGTCGTTCCTGCATCAGGAGCGGCGCGAGGAGCCGGCCCGCCGCGGCGCACGGGGCGCGCTGAATCGTCTCGGGTTCTCGCTGCGTCCGAGCGCCGCCGAGCAGGCGGTCCGTGACGACGAGCACGCTGTCAGCCAGCACTGGCCCGGCCCGCGGACCGTCGCGGTCGTGAACGGCAAGGGCGGCGCCGGGAAGACGCCGACAACAGTGCTCCTCTCCGCGGTCTTCGCCCAGTACGGAGGCGCCGGCGTCCTGGCATGGGACAACAATCAGACCAGGGGCACCCTCGGCTGGCGCACGGAAAGCGGCCCGCACGATCGCACGCTCCTCGAACTCCTGCCCGAGACGGAGCGGCTGCTCGGTGCGCGCGGTCAGTCTGCCGATCTCGCACATTTCGTCCACCACCAGCCGCGGGAGAAGTACGACGTCCTGCGCTCCAAGCCGATCAGGCTCGCCCACGAGAACCGACTCAACCCCGACGACGTCGACGCGATCCACGCCGTCGCCGCCAAGTTCTATCGCCTGATCATCATCGACTCGGGCAACGACGAGTCCGATCCGATGTGGCTGCGGATGATCGATCGCTCCGACCAGATCGTCGTGGCGACGACCACCCGAGACGACCACGCCGAGGCCGGAGCACTCCTGCTGGAGGCGCTCGAGGAGCGCGATGCGCGGTCAGCGCAGCTGGCCCGACAGTCGGTGGTCGTAGTGACGCAGGCCGATCCCAAGGCATCGCAGGCAGACGTCGATCAGATCGTCGACGGGTACGGGTCTCTTGCGCGCGAAGTCGTGACCATCCCGTTCGACCGCGGGATCGTCGACGGCGCGCTCAAGCTGGGTTCGCTGGATCCGGTGACGAAGCGGGCCTGGCTGTCGGCCGCGGCAGCCGTCGCCCGCGGACTCTGACAGCAACGGAACCGTTCGTCGCCCGGCCGGACTGCGATCAGGTCAGCGACTGCACCCAGTTGCGCAGCAGCCGGATTCCGGCCTCGCCGGACTTCTCGGGGTGGAACTGGGTCGCCGACAGCGGTCCGTTCTCCACGGCTGCGAGGAACGGATCGCCGTAGGTGGTCCACGTCAGGACCGGCTGCGGGAACGGTGGGATGACGTCGAGTTCCCAGGCCTGCGCGGCGTAGGAGTGCACGAAATAGAACCGCTCCTGTTCGATGCCCTCGAAGAGCACGCTTCCCGAACCGGGTTCGACGGTGTTCCAGCCCATGTGCGGCAGTACCGGCGCGTTGAGCTCGGTCACCGCACCAGGCCACTCGCCGAGGCCCTCGGAATCCTGCCCGCGCTCGACGCCGTGCTCGAACAGCACCTGCATCCCGACGCAGATGCCCAGCACCGGACGCCCCCCGGCGAGACGTCGATCGATGATCTCGTCACCGCCGCGCGCCTTGAGCGCGTCTCGGACGGCCGCGAAGGCACCGACGCCGGGAACGACGAGGCCATCGGCCTCGAGCGCCTCTTTGCGGTCACCGGTGAGCACAGCATCCGCGCCGGCGGCGATGAGCGCCTTCACGGCAGAGTGCACGTTGCCGGACTCGTAGTCGAAGACGGCGATGCGAGGCGTGCGCGTCACAGTGCACCCTTGGTGGACGGGATGCCATCGACGAGCGGGTCGAGCGCCTTCGCCTGGCGGAACGCGCGAGCGAACGCCTTGTACTCCGCCTCGGCGATGTGGTGCGGGTCGCGCCCGCCGAGCACCCGGATGTGCACGGTGAGTCCGGCGCCGAAGGTGATCGCTTCGAAGGAGTGGCGCACGAGCGAACCGGTGAAGTGACCGCCGATGAGGTGGTGCTCGAATCCGGCCGGCTCGCCGTCGTGCACGAGATACGGACGGCCGCTGATGTCGACCACGGCCTGCGCGAGCGCCTCGTCGAGGGGAACGAGCGCATCGCCGTACCGTGAGATGCCGGACTTGTCGCCCAGCGCCTCGGCGATCGCCTGCCCGAGGACGATGGACACGTCCTCGACGGTGTGGTGCGCGTCGATGTGGGTGTCGCCGGAGGCGCGCACGGTGAGGTCGGTGAGCGAGTGCTTCGCGAACGCGGTGAGCATGTGGTCGAAGAACGGCACGGACGTGTCGATGCGGCTCGCACCGGTGCCGTCGAGGTTCAGTTCCAGTTCGACGGTGGACTCCGACGTGCTGCGGACGCGACTGGCGGTGCGGGGGGCGCTCATGATGCTGATTCTATCGACGCGAGAGCATCCAGAAATGCGGTGCTCTCGGCCTCGGTTCCGGCGGTGACTCTCAGGTGCCCGGGGATGCCGACGTCGCGAATGAGGACACCGCGGTCGTAGAGCTGCTGCCAGGTGCGCTTGGGGTCGCTGACCCCGCCGAACAACACGAAGTTCGACCAGGACTCGTGCGGCGTGTATCCCAGCGCCTCCAGCGTCGCCGCGATGCGATCACGCTGCTCGACGATCTCGTCGACCATGCTCAGCATGATCGCGGAGTTGCGCAGCGCGGCGACGGCCGCCGCCTGCGTGAGCGCACTCAGGTGATAGGGCAGCCGCACCAGTCGCAACGCGTCGATGAAGGCGGGGTCAGCAGCGAGATAGCCGACGCGCGCACCGGCGAAGGCGAACGCCTTGCTCATCGTTCGGGACACGGCAAGACGAGGGCGTCCTTCGAGGAGGGACAACGCGGATGCCGCCTCCTTCGGTGCGAACTCCTGATAGGCCTCATCGACGATGACGACGCCACGTGCGACCTCGTACACGGCTTCGATGACGTCGAGGCCGAGCGGTGTTCCGGTGGGATTGTTCGGCGAACAGAGGAGGATGACGTCGGGGTCGACCTGTTCGACCTGCGCGACCGCCTCCTCCGGCGTGATCGTGTAGTCCGGCTCCCGCACCCCGGCGATCCACCGCGCACCCGTCCCCTGAGCGATCAGCGGATACATGGAGTAGGTGGGCGCGAACCCGAACGCCGTGCGCCCCGGCCCCGCAAAGGCCTGGAGGATGTGCTGCAGCACCTCATTGGAGCCGTTGCCGGCCCAGATCTGATCCGCGTCCAGACCGTGGCCGAGATACTCGGCGAATCCCTCGCGCAGGGTGGTGAACTCGCGGTCGGGGTATCGGTTCACGTCCCGCAGCGCGACGGCGATGTCGTCGAGAATGTCGCTGGCCACCTCATCGGGCACCGGGTGCGTGTTCTCGTTGACGTTGAGGGCGATCGGAAGCGGTGCCTGCGGTGCGCCGTACGGGGTGAGCCCGCGAAGATCGTCACGCAGCGGCAGGTCGTCGAGAGAGGCGGTCACCCCTCCCATGCTAGAACGCTGCGAGCCTCTGTGCTCATCCGGTGACGCCAGGTTTCCCGTCGGCTCACCGGTCCCACCGAACGTCAGTGGGAGAACTGGGCGGGAATCGCGAGTTCTTGCCCGATCTGGAGCATGCCGTCCTGCAGCAGATTGAGTCGGGAGATCTCTCCGATGACATCGCGGGGATCGGCGTCGGGGGCGACGTCTCCGGCGATCGACCACAGGGTGTCGCCCGGCATCACCGTCACCGTCTCGAAGGTGGCGGTTGCGACGCTCTCACCCGAGGCGATCGCACCCCCACCGCTGATCGCTGCGAAGGCGATGCCGACGGCGAGCGGGAGAGCAGCGACTGCGAGGAGCAGACGACGACCGCGAACCGTCAGCCGAAGCCGCGTCGCCGGGCGTGCCGGGATGACTGCCGCATTGCTGAAGGTGATGGTGCTCATCTCTTACTCCCTGTGCTCTCGCCCCGCGGAACGGGGGAAGTTGGCGTAGCGTTCGCATTCTCGCCTCGGCCGGGAGCCGTGAATGCGAAGCTACGTACCGAAGATATCTTCGAGTTCGAACATCTGTCAAGCGTTCTTCGAAATAGAGTTCGAGAATCGGGCGACACGCTCGAACAGATCTTCCACATCGGCCCGATTCTCGGATACGGTTTCGATAGGAACACCCCACCACGGGCCACCGACATTCGAAGAGCAGCGTCGGGTTCGCCTACTGAAGGAGCACCATGAGCGAGAACTCAGCCCCCGAGTCAGAGGCACCGCGAACGCGCCGTCGGAAGAGCCTCAGCCCGAAGCAGATGGCGATCCTCGAGGTCATCCAGACGTCGATCGCCAGCCATGGCTACCCGCCGAGCATGCGCGAGATCGGCGATGCCGTAGGCCTCAAGTCGCTCTCCAGCGTCACTCATCAGCTCGGACAACTGGAGCTCAGCGGTTACCTGCGCCGCGACCCGGGCAAGACCCGCGCGATGGAGGTGCTCATCGACCTCCCCGGTCAGAGCGGCGAGAATCCTGCTGACGCGATGACACCGGTGGGCGATGCGGCGATGGTGCCTCTGGTCGGTCGTATCGCGGCCGGTGTGCCGATCACCGCCGATCAGCAGGTCGAGGAGATCTTCCCGCTCCCCCGCCAACTCGTCGGCAAGGGCGATCTGTTCATGCTCAAGGTGTCCGGCGAATCGATGATCGACGCCGCGATCTGCGATGGCGACTGGGTCGTCATCCGCTCGCAGAACAGCGCGGAGAACGGCGAGATCGTCGCGGCGATGCTCGACGGTGAGGCGACCGTGAAGACGTTCCGCCAGCGCGACGGTCATACCTGGCTGCTCCCCCGCAACTCCTCCTTCGAGCCGATCCTCGGCGATGAGGCCACCGTGCTCGGCAAGGTCGTCGCGGTGCTGCGCGCGGTCTGAGCATCCGGCATCCACTCGCTGGAAACGCAAGAACCGCTCTCCCCAGGCTTCGGGGAGAGCGGTTCTTGCGTTTCAGCGATGTCAGGCCGTGACGTTCACGTCCTCGCGCACGCGACGAGTGGCCTCGACGATGTTGCGCAGCGACTCGGTCGTCTCGGCGTAGCCGCGGGTCTTCAGGCCGCAGTCCGGGTTGACCCAGAGCTGACGCGTCGGGATCTCCTCGACGGCACGGCGCAGCAGCGCTTCGATCTCCGATGTGCTCGGAACGCGCGGCGAGTGGATGTCGTAGACGCCAGGGCCGATGCCGTGGTCGAAGCCGACCTCGGCGATGTCGGTGACGACCTCCATGCGGCTGCGTGCCGCCTCGATCGAGGTGACATCGGCGTCGAGGGCACGGATCGCATCGATCACAACGCCGAACTCCGAGTAACAGAGGTGCGTGTGGATCTGCGTTCCCGCGGCGGCACCACCCGTGGACAGGCGGAAGGATGCCACGGACCAGTCCAGGTATGCAGCCTGGTCGGCCTGCTTCAGCGGCAGCAGCTCGCGCAGCGCCGGCTCGTCGACCTGGATGATCTCGATGCCGGCGGTCTCGAGGTCGGCGATCTCCTCGCGGAGCGCCAGCGCGACCTGGTTGGCGGTCTCGCCCAGCGGCTGGTCGTCGCGCACGAACGACCACGCCAGGATCGTGACCGGTCCGGTGAGCATGCCCTTCATGTGCTTCACGGTCAGAGACTGCGCGTACGAGGACCAGTCGACCGTGATCGGGGCAGGACGCGACACGTCGCCCCACAGGATCGACGGGCGGGTCGCACGCGACCCGTAGGACTGCACCCAGCCGTTCTCGGTGACCGCGAAGCCGTCGAGGTTCTCGGCGAAGTACTGCACCATGTCGTTGCGCTCCGGCTCGCCGTGCACCAGCACGTCGAGACCGAGCTCCTCCTGCAGCGACACGACGCTGTCGATCTCGCGCCGGAGGAAGTCCTCGTAGTCCTCCTGCGGGAGCTCTCCGCGCCCGTA
This sequence comes from Microbacterium sp. LWH12-1.2, assembly GCF_040675825.1. Lineage (NCBI taxonomy): Bacteria > Bacillati > Actinomycetota > Actinomycetes > Micrococcales > Microbacteriaceae > Microbacterium > Microbacterium sp. LWH12-1.2. The sequence goes on from NZ_JBEGIJ010000001.1 coordinate 1,549,508, forward strand.
CTGCGCCCGTGCCCGGCGGATGTCGCCGGTCTGCGGGAACGATCCGATCGTGGTGAGCGGCAGAGCAGGCAGCCCCAGCGCCTCCTGCGCCGTCTCGCGCTCCTCGTACGAGACCCGCGAGAAGTCGGCGTCGCTGAGCTCGCGCTGCCGGACCAGGCCGTCGCGGACGCCGGGTGCGCTCAGACGGTCTTCGAGTGCAGCGGATGCCGCAGCGAGCTCATCCTCGATCGCAGCGCGACCCTGTCCGAGGCCACGGGCGAGAACGACGACCTGCTCGACCTTCTGATCCGCGAACGCGAGCCAGGAGACCAGGCGAGCGTCGAGCTTGGTCTCGTCCGCGACATCGTGCGGCACGTGCAGCAGCGAGGTCGAGGTGGATGCGGCGACCGCAGCAGCGCCGAGCGCGCGGAGGGCCTCCAGCTTGTCGTAGGCCGCCGCGAGGTCGCCGCGCCAGATGTTGTGGCCGTCGATGACGCCGCCGACGAGGGTCTTGCTCTCGAGTCCGGCAGCTGCCGTCGGCACACCGCCGCGGACGAGGTCGACGGCGATCGCCTCGATGGGCGCAGCGGCGAGCACGGGGAACACCTCGCCGAGCTCGGCATAGGGTGCGGCGACGAGGATAGACGGACGCTCGGTCGCGCCGCCGAGCACCGCGAGCGCACGGGCTGCGGCGTCCGAGAGCTGCGAGACGGACGCGGGAAGCGACTCGCTGACCAGCGCGGGCTCGTCGAGCTGCACCCATTCGGCGCCGGCATCCTTCAGCCGCGCCAGGAGCTCGACATAGACCGGGAGCAGGTCGTCGAGACGGGACAGCGGGTCGAAGCCCTCGGGGGCGTCATCCGACGCCTTGGCGAGAGCAAGCAGCGTCACCGGGCCCACGACAACGGGACGGGTCACGAAGCCGGCGGCGACGCCCTCGGCCACCTCACGCACGAGGCGGTCACTGGAGAGCGAGAAGGCCGTCTCCGGCCCGATCTCCGGCACCAGGTAGTGGTAGTTCGAGTCGAACCACTTCGTCATCTCGAGCGGCGCGCGCTCCCCCTCGCCGCGGGCGATGGTGAAGTACGCGGGCAGGCCGATCGTGCCGTCTGCAGCGCGCAGGCCCTCGAAACGGGACGGGATCGCGCCGACCGTGACGGCGGCGTCGAGCACCTGGTCGTAGTACGAGAACGACTCGGGGATGGCGGAGTCGGTGCGGCCGAGGCCCAGTGCAGCGAGCCGCTCGCGGGTCGTCGCCCGCAGCTCTGCGGAGGTGCGCGCGAGCTCCTGCTCGTCGATGCGGCCGGCCCAGAACGACTCGATGGCCTTCTTGAGTTCGCGGCGGCGACCGATACGGGGGTAGCCGAGGATGGTTCCCTCGGGGAATGCAGTCATGGTCTTTCCTTTCGGCGGGGTCTAGTGGCGCAGGGCCGGGAGGATGCCGGCTTCTGCGAGGACGGTGAGGACGGTGTCGTGCTGGTTGAAGGCATAGAGGTGCACACCGGGCGCGCCGCCGGCGACGACCTCGCGGGCGAGACGAGCGGCCCACTCGATCCCGATCTCGCGGCGGCCCTCGGGGGTCGGCTCGACCTCGAGCGCGATGGCGAGCTCGCTGGGCAGGTCTTCCCCGGTGAGTTCCAGCACACGGGCGAGACGGACGTGCGAAGTGATCGGCATGATGCCGGGGAGGATCGGGATCGTGACCCCGGCGGCACGAGCGCGTTCGACGAAGGCCAGGTAGTCGTCGGCATGGAAGAAGAGCTGCGTGATCGCGAAGGTCGCCCCAGCCGCCTGCTTGGCCAGTAGCGCCTCGACGTCCTGCGTGCGATGCGTCGCACGCGGATGCCCCTTCGGGAATGCGGCGACGGCGATGTTGACCTTTCGCCGCGGGTCGACCCTGGCCGCGCCAGGGAAGCCGGGAACCGGCGCTTCCTCGTAGGGCGCTCGTTCCGCCTGCACCCGGTCGATGAGCTGCACCAGCTGCGCCGCGCTCTCCAGGTCCCCGAGGAACGCCTCCGTCTGCCCCTGCGGCGGGTCGCCGCGCAGCGCGAGGAAGCTGAGGATGCCGGCATCCAGGAACTCCCGGATCAGGCGCGCTGCCCCCGCGTAGGTGTTCCCGACGCAGGTGAGGTGCGCGAGCGGTTCGACGTCGGTGTGGGCGCGGATGTAGCGGAGGACATCAAGGGATCGTCCGCCGGTCGATCCGCCGGCGCCGTACGTGACCGAGAGGAACTCAGGTCCGGCGGCGGCGAGCTGCCGCACCGTCTCGTGCAGGGCCTCTTCGCTCGACTCCGAGCGCGGCGGGTAGAGCTCGAAGGAGAACGGCACACGAGTGGCGCCGGGGGTGAATTCCTCGGGCATCTTCTCTCCTGAGTGGCAGACGGACATAGCAGCCGCGCGCGACAGGGCAGGCCTGTCGTTCACGGGCGGGTGCCGGGCTCGGCTGTCGCACCACGCTCGAGGTGAATCGGGCGTTTCCAGCAAGGTAGAACAGCCGACCCGTTCCGCGCACGCGACCACGACACACGACGTCACACTGCCGACCTAAGCTCGATGCATGGCGACTCCGTACGGCTCCTGGCCCTCCCCCTTCTCGGCAGCGGATGTCGCGGCATCCGCCCCGCGCATCGACGGCGCCCTCTTCGTGGGCGACGAGATCTGGTGGGGAGAGTCGGTGCCCGCCGAGGGCGGCCGCGTCACCGTCCGCAGCTCGACCGGCCGAGAGGTGCTGCCCGCCCCGTGGAACGCGCGTTCCCGCGTGCACGAGTACGGCGGCGGCGCCTGGACGGCGGATGCCGATGGCACCCTGTACTTCGTCGATGCGGGCGATCAGCGGATACGCCGGCTCGCACCGGGCGCCGAGCCCGAGCCCTTGACCGCGGCCGGTGCACGGTACGGCGGACTGAGCCTGCAGCGCGGGCGACTGCTGGCCGTGCAGGAGGACCTGCGGTCAGAGCCCCACACCCGCGCGATCGTCGAGATCCCGCTCGATGGCTCGGCGGCCGCAGACGACGACACGGTGCGAGTGGTCGCGAGCGGTCCCGGCTTCTTCGCGCACCCCGCGCTCTCTCCCGATGGTTCACGGCTCGCCTGGGTCGAGTGGAGCACCGATCGGATGCCGTGGGAGCACGCGTCACTCGTGATCGCCGCGCTCGACGCCGGCACGCGCGTCGACGTGCCGACCAACGCCGCACTGCAACCGGAGTGGGTCAGCGATTCGCAACTGCTCTTCGCGGACGATCCGACCGGACGGTGGGGGTTGCAGCGACTGACGCTCGACGGCGCCGCTCTCTCCGCGGCTCCCGAGCCGATCGCGCCGGCGGACGCCGACACCGGCTACGGCCTCTGGGTGCTCGGCAATCGCTGGTACAAGCCCCTGCCCGACGGCCGGATCGTCGCGGTGCGGACGAACGGGCGTGATGAAGTCGTCCTGATCGACCTCGACGGCGATGCACGCCGACTCGACGTGCCCGCCGATGCGCACGTCAGCGTCGACGACGTCTCCGGCTCACGCGTGCTCCTCTCCGGCGGGGGTTCGGGGACCGAGGCCGGTCTGTGGTCCGTCGACATCGACTCCGGCGAGGTCGTCGCCGTCCGCGGCGGACGCGCCCTTGATGACCGATGGATGCCGCCGGCTCGCGCGGTCTCGTTCGACGGGCCGAGCGGCCCGGTGCACGCCTTCGACTACGCGCCGGCGCACCCGGATGCATCCGCCGACGCCGGCGAGCTCCCGCCGTACGTCGTGCTGGTGCACGGTGGTCCGACCGCGCACGCGTCGGGCGCGGCATCCGCCGCCATCGCGTTCTACACGAGCCGAGGGATCGGTGTGCTCGACGTGAATTACGGCGGCTCCACCGGCTATGGTCGCGCCTACCGCGAGCGGCTGGACGGCGCCTGGGGCATCGCCGATGTCGACGACGTGCTCGCCGCGGCGCGCGGGCTCGCGGCATCCGGCGCTGCCGATCCGCAGCGCATCGCCATCCGCGGCGGTTCTGCCGGGGGCTGGACCGTGCTGTGCGCACTGGTGCGGGGCGGGGTCTTCGCCGCGGGTATCAGCCGCTACGGCGTCGGCGACCTGCGCATGATCGCCGAAGACACGCACGACTTCGAGAAGCACTACCTCAACGGGCTCGTCGGGCCGCTGCCGGAACTCGAGCAGGTCTACATCGACCGCTCACCGCTCACGCACGCCGACCGGATCGATGTCCCGGTGCTCCTGCTGCAGGGCGCGGACGACCTCGTCGTGCCGCCGTCGCAGTCCGAGGCGATCCGCGACGCGCTGGCCGCGCGTGGGATCGCGCACGAGTACGTGCTCTATCAGGGCGAGGGGCATGGCTTCCGCAGGGCGGAGACGATCGTCGACTCCCTGGAGCGGGAGCTGACATTCCTCGGACGCGTGTTCGGGTTCGAGCCCACGACCGGTCGTTGAGCGAGGAGCCCGTGACGAGACGAAACGCGTCGATCCCGCGTCGACGCCGCTAGTCCCCGACGCGATTGCGGGTGCGCATGGCGCGCTCGGCCTCGCGGGTGTCCTGGCGTTCGCGCAGGGTCTGGCGCTTGTCGTACTCGCGCTTGCCCTTGGCCAGTGCGATCTCGACCTTCGCGCGCCCGTCGGCGAAGTACAGCTTCAGCGGAACCAGCGTGTACCCGCCCGCGGACACGGCGTGCGAGAGCTTCGCGATCTCCTCGCGGTGCAGGAGCAGCTTGCGGATGCGCTTCGCCGAGTGGTTCGTCCAGTGCCCCTGCGAGTACTCCGGGATGTGCACGGAGTCGAGGAACACCTCGTTGCCCTTGATGAACGCGTATCCGTCGCTCAGATTGGCGCGCCCCTGGCGCAGCGACTTCACTTCGGTGCCCGTGAGCACCATCCCCGCCTCGTACGACTTCTCGATGTTGTAGTCGTGACGTGCGCGACGATTGGTCGCGACGACCTTCTCCCCGCGTTCCCTGGGCATGATGCTCTCCTGATCTGTGCCGTGCGGGCGCACGACAGCCTTTCAGTCTACAACGACAGCGACCTCAGGTGCGCAGCCAGCGACGGATCGCGAACCCTGCGGACAGCGCGGCGAGCACGATACCGATGCCGATGAGCACGGGGACGACGAGCACTGCGTCCTGCATCGTCACCCAGGTGGTGATGAACGGCACGCGGCCGCGCAGGTATCCGTCGACGCCGAAATGAACGCCCGCGACCACCGCGACGCTGGCCAGAGCCGAACCGAGGAAGGCCGCGAAGACGCCCTCAAGGACGAACGGCGTCTGGATGAAACGGTTGGATGCTCCGACCAGGCGCATGATCCCGATCTCCTTGCGTCGCGCGTACGCCGAGAGACGGATCGTGGTGGCGATCAGCAGGATCGCCGCGATGAGCATGAGGACGGCGATTCCGATGGCGATGTACGTTGCGACGGTGAGAGCCGAGAAAAGCGGTTCGAGGTATTGCAGCTGGTCGGCCACCTGCTCCACCCCCGCGACCCCGTTGAACGCCTCGACGAGCACCTGGGACTGACTCGGATCCTTCAGCGTCACGAAGAAGCTCTCGGACATCTGGTCTGCGGTGAAGACGCTGGCCTTCTCCTCGCCGATCTGCTCGACGATGTTGGCGTACGCCTCGTCCTTGGTCTCGAAGCGCACATCGGCGATGAGCGGCGCGAGTGCGTCACCCTCGATCTGGGCACGGACGATCTGCACCTGTTCCTCGGTTGCGGAGCCGTTGAGGCAGGTCGGCGATTCGGACACGCCGGAGCACATGTACACGGCCACCTGGGCGCGCTCGGTCCAGTAGCCGCGCATGGTGCCGATCTGCGCCTGCATGAGGATCGCGGCTCCGACGAACGTCAGTGAGACGAACGTCACGAGCACGACGGAGATCACCATCGAGATGTTTCTGCGGAGACCGCCGAGGGCCTCTGTGAGGATCAGACCGTATCTCATGAGGTCGGTCCCACTTCCTCGTCGTCCGCGTCGGACAGACCGAGTCGATCGGCGACGCCGAGGTCGGCGATGTCGACCTGCGGCAGCACGATCGGATGCGTACGGGGCGCGACAGCCACGGCCGGCTCCGAGACGTCGTCGGGCACGGGAGCGGGCTCCTCGACGGAGGTCTCCGGCTGGGGCGTCTCGGACGGCTTCAGGACCGCGGGTTCCGGCGCGGGCGCCGATGCGGCTGCGCGGCGCTGGGCGCTCAGGTCCTGGGCGAGGGCGGCGCGCACCATCGAGAGGTCGGCCGTCTGGCGCTGCACCTCCTGCACAGCGGTGAGCGCGGCGACCGCTGCGGCGCCGCGCACCTCCTCCGGCACCAGGCGCGGGATGTTCGACGTGTCTCCATAACCGCCGTGCACCTCGTCGCGCACCATCTCGCCGTCACGCAGCTCGATCACGCGGCGCTGCATCTGGTCGACGAATCCGGCCTCGTGCGTGGCCATCAAAACAGTCGTACCACCGGCGTTGATGCGCGCGAGCAGCTGCATGATGTCCACGGATGTGGCGGGGTCGAGGTTTCCGGTGGGCTCGTCGGCGAGCAGCACCTGCGGGCGGTTCACGAGAGCGCGGGCGATCGCGACGCGCTGCTGCTCACCGCCGGAGAGCTCATGCGGCATCCGCTTCTGCTTGCCGTCGAGGCCGACGAGTGCGAGCGCCTCCGGCACCGCCTGCTGGATGAAGCCGCGAGAGGAGCCGGTGACCTGAAGCGTGAACGCGACGTTCTGGTACACGGTCTTCGACGGCAGCAGACGGAAGTCCTGGAACACCGCTCCGATGTGCCGCCGGAAGTACGGCACCTTGCGGTTGGCGAGCGAGCGCAGATCGCGCCCGAGCACCGCGACGCGGCCGGTTGACGGAATCTCTTCGCGGAGAATCAACCTGAGGCAGGTCGACTTGCCGGATCCCGAGGCACCGACGAGGAAGAGGAACTCTCCCCGCTGGACTTCGAAGTCGACACCGGAGAGCGCGGGCCTGGCGGTCCCGCGATAGCGTTTCGTGACATTCTCGAACCGAATCATGGCGATACGAGCCTAAACGCGCCTCTTCCGGTGATCGCGAGCGACACCCCGTGACGTCACCGGTCACTGCTATATATGAGGTAGCCGATTCGCGCGTTCCGCGCGGGCGAACGATTTCGAGGGGGACCCCATGACGACACCTGCAGGCTGGTACGACGACGGCTCTGGCCGACAGCGCTGGTGGGACGGGCAGCAGTGGACGGAGCACTTCGCTCCCGAGGCGGCCGCACCCGAAGCGCCGGTGGTTGCAGACGCTCCGGCAGTCGCACACACTCCAGCGGTCGAAGAGACCGCTGCCGATTCTCTCGATGACACCGTGATCCGCACGACGAGTGACACCTACGCTCCGCCTGCTGCGGCGGCAGAGCCCGATGCACAGGTCGAGGCGCCGTTCGTCGCACCGAACGAGACCGCTGCGACGACGCCGATCAGCGACGGCGGCGTTCCCCCCTACGCTGCGGGCGGCGCCTACCCGGCTTCCGCGCCCGCGGACCCCGGGTACCAGACCGGCGCCCCCGGCTACGCAGCACCTGCGTACCCCGCTGCAGCTCCGGCATACCCCGGCGCGGCTCCGGCAGGCGCCCCCGGTGCGTACGCCGTTGCGGATGCCGGTCCGAAGAAGCCGTCGGTCCTCGGACTCGTCGGCCTCGGGTTGGCCGTACTCGGCACGATCCTCGTGTTCATCCCGCTCGTCGGAGTGTTCGGTTTCGTGCTCCTGGGAATCGGCTTCATCCTGTCGCTCGTGTCGTTGTTCCTCAAGGGCAAGAAGTGGCCCGGAATCGCGGGCCTCTCGCTCGCCGTGGTCGGCACGATCATCGGCATCGTGATGTCGTTCGTCTACCTGTTCGCCTTCGCCGAGGGCGTCCAGAGCGAGATGGACGATTTCCCGACGTCGATCCCGACGGAGGCCGCGCCGGACCCCGATGAGACCGACAGCACCACCGACGAGACCTCGGCCGGTCGGCCGACCGTTGAAGAGGTGTCTGAGGGCCTCACGGAGATCCTCACGCTGTCCGGCCAGGGAGAGACGTACACCCCTGAGCAGGTCACCTGCATCAGCGAGGCGTTCGTCGCATCCGACATCGACGACGACACGCTGCGTGTCATCGCGAACGGTGATGAGATGTTCCAGGATGCCGACGCACTGACGGCGTTCACGGATGAGTTCACCAGTTCCGGCGTGACCTGCTTGATGCAGTGATCCCACTCTGAATGCAGAAGGCCCGGGAGCGATTCGCTCCCGGGCCTTCTGCGTGAATCTGAGATCAGTCCTCGACCTTGCGTTTGCGCCAGCGGATGCCCGCCGAGATGAAGCCGTCGAGGTCGCCGTCGAACACAGCGGCCGGGTTGCCGGACTCGTGGCCGGTGCGGAGGTCCTTGACGAGCTGTTGTCCGTAGAGGAAGTACGAGCGCATCTGGTCGCCCCAGCTCGCGGTGATGTTTCCGGCGAGTTCCTTCTTCTTCGCGGCTTCGTCGGCCTTCTGCAGCAGCAGCAGGCGGGTCTGCAGCACGCGCATCGCCGCGGCGCGGTTCTGGATCTGCGACTTCTCGTTCTGCATCGACACGACGATGCCGGTCGGCAGGTGGGTGAGGCGCACGGCGGAGTCGGTGGTGTTGACCGACTGACCGCCGGGGCCGGACGAGCGGAAGACGTCGACGCGGATGTCGCCCTCGGGGATCTCCACCGCAGTGGCCTCCTCCATGAGCGGGATGACCTCGACAGCCGCGAAGCTGGTCTGACGCTTGTCGGCGGAGCCGAACGGGCTGATGCGCGCGAGACGGTGCGTGCCGGCTTCGACGGACAGCGTTCCGAACGCGTAGGGGGCGTCGATCTCGAACGTCGCGGATTTGATTCCCGCACCCTCGGCGTAGGAGGTGTCCATGACCTTCACCGGGTACTTGTGCTGCTCCGCCCAGCGCAGGTACATGCGCATGAGCATCTCGGCGAAGTCGGTGGCGTCGTCGCCGCCCGCGCCGGAGCGGATCGTGATGATGGCGGCACGATCGTCGTACTCGCCGCCGAGAAGCGTCTGCACCTCGAGCTGGTTGATCAGTTCGGTGAGGGCTGCGAGCTCGATGCGCGCCTCCTGCGCCGATTCCTCGTCGCCCATCTCGTTCGCGAGGCCGACGAGGACTTCGAGGTCGTCGAGACGGCCGGCGATCCCCTCGATCCGGGCGAGCTCCGACTGGCGGTGGCTGAGTGCGCTGGTCACCTTCTGGGCACGCTCGGTGTCGTCCCAGAGGTCGGGAGCACCGGCTTCCTCGTTGAGACGGGCGATTTCAGTACGGAGCGCTTCGACATCGACGACCTCGCGAATGTCACCGAAGGTGAGTCGCAGGGCCTGGATGTCGGCGGAGAGATCGAGTTCGAGCATGGCACTTCAGCCTAACGTGCCGGGTGTTCGCGCGGGGACGGAGTACCTCGACGGGCGGAACCTGCCCGCGGGGTAACGTGAAGGCGTGAGCAGCGCATCGACGGTCCTGAGAGATTTCGGGCCGATGGTGTACCTGCCCACCATCCTTTTCGCCCTGGGCGAGGGCGCGGTGATCCCACTCATCCCGGTGATCGCCGTTGGCATGGGAGCCGATGTGGCGTTCGCCGCCCTCGTCGCTTCGGCACTCGTCATCGGCCAGCTCTGCGGCAATCTGCCCGCGGGCTGGGCGGTGGCGCGGATCGGCGAGCGCATGACGATGGTGATCGCAGGAGTGATCGCCATCATCGCCGGCGTGGGGATGGCGTTCGCCCCTTCCCTCGGCGTGCTGGCGGCATCCGTCTTCCTGCTCGGGCTGTGCGCGGCCGCGTTCGGCCTCGCTCGACACGCGTTCATGACCACCCGGGTGCCGCTCGAGGTCCGCGCGCGTGCCCTGTCGCTGCTCGGTGGAAGCTTCCGGCTCGGCATCTTCATCGGCCCGTTCGTGGCCGCGGGACTTCTGCAGCTCTTCGGGAGCGAAAGCGCGGCGATCTGGTTCTTCATGGTCTGCCTGGTCGCCATGGTGCTGCTGGTGCTCCTCGGCCCCGACCCGGAGAAGACGAATCCGCCGACGCGGCAGGCTGGCCCCTCGCACCTGACCGAGGACTCCGGAGAGGCGGTGAGCGGCTCGATTCCGACCATCGAGCGTGCGGGCATCTTCCGCACGATGTGGCAGCAGCGCGCAGTGCTCAGCCGGCTGGGCCTCGCCGCCGCATCCCTGTCGGCGGTGCGCTCGGCACGGCAGGTGGTGCTGCCGCTGTGGGGTCTGTCGTTAGGACTCGACGCATCGACGATCGCCCTGGTGGTCGGTGTCTCCGGCGCCATCGACTTCGCCCTGTTCTATGCGAGCGGGCAGGTGATGGACCGGTTCGGCAGACTGTGGGCCGCGATGCCGGCGATGCTCGTGATGGGGGCCGGATTCCTCGCCCTGTCGTTCACGCACGACGGGGATTCGGCGGTGCTGTGGTTCGGCATGCTCGCCGCAGTGCTCGGCGTGGGCAACGGCCTCTCCAGCGGCATCCTACTCACGCTCGGCGCCGATGTCGCTCCGAAGCGGGAGCCGGCGGCGTTCCTCGGCTCGTGGCGGACGCTGACGGATGCCGGTGGCGCGATCGCCCCGCTGCTGGTCTCCGGGATCATCGCCGTCGCATCGCTCTCGGTCGCCGCTGGTGTCATGGGCGCGATCGGCCTCCTCGGCGCGGCAGGATTCCTGCGCTGGATCCCGCGGTTCGTGCCGCGGGCGAAGCGCACCGATTCCGAGGGGAGTTCTGAATGAGCGACGCGGTGACCCGGAGCATGTCGAACCTGGTGCGCGACTTCTCCCCGCGTGACGACGGCGAGCACGCCGCCCAGGAAGACTTCGCTTCGTTCTTCGTGCACGGAGAATCACCGATGTGGCGGGAGTCCGGGCCGGATCACGCCACGGCATCCTGCGTCGTTCTCGATCCGACTCTCCGTGACACGCTGCTCGTCTTCCATGCGAAGGGACAGTTCTGGGTGCAGCCGGGCGGTCATCTCGAGGAGGGAGACGAATCGATCGAGGCGGCGGCCCTGCGTGAACTCCGCGAGGAGACCGGCCTCCGGCTCGACGCGCGAGACGACGGACCGCTCGCCTATGACCTCGATCACCACGCCCTGTCCGCGAGTTTCGGACGCTGTGCCTCACACCTCGATGTCGGGATCGCCGTGATCGTCGACCGGGATGCCGAGATCACCGTGAGCGATGAATCAGAGGATGTGCGCTGGTGGCCGGTGGACGCGCTGCCGGCCGAGCTCGCGAACGGCGTGCAGCGGCGCATCGACGCGCTGCTCACCCGGGTGCGCGACCGCGCCTGAACTCGCTGCGGCTCGTGACAGCCCGCACTCAGCCGAGTCCGCCGCGAAACCCCTCCTTCCAACTCGACCAGGACGGAGCCCACCCGAGCTCCCGCTTCGCCTTGGCATTCGACGAGCCGCGCACCGTCGTCATCATCGAGACGCCGTGTTCGCCGATGAGCGCCTTCGCGACCCACGCGGGGACGCGCATCGGCGGCTTCGCCCCGACCGCCTCGGCGAGCGCCGGCAACCACTCGCTCACGGGAGCGGGGTCATCGTCGACGATGTTGTATGCGCCGGGCGCTCCGCGTTCCACCGCGACGGCCGTGGCGGATGCCGCGTCGTCGATGTGGCAGAAAGACGTGATGCCGGCGCCTCCGCTCACGAGCGGTAGTTTGCGGGCTTCGAGCATCTCCACCATCTGACCGCCATGACCGATCGCCTGCCCGGGTCCGTACAGCTGTCCGTACCGGAGCGCGAGGCCACCGACCGCGGTGACAGCCCGCTCGACGTACTGGATCGCCGCGATCGCCTGCCGCGAGGCCGGCGTCGGGTGCGGGTCGAAGGCGTCTTCCTCGGTCTTCACCGGCCCGCCGGTACGTTCGTTCGGCCAACCTGTGTAACTCTGCGCGATGAAACGGCTGACTCCCGCCTCTGCTGCAGCGGCGAGCAGATTGTCGGTTCCGCGGGTGCGGAGCGCGTTCGTCACGGCGAATGAGCGATCGAAGTGCTTGAGGTCGATCGGCCCGTCGCCGAGCGCGGTGAGCTGGTGCACGATGACATCGGGCCGAGCATCGAGCACCGCCACCCGCACGGATGCCGCGTCGAGGCCGTCCATCACGACGGCGCGTCCTCCTGCGGCCTCGATCGAGGCAAGCCGATCGGGCTTCCTCGACGTGCCGACGACCTCGTGCCCCGCCGCCAGGAGCAGGGGCACCAGTCTCGATCCGATGGCGCCCGCGGCGCCGGCGATGAGTACTCGCATGTTGTTCTCCTTCTCTCACCCCCTTCGACGAACGAGCATCCGCATTTGTGACATCCTCGAACCATGTCGGTCACCGGTGAGGCGCAGAATGCGCTGCGCCCGCTCATGTTCTCGATCGCCTACCGGATGCTCGGCAGTGTGGTGGAAGCCGAAGACGTGGTGCAGGACGCGTATGTGCGGCTGCAAGAACGGCAGGCGGCTGGCACGGCGATCGACAATCCCGACGCCTTCGCCGCGACGGTCGCCACCCGGCTCGCGATCGATACGCTGCGCTCAGCCCGGCATACTCGCGAGGTCTACGTCGGTCCGTGGATGCCGGAGCCGCTGCCCGACGCCGACACCGACCCGGCGCACCGGATCGAACGTGATGAGACGCTCTCGTTCGCGTTCCTCGCAGTTCTCGAGCGGCTCGGTCCGGTCGAGCGCGCCGTGTTCCTGCTGCGCGAGGTGTTCGCCTACGACTATCCGACGATCGCCGCCATCGTCGAGCGGGATGAGGCCGCCTGTCGCCAGATCTTCCACAGAGCGAAGGCGCGCATCGCCGATGGCCGGCCCCGATTCGACGGCGCCAGCGATCGCGACGCTGCCCTCACCGAAGCGTTCTTCGCTGCGCTCGAGGCCGGTGACGTCGAAGGGCTGATCGGCGTTCTCGCTGAGGACGTCGTGTTCTACGGAGATGGTGGCGGTCGAGCGCCGGCGATCCGCCAGCCGCTGCACGGTGCCGTCGCCGTCGCCCGGTTCCTGGCGGGTCTGGTGCGCCGTGGGGAGAGTCTGGGTGTTCGGCTCGATCGGACGAACGTCAACGGCGGTGCCGCGCTGCGCATCACCGGGCCCGACGGTGCGATTCTCAGCATGCTGATGGTGCACGTCGAAGGCGGTGCTGTGCACACGGTCGCGAACCAATTGAATCCCGACAAGCTCGGTCATCTCGGCACCGTCGGCGACCTCACCGCCCTCCTGGAGTCGGGCGGCGCACGGGCCTAGTTGCCCGCCCTCAGAGCTTCACCGGAGCGCCGTACGGGTGGTCGCATTGGCTTCCAACCGGATGCCGTCGGGAACGAACGGCGAGAACAGCGGCGGGTGCCAGGCCGATGTGACGATGACGTGCGCGGAGACGCCGTCCGGTGAGTTCGCCTCCACCAGGGAGGCATTGCTCGGCAGCGCGGCGAGGAGGGCCGAAGCCTGATCGTGCACGCGCTCGTCGGTCAGCTCGGCCGCGACGTTCTCGCCCGATACGACGAGGGTGAAACCGTCTGCTCCGGCGAGCGCTGCGGAATCGGCGAGCGCATCCAGGCGCTTCTGCGCGATGTAGAGGTCGGTGGCGCATACACAGACGAACAGGACCGCAAGGGCGAGGAGCACGTACCCGAGAGTGAGCAGAAGGATGCTGCCCTCCTCGTCATCGCGCGGACCGGTTCGCCGAGTCATCCGTCACCCCACAGTCGGGAGACCTTCTGCACCGCCGACGCCTCCAGGGGGATCGAAGCGATCTGATCGAGGCCGAGCAACGGCGGCACGAACGGCAGGCTCGCACGCGTGGCGACGGTCACGATCACGGTGGCCCCGGCCGTCGGGCAACCCGCCCCGGCGGGGGTGCACGACAGCGACACCTGCACGGCGTCAGCGTCGAGGCCGTACTCGTCGATGACACCGGCGAGCACCGCCTCGCTGCGAGCCGCAGCCGTGTCCGCATCCGACGCCTGGGAGATCACGCGGGCCATGTGTCGCGCCGCGGCCTCGGCGCCGAGCGTCTGCTCCTGGATCACCCCGAGCGCGATGACGAGGTAGATGAGAGGTACGAGCAGGATCACCCCGACGGTGATGAACTCCAGCGCGGCGGAGCCGTCGTCATTCCGGGCCCAGCGATTCCATCGGCGCATGCGCTTCCACCTCCAACCCGTAGGGGATGCCTAGAAGCCCGATGACCGGGAGCGTGGTACGCACACGTACCTCGATGGCGGCATGGCCGAGCTCCTCGGTCGTGCTCGCGGTCACATCTCCCGCATAGTCGGCTCCGATGGCCCGGATGATCGCGAGACGCGTGCGATCGGCACCTTCCTCCGTGCCGGTGTCGGCAAGGGCGGCGTGATACGCACCTTCGACGGCAGCGTCGTGGACGACGTTTCTCACATAGACGGCGAGTGCGAGCTGCAGCACCGCGAGCGTGAGCACGGTGAGGAGCGTGCCGACCAGCACGAACTCCACTGGACTCGATCCGCGGTCATCCGCCATCCCGCCTCGAGCCGCCCGCATGTCAGAGCCCGGACACCCGCTGGATCGCCTGTTCGAACAGAGCGGTCAGCGCAGGACCGGCGACGGCCCAGATCAGAACCACCAAACCGGCGGTCATGAGGGTCACCAGCACCCATCCGGGCACGTCGCCGGACTCGTCGCCGCCGAGGTCACGTGCGCGATCGGCGGCATCCGCCCACCAGCGTCGGAGTGTTGTCATGAGGATCCTTTCGTCAGCGACTCAGCCGATGCCGAGTCGCAGGATGAACAAGCCGGGGTACACCGCAAAGAGAACCGAGAGCGGGAGGATCAGGAAGACCAGCGGCAGGAGCATCAGAATCTCCTTGCGTCCCGCCTGCTCGATCAGCACGCGCTTCGCGTCTTCCCTGGCATCGCCGGCCTGCGCATGGAGCACGCCGGACAGCGGTGCTCCGTGTTCGAGGGCTGCGACGATCTGATCGACGGCGCGGGAGAGACCGGGCAGCTGCAGACGCGACGCCATCTCGGAGAGCGCATCCGCGAGAGGGGAACCGGTGTTCACCGCCAGGACGACACGACGCAGCTCCCCCGTCAATTCACCGGAGCCGACAGCAGAGACCCGGCGAAGCGCATCGAGGAAACCCTCTCCGGCCGAGAGACACAGCGCGAGGAACTCCAACGTGGTGGGCAGTTCGTCGGTGAGTCTCGCCCGTCGCGCCTTGGCACGACTCGCAAGCTGCGTGTCGTAGACGACAGCAGCCGCAGCGCCGGTGATCAGTGGGAGCAGGACGACAGGCGCCGTCATCCGCCCGGCGAGTGCGAGGGCGATCACGAGCACCGCGCCGGCGCCGATCCCCACCAGTCCCCAGGCCAGCTGCCGTCCGCGGAACGTCGTCGGATCGGTGCGGAGTCCGGCCTGCGCCAATCGCTGGCGAAGTACGTCTCCCCCACCCAGCATCCGCTCGAACGTGCTCTGCAGACGGCGCCAGATCGTGCCCGTGCCCGTGGGGAGAACTCCGGCGCGAGGCAGCACCCCTGATGGCAGTGCATCGTCTGCGACGACGTCGCGCACGTACGGTGCGATGCGGGCGCTCAACGAGGCCGCGCGCCATCGGGGCAAAGCGGCGAGAACGGTGAGGAGTCCCGCCGCGAGCGTGCCGCCGAGGAGGACGGAGAGAGCGATGTCCGACAGGGCGCTCACCCGAACCACCGCCGGGGTTCCGGCAAACGGCCGATGCGGAGCATGATCCGGAAGGCGATCACCGAGACGGCGGCTCCGGCGCAGATGACCATGACTCCCTCCGGGCTGCCGTACGCGGCCGCACCCTCCGGACGCATCACCAGCAGCGCCAGAATGACCCACGGCGCCACCGCCCCGAGCACGGCAGCGCCGCGGATCCACGACTGCCGCGCCTCGACCTCGCCACGAAGTGCCGCATCGGCTCGGACCGAAGACGAGAGGGCTCGAAGAACTCCGGTGAGTTCCGTTCCGCCGACCTGGCGCGCCATTCGCAGCGTTTCGATGATCCGGTCCGCGATGGGATCGGCCAGCGAGGCCTTCAACCGATCGAGGCTGCTCTCGAATCGGCCGGTGGCGCGCAGATCACGGGCGAACACCACGAAAGCGGGGCGCAGCATACCTGGCGCCGATTCCGCGAGGCTCGCGACGGCATCGGGCAGAGACAGTCCGACCCGGATCGATGCGATGAGCAGATCGCAGATGTCGGGCCAGAGCTGGCGGCGGGCCTTGCGCAATCGGAGGCGGCGCGCACGCAGGAACATGATCGACGCCGCTGCTCCCGCGAGCGCTGCCAGCACAGCCAGCACGAGCAGTCCGGTGAGGAGCCAGACGACGGATGCCGCAGCGAGCCCGATCGCGATGATCACGGCGACCACGACGCGCGGCTCGACGGCTCCGTAGCCCGCCTCCTCCAGGAGACGGGTGAGCGGGCTGCGCCTGAGAACCCGCTCTTCCCGAGGTCGCGGTGGCCAGAGCCATGGCGAGAGGCACAGCAGCAGACCGGCGGCGAGCATGGCGCCGAGCAGGATGGTCATGTCCGAGCCTCCTCGGGGTTCCATTCTCCCTCTGCCCTGCGCGGATGTTCGATGCTCCGCGGGCCCGGCGCGAGTGAGGAGCCACCGCCCTCTGCCCGGTAGACGGTCCTGGTGATGATCCGTCCCTCCACGATCTCCCCCGTCGGGGCGATGACCTCCTCGACGCGGCGCACGCCGGCCGCGTCCCGCGCGCAGTGCACCACGAGGTCGACGGCGGCCGCGAGGGCCGGTGCGATGAACGCACGGTCGATGTTGCGTCCGGCGAGAAGCGGGAGGATGGTGAGCTTGTCCATCGCCTCGGCGGCCGAATTCGCGTGCACCGTGGCGGCACCGGGTACACCGGTGTTGAGGGCGAGCACGAGGTCGAGCGCCTCGGCATCGCGCACCTCGCCGACGACCAGCCGATCGGGCCGCATTCGCAGCGCCTCCTTGACCAGCCGCCGGAGCGTGATCTCGCCGCTGCCCTCCAGACTCGCCTGACGCCCCTGCAGCGCAACCAGATCAGGACCGTCGACGGCGAGTTCGAAGGTCTCCTCCACCGTGATGATGCGCTGCACGTCGGAGCACGAGGCGAGCAGCGCGCCCAGCAGAGTGGTCTTGCCCGCGTGGGTGGCGCCGGACACGATCACGCTCTGCCCCGCACGCATCGCATGTCGCAACTGCTCGGCGATGTGCGGAGGCAAGGCGCCCTGCGCCGTCAATGCCTCGAGCGAGCGGTAGCGTGGCAGGAACTTTCGGATGTTCACGGCCCAGGAGCCCCGCACGACATCGGCGATGGCGACGTGCAACCGGGAACCATCCGGCAGGGACGCGTCGACGAACGGCTGGCTGATGTCGACCCGCCGCCCGGTGGACTGCAGCATCCGTTCGACCAGATCGCGCACGACCGCATCCGACAACCGCAGCCCGATGCGCTCGGATACGCCACCGCGCGCGACGTAGATCCGGTCGGGGCCGTTCAGCCAGATCTCCTCGATCTCAGGGTCGTCGAGCAGCGGCTGCAGCGCCCCGAATCCGCTCACGGCGGCGATCACGTCGCGCACGCACTCGGTTTCGTCGTCGATCATCGCGCCGCCGCGCGACAGGGCGAGGTCGTTGTGCCGACGTACCTCGGATTGCACCACGCGTCGTGCGGCATCCGGTTCGATCGAAGGATCGAGTCCTTCGGCGCGCAAGCGCTGCCGCACACGCTCGGCGACCAAGAGGGACGGATGACTCACCCGAGCATCCTCGCAAGAATCCGCAGAGCGCCTCAAAAGTTATCCACAGGTCGGATTCCCGGGTTCCACCGCCTCGGCGTAAGACCGGCCGGCCAGCCACACAGATGCCGGCTGAGCGGGAGTCCCGATCAGCCGGCATCAGTAGACTGGATCCACCGCGCGGGAGTGGTGAAATCGGTAGACACGCAGGATTTAGGTTCCTGTGCCTTCGGGCGTGTGGGTTCAAGTCCCACCTTCCGCACCGATTCTCACCCACCTCCGGCCGGCGGCATCCGTCAGTCGTCGAGGTCGGTCGCGACGACGCTGAGGTCGGCGGCGAGCGCTGCTTCGAACTCCCGCCCACCGTCGTAGCGCACCGTCACCTCGAAGGCGACACCGGGGTCATCAGACGCAGTGATCGAGTCGATCGTTCCATCACTCCCGCCTGCGGCGGACGCGGCAGCGGCAGATGCGGCAGCCGTGATGTCATCGAGGCGACCGAGATCGAGCACCGCATCGGCGGTCGGGTCGGCATCACGGTCGTACGGGTCAGAGACCTCTCCGTCCGTCGACACGAAGACGTCTGCATCGGCGCCGCCGTCCAGCTGCACCTCGATCTCGTAGCCGCCGAGTTCGACATCGATCGAGCTGACGCCGGTACCACCGGTCGCGTCGAGTGCCGCCGTGGCTGCGGTGATCAGCGACGCCGAGTCGGCGGGAGCGAAAGCCCCTCCCTGGGACCCCTGCGCATCGTCACGATCATCGCCATCGGGGCGGTCACCGCGGCGATCGTCGCCATCGTCACTGTGCGGAGCACCGTTCGGGCTGTGCTGCGCCGACGAAGCATCGTCGCGGTCGTCATCGCCGAGCTCCATGCCGACGGCCAGACTGACCCCGCCCACCAGCAACAGCGCCAAGCCGGCCCCGACACCGATAAGCACGGGCTTGCGAAGACCCCGTTTCGGCGCCGCGTCAGCGGCGGGTCCTGCCGGTGTGGTTCCGGAGGCTGGCGCCGCGTTGGCCGCCTCCACCGGAAGTGTCGGTGCTGCCGTCGGGTCGATGGATCCGTTTTCGTTGGTGCGCTCGTTGTCGTTCATATACCCAGCCTGTCTGGCGGGTACTGAAGCGCCACTGAAGACTCCTGAAGCTCTCTTCAGGACTCTTCAGAAGGAGTCATTCCGCGGTGGACGGCAGCATCAACACGAATCGTGCTCCCCCGGAGGCCGCGTCCGTCACCGACACGGATCCGCCGTACGCGAGTGCGATCTCTCGAACGATCGCCAGGCCGAGGCCGCTTCCGCCCTCGTCACGGGCGCGTCCTTCATCGAGCCGGGCGAAGCGCTCGAACACGCGCTCGCGCTGATCGTGCGCGATCCCGCCTCCGTCGTCTTCGACCTCGACCACCACCCAGGGGCCCTCCGCCTGCACTCGCAGGGTCACGGCGGTGCGCGCGTGCCGCGCCGCGTTGTCGGCGAGGTTGCGCAGAGCCCTGGCTAGGAGCACCTCATTGCCTCGCGCACGGCCGGGCGAGACACCGCCGGCATCGACGCGCACTCCGAGGCCTCGAAGCCGGTGCAACTCGGCGAGAGCGAGATCGTCCACGTCGACGGGCACAGCCGTGCCGAGGCCCCGATGCTCGTCGAGTCGGGCGAGCAGAAGCAGCCCCTCGACGAGTTCCTGCATCCGCGCGCCTTCGTGGAGCACGACGTCTGCGAGCGCGTCGGTCGAGATGGACCCGGCGTGCACGGTGGCGACCTCCGCGTGCTGCCGGATCGTCGCCAGCGGCGAGCGCAGCTCGTGCGACGCGTCGCTGACGAACTGCCGTTGCGTTCGCTGGGCGGCTTCGATGCGATCCAGCATCCGATTCATGGTGCCGGCGAGTCGACCCACCTCATCGTCCGCACCCCCGCCGTCCAGGCGACGATCCAGGTCAGCCGGGTCGATCTGATCGACCTGACGGCGCAAGCGCTCGACGGGAGCGAGCGCCCGCCCGGAGACGACCCACACGACCAGCCCGATCAGGGCGATCGCGAGCGGCACAGCGAAAGCAAGAAGACCCGTCGCTGCCGAGACCGCTTCGTCGACGTGCTCCACCGGGCGAGCGACCGTGAGAAGGCCGGCATCGGTGTCTTCGGAGGCGGCGAGATAGGAGTCGCCATCGATCGTCACCCGCTCGATACGGTCTTCGGCGAGCTCCGGCAGAAGTTGAGCATCCTCATCGTTCGTACTGATTCCGTCATGACCGCGCAGGCGAACCAACACCTCATCGCCGACGCTCCGGATATCGAACCGGCGCTCCTCGACGCGATCGCCGATCGTGTCGAGGTCGCTCTCCAGCGACACTACGACGCCGTCGGTCAGCGAACGTCTGAGCAGCAGGACGCCGGCGATGGAGCCGGCGCCGAGAGCGAGCGCGACGACCAGCACGGCGACCACCGTGACGCGTGTGCGAATAGAATGTCCGCGGCGCCGGTGCGGCAGCACCGCGCCCGTCTCAGCCACCATCGGCCGACAATCGGTAGCCGGCGCCGCGGACCGTCTCGATCGCTCGGCGTCCGAACGGGCGATCCAGCTTCGCGCGCAGATGCCCCACGTAGACCTCGACGATGTTCGGGTCGGCGTCGAAGTCCTCGCCCCATACGTTCGCGATCACCTCGCGCTTCGTGACGACCTCACCGCGCCTGCGCATCAGGTAGTCGAGCACGGCGAGCTCTCGGGCGGTCAACGACACCTCGTGTTCGCCCCGGAAGACCTTGCGGGCCGCGGGATCGAGCCGGAGATCGCCGGCCTCGAGCACGGCCGGCCGCTCGCGGACCCCGCGCCGCACGAGAGCGCGGATCCGAGCGACGAGCACCGGGTACGAGAAGGGCTTGGTCAGCCAATCGTCGCCGCCGGTGTCGAGACCCTCGACCTCGTCCCATTCGCCGTCCTTCGCGGTGAGGAAGAGCACCGGTGTCCAGTCGCCCTCTTCACGCAGCGCGCGACACACGCGGTAGCCGCTCATGCCCGGCATCATCACGTCGAGGATGATCGCGTCGTAGTCGCGCTCGCCAGCCATCCGCAGGCCCTCGGTGCCGGTGTGCACCACATCGACCGTCATGCCCTCAGCCTCGAGGCCCCGGCGGACGCCGTCGGCAAGGCGCACCTCGTCGTCCACCAGGAGAATCCGCATCCTCCCAGTCTGGACCGCAGACCTGAAGCGCCGCTGAAGCGCGGCCGCCGCATCCCAGGATCCCCTCCGAAGCCACAGCTATACTGGCCCAGCACCGCCGACCGCCTCCTACGACGGGATCCCATGCATCACGCCGCCCTCATCCCCTGGCTCGACCCTGCGACGATCATCGAGGGAGCCGGCCCCTGGGCCCTGCTCGTGGTGTGCTTCATCGTCTTCGCGGAGACCGGCCTTCTGGTCGGGTTCCTGCTCCCGGGCGACACGCTGCTGGTCATCGCCGGTCTGCTCACGCACACGAGCAACATCTTCGGCCTGAACATCTGGGCGGTATCCCTGCTGATCGCCCTCGCGGCCTTCGTCGGCGGTGAAGTCGGCTATCTCATCGGGCACAAGGGTGGCCCCGCTGTCTTCGAGCGCAAGGAATCCGGCCTCTTCAGCAAGAAGAACGTCGAGCGGACGAACGCGTTCTTCGAGCGCTTCGGCGGTCTGACGATCATCCTCGCCCGTTTCGTGCCGATCGTGCGCACCTTCGCCCCCGTGGCCGCAGGCGTGGGCCACATGCCCTGGCGCAAGTACACCCTCTACAACTTCATCGGCGCGATGCTCTGGGGCTTCGGTCTCACGATGGTCGGTTTCCTGATCGGCTACATCCCGTGGGTGAGCGACCTCGTCGTCGAGTACATCGACGTCATCCTGCTGATCGCGGTCGGCGGAACCGCCGTCGTCACCCTGTGGCACTACTTCGCCGAGCGCTACAAGGCGAAGAAGGCTGCTGCCGCCGGCGAAGACGTGGTGACGGATGCCGTCGAGGCCGAAGCACTCGCCCTCGACCCCGAGGTCTTCGATCGCGCACCCGACCTGGACGGCGACGGCAAGCACTGACCTCCGGGTCGCCGATCAGCTGGCGGTCTTCTTCTTCGCAGGAGCGGACTTCGGCGCTTTCTCGGACTTCGAGGCGTCCTTCTGCTCCTTGGAGCGCGCGACACTCGCACGCAGCGCCTCCATCAGATCGATGACCTCGCCGCCCTTCGGCTCTTCGTCCTCCGCGAACGTCGTCGACACATCGAAGCCCTCGCCGGCCTCGATCTTCGCGTCGATGAGGGTGCGCAGCTCGGTCTGATACTCGTCCACGAACGCACCCGGATCGAAGTCGCCCGAGTAGCTCTCGACGAGGGATGCCGACAGCTCGAGTTCCTTCTTCGAGATCGTGACCTTCTCGTCGAGCGACGGGAAGGCCGCTTCTCGCACCTCGTCGGCCCAGAGCAGGGTCTGCAGAACGAGGACATCGCCGCGCACCCGGAGAGCCGCCAGCCGGGTCTTCTGCCGCAGGGTGAACCGCACGATCGCGGTGCGGTCGGTCTCCTCCAGGGTCCGCCGCAGCAGCACGTAGGCCTTCGGCGACTTCGAATCCGGTTCGAGGTAGTAGGCCTTGTCGAGGGTGAGCAGGTCGACCTGGTCGGTCGGCACGAACTCCACCACGTCGATCTCGCGGCTCTTCTCGGCCGGCAGCGACGCCAGGTCCTCCTTCGTCAGCACGATCGTCTGCGCGTCGTCGACGTAGGCGCGATCGATGTCGGCGTAGGCCACCGTCTCGCCGCAGACCTCGCAGGTGCGCTGGTAGCGGATGCGTCCGCCGTCCTTCTCATGCACCTGGTGCAGCGGAACGTCGTGATCCTCGGTCGCGGAATACACCTTCACCGGAACGTTCACGAGCCCGAACGTCAGTGCGCCCTTCCAGATGGTCCTCATGACACCAGTAGACACCAGTCGCACCGGCCACGGCCAGCCCCGTGATCACGTGCCGTGCCCTAACCTGACGTCATGGCGACGGACGGACAGATCGTGCAGGTGGACGGTCGCCGTCTGCGCATCACCAACCTCGACAAGGTGGTCTACCCGGAGACCGGTACGACCAAGGGCGAGGTCATCGCCTACTACTCCGCGATCGCCCCGCTCCTGCTCCCCCAGCTCGCGGGCCGGCCGGTGACGCGAAAACGGTGGGTCGAGGGCGTCGGCACAGCGGATGCTCCCGCCGATGCGTTCTTCACCAAGCAGCTCGAACCCGGTGCACCGGAGTGGATCCCCCGCATGCCGATCCAGCACTCGGACGGCCCCAAGGAGTATCCGCTCGTCGAAGACGTCCCGACACTGGTGTGGCTCGCGCAGGTCGCGGCGATCGAGCTGCATGTGCCGCAGTGGCGATTCGGCGCCGACGGCCTGCCGGGAAACCCCGACCGGCTGGTGCTCGATCTCGACCCCGGTCCCGGCGCCGATCTCGCCCAGTGCGCCGAGGTCGCGGTGATCGCCCGCGGCATCCTCTCCGGCATGGGCCTGGAACCCGTGCCCGTCACCAGCGGCAGCAAGGGCATCCACCTCTACGCCCCACTGCCAGGCACTCAGACGAGCACCGAGATCTCCGCCGTCGTGAAGGAGCTGGCGCGCCTTATCGAGAGCGAGCATCCCGATCTCGCCACGAGCACGATGGCGAAGGCCGCCCGCGGCGGCAAGGTGTTCCTCGACTGGAGCCAGAACAACGGCAAGAAGACCACGATCTCGCCGTACTCGTTGCGCGGGCGCGCACGGCCGTGGGTCGCCGCTCCCCGCACGTGGGCAGAACTGGAATCCTCCGACGTGGCACAGCTCGACCTCGACGAAGTGCTCGAGCGGATGGAAGCGGGCATCGATCCGCTGGCCGGGCTCCGACCGGACGGCGAAGATGCGCTCGCGCCGTACCTCGCGAAGCGCGACGCCGCCAGGACTCCGGAGCCGATGCCGGAGCGGATCGCCGCCTCCGACGGTGGAATGACGAGGCGCTTCGTGATCCAGGAGCACCACGCCCGTCGACTCCACTACGACCTGCGCATCGAGGACAGCGGCGTGCTCGTCAGCTGGGCGGTGCCGAAGGGCGTCCCGGAGACCGCCGATCGCAACCATCTCGCGGTGATGACCGAGCCGCATCCGATGGAGTACCTGACCTTCGCCGGCACGATCCCGGCCGGCGAGTACGGCGCGGGAGCGATGACGGTGTGGGACACCGGAACGGTCGCACTGGAGAAATGGCGCGACGACGAGGTCATCGGCACGTTCACCGGACGGCCGGATGGTCCACTCGGCGCTGCCAGGCTCGCCCTGATCCGCACTGGAGGTGAAGGCGAGAAGTCCTCCTGGTTGCTGCACCGTATGAAGGACGAACACCGCCGAGGCCGGCCACGCCCCGCTCCGCGACAGCGATCCGCCGACACCGCACGCACCGAGGGCGAGAGCCGTCCCGCACCGATCCAGCCGATGCTCGCCGAGCACGGCACTCCGCCGATCGCGCGACGGCTCAGCTCCCCCGGCTGGGCGGAGATCAAGTGGGACGGCATCCGTGCGATCGGCGTCTGGCGCGACGGACGGATGACTCTGCAGGCGCGTTCCGGCACCGACATCACCGCACGCTACCCGGAGCTCACCGCAGACGGCGCTCCTGGCTTCGCGATCGACGAGGCCGTCGTCGACGGCGAGATCGTCGCGTTCGACGCCTCAGGCCTGCCGAGCTTCAGCCGGATGCAGAACCGGATGCATCTGACCTCGGCGCGCGAGATCGAGCGCGAGGTCGTACGGACCCCCGTGGTCTACCAGCTCTTCGACCTGCTGAGCCTGGACGGGCACGACCTCACCGCCCTTCCGCTCCGCGACCGCCGGGAACTGCTGGAGAGCATCGCCCAGGATCTCGACGCTCCCGTCGTCGTGCCTCCCGTCTTCGAGGACGTGGATGCCGCACTGGAGACGAGTGCCGCACTCGGGCTGGAGGGGATCGTCGTCAAGGACCCCGCCTCGACCTATCGACCGGGCTTGCGTTCGCCCTCATGGCTCAAGCTCAAGCACACGCACACGCAGGAGGTCGTCATCGGCGGCATCCGGCCGGGCAAGGGTGATCGCGGCGGACGGATCGGCTCACTGCTGCTCGGCATCCCCGACGGGGGCGGCATCCGCTACATCGGACGCGTCGGCACCGGCTTCACCGATCGGATGCTGCGCGACCTCACCACCCGACTCGAACCGCTGCGCACTGACCGCACACATCTGACCGGCGTCCCTGCTCCGGACGCGTCTGACGCCCTCTGGGTGCGGCCGGAACTCGTCGCCGAGGTCGAGTTCGCGAACTGGACGCCCGACGGTATTCTCCGCCACGCCCGCTGGCGCGGTCTGCGGCCGGACAAGAGCGTCTCAGACGTCGTGTTCGAGGGCTAAACGACCTCAACGCGGGCGACTCCGTAGTAATACCTAAATTCGCTGGAACCGTCTCGTCTGCCGCGCCCTGCGTGTTAGCTTTTCACCGTTCACGACACTTCATTCGACAGAAAGCAGGGACGACGATGCGTCAGATGGCTCTGAAGGATCTTGATACCGCTGGAGCGGTCATCACAGATGCCGAACTGGACAACGTGCACGGCGGCGCGGCCGGCGGCAGCCGCCACGTGATCTTCATCATCCGCGCGCGAAGCTGGTACGCCGAGTTCGTCGACGATTGAGCGCAGTCAAGGGGGTCGATGACCACCTGTGGCGGCGGCAGCAGTGCTGCTGATCGTCACCGGCCATGGTGACGATCATCTCCCTCCGGTGTGCGCAGAACTCGACCGTAGGGGCGAGCACTATTCGGTGATCGACCCTACGGCGGTCGAAGACCGTGGTCACCGTACGTTCGGGTTCGAGGGTGAGTCGGTCACGGCGTTTTTGTCCACGGGCGACCAGACCGTCGATTTGTCGGCGGTCTCGGCAGTCTGGCTCCGGTCACGCCACCGGGATCGTCGGGTGGCGGAATCCGCGGCGACGCAGATCAGTCGCGCGCTCGGCATCCTCGCCCGCCGCGGCGTGCGATTGGTGCCCGGTGACGTGGATTCGATCACACGCGCGGGCGACAAGGTTCTTCAGCTCGACGCCGCCCTCGCGCGCGGTCTGAGCGTCCCGCGAACAGTCATCAGCGACGATCCCGAGGCTGTTCTCGGCCTCGCTGAGACCGGCATCCCGCTGGTGAGCAAGGAACTCACCCCAGACCCAGCACTCGCGAGCGGTCGCTCGCAGTTCACCCGCTACACCCGAGAGATCGACTCGAATGATCTCATCCACATCGACGATCTCGCCCGTGCGCCGATGATCGTCCAGGAGCGCCTGGACAAGGTCGTCGAGTTGCGACTCACGGTGATCGGCGAGCGGGTCTTCGCCGCCGCGATGGAGACCTCTTCGGTGAATCACTCGGCCCTCGACTTCCGCCGCTACGACCTGTCGAACACGACGGTGATCCCCTGGGATTTGGACGCCGCCATTGCGGATCGGTGCGTCGAGCTCGTCCGGATCTTCGGCCTGATGTACGCGACGATCGACCTGGTCGTCACTCCGTCTGGCGACACCTACTTCCTCGATCTCAACCCCAACGGTCAATATGGTTGGATCGAGTCGATGACCGGGATGCGCATGACCGAGGCCCTCGTCGACCTTCTCACGGCCGAGGGCGGATCGTGATCTCCGATTCCTCCGCTGCCCTGGCCTCAGCGATCACGGCACACGCGGTCGAACTCTTTCACCGCTTCGACCCCGATGTCGACGCCGCCGCGGGCCTCAGGACGGCTCTGGCTGCCTGGGAGAAGACACTCAAAGCCGACGGACACGACGTCCGGGTGCACCTTATCCCCCACCAGGAACGGTTCGACGGATCGGTCTCCTACGACATCCTGGTTCGTGGGCTCGAGCGCACCATCTCCGTCGGCCTGAGCAGTCGCAGCGGTCTGCCGTGGCCACGTCGAGGGGTGGTGGCTGCGGACGAGCATGCGGTCGTGCGCGTCAACGGAACGATGCTCATGGTCGCCGACGTCGTGGCCGTGCTCTCGGATGTGTTCGAAGACACAGCGATGCTCGACCGTGTCCTCGACGAGGCGCTGCTCCGTGAGGCACTGCGAGAAGAGGTCGTCGGCGTCGGCGATGACGAACTCCAGGACGCGTTCGACGCCTGGCGACGCGGCCGCCGGCTGCTCTCTGCGGCAGAGACGGAGGTCTGGCTCGGCGCACATGGTTCCTCCCTCCCCGATCTCCTCTCCCGCTTGGAGCGATTGGTCGCCCGCCGAAAACTCGCCGACACCGTCCACGAACGACTGTCGGACGAATCCGCAGCGGCGATGTCGCCCGAAGCCGCGCTGTCCGAGCACCTGTCCCGGCTGAGGGGCAGCGCCGATGTCGAGTGGTACTGGGGCCGATCCGAGCAGACGAACCCCGTGAGCGGCGGCTCGGGACGAAAGTCGTGACCAGTCGAGTCAGACGCGCTCGCCCCGTGGTGCAGACGGCGAGAACCGACTGTGGTCCGGCCTGCCTCACAATGGTGCTCGACGCCCTGCACCGACCAGAACGCTTCGCCACTGTCCGTGCCGCGCTCGACAGCGGCCGCGATGGCGTGTCGGCGCGAGCGCTGGTCGACGCTGCCGCGAGCTTCGGTCTCGAGCATCGCGCGCTCCGGTTCACCTCTGACCAGCTGACTCTCGACGCCGTGGCCGCGCTCCCCCTTCCGGCCATCGCACACACGGACGGCGATCATTTCGTCGTGGTCGAACGCACCCACCAGCGAAGCCTCGTGATCGTCGACCCGGCGGTCGGGCGGATGACCATCACCGAAGAGGAGATGCGCGCCCGGTTCGATGGCGTCCTCCTGCTGTTCGCGGTCGCCGACCCTACGGCACCTCAACGTCGGCGCTCGCGCGGCGAGTGGGGCGATCGCCTTCTCAGACCGATCATCCGAGGGAACAGAGGCAAGCTCGCCGTCGCCCTGGTGCTGTCTGCGGCTCTGGCTGTACTCGGACTCGCTGCACCGGCCGCAACGGCGATCATCACCGATCGACTGGTAGCGGGCACCGGCGTCGACATGCCCTGGCTTTTCGGGGTGGGCCTGCTCGCCGTCGTGGTGCTCGTGCTCTCCTTGGGCCGAGGCCTCGCTCTCGCAACCGTCCAGCGTGCGATGGGCGAGCGACTCGGACTCGACAGCGTACGCACCCTCCTGCGTGCGGAATACCGTTTCTTCACGACCCGTGCGCCCGGCGACCTGGTCAACCGGATCAGTTCGCTCGCACAGGTGCGCGAGATCGCCTCGAGCACGCTGGTGGCAGGCATCCTGGACACGGTCCTCGCCCTTTCCTACCTCGTGATCGCACTCATCATCGACCCCGTCCTCGGCCTGGCGGCGACCCTCGTCACGGTCGCGCTGGTTGCCGCGACGTGGCTTCTCTCGGTGCGCAGCCGACAGGTCATGCGGGAAGAGCTCCAGGCGCAGTCACTGTCTGTGGCGCGTCTCGTCGATGCGGTTCAGGGAATCGCATCGGTCAAGGTGAGTGCGGCGGCCGAGATGGCCACCGAAGGTTACCGACGAGCGTTCGCCACGGAACTCGACGCCAGCTTCCGCCGGCAGCTGCTGATGACGGTCTCTGAGGCGGTCATCGGTGCGATCGGCATCGCCGCTCCAGTTCTCTTCCTCATCGTCGCGGCGACCGGCGCCCCGAGCCCGGGCGCGGCGGTCGGCCTCGCCGCTCTCGCAGGAGCCGCGCTGGCCCCCGCCGCCTCGACGGCGGGGCGCCTGTTCACGCTGAACGAGCTCGGTCCGATCATGGAACGCCTGCTCGACATCATGGATGCCGCCCCGGAGGAGTTGGAAGGCAGCCGCTCAGCGCATGCGCTGAGCGGGAAGATCCAGTTGGAGGGGGTCGGCTTCCGTTATTCGCGCCACGCTCTGCCGGCACTGTCCGATGTCACGCTGAGTGTCGAGGCAGGACAGAAGGTCGCCGTCGTAGGTCCGACCGGCAGCGGCAAGAGCACCCTCGTTGCAGTCATCACGGGATTGCACCGGCCGACCGAGGGGCGGGTCCTCTTCGATGGCGTGGATCAGAACGAACTGACGCTGTCCTCTCTCCGACAGCAGCTCGGGATCGTGCTGCAGGACCCGTACATCCCTGTCGGAACGGTTCGGGAGGCGATCACCCTCGGACGCGACGATGTCGGAGCGGACGAGATCGAAGCCGCTGCTCGAACCGCCTGCATCCATGACAGCATCATGGCGATGCCTCTCGGCTATTCGACCGTTCTCGCCCAGGGAGGTGCCGGTCTTTCCGGAGGAGAACGGCAGCGGCTCAGCCTCGCCAGAGCGCTGGTCGCCCAACCGCGACTTCTGATTCTGGACGAAGCCACGAGTGCTCTCGACGCGCTGACCGAGGCAGCTGTCGAACGGAACCTTCGTGCGCGCGGCATCACCCGCATCGTCATCGCGCACCGGCTCAGCACGACGACCGACGCCGACCTTGTCTTCGTCCTGGACGGTGGCCGGGTCTGCGAATCCGGCACTCCGGAGGAGCTGCTCAGGCAGCGCGGCGCGTATGCGGCGCTTGTCGGAGCATCACCCTCAGATGCGTCCGCGACAGCAGTGGAGATTCCTCACGCGTGATGGGGCTCGCAGTCGGGCTGCTCGGCCGGCTCGATCTGGAAGGTCGAGTGCTCGACGTCGAAGTGGTCGGCCAGACAGGTCTGCAGATCGGTGAGCAACCGGCCAGAGCCGCCTTCGGCAAGGAGCTCCGGCTCGACGCTGACGTGGGCGCTGAACACCGGCGCCCCACGGGTGAGCTGCCACACGTGCACGTCGTGCACGCCGACGACGCCTTCGTAGTCGAGGAGGTGCTGACGGATCTCACTCACCGCGGTCCCCTTCGGCGCCGACTCGGAGAGCACCGAGAACACCTCCCGAAGCAGGGAGATCGCCCGCGGGATGATCATCGCCGCGATGAACAGCGAAGCGATCGCATCCGCCGGCATCCAACCGGAGACCATGATCACGATCGCCGCGACGATCACCGCCGCCGAGCCGATCAGATCGCCCATCACCTCGAGATACGCACCCCGGACGTTGATGCTGGACTTCTGCGCGCGGCTGAGCAGCCACATCGAGATCGCGTTCGCGATCAAGCCGACAACGGCGACGACGAGCATTAACGTGCCCGCGACCTCGACATCGCTCGGATTCAGCAGGCGCCCGATGCCCTCGACCGCGACCCAGCCCGCGAGCAGGATCAGGATCACCGCGTTGATCAGCGCCCCGAACACTTCGGCCCGCTGGTACCCGAAGGTGCGTCGGTCATCGGCCGGTCGTGCCGCCACCGCGCTCGCGATGAGCGCGATCACCAGAGCGGAGGTGTCGGTGAACATGTGCGCGGCATCCGCGAGAAGAGCAAGAGAACCCGTGAGGACCGCGCCGACGATCTGCACCACCATCACCGTCGCCGTCAGGCTCAGAGAGATGGCCAGCAGGCGTCGACTGCTGGCCGAGCGGATGCCGGTGGATGCCGGAGCGTGATCGTGCATGACCCCAGGCTAGACCGGCGGAATGCCCCGCAAGGGCGGTTTCGCCTAGTCGGGAAGGGTAACGATTCTCACCTTCAGCGCGGGCGCCTTTTCACGCACGGATGCGCGAATACCGGAGCACGACGCAGCCGTTGTCGAGCGCCTGGGCGTCGTCGAACGCGAACTGCTTCGGCGCGAATGCGTGGCTGACCATCGGGATGCCGGAACCGGCGATCACCGGATACTTCTTCACGATGAGGCGGTCGATCTCGTCGAGGAGCACTCCCGCGAGTCCTGCACCGCCGGCGAGGTAAATGCCCAGGCCCTCCTCCGCCTTGAGCGCACGCACGCGGGACACCGGATCCGTGCGGACGACCTCGACGTTCGGGTCCTCCGGATCGACGATCGTGCTGCTGAACACGAGCGTGCGCAGGTGCGCATACGGGTCGGTGACCCCGAACTGCAGTGCCGGCTCATACGTCCTGCGACCCATCAGCACCGTGTCGAACTCGGTGAGCGGGGCGTCGCCGACGCCCATGGACGCGCGCACGTGGCTGGGCTGGACGTCCGGCAGGTTTGCTCCGAGGAAGGCTTCGAATCCCGGTGTCAGCGGATAGAAGTCGACTTCGTCGTCTGGGCCGGCGATGAAGCCGTCGAGGGTGACGCCGATGTAGTAGGTCAGTTCTCGCATCCGGCCACTTTAACCACTACAAATGCACCACGTCAACCGTAGTGGTTAAAGTGAGGCGAGGAGGGGGATCAGATCTGCGAACGCGCGGGCCCGATGGGATTGCGCCTGCTTCTCATCCGCTGTGAACTCGGCCACCGTGCGCACGGCGCCGTCCGGCTGCGCATCGGGGATGAAGATCGGGTCGTACCCGAAGCCACCGACGCCGGCCGGCGAGTGCGCGAGGCGGCCGGGCCAGCTGCCGACCACGACGTGCTCGGTGCCGCCAGGGGTGACGAGAGCGATCGTGGAGATGAACTGCGCAGCACGATGCTCGTCGGCGATGTCCCGAAGCTGGTCCAGGAGCAGCGCGAGATTTGCGGCAGCATCCTTCTGCTGCCCGGCCCAGTACGCGGAGAACACGCCGGGAGACCCACCGAGCACGTCGACGCAGATCCCTGAGTCGTCTGCGAGCGCCGGTAATCCGGTGTGCGCCGACGCAGCACGGGCCTTGAGCAGGGCGTTCTCCTCGAACGTCACGCCGTCCTCGACCGGCTCGGGGCCGTCGTACCCGACGATCTCCAGATCGGGCCGGGTCTGCGCCACGATCTGCTGGAACTCGGCGACCTTGTGCGGATTGTGCGTCGCGAGGACGACCTTCATCAGGCGCTCAGCGCGGTGATCTGACGCTCGCGCAGGTCGGCGCAGCCGGCGACGCCGAGTTCGAGAAGCGCATCGAGCTCGCGCTTGTCGAAGGGCGCGCCCTCGGCGGTTCCCTGCACCTCGACGAAGAGCCCGCGACCGGTGACGACCACGTTCATGTCGGTCTCTGCGCGGACGTCCTCGACATATGCCAGATCGAGCATGGGTGCACCGTCGATGATCCCGACCGACACGGCGGCGACGGAGTCGATGAGAGGCGTCGAGTTCTTGCCGATGAACTTCTTCTCCCGACCCCACTCGATGGCGTCGGCGAGCGCGACGTACGCTCCCGTGATCGCGGCCGTGCGCGTGCCGCCGTCAGCCTGCAGCACGTCGCAGTCGATGACGATCGTGTTCTCGCCGAGCGCCTTCGTGTCGACGACCGCGCGCAACGCGCGTCCGATCAGGCGAGAGATCTCGTGCGTGCGCCCGCCGATGCGGCCCTTGACGCTCTCCCGGTCGTTGCGACTGTTCGTCGCGCGCGGCAGCATCGAGTACTCCGCCGTGACCCAGCCCTTGCCCTTACCGTTCAGCCAGCGCGGAACACCGTTGGTGAAGGACGCCGTGCAGAGCACCTTGGTGCCCCCGAAGCTGATCAGCGCCGAACCCTCGGCGTGGGCGCTCCAGCCCCGTTCGATCGTGATCTCGCGGAGCTGGTCGATGGAGCGGCCGTCGGCGCGGACGATGTCAGTCATGGGTTTCCTTCAGTGTTGTGGTGAGCGGGCCTGCTCGGCGGCGGATGCGGGAAGTGTGATGACGCCGGTCTGCACCAGCTGCACATCGCGCACCTCGTGGCCCATCAGGCGATTGGCGAGGGCGGTGAACTCGGATGCGGAGTCACCGGTCGCCTCGTAGACGTAGCGTGCCGTCGCATCGGGCGACGCCAACAGGTCTCCGCGCACGAGTTGACGGTAGACGTCGCCGGCGGTCTCGTCGTCACTGGAGACGAGGGTCACGCCCTCCCCCATGACGTAGCCGATCGCACCGCGCAGGAACGGGTAGTGGGTGCATCCGAGGACGAGGGTGTCGACGCCCGCCTCGCGCAGCGGCGCGAGGTACTCCTCGGCCGTCGCAAGCACCTCCGGGGTGCCGGTGATGCCCGCTTCGACGAACTCGACGAAACGCGGGCACGCCGCGGTGAACACTTCGAGGGTCTCGTTCACCTCGAGCATGTCCTGGTACGCGCGGGAGCCGATCGTGCCGACCGTGCCGATCACGCCGACCCGTCCGTTGCGGGTCGTGGAGACCGCGCGGCGCACCGCCGGACCGATCACTTCCACCACCGGCACGTCATACCGCTCGCGCGCATCGCGCAGCATCGCGGCGGATGCGGTGTTGCAGGCGATCACGAGCATCTTCACGCCCTGGTCGACGAGCGTGTCGAGCACCTCCAGCGAATACCGCCGCACGTCGGCGATCGGCTTCGGGCCATAGGGCGAATGAGCGGTGTCACCGATGTACACGAACGATTCACGGGGCAACTGGGCGTGGATCGCGCGAGCCACCGTGAGCCCGCCGACACCGGAGTCGAAGATTCCGATCGGCGCGTCGTTCATGACTCACCAGCCTACCCGCGCACGCGGCGCGAGCGCGTCATCGCTCACTAAGCTGAGCGGATGACCTCGTCGACGGCGCTGCTCACCGACCGCTACGAACTCACCATGCTCGCCGCCGCTCTGCGCGACGGCACGGCATCACGCCCGTGCGTGTTCGAGTTGTTCTCGCGCCGACTGTCCGGCGGTCGCCGTTTCGGCGTGCTGGCCGGCACCGGACGCCTGCTCTCCCTGCTGCGCGACTTCCGGTTCGGCGACGACGAGCTCCGCTATCTTCGCGACGGCCAGGTGGTGGATGCCGACACTCTGCGCCACCTCGAGGATTACCGATTCAGCGGGTCGATCAGCGGCTACCGCGAAGGCGAGCTCTATTTCCCCGGCTCCCCTGTGCTCACCGTCGAGGGCACCTTCGCCGACGCCGTCGTGCTGGAGACGCTCGCTCTCAGCGTGCTGAACCACGACTCCGCCGTCGCGACCGCCGCATCCCGGATGAGCATCGCCGCCGGCGAACGACCCCTGGCGGAGATGGGATCGCGCCGTGCCGCCGAGGAGTCCGCGGTCGCTGCCGCGCGCGCCGCCCACATCGCCGGCTTCGGTGCGACGAGCAACCTCGAGGCGGGTCGCCGGTGGGGCATCCCGACCATGGGCACGGCGGCGCACTCGTGGACGCTGCTGCACGACACCGAGGAAGACGCCTTCCGCTCCCAGATCGCGAGCCTCGGCACGGACACCACCCTGCTCGTGGACACCTACGACATCCGCGCCGGGGTGGAGACGGCGATCCGTGTCGCCGGCACCGGTCTCGGCGGCGTCCGCATCGACTCCGGCGACCTCCCGATCGTCGCCGGCGAAGTGCGAGCCCACCTCGACGAGCTGGGTGCGGTGAACACCCGGATCACGGTCACGAGCGACCTCGACGAGTATGCGATCGCGGCCCTCGCGGCATCGCCTGTGGACGCTTACGGGGTCGGCACCTCGGTGGTCACCGGATCCGGCTACCCGACGGCGGGGATGGTCTACAAGCTCGTCGCGAGGCAGGATGCCGCTGGCGCCT
Source organism: Microbacterium sp. LWH12-1.2 (assembly GCF_040675825.1). Lineage (NCBI taxonomy): Bacteria > Bacillati > Actinomycetota > Actinomycetes > Micrococcales > Microbacteriaceae > Microbacterium > Microbacterium sp. LWH12-1.2. The sequence goes on from NZ_JBEGIJ010000001.1 coordinate 1,583,717, forward strand.
GGATCGGCGTCGCTAAGGCTTCAACCGACAAGGGATCCCGCGGCGGACGCAAAGCCGCATTCCGCACGCTCGCGGATGGTGTGGCCGTCGCCGAGACGGTGGCCGTATCCGACGGGTTCGAAGAGCTGGACGCCGCGTCCGAGCATCCGGACGGCCGCGCTCTTCAGGTTCCGCTCGTCGTCGCCGGCGAGATCGACGCGGCGTTCGAGGGCGCTGCCGGCACGGCGTCCGCCCGTGCCCATCACCTGCGCGTACGCGAGGAGCTTCCGGTGCGTGCGCTCGCGCTCAGCAAGTCGGACCCGGCGATCCCCACAGTCTTCGTCGACGCGAGCTGAACCCAGCTCAGCCCATCATCGACTCGTAGATCTCCTTGCAGGTGGGGCAGATCGGGAACTTCTCCGGATCACGACCCGGCGTCCACTTCTTACCGCAGAGTGCGCGTACCGGCTTGCCCGAGAGCGCGGACTCGAGGATCTTGTCCTTCTTCACGTAATGCGAGAAACGCTCATGGTCGCCCGGTTCGAGATTCTCCTCGCGGAGGAGCTCTTCCAGTTCGCGATCAAGCGTTGCCACGCCGCCCTGATCGGGGCTGTCCAGCGGAGTACTCATCCCGTGAGTCTAGCCGCGTTGCCGCCGCCACGGGCGGTGTCTCACGCCGTCTCGACGAACTCCATGAGGCGCGTGCCGCTGCGTTCGAAGATCCGACCGCCGATGGCCACACCGATGATCAGCGTGCCGACGCCGGTCGCGATTCCGGCCCACAGGGCTGCAGGTCCGTACTCGTCACCTTCGACGATCGTCCGCGCGAAAAGCCAGATCGTCGGGATGCTGACGATGAGCGCACCGAGGAACGCCGCGGCCGGTCCGTAGGTCCCGCGGGATCCGGGCCGCTGAGGCTGCTGGAAGGGACTGTCGCCGGGTCGTGAGACTGCGTACGGAGCGACCACCGAGACGACGCTGGACACTCCCAGCGCCGACAGCAGCAGGCTCGCGGCCACTCCCGTCAGGGGCAGCAGCAGGCGCCAGTCCTCGGTCAGGAGGAGCGTGAGCGGCACGGCGACGGCGAGCACCGGGATGGCCACGAGCACGATCGGCACCAGGCGACCCAGGCGATCGGGGACGCCGCGCACGCCGCTCGCGACATGAGTCCAGAGGGCGGTGGAGTCGTAGGCGACATCATTGTGCGGCAGCCACCCGAAGAAGAGTGCCATGACCGGGACCGGCACGAGGGCGGCGATCTCGAGAGGCACTCCGGCGACCAGCAGCGGCAGCACCGTGAGGGCGCCGGCGACCGGGACGACGATGATGTTCATGATGTAGCGGCGGTCTCGGAGCCAGTACACCAGGCTCCGAGCGGCGATGGCACCGAAGGCGTTCGACGGCAGCAGGCCGAACCAGCCGAGACCGGTGCGCTCTCGCGCCGCAACTGGGCGTTCGGTGGTCGTGAGCAGCCGTCGGACGAGCCAGGACCATACCGCCAGCAGCAGCACCGCGGTGACGACGGCGATGATCCCGCTGATCCAGGCACCCGCCGTGTCGTCCGTTGCGATGTCGAACAGGAAGCCGAACGGGGCCGCGAGAGGTGTGACCCCGAGGGTGGCGGTGACGGCCGCGACCGGACCGGGCACGTGCCCGTCCCACTTGAGCGACGCGAGGAACACGGCGACCGGGAAAGCGACCACCACGATGACCAGGACGAACAGGGCTGTCAGCTCGCGGGAGCGACGCTCCGGAAGCAGCAGCGCGTTCACCGCCATGCCGATGCGCGCGACGAGCAGTGTGCAGATCAGCCCGAGGATGCTCATGAGCACCGCGAGCGGCCAGGGAGCCCCCAGCCGGATGGCGACGACGCACACGCTCATGTCGACGGCGAGCAGCGCGAGGCTCGGGATGCTGATGACCGCTGCGAGGACGAGGATCCACGGCATCCGGCGCTCATCCACGCCGAAGACGGCGAACCGTCGAGGATCGAGTTGATCGACGGCGCCCGTGAGGATCGGGCCGATCAGGAAGCCGAGAAGCAGCGCAGCGCCGCCGAGCATGATCACGGTGCGGGCCACGGCGACCGGCGCGGTGGCGAGGCTGAGGACGGCGAAGCACACCACGGCCGTCGCGGCGACGACAGCCACCAACGCCGTGAGCGTGCGCGCCCGACGCTCACCGCGGAGCGATCCGATGAGCAGAGCGACTCTCAGTCGGAGAACGTGTGCAACCACTCGAGCCCCTCCACCTCGCCGATTCCGCCGGACAGTTCGACGAAACGGGCTTCGAGTGTCTGACCGGCGCGCACCTCTTCGACGGTGCCTTCCGCGAGCACCTCACCGCCGACGATGATCGCCACACGCGAGCAGACGCGTTCGACGAGATCCATGCCGTGACTGGAGAGGACCACAGTGCCACCATGCGCGACGTAGGCGCGGAGGATGTCGAGGATCACCGCGGACGAGACCGGATCGACGGCCTCGAAAGGCTCGTCGAGCACCAGCACGCGCGGCGAATGGATGAGCGCACCGGCGAGCATGATCTTCTTCGTCATACCGGCCGAGTAGTCCGAGACCACACGACTGAGGGCCTCGGTGAGATCGAACGCACGTGCCAGGTCGCCGGCCCGCTTCTCGATGACATCGGATGAGAGCCCGCGCAGCAGTCCGTAGTAGTAGAGGAGCTGCCGACCGGTGAGGCGGTCGAAAGTGCGCAGGCGATCGGGCAGCACGCCCAGCATCTTCTTGGCTGCGAGCGGCTTGGCCGCTTGGTCGATGCCGCAGATGACGACGCTGCCTTCATCGGCGCGCAGGAGTCCGGCGACGATCGACAGCGTCGTCGTCTTCCCCGCGCCGTTCGGGCCGACGATGCCGTAGAACGAACCGGCGGGGATGGTGAGGTCGATGCCGTTGACCGCACGGCTGTCGCCGAAGCTCTTCACCAGACCGCGGATGCGGATGGCCTCGGTCGAGGATGCCGCGGGATTGCTGTTCTTCCCGGGTGCGGGCGCCGGGTCTTCGCGGGCGGCGGGTGCATCGGCGACCCGCACGTCGGCGGGGGCGACGGGCTCGTCGACCGCGAGAGTCGTCTCGGCGACCGGTTCGCCGACGATCGTCGCCGCGTCGGGCTCGTCGACGAGAGCCTCCGCGCCGGGCTCGTCGACGAGAGCCTCCGCGTCGGGCTCATCGATGAGAGCCTCCGCGACGGGCTCGTCAATGAGAGTCTCATCACCGGGCTCATCGATGAGAGTCTCATCGACTGCCGGGTGCTCGATGGCCACTTCGTCCGCATTCGGCTCCGCCACGGCGACCTCTTCCACGGCCAGTTCTTCCCGGAACAGCTCTTCGATCGGCGCCTCTGCAATCGGCGTCGCCGCCGCGAGTTCCCCGTCGCGCAGGTCCTCCGCGGCCGATTCCTCGTGGGCTGCCTTCTCCGCGGCCGCCTTTTCAGCGGCCGCCTTTTCAGCAGCCGCCGTCTCCGCAGCCGCTTTCTCGGCGGCTGCCTTATCCGCGGCTGCCTTCTCGGCCGCTGCAGCCTTCGTCGCCGCCGCCTTGGCCGCGGCCGCCTTCGCCGCCGTGGTCTTCGCGGAAGCAGAACGCGCTGCTGTGGTCTTCGCCGTCGTCTTTGCGGCGGCCGAGCGTTCTGCTGCTCTCCGCGCCGCCGCCGTCTTCGCGGCGTTGGTCTTTGCGGCCGTGGCCTTCGCCGACTTCGACGCCGCGGCTCGGGCCGCTGCCGTCTGCGCCGCGATGTTCGTCGCGGCATCCGCGCTGCTCGTCGCCGGGATCTTCGCGATCGGCTCGGCGACGACCTCTGCGGTGGGCGCAGCCTTCTCGGCCGCGGCCTTGGCCGGTGTGCGCCGGGCGGGCGTGCGCTGGGCAGACCCCTTTGCCGTACTCGTGCGCGTCACCGGCGTCTTCTTGGCTGCGGGCGCGGCGTCGTCCACTTTCTCGATGCGGTCATCCCCGGTAGCAGTCACTGTTCTAAGGTATCAACGGGTGCAGACTTGTCACGGACACTGCGCAACAATTCAGCCGATGGATAGGCGGAAGACCGCGCGCTCGTCGAGCCTGAGTGTTCGGTGTGTACTCGATCACGAAATGGCAACAGGGGCCTTCCGGCCCCTGGCTTCCCAGGCTCGCTCGCTAGCATGACTCTCGGCACGAAGAAGTGTCTGGCCGATGAACCGGCCGTGAACACACCTTCATTTTAGGAGCACTCGTGACTCTTCAGACCGTCATTCTCGCCGCAGGCATGGGCTCACGCCTCGGTCGCGCCCTGCCGAAGCCGCTCACCGAACTGAGCGACGGCCGCACGATCATGCGCCAGCAGCACGACAACATCCGCGCCGCCTTCGGCACCGACGCACGCATCACCGCAGTCGTCGGCTACCGCGCAGAGACCATCATCGAGGCGTTCCCGAGCGTCAACTACGTCCACAACGAGCGCTACGACGAGACCAACACGTCGAAGAGCCTGCTGCGCGCCCTTGCGGCGACCGGCAAGAGCGGCGTGCTCTGGATGAACGGCGACGTGGTCTTCGACCCGATGATCCTCGGCCGCGCGGTCGAGTTCATCGAGCGCGAGCAGTCGTTCGTCACGGTCAACACCGCGAAGGTCAGCGATGAAGAGGTGAAGTACACGGTCACGGCCGAGGGCTTCATCAAGGAGCTGTCGAAGACCGTCAAGGGCGGCCTCGGTGAGGCTGTCGGCATCAACTACATCTCGGCAGCGAACAAGAAGGCGTTCATGCGCCAGCTGCAGCGCGTCGAGGATCAGGACTACTTCGAACGGGGCCTCGAACTCGCGATCGCCGAGGACGGCCTGCTCCTCGAGCCGATGGACGTGTCCGACCTTTACGCCGTCGAGGTCGACTTCGCCGAAGACCTCGAGCGGGCGAACCTCTTCGTCTGACTCTCTCCGTCCTTCGCGCGTCGTAGGGCTCGTCACGCCGGGAGCCGCATCCATTCACGGATGCGGCTCCCGGCGTTTTCGCGGCATCTCTTCCTAGGATCGAGTCATGGCGCGCAAGGTGCACAAGATCCATTCCCTCCCTGACGATGCCGCGTGGGACAAGGGCATCCCTCCGGCGGGTTCGCCCGAGCATCCGTTCATGGTGCGCGGGCTCGACAGAGTGCTGTCGATTCAGCGCCCTCTGGTGCTGGCGCACATCCGAAGCATCCGTCTGCGGCACCCCCAGGCGACCCCCACCGAGATCGTGCGGATCCTCGAGCGCCGCTACCTCGCCGCCGTGACGACCGGCGGCGCTGCGGTCGGCGCGACGGCCGTCGTTCCGGGAATCGGCACCGGCATCACCCTCGCGCTGTCGGGTGTCGAGACCGTCGGGTTCGTCGAGTCGACAGCGCTGTTCGCCCAGTCGGTCGCCGAGGTGCACGGCATCGCGCTCGAGAACCCCGACCGCGCTCGCGCCCTGGTGATGACGCTCATGCTGGGCAAGGAGGGCGTGGACCTGGTCGGTCAGCTCACCCGGCAGGTGGCAGGAAAGGGCGTCGGGCGTTCCGCCTATTGGGGCGAACTGGTGACCAAGTCGCTCCCCCGCGCGGCCGTCGGTCCGCTGGTGGATCGGCTGAAGACCATGTTCATCCATCAGTTCGCGGCGCGCGGGGGTGCATCGTTCATCGGCAAGGCATTGCCGTTCGGGGTCGGAGCCGTGATCGGCGGGGCGGGGAACAACATCCTCGGCCGCCGAGTCCTCACGACTTCTCGGCGCGCGTTCGGCATCGCGCCCGCAATTCTCCCTCGTGAGCTCGAACCGGTCGCCGGTGCCGAGAAGCTGGAGCTGCGGATGCTGCACGGTGCGCGCTTCGCCGGGAACGCCGTCGCGGGGGCCGCAGGAACGGCGATACGCGGCGTCGGGTGGGCAGGCCGGAAGGTCGGCGAGCTGACCGTCCACCGCGGTCGCGGTGCGGACGCCGGGGATGACGATCCGGACACCGTAGTCCTCGAGCCCGGAAGCCCGGAGAAGCAGTAGATCACCAAAGGATCCCCCCACCCGTTGTGGCGAGCATCCAACGTCACCGCCCGCCCCGACGCTAGTGTGGAATCCGTGACGGACAAGCCCGACCTCTTTACCACCGCCGGCAAGATCGCGGACCTCCGCGCTCGCTATACCGAGGCCGTCGTCGACGCCGAGGAGAAGGCGAAGGAGAAGCAGCACGCCAAAGGCAAGATGACCGCTCGCGAGCGCATCGAGCTGCTCGTCGACCCCGGCAGCTTCGTGGAGTTCGACGAGTACGTGCGCCACCGCACCACGGCGTTCGGCATGGACCGCTCCCGCCCGTACGGCGATTCCGTCGTCACCGGCGTCGGCACCATCCACGGTCGCACCGTGGCCGTGTACTCGCAGGACTTCTCGACCTTCGGCGGGTCCCTGGGCGAGGTCGCCGGCGAGAAGATCATCAAGATCATGGAGTTCGCCCTTGCCGGGGGGATGCCGTGCATCGGCATCCTCGACTCCGGTGGCGCGCGCATTCAGGAGGGCGTCGTCGCCCTCGGCAAGTACGGCGAGATCTTCCGCTTGAACACTCGCGCATCCGGCGTCATCCCGCAGATCTCCATCATCATGGGGCCGGCGGCCGGCGGCGCGGTGTACTCCCCCGCCCTCACCGACTTCGTCATCATGGTCGACAAGACGAGTCAGATGTTCGTCACCGGCCCGGACGTCATCAAGACCGTCACCGGCGAGGACGTCGGGATGGAGGAGCTGGGCGGTGCGTACACGCACAACACCCGCTCCGGCGTCGCGCACTACCTCGCGGAAGACGAGGACGACGCGATCGACTACGCGCGCACGCTGCTCAGCTTCCTGCCCGACAACAACATGGCGGAGCTGCCCACCTACGAGAGCGCCTTCGAGTTCGAGACGACGGATGCCGATCGTTCGCTGAACACTCTCATTCCGGACTCCGCGAATCAGCCCTACGACATCAAGGTCGTCATCTCGCACGTGGTCGACGACGGCGACTTCATCGAGGTGCAGCCGCTCTTCGCCCCGAACATCGTGATCGGCTTCGGCCGGGTCGAGGGCCGCTCGGTCGGAATCATCGCCAACCAGCCCTCGCAGATGGCCGGAACCCTGAACATCCAGGCCGGCGAGAAGGCCAGCCGCTTCGTCCGCTTCTGCGACGCGTTCTCGATCCCGATCGTCACCCTGGTCGATGTGCCCGGCTACCTTCCCGGCACCGACCAGGAGTGGGAAGGCGTCATCCGCCGAGGCGCGAAACTGCTCTACGCCTATGCCGAGGCCACCGTGCCGCTGGTCACCGTCATTCTCCGCAAGGCCTATGGCGGCGCCTACATCGTGATGGGCTCCAAGCAGCTCGGCGCCGATGTGAACCTGGCGTGGCCGACCGCCGAGATCGCGGTGATGGGCGGCCAGGGCGCCGTCAACATCCTTTACCGCGGTGAGATCAAGAAGGCCGAGGAGGCCGGTGAGGATGTCGCCGCCGTGCGCACGCGCCTCGCCAACGAATACACATACGACGTCGCATCGCCGTTCCTCGCCGCCGAACGCGGCGAGCTCGACGGCATCATCGAGCCGGCCAACACCCGTGTCTCGATCGCCAAGGCGCTCCGCGCCCTCCGCGGCAAGCGGGCCGAGCTGCCTCCGAAAAAGCACGGGAACATTCCGCTGTGACCGCGCAGACGCCACCGGCCGATTCGTCGGGCGAGCAGACGCCGTCGGTCGAGATCATCCGCGGCACCGCCTCCGAGGAAGAACTCGCCGCTCTCGTCGCGGTGATCAGCGACGCCTACGCGGGTGAGGCTGAGACTGCTGTCGCCGAAGAACCGCATGTCTCCGCGTGGACGCGCACTCAGCGCTCACTGCGCACGCCGCTTCGACGCGATATTCCGTGGGGCCGCTACTCGGGCTGATCGCTGCACGGGGTGATCGGTGATCCGTGAGCCCCCAGCTCACGGATCACACGGACCACTGTCGCCCGCAAGTCGGGCGACAGCTTCGGGAGCCCCAGGCTCCCGCCGGACTCGACCCCCATCGGTGCCCGGCTCTCCCTCCAGAGAAGCTACAAAAATACTACATCGATTAGACATAACCCTGTCAAGGGTTTTCTCGAAGACGCCGGGCGTGCTCGCGAGACGTCGCCGCTCACTCCTCCAGCAGGAGGTCCGAGGCGCGGGGCGTCAGGACCGAATCGAGCACGACGCATGCAGCTCCCACAGCCCCGACGTCGTCGCCGACGATGGTGCCGGCGACCGGGAGGGATCGAATGGCGCGCGTCGCGCTGCGTCGCTCGAGCTGCACCGGAAGCTCACGCAGATACACCTCTGAGAGCCGCGCCCAGAACGGACCGCCCAGAACGACCCGGTCGACGTCGAGCACGTTGGTCAGGGCGGCGATGAGGACCGACAGCCGCCGCGCCGCTTCGCGCAGCACGTGGACAGCGGTGACGTCACCAGCGGCGGCTCGCTCGCACAGCTGCGTGAACCGCTCGTCCAGCGTCTCCACGTCGGTCCCTTCCCGGTCGTCCCGGAAGACACCGGCGCGTTCGGCCTGCTCCACGATCGCCTGCGGGGTGCAGACCACCTCGACGCAGCCCCGCGCACCACAGGAACACGACGGACCCTCGGTGTCGACGATGATGTGCCCGATCTCGCCGAAGTTCCGGGAGCTCCCGCCCACGACCTCGCCGCTTCGCACCAGTGCGGCTCCGATACCGGTGCCGAGATAGACGAACACGAACGAGTCGTCCGCGGGCCCGTGCCCGGTCCACAGCTCTCCGACTGCAGCCGCGGTCGTGTCCTTCTCCAGCATGACAGGGAGGCCGGTTGCCTCTTCGAGGACGCTCCGCAGCGGAACACGGTGCCAGCCCAGCAGCTTCGGCGGATCGATCACCGTCCCCATCTCCGCATCCAGCGGTCCGGGAGCGGCGATCCCGACGCCGGCGACCAGCGCTCTGTCGATCCCCGCTTCCTGGATCAGTTCGTCGATGATCCGCGCCATCGCGTCGACGATGCTGCGCGGGTCCTTGTCCGGCGTGCGCTTCGTCATCCTGCCGACCACCCGACCGGTGAGATCCAAGAGCACGAAGGTCATCACGGCCGGATCGAGGTGCACCCCGACCGAGAAGTGGCTCTCCGCGTTCAGGCGCAGCGTGATCCTCGGCTTGCCAGGGCCGTTGATGATCCGACCAGCCTCGGCGATGAGACCGTCTTCGATCAGCCGCCGAGTGATGTTGGTGACCGTCTGCGCCGACAGCCCCGTCGCGTCCGCGAGTTCGATCCGGCTGAGCCCCTCGCCGGAACGACGTATCGCTTCGAGGATGACCGATTGATTGAAGTCGCCCATCCTCGGGAGATTCGTGCCGCGTCGCGTGCCCATCGTCCAATCTTCCCCCATCGGGTACGGATCCGTATCTCCGAATCGGCGTCGGCGATTTGTCCCCCGAAATACCTACAGACAAGTACTCGACAATCGCGCAGACTTGACGAGACGCTTCGCGTTCGGCTGGTCTCTTTGTCCCAGGGTAGACAGACGCTGATCGGCCACCAGCGGACAGTTTTCGGGTAACTGACCGCACGGCGAGGGGTAGGCGGAATCCGCCACCCCTCGCCACTTCTTATTCCGGTGCGTTCTCGCGCGGGATCTCGTGCCACAGGTCGACGAGGTCGTCATCGTTCGAACCGGCAGATCCTGCCCGTCCGACGATCGTGACCGCGGTGCGCGGATCACGAGCGGCCCTGATGATCAGACGACCGGCGCTCGCACTGGCCAGGACGCCGGCGAGCTCGTCTCTGATCTGAGCGCGACGATTCTCGCCGATGTCGTCGAGCCCGCCCTCGTCGAACACGGTCACCACGACACCACGACGCCGCACCTCGGAGATCGCATCCCTGACCGCGTCGTTGAGGAGATCGGCTCCGCGCAGTTCGTCGCGCAGGCGGCCCTCGGCCAGCCGCGCCTCCATGCGCTCGCCCTCCGTGAGCACACCACGAGAAGCGACGGCTCGGCTGAGTACGGGACCAGCGACCGCCAAGGCGAACTGCGTTCGCACCCGCCGCTCGCGCTGGCGCACCTCCTGCGTCGCATGCCACGCCGACACGGCCTGCTGGATGTCAGCAAGTCGCTCCGTGTCGCGCACGGCACGATCCCAGAACATCACCAGCAATCGAGCGATCACTGTCCACATGATCGAGCCGACCAGCCCGAGATTGAGCGCGACGATGAGGCCGAGATGGGTCGCCGACGACACGATGAGGGCCAGCAGGATCAACCATCCGAACAGGAAGCGTCGACGCACGATGCAGACGACCCCCAGGACCCCCAGTCCGCCGATGTACCACGTCGCGAACGGCGCCGTGTACGACGTCGGGTCAAGCGACAGCGTGACCAGAGTCGGGATGAGCAGACTGGCGCCCAGAGCGAAGATCGCCGACCACAACGGCATTCTCACGCTCGCCGCAGACTCCCCCAGAATCGCGATGTTCACGACGAGGAGATACAGCGCGATCGCCGCGACCATCAGGAGCGGGGCGGTCGGCTGTTCGATCCACCACACCCCTCTGGCTGCGAAGTACATGGCGAAGCCGACGGCGAGAGACGTCGCGACGCTGCGCACGGTCCAGTTCACGTCCGCTCCCAGCCGAGCACCACGGTCGTCCCCTGCGGAGTCGAGTCGATCGTGGCCGTGCCTGCGACGCCCGCCATCCTGGCGAAGATGGAGGCCCGGATGCCGAGCCGATCCTCGGCGATCGCATCGACGTCGAATCCGGGACCCGCGTCGCTGATCGTGACGGTGATGCCCTCGTTGCCGCGGCCCTCGGCCACGATGTGCAGCCCCCGACCCTTGGCATGCGCAACAGCGTTGCCGATCGATTGACGCGCGGCGAGCACGAGCGCACGTGCGACCCGCCCCGGGATCAGCCCGATCCCGCCGCGCTCCTCGACGACGGCATCCGCTCCCTGTTCGGAGAGCGCCCTGCGCAACTCGATGACGATCTGCGCGGTCGCCACCGGCTCGTCACTGCCCTCTTGTGCCACGGCGGCCTCGGTGTTGGCGAGTCTGGTGAGCGCCTCGCGAGCCATGCCGACGGCAAGATCGCGGGCTCGCTCCCCTTCGGAGCGCTCCGCGGCGATCAGCGCGGCCAGCACGCTGTCGTGCATGAGCGCCGCCATCGCGACGCGCTCCTCTTCAGCAGCGGCCGCAGCCGCCGCTGCGGCATAGGACGACACCGCACGGCCGCGCGCGTCATCGACTCCGGCGGCGACCGAGCGGAACATCCATCCGAGCGAGATGATCACGATGCCGAGGATCAGCGTGAAGGAGAAATCGAAGGCGGTCTTCACCCAGAACTCGCTGGAGAACCCGCCCTGCACAAGACGGACGTAGCCGTAGACGACGGGCACGCCGATCGCCCACGTGAGCTGCAACCAGAGCGGGAACGCCAGCATCGCTGCGACCACTCCGACATTCACCAGGAAGAAGATCCACGGTTGTTCGCCCGCGCCCTTCGCAGCGGGATCGACGACCAACGGCCAGGCCGCGAGTGCCGCGACGTAGGCGATCGCGAACGAACCGGACGCGATGCGCACACCCCGCCCGAACACGCAGGCGAGGAGCATCAGCATCAGCGGGACGAAGACCACCAGGAGCATGATGACGCGCGGGGCGTCGACACGCGAGATCGTGCTGATCGCTGAGATCAGCGCCTGCGCCCCGAGCACGGCGGAGCCGATCGCCACCACGATCGCGAGGATGCGCTCCATGCGCTTGCCGGTGAAACGCTCGAACTCCGCCTCCGCAGCGCCAGGAGACGGAATCTGGTTCCACGCCTCGCGGATGCTCAGCGTGTCAGCTGACATGCGGCGACCTGTCGGCCGGCAGGATCCCGTCCTCGACGGCGCGCCGCACCAGGTCGAGCTTGGTCGGCGCCGGGCGTCCCACCACGACGTACTTCACTCGAATCCGGGAGAGGTTCTCCTTCGCCGTCGAATAGGCGACGCCCAGCCGCTCGGCCACGGCTTTCAGCGGCAGCCCGGTCGCGTAGAGGCGCAGCACGTCGCGCTCCCGACGGGAGAGTTGCGCGTCGGCGAAGTCGCGGTCGCCGTCGACTGCGCTCGCCCACTCGACGTTGTTCAGCGCCTCGCCGTTGGCGACGGTGCGGATCGCATCGAGCACATCATCCAGCGGGGAGGACTTGCTGACAATGCCGACCGCGCCCGCCGCCAGCGCCTCGCGCACCGCGTCCGGGCGGTCGGCCACACTGTGGATGACGACGCTCGCTCCGTCGGCGACCAGAGCTGTCACGTTCTCGGTGACGGTCGTGCCATCGCCGAGCGTGAGATCGAGGGCGACCACGTCCGCCGGCGCGGAGCCGGTGGCTCCTCGCCAGTCCAGGTACGCGCGCACGGAACTGCCGGAGAAGACCACGGTCTGGCCTCCATCACGTGAGCACGCCGCCTCGAGTCCGAGACGAACGGACTCGTGATCATCGATCAGTGCGACCCTGCTCATGCGTTCAGCCTATTCCAGCGCTGACGCCTCGTCAGCGCGTGAGGAGTGCAACGACCTCGAAATGGTGCGAATGAGGGAAGAGATCGTACGCGCGCATCTCGCTCACCTGCCATCCGTGCCCGCGGAACGTCCCGAGATCGCGTGCGAGCGCGACCGGGTCGCAGGCGACGTAGGCGATGGCCGTCGGGGCGAGGGCGTTCACGGCGTCAACAACAGCTCGGCCAGCGCCGGCCCGCGGCGGATCGAGCACGACGGCACCGGCGGAAGTCCCCTCGGGCAGGGTGTCGAGGTACCGCTCGACTCGTGCGGTCACAGCTGTGACGTCCAGGGGCTCGAGGTTCTCCCGAGCCTGCATGGTCGCACGGCGGCTGGATTCCACGGTCACGATGTCCGTGGCGCCGAGGTCTGCGAGCGTCGCAGCGAAGAGTCCGACGCCGCCGTACAGGTCGAAGTGCGTGGCGGAGGGGTCGACCCGTCCGGCGAGGAGCTCACGCACTGCGCCGTCGAGCACGGGGGCCGCCTGCGAGTGCACCTGCCAGAACCCGCCGGCGTCGACCTGGAAGCTCCGTCCGCCGACGCGCTCGCGCACGATCTCCGGAGCCGCCCGCTTGTCGCTGCCCCGGGGTGGGCGCCGGCCGGTGTCGACCTTGCGGATCACGCGGACCTGGCCGTCCGCCGGCTCCACGAGGTCGATCCGACCGAACTTCGCATCGCGCAGGTCAAGGGCTGCGGCGGCCACGACGGGTCGCGCGAGCGGATACGAGGTCACCGGGATGACCCGGTGACTGCGCGCGGCGTACGGCCCGACGCGTCCCGCATCGTCGACGTGCAACGTCATCCTGGTGCGCCATCCGGTCCCGTCACCAGCGTCGACGGCTTCCACCTCTGGCGCTTCCAGACCGGAACCTGCGAACTTCTCGAGCGCCTCGCTGAGCACCTGACGCTTCAGGGTGCGCTGGTGCGCCAGTTCAATGTGCCCCAGGTCCGCGCCACCAGGACGATCGGCGGGGTCCCGAGAGACATCTGCCTCTGCCCAGACGTGCGGGCGTCGGTGCGGGGATGCCTCAAGCACCTCGACCGTCTCCGCACGCCAGAAGCTCCGCTTGTCCTCGCCCCCCTCCTTGGGGTCGAGCAGGCGCGCGCGCACCCGCTCGCCCGGGATCGCGTCGGAGACGAACACCACGCGGCCTTCGTGGCGGGCGATGAACGTGCCGCCGTGTGCGATGCCGGTGATATCGAGGTCGAGCAGGCCGGCTGAGGGAGAAGTCATTATTCGAGGATACGGTGGAGAACATGCGCGTCTGCCTGGCATCCACCTCCCCTGCCCGACTCATGCTGCTGCGTCAGGCCGGGATCGAGCCGCTGACACTCGCCCCGGAGGTCGACGAGGATGCCGTTGCCGCCGTCGCGGCCGCTGAGCGCGGCGCCGAGCTTCCCCCCGGGGAGCTGGTTCTCCTGCTCGCGCGGGCGAAGGCGGCCGATGTCGCGAACCGCATCACAACGCTGGATCCGGCGTTCGACGGCATCGTGATCGGCGGCGACTCGATGTTCGAGCTCGGCGGCCGCGTCTACGGCAAGCCGTACACGCCGGAGGACGCGACTCGGCGCTGGCAGGAGATGCGCGGCGCGACCGGCGTCCTGCACTCCGGACACTCCGTGTTCCGCATCTCGCCGGGAGCCGGACACCGTGAAGCGACGGCGGTCGCCGATGCCGCGGTCACCTTCGCCGACGACATCGGCGACGAGGAGATCGCCGCCTACGTCGCCTCCGGCGAGCCGCTGCACGTGGCCGGCGCGTTCACGGTGGACAGCCTCGGCGGAGCGTTCATCACGCGGGTGGACGGGGACCCCTCGACCGTGGTCGGCATGTCGCTGTCGACGGTGCGCCTCCTCGCCGCCGAACTGGGCGTCGTGTGGACCGACCTGTGGTCTGCACGACCGGCTCAAGGACCGGAATCGGACTCGTAGACTCTCCTCCACGTTCTCGCCCCTTTCTTGTGGAGAGTCGTCAAAACGATCGCGTCCGTTCTCGCTAGGCTGGCAACCATGCCTGCTATCGCCAAGGTGCTCGTCGCCAACCGCGGCGAGATCGCCGTACGCATCATCCGCGCAGCCCGTGATTCCGGGATCGCCTCCGTCGCCGTCTACGCCGACCAGGACCGGGATGCACTGCACACCCGACTGGCCGACGAGGCATATGCCCTGGGCGGCGCGACGAGTGCCGAGACCTACCTGCAGATCGACAAGATCCTCTCGATCGCGCGTCGCGCCGGCGCCGATGCCGTGCACCCCGGCTACGGCTTCCTCGCCGAGAACGCCGAATTCGCGCGGGCGGTCATCGCCGCCGGCATGATCTGGATCGGCCCCTCTCCCGACGCGATCGAGTCGCTCGGCGACAAGGTCACCGCACGGCATGTCGCCGAGAAGGTCGGAGCCCCCCTCGCACCGGGCACCCCCGGCCCCGTCGAATCGGCCGACGAGGTCATCGCGTTCGCGAAGGAGTTCGGCCTGCCGATCGCGATCAAAGCTGCCTACGGCGGCGGCGGCCGCGGCCTGAAGGTCGCCCGCGAACTCGACGAGGTGGCTGAGATGTTCGACTCGGCGACGCGTGAGGCGATCACCGCATTCGGGCGCGGCGAGTGCTTCGTGGAGAAGTATCTCGACAAACCGCGCCACGTCGAGACCCAGTGCCTGGCGGATGCCGAAGGCAACGTCGTCGTCATCTCGACGCGCGACTGCTCGCTGCAGCGCCGCCACCAGAAGCTCGTCGAGGAGGCGCCGGCGCCGTTCCTCACCGAGGAGCAGAACAGCCAGCTGTACGCGGCGTCCAAGGCCATCCTCAAGGAGGTCGGCTACGTCGGCGCCGGCACCTGTGAGTTCCTGATCGGTGCGGACGGCACCGTCTCGTTCCTCGAGGTGAACACCCGACTCCAGGTCGAGCACCCGGTCTCCGAAGAGGTCACCGGCATCGATCTGGTGCGCGAGCAGTTCCGCATCGCGAGCGGCGGCACCATCGATTACGACGACCCGACGCCGGTCGGGCACTCGATCGAGTTCCGTATCAACGGCGAGGACCCCGGTCGAGGCTTCCTCCCCCAGCCCGGACCGATCCACGTCTTCAAGACGTTCGGCGGCCCCGGCATCCGCCTCGACTCCGGCGTCACCGCCGGAGACTCCGTGTCGGGTGCGTTCGATTCGCTGCTCGCCAAGATCATCGTCACCGGAAAGGACCGGGAGGAAGCGCTGGAGCGTGCCCGCCGCGCCCTCGACGAGTTCGAGGTCGCGGGCCTTCCCACGGTGCTCCCGTTCCACCGCAAGGTCGTCCGCGATCCCGCCTTCACCGCGGAAGACGGCCGCTTCGGCATCTTCACCCGCTGGATCGAGACCGAGTTCGTGAACGACATCCCCGCGTGGGACGGCGAACTGGAGGCACCGTCCACCGGCCCCGGTCGTCACACCGTCGTCGTCGAGGTCGCCGGCAAGCGCCTCGAGGTGAGTCTGCCCGATCGGGTCGCCGCGGCCGCGGGCACCGCCGGGCGTCCGGCTGCCGTACCGCCGTCGCGCCGCAGCCACGCGACGACCGTGAACGCCGGTGCCGCCGGCGATGCGGTCAAGTCGCCGATGCAGGCCACCGTCGTCAAGATCGCCGTCGAAGAGGGCCAGCAGGTCGTCAAGGGCGACCTGGTGGTCGTGCTCGAGGCGATGAAGATGGAGCAGCCGCTGCAGGCGCACAAGGACGGCACCATCGGCACCATCAACGCCGAGGCCGGCACGACGGTCGCCGCGGGGCACCAGCTTCTGACCATCAGCTGACATACGCGAAAGGCGCCCCACTTCGGTGGGGCGCCTTTCGCATGCTTCAACTGATGTTGACCAGGTGCATCGCCCTGGTGGCGTCCGTGATGCTCCCGGACAGCGAAGGGTACGCCGCGAACACGCGCGAGACCTGATCGACGTTGAGACGCCTTTCGACGGCCAACGCGATCGGGTAGATCAGCTCTGAGGCCTTCGGCGCCACGATCACGCCGCCGATCACGGTGCCCGATCCCTTCCGCGCGATGATCTTGACGAAGCCGTCCTTGATACCCATCATCTTGGCCCGCGGGTTCGCCGCCAACGGCAGCTTGTAGACGATGCCGTCCGCTGCGCCGTCCTCGACGTCCTTCTCCGAGAATCCGACCGTCGCGATCTCAGGGGCGGTGAAGATGTTCGACGTGATCTTGCGCAGCTCGAGCGGAATGACGATGTCGCCGAGCGCGTGGAACACTG
This sequence comes from Microbacterium sp. LWH12-1.2, assembly GCF_040675825.1. Taxonomy (NCBI): domain Bacteria; kingdom Bacillati; phylum Actinomycetota; class Actinomycetes; order Micrococcales; family Microbacteriaceae; genus Microbacterium; species Microbacterium sp. LWH12-1.2. Next base: position 1,600,459 of record NZ_JBEGIJ010000001.1, read on the forward strand.
CTGTGCGCCCCTGCATCGCGGCCACCGAGGCCAGCGGGAAGAAGTTCGTGCAGTCACCGACCGAGTAGACGTTCGGCACCGAGGTCCGCGCGACACGGTTGACCCGCACGTGGCCGGACTCGTCCAATTCGACGCCCGCCTCCTCGAGGCCGATCCCCGCCGTGTTCGGAATCGATCCGACCGCCATCAGGCAGTGGCTGCCCTCGACGGTGCGCCCATCGGACAGCGTCACGAGCACGCCCGTCGCGGTGGTCTCGACGCTGTCCGCACGAGATTTCGAGAGAACCTGCATCCCGCCGCGCTTGAAGACCTTCTCGAGCACGCGCGCAGCATCCTGGTCCTCACCGGGGAGAACCTGGTCGCGACTGGAGATCAGGGTGACCTTCGCGCCGAGGTTCATGTACGCGGACGCGAACTCGGCGCCGGTGACACCGGAGCCGACCACGATGAGGTGCTCGGGAAGCGCCTTCATGTCGTAGAGCTGCGTCCAGGTGAGGATGCGCTTGCCGTCGGGCTTGGCCGAGTCGAGCTCGCGCGGCGATGCGCCGACGGAGATCACGAGGGTGTCGGCCTCGACGCGATCGAAGTCCGTGCCGCCGGGGCCGGTCGAGACGACGAGCGCGTTCGGACCCTCCAGTCGTCCGTGGCCGGAGAGGATACGGACACCCGCCTCGAGCAGCGTGTTGCGCATATCCTCCGACTGCTGTCCGGCCAGAGCCAGGAGACGCTTGTTCACCGCCGCCAGGTTGATGGCGATCTCGGGCTTGAGGGGCTTCCCGTTCTCGCCCTTCGCGAAGAACTGCACGCCCAGGTCGGTCGCCTCGGAGATCGCGACGGCCGCATCGGCCGTGGCGATCAGGCTCTTGGACGGCACGACGTCGGTCAGCACTGCGGATCCGCCGACGCCGACACGCTCCACCAGGGTCACCTCGGCTCCGAGCTGCGCGGCTGCAAGAGCCGCCTCGTAACCGCCGGGACCGCCGCCGAGGACGGCGACGCGCTGAGTGCGCTCGAATGTGGTGGAAGACATGATCTCTATTCTTCCGCAATCCTGGCCCGCAAGCCCGCAGGTTCCTAGAGTGGATCCATGCCCGAAACACACAGCAACCCTCTCGACGACCCGAACGCGAACCCCTTCGAGGTCGCGGCCCTCGCCGCAGCCGACATCGCGCGGCTGAGCGGCGTCGAGAAGCACGACATCGCCCTCACGCTCGGCAGTGGCTGGGGCAAAGCAGCCGACATCATCGGCGAGACCATCGCGACGATCCCGGCGACCGAGGTCACCGGGTTCTCGAAGCCGGCCCTGGAAGGTCATGTCGGCACCCTGCGCAGCATCCGCACCCCCGACGGCAAGAACGTCCTCGTGATCGGCGCGCGCACGCACTACTACGAGAGCCACGGCGTGCGCCGGGTCGTGCACAGTGTGCGCACGGCCGCCGCGACGGGTGCTCGGATCATGGTGCTGACCAACGGCGCCGGCGGCATCCGCGAGACCTGGAAGCCCGGCCAGCCCGTCCTGATCAGCGACCACATCAATCTCACGGCCGATTCGCCGCTCGAGGGTGCGACCTTCATCGACCTCACCGACCTGTATTCGAAGCGCCTGCGCGATATCGCCCACACCGTTGATCCGTCGCTCGATGAGGGCGTGTACTGCCAGTTCCGCGGGCCGCACTACGAGACGCCGGCCGAAGTGCAGATGGCGAAGGCGATCGGCGGCGACATCGTCGGCATGTCGACGGCGCTCGAGGCGATCGCGGCCCGTGAGGCCGGGATGGAGATCCTCGGGTTCTCGCTCATCACGAACCTCGCGGCCGGCATCCAGCAGTCGCCGCTCAGCCATGCCGAGGTGATCGAGGCAGGGCGCGAGGCCGAACCGGTGATCTCGGCCCTCCTGGCCCGCGTCGTGGAGGCCCTGTGAACGAGCAGCGCATCGACGAGGCGCGCGCCTGGCTGCGCCAGGATCCCGACCACGAGACCCGTGACGAACTCGCCGCGCTCATCACGCGGGCGGCCGGCGGCGACGACATCGCCGCCGCCGACCTCGATGACCGCTTCAGCACCCGCCTCGCCTTCGGCACGGCTGGGCTCCGCGGTGAGCTGGGCGCCGGCAGCAACCGGATGAACCGCGTGCTCGTCGCACAGGCCGCCGCCGGATTCGCCGCGTATCTCCGCGACCGCGCGCACGGCGGCACGCCGACCGTCGTGATCGGATACGACGGCCGGCGCAACTCGCGGATCTTCGCCGCGGACTCCGCCGAACTGTTCGCCGGTGCCGGGCTCCGTGCGATCCTGCTGCCGCGGCTGCTGCCCACCCCCGTGCTCGCGTTCGCCGTGCGCCACCTCGGTGCGGATGCCGGCGTGATGGTCACAGCGAGCCACAACCCGCCGAACGACAACGGGTACAAGGTCTATCTCGGCGGCGCGGACAACGGCTCGCAGATCGTCGCCCCCGCCGATGCCGATATCGCTGCGGCCATCCAGCGAGTCGCGGATGCCGGTGATGTGGGCGCACTCCCCCGTTCGACCGGGTACGAGACGGCCTCCGAGGACATCGTCGACGCGTACATCGCCGCGACCTCCGCCGTGGCCCCGGCACCCGCCGGGGCGGCCGGGATGTCGTGGGTGTACACAGCGCTGCACGGCGTGGGCTGGGAGACCTTCTCGCGGATCCTCGCACAGGCCGGATACCCGCAGCCCGCCATCGTGGACGAACAGCTGTCGCCGGACGCGACCTTCCGCACGGTCTCCTTCCCGAACCCGGAAGAACCCGGGGCTATGGATCTGGCGTTCGCCACGGCGCGTCGGGTGAACGCGGACTTCATTCTCGCGAACGACCCGGATGCGGATCGTCTGGCCGTCGCGATTCCGGACGAGTCCGCAGACGGCGGCTGGCGCCGCCTCACCGGCAATGAGGTCGGCCTGCTGCTCGGCGCCCGCGCCGCGCGGGCCGCCGCCGGGATGCCCGGCGCCGCGTTGGCGTGCTCTCTGGTCTCCTCCCCTGGTCTCGCGGCCGTCGCCGCCCACCATGGCCTCGACTTCCACGAGACGCTCACCGGCTTCAAGTGGATCTCCCGCGCACCGGGCCTGGTCTTCGGCTTCGAGGAAGCCCTCGGCTACCTCGTGAACCCGGAGACGGTGCGCGATAAGGACGGCATCTCCGCCGCGATCGCGATCCTCGGACTCGCGGCCGAAGCCCGCGAGCGCGGCGCGACGCTGGCGACCCTGGTCGCCGAACTCGGAGACACCTACGGCCATTTCGCGAGCGGTCAGGTCTCGGTGCGGGTCGACGACCTCTCGGTCATCTCGAACGTCATGCTGTCGCTGCGGACGCTGCCGCCGACGCACATCGGCGCGCACGCGATCGCGTCGGCCGAGGATCTGCTGCAAGCGGGCCCCGGCGAGGCGTCCGGTGACGTACTGCGCTACCGGATGTCCGACGGGTCGCGGGTCATCGTGCGTCCGAGTGGCACCGAACCGAAGCTCAAGGTGTACCTCGACACCCGCGGGGAATCCGCCGCGCAGGCGTCGAGTGCTGTCGCCGACCTCGAGGCCGGCGTTCGCATCCTGCTGGAGGAGCGCTCCTAGCATCATGCTGGGCCGGCACGTGATCAACGGCGAGCACAGCGTCGTGCGGGGAGCGGTATGAACAGATACGCCGTCATCGGTGCCGGGCCGTCGGGACTCGCCGCGGCCAGGGCGCTGCAGAAGCAGGGCATCGAGATCGACGGCTACGAGGCCTCGCATGATGTCGGCGGCCTCTGGGACATCACGAATCCGCGCAGCACGATGTACGAATCCGCGCATCTGATCTCCTCCCGCACGACGACCGAGTTCGCCGAGTACCCGATGACGAGCACGGCGGACTATCCGAGCCATCGGGAGCTGCTCACCTACTTCCAGGACTACGCCTCCCACTTCGGACTCACGCCGCTCTTCCGATTCGACACCCGAGTGACGCGCCTGGAACCGCGGGACGACGGGTGGGATCTGACCGCCGAAGGTCCGGACGGCGCGAAGACCCGGTGGTACGCCGGCGTGATCCTCGCGAACGGCACCCTGGCCGAGCCGAGCGTTCCCGCGTTCCCCGGCCGCTTCTCCGGCGCGCTGATGCACACGAGCAACTACACGTCCGCGCTCCAGCTGACCGGCAAACGCGTACTCGTGGTGGGAGCGGGGAACTCGGGGTGCGACATCGCCGTGGATGCCGTGCACCACGCGACGTCCGTCGACATGAGCGTGCGCCGCGGCTACTACTTCGTGCCGCGCTACCTGTTCGGCCGCCCGAGCGACACACTCAATCGGGGCCGTCCGCTTCCCGCACGGCTCAAGCAGGCAGTCGATTCGCGAGTACTCCGGGCATTCACCGGCGATCCGGTGCGGTTCGGATTCCCGAAGCCGGACTACCGGATCTACGAGTCGCACCCGATCGTGAACACGCTGGTCCTGCATCATCTCGGTCAGGGCGATCTGCGCATCCGCCCGGATATCGACCGTCTCGAGGAGAAGACCGTGCACTTCCGCGACGGGAGCACAGGCGAGTACGATCTGGTGCTTCTGGCCACCGGTTACCGGCTCGATTACCCCTTCGTCGACCGGGAGCATCTGCATTGGCAGGGGGCTGCGCCTCGGCTGTTCCTGAACATGTTCCCCGCGCCATTCAACGGTCTCTACGTCGTGGGCATGATCGAGGCGTCCGGGATCGGTTGGCAGGGCCGCGCCGAACAGGCCGATCTCCTGGCCGGTTATCTCGCGGCGGTGGAGAGGGCGCCGGACCGAGCCCGTCGATTCCGGGAACGGGTCACCGGAGAGCCCTGGCCCGACCTCACCGGAGGCTACCGCTACCTCCGGCTCGATCGGATGGCTCACTACGTGAACAAGGACGCCTACCGTGCCGCGGTCCGACAGGAGAATCGGGGGTTGGACTCGCGCTGAGGTCAGCCCAGGATCGGGTCCAAGAGCGGGTGCAGGTGCCGGCTCCCCAGCACGACCGACGCCGATCGCGCCCCCGCCTCGAGCGACTCCGGCACCGAACACCCGGAAAGCCGCGCGTCCAGGACACCGGCGAAGAATGCGTCACCGGCGCCGTTCGTGTCGATGACCGGCACCGGGACGGCGCTGACGCGATGCACAGTGCCCTCGACATCCACCCCGACCGCGCCCTCAGCGCCGAGCGTGCACACCGCGAGCGTCGCACCGCCGTCGATGCAGGCGCGCAGGAATCCGACGGGATCGGCCAGTCGATCGGCATTGCAGAACACGGCATCCGCCGCATCGAGAAACGGCCGGTGGTACTCGGCCTCGCCGTCGTAGTCGTGCACGTCGACCCAGATCGGTCGCCCGGTCTGGCGCGCAGCGGGCAGCAGACGCAACGGTTCGGCTGCGAGATCGAGCACGATGGCGTCGGAATCCAACATCATCGGCGTCAGCGCCGCGTCGTTCGACCCGGTCTGAGCGGATGGAGTGGACAGGTACAGCGAGACGCGTCCGCCCGTCCTCGTCATCAGGTTGAGGTGGCGTTCGGTGATGTCGCTGTGTCCCCACTCCACCGGCACCCCTGCCGCCTGCAGCGCTTCGCGCACGTGCGTACCGGCAGCGTCGACGCCCGCGAAGGCGTACAGCAGGCTCGACCGACCAAGAGCGGTCAGGCTCAATGCCTTCCCGGCACTCGTGCCGCCGACCGTCTCCCACGTCTCCTCGGCGAACTGCATGTGCGGAACGGGTTCCGGCAGACGATCGAGTACGACGATCGAGTTCCACGAAGCGGGGCCGGCGATGAAGACGGAGGGCGAGGTCACCCCCTCATCTTCGCGCAGTCCCGCGCGCGTCGAGATCAGCCGATGCGGTTGATCAACGAGTCCAGGCCCATCCCGTAGTCGATGCGGACCACGGGCAACGCGAACTTGTCCGTGCCGATCCCTACGGTTCCCGGTTCGATCGTGCGCGCCATCTCGTAACCGGCCTGCGCGACCCCCTGCTTGGAGGTGTCGTTGTAATGGCCGAACGGGTAGGCGATGACCTCACGGACTCCGAGGATGTCGCCGGACGCGTTCAGATCCGCGGCGATCTCGTCGGCCGACCAGTTCACCATCCGCCCCTTGCCGTTGTCTCCGGCCTGATGCATGTCGTGCGTGTGCGAGCGGCGCAGCACATACGTGGACGGCGGCGGATCCTGACGGTACGCGGTGATCATGAACGAGGTGGTCAGCAATTTGTACTTGTCCACCACGGGCACCGCGAGGTCGAACCAGGTCTGATCCGCGTCGTCGTCCGTGATGATCACCGAACGGGCGGGCAGGAACAGTCGTCCGTCGATGAACGCGCTGAGCTCATCCCACGTCGGCAGGTAGAACCCGGTGGTCGCGATGTGGTTCATCTGCGCGTCGAAGTCGCCGATGTACGCGTAGTTGCCCCGGAGCCAGCCTTCCTCCCCTTCCGGATTGGTCGTGAACTGGTGATACATCAGGATCGGGATCTGCGCGTTCTCAGCGACGTTCTCGTCGGGGGTCTTCCACGCCGCGTGCAGTTCGATCTGCTGTTCGACGCAGGCGACGGGGTCGGCACCGTTGATGCGAGCGGCGACCGTGAACGCCGCGGCATCCTCCGGGGTCGCGTACCAGCCGGCGAAGACCCGACCATCCGCATCGGGGATCGGCAGTGCCTGGTACAGGCCGTTCTGCGACTGCAGCGCGGGTTCGAGCGCGATACCGTCTCCGGCGAAGCTCACCGCGCACGCCATCGGATCGTCGGCGTCGGCGAGCAACTGCTCGGCCGGTGACAGCGGCGTCTGGGTCGGCGTGGGCGGGGGCTTTGCACCTTCGTCGGTCGCGGCCGGCGGCTGGTCCGCCGCACGGTTGAACCAGAGCGCGGCAGCGGTCGCTCCCCCACCGATCAGAACGACGGCCGCGACGATGAGCGTGATGGCTCGGCGTCGACGCTGAAGACGCGATCTCATCAGACCTCGAACCCTTCCGCGATCATCTCGACGAGCTCTTCGCGCTCCTCGACGGGGAGGAACGTCGCCGCTGCGGCGTTGAACTGGAACGTCTCGAGGTCGTCGAGGTCGTACTCGAACGCCTCGACGAGCAGAGCGAGCTCTCGAGTCAGCGACGTGCCGCTCATGGTGCGGTTATCGACGTTGACCGTGACGGCGAAGCCGAGCTGGTACAGCAGATCGAAGGGGTGATCGGCGAGCTCGGTACCCCATGCCGCGATCGCGCCGGTCTGCAGGTTCGAAGACGGCGAGAGCTCCAGTGGGATCTCCCGATCGCGGACCCAGCGTGCCAGGTCGCCGAACTGCACCTGCACCTCGTCGCCCTCCTGCGTGATCACCTGCAGGTCTTCGGCGATGCGGACGCCGTGACCGAGGCGCAAGGCCCGTCCGTCGATCAGCGCGGAACGGATCGAGGCGAGACCGGCAGCCTCACCCGCGTGCACCGTCACCGGGAAGAAGTTCTCCGCGAGATAGTCGAAGGCGGCTCGGTGGTTCGACGCAGGGAAGCCGTCTTCAGGGCCGGCGATGTCGAAGCCGACGGCGCCGCGTCCGCGGAAGGCGACCGCGAGCTCGGCGATCTCCCGTGCGCGATCGGTGTGTCGCATCGCGGTGATCAGCTGACCGACGCGAATGCTGCTGCCTGCGCGGTCTGCGGCATCCTCGCCCTCCTCGATGCCCTGCTGCACCGCCTCGACTGTCTGCTCGAGCGAGAGCCCACCGGCCAGGTGCTGCTCGGGGGCCCAGCGGACCTCCCCGTAGATCACGCCATCCGTGGCGAGGTCCTGGACGAACTCGCGGGCGACCCGGGTCAGCCCCTCCTGCGTCTGCATGACGGCGGTCGTCAGGTCGAAGGTCTTCAGGTACTCGACGAGCGAGCCGGAATCGCTCTGCTTCGTGAACCACTTCCCCAGCGCCGCCGGCTTCGTCTCGGGGACGTCGATTCCTGCGGCATCCGCCAGCTCGATGATCGTCGCCGGACGCAGGGCGCCGTCGAGGTGGTCGTGCAGCGACACCTTGGGAAGGCTTCGCAGCGAGGTCCCCTGAATGGTGACGTCGCCGTTCGGGTCGATCGACATGGAATGTACCCCTTCGTTTCCGGTCTTTGAGCGCACCGCAGGCAGACGGAATGCACCGTCGGACCTGAGATTCAGACTACGCGGTGATCCGCTCCCGAACGAGCGGCCCGGATGCCGTCACCGAGGCCTCGTCACCGATCTCCCAGGCACCCTCGATCGCCTCGAGAGCGCGCGGGAAGCGCGCCTCGTCTGCGGCGGAGAGAGTGAACAGCGGCTGACCTGCCACGACGCGCTCCCCTGGTTTCGCATGCAGGTCGATACCCGCCTCGAAGATCACCGGGTCCTCTGCGCGCGCACGGCCGGCGCCGAGACGCCATGCCGCGATCCCGAAGGGCAGTGCGTCCAGACGCGTCATCACGCCATCGGCCGGGGCTGTGACGACATGGGTCTCGCGCGCGGTCGGCAGCGGAGCATCCGGATCGCCGTCCTGCGCGCGGATCATCGCCTTCCAGCTGTCCATCGCGCGGCCGTCGTCGAGAGCGGCCTCGACGTCGGCATCCGGCTGACCTGCCAGGGCGAGCATCTCCCTGGCCAGCGCGAGCGTCAGCTCGCGGACGTCGGCCGGTCCGCCACCGGCGAGGATCTCCACCGACTCGCGGACCTCGTTCGCGTTGCCGATCGCGAGCCCGAGCGGCACGTTCATGTCTGTGAGGAGCGCCGTGGTGGCGACACCGGAGTCCGTGCCGAGCGCGACCATGGTGCGGGCCAATTCGCGGGCGCGGTCGATGTCCTGCATGAACGCGCCGGATCCGAACTTCACGTCGAGCACGAGAGCATCCGTGCCCTCGGCGATCTTCTTCGACATGATGCTCGACGCGATCAGCGGGATCGCCTCGACCGTGCCGGTCACGTCGCGCAGCGCGTAGAGCTTCTTGTCGGCCGGCGCGAGGCCGGAGCCGGCCGCGCAGATCACGGCGCCGACGTCGCCCTGCATCTGCGCGAACATCTCCTCGTTGGAAAGCGCCGCGCGCCAGCCGGGGATGGACTCCAGCTTGTCGAGCGTGCCACCGGTGTGACCGAGGCCACGACCGCTCAGCTGCGGCACCGCGACGCCGAACACGGCGACGAGCGGCGCGAGCGGCAGGGTGATCTTGTCGCCGACGCCACCGGTGGAGTGCTTGTCGACGGTCTTCTTGCCGAGGGATGCGAAGCTCATCCGCTCCCCCGAAGCGATCATCGCGTCGGTGAGCACCCGGATCTCATCGCGCTCCATGCCGCGCTGGAAGACGGCCATCGCGAACGATGCCATCTGCGCGTCGGACACGTATCCGCGGGTGTAGGCGTCGACCATCCATCGCAGCGCCGGCTCGGCGACGACGCCGCCGTCGCGCTTGGCACGGATGACGTCCACCGCGTCGTAGGGCTCAACGCTCATCGTGCGTCCTCCAGGTCTCGGGGGCCGAACGCGTCCGGCAGCACCTCGTCGATCGTGCGGATGCCGGAGACGGTCTCCAGCAGCATCCCGGGCATCGCGTGCTCGAACAGCAGCTGACGGCAGCGGCCGCACGGCATGATCGTCTGCCCGTCATTGTTGACGCACACGAACGCGACCAGCTGGCCGCCGCCGGACATGTGCAGGTCGCCGACCAAGGCGCATTCCGCGCACAGGGTGACGCCGTATGAGGCGTTCTCCACGTTGCAGCCGGCGACGATCCGTCCGTCGCCCACGAGCGCGGCGGCACCCACCTTGTAGCGCGAGTACGGCGCGTACGCCTTCTCCATCGCGTCGGTGGCGACCTGACGCAGCTCGTCCCAATCGATGTCTGTCATCACTATCCCTTGATGTACGGCTTGCCGTCGGCGGCGGGTGCGCGGACCTTGCCTGCGAATCCGACAACGGCGAGCACGGTCACCACGTACGGCAGCATCTTCATGAACTCACCGGGGATCGGGGATCCGAGATTGCTCAGCAGCGTCTCCAGGTTCATCGAGAACCCGAAGAGGATCGCCGCGAGCGTCGCCCTGATCGGATCCCAGCCGCCGAAGATCACTGCGGCGAGGGCGATGAAGCCGAGACCGTCCGTCATCTCCTTGTCGAAGGCTCCGACCGATCCGAGCGTGAAGTACGCCCCGCCGATACCGGCGATGGAGCCGGCGAGCAGGAGGTTCCAGAAGCGCGTCGGGTTCACCTTGATACCAACGGTGTCTGCCGCCTGCGGGTGCTCGCCGACCGCGCGGAGGCGGAGACCCCAGCGCGAACGGTAGAGCGCCCAGGCGACCAGCGGCACCGCGATGTACATGAGGTACACGATCAGCGTCTGGTTGAACAGCACCGGGCCGAGCACCGGAATCTCGTGGAGCAGCGGGATCGGGATCCGCGGCAGTCGCGGCGGCGTGTTGAACAGGGCCTCGTTCTGCCGCATCAGCGCACCGTGCAGGAAGCTCGTCAGTCCGGTGATGAGCACGTTGAGCACCACGCCGACGATGACCTGATCGACGATGTAACGGATCGCGAAGAGGGCGAGCACGGCAGCCACGAGGGCGCCACCCACCATGGCCGCGATGATTCCGATGACGTAGCTCCCGGTCATCGACGCGACGAGTGCGGAACTGAAAGCCGCCAGCAGGAACTGCGCCTCGATCGCGACGTTCACGACACCGGCGCGCTCACCGATGACGCCGCCGAGGGCTCCGAAGATCAGCGGCACCGACAGCGAGACGGCGCCGAAGAGCAGTCCGGTGACGGGGACGAGACCGTCTGCGGCCGACCAGGTGAGGAACGCGAAGACGGCGACGAACGCGAACACGATCGGCAGCCAGAGGCCGACGCGCCGGTAGCCCATCACACGAACGGTCGCGTAGACGGCGAGGGCGACGAGGATGAGGGAGCTGACGAACACCGTCGGCCACGTCGGGACTCCGATGTCCGGCAATGCCAGCGAAGACGTGCGGTCCGCGAGGCGGAAGACGCTCGTGCCGCTTCGGCCCGCCGGGAGGGCGAGCAGAAGGAGAAGCACTGCGACGATGCCGAGCGAGATCGGCAGCTTGAAGCTGCGCTGGCGCACCGTCTCGCGAAGGATCGTGCCGTCGGCTGCGGTGGTGGCTGCGATGGCGCTCATGCGGCCACCTCCTTCTTCGCGCGACGCACGGGACGGGGCGATGCGCCCTCCTTCGGGAGGAAGAAGATCGCGCGGATCAGCGGGGGTGCCGCGATGAAGAGCACGATCAGCGCCTGCACGACGAGGACGATGTCGACCGGGATGTCCTGCGAGGTCTGCATCGTGAAACTGCCCGCCTTGAGCGCCCCGAACAGGATGCCGGCCCAGAGCACGCCCCACGCCCGGCTGCGGCCGAGGAGCGCGACGGTGATCGCGTCGAAGCCGATGCCGGCATCGATTCCGGCCTCGAAACCGCTCGTGATCGTGCCCGACATCTGATTGACGCCGGCGAGTCCGGCCAGAGCGCCGGCGATGCCCATCGCGTAGACGATGGTGCGGCCGACGTTGACGCCGGCGGCACGGGCGGCGTTCGGGTTCTCCCCCACCGCGCGCATCCGGAACCCGAGGCTGGATCGCTCGATGAGCCACCACACGAAGACCACGGCGAGGATCGAGACCAGGAAGCCCGCGTTCACCGAGAGCGGTGCCGTGAACAGCAGCGGGAACTGCGCCGTCTCCGGCGTGGGCGGTGAGATCGGCTGCGATCCCCCTGGGCGCTGCAGCAGACCGGGCGTGGCCAGCAGCCACGAGATGAAGTAGTACGCGATGAAGTTGAGCATGATCGTCAGGATCACCTCGTGCGCGCCCGTCTTCGCCTTGAGGAACCCGACGAGTCCACCCCAGACCATGCCGCCGAGAAGTCCGGCGATGATGGTCAGCGGGAGGTGGATGAAGATCGGGGCCTGCACGGTGAAAGCGACGACGGATGCCGCCGCGACGCCCATGAGCATCTGGCCCCGGCCACCGATGTTGAACAGTCCGACGCGGAACGCCAGCGCGACACCGAGGCCGGCCGCGATGAGCGGCGTGGCGAAGTTCAGGGTGTCGGTGATCGGCTTGATCGCGCGCAGGAAGTTCGGCGCGTTGTAGTTGTAGATCGCCCCGCGGAACAGTGCGGCGTAGGCGCCGGAGACCGCCTCCCAGATCGCGGCGAACGTGTCGCCCGGCTTCTGGAAGAAATACCCCGTCGCCCTCTGCACGTCCGGATTGGTCGCAGCGATGAGGACGCCGCCGATGAGCATCGCGAGGACGATCGCCAGCACGGCGCGAACGGCGCTTCCTCCGGCGATGTCGCGGATGACGGTGTTCTGCCGAGGCGCGGCCTCGACCTCTGTCTTCTTCTCGGCGACTCCACTCACGAGGCGACCTCCTTCTCCGCGGCGCCGGGCAACTCGCCGGCCATCATGAGTCCGAGCACCTCGCGCGGAGCATTACCCGGCACGATGCCGACGATGCCACCGCGGTACATGACCGCGATCCGGTCGGCGAGTGCCGATACCTCGTCGAGTTCCGTGGAGACCACGATGACCGGAACGCCGGAGTCCCTGGTCTCGACGATGCGCTCGTGCACGAATTCGATGGAACCGACGTCGATGCCCCTGGTCGGCTGCGATGCCACGAAGAGCTTCAGCTCGCGACTCAGTTCACGCGCGAGGACGACCTTCTGCTGGTTGCCGCCGGATAGACGCCCGGCGGCGGCATCCGGCCCCTGGGTGCGGATGTCGAACTCGTCGATCTGCTCTCTCGCGAAGGCGTCGAGAGCTTTGCGCTGGAGCGTGGCGACCCGGAAGAAGGGGGCGCCGTCGGAGGAGCGGTTGAGGATGAGGTTCTCGGCGACGCTGAACTCGCCGACCAGGCCGTCTTCCTTGCGGTCCTCGGGGACGAAGCCGACGCCCGCATCGATGACGCCCTGGACACTGCGGCCGAGCAGTTCTTCGCCGTCGAGGGTGATGCTGCCGGTGGCCTTGTGCTGCAGTCCGATGATCGCCTCGGTGAGCTCGGTCTGGCCGTTGCCCTGCACCCCGGCGATCGCGAGGATCTCGCCAGGTCGCACTTCGAAGCTCACGTCGTTGACGACGATCTGCCCCGCCTCGTCGATCACCCGAAGGCGATCGACCACGAGTCCGCCGCTGCGGAGGTTGGGCTCTCCCTTGCTCACGGTGAGCTCGACCGCGCGACCGACCATGAGCGCTGCCATCTCGGTGTTGGATGCGGTGGGGTCGGCCTCGCCGACGACCTTGCCGAGGCGGATGACCGTGATCTTGTCCGCCACTTCGCGGACCTCACGCAGTTTGTGGGTGATGAAGACGATCGCCGTGCCCTCATCGCGGAGCTGGCGCATGATGCCCATCAGCTCGTCGGTCTCCTGAGGGGTGAGCACAGCGGTCGGCTCGTCGAAGACCAGCACCTTGGCATCACGGGAGAGCGCCTTGATGATCTCGACGCGCTGCTGGACGCCGACCGGGAGGTCGCCGACGATGGCGTCCGGGTCGATCTCGAATCCGAAGCGCTGGCTGACGGCGCGCACGTGCGCGCGAGCGGCGGCCAGATCGAGTCGACCGGCGAAACCGGTCTTCTCGTGGCCGAGCATCACGTTCTCGGCGACGGTGAAGACGGGGATGAGCATGAAGTGCTGGTGCACCATGCCGATGCCCGCTGCCATCGCATCTCCAGGACCGGCGAAGTGCTGCACCACGTCGTCGAGAAGGATCTCCCCCTCGTCGGCCGTGTACAGCCCGTAGAGGACGTTCATCAGCGTCGACTTCCCCGCGCCGTTCTCGCCGAGCAGGCAGTGGATCTGACCCGGCTCGACGGTGAGGCTGATGTGGTCGTTCGCGACGAGGGAACCGAAGCGCTTGGTAATCCCACGGAGCTCAAGCTTCATAATCTCAATCTATCGATCAGAGGAGCGGCCGGACAGATGCTGAGCATCTGTCCGGCCGCGTCCTGTACTGCAGATTTCGGTTACGGCGATGCCGGCGACTCGACCTTGATCGAACCGTCGATGATGCCTTCCTGGATCGCCTTGAGCTCGTCGGCGAGTGCCGGGTCGACCTTGCTCTCGAAGTCATGGAACTCGGACAGCGAGACGCCGCCGTTCTCCAGCGTCCCGACGAACGGGGTGGCGTCGAAGTTGCCCTCGGCAGCCTCCATCACCGCGTCGTAGACCGCGACGTCCATACCCTTCATGATCGACACGAGGAGCAGGTCGCCGACGCTGGGGTCGGTGGTGAACACATCGGCGTCGACGCCCATCAGGGCGATGTTGCCGCCGGAGTCACGGATCGCCTGTGCAGCGGACTGGTAGATCGGACCGCCGACCGGCAGCAGCACATCGGCGCCCTGGTCGATGATGCCCTGAGCAACCTGCTTCGCCTTGTCGTTCGCGGCGAACTCGTCGGTGAACTGGCCCTCCTGCGAGGTGATGTCCCAGCCGACGACCTTGACGTCTTCGCTCTTCTCCTTGTTGAAGTGCTCGACGCCGAGCTGGAAGCCGTCCATGAAGATCGTCACCGGTGGGATCTTGGCGCCACCGAAGGTGCCGACCGTGCCGGACTCGGAGTACGACGCCGCGGCGTAACCGCCGAGGAACGCAGCCTGGGCGGTGTCGAAGACCAGGGGCTTGATGTTCGGAGCATCCGTCTCGCCGTCGAAGTCGGCGTCGGCCCAGTCGTCGATGATCGCGTACTGGATGTCGGGGTTCGCGGTCGCCGCCTCGATGGTCGGGGCGCTGAGCTTGAAGCCGACCGAGACGATGAACGTGCAGCCCTCGGACGCGAGCGCGTCGAGGTTGGACACGTAGTCGCTCGCCGACTTCGACTCGGTCTTGCTGACCTCGACACCGAGCTCGTCGGCGGCCTTGGTCAGACCTTCGAATCCGAGCTGGTTGAAGGACTTGTCGTCGAAGCCGCCCTCATCGGAGACCATGCACGGCTTGAAGTTGTCGACGGCGGGACCGGCGTCGCCACCATCGGGGGTTTCAGTGGGCGCCTGGCCGCAGCCTGCGAGTGCGAAGATGACGCCGGCGACTGCCGTCGCGCCAAGCAGCTTCTTGGTGGTGGAGATGGTCAACTCGTGCCTCCCTGAGCGAATCCGCGGCCATCGCGGATCGCTCAAAGTTACCCACTGTTTCAGGATTTGTGCACGCCCGAGGCAGAGCCGCTATCGAATGGTTACAAAGCTGAAACCAAGACAGCCGATGAGCATGTGGACATGCTCATCAGAGCACGTCGCCCCGACCGGTCAGCTTGAGCGACTCGACGACGCCCTTGACGCGCTGCGCGTGCTCCACCGTCGTCACCAGCAGGGCGTCAGGGGTGTCGACCACGACGATGTCCTGCACCCCGATGAGGCTGATCACCCGGGACGTCTGACTGACCAGGATGCCGCTCGCGGCGTCCGACAGCACACGCGCGTTGGGGCCCAGAACGGCCAGGTCGTTCTTGCGGCCGTGCGTGATGAGCTTGGTGAGCGAGGCGAAGTCGCCGACGTCGTCCCAGTCGAAGTGACCGGGGATCACGGCGAGCCGTCCGAGCTCGGCGGCGGGTTCCGCCACGGCGTAGTCGATCGCGATCTTCTTCAGCCCCGGCCAGATCCGGTCGACCGCCGGCCCGCGGAGTTCGCGGTCGTCCCAGGCGTCGGCGAGCTCCTGCAGTCCGGCGTGCAACTCCGGCTCGTTGCGGGCGAGCTCCTCGAGCAGCACGCTCGCCTTCGCGATGAACATGCCGGCGTTCCAGAGGTAGTTGCGGTCGGCGATGTACTCCTTGGCCGTCTCCAGGTCGGGTTTCTCGACGAACCGCTCCACGAGAGCCGCCTCCGGAGCTCCGGATACGACCAGTTCCCCGGCCTTCTTGATGTATCCGAAACCGACGGACGGTTCCGTCGGCGGAATCCCGATGGTGCAGATGTAGCCCTCCCTGGCGACCTGGACCGCCTGCTGCACAGCCCACTCGAAGACCTGGGTTCCGCGGATCACATGATCGGCACTGAACGAGCCGATGATCACGTCGGGTTCACGACGATGCAGGATGGCGGCGGCGAGCCCGATCGCCGCCGCGGATTCCCTGGGCTCGGACTCGAGGAAGACATTGAGATCTGCGATCCCGGGAAGCTCGCCCTCGACGGCGGCGCGGTGGGCGCGACCGGTGACGACGGCGATCCGGTCGGGGCCGGCCAGCGGTTCGAGTCGATCCCACGTGTCGCGCAGGAGCGAGTGACCCGATCCGGTGAGATCGTGCAGGAACTTCGGCGCATCCGCGCGGGAGAGCGGCCACAGCCGGCTGCCGATGCCTCCGGCCGGAATCACCGCGTAGAAGTCTTCGATGGGCTCGGTCATCGGGCCAGCGTATCCTCCCTCGATACGTCTCGACGTCGAGACACTTAGGTTCCCCTTCGTCGCTCCAGGGCTTCCGGCGGGAATAGGATGGATCCCGATCGGGCGTGCCTGCGACATGACGGGCTCACACTTGGACAAGCGCAGCACGCGACCGAGTCACATCGATCCAGGGAGGACGACCGTGTCCACAAGCGCTCGCTTGACACCGTCGATTTCGGAAACCACTTCCAAGACCCCGCGCGGCACCCTCTACCGGGGCCGCGAAGGCATGTGGTCGTGGGTGCTTCATCGCATCACCGGAGTCGCCATCTTCTTCTTCCTATTGGTGCACGTGCTCGACACGGCGCTGATCAGGGTGTCGCCGGAGGCGTACAACGCCGTCATCGGCACGTACAAGAACCCGATCATGGCGCTCGGCGAGGTCGTCCTCGTCGCCGGCATCGTGTTCCACGCGATGAACGGCCTGCGCATCATCGCGGTCGACTTCTGGTCGAAGGGCGCGAAGTACCAGCGACAGCTGTTCTGGGGCGTGCTTCTCGTGTGGGGCATCATCATGGCCGGCTTCGTGCCGCGCCACCTGATGCTCGCTTTCGCCGGCTTCGGAGGAGGACACTGATGGCCACGCAGACCGTCGCAGCCCCGGCGCGCCGTCAGCGCGGCGTCAACCTGGAGAAGTGGGGCTGGCTCTTCATGCGCGGCTCCGGCGTCATCCTGGTCGTGCTCATCTTCGGGCACCTGTTCGTCAACCTGATGGTCGGCGAAGGCATCCACGCGCTGGACTTCGCCTTCATCGCCGGCAAGTTCGCCACGCCGTTCTGGCAGTGGTGGGACGTGCTGATGCTGTGGCTCGCGCTGCTGCACGGCGCGAACGGCATGCGCACGATCGTCAACGACTACGTGACGACCGAGAAGGTGCGCAAGGTCCTGGTCGGCGCGATCGTCCTCGCCGCCGGACTCCTGATCATCCTCGGCACCCTCGTCGTGTTCACGTTCGACCCGTGCCTGGGTGTGACCGAGGCGAGCTCGCTGTGGGACACCTGCCAGGCACTGGGCAAGTAGAAGAGAAGGCATACGAGAAGTGACTACTGAGACCCAGGATTCCGTCGTCCGCGACGGCGTGCACTACCACCAGTTCGACATCGTCATCGTCGGCGCCGGCGGCGCCGGGATGCGCGCGGCGATCGAGGCCGGCTCCGGCGCGAAGACCGCCGTGATCTCGAAGCTCTATCCGACGCGCTCGCACACGGGTGCCGCGCAGGGCGGCATGGCTGCCGCCCTCGCGAACGTCGAAGAGGACTCCTGGGAGTGGCACACCTTCGACACCGTCAAGGGCGGCGACTACCTGGTCGATCAGGATGCTGCGGAGATCCTCGCGAAGGAAGCCATCGACGCGGTCATCGACCTCGAGAACATGGGTCTCCCCTTCAACCGCACCCCCGAGGGCAAGATCGATCAGCGTCGCTTCGGCGGGCACACCGCAGAGCACGGCAAGACGCCGGTGCGCCGCGCGTGCTACGCCGCCGACCGCACCGGTCACATGATCCTGCAGACGCTGTTCCAGAACTGCGTGAAGCTCGGTATCAACTTCTTCAACGAGTTCTACGTGCTCGATCTGCTGACGGTGAAGGATGCCGACGGCAAGACCGAGATCTCGGGCGTCGTGGCCTACGACCTCTCCACCGGCGAGCTGCACGTGTTCCAGGCGAAGGCCGTGATCTTCGCGACGGGCGGCTTCGGCAAGATCTTCAAGACCACCTCCAACGCCCACACCCTCACCGGTGACGGCGTCGGAATCGTCTGGCGCAAGGGCCTCCCCCTCGAGGACCTCGAGTTCTTCCAGTTCCACCCGACCGGCCTCGCCGGCCTCGGCATCCTCCTCACCGAGGGAGCCCGCGGTGAGGGAGCGATCCTGCGCAACGCCTCCGGTGAGCGCTTCATGGAGCGCTACGCCCCCACCATCAAGGACCTCGCCCCGCGTGACATCGTCGCCCGTTGCATGGTCCAGGAGGTCGCAGAGGGCCGCGGCGCCGGACCGCACAAGGACTACGTGCTGCTGGACTGCACGCACCTGGGAGCCGAGGTCCTCGAGACCAAGCTCCCCGATATCACCGAGTTCGCCCGCACCTACCTGGGCGTCGACCCGGTGGTCGAGCCGGTCCCGGTGATGCCGACAGCGCACTACGCCATGGGCGGCATCCCCACGAACAACAACGCCGAGGTGCTGGCCGACAACACCACCGTCGTGCCGGGTCTGTACGCGGCCGGCGAGTGCGCGTGCGTCTCCGTGCACGGCGCGAACCGTCTCGGCACCAACTCGCTCCTGGACATCAACGTCTTCGGCAAGCGCGCCGGCCGTCAGGCCGTCGAATACGTCAAGACCGCCGAGTTCGTGCCGCTGCCGGAGGACCCGGCCGGTTTCGTCAAGGGCATGCTCGAAGGCCTGCGCAACAACCAGGGCACCGAGCGCATCGCAGTGCTCCGCAAGGCGCTGCAGGACGAGATGGACAAGGGCGCGCAGGTGTTCCGCACCCACGACTCGCTCGAGCACGTCCTCGGCGTGATCAAGGAGCTGCGCGACCGCTACCGGAACGTGCACGTCGACGACAAGGGTCAGCGGTTCAACACCGACCTGCTCGAGGCCGTCGAGCTGGGGTTCCTCCTCGACATCGCCGAGGTCGTCGTCTACGCCGCACAGAACCGCCAGGAGAGCCGTGGCGGCCACATGCGCGACGACTTCCCGAACCGCAACGACGAGAAGTACATGCAGCACACGATGGCGTACCTGACCGGCGACGCGCACTCGTCCACGCCGAGCGACCACATCAAGCTGGACTGGAAGCCCGTCGTGTTCACCAAGAACGAGAAGGGCGAGTTGAACTACCCGCCCATGGAGAGGAAGTACTGAGCATGTCGAAAGCCATAGCCGACGCGCCCGCTGCGGATGCCCCCATCCAATCGTTCATCGTCACCTTCAACATCCGCCGATTCGACCCCGAGGTCGACGCGGAACCGCACTGGGTCGACTACGACGTGGAGCTCTACTCCACCGACCGTGTACTCGACGCCCTGCACAAGATCAAGTGGGAAGTCGACGGCTCGCTGACCTTCCGTCGCTCCTGTGCGCACGGCATCTGCGGCTCGGACGCGATGCGCATCAACGGTCGCAACCGTCTCGCCTGCAAGACGCTGATCAAGGACTTGGACATCTCCAAGCCGATCTACGTCGAGGCCATCAAGGGCCTCCCGCTGGAGAAGGACCTCGTCGTCGACATGGAGCCGTTCTTCGCGTCCTACCGCGAAGTTCAGCCGTTCCTCGTCGCCGGCTCCGTCCCCGAGAAGGGCAAGGAGCGCGTCCAGTCGATCGCCGACCGCGAGATCTTCGACGACACCACGAAGTGCATTCTGTGCGCGGCGTGCACGTCGTCGTGCCCGGTGTTCTGGACCGACGGCCAGTACTTCGGCCCGGCCGCGATCGTCAACGCGCACCGCTTCATCTTCGACTCGCGCGACGACAACGCCGCGGTGCGTCTCGACATCCTCAACGACAAAGAGGGCGTCTGGCGCTGCCGCACGACCTTCAACTGCTCCGAGGCATGCCCGCGCGGCATCGAGGTCACCAAGGCCATCGCCGAGGTCAAGCAGGCTGTGCTGCGCGGCGGTCGCTGAGCGTACGGCCGTGCGCGCCAGACACCTGAAGGAGCGCGTGATCGCGTCCTTTCCGGTGCGGGTCTGGCGGCACTTCCTGCGGCAGAACGGCTTCCTCCTCTCGGCGGGGATGAGCTATCAGGGTTTGTTCGCCCTGTTCGCGTTGCTCTACATCGCGTTCGCGGGCGCCGGCCTCTGGCTCGGCGGAAGCCCGCGCGCGATCCGCGCCCTCATCGATGGCGCGAACGCCTATATTCCCGGGCTGATCAGCAAGAACGGCGTCGCATCCCCTGCCGAGGTCGAAGCGATCGCCCAGTCGACGACGGGCGTGCTCAGCGTGACCGGTGCCATCGCGGCCATCGTCGTGATCTGGTCCGCCACCACCGCCGTGACTTTCACCCGTCGCGCGATCCGCGACATCTTCGGACTCCCCTTCGATGCGCGCAACTTCCTACTGCTGAAGCTCTGGGATCTCATCGCCGCAGCCGCGTTCGGGCTGTCGCTGCTTCTCGGATCGGCGCTCAGCGTGTTCGGGGTCTGGGCGCTCGCGCAGGCCGTCGAGGCCTTCGGCGGAGACGCGTCCCGGCCGATGTACGAGGTCGGCGTGCGGATATCGTCGATCCTCATCGCGTTCGCGATGGATGCCGCCGCTCTTGCGCTGCTGGTGCGCTACCTCACCGGAACATCGCTGCGCTGGCGGCGCGTCCTGCCCGGCGCACTGATCGGCGGCGGAGCTGTCGTCGTGCTGCAGCTCGGAGCGGGTCTGCTGTTGTCGCACACCCCCACGAACCCGCTCCTGGCGACCTTCGCCGTCGCCGTCGCGATCCTGCTCTGGTGCCGGGCAGTCTCGATCGTCGTCCTCGTCGCAGCGTCCTGGATCGCGGTCGGCGCCGCAGATCATGACCAGCCGCTGATGGCGAAGGCGGAGAGCATCACGCACGAGGACGAAGTGCAGGCGCTCGTGATCGCCGCACGGGTGCGCGTTCAGCGGACTCAGGAAGCTCTCGACGACGCCGCGTGGTGGCGAGCCCCCCTCGTCTCCCATCGCCTGCGTCGTGCACGCACCGAATGGCGCAGAGCCCTCGAGGAGGCCGAGGAAGCGGGGGTCGCGGTGGTGGAGCCCCCGAGACGGAACGACGATGTCGGAGACGCTCGTTAGGCTTGAGGCATGCCTCATCTGCGTGTCGCCACAGTCAATGTCAACGGAATTCGGGCCTCGGTCCGCAACGGAATGCACGCCTGGCTGGATTCTGCCGACGTCGATGTGCTCACTCTGCAGGAGGTCCGCGGGCAGGACGAGCATCTCGAGGCCGCCTTCCCCGGCTGGTCGATCGTGCACGACGAGGCCACCGCGAAGGGACGCGCCGGCGTCGCGATCGTGAGCCGCACCCCCGCCCTCGCGACCCGCACCGCATTCGGTGACGACGACTTCGATTCGAAGGGGCGCTGGCTCGAAGGGGACTTCGTCCTCGGCGACCGGCCGATCACCATCGTCAGTGCCTACGTGCACTCCGGCGAAGCCGAGACGCCGCGCCAAGAAGAGAAGTGGCGCTTCCTCGAGGCCTTCGGACCGCGCCTGAGCGAGCTCGCAGCCGACGATGCCCTCGCGGTCGTCACCGGCGACCTCAACGTCGGGCACCGCGAAATCGACATCAAGAACTGGCGGGGCAACCGCAAGAAGTCCGGCTTCCTGCCGCGTGAGCGCGCCTATTTCGATCGCTTCCTCGGTGCGGCCGGAGCCGAGATCACCGGTGTCGACGGATCAGTGGGTCCGGGTCTCGGCTGGGTCGACGTGGGCCGACGCTTCCACGGCGAGGTCGAGGGGCCGTACACGTGGTGGTCGGCACGCGGTCAGGCGTTCGACAACGACACCGGCTGGCGCATCGATTACCACCTCGCCTCCCCCGCCCTCGCGGAGCGCGTCGGCGCCTATCACGTGGCTCGAGCGGCGTCCTACGACCAGCGCTGGAGCGATCACGCGCCGGTGGTCGTCGACTACTCGTACTGAGAGTCGGCGTCGCCGAGATCGTTCGGCCGGTACCAGCCGCGATACTCCAGGACGGTACCCAGCAGCGGGTGTCGAGCTTCCATCGCGATGGTCCTCCGCTGATGCTCGGCGTCCCACCCGTCTTCGACGGAGACGACGATCCCGAAGGGCCCTCGGAGCGGGATCCGTAGCCCTCCAAGAACCAGGGCGACGTGGCGGGACTGCATCCGGAGCGATCCCTGGTCTGTCACCGCGCAGTCCAGGATGAGCTCGATCCGCCGGCGATCGCCGAGGAGATTGCGCAGACCACCGGCCTCAGGATCCTCGACGAGACGATCGCTGATCACCTCCGTCGCCCCGGGAAACTCGAATCGGCGCGTCGTCTCCAGCACCGCGCGACCTGCGGCGGTGCTCGATGCACGCGCGGTCAGCACGAAAGGCACGTCTGTGCCGAAGCGGGTGAGGAGCAGCGACGGCCCGAGGACGGGACGGGCGAGGAACGCCAGCCGTCCGAACCGGCTGCCCGCCGTCTCGAAGACTCCGTGCACGGAGTCCTCCGGGGCGTGGGGCTGGCTCAGCTGCGCCAGGATCGCCGGATGGAGCTGTTGCGATCGGACACCCAGTGCACGGAGGAAGACACCGCCCTGTGGGATCACTCGCGACGCTCTTCGCGGTAGGGCTTCGCTGTCTGCGGCGCGTCCGTGCCCTCCGGAAACTCGCACGCGAACTCCCCGCGGTACCCGAAGAGGAAACCGAGCAGCGCATTTCGCACCTCGAGATCGATGACGAAGCACTGCCGCTTCTCGTCGTAGTGCTCGGTGAGGTGGGCTCGGCCGCTGAACAGCATCGGGAACCGGAACGACACCGGGCCCTCATAGAACCGCTGCGCGCCCGAGGCCAGGCGCAGACCACCGTCGTCGGTGACGGACAGGTCGAGATCCACCGCGAGATGCTGATGCGTTCCCAAGTAGTCCACGATCCTGCCGCGACTCTCGCTGTAGATCATCGTCGCATCGAAGCGGCGGCGGCGCCCCGGTCGGATATCCATCGTCCGCACGAAGGTGACGGTCTCTCGGCCGAGGCTGTCGACGTAGGCGTGGTTGTCGATCTGGAACGGGATGTTCTGCCCCTTCTCGGGGAACATGATGTTGCGCAGGGTCCCGAACGCCAGGAACGGCAGCGTCCACCAGGGTCCACGCCGCACCTCCGACATCACACCGCGCCCGATGCAGCCATAGCCGGCAGCGACACCCACACCGAACCGCCGCTGCAGCTGCGGATGCAGGCGCTCGAAATCGGCACCGAGTGCACGGCGGAACACGCCGTCGGTCGGCATCATGAGGTGATCTCCGCGAGCGAATCGGGGGCGGCCTGCATCACGGAGCGGCCGTCATCGCGCGCGGGACGCGACATGCAGCGTCCGGCGCGAGCCCGCGGTCGTTCTCCAGGGAGCAACGAGCGCCACCAGGTCGTCTTCTCGGGAACGACACCCTCCTCTGCCCAGATCCGGAGCCGATCGAAACTCCACGCGGTGAGCCACCAGACGAACCGCCGTGTGATCAGCGGGTCGAGGATTCGGCCGATCGGACCCCATCCCGGCTGATAGTCGTATCCGGTGAGGAAACGCACTCCATCATCCGTCGGGATGTAACGCCAATAGCCGCGACCGCTGCCGAGCGGCGAGAGCCGGTCGGCAGAATCGAAGACGAGGGCGGAGGTGCGCTCGCCGTGCCGACCGTGACGGGTGCCGAGAGAAGAACCGGTGCCACGGATCTTGTGCAGTCCGAGGTCGAGCTCGTAATCGAACTCCTGCGCCCCGTTCTCGCGGACTCGCGTGGGCCTGATCGACGTGAAACGGGCATCCCAGCGCACGTGCGAGGTGGGGTCCTGAGTGCGTTCCCACACCGTCTCCAGGGGTGCCCGAATGAGAATCTCGACGTAGAGCGCGCGATCCTGCGTCGCGTGAGCGCGCCTCCTCCGGCCGTGCGGGGTCTTCATGCGCCCAGCCTAGATGTTCGTTCTCGACGCGCCCTGCGTGACCCATCACGCCGTGAGCAGCGCCGCGATGAGTCCGACGGCGACGAGCACGTAGACGAGCATGCTCCACATGTAGGCGGCGCCCCGGAGGCTGGAGCGGAAGATCAGCGGCACCACGACGGCTGTGAGCAGGCCCAGCCCGAGCGCGAGGACCGTGCCGAAGATCATCGCGTATCCGTGCGGATCGCCGGCGCCCCACCCGAAGCGGCTGCTGAGGGCCATCCCGCCGAGCAGCAGGAAGGGCACTCCGAACCCCGCGGCGAGCACACCTCCGACGATCCGGATGACGCGGTCACCCGACGCCGTCTGCACCTGCACCATCGGCCAAGTCTGCCAGCACCGGATTCTGCGCCACCAGCATCACCATAGGATTGATATCGTGACGAAACCTCGCCTCTACTCAGGAATGCAGCCATCCGCCGATTCTCTTCAGATCGGCAACTACATCGGCGCGCTCCTGCAGTGGCGTGATCTGCAGAGCGCATACGACGCCTACTTCTCGGTGGTCGACCTGCACGCGCTCACCGTCGCTCAGGACCCGGCCGAACTGCGGGAGAAAACCCGTCGCACGGCCGCGCAGTACATCGCGGCAGGCATCGAACCCTCGCAGTCGACGCTGTACGTGCAGTCGCACGTCCGCGCCCACACTGAACTCGCCTGGATTCTGGGCACCATCACCGGGTTCGGCGAAGCCGGCAGGATGACCCAGTTCAAGGACAAGTCGGCACGCTACGGGCAGGACGCAGCGAGCGTCGGCCTGTTCACGTACCCGGTCCTGATGGCGGCGGACATCCTGCTGTATCAGACCGATGTGGTGCCGGTCGGCGACGACCAGAAGCAGCATGTCGAACTCACGCGCGACCTCGCAGAGCGCTTCAACTCCCGCTTCGGCGAGACTTTCACGGTGCCGAACCCGGTGATCCAGAAGGACACCGCGCGCATCTACGACCTGCAGAACCCGACCTCCAAGATGTCGAAGTCCGCAGAGAGCGACGCGGGCGTCATCTGGATGCTGGACGACCCGGCGAAGTCGGCGAAGAAGATCATGCGCGCTGTCACCGACAACGAGGGATCGGTGCGGTTCGACCGGGAGAACAAGCCGGGCGTCTCCAATCTGCTGACGATCTATGCGGCCCTCACCGGCCGTCAGGTGCCGTCGATCGAAGACGAGTACGCAGGTCGCGGTTACGGCGACTTCAAGAAGAGCCTCGCCGAGGTCGTCGTCAACGAGTTCGAGCCGGTCAGAGCGCGAGCCCTCGAGCTCCTCGACGACCCGGCCGAGCTCGATCGCATCCTCGCCGCGAACGCCGGGCGGGCGGATGCCGTCGCCGACGTCACTCTCCGTACCGTCTACGATCGCGTCGGCCTGCTGCGACGCGTCTGACACTCGCCGTTAGGATGGGGTCGTGACTGATCCGCAGCTGCCCCCGCCCGGCGTGCCTCCCGTTCCGGCGGCACCGCACGGAACGGTACCGCCGCCCACGGCCCCCGCCTTCCCGCAGCCGCCGGTCGCACCCGGATATCCGCAGCCCGTCGCTCCGGCGTACCCGCAGGCACCGGTCTACCAGGCGCCTCCGGGTGCCTACCACGTGCCGGTGGGCGGCTACGCGGCCCCGGCCGGCGCTTATCCGGTGCTGGCCGCCCCCGAGCGGCGATCGCCGTTCCTCGGCACCCTGGCGCTGATCTTCTCCCTCGTCGCCGCCGTCGCGACCCCGATCATCGTCGGCTTCGCCGCATACGAGATCGGCCGGCGCATCCCCGGCGCAGCCGACTACATGAGCGACGTCGACTCGCTCGCCTT
The DNA here is from genome assembly GCF_040675825.1 of Microbacterium sp. LWH12-1.2. Lineage (NCBI taxonomy): Bacteria > Bacillati > Actinomycetota > Actinomycetes > Micrococcales > Microbacteriaceae > Microbacterium > Microbacterium sp. LWH12-1.2. The sequence goes on from NZ_JBEGIJ010000001.1 coordinate 1,626,273, forward strand.
CCTCTCCCCCGCCCGCGACCAGGTGCTGTGGACGGAGCTCGCATTCTGGGCCGGAACGTTGCTCGGCATCGCAGCGATCGTCGTGGGGATCATCGCGATCCGACGCCGACAGGGCCGCGGACAAGGCATCGCCGCTCTTGTCGTCGCGATCATCGCGCCGCTCATCTTCTTCGTCGTGCTGGTGATCGCCCTGAGCACCGGGACGGCCGCCGGCTTCATCGACTACGACTACTCCAGCTGACGCAAAGGACAGCGCTCAGCGCGGCGCGTGGTGCTTCTGCTGCGCCGCGAGCAGTCCTTCCGCGACGAGCAGTTCGACGGCGTCCGCCGCATCGGAGACGAGGATCGGCACGTTCGCCCGCTCCTCTTTGCCGAAAGGCGCGAGCACCCAGTCCGCCGCATCCTGACGTCCGGGCGGACGTCCGATGCCCACGCGCACACGCGGGAAGTCGGCGGTGCCGATCGCGCTCGCGACGTCCCGAACTCCGTTGTGGCCGCCGTGGCCGCCGCCGATCTTCAGTTTCACCGTGTCGAACGGGATGTCCAGTTCATCGTGCACGACGATGACCTGCTCTGCGGGTACCGAGTAGAAGCGGGCGAGAGCAGCGACCGGGGTACCGGAGACGTTCATGAACGTGTTCGGCTTCGCCAGCACCAGCTTGTCGGCACCCGGCCGCAGCCAGGTCTCGACGACGCGAGCTCCGCCCTTGTGCTCGCGGAAGCTCTCGCTGCGGCGTGCCGCCAGTTCGTCGACGACGAGCTGGCCGATGTTGTGCCGGGTCGCCTCGTACCGGGGTCCCGGGTTCCCGAGTCCCACCACGAGCCAGGTGGATGCCATCAGTGGTCCTTCCGCGCGCGACCTCCCGTGCCCTGCAGCAGCGGGGGTCGCGACCAGTATGACGGCCGGATACGACAGAGGGGACGCGATCGGATCGCGTCCCCTCTGTTCCGAACCGGTCGGAGATTACTCGGCAGCGGCCTCGGTGGCCTCTTCCGCAGCAGCCTCGTCCTCGGTCGCCTCAGCGGCGGACGGGACGGAGATCGCGACGACGAGCACCTCGGGGTCGGAGAGCAGCGTCGAACCCTTGGGCAGCACGACGTCGGCGGCCGTGATGTGCGCGCCCTCCTCGAGACCCTCGACGGAGACCTCGATGTTCTGCGGGATGTGCGTGGCCTCGGCCTCGATCGACAGGGTGTTCGCGTCCTGGTTCACGATCGTGCCGGAAGCGGACTCGCCGACGACGATGATCGGGATGTCGATCGCGACCTTCTCGCCCTTCTTCACGACGAGCAGGTCGATGTGCTCGATGATCTGGTGCACGGGGTCCTTCTGGACATCCTTGACGAGGGTGAGCTGGTCGCCCTTGCCATCGATCTCGAGCTCGAGCACGGCGTTGGCGCGGCGGATGATGAGCGAGACCTGGTGGCCCGGCAGCGCGACGTGCACCGGCTCGGTGCCGTGGCCGTAGATGACGGCGGGGATCTTGCCGGCAGCGCGGAGGCGGCGGGCGTAGCCCTTGCCGAAGTTCTCGCGAAGCTCGGCGTGGACCTTGGTGTCTTCAGACATGGGGATTCTCCTTCGGGGCACGCAGCGAAGGGGCCGCGCGGTGGTCTTGGAATTGTGGGCTCGAACGCAAACGCGTGAGGTAAGCCACCGGGCTCGCTCCGCCGCGTCGATAACGGACGTTCGCGCACGCGCGGAAGCGTCCCTCGCCGAGGTACTGCTCAATTGTACCGGATGACGCGGTAGGCTGAGGACACCAGCTTTTTCTGCGCAGAACACGGAGACCCCTCATGCTCGACGGCGCCTTTCTCTCGCACGCACTCCTCTGGCTCATCGGAGCGATGTCGGTGTGCGCCGCGGGCTTGACGTTCGCGGCTCTCTTCTCGCTCGGCCGGTCGGGCTACCGCAAGGACTGATCTCGGGCATCCGCCCCGTCGGCTTCGACACCGAAGTCGAGGAGCACCTTGCATGACCGCGAAGGATCAGCGGCCAACGCGAAGGCATCGAGCGCATCATGCGCCGGCTCCACGTGGCTGATGATTCCCGAGACGTCGAGCGTGCCGTCGGCCAGCGCCGCGATCACCTCGCCGAACTCCGTGCCGAACCGGAACGATCCGATCAGCGAGAGCTCTCGCGTGATCGCCGTGGCCATCGGCACGGCGACCTCTCCTGCCCGCTGCAGCCCGAGCAGCACGACCGTTCCGCCGCGCACAGCAGCGGAGATGGCGGCGGCCAGGCCGGGCACGGTGCCGCTGGACTCGACGACGACGTCGGCGTGCAGCGCGGCGATGGCTTCGGCGTCCCTGGCGTCGATCCCGACCGCCCCACGGGCCTCCGCGATCGCGCGGGGTTGCGGGTGCAGGTCGGTGACCGTGATGGAGGAGGCCCCGGCGCGCTGCGCCACCGCGGCGACGAGCTGCCCGATGGGTCCTGCTCCGATCACGGCGACGCTGCGACCGCGCACGTCTCCTGCGCGCGCCACCGCGTGCCAGGCGACGGCGGCCGGCTCGGCGAGGGCAGCGATGCGCAGATCGAGGCCATCGGGGACGGCGTGCAGCATCCGGGTGGGAACGGCGACGCGACGCGCGAACGCCCCCTGGGTATGCGGCACGTGCATCGCCGAGCCGAGGTACGTGGATGCCGGGGCGAGGTTCGGCCGGTCGGCAGGCCACGGCGTGCGACCATCGCCCTGCGGCGTGAGCGGATGCACGGCGACCGGTGTTCCCTCGGCAGGGCCGCTCCCATCGGCAGCCGGCACCGAGACGACGCCGGAGACCTCATGGCCGAGAGTCATCGGTGCGCGGAGCACCGAGGCGCCGGCCGCTCCGTGCATCCAGTAGTGCAGGTCCGATCCGCAGATGCCGCCGAAGGCGATGTCGACGATCGCTTCGTCGGCGGCTGGTGCCGGTGCTCCGACGTCCTCGATGCGCAGGTCATTCGCCGCATGCGCGACGACGGCGAGATTCTCCACGTGTGCTCCGTTCCCGTTCATCTTCACAGGTCTCTCCGGTCACACCAGGGGTGTGACCAGGGTGACTCCCGAGACCGTCACCGTGACCGTCTGCCCTGGCAGCACCCGCGCCTGCGAGTGCGGCGCCCCCGTCATCACGATGTCTCCCGGTCCGAGCGGCGACCAGGCGGCGATGTACGCGAGGCAGTCGCGGATCGCCATCGGCAGCTCGCGGCTGTCGGTCTCGGCGACGATCGAGCCGTCGATCTCCAGGGTGAGGGTGACATCGTCGATGTCGGCGTCCGTATCGATCCAGGGGCCGAGCGGCGTGTAGCCGTCGCCGGACTTCGACTCGAAGTTGCGCGGATCCCATTCGGCGCGGTCCGGGCTCGACAGGTCGTTGACGGCCGTGACACCGAGGACGTACTCATGCGCGTTCTGCGCCGTCAACCCGGGAGTCGCCTTGCCGATCACGACGGCGATCTCACCCTCGGCGACCGCCGTACCCGCGTCCCGGCGCAACGACACTGCCGTTCCGCTCGGTGTCACCGTGCGCGGACTCTTCAGCCACGCCTGAACGGGCGAGTGGTGCTCCGGCCCGTTCTGCGCGACGCCGATCACGACCACGGGAACGGCAGGTGCGAGCAACTCCCCCGCGACCGCCTCCCCGTCATCGGCCGGGCTGCGCCCCGCGGCGTACGCGGCGTACGGATCCTCGATGGGCACCAGGCGGTCACCCTCTGCTCTGACATGACGGGGGCCGTCCGCGGTCAGCACTCGGCCGATGCGCATCAGATCACCGCCGTCATGCCGCCGTCGACGTAGAGCGTCTGGCCGTTGACGAAGTCGCCGGCCGAGCTGGACAGGAACACCAGCGCGCCGACGAGATCGCGGGTGTCGCCCCAGCGGCCTGCGGGCGTGCGCCCGCGCACCCAGGCCGAGAACTGCTCGTCGGCGACCAGCGCGCTGGTGAGCTCGGTGGCGAAGTAGCCGGGTGCGATCGCATTCGCCTGGATGCCGTGAGGTGCGAGGTCAGCGCACAGCCCCTTCGTGAACATCACGATCGCGCCCTTGGTCGCGGAGTAGGCCGCGATCGAGGGGCGGGCGAGCTGCGACTGCACGCTCCCGATCTGCACGATCTTGCCGGAGCCGCGCGCGATCATTCCGCGTGCGACGCGCCGCGACAGGTGGAAGACGCCGGACAGGTTGGTCTGCACGAGCGCATCCCAGTCCTCATCCGTGAACTCCGCGATCGGAGCACGCCGCTGCACGCCGGCGTTGTTGACGAGGATGTCGGGGGTGCCGATCAACTGTTCGACCTCGAGCATCCCGGCGTCCACCGCGGCAGCATCCGTCACATCGAAGACGACGCTGCGAGCGTCGATACCGGTTGCAGCCGAGATCTCGGCAGCGGTCGCTGCCGCCTTCGCGGCGTCACGCCCGTGCACGATCGCGCGCGCGCCGGCCGCGGCGAGGCCCTCGGCCAGCGTCCGGCCGATTCCTCGACTGGATCCGGTGATCAGTGCGGTGCGCCCGGTGAGATCGAAGGCGCCGAGGCCGGCCGGCAGGCCGGTCACGGTGCGACAGCCTTGATGGTGACCGTGGTGGCGAACACATCGTCGCCACCCTCGTTGCGCGAGACCTTGATCGCGTCGTCGATGCGGGTGAGGTCACGGCGCAGGGTCTCCGGCACCAGGAACGTGGATGCGGTGGTGATGACGGCGAGGACGAGCATGTAGATCGCGAGCAGCACCCAGTTGCCGCCGCTGACCGCGATCAGGTAGGCGCCGAGGACACCGGCCGTTCCACCGGCGAGCACCGCGGAGATCTCGCGCGCCATCGCGACGCCGAGGTAGCGATGGCGGTTGCCGAACATCTCGGGGAGCATCGCGCACTGCGGTCCGAGCATGGTGTTGACCGCGACGCCGATGCCGACAGCGATGACGCCGATCGCCAGCGCGTGGTTGCCGAGCGAGAGCATCCACCATGCGGGGAAGGTGTAGATCAGCATGAAGACGGCGCCGAAGCGGTAGACCGTTCGCCGCCCGAAGCGATCGGACAGGTGACCGGCGAACGGCACCGAGAAGATGCCGATGAGCGAACCGAGCGTGACACCCCAGGTGAGGAGACTCTTGTCTGCGGTGGGGCCGACGACGGCCACGAAGAACGCGAGGCTCAGGTTCTGGAACATGTACGAACCGCCGTTCTCGGCCATCCGCAGCCCGACGCCGACGATGACGCCGGGAAGACCGTGCGTGAAGATCTCCTTAATCGGTCGATCGGCGATCTGCTCGTGCTTCTCGAGTTCGATGAACGTCGGGGTCTCGCGCAACCGCATCCGGATGAACAGTGCGATCAGGATCAGCAGGAAGGACGCGAGGAACGGCACGCGCCACCCCCAGCTGAGCAGCTGGTCCTCGGGGAGCAGCGTGATCAGGCTGAAGACGACGGCGGCGAGCAGGGTTCCGGCCTGGATGCCGACGAACGGCAGCGCCGAGAAGAAGCCGCGGCGCTTGACCGGCGCATACTCGGCCATCAGCACGGTGGCGCCGGCCTGTTCGGCACCGGCTCCGAATCCCTGCAGCAGCCTCAGCAGGACCAGGAGGGCAGGCGCCCAGATCCCGATCGCCTCATAGGTCGGCAGCAGCCCGATCGCGGTGGAAGCACCACCCATCAACAGGATCGTTGCGACGAGCACCCACTTGCGTCCGAGCCTGTCGCCGAGCACCCCGAAGAAGAGGCCACCGAACGGGCGGGCGAGGAAGCCGACTCCGAACGTCGCGAACGCCAGCACCGTCGCCATCGCGGGATCACCCTGCGGGAAGAACAGGACGTTGAAGATCAACGCCGTCGACAGCCCGTACAGGGCGAAGTCGAAATACTCCAGCGCGCTGCCGATGCTGGACGCAAGTGTGGCTCGGCGAAGATTCGCGGCGTACTCGGGGTCATCAGACGGGGCTTTCGCGGTGGTGCGCAAGTCGGTCATTGCCATCTCCTTCGATCGGCTTCGCCAGCGGCGTTAAGATGACTGTACCAGCGGGTTGGCCCATGTTCAACACTTTGTACAGCCACAGTGGCCCGGCCCACTCGTCCCCCGGCCTGCCGGAAGGCTCGACGAACATCGGCGCCGCCGATCGCGGGCACGACGAAGATCAGCACCCGCGGATCGCGATCGCGCGGCGCCTCGGGATCAGCGGCGAGCGGCGGCGCTGAACGGGTTCGTGAGGGCTGCGGCGGCGTCGCGCAGCGCCTGACCGACGCGCTCGATCCGCTCGTAGTCGGCATCCATGGCGCGGATCGCGACGCCGAGGGCCAGCGGCGGATCGGACGGCGCCCAGCCGTCGAGCGGCACCGCGACGCCGACGATGCCGCGGAACGACTCCTCGGCATCCAGCGCCCAGCCGCGACGACGCGCGGTCCCCAGTACCTCGAGAAGACCCTCGATGGTCGTCGTGCTGCGCTCGGTGAGCGCCGGGAACTCGGCATCCGCACCGATCAACGCGACGACTTCCGCATCCGACATCGCCGCGAGCAGCGCCCGCCCCGTCGCAGAAAGCGCCGCGGGCAGCCTCGAGCCGAGCGGGGTGCCCAGTCGGAGCGATCTCGAACCTTCGTAACGCGCGAGGTACAGCGCATCCGCTCCGTCGAGAACGGCCACCTGGACGAGTTCGGCCGAGAGCGTCGGCGACTTCTCGCACACGCTGTAGAACTCACGGATCTGATTGAACTGCGCGGCGTACGCACCACCCAGCTCCGCGGTGCGCAGCCCGAGTCGGTAGCCCAGCGCCGTGCGCTCGACCATCCCGCCCGCCTCGAGGGCGAGGCACAGATTCGCTGTCGACGACTTCGCGAGTCCGAGATCGGCCGCGAGCTCCGTCAGCGTACGGGGCCGGTCGGCCTCCGCGAGGATTCCGAGCAGGCGGATGCTCCTGCTGACGGCCGGCGCCGGGTCACGGGCCTCCCGCGGATCGTCTTCGCTCGCCACTCTTCGCCCCCTGCTGGAAATCAGTAGAACTCGACGGTATCGACGACGGCGCGCAACGGCGCGCCATCGAGCAGGCGCGCCGCGTTCTCGGCGAACCTCCGCGCGATCCGCTCCTCCTCCTTGGAGTTCAGCGCAGCCGTATGCGGGCTGACCAGAACCTGCGGGTGCGACCACAGCGGCGATGCGGGATCGAGCGGCTCCTTCTCGAACACGTCCAGGGCGGCGAAACCGATGCGCCCGTCGTCGAGGGCCGAGAGGAGTGCGTCCTCATCGATCACCGTGCCACGTCCGACGCTCGCGAGGATCGTGCCGGGCCGGACCGCGCCGAGCACGTCCGCGCCGACGAGGTGATGGGTCTGCTCGGTGCCGGGGAGCGTCACGACGATGGCGTCGACTTCTGCTGCCGCGTCGACGAGTTCGTCGAGCGGGATCAACCGGTCCACGCCGTCGATGGGCTCGCCGGAGCGCGTCGTGCCCCAGACTCGGGCGCCGAGCGCGTGGAAACGCTGGGCGCATTCGGCGCCGATGCCACCCAGGCCCACGATGAGAACGGTCATCTCATCGACCTGACGCATCTCCCAGCGCTCCGGCCAGGTGCGCTCCCGCTGATCGGCCAGCAGCCGGGGAAGACCCTTCGCTCCGGCGATGACGCCGAACACCGCGAACTCGGCGAGCGGACCGCCGTGCACACCGGCACTGGTCGTGAACGCGATGCGATCGAGCGCTTCGCGGGCGAGTCCGGCCGCCTTGACCTGGCTGCCCCCGCCGGCAGCGGTAGTCATCACCCAGCGCAACTGCGGGTTGGCGGCGACCGTTCTCGCGAGTGCCGCAGGATCGACATCGGGAATGCCGAACAGCGCGTCGGCGGAATCGACCATGTCGTCGAATGCCGACTGCTCCTGTGGTGTGCGTACATGATCGGGGTCACCGGACCAGTCGGCCGGTCCGCGCATGGGATGCATGAGAGAGTGATCGCGGACGAGTTCCACCCGCGGTTCGAGCTCCTCGATCAACCGGCAGTGCTCCTCCGACAGCGGCACCGCCAGGACGACTCGCAGCCTGTTCTTGATCTCCGACATGCTGGTCCCTTCCTCGGGCAGACTCTCGATCCGCTCACTCTAGCGTAAATCCATTCCGCTGAACACTGTTCGATCAGCTGGATGTTCGGTACCATGTCGCCATGTCCTCCTCTCCAGCCACCGTCGGCGTGATCGGCTTGGGCGCCATGGGGCACCCCATGGCCGAGCATCTCCTCGCCGCACGCGGCGCACTCGTCATCCATGCACGGCGCCCGCAGCCGCAGCTCATGGCGGCCGGCGCCTCGTGGGCCGACTCGCCCCGCGAACTCGCATCCCAGGTCGACGTCCTGCTCGCCATGCTCCCCGACCTCCCGCAGCTCGAAGAGCTTCTCGACGGCGAGGACGGCCTCCTCGCCGGAGCCGGCGACCTTCTGATCCTGATCGGATCGACGTCGTCCGCACCCGGAATCCGCGCTCTCGCCGACCGGCTGTACACGCAGTCCGACGGGCGCGTGCGCGTCGTCGACTGTCCGGTGTCCGGCGGTGAGGACGGCGCTCAGGCCGGCACGCTGTCGATCATGCTCGGCGGCGACGAGGAGGATGCCGAACGAGCGGCGGAGATTCTGACCGCCTGCGGTCGCCCCGTTCATCTCGGCCCGCTCGGTGCCGGCCAGGTCGCGAAAGCCTGCAATCAACTCGTCGTCTCGGCCACCATCCTGGCGCTCGGCGAGGCGACCGTCCTTGCCGAGCGCTCCGGTCTCGACCTCGATGCGATGTGGACTCTGCTCTCCGGCGGCTACGCCGGATCCCGCCTGCTGGACAGCCGCAGGGAGAAACTGGTCACCGGCGACGACTCGCCGAGCGGGATGGCGAAGTACATGCTGAAGGACCTGCGCTTCGCGGCCGACATCGCGGAGGCCACCGGAACGTCTGCTGTGCTTCTGCCGACCCTGCGCCATGCGTTCGATGAGCTCGTGGCCGCCGGGCTCGGCGATCGCGACATCGCCGTCACCCGCCGCTTCGTGGCATCCCGCGACACAGAAACGCATTGACCCGCACACAGCGATACGCTGAAAGTCACCCCCACTTCTTCACGATCGAGGAGCTCCTCAGTGCCCGAAGCATCAGCGAACATCGGAGTCGTCGGACTCGCCGTCATGGGCTCGAATCTCGCCCGCAATCTCGCCAGCCGCGAGGGCAACACCGTCGCGATCTTCAACCGCAGCTATGAGAAGACCCAGGGTGTTCTCGACGCGCACCCCGAGGCCGGATTCATCCCTGCCCACACCTACCAGGAGTTCGCCGACTCGCTGCAGAAGCCGCGCACCGCGATCATCATGGTCAAGGCCGGCGGTCCGACGGACGCCGTGATCAACTCCCTCGTCGAGGTCTTCGAGCCGGGAGACATCATCGTCGACGGCGGCAACGCATACTTCCCGGACACCATCCGCCGCGAGAAGGCGGTCCGCGAGACGGGCATCAACTTCGTCGGCGCCGGCATTTCCGGCGGCGAAGAGGGTGCGCTCACCGGTCCGTCGATCATGCCAGGCGGCTCGGACGAGTCGTGGGTCACGCTCGGCCCGATCCTGACCTCGATCGCCGCGATCGCCGAGGGCGAAGCATGCGTGACGCATGTCGGCCACGACGGCGCCGGGCACTTCGTCAAGATGGTGCACAACGGCATCGAGTACGCCGACATGCAGCTCATCGCCGAGGCCTACGACCTCATCCGTCGCGGCACCGGCAAGTCGCCGGCCGAGATCGCCGACATCTTCGCCGAATGGAACGCGGGCGAGCTCGAGTCGTACCTCATCGAGATCACCGCCGAGGTGCTGCGTCAGGTCGACGCAGCAACGGGCAAGCCGCTCGTCGATGTCATCCTCGACCAGGCCGGCGCCAAGGGCACCGGCGCCTGGACGGTGCAGACGGCCCTGTCACTCGGCGTGCCGGTCTCCGGCATCGCCGAGGCCACATTCGCCCGCTCGCTCTCCTCGCACCCGGAACAGCGCGCCGTCGCCGGATCTCTCCCCGGTCCGGACGAAGAGTTCACCGTGACCGACCATGACGCCTTCATCGAGGACGTTCGCCTCGCGCTGTACGCCTCCAAGATCGTCGCCTACTCGCAGGGCTTCGACGAGATCCGCGCCGGTGCCGCCGAGTATGACTGGAACATCGACCTCGGTGCGATCTCCAAGATCTGGCGCGGCGGTTGCATCATCCGTGCCCAGTTCCTCAACCGCATCGCGGACGCCTACGCCGCTGAGCCGGAGCTTCCGGTGCTGATGACCGCCCCGTACTTCGCCGAGGTCTTCGGACGCGCCCAGTCCGCGTGGCGCCGTGTCGTCGTCGCGGCCGCCGAGGCCGGCATCCCCGCGCCCGCGTTCTCGTCGTCGCTGTCGTACTACGACGGCATCCGTGCCGACCGTCTGCCGGCCGCTCTGGTCCAGGGACAGCGCGACTTCTTCGGAGCGCACACCTACAAGCGCATCGACAAGCCGGGCACCTTCCACACGCAGTGGTCGGGCGACCGCACCGAGATCGAGGCGGAAGACACGCACTGACGTCACCGTTTGGAGGGGCCGGGAACCGCAAGGTTCCCGGCCCCTCTCTCTGTGACGACGAAAGGAAGAAGCCCGGTCAGCGGGCCTGGACCGCCTGGACGAACGCCCGCGCCCGCATGGCGAGCGCACTCAGGTCTCCCCCCGGGGTCGCCGCGTCACCGACGAGCGGGCCGCCCACACCGAGAGCGAACGCCCCGGCAGCGAGGTAGCCGCTGATCGTGTCGACGGTGACGCCGCCGACGGGGATGATCCTGGCCTCCGGGAAGGGATCGCGGACGGCGCGGATGAAGCCGGGGCCGAGCGCAGACGCCGGAAACAGCTTCACCGCGGCCGCGCCCAGGTCCATCCCCCGCTGGATCTCGGTGGGCGTGTAGACGCCGGGAAGTACACCGATGCCCTGCCCGACCGCGTATTCGACCGAGGCGGTGAGCGTCGGCGTCACCATGAACTGCGCACCGGCAGATACGGCACGGTCGACATCGGCCTCGTCGAGCACGGTACCCGCGCCGATGAGAGCTTCCACCGGTGCGTCCTGCACGACGTGAGCGATCGCCGCTTCGGCGTCATCGAGGGTGAGAGCGATCTCCAGAGTGAGGATGCCGGCATCGATCAAGGTCAGTGCCGTCGCCACTGTGGCATCGACATCCGTTCCTCGGATGATCGCGATGAGTCGGCTCGCCGTGACCCGCTCCCGCAGCCCTGCGTTGTCGACGACGCTCATCGCCCCGACCCGCCCCATGGCAGGGCCGGAGTCCCGCCGATCTCGACCTCGACACCGAGCAACGCGCCATCCGCCTCGCCGGGCTGCGGCAGTCCGATGCTTGCGGTCGTGATCACGAGCAGTCGATCGACGAGAGCGACAGCGGTCGGCCTCTTCGCCGGAAGCTCGATCGTCTGCACCAGCACACCGGTCGGTGAATAGCGACGCACCTCTGCGGCATCCCATACGGCCACCCAGAGCATGCCCTCGAGATCGATCGTCATGCCGTCGGGATTGCCTCCGTCGACGCGGCAGATCGTCCGGCGGCCGGAGAGCTGACCATCCGCCGCGACATCGAACGCTTCGATACTGCGGTTCGGAAGCGTGTCGATGTAATACAGGGTCGAGCCGGTGTGATCGAAGGCGAGTCCGTTCGAGACCGTCACTCCGCTGAGCCTCTCGGTCGCCACGCCATCCGGGCCGAAGCTCCACAGCGCGCAGTGCGGTGCCCGCGGCATCGACTGACTCCCCACCCAGAAGCGGCCGGACGGATCGGCGCCGCCGTCGTTCAGGTAGTGGCCTGGCGCGGCGATATCCGTCGCAAGGGGCGACACGACACCCTCGTCGCTGACATGAACGATGTCGCGGTCGACCGCCACCACCCAGCCGGCCCCCGGCTCGGCGAGCGGTGCCGGGGCACCGATCTGTCGGCCGACCGACACGGCAGACCCGGGAACGACCATCCCGTTCTCAAGGCGGCCGCGGTGGAGCGCACCGGTCGCCATGTCGATCCAGGCGAGGCTGCCGTCTCGGCCGTCCCAGCGGGGCGATTCTGCCTGTACGTAGCGTTCGTCCGAGATGATCTCGACGTTTCTGGAGAGATGTGAGCGCGGCATCCGGGTCAACTTTCAGTGGTGGCTGCAACCGTTATGTGGCAGACTATCTCACAATATGCATACGACTTGCGAAAACAGGAAAATGACAATGCTGAAGCGGGGAAACAGCTGATGGCTCTGAAACTCCACGGCTTGATGCCGATTCTGGCTACCCCGTTCGATGAGACGGGCGCCCTCGACCGCGATGGCCTGCGCCGCCTGGTCGAATTCGAGCTCGCCGCCGGCGTGGACGGCGTCGCCGTCTTCGGAATGGCGAGCGAGGGGTTCGCGCTCACCACCGAGGAGAGGCGCACCATCCTCAGTGATGTCGTCGAGCTCGTCGAGGGCCGCGTCCCGGTCATCGCGGGCGTCAACGGCACCTCGACCGCCACCTCGATCGAGCAGGCGCTCCTCGCAGAAGAGGGCGGCGCCGACGCGCTCATGGTTCTTCCGCCCTTCATGGTGAAGCCGCCGGCGGCGACACTCGTCGACTTCTACGGAGAGGTGGCTGCGGCCACGTCGCTTTCCGTCATGGTGCAGGACGCCCCCGGCGTCACGGGCGTCAGCATGACTCCGTCGCTCATCGCCGAGCTCGCCCGCCTCGACGGGGTCGACTCGGTGAAGGTCGAGGCGCCGCCGACAGCTCCCAAGGTGGGCGCGGTGGTCGACGCGATCAAGGACGCCGATTTCGCTGTGCTCGGCGGCCAGAACGCCCAGTTCTGCCTCGAGGAGTACGCACGCGGCGCCGTGGGGACTATGCCCGCCTGCGAGTTCCCCGACCTGCTCGGTCCGGTGCTGGCGGACTTCATCGCCGGGCGCGTCGACAAGGCACGGGCGGGCTTTCGTCGTATGCTCCCCCTCGTGCTGATAGGGCTGCAGGGCGGCATCGCATGGGCGGTGCACAAAGAGGTGCTCGTCGCGCGTGGCATCATCGAGCACGCCACGGTGCGCTACCCCGCCGCTCGCCTCGACGCCGGCAGTCGCGCGGCCGTCGACCTCGTGGTTGAGGAGCTCGCTCTTCCTCCGCTGCCGGTAAAGGTGCGCGTGTGACTCGCCGCGGCGTGCTGCTGATCGGCGGCAGCTCCGATATCGGCCTCGCGATCGCGCGCGCCTTCGCCGCCGACGGGGACGCCGTCATCGGCGTCGGCCTCGAAGATTCGGCAGACGCCGTCTTCGAGCGCTACCTCGTGGCCGACTGCAGCAGGTCGGATGCCGCGGAACGTGCCGTCTCCGATGCCGAGCAGGCTCTCGGACGGCTCGACGTCGTGGTTCTCGCCGCCGGGCGCATGCCGATCGGCCGCGCTGACGCGACGAGTGACGATGACTGGCGAGGAGCGCTCGGCGCCACGCTCGACTCGGCGTTCTTCGTCGCCCGTGCGGCGCTGCCACGCCTGGCGCCCGGCTCGTCGATCGTCGCCGTGACCTCCGTGAACTCTTCCCTCGCCGCTCCCGCCCTGCCCGCCTATGCGGCGGCGAAGGCGGGCGTCGATGGGCTCGTGCGACAGCTGGCCCTCGACTACGGCCCACGCGGCATCCGCGTCAATGCCGTGCAGCCCGGCAGCATCTCCGCGACCGATACCGGGGAGAGCGAGGGTTACCCGCTCGGTCGGATCGGACGCCCGGAGGAAGTGGCATCGGTCGTGGCGTTCCTCGCGTCGGACGCCGCGTCGTTCGTCACCGGCACGTCGATCGCCGTCGACGGCGGACTGTCGATCTCCTCCCCCGCCGCATGGCTGAAGCCGGTACTGCGCGAACGCTGGCTCTGACCGCCTCCGCATCTACCCGCTGGCCCTGAGCCGTCTCTGCGACGGCTCAGGGCCAGCGGCGTTTCCACCTCCGGCCTTCTCCCCTCCGGCCTTCTCCCCCACCACCTTCTGCCCGGGTGCGATGCCCACGACAAAACGCTCGCCGCACCCGGGGAGATCCGAGTGCGGCGAGCGTCAGCAGCAGGCGAGCTCAGGAGTTCGCGTCGAGCAGCCCCTGCACTTCCTTCTTCAGCGCGTTGAGACCGGCCTGCACATCGACCTGACCGGCGAGAATCGTCGCGACGCCGCCGCCGATCGCCGCGTCGATCTGCGCTGTGACCGCGACACGATCCCATGCCGCGCCTCTGGCGTGCTCCGACACCTCGGTGCGGAAGGCGACCTGGAACTTGTCCGCTGCGAGCGACGGGATCTGGTCGGCGACGCTCTTGGCCGCCGGCGCAACCGCGGACTTCTCGTAGAGGGCTGTCGCCGCCTTGACGTTCGTCGCCGCGTACTTGATGAACTCGAGGCTCGTCAGCTCTCCCTCGCCCGCGCTCGCGAACAGGCCGCCGCCCCAGGCGCGGTTGTAGGAGTCGTTGCCTCCGGCGGTCGGCCGGGCGATCGCGCCGATGTTGTCGATGATGTTCTGGGCAGCACCGTTCGTCTTGACGAAGGTCGAGGCCAGCGGGGCATCGTCGTAGAGCGCCGCACGGCCGCTCGCGAACAGAATGCGAGCGTCGCTTCGGGCGACATTGGTCTGGGTGAGACCGGCATCCAGCAGCGACTTGTACCAGGTCATGGCCTCGACGCTCTCCGCGTCACCGATGGTGCACTTGAGGTCGTCAGTGACGACATCGCTTCCGAAGCCCCACATCCAGTGCACGGCATCCTTCAGGTCGGGGTTCTTCGTGACCGCGGCGTACGGGATCAAGGACGAATCCTGCGCCTTGATCTTCTCCAGCGCCGTCGCGAACTTCTCCACCGTCATGCCCGACTTGATGCCGACGCTCTTCGCGATCTCACCATTGGTGATCATGCCGATCCCGGCAGCCGTCAGCGGCAGGACGAGCAGCTTGCCGTCCATGGTGTACGAATCGAGCACACCCTGCGGGATGCCGAGACCTTCTGCCAGTTCGGACAGGTCGGCGAGCACGTTCATCGGCGTGAGCACCTGCCAGCCACCCGACTGCCCTACGCCCATGAGCTTGCCGGAGCGACCGGTGAGAGCCAGCTGCGTGGCGGCCTGATCGTACGGGTAGATGACCGGGGCCACCTTCACGCCGGCATCCTTGGAGAAGCCGTCGAGGATCCCCTGCCAGGCTGCTTTCAGCGCCTCTTCGCCGAGCGAGTTGCCGTAGAAGTTGATCGACTTGGCCTTGGTCGCGGCGTTGGCAGTGGCTCCGGCTCCGGCGCCGGTTCCGGGCGCTGCCGGTGTCGCGCAGCCGGCGAGGGCGAGGACGCCGAAGGCGGCCAGAGCGGTGCTGCCGCCGAGGAAGGCGCGGCGGCTCAACTGCGAGTTCGAGATGTTCATGGAAACTGCTCCTTCGTCGGGGTGATCGGTTCTGACTTTTCGGTGTCGCATGGCTACCCCTTGACCGCGCCGGCGGCGAGGCCGGACACGAAGTAGCGCTGGAGGAGGATGAAGATGATGACGAGCGGCAGCGACGTGATCAGGGATGCCGCCATGAGTGCCGGCCAATCGGCCGTGCCTTCCCGGATGAACGCCTGCGTGAGCCCGGCCGGCAGAGTCTGCTTGTCGGGGCCGGCGAGCGTGAGCGCGAAGAGGAGGTCGCTCCAACCGCGCATGAACGCGAACATCGCGGCCGTGATGAGACCCGGCACGACGAGCGGGAACACGATGCGGAACATCGTCGCCGTGCGGGAGAGCCCGTCGACCTTCGCGGCTTCGAGGATGTCGTCGGGCAGTCCGTCCATGATGCCCTTCAACAGGAACACCGTGAGCGGCAACGTGAACGTCGTGAACGAGATGATCAGTGCCGCGTAGGTGTACAGCAATCCCGCAGAGCTCAGCATCAGATACAGCGAGATGAGCAGCAGCGCCCCGGGGATGAGCTGTCCGATCAGGAACATGAACATCATGGCGTTACGACCGCGATAGCGGAACTTCGAGAGTGAGTACGCCATCAGCCCACCGACGAGAACAGCGAGAACCGCTGTGCCTGTCGAGACCACGATGCTGTTCACGAGGCTCTTCAACAGGGCGTCGTTCTGGAAGAATCCGATGAAGTTCTCGAAGGTCGGGTCGACCGGGAAGAACGGGCGGTCGAGCGAGAAGACGTCTTCCTTCTTCGTGAACGCCGTCGCAGTCAGCCAGTAGACCGGCAGCAGGCCGAAGAGAGCGAGCAGCACCAGCAGGACCCGCCCTGGGATGGACAGATGGGGGCGAATGATCGACTCGCCGATGTCGCGACTACGGCGCATCACTTCTCCAGTCGTCGGTTGAGGAGCAGATAGCCGCTCGAGATGATGGCCAGCAGCACAAGCCACAGCGCACCCATTGCAGAGGCCTTGCCGAGCTCGTAGCTGCCGAAGGCGAGGTGATAGAGGCTGACGGCGAGGGTCGTGGTCGAGTTCCCCGGCCCTCCGCCCGTCATCACGAAGATCGTGTCGAAGTTGCCGAAGTTGTAGATGAACTCCAGAACGGTGACGAGCGCGACCGGCCCGGCGATGTGCGGAAGGGAGATGTGCCGGAAGCGCTGCGCGCGCGTGGCACCGTCGATCGTCGCGGCCTCGATCTGCTCGCTCGGCAGCGTCTGGAGCACGGCGAGCGCGACGACCATGATCCAGGGGAACGAGTGCCAGGTCTTCGCGATGACCACCGCGGCCATCGCACCGGTGGGATTGCCGAGCATGCTGATCTCCGGCAGCCCGAACATCGCGAACACATGGTTCACGACGCCGTAGCTGTCATTGAAGATCCACGCCCAGAGGAACGAGACGACGACGCCGGGCAGCAGCCAGGGCAGCATCAGGGCACCGCGCAGGATGTTGCGACCCCTCATGCGCGCATTCAGCAGAATCGCGAGCGCGAGGCCGAGGATGAGCGGGAAGATCGTGGAGAGCGTCGAGAACACGAGAGTGGTGCCGAGCCTGGCCGCGAACTCGTCCCAGATGGCGACATAGTTGCCGAATCCGACGAAGGTGCGCTCAGGGCGCAGCAGCGACTGGTCGTAGAGACTCGTACCGATGCTCGAGACAAGGGGGAAGATCGCGATCACGAGGAAGAGCAGAACGGCGGGAAGTGCGATCATGAAACCGAAGGTGCGGTCCTTCGCACCCAGCGTGGACCGTCGCCCGGAGCGTGGCTCGACCCGCTCGCGGCTCGCGGGCCGCTCGAGGATGGCTTGTGGCATTGCACTCACTTTCGGGTAGGGGCGACCCCGTACGGGGCCCTGCACGTCGTCGTCACAGTCGTCGACGTTGACGTGCGGCTAGTCAACCACATTGCGGATTCGAAATCCACAAAATGCATAAGACACCCACATTTGTGTTGCTTGGTGCCATTTGTCTCACTAGGATGACTGGCAGCGGCGTCGAGTCGCAGCGTCGCCCGGGGCGGCGACACTATGGAGGAGGATTCACATGGCATCGGAATCGGTGGGCGGCACCCAGACCGTCGAACGGGCGATGTCGTTGCTCGCATGCTTCACCGAGGAATCGGGCGAGTTGCGAGTCTCCGAGCTCTGCACGCTCACCGGACTCGGGCAGTCGACGGTCTCTCGCATGATGTCTGCGCTGGACCGCATGAAGTTCGTCGTCCAGGACGGCCGTACCGGCCTCTATCGACTCGGTCCTGCCGCGATCTCGCTCGGCACGATCGCGCTCAACGGTTCACCGCTCTTCCGCGCCTCGCGCCAGATCGCCCAGAACCTCGCCCGCCGCATCGAGATCGGCGTGAACGTCGCGGAGCTCAGCGGCTTCACCTTCACTTACCTCTGCAACTTCGAGGGCGCTCTGGCGCCCAAGTCGTTCGCGATGGCTGGTCGCACCGGCCCCCTGCACGCCACCGGCCTCGGCAAGGCTCTGCTCTCCGGAATGCCGAGCAGCAAGGTGGACGAGTACTTCGACCACACACCGCAGCGGTTCACTCCGCACACGATCGTCGATCGCGATGCGATGCAGCTCGCCCTCGATGAGACGCGGAGCCGCGGCTACGCCACCGAGATCGAGGAGCTCGCCTTCGGGAGAGCGTGCATCGCCGCCCCGATCCACAACAGGGCCGGTGAGATCATCGCCGGTCTCTCCGCGAGCGGGCCGCTGTCGGTGCTCGACCTGCACGCACCCCACCAGGAGCTCGCGCTGCAGCTCATCGAAGCCGCTGACGAGATCTCGGTCGCCCTCGGGTACAGCCCTTCCCGCAGCGCGGCGGCGTTCGCGGCGCTCTGACCGCCCCGCCGCGACGCCTGTCGCGGCACTTCGTCTTCACCGCCGCGACAGACGTCGACGGCTTCTCTTCCCATCGATGTCTTCGGAGACCCTTGTGAAAATTACGCGCGTCCAGACTTTCCCCCTCTTCCTGTCGAAGGAGGATGCCGACAACTCGTACGCCGGCGACACGGCCATCGAGCACCGCGGGTACATGATCAGGCCGCCGTGGCGGAGCCTGTACTCCCCCGGATACGAGACCCTCCTCGTGAAGATCGAGACCGATGACGGCCTGGTGGGCTGGGGCGAAGCCCTCGCTCCCGTCGCACCCGAAGTCGCCGCGGCCATCGTCGATCACCTGCTCACGCCGCTCATCCTCGGCGAGGATCCGCGATCGGTGCGCACCCTCTGGCACCGCATGTCCGAATCGATGCGTGAGCGCGGGCACCTCACCGGCCACCAGGCCGACGCGATGGCCGCCGTGGACATCGCGCTGTGGGACCTCTGGGGTCACGCCACCGGCCTCTCGGTCTCGGAACTCGCAGGTGGACGATTCACCGAGACGCTGCCGACCTATGTGTCCGGCATCCGCGGAATCGACGATTCCGATCGGGCGGAGCGCGCGGCTGAGCTCGTCGACGCGGGTGTGCGACGCATCAAACTGCACCTCGGCACCGACCTGCACACCGACCTTGCGACCTTCGACGCGATCCGCGCCGTGCATCCGGACCTCGATGTCGCACTCGACGCGCACTGGACATATCGACTCGGCGAGGCCAAGGCGCTCGGACGGGAGCTGGATGAGCGCAAGGCCTGGTTCTTCGAGGCGCCCCTCGCGCCCGAAGATGTCGAGGGCCACCGCGATCTCGCCTCGTCGATCGACACTCCGGTCGCGATCGGCGAGGCGATGCGGAGCCGCTTCGAGTTCACGGACTGGCTCACCCGCCGAGCCGTCGGCCTCACCCAGCCCGACATCGGCCGCACCGGCATCACCGAAGGGCTCGCGATCGCGGCCGTCGCCGACGCGTTCCATGTTCAGGTCGCGCCGCACCATTCCGCAGCCTTCGGTATCGCCATGGCGGCCGGCGTGCACGTCGCGGCGAGCGCCACGTCGCTGCTCGCGTTCGAGTATCAGCCGTTCACCCTGCCCGTCGCCAACCTGATCCTCACGGAGCCGCTCGAAGTGAAGCCCGACGGCGGGTTCGTCGTTCCCACCGGGCCGGGCCTCGGCGTCACGGTCGACGAGAACGTGATCAAGGAGTTCGTGCGGCGCTGAGCGTCGGGAAGCACGACGAAAGAGGCACCGCGGTGAAGACCGCGGTGCCTCTTCTCATCCCCTCCGGGTCCGCCGGATCAGTCGCCGACTCGGACGAACTGCGCGGCGCTGACGCGGTGGATGCTGGTGCTGCGGACTTCGAGACGCACGACGCCGACGGCGCCGGCGTCGTACCGGAACGTGCCGAGCGCACGCCAGGCCGCAGCATCCTCCGTCTGGTTCACGATCACCTCGGTGCTGCCTGCCTGGTGCTCGACGATGTAGGCCGCCGACGTCGTGGTCGTCGGGTTCGTCGGGTACCAGACGGATACGCGGTACAGGCCCGCTTGGAGGAGATTCGCATTCCAGGTGACGGTGCTGCCCACCGAATCCGTGTCGCTGTAGCGCGTGCGCGTGCCGTTCCACCCTGACAGGCCGCTCGGGTACCAGGTTCCGGCCTCGAGGTAGCCCGGCCATGGCGACTGGGTGTGCGCGATCACTCCCTCATCGGCAACGCGCACCAGCACGCCGCGACGGAGAGTCTGGTCCAGCCTCGCCTCGAACCGGATGGTCGAACCCGGCGCGACCCCGGGGCCGGCTGTCACCGTCCAGGTGTGGGTCAGATCGGACCGCGGTGGCACGTCGATGACGGCATCCCGCTGGGTGATGGTCCACCCGGCGGCACCGTAGAGTGCCAGCGCGCCGTGCAGCGGGGTGACCCCGGTGTTGATGACGAGTGCGGTCAACCGCGCTGTCGCCCCCGGCCCGCTGACGATCGCGGTGTCGGTCGTCAGCGACACCAAGCGTCGGCGGTCGATGACCTCGATCGCTGCCGGGCGAAGAGTCACCGGATCGTCCCCCGGGATGGCCAGGGACGCCGCGATCTGCACCTCTCCGAGCGCGGCAGCCGACGCGATGATGGCGGCCGCCTCCACCCGCACGGATCCGTTCGCAGGAGCGACGACCGCAGGAACGGCCGACTCGAGCTGCCAGCCCGTGGGCAAGCTCACCGTCACGGTTCCGGTGACCGGATCGTCTGTGGCGTTGCGCACCTCGATGATCAACGGGACGCGGTCGCCTGCTGTGCCGGTGGCCTGAGCGACGACGTCTCCCACCACACCGGGATTGGCACCGGTGATCCGCTTCGGGAGGCGCAGCGTGACCTCGTCCGTGGTCACCCCGCCGGCCGTGATCGCGTACGTGAAGGTCTTGGCGGGGTTGCCGACGCCGATCGTCCATTCATAGGGGTAGTTCTTGGCTGGCGCCTGCTTCGGGGGTTTCCCACCGACTCGATAGGTCAGAGTGGCCTGCTGTTCGGTGTCGATCTGGACGTAGGCGTCGTAGCCCTTCCGGTCCGGTCGCACCAGGAGCATGCCACGTGCGACTCCGTAGTCGGAGGCCGGATCGGAGTCGACCTCGTGGAAGCTGTCGGTGCCGTGATCGACGATGTCGTCGAAGGGCAGCCCCGGTCGTTCGACCACGACATTCCTCACGATCAGTGCGAGCAGGCCGTGCCCTGGCACCGTGACCGTGACACGACCCTGGTAGGCGTTCTGAGAGGAGCGGGCACCGTCAGCAGTGACGATCTCGACGGCCGTCGCCGAGTTGCGCGGCAACCCCGTCAGCTCCCCCGCCAGATCCACGACGACCTGCTGCGCGCTGGCGGCGGTGTTGGTGAGACTGACGTACAGGGCGTCGTTCCCGATCGCGGTCAGCCAGTTGATCAGCGCGTTGTCGAGCGAGATCATGCCGGCAGGGAAGTACGGCCAGACCGCCGTTTCACCGAAGAAGGTGCCAGGTGCGTGGCCGTAGGCGAAGAACTTGAAGTAGGCGAAGTCAGCCTCGAACACGTGCGGGAAGTCGATGTTGCCCGCGCTGCGGTAGAAGCTCTCGCTGATCAGGTAGTCCATCGCCAGACCGAGCTGAGCGGGGGCGTGATGGAAGTAGTACCCGGTGATCCCGACCGGCCCATTGGTGGCGAAGTCCGGCTTCATCTGTGCGACCTGGAACTGACGACCGTAGTAGCCGGGGTAGGTGGTGAAGCGGCCGATCACCATGTTGTGCGCGACATCGGCGAGCAACGCGTCGCCGGTGTGGTGCGCCAACCGGAGCAGCGCGCCGGACCAGCAGGCGTTGTAGACGTACCCGCCGCCGGGATCGGTCAGCGAACTGGTACCGAGTTTGAACGACGACAGCGCCTCGAAGGTGAGCCCTGAGGGCGACACGTACCAGGCCGGTACGGTCTCGGTGGGGACATCGGTGTTCGGATAGGACGGCAGGGACGTGCGGGACTCCCAGTCGTACTGCTGCGTGATCACGTGCCCGTCAGGTACGGTCACCGTCTGATCCGGCACCGGACGGACTGCGGTCTGGGTGATGAAACGCTGAGCCTCCCGGTACGCGCCGTCGAGGAACTCCTGCTCTCCCGTCACCTCGAACATCTCCAGCAGGTCGACCCAGTACTTGGAGAAGCTGTAGGCGAAGCCTCCTGGCGGCTGCCCGTTGCCCCGGTACGGCGTGAGGATCTGCTCCTGCACATAGCGCTTGGCGATCAAGGTCGCCTCAGCGAGGTAGGCAGGATCCCCCGTGACCCGATAGGTGGCCAGCGCGTTGGCGAACGGCGCCCGGCTCTGCCCGACGACGCCCGCTTTGGTCGCCTGCACCGCGAGTCTCTGGATGCCGGCGTTCCGGCCGTGGGTGAGCTGATAGAGCGACGTCAAATTCACCGCATCCGTGGGGATCCTGCCGATGCGGTACTGCGTCGTGTCGTTGTAGACCGGGCTCCCGATCACCGGGGAATGGCCGATCCCCTTGCGGGACAGCTGGTACTCGATGAGTGGGCGAGCGCGACGCTCGTAGAGGGTGCTGTCCGCGGTCCCGGTCAGGTAGTGCGCGGCGAGCACCACCCCACTGGCCGCCGTGCGCACGGCATTCTCATTCTCGACATCCACGAAGCCCTTGGCGCGATTCCACCAGCCGGAGAACGAGGGGATGTAGTCGACGGAGTCATCTCCGTCCGGCTCGATGGCGATGAGTTCGGTCATGGCGTGGACGGCATCGGTCAGCGAACGCTCGTAGACGTTGTGCCGGTAGGCCGTCAGCCCGTACTCGCCCCGGCACAGTTGAGAGTACGTCCCGTACAGGGTGTCGGCACGGGCTGCCAGGCCGAAGGCGAAGCCGCGCTGCTCGCCGACCGCCATCGCAGTGATGAGACCGGGCTGCGGGGCGTACATCGACGGCACGATGTCGAGGCTGTCGTTGCGCAGACTCATCCCGTACGGCTGCCGATCCGACATCAGCTGGCGTTCATGCACGAACTCGGCGACCTCGGCCGGCAGGTAGACCCCGGACGTGACCGCCGCATTGCCGACGGCGTACTGCGTCAGCGCCATCGGCGCGAACAGCTCCCATGCTCCGAGCGGCGCTGAACCGTCGACCACGGAGAGCGCGTGCTGGTAGGACCCGCAGAGGACCTCGTCGAGGTCGTCGAGCGAACGAGCATCCTGGCTCTGGTACCCGACGATGTAGTCACCGGCGTTCTTCGCCGTCAGCACGTAATGGGCCTCGGGGTTCTCGCCTTCGAGTCGCCAGCGGACGACGAGGTCCACATCGTCGATGCTGGTGGACAGCTCGATCGCCTGCGAGCCGAGGAGCTGAAAAGACGTGAAGCCCAGCCAACTCGGGCTCAGCGGTCCGTAGAGCTCCGGTGCGCTGCCAGACGGGAGGGTTCCCTTCAGCACGACCCACTGCTCATCGAAACGATGCGCGGGGTCGGTCACCGCCAACCAGCCGCCGTCGTGCGCGACCTCGAGGTCACGCACGATCGTCTCGCCCCCGTCCCAGCTGGCCTGGAAGAACGTCATCCGATGGTTGGGCCCGACCAGCTGCGCGACCTGGGTGAATGACAGGTTCGGCATGTCGAGCCTTCGCAGCGCATCCGGGTACGACCCGCTGGCACCGGTGAGTTGCGATGGCGACGCAATAGCCATTTCTGCGTGGGTGCCGAGCACCGGTGGGAGCACCCCGGCGATCACCAACATGCGCAGCACTGATCGACGACTCCACAGCAGCGGGCCGTCATTGGCTTCTGCGTTCGATATTGAATCCATGATGCACATACTGCAATCTGTATGCGAAGATGTCAATGGATCCGCGTTTCGGATCGCGGCTGCCCAGTAACCTCGAGCAGACACCCATCCGAGAGGACCCCAGCGGTGACCCAGAATCCCCCCGAGGAACTGACCGAGTACTCTCTCAGCGCGCTGCTGACACCCGCTGCGCGCCCCGAGGAACCCGCGGACTTCGACGAGTTCTGGCAGAAGACGTTCGACGAGTTCGGCACCGGACCGGTCGCATGGCAGCTCGAGCGCGAGCTCGAACCCACCACGACCCATCGACGGAGTGAGATCCGATTCCACTCGTCAGCGGGCGAGCAGGCCGTGGCCTACCTGATGGTGCCGCATGTCGCCTCGACCATCCGTCGCGGGCTCGTGGTCGGTCACGGCTACGGCGGCCGAACCGCTCCCGACCCCGACCGGGTCCCCCGTGACACCGCGGCGATCTTCCCCTGCGCACCCGGAACCCACGCGGGAACGACCAGCCGTTTTCCGGCCGTCCCCGACGAACACGTGCTGTCGGGAATCGCGCACCGCGACACGTACTCCCATCGTTTCGCCGCGGCGGATATCTGGCGGGCAGCGACCGTCCTGCTGGATGCCGCCCCCGGCGCTGCCGACATCCTCGACTTCAGCGGCGGGAGTTTCGGCGGCGGCATCGGGGCGATGGCCCTCCCCTGGGACACTCGCTTCCGACGGGCCACGCTCGACGTTCCCAGCTTCGGAGACCACACGATCCGCCTCAGCCGCCATTGCACCGGAAGCGGAGAGGCCGTGCGCTTGCATGTTCGCGCGCACCCCGAAGTGCGCCCTGTACTCGACTACTTCGACGCGGCCATCGCTGCACGCCGTCTGCGTATCCCGGTGCTTGTGGGTGCGGCAGTCCTCGACCCTGCCGTCGACCCCCGAGGACAGTTCGCCGTCTATCACGCGCTCGGCGGCCCGAAGCGGCTCAGCGTGCGCGCGAACGGGCACCTCGACGGACCGATCGGGGAACTGTCCGATCGGCTGCTCCTGCAGGACTCCACCGACTTCCTCGCACTCCCCGCCGACCGCATCGGCTGAGCGGAACGCGTCAGACGGCGATGTTGTGGTTGCGCCGGAACAGGTTCTTCGGATCCCACTGCGCCTTCACGTCGCGCAAGCGCGCATACGCGGCCTCCGCGAACATGCCAGGTACCGCGTCCGGGCGCTCGGAGTCCGCGAAATTCCCATATTCGGCCAGACGGTTCCGCTCGATCTCCTGCCATTCGGCGCGGATCGAGGCGCGCGCGTCATCGTCGACAAGACCCGGGATGTCGAATGCCCCGGCCATGACGAACCAGGTCGCGGTGCGCGCAGGGAACGCCGTGGCATCCTGAGCGACGTCTCCGAATGCTCCGCCGAGCGAGCGCAGGAAGATGATCGATGCGGGGTGGGCCGCACGGAACCGGACCAGACGGTCGATCGTCTCGTCGTCCAGTTCTGCGAACAGACCATTGCCGCCGATGAAACCGGGAGGGCCCGCCGCTTCGGCGCCGCCCTCCGGCGCGGGCATCTCCATCAGGATGTCGCGGTACGCGGGAGTCGTGAGCTTCTCGGCGACACCGTCGAGCGCCGCGACCGGCGCCATGACGGCGCGCAGCGCGTCTACGTCGCCACCCGCCCACACGGCGTGCACGCTCGCACCCGCCGGAGCGCTGGGATCCATCGCCGGCACGTCCATGAACGTCACCGTCAGCTCTCGCGGCGCGTTCCGGAGGATCTCCCGCACCGCGCGCAGAACGCTCGTGGAATCTTCGGAGAAGGTGTACTCCCCGAACACGATTCCGGGCAGTCGGTGGGCCTCGAAATCGAATCTCGTGACGATGCCGAAGTTTCCGCCGCCACCGCGGAGCGCCCAGAACAGGTCAGGGTGCGTGTCGGCATCCACGTCGACGATCTCTCCTGCCGCTGTCACGACCTGCGCGCCGACGAGCTGATCGACGGCGAGACCCCAGGCCCTGACCATCCAGCCGATACCGCCCCCGAGGGTGAGACCGCCGACCCCCACAGAGGAAGTGTCTCCCGAACTGATCGCCAGCCCCGCTTCGCCGAGCGTGCTGGCGACGGCGCCCCAGGTGGCGCCGCCGCCGATGCTCACCCGCGTGCCGTCGATGCGGATGTCCGCCAGTGCGCCGAGCTCGAGGCGCATGTCTTCTGCGTTGTCGACGTGGGACCAGGGCCCGTGCCCACCCGAAACCACGGTGATCATGCGTGAATCCTGTTGTGCGCGCCGGACGAGGGCGGCGACTTCCTCCGCGCTCTCCGGTCGCTCGATGAGTCGTTGTTCAGTCATGTAGGACACGGTAGGGGCGACCCCCGACACTGCGACCGTCGCGGCCATCATTCACAGACGGCACACAGCTGGTTCCATAGAAACCCCATAGAGAACTCCTCAGAATGGTCTCATGACCCAAGATCTGCCCGACCTCCACCGTCCCGATGGCTCCCCCCTGCGCATCCTCGCCGTCGACGACGAGCAGATGCTCACCGATCTGCTCGCGATGGCGCTGCGGATGGAGGGCTGGGAGGTTCGTACTGCGTCGTCGGGTCTCGAAGCGCTCCAGGTCGCGCGGGAGTTCGAACCCGACGCGCTCGTGCTCGACATCATGATGCCGGACCTGGACGGGATGTCGGTGCTGAAGCGGCTCCGAGAGTCCGGGAACCTCGTGCCGGTCCTGTTCCTCACCGCGAAGGATGCCGTGGGAGACCGGGTCGCCGGACTCACCGCCGGGGGCGACGACTACGTCACCAAGCCGTTCAGCCTGGAAGAGGTGATCGCCCGGCTTCGCGCCATCATCCGCCGCACCGGTCACGCCACCGCCGACGACGGTCAGTCGATCCTCCGGGTCGCCGACCTCACCCTCAACGAGGACAGCCACGAAGTGGTGCGTGACGGCGCGGAGATCGCGCTCACCGCCACCGAGTTCGAGTTGCTGCGCTACCTGATGCGCAACGAGCGCAGGGTGCTGTCGAAGGCGCAGATCCTCGACCGGGTGTGGAGCTACGACTTCGGCGGCAAGTCATCCGTCGTCGAGCTGTACATCTCCTACCTGCGCAAGAAGATCGACGCCGGGCGCGCCCCGCTGCTGCACACCGTCCGTGGCGTCGGGTACATGATCAAGGCGCCGCAGTGAGCACCCCGGGGATGGCGCGGCCGATGAGCCTGCAGACACGGCTGATGACCGCCGTGATCGGGTTCGTGTCCCTCATCCTCGTGATCGTGGCCGTCATCACCAGCGCGACGCTGGGGAGCACCATGGAGAATCAGCTCGACGAGCGCCTCGGTGGTTACCAGGCGCAGCTCGCGCACTGGGTCGATCAGGAGCCACTCCCCGGCGTGACGGCCCAGAACGTGCTGCTCGGGAAGGGGGCGACCGTGCCCGGTCTTCTCTTCGCGGTCTCCAGCCAGCTGACCGGCACCACCGGAGTCGTTCTCGACAACGGCGGCGGCGATCTCAGCGGAAGCGCCAAGGATCTCACCGCGACGCAGCTGAATCAGATCAACGATGCCCTCGACGGCGGACTCAACGCGACGGTCACGATCGACGACATCGGCTCGTACCGCATCGCCGTCACGCCGACGGATTCCGGCGCGGTGATCGTCACCGGCCTTCCCCGTGACCAGATCCAGAAGCAGCTCACGACACTGCTCACCGTCATCGCCCTCGCGACCATCGGCGGTCTCATCCTGCTGGCGCTGACCACCGCGGTCACCATCAGGGTCGGACTGCGCCCCTTGCGCGCCGTCGCGACGACCGCCACCCGGGTGGCGAACCAGCCGCTCGACCGCGGCGAGGTCACCATCACCGAGCGGGTACCGGCATCCGAAGCCGATCCGCGCACCGAGACCGGACTCGTCGGAGCCTCCCTCAACAAGCTGCTCGACCATGTGAACACCTCGCTGGCCGCGCGACAGAAGAACGAGGAGCGGATGCGACGGTTCGTCGCCGATGCCAGCCACGAGCTGCGCACCCCGCTGGCCTCGATCCGCGGCTACTCCGAGCTGTCGCTGCGCGACTCCACGCTGCCCGAGAACACGCACACCGCGCTCGAGCGCATCCAGGCGCAGTCGCTGCGGATGACGCGGCTCGTCGAGGACCTCCTGCTGCTCGCACGCCTCGACGAAGGGCGCGAGCTCGTCTACGGCACCGTCGACCTCACCCAGCTGGCGCTGGAGGGTCTCGCCGACGCTCGCCCGACGGCGCCGGATCATCGATGGAGCGTCGACGTGCCCGACGAGCCCGTCGTGATCGTCGGTGACGCCGGTCGCATGCACCAGGTCGTGGCGAACCTGCTCGCGAACGCCCGCACGCACACACCCGCGGGCACCGAGATCACGCTCAGCGTCGCCCGCGAAGACGATGCGGCCGTATTGACCGTGCACGACAACGGCCCGGGTATCGACCCCGGCGTGCGCGAAGAACTGTTCGCCCGGTTCGCCCGCGGTGACAGCTCCCGTGCGCGTCAGACCGGCGGTACCGGGTTGGGGCTCGCGATCGCGAAGGCGATCGTCGAGGGGCACCGCGGCTTCATCTCCGTCGACAGCAAGCCGGGGAGCACGAGCTTCACGGTGCGCATCCCGGTGAACCCGTCGAAGGATGCGCCGAACGGCTGACGTCCGCGCGGGCGACCTGCAGGATCAGATCACGCGGGGCCGCCCATCCGGCGGTGTTTCGTCCTGCATCCGTTCGTCGGTCATGCAAGTCGCACGCCTGGACTGACGGCGAGCCTCGGCAAACCTATCCCCAGATGATCAGACTCGAGCACGCAGCCGCGAGATCGCGGCGATGATCGCCGCTTCGACAACCGGCCAGTCATGAATGATGAGCGCGTAGTCGAATCGGAGGGTCTCGTACCCGAGTACGGATGCCGCAGCGTCGCGTCGGAGGTCTTTGTGGCGGCGCGATGACCCATCGTGGTTCTCCATCCCATCCGCCTCGAGGATGAGCATCCCGTCGATCACGAAGTCAGCTCTGCCGACCGTCGGGATCTCCACCTGACAATCCAGACGGATGCCCAGCAAGTGAAGGCGCAGGCGCAACAGCGATTCCAGCCCGCTGTCGGCATCGCGCCTCGCGAAGTCGACCAGCCATCGCGCCCCGACCGGAAGGCGTTCGCGCAGTCGCTCACGAATGCCGGCGCCGAACTTTCGCTTCTTCAACGCCGATTCCAACGCGGCGAAGAACGCCTCCTCGCCGGCGCAGTGATAAACGTGCACAAGCGCATCCTCCACAGGCGCGACGCCGAGCAGCGTTCGCCCCTCGAAGTAGTGAGTCACGCAGGCGCACTCGGCGTGATGAACCCGACCGCTGGTGCCGACCCAGACATGAAGGCGCTCGTCGTCCACCAAGGCCCAGACCTCGTGCATCCGCAACGCCGTCGTACAGGTCACGGCTCCCCCGTGCGCCGCGGCACAGATCACGTCAGGGTTCGCGGATGGAACGGCGAAGACGCCCGGGCGCACACGAATGATCGAGCCGTCGCGAACGGCGCTCGACAGCATCCTTCTGCTCAGTCCGAACTGCTGAAGGCGCGCGCCTCGGGCGACGCCGCCCTGGTGCGCGATCAATTGTGAGGCTTGCAGCATCCGTCGATCTTGGCCGACGAGCACGCACCGCCCACCGGGATTCTGTCGTTGTGGACAAATCCGGGCCGAACGCCGACCTGTGGAGGAAGAGTGCCGCGATCCACTTGCATGACCGATTCACGGTTGCATGACCGACTCACGGCGTTTCGCCCTGCATCCGTTCGTTGGTCATGCATGTGGAACAGGACAGGGCGAACGGACGACGTGACAGCCTCGCCTCAGTATCCGGCGAAGGCGTCGGTCGTCAGGCTGTGGGCCTTCTGCAGGGCCGGGGCGAGATCGGCGATCAGGCGCGGCGGGCCTGAGATGTAGGCGTGCCGGCTCCCGATGTCGGGAACGACGCGCTCGAGCCCCTCGGCGTCCAGGCGCACTCCGCGCGCCCACGACCAGTGCGCCGGCAGATCTGCCGGCTGGTCTCTGGTGAAGACGATGACTCGGGCTCCGGTCGCCGCAAGCTCGTCGCGGAAGGCGAGTTCGCTGGCCTCGGACGCCACGTACACGAGCACCACATCACGGGTCAGCCCCGACAACTGCAGCTGTCGAAGTTGCGACACGAACGGCGTGACGCCGATGCCGGCGGCGACCATGAGAACCGGGGCCTCCGATCGCGGCAGGATGAAGTCTCCCCAGGTGCCGGTCACCGCGAGCGTCGCTCCCGGCTCTGCAGCCGCGAGGGCCCGCTTGTAGCTGGACGGATGCTTCTGGCCGCCGTCCTTGTAGGCGATGCGCAGCGTCGGCAGGTCACCGGGCGCCGAGACGATGCTGAACTCACGGCGGGTCCCCCGCGCGTCCGGCCGGCGGTGCGGCACATCCAGCTCGAGGTACTGCCCAGGGAGGAACTTCAGACGGCCTCGTGCACGGAACGTCAGCTCCTGCGCGGTCGGGGTGACGAACTCGCGCTTCTCGAGCGTCAGCCGCACCGAACCGCGCACGGCGAAGGCGAACGCGAGCAGGTTGCCGACGAGCAGCGCACGTTCCTGTCCGAGTGAGAACAGGTCGCCGATCATGATCGGCCAGCCCGCCAGGACTCCGACCAGGGCGGCGACGGAGAACTGCTGCCACCGCCGCGGCGGCATCGTCAGCGGCTCCGACAGCATGAATGCCCCGAGGAACAGGTACGGCGACTGCAGCACGGCCAGCGACAGCGCCTGGAGGGCGTCGAAGTCCAGAGCGTTCTGCTGTGCGAGGATGCTCTGCCGCACGACCGAGACGCCGACGGCGATGAGCAGGAACACCAGGATGACGCGCACCTTCTCGGTGCGCCAGAGCACGACGAGACCGAGCAGCAGCACGGGAACCGCGAGCGCCGGAGTGCCCACCCACCACGCCGAGAACGTCCCGAGCCCGGCGATCGTGACGACGGCTGCGCCGAACGCGGCCGGGTTGAGGATGTGCCGACCGCGCCACGCGATCACGTACTTCGAGATGCTGGCGAGGGCACCGGCGAGCGCGAGTCCGCCGAGGGCAGCCGGCGTCAGCCCCGACTGGAGCACGAAGAGGAGGATGAGCGCGGTCACCAACGAGGACTCGATGCGCCAGGGCAGGCGGAGCAGTCGCTGGACTACCGCATCGACCACGGAGATCACGACGGCCAGAACGCCGAAGGACGCCACCAGCGCCAGGGGATCCGGTGCGACCAGATCGAAGAACGAGAGCACCAGAGCGAGCGCCGCGAGCGTCAGCAGCGAGAACAGCACGAGCCGGTACATCGAGATGCCACCGAGGACGGCGAGAACGCGCTGCCGCGCGGCGGTGAATGAGGTGATCACGACTTCTACTCTTCCCTACTTCGGCGGTGCGGGGCGTGTCCGGTCGGTGGCGATGAACAGCTCGGCTGGGCATCCGGGCGAGCGCTCCACACGACCGTCGGTCGCCATGCGCACCCACTCGACGCCCCAGGACGCGGCGAGCTCCGGCCCTCCGTCGAAGAACAGCGCCGTCGCCACGGCATCCGCCGACATCGCATCGGGAGCGATCGCCCAGGTCGCCGCCCATGTGCGCACCGGAACGCCCGTCCGGGCATCGAGCACATGGTGCAGTCCGTCGCCCCAGGCTCGTCGATTGACGGCCGACGCGCAGAGCGCCGCGTCCCGCAGTGTCACGACCCCGATGGCCTTGGTCGCGTCGTACGGATGCTCCAGCCCGACGCGCACCGCCGCTCCCCGCACCCGGAGGTCACCTCCGCCGTCGACGACGAGGTCTCCGCTGACCGGCTCGAGAACCTCCATCACCCGATCGACGAGACGCCCCTTGCCAAGAGCTCCGACGTCGATGAGGGCCGGCGCGGAGAGCGTCGCCCGGTCCGTGGACCAGTCGAGCCGCTGCATCCAGTCGCCCGGGGCTGCGCGTGGCTCTCGCGGCACCAGCGTGTAATCGGCGTTGTAGCCGAGAGCGTTGAGACTCTCTCCGACCAGCGGATTCACGGCACCCGCAGTCGCCTCGGAGAGCTCGCGATAGGCGTCGAGCATCGCCCCGGCATCCGCGGCAGTGAGCGACCCTCCATCGACGCTCAGCCGGGTGACGAGCGAGTCCGCACGGAACCGTGACCACTCACGATCGAAACGATCGATGGTGGCGGTGACGGCGGCGCGGGCATCCGCGGAGAGCTCCGCGCTCGAATCGATCTCCCAGCGCGTGCCGATCGCCTCGAATCGCCAGACGACCATGGGGCCTAGGCCGCGGCCTCTTCCTTGATCGTCTCCAGCGCCTGGTTGAAGCCGCCGCTGGTCAGCGACGAGCCGGCCACTTTGTCGACCTTCAGTTCATCGAGCGGCACACCGGTGACGACGTCGGCGATGCCGTCGATGAACTGTCCCTGGAACTGCTTGGTCTCCGGCGCCTGCGGGTCGCCGGTCACCTCGACGTCGGTCACGACGCCTTTCGCCAGCGTCAGGGTCACCGAGACCTTCTCGACGGTCTCGGGGGTCTGGTACGAGCCTTCGGCGGTGTACGTTCCGTCCTTGTACGCGGAATCGGTCGCCGCATCGTCGGACGGTGCGGAACTGGTCGTGGACTCCGGACTCGTGGCCGTGTCGGTGTTGCCCTCTGCGTCAGCGGGAGCCGAGCAGCCCGCGAGGACGAGAAGTCCTGCGATGCCGGCGAGCGCTGCGCCCTTGCGGACGGAAGTCGGTACGGTCGTGCGGATCATGATGGCCCTCCCGGCTGAGTGTCTTTCGATTGGATGTCGATTTTACGACGATAGAAAGCAGACCTATGCGCGGGCTGTGCCGAGTCCGACTGTTACGCGTCGCCGCCGAACATGCTCGTGACGGAACCGTCCTCGAAGACCTCGTGGATGGCGCGAGCGAGCAGCGGTGCGATCGGCAGGATCGTGAGCTTGTCCCAGCGGCGGGATTCGGTGAGCGGGATCGTATCGGTGACGACCACCTCGTCGATCGATGCGTCCTGCAGCCGTTCGCTGGCCGGATCGCTGAAGATCGCGTGGGTCGCGGCGACGATGACCCGGTGCGCACCTGCGGCCTTGAGCGCTTGTGCAGCCTTGACGATCGTGCCGCCGGTGTCGATCATGTCATCGACGAGCAGGCAGGTGCGGCCTTCGACCGTGCCGACGATCTCATGCACGGAGACCTGGTTGGCGACGCGCGGGTCGCGGCGCTTGTGGATGATCGCCAGCGGCGCCCCCAGGCTGTCCGACCAGGTGTCGGCGACGCGCACCCGGCCCATGTCGGGCGAGACGACCGTGAGGATCTCGCGATCTTCAGGGCTCAGCGTGCGCTTGAAGTGCTCGAGCAGCACCGGCTTCGCGAACAGGTGGTCGACGGGGCCGTCGAAGAAGCCCTGGATCTGGGCGGCGTGCAGGTCGACGCTCATGACACGGTCGGCGCCGGCGGTCTTGAGAAGATCGGCGACGAGGCGGGCGCTGATCGGCTCTCGACCGCGGCCCTTCTTGTCCTGACGCGAATACGGGTAGTACGGGGCGACCACGGTGATGCGCTTCGCCGACGCGCGCTTGGCGGCATCGATCATGATCAGCGTCTCCATCAGCCATTCGTTGACCGGTTCGCCGAACGTCTGGATGAGGAACAGGTCGCAGCCGCGGATCGACACCTCGAAGCGGGCGTAGATCTCGCCGGAGGCGAAGGTGCGGTGCTCGGTCGGAGCGAGCTCGGTACCGAGATCCGCTGCGACGGCTGCGGAGAGCGCGGGGTGGGAACGGCCACCGGCGACGACCAGCCGCTTCTTCGTCTTGGCCACGAGTCCCGGCGCGATGCCGTTGTCGCGATCCAGATCGACCGTCTTCTTCTTGCGCGCCATGGTCCGCCTATTCCGCCGTTTGTTCCCGAGCCGCAGCGTCCGCTGCGCCCGTTCCTGCCCTGTTCTTCTCGACCCACCCCTCGATGTTGCGCTGAGGAGCGACGCTCATGGCCAGAGCGCCGGCAGGGACATCCTTGCGGACGACGGCGCCGGCAGCTGTCTTCGCACCAGCCCCAAGCCTAACGGGAGCGACCAGCACTGTGTGCGACCCGGTGTGCACCTCGTCGCCGATCTCAGTGCGGTGCTTGTTCACGTCGTCGTAGTTCGCGGTGATCGTGCTCGCGCCGAGGTTCACGCCGCGGCCGATCGTCGCATCGCCCACGTACGACAGGTGCGGCACCTTGCTGCCCTCGCCGATCTCGGCGTTCTTGGTCTCGACGTAGGCGCCGATCTTGCCCTTCGCACCGAGGACGGTGCCAGGGCGCAGGAACGAGAACGGCCCGACCGTGGCCTCGGCGCCGATCACGGCCAGCGTGGCGTCGGTGCGGCGAACGATCGCGTCCTCCCCGACCTCGCAGTCAACGAGAGTCGTGTCGGGGCCGATGATGGCGCCTTCGGCGATCGTGGTCGCCCGGAGGATCTGCGTGTTCGGCAGGATCGTGACGTCGGGCGCGAGGGTCGCGTCGTCGTCGATCCAGGTGGTGGCCGGATCGATGACGGTGACGCCGGCGACCTGCCAGCGGCGCACGATGCGGGCGTTCAGGAGGCGCCCCACTTCGGCGAGCTGCGCGCGGTCGTTGACGCCGTAGGTGACGGTGACATCGGAGACGACGGATGCCGCGACGCGGTCTCCGTCGCGGCGGAGCAGTCCGGGGACGTCCGTGAGGTACATCTCCCCCTGCGCGTTGTCGACGCCGACCTGGGGGAGGTACCGGCGCAGCGTCGCGGCGCGGAACACGTACATACCGGCGTTGATCTCGTTCACCGCGGCTTCTTCGACCGTGGCGTCCTTCTGCTCGACGATCCGGTCGACATCACCGTCGAGATCGCGGATGACGCGCCCGTAGCCTGCGGGGTCGTCCACCACGGCGGTCATCAGCGTCGCCGGGGCGCCCGCGTCGCGGTGGGCCGTGAGGAACTCCGAGAGCGCGTCGACGTCGGCGAGCGGGCAGTCTCCGGAGAGCACGAGCACATCACCGTCGAACTCGGCAGGCAGGGCATCGACGGCGACCTGCACGGCGCGACCGGTGCCGGGGATGTCGTCTTGGTCGATGAAGACGGCGTCCGGATACGACTCGCTCAGAACCGCCACGACCTGGTCGCGCTCGTGACGCACCACGACCTCGATGTGATCGGCGCCGAGCCGGGCGGCCGTGGTGAGCACATGCCCGACGAGCGGGCGACCACCGATCGGGTGCAGCACCTTCGGCAGCCGCGATCGCATGCGAGTGCCTTGGCCTGCGGCGAGGACGATGATCGCGAGATTGTTCCCAGTCATGCTCCGCCGCCAGGATTCGAACCTAGACCTAACAGCTCCAAAGGCTGTCGTGCTGCCATTACACCACGGCGGACCACGGCCCTCACGAGAGGTCCGCCTGACAAGTCTGCCATGACCTCGGCGCACTGCCTGCGGGAACGGTGCGAGAAGCGGTCGCGTCATCAGACCGAAATACGGAACTGGGATGCTGGTGATCATGACCATCACCATCGAGCGGGTCGAAACGCCCGTCCCGGCCGTCTCCGAGTTCATCACCGCGCATCACGCGGAACTCGTGGGCACCGCACCGCCGGAGAGCTGCCATGCGCTGCCGTTCGAGCGGCTACTCGCACCGGGCGTCCGGCTCTTCGCCGCGTTCGAGGACGATCGGGCCGTCGCTTCAGGGGCGCTGGCAACCGTGGATGACGATCATGAAGAGCTGAAGTCGATGCGCACCGACCCAGGGATGCGCGGTCGCGGACTCGGCAGAATGATGCTGACGTTCCTGATCGAGGACGCGGCGCGACGCGGCATCCGACGGCTGTCGCTCGAAACCGGCAGCGACGACTTCTTCATTCCCGCACGGACGCTGTACGCGGGCGCCGGGTTCGTCGAGTGTGCGGCGTTCGGACGGTATCTGCCGGACCCGCACAGCACGTTCATGACGCTGTCGCCGGTGCACTCGATGTCCCCGCCGAAACCGGCGCACACGCGATAATGGAGAGATGAGCGCAGCGGACGAAGTCGATCGGATCGTCGGCGCATGGAACACCCAGCGGCCCGATCTCGACTTCTCACCGCTCGAGGTCCTGTCGCGGATGGATCGGCTCTCCCGCCACCTCGACCGCGCCCGTCGTGACGTCTTCCGCCGCAGCGACCTGGAGCCGTGGGAGTGGGACGTGCTCTCCGCGTTGCGCCGAGCCGGTGCTCCTTTCCAGCTGTCTCCGAAGCAGCTGATGCAGCAGACCCTCGTCTCCAGCGGCACCATGACGAACCGCATCGACCGCCTGGTCGGCCGTCGTTTCGTGCACCGCGAGGCCGACCCGGTCGACGGTCGCAGCATTCTGGTGACACTCACCGATGACGGACGCACCAGGGTGGATGCCGCGATCACGCGTCTCGTCGATGTCGAGTCCGACCTTCTCCAAGCGCTGTCCCGCAGTGATCGGGACCGGCTGGCCGGCCTGCTGCGCAAGCTCAGCCTGAGCTTCGACGCCTGAGACCGCCGTCGGGGGCCGACCCGCCCGGCCCCCGAGCTGCGATCACGCGTCGCGATCGATGACGACGACGACCTTTCCGGTCACCCTCCCCGACTCGACGCGCTCCTGCGCCGCGACGAGCTCATTGAGACCGAACTCCGAGTCCAGGTGCACCTCGACCTCTCCGGCATCCGCGAGCGCGGCGATCTCCGCCAGCTGCCCGCCGGACGCTGCGACGAGGATCCGTTCGACCGGCGCAGCGCCCCATTCGGCGAGCAGGGCGCTGTCGTCCGCTGAGAGACCGGTGATGGTGATGACAGCGGTTCCCTCGGTGACCGTGCCGCGCGGGGGCAGCGTGCCGTCCACGGTCACGATCACTGCGTCGACGCGGTTCAGCGAGGCGAGACCGTGCTCGTCCCGATAGTCGACGACGTGGTCCGCACCCCAGCTGCGCAGGAGTTCGTGCTTCGCCGCGCTGGCCGTGGCCGTCACCTCGGCTCCCATGGCCTTCGCCAGCTGGATCGCCAGGTGCCCCACTCCCCCGGCACCGCCGAGCACGAGCACCCGCTGCCCCGCGCCGACGGCGGCGGCCTCCAGCGCCTGCCACGCGGTCAGCGCAGCGAGCGGTGCAGCGCCGGCCTGGGCGATCGTCCACGCGTCCGGGGCGGCAGCGAGGTCGCCCGCTGCGACCACCGCGTACTCGGCCAGCGTGTGCGCGGCGACAGGGAATGCAGCGAGAGCGAATACCCGATCGCCGGGTGACCACGCGCTCACATCCGGCGCGACCGTCGCGACGACGCCGGCCACGTCCCAACCCGGTCGATCGGAATACTTGATCGGTCCGAAATCGGTGGCCGCCGCGCGGATCTTCACGTCGACCGGATTGAGCCCGGCCGCACCGACCTTGACGACGACCTCGCCAGGACCGGGGGTCGGGATGGCGATATCGGTGATCGAGATGACCTCCGAAGCGGGTCCCGCACCGGAGTACTTCACTGAACGCACGTGGTCTGCCTTTCATTCGAGCGGCCGATCCGACCGCAGCATCCAGCCTGTCGTGCCATCCGACGGCCCAACAGTGGCCATAAAGACAATATGTGTCACGATATAGCCATGCATCGAGTCGTGATCGTCGCTCTTCCCGGCGTATACCCGTACGAGCTGGGCATCCCCTCTCGTTTCTTCCGCGCCGCTCGTCGCGACGGGAAGCCGCTGTACTCGGTCACGACCTGCAGCCTGGATGGCAGACCGGTGCAGACCAACGCCGATTTCTCGATCATTCCGTCGGCGGATCGGAGCGCACTCGCGACCGCCGACACCATCATCGTTCCGCCGTGGAGCGCCGCTGAGACCTCCGGCGACCCGATCGGCCTCTCGGAGTTCGCCGAACGACGTGTGGTCAGCTATTGCACCGGCGCATTCACGGTCGCGGCCTCCGGTCTCCTGGACGGCAAGGAGGCGACCACCCACTGGCACGCCTCCGCCGACTTCGCAAAGCGCTTCCCCCAGGTGCGCCTGCGGCCAGACGAGCTGTTCGTCGACACCGGCACGATACTAACCGCCGCAGGCGCCTCGGCAGCGGTCGACGCGACGATGCATCTGATCGCGCGCGATCACGGCGCCGCGGTCGCTGCGACCGTCTCGCAGATCACCCTCGCAGCTCCCCACCGCGGAGGCGGGCAGCGTCAGTTCATCGCGCGGCCGACCATCGCGCCGCCGAACAGCGGCTCCGCCAGCGACATCCAGAACTGGCTGATGTCCCGGATCGACGAGCCGCTCGCGCTGAACGCCGTCGCCGACCGGTTCGGAATGAGCGTACGAACCCTGACCCGGCGCTTCCGAGCCGAGACCGGCCGCACCGTCGGCGACTGGTTCGCCGACGCCAGGGTCGATCGCGCGCGCGAACTCCTCGAGACCAGCGACCTCCTCGTCGATGACGTCGCCGCCCGCTCGGGTTTCGCAACGTCAGCGTCGCTGCGCAAGCACTTCCGCGATCGGATCGGGCTGTCGCCTCACCAGTATCGGTCGCGCTTCACCCAAGCCGTCTAGGCTGGTGCGAATGGCCATGCTCTCCCCACTTCCCGTGCGCAATGGCGTCGGCGCCACGCGTCTGCACGTGCCGCTCGACGGTCCATGGGAGACGGTGTCGGACTACATGGTCGAGCGGTTCTTCCACCTCGATCCCGAGGCTCTGCTGGCTCGTTTCGACGACGGCGAGATCGTCGCCCGCGACGGCAGTGCGGTGCGCCGCGACGCGCCCCTGGGCGCCGAAGAGTTCGTCTGGTACTACCGCGAACCGCCCGAGGAGAATCGCATCCCATTCGAGGTGGAGGTGCTCCATCAGGACGAGAATCTGGTGGTCGTCGACAAGCCGCACTTCCTGCCGACGACGCCCGGCGGCAGGTATCTGCAGAACTCGGCGCTGGTGCGATTGCGCATCGCCCTCGGCATCCCGGACCTCGCCCCGATGCACAGGCTCGACCGCGCGACGGCCGGACTGCTGATGTTCGCCACGCGGCCCGAGACCCGTGGCGCGTATCAACTGCTGTTCGAGAACCGTCGCGTGGAGAAGGTCTACGAAGCGGTGTCGGCTCGGCCGCTGGACTGGGACGGATCCCGATTCCCGCTCGTCTATCGGAACCACATCGTCAAGCTCCGGGGACAGGTCTGCGTCGAGGTCGACGACGAGCGCGAACCGAACTCCGAGACGCTCATCGAGCTGCTCGGCGACGATGATCGGGTCGTGCACACGCTGCTCCGACCCCACAGCGGCAAGATGCACCAGCTCCGCGTGCACCTGGCAGCCCTCGGTCTCGGCATCCTGAACGACGGCTTCTATCCGACCCTGCTTCCGGAGACGCCGGACGACTTCGACCGGCCGCTGCAGCTGCTCGCCCGCGAGCTGCGGTTCGTCGATCCGCTGAGCGGTGAGGATCGCGTATTCACGACGCGGCTGACGCTGCAGGACGCGCCGGCTCGCTGAGTTCTCGAAGAGGTCAGCGCCGCATGATCTTGCGCGCCAGCCTGTTGCCGAGCAGCTGCACGAGGTGCACGAACACGACGATGAGCACGATGGCCGCCCACATCACCACAGGTTCGAACTGTCGGAAGCCGTAGATCTGGGCGAAGGCACCGAGTCCGCCGCCGCCGATGAGGCCGGCCATCGCCGTCATGTCGATCAGCGCCACGATGATGAAGGTGTAGCCGAGGATGAGCGGCCCGAGCGCTTCGGGGATCGCGACGGTGAAGAGGATGCGCCAGGGGCCGGCCCCCATCGCGCGCGCCGCCTCGATGACGCCGGGCGACACCGAGACCAGGTGCTGTTCGACGATGCGCGCGATCGCGAAGGATGCGGCCAGCCCGATGGCGAACGCACCGGCGTTGGTGCCGATACCCACCCCGATGACGGCACGCGCGAGCGGCTGGGAGACCGCGGCGATGAAGATGACGAACGGAATCGGTCTGAAGAAGTTGATGACCGTGTTCATCACGATGTTCGCCGGCCGATTCGGGAGGATTCCGCCACTACGGGTGACGTAGAGCACGACACCCCAGACGAGACCGAGGATGCCGCCGAAGACGAGGGCGATCGACGTCATGTACAGCGTCTCGAGTGCGGCGACCCAGAACTGGGGCCAGAGTTCGTTCAGGCGATCCATCAGCGGGCCTCCTCTCGCGAGATCTCGGTCACTTCGACGCGCTCACCGATGACCTCCAAGGCTCGGTCGATCGCCGCCGCATCGCCGCGGATGGCCAGCGTCAGGTGCCCGAAGGCCCGACCGCGGATGTCGTTGATGCCGCCGAAGACGAGCTCGAACTCGAGGCCCTCCTGCGCGAGATCCAGGAAGACCCTGGCCTGAGAGGTGCTGCCGTCACGGAAGGAGAACGTCACCAGGCGGCCGGTGTGCCGCTCGCGCAGCACGGACAGCTCGGAGGGCGACGGGATGCCCTTGACGACAGTGCCGACGAAGCGTTGCGATGCCGGGTTCTGCGGGGCGGAGAACACATCGAACACGTCGCCCTGCTCGATGACGCGTCCGGCCTC
This sequence comes from Microbacterium sp. LWH12-1.2, assembly GCF_040675825.1. NCBI lineage: Bacteria > Bacillati > Actinomycetota > Actinomycetes > Micrococcales > Microbacteriaceae > Microbacterium > Microbacterium sp. LWH12-1.2. The sequence goes on from NZ_JBEGIJ010000001.1 coordinate 1,666,415, forward strand.
CATGACGGCGACCTTCGTGGCGATCGTCTGGATGACGTCCATCTCATGCGTGATGATGACGATGGTGACGCCCTGCTCCTGGTTGACGCGCTTGAGGAGGTCGAGGACCTCGTGGGTCGTCTGCGGATCCAGTGCGCTGGTGGCCTCGTCGGCCAGCAGGATGGCCGGTCCCGTCGCGAGCGCCCTGGCGATGCCGACGCGCTGCTTCTGCCCGCCGGAGAGCTGCTCGGGGTAGGCCTTCGCCTTGTCGCTGAGCCCGACGAACGACAGCAGCTCGGCGACGCGGGCCTCGATGTCTGCCTTCGACCAGCCGGCGAGCTTCAGCGGGTAGGCGATGTTCGCCTTCACGCTCTTCGCGGAGAACAGGTTGAACTGCTGGAAGATCATCCCGATCCCGCCGCGGACGCGGCGCAGTTCGCGCTCGTCCAACGCGGTGATGTCGACGCCGTCCACCGTGATGGTCCCGCCGGTGGCGGGTTCGAGCGCGTTGATCAGCCGCACCAGGGTCGACTTCCCGGCGCCCGAGTAGCCGATGATGCCGTAGACATCGCCCTTGTCGATGCTGAGTGTCACATCGTCGACGGCGACGACGTCGACGGCGCCTCTGTCGGACGACGGATACGCCTTCGAGACGTTCGTCAGGCTCACGATCGGCATGGGATCTCCGGTGTTGATCGATGGATACGGCGAATCGGGCGACGCGATGTGCGCCGCCCGATTCTCTCGCATTTCGGCTGAACGAAGGTTCTCAGCCCTTCTGGGCCTCGGTGTCCTTCTCGACCTTCTTCAACGAGGCGACGAGGTCCTTGACCGGAGTCTGCAGCGAGACGTTGGTGTTGCCGGAGGACTCCGCGAGCCCTGCCTGCACAGCCTCGTCGGTCTGGAAGATCTCCACCAGCTTCAGATACGTCTTGTTGTCGGCGTCCTCTGCGCGGGCCGCGAAGATGTTCACGTACGGCAGCGCGTTGGAGTCTTCCGGGTCATCCTGGGCGATGGCGTCGTCGAAGGTGAGCCCGGCATCGGTCACGAAGTCGTTGTTGATGATCGCCGCGGCGACATCCGGCAGCGAGGTGGGGATGAGCGCCGCTTCGAGCGCGGTCACCTGGACCTTCGACGTCGCGGTGTCGACATCCGCGAGGTCGGAGAAGATCGTTCCGCCGCTCTTGAGCTCGACGAGGCCGGCCGACTGAAGGACGAGCAGCGCACGCGCCTGGTTCGTGGCATCGTCCGGAACGACGACCGTCTCACCCTTGGGGATGCTCTTCACGTCGTCGTACTTCTTCGAGTACAGCCCCAGTGGGAAGATCGCTGTCGAGCCGATGACCGTGAGGTCCTTGCCGGAAGCGACGTTGTAGCCCGCGAGGTACACGATGTGCTGGAACTGGTTGAGGTCGAGTTCACCCTCGGCGAGCGCCGGGTTCGGCTGCTCGTAGGAGCCGAAGTCGACGAGCTCGACCGTGATTCCCTCATCGGCGGCCGCGTCGACGAACGCTTCCCACTGCGGCTCACCCTTGCCGACGACACCGATCTTCACGGTCTCGTCAGCCGGAGCGTCTGCGCCGTCTGAACCGGCGCCGGACGTCGCCGTGGCGCAGCCGGACAGCGCGATGAAAAGCGGCACCGCGGCGAGCGCGGCGATGATGGATGTGGAGCGACGGGACATGACTTTCGGGTTCCTCTCGTGGGGGGACTCCGCAACGCTAAGCGGGGTACCTCACGCGCGCGGAATCGAGCTGTCACAGAGCGTCACAGCGTCGAGCGATCAGTCGAGCTGTTCGGTGAGCTCGAACCAGCGCAGCTCCAGCTCCTCGATCTCGGCCTGCTGCGCACTGATGGCCTTCATCTTCGTGCCGAGACCCTCATAGTCGCCCTGGTCGTGCTCGGCGAGGGCCTGCTTCGCCGCATTCACCTGCTGTGTCAGCTTCTGGATGCGCCGCTCGAGGGACGCGATCTCCTTCTGCGCCGTGCGGAGCGCTGCACCGTCGAGGCTTGCGGATGCCGATGCGGTCGCGACCGCAGAGGGCTTGGCATCCCGCTCCAGCGTGCGCAGCCGGAGGTACTCGTCCACGCCACCGGGCAGGTGACGCAGGTGCCCTCCCAGGATCGCGTATTGCTGGTCGGTGACGCGTTCCAGGAAGTACCGGTCGTGGGACACGACGATGAGGGTGCCCGACCACGAATCGAGGAGGTCCTCGATCGCGGCGAGCATGTCGGTGTCGAGGTCGTTGGTCGGCTCGTCGAGGATCAGCACGTTGGGCTGGTCGAGCAGCACCAGGAGCAGCTGCAGGCGGCGCTGCTGGCCACCCGAGAGATCCTTCACCGGCGTCGACAGCTGCGCCGAGTCGAAGCCGAGCCGTTCCAGGAGCTGCCCTGGCGTGAGGTCCTGCGCCTTCGATCCGGCACCGAGGGTGTACGAGGTGCGCAGCCGCGAGATGACGACGCGCACCGGCTCCTTCCACACATCGGTGAGCTCGTCGAGGCGCTGCGTGAGGGTTTTCACCTTCACCGTCGTGCCGCGTTTGACCCGCCCCGCCGTGGGAGCGACGGTTCCCGAGATCAGACCGAGCAGGGTGGACTTGCCGGCGCCGTTGACCCCGAGGATTCCGGTGCGCTCGCCCGGCGCGATGCGCCATTCCACGTCGCGGAGCACTTCGCGCGACGGCGCGGATTCCGTCGCCGGGAAGGTCACGCTGACATCGAGGAGGTCGACCACGTCCTTGCCGAGTCGCGAGACGGCGAGAGACTGCAGCGACACCTTGTCGCGGATCTCCGGAACGTCAGCGATGAGCTCGTTGGCCGCGTCGATGCGGAACTTCGGCTTCGCGGTGCGCGCGGGGGCGCCGCGGCGCAGCCAGGCGAGCTCTTTCTTGGCCAGGTTCTGCCGCTTGGCCTCGGTGGCCGCGGACATCCGGTCGCGCTCGACGCGCTGCAGGATGTACGCCGCATACCCGCCCTCGAAGGGCTCGACGATGCGGTCGTGCACCTCCCACGTCTCGGTGCAGATCTCGTCGAGGAACCAGCGGTCGTGGGTCACGACCATGAGCGCACCGGAGTTCGCGGCCCAGCGCTTCTTGAGGTGCCCGGCGAGCCAGGTGATGGCTTCGACGTCGAGGTGGTTGGTGGGCTCGTCGAGGGCGATGACATCCCAGTCGCCGGTGAGGAGCTTGGCGAGCGAGACACGGCGGCGCTGACCACCACTGAGGGAGAGGACCGGAGCATCCCAGGCGAGATCCTTCAGGAGGCCCTCGATGACATCCCGGGTGCGAGCATCCCCCGCCCATTCGTATTCAGGCGTGTCGCCGACCACCGACTCTGCGACGGTGAGCGCATCGTCGAGGGTGTCTGCCTGATCGAGCACACCGATGGTCGTTCCCTTGCGGACCGTGACGCGTCCCGCGTTCGGCTGCTTGAGACCGGCCAGCATGCCGAGGAGGCTCGATTTTCCGTCGCCGTTGCGGCCGACGATGCCGATGCGATCCCCCTCTTCGATTCCAACGGTGACGGAGTCGAAGACGACCCTGGTCGGGTACTCGAGATGGAGGCCTTCGGCCCCGAGAAGATGTGCCATGTTGCTATCCAGGGTAGTTGGCCTGGATGCGAGGATCCTGCGCCGGCCTTTGGCTAGACCTCGCCGAACATCTCCGGGACCGCTGCGACGAACTCATCGAAGTGGCTGTACCAGATCGAGTGGGCCGCTCCAGGGATGCTCCGCACGTCGACGCCAAGCGATTCGAAGCGCCGCGCGTCCGCATCCGAGACCCAGCCACTCGGGTCAGCGCGGACGACGATGGCGCCGGCCTCAGGCAACCATTCTCCGCCCGGTCCACACGAGATCGATGCGGATGTCGCGGCATCAAACCTCTCGGCCGCCCGCGCTTCGACTGCGACATCGGTCCGGCTGTAGTGGTCGCGGAGGCTGAGATGTTCAGGGGTGCGCGAGCGGCGATTCTTCTCATATTCCTCGATGAGCATGTACCGGTCCTGTCCACCCGCAATGGAGAACGGCGCGTCCACATGCACCGCCAGCTCCGGACCCAGCGCTCGCGCGGCCGCTCCCAGTACAAGCCCCCCATACGAGTGGCCAATGGCGAAGACAGGCGCCCGCGGAGCCACCGACCTCACGGTTTCAACCACCGCCTCCGCAGCCTGAGGGATCGTCAGATCCGCCCGGCGCGGAGAGAGTCCATGACCGGGAAGATCTAGCGCAAGCACCCGAAATCCGCGCTGCTCAAGTAATGGAGTGACTCTCCACCAGCTCTCAGCGGAACCGAACATCCCATGCAGCAACAGGGCGACCCGGTCGCCCTGACCAGACTCGACGACGTTCAGACGCATTCAGCAAGTCAATCACGGCCAGCATTCGCTCCGCCTTGACGACAAATCCTGGACGCGAATCTTTGTATCTCCATCGTGATACAAGTTGTGATAGACATATGACACAACTCATCGATCGGAGACGACAATGCCGCAGAGAAGCATCTATACGTTCGGCCCACTGGAGCTCGTCGGCGCCGCCTTCTCGCTGCCTCTGCTCTCGTTGGCACTCGCAGTGATCGCCGCCGGGGGCATCCTCCTCTTCACTGCTCGACAGAGGTACGAGGGTCGAGCAGCCGGCCCGCTCTCCCCCTCCGTAGCCCAATCGGTCACGGCGAGATACTTGCCCGAGCAGCGCGCCCTTCGCGTCATCGCGATCGCCGTGGCCCTCGTCTTCGCGGTGGAGAACATCGTTCGCGGATACGTCCTCGCCATGGCCGACCAGGTTGCGTGGTGGCGATACGCCGCTCCCGTCTTCTCGGCATTCGTCGGCATGATCGTGATCTTGGGAATGGTCGCGATTCGAGGAACGACGCAGCCTGAGGTCCCTGTCGTGCCCGCATCCCGTCGCACCTGGACGAGTTTCAGTCCGCGGCCAGGCCTCATCGGCGCGTGTCTCGCACTGCTCGCCCTGGCGGCGACGACCATCGCCGCGGGGCTGGCGTCATCGGCTGATGATCACGGCCGATACATCTGGCTGGAGATCCCGGTGCCCAACGAAGCGGCGATCGACCCGATCCGCCCATGGTTCTATGGCTGGGCCTACGGCGTTCCGGTGCTGATCTGCCTCGCCGCTCTCGCTTTCGCGACCTGGGCGGTGCTCCAGCGCAACGCGGAGCGCCCCTACATCCGGCCCGAGACCGTCGCCGCCGAGCGTGGCGCCCGTCGCGAGGTCGCCATCGGCGCCGTACGCGTCGCGACCGCCGGTATCCTGCTCGCACTGGCCGGTGCCTGGCGGTTCATCGCGAGCGCCGGATCGGGCTCGACGCTGGTGATCGAGGGCCAGAACGGGGGTGCGCCCTACGACATGACGTGGCGGTACGCGGAACTCGCCATCGCCGGCGGCTGGTTCGCACCGATCCTCGAGGTCACCGCATTCGTGCTGCTCCTGCTCGTCGCCATCCGTCCGCGTCGCGCGCTCGCCGCCCTTTCCTCACCGGACCAGATCGACGTCCAGGCCGACGCAGAGGCCGCGCTGTGACCGAGCGTCCCCTCCTGTCTTCGACCGAGGAGGGAAGCCCGGCCATGGACATCTATCGGCAGCTTCGCGGACTCATCGTCTCCGGTCAGCTGGGCGCGAATGAGCGCCTGCCGACCGTGCGCCAGACGGCGAACGACCTCGGTGTCGCCGCCGGGACCGCAGCGAAGGCCTACAAGATGCTGGAGCAGGACGGCCTCGTCGTCAGTCGCACGGCCGCCGGAACCCGCGTCGCCGAGTCGGCCGCTGTCCTCCCCCTCTCCGTCATCCGGCGCATTCGGGATCTGGTGGCCGATGCCGTCTCGACGGGGGTCGAACCCGACGACGTGATCGACGTCCTGCGCGCCGTCTGGCGAACCGACGCCCCCTGAATCGAGCGCTCAACCGACCCGCCCAACCGCCCAGCGCCGTGCAGACGACCAATCTCGACGAGTGCACTTTGCCCGTTCCGACAAGGGCTGAGGAGACCCCCACCGGAAGACTTCCGTCATGGACAACGAGGCCCTCGCGCAACTCCTTGCACAGCTCGTCGCACAATCGGCAGACCCCTCCGGCCCCGGTCTCGCCGTGGGGATCTACCACGGCGGGACGTTGACCGCTCACGCCGAGGCCGGACTGGCATCAGTCGAGTTCGGCGTCCCTATCGACGAGGACACCCGTTTCGACATCGCCTCGATGAGCAAGCAGTTCGCGGCGACCGCTGTGCTGCTCCTCGCCCGTGACGGACTCATCGACCTCGAAGACGACATCCGATCGCACCTGCCGGAGCTGCGGCTGACGACGCCCGTGACGATCACGCAGTGTCTGCAACACACCGGCGGGCTGCCGGAATGGCTGCAACTCACCGAACTCACCGGGCGTCCCCTCACTCGGATCACCCAGAACCAGACGCTGGAGTTCGTCGCCGGCCTTGCGACCCTCAACTTCACCCCCGGCTCGTCCTTCAACTACTCCAACACGGGGTATGTCCTCGCCGCCTCGCTGGTGCACCGGGTCACCGGTCGCACCCTCGGCGAGTTCGCCGCTGAACGGATCTTCGCCCCGCTCGGCATGCACCGCACCCTCTTCCGCGAGGACAGTCGCGCAGTGCTCTCGGAGTTCGCGTACGGATACGAGACGGTCGCCGACCACCTGCAGCGGGCGGACTCCGAGGAGTGCGCCGTCGGCGATGGAGGTCTGGTCACGAGCCTGAGCGAACTCGGCGCCTGGTTCCGCTTCCTGAGAGACGGTGACGCTCTCGGAGACGACATCCGCGACACGCTCGTCGACAGCACCCCCACTTTTCCGGATGGAAGCGTCGGACCATACGCCTACGGGATCTATCACGCCGATCTCGGAGGCGAGCGTGCGATCGGCCACGCCGGCGCCGTGGCCGGGTACCGCTCGCACCTGTACTACCTTCCCAACAGCGACCTCGGCGTCGTCGTGCTGGCCAATCACTCCGCCGTGCGCCCCACTGTCATCGCGACGAAGGTCGCGCGCCACGCCGCCGGGATTCCCGAGCCGGCCGCCCCCACACTCGTCGATGGTCGTGATGCCGCCGCCCCAGCAGGTGGATGGTGGATCATGCGCGGTGCCGATGAGTCGGTGTGCACCCAACCGCAGCCGGATGGCACCCTGACCCTGTCCGGATTCCAGAGCGGACACTTCCGGCTCGCCGACGACGGCTGGTGGTATGGCGATGATCGGGGAGAGGGACTCCAACTGCTGATCGACGCCGACCAGCTTCGCCTCCGCATCGACATGCGCCCTGGCCGTGATCTCACCTTCGAGCGCTGTGCCGCCCCGGATCCCTCCGCCGCTCCGCCGGTCGGAAGCTATCTCAGCCCCGAGCTCGGCACTCTCGTGATCATCGAGCCAGATGGAAGGTTCCGCATCGGTCTCGACCTCGTCGGTCGGATCGAGCCAGGCCCGGATGGCACGTTCAGCACCGGCCAGGCCTCGGTGCGGCGCGATGGCGACGACGTCCTCCTCGGCGCCTTCGGCGTCGACGGAATGCGGTTCGTGCGGCAGCCGGATGGCACCGTGATCGTCGGCGCCCCGCGGGGTCTCGAACGGTTGTGAAGGATTCCGGCTCGCACCCAGGGGCGTTCACGCCCGCGGCGTCGGCGAGCCCCCTCCAGACACGGCATCCTGGAATGATGACCGCCGAGCCCTCACCGACCACCCTGGGAACCCTGTTGGACACCCTGGGGACGACCGTGCTCCGGCCTCTCGCACTGCCGGGAGGGCGCGATCGGGGTGCCGGGCATCCGGTGATCCTCGATCCGGACTCGAATGAGCACCACGGAGGCGACTCGATCGTGCTCGCTCCTGGCCGCCCCTCCGTCGAGCTGATGGATTGGGCTGCGGGCGCGGGCGCGGCCGCCATCGTCGTTCGCACCGGAGCGATCGACGCCGCATCCTGGGGCCAGGCGGCCCGCCGCACGGGAGTGGCCGTGCTCGAATCCGCGCCCGACGTCGCCTGGGGTCGGCTCTACACGCTCATCGACGCGATCAAGACGATGTCCGGCCCGATCTCCGACGCCGACAACCGCCACTCCGCCGATCTTTTCCGGCTCGCGAACGACATCGCGCTGCGCACCGGCGGGGCCGTCTCGATCGAAGACCTGGCCATGCGCGTGCTCGCCTACTCGACGATCCCCGGGCAGGAGGTCGACGGGCTGCGGCGCGATGGCATCCTCGGTCGCCGCGTTCCGGACGACCCGACCAACGCCGAGGAGTACGCTGCAGTGCTCCGGTCGGTCACGGCCGTGCGCAGCCCTCCGACCGCCACGGTCCACCCGCGTCTGGCGATCGCCGTACGCGACCGCGGCGAGGCGCTGGGCAGCATCTGGGTCCTCGAAGGATCGACTCCTCTCTCCGCGGATGCCGCTGAGGTGCTCGCCGAGGCAGCACCGAGCGCGGCCGCGCAGCTGGCGCGGTTCAACCTCGTCGCCGATGCGGACCGGAGACAGCGCACCGAAAGACTCGGATGGTTGATCCGCGGTTCCGGCGCGACCGGGAGCATCGCGGAGCATTTCGGCTTGGAGCGATCCGGCGCGACGACGGTGATCGTCATCGATCGGATTCCCGAACAGCGCACCAGCCGCACCGGTGTCTCGATGCACACGGCAGCCGCCTATGTCGGCGATCTGCTGCGAACCGGTCTCTCGGCGTACCGGATCCCCGCGGCAGCCGGCGCTTTCGAGGGACGCGCGATGGCTGTGGCGGGGACCGTGGCTGACGCCACGGTTCTGCAATCCATCGTCGCAACCGTGCTCGCACGGGCGACGGAGAGCATCGGCGATGGCTGGCGCGCAGGTCTGAGCTCCACCCTCGCGGGGCTCTCCGACATCCCCACCGGTGCCAAGCAGGCCGCGCACGCATGGCGCGTGGTGGCGAACATGCCAGGACACGGGGAGATCGGTCTGCACGAGAACCTCGGACCGGGGCTGCTCCTGATGGAGATCCATGCCACCGTCGGCCAGAGCGAACTCGTCGGCGGCGAACCACTCAGAACACTCACCGCGCACGACGCCGCCACCGGCACCGACTACGTCAAGAGTCTGAGCCGGTGGATCAGCGCGAATTATGACGTGGCCCGCGCCGCGGAGCTTCTCATGCTGCACCCGAACACGCTGCGGCATCGCCTGCGCCGCATCGCCGAAGTCATCGACATCGATGACCCCGACCTTCGACTCGTACTCGCGCTCCAACTGCGGTTGCGAGACATCGAGGAATCTGCGCGCTGAGTACGGAATGAGCCGCCCGGGCACCAGGCCCGGACGGCTCATCTGTTCCCGCAGAGTCGTTACTGGTACGACTTCACGATCTCCAGGAGGCTCGGAACGTTGGCGTACGCCTCGGCCGCGTTCTCCTTGGTCACGATCAGCGGCTCGAGCAGGTACGAGTCCACGATCTTCTTTCCGTTGTCGTACGACTCGGTGTCGTTGACGTCGACGTCCTCGCCCTTCTGCAGCTGGCCGACCATCTTGATGGCCTGCTCGACGAGGAGCGCGGTGTCCTTGTTGATCGTGGAGTACTGGATGCCCTCCATGATCGACTTCACCGACTCGACCTCGGAGTCCTGGCCGGTGACGACCGGAACGGTCTTGCCGGCCTGCTGCACCGAGGTGATGATGGCGCGAGCGAGCGTGTCGTTCGGCGAGAGCACACCGTCGAGAGCCGTGTCGCCGCCGTACGATCCGGTGAGGATCGTGTCCATGCGGTTCTGGGCGTTCTCGGCGAGCCAGCCCTCGGTCGCGGTCTGCGCGATCTCGGACTGACCGGAGACGACCTTGAGCGTGCCGTCTTCGATCTTCGGCTGGAGCACGTCCATCGCGCCGTCGAAGAAGACAGCCGAGTTGGCGTCATCCGGCGAGCCGGAGAACAGCTCGATGTTGTACGGCGCCTCGTGGCCCGCACGCTCGGCGAGACCGTCCAGCAGAGCCTGCCCCTGCAGCTGACCGACCTTGAAGTTGTCGAACGCGACGTAGTAGTCGACGGCCTCGGTGTTCTCGATGAGACGGTCGTAGGCGATCACGTAGGCACCGGCATCCTTCGCCGCCTGCACCTGCGTGGCCAGCTGCTTGCCGTCCTTCGCGCCGATGATGATGACCTTCGCGCCACCGGTCACCATGGCCTGGATCTGGTTCTGCTGTTCCGCCACGGTGTTGCTCGCCGGCGCATACTGCACGTCGGCCTTGAACCCGGCCTCTTCCAGCCCGTCGGTGAACAGCTTGCCGGCGAGAACCCAGTTCTCACTGGTCTTGTCCGGAAGGGCGACGCCGATCGTCGATCCGGCCTCGAAGCCGGTCGTCTCCGCCTCGGTGCCGGTGCCGGTGTCGCCACCGCCGCGCTCACCGGAGCAGCCGGTGAGGGCGAAGGCACTCGCGGCGACGAGCGCTGTCGCCGTGATGATGATCTTCTTCATGTGATCTCTTTCTCTGGTATGCGACGGATGCCTCGCGCGTGTGCGCGACGCGAGGTGTCCGCCTACTTTCCGCTCGTCTTGTCGACGGCGGGGGCTTGGTAGGTCTGATTGGGTTTGAAGGTCTCGGTCTCCGCGTCCTCCGGCCGTCCGCGACGACGGGTGAGGAAACCGATGAGAGACGGGCGGCCCTGCTGCTTGTTCCAGACGTCGATGGCGACGGCGAGCAGGAGCACGAGGCCCTTGATCATCGCGACGACATCGGCTCCCTGGCCGAGCAGCTGAAGGCCGTTGTTGAGGAAGGCCATCACGAGACCGCCGATGATCGACCCGATCACCGTGCCGATGCCGCCGGCGACCGCGGCGCCGCCGATGAACACCGAGGCGATCGCGTCGAGTTCCCAGCCGTTGCCGTCACCGGGGCCCGAGGCCTGCGAGCGGGCGACGAAGATCATGCCGGCCAGTGAGGCGAGCACCGACATGTTCATCATCACGAAGAAGTCGACCCAGCGGTCCTTGACGCCCGAGAGCCGAGCCGCCTGCCGGTTGCCGCCGACGGCGAAGATGTGCCGGCCGAAGACGGTGTTGCGCGTGACGAACGAGTAGATGATCACGAGCGCCAGCAGGATCAGACCCGAGACCGGGAAGCTCGTTCCGGGGCGTCCGGTGGCGAACAGCCAGCCGGCGCCGAGGATGACGACCGAGAGCAGAGAGACCTTGGTCGCGCTCACCCAGACCGGTGCACGATCCGAGCCCATCTTCTTCTGGATGCGGCGCGTGCGGATCTCCCAGAAGATCACCCAGGCGACACCGATCAGAGCGAGGATCATCGTGGGCACGTTGAAGTTCAGCGGCAGCGCCACCTCGGGCAGGTAGCCGGCCCCGATGTACACGAACTCCTCGGGCACGGGGATCGACTGCGAGTTGCCGATGAACTGGTTCGCCCCACGGAAGAACAGCATTCCGGCGAGCGTCACGATGAACGCCGGCACCCCGACATAGGCGACCCAGAACCCCTGCCACGCACCCACCAGCGCGCCGACGCCGAGTCCGAGCAGGATCGCGAGCGGCCAGGGAAGATCCCAATCGGCCATCGCCTTCGCCACGATGATGCCGCTGAAGGCCGCCACCGAACCGACCGACAGGTCGATGTGGCCCATGATGATCACCATCACCATGCCGATCGCCAGGATCAGGATGAACGAGTACTGATTGATGACGTTGATCAGGTTGTTCGGCGTCAGGGTGGCGCCGTTCGGGTTCTTGATCATCGTGAGCACCTGGAAGAGCAGGATGATCACCAGGAGGCTGCCCAGGATGCCGAACTGGCGCAACGACGAGGTGCCGTTGCCGCCGAACATCTTGCGGATGTCGCCGAAGTGGAAGCCGCGCTTCTCGGTCTCGGTGGTCGTCGTGGTGCTCATGCGGATGCTTTCTGGGTAGCGGAGGTCATGCTGCGCATGACCTCTTCCGGGGTGGCCTGGTCGGAAGGGATGCAGTCGGTGACCCGACCCTCGAAGACGGTGTAGATGCGATCGGTGATGCCGAGCAGCTCGGGCAATTCACTGGAGATGACGATGACGCCCTTGCCCTGGGATGCGAGCTCGTTGATGATCGCGTAGATCTCGTACTTGGCGCCGACGTCGATGCCGCGGGTGGGCTCGTCGAGGATGAGCAGGTCGGGGTCGGTGAACATCCACTTCGCGAGCACGACCTTCTGCTGGTTGCCGCCCGACAGCTTCGCGACGCCCTCCTCGACGGTGGGGGTCTTGATGCGCAGCGCCTTGCGGTAGCGCTCGGCGACGACGAACTCTTCCTGCTCGTTCACCACCCCGCGTTCCGCGATCTTCGACAGCTTCGCCGACACGACCGAACGCTTGATGGTGTCGAGCAGGTTGAGGCCGAGCGACTTGCGATCCTCGCTGACGTAGGCCAGGCCGTGCTTGATCGCCGAGGACACATCCGACAGCACGATCTCCTGGCCGTCCTTGAACATGCGGCCAGAGAGGAATGTGCCGTAGGAACGGCCGAAGATGCTCATCGCGAACTCGGTGCGGCCCGCCCCCATGAGGCCGGCGATTCCGACCACCTCACCACGACGCACATTGATGCCCGAGCCCTTGACGACCATGCGCTCGGAGACGGTCGGGTGCTGCACCCACCAGTCCTTGACCTCGAAGAACACCTCGCCGATGTCGGGAGTGCGGTCCGGGTACCGGCTCTCCAGAGAACGGCCGACCATGCCGCGGATGATGCGATCCTCGTTGATCTCGCCCCGCGAGATGTCGAGGGTCTCGACCGTGCGGCCGTCGCGGATGATCGTGATCTCATCGGCGATCTGCTCGATCTCGTTGAGCTTGTGGCTGATGATGATCGACGCGATCCCCTTGGCCTTCAGCCCGAGGATGAGGTCGAGGAGATGCTGCGAATCGTTCTCGTTGAGGGCCGCGGTCGGCTCATCGAGGATGAGCAGCTTGACGTCCTTGTTGAGCGCCTTGGCGATCTCGATGAGCTGCTGCTTGCCGACGCCGAGGTGCTTGATCGCGACATCGGGATTCTCGTTGAGGCCCACGCGCGCGAGCAGCTCGAGCGCGCGCTGCTTCTGCGCCTGCCAGTCGATCTTGCCGAAGCGCCGGATCTCATTGCCCAGGAAGATGTTCTCGGTGATCGAGAGCTCCGGGATCAGCGCGAGCTCCTGATGGATGATCACGACGCCCGCGTGCTCGCTGGCCGCGATGTCCTTGAACCGCTGCTCCTCGCCGTACAGGAGGATGTCGCCGTCGTAGGTGCCGTAGGGGTACACCCCCGAGAGCACCTTCATCAGGGTGGACTTGCCGGCGCCGTTCTCGCCGCAGATGGCGTGGATCTCGCCAGACCTGACGGTGATCGACACATCGGCGAGCGCCTTCACACCCGGGAACTCCTTGGTGATGCCCTGCATCTCCAAGATGGGGCCTGCTACGACCGGCAACGTTGCTGTTGTGCTCACGGATCTTCCTCGCGACGGGCGGTCACGTTCGATGTGACCGTTCACATTAGATTACATCGTCCGCTTCGGACGGGACTCTGTCAAGTCCTGGCGGAGATTTCGTTTCGCTACCGTGATGTGGTTGATTCACGGACGCGCAGCGTCGGATGCAGCTCGCCGAAGGACGGCGTCTCATCCCCGCGGATCTGCGCGAGCAGAATCCGCACGGCACGACGCCCGAGCTCCGGGAACTCCTGATGCACCGTCGTCAACGTCGGTGAGACGTGGGCGGCGACGGGGATGTCGTCGAACCCGACGACACTGACGTCATCGGGTACGCGGACCGCGGCATCCCGGAAGCCGTGCATCAGACCGATCGCCATCAGGTCATTCGCCGCGAAGACCGCGGTGAAGTCACGCCGACGCGCCAACTCCTGCCCGGCGAAATAGCCGAAATCAGCCGACCAGTCCCCGCGGATCGGCGGGAACGTCGGCAGGTCGGCCGCGCGCAGCGCCTCCAGATATCCGCGCATCCGCGACTCCGCCTCGATCCAGTCCTGCGGTCCGGCGAGGTGCAGGATCTCGCTGTGCCCGAGCGCGATGAGATGCTCGGTCGCGGCTCGCGCACCGGCGACCTGATCGGCAGACAGGCTCACTCCGTCCGAACCGGATGCCGTCTGAAGTGTCACGAACGGCAGGTCGACCGCCATCCCGCGCAGCACGTGGAAGACGCGCACCTGCGGAGCGAGGACGACGATCCCGTCCACCTGCTCACGGGCGAGTTGGCGCACCGCGTTGCCGATGGCCTCCGGCGTCGTGGCCGCGAGATTGAGCGTCGAGACCGAGTACCCCTCCTCACGCGCCGCATCCTCGATGCTCGCGATGGACGACGTCGGCCCGAACTCGCCGATCGTCGCGGAGAGGATGCCGAGGGTGTTCGACCGGCTCGTCACGAGGGCTCGAGCGGCCAGATTCGGCCGGTAGTCGAGCACGGAGATCGCGTCGAGCACTCTCGCCTTCGTCTCCGGGCGGATGCTGGGGTGATCGTTCAAGACGCGGGACACCGTCTGATGCGAGACGCCGGCAAGCCGGGCGACGTCACGGATGCTCGGCAGGCGGGCACGCTCGGAAGCCGTCGACATCACAGCCTCCTCGCGTGTGCACGGTCACATGGGTACATTCATTATGTCGGTAGCGCCCGTTGCGCGCACCCTGTCGAGCCAGGAAGCGATGGGTTTCACCCACCTCGCACGGAGCGGGTTGTCCGATCACACCGGAATCCGGCGGGGACTTCGTGTCGGAGCACCGGACACGAAGAGGACGGGATGCCACTGTGGCGTCGTGGACATCATTCTTCGCGGCGGGCGCGTCATCGACCCGGGAACCGACACCGATCAGATCGCGGACGTCTTGATCTCTGACGGCCGTGTGGTTGCGATCGGGAACGAGGTCGGGACTCGCACCGACGCGGAGACGATCGACGCCACCGGCATGATCGTGGGGCCCGGCTTCGTGGATCTGCACAGCCATGTGCACTCGATCGCCGGCCAGCGACTGCAGGCGATGGATGGGGTCACGACAGCGCTCGACCTCGAGGCCGGCCTCATGCCCGTCGCGGAGGCGACCGCCCGCGCGGAGCAGGAGGGGCGCCCGCTGAACTACGGCTTCTCAGCCTCGTGGGCTCAGGCTCGTGCATACGCGCACCTCGAGCGCGTTCCCGTCCCCGATATCCACGCTTCCATGGAACTTCTGGGAGATCCCGAGTGGCAGCGCAGCTCCAGCCTGTCAGAGCGCCGCCGCTGGCTCGGTCTGCTGGAGGGCGAACTCGCCGCGGGAGCCCTCGGCATCGGCGTCCTCATGGGCTACGCCCCGCGTACCGACCCCGACGAGTATCTCGATGTCGCCCGCCTCGCAGCGGCGGCTCGCACCCCGACGTTCACTCACGTGCGAGAGCTGATCGAAGCCGACCCCGCGACACCGATCGACGGCACCGAAGAACTTCTTCGCGCTGCCGGCGAGACAGGTGCCGCGATGCATCACTGTCACGTCAACAGCACCTCGCTCCGGCACGTGGATCGCGTTCTCCTGCAGATGGAGCGAACGATCGCCGCCGGATCCCGGGTGACCGTCGAGGCCTATCCGTACGGCGCCGGGAGCACGGCGATCGGCGCATTCTTCCTCGCTCCGGAGAAGCTTCCCGGCCTCGGCATCGCGCCGTCCGCTCTCGTGCTCGTCGAGACGGGAGAACGCATCGCCGATGAGGCGAGACTGCGCGAGATCCGTCGGACGGACCCCGCCGCGGCGTGCATCGTGACTTTCCTTGATGAAGCGGATCCGCTCGACCGCGCGCATCTGCATCGCTCCCTCGCTTTCCCCGACTCGATCGTCGCCAGCGACGCCATGCCCGTGTTCTGGCCTGCGCGCGACGGTGCACCGGCATCGCACGAGACGACGCAGTGGCCGCTGCCTCCTGGCGGTCAGACCCACCCGCGCACGGCGGGCACGTTCACGAAGTCGCTCCGACTGATGGTGCGCGAGTCGGAGACCTGGACCTGGCTCGAGGCCTTCCGGCGATGCTCCTACCTTCCCGCTCGAGTGCTCGACGAGACCTCACCCGCCATGCGAGGCAAGGGGCATCTCCGCATCGGAGCCGATGCCGACATCGTGGTGCTCGATCCCGCGACCCTCACCGATCGCGCGACATATCTCGACCCCATCCGCCCCGCTCAAGGCGTCCGCCACCTGTTCGTGAACGGCACCGCCGTGGTCAGAGACGGCGACATCGTGGCGGACACCTACCCTGGCCGTGCCGTACGAGGAGAACCGTGATGCTGAACGACCTGCAGACCTTCCTGGATCGCAGCGCCAGAGAACTGAACGTTCCCGGCGCCGTGATCGGCATCGTCGACGGCGACCAGGAGCATATCCTGACCACCGGGGTCGCCGCCACCGACACGGGAGCGGCCGTCACTGAGCGCACGCTCTTCCAGATCGGCTCGACGTCGAAGACGTTCACCGGCACGGTCGCGATGCACTTGATCGAGAACGACCTGCTCACGCTCGACACGCGCGTGATCGACGTGCTGCCCGACCTCCGGCTGGCTGATGAGTCGGCCCTGCAGGAGCTGCGGATCCGGCATCTCCTCACGCACTCCGGAGGCTTCCTCGGCGATGCCGACGAGCTCGACGGCTGGGGCGATGACGCGCTCGCACGCAACATCGCCACCTATGGATCCCTCCCCCAGTTCTTCGCGCCGGGCACGATCGCGTCGTACAGCAACGCCGGGATGCGCCTCCTCGGTCGCGTGATCGAAGTCGTCACCGGCGAGACGTTCGAGAGCGCCGTGCGGCGGATCGTGCTCGATCCGCTGGGGATGACCGAGACGTTCTTCTTCCCCTGGGAGGTCATGACCCGGCCGCACGCGGTCGGCCACGTGCCGGGTCAGGAGGGTGAGATGTCGACGCTTCCCCTTCTGGGCTTGACGCGCGATATGAATGCCGAGGGCGGGATCGTCTCCTCGGTCGGAGATCAGCTCCGCTACGCCCGGTTCCACATGCGTGGAGAGACCGAGGGGAGCGCCCCCGTCAGCGATTCCACTCGACTGCGGATGCAGCAGCCGCAGGTCACTGCCGGTCCCCCTGTGGAGGCGATCGGATTCCCCTGGTTGCTCACCCGCCGCGGCGACACCAGAGTCGTGATGCACGGCGGAAACATCTACGACATCCAGTTGAGCGAGTTCCTCTTCGCTCCGGACCAGGATCTCGCTATCACCGTCCTCACCAACAGCGGAAGCGGCAAAGCCCTGGGCACACTGCTCATCGACTGGTGCTTCGAGCACCTCCGCGGCATCACCAGGACGCCTCCTCCCGTCACGCTCGGTGACGTCGACGCACTGGACGCCATCACCGGAATCTACGACGCCGGGCAATGGCATTACGACGTCACCCGCGTGGGTGACGCCCTCGAATTCGGCATGGTCCTCGCGCCGCACATCGTCGCGCTGGGCATTCCCGCCCGTCCGCCGATGCGAATCCGCGTGCGCGAAGATGGCGCGCTGATCACCGACGACGATCAGGCGGTCGGGCGCACCCTGACTCCCGCAGAGGGCGGTCCGGACCTGCTGCACGTCGGTCTGCGCGCAGTGCGTCGACGCTGAAGGCCCGAGCACCCCGCTTTTCGTCCGCCCGTACGAACACGCAACGAAGTCTCGTCTACCCGCACAAACGCCCTCCGATGGGGGGCGAATAGTCTCGGGCCAATCGCCGTCACACCCCTCTGACGGCGCCTTCGATGAAGAGGAGCGCACATGTCCACGCTGTCCGAAATCGGCACCTGGGTACAGGAGAATCTCGCCGAACTCATCGCCGCAGATCACGTTCCTGCTGCATCTGTCGGGATCCTCGCCGGCGGCGAGGTGTTCACAACCGCCGCTGGTGTCCTGAACAAGAACACCGGCGTCGAGGCCGATGTCGACTCCGTGTTCCAGATCGGGTCCATCACCAAGACCTGGACGACGACGCTCGTCATGCAGCTCGTCGACGAGGGACTCCTCGACCTCGACGCGCCGGTACGCGACACCGTGCCCGCCTTCGCCATCGGAGACGACGCCGCCGCGAGCGCGATCACGACGCGACAGCTTCTCAGCCACGTCGGGGGTTTCGAGGGCGATCTGTTCATCGACACCGGCGTCGGCGACGACTGCGTCGAGAAGTACCTGGCCGTCATCGCCGATGCGCCGCAGCTGTTCGCGCCCGGCGAGCGCTTCTCGTACAACAACGCCGCGTTCGTCGTGCTCGGCCGCATCATCGAGGTGCTCCGCGACAAGCCGTTCGACCGCGCACTCCGCGAGCACCTGGCCAATCCGCTGCAGCTCACCCACGTCGCGACGGACGCGTCCGAGGCGATCCGGTTCCGGGCGGCGCTCGGCCACATCCCCGCCGAGGGCAGTGACCTCCCCGTGCCGGCACCGGTGTGGAGTCTCGTGCGCTCCAACGCACCTGCGGGTTCCATGCTGGCGATGACCGCTCGCGACCTTCTCGGGTTCGCACGCATGCACATCGACGGCGGCAAGGGTCCTGACGGCACTCAGGTGCTCTCCTCTGAGAGCGTGAACGCCATGCAGGAGCGCCAGGTTGAGCTTCCGGACCTCGGCGTCCTGGGCAACGCCTGGGGCCTCGGCTGGGAGATCTTCGACTGGGACGGCGGACCGGTCATCGGGCACGACGGTGGAACCATCGGACAGAGTGCGTTCCTGCGCTTCGTCCCGGGTGCCGGCGTCGCCGTGGTTATCCTCACCAACGGCGGCTCCCCCATTTCGCTCTACACGACGCTGATGACGAAGATCCTCGGCGAACTCGCCGACGTCACGATGCGTCCTCTCCCCGCGCCTCCCACGACTCCCGTCGACGTGAACCTGGAGCGCATCCTCGGGACGTATTCGTCGTCGGTCTCGGATTCGACCGTGCGTCTGGACGACGACGGCAAGATCTGGCTCGAGCGCACGATGAAGGGCATCTTCGCCGAACTCGGCCCCGCCCCCGAGCCCGTCGAACTCGTCGGCTGGAACGGCGACAGCCTCGTTCCCGCCCGCCCGGACCGCGGCATGCATATGCCGCACGCCTTCGTCGGAGACGACGGCTCGGGGCGCGCCCTCTATCTGCACACCGGGCGCGCAGATCGGCGGGTCAGCGCATGACTGTTCAGACGGCGGAGTTCACGGAGATCGCTGAGATCTTCTCCCAGGTCGGAGCGACCGGATTCCTGCACGCCAGAGAAGTGGGAGTCGACAACGGCCCCGAAGTCACCGTGCGCGCTGACGAACCCGTCGTGCTCGCATCCGTCTTCAAGATCCTGGTGCTCACGGCGTACGTCCGCGCGGTCGAAGCCGGCACGCTCGATGCGACCGGCCGCACCACGGTGACCGCCCGGTATCGGATCGGCGGCGTCGGCACCGCCGGCTTCGCCGACGATGTCGAGGCGAGCTGGCGCGATCTTGCATCGAACATGATGACGATGAGCGACAACGCCGCCACCGACGTCATCTACCACCGGTTGGGCGCTGAAGCCGTGAAGCAGGTCATCACCGACCTCGGCCTCGACGGCACGCACCTGATCGGATGCTGCGAGGAACTGTTCGACTCGGTCGTCGCCGATCTCGGCGGCACCGCGGAGAGCGACCTCGAAGAGTTGCTCGCCGCCGCGACCGAGGACCAGATGTGGGCTCTCAGCGCACTCGATCCGACGCGGACCTCGGGATCGACACCGCGCGATGTCACCACGCTGCTGAACGCTCTGTGGACCGATGTCGCGGCGTCTCCGGAGGCCGCGGCGAGCGCACGCGAGATCATGGCGCGTCAGATCTGGCCGCACCGGCTCTCGTCGGGCTTCCCGTCCGGGGTGCAGATCGCGGCGAAGACCGGCACGCTGCCGGCCTGGCGCAATGAGGCCGGGGTGGTCACCTACCCGGACGGTCGTCAATACGCGGTCGCCGTGTTCACCCGTGCCGATTCGCTCGCCGAGCGGCTTCCCGCGGTCGATGCATCCATCGGACGCGCCGCGTTCGCCGCCGTCGAGCACCTGCGCTCGCTCACCCTCTGAGCCCGGCGCCACGCCGTCCACCCGAAGCACTACTCCTCACACATAACCCTTCTGGAGGCAACAGATGCGTTCTCCTACTCCTCTCCTCGCTCTCATCGGCGCTGCGGCGCTCGTGCTCACGTCGTGCGCCGCTCCCGGCGCTTCATCCGGCGGTGGTGACAAGGGCTCCCTCGCCGAGGGCAAGACCTTCACCAGCGTCATCTCCACGGACCCGGGGAACCTCGATCCCCTGATCACCGTGATGTCGGTGGCGCGCTCCATCGGCCGTTTCCTCTATGCGCGCCTGATCGAGGTGCAGGACGACGGCAGCGTCGTCTCCGGACTCGCATCCGATTGGGAATCCGACACCACCACCGTCAACTTCACCCTCCGCGACGGGATCACCTGTGAGGACGGAACCCCGCTGACCGCGACGGACGTCGCTGCCAACATCAGTCACATCGGCGACCCGGCCAACGGATCGCCTCTGATCGGACTCCAGGTGCAGCCCGGAACCACGGCCGTCGGCGACGATGCCGCCGGCACCGTGACGGTGACGAGCGGACGCCCCGACTCGTTCCTCCTGGAGAACATCGGCAGCATCGCCATCGTCTGCGGGACCGTCCTGGATGACCCAGAAGCCCTCGCCGCGGGCAAGGGTGCAACCGGGATGTTCACGATGACCGAGATCGTGCCCAACAGCCAGTACACGCTCACCCGGCGCAAGGACTTCGCCTGGGGCCCTGGCGACTGGGATCCGGAGCAGGCCGGCTTGCCGGACAAGGTGGTGTTCCGCGTCGTCCCGAACGAGACGACGGCGGCGAACCTGCTGCTTTCCGGAGAAGTGAACGCCGCAGGCGTGATCGGTCCGGACACGAAGCGTCTCGACGACGCCGGACTGTTCAAGACGGCGCTCCCTGTCCCGGCCGGTCAGATCATCTTCAACCAGGGCGAGGGCCGCCCGACCGCCGACCAGGAGGTGCGCGAGGCGCTGATCCAGGCACTCGATCTCGCCCAGCTTCGTCAGGTGCTCACCAGCGGTCAGGGGACCGTACCGACCGGCCTCGTCACCATCTCGCCGAACCCGTGCCGCGCCGACGTCGTGGACGGATTCATCCCGGAAGTCGATGCCAAGGCCGCAGCGAAGGCTCTCGACGATGCCGGCTGGGTCGTCGGCTCTGATGGCATCCGCGAAAAGGACGGAAAGAAGCTCGAGCTCGGAATGATCTACTCCTCTCTCCAGGGTGACTCCGGCAATGCCAGCGCCGAATTGATCCAGGCGACGTGGAAGGACCTCGGAGTCGGACTCACGGTGAAGTCGGTCGATTCTCCGACTCTGAGCGAGACGCTTTTCGTCAGCGGTGACTGGGATGTCTCTGCCGCACCCATCACCGTGTCGATGCCGAGCATGCTCGTGCCGTTCTACTCGGGTCCGAATCCGCCGAACGGCACCAACTTCGCGTCGATCGACAACGCCGAGTACACCGAGGCCGTCACCGCGGCGTCGAACAAGGCGGGCGATGAGGGATGCGACGACTGGGGCAGGGCCGAGCAGGCGCTGTATGCCACGACGAGCGTGGTCCCCTTCGCCAACCAGAATCGGGCGACCTACGCGCACAACGCGGAGTTCATCGAGAACGACGGCATCGACCCCGCGTCGATCCGCATGTACGAGTAAGGACCGGAAGCAGCCGATGGCCAGTACCACCGCCACGCAGGCGATATTGATCAGATCCGCACGGTCCGACAACCCCTGGTTGTCGTTCCTGGTCCGTCGTGGAGGGCAGTTCGTCCTCTCGGTGTGGGTGCTGGTCACGGCTGCTTTCCTCATGATCCACCTGGTGCCGGGTGATCCGGTTCGAGCCGCCCTCGGGATGAACGCCCCCGCCGAGCTCGTCGAAGCACGACGAGCGGCACTCGGCCTCGATCAACCCCTCGCTCTGCAGTACGTGCGGTATATCGGCGGCCTCTTCACCGGCGACATGGGCACGTCCATGATCACGAGCCAGCCGGTGAGCGAGATCATCTCGACACGGCTGCCGGCAACTCTGCAGCTGGCGGTGCTCGCCGTGCTGCTCGTTCTCCTCGTGGCCGTGCCGCTGGGCGTCACGATGGCGGTCGCCACGCGCGGTGGACGCCGACGAGGGGCGGAGCTGACCTTCGCCACCGCCACCGTCGTCCTCGCCGCCATTCCCGAGTTCCTCCTCGCGGTCGGCCTGGTATATGTCTTCGCCGTGTCGCTCGGGTGGTTCCCCGTGGCCGGAAACACCGCGTCGATGTCGCTCGTCCTGCCGGTCCTGGCGCTCGCTGTCGGCCCCATCGCCGTCTTCGCCCGGATCATCCGCGTCGAGGTGCTCGCCGTCCTCAGTCAGGACTTCATCCGCACGGCGCGCGCCAAGCGCCTCGCCCCTCGGCGGATCTATACGCGGCATGCGCTTCCGAACGCCATGACGGCCACGCTCACCCTCACCGGGCTCCTGCTCACCGGCATGGTCGCCGGCACTGTCCTCGTCGAGAACGTCTTCGCCTGGCCGGGCCTGGGAACGATGATCGTGCAGTCGATCCTGACCAAGGACTACTCGGTCGTGCAGGGCATCGTCCTCGTCTATGGCGTCGGCGTGCTGCTGGTCAACTTCGTGATCGACGTCGTCCTCGCGCTCCTCGATCCCCGCTCCACAATCCGGGAGGCATGATGTCTGCACGCTCGAAATGGTTCGACGTCGTCCGTTCACCCTTGGGCGCCACGGCGCTCGCCCTCGTCGTCCTCGTCGCGCTCACCGCGATCTTCGCGCCGATCATCTGGGGGCCGCAGGCCGAACAGGTCGATCCGACCGCGATCACGCAGGGCCCCAGCGCCGCTCATCTGCTCGGCACCGATTCCCTCGGGCGCGACGTGCTCGCCCGAGTCCTGGTCGCGACGCGCTTGTCCATCACTCTCGCGGTCGCCGCAGTCCTCATCGGCGTCACGGTGGGCACGCTCCTCGGTACTGCTCCCGCTGTGCTCCCCCGTTGGGCCGGACGCCTGATCGCCGGCGTGGTGAACATCGCTGTGGCCTTCCCCGGGCTCCTGCTCGCCCTGTTCTTCGCCGTCATCTTCGGCGTCGGCACCACCGGCGCGGTGCTCGCGATCGGTTTCGCCATGGCCCCCGGCTTCGCCCGCTTGACCCAGACCCTCTCCGCGTCGATCGCCGGCCGCGACTTCATCGCGGCCGCGCGCGTCGCCGGCGTCTCCCGCATCCGGGTGCTGATCCGGCACATCCTGCCGAACATCGGTGAGCCGCTCGTGGTCAACGCGACGGTCGGCGCCGGATCCGCCCTCCTCGCCTTCGCCGGCCTCTCGTTCCTCGGACTCGGCGTGCAGGTGCCTGCATACGACTGGGGACGGCTGCTCGGCGAAGGCCTGAACCGCATCTACCTGAATCCAGCTGCGGCGATCGGACCGGCCGTCGCCGTCGTCGTCGCCGGACTCGCCTTCAACCTGCTCGGCGAGACCGCAGCCTCCGTCATCGGCGGACGCAGCGCACGCCATCGCGGCAGGCTCCCCCAGTTCGGTCGCATGAGCGCCCCCGTTCTCGCGCAGGTCGTCGACGAAGACGTGGTACTCCGCGTCGACGATCTGCGCGTGTCCTTCCCCGGCCCCGATGGCTGGCTCACGCCAGTGCGAGGGGTGAGCTTCACCATCTCCCGCGGAGAGGCACTCGGAGTCGTCGGAGAATCCGGCTCAGGAAAGAGCCTGACCGCACTCGCCGCCGCGCAGCTCATCGAACGGCCTGGCCGGATCTCCGCCGCGCACCTGAGCTTCTGCGGCACACCCCTGCTCGATGCGCCCGAGCGCTCGGTGCGCAGTCTCCTCGGCACCTCTCTCGCCATGGTCTTCCAGGATCCGATGACCTCCTTCAACCCGACCAGGCGAATCGGATCCCAGCTCGCCGAAGCCGCATCCGAGCACCAGGGACTCAACCGATCGGCGGCGATGGCGCGCGCGGTCGACCGGCTTCAGGCCGTACGCGTGCCGGCAGCGCACCGGCGCGCCCGGCAGTACCCGCACGAGTTCTCCGGCGGCATGCGCCAGCGAGCGATGATCGCCATGGGACTGATGAATCACCCCCGCCTGATCATCGCCGACGAGCCGACGACGGCGCTCGACGTCACGGTGCAGCGTCAGGTGCTGCAGCTGCTCGCCGGGGTCCGCCGCGACACCGATGCCGCGATGCTGCTGATCAGTCACGACATCGCCGTGATCGCCCAGACGTGCGATCGGGTGCTGGTCATGTACGCCGGTCGCGTCGTGGAGGACCTCCCCGCTTCGCAGTTGCACACACACGCGCAGCATCCGTACACACGGGCGCTCCTCGACGTCGTGCCCGAGATCGACACCGACCGCTCGATCCCGCTCAAGATGATCCCCGGTCGCCCGCCCGCCCCCGGGGCGTTCCCAGCCGGCTGCGCCTTCGCCGACCGCTGTCCGCTTGCTTCCGCGCTCTGCCGCGAACAGGATCCGGAACTCGTCGACGATGCCGCCGGCCACCGCGTCGCCTGCTGGCACCCGGTCGATGGCGACAGCCCGGCGAAGGCCGACGCCACCGTTTCGGCGGTCACCTCAGCCCTGCCGATCGTCGAGCACGAGGGAGTCATCCGATGAGTGAGCTGCGTTTCGATCATGTGAGCGTTCGCTACGGCACGCACCGAGCAGGCCTCACCGCCGTCGACGACGTGAGCCTGGTCGTCCCCTCCGGCTCCGTCGTCGGGCTCGTCGGCGAGTCGGGTTCAGGAAAATCGACCCTCGCACGCGCCGCGATCGGGCTCTCCCCGATCAGCGACGGAACCATCACGCTCGGCGGAGTGGATGTGCGCAGCTTCCGCCGCCATCGCCCCATCCAGATGGTGTTCCAGGACCCGTTCTCCTCGCTCGACCCGCGGATGACGATCGGCGAGTCGATCGCCGAAGCCCTTCCGCGCAGCGTCCGCAGCCGCACCGCACGGCGTGCGGAGGTCGCACGGCTGCTCAATCTGGTGAGCCTGGACCCGGAACGCGCGACGTCGCTGCCCGCGGCGCTCTCCGGCGGCCAACGCCAGCGCATCGCCCTGGCTCGGGCTCTCGCCGGCCGGCCCGAGGTCATCATCGCCGATGAGATCACCTCGGCGCTCGATGTCTCCGTGCAGGGCTCCGTGCTGAACCTCGTCCGCGAACTGCGTGCCGAACTCGACCTCACGATGCTCTTCATCTCGCACAACCTCGCGGTGGTGCGGTATCTCAGCGACTACATCGCGGTGATGTACCTGGGGAAGATCGTCGAGGTCGGCCCGACCGATCAGGTCCTGACCGATCCGCAGCATCCGTACACGAAGGAGCTGCTCGCTTCCGCGCCGACGCGACACGGAAGTCTGCTCGAGATCGATCCGCTTGCGCTCATCGACGTCGAACCTGCCGATCCGCACGCTCCGCCCAGCGGATGCCGCTTCCACCCCCGGTGTCCGATCGGGCCGGTCGCACGCCCCGATCGCCAGATCTGCGTCATCTCCGAACCGCTCCAGCCCGTCGGCGGACGCGGTGCGGCATGCCATTTCGCCGGTACCGGCGCGGACGCCCCGTTGGGAACTGTGCCGAAGTCCCAAACGGTCGCCCTCCTTTCGGCCTCCGACACAAAACGGCAGCCGTCCTCGGCCGCCACAGTGAACTGACCTTCCGATTGGAGTTCCCATGAACCGCAGCGTGACCATCGACGACTTCCTCGCGATCACCTCTCCGGAGCAGCCGGCCCTCTCCCCCGACGGCTCGCGCGTCGTCTTCGCACTGCGCACGACAGATCGCGACGGCGACCGGGACACCCGCGCGCTCTGGCAGGTTGCCCGCGACGGCGGGGCTCCGAAGCGCCTCACGCACGGCACGGCCGACTCGACGCCCGTGTGGAGCCCCGACGGCAGCCAACTCGCCTTCCTGCGCGCCGGAGAGACCGGTGCGCAGGTGTGGGTCCTCCCGACCGACGGCGGCGAGCCGCGCGCTCTCACCTCGCTGCCGTTGGGAGCGGGTTCGCCGCAGTGGAGTCCTGACAGCACCAGGATCGCCTTCGCCGCCCCTGTCGACAGCGCCGCGCTCCCCGGCGATGACCGCGCGACGATCCTCGCCCGCCGCTCCGCCCCCGCGGCCGCCGACCGCCTCGGGTACAAGGCGGACGGCGCCGGACATCTCGGCACACTCGTCCAGCAGGTGCACGTCGTCGCCGTCGAGACGGGCGCGGTCACCGTGATCACCCGTGGCACGGCGCACACCACTGATCCGTTCTGGTCGCCCGATGGCACCCGCCTCGCCTTCTCGTCCGCAGCCGACGACGACGCCGACCTCACGATGCGCATCCAGGTCTTCATCACCTCCGCGACCGACCCGAACGCCGCTCCGGTGCGGCTCGGCTCCGCCGACACACAGGCCGCCGTCACCGGGTGGACCTCAGATGGCGCTCACGTCGTCGCCGCCGGTCGCACGAACACCGCCGTCGGCAACGCCGGTCTGCTGCTCTTCCCTGTGGAGGGCGGTGCGCCGATCGACGTGATCGCAGGACTCGACCGGAACGTCATGCCGGGCGGACCTGGATATCCCGGAGGCATGCCGCAGCAGGACGGCAGCGGGCGGCTGGTCTTCTCGATCCGCGACAACGGCTATTCGCACCTGTACACCGTCGCGACCGACGGAACGGATGCTCGCGCACTCGTCGCAGGGACCACGAACATCTCGGGACTCTCCGTCGCCGGCGCAACCGCGGCAGTCGTCCTGTCCACGCCGACATCCTTCGGCGACGTGGCGATCGTCGACCTCACCGACGGCACCGTGCACACCCTCACGGAATACGGATCGGTCGATTTCCCGATCGTCTCTGCTGAAGAGCGTCGTTTCACCATCGCAGACGGCACCGTCGTCACCGGCTGGCTCCGCCGCGACCCCGAGGCCCATGGACCTCTGCCGCTGCTGCTCGACATCCACGGCGGGCCGCACAACGCCTGGAACGGCGCCGCCGACCTCACCCACCCTTACCATCAGATGCTCGCGCATCGCGGCTGGGCGATCCTCACGATCAACCCCCGCGGCAGCGATGGCTACGGCGACGCATTCTTCAGCGCGGTGTCCGGCGCCTGGGGTGTCAGCGACGCGAACGACTTCCTCGAGCCGATCGATCAGCTCGTCGCGGAGGGCATCGCCGATCCCGCGCGTCTCGGCGTGTCCGGGTACAGCTATGGCGGCTACATGACTTGCTACCTGACCTCGCGCGACAATCGCTTCGCGGCCGCGATCGCCGGTGGCGTCATCAGCGATCTCTCCAGCGGCGGCGGCACGTCGGATGTCGGTCACTACCTCGCCGACAAGGAGAACGGCGGACTCCCCTGGCGCGACAAGGAGAAGTTCGCGGCGCAGTCGCCCTACACCCAGGTCGAGCGCGTCACCACCCCGACGCTCATCCTGCACGGCGCGGCAGACGACCGCTGCCCGGTGGGCCAGGCCGAGCAGTGGTTCGCGGCGCTGCGTGAGCGCGACGTTCCGACACGACTCGTGCTGTACCCGGGAGGAGCGCATCTCTTCCCGCTGTCAGGGCCGCCGTCGCACCGAGCCGACTTCTCGCAGCGCATCATCGACTGGGTCGAGCAGTACGCCCCGCCGGCGGGTACGCCGATCCGTCCGCGCCTGAACGCCACCCACTGGCAGCAGCGTCTCAGCGCGCTCGCCGAGGCCCATCACGTGCCGGGCGCGACGCTCGGCATCCTCCGGCTGGGTGAGGAGCCGGTGTTCGCACACCACGGCATCCTCAACATCCGCACCGGGATCGAGACCACCGACGACTCCGTCTTCCAGATCGGCTCGATGAGCAAGGCGTGGACCGCGACGGCCGCGATGAAGCTCGTCGATGACGGCCTGCTCGACCTCGACACCCCCGTCGTGCAGTACCTCCCCGAGTTCCGCGCGTCCGACGCCGAGGTCACGCGCACCGTCACGATGCGTCACCTGCTCACCCACACGAGCGGTATCGACGGCGATGTCTTCACCGACACCGGCCGAGGCGACGACACTCTCGAGAAGTACGTCGAGATCCTCGACGGGGTTGCGCAGAATCACCCACTGGGTGCGACGATGTCGTACTGCAACTCCGGTTTCGTGCTCGCGGGCCGCGTCATCGAGAAGCTCACCGGAACCACCTGGGACCAGGCGATGCGCGACCTCCTGATGTCGCCGCTCGGCCTCACCCACTCGTCGACCCTCCCCGAAGAGGCGATCATGTTCCGCGCGGCCAGCGGCCACACGGAGATCGGCGAGGACGGGCCGAAGCTGGCCCCGGCGTGGGTTCTTCCGCGGTCCATGGGACCGGCGGGGCTCATCAACTCGACCACCGCCGATGTCCTGGCGTTCGCGCGGATGCACCTCACCGGTGGTCTCGCGGCCGACGGCACCCGGGTGCTCTCTGAGGAGAGCGTCGCCCGGATGCAGCAGCACGAGGTCGATGTCCCCAACCCCTACACGATCGGCAACGGCTGGGGCGTGGGCTGGATCCTGTTCGACTGGGACGGCAAGAAGCTGGTCGGCCACGACGGCAACACGATCGGACAGTCGTCGTTCCTGCGCATCCTTCCCGAGGAAGGACTGGCGGTGACGCTTCTCACCAACGGCGGGAACACGCGTGATCTGTACGACGGTCTCTTCGACGAGATCTTCTCGGAGCTGGCGGGCATCCATCTCCCGGACGACCTCACCCCGCCGGAGGATCCGTACATCGCCGACTTCTCCGAGATCGTGGGGTCCTACGACCGCCAAGGCGTCAGCGCCGAAGTGCTCGAAGTCGAAGGCGGGTTGCGACTGCGCACGACCGTCACCGGCCCGCTGGCCTCGCTGCTGCCCGATCCGATCGAGGAGCACCCGTTGATCCCGGTGCGGGAGAACGAGTTCGTCATCCGACCCGAAGGCACCCAAGCCTGGCAGGCGCTCGTGTTCTACACGCTCGCCACCGGCGAGCAGTACATGCATTACGGCGTGCGCGCAGCGCCGAAGGTCTCATGATGGCGACGCAGGAGGCGTTCCTCGTCGACACCCTGGTCTCAGACATCGAGACCCTCGTGAACTGCGAGTCCCCGTCGTCAGACCTCGATGCCGTGGCGCGGAGCGCCGACGTCACCGCCGCCCTGGGTGAGCGCCTGCTCGGCGTCGCACCCGAGCGGATCGTACTCGAAGGGCGAACGCACCTCCGCTGGCGCTTCGGCACGCCTCGGGTGCTTCTGCTCGGCCATCACGACACGGTATGGCCGTCCGGTTCCCTGCAGTCCCATCCTTTCGAGGTCCGGGACGGCATCCTCCGGGGCCCCGGATGCTTCGACATGAAGACCGGCGTGGTGATGGCGTTTCATGCCGCGGCTGCGATGCAGGATCGCGACGGCATCTGCATCCTCATCACCGGAGACGAAGAGCTCGGCTCACCCAGCTCGCAGGCTCTCATCGAGGATGTGGCGCGGGATTGCGCAGCGGTCTTCGTGCTGGAGGCCGCGGCCGATGGCGGCGCGCTGAAAGTCGCCCGCAAAGGCGTCTCGCTCTACCGCGTCGTCATCACCGGTCGCGCCGCGCACGCCGGGCTCGAACCGCACCGTGGGGTGAATGCGTCCGTCGAGGCAGCTCATCTCATCCTGGCGATCAGCGGCCTCGGCAACTCCGACGCGGGCACCACGGTGACACCGACGCTTCTTCGCGCCGGGAGCACCACCAACACCGTTCCGGCCGACGCCGAGTTCGCCGTCGATGTCCGAGTGCAGACGCGAGCGGAGCAGGACCGCGTCGATCAGGCCATCCGTGCGCTCACGACGACGGTGCCCGGCGCGGAGGTGCGCATCGACGGCGGTTCCAATCGCCGCCCCATGGAGCGCACGGCCTCCGCCGAGCTGTTCGCGAGTGCGAGTGCCATCGCTGCGCGCCGCGGTCTGACGCCGTTCGACGGCGTGTCCGTGGGTGGTGCGTCCGACGGCAACTTCACCGCAGGGCTCGGCGTCCCGACGCTCGACGGGCTCGGAGCGGTCGGCGGTGGGGCGCATGCCGACGACGAACACGTGATCGTGGCGATGATTCCGGAACGGACAGCGCTGCTGGAGGGCCTGCTCATCGAGGTCCTCACGGGGGAAAGGGAATGAGCATCATGAAGACAGTGCCGCAGAGCGCCGCGCACGAGGCCGCCGGGGCGGCGAAGGCCGCGGCCGACGACGCCGGCGTGGATGTCCGACTGCTGTCCACGGTGGGCGAGTTCACCGAGGTCGCTGATCTGTTCAAGAGGATCTGGGCGTCGGATGGCAGCCAGCTGCCGGTGAACGTGGAGACCCTCCGCGCACTTTCCAAGTCGGGCAGCTATGTCGGCGGAGCCTACGACGGCGACGAGCTGGTCGGCGCCTGCTTCGGCTTCTTCGCCGCACCGGGCCGGCGTGCTCTGCACAGCCACATCGCCGGGGTCTCCGCGCGGATGCGGGGCCGCAGCGTCGGTTTCGCACTGAAAGCGCACCAGCGGTCCTGGGCGATCGACAACGAGCTCGACGAGATCTCCTGGACCTTCGACCCGCTCATCAGTCGCAACGCCTACTTCAACCTCGTGAAACTCTCCGCGACGCCCGTCGCCTATCACCAGAACTTCTACGGCCAGATGAGCGACGCTCTCAACGGCGGCGACGACACCGACCGGATGCTCGTGACCTGGTACGTGCGGGATCCGCGCGTCGCCGCCGCCTGCCGCGGCGAGGTCGCCACCGGCGAAGTGCCGGTCGGAGAGGACCTGCTCACCGTCGACGATCATCTCGGTCCGCTGCGCCACGAGACCTCGGCACAGCTCGTGCGGGTGTCGTTGCCGCGCGACATCGAACAACTTCGGAACACCGACCCGGACCGTGCCACGCAGTGGCGACTCGCGCTCCGCGACACTCTCGGCGCGCTGCTCGATCAGGGCGCGTCGGTCGTGGGATTCGACCGCACAGGCACCTACACCCTAGACAGAGGAGAACACCAATGAAGCTCACCGGAATCGAACTCCGCGTCATCGAGATGCCCCTGGTGGCACCGTTTCGCACGTCGTTCGGAGTGGAGACCGTGCGCGAGGCCATCATCGTGCGGGCTGTCACCGACGAGGCCGAGGGCTGGGGCGAGTGCGTCGCGATGAGCGACCCGCTCTACTCCTCCGAGTACGTCGAGGCGAGCCTCGACGTGATCAAGCGCTTCCTGCTTCCGGCGCTGGCGCAGGTTCCCGATCTCGATGCGTCGAAAGTCGCACCGGCGCTCGCGAAGTTCAAGGGTCACCGGATGTCGAAGGCCGGCCTGGAGCTCGCGATCCTCGACGCCGAGCTACGCGCCAGCGGAGTTCCGCTGTCACGCGAGCTGGGCGCCGTCCGTGACACGGTCGAGTGCGGTGTCTCGGTGGGCATCATGGAGTCGATCCCCGAGCTGCTCGACGCCGTCGACGGCTACCTCGACGAGGGATACGTCCGCATCAAGCTCAAGATCGAACCGGGTTGGGACATCGACCCCGTGCGGGCCGTGCGCGAGCGCTTCGGTGACGACATCCTGCTCCAGGTCGACGCCAACACGGCGTATCGGCGCGGAGACGGGCAGCACCTGGCAAAGCTCGATCCCTTCGATCTTCTCCTCATCGAGCAGCCCCTCGACGAGGAAGACCTCCTGGGACACGCCCAGCTCGCGAAGGTCGTGAAGACGCCGATCTGTCTCGACGAGTCCATCGTCTCCGCTCGCGCGGCGGCGGATGCGATCGCGATCGGCGCCTGCTCGATCGTGAACATCAAGCCGGGTCGTGTCGGCGGCTATCTCGAAGCGCGGCGTATCCACGACGTCTGCCAGGCCAACGAGATCCCCGTGTGGGCCGGCGGGATGCTCGAGACGGGTATCGGCAGGGCTGCCAACGTCGCCCTCGCTGCACTCCCCGGCTTCACCCTCCCTGGCGACACCTCCGGGTCCAACCGCTACTACTCGAGCGACATCACCGAGCCGTTCGTGATCGAGAACGGTACGCTCACCGTGCCGACCGGTCCCGGCATCGGAATCACTCCGCACCAGGATGCGCTGGACGACGTCACGACGCGTACAGAATGGATCACGTTCTGATCCGGAGGAACCGCATCGCCTTCGCGGATTGATTTCTGTGGAGCGCGACGAGATTCGGATACGATTTCGTCGTGCTCCACAGATTCAACCCCCGCAATCACCCCGTAGCGTGGGCGTCGTGCTCATGTCAGTGACGACACGACCCCGCGCCAGCCTCGGCCGTGTGATCGAAGATCTCGGAGCGACGCTTCTCGACGTCGTCTGCGGCAGTACCGACCGCGACATCGAGATCGAGGCCGTCGTGATCCACGACATCCTCGACGACGCGATGCCGATGCGCGGCGCCCTGGTGCTGGGCGTCGGGCTCAGCGATCCTGTGGAGATCGCAGCGCTTCTGCACGCCCTTGCCGCGCAGGAGGCGACTGCTCTGGTGCTGCGTGCGCCGGTGCGAGCCGACGACGCCCTGCTGGAGGCATCGGAGCAGACAGGCATCCCGGTTCTCGCTCTCACCCGCGGAGCGTCCTGGGCTCAGCTCACCGCGATGCTCCGCTCTCTGATCGGAGAGGGCGACGTCGGCGATCGCGGACCGCAGACGCTGGGCGGCATGCCGGCGGGTGACCTCTTCGCGCTGGCGAACGCGATCGCCACGCTGCTGAACGCTCCGGTGACCATCGAAGACCGCAACTCCCGCGTCGTCGCGTTCTCCGGCCGACAGGACGAAGCCGACCCCGCCAGAGTCGAGACGGTGCTGGGCCGACAGGTGCCAGAGCGATTCACCCGGCAGCTCGAAGAGCGCGGGGTGTTTCAGGAGCTGTACCGCAGTACGAATCCGATCGACGTCGAACCCGTCGGCACCACCGACGGCACCCCGTCGATCCCCCGCGTCGCCCTCGCCGTACGCGCGGGCGACGAGATTCTGGGTTCGATCTGGGTCGCGGTGCAGGAGCCGCTGAGCGGCGATCGGGTTCGTGCGCTCAAGGACTCGGCGGGGCTCGTCGCGCTGCACATGCTCCGTCTGCGGGCCGGGGCGGACGTCGAGCGTCGCCTCCGTGCCGACCTCCTCGCCACGATCCTCGAAGGAGGACCGGGCGCCGCCGATGCCTCGGCGAGACTTCGCCTGAACGACCATCGCTGCGTCGTGCTCGCCCTGTCGGTCGCCGACGGGCGCGGCGACGACCTGTCGCCTGACGCCAGAGGCGCCGCCGAGAGACAGCGGATCGCCGACGCCTTCGCCATGCACCTCGGCGCCGTCTACCTCCGCTCGGCCGTCGCCGTCGTCGGCAATGTCATCTACGCCGTCGCCGGGGCCCGCCCCGACCACAGCGACGCCGACCTCCGCGCCGCCCGCGTCGCGACAGACTTCCTCGGCCGTCTCGGATCATCCTCCGACATCCGCGTCGGCGTCGGAACGATCGCCGAGGACACCTCCACGATCCCGGTCTCGCGAATCCACGCCGATCGCGCGCTGCGGGTCATCCAGCAGTCCACCCGCCACGACGCGGTCGCCGTCTTCGCAGCGGTGCAGATGGACGCGCTTTTGGTCGAGTTGGGCGATCTGGTACGTGCCCGCGGCGATCAGCCGACGGGAGCCGTCGCCCTGCTGATCGCACACGATCGAGAGCGCGGCACCCAGTTCGTTGAGACCCTGCGCGCATGGCTGGATGCCTTCGGCGACGTGAGCGTGGCCGCGAAGCGCGTCTATGCGCACCCGAACACGTTCCGCTATCGCCTGCGCCGGCTCGGCGAGATCAGTGACCTGGATCTGACCGACCCGGACACCCGCTTCTCGGCGATGGTTCAGCTGCGCCTGCTCGTTCCCGACGAGATCAGGACATGATGCGCGCACCGGCGACGGCGCCGTGCACGTGCAGCGGGTCGTAACCGGCCATCCGCAGCGTCGACTGCACGTCCTGTGCGCTCTCCGGGCCATCGCAGAGCAGCGCGACGGTCGGCCCTGAGCCGGAGATGATGCCGGCAAGAGCGCCCTCGCGGATGCCGATCTGGATCGTCTCCGCGAGGTCAGGACGTTCGTGGACGGCCGCCGCCTGCAGATCGTTGTGCAGGCTCTCCGCGAGCAGCGCCGGATCGCCCGAGCGCAGCGCCTGCAGCACCGGGATCGGTACGTCGAGCGAGACCGGCGGGTCGTCGGCGAGCGCCCCCTCCTCCGCGCGCAGCGCGTCCAGGCGTTGGTACACCACCGGGGTGGACAGTCCCTCGTCGCTCGTCACCAGCACCCAGTCGAAACGTCCCCTGGCGAGTGCGGGATTGAGCTGATCACCGCGGCCCGTACCGACGGCCGTGCCGCCGTGCAACGCGAACGGCACATCGGCGCCGAGTCGCGCAGCGAGCTCGTGCAGTCGCGACGGAGACAGTCCGGTGCCCCACAGCGCATCGCAGGCGACGAGAGCCGCAGCCGCATCCGCCGACCCGCCGCCCATGCCCCCCGCGACCGGAACGCTCTTGCGGATCTGGAGTGCCACACCACCGGAATAGTCCGTCGCCGAAGCCAGCAGCTTCGCCGCGCGCATCGCCAGGTTGCGGTCGTCGAGCGGGACGCTGTCCGGGTCGTCCACGCCCGAGACCGTCACCGAGAAATCGTCCGCGTGGTGCGCGATCACGTCCTCATAGAGCGACACCGCCTGGAACACCGTCGCCAGGGCGTGATACCCGTCGTCGTGGCGCGCGCCGACGCCGAGGAAGACGTTGATCTTCCCCGGTGCCCGCACGTGCACGGCATCCGAGATCGAGGCGAAGCTCATGGGCTCGGGCTCACAGGTCGGACGACTTCGCCCAGAGGTTCACGTCGACGGCGTCGGCGAGCTCGTCGATCCGGGCGAGTTCCGAGGCGTCGAACGCGGGACCGTTCACGGCGGCGATGTTCTCGTCCAGCTGCGATGTCCGCGACGCTCCGATGAGCGCGGACGTGACGACCGGGTTGCGCAGCGTCCACTGCAGAGCCATCTGCGCGAGCGACTGACCGCGGTCGCGGGCGACGTCGTTCAGTGCACGCAGCGTGTCGACCGCAGCGGAGGTGAGCGGGCCGTCCGGGAGCGATCCGCGCTGTTGCGCGCGATCGGCGGTGCCGTCGCCGAGGTACTTGTCGGTGAGCAGCCCCTGCGCAAGCGGGGTGAACGCGATGGCGCCGAGTCCGTTCTGCTCCAGCGTCGCGGTGAGCCCGTCCTCCACCCAGCGGTTCAGGATCGAGTACGCGGGCTGGTGGATCACCAGCGGGGTGCCGAGATCGCGGGCGACCTTCACCGCCGCCTCGGTGCGCTCAGCGCTGTACGACGAGATGCCCACGTAGAGCGCCTTGCCCTGCCGGACGAGGGTGTCCAGCGCGCCGATGGTCTCCTCGATCGGCGTGACCGGGTCGACGCGGTGCGAGTAGAAGATATCGACGTAGTCGAGTCCCATCCGCGTCAGCGACTGCTCGGCGCTCGCAAGGATGTACTTGCGGCTGCCGAGGTCGCCGTAGGGACCGGGCCACATGTCCCAGCCGGCTTTCGACGAGATGATCAGCTCGTCGCGATACGGGCGGAGGTCCTCGGCGAAGATCCGGCCGAAGTTCTTCTCGGCAGAGCCATAGGGCGGGCCGTAGTTGTTGGCCAGATCGAAATGCGTGATGCCTCGGTCGAAGGCATGGCGAAGCAGCGCTCGCTGGTTGTCGAGCGGGATGTTATCGCCGAAGTTCCACCACAGGCCCAGCGAGATCGGCGGCAGATACAAGCCGGTCGTGCCGACCTGGCGGTACTCGAACTGCTCGTAACGGTTCTCGGCCGCCGCGTACGGGCGGTGGAGTTCGGGGACGTCGGGGCTGAAGCGCGAAGACTCTGTCACCGTGCCAGGTTAGTCCCTGACCGTCAGTGAGCGCGTTCGCTCTCGTCGATCTCGATGCGCTCGGCATGCTGGGCGATGCGCTGATAGTCGTCGACAGTGAGATCCTCGCCCCGCGCCGTCGGTGCGACCCCGGCAGCGATCAGGATCTCGGATGCGCTGGCCGAGCTGCCGAAGATCCCGGAGAGCGCCTGTCGGAGCATCTTGCGACGCTGGTTGAAGGCGGCGTCCACGATCGCGAAGGTGCGTCGCCGCTCTTCCTCAGTGCCGCGTGCCGTCGCCGCACGAGCGAACCCGACGAGAAGGCTGTCGACGTTGGGAACCGGCCAGAACACCTGGCGCGAGACGGTGCCCGAGAGCTTCCATTCCCCGTACCAGGCGGCCTTCACACTCGGCGTGCCGTAGATCTTCGACCCCGGTTTCGCGGCGATCCGCTCGGCGACCTCCGCCTGCACCATCACGACTCCGCGCTGCAGGTAGGTGAAGTTCTCGAGGAAATGCAGCAGCACGGGCACCGACACGTTGTACGGCAGATTGGCGACCAGCACGGTCGGTTCGCCCGGAAGCTCGGTGATGCGAAGCGCGTCGGCGTCGACGACGGTGAGCATCTCGGGCGGGACGCCGTGCTCAGCGGCAGTCTGCGCCAGGCGCGCGGCCAGGCGGTGGTCGATCTCGACGGCGGTGACGGATGCTCCGGCTTCGAGGATGGCGAGCGTGAGCGAGCCCAGGCCCGGTCCGACCTCCACGACGCGCTCCCCCGGCTGAACGCGTGCCGCTTGCACGATCTTGCGGACGGTGTTCGCGTCGACGACGAAGTTCTGGCCGAGCTTCTTCGTGGGGGTGACGTCGAGCTCGGCGGCAAGGCGGCGGATCTCGGTGGCGCCGAGCAGGGTGACGGTCATCCGTCCATTGTCCCCTACCGCCAGTACTCTTTGATGATGCCCTCCCTCGGTGACCTCGTCGCGCCTCGCCGGATGGGAAGAGACTTCCGCTGGCTGCTCGCTTCTTCCTGGACGAGCAATATCGGCGATGGAGTCGCCCTCGCGGCGGCGCCTCTGCTGATCGCCTCGATGACGTCGTCGCCGATCCTGGTGGCATCCGGCGCCATCCTGCAGTTCCTGCCGTGGTTGCTCTTCGGCCTGCATGCGGGCGCCATCGCCGACCGGTTCGATCGCCGCCGACTGGTGATGTTCGCGAACGCCGCCCGCGCCGTCGTCCTGGCCGCGCTGTGCGTCTTCCTCGTCACCGGCTCGGCCAACATCTGGATCGTCTTCGCGGTCGCATTCCTGTACGGGACCGCCGAGGTGTTCGTCGACACGGCGGGCAGCACCCTGCTGCCGATGGTCGTGAAGCCGGCAGATCTCGGCCTCGGCAATGCGCGGCTGCAAGCCGGATACCTCGTCGCGAATCAGTTCGCCGGCCCGCCGCTGGGCGCCTTCCTGTTCGCCGCGGGCACGGCCTGGCCGTTCCTGCTCGAAGTCATCTGCGTGTCGTTCGCCGTCCTACTGATCTCGCGGATGGCGAAGACACCCGTTCCGCCGAGAGAGTCCGGCGCGCACACCCCGGTGCACACGGACATCGCCGAGGGGCTGCGCTGGCTGTGGCGAAACCCGCCGGTGCGGATGCTGGTGCTGATCATCCTCGTCTTCAACATCACGTGGGCCGCCCCCTGGGGCGTCCTCGTGCTGTACGCGACGGAGCACCTGCAGATGGGCCCCGTGGGGTACGGCATGCTCACGACGGCGTCCGCCGCCGGCGGCCTGCTCGCGACGGTGAGCTTCGGCTGGCTGGAACGGCACGTGTCGTTCGCCACCCTCATGCGCGTCGTGCTGACGCTCGAGGTGTTGATGCACCTCGCGTTCGCGCTCACCACCGTTGATTGGGTCGCTCTGGTGATCATGTTCGTCTTCGGCGCGTATGCGTTCATCTGGGGCACGATCTCGACGACGGTGCGCCAGCGGCTGGTACCAGCCGAGCTGCAGGGCCGGGTCGCCTCGGTGAACATGGTCGGCGTCTTCGGCGGCATGGTCATCGGCCAGGCGCTGGGCGGCGTGATCGCCCAGTTCTGGGGACTGACCGGTCCCTGGTGGTTCGCCTTCGTCGGCGCCGCGATCACGCTGCTCCTGGTGTGGAAGCCGATCTCGCAGATCGTCAGCGCGAAGCCGGTCGACGAGCCCGAGCAGGGCGAATGATGTCGAGGCGCTTCAGTAACGCCGAGGCGCTTCAGCTGAAGAGGTCGACGAGCGTGTCGACGCGAGCACCATGGTTCTCCGGTGCGAGGCGGCGCTCACGGGCCAGCACCGCGATCCCGTGCAGCCCGCTCCAGAAGACCTCGCCTCGCGTCGCCGCGTCCGCATCGCTCTTGCCGCCGACGACAGCGACGAGCACCGCGAATCCCTCACGCAGCTCCTGCGGTGTCGATTCCTGAGCGAACTCGACGGCGAGACGCATCGAGAACATCGCCTCGTAGGTGGCCGGATGCTCTGCCGCGAAGGCGAGATAGGCCTCCACGAACGCCCTCACCCGTTGTGCGCCCTCCACTCCTCCCGATGCCTCACGCATCGCGGCGGTGAAGTCGCGGAATCCCGACAGCGCCACGGCGTTCACGATGCCGTCCCTGCCGTCAGGGAAGTGGCCGTAGAGAACCGGCGGGCTGTACTCGATCTCGCCGGCGAGGCGGCGTGTCGTCACCGCCGACCACCCATCGCGTTCGGCGATCTCCCGCGCGCGGGTGACGATGCGCTGCTCGCGGTCCTGGCGGTCTCGCGCTTTGCGCTCCTGCACTCCCATCTCCGAATTCTATCACTGATAGCTTTTTCTTGTTCGATGATCTATCGTTGTTAGATCTTCTACTGATGAAAGGCTCACTTATGTTGCACGTGATCGGAATGGTCCTCAGCTGGATCGGCGCAGTCGGCATCATCGGAATCGGCATCGCCTACCTGATGAAGCACGAAGGCAATGCTTCCGGGTTCGGACTGCCCACCCTTCCGTCGCCGGACGCTCGCGGCTGGTGGCAGGTCAAGGGGATCCGCGACATCGGCACCGGCTTGACCCTCATCGTCTTCGCCCTCTTCGCGCCGGCACAGCTCCCGCTGGCACTCCTGCCGATGGCGGTGATCCCGTTCGGAGACGCCTGCATCATCCTCGCGAACAAGGGCAGCAGGAAGACGGCGTACTCGGTGCACGTCAGCACCGCGGTGGCCATGCTGATCGCCGCAGGTCTGCTCGTGCTCTGAACGTTCTTGACAGATTTATTTGTCTAGCCGCAGACTGTCCATGTGAAGTACCTCGACGAACCCGATGTGGTGCGCACAGCACTGTCCCCGATACGCCGGCGACTGCTGGGCCTGCTCCGCGAGCCCTCCTCGGCGATCCGCCTCTCCGAGGAGCTCGGCCTCCCCCGACAGCAGATCAACTATCACGTGAAGGAACTGGAGAAGGCAGGCCTGATCGAACTCGTCGAGGAGCGGCAGCGCCGCGGCTTCACCGAGCGCGTCTACCGCGCATCCCAGTCGACGCTCATCGTCGATCCTGGAGTCATGGGGCGCGCCTTCGATGGCATCCATGATCAGTACGCCGCCGAACATCTTGTGCAGGTGGCTGCAGGTACCGTACGCGACGTCGCCCGGATGCAGGCCAAGGCCGACGAAACCGGACAGCGGCTGCTGACCTTCACGATCGAGGCCGAGGTGCGATTCGCGGAGCCCGGTGATCTTCACCGGTTCGCGGATGCGCTGACCGATGCCGTACGCCGTACCGTCGAATCCTTCGACTCCGCCGGCGGGCGGCCATACCGCTTCGTCGCCGGTACTCACCCGGCACCAGCAAGCCCTCAGGCCGAGAAACAGGAAGAGAGAGGCGAGAACGATGTCTGAAACACCCAGGATCCGCGTGACCATCGCCGCACCGGTGAGCGAGGTCTGGAGCGCCCTCCGAGACAAGGACCGCATCAGGCACTGGCACGGCTGGGAGTTCGACGGCGGACCGGACGGAAGCCTGGACCAGGAGATCGACCTGATCTACTTCACCGATGTGACGGTCGGCGAGCACCGGATCGATCTGAACGGCGGCGACACGATCGATCTGGAACAGGTCGAAGGCGGCACGCGCGTGACGCTGACTCGTGCGGCACCGGAAGACGACCCGGACTGGGCGCGGTACTACGACGAGATCACCGAAGGGTGGATCACGTTCATCCATCAGCTGCAGTTCGCCGTGGAACGCCACCCGCGCGCTGCTCGTCGCACTGTCCTCCTGCGCGGAAAGGCGCCTTCCGCGCTGGCGGCGATCTCCGACGACCCGCGACTGCGCGCAGGAGCCCCGTACGAGGGATCGCTCGCCGGCGGGATCGCCGGCGGCCGTGTCTGGTTCAGGTCCGACCACCAGCTCGGTCTGACGGTGTCCGAGTGGAATGACGCGCTGCTGGTGCTCCATCGCGATGGAGATGGCGACGTGATGATGGCGCTCCTCAGCCTCTATGGCGTCGACGAAGATCGCTTCTCAGAGCTCCGTGACCGGTGGCGCGAATGGTGGCACGCCACCGACGCCCGAGTAGGGGCCGCGCAGGGTCAGTCTTCGAACGAGTCATAGAAAGCGATGGAACACGGTGCGCTCCGGATCGCGATGCTGTGCTTCTTCCCCAGCGGGGCATGACCCGGGCATGTCATACGAGGCTGGGTTTCGTTCGCGATGTCGTCGTGCTGCGGCGAAAGGCGATGACGGCGTCGACTGCTGCGTATATTGCGAGCAGTCCCAAGAGGATCCTCGCCGTGCTGTCCGCCGTTGGTGAGACGAAGACCAGCCCAGCGAGGGACCACCACAGCAGGAGCCCGACCGCGGCGAGGGACAGCACGCTGCGGGCGCGCAAAGCGGGCACGCTCCAGCGTCCTGCGAAGAGCACGAGCACGTACAGGACCAGCTCCGCCGCCCACAAGAGAAGCACCCAGGGCGCACGCCACTGCAGGAACTCGGGGTCGAGTGCGAGGGCTTCGATGGCGGGTTCTGGGAGCCAGGGCGCCCAGGAGGCAAGCCAGGGAAGGGCGATGACGAGGGTGGCGCCAAGCGCCCCGGCCGCGATTCCAACGACCGTGCCCGGGCGACTGATCAGGTCGCGGTCGATCATCCGGGGCGGGGTAGGAGTCCAGGCCTGCGGCTCGGACTCGCGGCGGTGCGTGACCAGCGCGCCGATAAGCGTGTAGGTGATCACCACACCGGGCCACCAGAGGGCGCCGATGCCGGGGCCGAGCCACCAGACGGTGAGGCGACCCCACCAGGCGTCTGCGCCGTAGTCCCAGCCGATGACGGGGATGACGCCCAGCATGACGGCTGGCAGAGTGATCGCCCAGATCAGTGCGACGCCACCGAGTGTGATCCAGGTGAATCGGGGGGCGTCTGAGGGGCGGATGATCGTGAAGCCGGCTGGGCGATAGCGGTCGGCAACTTCCTGCGGTGTTCCGAAGGTTGTGAGCAGCTCCATGGCGAGTGCCGAGTCGGCGGGGCGGCCGGCATCCGCTGCCCGGCCGCCGAGTTCGTCGTCGAGCAGTGAGCGGAGTTCGAGAGCGACATCGGCGCGCTGGCGTCGCGGCAGGTATCGCACGACGTCGGCGACGTAGCTGTCGATGATGGCGTTGGGATCCAATTCAGTCCTCCTCGGTCAGGAGTCGGTTCATCACCGACGCCAGCGACCCCCAAGCGGAGGTCAGGTCTTGGTACACGCCGGTGCCGAGCTCGCTGAGCTCGTAATACCGGCGGGGAGGCCCGTCGTCCGCCTGCCATTGCGAAGCGAGCAGACCCTGGTTCTCCAGCCGGCGCAGCAGCGGGTAGAGGGTTCCCTCCTCGATGGGCATCCCGCGCTGGGCGAGTGCCTGTCGCAGGGAATAGCCGTACTGCGCGGTGCGTAGCTGGGAGAGCACGGCCAGCACCAGGACGCCCTTTCGGAGGTCCTGCTCGAGCCGACCGAGCTGTGTCGGGCTATCTACCATGCTGCGTACACTACATAGCGCTGCACAGTAACGCAAGCATCACGTCGCACCGCACCGCACCGAGCCGCACCGTTGTTGGTGACGTGCGGCGGCTGGGTGATCGAGTTGAACGGAGGTGACCGGATCGATCTCCGACCCGCGCAGGGTCAGTCGTCGAAGGAGCCGTAGACCGCGAGCGTGTTCGCGGCAACCTGGGCGGCGAACTCGTCGACCTCGAGCCCGAGCTCCGCGGCCATGAAGCGCAGCGTGATCGGCACGAGGTACGGCGCGTTCGGCCGGCCACGCAGCGGCACCGGCGTGAGGAACGGCGCATCGGTTTCGATCAGGATCCGCTCCACCGGTGTGACCTTGAGGGCATCACGCAGGTTCTGCGCGTTCTTGAATGTGACGTTGCCGGCGAAAGACAGGTAATAGCCGGCGTCCGCGCAGATCCGGGCCATGTCCTCATCGCCGGAGAAGCAATGGAACACCGTGCGCTCCGGGGCGCCGACACGGACCAGCGTCTCCAGCACGGCGTCATGCGCGTCACGGTCGTGGATCTGCATCGCGATGCCGTGCTTCTTCGCCAGGGCGATATGCGCCTCGAAGGAGGTGAACTGCGCGTCGTGGCCCTCAGGTCCCGTACGGAAGAAATCCAGCCCCGTCTCCCCGATCGCCCGCGCACGCGGATGCCCGGCGAGCTCGTCGATCGTCGCGATGGCCGCATCGAGCGTGCCGTTCGCGGCATACGTCGGTGCATCGTTCGGGTGGATGGCGACGGCGGCCAGCACGCGAGGGTCGGATGCCGCGGCATCCACCGCCCACCGCGAGGATTCGATGTCTCCCGACGCCTGCACGACGCCGACGATGCCGACGGCCTGGGCACGATCGAGCTGCTCGGTCAGCGAGAGCGGCTCATCGCCGTCGACGATCTCCAGGTGCGCGTGATTGTCGTACATCGGCACCGCCAGTGGTTCGGGCGCCGCCGGATACCGCAGGTCCTTGCGCCCGTCGCCCGACCTCTGCTGCACGTAGACCATGGCTCAGGCAGTGGACTCCACGCGCGGGAACAGCGGGGCGAGCCCATTCACGCTGGTGCCGGGACGCAGGGTGCCCCAGTTGCCAGCCTCGCGGATCGGCTGATCCTGAAGTCGGCCGAGCGTCTCAGCGGCGCCGAGTGCGATCCAGAGCTTCTCCGTGGCCTGGGGCATCACCGGCGACAGCAGCACCGCGAGAGCCCGAAGACCCTCGGCGCAGGTGTAGAGCACGGTGCCGAGGCGCGCGCGCTTCTCTTCATCGCGGGCCAGCGCCCAGGGCTCGTTATCGGTGATGTAGCCGTTCAGCGCATCGACGATCGTCCAGATCGCTGCGATGGCCTCGTCGATACGGAACAGGTCGACGGCGGCATCCGCCTTCGATGCCGCATCTGCGACGATCTTCTGAATCGTGAGATCCTGCTCCGTGTACTCCGCGGCCGGGGGCACGATCCCCTCGAAGTACTTCTCGATCATCGCTGTCGTGCGCGATGCGAGGTTGCCGAATCCGTTCGCGAGCTCCGCCTGGTAGCGAGCGGACAGGTCCTCCCAGGAGAACGAACCGTCCTGCCCGAAGGCGATCGCCGAGAGGAAGTAGAAGCGGTACGCGTCGGAGCCGAAGACGTCGGTGATCTCGGTCGGCGCGATACCGGTGAGCTTCGACTTCGACATCTTCTCGCCGCCGACGAGCAGCCAGCCGTGGGCGAAGACGCCCTTCGGCACCTCGAGCCCCGCAGCCATCAGCAGCGCCGGCCAGATGACGGCGTGGAAGCGCAGGATGTCCTTGCCGACCACGTGATACGCGGGCCAGCGACGATCGAAGGTCTCCTGATCGGAGCCGTAGCCGATCGCGGTGGCGTAGTTCAGCAGCGCGTCGACCCACACGTAGATGACGTGCGACTCGTCCCACGGCAGCGGGATGCCCCAGTCGAACGTGGAACGCGAGATGGAGAGGTCCTTCAGACCCTGGCTCACGAACGAGACGACCTCGTTGCGCGCGGAGTCGGGACGCACGAAGTCGGGCTGGGTCTTGTAGAGCTCGAGCAGGCGGTCCTGGAACTCGCTGAGCTTGAAGAAGTAGTTCTTCTCCTGCAGCAGTTCGAGGGGCTTGGAGTGGATCGCACAG
This sequence comes from Microbacterium sp. LWH12-1.2, assembly GCF_040675825.1. NCBI lineage: Bacteria > Bacillati > Actinomycetota > Actinomycetes > Micrococcales > Microbacteriaceae > Microbacterium > Microbacterium sp. LWH12-1.2. The sequence goes on from NZ_JBEGIJ010000001.1 coordinate 1,710,399, forward strand.
ACCTTCAGCCCTTCGAAGGGACCAGTGCCGTCGACGATCTCGGACTCGGGCTTGAACTCCTCACAGCCGACGCAGTACAGCGCCTCGTACTCGCCTGCGTAGATGTAGCCGCGGTCGTACAGGCGCTGGAAGAACGTCTGCACGTTGATCTCGTGGCGCTCCTGCGTGGTGCGGATGAAGTCGTCGTTGGCGACGTCGAGCGTGTCCAGCAGCGGGAACCATGCCTCGCTGACGAGCTTGTCGACCCATTCCTGCGGCGTGACGTTGTTCGCCGCGGCCGCGCGCAGCATCTTCTGGCCGTGCTCATCCGTTCCGGTGAGCATCCAGGTGTCATCCCCGGCCTGGCGGTGCCACCGTGCGAGGGTGTCGACGGCCACCGTCGTGTACCCGTGGCCGATGTGCGGCACATCGGAGGGGTAGTAGATGGGCGTGGTGATATAGAACGATTCGCCTGCGGGCATGCGGACAATTCTAGGCGGGATGTCGGGGGTCGTTACGCGCCCGGCGGCACAGCGCGCTCTGCTGCGATCAGGCGACCGACACGGAGATGCGGTGCCACCCCTCTGCGCCGTTGGGAGCCGGCGGGGTGCGGTTCGAGGTCTGGGTGTCACCGGTGGCGCTGATCGCCCGGCACTCGATCTGATGATCGCCGCTCTCGGCCGTCCACGGCACGCTCCACTGCACCCAAGTGTCATCCGAGATCGCCGTTGCGAGGTCGGCCGTCATCCAGGAACCGCCGTCGACGCGCACCTCCACGCCGCGGACGCCGACGTGCTGCTGCCAGGCCATGCCCGCGATCATCGTCTCGCCGGGATCTATCTGCCGTCCCCGGCGAGGAACGTCGATGCGCGACTGCAATTTGATCGGACCGCGCGCATCCCATCCGCGGGTCGTCCAGTACGCATCGACCCGGTCGAAACGAGTGACTTCCAGCTGGGTGACCCACTTCGTCGCCGACACGTAACCGTAGAGCCCCGGCACGACCATGCGCACCGGAAATCCGTGTTCGACGGGCAGGGGATCACCGTTCATTCCGATCGCGAGAAGCGAGTCGCGGTCATCGGTGAGCACCTCCAGGGGCGTGGAGGCGGTGAATCCATCCACCGACGTCGAGAGAACCATGTCGGCATCGTCCGCGACTCCGGCGCGGGCGAGCAGTTCTCTAATGGGATGCCCGAGCCAGCGGGCGTTCCCGATCAGCGAGCCGCCCACGTCGTTCGACACGCACGCCAGCGTGACGTCCGCTTCCTGCATCGGCAGCGCGAGCAGCTCTTCCCAGGTGATCACGAGTTCGCGATCGACCATTCCGTGGATGCGCAGCGACCACTCCGCCGGGTCGACCTGCGGCACGACGAGAGCGGTGTCGATGCGATAGAAGTCGCGGTTCGGTGTCACCAGCGGCGCCAAGCCGGGAATGTCCAGCTCCGCGCCGGCCGGGATCGGCGCTGCTCGTTCCGCGGCCGTCGGCAGGCGCAACGCCTTCCTGATCGCCTCGATCGAGCGGGATGCTCCGTGCGCCACGTTCGCGGCGACGAGAGCGACCACTCCGACAGCCCCGGCCGCGGCCGTCCAGATCAGGAACTGGCGACGGTCGATCGGTCGGCTCTCCCCGCCCGCAGGTGCGGCAAGGGCGAGGTCCGGACGCAGGCGCCGGATGAGCACCCGCAGGGCGACGATCGCCGCGGCACCTGCGACGGCCGATGGCGCCCACGAGAAGGCGCCGGCACCGGTGCGCGTCATCGCGATCGCCGCACCGACGACGCCGATCGCACCCACGATCACGACGCCGGCACCGGCACGACGCCGCTCGAGCAAGCCGGCGGCGGCGGCGATCGCGGCGAGCACCACCGCGATGCCGATCAGCAGCGCCGCCTTGTCGAAGGTGTCGAAGAGAGCGATGGCGAGGTCCTTCGCCCAGCTCGGCGCGATGTCGATCAGTGCGCCGCCGATCACGGCGAACGGACTCGCGGCCGGCAGGAACAGCGCGGCGCTCAGCTCACCGAGCCCTGCACCGAACGTCACGGCGGCGAGCCCAGCGGCCGCGGCCCGGTAACCATCGCGTGTCCCACTGCCCTGCGCCATGACCTGAGCGTAGCCCTGACGCCGACCAGAAGACCGGATGGGGAACGATCCGCGGCCGTCGTCTCACAGCCCGTTGCGGCGGGCGACCTCTCCCAACCATGCCAGGGCGGGCTTGGGCGTACGGGCGAACGTCTCGTGGTCGAACGCGATCAACCCGAAGGTCGGCGCGAAGCCGCTGGCCCACTCGTAATTGTCCAGAGCGCTCCAGTGCTGGTACCCGCGCACCTCGATGCCGTCGGCGATCGCGCGGTGCAGCCCCTCCAGAGCCCCCTGAGTGTAGGCGATGCGGCGGGTGTCGTCGGAGGTCGCGATGCCGTTCTCGGTGACCAGCACCGGCACTCCCCCGCTCAGCTCCCAGGCGCTGCGCACACCCATCTCGAGGGCCGGCGGGAAGAACTCCCAGCCGGTGAGCGTGGTCTCCACGTCATCCGCGACCGGGCGAGGCCCTTCCGGCCCGATGAAGGTGCGCGTATACGCCTGTACGCCGACGAAGTCGTCGCCTGCGGACTGCTCCAGGTACCAGTGATCCCGCGGGTCACCGTACTCCGCGAGCATCTCGTCGGCCCCCGGCTCGCCCGTGGAGTGGAAGGCCTGAGTGGCGATCGTCCAACCGGCCTTGACGCCTGTGACCGTGTGCAGGATCTCGGACGCCCTTCGATGCGCGGCGAGCAGCGTGTCCGCGACAGCGAGGTCAGGGCGCGGGAGCCCGAACGCGACGAGGTTCGATGCTTCCTCACCCCCGGCGAGCATCGCAGCGATGTTCGGCTCGTTGATCGTGCAGACGTAGTCGACGCCCTCCAGGATCGGCAACACCGTCTCCACGTAGCGGGAGAAGAGGTCGACGGCGTCGTCCGCACGCCAGAAGCCGTCGCGCTGGAACCACTGCGGCACCGTGAAGTGCATCAGGGTGACCGTCGGGTCGAGTCCGTGCTCGCGCGCCGTGTCGATCATGCGTCGGTAGTGATCGAGCATCGCCCGCGAGATGAACCCGCGCTCCGGTTCGATCCGCGCCCATTCCACCGAGAAGCGGTAGGAGTTCAGCCCGGCCTCCGCGAGAAGGCGCATATCTTCCGGGTACCGGTGGAAATGGTCGGCCGCGTCACCGGACGGCTCGACCATCGGCGATCCAGGGGCATGCTCCATCGCCCACCAGTTGCTGGTGGTATTGTTCCCCTCCACTTGGTGGGCCGCTGTCGCGGCTCCCCAGAGGAAGCCATCGGGGAATTCGAGCACGGGTGCTCCTTTCGTCATCATGAACAGACCAGCGGCGCGGGCGAGTCAGCGGGCGCGCGCCGGGTTGGGTACGGCATCGAGAAGCTGAACGGTGTACGGATCCTCCGGATGCTGGAGCACATGCGCGGTCTCGCCTCGTTCGACCACGCGCCCGCTGTTGAGCACCAGGATGTTCTCGGTGACCAGGCGGGCGCTGAGCAGATCGTGCGTGATGTAGAGCATGCTGATGCCCCAGCGCTCACGCAGGTCCTCCAGCAACGCGAGCACCCCTGCGCGCAGCGAGACATCGAGCATCGACACCGGCTCATCGGCGATGAGCACCTGCGGGTCGCTGGCGAGGGCACGCGCGATCACGACGCGCTGTCGCTGTCCTCCCGACAACTGGTGAGGCAGCTTGGCGGCGAACTGCTCGACCGGTGTGAGCCCGACCGTCTCCAGAAGTTCGAGCACGCGGGCCCTGGCTTCCTGTCCCCGCAGGGGGGTGTAGTTGACCACGGGACGAGTGAGCGCGTACTCCACGGTGTGCAGCGGGTTCAAGGCCGAGTACGGGTCCTGGAACACCATCTGCAGGTCCTTGCGAAGATCACGCAGACCGCGACGGCGCAGGGAAGCCACATCGACGTCGCCGAAACGCACCGATCCGGAGGTCGGCTTCTCGATACCGGTGAGCAGCTTCGCGATCGTCGACTTGCCCGAGCCCGAGGCGCCGACGAGCGCGAGCGCCTCACCCGGTTCCAGACGGAACGAGACGTCGTCGACCGCGGTGACGGGCCCCTGACCGCGCCGGGGCGGCGGATACACCTTGGAGACGCCGTCGACCACGATCGCGGCGTCGGCTCGACGCTCGTGACGCTGCGACACCGTCGGCTGCGTCTCGGTGACGTCTGTGCGCAATGTGCCCTCACGCCGCCGCGTGCCGAGGTCGACGAACCCGGGGATCGAGATCGTCTCGGCGCGCGGGTCCGCGTAGTGGCTCAGCAGCATCCGCGTGTACTCGTCCTTCGGGTGCATCAGGATGTCACGGCTGGGTGCGTCTTCGACGATCCTGCCCTCGTGCATCACCATGACGCGGTCCGTCGCCTCCAGCACGATCCCGAGATCGTGACTGATGAGGATGGCCGTGAACTGCTCGGCCCGCTGCAGATCGCGGATCGTGTCCATGACGGCGTGCTGGACCAGAACGTCCAGCGCGGTCGTCGGCTCATCGAAGACCATGAGCTGCGGTTCCAGAGACAGCGCGATCGCGATCGACGCACGCTGCCGCATCCCTCCGGACAACTCCCCCGGGTACCGCTTCAGCACGTCGGGGTCGAGTCCCACCTTGCCGACCAGGTCGCGGGCACGCTCCTCCCTTTCCTCCCGGGGCACGTAGCCGTGGGCGGCGAAGACGTCGCGGAAGTGGGCACCGACGGTGCGCACGGGGTTGAGCGCGTTCATCCCGGACTGCAGCACCATGGCGAAACCGCCCTGCCGCTGGCGGCGCAGTTCTTCCGCATCCAGCTCGCGGACGTCGCGGCCTGCGAACAGGATCCGGCCGCCGCTGATCCTGGCAGGCGGCTTCTGCAGCCTCGTCAACGCGAACCCGAGCGTCGACTTGCCCGAGCCGGATTCGCCGACGAGACCGACGAACTCACCGCGGCGAAGAGTGAACGACACGTCCTCGACGGCGGTGACGGGCACCGCACCCGGCGAGGCGTACTCGACCGAGAGATCCTGGACGTCGAGCAGGATCTCCCGCTCGTCCGTGGCGGCGGGTGCATTCGCTGCGACCGATGTGGGCGTATTCACGCTCATCGTCCCTTTCCTTCCCGCAGGCGCGGATTGGAAATGCCATCCACGCCGAAGTTGATGAGTGTGAGGCTCAGCGCCAGCAGGGCGATGCACAGACCCGGAGCGAACAGCAGCAGCCACTGCCCCGTCAGCAGGGAGTTGGAGTTCTGCGCCCAGTAGAGCATCGTTCCCCAGCTCACGATGCTGGAGTCGCCAAGCCCGAGGAACTCGAGGCCGGCTTCGGCGAGGATCGCCGCGGTCGCCGCACCGAAGAGCGTTCCGGCGATGATCGACGTCATGTTCGGCAGGATCTCTCGGAAAACGATCCGTGCCGGGCTGTCACCGGAGAACTGTGCCGAGGCCACGAAGTCGTTGCCCCGCAGCGACTGCGTCTGGCTGCGGAGGACGCGAGCGCCCCATGCCCAGCCGGTCACGACGATCACGGCGATGATCATCAGGATGCCGCCGTTCTGCAGATATGCGGCGATGACGATCATGAGCGGCAACCCGGGGATCACGAGGAACAGGTTGACGACGAAGCCGACGGCCTCGCCGGCGAAGCCGCGCATATAGCCCCAGCTCAGCCCGATGAGGACGGCGACGATCGTGGAGAGGATGCCGGCGGCGAAACCGACCAGCAGGCTGATCTGCGCGCCGTAGACGAGCTGGCTGAGCACGTCTTCACCGGCGGCCGTGGTGCCCAGCCAATGCGCCGCCGAGGCATCGGCGTTGCGCTCGAACCCGTTCTCCTTGGGACCGTAGGGCGCGATGAGCGGGGCGAACACCGCCACAAGGACGAAGAACGCGAGGATGCAGAGTCCGAGGCGAGCTTTGCCGTTGCTCCACAGGGTTCCGACCATCCGTCCGATCGATCGCCATCGACTGGGCGCGGCGATCCGGTTCACGGGCACTTTGACGTTCATCGTGGAGGTCATCGGCGGGTCCTTGGGTCCAGTACGCCGTACAGGATGTCGACGAGGAAGTTGGCGATGAGCACGCTCACGGTGATCATCAGGAAGAGCGCCTGCATGAGCGGGTAGTCCTGCCCGATCACGGCGTTGAAGAGCAGATATCCGATACCGGGATAGCCGAACACCTGCTCGACGAGGATCGATCCGCCCACCACCCCGCCGAGCGTGAGCCCGAAGCCGGTGAGGTTGGGAAGGATGGCGTTTCGAGCCGCGTACCGAAGCGCGATGGTGCGCCCGTGCAGCCCGTTCGCCTCCGCGAACGTGACGTAGTCCTCGCCGAGCGTGTTGATCATCGCGTTGCGCATGCCGATGATCCAGCCGCCCAACGAGGTGAGCAGGATCGTGAGCGCCGGAAGCACCGCGTGTCGGGCGAGGTCGGCGATGAACTCGCCGGTGAACCCGGGTGTCGTCGTCGCCGAGTACGCCCCGGTCGTCGGGAACCAGTGCAGCACGTATCCGAGGAAGAACAGCAGGAGCAGAGCGGTCCAGAAGTACGGGAACGTGCTGAGGAAGGATCCGGTGAGCGTGGGCAGCGCATCCAGCCAGGTGCCGCGTCGCCATGCGGCCGCGACACCGATGAGCGTGCCGATGACGAATGCCAGGATCGTGACGATCCCGACGAGGACGAGCGTGTACGGCAGCGCCGTCGAGACCATGCTCGCCACGCTCTGCGGATAGAACGTGTACGAGACGCCGAAGTCCAGACGCGCCACCTGGCCGAGGTAGGCGATGTACTGATCCCACATCGATCCGGTGGGGACACCCAGCTGCGCCTCGATCGCCGCACGCGTGGCGTCGGAGACCGGGCCGTTCTGAGACAGCTTCGCGAGGGCCGCGTCTGCGGGAGAGCCCGGCATCAGCCGTGGCAGGAAGAAGTTCAGGGTGATCGCCGCCCACAGCGTGAGCAGGAACAGTCCGAGCTTCTGGAGCAGGTACTTCACTGGCCCTCCTCCTTCACTCGCTCGAGCCGCGTAAAGATCATCAGCGGCGCCGAATCGTAGTTCTGCGGAATCATGTACGGGTCCTCCTCTGAGGGCCAACCGGTGAATTTGGCGTCGTTGAACAGGCCCCAGATTCCGCCGTAGTAGAGCCCGATCACTGGCAGGTCGTCATAGACGATGGCCTGCAACTCGTGCACGATCTCCTTCTGCCTGGCAGGGTCCACCGTGGCGCGGTACTCGGCCAGCAGGGCGTCGGCCTCGTCCGAGCGGTAGCGCTGGAAGTTGTTCGAGGTCGTCTCTCCCGAGGGGACGTAGAACTCGCTGGACAGGAGACCGTTGTACGCCTGGTAGACGTCGCCGTTCCCCATCCCGCCGATGGCCATCTCGAAGTCGCCGTTGCTGATGGCGCTCTGGTAGCCCGCGGGCTGCGGGAGTTTCAAGGTGACCTTCACGCCGACCGCCGCGAGCTGTCGCTGCACGGCCTGCGCGGCGCGTGTCCAGTCGGAGAAGCCGTTGGCCGTGGTGAGGGAGAACTCCAGCTGCTCGCCGTCGGCGCCGACCAGTCGATCGCCCTGCAGCGTGTAACCGGACTCGGCGAAGGCCGCCAGCGCGGCATCCGCATCCTGGGCGATCATCCCGCCGTCAGGGATCTCCGGGTCCAGATACTCCTCCTGGTTCGGCAGCACGAGACCCGTCTGTCCCGCCGGCTGCATGTACCCCTCGGAAGCCGTCTCGGCGATCTCCGCTCTGTCGAGCGAAAGGGCGATCCCCCGGCGCACGTTGACGTCGTCGAAGGGTGCGACCTCGAGGTTCGGCACCAGGGAGATCACGCCGGCCGGCGGGAACCACCAGTCGTTGTGCGGGCTGGCCGCTCCCCAGGTGCCCTCGACATCGGAGATGAAGGAGTAGGCCCAGTCGTACCCCCGGGTGACGGTATCGAGCTGGGAGTTGGTGGCCGGCAGCACGACGTGCTCGATCTCGATCGAATCCGCCTGCCAGTACTCCGGGTTCTTGTCCATCGAGTACTGCTGATCGTTGTAGTTGCCGAGCACGAACGGCCCGGTGCCGACGGGCTCCTCGTTGCGCCAGGTACCAGGATCAGCGACGTCCGACCAGATGTGCTCCGGGACGATCATGGTCTGCCCGAGAATCGACAGCGAGGGGGCATCCTCGCCCTTCAGACGGAAGACGACATCGCCGCCCTTCACGTCGACGCCGTCGAGGTGCTGCCAGGCACCCTTGATGTCGAGCGCCGGGTTGTCCTTCAGCAGATCGAACGTGAACGCGACGTCCTCTGCAGTGAAGTCCTCGCCGTCGCTCCACTCGACACCGTCGCGGATCGTCATGACGATCGTGCGGGCGTCCGGTTGCGACCATTCAGAGGCCAGCCAGGGGTTCTGCGTGCCGTCGAGCGGGTTGATCAGGATGAGGGGCTCGTAGATCCAGCGCGAGGCCGTACGAGTATTGGTGAGGTACGGGTTGAAGTTCCGCGTGAAGAAGGGATTCCCCTTGTCCGCGTTGATCAGCATCGTGTCGTCGCCGATCGATGGATCCGGCTGCGAACTGATCTGGATGCTGCATCCGCTGAGCACCACGGCCGCAGCCGCAAGGCCCACCACCGCGGCCCGCCGCCAGCGCCGGAACATGTGCGTCTTCGACACCCTGCCACCTCATGTCGTCTCTGTCATGAAGGGCGCCCACTGATCGGAGCACCCGCACGGCATCAGCCGCAAGAGCAATTGTAAGCGCATACATTTTGCGACCGCAACCCCTTGGCTCCGGCCGGGGAAGCACGCGACGCGCGTCAGCGGCGCCGCAGCGAGCTCTCGCGCAGGGTGATCTCGAGCGGAAGACGCACGAAGACGGGTTCGGTGTCCGGCTGCTCCAGCCGGCGTGCGAGAACCTGGACGGCCGCCCGTCCGAGCTCGATCATCGGTTGGCGAACCGTCGTCAACTGCGGCGTCGAGAGCGCCGCGGCCTCGATGCCGTCGAAACCGGTGACGAGCAGATCCTGGGGCACGCGGACCCCGGCGGCCCGGAACACATCGAGCGCGCCGAGAGCCATCTGATCGTTCGCCGACATCAGCGCTGACGGGAGTCCGGCGGCGATCAGTTCTTCGGCGGCACGTCGGCCGGACGCTCGCGTGAAATCACCCCGCAGGACCGTCACATCGTCGATCGGGATGCCGGCCTCGACGATCGCCGCGGAGAATCCCTCCCAGCGCTGCATGCCGTCCGGAGAATCCTCTGGCCCCGCCAGGAACACCGGCGGCCTTCCGTCGGACTGCGCGAGCACGAGGCGGGTGAGCTCGGCCATCGCCTCGGTGTTGCTCACCGTCACGTGGTCGTATCGGTCTCCCCGAGGGGGCCCGGCCAGCACCACGACGGGGATGCGTCTGGCGAGCCTGGCGAGCACGTCGTCGGGCACGCTGCTGGCGAGGACCATGAGCCCGTCCACCCGTCCCGCCATGTCGCGCACGGTGGAACGCTCCGGATCGTCGCGTCCGACGCCGATCATGAGGACGAACCCCTGTTTCCACGCTTCGAGCTCGGCCCCGCGGAGCACCTCGTCCAGGAAGAGCATGCTCGGGTGGCTCTCGACGTCCGTCGCCTCGTCGTGCACGATCGTGAAGGGATGCGTCGGCGCTCCGTCGGCGGCGAGCACATCGAGCAACGGCGCTTCCTCGGCCGCGTCGAAGCCGGGGAAGTAGAGTCCCAGCACGCCGGTCCGACGCTCGGCGAGGCCCCTCGCGCTCCCGCTCGGCACGTACCCGAGCGCCGAGACCGCGTCGAGCACGCGTTCGCGGGTGACAGGTCGCACCGCATCGGGCATCCGCAGCACCCGGGAGACGGTTGCGATTGAGACTCCCGCGCGGTCGGCGACGTCGTACACGGTCGCAGCCTTCGTCACGGTTCACTCCCTCCATCCGCCTGTGCCCAGGCTACCCGGCAGGCATCCACGAACCGCCGGAACCCGCGTCAGACACGACGGGCGAGTACGGCACCGTGCGGGCGTCGGCTCGGCTCGTCGGGCCCGCGATCCCGGTGCTCCTGCTCCACGATCTCGAATCCTGCCTCCGCGAGGACCTCGGCAAGGGCATCGACCGACCAGAAGTAGGCAGTGGTGACGGCATGGGGGAACGCCGTGCCCGTCACCCCGTCGAAGAAGCCGAGGAGGATGCTCCCGTCCGACGCGAGGACCCGCGCGAACTCGGCAAGCACGACGGGGATGTCGGCGGGCGGCGTGTGGATCAGGGAGTACCAGGCGAGGATGCCGCCGATCGAGCCGTCCGGGAACGGGAGGTCGCGGAATGTTCCGTCCAGGAACCGCAGGTGCGGGAACGCCGCCCTCGCCGAAACGAGGAACTCCGCGGAGAGATCGACCCCGACGACCTCGCGGTCGCCGTCGTGCAGGAGTGCGGTCCAGTGCCCCGGCCCGCACCCGGCATCCAGCAGAGTGCCCGGCGTCGCATCCCGCCAGCGCGTGATCAGCGCGCGATCGGCCGGCGCCATCTGCTCGACGGTGCCGGCGAGATCGATGTACTCGGCGGCACGGGCGTCATAGGCAGCGGCGATCCCGGAATCCGCAGAGGTGTGCAGGTCGCTCATCGGGTCCGGGCGGCGAGCGCCGCCTGATACAGATCGCGGGAGGACAGGCCGGTGAGGCCGGCGACCTCGGCGGCCGCATCCTTCAGGCGAATGCCGGAGGCCACCAGCGTCTGCACCTGGGCGAGCGCATCGTCCGGCGACGCATCACGGTGCGGAGCGCCCTCGACGACGACCACGATCTCGCCCTTGACTCCGGCCGAGGCCCACTCCACGAGCTCGGACGCCGTACCTCGCCTGACCTCTTCGTAGAGCTTGGTGAGCTCGCGGCAGACGGCGATCCGGCGCGTGTCACCGAAGGCGGCACCCATATCGGCGAGCGCGCCGGCGAGGCGAGCGGGCGATTCGAAGAAGAGCATCGTGCGCGGCTCGGCGGCGAGCGCGCGCAGGATCGAGCGCCGCTCCCCCGGTTTGCGCGGCAGGAAACCCTCGAAGGTGAACCGGTCGGTGGGCAGGCCGGAGATGGCGAGCGCCATGAGCACGGCGCTGGGCCCGGGAATGGCGGTGACCGTGACGCCCTGGGCGACGGCCTCGGCGACCAGCCCGTAACCCGGGTCACTGATCGCGGGCATTCCGGCATCACTCAGCACGACGATGTCCGTCTCGACGGCGAGCGTCGCCAGCTCCGCCGCCTTCTGCTTCTCGTTGTGGTCGTGCAGAGCGATCAGCCGTGGCCGGTTCTCGATCTTCAGCGCCTTCAGGAGGCGCTGGGTGGTGCGGGTGTCTTCGGCGGCGACGATCTCGGCGTTCTCGAGAACCTCGATCAGGCGGCGCGAGGCGTCGCCGAGGTTGCCGATCGGGGTGGCAGCGAGAATGATCACTCGCTCAGCCTATGTCCGTTGTCTAGGCTGTAGCCGTGACCGCACCCCCGTCCCTCCTGCCTCCCCATCAGGAGCGGTTGACTCGATACGGCGGACTTCGCGACCGCATCCTCTTCGACCCCGACTGGGGGCGGATGCTGCGCTGGTTCGCGCCGCTCGCGGTGACGATGCTCGCGCTCGTGCTGCGCGTCACCAATGTCGGCCATCCGCATGTCCTCGCGTTCGACGAGACCTACTACGTGAAAGACGCCTGGTCGTTGTGGACCCTCGGCTACGAGGGCACCTGGGGAGACGGCGCGAACGAAGCGTTCCCGACCGGCAAGGACCTCCCCCTCGAGGCGGCCGGCTCCTTCGTCGTGCACCCGCCTCTGGGCAAGTGGATCATCGCGCTGGGCATGGCGATCGGCGGCCCCGGCGTCAGCGAGGGGTGGCGTCTGACGACGGCGCTGCTCGGGACCGGCACCGTGCTGCTGGTCTACCTGATCGCGCGTGAGCTGTCCGGCTCGCTCGTCGTCGCCACCGTGGCCGGGACGCTGCTGGCGATCGACGGCCTCAGCATCGTGATGAGCCGGGTCGCTCTGCTCGACGGGTCGCTGACATTCTTCATCGTGCTCGGTGCGCTGTTCGTACTGCTCGATCGAAGGTGGACGATCCCTCTCCTGGAGCGGCGCGATCCCGACGATCCTGACCCGTTCTGGGGTCCGGTGCTGTGGCGCCGGCCGTGGCTGATCGCTGCCGGAGTCGCCCTGGGCGCGGCATCGGCCGTGAAATGGTCGGGCCTGTACGCCCTCGCCGGTCTCGGCCTGTACGTCGTGGTTACAGACGCCCTCGCTCGCCGCCGCGCGGGTGTGGTGTTCTGGCCGACGGCCGCCGCCTTCAAGCAGGGTCCGGTGTCGTTCCTTCTGGTCGTGTTCCCGGCGCTCGCGGTGTATCTGATCAGCTGGACCGGCTGGCTGGTGACCGCCGGCGGCTACGACAGGCAGAGCGATCCGAATCCGTTCGTCGCCCTCTGGAACTACCACCAGTCGATCCTCGGCTTCCACGTCGGGTTGTCCACCGGTCATCAGTACGAGAGCCCGGCCTGGCAGTGGCCGCTGCTGCTGCGTCCGACGGCAGTGTGGGTCGGCGGCGAGGAAGGCGCCTGCGGCGTGGATCACTGCATCGCCGTGATCTCGACGATCCCGAACCCGCTCATCTGGTTCGGGGGTGTCGCCGCATCCGTCTACCTCCTCTACCGCTTCGTACGCGGCCTGATCAGGCGTGCTCCGGTGGGCCCGGGTCTGACGTTGCCGCTGGTCGGCCTCGCGGTCACCTATGTGCCGTGGCTGCTGATCCCGGAGCGGACGATCTTCCAGTTCTACACGGTGACGATGATGCCGTTCCTCGTGCTCGCTCTCGCGCTGACGCTGCGGGTGATCGCGGGAGAACGCGAGGATCCGCTGTACCGCCGTCGATCCGGCGAGAGCTGGGTGCTGGTCTTCCTTGTCGTCACCGTGCTGGTGTCGGCGTTCTTCTACCCGGTCTGGACCGGAATGAACGTCCCGTACGAGTTCTGGCTCGTGCACAACTGGATGCCGGGCTGGATCTGACGCCAGGTCATCGCTGTTCCGCCTCATGTGCCACATGAGCGACGAGCGGCAGTATCCGCCCCGAAAGGTGCGTGCGCATCGCGATGGATGACGCGGTGCGCGCCACCCCGGGGACGACGGCGACCCGGTCGAGGACGTCCTGCAGCTGCACCGCGTCGCGGGCGACGAGCCGCAGCTGCATGTCGCTGGCACCGGTCACGGTGTACATGTCGACGATCTCGGGAACGGCATCCGCCAGCGCGACGGCGACGTCGTCGTGGCCGACCTTCTGATCGATCTCGACGAGGCAGAACGCGACCAGGCCGTACCCGAAGCCGCTCGGGTCCAGCCGCGGCACGATGGCCTCGATCACTCCGCCCTCCTGCAGACGGGCGAGGCGGCTGGTCACGGTTCCCCTGGCGACACCCAGTCGCCGCGCGCACTCCAGGACCGGAAGCTGCGGCGACTCGGTCAGCATCCGGATGAGATCAGCATCCAGCCGATCGATGCGCATGGCTTGCTCCTACTCCCTCGGGACACCCGGGCGCGAGACGCCGCGGGTCAGGCGCGCGGCGAGCAGCAGCACGGCCATCAGCGCGAGCGTGAGCAGCAGCTGGGTGCGTGCAGCCGGATCGATCATGACGAGGGCGATGACCCCGGCGAGCAGCGCGAGGCACAGCCACGACAGCCACGGGAAGCCCCACATGCGCATCGGCATCGACTCGCCGGCGCGATCCGCCCGCCGCCGCAGGATGATCTGTGCGATCGCCGTCGCCGTCCAGATCACGAGCAGCGTCGAACCGACGACGTTGAGCAGAGCCGGCAGCACCACGTCTGGGAAGGCCCAGTTCAGTCCGACCGTGACGAAGCCGAACGCGACGGATGCGAGAACCGCGACGTACGGGACTCCCTTGTCACTGGTGCGGGTGATCGCTCGCGGCGCCAGACCGCGCTCACCCAGCGAGAACGCCATCCGCGAGGCGCCATAGATGTTCGCGTTCATGGCGGACAGCAGCGCGATCACGACGATGAGCGACATGACCAGGTCGACGCCGGGCACCCGGATCGTGGCGAGCACGGCCGAGAACGGTCCGTCGAGGACCGCGGGGTCGTTCCAGGGCAGCACGGCGACGATGACGAAGATCGAGCCGAAGTAGAAGACGATGATGCGCACCATCACCTCGCGGACGATGCGTCGGATGTTGCGTGCGGGGTCATCCGACTCCGCGGCGGCGATGGCGACGACCTCCGTCCCGCCGAACGCGAACATGACGATGAGGAGCGCGGCGGCGATGCCGGCGATGCCGTTCGGGGCGAAGCCGCCGTGTGCGGTGAGATTGCCGATACCGGTCGCCGGAACGCCGGGGACGAGACCGATGATCGCGCACACCCCGACGATGAGGAACAGAATGATCGCGGCGACCTTGATCGCCGCGAACCAGAACTCGAAGCGACCGTAGTTGCGCACGCCGAAGAGATTCACCGTGGTGAGCGCGACGACGAAGACGAGCACCCATACCCAGGCGGGCACTCCTGGCACCCAGCCGGCGACGATGCCGGCGGCACCGGTCGCCTCGGCCGCGATCACGACGACGAGCTGGATCCAGTACAGCCAACCGACGGCGCTGCCGGCACTGCGTCCCATCGCCTTCTGGGCATAGGAGCTGAAAGCCCCCGAGCTCGGCCTGGCTGCGACCATCTCGGCGAGCATCGCCATCACCAGCACGACGATGGCGCCGGCGACGAGGAACGAGATCAGCACGGCGGGTCCCGCGACGCCGATGGCCTGACCGGACCCGACGAAGAGGCCGGCGCCGATCGCACCTCCAAGCCCCATCATCGAGATCTGGCGCCGGGTGAGGCCGGGGTGCAGGCCCTTCGTGGTCGTTGTCATCGTCGTTACTTCGGTCATGCGTGGACTTCCTCGTTCATGCGCTGATCTGATCGGTGTGGAGTGCGAGTGGTGCGGGCGGAGGCGGCGAGCGCGGCTTCGACACGATCGATGTCATCCGCCGACCCCGACGAGATGCGCACGCCTTCGCCCGGGAACGCCCGGGTGATGACGCCGCCCTCGCGGAGCAGCGTCTCGAGTTCTTCGGAGCGGGTGCCGGCAGGCACCCAGACGAAGTTCGCCTGCGATGCGACGGGAGCCCATCCGGCATCCTCCAGCAGCGCGCACAGCCGTTCGCGCTGGACGACGACCTCGTCGATCCGGAGGGCGAGTTCGTCTTCGGCATCCAGCGAGGCGATGGCGGCCGCTTGGGCGAGGTCGCTGACCCCGAACGGGATCGCGACCTTGCGCTGATTCTCCGCGATCTCGACCGGCGCGATGGCGTAGCCGACACGGAGTCCGGCGAGGCCGTACGCCTTGGAGAACGTGTGCAGTACGGCGACGTGCGGGAAGCGGCGGAGGAGATCGATACCCGCACCCTGGCTGCCCTCGTCGGAGTACGCGGTGCGGTCGAAGTGCACGTACGCCTCGTCGATCACCACGAGGACGTCGCGCGGCACCGCGGCGACGAACTGCTCCAGCGCCTCGGCTGAGACGACGGTACCGGTGGGGTTGTTCGGATTGCAGATGAAGATGAGCCGTGTGCGCGGCGTGATCGCCGCACGCATCGCGTCGAGGTCGTGGCCGTGATCCGCATCCAGCGGCACGGCGACGGGCGTCGCACCCGCGATGCGCACGAGCGCCGGGTAGGCCTCGAAGGAGCGCCAGGCGAACATGACCTCATCGCCCTCTCCCGCCGTCGCGTGGATGAGCTGAGCGGCGAGCTCGACGGAGCCCGCTCCGACGGTCACCTGTGCCGGATCGACCGCGTAGCGTGCGGCGAGACGGGACCGGAGCTCTGCCGCGCTCATGTCGGGGTAGCGCTGGATCGTGCCGAGCCGCTCCTGCACCGCGTCGATCACGGAGGGAAGCGGCGGGTGCGGGGACTCGTTTGAGGAGAGTTTCGACGCGCCGACCGGCGCGGAACGGCCTTGGCGATACGCGGGGACGGCATCGAGGCCGGCGCGGACGGGGAGTGTCATCGTCAGAGCATCCTTGCTGTGATTCGTGGCGGATCGCAGAACCCGCCGGCTGTCGCGCCAGACTAGACCGAATGCCGCTGACTGGGCAATCGGTTCAGCAGTTACTGCGCATGCCGCGCAATCGAAGCGCGCTTTGGGCAAAACCAATAGGCATTCTGCTCACCGCTGGCATCGGAGACCGTGACTCGTCGTTAGGATCACCCCATGGGCACCGCCAGTGGATTCACGTTCACCGTGCGCGGCGATGACGTCGTGATCCGGCATCACGGCACCACCGCGACCACCCTGCGCGGCGCCAGCGCGGCCGACTTCCTCGCTCAGGTCGAGCGGGGAGACTCCCAGCTGCTGATGGCTCGCGTGACGGGGAACTACCGCCGCGGCAACGAGCGCACCGCTCGTCAGCATCCGCGCAACGCCGGCTGAGATCCGCGCTCAGCGCTCCATCGCCAACTCCGACGGGTCCGACACCGGCAACCGGCACACGAACGCACGACAGTCGAATGCGCGCTCCGGGACCTCGGCCTTGCCGGCGAACAGCTCGAACCCGGCATCGGCGAAGGCCTCCGCCTGTGCGGGAGTCACCACGGCGACCACGTCGGCATCGGCGGCGCGCGCCGCATCGGCGAGTGCGCTGCCGCGCGCGGCGGTGACGACGACCACCTGCCGAGGCGGTTCGGCGAGCTCGGACGCGACCCGCAGCAGGGACCCGTACGCGAACGGTTGCGCCAGCGCTCGCACAGAGAGCTCGCGCACAGCGGCCTCCGCGGCTGCGCGGTACTCCTCGCCCGCCCCGAGCCGCCAGGCGGTCAGCGCCGCCGCGGCGATCGCCGCGGATCCGGACGGCAGGTCTCCGTCGCTCTGATCCGGCGACAACGCCATTCCGTGCGCCGACAGCACCGGATCCGGTGCGATGCCGTCGAATGCTCGATCGAGGATGTCGCGCCCCGTCACCGCCCAGGCCGCGTCGCCGGTCGCGACGGCGAGCGCGAACAGGCCGTCGGCGAGAAGGCCGAGATCGGCCGGGGCGGCCACCGCAGCGGATGCGACACCGTCGAGGGATGCGCGCACGAGCTCGCCGTTCGCGCCGCGGTTCAACCACTGCACCGCGTCGGCCGCTGCGATGGCAGCCACGATCCAGGAGTCTTCGCCCAGGGCGGCGCCGGCACGGGCGAGCGCCCCGATCGCCAGACCGTTCCAGCCGGTGATCACCTTGCCGTCGACCGCCGGCGGCTCGAGTGCGGCGCGCTCAGTCGCGCTCCGCGCGTAGTAGCCGCCCTCGCTTCGCTCCCCCTCGATCCACGACTCCGAATCCTGCGCCGCACCGAAACCGCCGCCCTCGCGCTGCAGCACGGTCAGCAGGAAGCCGGCGATGCCGCGCGCCGTCACGGCATCGCCGGCGGCGAGCGCGACATCCAGCAGCTGGGCGTTGTCGGTGAGCATCCGCTCGTAGTGCGGTACCGTCCAGTCCTGCTGCGTGGCATAGCGGAAGAAGCCGCCGTCGACGGTATCGCGCAGCTCGGACGAGACCATCGCGGCCAGCGCGCGCTGGGCGGATGCCGCGGCATCCGGAGCATCCCGTCGCACCAGCGCGTTCTGCAGGAACCGCAGCGTCGTCGCGACCGGGAACTTCGGCGCGCCGCCGTACCCGCCGAACCGGGGATCCTCGCGCGCGGCGATGGACTCGGCGGCGTCGACGATCGCGGCCGGGGTCGGCAGCTCGGATGGCGTCGTCGCGGCGGCCCGCGCGAGCGCATCCGCGACGGCACCGGCCGACTCTTCCACCTTGTCCCTTCGGGTCGTCCATGCGTCCTGCACCGCCGCGAGCACGTCGCGGAACGCCGGCATGGGCTCGCGCGCCACCGGCGGCCAGTACGTTCCGGCGTAGAACACCTGCCCCTGCGGCGTCGCGAACACGGTGAGGGGCCAGCCCAGGTTCTGGGTGAACGCGGATGCAGCGGCCATGAAGGCGCCGTCGACGTCCGGATGCTCCTCCCGATCGACCTTCACCGAGACGAAGCCCTCGTTCATCACGGCCGCGATCACCGGATCGGCGAAGGACTCGCGTGCCATCACATGGCACCAGTGGCAAGTGGAGTAACCGATCGAGACGAGCAGCGGCACGTCGCGTCGCCGAGCCTCGGCGAACGCCTCCGATCCCCACGGGAACCAGTCCACCGGGTTCTCGGCGTGCGCGCGGAGGTACGGGCTGAGCGTGTCGGCGAGCCGATTGGTCATGCCTTCACGCTACGCCCGCAGCCTCCGGCGCGGATGCCTCAGTTCACGTCGTTCGGGTGCGAGCCGACCCGGCCGGAGCCGTCCAGCGGGTCGAGCGCGTCGATCGCGGCGACCTCGGCATCGGTCAGTGCGAAGCCGAAGACGTCGAGGTTCTCCCTCAGTCGTTCGGCGCGCACCGACTTCGGGAACACGATGATGTCCTTCTGCAGGTGCCAGCGCAGCACGGCCTGTGCCGGCGTGACGCCGTGGGCGACCGCGGCATCGGCGACGGCCGGCGCTCCGAACAGGTCGTACTTGCCCTGGCCGAGCGGCCCCCAGGCCTCGGTGCGGATGCCACGCTCGGCGCCCCATGCGACGACGTCACGCTGCTGGTACGCCGGATGCAGTTCGATCTGGTTCACGGCCGGCACGACGCCGGTCTCGTCGACGACGCGCTCGAGGTGCTCGACGAGGAAGTTGGACACGCCGACGCTGCGGGTGAGGCCCGCTTCGCGGAGCTCGACGATCTTCGCGAAGGCATGAACGAAGTTGTCCTTCGCGGGGGTCGGCCAGTGCACGAGGTACAGGTCGACCTGCTCGAGGCCGAGCTTCTCCAGGCTCTCGGCGATCGCCGCGTTCGGTACATCGCCGTCATGACGGTCGTTCCAGAGCTTCGTCGTGATGAAGAGCTCGTCACGAGGGATGCCGCTCTTCGCGATCGCGGCGCCGACGCCTTCTTCGTTGCCGTAGATCGCGGCCGTGTCGATGTGGCGGTAGCCGATCTCGAGCGCATCGCTCACGGCCCGTTCGGTCTCATCCGCCGGAACTTTGAAGACGCCGTAACCGAGCTGCGGGATGGAGTTGCCGTCGTTGAGTTCGAGTGTGGGAATCGTCATGCGATCCAGCCTATGGGCGCTGCGCACCGGGTGGCACGGATGCCGCCGCATCGGCCACTCGCGCAGTCAGGCGCTCCAGCGGACCTCGTCCGGAGAAGATCGACCACGCGGTGGTCGCGATCAGCAGCACGACCACCGACCAGACCCAGGTCTCGTTCGACGAGATGAATCCGCCGGGCCCCGCCATCAGCACATAGGACACCACGTGGGCGCTGTATGCGCTGAGCGGCATGGAGCCGAGTGCGGCGAAGGGCAGCAGCACCCAGCGCAGCGGAGCACTGAGCAGAATGCACACTCCGATCACGGCGACGCCGAGGCCTCCTGCGCCGAGGATCTCCATCACACCGCCCGAGTGCGGGGCGGCGGCCAGCACGGCATCGAGCATCCGCTCGAACGGCTCCGCGCTCCCCAACAACTGCAGCCAGCCCGCCCACGCCCGTGGGGATTCGACCCATGCCAGGCCGGGATCGGCCGAAGTTCCGGTGTCTCCGAGGCCGTAGCCGATCGTGAGGAGCACGACACCGACGACGACGAACCACACGGCTGTGCGCGTCCGGTCCAGGCGCAAGCGCCCGAGCACCATTCCTGTGACACCGAAGCACAGCCACACCGTGATCGGATAGCTGCCGAACAGGACCAGGGATATGCCTCCGCCGTTTGCGCCGGCCGAGAGGGTCGTCAGCAACGCCAGCAGCGGCGGCCCGCAGAGCCCGAGCAGCGCGGCTGTCAGGATCAGCCGCGAAGTGCGCCAGCGCAGCAGCGGGATGATCGCGACATAGAGCACGCCGTACAGCGTGAGGATCACCGCGATCGGGGTGTTCAGCAGCTCAAGGAACAGCCCGATCACGAAGATCGTGGCACCGCGACCGAGCATCCGCAGGCGCATCGCCGGGACGTCAGCCGGCGCGATCGCACCGCGGCGTGTCATCAACGAGATCGAGAAGCCCGCGAGAAGGGCGAACAGCAGTGAGGGGTTGCCGTGCACGATCGCCGACCAGGTGGAGGGATCGGAGAGCTCGATCGTCTCGGCGGTCTGCCCCAGGTGCGCACCGATCATGCCGATGATCGCGATCGCACGTGCGATGTCGAGGCCCATGATCCGCGGGGGACGCCCGAACGTGCGCCACCACGTCGACACGTTCAGCCAGGGCGGGATGCTCGCGAGTGATGCTGCGCCGGTCGTCACGGATCGATCATAGGGATGCCGCGTGCCAAGGGCGTCATACGATAGAGAGCTATGTCTGCGTCCCCCCTTGTGATCTCCTATCCCCCGGAGCTGCCCGTCAGCGCCGCCAGGGAGGAGATCGCCGACGCCATCCGCGACCATCAGGTCGTGATCGTCGCCGGTGCGACCGGTTCGGGAAAGACCACGCAGCTGCCGAAGATCTGCCTCGAGCTCGGGCGGGAGCGCATCGCGCACACCCAGCCGCGCCGCCTCGCCGCCCGCACGATCGCCGAGCGCGTCGCCGAGGAGCTGCACGTCGAGCTCGGCACGCTCGTCGGCTACAAGGTGCGCTTCACGGACAAGGTGTCGGAGGCCACGCGCGTCGCCCTGATGACCGACGGCATCCTGCTGAACGAGATCCACCGCGACCGGCTGCTCACCCGCTACGACACGATCATCATCGACGAGGCGCACGAGCGCTCGCTCAACGTCGACTTCCTGCTCGGCTACCTCGTCCGCATCCTGCCCGAGCGCCGCGATCTGAAGGTGATCATCACCTCGGCGACGATCGATCCGGAGAGCTTCGCCAAGCACTTCGCCGACGCTGCGGGCAATCCCGCGCCGATCATCGAGGTCTCCGGGCGCACCTATCCGGTCGAGATCCGGTACCGTCCGCAGATCGACGAATCGGAGGACTCGCCCACGACTCCTCAAGAATCTCCGTCCGCGGGGGCAAAGGGTGCCGGATCGGGTCGATCCGGCACGAAGTCGAGGAGTCATGAACGTCCCGGTGACGATCCGGCCGATGAGGTCTCCGCCATCGTCACAGCGCTCCGCGAACTCGATCGCGAGGAACCCGGCGATGTGCTGGTCTTCCTCCCCGGCGAGGCGGAGATCCGGGATGCGGCCGATGCCGTGCGCGGCGCCTACGCGAAGGACCGATCGCCCACCGAAGTGCTCCCCCTCTACGGCCGGCTGTCCGCCGCGGAACAGCATCGGGTCTTCGAGCGCAGCCGCGTGGCCGGCGTTCGCCGTCGAGTGATCCTGGCCACCAACGTCGCGGAGACGAGCCTCACCGTTCCCGGAATCCGTTACGTCATCGACACCGGCACCGCTCGCATCTCGCGCTACAGCAACCGCTCCAAGGTGCAGCAGCTGCCGATCGAACCGATCTCCCAGGCCTCGGCGAACCAGCGCGCCGGCCGCGCCGGCCGCACCAGCGACGGCATCGCGATCCGCCTGTACAGCGACGAGGACTACGACAAGCGGCCGGAGTTCACCGAACCCGAGATCCTGCGCACATCGCTCGCCTCGGTGATCCTGCAGATGCTGGCGCTGGGCTTCGGCGACATCACCGCCTTCCCCTTCCTCACCCCGCCGGATTCCCGCGGAGTGAAGGCGGCCTTCGAGCTCCTCACCGAGCTCGGCGCGGTCGCTGCTGCGCGAGGCTCTGAGGCACCGCGACTCACCCGCGTCGGGCGCGACATCTCGCGCATGCCGATCGACCCGCGGTTCGCGCGCATGCTCGTCGAATCGGCTCATCATGGCGTCACCGCATCTGTGCTCCCGATCGTCGCCGGCCTCTCGATCCAGGACGTCCGGGAGCGACCGGAAGAACGCCGCGAGGAGGCCGACCGCCTGCACGCCCGGTTCGCGGACCCGACGAGCGACTTCCTCACGATGCTGAACCTGTGGAATCACCTCCGTGAGCAGCAGAACGAACTCGGCTCCAGCGCCTTCCGCCGCCTCTGCAGAGCCGAGCACCTGAACTACGTGCGGGTGCGGGAATGGTTCGACGTGCACCGACAGCTGCGCACGCTCGTGAAGGCGCCCGATTCCGCGGGCACCGCGGATCCGGATGCCGTGCATCGCGCGCTGCTCGCCGGGCTCCTCTCCCAGATCGGGCTGCTCGACGAGCGCAACGCTCCGGCCGCGAAAGCGCACTCCCCCGGTAAAGAGAAGGGTCGCCGCGTCGCCGAGTATCGGGGCGCCCGCGGCATCCGCTTCTCGATCTTCCCCGGCTCGGCGCTTCGCAAGAAGAGTCCGCGTGCGGTGATGGCGGCGGAGATCGTGGAGACGTCGCGCACCTTCGCGCGGACTGCGGCCGCGATCGACCCGGCATGGGCAGAGCCTCTCGCCGGCGACCTGGCGAAGCGGCAGATCACCGAGCCGCACTGGTCGAAGGACGCCGGCGCCGCGGTCGCCTTCGAGAAGGTGACGCTCTTCGGGGTGGAGATCATTCCCCGGCGCCGTGTGCAGTTCGCGCGGATCGACCGGCCGGCGTCCCGAGAGTTCTTCCTCCGGCATGCGCTCGTCGAGGGCGAGTGGGATCCGAGCCGCATCGACAAGCGTGTCTCGGCGTTCTGGCGCAGCAACGCCGAACTGCGCAAACGCCTCGAGAAACTCGAAGAGCGTGAGCGCCGCCGTGACATCCTGGCCGGCGATGAAGCCGTCTACCGCTTCTACGACGAGCGGATCCCCGCCGAGGCGTTCGACGTGCGCTCCTTCGAGGCGTGGTGGCGCGAAGCTCTGCAATCGACCCCGAAGCTGCTGGTCATGCGCGAGGCCGATCTGCTCGACGATGACGGCCGCGCGGATCAGAACGAGTTCCCGACGCGCTGGACCCAGGGCGACCAGGTGCTCGGCCTCGCCTATCGATTCGAACCGGGCGCCCCCGACGACGGCGTGAGCGTGGTCATCCCGCTGGCGCTGCTGGCGCAGATCGAGGATCGCGGCTTCGACTGGCAGGTCCCCGGCCTCCGCGCCGAACTCGTCACGGCGCTGCTGCGCGCCCTTCCGAAGGCGATCCGCCGGCACGTCGTGCCCGCTGCGGACTGGGCCGAGAAGTTCGGAGCCGCTCTCGCCGAGGAGGGGCCGGAGGCGCACACGGGATCGCAGGGGCGATCGCTGAAGGAAGCGCTGGCCCGGATGATCCAGCCGCTGGCCAATCAGCTGGTCTCGGCGGCGGACTTCGATGAGGAACGCGTGCCGGCGCACCTGCGGATGAACTTCCGTGCAGTCGACGAGCGGGGCCGGGTCGCCGGCTCCGGGCGTGACCTGCGCGCCCTGCAGGACCAGCTCTCGGACCGAGCGAGAAGCAGCGTGGCCCGCTCGATCGCCGCCCCCGTCCGCACACGGGAAGGGTCTGCCGATGCCGCGGCCTCCGTCGCTGCGGCGTCGCACCGCGGCTCGATCGAGCGCGAGGGCCTCACTTCCTGGACCTTCGGCGATCTGCCCGACGTACTCGACACGAGAGTCGCCGGCGGGGTCGTGCGCGGCTACCCGGCCATCATCGATCAGGGCAAGAGCGTCGCCGTGCGTGTCGAGGCGACGGCGGATGCCGCGACCGCGGCCACCCGCGACGGCGTTCTGCGCCTCATCCTCCTCGCGGTGCCCTCGCCGTCGTCGTACGTGCAGCAGCACCTGACCAGCCACGAGAAGCTGGCGCTCGCTGCGTCGCCGTACTCGTCTGCCGCGGCCTTAATCGAGGACTCGAGAGCTGCCGTGGTGCGCGGGATCATCGAGCGGACAGCTCCGGGAGGCCTGCTCCGGACCGAGGCCGAGTTCTCCCGGGTGCGCAACGCCGTGTCCGAAGTGATCGTCGACGAGCTCTTCGCCTGCGTCTCGCTGGTCGCGCGCATCCTGACGAAGTCCCGCGAGGTCGAGCGCGGCATCAAGTCGCAGAACTCACTCGCCCTGCTCGGCCCGCTGAACGACGTCCGCACGCAGTTGACGGGTCTGCTGCATCCCGGTTTCATCTCCGCAACCGGCATCGCACGCCTTGCGAACTATCCGCGGTATCTCGAGGGGATGCTGGACCGGCTGAAGACCCTCGCAGAGGCCCCTGGCAAGGACCGCACGCGGATGACCGAGTATGAGCGGATGTCCACGGCGTACGCGGATGCGGGCGGCACGATCCCCCTCCCCGCCACGGCGTCGCCTGCGCTCCTGGAGACGCGCTGGCTGCTGGAGGAGTACCGGGTGAGCCTCTTCGCGCAGCGGCTCGGCACGGCCCAGCCGGTATCCCCGCAGCGCATCATGAAGGCGTTGTCCGGGCGCTGAATCCGACGGGTAGCCTGATCGTATGACCCGCGCGATCGTCTACACCGAAATCGGTTCCCCCGACGTCCTGCACCTCATCGAGACCCCCGATCCGCTCGCGACCTCCGGCGAGGTCGTCGTGCGGATCGAAGCGGCAGGGGTGAACCCGATCGACGCGAAGTTGCGCAGCGGCAAGCGTGCATCCAAGCCGATCACCGAACCTCGGCCGGTCGGCTACGACGGCGCCGGCGTGATCGAAGCGCTGGGCGACGACGTCGAAGGCTTCGCTCTCGGCGACCGCGTGGCGATCCGCGACACCGTCGGCACGTACGCATCGTCGCTGGTCGTGCCGGTGCGGAACCTCGCGGTGCTCCCCGACTCGGTGACCACCGCCGAAGGCGCCGGCATCGGCATCCCGGCCGGCACGGCGTACCAGGCGCTCCGCTCACTCGGAGTGGGCGCCGGAGACGCACTGCTCGTGCACGCCGGTTCCGGCGCGGTCGGCCAGGCAGCAGTGCAGTTCGCCGTGGCCTGGGGCGCCACCGTCATCGCAACAGCGAGTCCCGCGCGACACGATCAGCTGCGCGAACTCGGCGCGATCCCCGTCTCCTACAGCCCCGGCCTGCTCGAGCGGGTGCGAGAGGCGGCCCCCGGCGGCATCACCGTCGCACTTGACTGCGCCGGAAGCGACGAGGCCATCGAGGCTTCGCTGGAACTCGTGTCCGACCGCGACCGTATCGCCACGATCGTCCGCGGGGCGGACGCCGCGGGGTTCGGCATCCGCGGCTTCCAAGGCGGCTCTCCGATCCCGCTCACCGAGGAGGAACTCGCCTGGCGCGCAGAGGCGCTGCCGAAGACGATCGAGCTGCTCGCCAGCGGCGACTTCACGATCGAGCTCGGGCCGGAGCTCCCCCTCGCCGAGGCTGCACGCGCGCACGAACTCGTGGAATCGGGCGCAACTGCCGGCAAGATCATCCTGATCCCGTGACGCGCGAGAACGTCGCCTCCGGCCGGGCTCGGCTCGCGGTCGAGCACAGCGGATCTGCTTCCGGCGCGCCCGTACTGATGATCCACGCCGGTGTGACGGATCGACGGTCCTGGGCGCCCCTGGTGTACCGCCTCGGCACCGCGGTGCACAGCATCCGCTACGACACTCGAGGCTACGGCGAGACGGAATACGACGCGGAGGACGGCTGGTCGCCCGTTTCCGACGCCGTCGCCGTGCTCGACGCCCTGGCCGTCGACAGGGCGATCGTCATCGGCTGCTCGATGGGCGGCCGCGCGGCGATCAACCTCGCCCTTGCGCACCCGGACCGCGTCCGCGCCCTCGTCCTGATCGCCCCGGCGATCGGCGGCGCGCCCGCAGCCGAACTCGAACCCATCGTCGCGGAGCTGGACCGCCGCATCGACGCCGCCGACGCCAGCGGCGACCTCGACGAGGTCAACCGTCTCGAGGCCGAAGTGTGGCTCGACGGCCCCGGGCACGCCGATCGTGCCGCGCCCGGGGCCCGTGCACTCTTCCTGGATATGAACGGCCGCGCTCTCGCCGCCGCCGACCCCGGCGCGGAGGCCTCGATCGGCGAGGCCTGGCCCCGCCTCGCCGAGATCACGGTGCCCGCGCTCGTGCTGATCGGCGACCTCGACCTGGCGCACGTGCGGCGGAATGCCCATCACATCGCCACCTCCCTGCCCGATGCCGAATTGGTCGAGCTCCGCGACGTCGCGCACCTTCCGCATCTGGAGGAGCACCCAGAGACACTGACGGCGATCGCACGGTTCGTCGCTGCGGTGTCACAGCGTGAACTCCCGTAGAGGTCAGGCCGGACGCGCGAAGGACCGCTGCAGCGCCTCGATGACAACGGTGCGTTCGCGCAGCGCCATCCGGCGATACAGAGGCGTCATGAGGCGATGGATTCCGTAGGCGGCCATCCTCGCGTGGTGGTGCACGATGGTCGTGCGCGGCCCGGAAGCCTCGAGCCGGTATCCCGGCCAGCCCTCCACTTTGACCTTCCCGCCGGATGATGCGTCCCACCAGTGGAATACCAGCGTCGTGGGGCTGTCGAACTCGATGACCTCTCCAGGCGAAGTCCCGACGGACATCTGGTCGACGTAGGTCGTCCCGACTCCGACGGGACCCGGCGACGTCTGCTTCGTATGCCGCAAGAGGCTCCCGCGCTTCGGCATCCAGTCCCTGTAGCCGTCGATCTCTGCGAGCCGCTCGAACACCTCGCCGATCTGCGCGTCGACTGTCCGCACCAGTTCGAACTCGATGACGCCGCCCATTCCACCATGCTCCTCTCCCGAATCTCACGTCGCAACAGTTCGACATATCCCCGTGCCGGATCGGCGCTCCCCGGATGATGGACGGATGAGCGAGTTCGCGACCCAGCAGATCCAGGCAGGCTATGTTCCGGGGACCCCTCAGAACAGCGCGATCCCGCCGATCTATCAGACGGCCGCGTTCCAGTTCGCCTCGCTCGCCGATGCCGCCGATCTGTTCGCGCTGCGCAAGACCGGCAACCTGTACAGCCGCAACGCGAGTCCGACCCAGCAGGTGCTCGAAGAGCGGGTCGCGGCTCTCGAAGGCGGCGCGTCCGCCGTGGCCGTGGCCTCCGGCCAGGCCGCCGTCGCGGTGACGCTGCTGGCGCTCGTCGGCCGGAACGGGCACATCGTGGCCGCGAACCAGCTCTACGGCGGCACGGTCGACCTGCTGCAGGACACTTTCGAGGACTTCGGCATCCGCACGACATTCGTCGACCAGGACGACCCGGCGGCCTGGCGCGCTGCGATCACCCCGCAGACGCGCGCCCTGTTCGCCGAATCGGTCGCGAACCCGGTGGCGCAGGTGCTCGACATCCGACTCGTCGCCGACATCGCGCACGAGGCTGGCGTCCCCCTCGTCATCGACAACACCGTCGGCACACCCTTCCTCGTGCGACCCGGCGAGCACGGTGCCGACTTCGTGGTGCATTCGGCGACGAAGTTCCTCTCCGGTCACGGCACCTCGCTCGGCGGCGTCGTCGTCGACCAGGGCACCTTCGACTTCGGTGCGGACCCTGATCGCTGGCCGCAGTTCACCGCCCCGTACAAGCGATTCGGCGAGCTGGTGCTGTGGGAGCGGTTCGGCATCGGCCAATCGTTCGCACCCCTGGTGAAGTCGAAGTACGTGCACGACCTCGGCCCCTCGCTCTCGCCCTTCAACGCCTGGCAGATCCTGCTGGGCATCGAGACGCTCGACCTGCGGGTGTCCAGGCAGAGCGCGACGGCGCTGGCCGTCGCGAAGCACCTGCAGCAGCACCCGGCCGTGGAGAAGGTGAACCACCCCGGGCTCGAGGACAACCCCTGGCACGACCTGGCGCTGCGCTACCTGCCGCGCGGCGTGCCCTCCGTGTTCTCCTTCGAACTCGCCGGGCCGGAGGACGACAGCACGCACGAGCGCGTCGCACGCGTCGTCGACAGCCTCACGGTGGTGCGCCTGATCGCGAACATCGGCGACGCGCGCAGCATGGTCGCGCACCCCGCCTCGATGACGCATTCGCATCTGAACGCCGAGCAGCGTGCCGCCGCCGGCATCTCGCTCAACACCATCCGACTGTCGGCCGGGCTCGAGGACCCCGCCGACATCATCGCCGACCTGGATCAGGCGCTGGCCCTGGCCTGAGTGCCGGCACGCCACCCGCACCCCGTACGCTGAGACCATGACTGGTCTTCGTTGGGGAATCCTCGCAACCGGCGGCATCGCCGGTTCCTTCGCATCCGATCTGCGGACGGCAGGAATCGATCTCGTGGCGGTCGGATCCCGGTCGCAGGAGTCGGCAGACGCGTTCGCCGCCCGCTTCGACATCGCGCACGCGCATCCCTCGTATGAAGCGCTCGTCACCGACCCGGACGTCGACATCATCTACGTCTCCACCCCGCATCCGATGCACCACGAGAACGCGCGTCTCGCGCTCGAGAACGGCAAGCACGTGCTCGTCGAGAAGGCGTTCACGCTGAACCGGGCCGAGGCCGAAGACCTGCAGCGTCTGGGAGCCGAGCGTGGGCTGCTGGTCATGGAGGCCATGTGGACGCGCTACCTGCCGCACATGATCCGCATCCGCGAGATCATCGCCGCCGGAACGCTGGGCGAGATCCGCGCCGTGACCGCCGACCACACGCAGCTGCTCCCTTCCGACCCCGCGCATCGCCTGAATGCCCTGGAACTGGGCGGCGGCGCGCTGCTCGACCTCGGCATCTACCCGATCTCGTTCATCTGGGACATCCTCGGCGCCCCCACCAGCATCCACAGCGTCGGTCGCCTGATCGAGACCGGCGCCGACGCCGAGGTCGCCACGGTGATGACCCACGAGGGCGGCGCGGTCTCCACCAGCCTCTCGTCATCGCGAGCCGCCGGATCGAACGCCGCGACCGTCATCGGAACCGAGGCACGGATCGAGATCGACCGGGTCTGGTACTCCCCCACCACGTTCCGGGCGGTCGGACCGGACGGCACGGTGCACGAGGAGTACTCCTCCGAGATCGAGGGACGCGGCATGCAGTTCCAGGCGCTCGCCGCCGAGCGGCTGGTGCGCGACGGAATCCTCGAGGGAGACATCCTGCCGATCGCGGAGAGCGTGGCCATCATGGGCACCCTCGACGAGATCCGCGCGCAGATCGGGGTGCGCTACCCGAGCGAAGGTGCCGACCGTGGCTGAGACGCCCGACGCACGTGTCGCGGTCTACCTCGACTTCGACAACATCGTCATCTCCTGGTACGACCGTGTGCACGGCCGCAACGCCTACGGCAAGGATCGCCAGCGGATCACCGAGCAGCCGAATGATCCCGAGGTCACCGAGCGGCTGAGCCGCGCGATGATCGAGGTCGGCGCGATCATCGACTATGCCGCGTCCTTCGGCACGCTGGTGCTCACCCGCGCCTACGCCGACTGGTCGTCGCCGGTGAACGCCGTTTACCGTTCACAGCTCGTGGCGCGCGCCGTCGACCTCGTGCAGCTCTTCCCCGCGGCCGCGTACGCCAAGAACGGCGCGGACATCCGTCTGGCCGTGGATGCCGTCGAGGACATGTTCCGCCTTCCCGACCTCACCCACGTGGTGATCGTCGCCGGAGACAGCGACTACGTGCCGCTCGCACAGCGCTGCAAGCGACTCGGACGCTACGTCATCGGCGTGGGCGTCGCCGGCTCCACCGCGAAGTCGCTTGCTGCGGCGTGCGATGAGTTCGAATCCTACGACTCGCTGCCCGGTGTGGTGCGTCCGGCGAAGGCTCCCGCCATCGTGCAGCAGGCGGTCGCCGAGGTCGTGCCGGATGCGGTCGCCGAGGTGACGACAGAAGCGCCACCGAAGGCGAAATCGGGTACCCGGACACGCACCAAGAAGGCCGCGAAGCCGGCGGAGGTCGTGGAGGCGGAGATCGAATCCGCCCCGATGACCGAGCAGGAGGAGGCGACCCAGCTGCTCGAGCGCGCGCTGCGCCTCGGGCACGACAAGGCGGGCGCCGATGAGTGGCTGCACAGCTCGGCGGTGAAGACACACATGCGCCGGATGGATCCATCGTTCAGCGAGAAGGCTCTCGGGTATCGCTCGTTCTCCGACTTCCTCAAGTCACGTGATGCGATCGCCGAGCTCGAGGAGACCGGGCACGAACGTCTCGTGCGCCTGCACGAGGCGACGACCGCATGACGGCGGAGAAGCTCGACGCGCTGATCGCCGACATCCGCGCGCAGGAGGCACGCCTCGTACTCCCGGGCTTCGCGTTCGAGGATGCCTGGGCCATCGGCACGCGTTTGGTCGACCTGGGCCGCGAACGCCGCCTGCCGATCACCATCCGTATCGTGCGCGGCGAGCAGGTGCTCTTCCACGCCGCGTTGCCCGGCACGTCCGCGGACAACGACATGTGGGCAGCGCGCAAGGCGAACGTCGTGCAGCGGTTCGGGCAGAGTTCGTACCTGGTCGGTCTGACGCATCAGCGGGACGGCACGGACTTCAGCGAGCACCCGTGGAACGACGGCATGAAGTACGCCGCGCACGGCGGCTCATTCCCGGCGACGGTCGGCGGTGTCGGCGTCGTCGGCAGCATCACGGTGTCAGGGCTGCCCCAGGCCGACGACCACGCGCTCGTCGTCGAGGCGATCGAGCAGCACCTCGGAGCCTGAGGCAGACCCAGACTCCGAGGCGCCGTGTACTCGTTCGATCAGAGCGTTGCGGCGAACGGGTCGAAGTCGGCGGCGATCGCGCCCACCTCGCCGAGCGTGCTCTCGACGGCCACGAAGCTACGGGATTCCGCTGCTTCCTCGATCGAGAGCAGCGTGTCGAGCACGTGGTAGCCGAACTCTCCCGTCGCGACGTGAGGACGATCGGCGGCGATCGAGCGCACCATGTCGAGCAGGCCGACGCCACGACCGGACAGCACACCCTCCTGTGCGACATCGACGACCACCTGATCGCCGCGGATGATCGAGATCGCGCCGCCGAACATGTTCGGATCGGGAATGACCAGCGTCCCCTCGGTGCCGGTGATCTCGACGATGCCCTGTCGCGCCAGCGGAGAGTCGGTGCTGTACATGCTCTGCCCCTGACCGCCGCCTTCGAAGCCCATCAGCACGCTCAGCGTCGACGGGATCTCGACGGGGAACTCCTGGCCGGCGAGATCGCCGACCTGCACGCGGCGGGTCGGAGTTCCCTGCAGGCCGAGAGCCGCGACCGTCGCGACCGGGCCGAAGACGTGCACGAGCGTGGAGACGTAGTACGGCCCCATGTCGAGCAGCGGTCCAGCGCCCTTCGCGTACAGGAACGCCGGGTTCGGGTGGAAGACCTCAGGGCCGCCCCACTGGAACGTGGTCTGGGCGAACAGCGGCCGACCGATGTCTCCACGGGCGATCACACGCTTCGCGGTCTGCACGCCGGGTCCGAGCACGGTATCCGGCGCCACTCCTACGCGGAGGCCGGCAGCATCCGCCGCCTCCAGCAGTCGACGCGACTCCTCGCGGCTCACGCCGATCGGCTTCTCGGTCCACACGTGCTTGCCGGCCGCCAGGATCGCGAGGGATACCTCGACGTGGGTCGCCGGAATGGTCAGGTTCACGACGATCTCGATCTCGGGATCGCCGAGCACCACGTCGACGCCGCCGGCACGGGGCACGCCGTACTTCTCGGCCTGTGCTCGTGCGCGCTCTTCGACGACGTCCGCGACGGCGAGTACGCGCACGTCCGGGAACGTGGTGAGGTTGCTCAGGTACTGGTCACTGATGTTGCCCGCGCCGATGATGCCGACGCCGACGGGTCCGTTGCTCGACGCCATCAGCCGGCCACCTTCTCTTCGAGGTAGACGCGGCTGCGCTCGACGGCGTCGAACAGGTCTCCCTCGTAGTGGTCGAACTCGACGATCGCGAGCTCGAGCGCGGGCGCGGCCTTGATCGCCTCGACGAGCGGAACGACGCCGTCACCGGCGGCAACCTGATCGGCGGGCGGGTACGCCTGGACCGCCTCAGGGGCGAGCGTGCCGTCCTTCGCGTGCACCGCGATGACGCGGTTGCCGAGGCGCTGCACCAGCGCCACCGGGTCCTGGCCGGAACGCGCCACCCAGTACAGGTCGACTTCGAGAACGACGCGCTCGTCGAGGAAACCGGCCAGCACCTCGAGCCCGGTCACTCCGTCGAACACGGCTTCGAGCTCGTGAGCGTGGTTGTGGTAGCCGACGCGGATGCCGAGCGGTGCGCCGATCTCAGCGGCCTCATTGAGCAGGCGAGCAGTCTCTTCGATCTGCTCGACGGACGTCCAGCGTGCAGGCTCGACGTAGGGCTCGATGACCGTGGTCATCCCCAGGACCTGCGCTGCCGCGAACACCACAGCGGGAGTCGGCACTGCATTGTCGGTCCCGGTGCCGTCCGGGTTGACGAACGACGGGGAAGCGAGGAATGCGTGGCCGCTCGGGGCGGTGAGGCCCGCCGTCGCGAGGGCTGCCGCGAGCGGCTCGGCCCGGCGCACGAAGTCGTAGGGCTCGACCGTGGTGAAGCCGCGCTTCGCGATCTCGGCGAGGGCGCCCTCGAGGTCGGATTCCAGGTGATCCCTGATCGTGAACAACTGGATGGATGTCTGAACCGTCATCGGTGGGGCTCCTTCTGTGTCGTCGGCGACGCGTGGAAGCGCATGTGTGCGCCCGCGATACGAGGCACGCTATCACAAATACCTCCGGCTGGAGGTTTTCCTTCGGCTAGGCTTCACCCATGTCCGACGACTCCGAATCGCCGCGTCCGCGCGGCACCTACGCCAAGGGTGTCGCCCGACGGCAGGAGATCCTCGACCGTGCCATCGAGGTGTTCGCGGCCCGCGGTGCGGATCGCACCAGCCTCCGATCGATCGCCAAGGAGGTCGGCGTCACGCACGCCGCCCTCACCCACTACTTCGGCTCTCTCGAGGAGCTCCTCGTCGCCGTGTACCGCGCAGCCTCCGAGCGCCCCTCCCCCGGCCCGCGGCCGAAGATCGCGCCGACCCCCGTCGAGATCATGATCCACTCGGCGAAGGCGAACCGCGCCGTCCCCGGTCTCGTGCAGCTGTACTCGTCCCTCGTCGCCGCGGCGTTGGAGGAGGGCCACCCCGCCGCTCGCGAGTTCGCCACCGAGCGCTTCACCGAAGTGCGGGCCGACCTCGTCAAGCGGGTCATCGCGCAGCAGCGCACCGGGCGCATCCGCACGGACGTCGACCCGGCGGCCGTGGCTGCACTCGTGGTCGCTGCATCCGACGGCCTGCAGACGCAGTGGCTCCTGGATGACACCGTCCCGCAGCAGGACGCCCTCGAGCTTCTCGAACGGCTGCTGCGTCCGCCGGAAAGCTAGTCTCGAAGGGTGCCGCCTTCGCAGTCCCCCTACGCCAGGGCGCTCGGCGACCGCATCCACGAGCTGCACCCGGCGCTGCGCACGTACTTCCAGGCGATCCCGGACGGCAGCGTCGGCGTCGGAGAAGGCGTGCTCCACCGCATCGGCACTCCACGCCGATGGCTGTGGCCGTTCCTGCGCCCGCTGGAGCGGCGCGGCGTCATCGTCGCCTGCTGGGAGAACGATGTGCCGTTCCGGGTCGAGAATCGCACCATCGCCTCCCGGGCGATCGGCGAGCGCGCGTTCCACCTCGCCCGCGGTTCGTGGACGATGAGGGATGCCGTCGCGCTCACGCGTCACGGGCGCGTCGTCGATGAGCTCGGCGAACCGGGTCTGATCGCGGCGTGCTTCGACGTCGACGTCCATGACGGGTCCCTCATCCTCACCAGCCGTGCGGTCGGCATCCGGCTCCGTCGACTGCGGATCCGCCTGCCGCGATTGCTGTCCCCCGTCATTCGCCTCACCGAGTGCTTCGATGACGTTCTCGCACGTCAGATCGTCGAGCTCACCGTCACCGCCCCCGTCCTCGGCCGGGTGTACGAGTACAGCGGCGATTTCACCTATTCGATCGAGGAGGCAACCGCGTGAGCGCAGGCAGAGTGGTGATCGGCGGATCGACCGGGTTCATGGGGCAGTACCTGCTCCCGCGCCTGCGCGCAGCGGGTCGGGAGGTCGTCACGATCTCCCGCACCGGCGCCGATCTGCGCTGGGGCGACCAGGCCGGGATCAACAGCGCCGTCGACGGCGCGGCACTGGTGATCGGACTCGCCGGCAAGAGCGTCAACTGCCGCTACACCCCCGATAACCGGGCCGAGATCTTCCGCTCCCGACTCGACACCACCTCATCGCTCAGCCAGGCGATCGCCGCGTCCGAGACGCCGCCACCACTCTGGGTGAATTCCTCCACCGCGACGATCTACCGTCACGCGGAGGACCGCCCGATGACCGAGTCGACCGGCGAGATCGGCTCGGGATTCTCGGTCGAGGTCGCGAAGGCCTGGGAGCGCGCGCTGTTCGCCGACGCACTGCCGCACACGCGCCGGGTCGCACTGCGGAGCACGATCGTACTCGGCCACGGCGGCGTGCTCGGCCCGGTGCAGAACCTGGCAAGGCGCGGCCTCGGCGGTGCGCAGTACGACGGCAGATGGCCGGTGAGCAGGCGACGCCGTGTGGCCGGTACCGGCCACTTCCCCGGCGCCCGCCGAGGAACGCAGCGCTTCAGCTGGGTGCACGTGGAAGATGTGGCGCGCATCATCGACTTCCTCGAACAGACGCCATCGCTCGACGGCCCGGTCAACGCGGCTGCACCGCATCCCGTCAACAACAACGAGTTCATGGCGACGGTGCGCCGAGTTCTCGGAATCAGCTTCGGACCGCCGATGCCGCGCTGGATGCTGGAGCTCGGCGCCATCGGCATCCGCACCGAGACCGAGCTGATCCTGAAGAGCCGTTGGGCGCTGCCGGAGAAGCTCACCCACGCGGGATTCGAGTTCCGCTACCCGACGCTGGAGCCCGCGATCCGCGAGTCCTTCGGAATCGAAGGCGCTGCCTAGCCCGGCTGGGTCTCCGTGCCGGCCGGAGAGCCGCCGTCCTCGCGCTTTCTCTTCT
The DNA here is from genome assembly GCF_040675825.1 of Microbacterium sp. LWH12-1.2. NCBI lineage: Bacteria > Bacillati > Actinomycetota > Actinomycetes > Micrococcales > Microbacteriaceae > Microbacterium > Microbacterium sp. LWH12-1.2. Next base: position 1,745,218 of record NZ_JBEGIJ010000001.1, read on the forward strand.
CGACCTCCTGGCGCAGGCGCCACTCCTCGATCTCGCGGTCGAGGTCGGCGATCTGCTGCTCTGTCGTGCGCGTGTCGACGGGGGCGGCAGGCGTCGGTCGCACCTCCGTCTGTGCGGGGCGCGCGGCCCTGCGCATCCGCGGAATGGCGATTCCCGATTCGCCGTACTCCCGTCCGATCGCGAACCAGAGGATGCTCCCGATCAGCGGCAGCAGGATCACGATGATGATCCACACCATCTTCGGCAGATACTTCACCTGCGAATCGTCGCGGGTGATGATGTCGATCAGCGCGCCGATCATCAGCGCGACGACGAGCATCGAGAACAGGAACGGCATGGCTACAGGGTAGACGACAGTTCGGGTCCCCGAACCGGCCGAACGGCGTCGGTCATGGCAGCAGGTGACCGGCGGCCCGGAACAACTCGTACCATTCCGGGCGGGTCAGGGTGATGTCTGCGCCGGCCGCGGCATCGCGCACCCGTTCGGGCGTGGTCGTCCCGAGCACGACCTGCATGTTCGCGGGGTGCCGAGTGATCCATGCTGTGGCGATCGCGATCGGAGTCACGCCGTACGACGCCGCGAGCCGGTCGATGACGGCGTTGAGTTCGGCGTACTCCGGGTTTCCGAGGAACACACCGGTGAAGAACCCGCCCTGGAACGGTGACCATGCCTGGATCGTGATGCCGTTGATGCGGCAGTAGTCGACGATGCCGCCGCCGTCGCGTCCGACGCTCTGCTCCTCGGCGGCCATGTTCGCAGCGACCGGCTGCGCGATGATCGGCGCATGCGTGATCGACAGCTGCAGCTGGTTGGCGACGAGCGGCTGCCGCACGGCCGTGCGCAGCAGATCGATCTGTCGCGGGGTGTGGTTGGAGACGCCGAAGGCGCGCACCTTGCCGGCGGCCTCGAGTTCGTCGAAGGCTCGGGCGACCTCGTCCGGCTCGACGAGCGCGTCGGGTCGGTGCAGCAGAAGCACGTCGATGAAGTCTGTGCGCAACGCCCGCAGCGATCCCTCGACCTGAGTGACGATGTGTTCGTAGGAGAAGTCGAACATGCCTTGCGCCGGCACGATCCCGCACTTCGTCTGCAGGACGATCTCGGCGCGCTCGGCAGCGCTCAGCTGCAAGGCATCCCCGAACCGCGCCTCGCAGGCGTGCATGCTGCCGCCGTAGATGTCGGCGTGATCGAAGAAGTCGATGCCGGCAGCACGGGCGGTGTCGTAGAGTTCCCGGATCTGCGCGTCGGTCTTGTCGGTGATGCGCATCATTCCGGCGATGACGGCGGGGGCGGTGGTCGATCCGAACGGCACTGTCTTCATGGGGCAACGCTACCGCGCGGGTCGGACGGCTCGGCGCTGGTTGAATGAATCCATGGCCTTCCTCGTCGATCCGTCCCCCGTCACCCTCACCGGCCGTTTGGTCGAACTCCGCCCGCTCGAGCGCGCACATCGCGACGACCTGATCGAAGCCGTCGAGGAGGGCGATCTCTGGCAGACCGCGTGGTACACCTCGGTCCCGTCACCGGACGGGGTCGCCGCCGAGATCGAGCGTCGCCTCGCTCTGAGCGAGAAGCACGAGATGGTGCCGTTCACGGCATTCGACACCGCGGGACGGGTGATCGGGATGACGACGTTCTACGACCTCGACCCCGACGTGCCCCGGCTGCACATCGGCTACACCTGGAATCGTCCATCGGCGCACGGAACCGGCACGAACGCCGAGTCGAAGCTGCTGCTGCTGCAGCATGCGTTCGAGACGCTGGGCGTATTCCGGGTCGGACTCACCACGCAGTGGGTGAACTTCCAGTCGCGCGCAGCGATCGAACGTCTCGGCGCGAAGCAGGACGGGGTGATGCGTGCCATGAGCCGCTACCGGAACGGCGCACTGCGCGACAGCGTCGAGTTCTCGATCATCGAGCCGGAATGGCCGGCTGTGAAGGCGAACCTCGACGCGCGCCTCGCCAGGAGGCGCTGACGTCGGGAGGTCGTTACTCGGCGGCGTTGCCCGACCAGTTGTTAGAGCGGCGCGTCGCCGATCCGCGCTGGCGCATCATGAAGGCGAGCGAGAGGCACATGATGAGCAGGCCCGCGACGAAGACGATCGCCTGGAAGTCTTCGAGCGACTGCGCAAGACCCATGAGCCAGATGCCTCCGAGGAAGAGGATCAAGAAGAAGATGAAGCTGAGGATCACGGGGTCTCCTGTCGTAGCGGCCGCCTACCAGGATACTTCTCGTCCGCCGGCGTTCCGACCGCCCGCCGGAAAGTGATGACCTCACCGCGACGCGACTTCTCCATGATGAAGCCCGCCAGCTCCAGCCGACGGAAGACTCGCCTCGGCAGCGGAGGCAGCTCGGCCGTCCGACCCGCAGGCGCTTTGGCGATGCCCGTGAAGAGCGACAGATCGACGCCGGCCCCGCGGATCTCGACCCTGGCGTAGTCGCTGCGGCCGCGCCAGCGCAGGTACTCGAGGTCGGAGTGCCGGATGACGGATGCCACGGGCCCGACCCTGATCCGGACCTCGTCGTTGCCGAACGCGACGGCGCACTGCTCTGTCCGCCGCCGGAGCACCGCGGTCAGAACCAGATAGGCCGGAAGGCCGAGGACCAGGCCGAGGAAGACGATCAGCATCCGCGGGCCGAGGTTCAGCACGACGTCGCCGAGGGCGATGAGGATCACCACGGCCAGCGCGCCGACGACGACCACGATCGCGACGATGGCGACGGTGAGCTGCCGCAGCCGCATCGGTATGGCGGGGAACGTCACGAACGAGCCGTCCCCTCGCTCGTCGCGCTCCCATTCCGGGGTGACGCGCACCGGAGCGTTCTTGCGCTGGCGGCGGGTGAACGCGTCGGTGATCCGGCCGAGGAGACCCAGCCAGATCCACCCTGTCGCGGGGATCGCCGCCATCCAGAACACGACGAAGACACCGCGCACCGGTTCAGGAAGCGGCTCGATCAGCCGCCCTCCGTACTCGGTGACGAAGATCATCAGCGCGCCCAGGACCACGGCCACCGCGATGTGGAGCACCGCGCCGTTGCGCGGCATCCGATCCGTGGCGTTCACGAAGGCGAAACCGAAGCACCAACCAGCGACGAGCATCAGCACGAGCTGCGCGATGTCGAGGTCGCCGGCCCCCAGAGTCAGCGCCGTCGCGGCCAGCAGAAGGACGAATCCCCAGACGAGGGAGTTGAACACGAACCGGTGCCACCACGGGGCGGTCGCCGCCGCGGGTGCCGTCATCTCGCTCATCATGGCAATCCTAGGATGCGTCCGCATCTGCCTCGCTGCGGGCCTGCGGATACCGCGGAAAGGAAGTATGCCCGAGTCCGGGACTAAATATTGGATCCGATGCAAAAACTGGCCGAAGGTCTGCTGCATGAATCCATTCGTGTGCCAAAAGGCAAATTGACGCTCCTCTGACGAACCAATAATTTTCAGTCACGAGCCGATCAATTCCGAGGCCTCCCGTTGGAGCACGTGATGACAGCACTGCGCACTGCGACTGCCGACGGCCTCTCCCATTCGACTGGTTCCCATCGCGTCGACGCGCATGCAGCGCGGGGCGGCGCCCACCGATCGCGTTCGGGCACAGCCCCGGACCGCGCGTTGACCTCCCCGTCAGCGCGGGGCGTCCACAAGACGCCTTCATCACCACAACGAGAGGGAATCCATTGTTCAAGAAGACCCCGTGGCGCAACGCCGCGTCACGAGGAGCCGCCACCGCGGCAGCACTCCTCGCCTGCACGGCCATCATCCTGACACCATCGTTCGCTGGAGCGAGCACCGATTCGACCGGTGATCCCGAGATCGTCGGCGCAAGCTCCACGAACGCCATTCCGGGCGAGTACATCGTCGTACTGAAGTCCCCCGGTGAGATCGGCACCGCCGACGACGTCTCATCCGCTATCACCAACGAAATCGGCGGCGAAGTGCTGAGCACTTTCAACGCTGCACTCACCGGGTACTCGGCCGTCCTCAGCGAAGCGGAGGCGCTGACGATCGCGTCGGACGACCGCGTCGAGTACGTCGAACAGGCGCAGACCTTCTACGCTCTCGACGAGCAGGTCAGCCCGCCGAACTGGGGCGATGACCGCATCGATCAACGCGACCTGCCCCTCGATCAGAGCTACACCTACCCCGCGTCGGCAGGTGCGGGAGTGAACGTCTACATCGTCGACACCGGCATCCGCAGCTCCCACTCGGAGTTCACCGGGCGCATGAAGCCCGGCTTCGACGCGGTCACCCCGGGTGGAACCGCCCAGGACTGCAACGGTCACGGCACGCACGTCGCCGGCACTGCTGCGGGCAGCACATACGGCGTGGCCAAGAAGGCCACCGTCCACCCGGTGCGCGTGCTCGACTGCCAGGGATCCGGCTCCAGCGCCGACATCATCGAGGCGATCGAGTGGCTCACCGAGAACGCAGTGAAGCCCGCGACGGCGAACTACAGCATCGGCTGCCGCACCGCGTGCTCCAGCCCGGCAACCGATCAGGCCGTCAAGAACCTCGTCGCCTCCGGCGTCACCTGGGTTCAGGCAGCTGGCAACAGCAACGACGACGCGTGCCGCTACAGCCCGCAGCTCGTGCCGGAAGGCATCACCGTCGGCAACTCGACGCGAAATGACGCCAAGGCTGGAACGAGCAGCTGGGGCTCATGCCTCGACGTCTGGGCGCCAGGCACCGAGATCCTGTCGGCCTGGCCGACCAGCGATGACGCGACGAACACGATCTCCGGCACGTCGATGGCTTCGCCGCACACGACGGGTGCCACCGCCCTGTACCTCGGCGAGAACCCTGGCGCTACGCCGGCGCAGGTGCAGGCAGCCATCGTCGACAACGCGTCGACCGGCAAGCTCTCCGGCCTCACCTCCGCGTCGCCGAACCGCCTGCTGTACACCGGCTTCCTGAACTCCGGCGACCCGGAGCCGGTCGCGGTCGACCTCGCCGCCATCGGCGATCAGACCGGCAAGGTCGGCCAGGCCGTCGGCCTCGCTGTTTCCGTCACCGGCGGCACCGCTCCGTATGCGTTCTCCGCGACGGGTCTTCCCGCGGGTCTCGCGATCGACGCCTCCACGGGCACGATCTCAGGGACGCCGACTGCGGCGGGCTCGTCGAACGTGACGGTGACGGTGACGGATGCGTCTGCTCCCGTCTCGACGGATTCAGCGGCGTTCGCGTTCACGGTCACGGCTGTCGACCCTGGCGTCTGCTCTGGCACGCCCGTGTCGTCGGGCTCACTGAGCAACGGGCAGCAGGTGACGTCGCCGACCTTCTCTCGCGCCTCCGGCGCGCTTGAGGTCTGCCTCGACGGGCCGACCGGCGCGGACTTCGATGTCTACCTGCAGAAGCGGTACTCCTTCGGGTGGTACACCGTCGCCCAGGGCACCTCGGCTGACGCCGACGAGAAGTTCACGTACAACGCCTCGTCTGGCACCTATCGCCTCGTCGTGAAGTCGTACGCGGGATCGGGAGCGTACACCGCGACCGTGAAGTGACGACAGAACCGGTGTGAAAGAGCGGATGCCGCGGGGGCGAACGAACCCCCGCGGCATCCGTCGCTCACTCCGGGTGAGTGCCGTCGTCATCCGGCCGGAAGACCTCCCGCCGTGGGGGTACCTTGGACGCATGACCGCCCCGATCGATCCCACCCGCACCCCCGCCTGGGCCGAGCTCAGCGCTCTGCACACGTCCTTCGAACCCGACCTCCGCGCCTGGTTCGCCGCAGATCCGTCCCGCGCCGAGCGGCTGTCCTTGCCCCTCGGCGATCTGCACGTCGATCTCTCGAAGAATCTCGTCACCGACGACGTGATCGCCGCGCTCCTCCGCCTCGCGGAGCAGACCGGAGTGGCCGACCGCTTCGCCGCGATGCTCGCAGGCGAGCACATCAACACCACGGAGGATCGCGCAGTACTGCACACCGCGCTGCGGCGCCCGGCCGGTGCCGCGCCCGCGCTGGTCGTCGACGGCCAGGACGTGGATGCCGACGTGCACTCCGTGCTCGATGCGCTCTCCGCCTTCGCCGATCGCGTCCGCTCCGGAGACTGGCTCGGCGTGACCGGAAAAAAGGTCACGCATGTCGTGAACATCGGCATCGGCGGCTCGGACCTCGGGCCCGTCATGGTCTACGAGGCGCTCAAGCCGTATGCGGATGCCGGCATCCAGGCGCTCTTCGTCTCTAACATCGACCCGACCGACCTCGCGCAGAAGACCGCCGGCCTCGATCCCGAGACCACGCTGTTCATCGTCGCATCCAAGACCTTCACGACGCTGGAGACCCTCACCAACGCACGGCTCGCCCGCGACTGGCTGTGGGCCGGGTTGACGGCGTCCGGAGCGATCTCGGGCGATGACGCATCGCGCGTCGACGCCGTAGCGCACCACTTCGTCGCCGTGTCGACCGCCCTCGACAAGGTGGCCGCCTTCGGCATCGACCCCGTGAACGCCTTCGGGTTCTGGGACTGGGTGGGCGGCCGCTACTCCGTCGACTCCGCGATCGGGCTCTCCTTGGCGATCACTCTCGGCCCCGACGCGTTCCGCGACCTGCTGGCCGGTTTCCACGCGGTCGATGAGCACGTGCGGACGACGCCGCTGGAGCGCAACGTGCCGGTGCTGATGGGGCTGCTGAACGTCTGGTACGTGAATTTCTTCGACGCGCAATCGCACGCCGTGCTCCCCTACGCTCAGCAGCTCAGCCGATTCCCGGCCTACCTGCAGCAGCTGACGATGGAGTCCAACGGCAAGTCCGTGCGCTGGGACGGCAGCCCGGTGACCACCGACACCGGCGAGGTGTTCTGGGGCGAGCCGGGCACCAACGGACAGCACGCTTTCTACCAGCTGATCCATCAGGGAACCCGCCTGATCCCGGCGGACTTCATCGCGTTCGCCAACCCCGCGTACCCGCTGCAGGACGACGGCCGCGACGTGCACGGGCTGTTCCTGGCGAACTTCCTGGCTCAGACCAAGGCGCTCGCCTTCGGCAAGACCGCCGAGGAGGTCGAGGCCGAAGGCACCACCGGTGCCCTCGTCGCCGCCCGGACCTTCGCCGGCAACCGCCCGACGACGTCGATCTTCGCGCCGGCGCTCACCCCGCAGGTGCTCGGTCAGCTCATCGCGCTGTACGAGCACATCACTTTCACGCAGGGCACGATCTGGGGGATCAACTCGTTCGACCAGTGGGGCGTCGAGCTCGGCAAGCAGCTGGCCACGCAGATCGCTCCGGCGATCGAGGGCGATGCGGCGGCGGTCGAGGCCCAGGATGCGTCCACGAAGGCGCTGCTCGCGTACTACCACGCGAACCGCAAGTAGCCCTTCATAGGGGAATAGGCTCGCATCACCATGTTCAGCACCACGACCCTCACGACGTTCATCGTCGCGGCGTTCATCATGGTCGCGATCCCCGGTCCGACCGTGCTCTTCACGATCGGCCGCGCCATGGCGCTGGGCCGCCTCGGCGGTTTCCTCAGCATCCTCGGCACCGCGATCGGCTCGATCATCCTCGTGATCGGAGTCGCGCTCGGCATCGGCACCGTGATCGCCCAGTCGGCCGTGCTGTTCACGGTCGTCAAAGTCCTCGGCGCGGGATATCTGATCTTCCTCGGCATCCAGGCGATTCGGCACCGAAGGGATGCCGCGAACGCGATCACCGGGGCGCAGCCGAAACGCTCGGGCCACCGGCTCCTCGTGGAGGGATTCGTCGTCGGTGTCACGAATCCGAAGTCGATCGCGTTCTTCCTCGCGATCCTTCCGCAGTTCGCCGACCTGCGGACCGGGTCGGTCCCGCTGCAGTTGTTCGTCCTCGGTGCGATCGTCGTGACGATCGGCGTGGCCTGCGATGCTGTGTGGGTACTGCTCGCGAGCGCCGCACGAGAATGGTTCGGCCGTTCACCGCGGCGGCTGGAGGCGATGGGCGCGACGGGAGGCGCCCTGATGATCGCACTCGGTGCGTTCCTGCTGGTGTGGAGCGAGAAGCCTTCCAGCGCCTGAGCGGCCGGTTGCGACGTGCAGCACCTCTCTGAGGAGTGGGGCATGCGCCCGAGCGCGTACTACGGCACTCGTCGGGGACCGAACGGCGGTTCGCCTGGAGAACCCGTACGGATCAGCGCGAGCGCCCTGTCGACCGCGACATAGAGATAGCCGACTCCCACGAGTGCGACGGTGAGGCCCGCGATCCAGAGCGCAGTGCCGCCGATCCCCAGAGCACCGACGTTCATGAACGGGTACGGATACGTCTGCCCCGGATAGAACTCGACGCCGGCCGCGCCGGCGGCGAAACCGAACACCAGATAGGCGTACGGGATGAGCGCCCACAGCAGCGGGTCGATCCATCGGAATGCTCCCTTCCGCACGAAGAGCAACCAGTCGCCGATGAGAAGGCACGGGGTGATGATGTGGATGAGGTTGTCGGTGAACGAGAACAGCTCGTAGTCCCCGGGCTGCTGGAAGGCCGCGGGCACCAGCACGACGAGGTAGATCAGCATCGTCACGGTGATGGCCATCATCACGGCGCCGCTCCACCTGGCTGACGGCGTCGAAGCGCCCCGATGCCCCTCCTGGCGAAGATCCCGCACGGTCCGGATGATGAGCAGCAGCATCCAGACCAGGCAGAGCAGATTGCTCAGGACGGTGTAGAACAGCAAGCTGCCCCATTCCGGGCTGCCGGAGAACATCCCCGTGATCCGGATGAGGCCGGTCGCGATGAGCGCGACCGCCACCACGCGGTAGGCGAGCGCGAGCGGCCGGACGCTGATCGCCCCATTAGCGAAGGGGCGCGCTCCGGGGTTCGGCGATTCCGAAAGGGAAGCCGTGTGCTGAAGCTCGTGCTCGGTCTCTTCCAGCATGAGTCGATCATATGAGCGCGACGTTGCCCGATGGTAGCGGGACAGGTGGCCGCGATCGACCGGCGACCGGCATGCGTGGTACGAGGAAGGCCCGGAACTGCGGATCTCCGCAATTCCGGGCCTTAGTTGACCGGCGCTCAGCGACTCAGAAGTCCCAGTCGTCGTCTTCGGTGGCCTCGGCCTTGCCGATCACGTAGCTCGAACCCGAACCGCTGAAGAAGTCGTGGTTCTCGTCGGCATTCGGGGAGAGCGCCGACAGGATCGCCGGGTTCACGTTCGTCACGGAAGACGGGAACATCGCCTCGTAGCCGAGGTTCATCAGCGCCTTGTTGGCGTTGTAGTGCAGGAACTTCTTCACGTCTTCGGTCAGGCCGACGCCGTCGTAGAGGTCCTGCGTGTACTGCACCTCGTTGTCGTACAGCTCGTACAGCAGGTTGAAGGTGTACTCCTTCAACTCGTCGCGACGCTCCTGGGTCTCCTTCTCGAGTCCCTTCTGGAACTTGTAGCCGATGTAGTAACCGTGCACGGCCTCGTCGCGGATGATGAGACGGATGAGGTCGGCAGTGTTGGTGAGCTTGGCGCGGCTCGACCAGTGCATCGGCAGGTAGAAGCCCGAGTAGAACAGGAAGCTCTCCAGCAGGGTCGAGGCGACCTTGCGCTTGAGCGGGTCATCGCCCTGGTAGTAGTCCATGACGATCTGAGCCTTCTTCTGAAGGTTCGGGTTCTCCACCGACCACCGGAACGCCTCGTCGATCTCCTTCGTCGACGCGAGCGTCGAGAAGATCGAGGAGTAGCTCTTGGCGTGCACCGACTCCATGAACGCGATGTTCGTGTAGACGGCTTCCTCGTGCGGGGTGATCGCGTCAGGGATGAGCGACACGGCGCCCACCGTGCCCTGGATCGTGTCGAGGAGGGTGAGTCCCGTGAACACGCGCATCGTCAGCAACTGCTCATCGGGAGTCAGCGTGTTCCACGACTGGATGTCGTTCGACAGCGGCACCTTCTCGGGCAGCCAGAAGTTGTTGACGAGGCGGTTCCAGACCTCGAGGTCCTTGTCGTCCTCGATCCTGTTCCAGTTGATCGCCTGCACGTGATCGACGAGCTTGAGCCGTTCGGGAGGGGTCATCATCATTTCCTGTTCAAAAATCCCTGGTCAGACAATCAGAGCATGCAGCTGACGCACTCGGACATGTCGGTGCCCTCGAGCGCCATCTGACGAAGGCGAATGTAGTAGATCGTCTTGATGCCCTTGCGCCATGCGTAGATCTGCGCCTTGTTGATGTCGCGCGTCGACGCCGTGTCCTTGAAGAACAGCGTCAGCGACAGGCCCTGGTCGACGTGCTGCGTCGCGGCGGCGTACGTGTCGATTACCTTCTCGTAGCCGATCTCGTACGCGTCCTGGTAGTACTCCAGGTTGTCGTTCGTCATGAACGCGGCCGGGTAGTACACGCGACCGAGCTTGCCTTCCTTGCGGATCTCGATCTTCGACGCGATCGGGTGGATCGACGACGTCGAGTTGTTGATGTACGAGATCGAGCCGGTCGGCGGCACCGCCTGCAGGTTCTGGTTGTAGATGCCGTGCTTCTGGATGGACGCCTTCAGCTCGGTCCAGTCCTCCTGCGTGGGGATGTGCTTGCCGGCGAAGAGTTCCTTGACCTTGTCGGTCTCGGGCACCCAGGCACGCTCGATGTACTTGTCGAAGAACTCCCCCGACGCGTAGGTGGAGTCCGCGAAGCCGTCAAAGGCCTGCTTGCGCTCGATCGCGAGGTTGTTCGACGCGCGCAGCGCGTGGAACAGCACCGTGTAGAAGTAGATGTTCGTGAAGTCGATGCCCTCTTCGGACCCGTAGAACACGTGCTCGCGGGCCAGGTAGCCGTGCAGGTTCATCTGCCCGAGGCCGATCGCGTGCGAACGGTCGTTGCCGTCCTCGATCGAACGCACCGAGCCGATGTGACTCTGGTCGCTCACCGCGGAGAGAGCACGGATCGCCGTCTCGACGGTCTGGCCGAGGTCATCCGCATCCATCGACAGCGCGATGTTCATCGAGCCGAGGTTGCAGGAGATGTCCTTGCCGATCTCCTTGTACGAGAGGTCCTCGTTGTAGGTGGTCGGCGTGTTCACCTGCAGGATCTCGCTGCAGAGGTTCGACATGTTGATCCGGCCCTTGATCGGGTTGGCCTTGTTCACCGTGTCCTCGAACATGATGTACGGGTAGCCCGACTCGAACTGGATCTCAGCGACGGTCTGGAAGAACTCGCGGGCGTTGATCTTGGTCTTCTTGATGCGAGCATCGTCGACCATCTCGCGGTACTTCTCGGTGACCGAGATGTCACCGAAGGGAACGCCGTAGACCTTCTCGACGTCGTACGGCGAGAACAGGTACATGTCCTCGTCGTTCTTCGCGAGCTCGAAGGTGATGTCGGGCACGACGACACCCAGCGAAAGCGTCTTGATGCGGATCTTCTCGTCGGCGTTCTCGCGCTTGGTGTCGAGGAAGCGCATGATGTCGGGGTGGTGCGCGTTGAGGTACACCGCACCCGCACCCTGGCGGGCACCGAGCTGGTTGGCGTAGCTGAAGCTGTCTTCGAGGAGCTTCATCACGGGGATGATGCCAGAGGACTGGTTCTCGATCTGCTTGATCGGCGCACCCGACTCGCGGATGTTCGACAGCAGGAGCGCCACGCCGCCACCGCGCTTGCTCAGCTGCAGCGCGGAGTTGATGCCGCGGGCGATCGACTCCATGTTGTCCTCGATGCGCAGCAGGAAACAGCTGACGAGCTCGCCGCGCTGTGCCTTGCCGGAATTGAGGAAGGTCGGGGTGGCCGGCTGGAAACGGCCGGAGATGATCTCCTCGACCAGGTTGATCGCGAGCTCCTCGTCGCCGTCGGCGAGGCCGAGAGCCGTCATCACGACACGGTCCTCGAACCGCTCGAGGTAGCGCTTGCCGTCGAAGGTCTTCAGCGTGTAGCTGGTGTAGTACTTGAAGGCGCCGAGGAAGGTCGCGAAGCGGAACTTCTTCGAGTAGGCGAGGTCGTTGAGCTTCTGGATGAAGTCGAAGGAGTACTTCTCGATGACCGCACCCTCGTAGTACTCCTTCTCCACGAGGTAGTCCAGCCGCTCCTTGAGCGAGTGGAAGAACACGGTGTTCTGGTTCACGTGCTGCAGGAAGTACTCCCGTGCGGCGCGCTTGTCGGCGTCGAACTGGATCTTGCCGTCGGCGTCGTACAGATTCAGCATCGCGTTGAGGGCGTGATAGTCCATGCCCTCGAATGCCGGGTTGCCCTTGAATGCCACCTGCTCGGTCACTGCTGTTCCAGCTTCCACCGTCGCTCCAATCCGTCGCTCACGCGATCCACGTCGTCTTGCGTGCCGAAGATTTCGAGCCGGTACAAGTGCGGCACCTGACACTTGCGGCTGATGATGTCACCGGCGAGACAGAAGGACTCGCCGAAGTTGGTGTTGCCCGCGGAGATCACTCCGCGGATGTGGCGCCGGTTGCGCTCGTCGTTGAGGAACCGGATCACCTGTTTGGGCACGGCTCCTCGTTCGACGCCGCGCCCCTCACCCCCGCCGTAGGTGGGAGTGACCAGCACGAAGGGCTCGTCGATGACGAGATCACCCTCCTGCCGGCGGAGCGGGATGCGCGACGCCGGAAGCCCGAGCTTCTCGACGAAGCGCGCCGTGTTGCCGGACACGCTCGAGAAGTACACCAGGAGCGGCGCGGCTGTCGCGACGGCGCTCATGGTGCGTCACGCCAGGCGGGAGGCGAGGGCGTCGATCTTGTCGGGACGGAAGCCCGACCAGTGGTCCTCGTCGGTGACGACGACCGGCGCCTGCATGTAGCCGAGCGCCTTGACCTGCTCCAGAGCCGTCGGGTCTTCCGACAGGTCGTGGATCTCATACTCGATGCCCTTGGCATCCAGCGCGCGGTACGTCGCGTTGCACTGAACACAGGACGGCTTGGTGTAGACCGTGATCGACATCTCATCCCCTCAAATTCTTTGATTTCCGGCAGACCCCCCGCCGGGACTTCAATACTACATATGGGTACGGACATTGGGGGCGACCACAAGGGGTAGTAGTTACATCCCTGTAGTTTTCCACCGCTCTCCACTGCTACAACACAGGTTCTCCACCGTTTCTTCCACAGGCGCAGGCACCCTCTGAAGGGTCGCGAAGCGCGGAATCATGCGGCTTCGCATCCCCTCATCCAGATCCATCCACAGGGGGCACGATACGGGGGACATCCGACATTCGATTTCCTGTGGAAAGCACCCTCCGGCGTGTCATCGGCGTGTCGCATCCGCTCGAACATCCACCGCCGACGCCGGTCACCGGTACCGTTGTCTGGTGGCGGGATATCGGGATCTTCTTCGCACGCCCGGTGTGGCGCGCATGATCGCAGCTCAGCTGACCGCACGCTTCCCCAACGGGATGGCATCGCTGGCGATCCTGCTGCACGTGGAGCAGCAGACCGGCTCCTACGGCGCGGCCGGTCTCGTGCTCGCCGCCACCTCGGTCGGGCAGGCCGTCGCCGGCCCGATCACGAGCCGGTGGATGGGCGTCTGGGGGATGCGGCGCGTCATCACCCTCACCCTCAGCGTCTGCGTCGTCGCTGTGCTCGCCCTGGCCCTGCTCCCGCTGAACGTGCCGGGGTACATGGCGCTCGGCATGATCGCCGGCCTTTCGACCCCGCCGATCCAGTCGGCGGCGCGCACCATCTACCCGAAGCTGGTCAATTCGTCGCAGCTGACCCCGCTGTTCTCGCTGGATGCGTCGCTGCAGGAGATCATCTGGATCATCGCGCCGGTGGTCATCACCCTCGTCTCCACCCAGGTCGGCACGGTGCAGGGGCTGCTCCTGGTCGCGATCATCCTCGTCGGCGGCGGTGCCTGGTTCATCCTCTCCCCCGAGGTCGGACGAGTGCGCATCCCGCGCAGTCGGAATGCGTTCGGCAAGGTCGTGCTGAAGCCTCCCGTGATGCTCGCGACCGTCATCGGCTTCCTCCTCATCGGGGCGTGCGCGGCCGTCGAGGTCGGTGTCGTGGCGACGTTCGAGCACGGCAGCCTCGCCGCCGGCCTCGTCCTCGCGGTGTTCTCCGTCGGCAGCCTCGCCGGCGGCCTCGCGTTCGGCCACATTCCGATCGGACCATGGGCGATGGCCCGCCGGTTCGTCATCGTCACCATCGGCCTCTCGTTGACCATGGTCTCGCTCGACGCCTTCTGGCTCGGCGGCACGCTGATCCTCGCCGGCATCGGCATCGCCCCGGCCCTCGCCGTGCTCTTCGCGATCACGACGGCGAGCGTGAAGTTCAGCGAGACGGCCGAGGCGTTCGGCTGGGCAGGCACCGGGCAGCTCATCGGCGCCGCAGCCGGATCCGCCATCGGCGGCTTCCTCGTCGACGCCACCGGCGGAGCGCGCGGTGCGTACCTCGCCGCCGCACTGTTCGCCGCCGTGGGCCTGATCGTCTCCGTCGTCTTCGTCCGTTCCTTCCCCGATCTGCGGCACCGCGATCCCAGTCCCTATCCAGACACCGAACCTGTGGCGGTCACCCCTTCATGAGCATCCATCCCCCTGTCAGCCCGCCCGCGATCGTCTGCGTCGGCGAGACGATGGCGCTGATCACTCCGACCGGAGCCGCGCTGGCAGACGCCGATGCCGCGACGCTCGGACTCGCCGGCGCGGAGTCCAACGTCGCCGCGGGAATCGTCTCCGCTGGGCACCGTTCCGCGTGGGCCTCCCGGCTGGGCGATGACCCGCTCGGTTCGCGGATCGCGTCGGAGCTCTCGGACCGCGGGATCGAGCTCTGGGTGCAGCGCGATGCGGGTGCTCCCACCGGCGTGATGTTCAAGGACCCAGGAGCCGAGGGCTCCACGGTCTACTACTACCGGGCAGGATCCGCCGCGGCGTCGATGGCGCCGGGATTCCTGACCGCCGACCAGCTCGCCGGTGTCCGCATCGTGCACACCACCGGGATCACGCCCGCACTGTCCGCATCCTGCCGTGCGATGGTGGACGAGCTCTTCACCGAGGCACGCGCCGCGGGCGCACTGGTCTCCTTCGACGTCAACGACCGTCGGCCGCTGTGGAGCATGGCGGATGCCGCCGCCACCCTCGCTCGCCTGGCCGACGCCTCGGACATCTGCTTCGTCGGACGCGATGAGGCCGAGCGGATCTGGGGCACGCGCACGGCGACGGAGATCCGCGCGCACCTGCCCGGATGCGATCTGCTCGTGGTGAAGGACGGCGAGATCGGCGCCACCGCGTTCCACGGCGATGCGGATCCGGTCTTCGTCCCCGCTCCGCAGGTCGATGTCGTCGAGCCGGTCGGCGCCGGCGACGCCTTCGCGTCCGGCTTCCTCGCGGCGACCCTCGAGGATCGCCCGCTCTCCGAGCGCCTTGCCGCCGGGCACGCCGCGGCGGCGAGAGTGCTCACGATCGCCGCGGACATGCCGCCGATCCGCTGAAGCCGCTCACCCCACGCCGCGGACACCGCACGTCGTCCTAGGCTGAACACATGTCTGCGCCGCTCACCCTCCCCCGCATCGCCTGGGGCGATCCCGCCGCTTCGCGCCGTGCCCTGCTCGTCCATGGGCTGGGCTCGTCCGGGGCTCTCATGTGGCGCCTGGGCAGCGCGCTGGCCGACGCCGGGTGGCACGCGACGGCGGTAGACCTGCGCGGCCACGGCGATGCCCCACGGGCGCTGGACTACACGGTCGCCGCCTATGGCGCCGACCTCGCGCAGACCAGATCAGACGGCAGCTCGTCCTGGGACGCCGTCATCGGCCATTCCCTCGGCGGCGCGGCGAGCATCGTCGCGGCGGCATCCGATCCGGGGTGGACACGACGGCTCGTGCTCATCGACCCGGCGATCCATGTCGACGGGCGCGACGCGAACGTCATCCGCAAGAGCCAGGAGCGCGCTTTCACCGATCCCCGGCTCGACGTCGTGCAGGCAGAGCATCCGCACTGGCATCCGCAGGACCAGGAGCTGAAGGTGGATGCCGTGCTGCGCACGAGCCGCTGGGCGGTCGAGCAGACCAGCGCGCAGAACAAGCCGTGGGATGTGCGAGCGGATGCCGCCCGGCTGAGCGTGCCGACCCACGTGATCGGCGCCGACCCCGCCGTCTACAGCCTCTTCACCGGCACGCTGGCCGAAGAGGTCATCGCGAGCAACCCGCACATCACGATGTCCGTCGTCTCGGGAGCCGGGCATTCCCTGCATCGCGACAAGCCGGACGAATCCATCCGCCAATTGCTGGAGGCTCTGGCATGAGTACGTTCGATCCCACCGCGTTCCTCCCGGACGACCTGCTGGAAAGGATCCGCGAGCGCGCACCGAAGCACGACAGGGAGAACACCTTCCCGCAGCAGGATCTCGACGAACTGCGTGACGCCGGTTACCTGTCGATCCTGGTGCCGACCTCGCGCGGCGGCGCCGGTCTCGGCCTCGCCGAGGCCGCCATCCTGCAGCAGCGGCTGGCGACGGCCGCACCGGCCACCGCACTGGCGATCAACATGCACCTCGTCTGGACCGGTGTCGCCAAGGTCTTCTCCGATCGGGGCGTGCCCGGCTTGGAGTTCGTGCAGGACGGCGCGGCCGAAGGCGAGGTGTTCGCCTTCGGCATCAGCGAGGGCGGCAACGATCTCGTGCTGTTCGGCAGCGATACGGATGCCGCGCCACTCCCCGACGGCGGTTATGCGTTCACGGGCACGAAGATCTTCACCTCGCTCGCCCCGGTGTGGACGAAGCTCGGCCTGCACGGCCTGGACACCACGAGCGAGGATGCGCCGAAACTCGTCTTCGCCTTCATCGAACGCACCGATGAGGTCATCACCGGTGACGATTGGGACACGCTCGGCATGCGGGGCACGCAGAGCCGGACGACGCGCCTGAACGGAGCCGTCGCCCGACCCGAGCATGTCGTGCGCCGTATCGACCCCGGTCCGAACCCCGACCCGATCGTCTTCGGCATCTTCGCGGTCTTCGAGATCCTGCTCGCCTCCGTGTACACCGGGATCGCACGGCGGGCGCTGGAGCTCGCTGCGGAGACGGCGCAGAAGCGCCGCTCGAAGAAGACCGGCGCGGCCTACAGCCAAGACCCCGACATCCGCTGGCGGATCGCCGAGATGGGTCTCGCCTATGACGCACTACCGCCGCAGATCGCCACCCTCGCCCGCGATGTCGACGGACTCGTCGACAACGGCGCCCGGTGGTTCCCGCTGCTGGCCGGCGTTAAGCATCGCGCCGTCATGATGGCGAAGAAGGTCGTCGACCAGGCGATGCTGGTCGCCGGCGGCGGCTCCTACTTCACCTCGAACGAACTCTCCCGGCTCTACCGTGATGTCCTCGCGGGTGCGTTCCATCCCTCCGACCCGGAGTCTGCTCATGCGACAGTGGCGACCGCGTGGCTGGGACCTTTGGAACCGTGACCGAATTCGGTCGAATTCGGAAGTAGATCCAGATTCGACCAACGATTTCCATTGAATCAAGCCCCGAAGAGTGCGAGGATCGCACCATGGGCACGAAGAAGAAGCACTCCCCGCTCGACGATGTGTCGAAGACCATCATCGAACTGCTGCAGGAGGACGGGCGGCGTTCGTATTCCGACATCGGGCGGGTCGTCGGACTCAGCGAGGCCGCGGTGCGCCAGCGCGTGCAGAAGCTGACGGAATCCGGGGTCATGCAGATCGTCGCCGTCACCGATCCGATGCAGCTGGGTTTTCGCCGTCAGGCGATGATCGGGATCCGGGTGTCGGGTGACGCGCGCCTCGTCGCCGAAGCGGTGGCCGCGATCCCGGCGATCGACTACGTCGTGATCACCGTCGGATCCTTCGACGTCCTCGCCGAGGTCGTATGCGAGGACGATGAGGACCTGCTCGCGCTGCTGAACGACAGCATCCGCCCCATCGACGGCGTGCTCTCCACTGAGACCTTCATCTACGCCAAGCTGCAGAAGCAGCTCTACAACTGGGGGACCAGATGACCACGTCACGCCCGCGCGCATCCGAACCCGAGCTCCAGCAGATGGCGAAGGATCATCTCTGGATGCATTTCACCCGCCAGTCCACGATGGCCGAGAACGGGGTCCCGATCATCGTCAAGGGCGATGGGCACCACATCTGGGATGCGAAGGGCAAGCGCTACTTCGACGGACTCGCCGGCCTCTTCGTCGTGAATGCCGGCCATGGCCGGCGTCGCCTGGCTCACGCGGCCGCCCAGCAGGCATCCGAGTTGTCCTTCTTCCCGCTGTGGTCGTACGCGCATCCTGCGGCGATCGAGTTGGCCGATCGGCTCGCCGACGAGGCGCCGGGCGATCTCAACCGCGTGTTCTTCTCCACCGGCGGCGGTGAAGCGGTCGAGACAGCACTGAAGCTCGCGAAGCACTACTGGAAACTGATGGGCAAGCCCACCAAGCACAAAGTCATCTCGCGCTCGGTCGCGTACCACGGCACCCCGCACGGTGCCCTGGCGATCACCGGCATCCCGGCGATGAAGTCGATGTTCGAGCCGGTCGCCCCCGGCGGCTTCCGGGTGCCGAACACGAACTTCTACCGCGCGGCGGAGATGGGCGCGCCCGCGGACGATGAGGAGGCATTCGGCCGCTGGGCCGCGGACCGCATCGAGGAGATGATCCTGTTCGAGGGCGCGGACACCGTCGCCGCCGTCTTCCTGGAGCCGGTGCAGAACTCCGGCGGATGCTTCCCTCCTCCCCCTGGCTATTTCGCCCGAGTACGCGAGATCTGCGACCGGCACGACGTGCTGCTCGTCTCCGACGAGGTCATCTGCGCATTCGGCCGTCTCGGCCACACCTTCGCCTGCACCGGGTACGGCTATGTCCCCGACATGATCACGTGCGCGAAGGGGATGACCAGCGGCTACTCCCCGATCGGCGCGACCATCATCAGCGACCGGATCTACGAGCCGTTCTCGCACGGGCAGATGTCGTTCCCGCACGGCTACACCTTCGGCGGCCATCCCGTCTCGGCGGCGGTCGCGCTGGAGAACCTCGCTATCTTCGACGAGGAGAAGCTCAACGAGCGCGTCCGCGAGAACTCCCCGCTGTTCCGCGCGGAACTGGAGAAACTGCTCGATCTCCCGATCGTGGGCGATGTGCGCGGCGACGGCTACTTCTTCGGCATCGAACTGGTGAAGGACAAGGCGACCAGGGAGACATTCGACGACGCCGAGTCAGAGCGGCTGCTGCGCGGCTTCCTCTCCCCCGCCCTCTTCGAAGCGGGCCTCTACTGCCGCGCCGACGACCGGGGCGACCCCGTGATCCAGCTCGCCCCGCCGCTGACCGTCGGCCCCGCCGAGTTCGCGGAGATCGAGCAGATCCTCCGCGGAGTCCTCACCCGCGCGGAAGACGTGCTCTGACCGCCCTCGATCGTTGAGCGAGGGAGCACAGCGACCGAGTCACGCCTCGTAGACGCGCTCCCCTTCGACCCAGGTGCCCAGCACCTCGGTCAGGCCGATCTCCTCGGCGGGATGCTCGAAGGGATCGCGATCGAGCAGCGCGAGATCGGCGAGCATGCCGACGGCGATCGTGCCGGTCTCGTCCAGGTGGTTCACCCGCGCGGAGCCTGCCGTATAGGCGGCGAGCGCGGTGCCGAGGTCGATCGCCTGCTCGGGCAGGAAAGGGTCGTAGTCGCCCTCCCACTCGGTCGGCGCCGACCGGCGATTGACGGCGACGTGGATCGCCGCAAGCGGATTCGGCGTGCTGACCGACCAATCGCTCCCCGCGGCGAGCGCGGCCCCGGAGCGGAGGAGGTCCCCGAAGGGGTACTGCCAGGCCGATCGCGTGTCGCCGAGGAACGGGATCGTGAGGTCGACCATCTGCGGCTCGAGCGTCGCCCACAGCATCTGCATGTTGGCCGTCACGTCGAGGGCACGGAAACGCGGGATGTCGTCAGGATGCACGACCTGGATGTGCGAGATGTGATGACGGTTGCCGCGCGGGCCGTTCCGACCCAGCGCCGCCTCGACGGCATCCAGGCACTCGCGCACGGCACGGTCGCCGATCGCGTGGAAATGCAGAGCGAAGCCGAGTGCGTCCAGGCGGCTGGCAGCCTCCTTCAGCAGTTCCGGCTCGACGAAGGAGATGCCGGAGTCTTCGCGCGGATGCCCATGACCGTCGCAGTACGGCTCGAGCATCGCCGCGGTGAAGTTCTCGGCGACGCCGTCCTGCATGATCTTGACGCTGCGCGCGGAGAATCGCCCCGCGGTGCTGGCGGCACGCCGCGCCACGATGTCGTCGATCTGCTCGAGACCGCGCGAGCGGTCCCACCAGAGCGCGCCGAGGACGCGCCCGGTCAGGGCACCGGATGACCCGGCTGCGACGTAGGCGGGCAGGGGGTCGCCGGCATCACCGTACTCGGTCCCGACGATCGCGTCCTGCCAGGCGGTGACACCGTAGGAGTGCAGGTACTGCTGCCCCTTGAGGAGCGCCTCCTGCAGCCGCGAAAGAGGCTCAGGCGGAAGCAGCCGGTTGACGAGCCCCATGGCTCCCTCATGCAGGGTCCCGCTGGGGTTGCCTGCGGCATCCCGCTCGATCCGCCCGTCGGCGGGGTCCGGGGTCTCCCGCGTGATCCCCGCCAGCTCCAGGGCGCGGGAATTCACCCAGGCCCCGTGCCCGTCGCGGTTCGGGAGGAACGCGGGACGATTCTGCACGACCGTATCGAGGTCGGCCGCGGTCGGCGTGCCGCCGGGGAAGGCGGACATCTGCCAACCGCCGCCCAGGATCCAGTCGTCATCCGGATGCGCACCCGCGTACTCGGCGATACGAGCGAGGTACTCGTCTCGGGTCGCGAGCGGGGCGAGATCGCAGCGGAGCATGTCGAGGCCGCCCCAGACCGGGTGCACATGGGCATCCTGGAACCCGGGGACCAGCAGACGGCCGGCGAGATCGATCACCTCGGTGCGCGGGCCGATCAGCGCGGACAGGTCGTGACCGACGGCGCTGATGCGTCCACCGGTGACGGCCACAGCTCGAGCGGTCGAGCGCGCGGCGTCCGACAGGAACGCCCTACCGCCGTGGAAGACGAGGTCTGCGTGGGTCATGGTCAGCCTCCGGCCATCGTGCGGGCGATCTGCGTCGCGGAGTCGCCCGCACGCTTGAGGACGAGTGCCACCAGGGCGAGCGAGATCAGCGTGAGCACGAGCATGATCGTCGACACCGCGGCGATCTCTGGTCGCAATCCGCTGCGCAGCGCGGAGAGGACGTAGACCGGCCACGGCGTCGTGCCGGAGACCTGCACGAACGCCGAGGCCACGGTGTTGTCCAGGCTCAGGGTGAACGAGAGCAGGACGCCGGCCAGCACCGCAGGCATCGCCAGCGGCAGCGTGATCTTCATGAAGGTCCGCAGCGGTGTGGCGTACAGGTCTGCGGATGCCTCTTCGAGACGAGCATCCTGCCCGACCAGACGCGCCCGCACGATGTAGGAGACGATCGCGACCGAGAACAGCGAATGGCCGACGACGAGGCGGGCCGTGCCGTCGCTGAACAGGCTGATCCCGAGGTCCTGTCCGAGGAAGACGAGCCATGGCAGCAGCGCCACGGCATCCACGATCTCCGGAGTCACGGACACCAGCAGGAGCAGCCCGAGGAACCACCACACCCAGCGCCCGGGCCGCCGCGCCATGGCGATACCGGCCAGCGTGCCCAGCAGCGACGCGAGGACCGCGGCGATGAGTCCGGTGCGGATCGACACCATCACCGCGTCACGGATCACCGGCTTCTCGAAGATCGCGGCGAACGGGGCCATGCTGAACCCCTCCCAGGCGACGAGGAGACGCCCGGAGTTGAACGAGTAGGCGATGATCACGATGATCGGCAGGAACAGGAACGCGAAGACGATCACCGACCACACCGCGAGCAGGCGATTGCCGAGTTGCCCTCGCCGGGCATTGCGAGTCATGATCCCTCCCCCAGGATGAGGCGACTGCGCGATCGGAACGGCAGCGTCGCTACCCAGATCAGCACGGCCGCGATGCCGATCGACAGCATGATGACGATGATCAGCAGCACCGCCATCGCGGATCCGAGCGCCCAGTTCTGCGCGGTGCCGAACTGGCTCGCGACGAGCTGCCCGATCATGTTGCCCTGCGCGCCGCCGAGAACGGTCGCGGTGATGTAGTCGCCCATCAGCGGGATGTACACCAGCAGCACGCCGGCGATGATGCCGGGGCGGGCGAGCGGCACGGTGACCCGGAGGAAGGTGCTCACCGCATTCGCTCCGAGGTCCTTGCTCGCCTCGCGCAGCGGCGTGCTCACCCGGTCGAAGGCGACGAACAGCGGCAGGATCATCAGCGGCAGGTAGTTGTACACGACGCCGATGAGCACGGCGGCGCGGGTGTAGAGCACTTCGAGGGGACCATCGGTGACGCCGATGCCCTGCAGCAGGGTCGACAGCCAGCCTTCCGGGGCGAGGATGACCTGCCAGCCGAGCGTGCGCACCAGGAAGTTCGTCCAGAAGGGCACCATGACCAGCGCGAGCAGCAGCCCCCGTCGCTCGGGCGGCGCCTTCACCGCCATCCAGTACGCCACCGGCATCCCGATGATCAGGCACAGCAGTGTGCCGAGCACACCGACCCAGAGCGTGTTCTGGAACGTGGTGAAGAACGTCGGAGAGAGCGCTTCGACGTAGCGGTCGAAGGAGAGGACGTCATTGGCGTGGGTGCCGAAGATGCCCGGTTTGTAGCCGAAGCTGAACCAGACGACCATTCCGATGGGCGCGACGAAGAACGCCAGCAGCCACGCCCATGCGGGAACGGCGAGCGCGAACCGGGGGCTACGCACCCGCGGCGGCCTTTGTGGCATTCCAGATCTCGACGACCCGTGCCTGCGCCTCTCCGACCTTGCCCTCGTGCATGGTCTCGATCTGCGCCTCGTCGAAGAAGACCATGTCGAGTCGCTCGAACCCGGCTGCCTCTGCCGCGGCTCTGATCCCGGCCGCTCCGGTGTCATAGCCGATGTAGTCGACCTGGGCGAGTTGCGATTCCGGGGTGAGGATGAAATCGAGGAAGGCGTGCGCGGCCTCCGGATGCGGCGCCCCCGTGACCAGCGCCCAGTTGTCCATCCACAGTTCGGTGTCCGGCGCGCCCAGGACCCACTGCCAACGGTCGGGGTCCGGTGACTCCATGATGCCGATGCGCGCATCGCCGTTCCACGCCTGCATCAGCACATGAGACGCCTGCGGGATCGCAGCCCCACCGGGGTAGGAGTCGAAGGCGGAGATATGCGGGGCGAGCTCGCCGACCAGGAACGCCTCGCAGGCGTCGAGGTCGGCCGGGTCCGTGGTGGTCCAATCGATCCCGTTCGCCCAGTAGTAGATGCCGCACAGCGGAGAAGGGTCATCGAGGACGGAGGTCTTGCCCGACGCTTCGTTCTGGGCCGCGTCGATGAAGTCGCTCCAGGTCGTGAGCGGGCGGGTGATGACGGTCTTGTCGTAGACGAAGCCGGTCGTACCCCAGGCCTTGCAGATCGAGTACTCGTTCTTCGGGTCCCATTCCCGCCCGAGGAACGCAGGATCCATGTGCTCGATGTTCGGGATGAGATCGAGGTTCAGCTTCGCCAGCAGACCGTTCTCGATCATCTGCGGAATGAACACCCCCGTGGGCACGACGAGGTCGTAGCCGCTGGTGCCCTTCGCGGCGACCAGCTTCGCGATCATCTCTTCGTTGGAGGCGAACGTGTCCATGACGACCTTGGCGCCGTGCTCATTCGTGAACGCCTCGACGACCTCGGGGGCGTCGTACTCGCCCCAACTGTAGATCGAGAGCGAATCCTCCAGGGTGCCGCCCGTCGCCTGCGCGGCCGGCTTGCCCTGTCCGCCGGGCGCGCAGGCGGTCAGAAGGCCCGCGGCACCGAGCGCCATCATCGTTCCCATGAAACCTCGGCGCGAGAGCTCGCGGCGAAGAAGCGGCGCCGCGTTGCTGTCGGCGAGGATGCGGATGCTGTTGAAGTCGTTCATGGCACTCCCCTGTGTGGGTCGGTTGTGTCGGGTCAAGGAGTCGGATGCGGTCAGGCGGGCGCGGGCAGATTGATCACGTGCGTCGCCGTACTCGGTGCGCCTTCGGCGGCGAACAGGCGCACGTCGGCGGCATCCCAGACGCAGCGGATGTCGTCACCGGGCTGAAGGACCGGGGCGGCGGGTGCCGGCGTGCGCACGAGCATCTTCTGCTCCAGGCCGACGTCGACGAGCACCTGAAGGGTCTCCCCGAGGTGGGAGACGCCGAGGACGGTTCCCCGGACGCCGTCACCCTGTCTCAGCGGATCCTCGAGGCGGATGAACTCGGGGCGGATCGCCGCCACCGCCGCCCGGCCGGCGGCCACCACCTCACCGCCCCATCTCCCGGGAAGCACGCCGAGCGCCGTATCGACGGCGGCGCCGTCCGAATGCACGGTGCCGGGGATGAAGTTCTGCTGTCCGATGAACGAGGCGACGTACGCGGAAGCCGGCTCAGCGTAGATCGCGGCCGGAGCGTCGAGTTGTTCGATGCGTCCCGCCCGCATCACGGCGATCCGGTCACTCATCGACAGTGCCTCCGCCTGATCGTGCGTGACGAAGACGAAGGTCGTACCCAATCGCGCCTGCAGCAGCTTGAGCTCGAGCTGCATCTCCTCGCGCAGCTGACGGTCGAGAGCGGCGAGCGGCTCATCCAGCAGGAGGACGCTCGGCCGGTTGATGAGCGCACGGGAGAGGGCGATGCGCTGTTGCTGGCCGCCCGAGAGCTGGGTCGGCTTGCGGTCGGCGAACGAGCGCAGTTGCACCATGTCGAGCGCCTCGCCGACCCTGATGCGCTGCTCGGCCTTCGGCACGCGGCGCTGCTGGAGACCGTAGGCGACGTTCTCGGCGACGGTCAGGTGTGGGAACAGAGCGTATGCCTGGAAGACCGTGTTCACCTCGCGACGGTGGGGCGGCAGATTCAGCACACTGCGTCCGGAGATGCGGATGTCACCGGCGTCCGGATACTCGAAACCGGCGATCATCCGCAGCGTCGTCGTCTTCCCGCAGCCGGATGGCCCCAGGAGAGAGAGGAACTCACCCGGTCGGACGTCGAGCGTGAGGTCGTCGACCGCCTTGGCGCTGCCGTAGAGCTTGGTGACGCCTTCGATGCTGACGCCACCCGCGTCTGTCGCCGCATCGCGCGTCATGGTCGACGCTGGCACTGTGCCGGTCATGGAACCTCCGCCGTCGGAATCGTTGGCCGCAGTCTGACACAGGATCCGTGCGGCGCATAGCGAAAACAGAAGAGAGTTAACATGATCGCAACGGTTTTCGTCGCCTAATCGGCAGTGCACCTCCGATTAGGACCGAGTTTGCTCGATCTCGCACCCGTTGGACTTCAGATCAGGAAGCCTCTCAGCAGCGCTTCGGAACCGGCGAGATGATCGCGCATCGCCGACTCCGCGGCGTCGGGGCGACCGGCGAGGATCGCCGTGACGATGCGCTCGTGCTGCTCTCCGGAATGCTGGATGTTGCGGGGCATCAGCGGAAAGGTGTCGAGCCAGGCGTTGACGCCGGCCCGGTTCTCAGCGACGAGCGCGACCAGCGACGGCACCCCGGCGGCCTCGGCGATCGCCAGATGGAACAGCGTGTCCAGGCGCCGATACTCCTCCGGCCCCGCAGGCAGTGCGGCTTCGTGCCGTGCCCACAGCTCCGCCCTGGTCGCGGCATCCAGAGTCCTGCTCGCAGCCGCGTGCGCCGACCCGGCCTCCAGCACGAGACGGAGCCCGAGGACGTCATCGAGCTCGACGGACGTCACCGCTCCCGCAACCGACGGCTGCGGGAGCGGATCCGCGACGAATGTGCCGCCGTAGCGACCTCGCTTCGGCAGCAGATAACCGGTGTCGGCCAGTTCACGGATCGCGTCGCGCACGGTGTCGCGGCTCACCCCGAACGACGCCGCGAGTTCCCGCTCGGGCGGCAACGAGTCCCCCGGAGCGACGACGCCGAGGCGGATGGTCTGCACGAGGCGGGCCACCGTGTCCTCCAGGGCGTTCCCACGGCGAAGCGGTCGATACACCGCCCGACGCACCTCGGCGAGGTCGCCGCCGTCTGCACCCGGAAGATCGATGCTCATAGCGGGGTCACGTAGGCGTTGCTGATTCCGCCGTCCACGACGAAGGCGCTGGCGGTGATGAAGGACGAGTCATCGGAGGCGAGGAACGCCACGGCAGCCGCCATCTCCTCGGGCTCGGCGAAACGGCCCATCGGCACGTGCACGAGACGACGCTGCGCGCGCTCCGGATCCTTGGCGAAGAGCTCCTGGAGCAACGGCGTGTTGACCGGCCCAGGGCAGAGTGCGTTCACCCGGATGCCCTGGCGAGCGAACTGCACACCGAGCTCACGCGACATCGCCAGCACGCCGCCCTTCGAGGCCGTGTAGCTGATCTGCGAGGTCGCGGATCCCAGCAGCGCGACGAATGAGGCGGTGTTGATGATCGACCCTCGACCGGCCGGAACCATGTGCCGGAGCGCGGCCCGGCTGCACAGGTACACGCTCTTCAGGTTCACATCCTGGACGCGGTCCCACGCCGGCAGCTCCGTCGTCTCGATCGAGTCGTCGTCGGCCGGCGAGATGCCGGCGTTGTTGAAGGCGATGTCGATCCGGCCGAACTCGGCGGCGACGCCGTCGAACAGCGCGTTCACCTTGGCTTCGTCGGCGACGTCGACGGAACGGAACGCTCCGCCGATCTCGGCCGCGGCCGCCTCTCCGGTGGTCGGATCGACGTCGGCGATGACGACGAACGCCCCTTCGGCGGCGAACCGCTTGGCGGTCGCGAAGCCGATACCGCTCGCCCCGCCGGTGATGATGGCGACGCGATCCTTGAGTCGCTGGGTCAGATCAATGCTCATGTGTGTTCTCCGGTTGAGAGGTTCGGGTGAGAGGTTCTGGTGAGAGGGCAGGCGACGCGATCAGAGGGCATCGGTCGCGAAGAAGACGTTCTTGGTCTCGGTGAAATGCTCGGCGGCATCCGGTCCCAGTTCGCGCCCGAGACCCGACGCCTTCATGCCGCCGAACGGTGTCGCGTAGCGCACCGAGGAGTGGGAGTTCACCGACAGCACGCCGCTCTGCACGCCGCGCGCGACCCGCACCGCGCGGCCGAGGTTCTCGGTCCACACGGATCCGGCGAGCCCGTAGACGGTGTCGTTGGCGAGACGGATCGCGTCGGCCTCGTCTTCGAACGGCATCACCGCGACGACGGGTCCGAACACCTCCTGCTGCGCGATCCGGTCGGTGGGGTCTGCCAGCACCACGGTCGGCGCGAACCAGAAGCCGTCGCCTGCGGGTGCTGACCCTCGGAAGGCGATGTTCGCGTCGTCGAGGAACGACGACACAGTGTCGCGGTGATTCGCCGAGATGAGGGGCCCCATGTCGGTGTCCGCGCTGCCGGGGTCGCCGACCCGCCACGATGCCACCGCGGGTTCGAGCATCTCCAGGAAGCGGTCGTACACCGATCGCTGCACGAGCAGACGGCTGCGGGCGCAGCAGTCCTGCCCCGCGTTGTCGAACACCGACCCGGGAACAGCGGCCACAGCGCGCTCGAGGTCGGCGTCGGCGAAGACGATGTTGGCGCTCTTGCCACCGAGCTCGAGCGTCACGGGCTTCAGCGCCCTGGCGCATCCGGCAGCCACTTCGATCCCGACCTCGGTCGAGCCGGTGAAGACCACCTTGCGCACATCCGGATGCTCGACCAGCCGCTGCCCGACGACCGATCCGGATCCCGTGACGACCTCGAGCAGCCCCGCGGGCAGCCCCGCTTCGATGGCCAGTTCGCCCAGGCGGATGGCCGTCAGCGGTGTGAGCTCGGCCGGCTTCAGCACGACGGCGTTGCCCGCGGCGAGCGCCGGCGCGAACGCCCAGGAGGCGATCGTCATCGGGAAGTTCCACGGCACGATGACACCGACGACGCCGTATGGATCATGGAAGGTCACATCGAGGCCGCCCGCGACAGGGATCTGTCGTCCGGACAGCCGCTCGGGATCGGCGGAGTAGTAGTTGAGGACCTGGGCGACATGCGCAGCCTCCCACCGCGCCGAGGAGATCGGATGCCCCGAGTTCAGCACTTCCAGCTGCGCCAGCTCCTCCACCGCACCTTCGACGGCGCGGGCGAACGCACGCAGGGCATCAGCGCGCGCGAGCGGCGCGAGGGCCGCCCAGCGACGCTGCGCGGCGACGGCGCGTGCGATCGCGGCATCCGTCTCGTCGACGCCCGCGCGCGTGATGTCGCGGATCGGCGCGCCGGTGGACGGGTTGATGACAGTGAACGCGCTCATCGCGTTTCCTCCTTCTGCCGCGCAGCGAACGCGCGAGCCTGTGAGACGAGATCTTCGAAGAGCCGCCGGTCGTCGGTGTTCTCCTCCGGATGCCACTGGACGCCGACGAGGTATCCGTCGCCGACGCCCTCGAACGCCTGCACGAGACCGTCGTCGGATCGTGCGCTGACGGCAAGGCCGTCGCCGAGTCGCCCGATGCCCTGATGGTGGTAGCTGTGCACCGGGTAGGTTTCGTCTCCGAGGATCTGCGAGAGCGTCGACTCCGCCTCGATGGCCACCTCGTTCTCGGCGAACACGCCGCCGCCGATCCGATAGCGATCGGTGCCGAGGGACTCCGGCAGATGCTGCTGCAGCGTTCCACCTCTGGCCACATTCACCAGCTGCAGGCCGCGGCAGATCGCGAGCACGGGGAGCCGCCGGCGCTCAGCGGCGCGGAACAGCGCCAGTTCCCAGGCGTCACGGTCGACTCGCGCCGCATCCGTCTGCGGATGACGCTCGGCCCCGTAGAGCTCCGGCTGCACGTCGGCACCGCCGGTGAGGATCAGACCATCCAGACCCGCCACCGCGATGTCGGCGACCTGCTCGGCCTGTGGAGGCAGCAGCAGGGCGACGCCACCGGATGCGGTGACCGCGTTGAGATACACATCGGGCAGGAACGCCGCGCGCACATCCCAGACACCCTGCTGGGCGCGTTCCAGATACGTGCTGACGCCGATGCGAGGCGCGGATCGCACGTCAGAGTCGCTCGAAGCCACGGACGCGCTCCCAGTCGGTGACGGCGGCATCATAGGCTTCGACCTCGATACGCGCCTGGTTCAGATAGTGCTCCACCATGTCGTCGCCGAACGCATCGCGTGCGATCCGCGATTCGCTGAACAGCTGCGCGGCCTCGCGCAGCGTCGTCGGCAGGTGATCGACGCCCGCCTCGTAGGCGTTGCCGGTGAAGCGCTCGGGCAGCGCCAGTTCGTTCTCGATGCCGTGCAGTCCGCCTGCGATGATCGCCGAGATTCCCAGGTACGGGTTCACATCGCCACCCGGCACCCGGTTCTCGACGCGGAGCGCGGAACCGCTGCCGATCACCCGCAGCGCACAGGTGCGGTTGTCGATCCCCCAGGCCACCCCGGTCGGGGCGAAGCTGCCCTTCGCGAATCGCTTGTACGAGTTGATGTTCGGCGCGTACAGCAGCGTGAATTCGCGCAGGGTCGCCAGGATGCCGGCGATCCAGTGCTCCATGATCGGGCTGAACCCGTGCTCGCCATCGCCCGCCATCACCGGCGTTCCGTCCTGGTCGCGGAGGGAGAGGTGGATGTGGCAGCTGTTGCCTTCGCGCTCGTTGAACTTGGCCATGAACGTCAGCGCCTGTCCGTGCTGCTCGGCGATCTCCTTCGCGCCGTTCTTGTAGATCGCGTGCTGATCGGCGGTCTCCCGCACCTCCGCGTAGCGGAACGCGATCTCTTGCTGACCGAAATTGCACTCCCCCTTGACGCCCTCGCAATACATCCCCGCACCGTCCATGCCGTTGCGGATGTCGCGCAGCAGCGGCTCCATGCGGGTCGAGGCGAGGAGGTTGTAGTCGACGTTGTAGTCCGTCGCGGGCGTCAGCCCCTCGTACTTGCGCGCCCAGGCATCGCGGTAGGTGTTCTCGAACACGATGAACTCGAGCTCGGTACCGGAGAAGGCGGTCCAGCCGCGCTCGGCCAGGCGGTCGCGCTGCCGATCGAGGATCGCGCGCGGCGATGGGCCGACCGGTTCGCCGTTCTGCCAGACGAGGTCTGCCATCACGAGCGCGGTACCGGGCAGCCAGGGCATGCGGCGGAGAGTCTCGGCATCCGGGCGCAGCACCATGTCCCCGTATCCGCGATCCCAGCCCGACATCGCGTAGCCGTCGACCGTGTTCATGTCGACGTCGACCGAGAGCAGGTAGTCGCACGCCTCGGCGCCGTGGTGAAGGATGTCCTCCTGGAACAGTCGAGCGGAGACCCGCTTGCCCACCAGCCGCCCCTGGGCGTCGGCGAAGGCCACGATCACGGTATCGATCTCGCCGGCTCCGATGCCGGCATCCAGCTGCTCGATGCTCAGGTTTCCCGACATCTGACGCTCCTGTCCTGTGTGCGGTGGAGCGATCAGCCGACCGGCTCCGCCCTCAGAGTAGAACACCTTCCGGGTTTAAAGGTAGACGAATCCACCATTGGATGCCACAATCGGGCGCTAGGTGCAGTCGGCGCCTGACTGCATGCGAATGGAGACCGGATGTCTGAGCAGAAAACTGGGTCGCGCAAGGTCGGTGGCGCGACCTATACCCGCGCCGGCAGCGATTACTTCGAGAAGCGGACGCTGAAGCGATCCGCCGGAGTGTGGGGGCTGTGGGGTCTCGCAGTCGCCGCAGTCATTTCCGGAGACTTTTCCGGATGGAACTTCGGCATCGACTTCGCCGGCTTCGGCGGAATGCTCATCGCCTTCGCGATCCTGGTGCTCATGTACTACGGCATGATCTTCTCGATCGGAGAGATGGCCGCCGCGATGCCGCACACCGGCGGCGCCTATTCGTTCGCGCGCTCGGCCATGGGCCCGTGGGGCGGCCTCGTCACCGGCGCCGCCGAGACGATCGAGTACGTCGCCACGACGGCGGTGATCGTCTACTTCTCCGCCTCCTACGCCAACGGCATCACCAGCGAACTGCTCGACTTCACCTTGCCGGGATGGGCGTGGTACATCATCCTCTACGTCGTCTTCATCGCCCTGAACTCGGCCGGAGCCGCGATCTCGTTCCGCTTCGCGATCATCGTCTCCATCATCTCGATCGGCATCATCCTCGTCTTCTCGGTGATGGCCGCCTTCTCCGGCGCCTTCTCCTGGGATTCGCTCTGGAACATCGCGCCCGATCCCGGACAGACGGCGTTCCTCCCGCACGGCGTACTCCCGATCCTGTTCGCGCTCCCGTTCGCGATGTGGTTCTTCCTCGGAATCGAGGAGCTGCCCCTCGCCGCCGAAGAGTCGCACAACCCCACCCGCGACATTCCCAAGGCCGGGTTCTGGGCCCGCGGCACGCTCATCGTGACCGGCCTCCTCGTCCTGTTCCTGAACACCGGCATCCTCGGTGCCGAGGCGACCGGCGTGGCCGGCGAACCTCTCCTCGACGGCTTCCGCGCGATCGTCGGCGATCAGATGGCCGCCGTCCTCGCCCTGTTCGCCCTGATCGGTCTGCTCGCCTCGCTCCAGGGGATCATGTTCGCCTACGGCCGCAACATGTACTCGCTGTCCCGGGCCGGCTACTACCCTCGGTTCCTCTCGCTCACCGGTAAGCGCCAGACACCGTGGGTCGCTCTGGTCGTCGGCGCGGCGATCGGGTTCGTCGCCCTGATCGTGCTGGATGTCCTCGCCGCCGTCGACGCCGAAGGCGCCGGATCCGTGGCAGGTGCGATCGTTCTGAACATCGCGGTGTGGGGAGCGGTGCTCGCCTATGCGCTTCAGCTGGTGTCGTTCATGGTGCTGCGCAAGAAGTACCCGAACGCCGACCGCCCGTATCGCAGCCCGTGGGGCATCCCCGGAGCCGTCATCGCCCTGGTGATCGCCGCGCTCATCTTCGTCGGCTTCCTGCTGAACCCGACGTTCGGGCCCGCGATCATCGCCATCGCGATCGTCTACGTCATCATCCTGGTCGGGTTCGGACTGTTCTTCCGTCACCGTCTGGTGCTCTCCCCCGAAGAGGAGTACGCCCTCTCCGGTGGAACGCACGGCGACCCGCAGGCCGAGGGCTACGACGCGATGGAGGGCGAGGTCTTCGGTACGAAGTAGGCCGACCGTCTTCGATTCGAAATGGGCCCCACGCGGGGGCGCGGCCTACTTCGAATCGAAGTCGAACGCCTTCAACAACTCGAGCACCGCCTTGTCGCGCTCCTCGCCGCCATGCTCGAACATGTGCGTGACATGGGTGCGGAGGTGGTTCTCCAGGAGCAGACGGTTCAACGATTCCAGAGACCGCTGGATCGCACGCGACTGCGTGATGATGTCCATGCAGTACTCCTCGTTCTCGATCATCCGCGCGACTCCGCGCATCTGGCCTTCGAGGATGCTGGTGCGGTGCAATGCACGCTTCTTGATGTCTTCGATCACGGTTCGAGGTTAGTCGCCATGAAAGGATGACGTCATGCCGCGAACCCCGATGACGCAGCTCTCCCCCGCTGACCAGGTGCGCCTCCGCGCCCTGCGCCGCATGAAAGCGGTCGCGCTCGGCGCGCTCGTGTTCATGGCGGTCGTCTTCGTCGTGGCGTTCTGGCTGCAGGAGCGACAGCCGTGGCTGAGTTACGTGCGCGCTGCTGCCGAGGGCGGCATGGTCGGCGCGCTCGCGGACTGGTTCGCCGTCACCGCCCTGTTCCGCAGGCCGCTGGGCCTGCCGATCCCCCACACCGCGATCATTCCGAGTCGCAAGGATGAGATCGGCCGCAGCCTCGGGGAGTTCGTCGAGACGAACTTCCTCGAAGCATCCGTCGTGCGCACGAAGCTCTCCAGCACCGCCATCGCGCTGCGCGCCGGCGAATGGCTCCGCCAAGCACCCCACGCCGAACGCGTGGCCACCGAGGGCGCAGCCGTCGCCACCGCGGTACTGAACGCGCTCAGCGACGACGACGTCCGCGATCTGATCACCGACCTCGCCCGCGAGCACCTGGTCTCCCCGGAATGGGGGCCGCCGGCCGGGGTCTGGCTCGGCAAGATCGTCGAGGCCGATGCGCACCACGGCGCCGTCGACCTCGCGGTGGACAGTATCGCGACCTGGCTCGACGCCAATGCCGTGGCCTTCCACGGCCTCATCTCCCGGCGACTCCCCTCGTGGGTCCCCAAGCTCGCACACCGCTTCGTCGACGAGACCGCCTACAACGAGGCGCTGCGCTTCGTGCATGCGGTGCAGGCCGACCCGCAGCATCCGGCCCGGCTCGCCGTCGACGGATACCTCGCCCGCCTCGCCGACAACCTGCAGCACGACCCCGTGACCCGGGCGAAGCTCGAGAATGCCAAGTCCACATTGTTCGACAGCCCTCGGGTCGGCGCTCTGGCCGCCGAAGCATGGAACACCGCGAAGGCCGGGCTGCTCACCGCTCTCGCCGATCCCGAGAGCGGGTTGCGACGCCGCGCAACGCAGGCGCTGCAGGAGATCGGCGCACGCCTCACGACGGATGACGGCCTGCAGCGACGTGTCGATACCTGGGTCGCCGATGCGGCCGTGTTCCTCGTCGACCGGTACCGGCACGACATCGCCTCGATCATCACCGACACCGTGGAACGCTGGGATCCGGCCGAGACGACGGAGAAGATCGAGCTCATGGTCGGGCGTGACCTGCAGTACATCCGACTCAACGGCACCTTCGTCGGCGCCCTCGCCGGCCTCGCCATCTTCGCGATCGCCCACGCACTGATCCCCGGCGTCTGACGTGACCCCGCCGGCGAACCCCCTCGACAACGCGTCGCCGCTCCTCGCGACGGCCCTCGTCGCGAGGTTCCTCATCGAACTCGCCCTTCTCGCCGGCGCAGCGGTCGCAGCGTGGCGACTGGTTCCCGGTCCGTGGGGATGGGTCGCGGCCGTCGTGGCCCCGGTCGCCGTCGCCGTCGTCTGGGGCCTCTTGCTCTCGCCGCGGGCTCGGTTCGTCCTTCCGGAGCCGATGAAGCTCGCACTCGAAGCCGTGCTCTTCGTCGGCGTCGCCCTGGCGCTGTCCCTGACGGGACTCGGTGTCTCGGCGATCATCGGTTTCGTGGTCTGGGCCGTCGACCGCATCGCCATCGCTGTGCTCACACCGCGCAGAGGGGCGCAACGCGTCACCTAGCGGATCGCGACGCCGTCCTTCCACACGTGGGACACCAGCGGCACACCGGGCCGGTAGGCGAGGTGGATGCGCGTCGGCGCGTCCAGCAGCACCAGATCGGCGCGCGCACCAGGGACGATGACGCCGATGTCGTCGCGTCGCAGGGCTCGTGCTCCACCGGCCGTCGAGGCCCATACGGCTTCGGCGGGCGTCATGCCCATGTCGCGCACCGCGACGGCGATGCAGAACGGCATCGACGAGGTGAAGCTCGATCCCGGATTCGTGTCGCAGGCGAGCGCGACCGTCACGCCGGCATCGATGAGGCGACGGGCATCGGGATACGGCTGGCGGGTCGAGAATTCGACACCGGGCAGCAGTGTGAGCACGGTGTCGGACGCGGCGAGAGCCGCCACATCGGCGTCCGTCAGGTACGTGCCGTGATCGATGGATGCGGCACCCAGGTCGACGGCGAGCTGCACGCCCTCCCCCGGGCCCAGCTGGCTCGCATGCACGCGCGGCGCCAGTCCGCGAGCGATGCCCGCCTCCAGCACCCGACGCGACTGCTCGACGGTGAAAGCCCCGGTCTCGCAGAAGACGTCGATCCACTTCGCATGCGGGGCGCAGGCATCCAGCATCCGCCCCGTCACGAGATCGACGTATTCGTCCGCACGATCGGCATACTCGGCCGGAACCACATGCGCGCCGAGGAATGTCACCTCGGGCGTCACCTCGGCGGCGAGGCGCACCAGGCGCTCCTCCGTCTCGACGTCCAGCCCGTAGCCGCTCTTGATCTCCACCGTCGTGGTGCCCTGGGCGAGCATCTCGTCGAGGAAGCCGCGCAACCGGCCCCGCAGTTCCTCCTCCGAGGCGGCACGCGTCGCCGCGACGGTCGAGCGGATGCCGCCGGCAGCATACTTCTGCCCCGCCATCCGCGACTCGAACTCGACAGCGCGGTCCCCGGCGAAGACGAGGTGGCTGTGGCTGTCGACGAAGCCCGGGATCATCGCCCGCCCGTCGGCGTCGACGACTTCTGCGACCGCCGGCGCCTGTGCGGATGGGCCCACCCAGGCGATCCGCCCGTCCTCGATGAGCACCGCCGCATCACGCAGCGTGCCGCAGAGGTCGCCGTCGGCTGCGACGTTGGTCGTCAGCTCCCCGATGTTCGTGATCAGCGTGCTCATCACAACATCGGCACCTTGAGGCCGCGCTCGCGGGCGACATCCTTGGCGTGCTCGTAGCCGGCATCGACGTGACGCATGACCCCGGTACCCGGATCGTTCGTGAGCACCCGCTCGAGCTTCTCCGCGGCAAGCGCGGAGCCGTCGGCGACCGATACCTGACCGGCGTGGATGCTGCGGCCGATGCCCACACCTCCGCCGTGGTGCAGGGACACCCAGGAGGCTCCGGAGGCGGTGTTCAGCAGCGCGTTCAGCAGCGGCCAGTCGGCGATCGCGTCGGAGCCGTCCTTCATGGACTCGGTCTCGCGGTACGGCGAGGCGACGGACCCGGAGTCGAGGTGGTCACGGCCGATCACGATCGGCGCCTTCAGTTCACCGGATGCCACCATCTCGTTGAACTTGAGGCCGGCGAGGTGCCGTTCCTTGTAGCCGAGCCAGCAGATGCGGGCGGGCAGGCCCTCGAAGTGCACCTTCTCGCCTGCCTTCTCCAGCCACCGGTGCAGCGCCTTGTCCTCGGGGAACAGTTCGGCGATCGCGCGATCGGTCTTGTAGATGTCTTCCGGGTCGCCGGAGAGCGCCGCCCACCGGAACGGCCCACGGCCCTCCTCGAACTGCGGCCGGATGTAGGCCGGCACGAACCCGGGGAATTCGAAGGCGCGGTCGAAGCCGCCCAGAACCGCTTCGGCGCGGATCGAGTTGCCGTAGTCGAAGACAGCAGCACCGGCATCCTTGAAGGCCACCATCGCGGCGACCTGCGCGGCCATGGACTCCCGCGAACGGCGGGTGAACTCCTCGGCGTCCCGCTCGGCCTCGGCCTTCCAGTCGGCGACCGAGATCCCGATGGGCAGGTACGCGAGCGGGTCGTGCGCGCTGGTCTGATCGGTCACGATGTCGATCGGCACACCGCGGCGGAGCAGTTCGGGGAACAGCTCTGCCGCGTTGCCGACGACACCCACCGAGAGCGCTTCGCCCGCGTCCTTGGCGGCGATGACGCGGGCCACCGCGGCGTCGAGGTCGGTGGTGTACTCGTCGAGGTAGCCGTGCTCGACGCGGCGCGAGAGACGCGACTCGTCGACGTCGACGATCAGCACGACGCCGTCGTTCAACGTCACGGCCAGCGGCTGGGCGCCGCCCATGCCACCGGCTCCACCGGTGAGGGTGAGCGTGCCCTTGAGGGAGTCACGCCCGAGCGAACGGGCGACGGCCGCGAAGGTCTCGTAGGTACCCTGCAGGATGCCCTGGGTGCCGATGTAGATCCATGATCCGGCGGTCATCTGCCCGTACATGATCAGACCCAGCTCTTCGAGCTTGCGGAACTCAGGCCAGGTCGCCCAGTCGCCGACGAGGTTGGAATTGGCGATGAGGACGCGCGGTGCCCACTCATGCGTACGGAAGACACCGACGGGTTTGCCGGACTGCACGAGCAGCGTCTCGTCGGGTTCCAGCTCGTCGAGGGTGCGGATGATCGCGTCGTACGCCTCCCAGCTGCGCGCGGCCTTCCCCGTGCCGCCGTAGACCACGAGGTCCTCGGGGTGCTCGGCGACCTCGGCATCGAGGTTGTTCATCAGCATGCGCTTGGCAGCCTCTGCGCCCCAGCTCTTCGCGGTGCGCACGTTGCCGCGCGCTGCGCGGATGTTGCGTGGTTCAGACATTCACGTACTCCTTTGCGGTGCGGGCGACAGCGCCCGACTGGACGAGTTCGGTGACGGCTTCCATCTCCGGGGACAGGAAGCGATCGGGGCCAGGACCGGCGGCGACGGTGCGGACGAGGTCGCGGACCGCGCCGGTGGCCGGCCCTGCCTCGAGCGGTGCGCGCAGGTCGAGTGCGCGGGCCGCAGTGAGGATCTCGATGGCGAGCACCCGGCCGAGCCCGTCGATCGCGCGACGGA
The DNA here is from genome assembly GCF_040675825.1 of Microbacterium sp. LWH12-1.2. NCBI lineage: Bacteria > Bacillati > Actinomycetota > Actinomycetes > Micrococcales > Microbacteriaceae > Microbacterium > Microbacterium sp. LWH12-1.2. The sequence goes on from NZ_JBEGIJ010000001.1 coordinate 1,782,201, forward strand.
GCTTGCGAGCAGCTGCCCACCCCATCGACACGTGGTCCTCCTGCATCGCGGAGGAGGGAATCGAGTCGACGGATGCCGGAACGGCGAGGCGCTTCAGCTCCGAGACGATGCCGGCCGCGGCGTACTGAGCGATCATGAGACCGGAGTCGACACCCACCTCGTCGGCGAGGAACGGCGGAAGTCCGTGGCTGCGCGCGGGGTCGAGCGCACGGTCGGTCCGTCGCTCGGAGACCGAGGCGACATCGGCGACCGAGATGGCCAGGAAGTCAAGGACGGCGGCGACCGGTGCACCATGGAAGTTCCCGTTCGACTCGATCCGCCCATCCACGGTGATCACCGGGTTGTCGATGACGCTGGCGAGTTCGCGGCCGGCGATCATCGCGGCGTAGCCCATGGTGTCGCGGGCGGTGCCGTGCACCTGCGGCGAGCAGCGCAGCGAGTACGCATCCTGAACACGTCCGTCATCCGGGCCCTTGTGGCTGGCGACCATGGGCGAATTCGAGAGGAACGCGCGCAGGTTCGCGGCCGACGTCGCCTGCCCTTCCTGTGGACGCAGAGCCATCAGGTCGGCGGCGAACACCGCATCGGTGCCGAGCTGCGATTCGACCGACATCGCGGCGGCGATATCGGCCGTGACGAGCAGCGCCTCCAGGTCGTGCAGCGCGAGCACGAGCATTCCGAGCATGCCGTCGGTGCCGTTGATGAGCGCGAGCCCCTCCTTCTCGACCAGCGTGACCGGCTCGATACCGGCGGCGGTCAGTGCCTCGGATGCCGGACGCAGTGCACCGGCGGCGTCCCTGACCTCACCCTCCCCCATCGCGGCGAGGGCGATGTGCGCGAGAGGCGCAAGGTCACCTGAGCACCCGAGTGAACCGTACTCACGCACCACCGGGGTCACTCCGGCGTTGAGCATCGCGGCGTAGGTCTCCACGACGATCGGACGCACACCGGTGCGCCCTGAGGCAAGAGTCTGCAGGCGGAGCAGTTGCAGCCCGCGGATGACCTCGCGCTCGACTTCAGCACCCGTGCCGGCGGCGTGCGACCGGATCAGGCTGGCCTGCAGCTGCAGCCGGCGATCGGGGGCGATGAACGTGGTCGCCAGCGCGCCGAAGCCGGTGGAGACGCCGTAGTGCGGGTGCGGATCAGCGGCAAGGCCGTCGATGACGTTGCGCGTGTGCGCGACGCGGTCGAGCGCCTCGGCGGCGATGACCACGGGTGCGCCGTCGCGGGCCACCGCGACGACATCGGCGGGGGCCAGCGGCTGGTGGCCGACGAGAACGGAAGGCAGATCACTCATGCTTCGATTCCACACCCGACAGCTCGACGCCGACAGCGGTTCATGACATCCTGTGTCTGTGATCCCAGACAAAGCCGAGACCGCTCAGGTCCCCGCGGCCGACGGCACGCTTCGCATTCTCCGATACCTGGCCGGCCGCCCCGCACCGGTGGCCGCATCGGCGATCGCCCGTGAGCTCGGACTGCCCCGCTCGACCGTCTACCACCTCCTGTCGACACTGTCGGCGCACGGGTTCGTGCTGCACCTGAGCGAGGAGCGTCGATGGGGCCTCGGTACCTCAGCGTTCGAACTCGCCGGCGGATACGCACGCCAGCAACCTCTGGCGCGACTCGGCCGCACGCTGGTCGGGGCCCTCTCGGATCGACTCGGAGAAAGCGCACACCTCGCCGTCATGAGCGGCGGTGACGTGCTGTACATCGTCGAGGAACGCGCGCCCCGACGACCGGCGCTGGTGACGGAGGTGGGCGTCCGTCTGCCGGCGCACCTCACGGCCAGCGGACGGGCGATGCTCGCCGTGCTTCCGAGGGAGCAGGTCAGAGCGCTCTATCCGAATGCCTCTGCGTTTCCGGATCGCACTGGCCGTGGACCTCGCACACCTGGTGAGCTGCGCGAGCTGCTCCGTGAAGTACGAGCCCGCGGCTTCGCCGTCGAGGACAGCGAAATCGCCGACGGACTTCGATCGGTCGGCGCCGCCGTGCGCGACCACTCCGGCTGGCCGGTGGCCGCGGTGGCCGTCACCTGGGGCGGAGACGACGTAGACGAACAGCAACTGGCTGAGTCCGTCAAAGAGACAGCCGCGCTTCTGGAGTCCCGATTGAAGAGGTGAGCGCGCGTGCTGCGACGTTAACGCAGAAAAGCCACCCTCTCGGGTCGCTCTCCTGGTTGTGTTGTTAACGCGAAATGGCCACCCAACGATGGGTGGCCATTTGCTTAAAAGAAGTCCGGCGGTGTCCTACTCTCCCACAGGGTCCCCCCTGCAGTACCATCGGCGCTGTGAGGCTTAGCTTCCGGGTTCGGAATGTAACCGGGCGTTTCCCTCACGCTATGGCCGCCGAAACACTATTGATGTTTCAATCAAAACACATAACAAAGTCATTGTTATGTGGTTCTCGACCGTACATCGAGAACCACTCAGTGGACGCGTAGCACCAACAAACGGGTGTGTTATCAAGTCATCGGCTTATTAGTACCAGTCAGCTGCACACGTTACCGTGCTTCCACATCTGGCCTATCAACCCAGTAGTCTGGCTGGGAGCCTCTCACCCGAAGGTATGGAAATCTCATCTTGAGGCCGGCTTCCCGCTTAGATGCTTTCAGCGGTTATCCATCCCGAACGTAGCTAATCAGCGGTGCTCCTGGCGGAACAACTGACACACCAGAGGTTCGTCCAACCCGGTCCTCTCGTACTAGGGTCAGATCCTCTCAAATTTCCTACGCGCGCAGCGGATAGGGACCGAACTGTCTCACGACGTTCTAAACCCAGCTCGCGTACCGCTTTAATGGGCGAACAGCCCAACCCTTGGGACCTACTCCAGCCCCAGGATGCGACGAGCCGACATCGAGGTGCCAAACCATGCCGTCGATATGGACTCTTGGGCAAGATCAGCCTGTTATCCCCGAGGTACCTTTTATCCGTTGAGCGACAGCGCTTCCACAAGCCACTGCCGGATCACTAGTCCCGACTTTCGTCCCTGCTCGACCTGTCAGTCTCACAGTCAAGCTCCCTTGTGCACTTACACTCGACACCTGATTACCAACCAGGTTGAGGGAACCTTTGGGCGCCTCCGTTACTTTTTGGGAGGCAACCGCCCCAGTTAAACTACCCACCAGGCACTGTCCCTGAACCGGATTACGGTTCGAAGTTAGATATCCAGAGTGACCAGAGTGGTATTTCAACAATGACTCCACATGAACTAGCGTCCACGCTTCAAAGTCTCCCACCTATCCTACACAAGCCACACCGAACACCAATACCAAGCTGTAGTAAAGGTCACGGGGTCTTTCCGTCCTGCTGCGCGTAACGAGCATCTTTACTCGTAATGCAATTTCGCCGAGTTCGCGGTTGAGACAGTTGGGAAGTCGTTACGCCATTCGTGCAGGTCGGAACTTACCCGACAAGGAATTTCGCTACCTTAGGATGGTTATAGTTACCACCGCCGTTTACTGGGGCTTAAATTCTCAGCTTCGCCTTGCGGCTAACCGGTCCTCTTAACCTTCCAGCACCGGGCAGGCGTCAGTCCGTATACATCGTCTTGCGACTTAGCACGGACCTGTGTTTTTAGTAAACAGTCGCTACCCACTAGTCTCTGCGGCCTCCAAACGCTTTTGGGAGTAAATCCCTATACGCCGAAGGCCCCCCTTCTCCCGAAGTTACGGGGGCATTTTGCCGAGTTCCTTAACCACGATTCTCTCGATCTCCTTGGTATTCTCTACCTGACCACCTGAGTCGGTTTGGGGTACGGGCGGCTTGAACCTCGCGTCGATGCTTTTCTTGGCAGCATAGGATCATCCACTTTTTATCCGCATCGTGTCTCAGCCTATGTGAGTCGCGGATTTGCCTACGACTCGGCCTACGCACTTGCACCAGGACTACCATCGCCCGGCTGGACTACCTTCCTGCGTCACACCTGTTAATACGCTAACCGCACCAGAATGGGGTCGTGCGCTAGGCCCAGAGCGTCACCCCGAAGGGATCAGTCACTGGGATTCAGACACTTAGCACTACTGGATTAGCTTGGGCGGTTCTTCGCCGGTACGGGAATATCAACCCGTTGTCCATCGACTACGCCTGTCGGCCTCGCCTTAGGTCCCGACTTACCCAGGGAAGATTAGCTTGACCCTGGAACCCTTGGTCTTTCGGAGGACGTGTTTCTCACACGTCATTCGCTACTCATGCCTGCATTCTCACTCGTGTAGCCTCCACGGCTGGTTCACACCGCCGCTTCGCTGGCCACACGACGCTCTCCTACCCATCAACACGGCTGGACCACGAAGGCCTACCAATAATGTCAATGCCACAACTTCGGTGGCGTGCTTGAGCCCCGTTACATTGTCGGCGCGGAATCACTTGACCAGTGAGCTATTACGCACTCTTTCAAGGGTGGCTGCTTCTAAGCCAACCTCCTGGTTGTCACAGCAACTCCACATCCTTTCCCACTTAGCACGCGCTTTGGGACCTTAGTTGGTGGTCTGGGTTGTTTCCCTCTCGACTATGAAGCTTATCCCCCACAGTCTCACTGCTGCGCTCTCACTTACCGGCATTCGGAGTTTGGCTGACGTCAGTAACCTTGTAGGGCCCATCGGCCATCCAGTAGCTCTACCTCCGGCAAGAAACACGCAACGCTGCACCTAAATGCATTTCGGAGAGAACCAGCTATCACGAAGTTTGATTGGCCTTTCACCCCTATCCACAGCTCATCCCCTCAGTTTTCAACCTAAGTGGGTTCGGTCCTCCACGACGTCTTACCGTCGCTTCAACCTGGCCATGGATAGATCACTTCGCTTCGGGTCTAGGACATGCGACTGAATCGCCCTATTCAGACTCGCTTTCGCTACGGCTACCCCACACGGGTTAACCTCGCCACATATCGCTAACTCGCAGGCTCATTCTTCAAAAGGCACGCTGTCACCCCTACTAAGGAGGCTCCAACGGTTTGTAAGCAAACGGTTTCAGGTACTATTTCACTCCCCTCCCGGGGTACTTTTCACCTTTCCCTCACGGTACTTGTCCGCTATCGGTCATCTGGGAGTATTTAGGCTTATCAGGTGGTCCTGACAGATTCACACGGGATTTCTCGGGCCCCGTGCTACTTGGGATACTCTTCGCGCCAAGAGAGGCATTTCGACTACGGGGTTGGCACCCTCTATGACCGGCCTTTCAAGACCGTTCGTCTATACCTTCTTGTAACGCCGCCATCTCGGCAGAAATGACTGAAAAGTCCCACAACCCCCAACGTGCAACACCTGCCGGCTATCACACACGCTAGGTTTAGCCTGTTCCGGTTTCGCTCGCCACTACTAACGGAATCGCGGTTGCTTTCTCTTCCTGTGGGTACTGAGATGTTTCACTTCCCCACGTTCCCTCTACCCGCCCTATATATTCAGGCGGGAGTCACTAGGTCGGCACGCCGCCCAGCGGGGTTTCCCCATTCGGACACCCTCGGATCAAAACTTGCTTATCAGTTCCCCGAGGCTTATCGCAGATTGCTACGTCCTTCTTCGGCTCCAGATGCCAAGGCATCCACCGTTTGCTCTTAAAGACTTGAAATCACATGAGTTTGAATCAAAAACTCGACCCAGTCACTAAAACTGGATCTGAAATTGACTAATGATCTTTAAGATCATCTTGTGCAACACACTCAAAGAGTGCATTGCAAGATGCTCGCGTCCACTGTGTAGTTCTCAAAGTACGGGCGGTGCCCCAATCCACAACCCCACAAAACCGGGGGAAACAGAAAGAGGCCCAGAGTAACCGACTGCGCTCACAACCCCGAAAGGTCAAAGCTCATCCGGTCCCTCAGGACCCAACAGCGTGCAGATGCAACATCCGAAACCCTCCCCGTTCCAACCGCAAGCGGTGTACTAGAAGAAACTCTCATCGATCGCACCATGTCAAATGTTCCACCCATGAGCTCCCAGCGAAGAACAGACGCCTTCGATCTGGGGTCTGGACAGCAAAGCTGCCAGTTGCTCCTTAGAAAGGAGGTGATCCAGCCGCACCTTCCGGTACGGCTACCTTGTTACGACTTAGTCCTAATTACCGATCCCACCTTCGACGGCTCCCTCCACAAGGGTTAGGCCACCGGCTTCAGGTGTTACCGACTTTCATGACTTGACGGGCGGTGTGTACAAGACCCGGGAACGTATTCACCGCAGCGTTGCTGATCTGCGATTACTAGCGACTCCGACTTCATGAGGTCGAGTTGCAGACCTCAATCCGAACTGGGACCGGCTTTTTGGGATTCGCTCCACCTCGCGGTATTGCAGCCCTTTGTACCGGCCATTGTAGCATGCGTGAAGCCCAAGACATAAGGGGCATGATGATTTGACGTCATCCCCACCTTCCTCCGAGTTGACCCCGGCAGTATCCCATGAGTTCCCACCATTACGTGCTGGCAACATAGAACGAGGGTTGCGCTCGTTGCGGGACTTAACCCAACATCTCACGACACGAGCTGACGACAACCATGCACCACCTGTTTACGAGTGTCCAAAGAGTTGACCATTTCTGGCCCGTTCTCGTATATGTCAAGCCTTGGTAAGGTTCTTCGCGTTGCATCGAATTAATCCGCATGCTCCGCCGCTTGTGCGGGTCCCCGTCAATTCCTTTGAGTTTTAGCCTTGCGGCCGTACTCCCCAGGCGGGGAACTTAATGCGTTAGCTGCGTCACGGAATCCGTGGAATGGACCCCACAACTAGTTCCCAACGTTTACGGGGTGGACTACCAGGGTATCTAAGCCTGTTTGCTCCCCACCCTTTCGCTCCTCAGCGTCAGTTACGGCCCAGAGATCTGCCTTCGCCATCGGTGTTCCTCCTGATATCTGCGCATTCCACCGCTACACCAGGAATTCCAATCTCCCCTACCGCACTCTAGTCTGCCCGTACCCACTGCAGGCTGGGGGTTGAGCCCCCAGATTTCACAGCAGACGCGACAAACCGCCTACGAGCTCTTTACGCCCAATAATTCCGGATAACGCTTGCGCCCTACGTATTACCGCGGCTGCTGGCACGTAGTTAGCCGGCGCTTTTTCTGCAGGTACCGTCACTTTCGCTTCTTCCCTGCTAAAAGAGGTTTACAACCCGAAGGCCGTCATCCCTCACGCGGCGTTGCTGCATCAGGCTTCCGCCCATTGTGCAATATTCCCCACTGCTGCCTCCCGTAGGAGTCTGGGCCGTGTCTCAGTCCCAGTGTGGCCGGTCACCCTCTCAGGCCGGCTACCCGTCGACGCCTTGGTGAGCCATTACCTCACCAACAAGCTGATAGGCCGCGAGCCCATCCCCAACCGAAAAATCTTTCCAAACGTTGACCATGCGGTCACGTCTCGTATCCAGTATTAGACGCCGTTTCCAGCGCTTATCCCAGAGTCAGGGGCAGGTTGCTCACGTGTTACTCACCCGTTCGCCACTGATCCACCCAGCAAGCTGGGCTTCACCGTTCGACTTGCATGTGTTAAGCACGCCGCCAGCGTTCATCCTGAGCCAGGATCAAACTCTCCATAAAAAGAAATTGCATACCCCACCGGGAAAACGGTGACGCAGCGAGTTTGATACCGACCAAAGAGACAAATTCATTGCTGACTTCATCCGAATGCCAACCCCCAACAAAGGGGATTGGTCTTTGATCCAAAGGAATTCTCAACCAAACCAAAAGGCTTGGACGAGGATAATTTGGCATTTGACAAGTGCACGCTGTTGAGTTCTCAAGGATCGGATGCTCCCACGACCCAGCCACCACGACCAGGCCCGAAGGGCAACTTCTCTATCTTATCTTCGCCATTCGGCCTGTCAAATCGACGCGCCGAGTGGCTTAGAACCAGATCTGCTGTCCGGCGCTCAAGGCGCCGAGGCAACTTCACTAGCTTATCCGTTCCGGCGAGCTTGTCAATTCGACGACCGCCGGGGTGGATTCTCCAGCTTGGACAGAAGTCTGTCCCGATCCGCTCCGAGGAGAGGATCTTGGTGGAGGTGGTTCTCCGCTTGAGGGGGGTAAGGCTCTCGGCCTCTCCGCTTCCCTGTGGGGCGAACAAGTAATAAGTTACGCGGATCCCGGGGTTTGGGCAAATCAGGACGGACCGCCGGGCGTGTCGCCCCGACTTCGCGGATCTCTCAGCCGTGCGGCGGCCTCCTCGTCCCCCAGGGCGTACGCAGGTGCATCGCCTCCGCACTCCCCCCGGCGGCGGCGCTCTCGAGGAAGTCGACAGCAGCACCGGGGCCGCCTTCACGCAGTGCATCCTGCGCACGTGCGAACAGCGCCTCGGACGCTTACGGATTCGTGCCGTCGTCCATGACGCTCACACCATGACCAGTGCCCGAAGACACAGAAAAGGCCCCGCCGGAGCGGAGCCTCTTCTTCACTGTCTCAACACAGTGTGGACCTAAGGGGATTCGAACCCCTGACCTCCTCGATGCGAACGAGGCGCGCTACCAACTGCGCCATAGGCCCGTGTGATCGTCAACTACGTTATCACGCCACGACCGGACCGAAGATCCGTTCAGCCTGCGGCCCGACGAGCGAGCATCTCGCGGACATGCGTTTCGATCTCCGCGTCATCTACGAAGCCCATCCGCGCATAAGGAGACGTCGCCGCCGGGATCTGGGGCGGTGCAGGTCGCGCCATGCGTTCCGCCCGCTCGCGGAGTTCCGCCAGCCGCGCCGCCTTGCGACGCTCGTCCTGCGCATCCATCTCAGCGCGGGCTGCCTGAGCTCGAGAACCTGCAACCGATACCAGCGGCTCCGGCAAGGGCCGCGGCGTCCAGCTCGCCCGTCCCTGGTCGTGCAACGGCGGCGCGACGCGGGGAGCGGCCGCGATGGGCCTGGGCACCGACCGACGGGCTGCACGTGACGCGACCGCCGCCATCTGCTGGAGTGCGACGCCGGCCAGCACCACGGTGCAACCGCCGATCCAGAGCAGCATCTGCGCTCCGGTTGCGACGACCTGCCAGACGCCGAGCCCCACCAGTGACGCTCCGACGAGCAGCGTGGTGGTCGCTGCCACCCGAACGCGCCGTCTGGCTCGCGCCTGTCGCACCGCAGGATCGGCTCGCGTCGCAGCGAGTTCGCGGCGCAATTCCTCGAGCTCGGCTGATTCCTTCTCCGCCTGCACGCGCTTGGCGAGCTTTTGCTGGGCGAGCGCCGTGCGCGCGTTGAGTTCGAGCCGCACCTCGCCGGGAGTCTCGCTCGTCTCGGCGAGCACGCGCAGCGCCTGGTTCAGGCGTACGGCGTTGCGCTCCGCCGCGTTGTATTGAAAGCGTCCACGCCACGAAGGCAGCAGGTACAGCATCCAGAGGAGCACAGCGACGAGCACGATCACTCCCCCGCTCAGCACCGGCCCATCCATACGCTCAACGGTAAGCGACCGGACCCCGCCTGCCTGGTCAGTCCCGGCGCGTGTCGCGGCCAGAACCCGTATTCGTGCCGATGCGGGTGAGCGAACGCGTCGGTCGATCCCGCTCAGCGAGCCAGGCGATCGGTGGGCGGGATGGTCGCCGCGTCGGCCGGCACCTGCCCGTTCAGCCATCGGGCGAGGACTCCCTGCGGAACGTCCTCGCGAGTCAGCGCGAACGCATAGTGATCGCGCCAGTCACCGTCGATGTGGATGAAGCGGCGACGAAGACCCTCGTAACGGAAGCCGAGCTTCTGGACGATGCGCAGACTGGCGACGTTCTCCGGGCGGATGCAGATCTCCATCCGGTGCAGGCCGTACTCGACGAAGCACGCATCCGTCGCCAGGGCGACCGCGGTCGGAGTGATCCCCTTGCCCGCGAACCTCTCGCTCACCCAGTAGCCGATCGTCGCCGACGCCAGTGAACCGCGGGCGATGCCCCAGACGTTCAACTGCCCGGCGATCTCTCCTTCGTACTCCATCACGAAGGGATACCCGGCGCCGTCCCGGTACTGCTGGAGCAGACGACGGATGCTGAGTCGCATGTCGAAGGACACGGACCCGTAGGGAATCGTCGCCTCCCAAGGCTGCAGCCAGGAACGGTTGCTCAGCAGCTCATGCTGGAGCGCGCGTGCGTCACGGGTGCGCACGAGACGCAGCTCTACCGGACCGTGCCGCATTCCCACCGCCAGATCCATCAGCATGACGCCGTTGGGCCGCCTAGAGGCGTTCCGCGAATTCCTTGAGCCACGGCCGCAGCTCCGGCCCGAGGTCTTCCCGGTCGGACGCGAGCTGCACGATCGCCTTGATGTAGTCGACTCGGTCACCCGTGTCGTAGCGCCGCCCCCCGAAGATGACGCCGACGACGCCGGGGCCGTTCGGGTCCGCCGCGAGCTCCTGCAGCGCGTCGGTGAGCTGGATCTCGCCGCCCTTGCCCGGCTCGGTGCGCTCCAGGATGTCGAACACCGAAGCAGGCAGCACGTAGCGGCCGATGATGGCGAGGTTCGAAGGCGCGTCCTCGGGAGCCGGCTTCTCGACGAGCCCCGTGACGCGCACCGCATCACTGCCCTCGATCGGCTCGACCGCTGCAGCGCCGTACATCTGGATGTTGGCGGGGTCGACCTCCATCAGCGCGATGACCGCAGCGCCGGTGCGCTCATGCTCCTCGATCATCGTGGTGAGCAGCGGGTCGCGCTCGTCGATGAGGTCGTCGCCGAGGAGGACCGCGAAGGGATTGTCGCCGACGTGACTGCGCGCACGGAGCACGGCGTGGCCGAGGCCCTTGGGCTCGCCCTGACGGACGAAGTGGATGTCAGCGAGGTCGCTCGACTTCATCACGCGCTCGAGCCTGCCGGTGTCGCCCTTCTCCAAGAGCTTCACCTCGAGCTCGGGGACCGCGTCGAAGTGGTTCGAGATCGCGTTCTTGTTGCGCCCGATGATGATGAGGATGTCGTTGATGCCGGCATCCGCCGCTTCCTCGACGACGTACTGGATCGCCGGCTTGTCGACGACGGGCAGCATCTCCTTCGGCATCGCCTTCGTCGCCGGGAGGAATCGTGTTCCGAGGCCGGCCGCGGGAATGACTGCCTTCATCTTCTGGACTCGCATCCACTCAGCCTACCGGGACCGCCGCGTAGACTCGGGGGCATGTCGAACGACGTCGAGAATGCCAAGCGCGCGCTGCGTGCTGAACTCCGCGAACGACGCCAGCTCCTCTCCGCCGCCCAGCGCGATGCCGCGGCAGCCGCGATCGGCGAACGGCTCGACGCGCTCGTGGACGACGCCGATGCCCGCTCTATCTCCTGCTTCCTGTCGACGACGAACGAGCCGGGCACCCGGGAGTTCGTCGCGCGAACGGTGCGACGCGGCATCCGCGTGCTGCTTCCGGTGACCCGGGCCGACGGCCTGCTGGACTGGGCGATCGCGACGGACGACGGCGAGATCGCAGAGGGCATGTTCGGTCTGCCGGAGCCGGCCGGCGAGGTTCTCGGCCCGATCGCCGTGAACGATGTGGACCTCATGATCATCCCCGCGGCGGCCGTGGATCGCAGCGGCATGCGACTCGGCTGGGGGCGCGGATACTTCGACAAGACCATCGGCTCGATGGAGAAGTGCCCACCGGTGTACGCCGTCATCTATGATTCCGAGATACTCGACTCGCTGCCGCGGGAGGTGCACGACCAGCCGGTGACCGGCGTCGTCACCCCGTCGCAGACCCTGATCCTGTCGCCGTCGCGACACTGAACCGCGAGGACACCATGCCCACCTATGCCTATGCCTGCACGTCGTGCGGACACAAGTTCGACGCCGTGCAGAGCTTCGCGGAGAACGCGCTGACCATCTGCCCCGAGTGCGGCGGTGCGCTGCGCAAGCAGTACGGGTCGATCGGAGTGACCTTCAACGGCTCCGGCTTCTATCGCACGGACTCGCGCAGCAATACCGGCGGATCGAAGGATGCTTCGGCATCATCGAAGTCGGAATCGTCGACGAGCGCCAAACCGGCGCCCGCATCGGCTCCGGCCTCTTCCTGAGGTCACGATCTTCATGGGGGTTTCCGTGTTCCAGGGATTCAAAGAGTTCATCACCAAGGGCAACGTCATCGACCTGGCCGTCGCCGTGGTCATCGGCGGCGCTTTCACCGCGATCGTGAACGCCGTGGTCGCCAGCATCATCAATCCGCTCGTCTCGCTATTCTTCAAGGCCGACGCTGCGGGCAACTTCGGGCCGCAACTCACTAGCATCTACGGCGACAAAGTCACCTTTCCGCTCGGCGACTTGATCACGGCGATCATCAGCTTCCTCGCCGTCGCACTCGTCGTGTACTTCGTCTTCGTCATCCCGATGAACAAGTACAAGGAGCGTCAGGCCGCGAAGAACCCCGCCGTCGAGGAGGAGACCCTGCCGACCGAGCAGGAGCTGCTCATCGAGATCCGCGACGCGCTGCGCAAGAACACCGCGTCGAGCTGACGCGTACGGAATCTGGCCTCGAGGCCCTCGGCTCCTTCGGGAGTCGGGGGCCTTTCCGTTCCCCGCTCAGTAGTGCGGGGGGATGTCCTGGATCAGGCGATCGTCGTTCGGGCCCTTTGCCGCACGGGACGCGGATGCCGCCGCATCCTTTGCGGTCGAATCGGTCGCGACATCCGGGGCGGGGTCCGTCCCCGGCGCCGGTGTGAGGCGAGCACGTCGCGAACCAGGCACCCGCACGATCCGCTGACGGGACTCCTCACCCATCGCGCGGATCGAGATCGATCGGCTGCGTGTCCGTGTCGGCACGCTGCGCCTGGGCCGAGATGCCGAGGATCCCGGCGATCCGCGTCGCCGCCGTGGCCGGATCGCTGTACAGGTCGAAGGCGTGCACCCGGACGTAATGCCAGCCGAGTCGACGCAGAACCTGCGGGCGCAGCCGCAGCGTCTCGCGCAGGGATTCGCCGCGCGATTCCGGATCGGACTCGATCACCACGGCCTTGCCCTTGTGCTGGGCGACCAGGGGAAGCAGACCGCGGTAGTCCACATCGACCGAGGCGCCCAGGCGGCGCAGTTCCCGCGCGAGTGCGAGCGTGAGGGGATCGGCGAGATCCTCCAGGCGCGCCTCCCGCCCGCGCGTGGCCAGGCCGCCGAGGATCGACATCAGCGTCGCGGCGCCGTGCTCGAGGCGTCCATCGTCGAACGACGAGGGGCGGATCGACGACACCAGCACCATGGAGCGGCGCGCGCGTGTCATCCCGACGGTGAGGAGTCGCTCGCCGTCTGGAGTGGACAGATCCCCGAAGTCGCTGAGCACTCGGCCGTGCTTCGTCAGACCGTAGCCGAGCGAGAAGATCACTCGATCGCGGCTCTCTGCGACGGACTCCTCCAGCGTGAGCACCGCGAACGGTTCAGCGGTGTCGCGGGAGACGAACTCGGCGACATCCGAACGACCGGCGAACGCGGAGGTGACAGCGGCACGCACCCGCTCGGCATGGCGGATGCTGGCCGTGACCACCATCAGCGATTCGGCAGGCCGGTGCACGGCGTGCTCGACGACGAGCGTGACGACACGCGCGACCTCGGCATCCGGGCTCTCCACCGCGCCTGAGATCGGATCGGGTGCTCCGACGCCGCGCTCCACGTAGTCGACGGTCAGGCTGCCTCGCCCGAGATAAGAGCCCGCCCACGGGAGCGAGACGATCTCGCCGCCGTAGAAGGCGTCGTTGATGAGCTCGGCGAGATCTTCGCCGCCGGCGCGATAGCTGCGCGTGAGCGTCATCACCGGCAGCAACTCGGAGAGCCGCTCGAACACCGAGACCTCGTCGAAGGGGACTTCGTGCTCCCAGTCCTCCCCCGGATCGACCGCGACGTCGAACCGGGACGGCCGCTGGGTCACCGGATCGCCGAAAGCGACGACCTGGCGTGCACGCCGGATCGCCGGAGCAGCCTCGGCGAGGTTGATCGCGGCGGCATCCACGAGCAGGACCGTATCGAATTCGACGGAGTCCGGGATCTCCGGCAGGAGATACGGCGAAGAGATCCAGACGGGAGCGAGCACGTCCACCAGCGTCGGCGCCGACGCGACGATCTGCGCGGTGCTGGCGTCGGGCTGCGTGAGCGCCCGACGAAGATGCTGGGACTCCTGCGGCTCGTCGACGATCGCGATCTTCCACTGGCTCGCCAGCTGCCAGGCGAGCAGCGGACCCGACATCGCCGCATGGGCTTCATCGACGAGGCGGTAGTCGCGCTCGAGTCGATCGACCACGGCCGTGTTGGCGCCGAGAAGAGCTCGATTGTCCTGCAGCGCCCGCTCGAGGAGCGACTGCCACCACGCGAACTCCAGCTCATCCCCGACCCGCGTCTCGGAGACGTGACGGATCGAGAGTTCGGCGAGCAACGGCTCCAGACCGAGCAGGGCCAGCTGTTCGCGCAGCTCCGAGCGCTCGACGAGGTTGTCGAAGACATCCGACTTGGCGGCGAGCCCCGCGAGCGTCCGTACCAGGCGAGCGACCGGCAGCGAGGCGAGCGGCTCCCGCCGTCCGAGCGCCGCGTCCAGCTCAGCGAGTTCCGCCTCGACACGCTGCCAGGCCACGTACACATCGGCGAGGCCCAGCGGCACCTCCGGCGCGACGCCCGCGTCGACACAGCGCTGCCACTGCGTGCGCTGGGTCTGGATGCGCAGCAGCGCCTCGTGCATCTCGGTGATGTGCACGCCCGGGCGGACATACTCCTTGGCGAGACGGCGCAGCCTGCGCCGGTTCGCTCCGGACATGCCAGGGGCATCCCGGCGCGAGCCATGAGCCTGGATGAGTTCGCCGAGTGGACGTTCGAACACCGTCGGGCTGAACCGGTCGAGCGAATCCCGGATTCCCTGCAGCAACCGCAGGTACTCCCCCAGTTCGTCAACGGTGGCGAAAGGGCGCATGCGCGTCTGCGCGATGAGCTCGTAGCCGCGCTCGAGGAGGGCGGGAACGCTGTCCGAGTGCAGACGTGCGGCCAGATCGTGTGCCGCACGCGCCGCCTCCGTGCTGGCGAACGACACCCCGTACCAGGGGGAATCGTCGGGCCCGAACCGGAACTCCCCGAGGCGTGCGGCCTGGGCGAGCATCCCGGCTGCGGCGCTCCGATCACCGGCGAGACGCTGCAGCGCCTGCGTTCCCAGCCGAGCGGTCGTGGACGGCGGGGTCGGCAACGAGGCGAGCCTGGTGAGCTGCCTGGTCGCCTCCAGGACCGAGGCGTTCAGACCCGGCACGGGAGCCGTGAGAGCGCTCCGATAGTCGCGGAGCACCGTGCGCAGGCGCACCAGCGCATCATCGACCTCGCCGACCTTCGGGGCGGTGGCCTTCTCGTTCCGGACGATCGCCCGGACCAGATCACGGCGAACGCTCGCCGGCGAGACCGCCAGGCTGTCCAGCCCGATGCCGGCCAGGCGGTGCCGCACGCCGTCGAGCGTCGAGCGCCGCGCGGAGACCACGAGCACTCGCTTGCCCCCGCGCACGAGTTCACCGAGTGCGTTGATCACGGTCTGCGTGCCGCCGGTGCCCGGCAGCGTCGCCACGGTCAGCGAGTGGCCGGCCGCGATCCGCGACAGCACCGCCTCCTGCTCGGCATCGGCATCGAGCAGCAGATTGTCGGATGCCGGAGCGCGGTCATCCGGCCCGGTGTAGTGCGGTTCGGCGCGGGGCGCCGACACCTGTTCGCGGTCGTCGACGTGGCCGGCGAGGGCATTGAGAACGGTGGAATCCAGGCTCCCGCTGTCTCGCGCCATCGCGCCGCCCACGTCGGCGAACGTCGAGACGACCAGACGCGGCTGCACGGAGAAGGTGTCGATCGAGCGCGTGGTCCCACGCAGGCTGTCGATCACCGGCTGCGGCTTGAAGATTCCGCCGTCGTAGGCGAGCGCCGCAAGAGATGCGGCATCGATCGTGATCCCGAAGTGCTCGCGGGCGATCCGGATGAGCTCGGGGTTGACCTCGAAGGCTCCTTGCAGCTTGAGCTCGAAGTCGGAATGATGACGGCGGATCGCCAGCGGTCGCAGCAGCACCGGTGCGGCGAAATCCGCGCCGCCGATGCGCCACCGCGCCACGCCGACCGCGAGGTGCACGGCCTCGATCCCGCGCACGGTGCGCAGCTCGGTGTTCTTGGCCGTGATCCGCTCTGCCGCGAGGCGCGCCGTGCGCAGACCGACCTCATCCCGGAAGAGGTTCGACAGCAGAGTCGACTTGCCCGTGATGAATTGCGGCAGGCTTCCGGGGTGCGCCTTGGAGATGTCGATCCCGGACTCCGGGCTGTCGCGGTAGGTGACCAGTGGAGAAGGGCCGCCCAGATCAGCGGCCTCCGCGCGCAGGCGGGTACGCTCGGCCTCGGCTGCGTGCGCGACACCGACGCCTGTCGGCGACCCGTGCAGCTCGCCGAGAGTCACCGCGGCCTCCGTCGCTGCACCATCCGCAGACTTTTCTTCACGTCGCCACACACCACACACCCTAGGCGCGCAAGCCAGGGTGAAGCTGTATCCCTGGCGGGTTTCTCCCGGATTCATGCCGCTGAACAGCCTCTCCGCACTCTTCCTGCACGACAACGCCCGAAGCGAGGTTGTCCCCGGTTCCCGCCTTCGCCGCTCCGAGGAGTCGGTGCAGGCGGTCAGTATGGGGGCATGACATTCCGCTACGACTTCGCACCGACCCCGTTCGGTGATGCCCTTGCGGTGTTCTCGGACGAGGGGATCGTGCGCTTCGATCTCTCCGAGTCGGAGGACCCATCGGTGCCGTGGCTGCTGGAGGACGTCTCCCGCCAGTTGCACGCGGTGCCACAGGCAGACCCCGGTGCCGCCGATGAGCTCGCGCATCTGCTCGACGACTACTTCGAGGGAGTGCCCGTCCGCTTCGACGAGCATCTCCGCCTGGATTGGCGGCTCGTTGAGGGATTCCCGCTGGCCGCGCTGCGGGTCATCTCCGAGATTCCGTGGGGCGAGACCATGAGCTACGGCGAGGTGGCGATCGTGGCGGGCCATCCCGGCGCCGCCCGCGCCGTCGGTACCGCATGCCGGCTCACCCCGTTCTCGATCATCGTGCCGGTGCACCGGGTCGTGCGCTCCGACGGCACCCCCGGACACTACGGCGCGCACCCGGAGCGCAAGAAGTACCTCCTCGATCTGGAGGCGGCCACCACCCCCAGACGCTGATCCCGAGACGACGCGGACCCCGGCGGGTAGGCCGCCGGAGTCCGCGTGCTCGTTCTCAAGCCGCGGCGCGGGTCAGCGATCCACCGCCTTCTCCGCGCCGAAGCCGGTGAGCGAGCGCACCTCCATCTCGGCAGCGAGCTGTGGAGACTCCTTCACCGTGCTGGTGACCGTCCCCAGCCAGCCCAGGAAGAACCCGAGCGGGATCGACACGATGCCCGGATTGTTCAACGGCCAGATCGCGAAGTCGACCCCGGGGATCATCGAGGTGGGCGTCCCGGAGAACACCGGCGAGAGGACGATCAGCAGAATCGCCGAGCCCAGGCCGCCGTACATGCTCCACACCGCACCGCGGGTCGTGAAGCGCCGCCAGAACAGCGAGTACAGGATGGTCGGCAGGTTCGACGATGCCGCCACCGCGAATGCCAGCGCCACGAGGAACGCGATGTTCTGCCCCTGCGCGCCGATACCGCCGAGGATCGCGAGAATGCCGATCACGATGACCGTGCGGCGGGCGACCTTCACTTCTCCGTTCGGGTCTGCCTCGACGGGGTTGCCTGCGGCATCCTTCCTGCCCTTCTGGATGACGTTCGCATAGATGTCGTGCGCGAACGACGCCGCGGCCGTGATCGTCAGTCCCGCGACGACCGCCAGGATCGTGGCGAACGCGACGGCCGAGATGAATCCGAGCAGCAGCGGACCACCCAGGTGCAGTGCCAGCAACGGAGCGGCCGAGTTCACCCCGCCCGGCGCATTCGCGATGACCTCTGCGCCGACAAGTGCTCCAGCGCCGTACCCGAGCACGAGGGTGAGCAGGTAGAACCCGCCGATCAGCCAGATCGCCCAGACCACCGACCGACGCGCTTCCTTCGCCGTCGGCACCGTATAGAAGCGCATCAGCACATGCGGGAGCCCCGCCGTTCCAAGCACG
This sequence comes from Microbacterium sp. LWH12-1.2, assembly GCF_040675825.1. Lineage (NCBI taxonomy): Bacteria > Bacillati > Actinomycetota > Actinomycetes > Micrococcales > Microbacteriaceae > Microbacterium > Microbacterium sp. LWH12-1.2. The sequence continues at coordinate 1,800,176 of NZ_JBEGIJ010000001.1, forward strand.
AGCGCCATGCCGAGCGAAAGGAAGTCCCAGGGGTTCGCACCGTACTGCAACCCGGGCGCGAGGATCGCATCGCCCTTGTCGGAATTCGCGACAGCGGCCTCGAGGAGCGTGTTCAGGCTGAACCCGTTGATGGCCAGGACCCAGATCGTCATCACGATCGCGCCGCCGATGAGCAGGAAGGCCTTCACGATCTGCACCCAGGTCGTGCCCTTCATGCCGCCGATGAGCACGTAGACGATCATCAGGACGCCCACGACGGCGATCACGATGGACTGCCCCACGCGACCGTCGATTCCGAGGAGAAGCGAGACCAGCCCTCCTGCGCCCGCCATCTGAGCCAGCAGGTAGAAGAAGCACACGGCGAGAGTGGTGATCGCGGCCGCCACGCGTACCGGGCGCTGCTTGAGTCGGAACGACAGCACGTCGGCCATCGTGAACTTGCCGGTGTTGCGCATCAGCTCGGCGACGAGCAGCAGCGCGACGAGCCAGGCGACGAGGAAGCCGATCGAGTAGAGGAACCCGTCGTAGCCGTTGATCGCGATCGCGCCGCAGATCCCGAGGAAGGATGCGGCAGACAGATAGTCGCCCGCGATCGCGAAGCCGTTCTGCGGGCCGGTGAATGAACGGCCCGCCGCGTAGTAGTCGGCCGCCGTCTTGTTGTTACGGCTGGCGCGAATGACGATGAACAGCGTCACGGCGACGAACGCGAGGAAGATCGAGATGTTCAGAACGGGGTTGCTCTCGGCGACGACGGTCGTGGCGGTGTGGATGATGTTCATGCTCCGGCCTGCGCCTTCTCGAGGTCTTCACGGATCTCCTGCGCCAGGGGATCGAGCTTCCTGTTCGCGAAAGCCACATATCCCATCGTGATGGCGAAGGTCGTCACGAACTGCCCCAGACCGAGCAGCAACCCGATGGTGATATCGCCCCACACTCGCTGCCCCATGAATTCCGGCGCGAATGCCGCCAGAAGGACATATGCGAAATACCAGATCAGGAAGAATGCGGCCAGCGGAAAGATGAATGAACGCTGCGTGCGTTTGAGGGACTTGAATCTCGATGATTCTTCGACGGCGATGTAATCGATCTCGCCTGCCGATTCGGCGATGCTTCGGTCGCTCATGGGGCCTCCTTGCCACATGTTCGGAGCTCGTACGGCACAGTTCCGCACGAGTGGTAGGGTCGACGCTACGAAACGGGGGGCAATGCCGTCACCCCCGAAAGTAGGTAGCCGTGAGCACGACCAGCGCTGGGGAATCAGAGACCGACCTCGTCGACCGTGCGGTGCGGGAACTCTCCCGGCGCACGCGCTTTCCCGTGACCTTCGGCGGCCTCATCGACGAGGGCGTGGTGAGCATCACGAGCATCGTCGGAAACCGCACCCATAGCCTGGACGGATTGCGTGTGAGGCCGGAACGCGGCCTCGGCGGTCGGGCGATGATGGAGCTGCGCCCACGGATGACGAGCGACTACCGCTCCTCGCAGCAGATCACCCATGACTATGACGTCTTCGTCCTCGGCGAGGGGCTGAGCACGCTGCTGGCTGTTCCGATCATCGTCGCGGGTCGTCCTCGTGGAGTGCTCTACGCGGGCACCTGGGAGCAGGCTCCCCCCGGCGGGGTGACGACCGCACCGGCCATGCAGGTCGCCCAGTCCGTCGCCGACGAGCTGCGCATCCGCGATGAGGTGGATCGGCGCCTTCGTCTCACCACCGGCGCGCAGCTGGTCGCTCCCTCCCAACGGGAAGAGCTCCGTGAGAGCTTCGCCGAGCTGCGCAGCATCGCGGCCGCCGTGGATGACTCCTCGCTGCGCGCGCGGATCGCAGACGTGCAGAACCGGTTGGTGACCCTGGCCGGTGACAGCCCGACCCCGCGCACGGGTCCGCTGCCGACGGTGCGGCTCTCCCCCCGTGAGACCGACGTGCTCGCGTGCGCGGCGCTCGGCGCCACGAACGCGGAGATCGCCGGCCAGCTCGGTCTCCGTGAGGGCACGGTGAAGGCGTATCTGGGAACGGCGATGTCGAAACTCGACGCCTCGACGAGGCACGCCGCCGTCGCCAAAGCCCGGCGAGCGGGACTTCTGCCCTGATCACCTCTCACGGGTCGGGCCGACTGCACAGTCCCTGATCAGGCGCGTTCGCTATGGTGGAAGCAGATCGGTCCTCCCGATCCCGGACGAGGCAGGCCAGTACCCGGAAAGCGACAAGACTGGTCCGGAGGATCACCATGTCGTGGATCATTCTTATTGCATCCGGTGTCATCGAAGCCGTCTGGGCGACCGCCCTCGGCAAATCCGAAGGCCTGACGAAACTCTGGCCGAGCGTCATCTTCTTCGTCGGCCTCGCCGCATCGATGTTCGGACTCGCCTTCGCAATGCGCGAGATCGCCACCGGAACCGCATACGCCGTCTGGGTCGGAATCGGCGCATCTCTCACCGTGATCTGGGCGATGATCACCGGCGACACCGAAATCTCCTGGATGCGAATCCTGCTTTTGCTCGGACTCGTCGGGTGCATCGTCGGACTGAAGCTGATCGACCCCGGCCACGAATAGGTTTCTTGTCGTAATTCCGACTGCCGGGTATGGTCAATTCCATGGCAAGAAGAATTGTGCACCAGCTGGTCGACGATATCGACGGAACGGTCCTGGAGGTCGGCGAGGGCGAGACTGTGCATTTCTCACTCAATGGCGCCTCTTACGAGATCGACTTGAATGCGACGCACAGTGAGGAATTGCGCAGCGCCTTGGAGCCGTACATCTCGGCGGGTCGTCGGGCCGGGGGTTCCAGCTCTGCCAGGTCCTCGAGTCCGCGAAAGCGCGCCGGACGCAATCCTGAGGTCAGCGCCATTCGGGCGTGGGCGAAGGCGAACGGTCACACGCTCTCCGAGCGCGGTCGTATTCCGGCGCCCATCGTCGAGGCGTACAACGCCGCACACTGAGACGCGCGCACATGGAGGCATCCGCGCGTTGAGCACCTCCGTCGCCCGCCGAGGTGCTGAACACAACCGGTGTTCGTCGCCCTATGGTGTGACGTCCTGAGCCCAGGGCTCGTCACGGATCGTGATCTCGTCCGTCATATCTCTGAGGAACCGGATGACCACGTCCCGCTCCTCCCCCGTGAGCCGGGCCGCCGCATAGAACCGCTTGGCCTGCTGACGACCGACCGTCTCCATCGCGGCGAGGCGGGTCTCGGGCGTGATCGTGATGGCGAGCGCCCTCCTGTCCGTCGGATGCGGAGCCCGCGCGATGTGCCCTCCCTTCTCCAGCCGGTCGAGCAGCTTCGTCGTCGAAGCCGTCGAGATGGCGAGGTGCTGGGCGATACCTCCTGGCGTCGCGATGACCGCGCGATTCGAACACACGATCAGATAGTGCAGCGCGCGCATGTCCGTCTCGTTGAGCTGCATGTACCGCCTCGACACACGTGACAATCGCTGCTCCGCTTCGCGCAGCTCGCCGAGAGCACCCATGAGCGCCGCGATCTGCCGCAGCGCCTCCGGCGAAACGCCGGTCCTGTCGATCAGGGTGCTGCGAGGATCGCTGGCGTCCACGTCGTAGATGCTCGAGTGGCTCAGCCCGTCGACGGTGTCCCGCTCTCCGGCCGATGAGCCGCGGGGCGCCGGCGACTCGGCATCGGGGATGGCGCCGGACTCGTTCTCCATGGCATCATGCTACACATGAATTGCTACATGCTAAGGTGACTACTTGCTAAGCTAGCTAAATATTCCGAAGGAGAGGATAGCGATGGATGATGTGGTCCTCCTTGCCGACGATGGCTCCGCTGTCGGCATCCTTCCGAAGAGCGAGGTCCATTCCGCCGAGACGCCGCTGCACCTCGCCTTCTCGTGCCACGTCAAGGACGCAGACGGACGGCTGCTGGTGACCCGGCGAGCGCTGGGCAAGCGCACCTGGCCGGGAGTATGGACCAACAGCTTCTGCGGACACCCTCGCCCCGGCGAGGAGATGCTGGACGCTGTCCGGCGGCGCGCCCAGGACGAGCTCGGTATCGGCCTGTCATCGATCCGGCTGGTCCTCCCCGACTACCGCTACCGTGCGGTCGATGCGAGCGGCATCGTCGAGAACGAGATCTGTCCCGTACACGTGGCGGTCATCGACGGCGAGCTCTCGCCGAACCCGGACGAGGTCGCCGAATGGGCATGGGTGCAGGCAGAGGATCTGGCCGAGGCCCTCGTGCGCGCACCATTCGCCTTCACTCCCTGGCTCAGGGAGCAGTTGCCCCAATTGTCGGGCACGGACCAGACATGAGCGCGACGGCCACGAAGACGCAGAACCAGCACTCCGCGGTCGAGGATGCACTGCGGCGACGTTTCGCGGAACGCAGCAGCGCAGCCGAGGAGTACGGAGAACAGTTCGCGTTGCTCTGGCGCCTCGCCGCGGACCACGTCCTCGGCGGCAAGCTGATCCGTCCGCGGCTGCTCCTCGACGTGCACGGAGCGCTGAGCCCCGCCGAGTCCCCCCGGCAGAACGATGTCGCGATCGAGATCGCCGCGAACGTCGAGCTCCTGCATTACGCGTTCCTTCTGCACGACGACGTGATCGACGGCGACCTGACCCGGCGGCACCGGCCCAATCTGATCGGCACTCTGGCCGGCTTCCACACAGAGACCGCCTCCGCGGAGGACGTCGTCCTGCATTGGGCGCGCAGCGGCGCCATATTGATGGGTGACCTGCTGCTGTCGTCCGCGATCCTGGGATTCGCGCGCGCGAAGGTCGCCGAGAGCACGCGTCGGAGGCTTCTCGATCTTCTCGAGCACGCCATCGTCGAAACGGTCGCGGGAGAGCACACAGATGTCGGTTTGAGCGACGGCGTGATCACGCCGGATCTGACGACGATCCTCTCGATGACCGCCTATAAGACGGCGACATACTCGTTCGCTCTCCCGCTCCGCGCGGCCGCCATCCTGGCCGAAACAGATCCATCGGTAGAGATGAGCATGGTCACGATCGGTCGCCACCTCGGCCTCGCCTACCAGCTCCAGGACGACCATCTCTCGATGTTCGGAGACCAAGCCGACCACGGCAAGGACCCGTATGCCGATCTTCGCGCCGGCAAGGAGACCGCGATCATCGCCTTCGCGAGGGAGACGGGGGCGTGGTCGCGCATCGAGCACGGGTTCGGGCATCCGCAGCTGCCACCAGGGGATGCCGCTCGCATTCGTGAGCATCTGATCGAGTGCGGCGCCGAGGCCTTCACTCGCGGCCTCATCGAGGATCAGCTCGCCGCCGCGCACTCCGTTCTGGAGAACGCTGCAGGGCGCGCGGAGATCCCCGGACCTGCGCGCGAGGCGATCCGGCGCGTCGCAGCGAGCATCAAGGACCGACGCCGATGAGACATGATGACTCTCCCGGAGCCGACACGACCGGTGATGCTCTGGAGCGCTTCACCCATGCCGCGGAGACCGCGGCACGAGACGTGATTCACACGTACTCGACCTCGTTCGGACTCGCCACCAGGCTCCTCGGTTCCCGGCACCGACGTCACGTCCGCAACATCTACGCGATGGTGCGGATCGCGGACGAGATCGTCGACGGCGTCGCCGCTGAGGCGGGGCTGACTCCCCCGGCACTCGAAGCCGCTCTGCGCGATTACCGGGCAGAGACCCACCGCGCCATCCGCGACGGCTACAGCAGCGACCTCGTGCTGCACGCGTTCGCTCGTACCGCGCGCGATGCAGGAATCGACGAGGATCTCACCGGTCCGTTCTTCGACTCGATGCAGAGCGACCTGCCCTCAGCAGACGTCGGCTCGACCTTCGCGGCCTACGACGCCTCCGCCCATCAGCGATACGTCTACGGATCTGCCGAGGTCATCGGCCTGATGTGCCTGCGAGTCTTCCTGCGCGAGGAGGTTCGCGATGCCGCTGCGCTCGAGACGTTGCGCTCCGGTGCACGCCAGCTCGGCGCCGCGTTCCAGAACATCAATTTCCTCCGCGATCTCGCCGATGACACGGAGCGACTCCGCCGCGGTTACCTCACCGGCGTCCGTCGCCTCACCGACGAGGATCGCGACACGTGGGTGGCCACCATCCGAGAGCAGCTCGATCGAGCGCGCCTCGCCATCCCCCTACTGCCTCGGGATGCGCGCGCCGGGGTGCGCAGTGCGCTCGCGTTGTTCGCCGCCCTCACCGATCGCATCGAACGCACGCCGGCCGCTGAGCTGTACCACCGCCGCATCCGTGTGCCTGCCGCGCAGAAGGGCCTTCTGGTCGCAGCGGCTGTTCTTCGCACCTGGACGGAGCCCCGTCGATGAGCCGTGTCGTCGTGATCGGAGCCGGCGTCGCCGGACTCGCCACCGCGGGTCTCCTCGCCCGCGACGGACACGAGGTCGTGGTGCTCGAGAAGAGTGCCCAGGTGGGCGGGCGGGCCGGGTCGATCGAGCGTGACGGATTCCGATTCGACACAGGCCCGTCCTGGTACCTGATGCCCCGCGTCTTCGACCACTTCTTCGCCATGATGGGAACGCGTACCGAGCGCGAACTCGACATGACCATGCTGGATCCCGGCTATCGGGTCTTCAGCGAGCCGTCCGACGACGCGGCGAGCGCCGGCGCGGTGACGATCCCGCGCGGCGCCGAGGCGGTCTCGCGCCTGTTCGAGGACATGGAGGCGGGCGCCGGCGTGTCACTGCGCAGGTATCTCTCCTCTGCCCGCCACACGAGCGAGATGGCCGAGAAGCATTTTCTCTACAATCCGTTCACCCGGGCGTCCTCCCTCGCCACAGCGGAGATCCTCCGCGCAGTACCTGAGCTCGCGCGACTCCTCCTGACGCGCCTGGATACCTGGGCGGCGCGACGGTTCTCCCATCCTGTGCTCAGGCAGATCCTCGGATACCCGGCGGTCTTCCTCGGAACCCATCCCGGCCAGGCCCCCGCCATGTACCACCTGATGAGCGCGCTCGATCTCGATGATGGCGTGCAGTACCCCCAGGGCGGATTCTGGACGGTGATCCAGCGACTGGAATCGCTCGCCATCGAAGCGGGGGCGACAGTGCGGACCCAGGCCGAAGTGCAGCTCATCGACACCGAACCGGTGGGTCGCCACCGCAGACGCCATCGCGCGACCGGGGTGCACTGGCAGGATGCGCATGGCGACGAGCATGTGGAATCGGCCGACATCGTCGTCTCCTGCGCGGATCTTCATCACACCGAGACCCGGTTGCTGACCGCACCCCAGCGCACCTATCCGGAACGCTGGTGGCGCCGGCGGACCAGTGGTCCCGGCGCCGTCCTCGTGATACTGGGTGTGCGTGGCGGGCTGCCTCAGCTGCCGCATCACTCACTGTTCTTCACCCGCGACTGGACCGCCAATTTCGACGCCATCTTCGGCAGATCGCCGCACGTGCCGTCTCCTGCGTCCATCTACGTCTGTCGACCGAGTGCGACGGATGCCACGGTCGCACCGGCGGACCACGAGAACCTCTTCGTGCTCGTCCCCGTCCCGCCGGATGTCTCCCTCGGCGGCGGCGGGGCCGAGGGCGCCGGTGATCGGGCGGTCGAGGCGATCGCCGACGCCGCCATCGATCAGGTCGCCCGCTGGGCGGACATCCCCGACCTCCGAGAGCGCATCGTCGTCCGCCAGACCAAGGGGCCCGCCGACTTCGCGCGCGACCACCACTCCTGGCGCGGCGGGATGCTCGGCCCCGCGCATACCTTGCGCCAGAGCGCCATGTTCCGAGCGCAGAATGCGTCCAAGCGGGTGAGCGGCCTGTTCTACGCCGGCGCCACGACGGCGCCGGGCGTCGGGGTTCCGATGTGCTTGATCAGCGCCGAACTCGTCCTCAAACGCGTGCGCGGGGATCACAGCGGCGGCCCTCTTCCCGAGCCGGTGCCGGTCGGGGAACGAAGCGAGGCGCAGCCATGGGCCTGATCTACCTCGCCTTCCTCGTAGGGGCTTCCGGCTGCCTGCTCCTGCTCGACTGGCGATTCCGTCTCTTCTTCTGGCGCGATCCGGTGGCCGCCGGCATCGTCTCTGCGATCGGCGTCGCCTTCTTCCTCGCCTGGGACGTCGCAGGAATCAGTCTCGGCATCTTCTTCCGGGGCGAGGGTGCCATCGCCAGCGGCGTCCTCCTCGCTCCGCACCTTCCTCTCGAGGAACCGGTGTTCCTGTTCTTCCTCGTCCTGTGCGCCATGGTGCTCTACACCGGATTCGTGAAGGTGCTCGCCCGTCGACGGACAGCGACGCGGAAGACGACGCTCGGCCGCGGGGACACCCGGTGAGCTACTCGACTCTCGCCCTCTGCTTCCTGGCCGTCGCCGCGACGGCCAGCGCCGCGCTGCCGCTCCTGGCGCGCACGCGGGGACCGTCGATGGCCGCCCTCGTCATCAGCGCTGCAGGGCTCGTTCTGCTCACCGCCGTCTTCGACAGTGCGATGATCGCCGCCGAACTGTTCCACTACGCGCCGACACGGCTACTCGGACTGCATGTCGGTCTCGCCCCGATCGAGGACTTCGCCTATCCGCTGGCTGCCGTCCTGCTGCTTCCGAGCATCTGGGTCGTGCTCCTCGGGCGGAGATCACGGAGATCGGGGCGGGAACGATGAATCGCGAAGAACCGATGAAGACCGGGAGCGGTCGGACCATCGCCCAGATCGTGCTGTCCTCACGACCGGTGAGCTGGATCAACACCGCGTTCCCTTTCGGTGCGGCGTATCTCCTGACCACCCGCGAACTGGACGCGACCCTCGTCATCGGTTTCCTCTACTTCCTCGTGCCGTACAACCTCGCCATGTACGGAATCAACGACGTATTCGACTACGCATCCGATGTGGCGAACCCGCGCAAGGGCGGCATCGAAGGGGCTCTTCTCGCGCCGCGGCTGCACCGCACGACCCTCTGGGCCGCCGCGCTGTCGAACCTTCCGTTTCTGGTCTTCCTCGTCGCTGTCGGGAATCTCGCGTCCACCGCATGGCTCGCGGTCAGCATCTTCGCGGTCATCGCCTACTCCGCGCCGCGGCTGCGCTTCAAGGAGCGCCCCTTCCTGGACTCGGTGACCTCGAGCATCCACTTCGTCAGCCCGGCCGTTTTCGGACTCGCGCTCGCCGAAGCGAAGCCGACCGTGGCCATGGTGACCACGCTTCTCGCGTTCTTCCTCTGGGGCATGGCCGCTCACGCCTTCGGCGCCGTGCAGGACATCGGCCCCGATCGCGAAGCGGGGATCCGCTCCGTCGCCACCGTGATCGGCGCCCGCGCCACCGTTCGCCTGGCACTTGCCCTGTGGCTGCTCGCCGGCATCCTGATGCTGACAACGACCTGGCCGGGACCGCTCGCCGCAGCACTGGCGCTGCCGTACCTGCTGAACACCGCAGGCTGGTGGAACGTCACCGACGATACCTCCGCCGCTACGAATGTCGCGTGGCGACGGTTCATCGCACTCAACTATGTGGTCGGCTTCCTCGCGACGATGCTGCTGATCCTCGCCTGGGTCTCCTCGTGACCCGATCCCTTCACCCGCTCCCGAAAGGACCGAGATGACGTCCCCCGAATCCGCCCCGCCGATCACCCGTCGAGAGCGGGTCCGCAGCCGTTCCTGGCTGCGTGTGCTCGTTCCGGCGGTGCTGATCCTCGCGTGGCTCGCCGGCGCGTCGTTCGGCGGTCCGCTCTTCGGAAAGATCGATGAGGTCTCCTCCAACGATCGGACCACCTACCTGCCCGAGTCCGCCGACGCCACCCAGGTGCAGGAGCTGCTGGGCGACTTCACGGATTCGGATGCGATACCCGCGATCGTGGTGTTCACCGGCGAGACGGCTCTCAGCGCGAGCCAGCTCGAAGCCATCACGGATCTTCTCGCCACGGTCGACGGCCTCGAAGGTGTCGGCGACGATGTCTCTCCCGCGCTCCCCTCTGAGGACGGCGAAGCGGTGCAGGCCTTCGTACCGATCTCTTCGGGGTCGGACGTCGGTGATGTCGTCGCCGTGCTCGGGACGACGCTACGCGAATCCGCACCGGCAGGAGTCGACGTCTTCATCACCGGCCCCGCCGGCTTCACGGCGGATCTCGTCGCCGGCTTCGCGGGGATCGACGGCCTGCTCCTCGGGGTCGCCCTCCTCGCCGTGCTTCTGATCCTCGTGCTCGTCTACCGCTCTCTGCTCCTGCCCGTCGTCGTGCTCTCCACGAGCCTGTTCGCGCTCTGCGTGGCGCTGCTGGTCGTCTGGTGGCTGGCGAAGGCGGAGGTGCTGCTGCTCAGCGGACAGACACAGGGCATCCTGTTCATCCTGGTGATCGGCGCAGCCACCGACTACTCGCTGCTGTTCGTCTCGCGCTTCCGTGAGGAACTCCGCAGCACGTCCGACAAGGGTGCCGCGGTCGCCGCGGCCTGGAAGGGCTCGTTCGAGCCGATCGTCGCGTCGGGCGGAACGGTGATCGCCGGTCTGCTGTGCCTGCTGCTCAGCGACCTCAAATCCAACAGCACCCTCGGCCCCGTCGCCGCGATCGGGATCGTCTTCGCGATGCTGTCCGCACTGACGCTGCTGCCCTCGCTGCTGCTGTTCTTCGGACGCGCAGCCTTCTGGCCGCGTCGGCCGTCCTTCGAGCCTGACGTCGTTGCTGCCGAGGGTGGGATGCCGTCCACGGGCCTCTGGGCTCGACTGGCCACTGCGATCAGCCGCCGTCCGCGAACGATCTGGGTCGTGACGACGCTCGTGCTCCTGGTCGGGGCGCTCGGAGTGACGCAGCTCAATGCCTCCGGTGTGCCGCAATCGGACCTCGTGCTCGGCTCATCGGAGGCCCGAGACGGTCAGGTGGCGCTCGGGGAGCACTTCCCCGGTGGCTCGGGAAGTCCCGCGTACGTGGTCGCCGATGAGGCCGACCTGCAGGATGCGGCCGAGATCCTCCTCGCGCTCGACGGGGTCGATGCGGTCTCCGTGACCGCGTCCGATGCGCCGAGCGGTTCGGCGGCGGTCACGGACGAGGGGATCACCGCGTTCGGCCCGCCAGGGAGCCCGACGCCGGATCCGACCGTGGTCGACGGCCGGGTGCTGCTTCAGGCGACGCTGGCAGACGCCGCGGACTCCGATGCCGCGGCGGCCACGGTGCGCGAGATGCGCGCAGAACTCGAGGGCCTCGATGCTCTCGTCGGCGGGGTGACCGCCACCGCGGTCGACACCGACGACGCGTCGATACACGATCGGAATCTCATCATTCCCGTCATCCTCGTCGTCATTCTGCTGATCCTGATGGCGCTGCTGCGGTCGATCCTCGCCCCGGTGCTGCTCATCGTCACGACGGTGCTCTCTTTCGGTACGGCGATGGGCGTGTCGGCGCTCGTCTTCAACGGGGTGTTCGACTTCCCCGGAGCTGACCCGGCCGTCCCCCTCTTCGGATTCGTCTTCCTCGTCGCGCTGGGGATCGACTACAACATCTTCCTGATGACACGCGTGCGTGAGGAATCCCGTCGCCATGGCACGAGGGAAGGCGTGCTGCGCGGGCTCGCGATCACCGGCGGGGTGATCACTTCGGCAGGACTGGTGCTCGCCGCGACGTTCGCCGCCCTGTCGGTGATACCGATCCTGTTCCTGGTGCAGCTCGCGTTCATCGTCGCGTTCGGTGTGCTGCTGGACACCTTCATCGTCCGGTCTCTCCTGGTGCCGGCACTCGCCTATGACATCGGGAGGGCCATCTGGTGGCCGTCAAAACTCGGTCGCGGGATCTTTTAGAATGATTCTGCGCCCTCGTAGCTCAGGGGATAGAGCAGCCCTCTCCTAAAGGGCAGGTCGCAGGTTCGAATCCTGTCGAGGGCACCCAAAGGCACTTACACGTCACGCAGCGAGTGCGAGGTACGGCTCCCAGCGTGGGTCGCTTCGCTCCGTACCGCGCACGGTCCAGCCCGTGCCGTGCGGCGGGCGCGGAGTGATCCGAAGCTCCCAGCGCATCTCCTGCGGCGTCCGGTCGCTCTTGACGTTGTTGCAGCGCAGGCAGCAGGCGACGAGGTTCTCCCAGGAGTCCGCGCCCCCGCGCGAGCGGGGCAGCACGTGGTCGATGGTGGACGCCGCCTTGCCGCAGTAACCGCAGCGATTGTTGTCGCGCCGCAGCACCCCGCGGCGTGTCACCGGAACGCGGCGACTCTTCGGAACACGCACGTAGCGGGAGAGGATGATCACCGCAGGACGTTCGTATCTTCCGCGGGCGGCCCAGACCGGATCGTCCTCGACGCGCTCGATCACCGTCGCCTTGTCATTCATCACGAGAACCAATGCTCGTTTGAATGACACGATCGCGAGCGGTTCGTATCCGGCGTTCAAGACAAGTGTGCGCATCGTCATCCTCTCGATCCGCCGGGACGGCTTCCCGGCACTCTCGACTCACATGAGGTCGAACAGGCGGCAGAGGGTTTGCAGAGACGAAAAAAGGCGCCGTCTCAGAGACAGCGCCTTTCGCGCACGGCAACGCCGTGGCATCCCTGCGGACGATGCCGAAGAACGTAACGGCCGAGGGCATCCATGGTTCGGATGCTCGGTATTCGCTCCATCAGCTTCTCCCGTCTGTACGACAACGGGTTCAGGCTAACTCATTCACGCGCACAGCGGGCGAAACAGCAGGTGAACGGCCGAAGGTGTGTCCGCCTCGGGTCCGTTCCACCGACGAGAAGGATCAGCCGGCGTTGGCGGCCAGCCAGGAGTACGGCTCGAGGATGCTGCCGCCGATGCGCACCTCGAAGTGGAGGTGGTTCGCCGTCGAGCTGCCGGTGCTGCCGACCGCTCCGATGAGCTGACCCGCCTCGACGGTCTGTCCGGCCTGCACCTGGCGAGTGCCGTACGTCATGTGCGCGTAGGTCGTCGAGACACGCTGTCCGGCGATGACGTGGTCGATCACGATGGCGACACCGTAGCCGTAGTAGCTCTCGGACGAGACCCGCACGACACCGGCCGCAGCCGCGTAGATCGGGGTGCCCGCAGGAGCCAGCATGTCTGCACCGTCGTGGCCGCCACTGTCGGGGCCGACCGTCGTGCGTCCCTGGGTGTACGAACCCTGGGGCAGCGGATAGCGGACCTCACCGGAGCCGGGAGAGACGAGCGCATAGCCCGCGGTGTTGAAGGCAGTTCCGGCGGTCGAGGCGGCAGCGGCGGCGCGGGCTGCGGCAGCCTCTTCCGCCTTCTTCTTCTCGATCTCATCGGGTGTGGTAGCCGTGAAGGTGCCGCGGCTGAGCGGGGCTGCGGTCGCCTGCGAAGCGACGACGAGCGACTGCGCATCGGCCTCGGCGAGCTGCTGGATCGTCGTGCCGGCCTCGGCGGGCTTGCTCGCCGCATAGGCGGGCAGCGCGATGACGGCGACAAGGGCGCCTACGGCACCGAAGATGGCGATCGACCGCAGAGGACCTGCAGCCTTGTGGGTACGCGCTCGAGCGGGTGTGCGTCGAGCGAGTGTTCGGTCTTCGGTTGTGTTCGTGGGCGAATCGATGTCTGCGGCCAAAAGTGGGTCCTCCTGCGCCTGCGCGCTTCGGGTAGCGCTGGCTCGTCGGCACTCTGCTTCTCGTGCACGGATGTAGCTCGGGTACTTTGTGCGACTTAACCGGAAAGACGACGAGCCTGGAAGGCAATCTTCACGGTCATCGTCTGCGGGCTTCTCGCTGACGACCTGTCCGAGGTTACCGGAAGATAACGATCGTGTCACCCTGCGAACCTGGCAATCCTCGGAGAGGGCTCCGGATTCGCCGCGCGAAGCACCGGCCGCGCGGGTCAGACCGGCTCAGCCACCAGGAAGATATGAGAGGCCAGCTCGACCGGAAGCTCGAGCCCTTCGCCGTTGCCGTCCATCTGGATCAGGACGTAGCCCTCGTTATAGCGGTAGTCGCCATGCGCACCGGGAACGACTCCGGCGTCACGGAGTTGCTGCAGCAACTCCGGGTCGACCTGCGCAGGCTCGGCAAGGCGCCGGACGGTGCCGTCGATCGGCGCTCCGGCGGTGTTCAGCTTCTGCACAAGACCGATGACGCCCTCATCGAACGTGCGCGCGGGGAGGTCGCCGAGCTGATCGAGTCCGGGGATCGGGTTGCCGTAGGGCGACTCGGTGGGGTGACCGAGGAGCTCGACCAGGCGACGCTCGACCTGCTCGCTCATGACGTGTTCCCAGCGGCAGGCCTCTTCGTGCACGAACGCCCAATCCAGTCCGATCACATCGGAGAGCAGTCGCTCGGCCAGGCGGTGCTTGCGCATCACGTTGACCGCCTTCGACCGGCCGGCGTCTGTGAGTTCGAGGGTCCGATCCTCGGAGACGACGACGAGGCCATCGCGCTCCATCCGGCCGACGGTCTGCGAGACCGTGGGGCCGGAGTGCCCGAGGCGCTCGGAGATGCGCGCACGCAGGGGCACGATGTTCTCCTCCTCGAGTTCGAGGATGGTGCGGAGGTACATCTCCGTGGTGTCGATCAGGTCGGTCATGTCTGGCCCTCCGAGAGTTCTTAGGTAAGCCTACATTCCTGCGCCGACATCGGATCCGGGGCTCGTGAAACGACGTCACTCCGAAGCCATAGAATCGAGCTATGGCGATCGAGATCCCCCGAGAACTCCTGCCCGCTGACGGCCGATTCGGCTGCGGGCCCTCGAAGGTGCGCCCCGCGCAGCTCGAGGCGCTCCTCGCGGCCGGTCCGAGCCTGCTGGGCACTTCGCACCGCCAGGCCCCGGTGAAGAACCTCGTCGGCAGTGTGCGCGAGCGGCTGTCCACCCTCTTCCGCCTCCCCGAGGGCTACGAGATCCTCGTCGGCAACGGCGGCTCGACGGCCTTCTGGGATGCCGCCGCCTTCGGTCTCGTCGAGCGCCGCAGCCAGAACCTCGTCTTCGGCGAATTCGGCGGCAAGTTCGCCGCCGCCGCCGGAGCGCCGTGGCTCGAAGCTCCGGACGTGCGCAAGGCCGAGCCCGGTTCGCGCGCTGCTGCCGAGATCGTCTCCGGCATCGACGTCTACGCGTGGCCGCACAATGAGACCTCCACCGGTGTCGCAGCACCCATCGAACGTGTGCTCGCAGACGGCGCCCTGACGGTCATCGACGCGACGAGCGCGGCCGGAGGCATCGACTTCGACGTCACCCAGGCCGATGTCTACTATTTCGCCCCGCAGAAGAACCTCGGCTCGGACGGCGGGCTGTGGTTCGCCGCGGTCTCGCCCGCAGCGATCGAGCGGATCGAGCGGATCGCTGCATCCGATCGCTACATCCCGGAGTTCCTGAGCCTGAAGAACGCCGTCGACAACTCCCGGCTCAACCAGACGCTGAACACGCCGGCACTGACGACCCTGCACCTGCTGGACAGCCAGCTCGGCTGGATCCTCGAGAACGGCGGGTTGGCGTGGGCGGCCGCCCGCACCGCGGAATCGTCGGGAGTGCTGTACGACTGGGCCGAGGCATCCGCCGTCGCGACCCCCTTCGTCACCGACCCCGAGCACCGCTCCCCCGTCGTCGTCACGATCGACTTCGACGAGAGCGTGGATGCTGCGGCCGTCGCGAAGACGCTGCGTGCGAACGGCATCGTCGACACCGAGCCGTACCGCAAGCTCGGACGCAACCAGCTGCGCGTCGCGACCTTCGTCTCGATCGAGCCCGAAGACGTGCGTCAGCTGACCCGCGCGCTCGACTACGTGCTGGCGAACTCCGGATCCTGAACCCCCGGTTCGCCGGAACGTCTTCTCGCCGTCAGGCGAGGATCGGCGTCATCGCCGAGCGGACGCGCTATTCCTCTTCGTCGTCGGAGTCGTCATCGTCGTCGGAGTCGTCATCGAAATCGACTGCCGACTCATCCAGTTCGTCGATGTCGACGCCGTCGAGGTCTCCGGCATGCAGGATGTCTGCTTCCTGATCCTCATCGTCGAGCTCATCGTCTTCATCGAGCTCATCGTCGTCGAGATCATCGGCGTCGTCGTCGAAGACATCGGCGTCGTCGTCAAGATCGGGCGCATCGACCGCTGCGGCAGCCGCCTGCTCGGCGAGTTCGACCTGATGGGCGCGGTACTCGGCGAGTCGCTCGACCCAGGGCACCCATTCCGGTGCGAGGAGCGCGCCGTCACCGGGAAGGAGTTCGATCTCGAGGACGGTCGGCTCCTCGTCGTCGACGCGAGCGACCGTGACCGTCCAGTGCCAACCCGGATACCCGGGGAGCCGGTTCTCGAAGCGCAACGAGACCGAACCGTCGTCTTCCAGGAGGTAGCCGGCCGCGGGGCCGATCGTCGTCGCCGGAGTGATCTCGCGCAGGGCTTCCAGCGCGAGATCGTGAGCGCCGACGAGACGCGCGTCGGCGTCAGGCTTCGAGGTCATCGGCTACCTTGCGCAGAACGGCCGCGATCTTGCGGCTGTGGCCGGAGGAAGGATAACGACCGCGACGCAGGTCGCCGCCCATCTCGTCGAGGAGCTTCACGAGGTCCTCGACGATGATCGCCATGTCGTCGGCAGGCTTGCGCTGCGCCTTCGCCAGACTCGGCGGCGCCTCGAGGACGCGCACCGAGAGCGCCTGCAGGCCGCGCTTGCCGTCGGCCACGCCGAACTCCACGCGGGCACCCGCCTTCACGGCAGCGCCAGCGGGAAGGGCGGAGGCGTGCAGGAACACGTCCTGGCCGTCATCGCTGGCGATGAAGCCGAAACCCTTGTCGTCGTCGTAGAACCTGACCTTGCCGGTGGGCATGGAAGAACCTCGCTATAGAAATCGAACAGAAGGCGCGCCGAGACGCATCCACCCTCAGCCTACCGGTCACGGCGGAACCCAGCACCGCAGTGCGGGTAGGCTGAGGAAGATGAGCACGCACAGTTCCGGACCGGATGTTCCGGTCCGTCAGGTCGACCGGATCCTGGCGTTCAGCGCGCTCGGGCTTGCCGCCGCATCCGTGCTCTGCTTCTTCGCGATCATCATCGGCAGCGCCGTCGGCATGGATCAGGCCGCGTTCGGCGAAGGCCTCTGGCCGCTCGTCGCCGGCATCCCGCTCTGGGGTCTTCCGGTCGCCTTCGTGATGATCATCGCGCTGCTCGTGATGAGCTTCATACGCAAGGGACGCGCGGCTTCGCGGTCCTGAGGCACTCCATATGAGCACTCACGCGCGCCCGCTTGCTGATTGGCTGGCCGCGGCGAGCGATGCGGAGCTTGCTGATCTCTTCGCCGCGCGCGGCATCCGAGCGGATGCCCCATGGCATGACTTCTTCGACGCCGCCGAGGCGCTGCTCGAGCCCACGTCACTGGCACGGATGCTGCCTCAGCTGACCCTGCGCGAGGCCACCGGGCTGCGGAGTGCGGCTGACGGTGTCGACGCCGGCGCGGAGCGCGCAGGGTTGACGGCACTGGCGCTGCTCCGTCCGGACGGGACTCCGTACCCGCCTGTTCTCGCGGTCGTCGCGGGCCTGCAGATCCCCACGGACGCCGGCGGAGATCCGCCGACACTGGCTTCGGCCGAGAATGCCGCGCATGCGGCCGAGCGCGCGTTCACAACGGTCACCTCGCTGGCCGATCTGCTGCTCCACGCGCGAGAGACCCCTCTGGCATTGCTCGCCACCGGCGGGATCAGCGCCGGCGAGAAGCGTCTGCTGGCGGAAGCCGGGGTGCCTGCGGAGTCCATCGACGCCCTGCTGGGGATCGCCGTCGACGCAGATCTGGTCCGCGCCGACGGGCGAAAGCTCCGCGTCTCCGCGGATACCGAGCATTGGCTGCACGCCGGCGTCGGCGACCGCTGGGGACGCCTGGCGATGGGGTTCCTCCGCGCGCTGCCACGGGGGCTCCGCCGGGATGCCGCCGGTTGGCCCGATCTCTCCGTCTGGCCGAACGCGCATCCGTGGGATCCGACCTGGCCCGATCGCTGCGCGGTACTGCTCGAGCGCGCCCGGCTCCTCGGCCTGATCGCCGACGACGGCAGCGAACCCGAATGGACCGTACCGCTGCGCGAACGCGGAGAGGTCGACGCCGAGGCGTTGACCGGCGTGCTCCCCGCCGAGGTCGACCGCATCTTCCTGCAGAACGATCTCAGCGCGATCGCCCCCGGCCCGCTCGCGCCCGCACTCGACGTGCGCCTGCGCACGATCGCCGCCAGAGAATCGGCGGCACAGGCGTCGTCGTACCGTTTCACCGTCGAATCGATCGCTCATGCGCTGGCCTCCGGCGAGACCGAGGATTCGATCCTCGAGTTCCTCGGATCGCTCTCGCTCACCGGTATCCCGCAGCCTCTGAGCTATCTCATCGTGCAGACCGCTCAGCGCCACGGCCTGGTGCGAGTATCGGCCGATGTCGCAACCGGGCGCACGCGCATCGACAGCGTCGACGGTCATCTGATCGACGCGATGGCCGTCGACCAGACCCTGCGACCCCTGGCTCTCAGCAGGGTCGGCGCATCTCTGGCCTCTCGCGTCGGGCGCGACACCGTCTACTGGGCACTCACGGACGCCCGTTACCCCGCGACGCTCGTCGGCGCGGACGGGACCGTCCTGACGGCCGACAGGCATCCGGCGACGACGGGACCCGTCGCCGTCATCGCGGATTATTCGCCGCTGCTTGCTCGATTGCGCGCGCAGCAGGGACCGGATGCCGACGCCGCCTGGCTCGACCGAGAGCTGGAGGCGGCCGTCCGCGCCAAGGCCGTCCTGCAGGTGACCGTCGGCATGCCCGACGGGTCGACACGGGACCTGCTGTTGGAAGCCACCGGACTGGGCGGCGGACGCCTGCGCGGACGCGACCGTGCCGCCGATGTCGAGCGGACGTTGCCGGTCTCCAGCATCCGCGCGGCTTTCGTCGTCGAGCAGTGAACCACCCGTCGAGTGCAGGGCCGACCCCGTGACTCGAAGCCGCGATAGACTGGTCAGCTATGTCTGATGGCCCCCTGATCGTCCAGAGCGATCGCACCGTGCTTCTCGAAGTCGCCCACGCCGAGGCCGAGAGCGCCCGCCACGAACTGGCGATCTTCGCCGAGCTCGAGCGTGCCCCCGAGCACATCCACACATATCGCATCACCCGCCTCGGCCTGTGGAATGCCCGCGCTGCCGGTCACACCGCCGAGGACATGCTGGAGACGCTCGACCGCTGGTCCCGCTTCCCCGTGCCGCCGTCGGTGGCCGTCGACCTCCGCGAGACCGTCAACCGATACGGGCGGCTCGTCATCGAGCGCGACGAGGAGGGCACGCTCATCCTGCGCTCCTCCGACCCGGCCGTGCTCACCCAGATCGCGAACAACAGGCGCATCCAGCCGCTGCTGATCGGACATCCGACCCCGGACACCTTCGTCGTCGACGCGTGGGCGCGCGGCCAGATCAAGCAAGAGCTTCTGAAGATCGGCTGGCCGGCCGAGGACCTTGCGGGATACACGCCGGGGACACCGCATCCGATCGAGCTCACCGAAGACGGTTGGCAGATCCGCCCATACCAGCAGGATGCGGTCGATGCGTTCAGCAAGGACGGCTCGGGGGTCGTGGTGCTCCCCTGCGGCGCCGGCAAGACGATCGTCGGCGCCGGTGCGATGGCCGCGACGAAGACCACCACGCTCATCCTGGTGACCAACACCGTCTCAGCGCGTCAGTGGCGCGACGAGCTGCTCAAGCGCACGAGCCTCACCCCTGAAGAGATCGGTGAGTATTCCGGCCAGGCCAAAGAGGTCAAGCCGGTCACGATCGCGACGTACCAGATCCTCACGGCGAAGCGGAAGGGCGAGTACGCCCACCTCGCACTTCTGGATGCCCTGGACTGGGGTCTCATCGTGTACGACGAGGTGCATCTGCTGCCGGCCCCGGTCTTCAAGCTCACCGCCGACCTGCAGGCCCGCCGCCGGGTCGGCCTCACGGCGACCCTGGTGCGCGAGGACGGCCGCGAGGGCGATGTCTTCAGCCTGATCGGGCCGAAGCGATTCGATGCCCCATGGAAGCAGATCGAGGCCCAGGGGTTCATCTCCCCCGCGGCCTGCTACGAGGTGCGAGTCGACCTGCCGCCGAGCGACCGCCTGGAGTACGCGGCAGCAACCGACGACGAGCGCTATCGGCTCGCGGCATCGGCCCCGGCGAAGATCGATGCCGTGAAGGAACTGATCGCGAAGCATCCTGGCGAGCGCATCCTCGTGATCGGGCAGTACCTGGATCAGCTGGAGACGCTCTCCGAATCGCTGAACGCCCCATCGATCACTGGCGCGACCCCGATCGACGAGCGCGAGGAACTGTACCGTCAGTTCCGCGAGGGCGAGATCTCGCTGCTCGTGGTGTCGAAGGTCGCGAACTTCTCGATCGATCTGCCGGAGGCGTCCGTCGCCATCCAGGTGTCCGGTTCGTTCGGATCCCGCCAGGAGGAGGCCCAGCGCCTCGGTCGCCTGCTGCGCCCGAAGCAGTCGGGACACACCGCGAGCTTCTACACGCTGGTGGCCAGGGACACGATCGATCAGGACTACGCGCAGAACCGTCAGAGGTTCCTCGCCGAGCAGGGCTACAGCTACACGATCATGGATGCGGACGCGCTGGCGGCCTGATCAGGCCGCTCTGTCCCCGCGCTCGAACCAGTCCAACGCGAGTTCGGAGATCTCGGCCGGAGCGTCGTCGGTGACGAAGTGGGCCGCGTCTTCGACGAAGGCGAGTTCGAAGTGCTCGGCGCGCCGTTCGTGGTCACGGCAGATCCTGCGGACGAGCGTCTCGGTGAACGGACCGTCGTGCCGCCCGAACACGGCGAGCGTCGGCGGCTGCAACCGCATTCTCTTGTACGTGCCCCGCGCGAGGCGGAGCACCTCGGGAATGATCATTCCGCGGTACAGCGCCCGCACGGCGCGGCTCACCTCAGGCCGCTGCTGCACGCGCAGGTAGGCGTCGACGGTGGCGCCGCTCATCGGGTGCGCGACGTATCGGGGACCGAACAGCCAGCCCAGCGACTGGCCCTCGCGGTGCATGAGCATCCGCGGCATGTGCGCGAACGCGGGCAGGAGCCGGGGTGTGAACGCCATAAACCCCGGTGGCACCGCGATCTGCACGGCTGTGCGCACCCGCTCGGGGTGCGCGTAGGCGAACTGACCTGCGACGACCGCGCCCAGGTCGTGGCTGATCAGGTGGGCCCTTTCGATCCCCAGGGCGTCGAGCAGCGACTCCAGGTCGTGCCGGATAGAGTCGCGCTCGAAACCGGGGTCGTCGGCCTCGGACCACCCGGAACCACGCAGATCGGGACAGATCACGCGGTACCCCCGAGCGGCGATCGTCGGGGCGATCAGCCGCCATTGCCACCAGTGCTGCGGGAAACCGTGCAGCAGCACGACGGCGTCTCCTCCGCCGATGGCGGCGACGTGCGTGCGCAGCCCCGGCGTCGCGACCACCGTATGCGTGAACCCGTCCGCGTCGGGCAACGGGGGCGACCACGTCCCTCGGAGGGATCCCTGCGGGAATGCCGGTGTGTCCATGACGAGACCTCCGCGTCTGCACGTCCGGGTCGGATCGGCCCTGAGCACAGAATACTACGTTCATAGTAGATTTGCCACTAGTTTCATAGTGCGCATAGTCTCGGACCGTGAGCAGCACTCGAGAGCGCGCACTGGATGCCGCGGTGACCCTCGTCGGAACCGAAGGAGTGCGCGCGCTCACCCATGGACGCGTGGATGCCGCCGCGTCCCTCCCACCCGGATCGACCTCGAATCACTTCCGCACCCGCGCGGCACTGCTCGCCGGCGTGATCGAGTGGATGGCCGTACAGGAGCGAGCGGACGCCGGCATCCCGGAGATCCACAGTCGGGAGCAGCTCATCGGCGCACTGACGCGGATGATCGAAGCCCAATCCGGGCCGCTCGCGGCCAGGACGCGTGCGCGTTACGCCCTGTTCCTCGAAGCCGATGAAGACGCCGCCGGCCCATTGAGGGCGCAGCGTGCGGGCATGGAGCAGTGGGTGCGCGGCATCCTCCACGAACTCGGAGGCGAGGCCGCAGCGGCGCATACCGCCTTCCTGATGGCGACCGGCGACGGGCTCCTGCTGCACCGCATCACCGTGGATCCGGAGGCGCCGATCGAGGCGGCGATCACGCAGGCCGTCACCGCCGCGCTACGTGCATGAACCGCCGCTCCGGCAGATAATCAGCCCGCTCATCACGGAAGTCACCATAATGGGGACATGACAGCAGCGCGCATCCTGGTCGTCGATGACGAACCCAACATCCGCGACCTCCTCTCGACCGGACTGAGCTTCGCCGGATTCTCGGTGAAGACGGTCGCCAACGGCGCCGCCACCATCTCGGCGGTGCTGGAGGAGGAACCCGACCTCATCATCCTCGACGTGATGCTGCCGGACATGAACGGCTTCAGCGTCACCAAGCGCCTTCGCGGCGCCGGTTTCACCGCGCCGATCCTCTTCCTCACCGCCAAGGACGGCACCGACGACAAGATCGAAGGTCTGAATGCCGGCGGCGACGACTACGTCACGAAGCCGTTCAGCCTCGACGAGATCGTGGCGAGGGCGCAGGCGATCCTGCGGCGCACCATGCAGGCCGATGAGGAGTCGATCATCCGCGCCGGCGAGCTTTCGATGGACCAGGACACGCATGATGTCCACGTCGGCAAGGAACCGATCGAGCTGAGTCCGACCGAGTTCAAGCTGCTGCGCTACCTGATGCTCAACCCGAACAGGGTGCTCTCCAAGGCCCAGATCCTCGATCACGTCTGGGAGTACGACTTCAACGGCGACGCCGGCATCGTGGAGAGCTACATCTCCTACCTTCGCCGCAAGATCGACCCGCACACCGAGGAGTCGCTCATCCAGACCAAGCGCGGCTTCGGCTACATGCTGAAGGTCGGCAAGTCGGGCTGACTCGACCCGCACCCATCGCCGCTCTGTCAGTGGCCCCATCGCCGCCTCTGGTGGCCGCCGACGTCGCATACGGGAGGACCGCATGGCACACCAGCCGGACGCGGTCACCCACTGGTGGCGCCGCATCAGCCTGCGGGCGAAAGTCACCGGAGTCACCGTCGCAGTGCTCGCCCTCGGCCTGCTCCTTGCGGGAATCGGAACGGTGCCGATGCTGCGCAACTCCCTCATCGAGAACATCGACGCCCAGCTGCCTTCCCTGGTCTCCAGCGATATCACCGGCCGCTACTTCGACGTCGTCACCACCGACGGCCAGACCAGCTACACGCAGCTGGAGACACCACGCGACTTCTCCTTCGCCGTCTACGACCACGAAGGACGTCTGGCGGCAACGGCGGGGAACGGCCCCTCGCCGAACTTCCCCACGAAGTACTCCCTGCAGCGCGCCACGGCAGACCTGGACCGCAAGTTCACGCTCACGGGAGACGGGGGCAGCTCGTTCCGCGCCGCGGTCGCCGTGGTGCAGGGTGACGACGGCCCCCTTCGCGTACAGCTCGTCGCGATGCCGCTGGACGAAGTGGACCGGATCATCGGACAGTACTTCGGCATCTACACGACCGTCGCACTGATCACCATCTTCCTCGCAGCGCTGCTCACGCGAGGGCTGGTGACCCTCACGTTCCGCCGACTCGGCCAGGTGGAATCGACGGCGATGTCGATCGCCGCCGGTGATTTCAGCCAGCGTCTCACCGATCTCGAGCCGACGACGGAAGTCGGCCGGCTCAACGCCGCGATCAACACCATGCTCGACCGCGTCGACGGCTCGCTCGCCCAACGGGATCGCACGGTGCGGCACATGCGCCGCTTCATCGGAGACGCCAGCCACGAGCTGCGCACACCGCTCGTCAGCGTCCGCGGCTATGCCGAGCTGTACCGGATGGGCGCGATCCGCGGCGACGAGGACACCGCGCGCGCCATGGAGCGCATCGAGAAGGAGGCCATCCGGATGGGCGTGCTCGTCGAGGATCTCCTCGCACTCGCCCGACTGGACGAGGAGCGCGAACCGGAGATCGAAGCCCTCGATCTCCGGCCGATCGCCCGCGACGCCGCCCTGGATCTGCGTGCAGCCGCCCCAGGGCGGACGGTCACGGTGGTCGACCTCACGGGGAAGGCGGCATCCGCACCACCGACGTACACCGTCACGGTGCGCCCGGACGCGCACTCGGCAGCACCTCGCGGGCTCGCCGGCGCCACCCTCGCCCGGCTCCGCAGGAAACCGCGCGGCTCCGCCGATGCGGTGCCGGCGATCGATTTCACCGAGTCGGCCGACCTTCCCGTGCGCACGCCGCCGATCGTGCTCGGCGAGGAGAACAAGGTGCGCCAGGTGGTGACCAACCTGCTCGGCAACGCTCGCCGGTTCTCCCCCGAGGACGGCCCGATCGAGATCGTCGTCGACACGGATCGCGTGCGCGGGACCGGCAGCATCGCGGTCGTCGATCACGGCGAAGGCATTCCCCCGCAGATTCGCGAGCAGATCTTCGAGCGGTTCTGGCGGGCTGACACCTCGCGTGCCAGAGAGACCGGTGGCGCCGGCCTGGGCCTGGCGATCGTCGCATCGATCGTCAAGGCGCTGCATGGTTCGGTCGCCGTCTCCGAGACGGCAGGCGGCGGCGCCACCTTCACGGTCACCCTGCCT
Source organism: Microbacterium sp. LWH12-1.2 (assembly GCF_040675825.1). Taxonomy (NCBI): domain Bacteria; kingdom Bacillati; phylum Actinomycetota; class Actinomycetes; order Micrococcales; family Microbacteriaceae; genus Microbacterium; species Microbacterium sp. LWH12-1.2. The sequence goes on from NZ_JBEGIJ010000001.1 coordinate 1,824,589, forward strand.
CTGGCGCCGGCCAGAGCGACGCCCGCGCACCTGATGGAGGACACGCAGCCGCTGGACCGGCTCGACCTGTAGCGCACTCCTCCTGCACCGTTTCTCGAACCCGCGGGTTGCACACAGACCGTGGAGATCGCCCCATTACCCGTGGGGACGGCGGGCGATCGACGAATAGGTTCAGAACTCCATCGAGAGGAGTTCCCATGTCCGTCTTCACCGTCGACACCGAAGCCGTGCAGGCCGCGAACAGCGCGGCCCACGCCACCATGGCGCGCCTGCAGGGCGAGTCCACCACCCTGATGGCTCAGCTCGGGCAGCTGCAGTCATCGTGGACCGGCAGCGCATCGGCCGCTTTCCAGACCTGCAGCGAGCAGTGGCGCGGCGCGCAGCTGCACGTCGAGCAGGTTCTGGAGTCGATCGGCACGGCCCTCGGCGCTGCCGCGATGCAGTACGCCGACGCCGACCAGTACTCGGCCAGCCTGTTCCGCTGATCCCCCGCCGCGGAACGCAGAAACGCCCCGGCCGAGAGGCCGGGGCGTTTCTGTGCGAGGAAGCGGGACTCAGAAGTCCATGCCGCCCGACGGGTCACCCATCGGAGCGCCGGCCTTCTCAGGCTTGTCGGCGACGACGACCTCGGTGGTGAGGAAGAGAGCCGCGATCGAGGCTGCGTTCTGCAGCGCCGAGCGGGTCACCTTGGCGGGGTCGATGATGCCCTGTGCGAACAGGTCACCGTACTCGCCGGTCGCAGCGTTGAGGCCGTGACCTGCAGGCAGGCCGGCGACCTTGTTCGCGACGACGCCCGGCTCGAGCCCGGCGTTCAGCGCGATCTGCTTGAGCGGAGCCTCGATGGCGACGCGGACGATGTTGGCACCGGTCGCCTCGTCACCCGTGAGCTCGAGCGTGGCCAGAGCCTTGGTGCCGGCCTGGATCAGCGCGACGCCACCACCGGGGACGATGCCCTCTTCGACGGCAGCCTTCGCGTTGCGAACGGCGTCCTCGATGCGGTGCTTGCGCTCCTTGAGCTCGACCTCGGTTGCCGCTCCCGCCTTGATGACGGCGACGCCACCTGCGAGCTTGGCGAGACGCTCCTGGAGCTTCTCGCGGTCGTAGTCGCTGTCGGTGTTCTCGATCTCGCGACGGATCTGCGTGACCCGACCCTCGATCTGGTCAGCTTCGCCGGCACCCTCGATGATGGTCGTCTCGTCCTTGGTGACGATGACCTTGCGAGCGCGACCCAGCAGGTCGAGCGTGGCGCTCTCCAGCTTGAGGCCGACCTCTTCGGTGATGACCTGGGCGCCGGTGAGGATCGCGATGTCCTGCAGCTGCGCCTTGCGGCGGTCGCCGAAGCCGGGAGCCTTGACGGCGACCGACTTGAAGATGCCCTTGAGCTTGTTCAGCACCAGAGTCGCGAGAGCCTCACCCTCGACGTCCTCGGCGATGATGACGAGCTCCTTGCCGTCCTGGATCACCTTGTCGACGATGGGCAGAAGGTCCTTGATGCTGGAGATCTTCTGGTTCGCGATCAGGATGTACGCGTCCTCGAAGACCGCCTCCTGGCGCTCCGGGTCGGTGACGAAGTACGGGTTCAGGTAGCCCTTGTCGAAGCGCATGCCCTCGGTGAGCTCGAGCTCGGTGCCGAAGGTCTGCGACTCCTCGACGGTGACGACACCCTCCTTGCCGACCTTGTCGATCGCCTCGGCGATGAGCTCGCCGATCGCGGGGTCAGCGGCGGAGATGGACGCCGTGGCGGCGATCTGCTCCTTCGACTCGATCTCCTTGGCGCTGGAGAGCAGTTCCGCGGTGATCGCGGCGACGGCCTTCTCGATGCCGCGCTTGAGCGAGATCGGGTCAGCGCCGGCTGCGACGTTGCGCAGGCCCTCGCGGACGAGCGCCTGAGCGAGAACGGTCGCGGTGGTGGTTCCGTCACCTGCGACGTCGTCGGTCTTCTTGGCGACCTCCTTGACGAGCTCCGCACCGATCTTCTCGAACGGGTCGTCCAGCTCGATCTCCTTGGCGATGGACACGCCGTCGTTCGTGATCGTGGGGGCGCCCCACTTCTTCTCAAGCACGACGTTGCGGCCGCGCGGGCCGAGGGTCACCTTGACAGCGTCGGCGAGGATGTTCAGGCCACGCTCGAGGCCGCGGCGGGCCTCCTCATCGAAAGCGATGATCTTTGCCATGAGTTTTGTCGTCCCTCCTGGACGTAGACGTTGGGTTTAGCACTCAGACTGAGAGAGTGCTAACGCCATTCTGGCACTCGACCCCTTCGAGTGCAAGCTGCGTGGAGGGTGCTACTCCGCAGGAGTCTCGGGCGGCGTCGTCGAACGGTCCAGCCCGATCACGACGGCCAGCTGCTTCTGGTCCGTCTCATTGAGCCCTGCGTAGACATCGCTCTGCTGCACCTCGGCGCCGCCGAGCAGACCGGCTAGTCCGATCGCCGCGAGCTCGTCGTCGTCTGCGACGTAGTAGACCGTGGTCGTGGGGAAATCCTGGCTGTCGCTGTCAGTCGCGTAGACGACGTCCGCGGCCCACCCGCTGTTCAGCAGCGTCTCCCGCATCTGCGTGGCCAGACCCTCCTCCGGGGTCGCGTTGAGAATCATCACCGAATAGGTCGTGTCGACGATCCCGGTCTCCACCGGGGTCGGTGCGACGCTCGGCTCAGCCTCGGGGAAGAGGGTGATGCGGCCCATCATGACCAGGGCGACGAAGATGCCGCCGATGATGAGCACCAGTGCGGCGACGAACGACCACAGCAGCACGACCCATCCGTTCATGCCCGGGGCTTCGGCACGGTGTGCTCCGACGCGTCCGGAGGTACGGGGAACGTCGTCGAAGCGATCTCGAGTGGGCTGGGGCACCCCTCGATGTTAGCGGCACCCGTCTGCGAATCCGCATCGGGCAGGGCTCGTCCGATCGGGCGAAGCCTCCGCGTTCAGCTCACGAAACCCGGAATCCGGGCCGCACGACGGGAGGCGCGCGAGTCGCGGATGCGGCGCAGCCGCCGGACCAGCATCGGATCGTATTCCAGCGCGACATCGGAATCGATCAGTCGCGTGAGCAGCTGGTAGTACCGTGCAGCGCTCATCCCGAGCTGCGTGCGGATGACCTCTTCCTTCGCACCACCGTGTCGCGGCCACGCGGCCTCGAGCGCGAGGATCGCGCGGTCGCGCTCCGTCAGGTCTCCGAGCATGGCTCCAGGCTAGGACGAATCCGCGGCGTGGCCCGCGCGCCACTCCCACCAGCGGCCCAACGGGTCGGCGGACGCCCGGACCGCGGCGTCGAGGGCGACGACGAAGCCGGGCCAGGTGTCGGCGTCGACGGGAGGCTCCCAGACGTCGAGCAGGCCGGGAGGATCGATCGTTACCCATCTCGCAGGCAGCCGACGGATGTCCTGGACGAGCGCGAGCCGGTCGGCACGCGGGATGTGCACGAGCACGCCGGGCGTGCTGATCACCAGCGTCGCCCCCGCCGGGGCTTCATCGGCGAGCGCACGCAGCCGCTCCCCGGCGTCGCCGGCGACCAGGAGCGGCGGATCGGACGCAGCGATGTCGAGGGCGGCCGCGATCCGCTCTTCACGCCCCTCCTCCCCCGGCCAGACCAGCCCTCGGAGCCACCGTCGATCACGATCGTCGCGGGCGTCCAGCGGCGCAAGATCGATGCCGGCACGCCAGACGATCTCCGGCATCCGCAGTGTCGGAAGCGCGCCGGTCACCGTACTCTCCAGCACCACGGAAGACGGACCGTCCTCCGGGTTGAGCGCCGCGCGGAGCGATCCGTCCTCGGCGGTAAAGCGGTAGGAGTACCGGTCCGGATACAGGCAGAGCCCGGCCGCCGCACCCAACTCGAGCAGCGCGATGGGGCCGGGGATCTCCGACAGCACCGGCAGCAATGCCGCGAGACGCAGCGGCTCATTGGTTTGGAGCTGCCTGCGCCCGCATTCCGCGACGATCTCCTCGGCGTGGTCGAGGGCGAAGGCGCGCCAGGCCGGATAGCCGGTGAGTGCGGCGCCGAGCATCCGCGTGACCGCGAAGACCAGGGGAGGCTGGCGTCGCGTCTCGGGGATCCGCGCGAGGAGGGTCTGCAGCTCCGCATCGTCGGCGACACCGGACGCCCACTCCGCGTACAACTCGCTCCGGCCCGGCGCCTCCTCCTGCGCGAACCGCAGGTAGCGAAGTCGCACCGCATCCGTCATGGTTCCATTCTCCCGCGCGTGGCCCGCCACGATCGCAGACGCGAGAGAATAGAGGGGACACAGGAGGACTCATGCCGTACAGCGTGGACAAGACCGAAGACGAGTGGCGCCGAGAGCTCGGCGACCAGCAGTACGCGGTGCTGCGTCAGGCCGCGACGGAACGCGCCTGGACGGGCGAGCTGCTCGACGAGAAGCGCTCAGGCCTCTACACCTGCGGCGCGTGCGGTGCGGAGCTGTTCAAGAGCGGCACCAAGTTCGACTCCGGATGCGGCTGGCCGAGTTTCTACGAGTCGATCAGGCCGGAGGCGGTCGAGCTCATCGAGGACGCGACGCTCGGCATGGTGCGCACCGAGGTGCGCTGCGCGAACTGCGGGTCGCACCTCGGGCACGTGTTCCCCGATGGGTTCGGCACACCGACCGGCGACCGCTACTGCATGAACTCGATCGCGATGAACTTCACTCCGGACGAGTCGTGAGTGTTCTCGATGCCGTTCGGACAAGACAGTCCTGGTCGAAGGTCACCGGCGATGCGCCGTCGCGCGAGGAGCTGCTGACGTTCGTCGCTGCTGCCGGACGCGTCGCCGACCACTCGTCGCTGCGCCCGTGGCGCCTGATCGAACTGCGTGGTGCCGATCGCGAGGTGCTGGCCGCGGCGATCGCGAAGGCCGAAGGCGACAAGTCGCCGTCGTCGAAGCCGCTGCGTGCGCCGCTGCTGATCGCCGTCGTCGCCAGTTACCGCAAGAGCAGCAAGGTGCCCCGCTGGGAGCAGGAGGCCGTCGCCTCCGGTGTCGCGCACATGCTGAGCCTGCTGCTGGACGATGCAGGTTGGGGCGTCTTCTGGCGCACCGGTCACTCCACACGATCGAAGGCGGTCGCGAAGGCGCACGGCCTGTCGAAGGATGAGGAACTGCTCGGCTGGCTCTACGTCGGCGGCAAGCCTGCGGGCAAGAAGGCAGGACGACGCAAGCCCGTCGACGCGCGGCGACTCGTCTCCCGGATGCCGAAGAAGTCCAAGAAGAAGTAGGTTCGGGCTCCTCGCGGAACCTCGATCAACGGCGGCGACGGCGCCACGGAACGGCGACGACCACGGATGCCACGGCGACGACCACCATGGCGATGAGCTGCCACGGCTCTGGCCCGGAGACGGCGGGCCAGAGCAGGTCGATCACCACCGACGTCGTGAGCTGCCCGAGCACCGAGCCGAGCCCCATCAAGAGCACGCCGGTCTGGCCGACGATGAACGCGCCGAGCAGGATGTAGGCGAACCCGAGGAAACCGCCGAGATACAGCCAGGGCTCCGCCGGAAGAGCATCCGGCAGTCCGCGGATGGACACGCTGACCGACGCCGCCAGGGCGAGCGCGACTGTCCCCGCGATGAAACTCGTCAGGGTCGCGGCCATCGGAGACTGCACACGCTGGGCGAGGCGCCCGTTGGTCGCTGCCTGCCAGGCGATCCCGACGCCCGCGGCGAAGGGCAGCAGCAGCATCCACAGCGGAGCGGTCGCGAGCACGTCGCCGCTGAGCGAGATCCCGACCGCGGCGAGCGCGAGCGCCCCGCCGAGAACCCGTCCGGGAGTGACGGCGACGACGCCGGCCGGCCCGAAGCCGATCCGATCGAGGATCAATCCGTGCAGGGTCTGCCCGGCGACCACGCCGACCGTGAACAGCGACACCCCGAGAACTCCTGCGGTGAGGCCCTGGGTGGAGACGGTGAGAGCGCCGCAGGCGCCGCCGAGCAGCATCCAGAACGGGATCCTCCGCTCGCGTACACCACTCCACAGCCGTGCCACGCCGGCCCTCGCCGAAGGGATGAACGGAATGACGGCGATCAACACGATGAGACCGACGGTGAAGGAGACGAGCCCTGCGACGATTCCGTCATCGACCCGGACGCCGAGAACGCCGTTGATGCGCGCCTGAATGGCCGTCATCGCACCGATCGCGACGGCTCCGCCGAGAGCCACCGGGGCGGCCAGCACGCGCTTCTCGGTCACGCATCGACCCTACCCGAGCGCGTGTCGGAGGTCGGCGCTACCCTATGTGCATGTGCGCGAGCTACGGCCTGGATCCCCGGTTCACCGATGCGGAACTCATTGCTGAAGCTGACGAGGATATCCTCGAAGGGCTTCGCACCTGGGCCGCGGAGAATGCCGGCGAGACGTTGAGACCGACGGGCAAGAACCTCCGGAACCTCAATCCGATCCTCGTCGATGCCGACGGCGAGATCACGGTGGCGCCCGCATGGTGGGGCTTCTTGATCGACGGAGCCCCCTCGCGGTTCCCCTCGATCAACACCCGCTCCGAACGACTTCAGGAACGCCCGGGGAGCCTGCGGTCGCGTGCGATCGTTCCGGCGACCGGCTGGTACGAGATGAAGAAGCCCGAGCGGGTGTGGCACGAGTTCGGCCTCGGGGGCGGCGCCCTCTTCGGCATGGCCGCCGTCACGCAGCGCGGACGCACCGCCGACGGCGAATGGTTCACCTGCTATTCGGTCGTCATGCGCCCGGCGCCCGAACACCTGGCGAGCATCCACGACCGGATGCCCGTGCTGATCCCGACGCCGTTCGCGCGCGACTGGCTGTCGGCGCAGGGTGATCGCGAGCTCATCGACGAGGCGCTGCTGGCCGCGGCATCCCTCGATGAGCGCGTGACCGCGGTGCCGCGCACCGACGACAAGGGAACGGAGCGGCTCTTCTGAGCGCCTTGGATGCTGCAGAGCTGATCGCCCTCGCCTCGGCGCGCGCCGAAGAACTCCCCGGATCCGAGCGGGAGAACCCCTTCGGGCCCGAATGGGACGTCTACAAGGTGCGAGGCCGGGTCTTCCTGCTGGCACCGCTGGACGGCACCGGCCGAGTGACTCTCAAATCCCACCCCGACGATGCCGTGGCACTGCGTGAGACATTCGCCGACATCGTCCCCGGGTACCACATGAACAAGAAGCACTGGATCACGCTGACGCCGGGGACCACACTCGAGGCCGACCTGATCGCCGAACTCGTGACCGAGTCGTACCTTCTCGTGGTGGAGAATCTCCCGCGCAGGCTGCGTCCGGTGGATCCTGCCCTCTTCGGGCGCCCGCCGGCCTGACAGTCCCCGCCACGAAAACCCGCACGGCGCAGAGAGACGGTACCTGCGGAGGATGCGGTGGACGGATGAGGCCTCCTAGCGTGGAAGCATGATCACAGCAGAAGGCCTCACGAAGCGGTTCGGAGACAAGACCGCCGTCCAGGACGTGTCGTTCACCGTCCGACCGGGGAGCGTCACCGGCTTCCTCGGCCCGAACGGTGCGGGGAAGTCCACCACCATGCGCCTGATCGTCGGCCTCGACCGGCCGACCGCCGGACGCGCCACGATCGGCGGCCGGGAGTACCGCAAGCTGCGCGCCCCCCTCACCGAGGTCGGTGTGCTCCTCGACGCGAAAGCCGTGCACACCGGCCGCACCGCGCGGAACCACCTTCGTGCGATGGCGGCGACCCACGGCATCTCCGCATCCCGCGTCGACGAGGTCATCGACCTCGCCGGCATCACATCGGTGGGCAACAAGCGCGCGGGCAAATTCTCGCTCGGCATGGGTCAGCGCCTCGGCATCGCCGCTGCCCTCCTCGGCGATCCGCACACGCTGATCCTCGACGAGCCGGTGAACGGCCTCGATCCCGAAGGTGTGCTGTGGGTGCGCCATTTCGTGCGGCACGCCGCCTCCGAGGGACGCACTGTCCTGCTCTCCAGCCACCTGATGAGCGAGATGGCGCAGACAGCCGATCACGTGATCGTGATGGGTCGCGGCCGAGTGCTCGCGGACGCACCGCTTGACCAACTGGTGCGCGATTGGACCCGCAGCACCGTGCGCGTGCGCACCCCCCGTACCGGCGACCTCGCCGCAGCGGTGAACGGCGCCGACGTCGAGGTCGTCAGCGTCGAGCCCGATCTGCTCGAGATCGTGGGCCTCACCGCCGCGCGCATCGGCGATCTCGCCGCGGATCGCGGCATCCCGCTGCATGAGCTGACACCGACCAGCGGCTCCCTGGAGGACGCGTATCTCGCGCTCACCGGGGATGCCGTCGAATACCGCACCCGCACCGCGTCGGAAGCCGGCGCCCCGCTCGAGGAGGTCGTGGCATGACCGCCGCAGTCCAGCTCACCCGTTCCAGCCACGTCGCGGCCGACCGTCACAGCGTGACCTTCGTCCGCCTGGTGCGGTCGGAGTGGATCAAGATCGCCACGCTCCGCTCCACCTGGTGGTCGATCGCGATCACCGGTGTCCTCACGGTCGGCATCGCCGCCCTCATCGCGGCTTCAGCCGATGTGCCCGGGTTCGACGCGATCCAAGCCGTCGTCAGCCCCATCCAGTTCACGATGCTGCTCGCCGGGATCCTCGGCGCGATCTCCGTCACCGGCGAGTACTCGACCGGCATGATCCGCTCCACGCTCACCGCCAATCCGGTGCGCGGAGCCGCCCTCGCGGCCAAGGCCGTCGTGATCGCCGCGTTCCTGTTCATCGCGTCGCTCGTCATCTTCACGATCGCCGCGTTCGTCGTGACCGCTGTCGGCGCCCCGAACGACGTCGTGCTCGATTGGTCCTCCCCGGAGGCGACGATCCTTCCGATCATCGTCGCTTCGCTGGCGATGGCCGTGTTCGCTCTCATCGGCGTCGGATTCGGGTACATGCTGCGCTCCGGAGCCGGTGCGATCGCCGCGACCGTCGGCGTGCTGTTCGTGCTCCCCATCGTCGCCAGCATGTTCTCCTTCGGCGGGGAGAGCTGGGCGTGGATCCTCGACCTCGCGAACTACCTCCCGATGGTCGCCGCGCAGAGCGCCATCCTCCCCGGTGAGGGTGCGGCGCTCGAAACTCCGGTGGCCTACCTGACTCTCGCCGGCTGGGTCGCCGCCAGCATGATCGGCGCCTGGGCGTCGCTGCGCACCCGCGACGCGTAGAGTCTCGTCGTGACCTCCCCGCGCAGCCGCAGCGACTCGATCCGTGAGGACGAGGAGCTGCGGCTGCCGCGTACGCCCGGAGTGTTCCGCCGATTCTGGGCGCGGCATCCGCGCCTCGCTGACATCCTCATCGCCCTGTTCTGCCTGATCGGGCATATCGGACCGGTCGGTTTCCTGGTGCGTGAGACACCCATCCCGGCGCCCTTCGTGATGGCGGCAGTGCTGGTCGCGGCGAATGCGACGCTGCTGCTGCGACGCTCGCGACCGCTGATTCCTCTCATCGCGGCATTCGTGGCAGAAGCGATCCTGCTCCCGCTCGAATTGGCCGGCGGATCGCCCCTGATCATCGCCGCCTGCTATTCGATGGCCGTGTACGTGTCGAACCGGGCCGCGTGGACGTCGCTCGGCATCGGTCTCGGGTTGCTCTCCGTGTACGCGGCGGTCCTTGTGCTCACCGGCGGCCTCGCGTTCCAGAGCGCCATCAACAGCCTGCTGGCGACGATCGTCCTCGGCCTGATCGGCACGCTGTTCGGCGCCAATGTCGGCGAACGCAAGCGATACCTCGCCGCGCTCATCGAGCGCTCTCGCCAACTCCTGGTGGAGCGTGACCAGCAGGCACTGCTCGCCGCGGCTGCCGAACGCGCCCGTATCGCACGCGAGATGCACGACATCGTTTCGCACTCGCTCACGGTGATCGTGGCGCTCTCGGAGGGCGCGGCCGCGACGCCGGATGTCGAACGCGCCAGGGGTGCCGCCGCCGCGACGGCAGCGACCGCACGAACTGCACTCGCCGAGATGCGCGCGATGCTGGGTGTGCTCCGCGACGACTCCACCGGAGCCTCTTCGCTGCCCCTCGCTCCGATGCAGGCGCCGTCGCCCCTCGAGACCGTGTCGGCAGCGCAGCGCGCCGGATACCCGGTGACGCTCAGCGTGTCCGGGGCGGCGTCCGATGAGTCCACTCTTTCTCACGCCATCTCCCGGATCGTGCAGGAAGGCGTCACGAACGCGATGCGCCATGCGCGCCACGCGACCAGGATCGACGTGCGCGTCGTGCACACCGAGGAAGAGGTGTCGATCGAGGTCACCAACGACGGCGTCTCCCCCGCTGAGGGCGAAGCGGGCTTCGGGCTGCACGGACTATCCGAACGCGTCGCGCATGCGGGGGGTCGAATCGAGTTCGGACCGACCGATGGTGGAGGATGGCGACTGCGGGCCACCCTGCCTGCCCGGAACCCCGTACAGAAACCCGCGCAGGGCAAACCCGCGCAGAGCAGGAGCGCCGATGTCTGAGCCGATCCGAGTTCTGCTCGTCGACGACCAGGAACTCATCCGAGTGGGATTCCGTATGGTGCTGGAAGCCGAGCCTGACATCGTCGTGGTCGGGGAGGCCGGTGACGGCAACGCGGCCATCGCGGAGGCCGCGCTGCTGCAGCCGGATGTCGTGCTGATGGACATCCGGATGCCGGGGCTGGACGGAATCGCTGCGACCGAGGCGATCGTGCGAGAGCATCCGGCCAGCCGCGTGCTGGTGCTGACCACGTTCGACCTCGACGAGTACGCCTTCGGGGCGATCCACGCCGGAGCCAGCGGATTCCTCCTGAAGGATGCCCAGCGTCACGAACTGACCTCCGCTGTGCGGGCGGTGCACCGCGGCGACGCAGCCCTGTCGCCGCGGATCACACGCATGTTGCTGGAACACGTATCGCCGAGGCTGGGGACGGCAACGGCGACAGCAGACGTCGGCGACGATCCCGTCACCGAATCGCTCACCGAAAGGGAGCGGGAGGTGTTCCTGGCGATCGCACGCGGGATGACCAACGCCGAGATCGGCGAGACCCTCTACGTCAGCGAATCCACCGTGAAGACGCATGTCGGGCGGGTGCTGACCAAGCTCGGCGCGCGCGATCGCATCCACGCCGTCATCCTCGCCCACCGTCTGGGCTACGTCGGCGACGAGGCGATGCCGCCGTCCGAGTAGACCTCGACGGTGTTCGCCGCGCCCTACAGGTGCTCGAGGGCCTTGCGGGCGTCCTCGATCGCGCGCTCGGCTGATGCGAGGCGCTCCTGCACGATCCCCTGTTGCTCTTCGGCGCGGGCCATCTCTGCTCCCGCGTTCTCGATCTGGGCGCGCACGCGTGCGAGTTCGGCCTCGAGCTCGGCCGCCCGTGCCGAAAGTTGCGCGGCGCGCCGTGCGGTGTCGCGGACATCGCGGTCGGCCTTCCCCTGGTCGCGTTCGGCGCTGGCCAGTTCCCGCTCGGCCGTATGAACCGCCTGCTCGGCCTGCCTGCGTTCCCGACGCGCTCGAACCTCATCCACCGGCACCGGCGGAGCGGGAGGCGAGTCCGGGAGTCCCCCGGCGACCGAAGCGGCCAGATCGATGGGACTGGACGGCTCCAGTTCGCGGATGAGCCGACCGGATGCGGCGGCACGCGCCGCATCCGGGTCGAAGAAGGCGGCGGTGATCGTCTGGCGGATGGCGTCCAGAGTGCTGGCGGAGATCTGCGCTCCGCGCGTCGTGGCCAGTTCCGCCGCCCGCTCTGCGAGCCGCCCGGTGAGTGCGCGCCGTTGGCGCCCCAGCGCCGCCAGGGTGGGCGCATCGAGGTCCGCCTGCGCCTCTCGCAGCTCCTCTGCGAGCTGGAGGGCTTCGCCGAGTTCACTCGCACGCTCCCGTGCGAAGACGTTGACCGCCCAGGCGGCGATCGACGGCTTCCGGAGTGCGCGCACCTGGGTGGCGAGATCGTGATCGCCGATCTCTGCGGCACGAGAGTTCCGCGCCGTGGTGAAGTCGGCGGGCGGAGCGGAGTAGAGCTCGGCCGCGATCTCCGCGAGTGCTGCTCCGGTCTCGATCTCCATCGCTCCGCTCCTGCCACGAGACGTCAGAGCCGACTACGGGATTCGAACCCGTGACATCCTGTTTACAAGACAGGTGCTCTACCAGCTGAGCTAAGTCGGCGAGCGGCGCGCTGGGCCGTTGCGTCACCGAGTCTACGACAAGCGACGCGGACCGAGCCGCCAGGGCCCACGCTCTACGGCGCGGGGGTTTCCGTCGGGGCCGGGCTTCCCGTGGCGTTCGGCGCCGGTGTCGGCGTCGCGTAGTAGGCATCGCTGGCGACGGTGAGGATGAACTGCGAGAACTCGGCCGGATCCTTGAGGGCGCCGACATAGGCCTCACCGTTCGCGACGACCATCGGCGCCGAGGTGAGCACGAGATCGTCCGACCCGGCGAGGGGGCCTTCGAGCGCCCGAGCCGTCGCGTCCTTCGCCCAGGTCAGGAAGTCCTGCTGTTCGATGCAGGAGCGCACAGCCTTGGCGTTGTCGACTCCGACAGCGCCCGCGAGGTCGGCGAGCTCGACGTCGGAGAGCCCGTCGCTGTCCACTTCGGGCTGGTCGTTGAGCAGGTCGTGATTGAACGCGTAGAACTGCTCCGGGGAATGCGTGGCCACGCACGCCGCGGCGGCCGCAGCACGCAGGGAGTACTTCGTGCCGTTCGAGCTCGCGGTGAGCAGCGACACCGGGTGATAGGTCACCGTCACGGCGCCCTCCGAGATCCAGCTCGCCAGCTGGCGGGCGTTGGCGCGCTCGAACTCGCCCGCACCGGGCGACAGGTAGTCGACGTAGATGTGGATGTCGACCTGTCCGGAGGTGGACGGCTCGGGCGTCGGGGTCTCGGTCTGCCCTGCCTCGTCCGGCGCGGGTGTTGGCGAGGCTGCCGCGTCGGATGCTCCGGCGGCGTTGATCTCGGTGACGGCTACGCCGTCGCCGTCCATGCCGGTCGGCGTCAGCTGCGGCTTGCTCACCGTGGAGTTCACGGCCATCGCGACGGCGGTTCCGATCGCACCGACGGCGACGAGCGCGACGGCACCGATGATGATCCGTCGCATCATGCGCGCCCTGCTCTGCTGCGCGTGCACTTGCTGTGCCTTCTCCCGCACGGCCTCGCGCGAGTTGCGCGGCGTGGGGACGTTCGGCGTTTCGTCGCTCGACATCGTTCCTCTTGAAGTCTCGTGGGGGCGGGACCCCGATCGCCGTACGGGGCGGCGATCGCCGCGCGTAGGCGGCCGGTTTCGATGTTAACCAGGCTGGCTGGGAAATACCCAGGTGCGCCGTTTCATGCAATACTGATCGCGACCCAAAGAAGGGTCCCGGTGGGTCACTCCACCGCTTCCATCACAACGGATCGTCCGGCACGTACCTGCCGGTGAGGAGAAACAATAATGGCATCTGTAACATTCGACGACGCGACCCGCCTGTACCCCGGCGGCACCCGTCCCGCAGTCGACAAGCTGAACCTCGAGGTCGGAGACGGCGAGTTCCTCGTCCTGGTCGGCCCCTCCGGTTGCGGTAAGTCCACGTCGCTCCGCATGCTCGCGGGCCTTGAAGAGGTCAACGCGGGTCGCATCCTCATCGGCGACCGCGACGTCACCGACGTGCCGCCGAAGGACCGCGACATCGCGATGGTCTTCCAGAACTACGCGCTGTACCCGCACATGACGGTCGCCGAAAACATGGGCTTCGCGCTCAAGATCGCCGGCGTCAACAAGGACGAGCGGGCCACCCGCGTTCTCGAGGCTGCGAAGCTCCTCGACCTCGAGGACTACCTGACGCGCAAGCCGAAGGCGCTCTCCGGTGGTCAGCGTCAGCGCGTCGCCATGGGCCGTGCCATCGTCCGCCAGCCGCAGGTCTTCCTCATGGATGAGCCGCTGTCGAACCTCGACGCCAAGCTCCGCGTGCAGACCCGCACGCAGATCGCGTCGCTGCAGCGCCGCCTCGGCGTCACCACCGTCTACGTCACGCACGACCAGACCGAGGCGCTCACGATGGGTGACCGCATCGCGGTCCTCAAGGACGGTCTCCTCCAGCAGGTCGGCACGCCCCGTGACCTGTACGAGAAGCCGAACAACGTCTTCGTCGCCGGCTTCATCGGCTCGCCCGCGATGAACCTGTTCAGCGCCGACCTCGCCGAAGGCGGCGTCCGGTTCGGAACCGAGGTCGTTCCGCTCGAGCGCGACACCGTCGGCCGTGCACACGGCAGCCAGGTCACCGTCGGCGTGCGTCCCGAGGACATCGTCGTCGGACCAGCAGACGGCAAGGGCCTGTCCGTCGTCGTCGATCTCGTCGAGGAGCTCGGCGCAGACGGCTACCTCTACGGACACACCGAGATCAACGGCAAGCGCGCCGACCTCGTCGCACGCGTCGACGGCCGCAGCCACCCGAACGCCGGCGAGACGGTCACGCTCGCGGCGTCCGCTGGTCACGTGCACGCGTTCGACATCGAGTCGGGCGAGCGCCTGAACGACAAGCCGGTCATCTCGTCGTCTTCGGCTTCCTGAATTCCACACCCCTCGCGGCGCGGGCGACCCTCGGGTCGTCCGCGCCGCGTCGTTTCACCCCGGAGAGCACATGCAGGATGCACTGAGGATCACCGCCAGCACCGTCGACCCCGGACTGCTATCGCTGCCCTGGTCGATCACCTTGGCGAAATGGCCCTCGGAGCACATCGTTTCTCTCCCGAAGGGTCTCTCGCGTCATCTGGTGCGCTTCGCGGATCTGTCCGGGCGGGTCATCGCCGTCAAGGAGACGACGGCGGAGATGGCGCAGCGCGAGTACGACATGCTCGGCAATCTCGGACGCCTCGACGTGCCGTGCGTGAGTCGCGTCGCGGTGATCGCCGGGCGGACGGATACGGCGGGCGAACCTCTCCCCGCGGCCCTGGTCACCTCGCATCTCCGTTTCTCGATGCCGTACCGTGCGCTGTTCACCCGCGTGCTCCGCCCAGACACCGCCACCCGCCTCGTCGATGCCCTCGCGCTGCTCCTGGTCCGGCTGCACAACGTCGGCTTCTACTGGGGAGACGTCTCGCTGTCGAACACCCTATTCCGACGCGACGCGGGCGCATTCGCCGCCTACCTGGTCGATGCCGAGACCGGAGAGCTGCACGAGGAAGGTCTCACCGACGGGCAGCGCGCGTACGATCTGGACATCGCCAGGACGAACATCGCCGGCGAGATCATGGACCTGGCTGCCGGCGGCCGTCTCGAGCACGGCGTCGATGCCGTCGCGATCGCCGATGGCCTCGTGTCGTCGTACCGCTCGCTCTGGGCGGCACTCACCGCCGGTGAGTCGTTCGCCGCCGCCGAGACGTGGCGGATCACCGAGCGGGTGGAGCGCCTCAACGCTCTCGGTTTCGACATCGACGAGATGTCGATGTCGACGACTGCGGATGGCACTCTCGTCGAGATCCAGCCGAAGGTGGTGGATGCCGGGCACCACCAGCGCCGCTTGATCCGGCTCACCGGACTCGACGTCGAGGAGAACCAGGCCCGTCGACTGCTGAACGATCTGGACGAGTTCCGTGCCCGCTCGACCAAGCAGTGGGTGGACGAGGAGATGTACGCGCACGAGTGGCTGACGCGCGTGTTCGAGCCGGTCGTGCGCGCGATCCCGTACGAGCTACGGGCGAAGCTGGAGCCGGCCGAGGTGTTTCACCAGGTGCTGGAGCACCGGTGGTACCTCTCCCAGGCGCAGGGCCGCGCCGTGCCCCTGGCCGAAGTGCTGACGAGCTACATCAACGATGTGCTGCGGCACCGTCGCGACGAGGCCACGATCATGGGGCCGCCGACCGAGACCATGAGCCTCCCGGTCATCACCGGTGCGACGCCGGTGTCCGGCGACGACGAGGACGACGTCGACTGGCGCGATCTCGTCTAGTAGCCGACGGTGAACCGCCCGCGGCGGTGCTTCGGCTGCTCGATCTCATCGACGACTGCGATCGCGAAGTCCGCTCCCGAGATGAACGACTGGCCCTCGGCGTCGCGGACGATCACGTCGCCACCGTCGCGGTAGCGCCCGGTTCGCTCACCCTCGGCCCACGGTCCGAACACCTCGGCCGGATGGATGAAGAACCAGTCCAGCCCGGCATCCGCCCCTTCCAGCAGTGCGAGCGAGTCGATACCTACCTGAGCCTCGTGCTTGTACTCCTCGGGGAAACCCTGGTCGAAGAGCCGAGGGCCACCAGGCGCGACAAGGCTGCCACCGGCGCCGCCGACCACACCGAGCCGGGTGGCTGTGCCGGTGAACCTCGTGATCAGGCTGGAGACCACACCGAGCATCTCGTGCTCCATGTCACCGCGCGGCGAGAGAGACGAGACGACCGCATCCGCCCCGTCGAAGACGTCGCCGAGCGAGGCGAGATCGAGTACGGATCCCTGAACGCTCAGGGCGCCGTCGACCGGGTCCGACGGCGTCGACCGGGAGACCGAGATCACCTCATGCCCTCGACTCACCGCCTCGGAGACGATGTGGCGGCCGGCGTAGCCGGTTCCTCCGAGGACGACGATGCGAGCCATGCGGTTTCCTTTCGGGAGGGTGTGCTTCTAGCGGGCGGCGCGGATCGTGGCGACCTGGTAGAGCGCGACAGAGGTCGCGATACCGGCGTTCAGCGATTCGGTCGCCGCGTTGATCGGGATCGAGACGATCTGGTCGCAGGTCTCGGTGACCAGGCGCGAGAGGCCCTTGCCCTCGGAACCGACGACGATCACGACGGGCCGGTCGGCGAGCTCAAGATCCGGGAGCGAGACGTCGCCGTCGCCGTCGAGGCCGAGCACGAAGACGCCCTGCTTCTTGAACTCCTTGAGCTGGGTCGTCAGGTTCGTCGCGAGCGCGACCGGAATGCGGGCTGCCGCTCCGGCGCTCGTCTTCCAGGCTGCCGAGTTGACGCCGGCCGAGCGACGCTGCGGGAGGATGATCCCCTGGCTGCCGAAAGCGGCGGCCGAACGGATGATCGCGCCCAGGTTGCGCGGGTCGGTGACCCCGTCCAGTGCGACGAACAGCGGCACCTGGCCGCGGCTGATGACCTTCTCGAGCAGGTCCTGCGGGTGCGCGTACTCATACGGCGGAACCTTCAGGGCGACCCCCTGGTGCACACCGTCGAAGCCGGCCATCCGGTCGAGTTCCTGTCGGGTGACTTCGAGCACCGGGATGTTGCGGTTCGTGGCGATCGACAGCATCTCCTTGACGCGGTCGTCCATCTCCACGCGCTGCGCGATGTAGAACGCCGTCGCCGGGATCTTCGCACGGAGCGCCTCGAGCACGGAATTGCGCCCGGTGACCGTCTCGGTGTCGGAGGTGTTGTCCTTCGCACGAGCGGAGCGGTTCGGGCTGCCGCCGGATGACGAACGTGCGCCCGGCTTGCCCTTGCCACCCGAGGCCGCGAAACGCTCGGCCGCCGCCTTGCGCTTCCCCGCGGGGTGCCAGGCGCGGTCCTCCGCCTTCGGAGTCGGTCCGCGCCCTTCGAGCGCCTTGCGGCCGAGGCCACCGGTGCCCTTCAGCGGGCCCTTCTTCTTGCCGTTGCTTGCGCCGGGGCGCTGAGGCTTAACCATCGATACTCCAATGTGTTCCGTCCGGGCCGTCTTCGAGCGTGATGCCCGCAGCCGCGATCGCGTCGCGGATGCGGTCAGCCGCAGCCCAGTCCTTGTCTGCGCGTGCCTGTGCACGCTGGGTGATCATCGTCTGCACGAGGGTGTCGAGCGCGGAGGCGGATGGTCCGCCGTCCGTCGTTCGCCACTCTCGCGACAGCGGATTGATTCCGAGGATGTTCGTCATCTGAGTGACGTCCATCACATCCTGTCTCGCTGCGGCGTGCTCCCCCGCGTCGAGGAGAGCATTGCCGGAGCGGATGCTGTTGTGGATCGCCGCCAGAGCGCGAGGAACGGAGAGATCGTCATCCATCGCCTCGACGAACTCGTTCGGAAGACCTTCCTTGGCCTCACCCCAGCCCGGCTTCGCCATTCGCGTTCCCCGCTCGAGGAACGCGCGGATGCGCCCGATCGCCGCCTCCGCCTCTGCCCACGACGAATCCGACAGGTCGATGTTCGACCGGTAGTGCGCAGCGGCCAGCGCGTAACGCACGACGAGCGGGTCGTGCGCGGTCAGCACGTCGGCGGCAAGCGTGAAGTTGCCGAGCGATTTCGACATCTTCTGACCGTTGACGTTGACCAGGCCGTTGTGCACCCAGTATCGAGCGAATCCGTCGCCGGCAGCCGTCGACTGGGCCAGCTCGTTCTCGTGGTGCGGGAAGCGCAGATCGAGACCACCGCCGTGGATGTCGAACTCCGCGCCGAGATAGCGCTTCGCCATGGCCGAGCACTCGATGTGCCAGCCGGGCCGCCCAGCGCCCCAGGGCGATGCCCAGGTCGCATCTGCCGGCTCGTCCGATTTCGCACCCTTCCAGAGGGCGAAGTCCTGCGGGTTGCGTTTTCCGCGCGGGTCCGCGTCCTGCGCGGCTTCCATCGCGTCGACCGACTGGTTGGTGAGCGAGCCGTAGTCGGCCCAGGAACGCACGTCGAAGTAGACGTCCCCCGAACCATCGGATGCAGGGTACGCGTGACCGCGCTCGATGAGCGCCGCGATAATGTCCTGCATCTGCGGGACGGATGCTGTCGCCCTCGGCTCATAGGTGGGCGCGAGGATGCCGACGGCGGCATATGCGGCGGTGAATTCCTGCTCGAACCGGAAGGCGAGCGCCCACCACGGTTCGGCGTCCGTATGGTTCGCCAGTACCTTGTCGTCGATGTCGGTGACGTTGCGCACGAAGGTCACACGGCCATGACGGCGCTCGAGCCAGCGGCGCAGCAGATCGAAACTCAGCGCGGCGCGGACGTGCCCGATGTGCGGGCCGGACTGCACCGTCGGACCGCAGACGTACATCGTGACGTTTCCGGCGTCGAGCGGCACGAAGTCGCGCAGCTGCTGTGCGCGGGTGTCGTAGAGGCGGAGAGTCACCGCTCAAGCCTACTCGGCCCGCTCGCTCGTCCCCTGAGTGTGTCCCGCGCCCTTCAGCGCGGCGGTGATACCGGCCGCGGTGACCGCTCGTAGGTGACGACGTTCACCCTGCCGCGGAAGGCGGTGCGTCGTTCGACTTCGGCGTACCGACCGCCCTGATCGACCAGTTCCAGCACTCGCTGGTAATCCTGCATTCGCGGGTTGAACTCCTGAATCAGCGAACCGTCGAGCGCCAGCAGCCGGATGGTGCCCACCCGCGGGGTGTTCACCGTGTACCGCGCGATGTCGCCGTTGCGCAGATGCCTCTCCGCACTCCCGATCCGCACCGTGAGAGTGTCGGCATCGCGACGCAGGTGCACGCGCTGCATCGACACCGCGGCGAGCGCGATGAGCGGGATGAAGACGACCGCTCCGACGAGCATCCCGGTGCCCTTCGCACCACCTGCGGCCATGTCGTTGACGATCTCGGCGAGCGCATCGAAGTTGATGATCATCAGCGTGAGCACCACGACCAGGTACGCCAGGCCGAGCACCAGGATGAGGGTGCGGCGCGGCTGTCGGAAGGAGAGCTCGTTCATCGGGACTCCTCGGCCGGGTACACCATCGCGATGGCTGTCACGGAGATGCCCTCGCCTCGCCCAGGGAATCCCAGCCCGTCGGTCGTCGTCGCGGTCACCGACACCGGCACTCCGCCGAGCGCGGCAGAGAGCACCTGTTCCGCTTCCGATCGACGAGCACTGAATCGCGGGCGGTTGCCCTGGAACTGCGCGGAGACGTTCCCGATCGTGAACCCCGCGTCCGCCAGCAGGTCCCGGGTGCGGGCTAGGAAGACCTCCGCGTGCGCGCCCGCGTACTCGGGGTGGGCCGTGCCGAAATGCTCTCCGATGTCGCCGAGTCCCGCCGCCCCCAACAGGGCGTCGACAATCGCGTGGGCGACCGCATCTCCGTCGGAGTGTCCGGACAGCGGCTGCTCCCCCGGCCACTCGAGACCGGCGAGCCAGAGATTCCCCTCGCCTCCGAATGCGTGCACGTCGGTGCCGATGCCGACGCGCGGGATCGCGGCGGCGGGGGCCGGAGCCGCGGACAGCAGCTGCCGAGCGCGCACCAGATCGGCAGGGGTGGTGATCTTGAACGCGCGCGCCGCCCCGTCGATGTGCCGAACAGCGTGGCCCGCTGCGGCGAACAGCGCTGCATCATCGGTGTACTCCGCGCCCGAGGCGAGAGCCGCCGCGTAGGCGGATTCGAGGTGTCCGCGCGGGAACCCCTGCGGCGTCTGCGCCGCAGCGAGCTCCGACCTGTCCACGGCACCGACGACCGCGCCGCCGTCGACCTTCTTGAGGGTGTCCACCACCGGCAGCGTGGGAATGACTCCCGTGTCGTCCGTCACGGCGGCGGCGACGGCGTCGATGAGCGACGACGGCGTCAACGCTCGCGCCGCATCATGCACGAGCACGGTCGTCACGTCGCCCCAGAGCGCGGCGAGCCCCGCCGCTACCGACTCCTGACGCGTGCCACCGCCCGTGACGACACGGCCGAGATCGCTCCTCCCGCCCGCAGCTGCGAGCAGTTCGGTCTCGGCATCCCCCTCGAATCCGGCGGGGGCGACGACGATCACCTGTGCGGGTGCGGCCGCGAAGACGCCGTCGAGCGCGTGCCGGAGGATCGGGCGGCTGTCGATGCCGACGAAAGCCTTGGGTGCACCCGCATCGAGGCGGGTGCCGGAGCCGGCCGCGACGACGATGATGGCCACGTGGGGCACGGGAAGCAGAGTCACACGCACACGTTACCGGCGGCGACCGGAAACGACGAAGAGGGCGGATGCCGAAGCATCCGCCCTCTTCAAGAAAAGTCCCGGTCGTTACGAGGCGAGAACCTCGTCGAGCACGGCACCGGCCCTGTCTTCGTCGACCTTCTCGGCGAGTGCGAGCTCGGAGATGAGGATCTGGCGAGCCTTCGCCAGCATCCGCTTCTCACCCGCGGACAGGCCGCGGTCCTGATCGCGACGCCACAGGTCGCGCACGACCTCGCTGACCTTGATCACGTCGCCGGAGGCGAGTTTCTCAAGATTCGCCTTGTAACGGCGCGACCAGTTCGTCGGCTCCTCGGTGAACGGGGCACGCAGCACCTCGAACACATGGTCGAGGCCCTCCTTGCCGATCACATCGCGGACGCCGACGAGGTCGACGTTCTCCGCCGGTACCTCGATGATCAGGTCGCCCTGCGTGACGTTGAGCTTCAGATACTTCTTCGTCTCGCCCTTGATGATGCGATCTTTGACCTCGATGATGGTCGCGGCCCCATGGTGCGGATAGACGACTGTTTCGCCAACCTCAAAAAGCATAAAAACGTGTCCTTTCGGCAACCTCAAGGATACCACAGGGGATATGCGCTAAGGTTCGCGCCTCATCGTCTCCGATCCCCCGCGCGCATACCCATAGAATGGATCACGGACACCCCGCCGGACCTCAGGAGGACCCGTGAAATCGCGCCTTGTCGCCTCTGCTGCTGTCAGCGCCCTCGTTCTTCTCGGCGCAACGGGGTGCACCTTCCTCACGCCTCAGGCGACGACGATCGAGTATCCCTCGTCCGACGGCGTGAACGTCTCCGACGCCGACGGCCCTCTCGTCGTCCGCAACGCCTTCATCGTCGCCACCGAGGACGGCTCCATCGGCAACCTCGTCGGTGCGATCGTGAACCCCACCGAAGAGCGCGCCACGATGACGATCACGCTCGCGGGCATCGCCCCGTTCGTGGTCACCGTCTCGGCCGGCGAGACGATCAGCCTCGGCGCCGACGCGGAGCCGCTACGCATCATCGACCTCGACAGCATGCCCGGCTCCACGGTCGAGATCCACTTCCAGTCCGGAGATTCCACCGGCACGAAGGCCGAGATTCCCGTGCTGGACGGATCCCTCCCCTACTACGCAGACCTGGTGCCTTCCGAGGCGAAGCCGGTGTCCGTGCCGGAGAGCACCCCCGTACCGGTGCCGACCGACACCGCGACGTCCGCTCCTTCGAACTGACCTTCCAGAACGAAAGAAGAGGCCGGCACCCCACGGGGTGACCGGCCTCTTCTCGTCTGATCGGGCGCGGAGCGCGCCCGCGAGGGCTGGCCCTCAGCCCTCGAAGCGGTATCCGAGCCCGCGAACCGTGACCAGCATCACCGGCTCGCCAGGGTTGACCTCGATGCGCGAACGGATGCGCTTGATGTGCACGTCGAGCGTCTTCGTATCGCCGAAGTAGTCGCTCCCCCACACGCGATCGATGAGCTGACCGCGCGTGAGCACCCGCCCGGAATTGCGCATCAGGACCTCGAGCAGTTCGAATTCCTTGAGCGGCATGTTGATCAGGTCGCCCGCAACCGTGACCGTGTGGCGGTCGATGTCGAGAGACACGCGCCCGCCGTCCAGCACACGCTCGTCGAGCTCGCTCTCGGCCTGCACGACTCTGCGCAGCACCGCGCGCATTCGCGCGAGCAACTCCCGTGAAGAGTACGGCTTCGTGATGTAGTCGTCGGCGCCGAGTTCGAGCCCGACCACGATGTCCACCTCGGAGTCCTTGGCCGTGAGCATGATGATCGGCACGGCCGAGGTCGAGCGGATCTGACGGCACACCTCGGTTCCCGGCATCCCCGGGAGCATCAGATCGAGAAGCACGATATCCGCGCCGCGCTCGCGGAAGGCGGTGAGGGCTCCGGGACCGTCCTCCGAGATCTCGACCTCGTACCCCTCGCGGCGCAGCAGATAGGCGAGCGGGTCGGCGAGATCGGGCTCGTCCTCGACGAGAAGGATGCGGGTCATATGAGTTCTCCGTTTCGGGTGCGCGCGGATACGGCAGCTTTGGCGGCCTTCGCCGCTTTGCGTGCCTGCTTCTTCTCGCGCTTCTTGCGCTTCTGGTCCAGGTCGACGAACTCCGGCGCATCGATGCGCGGCAGCCGGATGGTGAAGGTGGAGCCGCGTCCCGGCCGCGACCACAGGAGCACCTCGCCGCCGTGGCGCTGCGTCGCGTGCTTGACGATCGACAGGCCGAGGCCGGTGCCGCCGGTGCGCCGGGAGCGGGCCTCGTCGGCGCGGTAGAAGCGCTCGAAGATGCGCTCGCGATCGGTCTCCGAGATGCCGATGCCCTGATCCGCGACGGCGATCTCCACGATGTCGCCGTCGGCCTTGACCCCGACGCCGACGCGCGAACCGCGAGGCGAGTAGACGATGGCGTTCGCGATGAGGTTGCCGACCGCTTCGATGAGGATCTGCGCATCACCGCGCACCCACACGCCGCGGTCGCCGCCACGGGTGAGCTCGACGCCCGCGGAATCCGCCTGCACGCCGTTCGCTTCGATCGAGGCGGTGATCACCTCGTCGATCGCGACCGGATTCACCTCTGCGAGGCCGTCTGCCGCCTGCAGGCGGGAGAGGCTCATGATGCGGCCGGTGAGCTGTCCGAGCCTGGTCGCCTCGGCGAGGATCCGCGCAGCGAAGATCCGCACCTGGGCGGGATCGTCTGCCGCGGACTCGATCGCCTCGGCGAGGAGACTGACAGCACCGACCGGCGTCTTCAGCTCGTGACTGGTGTTGGCCACGAAGTCGGTACGCATCTGATCGAGGCGCTCCTGCTCCGTGACGTCGCGGATGATCAGCAGCATCAATCGTGAGCCGAGCACGCTCGCCCTGGCTGAGACGAGGCGGGGATCGAGACTGAGTCCGCCGCGGGTGATCCGCATCGTCTCGGTATCGGTTCCCCCCGTCGACCGCACACTGCGCACCAGTTGACGCAGCTCCTGATTCTCCAGATTCGCACCGACGTCGATTCCGAAGCGGGTCGCGGCATGCGACCGCGCGAGCACGAGCCCCGACGTGTCGACGACGCAGGCGGCGTCATCCATGCTGCGCAGCACGTCCGCGACACCGTCGGGGATGACGACCGAGGTCTCTTCCTCGGCGCGAGCTCTGGCGCGGTACGCCCACACCACGATCATCGACAGGCCGACACCGATGACCAGGCCGATGGCCAGTGCGATCAGGGCGATCTGCGGCGTGCTCATGGCTCAAGCGTAGAGTGTGTTCACCGGGCCGCTGACGGGTTTCCTGGCCATCCACGCGGTCAGCGAAGTACTGTTCATATGCTGGGCACCGTTCGTTAACCTTCGAGGCACAGAATCGCTTCGGGCCTGTGCGGCAGCTCAGCCCAACCTCTCGGCCGGATGACGCCCGTCGAGACATGAATGAAAGGTTGCGCCGCCATGCGCGAAGTCTTCCACCAGTCCCTCGAGGATCTGCAGTCCAAGCTCGTCGAGATCGCGGACCTCGTCACGATCTCGATCGACAAGGCGACGCGGGCGTTCGCGACGAGCGATGTGGCGTTGGCCGAAGAGGTCATCGCCGACGACGCCAACATCGACGCCCTCGCCATCACCCTCGACGAGCAGGCCATCGAGATCCTCGCCCGTCAGCAGCCGGTCGCGCGCGATCTGCGCATCGTGGTGACGGCACTCCGGGTGAGCGCCTCGCTGGAGCGCATGGGCGACATGTCCGAGCACATCGCGCAGCTCGCCCGACTGCGCTTCCCCGAGCGCGCCATCCCGAAGGGCCTCAAGGGCACTTTCGTGAAGATGGGCGAGCTGGACGTCGAGATCTCCCGCACCCTGTCCGAACTGCTGCGCACGCAGGACCTCCGCTACGCCGACATCATCCGCAACGCGGACGACGATGTCGACGAGTTGCACGCGACCGTCTTCGAGAAGGTCCTCAGCGACAACTGGAAGGGCGAGGCGACGGCGACGGTCGACGCGACGCTCGCCAGCCGCTACCACGAGCGCTTCGCCGATCACGCGGTCGCCGTCGCGAAGAAGGTGGTCTACCTCGCGACCGGCGACTGGCAGGTCGACGAGCAGGACATTCCCCTCGCCGTCGAGCAGCAGGTGCAGGGACACGCTTAGCCACCCGTTGCGGGCGCCTACGCGCTCGTCACCGCCCTCGCCGATCCCCCGTCGGGGACGACCTCACGTCGTCCCCGACGGGGGATTTCGGCTCACGACCGAAGTCGGTCGCCAACCACTGCTCCACTGACTCCTCGGGAAAGGTCCGCTCCGCCGCACGCTCAGACCCGCTCTCGGCGTCACGGATGCGATCGAGTCGGAACAATCGCCAGGCATCCCGATCCACGTCGAAACCGACGAGGTACCAGCGATTGCCCCGCAGGACGTGCCGGTACGGCTCCACCTGCCTCAGCGACGCACGCTCGCGGCTGTCCCTTTAGGCGAACCGCACCCGCGTCGCGTTCGCGACAGCATCGGCGAGCACCCCCATCGTGGCCATGTCGATCGCCGGACGATCCGCGTGCAGCACCTGGGTCGACAGGGACACGGCGCGCGCCCGCCGCGCCAGCCGCGGCGGCAGCAACGACGTCAGCTTGGCGGCCGCGGATGCGGCGGCTTCATCGGCGGGCTCCCACGCGGCGAGCATCCCGAGTCCGACCGCGACTGCGGCGATCTCATCCTCGCTGAGCAGCAGCGGCGGGATCTTCACGCTCGGGCGCAGCCGATAACTCGCGCCAGGACCTGTCCGGGCGCTCACGTCATATCCGAGATCGCGCAATCGCCTGGCATCACGCCGTACCGTGCGTTCGCTCACCTCGAGTCGTCGAGCGAGCATGTCGGCGAGCAGCTCGCCTCCTCCTTGCAAGAGCGAGAGCAACTGCAGTGCGCGTTCTGTCGGCGTCGCCATCCGTCCAGCCTCGCATACAGATACGGACAGGATCAGACCTTAACTGCTCGTATCGTGAGGGAACCACGGACGAAAGGAGCGATCATGCGCATCGCAATCACCACACCCAACGGCCACGTCGGACACCACCTCGCACGCGCCCTCGTCAGGGCGGGAGTGCGGCCCCTCCTCGTCATGCGCGACGGGAGTCGAATGGACGACGAGCTGCGGGAAGTCGCTGACGTCGCCGAGGCCGACTCCCTGAACGCCGGGGAGATCGTTGACGCGACTCGCGGCGTTGACGCCCTGTACTGGGTCGACCCGCCGTCGATGACCGACGACCCGCTCGCGGACTACGCAAGGGCGACCGAGGCTGTGACGGCCGCAGTCACCGCCAACGGCATAGGCCGGGTCGTCTTCCAGAGCAGCGTCGGAGCCGAGAAGCGCCACGGCGCCGGCGAGATCGACGGGCTCGCCGCGACGGAGATGGCCCTGGATGAGCTCGACATCGACGTCACGCACCTGCGCTGCGGATACTTCTTCACAAACCTGGTCATGCAGCTCGACGCGATCCGGTCTGGAACGATTCCGGTGCTGCTGCCGCCCGACTCCCGGATGAGCTGGGTGGCCCCGCGAGACATCTCGGACGTGGCCGCCGGCCTGCTCCTGAGCACGTCATGGTCCGGACGCCGCGTGCAGGCCGTCCACGGACCTGCGGATCTCAGTTGGAACGATGTCGCCGCGATCTTGGCGACGGAACGAGGAACTCCCGTGAAGGCCGAGCAGATCGCGGACGATGAGATGCGACGCGTCTACCTGTCTGCGGGTTTCTCATCGTCCGCGGCGGAAGCGCTGCTCGGCATGTCAACGGGACTGCGCGACGGTTTCACACCGGAACAGGCTCGCACGGTCGTGTCGACCACGCCCACCACTCTGAGATCGTGGGTCAGCGAAGAACTGACCCACGATCTCTGATGGCTACTTCTTGCCCTGCGCAGCGACCGCTGCGGCGCCGGCTGCGGCGGCCTCGGGGTCGAGGTAGCGGCCGGGTCCGGTGGGGACGTTGTTCTCGTCGAGCTCGTACACCAGCGGGATGCCCGTGGGGATGTTGAGCTCGGCGATGTCGTCATCGCTGATGCCCTCGAGGTGCTTGACGAGACCGCGCAGCGAGTTGCCGTGCGCCGTGACGAGCACGGTCTTGCCCGCCTCGAGATCGGGAACGATGGCGCTCTCCCAATAGGGCAGCATCCGATCGATGACCAGCTTGAGCGACTCGGTGCGCGGCACCTCGCCGTCGATGCCGTCGTAACGCGGGTCGTTCACCTGGCTGAACTCGCTGTCGTCGTCGAGCAGGGGCGGCGGCACATCGAAGGAACGACGCCACAGCTGGAACTGCTCCGGGCCGAATTCCGCGAGCGTCTGGGCTTTGTCCTTGCCCTGCAGTGCGCCGTAGTGGCGCTCGTTGAGACGCCAGGAGCGGGTGACCGGGATCCACAGGCGATCGGCGGCATCGAGCGCGATGTTCGCGGTCTGGATCGCGCGGCTGAGCAGTGAGGTGTGCAGGACGTCGGGGAGGATGCCGGCTTCGGCGAGCAGCTCGCCGCCGCGCTGAGCCTCTGCCTTGCCCTGCTCGTTCAGGCGGACATCCACCCAACCGGTGAAGAGATTCAGTTCGTTCCACTCGCTCCGGCCGTGGCGGAGCAGGATCAGGGTGCGCGTCGCAGTCATGCGGCCAGTTTATCGGGGAGGTCGTCGACCACGCCCGCGGGCTGGAAGGATTGACTCATGGCGTCATCTCCACTCGGCCGGCCGACTCGGGGCACCACCGGGACGAACCGTCTCCGCCGGAGCGATCGCTGGATCGCCGTGAGCAGCGCGTTCCGCTCCTCTCCCGATCCGCTCATCGTCGATCTCGGCTACGGGGCGAGCGGCGTGACGGCGTTCGAACTCGCCGCGCGACTGCGGCAGGTGCGACCCGACGCCGAAGTGATCGGCCTGGAGATCGATCCTGTGCGCGTCGCCACGGCTCGCGAGCAGCTCGAGGAGGTGCGCGCCGGCCGCACGCCGTTCCCGCCGGATATCCGCGTCTCCTTCGCCAGGGGCGGGTTCGAGGTGCCGCTCCCCGACGGCAGACGCGCCGCCGTCATCCGCGCGATGAACGTGCTCCGCCAGTACGACGAGGCGGATGTCGCTGCGGCCTGGCGCGCGATGGCCGCGAGACTGGCCCCCGACGGGCTGCTCGTGGAGGGCACATGCGACGAGATCGGCCGGGTCTCCAGTTGGGTCGACGTGACCCCGGACGGGCAGCCGGCGCGCTTCACGATCTCCCTGCGCCTGGCAGAGCTGGAACAGCCGAGCATCGTGGCCGAGCGTCTGCCGAAGGCCCTGATCCATCACAACGTCCCCGGTGAACGCATCCACGCTCTGCTCACCGACCTCGACCGCGAGTGGGCCAGAGCCGCTTCGCTGTCGACATTCGGCGCGACCCAGCGCTTCCTCGCCACGGTGGCGGCACTGCGCGATCTGGGCTGGCCGGTACGCGGCGGCCGCACCCGCTGGCGCCTGGGCGAGCTCACGCTGCCGTGGGACGCGGTGGCTCCGCTGTAGGCGGCTCAGCCGTCCCGGGGATCCGGTGCCGTCGGCCGGCGGGAGAGGCGCGTGAGTCGCGGGATATCGGCCGTCGCACCAGCATCCGCCGGAACGATCACCTGCTGCGCCGCCGCGATGTCGACCCCGTCCGCGCGGACGACGAGGTCGCCGATCGGAGTGCGCCGAGAGAGGATGGCGAGCGCGATCGGTCCTTCCTCATGGTGACGAACGGCGGAGGTGATTTGACCGACCTCGTCTTCGCCCGCGAACACCGGCGCTCCGGATTCCGGAAGCACGTCGTCGCTGCCATCGAGATGCAGAGCCGCCAGCCGGCGCGGCGGGTGACCGAGGTTGTGCACCTTGGCGACCGTCTCCTGGCCGCGGTAGCAGCCCTTGCTGAGATGCACCGCACTGCGGATCCAGTCCGACTCGTGCGGCAGGGAGCGCTCATCGACTTCAGCCGCCCAGCGCGGTCGCCAGGCCGCTACCCGCAAGGCCTCCGCAGCGAGAAGGCCGGCGACCTCATCGTGAGCGAGCGCAGCGGCGAGGGCCTCAGCCGGTGCCGCCTCGAGGATCGCCACTCGCCAGGCCAGGCCGGCTCCGGGGTGATCTGCGATCTCGGCGTACTGGTGCCCGCCGGCGCGCACCTGCTGCCAGGGGTCGGCCCACACCAGGGCGGTGCCGTTCGGCGCGAAGGCCGCGGCCGTCGCCGTCGCGGCCGCCGTGCCGCCGTCGACGAAACCGAGAAGCGCGAGATCCGGCCGGACCGCCACGGTGACCTGCGTGCGGAAGACCATGCGGGACAGCCAGGCGCCGAGCGGTTCCGCATCAGCGGCGTCGGCGATCAGCCAGGCCGTGGTCCCGTCGTCGAGCACACCGGCGGCGTGCTCCACTCGGCCCTGCGGGTCGAGGACGAGCAGTTCCGTGCTCTCGCCCGGCGCCAAGCGCGCGACCGATTGGGAGGTGATCGAATCCAGCCAGCTCAGGCGTTCCGGACCGGTGACCTCGACGATCATGCGGTCACCGAGCGGTGCGATCGCCGTGCCGGCGATGAGCCGGCGCTGCTCCCGGATCGGATCGCCGAAGTGCGCGAAACCTCGGTCGCCGGCGACGGCTCCCTCGACCTCTGCGAAGCCGGCCACGTCAGACCTTGGCCAGTCGGGCGGACGCATGCGAGCTGAGAGCCGTGCCGAGCGCGGCGATGTCCCATGCCCACAGCAGGTGCCCGTCGACGAGCCCGTACATGCGCGTCGCCGCACCGTACTCCTTGGCTCCGGCGCCGCGGACGATCGCGTCGGATGCGATATCGATGCGCGGCCCGCTGATCTCGCCGAGGTACAGCTCCAGCGTCCCGTCGGCATGCGCGAGCGACACTTCGATCGGGAAGCCGCCCCCAGCGCCACGCAGCTCTTCCACGTCGTCGACAGTGCGGACGACGGCAGGCTCGAGCGGAGGCAGCAACGCCGGTCCCGCGTCGGCATCCGTCGCTGCGCGCGACAGCCGCCAGAACCCGACCTCGGCAATCAGCTGGACCGGATCGGAATCATCGTCAGCGGTGAAGGTGGCCGTACCGGAGTAGTTCAGAAACGGGCCGCCGTCATGGCTGAAGCTCACGCGGTGCGCGAATTCGCCCTGCAGGCGACGCTCGCCGATCGTGTAGTCGATGACGCCAGTGCCCTCCCAGACGCCGATCAGCCAGGAAAGAGGCACGATGTCGGCCGGAAGGTCCGTGGGCAGTTCGAGCACGATCAGCTCAGCGCTGGCCGCGGAAGAGGTTCAGCAGCACGACGCCAGAGACGAAGGCGATCGCGAGGCTCGCCAGGCCCAGCAGGCCGATGAAGAAGAGTTCGAGCGCCAGGAGATCCATGTCTCCCACATTACCCCCACCTGGTCAGGAGGGGATGAGCGCAGCGAGACCGAAGCCGACCGAGATCAGCCCCATGATCAGCAGTGCCCCGGTAGCGCTGCCCGCAACCCGGAAGATGAACCCTTGCGTGCGGCCGTACCAGAGCTGCACGGCGAAGGAGAGCAGTACGACACCGCCGAAGGCCACGAGCATCCACGGCACCCGCCACTCCTCCGGCACGAAGATGCCGATGGCGATGCTCGCGAGGAAAGCTGCAGCCCACACGCCGAAGACCGCGATGAACGGGTTACGGGGGGCGAGTGCCGGTTCGGACATGGCTCCATTGTTGCGCATCCGGTGCCGGTATCATGGCCCCACGGCGTCGACCGTCGTCTCGGAAGGATAGTGCGTGGCCCTGCTGCTGGTTCTGACCAACGCTCCGGTTTCGGAGGAGGTCCTTCCCGCGCTCGAACTGCTCAGCCATCGAGTGCGCCAGATCCCTGCGGAGCCCGCACGGCTGATCAATGCGCCCGAATATGACATCGTCATCGTCGACGGCAGGCAGGACCTCGCCGCGGCGAAGTCGCTGTGCCGTCTGCTGCGCGCCACCGGGCAGGACTCGCCGCTGCTGCTCGTCGTGACCGAGGGCGGCATGAGCGCCGTCTCCGGCGAATGGGGCATCGACGACGTGCTGCTCTCGACTGCCGGTCCTGCAGAGGCCGATGCCCGCATCCGCCTGGCTCTGGCGCGACGCGACGATGCCGCCGCTCCCACCCGCGTGCAGGCGTCCGGCATCACCATCGACGAGCAGTCGTACTCGGCGAAGCTGCACGGCAAACCCCTGGACCTCACCTACAAGGAGTTCCAGCTGCTGCACTTCCTGGCCACCCATCCGTCACGGGTGTTCACCCGGGAGCAGTTGCTCAGCGAGGTCTGGGGATACGACTACTTCGGAGGCACCCGCACCGTCGATGTGCATGTGCGGCGCCTGCGCGCGAAACTCGGCGACCAGGAGCAGATCATCGGCACCGTCCGCAATGTCGGCTACCGGTTCAATGTGTACGACGACGAGTCCATCGCCGCAGCACGGTGACGAAGCATCCGCGTTCACACGCGCGTCACCTCACGGTGCTTAGATGTACCCCATGATCGATCCCGCACTCGCCGATGCCGGCCTCGGCGACGCAGAAGACGACGACTTCGACGCTGTCGAGTCCCCGGATGCCCTGCTTCCCGACCACCGCTACCTGGATCGCGAGATCAGCTGGCTCGCGTTCAACAAGCGCGTGCTGGAGCTCGCAGAGGACGCCTCGCTTCCCGAGCTGGAACGGGCGAACTTCCTCGCGATCTTCGCAAGCAACCTCGACGAGTTCTTCATGGTGCGCGTCGCCGGGCTCAAGCGCCGCATCATGACCGGCCTCGCGGTACCGACCAACATCGGCCGCTCTCCCGCAGACGCGCTCGCCGACATCTCCCGCGAGGCGCATGCCCTGCAGCTCCGCCACGCGGACGCCTGGACCTCGCAGGTCCGCCCCGCCCTCGCAGACGCCGGCGTCGAGATCACCGAATGGTCCGAGCTCACCGATGACGAACGTGCTGCGCTGTCGGAGTACTTCCAGCTGCAGGTGTTCCCCGTCCTCATGCCCCTGGCCGTCGACCCCGCCCACCCGTTCCCGTACATCTCCGGGCTGTCGCTGAACCTCGCGATCCGCATCCGCAACGCCCGAACCGGACGTCAGGAGTTCGCGCGCCTCAAGGTGCCGCCGATGCTCCCCCGTTTCGTCGAGGTGCCGGGCTCCGGCGAGATCCAGCGATTCCTGCGCTTGGAGGAGCTCATCGCCAACCATCTCGGCGACCTGTTCCCCGGCATGGAGGTGCTCGATCACCACGCCTTCCGCCTCACCCGCAACGAGGACATGGAGATCGAGGAGGACGAGAGCGAGAACCTCATCCAAGCGCTCGAGGCGGAGTTGCTCCGGCGACGTTTCGGTCCGCCCATCCGCCTTGAGATCACCGACGACATGGACGACGTCACCATGGGCCTGCTGGTGAAAGAGCTCGACATCACCGACCAGGAGGTCTACCGCCTCCCCGGCCTTCTCGATCTGCGCGGTCTCTTCGATCTCGGGCGCATCAAGCGCCCCGACCTGCGCTTCCCGCCGCACCTGCCGACGACGGCCGTGGCCTTCCAGCCGACCGGCTCGAGCACCCGCGCCGACATCTTCAAGGCGATCCGCAAATCCGATGTGCTGGTCCACCACCCGTACGAGTCCTTCACCACCAGCGTCGTGGCGTTCCTCGAGCAGGCGGCCCGCGACCCGCACGTGCTCGCCATCAAGCAGACCCTCTACCGCACCTCGGGTGACAGCCCGATCGTGCAGGCGCTCATCGACGCGGCAGAATCCGGCAAGCAGGTGCTCGCACTGGTCGAGGTCAAGGCTCGATTCGACGAGGCGAACAACATCGTCTGGGCCCGAAAGCTCGAGAAGGCGGGCGTGCACGTCGTCTACGGTCTGGTCGGGCTGAAGACGCACTGCAAGCTCGCTCTCGTCATCCGCGAGGAAGACGGGATGCTGCGGCACTACTCGCACGTCGGAACCGGCAACTACAACCCGAAGACGAGCCGCATCTACGAGGACTTCGGCCTGTTCACCGCCGACGCGCAGGTCGGGAAGGATCTCACCCGCCTGTTCAACGAGCTCAGCGGCTATGCCATCGAGAAGAAGTTCAAGAGGCTGCTGGTCGCTCCGCTGCACCTGCGCAAGGGGCTCATCCGGCAGATCGACAACGAGCGCAAGAACGCCGAGGCCGGCAAACCGGCGCACATCCGCATCAAGGTGAACTCGATGGTCGACGAGGAGATCATCGACGCGCTCTACCGCGCGAGCGCTGCCGGCGTGAAAGTCGATGTGTGGGTGCGCGGCATCTGCAGCCTCCGGGTCGACCTCGACGGCATCAGCGACAACATCACGGTGCGCAGCATCCTGGGCCGCTATCTGGAGCACTCGCGCATCTTCGCCTTCGAGAACAACGTCGACCCTCAGGTCTACATCGGCAGCGCCGACATGATGCACCGCAACCTCGACCGCCGCGTCGAGGCCCTGGTGCGTGTCACCGATCCTGCGCACCTCAAGGATCTGCTGATGTTCTTCGACCTCGCTCTCGATCCCGGCACGATCTCCTGGCACCTGGGTGCGGAAGGCGCGTGGGAGCGCCACGCCGTGGACGCGAACGGCAATCCGCTGGTCGACCTGCAGGATCAGACCATGGGGTTGATCCAGAAGCGTCGTCGCTCACGGTCGGTGCGATGACTGTCCGCCAGGCTGAGGGATCCACGTCGGCGCAGAGCCTGGCGCGCCCGAAGACGGTCGAGAAGGCCGTGTACGCGGCCGGCGCCGTCGTCTGGCGCATCGTCGACGGCAAGCTGCGCATTCTGCTCATCCACCGGACCAAGTATCGCGACGTCACGCTGCCGAAGGGCAAGGTCGATCCGGGCGAGATGCTCGCCGAGACGGCGGTGCGCGAGGTGCACGAGGAGACAGGCATCCGCGTGTCGCTGGGCGTCCCCGTCGGTGTCAGCCGCTATCACCTCGCGTCGACGAAGCAGAAGGTCGTGCACTACTGGGCGGCGGAAGCGACGGAAGACGCCATTCGCGCATCGACGTTCGTGCCGAACCGGGAGATCGCCGCGATCGAATGGGTCAGCGTGAAGAAGGCGCGCGCGCGGCTGAGCTACCCGGTCGATCTGGAGATCCTGGACTTCTTCGACAATCTCGTCGACGACGGCGTCCTGCACACGTTCCCGATCGTGGCGTTGCGGCATGCGAAGGCGCTCTCCCGCTCGGAATGGGACGGAGCGGATGCCGCGCGTCCGCTCAGCGAACGCGGCCGCCACCAGGCCAAGTCGATCGTGGGGCCGCTGCGCGCCTTCGGAATACGCAAGATCGTGACCAGCGATGCCGTGCGGTGCGTCGACACCGTGAAGCCGCTCGCGAAGTCCCTGGAGCGCAAGGCCGTGCGGACCGAACAGATCAGTCAGGACGCCTGGGAAGACGGCACCGCCGACCTCCGATCGATCGTCGGCCGACGCGTGCGATCCGGAAAGCCGGCCGTCCTGTGCAGCCACGGGCCCGTGCTGCCAGGACTGCTCGCCGAGATCTCGCTGGCCACCGGGACCATTCGCGGCTCCTACCTCTCCAGCGCCGCCGACCTCGAGCCCGCCGCTTTCTCTGTCGTGCATCTCTCCGCCACGAATCCGGGCTCGGGCATCATCGCCATCGAAACGCACGTTCCGAAGGTCTGAATGTCGCTTTCGGGTGCGGGAGAGCCGCCCCAGAGGGTTGCCGGTCGTTCACCTCCCGTTCACCTGCGCGGGAGAGTCTCGTTAACCGCCGCGTCTAGCGTCACTGTGTGCCCTGCACCGGGCCTCTACCCCATCCACGATCGAACGGATCCACAGTGAAGATCTCCCGAATCGCACGAATCGGCGCCATCGGCGCCGTCGCCGCCCTCGCGCTCGCCGGCTGCGCCGCGAACGAAGGCGGCACCGGCTCCGCCGAGGAGCCCACAGAGTCCACACTCTCCGGCACCGTCGACGCCACGGGCGCCTCCTCGCAGGCTTCCGCCCAGGAAGCGTGGGTCGCCGCGTTCCAGACCGCAAACCCCGACGTCACGGTCAACTACGAGCCCACCGGATCGGGCACGGGACGTGAGAACTTCCTCGAGGGCGGCAGCAACTTCATCGGCTCCGACCGCGCGTTCAACGACGACGAGGTCGCCGCCGGCGGCTTCGGCGCCTGCACCAGCGACGCCATCGTCGAGGTCCCGCTCTACATCTCGCCGGTCGCCGTCGCGTTCAACCTCGAAGGCATCGACACTCTGAACCTCGACGCCAAGACGATCGCGGGCATCTTCGCCGGCACCATCACCAAGTGGAACGACGGCGCCATCGCAACACTGAACCCGGACGCGAAGCTCCCCGACCTGGCGATCTCGCCGGTCCACCGCTCCGACCCCTCCGGCACGCAGGAGACCTTCACCAAGTACCTCCAGGCAACGGCCCCCGACGTGTGGACGCACGAGCCGGCTGACGTATGGCCGATCGAAGGCGGCGAAGCCGCTCAGGGCACCTCGGGTGTCGTCCAGGCCATCACCGCCGGCAACGGCGCAATCGGCTTCGCCGACGCCTCACAGGTCGGCGACCTCGGCCAGGTCCATGTCGGCGTCGGTGAGGAGTTCGTCGCGTACTCCGCTGAGGCCGCATCGAAGCTCGTCGAGAACTCGCCCCTGGTGGAAGGCCGCGGCGATGGCGACCTCGTCTTCGATGTCGACCCGGCCTCGGCCAGCGACGGCGCCTACCCCATCGCTCTGGTCAGCTACCTGATCGGGTGCGAGGAGTACGAGGACACCAACGTCGCAGCGCTCGTGAAGGCGTACTTCCAGTACATCGCGAGCGCCGAAGGACAGGACGCCGCCTCGGAGAACGCCGGCAGCGCACCGATCTCCGATGGTCTGCGCGAGCAGGTCCTGACCGCGATCGATCTCATCAAGGTCAGCTGATCCGGCCTTGACGGCTGAGCGCTGATCTCGTTGCCCCCGCGTCCGAACCGGGCGCGGGGGCCTCGATGAGTCAGCACCCGATCCACCCGATTCCGCCCGAAACAGGGAGACCATGAGCACGATCGCGCAGGCACCGACTCCGGCGCCGACACAGGCGCCGCCCGCCCCGATCAAGGCCAAGCAGCGACTCGGCGACCGGGTCTTCTCCGGCACCGCGCTCGGAGCGGGGACCATCATCCTCGTCGTCCTCGCCGCGGTGGCCGCCTTCCTTCTCATCCAGAGCCTCCCAGCGTTCCAGCTGGACACGAGCGACAACCACATCCTCAAGGGCGAGTCGTTCTGGGTCTACGTCTGGCCGCTCGTCTTCGGCACTCTCTGGGCCTCGTTCATCGCTCTGCTGATCGCGGCCCCGATCGCCATCGGCATCGCCCTGTTCATCTCGCACTACGCCCACCGCCGTCTCGCCGCGATCCTCGGCTACATCATCGACCTGCTCGCGGCGGTTCCGTCCGTGGTCTTCGGCCTCTGGGGCGGCCTCGTGCTCGCTCCCCTGCTCCAGCCGATTTACGCCTGGCTGAGCACCCACGCCTCCTGGGTCCCGTTCTTCGGCGGCCAGGTCTCCTCCACCGGGAAGACGATCCTCACCGCGGCCCTCGTGCTCGCGGTCATGTGCATCCCGATCATGACGGCGATCTGCCGCGAGGTGTTCCTGCAGACTCCGAAGCTCCATGAGGAGGCCGCACTGGCTCTGGGGGCGACTCGCTGGGAGATGGTGCGGATGGCCGTTCTCCCGTTCGCTCGAGGCGGCATGGTCTCGGCCGCAATGCTGGCGCTCGGCCGGGCACTCGGAGAGACGATGGCCGTGACCATGGTGCTCTCGCCCTCCGCGGTCGTTAGTTTCCTGGTGCTGACCGCCACGAATCCGACTCCCATCCCGGCGAACATCGCCTTGGCCTTCCCCGAGGCGCATGGCACCGGCGTCAACACGCTGATCGCGACCGGCCTCATCCTCTTCGTTGTGACCTTCGTGGTCAACGCGTTGGCGCGCTGGATCGTCGCCCGCCGCGCCGAGTTCTCGGGAGCGAACTGATATGACCGTCCTCACCGCCCCCGCCCCCGCCCCCGCGGCGACTCTCACTTCCGGCAAGTTGCCGAAGTGGGCTCCGTGGGCCCTGCTCGCCGCATCATTCGTGATCGCCTTCGCCGTGTTCGGTGTGGCGGCGATCGGAGCGGATCTCGCTGACTTCAACATCACCGGGGCCAGCGTCGTCGGCATCCTTCTCTACATGGTCCTGATCACGGTGATCTCCTCGATCGCCGAGAGCCGCCGCAAGGCCGTCGACCGACTGATGACGGCACTCGTCGCCACGGCGTTCCTCATCGCGCTGCTGCCGCTGGTGTCACTGCTGTGGACGGTCGTCGCGAACGGGATCCAGCGCTTCGACGCCGAGTTCTTCAGTTTCTCGATGCGGAACGTCGTCGGCGACGGCGGCGGAATCGTGCACGCGATCTGGGGCACCCTCCTGATCACTCTCACGGCGACCGTCATCTCGGTGCCGGTCGGCTTGATGACGTCGATCTACCTGGTCGAATATGGTCGCGGCAAGATCGCGAAGGCGATCACCTTCCTCGTCGACGTGATGACCGGCATTCCGTCGATCGTCGCGGGCCTGTTCATCTACGCCATGTTCGCCCTGCTCGTCCGCCCGGGCATCTCGATGGGCATGATGGGGGCGCTCGCCCTTGCCGTGCTGATGACGCCGGTCGTCGTCCGCGGAAGCGAGGAGCTTCTCAAGATCGTCCCGAACGAACTTCGCGAGGCGTCGTATGCACTGGGCGTTCCGAAGTGGCTGACGATTCTCAAGGTCGTCTTGCCTACGTCGATCGCCGGCATCACCACCTCGGTCATGCTCGCCATCTCGCGTGTTATCGGCGAGACCGCACCTCTGCTGCTGACGGCCGGCTTCACGCAGAGCCTGAACACGAACATCTTCAACGGCCAGATGATGACCCTGCCGGTGTTCGCGTACAACCAGTACATGAACCAGGGCACGAATCCCGAGGCCTCCCTCGATCGGGCATGGGCCGCCGCCCTCACCCTGATCCTCATCGTCATGGTGCTGAACCTGCTCGCGCGCCTCATCGCGAAGTGGTTCTCCCCGAAGACCAACGGCCGCTGAGCCTCCCGACTCCATCCGTAAGGAAACAGAAGTGTCCAAGAGCATCGAAGTCAACGACCTCAACGTCTACTACAGCGACTTCCTCGCCGTCGAGGGCGTCTCCCTCGAGATCCAGCCCCGCAGCGTGACCGCCTTCATCGGTCCGTCCGGATGTGGCAAGTCCACCTTCCTGCGCACCCTGAACCGCATGCACGAGGTCATCCCGGGCGCGCGCGTCAAGGGTGAGGTACTGCTCGACGGCAAGGACCTCTACGGCCCCGGCGTCGACCCGGTGCTCGTGCGGCGTCAGGTCGGCATGGTCTTCCAGCGTCCGAACCCGTTCCCGACGATGTCAATCAAGGAGAACGTGCTCGCGGGGGTCAAGCTGAACAACGTCCGCATGTCCAAGAGCGATCAGGACGCACTCGTGGAGAAGTCGCTGATCGGCGCGAACCTGTGGAACGAGGTCAAGGACCGGCTCGACAAGCCCGGCTCCGGCCTGTCCGGCGGCCAGCAGCAGCGCCTGTGCATTGCCCGTGCGATCGCCGTCTCGCCCGAGGTTCTCCTGATGGACGAGCCGTGCTCCGCGCTGGACCCCATCTCGACGTACGCGATCGAAGAGTTGATCGGCGAGCTGAAGAACGAGTTCACGATCGTGATCGTCACGCACAACATGCAGCAGGCGTCGCGCGTATCCGACAAGACCGCCTTTTTCAACATCGCCGGCACCGGAAAGCCGGGCAAGCTCATCGAGTTCGACGACACCAAGTCGATCTTCACCACCCCGTCCGTGCAGGCTACCG
Source organism: Microbacterium sp. LWH12-1.2 (assembly GCF_040675825.1). Lineage (NCBI taxonomy): Bacteria > Bacillati > Actinomycetota > Actinomycetes > Micrococcales > Microbacteriaceae > Microbacterium > Microbacterium sp. LWH12-1.2. Next base: position 1,863,141 of record NZ_JBEGIJ010000001.1, read on the forward strand.
AGGACTACGTGTCTGGTCGATTCGGATAAGTCCCGGCTCGTCTGGCCTGAGTGCCCGGGGACTTCGGTCCCCGGGCACTTCTGCGTTTCTGGGCGTTTCGTCTCAAGGCGCTAGTCGCGGGGCGACAGCAGGTACCGGTTCAGCCCCGCGGTGAGGGCATGGTCCACCGGCAGCGCCATCTCGTCGACGGCGGTGATCGGGGCAGCGAGGCGGACGCTCGACACCAGCCAGGCGGCATCCGCTCGGGAGAGGTCGGATGCCGGCACCTGGGCGTACCCGACGTCGAAACCACGCGCTGCGAGGTGCTCGTAGACGCTCAGCTGCGTGGTGCCGTGCAGGATGCCGCCGTTCGGCGCCGGCGTCACGAATCGGTCGCCGAAACGGAGGATGAGCGAGGCCGTCGGCGCCTCCAGTACGAAGCCGTCGCTGGAGAGGAAGATCGCGTCGTCGGCGCCACGACGATGCGCCTCACGCAGTGCCGCCATGTTCACGGCGTACGAGAGCGTCTTCGCCCCGAGCAGCAGCCACGGGGCCCGCTCCGCCGCGCTCAGGTCATAGCCGCGATCGAGCGTGACGACTCTGATCCCGCGTTCGCGCGGCGCGGTGAAGTCGGATGCCGGCGCCGCCGTCACCCACGCGGTGGGCGTCGGCCCGTGCTCGACACCCCGGCTGAGGATGAGCTTGATGACGGACTCCCCCGCCGGACACTGCGCCGCCGCCAGATCAACCGCCTGACGCCACTGCACGAGATTCGGAACGGGCAGATCGCACAGTTTCGCTGAATGGGCGAGCCGCTCCAGATGCGGCACCACCTCCTGCGCGTGGGCGTCGATCACACCGATCGACTCGAAGACGCCGTCTCCGCGCTGCGTGCTGAGTTCGCCGACGCTGAGGGCCGGAGCGGCAGCATCCACTGCCGTGAACGTGTCGCCGAAATCGGCGCGTTCCTCACCAGCGACGACGGGGTCGATCATCAATGCGAAGCGCCAGTTCATGAGAATGAGCCTAGAGGTCGGGAATAGCACTCGCCGTATCGCGTTATTATTGATCGGCCGGGCCGCATAACCCCGGGCTCCAATTTTTGCCGCTTTGAGCGGCCTTCCGCCGAGAGGCGTTCTTGCGGCCCGGTCTTTTCATACCCGGGCCGCTCCTTCAGGCCAGGGCGCTCGCCCGCCACAGCACTGCTGATGCCGCCAGATCCTGCGCATAGCTGCTCAGTCTCAGCGCCCGTGTCGTGAACTCGCTCGCTCTGACCGGCTCTGTCGGCTCGTAATCATCCGCCGTGTGCGTCGCACCCGAGGCCTGGACACGGCAGAACGCGGCCGCCCGCTCGAGCGCCACGGCGAAGTCGCCCCGGAACGCGCCCCGCAGGATCGTGTCGATGAGTTCGACGAGTTCGTCGGGGTTCGCCGGTACCGGGGCTCCCGCGACGACAGCATCCGCCGACAGCAGCTCGACGCGCCCGCGCTCGTAGAGCAGCGCCGCGGTCTGCGGGTCGCCGTGGATCGCGAGCTGCAGGAGGTACAGCCGCCAGAGAGCACCGGGGAGCGTGCGCGCCGGAGCCTTCGACCAGAGCTCGGCGATCTCGTCGATGCCGTGCTCGGCGGTGAACGCCACCAGGCGCTCGGCACTCACGCCGCTTTCGTCGGCGCGCACCCGGGTCAGCAGAGCGGATGCGGTGGCATGAGCCGTTCGCGTCTCCTCGGCGGGGTCGTGGGCGCCGACCAGGTTGTCGAAGGCGCTGGTCGGACGACGCACGGGTCGGGAGTGCTGCTCGGGCATCGAACAAGGCTACCCGTGCCGGGTGGCTCAGGCCGTCGGAATCACGATCACCGGGTCGCTGGTGGGCTGTCCGCTCGGCGAACCGCCGGCCTGCTCGACGGTCACCGCGATGACGTCGCCGGTATGCATGTCGCCCTGCAGAGCCGCCGTCGCATCGCCGCCGTCGACCGTGAAGACACCGGCGGAGACGGGTGTCTCCCCTCGAACGAACCACAGTTCGTACGTCTCGCCGTCGCTCGGCGCCGCGATACCGTCCGTGACGAGCACGGCTGCCCCGAGAGAATCCGACCAGTACGCCGTGGCGGTGCCTCCCGACTCCAGTTCGATGCTGGCCTGCGCGGCATCATCCGCCGACCGGATCTCGTCGAGCGCGATGACGTCCGCCGGACGATTCAGCTGTTGATTGAGCGCGACCGCACCGATTCCCAATCCGACCAGGACGGCGAGGCATGCGGCGAGCGCCAGAACCGCCCGGCTCCAGCGGCGCTGGGGCCGTCGCTCCAGGATCTCAGGTGCCGCGAGCGGAGACTCGGCCAGCGGGACACTCGATGTCGGGGAGTTCTCTCCGTGCGGGGTCTGCGGAGTCTGCGCGATCTGTGCGAGGAGAGAGGCGCGGATGCCGTCCGGCGGAGCCACCGGCAACGCGAAGGCAAGCGACGCGGCCGTCTCGGCATCCTCCTCGACGATCCCCCGCCATTCGGGGTGCGCGGCGAGAGCGCCGCGGAAGCGCGCATCATCCTCGGGTGACAGAGCGTGCAGGGCGGCGCCGGCCGCGAGCTCCGCGAACTCCTTCTCGTTCATGCCGTCACCCCCATCGCCGCACGGAGACGTGTGAGTCCGTCTCGCATCCGAGTCTTGATCGTTCCCAGTGGTGCTCCGATGAGCACCGATATCTCGTTCTGACTGTAGCCACCGTAATAAGCGAGGACGAGCGCTTCACGCTGCGCTTCGGGCAGGCCGCCCAGCGCTTCGACGACCTTCTCGCCGTCGATGCCCAGCTCCACCTGCTCGGCGACGCTGTCGTGGGCGACCCCGATATCACGCAACCCTGCTCGCACATCGCGGTCCGAACTGGACTGTGATGCGCGTACCCGATCGATGGCCCGACGATGTGCGATCGTCATCACCCATGCTCTTCCCTGCCCCTTGTTCGGAGCGAACCGGGATGCGGATTGCCAGATCTCGAGGAAGACCTCCTGCAGCACTTCCTCGCTCTGTGCGCGGTTCACGAGCACTCGGAGTATCAGTCCGAAGACGCGCGGGGAGAGGGTGTCGTACAGCTCCGCGAAAGCCCGCTGGTCGCCGTCGGCAGTGCGGATGAGGAGCTCGGCGACGGCGTCGCTCGCCGTCCCGTCCTCGGGCACGTCCATTCCGTCGATGACCATCTCCACCAGCATGCCGCATCTCCCCTCGATTGCGTGCGAGCGTCACCTGAATGTGAGGAAGGAGCCTCGACCTCGGCGTCACATCGACCGTGACCCTCGGCGATGGCATCGTGTCCTCGCCTCCGTCAGTGATTGTTCGCTCCGGATGGGCTTGTCGGATTGGATTCTGCGAGATCCGAGATTCTTCCCATCCGATCTGCGACGGGCTCCGAACAGATGTCGACGCCACGGAGATGCCGTGGTCTTGATCTCCGGAGGTAGAGATGTTCAGCACCAAGAAGAAGATCACCGCAGCATTGTCGCTCGGCTTCGCCAGCGTTCTCGTGCTCTCGGGTTGTGCCATGGGCAGTGGCCCCGCTGAGGAATCGACCGAGCCCAAGGCTCCCGAGACCTCGGAGGAGTCCGAAGCCCCCGAGACGATGGATCCGGCAGCGAACCTCGTCGGTCCTGGCTGCGCGGCATACGCCGAGGCCGTCCCGGACGGCGCCGGCTCCGTGCAGGGCATGTCTCAGGACCCTGTCGCTGTCGCGGCATCCAACAACCCGCTGTTGAAGACCCTGGTTGCCGCGGTGAGCGGACAGCTCAACCCGGATGTGAACCTGGTCGACACCCTCAACGGCGACGAGTTCACCGTCTTCGCGCCGGTCGACGAGGCCTTCGCGAAGATCGACCCGGCGACCATCGAGGCACTCAAGACCGACAGCGCCACGCTGTCGTCGATCCTCACCTACCACGTCGTTCCCGGACAGATCGCGCCCGCTGACATCGCCGGCACGCACACCACGGTGCAGGGCGCAGACCTCGAAGTCACCGGAAGCGGTGACGAGTGGATGGTCAACGACGCGATGGTGATCTGCGGCGGAGTGCAGACCGCGAACGCCACCGTGTACCTGATCGACACGGTGCTGATGCCGCCCGCTCAGTAGCAGCGGGCTCGCCGAGTGGGGATTCTCGGTATCTGATCCTCGTGCGGGTCGGGGGACTCGCACGAGGATCAGAAGCGGCCGCCGATGACATTTGTCGTCGGCGGCCGCTTCTGTGCGCCCGGGACGAGTGCGCACGGGCTGCCGAGCAGAGACCATCAATCGGGCGCACTAGACTGGGAGGACACGGGCCTCTAGCTCAGTTGGCAGAGCATCGGACTTCAACAAAATAGGAGCGCCTCGGGGGAAACTCCGGGGATGACACCACTCAAAGTCGGGGAACCCTTACTGGGCAACCAGTTGGCAATCCCGAGCCAAGCCGGACGCGAGTTCGGAAGGTGTAGAGACTGGACGGGTGGCACCTACGGCGAAAGCTATGGTGAAGGGACAGTCCAGACCACGAACGCCCCACGGGCGGCGGCGAAAGCCGAAGTGGCAAGTTAATCCGCGGGTCGAGGGTTCGAGCCCCTCGGGGCCCACCGTGTTGTTACTCGGATCGAGTGCAGCTGCGATTTTCGCACCGTGCACTCGCGTCGGGTCCTGCCCTCTTGATGTCAGAGCGTGGCGATATCGTCACAGCAACGACGTCGGGAAGAGACATGCACGATGACGATGCGATAACGCCTTCGGACGGCGCACTGAAGCAGTGCGCGACATGCCGGCAGTTCAAGGCCCTGACAAGCTTCAACCGAAAGTCGTCGCGGGCAGACGGGCGCCAAGAGGTCTGCCGCCACTGCAATCGGGCATCCTCACGGCGCTACTACCAGCGCAATCGCGAGCATCACATCGCCGTGATCCGTGCGCGAACCGTTGCACAGAAGGCGATGAGTCTCGCCTACGTCACCCAGTACCTGATCGATCACCCATGCGTTGATTGCGGAGCGTCCGACCTCAGAGTTCTGGATTTCGACCACAGACCAGGCACCGACAAGCGAGACGGCGTCATGCAACTCATACGCAACGGATTCAGCATCCCTTGCATCGCAGAGGAGATCGCGAAATGTGATGTCCGCTGCCGCAATTGCCATGCGATCGTGACGTACGAGCGCATGGGAAGCAATTGGCGTTCCCTCGCGATGACCGAACGAGATGCAGAGTAGAAGCGTCCCGATGGCCCCGAGTAGATCCGTCACATCCCTCGGCAACCCGGCCGGCGTCCCCGGTCAGTAACGCGCCCGGTGCCTACGCACAGCGGCGCGGTTGGCGCAGCGCACCGAGCAGTACCGCTGCCGACCGTTGCGGGTCACATCGACGACCACATGAGTGCACGGCTCGGCCGCACAGCGACCGAGCCGGCTCATCCCCCGCGTGGACAAATGCAGCGCCGTGCCGACGGAGATCACCGCACGCAGCACGGCGGGTAGCCTCTGGATGTCGTCGCGATAGTGCAGGTGCCAACCCTCGCCATCGTGGTCGGTGAGTCGCGGATACGCCGCCGTCGCCGCCATCACGGCGTTGAGCGCGTCGGCGCGCATCGAGCCGGAGCCGGCATCGACAACGCTCAGCCATTCGTCGATCACCTCTCGCGTGCGGGCGTGGTCATCCGAAGCCTCGGGGAACGCCATCGTCATGCCGAATTCCCGGGTGCGTTCCTCTATCCCGTCGCGGTCGGCGGGCCACTCGTTCGCGAGCGACGCCGCCATCAGGACCGCATATTCGCCGTAAGGGTTGAGATGCATAAGGCCATTACATCACGCTGGAACCATGGCTGATCTCGACACCCGACCGGTACCGGTCACACTCCCCCGGAAAGCACTGCACGAACACGCCTGGGTCACCGAATCCCGGCATCCGACGTCCGAGGGCGTGCTGCTCTATGTGAAATGCGCGGAATGCGGGACTCGCCGTGTCGATGTGCAGGCGCGCCCTCAGCATCCGCCGACCGCCCTCAGCCGTGAGATCGACGCGACCTAGGCGGTCAACTCGGCCAGCTTCCTGGTCGTGCGCAGATTGCGCGCGGTGCCGGCGACGCCCAATGCCCGATCGAGCACCGCCTTCGTCAGCCTGCTCGAGTGAACCCCGCCCGCGGCGTAGTTGATCCAGAGGTCGTCGCCGACCAGGGCGAGCTCCTCCCCCGGCACCAGCCGCTCCCGCAGTGCCTCCACCGCGCCCGCTGCCGGAGGCCCTTCAAGGAACATCGCGTGCAGCAGCTTCTCCACCGGATTCGCGAACGGCTGTGCGGCGAGCGAGGCGACCAGAGCATCATGCGTACGCAGGATCACCGGGGTGTCGACGCCGAACTCATCGGCGATCAGCCGCCGCACCTGGGCGCAGGCCGCCGCAGAGTCCTGCGGATGCGCGCAGACGATGTTCCCGCTCGCGATGTACGTCGACACGTCCTCGACGATCCCCGACGTCGTCAGCAGCTCGCGCAGGCGCGCCATCGGAACGGAGTTCCTGCCGCTGACGTTCACCGCCCGCAGCAGGAGAACACTGCGACTCACGCCTCGGTGCTCTCGACCAGCTCCGCACCGGCGTGCGCGAGTTCCGCGAGCGCCGCCTCGCTCGGCTCCGCTGCGACCCCCGCGATGAGATCGGTGAGGATGCGCACGCGCACCCCGTGCTCGATCGCATCCAGAGCGGATGCCCGCACGCAATGGTCCGTCGCGATCCCGACCACATCGACGCTCAGCACACCACCGGCCGTCAGCACCGCCCCGACGGTCAGACCGTCTTCGGTGACGCCCTCGAACATCGAATAGGCGGGCTTGCCCTGCCCCTTGCGGATGTGATGGGTCACCGCATCCGTCACGAACAACGGATCGTACTCGGCCCCGTCGGTGCCGGCGACGCAGTGCATCGGCCAGGTGTCCACGAAGTCCGGAGCGTCCGAGAAATGGCCGCCGTTATCGCCATCGACATCGTGCCAGTCGCGCGAGGCGATGATGGCGTCGTAGTCGCCCGCGCGGTCGGCGAGGAACGCGGTGATCCCGGATGCCACGGCATCTCCACCGGCGACGGCGAGCGCGCCGCCCTCGGTGAAATCGTTCTGCACATCGACGATGAGAAGTGCTCTGCTCATACTTCGAGGGTACGCCGCCGGGACGGGAAAGGCCCCGTGATGTTCTTCACATCACGGGGCCTTCGGAGCCGCCCAAGGGAATCGAACCCTTGACCTTCTCATTACGAGTGAGATGCTCTGCCGACTGAGCTAGGGCGGCGTGTGCCGCATAAGCGGCACGATCAACGATATTACCCTGTCCGAGAGCGCGCCGCGAACCGACGCGGGTTCACTCGCAGCGCAGACCGTCTTCCGGCACGACGTCGTCGAGGAAGAACGCCTCGACCGCGTCGTCCACGCACAGATTGCCCTTGTTGTAACCGGTGTGCCCCTCGCCGACACGGGTGATCAGAACGCCCTCTTCGAGCTGGCCCGCGAGCGCCTCCGACCACGCGTAGGGGGTCGCCGGGTCGTTCGTCGTGCCGATCACGAGGATCGGCCCCGCACCGGCGGCAGTGATCTCGCCCCGTGTGCCGGTCGGCGGGTACGGCCACACCTCACAGGAGTCCGGACCACTCCAGTACGGTGCGATCGTGGGTGCGCCCTCACGGATCTTGGCCATCGTGGCCTCCTCCGCAGCGGGGTCGTTCTCGACCGGGTAGTCCATGCAGTTGTAGGCACGGAAGGCTTCGCTCGAGTTGTCGATATAGGTGCCGTCCTCACGACCGTTGTAGAAGTCGGCGAGATAGAAGGCTGTGGCCGGGTCACCCTGCAGCGCCTCGGTCAACGCCTGGGTGAGGTAGCTCCAGCTCTCCTGCGAGTACAGCGCGGCGATGATCGCAGTCATCATCGCGTCGGCGCCCATCATGCGTCCGTCGCCGTTCTCGAGCGGCAGACGATCGGCACTCGCGAGCAGCGCACCGAGATCGGCCATGGCGTCGTCGACCGTGCCATTGAACGGGCACTCGCCGGAATCGAGGCAGTCCTGCATGTACGCCCGCAGTGCGGACTCGAAACCGAGTGCCTGTGTGGCGCCCACCTCGAGCCCAGGCACGGAAGGATCGATCGCGCCATCGAGGACAAGGCGACCGGCCTTCTCCGGGTAGAGCTTCGCGTAGGTCGCGCCGAGGAACGTGCCGTACGAGAAACCGAGGTAGTTCAGCTGCTTGTCGCCGAGGACCGCGCGGATCAGATCCATGTCGCGCGCCGAGTTGATGGTGGTGATGTGCTCGAGGATGCCGCCGCTGTTCGCTTCGCACGCGTCGGCGAACGTCTTATGCGTCTCGAGCAGTTCGGCCTCCCACTCCGGGGTGCCACGCGGGGCCACCGGGATGCCGTAGAGGTAGTCGTCCATCCCTGCCGCGTCGAGGCAGGTCACGGCTGTGGACTGGCCGACGCCACGCGGATCGAAGCCGATCACGTCGTAGCTTTCGATGAGAGCAGAACCGACAGCGAAGTCGAGGCTCCCCTGGATGAGATCGACGCCGCTCGCGCCTGGCCCGCCGGGATTGGTCAGCAGCGAGCCGAGCGGCGTTCCCTCCGCCTGGTGGCGCACCACGGAGAGCTGGATCTCGCCGTCGCCCGGATTCTCCCAGTCCAGTGGCGCGGTGACCTCGGTGCAGTCGAAACCGTTGCCGCACCCGCTCCAGTCCAGCGTCTGCCCGTAGTACCGGAGCAGGTTCTCGGCAACCCCCTCGGTGTCCGGCGCATTCGTGCGGGACGGACGCGGTGCCGCCTGCTCGGGGATCATCGCATAGAGGCATCCGGAGAGTGCGACGGATGCGGCGGCAAGGCCGGCGATGAGCGCGGAAGCGCGCCGGATGCGGGAAGTCGTACGGTGGGTCACGGTGTCCTCCCGCTCGTGACAGTCACGAGCAAGCTCTCCAGGGCGAGCAGCGGTGCGACGTTGCGCTCCAGCGACTGACGCGTCTCGGCAAGGTGGTCAAGTACGACAAGCGTACGTGTCTCAGGCCATGCGTCCGCGAGCCCGCTCAGCTCGGCACGCAATTCGCTGTTGATGAGCTCGTCGTTCCGGCCGAACTGGAGCATCACGACGTCGCGGAACAGCGATTGCATATCGGTGAGCACGCGGTCGATGCCGTCGCGCAGACTTCGCGTCGCGCGCTTCTTCTGATCGTCCTCCAGCGCAGACAACTGTGCGCGCAGCGCGGGTGGCACCGCCTGCCCCTCGGCGATGCCGACGGTGCGCAGCAGTGACGCGCGCTCGGTCGCGTCGCGCTCGGCGGTCAGCGCCTTCGCGTCCTCGGTCGCGGCCTGGATGATGCGCCCGGCGACCTCCACGGCATCGCCGACGCCGCGCACCGCGAGCACGGAGCGGAGGGTGTCATCCCGTCGACGGCGCGCGTTCTCGTCGACGGCCAGCCGCTGAGCCATGCCGATGTGACGCTGCGCATGACGAGCGGCCTGCTCGGCGACGGCCTCATCGACGCCGGTGCGCAGCACGATCAGCCGGGCGACATCGGCGACGTCGGGCTCGCGCAGGCGCAGCGAGCGGACGCGGGAGCGGATCGTCGGCAGCAGATCGGCTTCGCTGGGCGCGCACAGGATCCACACCGTCTGCTCCGGCGGCTCTTCGAGCGCCTTCAGCAGCACGTTGGAGGTGCGCTCGACCATGCGATCGGCGTCTTCGACGACGATCACGCGATAGCGACCCGCTGATGGCGCGAAGTACGAGCGTTCGACGAGAGCACGAGCCTCGGCGATCGTGATGATGACCTTGTCGGTGCGCAGCGCCGTGACGTCGGGATGGGTACCGGCGAGCACTTGGCGCATCGCCGCCTCGTCATCTGGCTCATCGGCGACCAGTGCAGCCGCGAACGCATAGGCGAGTGTCGACCGCCCGGACCCGGGTGGGCCGGTGATCAGCCAGGCGTGCGAGAGGGCTGCGGGATCGGATGCTGCGGCGCGCAGCGTCTCGACAGCAGCATCCTGCCCCCATACGTCGGCCCAGGGAAACGGAGCGGCGACAGTCTGGGGCATGGACTCAGCCTAACCGGGAGCAGGGACAGCCCATCGGTCCACGACCAGCAGGACTCAGGCGAAGAGCGCGGCGACGCGAGTGCGGATGCCGGCGGCGATGGCATCCGGATCACCAGCGGCGTCGACCACGAGGAAACGATCGGGCTCGGCGGCAGCGAGCGCCAGGTATGCGTCCCTGACCCGTCCGTGGAACTCGGCCTTCTCCGCCTCCAGGCGATCGAAGGGCTTGTCGGCCGAGTCCAGCCGCGTCCGAGCGGTCGCGGGATCCAGGTCGAGAAGCACCGTGAGATCGGGCAGCGCCCCCTCGGCCGCCCACAGCGACAGCTCACGGATCTCGGTGGCGTCGAGCACGCGCCCCGCTCCTTGGTACGCGACGGAGGAGTCGAGGTAGCGATCCTGCAGAACCACGTCTCCGCGCTGCAGCGCCGGTCGCACGACGGTCGCGACATGGTGCGCACGATCGGCCGCGTACAGCAACGCCTCGGCCCGCGGAGCGATGTCACCGCGATGATGCAGGACGATGTCGCGAATGAGGTGCCCCACCTCGGAACCGCCCGGCTCGCGAGTGCGCAGCACGGCGTGCCCCGCACCGGTCAGCCACGACTCGAGGAGATTCGCCTGCGTGGTCTTGCCGGAGCCGTCGCCGCCCTCGAGAGTGATCCAGATGCCGGACCCTTCGGTCACGCGTCCGCCTTCTTCTTGGCCGCGTTGGCAGCCCGCGTCGCCGCGGCCTTCTTGGCCGCCGCCGAGCGGGCAGCGGCCTTCGCCGCATCCGTCTTCGCCGGAGCCTTCTTCGCAGCGGTCTTGGCGGGAGCCTTCTTGGCCGGAGCCTTCTTCGCGGGAGCCTTCTTCGCCGCGGCCGTCTTGGCACCGCGCTTGGGAGCGGGTCCCTTCGCACGCTTGTCGGCGAGCATCTCCACAGCTCGCTCGAAGGTGATGTCCTCGGGCTTCTCACCACGCGGGATCGTGACGTTCGTCACGCTGTCGGTGACGTACGCGCCGAACCGTCCGTCCCGGATGCGGATCGGCTTGCCGCTGACCGGGTCGGCATCGAACTCGGCGAGTGCGCTGGATGCGCGGCGGGAGCCGGCGCCGTACTTCGGCTGAGCATAGATCTCGAGAGCCTGCTCCAGCGTCACGTCGAAGATCTGCGCTTCGCTCTCCAGCGAGCGCGAGTCGGCGCCCTTCTTCAGATACGGCCCGAATCGGCCGTTCTGCGCGGTGATCTCGTCGCCCGTCTCGGGATCGGTGCCGACGACACGCGGCAGGCTGAGCAGCTGCAGAGCGGTGTCCAGGTCGATCGTCTCGACGGACATCGACCGGAACAGCGAGCCGGTCCGCGGCTTGGGCGCCGTTTCCTTCTTGGCTCCGCGCTTCGGCTTCGGTGCTTCGACGACCTCGCCGGTGGCCTCGTCGACGGCGTCCGGATCGACCGGATCGTTCTCCTGCACGTAGGGACCGAAGCGCCCGTCCTTGACGACGATGATCTTGCCGTTCTCGGGATTCTCACCGAGTACGCGATCTCCGGCGACGGGTGCGTCGATGAGCTCCTGCGCCTTGGCCTCGGTGAGTTCGTCGGGTGCCAGGTCTTCCGGCACGTTCACGATGCGCGGCTTGGCCTCGGGGTTCGCAGGGTCCACGACCTCGAGATACGGACCGTACTTGCCGAAGCGCAGTGTCGCCGTATCGGTGATGCGCGTGGAGTTCAGCGCCCGCGCATCGATCTCGCCGAGGTTGTCGACGACCTGACGGAGACCGACATGCGAATCGGAGCCGAAATAGAACGACTTGAGCCATTCGACACGGTTCTGCTCGCCGCGCGCGATCGTGTCGAGGTCATCCTCGAGTGCTGCGGTGAAGTCGTAGTCGACAAGCTCGGCGAAGTGCTCCTCGAGCAGACGCACGACACTGAATGCGAGCCACGTGGGCACCAGAGCCTGGCCGCGCTTGACCGCGTAGCCGCGGTCGAGGATCGTCTCGGGGATCGACGCGAACGTCGAAGGACGACCGATGCCCTTCTCCTCGAGCACCTTCACGAGGGATGCCTCGGTGTAACGGGGCTTGGGGGTGGTGCGGTGGCCCTTCGCCTCGGCATCCGACACGGCGAGCGCGTCGCCGACGGCGACCGCCGGCAGCGACTGGTTCTCGGCCGCATCGGCATCGCCGCGCTTCTCGTCGCGGCCCTCCTCGTACGCCTCCAGGAAGCCCTTGAAGGTGTAGACGGTGCCGGATGCCGTGAACTCGACGGTCTGCCCTGCGGCATCCACAGCGATGGTGACCGTGGTGGTCTCGTACTTGGCATCGGCCATCTGGCTGGCGACGGTGCGCTTCCAGATGAGGTCGTAGAGACGCTGCTCCTCGCGATCGAGCTCCCCGGAGAGGGAAGCCGGAGTGCGGAAGTTCTCACCCGATGGGCGGATCGCCTCGTGCGCCTCCTGGGCGTTCTTGCTCTTCGACTTGTAGACCCGCGGCTTCAGCGGCACGGCGGCGTCGCCGTACAGGGCGACGGCTTGGCTCCGCGCAGCCTGCACCGCTTGGGTGCTCAGCGCGACGGAGTCGGTACGCATATAAGTGATGTACCCCTTCTCGTACAGGCGCTGGGCGACGCTCATCGCCTGCTTCGCACCCATCGAGAGCTTGCGCCCTGCCTCCTGCTGCATGGTCGAGGTCGTGAAGGGGGCATAGGGGCTGCGGGTGCCGGGCTTCGCCTCGACCTTGGTGACGGTTCCGGTGCCTACGGCTTCGACCGCCTGGGCGAGGGCTGTGGCCGCGGCCTCATCGAGGATGATGACGGCCTTCTTGAGCTTGCCGTTGTCATCGAAGTCGGTGCCTCGAGCCAGTTGACCGCCGTCGACGCGGACGAGGCGGATCTTGAAGCTGGTGCCGGTCGCTGCCGCTGCGGCGTCGACGTCCCAGTACTCGGCGGACGAGAACGCCATCCGCTCGCGCTCCCGGTCGACGACCAGGCGGGTGGCCGCTGACTGCACGCGGCCCGCCGAGATGCCGGTCTTCACCTTGTACCAGAGCACGGGCGAGACGTCCCAGCCGTAGAGGCGGTCGAGGATGCGGCGGGTCTCCTGCGCGTCGACGAGGTCGTGGTCGAGTTCGCGGGTGTTGCCGACGGCTGCCTGGATCGCGTCCTTGGTGATCTCGTGGAAGACCATGCGCTTGACGGGGACCTTCGGCTTGAGGGTCTCGAGCAGGTGCCAGGCGATCGCCTCGCCCTCGCGGTCCTCATCGGTTGCGAGCAGGAGCTCGTCGGCGGTCTTCAGCGCACGCTTGAGTTCGGCGACCGTCTTGGTCTTGCGGTCGGACACGACGTAGTAGGGGTCGAAGCCGTTCTCGATGTCGATCGAGTACTTGCCGTAGGCCTGCTTGTCCTCGGCCGGGATGTCCTTCTTGTCGGCGAGATCACGGATATGGCCGACGGAGCTGAGCACCTCGTAACCGTCGCCGAGGTATCCCTGAATAGACCGCATCTTCGTCGGGGACTCGACGATGACGAGCTTCTTGCCTTCAGCCAAGGGTGCGTCCTTTCTTCGAAGCACACCATACACACCACTGCGTGGGGTCGTTCACAGTGACGGAAGTATGCGCCGCCGTCAGTTTCCCTCGGGTGGCCCGGCACGGGCTCGGGAGACGGCAGCGAGTCCAGCGTACGCCGCCTCCACCTGTACGGTCGCAACGAAGCCCTCCACGGAGCACGCGGTGAGGGTCGCTCCGGCAGCCGCCGCGACCCTTCCGGCGAGGTCGCATGGCGGCTCCGGAGAGGCGATCGCACCGCTCGCCGCATCGGCCGCGGCGAGCGCGGCCGCATCCGCCGCACCCGCCGCACGCTGGGCGGTGACCGCGGCCCCACCGACGGCCGCAAGCCCCAGGGACAGGACGGCCGTGACGGCCAGGAGCCCTGCTCCGAACGCCGACCCGGCCATCAGCGACCACCGTCGAGTGCGCAGCTGGACGCCTGCAGCGGCACCCGGATGACAGCACCGACCGCCACCTCGAGGCGCGCTGTCACGCACACGAGATCACCCCGTGATGCGGTCGAGATGCCTGCTCCGGCGACGGATGCCACGACGGTTGCCTCGGCGGCGCCGACGCTCTCGCCCCGGCCGAGAAGGCGAGCCGCATCGGCCACGGCGTCCTGCAGCGCGACCTGCCGCGACGCCGCGCCGAGCGCTCCGGCACCCAGCAGGAGCGTCAGGACGACCGCGGGCAGCGCGAGCGCGAGCTCAGCAGCGACCGAGCCGCGTTCACCCGCCGGGTCTCGTCCGAGTCTGCTCCGTCTGGCACGAGCCGATGGGTGCTTCACGACACCGTGAGCGCCCGCCGCACGAGATCGGTGAGGATGCCGCGGACCTCCTCCGAGCGCATGATGACGACCAGCAGGCCGGCGAAGGCGACAGCGGCCATCGTGGTGATGGCGTACTCGGCCGTGGCGGCACCGCTGTCATCAAGGAACAGCGCCGCCGCACGACGGCGGTCGAGTGTGGGGATGGTGTTCATGGTGTTCCTTCTTTCTATCTGGACGCCGTCCGGCGTCCGTGGTCGTGGGTTCGGTCACAGCGGTAGAGGGGTCGAGGCGAGCACGCTGAGCAGCAATGGTGCGACACCGAGGAGGAGGAAGGCCGGGAGTGTGCACACGCCGAGCGGAATGAGCAGCCGGGTCGAGAGCCGCGCTGCCGCGAGCCTGCCCCGCACGCGGGCGGTATGGCGGTCCTGCGCGGCGGAGGCGCGCAGGAGCTCGCCGGCGGGGACTCCGGCCGCCCGGGAGAGGTCCAGCACCGATCGGGTGCGTTCCTCCCCGCCCTGGTCGCTCGCTGAGCTCTCGCTGACCAGTCGCAGTGCGCGATCGATCGAGGCGCCTCCTGAAAGGGCGACCGCGACCAGCTCGGCCTGCATACCCGGCGTTCCCGGTTCGGGCTGCGCCTTGCGCAGCAGGCGTCGGGTCCACGCACGCGCCACCAGCACGAGGCCGAGCCCGGCGACAACGCAGGCACCGCCGATCGGGTTCGAGACGACGACCGTGAGCGTGTCGAAGCCGAGCGCGAAGCCCAGAAGGAGTCCAGCCAACGGCATCCACAGCAGCAGCCGCGCAGTGCCGGCCGGTTCGGCGAGCGCGACCCGCACATCGTCGGCGGCGGACGCCGCGTCCTGCAAGGTGTCGGCGAGCATCCGCAGCACCTCGGCGAGCGGTGCCCCCACCGTCGTCGCGACGTCCCATGCCGCTGCGAGATCGACCCATGCGCCGCCCTCGGCCTCGACCGCGCCGAGCAGTGGCAAGCCCCTCTCGACCCGATCGACGATCCTGGCCGCGTGCGGGTCGCCGCTCTCGGCGAGGTGCCGCCAGGCGACCAGCGGTACCGCGCCCGCCTGGAGCAGCACCGCCAGCGTGCGCACGGCCGTCGCCGCATCCTCGTCCGCGGCGCTGCCGGCACGAGAGACTCTCACCACGGCTGCACCTCCTCGATACCGAGACGATCGCCGTTCACCGTGAAGACGCCGGCCTGTGCGATGCGCCGGGTGCCGTCCGGCGTGCGAGCCAGGTGCAGCACGACCGTGAACGCGCTCACCGCCTGCCGGGCGAGGGCCGTGGCATCCATCCCTGCCAGCGCACCCAGTGCTTCCAGCCGAGCGGGCACGTCCCGCAGACCGCTGGCATGCAGTGTGCCGGCACCACCGTCGTGACCGGTGTTCAGTGCGGTCAGCAGCTCGCGCACCTCCTCGCCACGGCACTCCCCGACCACCAGCCGGTCGGGCCTCATCCGCAGGGACTCACGTACGAGACGGGCCAGGCTGATCCCGCCGGCTCCCTCGAGGTTGGCCTGCCGCGCCTCCAGCGCGACGTGATGGGGGTGCTGCGGCTGCAGCTCTGCCACGTCCTCGATCGTGACGATGCGCTCCCCGGGCGGCACGGCGCTGAGAAGGGCTGACAGCAATGTCGTCTTCCCGGTGCCGGTGCCGCCGGTGAGGAGGATGTTCGCGCGCTCGGCGACGAGTGCCGTCAGCCAGCCCTGCTGACGTGCATCGAAGGCGCCGAGCGCTGCCAGGGCGTCGAGATCGGCGGCGCGCACCCGCGGCACCCTGATCGAGAGGGCTGTTCCGGACGTCGAGACCGGGGCGAGCACGGCATGCACACGGATGCCGGAAGCCAGCCGCACGTCGACGCATGGTGCCTGGTCGTCGAGATGCCTGCCACCCAGACCGACGAGAGCGACGGCGAGATCGCGCACCTCCCGCTCCGACGCGCTCCACTCCGTCACGCGCTCAGCGCCGTTTCCGCGATCGACGAAGAGCCCGGCCGCCCCGTTGACGAAGATGTCCGTCACCGCTTCATCGGCGCAGTGCGCGGCGAGGGCGCCGAACGCCGGATCGACCTGCAGCGCGGCGGCCTCGGCCGGCACCGCCGTCGACGGTGCCGATACGCCAACACCGCGTGGCTGGATGACGAAGGAATCGGTCATCCCCCGACGCTAGGCACCCGCTTCCCGACCGCGGTGCGCGATTCGCGCGTCCTGTGCAGAACTTCTCGCGCAGTTGGATCCGTGCAGAAGGATTGCGCGCGGCAGCGCACGACCGGCTTCGGGACCGCTCCCAAACGGAGAAGGGCGGCACCTCACGGGGGGAATGAGATGCCGCCCACGGCAGGGCCCGTTCGGGGGAAACGGGCACGCCAAGGCCGGAATGAGATTTCGGCTGACGTCGAGTGTACGCAAGGCGGCACTCCTGACAAAACCCATCCCGATACCGACTTTCGGCGGTAGGCGATGTCGGGCCCCGCGATTAGATTCACGATGACCCGGTCATGCGACCCCACATGACCGCGCCCAGCAGGACCAGCAATGCCGCAAAGGAGCGCCTGCCGATGAGCAGCCAGATCGATCACCTTCTCGACGAGACCCGCCGGTTCCCGCCGTCGGAGGAATTCGTCGCACAGTCCATCTCGTCCCCCGCGCTCTACGAGCGCGCCGCCGCCGACCGGGAGGGATTCTGGGGAGAGCAGGCCGCTGAGCTGCTGCACTGGCACACGCCGTTCACCCGCGTCCTGGACTGGTCGAACCCGCCGTTCGCCAAGTGGTTCGACGACGGTGAGCTGAACGTCGCCTACAACTGTCTCGACCGGCACGTCGAAGCCGGCAACGGCGACCGCGTCGCCCTGCATTGGGAGGGCGAGCCCGGCGACGAGCGCCGCATCACGTACGCCGAACTGACCGACGAGGTCAAGCGCACGGCCAACGTGCTCGAGGGGCTCGGAGTCGGCCACGGCGACCGCGTCGCCATCTACCTGCCGATGATCCCCGAGGCCATCGCCTCGATGCTCGCCGTGGCCAGACTCGGCGCGATCCACTCCGTCGTGTTCGGCGGCTTCAGCGCCGACAGCCTCCGCTCGCGCATCGACGATGCCGGCGCCAAGGTCGTCATCACCGCCGACGGCGGCTTCCGCAAGGGCAAGGTGTCGGCGCTCAAGCCCGCCGTCGACCAGGCGCTGAGCGACCGCGGCGAGGGCGAGCAGCAGACCGTCGAGCATGTGCTCGTCGTCCGGCGCGGCGGCAACGACGTCGACTGGGTGGAAGGCCGCGATGTCTGGTGGCACGAGGCCGTGCCCGCGGCATCGGCCGACCACGAAGCGCAGGCGTTCCCCGCCGAGAACCCGCTGTTCATCCTTTACACGTCCGGCACCACCGGCAAGCCGAAGGGCATCCTGCACACGTCCGGCGGCTACCTCACTCAGGCCGCGTACTCGCACAAGTACGTCTTCGACCTGCATCCCGAAACCGACGTGTTCTGGTGCACCGCCGACATCGGATGGGTCACCGGACATTCCTACGTCGCGTACGGTCCGCTCGCCAACGGCGCAACCCAGGTGCTCTACGAGGGCACACCGGATGCTCCGCACCCCGGCCGCTGGTGGGAGATCATCGAGAAGTACAAGGTCTCGATCTTCTACACGGCCCCGACCGCGATCCGCTCGTTCATGAAGATCGGACGCAGCGTCCCGAAGAAGTTCGACCTGTCGTCGCTGCGACTGCTCGGCTCCGTGGGTGAGCCGATCAACCCCGAAGCATGGATGTGGTACCGCGACGTGATCGGCGGCGGGAAGACCCCGATCGTCGACACCTGGTGGCAGACCGAGACCGGCGCGATCATGGTGTCCGCGCTGCCCGGCGTCATCGCCACCAAGCCGGGCTCTGCGCAGGTGCCGCTGCCCGGCATCACCCTCGACGTCGTCGATGAGCAGGGAGCGCATGTCGGCAACGGCAACGGCGGACTGCTCGTCATCACCGAGCCGTGGCCGAGCATGCTGCGCGGCATCTGGGGTGACCCGGAGCGGTACAAGGAGACGTACTGGGAGAAGTTCGAGCATCAGGGTTACTACTTCGCCGGCGACGGCGCCCGCCTCGATGAAGACGGCGACCTGTGGCTGCTGGGGCGCGTCGACGACGTCATGAACGTCTCCGGCCACCGCCTGTCGACCGCCGAGATCGAATCCTCGCTCGTGGCGCACGAGGCCACGGCAGAGGCCGCGGTCGTCGGCGCATCCGACGAGACGACCGGGCAGGCCGTCGTCGCGTTCGTGATCATCAAGGAGAGCTACCTGTCGGAGCACGACCCGGCCGGTCTCGCCCAGCAGCTGAGGCTCTGGGTCGGCGAGCAGATCGGGGCGATCGCCCGTCCGCGCGACGTGTACATCGTCGGCGAGCTGCCGAAGACCCGCTCGGGCAAGATCATGCGCCGTCTGCTGCGCGACGTCGCGGAAGGACGCGAGGTCGGCGACACGACGACCCTCGCCGACACCGCGGTGATGAGCATCATCTCGGCGCAGGTCAAGTAGGTCGTTCGACGCTCCAGAGATGGAAAAGGCTGGTTCCGGATGTCGGGAACCAGCCTTTTCCATCCCGGATGCCGGGATCGAATGCGTCAGGCGAGGATGAAGGTGACCTCGACCTCGACCGGAGCGCCGAGCGGGAGCTCGGCGACGCCGACGGCCGCGCGTGCATGCTTTCCGGCGTCGCCGAAGATCTCGCCGAGCACTTCACTCGCGCCGTTGATCACACCGGGCTGACCGGTGAAGGCGGCGGCGGATGCGACGAACCCGCCGACACGCAGCACGCCACCGATGCGGTCGACTCCCCCGGCGGCGTCCGCGGCGGCAGCGAGTGCGTTCAGAGCGCAGGTGCGCGCGTAGGCCTTCGCATCCTCGGCGGTGACCTGCGTGCCGACCTTCCCGATCGCCGGCAGCGCTCCGTCTGTGAAGGGCAGCTGGCCCGAGGTGTAGACGAGGTCGCCGTGCACGACGGCGGGTACGTAGGCGGCGACCGGCGCGGCGACCGCGGGAAGCTCGATTCCGAGCTCGGTCAGACGAGCGGCGATGCTCATGCGGCACCGCCGTCGAACTGTCGCGAGGCCTCGGCCGCCGCGGCAAGGCCGGCGTTGGCGGCAGCATCCGTCGTCACCGGGCGCTTGAGGTAGGCGACCAGCCCGCCCTCGGGCCCCTGGACGACCTGCACGAGCTCCCAGCCCTGCTTGCCCCAGTTGTTCAGGATCGCGGCGGTGTTGTGGATGAGCAGTGGCGTGGTGAGGTACTCCCACGTGGTCATGGCACTCCTATCGATTCGGGCGTGCCGCCCTCCGGCGGGCTCAGAGACCCTGCCGAAGAGGTGCGCGCCCGTCAAAGGCTGTTTTCAGGGAACTCCCCTACGATCAAGCGTATGCCTCAAAAGAATCGCACGGTGAAAGGCGTGCTCGGCGGCCTTCTCGGGCTCGTCGGGCTCAGCGCCGTCGCTGGCCTTCTGGTCACCGCCACTGTCACCCCGGTCCTCGCGATGACCGGCCTCGCCGGCAGCCAGGCCCTGACGCTCTTCGACGAACTCCCCTCGAACTTGGAGCCTTCTGCGCCGATGGAGCAGTCGACGTTCTATGCGACGGGTCTCGACGGCGCTCCTTTCAAGCTGGCTTCGGTCTTCGAGCAGAACCGCGTGCCTGTCACGTACGAGCAGGTGGCTCCGGTGATGTTCGAGGCCGTTCTCTCCAGTGAGGACAAGAGCTTCTACAGCCACGGCGGCGTCAACCTCGGCGCCACGGTGAAGGCCATCGTCGACAACATCAAGGGCACCTCCTCTCGCGGTGCTTCCACGATCAGCCAGCAGTTCGTGAAGAACGTGCTGATCCAGGACTGCGAGCAGGATGTCGATACGGAGGACGAGGAGTACTCCGAGAAGCTGCAGCAGTGCTGGAACGACGCGACCAACGCGACCGGCAGCAAGGGCATCGAGCGCAAGCTGCAGGAGATGCGCTTCGCGATCCAGATCGAGAAGGACTATTCGAAGAACGACATCCTGCTCGGCTACCTGAACATCGCGAACTTCGGCGGCACCGTCTACGGCATCGAGGCCGCAGCGAGCTATTACTTCTCCACGACGGCCGCGAATCTCACTCTCGCCCAGGCTGCCACTCTGGCTGGCATGGTGCAGAACCCCAACTACTACCGCATCGACCTCCCTGGCGGCACCGCGACCGAGAACGACGTCGCAGTCAACAGCGCCGAGGACGGCTACGCGAAGACGAAAGAGCGTCGCGACTATGTGCTCCACCGCATGCTCGTCGACGGCAAGATCACCCAGGCGCAGTACGAAGAGGCGGACGCGTCACCGATCGTGCCTGCGATCCTAGAGCCCCAGCAGGGGTGCATCGCGGCCGGACGAAACGCCTACTTCTGCGAGTACGTGAAGTCGATCGTCCTCGATGATCCGGCGTTCGGCGCCACTCCGCAGGAACGCAGTGAAAAGCTGCGTCGCGGCGGTCTGGAGATCTACACCACGCTGGATCTGCGTATTCAGGATCCGGCCGCGGAGTCGATGGCGAACATCGCTCCCGCGAACTTCGACAACCAGTTCTTCGGTGCGGCCGGGGTATCGATCGAGGCGACCACCGGCCGCGTGCTCGCGATCACTCAGAACACGGTGTTCAGCGAGACGATCACTGGTGACCAGGCGTACTCGGCGCTCGTCTACGCGACCGATAAGGCTCACGGCGGCGCCAACGGCGTGCAGGTGGGCTCGACGTACAAGCTGTTCACCCTCATCGATTGGCTCGAGAAGGGTCACTCTCTGCGGGAGTCGATCAACGGCAGCAACCGCATGTTCACCAAGATGAAGTGCGGGGATACGCCCGTCCCGATGACGTCAAAGATCGGGAACTACGGGGGCGGCAACGGTGGCAACGGAACGCCGATGTCATTCACGGCGTCATCGTTGAACAGCGGCTTCCTGGCGATGGCCGAGAAGCTGGACCTGTGCGAGATCAACAAGGCTGCTGACCGGATGGGTGTGACGCTCGCGAACGGGAAGAAGACAACCGATGACCCGGCCGCCCCGTTCGACATCCTCGGTTCGAAAAACATCGCCCCGCTGGCGATGGCGGGAGCCTATGCGACCGTGGCCAACGGCGGCATCTACTGCACCCCGAAGGCGATCGACCGTGTCGTACAGAACGGAACAGAGCTACCGCTCCCCGCATCGTCCTGTACCCAGGTGATCTCTCCTGAGGTCGCGGCGACAGCGGCGTACGCGCTGCAGAACGTGATGACGAGCGGTACCGGTACCGGCGCGAATCCCGACGACGGCATCCCGGTTCTGGGTAAAACCGGCACGCACGAGACGTGGTCGACCATGATGATCGAATCGACCACGCAGGTCACCAGCGCGGTCTGGGTCGGCCGCTCCGAGGGGCAGGCCCGCATCGACAACCAGTCGACCGACGACTATCGGCTGAGCAATATGCGTTATACGCTCGCCCGCGACATGCAGCGCGCCGCGAATGCCGTCTACGGGGGTCTCGAGTTCCCCGGCCCGGACGAGAATCTGCTCCGCCAGGTGCTCACGAATGTCCCCAACGTCGTCGGAAAGACGATCGACGAGGCGACGGCGATCCTCGAAGACCAGGGATTCTCGGTGTCCTTCGGCGCTCCTGTCGACAGCGGACACCCGACCAACGTCGTCGCCGCGCAGGATCCCGCTGGGCAGGCACCGAGCGGCGGCGTCGTGACGCTCTCACCGAGCAACGCCCAGGGCGTGACGATGCCGGACGTGACCGGCCAGCCGAAGGGGGCGGCGCAGTCCGCACTCATCGGCGCCGGGTTCACGACGATCTCGTTCAACAAGACCTGCAACCCACCGGAAGCGGTCGTCAAGGCCACCAGTCCGGCGGCGGGTACAGCGACGAAGAAGAGCACGCCGGTCTCGGTCGCATGCGAGTAAGCGCGCGCCCAGCCCTCATCGCGCTCGGCGCGGTGGGGGCTGCGGGTGCGGCCGCCGCCGTGTGGGGCATCGGCATCGAGCGCTACCTCTTCACCGTGCGCGAGGTGACCTCGCCGGCGCTCGCGCCCGGCTCGAGCCCGATCCGGGTGCTGCACATCTCCGACGCCCATATGGCGCCATGGCAGCACCGCAAGCAGGACTGGCTGGCCTCGCTCGCCCAGCTGAACCCCGACCTCATCGTCAACACCGGCGACAACCTGGGGCATCGGGACGGGTTGAACGGCATCAGACGCGCCTTCGCGCCCTTCGCCGGCATCCCCGGAGTGTTCGTGCACGGCTCGAACGACGTCAATGGACCGTCCGCGCGCAACCCGCTGCGGTACTTCTCCGGGCCCTCGCAGCGCCACCGTGCACCGGAGATGCTCGACACCGATGCCATGGACGCGTACTTCACCGATGACCTCGGCTGGACCGATCTCAACAACACGGCGGCGCGTCTCACGGTCGCGGGCGACACCGTCGACTTCTTCGGCGTCAGCGATGCGCACCGCGACTGGGACCGCCTCGAGGATCTGCCTTCAGCGATCAAGGATCTGGGGCCACGGGATACCGACACCTCGGTCGTCGGCGTCACGCACGCCCCGTACCAGAGGGTGCTGAATGGCTTCATCGATCTGGGCGCCGATGCGATCTTCGGCGGACACACCCATGGCGGTCAGGTCTGCCTGCCCGGGTACGGTGCCCTGGTGGCGAACTGCGACATCCCCCTGAAGCAGGCGAAGGGACTCAGCACCTGGACGCACGAGGGACGGAGCGTCCCCCTGAACGTCAGCGCCGGATGCGGGCACTCGATCTATGCCCCCGTGCGCTTCGCGTGCCGTCCCGAAGCGACGCTGCTCACATTGACCGCGCGGGACCACCGATTCGGTGCCACGGGGATTTCACTGTAGACTCGGAGGGTTGCAAAACGGGGTGTGGCGCAGCTTGGTAGCGCGCTTCGTTCGGGACGAAGAGGTCGCAGGTTCAAATCCTGTCACCCCGACCAGTAACACCGGAAGGCCGCCCTCGAGGCGGCCTTCCTCGTATCCGCACCAGTGAGAAGGGACCGCATGAGAGGCCTGCTTCCGCCGCCGCGCCGGATCACCCGTGGTGCGGCCACCGTCATCGGAATCCTCCTCCTGACAGCTCTCGCCATGCTCACTCTCACTCCTCCTCGTATCGAGGAGCGGATGCCGAATCTCCTCGACCGGGTCGTCGACATCGTCCACCAGCTGGGCTGGAACCGATGGGGCTTCACAGAACTCGAGATCTTCGCCAACATTCTCGTCTTCGTGCCTGTCGGCGCTCTGGCCTTCGTGCTCCTGCCGCGGCGCATCTGGGTGCTCTCGCTCCTCACCGGACCTGCGATCTCGGTTCTGATCGAAGGCGTTCAGCGCGTAGCCCTCCCCCATCGCGCGGCGACCGTGAACGACATCGTCGCGAACTCCGTCGGCGCCACCGCCGGAGTCCTCCTCGCCATCGCCTGCACTCTGCTGTTCGCTCCACGCCCCTCGCAGGATCGCTCGCCTAATCTGGAAGCATCATGACTGCGCCCACCCTTGTCGCCTTCGACCTCGACGACACCCTCGCTCCGTCCAAGGGGGCGATCAGCCCGCGCATCGCGAACCTGCTTCGCGCCCTGTTGCGTTCGGTCGACGTCGCCATCATCTCCGGCGGCAACGAGGAGCAGTTCCGCACGCAGGTGGTCGCCCAGCTCGGCGAGGCGGATGCCGCGACACTGGCGCGCCTGCACCTGCTGCCGACGTGCGGCACCCGCT
The DNA here is from genome assembly GCF_040675825.1 of Microbacterium sp. LWH12-1.2. Taxonomy (NCBI): domain Bacteria; kingdom Bacillati; phylum Actinomycetota; class Actinomycetes; order Micrococcales; family Microbacteriaceae; genus Microbacterium; species Microbacterium sp. LWH12-1.2. The sequence continues at coordinate 1,887,246 of NZ_JBEGIJ010000001.1, forward strand.
ATCTCCGCCACGACGGATCCGGCTTCGACCTCGTCTACGCGCATGATCTCTCCGATGACGAGAAGTCCGCGGCTCTCACCGCACTGCGCGAGGAGGCCGAGCGGCTCGGCCTCTGGGAGCCCGAACCCTGGGGCGACATCCTCGAGGACCGCGGCTCGCAGATCACCTTCTCCGCCCTCGGCCAGCAGGCCCCGCGCGACGCGAAACACGCATGGGATCCGACAGAGGCCAAGCGCGCAGCACTGCGCGACGCCGTCGCCGCGCGCCTGCCAGGTCTCGAGGTGCGCTCCGGTGGATCGACATCGATCGACATCACTCGCGCCGGCATCGACAAGGCCTACGGGATGCAGCAGCTCACCGAGCACACCGGCATCCCGCTGTCGAGCATGCTGTTCTACGGCGACCGCCTCGACGAAGGCGGAAACGACTACCCCGTACTCGCCATCGGCGTGCCCTCCGTGGCCGTGGACGGCTGGGAGGACACCGCAGACAAGCTCGATGAGCTGCTGAAGCAGCTGAACCCGGCGGCCCGGGTCCGCTGAGCCGCGCTACGGCTCGTAGATCGGCAGGAAGTGGATGACCGCCTCCTCGTAGGGGTGAGCCTGGCGGATCGCTTCCTGGACGGCCCCGGCCTGCTCCACGTCGCAGACGGACTCGATCCGGATCTCCTCGCTGCTCTGCACCGCGCCGACGTCGCCCTCATACGGCTGCGAACCGGGAAGCGCCTGCCAGCTGCCCGTCACCTTCCAGGAGCTGGTGCACCGCTCGTACGCCCCGATCCGCCCCGCACCGGCGGCGTGCAGGGCGTGGATCACCGCTTCGGCGTGACTCTCGGGAACGGATATCTCGATCTTCAGCCGCGTCATGCCGGGACATCCGCCGCACGAACACGAGGTACCTCGCGGCGCGACACCGGAACCAGCCTCTGCAGCTGCGTGACGTGGCCCGGCTCCAACTCGGCCAGCGAAGACACACCGAGCAGGCGCATCGTGCGCACGATCTCGCTGCGCAGGATGTCGATCGTGCGGTCGACGCCGGCACGACCGCCGGCCATCAGCCCGTACAGATAGGCGCGGCCGATCAGGGTGAAATCGGCACCGAGTGCGACCGAGGCCACGATGTCGGCACCGTTCATGATGCCCGTGTCGATCATCACCGTGAAGTCGTCTCCCACCGCCGATCGCACCGATGGCAGCAGGTGGAACGGAATCGGTGCGCGATCGAGCTGACGGCCGCCGTGGTTGGACAGCACGATGCCATCGACACCTGCGTCGCGCAGCGTCAGCGCGTCCTCGACCGTCTGCACGCCCTTGATGACGATCTTCCCCGGCCAGATGTCGCGGATCACCGCGAGATCGTCATAGCTGATGGTGGGATCCATCGCGGCATCCAGAAGCTCACCGACGGTGCCGCCGGTGGTGCTCAGCGAAGCGAACTCGAGCTTCGGCGTGGTGAGGAAGTCGTACCACCACCACGGCCGAGGGATCGCGTTGATGATGGTTCCGAGCGTCAGCTGCGGCGGGATCGAGAAACCGTTGCGCTTGTCGCGCAGGCGCGCTCCGGCGACCGGGGTGTCCACCGTGAAGTGCAGGGTGTCGAACCCGGCATCGGCGGCACGGCGGGTGAGCTCGTAGGAGATCTCCCGATCGCGCATGACGTAGAGCTGGAACCAGTTGCGCCCGTGCGGATTCACGGCCTTCACGCCTTCGATCGACGTGGTGCCGAGGGTGGAGAGCGTGAACGGGATGCCGGCGGCCGCCGCGGCTCCGGCCCCGGCCTCCTCCCCCTCGGTCTGCATGAGACGCGTGAACCCCGTCGGAGCGATGCCGAACGGGAGAGCGCTCGGACCGCCGAGGATGTCGACAGAGGTGTCGACCTCGGGGGCAGGACGCAGGATGCCGGGGTGGAACTCGATGTCCTGGAACGCCTGGCGCGCGCGGGTCAACGAGAGTTCGCCCTCGGCGGCACCGTCTGTGTAGTCGAAGGCCGCCTTCGGCGTGCGGCGCTTGGCGATGAGGCGCAGATCGTCGATCGTGAGCGCCGCGTCCAGACGGCGCTTCCGGCCGTTCAGTTCGGGCTTCTTGAACTTCATCAGCTCGAAGAGCTCAACAGGGTTGGGAACCTGGCGCGTGACCATGGTGTTCCTCTCAGTCGGTGGATGGGGGGTTTCGTGCATCGGCGCGGCGCGTGAGGCCCGTCGCCGTGTAGTAGCCGGTGATGTGGGCGTGGACGAGGCTGCGGGCGGCATCCACCTCGCCCGCATCGATCGCGGCGACGAGGGCGCGGTGCTCGGAACGCAGCAGGGCCGACATCGCATCCCAGTCGGCGATTGCGACGGCACCCTCCTGCACGTACGACTCGATGGACGTGCGCAGGCCCGTCATCATCGCGGCGATGACGGTGTTGCCGCTGGACTCCGCCAGCGCGAGATGCAGCTGCGCGTCGAGCGCCAGGAACTCGGAAGGGCTGAGGTCCGCCGCATCCATCGCGTCCAGGGTCTGGTGCGCGGCAGACAGGTCTCGGTTTTGCGCGCCGGCGAGGGCGGTGACGACGGCATCCTCGAGCACGAGACGGGTACGGACGACATCCTCGAGCGGAAAGCCGTGCGCTGCCACCTGAAGACGCAGCAGCGTCGACAGGCCGCCGGTGGGCGTGGCGATGACGATCGCGCCGGACTGCGGGCCTGAGCCGGTCGCGGTGCGGATCAACCCCATCACCTCGAGCACCCGCAGCGCCTCACGGACGCTGGAGCGTCCGACGCCCAGATCGGCGGCGAGGTCGCGCTCCGACGCGATGCGGTCGCCAGGACCGAGGCGCCCGTCGAGGAGGTCGCGTTCGATGCTCTCCAGCACGAGTCGCCAGGCGCGGGGCGCCGACTCGGTCTCGTTGTGCTCCGACATCCGTCCTCCTGTGGTCTGACCACAGAGTAGCCTGTGTGGTCAGACCACGCAAGCACGCGCCTGCTCCGGTCGTTGAGCACGGGAGCGCCAGCGACCGAGACGAAACGCGTCGTCCGACGTCGTACGCCGGATCAAGGCGTTTCGTCTCGCTTCGCTCGCTCAACGACAAAGTTCACGCGGGCGCGCTCAGCTCAGACGACCGCCGGACTCGTCGAGGTAGCAGGCGCCGCACAGCGATTCGTACGTCGTGACGAGTTTGTCGCCGCCCCCGTCGATCGCGACCTGATCGCCGTCGAAGACGAAACGCCCGTCGATCACCCGACCGTTGAACACCGCCTTGCGACCGCAGCGGCAGATGGTCTTCAGTTCCTCCAGCGAGTGCGCGATCGCGAGCAGTCGCGCCGAGCCCGGAAAGGCTTGCGTGCGGAAGTCGTTGCGAATGCCGTAGGCCATCACCGGGATGCCGTCGTCGACCGCGATCCGGAAGAGGTCGTCGATCTGCGCAGCGGTGAGGAACTGCGCCTCGTCGACCAGGAGGCACGCGACATCGACTGGGCCGCCGGGGAGCAGCTCATCGTCGGAGGAACGCCGCATCCGCTCGCGGTGCACCGAGAACAGTGCCCGTGCGTCATCCTCTGGCGCGATCAGGAAGTCGACCTCGCGGGTCATCCCGAGTCGGCTCTCGATCTGCGTTGCACCTTTGGTGTCGATCGCCGGCTTGGCGAGGAGGACGTGCTGACCACGCTCCTCGTAGTTGTAGGCGGCCTGGAGGAGAGACGTGGACTTGCCCGAATTCATCGCGCCGTAGCGGAAGTAGAGCTTGCCCACCGGGAGCTCAGACGTTGATGCCGAGCGTCGCGGCGGTCGCCGCGGTGGACCGCTCCGTCAGAGCCGCGTCCTTGTTCAGCTGTTCGCCGAACGTCGGGATCAACTCGCGCAGTGCCGGCTCCCAGCTCGGGTACTGCTCAGGGAAGCACGACTTCAGCAGGCCGAGCATGATCGGCACGGCGGTCGACGCGCCAGGAGACGCACCGAGGAGGCCGGCGATGGTGCCGTCTGCCGAGGAGATCACCTCGGTGCCGAACTGCAGGATTCCGCCCTTCTCAGGGTCCTTCTTCATCACCTGGGCACGCTGGCCCGCGTCGATGAGGGTCCAGTCCTCGTCTTTCGCCGTGGGCATGAAGATGCGCAGGCTGTCGACCTTCTTGCGGTGGTTCTTCATGAGCTCGCCGACGAGGTACGTGATGAGGTCGGGGTTCTTGACGGCGACCTGGAGCATCGGCACGAGGTTATGCGGACGCACCTGGGTCACGATGTCGAGCATCGAACCCTTCTTGAGGAACTTCGGGCTGAACGTCGCGAACGGGCCGAACATCAGCGAGGACTCTCCGTCGACCACCCGGGTGTCGAGGTGTGGCACCGACATGGGGGGTGCGCCGACGGATGCCTGCGAGTACACCTTCGCCTTGTGCTGGGCGACGACCTTCGGGTTCGTCGTCTTCAGGAACTGCCCGCCGATCGGGAAGACGCCGTAGCCCTTGATCTCCGGGATGCCGGAGTTCTGCAGCAGCTTGAGAGCCCAGCCGCCGGCGCCGACGAAGACGAAACGAGCCTTCACCTCGTTCGGGGCATGCCCGATGGTGTTGCGGTACTTGACGAGCCAGGTGCCGTCCTTCTGCTTCTTCAGACTGCGCACCTCGTGGTTGACCCGCAGGTCGACACCGTCGGTGGTGAGGTGATCGAAGAGCTGGTGCGTGAGCGCTCCGAAGTCGACGTCGGTTCCGGCGGGCACGCGAGTCGCCGCGAACGGTTCGCCCTTGCGGCGCTGCTGCATGAGCAGCGGCGCCCACTTGTTGATGACGCGGGAGTCCTCGCTGTACTCGATACCGGCGAACAGCGGCTGCTCCTTGAGCACCTCGTAGCGTTCCTTGAGGTAGGCGACGTCCTTCTCACCGCGCACGAAGGTCATGTGCGGGGTGGCGTTGATGAACGTCGAAGGCTCGTCGAGCACACCCTTCTCGACCAACGACGACCAGAACTGGCGGCTCTGCTGGAACTGCTCGTTGATGTTCACCGCCTTGGCGGGATCGAGCGGACCGTTCGCGTTCTGCGGCATGTAGTTCAGCTCGCAGAGGGCGGCGTGTCCGGTCCCGGCATTGTTCCACGGGTTGGAGCTCTCTTGAGCGAGATCGGAGAGTCGCTCGAAGGCGACGATCTTCCACTCCGGCTGCAGCTCGTGCAGCAGAGTACCCAGGGTGGCGCTCATGATGCCACCACCGATCAGGACGACATCGACGGTTTCAGTCACCAGACCAGTCTAGTTCCCCGGGAATGGGTCCCTGAGCCAGCCCAGGGACCCACCATGGGTTGTCAGACGGCGGATGCTGCGCCGATGCGCGCGGCGACGAGCTCCGCGATCTGCACGGCGTTCAGTGCTGCACCCTTGCGCAGGTTGTCGTTGCTGATGAACAGCACCAGACCCTTGTTCTCGGCAGCCGACTGGTCGGCGCGGATGCGGCCGACGAAACTCGGGTCCTTGCCGGCGGCGTACAGCGGCGTCGGCACTTCTTCGAGCACGACGCCGGGCGCTGCGGACAGAACTTCGCGCGCCCGCTCCGGGGTGATGTCGCGCGCGAACTCGACGTTGATCGACAGGGAGTGGCCGGTGAAGACCGGCACGCGCACGCACGTGCCCGCGACGCGGAGGCCGGGGAGTTCGAGGATCTTGCGGCTCTCGTTACGGAGCTTCTTCTCCTCGTCGGTCTCGTTCTGTCCGTCGTCGACGATGGAGCCGGCGAGCGGGATGACGTCGAAGGCGATGGGCGCGACGTACTTCTCCGGCTGCGGGAAGTCGATGGCCGAGCCGTCGTGCACGAGGCGCAGCGTGTCGCCCTGGGCGAGGACGCCCTCGACCTGGCCGAGCAGCTCCTGCGCGCCGGCGAGGCCGGAGCCGGAGACGGCCTGGTACGTCGAGACGATGAGCCGTTCGAGACCGGCCTCGGCGTGCAGCGCCTTCAGCACCGGCATCGCGGCCATCGTCGTGCAGTTCGGGTTGGCGATGATGCCCTTGGGACGCTCATCGATGGCGTGCGGGTTGACCTCGCTCACCACGAGCGGGACCTCGGGGTCGTTGCGCCAGGCGCTGGAGTTGTCGATGACGACGGCTCCGGCCTCGGCGAAGCGCGGCGCGTAGGCGCGGCTGGCGGTCGCGCCGGCCGAGAACAGAGCCACGTCGATGCCTGCGGCATCCGCCGTCTCGACATCTTCGACGATCACCGAGACGCCGCCGAAGTCGATCGCGGTGCCCGCAGAACGCGAGGAGGAGAAGAGCCGCAGTTCGCGGATCGGGAACGACCGCTCGGCGAGAATCTCGCGCATCACGGTGCCCACCTGGCCGGTGGCGCCCACGATGGCGACGGAGAGTCCTGAGTCGGAGATGCGGGTCATGAGGTTCCTTGGCGTCGTGCAGTGATGCGTACGAGGCGGAAGGCACGGCGTCGGGATGCGGATGCCGCGCCTGGCGCCGATGTCAGGGTTGCGGTGAGTCTACCGCGTCGACCGGATGCTCCGGGTCGGTCCCCGACATCACGATCCGAGGTCTGTATCAGCGACCGGAGCCGGCGTGCACCTTCGCCTCGTCGTCTCCGTCGAGGCCGTAGGCGGTGTGCACGGTACGCGCGGCCTCGGCGAGGTCGTCGGCACGGAGCACCACCGAGATGCGGATCTCGGAGGTCGAGATCATCTCGATGTTGATCCCGCCGGCGGACAGCGCCTCGAACAGCGTCGCCGAGACGCCGGAATGCGTGCGCATGCCGGCACCGACGACGGAGAGCTTGCCGATCTGGTCGTCGTGCACGAGGTTCTGGAAGCCGACCTCGGTCTGCTCGGCGGCCAGCGCCTTGAGCGCGGCTGCGGCGTCTGCCTTCGGGACCGTGAAGGAGATGTCGGTGCGACGCGTGGACGCCGCCGACACGTTCTGCACGATCATGTCGACGTTCGCGCCGGACTTCGCGACGATCTTGAAGATCTCTGCGGCCTTGCCCGGAACATCCGGCACGCCCGCGACCGTGATCTTCGCGTGGCTGAAATCGGTGGCGACGCCGGCGACGATCGGTTCTTCCATGGCTGCTGCTCCCTCGGCTTCGCGAGGGTTCTTCATACCCTCGCCCAGAACGTAAGTACCCTCGGCCGACGAGAACGTCGACCGGGCGTGGATGAGCACGCCGTGACGGCGCGCGTACTCGACGGCGCGGATGTAGAGCACCTTGGCTCCGTTGGCGGCGAGCTCGAGCATCTCCTCGCTGCTGACGTGGTCGAGCTTCTGCGCTCGCGGGATCACGCGCGGATCGGCGGTGAAGATGCCGTCGACGTCGCTGTAGATCTCGCAGACGTCGGCGTCGAGCGCCGCGGCCAGCGCGACGGCGGTCGTGTCGGAGCCGCCCCGGCCGAGCGTGGTGATGTCTCGGGTGTCGCGGTTGAATCCCTGGAACCCGGCGACGATGACGATCGCGCCCTCGTCGAGCGCCTCGCGGAGACGGACCGGGGTCACATCGACGATCCGGGCCGATCCGTGCTTCGAGTCCGTGATCATGCCGGCCTGGCTGCCGGTGAACGAGCGCGCTTCGAAGCCCATCGAGTGGATGGCCATGGCCAGCAGCGCCATCGAGATGCGCTCACCACTGGAGAGCAGCATGTCGAGCTCGCGCGGCGCCGGAATCGGGGCCACCTCGTTCGCGAGGTCGAGCAGCTCGTCTGTGGTGTCGCCCATCGCACTGACCGCGACGACGACATCATGGCCGGCGCGGCGGGTGTCGACGATGCGCTTGGCGACGCGCTTGATGCTCTCTGCGTCGGCGACAGAGGAGCCGCCGTACTTCTGTACGATGAGGGCCACGTTCACTCCCGGGGGTGTCGGGCGGATCCGCCCACGCACATTCTACGTTCGACGCATATGCCGTGCTGCGCATGTGACGGGCGGGAACTCGGGGCCGCGGCCTCCGAGGAGCAGGGTCAAGGCGCTGCGGCGGGCGGAAGCGGGGCGACCTCGGCGGTTGCGGGGCGGAGACGCCCGCCGGTGCCCGCGAACCAGCACCCGATGATGATCAGGGGGAAGCCGATGAGCAGGCCGAGCGTCAGGGGCTCGGCGAGGACGATCGCGCCGAGGATGATCGCGACCACCGGGTTGACGTAGGTGAACAGCGGCGCGCGCACCGGGCCGACCTCACGGATGAGCGCGAAGAATGCGAGGAACGCGACGGCCGTGCAGATGACGGCCAGTGCCAGCAGCGCCAGAGCGGAGGGGACGGTCGGCAGGCGGTGCTGCGTGAGGAGGCCGAGCGGCAGATAGAGGATGCCGATCATCAGCAGTGAGAGGGTGATCGTGCCGAGAGAGGGCACATCGGCGAGTTTGCGCGCGACGATGAACGGCGCGATCGCGTAGAGCACCGCGACCAGCAGCACCTCGCCCGCGGCCAGCAGGCTCATCTCGCCGCCGAACAGCCCCGGACCGGCGACCACGATCGCGACGCCGACGAATCCGATGACGAGTCCGATCGCGCGTGCGGGGCGGAGCACGCCGCGATCACCGCCACCGAGGGCGATGAGGGCGGCGAAGAGCGGAACGGTGGCGACGAGCAGCCCGGTCAGGCCGGACGGCAGCGTCATCTCGGCATGGCCGAGCAGCACGAAGGGACCGGCCATCTCGATCAACCCGAAGGCGAGCACCCATGGCCAGTGCTTCAGAGCGGCGCGCAGCGCGCCGTTGCGGATCGCGAACGGCAGCAGCAGCAGCGCGGCGATGAGGGTTCGGCCGGCGACGATCGCCGGTGGCGAGATCGACTCCACGGCGATGCTGATGAACAGGTAGGGCACACCCCAGAGCAGGGCCATCGCCCCGAAGAGGAGCCAGCCGCGGCGTGTGAAACCGGAGTGCGCGGTCACTGCTCCCCCACGGCGGGCCCCGTCGGGCTCAGCAATAGAGCCACGTTCACAGCACGCGCCGCCCTTCGAAGGCACGCCCGAGAGTGACTTCGTCGGCGTACTCGAGATCGCCGCCGACCGGGAGGCCGGAGGCCAACCGAGAAACGGTGATCTGCATCGTGGTGAGCAGACGGCTGAGATAGCTCGCCGTCGCCTCGCCTTCGAGGTTCGGGTTGGTGGCGAGGATGACTTCCTGCACCGTGCCGTCGGCGAGGCGCGTCATCAGCTGGGCGATGCGCAGATCATCGGGGCCGATTCCGGCGATCGGGCTGATCACGCCGCCGAGCACGTGGTACAGCCCCCGGAACTCACGGGTGCGTTCGATCGCCGCGACGTCTTTCGCGTCCTCGACCACGCAGATCAGAGCCGGGTTGCGTCGCGGATCGCGGCAGATCGCGCAGCGCTCCTGCTCGGCGACGTTCCCGCAGATCTCGCAGAAGCGCACCCGGATGCGCACCTCGGTGAGCAGTTCGGACAACCGGGCGACGTCGAACGTCGGAGTCTGCAGGATGTGGAACGCGATGCGCTGCGCGGACTTCGGGCCGATGCCGGGAAGGCGCCCGAACTCGTCGATGAGTTCCTGAACGATGCCGTCGTACATCAGGCGAACCTCGTCGGCGGCTCGTAGGGCTCTTCGCGCACGAACGTGGCGCCGAGCACCTGGCGGATCACGGCCTCGCCGTAGCGCTGCACGCCACCGGCGACCGGGCTGCGGTCGGAGATGACCGGCGCCGGCCTGGCCGGCTGCACCTGCCGAGCGGGCGGTGCGTCCTGAGTGGGTGCCTGTGCTGCCGCTGGCCGGGCAGGCGCGGTCTGTGTCGACGCCGGCGGCTCGTAGGAGGGGTCGTATGGCGGCTCGTCGTCGAAGTACGGCACGTCATCGTCGCCCGGAAGCGGCGGCTCATCGGAGTCGATCGCGCCGTCGACGGGCGAGGGGACAGCGGATGCGGCGGCCTCGACCTCGGCCGGCTCCTCGTCGACGGGCAGCTGCGGCGCCGGGGGTGCCGCGGTGACCGGAGCTTCGACGGTGGTCGGGATCGGGGCGACCGCCCATTCCGTCACCGACGGCGCCGACGCGCCGCGGGACTGCGGTCGGGATGAGGACGTGGATGCCGCAGACGACCGTCCCGCGGAGTCGGAGTCCCTCGCTTCGGGAGCATTCCCCGCCTCGGCATTCGCTGCAGCGGTTGAACCGGTGGATCCGGCTGCCCTGGTGGAACCGACTCTCGCAGGCTCCGAAGCATCAGCGGAACCCGCATCGCCCTGAGGGCGTGCCGTCGGCGCGTCGGCGGAGCCCTGACGAGCCGCGGCACCGGTCGGAAGCGGCGCCGGCAGATACTTCACGCGCACGCCCAGTTCCTGCTCGATCGCCGTGCGCAGGTGATCGGACGGACCGGATCCGGGGACCGAACCCTTGAACTTCGCGACGTCATGCTGACTGGTGAACCCCAGCGTAAGCACTTCGGAGTCGGTGCCGTACGCCAACGGCTGCACGGCGGTGGCGAGCAGCCAGGATGTGCGACTGATGCTCTCCAGCCGGGTGAGCACCGCGGGCCAGACGGCGGTGACCCGCTCGTATGTGACCGGCCCGGTCGGGACGGAGGTCGCCGCAGCGGGGGCCTCGGCCGGCGCATCCGCCGGATCGCTGTGTTCTGTCTCGCTCGCTGCACTCGTCGGCGTGCTGACCGCGGGCGCTGACGGCGCCGAGGAGACCGGGGATGCGGGTGCCGCCGCATCGCCGGTGCCGCCGGCATCCGCCGTTCCTGCGCTGGCGAGCACGCGAGCGACCATGAGTTCGAGGTGGAGGCGCGGCGAGGTCGCCCCGGACATGTCGTCGAGGGCGGCGCTGACGAGGTCGGCGGTTCGAGACAGCCGTGCCGCACCGAACGCGGACGCCTGCGCCCGCATCCGCTCCAGCACGTCCTCGGTGATGCCGCGGAGCACCGCCGATGCGCCGGGGCCCACGGCCGCAATGACGATGAGGTCGCGCAGCCGCTCGAGCAGGTCGTCGACGAAGCGCCGCGGGTCCTGCCCGGTCTGCACCACTCGGTCGATCGCCGGGAAGGCAGCAGCCGCGTCCGCGGCCGCGAGAGCGTCGACGATCTCGTCGAGCAGTGCCGCGTGCGTATAGCCGAGCAGCGCCACCGCGCGCTCGTAGCCGACCGTGACGGTCGCCGACCCGGCCGGCGCGTCCGAGCCGGCGATGAGCTGATCGAGCAGCGACAACGTGTCTCGCGGCGATCCGCCACCGGCGCGGACGACGAGCGGCAGCACGCCCTGTTCGACGATCACGCCCTCTTCGCCGCAGAGCTTCGCGACGTACTCGAGCATGGCCGCCGGAGGCACCAGCCGGAACGGATAGTGGTGGGTGCGCGAACGGATGGTGCCGAGCACCTTCTCGGGCTCGGTCGTCGCGAAGATGAACTTCACGTGCTCCGGCGGCTCTTCCACCAGCTTGAGGAGCGCATTGAACCCCTGCGGGGTCACCATGTGCGCCTCGTCGAGGATGAAGATCTTGAAGCGGTCGCGACTGGGGGCGAACGTCGCACGCTCGCGGAGGTCTCTCGCGTCGTCGACGCCATTGTGGCTGGCGGCGTCGATCTCGACCACGTCGAGCGATCCCCCACCGGCACGGGAAAGCTCCACACAGCTCGGGCAGGTTCCGCATGGCACGTCGGTCGGGCCCTCGGCGCAGTTCAGACAGCGGGCGAGAATACGCGCAGACGTCGTCTTTCCGCATCCGCGTGGACCGGAGAAGAGGTAGGCGTGCCCGACCCGGTCGCCGCGGAGTGCGGTCATCAGCGGCTCGGTCACCTGCGACTGCCCGATCATCTCGCCGAAGGATTCGGGCCGGTAGCGGCGGTAGAGGGCTGTGGTCACCACAACAGCCTACGGCGTGCCGGGGACACTGCGGTGGGCTCCGTTCGTCGCACCGCAGTGTCCGGCCCGTCAGTCGATCTGTTGGATGATCGGGATCGCCGTCGTGATCACCGGAACGGATGCCGAGAGCTGCGTCCCGTCGTCCCGTCGCGCGCCGGCGAAACGGCGCAGAGTCGGCCGTCCGGGGATCAGCGGTCCCTGATCCGCGAGAGCGACGAGGGCATCGGCTCCGACCGATGCCGTGTACGCAGCACCGCGCACCGTGAACTCGACCGGTTCTCCCGCTCGCACCTCGACACGCAATTCGTCGCGTGTCACCGTGATCTGCAGCACCGCCCCCTGCCATTGCATCGGGAACGACAGCGATGGCCAGTCCGCCGGAAGACGCGGATCGAAGCTGAGCTCGCCCGCGTGATCCCGCATCCCGCCGAAGCCGGACACCAGCGCCGTCCACACACCGCCGGCCGACGCCACGTGCACGCCGTCGGCCGCGTTGTGGTGCAGATCTCCGAGGTCGACGAAGATCGACTGCGCGAAGTACTCCTTGGCGAGATCCTGGTAGCCGACCTCCGCCGCCAGGATCGACTGCACCACCGCGGACAGCGTGGAATCGCCGGTGGTCAGCGGATCGTAGTACTCGAAGTCGGCGAGTTTCTCGTCGGGCGTGAAGTGGTTGCCCTGCAGGAACAGCGCGAGCACCACGTCGGCCTGCTTGAGCACCTGGAACCGGTAGATCACCAGCGGGTGGAAGTGCAGCAGCAGCGGATGCTGCTCCTTCGGAGTGTGCTCGAGATCCCAGAGCTCGCGTTCCAGGAACAGCGAGTCCTGCGGATGGATGCCGAGGCTCTCGCTGAACGGGATGAACATGGCCTCGGCGGCGCGGTCCCAGGCATCCGGCTCCTCCGGCGCCACATCGGTGCGATCCACCAGCGCGGCGTACGCGGCCGGGTCGTTCTCGGCGATCTCCCGCACCACCCGTGCGGCATAGCGGAGGTTGTACCGCGCCATGACGTTCGTGAAGAGGTTGTCATTGACGACCGTCGTGTACTCGTCAGGACCGGTGACGCCGTGGATGTGGAAGGTCTCGATGCCTTCGTTGGTGCGCCAGAATCCGAGCGTCGCCCACAGCCGCGCCGTCTCCACCGCGATGTCGGCGCCCTCCCGCCGGAGGAACTCCTCATCACCGGTCGCACGGACGTACTTGCCCAGCGCGAAGCTCACGTCGGCGTTGATGTGGTACTGCGCGGTACCGGCCGCGTAGTACGCGGAGGCCTCCTCGCCGTTGATGGTCCGCCAGGGGAAGAGCGCGCCGGCCTCGTTCAGCTGCGCGGCGCGACGGCGCGCGGCTGGAAGCATCAGGACACGGGCACGCAGGGCGTTCCTGGCCCACTGCGGCGAGGTGTAGGTGAGGAACGGGAGCACATAGATCTCGGTGTCCCAGAAGTAGTGGCCGCTGTAGCCGGAGCCGGACAGGCCCTTGGCCGGCACGCCGTTGCCATCGGCGCGCGCCGACGCCTGGGCGAGCTGCAGGAGGCACCAGCGGGTGGCCTGCTGCAGGTCGTCGTGACCGCCGATCTGCACATCGCTGCGCTCCCAGAACGCCGCCAGCCAGTCGGCCTGCTTGCGGAACTGCGCCTCGACGCCCTCCACCGCCGCCCGGTCGAGCGTGCGACGGCAACGGTCGACGAGCTCACGAGCCGGCACGCCGCGGGATGTGTGATAGCTGACGAGCTTCGTAAGCCGGATCGGGATGCCTGCCTTGGCCTGCACCCGGAACACGTTCTTGGCGGTGTCCGCCTCGCTGAGCTGGCGGGCGCTGTACTCGTTGTCCGTCTCGATCACGTGGTCGGCGACGACCGCGACGGTCATCCCCGAGTCGGCCACCTCGTAGGAGAGGACGGAGCGCAGTCCGTCCTGCCAGTACTCCTCCGGCTCCAGCACGCGGTTGGCGATCCGCTCCGCCTTGCGCGGATCGAATCCGGTCTTCTGAGCTGCAGCCGGAGTGCCGGAGTAGACACCGGCGCCGTCCTGACGGTTCAGCAGCTGGCAGCTGATCGTGACCGGCGCGTCGGAGTTCTCCACGACGACCTCGAGCCGCAGGATCGCCAGATGCCGCTCCTCGAAGCTGACGAGGCGCTCATCCCTGATGCGCACGCGCTTGCCTGACGGCGTCTCCCAGACCACGAGCCGCTCCAGCACGCCGGTGCGCATGTCGAGGGTGCGCCGGTACTCGCGCACATCCGCCTCGTCGAACGAGATGGGTTCGTCATCGACGTACACCCGCATGATCTTGGCGTCCGGCGCGTTGACGATCGTCTGACCGACCTCGGCGAAACCGTAGGCCTGCTCGGCGTGCCGGATCGGCCAGGTCTCGTGCAGCCCATTGATGAATGTGCCGTGCTCGTGCGCCCCGCGGCCCTCGATGTGGTTGCCGCGCAGGCCCAGATAGCCGTTGCCGACGGAGAACAACGTCTCGCCGACGCCCTCCTCCGAATAGCGCGTCTCGATGAGGCGCCACGGGTCGACGGGGAAGTGGTCGCGGTCGATCATGCGGTCTCCGTGGGTTCGGTGATGAGCTGGGCGAGGTCGTCGACGATACAGGTGGCGCCGGCGGCGCGCAGGGCGTCAGCGCCTGCTCCCCTGTCGACGCCGACGACGGTGGCGAATCCGGCGGCGGCAGCGGATGCCGCCCCCGAGGTAGCGTCCTCGACGGCGACGCTCGTTGCCGGGTCGACACCGAGAGCACGCGCGCCCTCGCGGAACATGTCAGGGGCGGGCTTGGATGCCAGGCCGTCCCGCTCGGCGACGACTCCGTCGACCACGACGGTGAAGAAGTCGCGGATGCCGGCGGCGGCGAGCACCTCTTCGGCGTTCTTCGAGCTCGACACGACGCCGAGGGGCAGCCCGGCGGCGCGCAGAGACTCGATCAGGGCGAGAGAGCCGGGGAACGGTGCGATACCGGTGCTGCGGAGGGATGCCGCGAAGGCGGCGTTCTTGCGATTGCCGATACCGCAGACGGTCTCGGCCTCAGGCGGATCCTCGATCTCGCCCCAGGGCACCTCGATGTTGCGACTGTGCAGCAGGCTCGCGACGCCGTCATAGCGCTTCTTGCCGTCGACGAAGTCGAAGTAGTCGGCGTCGGTGTAGGGCGGCTCGATGTTCCAACGCGCGAAGACATCGTCGAAGACGGTCTTCCACGCGCTCATGTGGACCTCGGCGGTGGGCGTCAGCACGCCGTCGAGATCGAAGAGCACGCCGGACGCGGTCAGCAAGTCAGGCAGGGTTTCGGGCACGAGAACCTCCGGGAGAAGGGCGAGGGGTACGGCACCTCGGCGTGCCTCCGTGCCAGCGTAGTGCGGGCTCGGCATCCAGGTAACCCCCGCGCCGGGGCTCAGAGCAGTTCAGCGGTCTGGCGGGCGATCTGCAGCTCTTCGTTCGTCGGTACGACGAGGACGACGACGGAGGAGGCGTCGGTGGAGATGCGCCGGATGCCCCGCTCGCGCGCCTCGTTCCGGGCGGTATCGATCTCGATGCCGGCGAAGCCCAGCGTCGATATCGATTCCGCGCGCACACGCGCGGCGTTCTCGCCGACCCCTGCCGTGAAGGAGATGACATCCACGCCGCCGAGTTGCGCGATGTACGCCCCGGCGTAGGCGCGCAGTCGGTGGATGTAGACATCGAACGCGAGGGTCGATGCCGCCTCGCCTGCGTCGACCCCGGCGAGGATGTCCCGCATGTCGCTGCGTCCGGCGAGCCCGAGCAGGCCGCTGCGCTTGTTGAGCAGGGTGTCGAGATCGTCGATCGTGTAGCCGGCCGTCCTGGCGATGTGCATCAGTGCAGCCGCATCGATGTCGCCGGAGCGGGTCCCCATGACCAGACCCTCCAGCGGCGTCAGTCCCATCGATGTCTCCACCGACCGCCCGCGATCGATCGCGGTGACCGAGGCGCCGTTGCCGAGGTGGAACACGATCTGCCTCAACGATCCGAGATCGCGACCGAGGAACGCCGCGGCCGCCTCGCTCACGTACTGATGACTCGTGCCGTGGAACCCGTAGCGGCGCACCTGGTGGTCTGCGGCGAGCGCGGCATCGATCGCGTAGGTGTAGGCCGCCGGCGCCAGCGTCTGATGGAACGCGGTGTCGAACACGGCCACGTGCGGCACGGTGTCGAACACTGCTCGTGCGGCGACGATCCCGGCGAGGTTGGCCGGGTTGTGCAGCGGCGCGAGGACCGACAGCGCCTCGATCTCGTTCTCGACGTCCTGCGTGATCAGTGTCGGCGCGACGAAGCGCGATCCTCCGTGCACGACGCGGTGGCCGACGGCGACGGGCGGATGCTCGGTGAGAGACGGTCCATGCGCGGCGAACTGCTCCAGCATCACCGCGAACGCGCGATCGTGATCGCCGATCGGCAGCTCGCTCTTGTACGTGGCGTCGAGCATCGTGGGAGCGGGCTCGCCGGGTGCTGCGAACTGCCGCGCCGTGTGCGTCACCGCGCTGATGTCCTGGCCGATCCGCTCGATGAGACCGCCGGCCAGTTCACGCTCGCGCGCGACGTCGATGAGACTGTATTTCAGCGACGAGGACCCGCTGTTGATGACGAGGATCGCACTCATGCGCCGGCATCCACTCCCTGAGCCTGGATCGCGGTGATCGCGACCGTGTTCACGATGTCGTCGACCAAGGCACCGCGTGAGAGGTCGTTGATCGGCTTGTTCAGCCCCTGCAGGACCGGACCGATCGCCACCGCGCCGGCGGAGCGCTGCACCGCCTTGTAGGTGTTGTTGCCGGTGTTGAGATCGGGGAACACGAACACGGTCGCTCGTCCGGCCACGGCCGACCCCGGCAGCTTGGCCGCGGCCACCGCCGCATCCGCCGCCGCGTCGTACTGGATCGGCCCTTCGACCGGGAGCTCCGGATCCCGCTCCCGCACCAGGGCCGTCGCTTCGCGAACCTTGTCGACGTCCGCGCCGGAGCCCGACTCCCCCGTCGAGTAGGACAGCATGGCGACGCGCGGCTCGATGCCGAACTGGCGGGCGGTCGCCGCCGAGGAGATCGCGATGTCCGCGAGTTGCGCGCTGGTCGGGTCCGGGATCACGGCGCAGTCGCCGTAGACGAGCACCCGGTCGGCGAGGGCCATCAGGAACACGCTGGAGACGACGTTCACCCCCGGCTTCGTCTTGATGATCTCGAACGACGGGCGGATCGTGTGGGCCGTGGTGTGCGCGGCTCCGGAGACCATGCCGTCGGCGAGGCCGAGATGCACCATCATCGTTCCGAAGTACGAGACGTCGGTGACCGTGTCCGCCGCCTGCGCGAGCGTGATGCCCTTGTGAGCCCGCAGCCGCGCATACTCCGTGGCGAAGCGCTCGACGAGTTCGACGTCGAACGGGCTGAGGATCTGGGCGGCGGTGAGGTCGAGGCCCAGCGCGGTGGCGCGTGCGCGGATCTCGGACTCGTCGCCCAGGATCGTGAGATCGGCGACCTCCCTGGCCAGCAGGGTGGCTGCCGCCTTGAGGATGCGATCGTCGTCGCCCTCGGGCAGGACGATGCGCTTGCGCTCTGCGCGGGCGCGCTCGATGAGGCCGTACTCGAACATCAGCGGAGTGACGACGCGGGATTCCGCGAGGCCGAGCTGGGTTGTGAGCTCGGTGATGTCGACGTGCGTCTGGAAGAGCCCCAGCGCGGTGTCGTAGCGGCGGCGGGAGTCGACGCTGACGCGCCCTCTCGTGCCCATGACCCGCAGGGTCGTCTCGTACGTGCCGAGATCGGTCGCGATGATCGCGACCGCGGAGGCGAAGCCGTCGATGAGCCGATCGATGGGCTCCGGAAGCGGGAACGGCCCGTTCAGGATGATTCCGGACACGCGCGGGAAGGTGCCGGATGCGTGCGCCAGCAGCGTCGCGAGGAGCACCTCGGTGCGGTCGGCCGGGATCACCACGACGGCATCCTCGGTGAGACGAGGGAGCACGTTGACCATCGACATCCCGGCGACGACGACACTGAGCACCTCGCGACCGAGCAGCTCGGGGTCGCCCTTGAGAAGCCGGCCGTCGACGGCCGTGAGGATGCCGCTCATCGACGGAGCGATGAGGGTGCGATCCTCCGGGATCGCCCAGACGGGAGTCGCTGCGGTCGATGCGGATCGCACGGTCTCGATCGTCCGGTCCATCGCGTCGGGGTCGGCGCGGTTGACGACGAGTGCGAACAGTTCGGCACGCTCCTCGCCGAGTTCGGCGATCGCGAGCCCCGCGATCTGACCGATCGCCTCCGGGGTGCGCGCGGTGGTGGTGCCGAGCTGTTCTCCCTGGCGCTGCTGATCGCGACCGCTGAGCACGAGCAGTACCGGGGCACCGAGGTTCGCAGCGATCCGGGCGTTGTATCCGAGCTCCGCGGGACTGGCGACATCGGTGTAATCGCTGCCGACGATGACGACGGCGTCGCACTGCGCCTCGACCGCCTTGAACCGCGACACGATCGTGGACAGGGCGCGATCCGGGTCCTCGCGCACATCGTCGTAGGTGACGCCGACGCATTCCTCATAGTCGAGCTGCACGCCGTCGTGTGCGAGCAGGAGTTCCAGCACATAGTCGCGTTCCTCGGCGGACCGGGCGATCGGGCGGAACACCCCCACTCTGGGGGTCACGCGCATCACCGCGTCGAGCACGCCGAGCGCGACGGTCGACTTGCCGCTGTGTCCTTCGGCCGAGGTGATGTAGATGCTCCGAGCCACGACTTCAGCTTATGCCGCGCACGGGCCGGACAACGCGACGACGACGGCCGTCGCATCCGCCGCGTACTGGGCGTAGTAGTCGGGGTCGGTGTTGATCTGCACACGGTGGATCGCGTGCGACGGCGCCATCTGCTGCCACCCTTCCAACCCGCCGAGGCGCGTGTAGAAGAGGGTGGCGGATGCGGCCGGGTCCATCCGGGTCTCGACGCTGCCCCACCAGTCCTGCTGCTGGAAGAGCCCGATGCTCGAGGTTCGCGTTCCGTCCGGGTTGCGGAAGCCGATGGTCTCCCAGTCGCCGTAGTCGATGTTGCGCAGACCGCTCTCACCCATGGCGGTCATCACCCCGATGATCTGCCCGTCGCGGCCGAATCCGAGACCCGACGCCGTCTGCATGATCGTGGCGGCGTTCTCGAGCTGCTCACCCCGCCATCCCTCGACGCCGGCGTCGGGGAACGTCCCCGAATCCGCCGCGCAGACGGGTGCCGGATCCCGCGCGAGGCCGAACGGCACGAGCACCGCGAACCCGACGACCGCCACGACGATCGCCGCGGAGATGAGGATGCGCCGCAGCATCCGCCGTCGCCGGATCCGAAGAGCGGCCCGCCGCCGGGCGCCGGGCTTGCGCGTGCGCGCGCTGCTGCGCGATCTCGGACGCCGTGTGCTCATCCGGATCGGTCTCCGCGTCTGCGAGCGAGCGCAGCCAGCCCGCCACCGATCGCCCCGAACAGGTGCGCCTGCCAGGAGACGCCATCGCGCACGCCGACGACGCCGGCCAGCATCGAACCGCCGTAGAGCGCGATCACGATCAACGCGATCACGGCGTACAGCAACCGGTGCGGAATGCGACCGGGGGCGAACACCCTCATCACGACGTAGCCGAAGTAGCCGAAGACGAGTCCGGACGCACCGACCGTCAGCGCGCCGGGCGCGTTGAGCAGCCAGGTGCCGATACCGCCGACGATCGCCACGGTCGCGGTCACCGCCCAGAAGCGCCCAGCGCCGTCCACCGCGACCAGACAGCCGAGCACGAGCAGCGGCACGGAGTTGGCGATCAGGTGCGCCCAATCGACGTGGAGCAGCGGACCCAGCGCGATACCGGCGAGACCGGAGACATCCCATGAGCGCACGCCGAACCCGGT
Source organism: Microbacterium sp. LWH12-1.2 (assembly GCF_040675825.1). Taxonomy (NCBI): domain Bacteria; kingdom Bacillati; phylum Actinomycetota; class Actinomycetes; order Micrococcales; family Microbacteriaceae; genus Microbacterium; species Microbacterium sp. LWH12-1.2. The sequence continues at coordinate 1,906,876 of NZ_JBEGIJ010000001.1, forward strand.
GAACGAACCGGGCAGCACAGCATCAGCGAACTGGATGAGCCACATGGCGGCGAGGAGCACGACCGGCGATGCGAACCGACCGATCGGGTTCGAGCGCGGGGAGACGGCGGGGCTGGTCACGTCACGATCCTGGCAGTGCCGCCCCGGAGGACGCTGAAAAAGAAAGTGACCCTCCGCGCACCCAGCAGAGCCCGGTTACCCTTGCTGCGTTTCCGCCCTGGGGGAATTGGCCTGGATGCCGCCACGCGGAGAGCCGTCAATCATCTTACCGGAACCTCTGCGCTGCGAGCGCCCAGGAGACCGGACGACGACCGCTCGCGCGGGTTACGATCGATTCACGCGCATCGCAGCGCTCACGCGAGAGGGAACGCATGCCAGACACCGCCCCCCAGATCCCGGCTGAAATCAGCGCCGAGCAGTTCGCCGCGCAGACCTCCGCGATCCTCGGCTCCGTCGGAGCGGTGATCGATGGAAAACCGGATGCCGTGCGCAGCGCCCTCATCTGCCTGCTGGCCGAGGGGCACCTCCTCATCGAGGACGTCCCGGGGGTCGGCAAGACCATGCTCGCGCGGGCGCTGGCCGCCAGCGTGGATGCGACGGTGCGCCGCATCCAGTTCACCCCCGACCTGCTGCCCGGCGATGTCACCGGTGTCTCCGTCTACAACCCGGTCGACCGCGAGTTCGAGTTCAAGCGCGGTGCGATCTTCGCGCACATCGTCATCGCCGACGAGATCAACCGTTCCTCCCCCAAGACCCAGTCGGCCCTGCTCGAGGCGATGGAGGAGGGCCAGGTCACGGTCGATGGCGATACCCATCCGCTGCCGCGGCCGTTCCTCGTCGTCGCCACGCAGAACCCGCTCGAGATGGAGGGAACGTACGCCCTGCCGGAAGCGCAGCGGGACCGCTTCATGATGCGGATCTCGATGGGGTATCCGGATGCCGCTGCCGAGGCGCTGATGCTGCGCCAGCGCGACGTCGTGAACCCGCTCGCCGCCGTGACCCCGGTGGCGGATGCGGCATCCATCAGCCTGCTCGTCGCGTGGGCACGATCCGTGCACATCGCCCCGGCGCTCGAGGAGTACGCGGTCGCTCTCGCCCAGGCCACCAGGGTCGACCCGAGCCTGCATCTGGGGGCGAGCCCGCGTGCGACGCTGCAGCTCGTGCGGGCTGCCAAGGTCTGGGCTGCTCTGGACGGACGCGAATACGTGATCCCCGACGACCTCACCGCACTCCTCGTCCCGGTGTTCGCGCACCGCCTGCTGCCGGCCCGCGGCGCGCACCGCGCCGGCGCCCAGCCGGTCGAGGCGGCGCTCGCGCAGATCGTCGATCGGGTGCGAGTCCCGATCGCGGCCCGCTCCTGAGGAACGGAGAGATGCGACGACGGCGAACTCTCACCGGGCGAGGAGCGGGAGCTCTCCTCGCCGGCGTCGCCTGCGTGGTCCTCGCGAACGCCGTCGCGGCTCCGATCCTCCTCTACGTCGGGCTCCTGCTCTTCCTGCTCCCCGCACTCTCTTTCCTCGTGGTGCGGATTCCCCGGCGCACCGGCACCGTGGCACGGCAGATCTCCACCGACCTGATCACCGTCTCCGAGCTTTCCCGGGTGACCGTGCGTTTCAACCTGCGCGCCATCCGCATTCCGCACGGGCTCTGGCGTGACGTGCTACCGGATGCCGTCGCCGGTGAGTCCGGCGGCGAGTACCCGCCGCGCAGCGGCCAGCTGAGCTACGTCATCACCGGAGTGCGGCGCGGCATCTGGCAGATCGGGCCCCTCATGCTGCGCACCGTCGACCCCTTCGGCCTCGCTCAGCGGGAGCAGGAGTTCGGCGAGACCCGGACGGTCACCGTGGTGCCGGAGGTCTTCACGCTGGCACCGCTCACAGTCCGCGTCGGCGCCGCCGGCGGCACCGCGCACACCTCGTCGAGCAGGCTCGGACAGGGCAGCGACAATCTCTCGCCGCGCCATTACATCTCCGGCGACTCGATGCGCCGCATCCACTGGCGTGCCACCGCGCACCGAGGCCAGTTGATGGTGCGTCAGGAAGAGGAGGAGTCCAGTCCGGACGCGCTCGTCGTGCTCGATCGCAGCGCCGCCCGCTGGGATCGGCCAGGACACAGCGCCGACGCCCGATTCGAGACCGCGGTCTCGCTCTGCGCCTCCGCGGCGATCCACCTGGTTCAGGAGGGCTACAGCGTCGACGTGATCGACAGCGCGGGGAACGTGCTGGGCGAGCTGCGCAGGCACGAGGACGATCGCGATGGGCTCCTCGTGGCGCTCGCGATGGTCACGCCGCGCGGGGATTCCCGCGACCTCCCGACGCTCATCGGCGGCACCCCTCCCGGCCCGCTCGTGTACATCACCGGGCGGATCGATGAAGAGGACGCCGCGCTGCTGCGGCCCTCAGGGGCGGCGGCGGCCATGCTGTTCGCCACCGAAGCGCAGCCCGGTGCGATGGCGGCCGCCACCGCACACGGCTGGTCGACGGCAGAACTCGGCGAGGACATCGCCGACGCCTGGGAGGACGCACTGCCCCAGCGACCCGGAGTCGGCGATGCGCCGGTCTGAGCGGGTGGACCCGGCCGTCGGCGCGGCGACGTGGCGTCGGGACGAGGAGACCCCGCCGCGGCGACTGGCGCCCGGTGCACTCGCCGCTGCGGCCGGATTCGTCGCGCTGTGGCCGTTCACCTCGGTGATCGAACCGGGCGCGTGGTCTTTCGCCGTCACAGCGGTGGTCTTCGTGACGGCGCTCACCGGAATCGGCATGCGGACACTGCTGCAGCGCCGACCCGAATGGGTGCGGGAGCTCGTGCCGCTCTTCGCCCAGATCGTCGCCGCGATCGGCACCGTGACTCTGCTGGTCGCCGGGGACACCGCAGTCTTCGGCGTCGTACCGACCCCGAGCACCTGGTCCGTGTTCGGCTCACTCGCGGCCGGCGCGTGGGAGGAGATCGCCTACGGATCGGCGCCGCTGAACGCCACGCCCGGGTTGGAGCTGGTGCTGGCCGGCGGCTTCGCGGTGCTCGCGATCCTGCTCGACCAGCTCGTCGCGCATCAGAACGCCCTGCTCGCCGGCCTCCTCGCGGCCGTCGTCGGCGCGCTGCCGATGATCGTCACCGTCAGCGGCGCCAACGTCGTCTGGTTCGTGATGCTCGGCGTGCTGATGCTCGTCCTTTTCGGCTACACCGCGCGGCAGGATCCGGACGCGCCCGCCCGGTCCGCACCCGCGATCACCGCCGGGATCGGCGTCATCGCGTTGACTGCGACCATCATGATCGCGCCGGGGCTGCCCGTATCGGCGAGCTGGGCCGGGTCGGGCGTCGGCATCACCGTCAACGCATCATTGAATCTCGGCGACGATCTGCGCCGCCCGACGCCGGTCGAGGTGCTGACCGTCGCAGCCGAGGGCGAGGTCGCCCCCTACCTGCGGCTCGCCACCCTCTCGCAATTCGACGGCCGCGTCTGGAACCCTGATGAATCCGAGCTGCAGGAGCAGTCGGACGGCTTCGGGGAGCCCGACTGGACCGAGGAGATCGAGAGCGAGAGCCGGCGCACGTCGATCCGGATTCTGCGGATGTCGAGTGCGTGGCTTCCGGTTCCGTACGCCGCGACCAGAATCCAGGGCGCGCCCTCATCGTGGATGGTGATGCCGGGGAATCGCACCGTCGTCTCCGATCGAGGCGACGCCGTCGGCAACGACTACACCGTGACCTCGGTTTCCGTCACCCCGACCCTCGAGCAGATCCAGGCGGCGTCCGCGGCACCGCCCCTTGAGACGGAGGAGACGCCGGTGGAGCTGCCCGCGTCGATCGGCGACCTGGCGGCAGAGGTGACGGCCGGCGCCGGCTCCGACTACGACCGACTCATCGCCCTGCAGACGTGGTTCCGCAGCACCTTCAGCTACTCCCTGGAGACGCCCGTCGAGGAGGAGTTCGACGGAACCGGCGCCGACGCCGTCGCGCGGTTCCTGGAGGTGCGTTCCGGGTACTGCATCCACTTCGCGGGCGCCTTCGCCCTGATGGCTGAAGAGCTGGGGATGCAGGTGCGCATCGTCGTCGGCTACCTTCCCGGGCTGCTCACGGATCAGGAGCGCGGCGAGGAGTCGGTGTTCTCCGTGACGAGCGACCAGTTGCACTCCTGGCCGGAGGTGTACTTCGAGGGCATCGGCTGGGTGCCGTTCGAGCCGACCGCATCCCTGGGCGTGCCGACCCGGTTCGAACCGGCGACGACCACGGGAACGGGGACCGGGGGGCCCGCCTCGCCGGCGCCGACCACCTCCCCCGGCGCGACGGCGACGAACGGCCCGGAGCTCGAGCGCAACGATGCCGGCGACAACGCGGGGGCGACCGGCCCTCTGCGACAGCTCGACCCGACGCCGATCGTGCTCGGCGTCGTCGCGATCGTGCTGATCCTGCTGCTTCCGGCGCTGATCCGGCGCACACGTCGCGCCATCCGCCGACGCCGCGCGCGCGACGGCGACGCGATGGCGGCCTGGTCCGAACTGCGAGACACCTTGCTGGACCTGCGGGTCGCGGTGTCGGATGCCGACACTCCACGGGTGCGCGGAGCGGCCCTCGTGCGCGAGCGCGGCGCGGACCCCGACGCCGTGAAGCGGCTCACGGATGCCGTCGAGCAGACGAGCTATGCCCGCGGCGGAGCGGAGGTCGGTGACCTCTCGGTGCCGCTCACCACGATCCTCGGCGACCTGCAGCGGAGCGTGGATCATCGAACCCGGCTGACCGCCGTGATGATCCCGCGGTCATTGTTCGCGGGGCGCAGTGCGGATGCTCCCCTGCTCGCGTAGCCCTCACGCCGCGGCGTGCTCGTGGCAGGGCACCGCTGCGCACGTCTCGCACACGACGAACTGCACGCGGCACGAGAGATCAGGGCAGTTCGCCGTGCGTTTGGTGGGCGTCGAGCAGCCGACGCACTCCCCGATGACCGCGGCGTGGTCCGAGAAATCGACGGAACCGCGCTTGTCGAACACGTAGAGCGAGCCCTCCCACAGCCCGTCGTCTCCGAATCGCTCCCCGTAGCGGACGATGCCGCCCTCAAGCTGGTAGATCTCGCCGAAGCCGCGGGACGCCATCAAGCTGGACAGCACCTCGCAGCGGATGCCGCCGGTGCAGTACGTGACGACCGGCTTGCCCTTGAGATCGTCGTACGCCCCGGAATCGAGCAGGCTGACGAAGTCGCGGGTCGTGTCGGTGTCCGGGACGATCGCGTTCTTGAAGCGCCCGATCTGCGCCTCGAGCGCGTTGCGGCCGTCGAAGAACACGACGTCGTCGCCGCGCTCCGCCACGAGGTCGTGGAGTGAGTCGGGGGTCAGCCGCGTTCCGCCGCCGACGACGCCGTGTGCGTCCACCAGCAGCTCACCGGGCGCCCCGAAGGAGACGATCTCGTCGCGGACCTTCACGCTGAGCTTCGGGAAGTCGAGGCTGAGACCGGCCGCGTCGAGTCCCGTGCCCTCGCTCCATTTGATGTCGGCGTCCTTGAACGGCGCATAGGCACGGAACGACCGCACCCACTTCTTCAACGCGAGCAGGTCACCGCCGAGGGTGCCGTTGACGCCGTCCTTCGAGATGATGAGGCGACCGCGCAGCCCGAGCGCCTCGCCGAGATCGCGCTGCCAGAGACGGATCGCCTCGGGGTCGGCGAGCGGCGTGAAGGCATAGAAAAGCACGATCTTCGGGGTGGCCACCCTGAGATTTTACGCGGGGATCAACTGCGCGATGAGCGGATCGTCATCCTCCGGGTCGACGATGATCCCGGCGATCTCGCCGAAACCGAGAACCGGGAACCGCGATGCCGCACCGATCTTCTCCTCGCTGGCCAGGACGAACACCTCTGTGCTCCGTGCGGCGAGAGCTCGCTTCGTCGCTGCATCGTCGATGCTGCCGGTCGTCAATCCGTGCAGGGGGTCGATCCCGGACACCCCCATGAAGAAGATGTCGGCGCCGAGGCGCGCAATCGCCTCGAGCGCGAGGGCTCCGCCCGACGCCATCGAGTGGCGGGTGAGCTCCCCACCGACCAGGATGATCCTGGCGTCCGAATACTCCGCCACTGCGAGTGCCACGGCGGGACTCGGCGTGATCACCGTCAGCGCCGCGTCGTTCGGGAGCATCCGCGCCATGGCGAGGGTCGTCGTGCCGGCGTCGAGGATGATCGTGGAAGCGGGGCGGATATGGGCGACCGCCGCCCTCGCCACCCGCTCCTTGCTCTCCGTCGCGATGTCCTGGCGCTGCGCCACTGGGCGCTCCGCAATCGGGACGGCACCGCCGTAGACGCGGACGCACGCCCCGATCGCCGCGAGTTCGCGAAGGTCGCGACGGATGGAGTCTTCCGAGACGCCGAGCTCGTGCGCCGCATCCTTCGCGACGACCCGACCGTCGCGAGCGAGCAGACCGAGCAGATGTTCCTTGCGCTGCACACTCAGCATTCCGACTCCTTCACGTTTATTTACGTTTCTGCACGGTTAACGTTACAGTCTTCGCTATGACGAAACCACTCCTCATCCTCATCGCCGGGCCCTACCGCTCCGGCACCGATGGCGATCCCGAAGCGATCGCCCGCAACCTCGAGCGCCTCGAGGCCGCCGCAGCCCCCCTCCACCGGCTCGGACATGTCCCGATGATCGGCGAATGGGTCGCCCTCCCGGTGCTCCGCGGGCTGGACTCCGCCGAAGCCGCGGACAGCGATGTCATGTACGACGTGGCCGCGCGCCTGCTGCAGCACTGCGACGCGGTGCTGCGCCTCCCCGGCGATTCGACGGGCGCCGACAACGACGTCGCCATCGCCCGCGAGCGCGGCCTGCCCGTCTACTTCTCGATCGACGAGGTTCCGGCCGGATAGCACCTGTCACGCGGCACCCGGCCGATCGGATAGGATGGACAGGTTGTTCCTGGTGACGTGTCCGAGCGGCCGAAGGAGCACGCTTGGAAAGCGTGTGTTGTGCAAGCAACCGCGGGTTCGAATCCCGCCGTCACCGCCAATGACTGAACCCCCGGTAAGCGAGAGCTTCCGGGGGTTTTCTCATGCATGGCCGCATCCCGGTGCTCCCCCTATGCTGATTCCCGTGATCAGCATCGCCCTCGTCCTGACGTTCGTCTCGCTCGCGCTCGCCGCATCGCTCGCCGGCCTCTTCTTCGCGTTCTCCATGTCGGTGATCGGCGGCTTGAACGAGTTGGGGGCGGATGCCGCATCCGCAGCGATGCGCAGCATCAACCGCCGCATCCTGAACCCCTGGCTGTTCCTGACGTTCCTCGGCACCCCTCTGAGCGCACTCGCGGCCGGGATCATGACGACCATCGCGGGCAGGGACGGCTTCTGGCTCTACCTCGCTGCCGGTGTCAGCTTCGTCGGCTCGTTCCTCGTCACCGCGGCGGTCAACGTCCCCATGAACAACGCGCTCGAGGCGGGCACGCTCTCGTGGTCCGACTACGCGCCGCGCTGGACAGCGTGGAACACGTTCCGGACCCTCGCTTCGCTGGCGGTGGTCGCCCTCCTGGGAGTGGCGCTATTCCTCTGGCGGGGCTGAGCCCTCCGAATGACTCAGCCGCCGAAACGCACGCCGTAACTCTGCGCGCCCGGGCCCTCGGGCAGACGCTCCATCCCGAGGCGCTCGTAGAACGCGGCAGCGCCGGTGTTGTTCGGATCCATGCCGAGGTGCAGGCCCGTCACTCCCCGACGTCGCAGCTCGGCGAAGAGTGTTTCGACGAGCAGGCGCCCCAGTCCCTGACCCTGGGTCTCGGGAAGCAGGTCGATATGCAGATGCGCCGGGTAGTCCCCGGCATGCACGTCGTCGCCCGGAGCACGACTGTAGGCGGACTCGACCATCCGGTCCTCGCGGGTGATGACCTCCCCGGGGCGCGGATACCGCTGCGCCCGCTGCGGCCACCACTCATCGCGGAACCATCGCGCGAAAGCATCCGTGTCGTCCGTCGCGACGATGTAGCCGATCGCGCGCCCGTCTTCGGCCTCGACGACCCAGGCGAGATCAGGGTGACGCTCGACGTAGGGAACAGCGTAGACGTCGCCCCACAGCTCATCGTTCGAGAGGATGCCCGTCGCATCCGCGCCGGCGTCCGCCGTCCGCACGCAGATGTCGTACATCGCGGCGCGATCTGCGGGTCGATACGGACGGATGCGAGACAAGAGGACTCCTCAGGAAGAGCGGGCGGCCTTCCAGCCTATCGGCGGATCGGACTGCGGCCTCCGGCCCTGCACCCAGTCGCCGAGCAGGGCGGCGAGCATCAGCACGACCCCGGCCCCGGCCAGCGCCCCGCCGAGCGTGTCCGTCGCCCAGTGCACGGAGAGCAGGGTGCGCGAGTACGCCATCCCGAGGACCCAGAGTGCGCCGAGGACGATCGTCCAGACCCGAGGGAAGATCACGCAGATCACGACAGCGATGGTCGCCGCGTTCGCGACGTGCCCCGAAGGGAATGAACCGTAATCGGAGGCCACGAGCATGTCATCGGGTCGGGCCCGCCCGAACAACTGCTTGAGCCCCTGCACCGCCCCAGCACTGAGCAGGAAGGCGAGAGCCGCGAAAACCGCCGATCGCCAGCGACGCGTCAGCAGAAGCACCGCGATCACCAGCAGCGGCACCAGCAGGATCGCGATCCAACCGCCGCCGATCCGGTTCGTCAGGTGGGCGAAACCCAGCAGCCAGGGCGCTCTCTGATCGGCGACCACGGAGTTCCACCAGCGATCGATCGCCGGAGTATCCGCGAAACCCAGTACGACGATCGCCCCCAGCACCGTCGCCGCTACGAGACAACCGACCCCCCACCACAGCATTCGCCTGTTCATCGTCCCATTCTGGCCGACGTCACCTGGAAGGTCAGGGCGTGAGCATCCCCACCGTGCGCGGACGCACGATCAGCCACAGCGCGAGGATCGCGATCACTGCGCACCCGACCATCACCGAGGCCATGGTGGTCGCGGTGATGCCGGCATCGTGCGAGATCCAGCCGACGACCGGTGAGATGAGTCCGGCGACGCCGAAGTTCGCCGCGCCCAGGATCGAGGCAGCCGTGCCTGCCGCCTTGCCGTGTCGGTCCAGCGCCAGCACCTGGACGTTCGGGAACGTGAAACCGCATGCCGTCATGAACACGAACAGCGGCACGACCGTGCCCCAGAGCCCCAGGCCGATCTGATCGGTCACGATGATCGCGGATCCGGCGAGGAGGAGCACGACGGTGGACACCGCCAGCACCCACTGCGGTCCGAAGCGGGTCGCAAGCCGGGAGGCGATCTGAACGCCGATGACCAGGCCGAGCGAATTCGCGGCGAACAGGAGCCCGTACTGCTGCGGATCGAGCTGGTGCGTCTGCTGGAAGAGGAAGGGGGATGCCGAAAGGTAGGAGAACAGACCCGAGAACGTCATCCCGCCGATGATCAGCACGCCAATGAAGACCCGGTCGGACAGCACCGAACGGTAACGCTGCAGCACCGTCGCGCCGCCGCGCTCCTGCCGGCGCGCTGCCGGGAGGGTCTCTGGGATGAAGATGATCGCGGAGAGCAGCATCACGATGCCGTAGACGGCGAGAACGACGAAGATCCCGCGCCACGGCATCAGCGTGAGCAGCCACGATCCGATGAGCGGAGCGACCACCGGGGCGACCCCCGAGACGAGCGCGAGCCGCGAGAGCATCACGACGAGCCGGCGTCCGCCGAACAGGTCTCGCACGATCGCCATCGCCACCACACCACCCGCCGCGGCTCCGATGCCCATCAGTACTCGCGTCGCGCTCAGCAGGCCGAGATCCGGGGCGAACGCCGCCGCGAGGCTGGCGAGCACGTGCAGCGCCGTGACCGCGATCAACGGGACACGGCGACCGACCTTGTCGCTGAGCGGGCCGACGACGAGCTGACCGATCGCGAAACCGATCATCGTGCCGGTGAGGGTCAGTTGGATCGCACCTGCCGTGGTGTTGAAGTCCTCTTCCAGCACCGGGAACGCGGGCAGATACAGGTCGATCGTGAAAGGGCCGAGCGCGGTGAGGGCGCCGAGCAGGATGATGTAGAGGACCCGGCGCGCCGTCGGGATCGAATCCCCCGGGTGCAGCATGACCGGCGCCGTGGCCGGGTTCGACCCGAGGGTGCGGATCGCGCCGGTCGGCGTCGAGGTGCGGATGCTGCCGGTCGCGGTGCGTTCGGTCGGCGTGGGATCAGTGTGCGGAGCGTCGGGCACGACGGTCCTTCCGGAGTTCAGGAGGCGGGATATCGTTCGAATCGATTCGATTGGCGAAGCATCCATGCTACCGCCCGCGACCACCGGGCGATGCGCGCCGGGGCGCACTCCTGGATGGTTTCAGACGGTTCCCGGGCTGCGGGAGCGTCCCAAAGCATCCCCGGCGAGGAGACGCCGGGCGTACCGGTCAGCGGGAGAGCCGAGCAAGCCCCTGCTCGAGGTCGGCGATGAGGTCGCCGACATCTTCGATTCCGACGGACAGCCGCACGACGTTCTCCGGAACGGCGAGCGGGGTGCCGCGGACCGAGGCGTGCGTCATCTCCGACGGGTAGCCGATCAGCGACTCCACACCACCGAGCGATTCCGCGAGCTGGAACAGCTCGGTCGACTCCGCGAACGCGCGCGCCGCGTCGGACCCGCCGGCGAGGCCGAGCGACAGCATTCCCCCGAAGCCGCTCATCTGGCGAGCCGCGATGTCATGACCGGGGTGCGACGCGAGCCCGGGGAAGAACACGGTCTCGAACTCCGGACGCGATTGCGCCCACTCGGCGATGGCCTGTGCGTTCTCCGAGTGCTGTCGCATCCGCAGGGCGAGCGTCTTGATGCCGCGCGTCGTCAGCCAGGCGTCGAGCGGAGCAGAGACGGCGCCCACGGCGAACTGCTGGAACTTCACCTGCTCGAAGAAGCGGTCATCACCGAAGACGACGGCGCCGCCGAGTACGTCGGAGTGCCCTCCGAGGTACTTCGTGGTCGAGTGCACGACGAGGTCGGCGCCGAGAGCGAGGGGCTGCTGCAACGCCGGCGAGGCGAAGGTGTTGTCGACCACGACGATCGCTCCCGCGGTGTGCGCGATCTCGGCGATGCGACCGATGTCGATGATCTTGAGAAGCGGATTGCTCGGCGTCTCCAGCCAGACGATCTTCGTCTCGGGCCGGATCGCCGCACGAATGACGTCGACGTCGGAGAGCTCGACCGTCGTCGTCTCGATCCCCCAGGGCGCGAGCACCTTCGTGAGCAGACGGTAGGTGCCGCCGTAGGCGTCGTTGCCGAGCAGCACGTGATCGCCGGGCTTCAACACACCGCGCAACAGGGCGTCCTCGGCGGCGAGACCCGAGGCGAACGAAAGCGCCGCGGAGCCGCCCTCGAGCGCGGCGAGCTGCGTCTCGAGCGATGAGCGCGTGGGGTTCGCGGCCCTGTTGTATTCGTATCCGCCGCGGAGGCCGCCGATGCCGTCCTGCACGAAAGTGGAGGTCTGATAGATCGGGGGGATGATCGCACCCGTCGTCGGGTCGAACTCCTGCCCTGCGTGGATGGCTCGGGTGGCGAAAGCGTGGTCGGACATGCCTATCAGCCTACGTCCGGCCCCGCCCCGCGGGCCGATCCTGTTACGGCCCGGGACGGCGCGCGGTCAGCGGGAGAGATACGCGAGGAGGTCCTGCCGGGTGAGGACGGTGTGCGGCTTGCCGTCTTCGGTCACCAGCAGTGCGTCGACGTCGGCGAGCGCGGTCCGCGCCTGGGCGACGGGAGCATGGATGCCGATCAGCGGCAGCCGCTCCCCCACGTGCTCGCCCACCGCGTCGGCGGGCGAAGCCTCGCCGCGGAAGAGCAGGTCCAGCAGCCCTTTCTCGTCGACGGTGCCGACGACCTCGCCCATCATCACCGGCGGCTCGGCGCTGAGGACGACGAGCTGGGACACATCGAACTCGGTCATCATGCCGATCGCCTCCAGCACGGTGTCGCTCGGGTGTGCGTGGACCAGATCGGGGATGCCGTGTCCCTTCCGCGAGGGGCGCGCGGCGAGCACATGAGCGACCGTCTCGCCCTCCTCGACCTCACTGAAACCGTAGGAACGCATCCAGCCGTCGTTGAAGATCTTGCCGAGATAACCGCGTCCGCCGTCCGGCAGGAGCACCACGACGACGGCATCGGCCGGCAATTCCCGGGCCACGCGCAGTGCGCCGATCACGGCCATCCCGCTGGAGCCGCCGACGAGGATGCCCTCTTCCCGCGCCAGCCTGCGGGTCATCGCGAAAGCCTCGGCATCGCCCACCGCGACGATCTCGTGCGGCACGCTCGGATCGTAGGTGCCCGGCCAGATGTCTTCACCGACACCCTCGACGAGATACGGGCGGCCGGTGCCACCGCTGTAGACGCTGCCCTCCGGGTCGACGCCGACGATGCGCACGCGCTCATCGGAGACCTCGCGCAGGTACCGACCGGTGCCGGTGATCGTGCCGCCGGTCCCGACGCCCGCGACGAAATGCGTGACCTCGCCGTCGGTGTCGCGCCAGATCTCGGGGCCCGTGGTCTCGTAATGGCTGCGCGGCCCGTTCGGGTTCTCGTACTGGTTCGGCTTGAACGCCCCAGGGATCTCTCGGGCGAGGCGATCGCTCACGCTGTAGTACGACTCCGGGCTGTCCGCGGGGACCGATGTGGGGGTCACCACGACCTCGGCGCCGTACGCCCGCAGCACATCGATCTTGTCCTCGCCGACCTTGTCCGGCAGGACGAAGACGCATTTGTACCCGCGCTGCTGCGCGACCAATGCCAGCCCGACGCCGGTGTTGCCGCTGGTCGGCTCGACGATGGTTCCGCCCGGTTTCAATTCACCGGATGCCTCCGCGGCGTCGATGATCCGCGTCGCGATGCGGTCCTTCGCCGAGCCTCCGGGATTGAGGTACTCGAGCTTGACGAGCACGGTGCACGCGATGCCGTCGGTGACGTGCTGCAGCTTCACGAGGGGCGTGTCGCCGACCAGGTCGACGATGGACTCGGCGTACTTCATGATTTCAGCGTACGGGGGTGGATGCCGCGGCAGCAGGTATGTTTCGCCGCGGCATCCGCCCGTTCCACCGATTCAGGAATCGGTCAGCCCTTGGTCGACCCTGCCAGGAGTCCGCGCACGAAGTACCGCTGCAGCGAGAAGAACACGATCAGCGGAACGATGATCGACACGAAGGCGCCGGCCGTGAGCAGGAACCAGTCGTTGCCGCGCGTTCCGACCATCTCCGCCAGGAGTTTCGTGATCGGTGCGGCCGCGCCGTCCGCGAACACGAGGGCGACCAGCAGGTCGTTCCACACCCAGAGGAACTGGAAGATCGCGACCGACGCGATGGCCGGCATCGTCAGCGGCAGCACGATGCGGAAGAAGATCTGCCCACGTGATGCGCCATCGACGCGCGCGGCCTCGATGATCTCACCGGGGATCTCGGACATGAAGTTGTGCAGCAGGTAGATCGCCAGCGGCAGGGCGAACATCGAGTGCGCGAACCAGACCTGCGCGAACCCTCCTGATGCGCCGAGCGGCTGCGTGACCTGAAGGCCGAATAGATTGATCCCTCGCGAGAACGAGCTCAGCAGCGGCACCAGAGCCATCTGGATCGGCACGATCTGCAGCGCGAACACGAAGATGAACAGCGCGTTGCGCCCCTTGAAGTCGATCCACGCGAACGCGTACGCGGCCATCGCGGCGACCATCAACGGCACCACGGTCGCCGGGATCGTGATCGCGATCGAGTTGATGAACGACTCCACCATCGTGAGCTGCGTCGTACCCGACTGCAGCACCTCGGCATAGTTCTCGAAGGTGACCTGGGGGTTCGCGAAGAACTCCCACCAGCCGCTGCTGCGGATCTGATCCCGCGGGCGGAACGACGAGATGAACAGGCCGAGCGTCGGGATCGTCCACAGCACGGCGATCACGATCGAGCCGAACGACGCCCAGGGTCGAGAGAGCACCTTGCGGGCACGGCCTGCCGAGGCATCCAGCCGTCCGCCGGTGGTGATGGCGCGGGTAGTGGACGCTTCTTGAGTCTTCACGGTGTCGGTCATCGGATCTCCCGCTGCTTCTGGATCTGGCGCGCGTTGTAGATGACGATCGGCAGCACCAGGATGAACAGGATCACCGCGAGCGCGGCGCTGCGTCCTCCCTCGAACTTCGTGAACTGCGTGTACATCTCGTTGGCGAGCACCGACGTGTCGTAGTTTCCGCCGGTCATCGTGCGCACGATGTCGAAGACCTTCAGCGAGGCGATCGAGATCGTCGTCAAGACGACGATCAGCGCGGGGCGGATCGCCGGAATCGTGACCGATTTGAACCGCTGCCAGGCGTTCGCGCCATCGAGTTCGGCCGCTTCCAGCAGCTCGGCCGGCACACCCTTGATCGATGCGGACAGCACGACCATCGCGAAGCCGGTCTGCACCCAGATCAGCACGACGATCAGGAACAGCGTGTTCAGCGGCGGGTTCAGCAGCCACTGCTGCGGCTCTCCCCCGAACCAGACGACGAGCTGATTCAGCAGGCCGATCTGGTCGAACTCCTTGCCGCGGTACTCGTACATGAAGCGCCAGATGATGCCGGCACCGACGAACGAGATCGCCATCGGCATGAACACCAGCACCTTGTAGATCTTCTCGCCGCGGGTCTTGTCGATGAAGACGGCGTAGGCGAGGCCGACGATCGTGGAGACGGTCGGTGTGAGCAGTACCCAGACGACGGTGTTGAGCACCACGCGGATGCCGTCGGGCTGTGTGAAGATCCACGCGTAGTTGGCGAGGCCGACGAAGTCCTTGCCTGAGGAGTTCATGAACGAGGTGACCATCGTCTGCAGCGAAGGCAGGATCAGTCCGACGAGCAGCAGCAGCATCGCCGGGGCCATGAACGCCACGAGCTGGATGAGATACCCGGTGCCCTCGCGGGAGCGGAAGTCCAACAGGAAGAAGAGCGCCCCGACGGCGACGGCGACTCCCATCGCCCAGTACCACGCGTTGAACGTCACCATCACGGCCAGCGGGATGAGCAAGCACATCGCCAGGCGGATGCCGGTGTAGAGCGCGCCCTTGCGAGGCGCGATGTCGACGAGAAGCAGGATGACGGCCACCACCACCGCGAATGCGATGACGACGATCACAGCCTGCAGGATCGGATGCATCGTGCCGATCCACTGGAAGAACGCGGTCACGTCGGTCCTTTCACCTTGTGCAGAGCGAAGCCGCCCCGAGCCTCAGCGCTCGGGCCGGCTGTCCGGATTCGAGAGAGCGGGCCGCCCGGATGGACGGCCCGCTCCGTTCCGATCAGCTCGCCGGCCAGCCGGACTCGATCTGCGTGAGAACCTCATCGGTCGGAGTTCCGTTGACCCAGGCGACCATGCCCTTCCAGAACGTGCCGGTGCCGACAGCACCGGGCATCAGGTCGGAGGCATCGAAGCGGAACGTCGTCTCCGGGTCCTGCAGGATCTTGATGGTCTCCTGGAGGATGGGGTCCTTCGCGTTCTCCGGGTCGAGCCCGTTGTTCGCGGAGGTGACGCCGCCGAGGCTCACGCGGCTGTTCGCCCACTCGGGGCTCGACAGGTACGCGAGCACCTTCTGCGTCGCCTCACTGTCGCTGAACGCGCCGACGATCTCGCCGGCACCGGTCACCGCGTTCTCGCCAGCCTTCTCGCCCGGAAGCATGAAGGCCCAGACATCGCCGTCCTCGGCGATGTTGGTGCCTTCCGGGTAGAAGCCGGAGAGGAACGACGCCTGGTGGGTGAGCGCGCAGGTCCCTGCAGCGAGCGCGGGAGCCACGTCGCCGAAGGCCGTCGAGTTGATCGACCGGACGTCACCGAAGCCGGCGTTGACGTTCGCCGGGTTCAGCAGCACCTCGCCGACGGAGTCGAACGCCTGCTTGATCTGCGGGTCGCTGAACGGGACCTCGCCGGTGACCCACTCGTCGTACACCTCGGGACCAGCCTGACGCAGCACGTAGTCCTCGACCCAGTCGGTGCCGGGCCAGCCCGTCGCCGTTCCGGATTCGAAGCCGGCGCACCAGGCGGGAGTTCCCGACGCTGCCTGGATCGCGGTGGTCAGCGCCCCCAGCTCATCGAGGGTCTTGGGGACTTCGACGCCCCATTCGGCGAACTTCGTCGGCGAGTACCAGATCCAGCCCTTGACGTTGGCCATCAGCGGCGCGCCGTAGAACGTGTCGTCGACCGTGCCGTAGTTCACCCAGTCCTCGGTCCAGTACTCGTTCGCGTTCTTCTTGACCTCTTCCGGCGCGGGCTTCAAGAAGTCGCGCTCGGCGAAGTCGGCGAACAGGCCGGGCTGCGGGAAGATCGCGATGTCCGGCGGGTTGCCACCCTGCGCGCGCGTGCCGAGCTGGGTCTCGAAGTCCTGGCTGCCCTCGTACTTGATCACGATGTCGTTCTCCTTGGCCCAATCGGCCCAGGACTCCTGCAGCAGTTCCGCCTCGGCATCGACGATCGTGCCGTAGATGGTGACCGTGTTGCCGCCACCGCCCTCGCCACCACCGTCGGGGGCACCGGGCGCTCCACATCCGGCGAGCGCGATGCCCGTGGCACCGAGCAGGGCGAGCGGCGCGAGTCGCCGGTGACGCTGTGACAGACCCATGTGAATTCTCCTCTTCGAGTACCCGGCCCCTCGCGGATGGCGATGCTGTGTGTCTCGCCGATAGGGAACCGATTCCAGGCCAACCTACTTCCCCGCGAGGACGCCGCACAATAGGCAACGATCACAAGCGCACAACCATTCGACGTATTCAGGGACGACTGGCCGCCGGTCATTGTGGAACCGGTTCCTCTCCGCGTACCCTGAGGAACCGACGGGCGCGCAGAGTTGCCCTGCCGTCGCGTACGCCGAGGTCGAGGAGGACCGATGAGCACGATCGCGGACGTCGCGGCACGTGCCGGCGTCTCCAAGGCGACCGCCAGCCGCGCCCTGACCGGACGGGGCTATGTGTCCGACGCGACTCGTTCCCGCGTCACAGAGGCCGCGCGGGAGCTCTCCTACGTCGCGCACTCCTCGGCGACGAGCCTGGCCACCGGACGCACCCAGACCATCGGCGTGGTCCTGCCGTCGATCGAGCGGTGGTTCTTCGCCGAACTGCTGGCCGGTATCCAGGAATCACTCCTGGAGCTGGACTACGACCTCGCGCTGTACAGCTTCAAGGAGGGCGCGGGCCAGCGCGCGCGTCTCTTCGAGAGCGTGCTGCCGCGCAAACGGTTCGACGGGCTCATCGTTGCGGGGATCCAGCCCGGCCCTCACGAACTCGAACGCGTGCAGCGCGCGGATCATCCACTGGTGACGGTCGGCCCGCCTGCCGACCGGGCGAGTTCGGTGTCGATCGACGACTCCGCAGCTGCGCGCATCGCGACAGAGCATCTGATCGAGCTCGGCCACACCAGGATCGCCCTTGTCGGCACCTCAGCGGATGCCGCATCCCGCAGTTTCGTCGATTCCCGACGCGTAGACGGCTATCGGGACGCGATGTCCTCCGCCGGTCTCGGGTCGCACCTGCGGGTCGCCGACGGCGTGGAGGTCGGCGCCGGCACCATGCCGGACGGATACGCGGCCGCCGCCGAGCTCCTCGGCGATCGGCGCGATCGGCCGACCGCGATCGTCGGCGTCTGCGACGAGGCTGCGATCGGCGCGATCATCGCCTCGCGCCGGCTCGGAATCTCGGTGCCGGCAGAACTGAGCGTCGTCGGCATCGACGATCATCAGCACGCCGAGATGTTCGCGCTGACCACGATCCGGCAGCGGCCGCGCGAGCAGGGCGCTCAGGCCGTCCGTCTTCTGCAGCAGCGGATCGAGGACCCCGCCATTCCGGTCGAGCACGTGGTAGCGGCATCTGCTCTCGTGGTGCGCAACTCCACCGCTCCGGCGCGCTGACCAGGGCCCGGGACGCACGAAAGCCCCGGGGCGAACCCCGGGGCTTTGCAAGCGTTCAGACGCATTCAGGACGGGACGCTCTGCGCCTCGCCCCGAACAGGATTACTTGAGGGTAACCGTTGCGCCTGCCTCTTCGAGGGCAGCCTTGGCCTTCTCGGCAGCTTCCTTGGTCGCGCCTTCGAGGACGGCCTTCGGTGCACCGTCGACGACAGCCTTGGCCTCGCCGAGGCCGAGCGAGGTGAGCTCGCGGACCGTCTTGATGACCTGGATCTTCTTGTCGCCAGCAGCCTCGAGGACGACGTCGAAGGAGTCCTTCTCCTCGACCTCTTCAGCAGCAGCGCCGCCAGCGCCGGCAACGGCGACGGGGGCAGCAGCGGTGACCTCGAACTTCTCCTCGAACGCCTTCACGAAGTCGTTGAGCTCGACAAGGGTCAGGCCAGCGAACTGCTCGAGCAGCTCCTCGGTGGTGAGCTTCGCCATGATGTATCTCCTAATAGATGGGGTTTGTGAAAAAGATCGCCGGTCGCTTACGCGGCCTGTGCGGTCTCCAGCTTTTCGCGAAGCGCGTCGATGGTGGCCGCAGCCTTGCCCATCGTCGCCTTCATCATGCCCGCAGCCTTCGCCAGCAGAACCTCACGGCTCTCGAGCGCGGCGTACTTGTTGACCTCGTCGGCGGTGAGGGCGTTGCCCTCGAAGATGCCGGACTTGATCACGAGAAGCGGGTTCGCCTTGGCGAAGTCACGCAGAGCCTTGGCGGTGGCGACGAAGTCACCGTGCACGAATGCGACGGCGGACGGACCCTTGAGGTCGTCATCCAGCGCACTGATCCCCGCGTTGTTCGCGGCGATCTTGGTCAGCGTGTTCTTCACCACGGCGTACTCGGCGTCCTGACGGATGCTGTTGCGCAGCTGCTTGAGCTGGGCAACCGTCAGACCGCGGTACTCGGTCAGCAGGACGGCGTTCGAGTTCTCGAATGACTTCGTGAGCTCGGCGACCGATGCATCCTTCTGCGCCATGGTCACTCCTTGGTGTCTACGAGGCGCCTCACGGTGGTGAGGCACCAACCTCGACCGCTTGTGGAACAGGATCTGCACACAAAAAAGCTCCGGCGCAAGCGCACGGAGCTTTGAGAAGTTCGTGACACCTGCGCGGGCCCCTGCATTGCAGAGCTTCAATCCTCATGCACTTTCGCACACGACGATGACCAGCGGTCTTCGGTTGGGATAACTGTACCCCACGGCATCCGCCGTCCCCAAATCGAGGGAGCGGCACGTCCTGCCGCGACGTCGGCGCTCAGCGACGGTCGGCTGCGCGACCGATGTGCCCGGCGAGAGCATCCGCGGCCCGGATGAGGGTGAGGTGCGAAAGCGCCTGCGGTGAGTTCCCGGCGTGGCGGCCCGCCGCCACGTCATACTCCTCGGAGAGCAATCCGACGTCGTTGGTCAGCGCCAGCAGTCTCGACATCAGCTCCCTGGCGTCCTCGGTGCGCCCGCTGCCTGCGTACTGTTCCACCAGCCAGAAGCTGCAGGCGAGGAACGGATGCTCATCACCGGGGAGGCCGTCGATCCCGGTTTCCGTGCGGTAGCGCAGCAGGAAGCCGTCACGGATGAGCGTCTTCTCCATCTGCGCGACCGTTCGGAGCATTCGCGGATCGTCCGCGGCGCAGTATCCGACCTGGGGCAGCACGAGCAGCGAGGCATCCACCTCGTGGGAACCATAGTGCTGGACGAAGCAGCCGAGCTCGGGATCGACGCCGCGCTCGTCGATCTCACGTCGCAGAGCGTCACGGACTTCTTCCCAGTGCGCGGCGTCGCCAGGAAGTCCGTGCTCTCGAACGGCCCGCACACCCCGGTCGAGCGCGGCCCACATCATGACCCGCGAATGCGTGAACCATTGCGGTTCGCCGCGGATCTCCCAGATGCCGTTGTCCGGCCGATCGAGCTCGTCGACGACGTTCCCGATGAGCGCGCGCTGCAGCGGCCAGGAGAAGTCCCCCTCCTCCAGACCCGCCATCCGCGCCGCCTCCAGGGCCACCAGCACCTCGCCGATCACGTCGCCCTGATACTGGTCGACAGCGCCGTTGCCGATGCGCACCGGCCCCGCGTTCTGATAGCCGGGCAGGCTCGTCAGCTCCCGCTCGGCGAGATCGCGCTCACCGGCGATGCCGTACATGATCTGCACCTCGCCGGGCTCGCCCGCGATCGCGCGCAGCAGCCAGCGTCGCCAGTGATGCGCCTCGGCGAGAAAACCGTGGGAGATCAGCACCTCGAGCGTGAGCGCGGTGTCGCGCAGCCACACGAAGCGGTAGTCCCAGTTGCGCGATCCGCCGAACTCCTCCGGCAGCGATGTGGTGGCCGCCGCGACGATGCCACCGGTGTCCTTGTTGGTCAGTGCCCGCAGCACGAGCAGCGAACGCACCACCTCCTCGCGGTGCGGACCATCGTGCTCGATGCCGCTGGCCCACCCCTGCCACCAGGAGCGCGTACGCGCGATGGCGTCCTCCACGTCGAGCGGATGCGGCGGACGCTCGTGGGAGCGGAACCAGCTCAGCACGAGATCATGAGTGTCGCCCGGCTGAACCGTCACCGTCGCCCGATGCACGTGATCCTCGGCGACGAACGCCTCGCCCCGAACGATCACCGCCTCCGGCCCCGCGGTCGCATGCAGCGCCGGCACCTCGGGCGTCCCCACCTGACGCACCCACGGCAGCGTCCGTGCGTAGTCGAAGTGCAGCCGCAGTTCCGTATCGAACTCGACGCTGCCGGAGACGCCGACCACTCGTCGCACGACGTCTGTGCGGGTCTGATGGAGGGGCATGAACTCGTGCACCTCGGCGATCCCGCCCGCGGTCTCCCACCGCGTGACGAGGATGAAGGTGTCGGGGATGTAGCGCCGCTGCGACGTCGCATCCGGATCGCTCGGCCGCAGGCTCCAGCGTCCGTGAGTCTCATCACCCAGCAGCGCGCCGAAGAGCGACGGCGAGTCGAAGCGCGGCAGGCACAGCCAGTCGATGTCGCCCTCTCGCGACACGAGCGCCCCTGTCCGGCAGTCGCTCAACAGTGCATAGTCCTCGATGGGGGAAGGCATCGCACCGATTGTGGCACGCTCGCCACACGAGAGGAACCGGGCTACGGTGGCTCGCATGACCGATGCGACCACGCTGGTGATCTTCGGGGTCTCCGGTGACCTCACCTCCCGCCTCCTGCTTCCTGCACTCGGCCAGCTGCTCGTGCACGAGCCGTCGCGCCGAGTGCGGCTGATCGGCGCCGACCGCGAGGACTGGACCGATCGTGAACTCGACGAGCTCGTGCGCACGGCGTTCGCAACGGTGGATGCGGAGGGGGCCGCATCCCGCGTGGATGCGTCCTACCGTCGCACCGACATCACCCGCGCCGACGATCTGAACGCGTTGCTGGGCGAGTGCTCGGGTCAGGTCGCACTGTACTTCGCCGTGCCGCCCAGCGTCACCACGGCCGCCTTCGAGGCCCTCACCGCGGAGATGCTCCCCGAGGGTGCGGTGCTCGTTCTGGAGAAGCCGTTCGGCACCGATGAGGAGAGCGCCCGGCTCCTGAATCGGACGCTCGCCGGTCTTGTCGCCGAGAGCCAGGTGTTCCGCGTGGACCACTTCCTCGGCCGATCCACAACGCTGAATCTGCTCGGCGCCCGATTCGCCAATCGCGTGCTCGAACCGCTCTGGTCTGCGGAGAGCATCGAGTCGGTCGACATCGTCTACGACGAGCAGCTGGGGCTGGAGGGGCGCGCCGGGTACTACGACTCGGCCGGCGCCATGGTCGACATGATCCAGAGCCACCTCCTGCAGGTGCTGGCGGTGCTCGCCATGGAGGAGCCGGCCACCCTCGACGAGGTGGACTTCCGTGCGGCGACCAGTGCCGTGCTGCGAGCGACATCGGTCTGGGGCGACGACCCCACGTCCTCATCGCGACGCGCCAGGTACACCGCCGGCACCGTCGCGGGCACGGACAAGCCGTCTTACGTCGACGAGCCCGGCGTCGATCCAGCTCGCCGCACGGAGACGCTCGCCGAAGTGACGTTCGAAGTGCGCAACGCGCGCTGGGCAGGCGTGCCCTTCACCCTTCGTTCCGGCAAGGCGATCGGAGACCCCGCGCGGGAGATCGTCGTGCGCTTCCGTCCGGTTCGGCACGTTCCGATCGGCCTCACCGGTTCGGCCGAGGGCGCGGTGCTGCGCTTCTCGCTCGGCCCCGATCGGATCTCCCTCGAGTTGAACGTCAACGGCGCCGACGATCCATTCGAGCTGGAGCGCGCAACACTCTCCGCCGATCTCGGCGAAGGAGCGCTGAAGGCGTACGCCGAGGTGCTCTCCGGTGTTCTCGACGGCGACCCGATGCTCGCGGTACGCGGAGACGCCGCTGAGGAGAGCTGGCGGATCGTCGAACCGATCCTGCAGACCTGGAAGAGCGACGACGTGCCCCTCGACGAGTACGTCGCGGGCTCCCCGGGCCCTGCGGGGTGGGATGCTCCGCATCCGGGTTCACCGCGCTGATTCGCCGAACTCCGGGTCGGATTTCGCCGAGACCACCGGAGCGGGCAGCCGACAGCGGGTGGTTCCGCGACGGCGGCGTGGGAGGAGACATGACGTCGGCGGGCCGGGATAGTCTCGAGAGGTGACCCCGGAACTCGCTGCGCGTATCGTCGCGGACTCCCGCGATCGGGTGGCGTGGATGCGTGCGAGATCGCGCGGCATCACGGCGACCGACGTGGCCGGTCTCACCGGAGACAAGTCGATCGTCCGGGCAGCGGATGCCAAGCTCGGCGGCGGTCCGCGCTTCGGCGGCAACGCCTATACCGACCACGGCCGTCGTCGGGAACCGGAGATCGCCAGCTGGGTCGCCGCGACCCACGGCATCCTGCCCTCGTCCGCCCTGTTCCGCGCCGAGGTCGAACATCGGCACCTCGCCACCCCCGACGGCGTCGCGGTGGATGCCGCCGGCCGTGTGCAACTCGCCGAGATCAAGACCACCAACAAGGCGTGGCGCGGCATCCCCCGCACCTATCTGCGCCAGATCTGGTGGCAGCAGCACGTGCTCGGCGCCGAACGGACCCTGTTCGTGTGGGAGGAGCACGTCGACTTCTCGCCGATCCACGAAGAGCCGAAGTGCGTCTGGATCGACCGCGACGACCGTGAGATCGCGAAGCTCGTCGGGCTCGCCACCGACCTCATCGACGAGCTGTACCGCCGCACCACGGGGCAGCAGGCGCCTGCACGGCCGGTGGATGCCGCCGCCAGCCGTCGTGCCGAACTCCGCGAGCGCGACGCGTTCCGCGCGCTCGCCCTCGCTGACTGACTCACGCCTTAGGTACAGGTGTTGTTGCCGCCGAGCCCGAGCAGCCCGCCGACCGAGAGCGTCTTCGTGGCAGCCTGAGACGCCCAAGAGGTTCCGGCGATCGCCTCCACCCTCACGGTGTTCGTCGAACCGAGCAGGCTCCCGAGAAGGGTGTTGAGCAGTCCGGAGGAGATCGTCGACGTGTACGTGTAGGGCCCAGCGCCGCTCTGGGTGATGTTGGCCGGAGCGACCGTCACATTGTTGATCGACAGTCGCTCGTTCGCTTTGACGTAAGGAGAGGTCCATACGATCGTGAACCCGGTGAAGGTACCGAGAAAGCTCGTCACCGTGCAGCTGGTGACGACCGGGGTCTCCAGCGTGGCCGCGGTGAGCGTCGCCGTCGTGTGTTCCGAATCGGTGAAGGCCGCGTCTGTGACCTGAGCCGAGGGGGCGAGGCCGATTCCGACGAGCAGGATGGCTCCGATGGCCCCCGCGAGCACGCGGTGACGCGACGTCGCACTCATTCTGCTGCCCCCTCGTCACCGTCACCACGACGTCGCCGCCGTGCGAACAGCAAGACGCCGCCGACCAGCAACAGCACGACTCCCCCGCCCAGGATCCACGGCACGGCGGGAGACATGCCCGTGGCCGGCAGCTCGCCACCGGGTCCGACAGCGACCGACTCACCGGCACCGTCGGCGTGCACGCGCATCGTCGCTCCCTCGCCCTCCGCCGCCGCGCCCAACGAGATCTCCAGACGGAGGTAGGCGGTGTCGGTGGCCGCGATGTCGAGGAGCGCCGTCGTGATGCCGTCCCGCGGAATCTCCCATGCCGTCTCCAGCGCGGTCGCACCGACGGGGCATCCCATCTCTTCCCACGCCACCGCGCAGATCGACACATCGACAGTGAGCGGTGCGGCACCGGCGGCGCTCATTCCGATCGCGATCTTCCCCGGGTCGGGCGCATCCGCACTCACTTCGACGTCCCACCGCACCTCCTGACCGGGCATCATGCTCGAGGCCGCCTCCCAATCGGCGACCGAGACGAGACGCAGGTACTGCCCCTGCACGACCTCCGTCGCGGGTGCGGCCCACGCCGGCGCCGAGAACGTACCGAGCACGGCGATCGCGACGCACCCGGCGAGCGCGGCGACGGCCGCGGCGCAGCGCCCCCTCATGGACCGCTCCCGTCGCTTCGCGGTTCCTCCACAGTCCGGCGGGGGCGGTGCGATTCGCGGGGCCAGAACGCCCAGCCCACGAGCAACGCGGCAGCGACGGTGATGCCGCCGAGCACGAAGGGGTTCCCCAGGGCGACGACGAAGGAGGCGACGCCGGGAATGGCGGCGCGGACGATGCGAACCTCGTCCACCGCGTAGGGGAACGGATCGTCCTGGGCGTTGGCATCTCCTCGCATCGTGATGATCCGAGCGGCATCCGTCTCCCCCGGCGCCACAGACGTCACCCGGTGGGTGACGGGCAGCTCGGGGTCGCGATCGACTGTGACGATGTCGCCGACCGCGATCTCGGATGCTGGTATCCGCTGCACGACGGCGACCGATCCGGCCGGAATGGTCGGCGACATCGAGCCGGTACGGAACATCATCAGAGTGATGTTCGAGGTGATGGCGAGGATCACCAGCACGATGCACACCGCTCCACCCGCCGCGGCGACCCACAGCAGGATGTCGGCGAGCGTCCGCCCGACGGCCGTGCGCGTCCGACCGGCCTGGAGAGGCGGCGACCCGCCGTCGGCATCGCGCGAGCGCTCACGCAGTTCGCGCCGGCTGCTCGGCGTCGTCATCTCCTCCTCCATCGCTCCTCCGCTCGTCACGACGCCGTCGCGGCGAACTCCCACGTGGCGGTGAGCGTGAGCCCCTGAGCCGTATTGGGGGCCGCCGCGGGCAGCGTGACCTCGAAGCAGTAGTTGACCTGGGCCCCCGCATTCGCGGTGAGAGCCTGGGAACTCGTCGCCCCCGTCACCAGCGTGGCGTTCACGGGCAGACCCGCGACCGCCGTGCCTGTGCCGAAGTTGGCCGCATTGCACGTGGTCTGGGTGATGGTGCGCACACTGTAGGTGAGGTGTGCGCCGAGCCCCGCACCGTTGCCGGCCCCGGCCTTGAGCTGCACCGATCCGGCCACGGAGGGATTGATCGTGCGCACGCTGAACAGCGCGTACACCGTCGCACCCGGGGTCATCGCCGCAGCGGTCGCCGGCAACTGGAACGGCAGCGTGGCTCCGGGTGCGGTCGGATGCTCACTGAACGCCACCCCGTCGGTCGCACCGACGATCCCGAAGCGCCCGGCCGTGAAGTTCGCAGTCGTGTGCTCTGAGTCGTTCCAGGCCGCGAGGGTCATGGCGGCGCCCACGCCGAAGACGAGCCCGCTCGCGAGAACGGCCCGTATCCGACGAGAGCGCAGCCGCCTCGCCTCCCGCATGCCTTTGCGGGTCGACACGCGATCAGCTCGTCGAGGTCGCCGTGAACTGCCACGTCGCCGTGGCGGCTTCACCCTGCGTCAGTCCGGCTCCCGCCGTGACCTCGAAGCAGAGCTGCACGGGGGCGCCTGCGTCGGTCACCGGTGCGCCGTTCGCAAGGTTCTCGGTGACTCCCGCCGTGAACGCGCTCAGTGTCGCTCCCGATGCGACGACGTCTGCTCCGGCGATGCCCACCGCATCGCAGGTCGCTGCCGCATCGATCGAATACACCGTGTACGACAGGTTCTCCGCGTTCGAGGAGGCATCCGGCGACGCGGTCACACCGGCCGCGTCGAGCGTGGCGTCCGTCGTCGTGTCGGCGGCGAGTCGCACCCAGAACGGCGCGTAGACCGTCTGGCCAGGGGCCATGTTGCTCGCCACCGCAGGCAGCTGGAAGACCAGCGTTGCAGCGGTTTCGGGCGGGGTCGCCCCCGTGTTGTGGCTCGCATAGCCCGCGGATGCGGACGTCGTCGAACCTTCCAGATCGAACGCGCCGGCGGTGAACGTGCCGGTCGCGAATTCGGAGTCGTTCCAGGCCGCGAGTGTCACTGCCGCACCGACGCCGAGCACGAGCCCGCCCGCCAGAATCGCCAGAACCTTGCGCTGATTTGCCTTCGTTGCCATGTCAGTCTTCCCCCCTCAGGGATTTGGGTTGTGCGCGCGAATGCCTTCGCGACCTTCCCCAGCGGCCGACATCTTGCGTTTCACTCATCATCGTTGAACGCCGCCGCAACCACAACGGGGCAAAGTCACGATCGGGTACTGCGTGCTCCGGATGCCGACACCTCGTCGCCCGGCCCCCTGACCACTCGGAGATAGTTGACGAGACTCAACCAGTTGACGTATAGTTGATCTTCGTCAACTTTCTCGTGCGCGCCAGTGCTGTCGCAGCATCCACACTCCACTGCGAAAGGTCGCCCATGACCACCGACTCCCCCGTTCGGATGACGCACCGCCAGGTGCTCGAGGCCCTCACCGGCCTCCTGCTCGGCATGTTCGTCTCGATGATCGCGGCCACCGTCGTCTCCACGTCGATGCCGGTCATCGTTCACGACCTCGGCGGCGACCAGGCCGCCTACACCTGGGTGATCACCGCGACGCTGCTGACCACGGCGATCTCCACCCCGATCTGGGGCAAGCTCGCCGACCTCTTCAACCGCAAGCTGCTCATCCAGATCGCTCTCGTGCTCTTCGTCGTCGCGACGGCTGCTGCCGGCTTCGCGCAGGACACCGGCACGCTCATCGCCTTCCGCGCCGTGCAGGGCCTCGGCGCCGGCGGCCTGGCCGCGCTCAGCCAGGTGATCATGGCCGACATCATCAGCCCGCGCGAGCGCGGTCGCTACATGGGACTCTTCGGCGCCGTGATGGCGGTCGCGACCGTCGGCGGTCCGCTGCTCGGCGGCTGGATCACCGACACGGCAGGCTGGCGCTGGAACTTCTTCGTCGCGCTGCCCTTCGCGGTCGCCGCCCTGATCCTGCTTCAGAAGACGCTGCACATCACCGCTCAGCAGGCCCGCAAGGTCTCGATCGACTACGCCGGCATCGTGCTGCTGTCCACGGCCGTGTCGCTGCTGCTCATCTGGATCACCAACGCCGGATCGAACTTCGACTGGTGGGGCACCGAGACGATCCTGATGCTCGGCGGGGTCGTCGTCGCCACCGTCGCGTTCATCATCGTCGAGTTGAAGGTGCGCGAGCCGCTGATCCCGCTCTCCCTCTTCCGCAACCGCACGTTCACCCTGTCCGTGCTCGCCTCGATCTCCATCGGCATCTCGATGTTCGGCACCTCGGTGTACCTCGCCCAGTACATGCAGCTCTCCCGCGGCGCCTCTCCCACCGAGGCCGGCCTGATGACACTGCCGATGATGGCGGGACTCCTCATCGCATCGATGCTGATCGGACAGCTCGTCACCCGCTACGGGCGCTGGAAGGGCTACCTGATCCTCGGTGCCGTACTGCTGCTCGCAGGCACCGCGCTGCTGTCGACGCTGCACTACGACACGAACTTCGTGCTCGTCTCCGTGTACATGTTCCTCACCGGCGCCGGCCTCGGGATGACGATGCAGAACCTCGTGCTCATCGTGCAGAACACGGCCAAGCCCGCCGAGATGGGAGTCGCCAGCTCCGGCGTCACCTTCTTCCGCAGCCTCGGCGGCACGATCGGGGTCTCGGTGATGGGAGCTGTGGTGGCGAACACCATCACCACGCTCTTCGCCGACGGCAAGGAACGGCTCGCGACGGCGATCGCCGGGCTCGGCGAACAGGGTGCGGCGGTCGCTGCGGAACTCGCCAGCGGCACCCTTCCCGAGGTGCGCCTGCTCCCCGATTCGGTGCGCGTCATCGTCGAGGACTTCTACGCCCAGGGCATCTCGCAGGCCTTCCTCATCGGCGTGCCACTCGCCTTGCTGAGCCTCATCGCGATCCTGTTCCTGCCGAACGTGCCGCTCACGAAGATGACCACCAGCGAGCGGGCGGAGGCGGATGCCGCAGAGCACGTCGTCGAGGATGCCGCCGAGGTGGCACTCGCCGACGCGACAGCGATGTCCGGCGCGCCGACCGGCAGCGTCACAGTCGTCGCAGCATCCGGTGCGAGGCGTGGCGATGGATCGGGCGAGAAGCGCGATGGCGGGGTCGGCGATGTCCGCGGCTGAGTCCACCGTCGGTGGCGAATCCTCCGAAGCGCGGGCCGTCGCGGTCCGCGCACTCGAGGCGGAGTTCAGCGAACTGATCACCCACATCCGGCGGATCCTCATGGAGAACGCCAATCGCGTGAGCCCCGGCATGCTCCCCGGCGCCTACAAGACGCTCACCACGATCGCGCGCTGCGAGCAGGTGACGGTATCAACCCTTGCCGAGCGGATGCTGGTGGACAAGAGCCAGGCCAGCCGCATGGTCCGCGAGCTCGAGGAACTCGGGCTGATCGAGCGCTCCACGGATCCCAGTGACGGTCGTTCATTCCTCCTGCGCGCCACACCGCTCGGCACCGAGCGACTGGCCGCCGCCCGACTGCCGCAGGAGGGGATGCTCATGAAGACTCTCGAGGAATGGAGTCTGCGCGACATCGACAGTCTCACCCGCCTGCTGCACGCGCTCGCGACCGGAGCGACACCGGACCGCCCGGCCTAGACCGCCGCCGGCGACCCGGGGAGGACCCTGCGCGCTTCTGCCGCGACCTCGGCCGCAACGGTGTCCAGGAGTTCCGAGCGCAGGTTCCACTGCTGCCAGAACAGCTTCACGCGCAGTGTCGGCCCGCCGAGGGCGACCAGCCCATCTGGCTGCTGGGGCAGCGGCAGCATTCCCCATCCGAGCCCCAGCGCCACAGCGAGCGCGTAATCGTGCGACGCCGGGACGTAGTGGCGCGGAACGCCCTGGTGCGACACGCCCTGAGCCTGGAGCCATTCGTGCTGCAGGGTGTCGCGGCGGTCGAAATCGACGAAAGGGGCGGTGGCGAGAGCGTCCGGCGTCACCCCGCCGCGGAACCACCGATCGGCGAAGGCCTTCGTCGCCATCGCCCGATACTCGAGCACGCCGAGCGGCGACACCGAGCATCCGGCCACCGGCGTCTCTTCGCTGGTCACGGCGGCCATCACGGTGCCGGATTCCAGCAGCCTGGCAGTGAAGTTCTGATCATCGCGATGCAGGTCGAAGTCGAGATCATGGCGGTCGGCGAGGCGTGCGAGCGGCGGCAGGAACCAGGTCGCCATCGAGTCGGCGTTGACGGCGAGCGGAATGCTGATGCGCTGCGTTCCGCCCTCGGCATCCATGCCGGCGAGCGCATCACGCTCCAGCAGGGCGATCTGGCGGGCCAGGCGCACGACCGCCTCCCCCGCCTCGGTCAGCCGAGCCGGCTTCGAGCGAACGACGAGGACACGTCCGAGCTGCTGCTCCAGAGTCTTGAGCCGCTGACTCACCGCCGACGGCGTGATCTGCAGTCGGCGAGCGGCCGCGTCGAGTGTTCCCTCGTCCACGACGGCCGCCACGGTGGCAGCGAGCTCCGGATCGATCCTCACATAAGCCATGCTAATGCTGCAGTAGGAATCTTCGCTGGTGCTGTTCTCTCCTTGCTCCTACCGTGGAAGCATGCTCTCCCTCCTCGCCGGCCTCGGCCTCGGCCTCTCCCTGATCGTCGCGATCGGCGCGCAGAACGTCTTCGTGCTGCGCCAGGGGATCCGTCGCGAGCACGTGCTGGCCGTCGTCGCGATCTGCGCGGTGTCGGATGCCGTGCTCATCATCGCGGGCGTCGCCGGCCTCGGCTTCGTCATCGCGACCGCACCCTGGCTCGTCGTCGCCGCCCGCTGGGCGGGGGCGCTGTTCCTGCTCGGCTACGGCCTGCTCGCTGCACGACGAGCCTGGAAAGGTGGAGACGACGCACTGCGGGCGGAAGCCGGCGACTCCTCCGATGCCGCGCCCGCGGCATCCGGCGGCACGGCCACCGCCACACGTACCGCCACGCGCACCGCCCTGGCCCCGGTCATCCTCACGGTGCTCGCGCTGACCTGGCTCAACCCGCACGTCTACCTCGACACGGTACTCATGCTGGGCTCGATCTCGGCCACACACGGCGAGAACCGCTGGCTGTTCGCCGCTGGCGCCGTCGCCGCCAGCATCCTCTGGTTCACCGCGCTGGGCTTCGGCGCCCGTTATCTCGGCCGGTGGCTGCGTACCCCGCGCTCGTGGCGCATCCTCGACGCGATCATCGCTGTGATCATGATCGCCCTGGCGATCAGTCTCGTCCTGCCCGTGCTGCACCCCTGACGCGCTCGGCGCGAGGCGAGGTCACGCGCCGTCGAGTGGACGCATGATCCGGGTGAGGAACCGCTGGGTACGCTCGTGCTGCGGAGCGCTGAAGAGCTTCTCCGGCGGCCCCTCCTCGACGACGACTCCGGCATCCAGGAACAGCACGTGGTCGGCCGCCTCCCTGGCGAAGCTCAGTTCGTGCGTGACGACCGCCATCGTCCAGCCCTCATCGGCGAGCTCCTTGATGACGAGGAGCACTTCGCCGACGAGTTCGGGGTCGAGGGCACTGGTCGGCTCATCGAAGAGCAGCAGGTCAGGCTTGAGCGCGAGCGCACGGACGATGCCGACCCGCTGCTGCTGACCGCCGGAGAGCTGATGCGGCCGTGCGTTCTCCTTGTCGGCCAGGCCGACGCGAGCGAGCAGTGCCTGCGCCTCGGCGACGACCTCGTCCTTCGGGCGACCGTGCACCCGCCACGGGCCTTCGATCACGTTCTCCAGCACGGTGAGGTGCGGGAACAAGTTGTGGTGCTGGAACACCATCGCGGAGCGGTCTCGCAGTGCGAAGCGCTGCTTCGCATCCGGGCGCGAGGCGAAGTCGATGTCGGGGCCGTCGTGCACGGCGATGGTGCCCGCATCCGGCCGTTCGAGCCCGTTCAGCGAACGCAGCACCGTGGTCTTTCCCGAGCCGCTGGGTCCGATGAGGACCACGACCTCTCCGCGATGCAGCGTGAGGTCGATGCCGCGCAGCACCTCGTTGTCACCGAAACTCTTGTGCAAGCCGCGGGCCGTGAGCAGCGCCTCGGCTGGTTCAATTCGCGACACGGCTGTCCAATCTCTTCTCCAGAGCGCTCTGACCCGTCGACAGCACCAGGCAGAACACCCAGTACACGAGCGCGGCCGTCAGATAGATCACCATGAACTGGTAGGTCGACGCCGCGATCTGCTGCGACACCTTGAACAGCTCGGTCACCAGGATCAGCGATGCGAGCGAGGTGTCCTTCACCAGAGAGATGAACGTGTTCGACAGCGGCGGCACCGATACCCGCGCCGCCTGCGGCAGGATGACTCGCGTCAGCGTGCGGGTGCGCCCCATCCCGACCGTGTATGCCGCCTCCCACTGCCCCTGGGGAACCGAGAGGATCGATGCCCTGATCACCTCGGCCGCGTAGCCGCCCACATTCAACGAGAAGGCGATGATCGCGCACGGCCAGGGGTCGATGGTGACCCCGATCGAGGGCAAGCCGTAGAAGATCACGAACAGCTGCACGAGCAGCGGCGTGCCGCGAATGATCGAGATGTAGACGCGTGCGAACCCCGAGACGACCGAGCGCGTCGAGATGCGCATCAGCGCGATCCCGAGCGCGATCACCAGGCCCAGCGCGAACGAGCTCAACGCCAGCGGGATGGTCCCGACCAGCCCCGCGAGGGCGATCGGCCCGATCGACGTGAGGAACAGCTCCCAGGGCTCCACAGGCTACTCGGTGACGTCGGCGCCGAAGTACTTGTCGCTGATCTCGGCCAGGGTGCCGTCGGCGCGCAGCTCCTCGAGCGCGGCATCCACGGCGTCGACGAGGGCCTGCTTGTCGTTCGTGAACACGAACGCCTGCTGACCGGCTTCCTCGGTCTCGGCGGCGATCTTCAGTCCGGTGGGACCGTCGGTCGTCTCGTAGTCGAGGAAGGTGAGCTTGTCGTTGATGGTGGCGTCGACGCGCCCCTGCTTGAGGAGGGTGACAGCCTGAGCCCACCCTTCGACGGGCTCGACGGTGGCGCCGGACTCGGTGGCGAGTTCGTTCCAGTTGCTCGTGAGCGACTGCGCGGTCTTCTTGCCCTTGAGGTCGTCGAAGGACGTGATCGAGTCGTCATCCTCGGCGACGACGATCACGCCCGGCGAAACGGTGTACGGCGTGCTGAAGAGGTACTCCGCCTCGCGCTCGTCGTTGATGGTCACCTGGTTCGCGATGACGTCGAAGCGCCCGGCGTCGAGGCCTGCGAAGATCGCATCCCACTGCGTCTCCTGGAACGTGACCTCGAGGTCGAGCTTTTCGGCGACCGCCTCGATGATCTCGACGTCGTAGCCGGTCAGGTCGCCCGTGCCTCCGTCTGCGTGGAAGCTGAACGGGCGGTAGGTGCCCTCGGTCGCGACCGTGAGGGTGCCGTCGGCGACGAGGCCGAAGTCGGATGCCGAGCCGCTGTCATCGGACGCGCCGGTCTTCTCGGGTGCGGTCGCGCCGCTGCAGGCCGTGAGCGCGGCGGCGGTGAGGACGAGGGCGGTGACGGCGATGAGACGACGGGACATGGGCGGGACCCTCCTGGGGTGCGGTTCGCGCTGATGCTGTGGGGCGCGGAGGTCGGGTGGAACTCACTCAGCGTACGCGCGCACAGCTGAGACACGATATCGGATGACGTCGGATTGCGGCCGAGACGCGCCCGGACGCGGAAATGCCCCCGCCGAAGCGGGGGCATTTCTGTGAGTCAGACTCAGATGGCGTTGACGTCCAGCGGGATGCCGGGGCCGAACGTGGTCGACACCGCACCCTTCTGGATGTAGCGGCCCTTGGAGCTCGACGGCTTGAGGCGGACGATCTCCTCGAGCGCTGCGTCGATGTTCTCGTTCAGCTGCTCGGTGGTGAAGGATGCCTTGCCCACGACGAAGTGCACGTTGGCGTGCTTGTCGACGCGGAACTCGATCTTTCCGCCCTTGATCTCCTCGACGGCCTTGGCCGGGTTCGGGGTCACGGTGCCGGTCTTCGGGTTCGGCATCAGGCCACGCGGACCCAGCACCTTTCCGAGGCGACCGACCTGGCCCATGAGCTCCGGGGTGGAGACCGCTGCATCGAAGTTGGTCCAGCCATCAGCGACGCGCTGGATGAGCTCGGCGCCGCCGACCTCATCCGCACCAGCGGCGATCGCTGCCTCGGCCGCGGGGCCGGTGGCGAAAACGATGACGCGGGCGGTCTTGCCGGTTCCGTGGGGCAGGATGACGGTGCCGCGCACCATCTGGTCTGCCTTGCGGGGGTCGACAGCGAGCTTCAGCGCGACCTCGACGGTCGAGTCGAACTTCGCGGAGCCGGTCTCCTTCGCCAGGGCGACGGCCTCAGCGGGAGTGTAGAAACGGTCTGCCTCGATCTTCTCGGCGGCAGCCTTGTAAGCCTTGGACTTGGTAGCCATGATTATTCTCCTCAGCCCTCGACCGTGATGCCCATGGAACGGGCTGTGCCGGCGATGATCTTCGAGGCGGCCTCGATGTCGTTCGCGTTCAGGTCAGCCTGCTTGGTCTCGGCGATCTGACGGACCTGCTCCTTGGTGATCTTCGCCACCTTGACGGTGTGCGGGGTCGCCGATCCCTTGGGGACGCCGGCGGCCTTCTTGATGAGCTCCGCAGCGGGCGGGGTCTTCAGGACGAACGTGAAGCTGCGGTCCTCGTAGACGGTGATCTCCACGGGGATGACGTTGCCGCGCTGCGACTCGGTCGCGGCGTTGTACGCCTTGCAGAACTCCATGATGTTGACGCCATGCTGACCGAGCGCGGGCCCGATCGGCGGCGCCGGGTTGGCTGCACCGGCGTTGATCTGAAGCTTGATCAGGCCGGTCACCTTCTTCTTCGGTGCCATTCTCTTCCCTTTCATCGAATCGGATGCGGAGCATCCGTTTCTCCCGCGAATCCGGCGGTTCCGGACTGCGGTCGTCCGCGCGCACGCCGAAGCGGCACACAAACCACGTAAGTCTACCCGATCAACGACGCTCCCGCGATTCGGCGGCCTCCCCGCGGTACAGGGCGGCGATCCGTTCGCCGAGTTCGCGGAGCGCAGTCCTCACCTCGGCAGGCTCGACGACCTCCGCGGCGCTGGTCCACCCCGCGAGCTGCTCCGCCAGGGCATCCACTCTGTGCGCCTGCACCTCGACCCGCACCCGCCCGTCCCGGTCCGGAGGATCGTCCAGCAATTGCGCCTGCACACCGAACCGGTCGCAGAGTGCCCGCACCGCCCAGGGTTCCACCCTCACCACCGCGCGTACCGCTCCACGAAAGCCTTCGACCCGCTCGACCATCTCGGCCCACACACGCGGCCGATCGAAGCCCGCTGGAGCGATGCCCCGTTCGGACAGCACGCGCGACCCCTCGATCCGATCCGCGCGGTACGTCCGCACGCGGCTCTCGTCCGCGACATCTGCCCCCTCGACGACCGGAGCTGCGATCAGATACCACCGCACCCCGCGACTGCCGATCATCAGAGGGACGACCTCTATGGAAGCAGCGCCGCGATACTCCAGCTGCACCCGACGATCGTCCGCGATGGCACGTTGCAACTCGGCGACCACCGGCGGTGCCGCATCGTTCTCGGTGACACCCCACGGCGCATCTCGCACGGTCGCTGCCGCGACACGTTGCGCTCCGGCGCGGAACGGTTCCGGCATCGCACGCACGAGCTTTCGCATGGCCGCGATGCGCTCGGGACTCGCCGTGTCGCTCTGGGTGAGACCGATGAGCAGCGACGTGACCTCACCTTGCGTGAGTCCGGTGAGATCGGTGCGCGCTCCGCCGATCAGGCGCCATCCTCCTCCCCTGCCTCGTGTCGGATAGATCGGAACACCCGACATCGCCAGGGCTTCCAGGTCTCGTCGCGCCGTCGGCACCGACACTTCGAGCTCTGCCGCCAGCTCGGCCGCCGTGATCTGGGGACGCCCCTGGAGCAGCAGCAGGGCCTGGATGAGACGGTCGGCGCGAATCTCTCAACCTCTTTTCTGAAGTGATCAATTGATGATCACTTCAGCTACGAGCATAGAAGAAACAACCGATTCAGAAGGAGAATCTCATGTTCCGTGGTCTCGCAAATCTCAACCTGGTCGCCGATGACATGTCCGCAGCGGTCGCCTGGTACGCGACCGTCTTCGACTCCGCGCCCTACTTCGTCCGGCCGGAAGAAGGACCGGTGCAGTACGCCGAATGGCGCTTCGGCGACGACGACGACGAATTCGCGCTGATGGATGCCCGCTTCCGCCCCGCGCTCGCCCAGCCGGGAGGCGCACTGATGAGCGTGCACGTCGACGACGTTCGCTCCACCTTCGATCGACTCATCGAGCTCGGCGCCCTGGCTTTCGACCCGGTGACGCAGCGCGGAGAGGGCTGGTGGTCAGCATCCGTCACCGACCCGTTCGGCAACCTCATCGGACTCATCCAGAGCCCGCACTGGGCTGCGCAGCACGCAGGCTGAGCCGGAACGCAAGAACGGCCGCCCCGAAAGGGACGGCCGTTCTTGACGAGAAGACTCTCAGTTCATCTTGGTGACCTGGTCGAACGACAGCTCGACCGGAGTCTCGCGCTCGAACAGGGAGACGAGCACGATGAGCTTGCCGCTCTCCGGCTTGATCTCGCTGATCGAACCCGGAAGACCCGCGAAGGAGCCTTCCTTGATCGTGATGGTCTCGCCGACCTCGAAGTCGACCTCGGCCGGCAGCGGACGAGCGACGGCGAGTCCACCCTTGGAGGCGATGTTCTTCGCCGTCGGGATGTCCTTGACCTCGACGAGCGACTTCAGCATGTTGAAGGCTTCTTCGAAGCGCAGCGGCGTCGGGTTGTGCGCGTTGCCGACGAAGCCGGTGACACCGGGCGTGTGGCGAACGACGGACCAGGTGTCTTCGGTGAGCTCCATGCGCACCAGCACATAGCCGGGGATGCGCACGCGAGTGACCATCTTGCGCTGGCCGTTCTTGATCTCGACGACGTCCTCCATCGGGACCTCGATCTGGTAGATCTCGTCCTCGACCTCGAGCGTCGACTTGCGCTGCTCGATGTTCGCCTTGACCTTGCGCTCGAAGCCGGCGTACGAGTGGATGACGTACCACTTGCCCGGCAGCATCCGCAGGTCGGCGCGGAACGTCTCGTACGGATCGGCCTCCGCGTCGTCTTCGTCTTCTTCGTCGTCGGATGCCGGAGCATCCTCGTCGCCGTTCACGTCGGGGCCGTCGTACGGTGCGACCTCGTCCGCCGCGGCGGCCTCGAGGTCGGCGGCCTCTTCGGCCACAGAATCATTGAGGACCTCAGCGGCAGCTTCAGTTTCAGCCGCTTCGTCCAGGTTGAGAGCGTCGTTCACGATCGCGTCCGCCTCCGGGTCTTCGTCAATTTCGATGTCATCATCGATGTCGTCTTCGTCGTCTTCACCCTCGATGTGCAGGGCGACGTGCTCTGCCGAGGTGACTGCGAGCTCCTCTGCGGCGAGGACGTTGCCCTCCTGGGCCTCATCCTCTTCGCTGGACTGCTCTGCGGCTGTCGCCCAGTCGGCGTCGTCGGAATATCGTTCAGACACGTTGTTTCTTTCCAATCACTGCGGCGCGAGCCGCGGGGTGTCATCAGCCAGGGATTCCGAACACCCAGTGCGTGACCCAGGCGAACAGGTTGTCCAAGCCGTACACGATTCCCATGACGATGAGAACGAAGACGAGCACCACTGCGGTGAACTTGAACAGCTCCTTGCGGGTCGGGGTGACGACCTTGCGCAGCTCGGAGATGACCTGACGGATGAAGAGGGCGATCCCGCCGAAGAACCTCCCGAAGGCGTTCTGCTTCTTCTCACGGGTGGCGCCGGCCGCGACGACCTCGCCGCGCGGTTCGTCCTGATCCATCCTGAATGTACCTTTCGTGTGCCAGCGTTGCGCTGACGCGCAGGGCGGACAGGAATCGAACCTGCAACCTGCGGTTTTGGAGACCGCTGCTCTGCCAATTGAGCTACCGCCCTAGAGACCCGGAAGTCTCGGGAGCCTGCGCCCCGCCGCCAGAACTGCGATCCGGAGATCCCAGGCACGGCGGAAGAATGCAGACAACAACTGCGGTTCAAGCATACGGCATCCGCACGCCGGTCTCGAACCGGGGCGCTCGTTCCGCCTCACGACAATGTTGTTAGGCTCAGCGAGCGAATGCAGTGGGAGGGTGGACACGTGGGTGCGGATGTGCAGCAGTTCCAGGTCGATCTGCGTGGGGTCGTCGACCTGCTCAGCAGGCATATCTACTCGAGTCCTCGCGTCTACCTGCGTGAGCTTCTGCAGAACGCCAGAGATGCCATCACCGCCCGGAACGAGATCGACGGCGGCGGCGGTCGAATCCGGATCACGCCCCTCACCGAGGCCTCCGGAGAGTTCGTTCTGCGCGATGACGGCATCGGCCTCACCGCCGCCGAAGTCGCCGACCTGCTCGCGACCGTCGGGCGCAGCTCCAAGCGCGACATCTTCGACCTTCCTCGCAGCGATTACCTCGGCCAGTTCGGCATCGGCCTGCTCAGCTGCTTCATGGTGGCCGACACCATCGTGATCCGCTCCCGCAGCGCCCGTGGCGGACCGGCTGTGGAATGGACCGGGTCCGCCGACGGCACATTCCGGGTCACCGAGATCGACGACGACCTTCCGATCGGCACCAGCGTGCATCTCGTTCCTCGTTTCGATGCGGACGAGCTGCTGCGACCGGCGGCTGTGCATGAGCTGGCGACGACCTTCGGCGAGTTCCTCCCTGTGCGCATCACCGTCGACACTCGCGCGGGCGATGTCGACATCACCCGCGCTGCCCCGTTCCTCGATGCGGCGACCGACCCGGATGCCGCGGTGCAGTACGGCCGCGATCTGCTCGGCGCCATCCCCCTCGATGTCATCGAGCTGACAGAGCAGGCCACCGGTACCAGGGGCCTCGCGTACGTCCTGCCGTTCGCGCCGCCGCCCGGTGCACGGCAGGCGACGAGAATGTACCTCGGCCGTATGCTGCTCTCCGAACGCGTCGAGGACGTGCTCCCCGACTGGGCGTTCTTCGTCCGCGCGGCGATCGACTCCACCGGCCTTGCCCCGACGGCCAGCCGAGAGGCGCTCGTCGAAGACGCGGCGCTCGAACGGGTGCGCGAGCAGCTGGGCGCCGGCATCCGCCGCTGGGTTCTCGAACTCGGACTGCGTGAACCGCACCGTCTCGCCCAGTTCGTGGCCGTGCATGAGGTCGGCCTGAAGTCGCTGGTGCGCCACGATCACGAGCTCGCCCGGTTCATCACTCGATGGCTGAGCGTCGAGACCACACACGGAACGATGCAGATCGGCGACCTCGTCGAACGCTATCCGCACATCCGCTACGCGCAGACGGTCGACGAATTCCGGCAGGTCGCCGGCATCTCACCCGGCTCGGAAGTGCTCGTCAACGGCGGCTACCTGTACGACGCCGACCTGATGCGGATGCTGCCGGATCTCTACCCGCAGGTCACCGTGGAAAAAGTCGACGTCACCGGCGAACTGGACCGGCTGGACCCGCCGCCCCTCGACGATCGCGAGGCGGCCGTCGCGCTGGAAGGGCGAGCGGGGGCGGTCCTTTCGGCATCCGGCTGCTCCGTGATCGTGCGTTCGATCGACCGACCCGAGATGCCGGCGCTCTACGTCGCCGACCCCGAGGTGCTGCGCGCGATCGACCGCAGCCGCACCAAGGGCATCACCGGTTCGCTCTGGGGCGGTGTACTCGACCGCATCGACGACACCCTCGCCGCGGCACGCGATGACGACGTCACGGCGCGCCTGTGCCTGAACTGGTCGAATCAGGTCGTGCGCGCCCTGGTTCGCGTGCGCGACGATGCCGTGTTCGCGCGCACCCTGCAACTCCTCTACATCCAGGCGCTCCTCGCCGGGCACCATCCGCTCACCGATTCCGACCGCTCGCTGATGTCCAGCGCGCTGGCCGACCTCGTATCCCTCTCCGCCGGGATCGAGGGAGACCGGATCTCCTTCGATGGAACCCGCTGAGGCCGTCAGCATCCGAAAGGACCACCATGGCTCGTCCGAAGAAGCGCTTCCAGCAGTTGATCGAAGAGATCGACCGCACACCCTGGGGGCCTGCTGAGCAGGCCCTGATCTCGGAGGCCGTCACCCTTGCCATCGAGATCGGCGACGACCGCCTCGAGTACGAGGCGCGGATGCGTCAGACGGCATCCGCGAACATGAACGGCGCGACGGACGTGATGTTGAACTCGTTCGCCTGGTGCCTCGCTCGCCACGATGCGAACCCTCAGCGCTTCCCCGCCGATCTCGACAACGGCAGCGCGGACCTGATGTGGCAGTTCAAGTGGATGGCGGCGTCGCTGCGCTCATCCCCCGCGTTCTCGCAAGAACAGATCGCCGCGGTGCTGGACGACATGGAGGCGCACTATCTGAAGGCGGGATTGGGCGTGAGCGGCGTGCTCACCGCTCGTTTCGAAGATGCGTGGGACGCCGGCCGGATGTCCGAGGCCGAAGCCCTGCGCGTGCAGCTGGAGGCGACGCCCCGCGATGAGCACAGTCATTGCGATGCCTGTGGGCGCAGTCAGTTCGCCGGATTCTTCGCCGAGACCGAGCGCGACGCCGACGCGATCCGACTCGTGGAGGAGATGATCGAGGGAGGCTTCTCCTGCGGAGAGGAGCCGGAGCACGCTCTGTCCAGGGTGCTCCTGCCCTATCTGCGGGCCGGACGCGGTGACGATGCGAAGACCGCGCACCTGCGCAGCTACCGCCTCGCACAGGACAATCGCGACAACCTGCAGATCGTCGCGAACAACATCATCTTCTGCGCCGTCACCGGCAACGAGGCGCGCGCGCTCTCGCTGGTGGAGCGGCACCTGTCCTGGCTCGCTCACGACGGCCTCAACGTGGATGCGCACTTCGCGGCGCTCGCGGCGTTCGCGCTCGCCCTGGACAGCGTGGTCGCTGCGGGCCACGGCGAGACACCGGTGCGCGGAGCCGAGGCATCGGTGCTGACGCCGTTCTTCGGCGCTCACGAGGGGGCCTGGAGCGCGGCAGAGCTGGCTGCGGCCGCATGGGCGGCAGCCGAACGGATCGGCAGTGACTTCGACCGTCGCGACGGCACCGATGGCCACTCGAGCCGGCTCACCGCGATGCGCGCGCTCGGCGACGTGCGTTACGACGTGCCGATCCGCTCGGATGCCTTCGTCGCGCCGAGTGCCACGGCCGTTCCGGCCGACGCCGAGGCCTGGTACGAGCGGGCGATGAACCTCGGGCAGTACGGGGCCGAGCAGGAATCGCTGGCCGCGATGCCCCGCGCCCTCGAGATCGAAGACGACGGCAAACGGGCACAACTGCTGTCCCTGCAGATCGGGATGCTGGTCGGTCTTGATCGCGCCGACGAGACCGAGCCGCTGTGCACGGAGCGCATCGCGCTGCTGCGCGCCACGGGCAAGGAGGCACAAGCCGACCTGGAGGAGCGCCTCGGCCTGGCGACGTTTGGCGTGGACACACCGGAGAACGCGGCTGCCCTCGATCGCGAGCTCGAAGGGGCGGATGCTCTGCCGGCGTGGAGCCGTGGCGACGTGGCATTCAGTCGCGCCTCGCTGCACCTGCGAGGAGATGATCCGGACACCGCGCTCGAGCTCCTCGAGAAATCCGCTCGCGCCTTCGCCGAGGCCGGGGATGCCCGGTTGGTCAACACCACCACCCTTCTCGCCGTCTCCGCGCTGCTGCACAAGGGCGAGACCGACGCGGCGACCGCACTTCTCGATCGGCTCGCGACCCAGGACGACGTCAGCGACGGCCACCGCGCCCACGCGATGGAAACGCGGGCGCGCATTCACGGGGGCAACGGATCGTTCGTCGCGGGGGCGACGGACGCCGACGAAGCCTGCCGGATCCTTGCCGGACTCGGTGCGACGAAAGCGCTCGCCGGCGCCCATCTCCTCGCTGCTGCCCTCTGGGAGGACGCGGACGAACCGGAGAAGGCCGTATTGCGCTACCGCCTCATGTCGCGGCTCATCAGCCAGGACGGCGGCGATGTCACCGGGGCGAATTTCCGTCTCGCCCGAGCGATGCTCAAGGCCGGCGACGCCGAAGAGGCCGCCGAGCTGTTCGGGGAGGTGCTGAAACTCGAGGAGCAGGCCGAGGTTCCGGCCGGTTCCCGAGGAATGACGGTGTCGTTGCTGGCGCGGTCGCTGAGTGCCGCCGGCGAGTTCGGACAGGCCGTCGGCGCCTACGGTTACGCCGCCCAGCTCTTCGGCGAGGCCGAGGAGCACGCCGATCACGCGATGTCGCTGGCGGCTCAAGCCAAGATCCTCGCGCGGTTCGACGAACAGGACGATGCGATCGAACTGCTCGAGAGGGCGGCGGAGATCGTGCGGCGCGCCGACGATGCACTCGGCGCGCTGACCGAGGTCCTGCACGACCTCGGTCAGGTCTACGGAACCAGGCAGGACGAACGAGCGTTCGCGCTGTTCGACGAGGTCGCCGCCCTCGCGAAGGAACACGAGGCCGACTGGCTCCTCTCCGATGTCACCGACTCGCGTGGCCGAGCCCTCGCCGAACTCGACCGGGTGGACGAGGCCGTCTCGGCCGTGCTCACCGCCGCCGACGGGTTCGCGGGGCTTGGGGATCTCGGCTCAGCCGGCGGATCCGAGTTGTTCGCCGCCCGGCTGCTCGCCGGGAAGGATCGGGCGGCCGATGCCGTCCCGATCTACCGCAATGCCCTTGAGCATGGCGCGGACGCTCCACAGCTGCGTCAGGTCGCGGCCCTCGAGCTCGGCGACGTGCTCGAGCGGCTCGGTCGACACGACGACGCCGCCGAGGTTCGGGCACTCATCGAGAGTTGAGCGTCCGGCCCACATGGCCAAGAAAGGACGGAAGGGGCGGATGCCGTGCATCCGCCCCTTCCGTCCTTCGAGAACTCGCTCAGCCGATGCGGATGAGCTTCTTGTTCACGAACTCGTCGGCGGCGAGGTGGCCCAGCTCGCGAGCGGTGCCGCTGCGCTTGATGCCGCCGAACGGCAGCTCAGGGCTGTCGGCGAGCACGAGGTTGACGTAGACCATCCCCGCCTCGATCCTGTCTGCGACGCGCTCGGCCTGCGCGGCATCCGTGGTGAACACGTACGAGCCGAGGCCGAAGGTGGTGTCGTTCGCCAGCGCGACGGCCGCGTCCTCGTCGGCCGCGCGATAGACCACCGCGGCCGGCCCGAACAGCTCCTCGTGGTACACGTTCATCGCAGGGGTCACGTCGGCGAGCACGGTCGGCGCGAAGAACGCGCCATCGCGGGTGCCGCCGGTGAGCAGCGTGGCGCCCTGAGCGACCGCCTGGTCGATCTGGGCCTGCAGGTTCGCGGCCGCGGCCTCGGAGGAGACCGGTCCGAGCACGGTGTCCTCGAGCATCGGGTCCGACGGCGTCGCGGCGGCCATCGCCGCCGTGAACTTCTCCACGAATGCGTCGTAGAGGTCGTCGGCGATGATGAAGCGCTTCGCGCCGTTGCATGCCTGGCCGTTGTTGTCGAGGCGGGCATCGACTCCGGCCTGCACAGTGGCGTCCAGATCGTCGCTGGAGAGCACGATGAAAGGATCGGAGCCGCCAAGCTCCAGGGCGACCTTCTTCAGGTTGCGTCCGGCGACCTCCGCAACGGCAGCTCCGGCGCGCTCCGAGCCGGTCAGCGAGACGCCCTGCACCCGCGGGTCGGCGATCATCGTCGCGATCTGCTCGTTCGTGGCCAGCACGTTCTGGTACGCACCCACCGGGAAGCCCGCGTCGCGATAGATCTCGGCGATGGCGTTCGATGACTCGGGGCACTGCGGTGCGGGCTTCAGCAGGATCGTGTTGCCCACGATCAGGTTCGGGGCGGCGAAACGCACGATCTGGTACGCCGGGAAGTTCCACGGCATGATGCCGATGAGCGGTCCGAGCGAGGAGCGGCGGATGATCGCCGAGCCGTCTCCGAGAATGGCGATCGGCTGGTCGGCCATGATCGCCTCGGCCTGATCGGCGTAGTACTCGGCGATGTCGGCCGCGAAGTCGACCTCACCGAGTGCCGCCTCGCGCGGCTTGCCCATCTCGCGCACGAAGATGTCAGCGAGGTCCTCCCGGCGTTCGCGGTGCAGCTCTGCCATCCGGCGCACGAGCGCTGCGCGCTCGGCGACGGTCGAGGAGCGTGACCACTCGCGGTGCGCGGCGTCGGCGGCCGCAACGGC
This sequence comes from Microbacterium sp. LWH12-1.2, assembly GCF_040675825.1. NCBI lineage: Bacteria > Bacillati > Actinomycetota > Actinomycetes > Micrococcales > Microbacteriaceae > Microbacterium > Microbacterium sp. LWH12-1.2. Next base: position 1,950,185 of record NZ_JBEGIJ010000001.1, read on the forward strand.
CTCCTCGATCTGCGCATCCGTGAAGGTGTCGAAGGATGCCAGGGTCTCCCCCGTAGCCGGGTTGATGACGGCGTAGTCAGTCATTTCTCGTCCTCTCTGAGCTTTCAGGCGACCGGGATCAGCGTGTACTTCGTGGACAGGTACTCGTGAATGCCCTCGGCGCCGCCCTCGCGGCCGACTCCGGACTGCTTGACGCCGCCGAAGGGAGCAGCCGCGTTCGAGACGACGCCCACGTTGAGCCCCATCATGCCGGTCTCCAGCTTGTCGATCATCCGCTGTCCGCGCTGCAGGTTCTCGGTGAACACGTAGGACACCAGACCGTACTCGGTGTCGTTGGCGAGGCGCACGGCCTCCTCCTCGGAATCGAACGTGGCGATCGCGAGCACCGGGCCGAAGATCTCTTCGCGGAGGATGGCGCTGCCGGCCACGACATCGGTGAGCACCGTCGGCTCGTAGAACGACCCGACGCCGGCCACGGCCTTGCCGCCGGCGAGCAGGGTCGCGCCGCGCTCGACGGCGTCGCCGACGAGTTCCGCGGCCTTCGACACGGCATCCGCATCGATGAGCGGGCCGATGGACACGCCGTCTTCGGTGCCACGACCGATCTTCATCGCCTGCACCCGCTCGGTCACCCGACGCGCGAATTCCTCGGCGACGGATGCCTGCACGATGAAGCGGTTGGCCGCGGTGCACGCCTGGCCGATGTTGCGGAACTTCGCTGCGAGCGCGCCGTCGACGGCCTTGTCCAGGTCGGCGTCCTCGAACACCACGAACGGAGCGTTGCCACCGAGCTCCATCGAGACGCGCAGCACACCCTCGGCCGCCTGCGCGATGAGCTTGCGCCCGACCTCGGTCGAACCGGTGAACGACAACTTGCGCAGGCGCGGGTCGGCGATGATCGGCGCCGACAGGGCGCTCGAACGCGAGGTCTGCACGACGTTGACCACACCGGCGGGAAGGCCCGCCTTCTCGAGCAGAGAGACGAAGAACATCGTCGTCAGCGGCGTGAGCGCCGGCGGCTTGATGACCACGGTGCAGCCGGCCGCCAGCGCGGGGGCAATCTTGCGGGTCGCCATCGCGAACGGGAAGTTCCACGGCGTCACGAAGAACGACGGACCGACCGGACGCTGCGAGACGACCATGTGGCCGGTGCCCTCCGGGTTGAGCCCGTAGCGGCCGTTGATGCGCACGGCTTCCTCGCTGAACCAGCGGAGGAACTCACCGCCGTAGCCGACCTCGCCGCGTGCCTCCGCAAGCGGCTTGCCCATCTCGAGCGTCATCAGCAGCGCGAGGTCTTCCTTGTGCTCCTGCACGAGGTCGAAGGCGCGGCGAAGGATATCGCTGCGGGTGCGGGGGGCGGTCGCCGCCCAGCCGTCCTGTGCGGCGACAGCGGCATCGAGTGCGCGGATGCCGTCGGTCGGCGTGGCGTCGGCGATCGTGCGGATGACGGCGCCGGTGGCGGGGTCCTGCACATCGAAGGTTCCGCCGGTCTCGCCATCCGTCCACTGGCCGCCGATGAAGAGGCCGGTGGGGACGCGTTCGAGCAGCGCCTGCTCGGCGGATGCGGTCTGAGTGCTCATGGAAGTCTCTTTCTGTGAGGGAAGCGGAAGTCAGCGACGGCGACGGCTGGGCGGCGCGTCCATGCTGAGGGTCTCGCCGCGGAAGAACGCGGGACGACGGATGGCCTGCCAGATCATGATCGCGATGCCGGCGACGATGATCACCATGCCGAGGATGAACACGATCCCGATGCCGCCGATCTGCGAGCCGGATCCGTAGGCCGGGTCCATCGAGTCGATCAGGGTGGTGAAGAACAGCACCCCGAGGATGACTCCGCCGACGAGCGGGAACAGGAACGTGAAGAAGAAGTTCCGTGCCGAGTCGAACCACTGCTTGCGGAAGTACCAGACGCAGGCGAACGCGGTGATGCCGTAGTAGAAGCAGATCATCATCCCGAGGGTGAGGATCGTGTCCCACAGGGTGTCTTCGCTGACCACGCGCATGACCGCGTAGAACGCGGAGGCGACGATGGCCGAGATGATCGTCGCGTAGCCCGGCGTGAAGAATCGCGGGCTGATCTTCGCGTACGACTTCGGCAGTGCACCGTAATGGCCCATCGCGAGGAGCGTGCGAGCCGGTCCGACGAACGTCGACTGCAGGGACGATGCGGAACTGGTCAGCACGGCCAGGGAGACGAGGAACGCGAGCGGTCCGAGAACGGGACCGGAGAGGTGGAAGAACACGTTCTCCTGGATGTCCTCGTTGCCGAGCCCCAGCTCCCCCGTACCGACGCCGGCGAACATGATCATCGCGACCGCGAGGAGCAGGTACAGCGTGACGATCGTGATCACGGTGAGGGTGGCTGCGCGTCCGGGAGTCTTCTCCGGGTCCTTGGTCTCCTCGTTCATGGTGAGGGTGACGTCCCAGCCCCAGAAGATGAAGATCGAGAGCGAGAGGCCGGCGGCGAGCGCGCTGAACGACGAGACGGCGAACGGGTTGAACCAGTTCAGGTCGAAGGGCTGGAAGTCGAAGCCGTTCCCGCTCACCGCCTGCACGATCGCGGCACCTGCGAACAGCACCAGGACGAGGATCTGGAAGCCGACCAGCCAGTACTGCAGCTTCTGCGTGGTCTGCATGTCGCGGTAGGAGATCCAGGTGGCACCGAGCATGAACAGCAGGGTGACGCCGATGTTGATCCAGGTGACGCTCGCGAGGTCCGCGATGGTCGCGTCGCCGGTGATCTGCGACAGCAGCAGGAACAGGAAGTCGACCGCGACGCCGGCGAGATTCGACAGCACCAGGATCGTGGCGACGACGAGTCCCCATCCGGCCATCCAGCCGATCCACGGTCCGAATGCGCGCGTCGCCCAGGTGAACGACGTGCCGGAATCGGGCATCCGGTTGTTGAGTTCGCGGTACCCGAACGCGACGAGCAGCATCGGGATGAAGCCGACCAGGATGATCGCCGGGATCTGCGCACCCACCTCGGATGCGGTGGGGCCGATGGCCGCGGTGAAGGTGTACGCCGGGGCGATGCAGGAGATGCCGATCACGATGGCACCGATGAGGCCGACCGTACCGGCGCTCAGCCCCTTGCGGGAGATCCCGCCGGTCACTCCGGATTCGGGCTCCGTCGCCCGCTCTGTGCTGGACATCAGAGGTCTCCTGCTTCGGCGCGGGTGCGCGGGACGACGATCACGGGAACGGGCAGTTCGCGCAGCATCTTCGCTGCGGTGGAGCCCAGGAAGAGTCGGCGCGGCTGGGCGAGCCGACTCGAGCCGACGAGGATGACCTCGCCGGGAAGCCAGGAGAGGTGTGCGACGGCGTCTTCGACGCTCTCACCCGGCGCCTCTTCGATCTCGGCGGTGCGGCCGTCCGGGAGGAGTTCGGTCGCGACGGCGAGCACATCGTGCGCATGCGCGTTGCCGACCAGGCGGATCGCGCCGGTGTCGAGGCCGGGCGGCACGTCGAAGGGTACGAGCGAGACCAGCCGGAGATCGGTGCCGCTGTCCGCCGCGATGGCGACGGCCTCGTCGAGCAGGGCGTCTGCGCCTGGCCGCTTACCGACGGCCACGGTGACCCGCGGGACGACGTGATCGTCCTGCCGTGCGGTACCGACGGGGGCGAGCGCGACCGGGATGGTCGAGGAGTGCAGGAGTTCGGATGCGACGCTGCCGAGGCGGTGCCGGCCGAAGAGGCCGCCACCGGCTGCTCCGACAACGATCAGGCGAGCCCCGAACTCCTCGCCGGCGGCGATGAGCCCTTCGGCGAACGACTCCGCGAAGCGGACGTGCCCGCTGCGGGTGAGCTCCTGCGGAAGCCGGATCACGGCGTCGTTGAGCCACTGCCGGCCCTGAGCGCGGATGTGGTCCTCATAGGCGCGCTCCGGTGGCACTCCGGCGCTGCGCGTGCCCTCCGTCGGGAGAACGATCACCAGGTGGAGGGTCGCACCGAGGCTGCGGGCGAGTCGCGCGCCGAGCGCGGCGGCATCGGCCCCGGCATCCGTCGCCGTGTAGCCGACGACGATGGAGCCGGTCATCAGCCGACCTCGACCGAGGCGACGGCTTCACGGCTGGCCGCGAGGATGCTGGACGCCGCCAGACGGCCCATGCGGATCGCACCGTCGACGTGCTGGTATCCGGCGCCGGCCATGTCGCTGCATGCGAAGTGGATCGGGCCGACAGCGGCACGCAGGTCGGCCCCGTAGCGGTGCAGGCCTCCCATGTCGAAGCTCGCCGCGTACGCGCCGCGGGTCCACTCCTCGCTGCCCCAGTCGCTCTCGTAGTACACGACGGGGTTCTTGGCTTCGGGTCCGTAGTAATGCGAGAGGGATTCCAGGATGCGCTCCTTGCGCTCCTCGGCGGACAACTCGAAGACGCCGTCGGCGGTGTTGTCCGACACGAAGCCGACCAGCGTGCCGCGCTCGTCACCGTGGTTGGTGTTGTCGTAGGCCTCGTGGCAGATCTCGTACGGGCTGAACGCCGTACCGGAGAGACCGCCTTCACGCCAGAACGGCCGTTCGTAGACGGCGTGCACCTTGATCACGAAGCCCATCGAGATGTGCTGGTGCATCTGGTGCTGGCGGCGCGGCAGCGGCGGCACGAAAGAGATCCGGCTGTACAGCACCGGCGCGTGCGCGAGGATCGCGAAGCGTGCCTTCACCGTGTAGTCGGCGGTGGTCGCGGTCACCCCGTCATCGCCCCATGCCAGGCTTCGCACCGGCTGGTTCAGGATGACGTCGTCCCCGAGTCGCTCGGCGAGCAGGAGCGGCACCTGCTGGAGCCCTCCGACGACGCGCTTGTCGAGGATGAAGTCCGCATCGACGAGGTTCGAGTAGGAACCGGCGGATGCCGCCATCAGCAGGGACTGCAGCAATGAGAACGCGTGGGTCGGCTTGGTGAGCATCGCAGAGCCGGTCGCGAAGGCGAGGTTGCGGACGGCCTCGTCGTCGTCGGTCTGCGCGCGCAGCCACGCATCCCAGGTGACGGAGTCCCACTCCGCGGCGTTCGGATGCTCCCACGGGCGGTCGGGGTCGATCTCGGCGACCATCGCATCGAGGCGGTCCGTGATCTCGGCGATGACGCCCTCGGTCGAGGCGGAGACCGGGAACATCTCTCCCGTGAAGCGAGAGACGGTGCCGTCCGGACCGACGTACACGCTGTCGCCGTCGCGGTAGCGGCTGAAAGTCTCCAGCCCCAGCTCGCCGACCGTGTCGATGAGCGCGTCCTGATCGGGCGATACCCACTGTCCGCCGATCTCCAGCATCGCGCCGTCGATGACGTCGGTCCAGAGTCGTCCGCCGACACGGTCCCGAGCCTCGAGGACGGCGACCGAGAGGCCGGCCTTCCGCAGGTCGTTCGCCGCCGTGAGCCCTGCGGCTCCGGCGCCGACGATGAGCACATCGCGCGTGATCTCAGCCATCTGCAACTCCTTCATTGAATGTGCCGGCTTCATTGAATGTGCCGGTCGCGACCCGTAATCCCCCGACCCGGGTCGCGACCGGACGTCTCGCTGGTCAGCGCGTGTGCGCGTCCCGGATCTATCGTGTCGCTGCGGCGAGTGCCGCAGCGACGATGTCGATGCCCTCGTTGAGCAGATCGTCGCCGATCGAGAGCGGAGGCAGGAAGCGGATGACGTTGCCGAAGGTGCCGCAGGTGAGGACGATGACGCCCTGCGCGATGCAGGCCTTGGCGACGGCCGCGGTGAGAGCCGCATCCGGGGCGTTCGTCTCAGGGTCGACGAACTCGGCCGCGATCATGGCACCGTGCCCGCGGATGTCTCCGACGCGCGGGTCGTTCTGCTGGATCGTGGCGAGCCGGCCCTTGAGGAGCGTCTCGATCTCGCGAGCCCGTTCGATCATCCCGTCGTTCTCGAAAACGTCGATCGCGGCCAGAGCTGCCGCGCAGGCGATCGGGTTGCCGCCGTAGGTGCCGCCGAGGCCACCCGAGTGCGAGGCGTCCATGATCTCGGCGCGGCCGGTGACCGCGGCGAGCGGAAGGCCGCCGGCGATGCCCTTGGCGGTCGTGATGAGGTCGGGCTCGATGCCGAAGATATCGCTGGCGAACATCGCTCCCGTGCGGGCGAAGCCGGTCTGCACCTCGTCGGCGATGAAGACGACGCCGTTCGCGCGGCACCAGTCGACGATCGCGTTGAGGAAGCCCTCAGCGGGCACGATGAAGCCGCCCTCGCCCTGGATCGGCTCGATGATGACCGCGGCGAGGTTGTCGGCGCCGATCTGCTTCTCCAGCTGCAGGATGGCGCGAGCCGCCGCCTCGGGACCGGTGAGACCGTCGCGGAACGGGTACGACGCGGAGGCACGGTAGACCTCCGGGGCGAACGGACCGAAGCCGCTCTTGTACGGCATCGCCTTGGCGGTGAGCGCCATCGTGAGGTTGGTCCGGCCGTGGTAGCCGTGATCGAAGGCCACGACGGCCTGACGGCCGGTGCGCTTGCGGGCGATCTTGATCGCGTTCTCGACGGCTTCGGCACCGGAGTTGAACAGCGCGGTCTTCTTCGCGAAGTCGCCGGGGGTGATCCGGTTCAGTGCCTCAGCCACCTCGATGTACGACTCGTACGGCGAGATCATGAAGCAGGTGTGCGTGAACTGCGCGGCCTGCGCGGCGACGGCTGCGGCGATCTTCGGGTGCGCGTTTCCGACCGTGGTGACGGCGATGCCGCTGCCGAGGTCGATCAGCGAGTTGCCGTCGGCATCGACGACCACTCCGCCACCGGCGGCGACCGCTGCGACGGGCACGGTGTGGCCAACGCCGGATGCGACGGCGTCCGCCTTGCGCGCCAGGATCGCCGCGGAACGCGGGCCGGGAAGCTCGGTGACCAGACGACGTTCTTGGGGGAGCTCGGGTCCGCCGACAGGAACAGCGGTGGTTGCGGTGTCGAGAAGTGCCATGCAGGCGAGCGTAGGTGCGCCGACGATGCGCGCGCATTCGCCCACCTGTACAATCTGAGCAGAGAGTTCGCCAGAGCGTATATCTGCGTCAAGGAGCCCGATGCCCGCCGTGGAACAGCCGACACTGCGCACGCTGCTCCAGCGCCGCGATCTCGGGCTGCGCCTGGTCTCGCCCGTCGAATCGCTCCGCGACGCGGCGCTGGACCGCCCTCTTCGCTGGGTGCACAGCTCGGATCTCGCGGATCCGACCCCGTTCCTCGCCGAGGACCTCGCGCTGCTCACGACCGGGACGCAATTCGCCGATGAGGATGCCGCCGCCATCGAGACCTACGTCGGGCGACTCGCTGATCGCGGCGTGGTCGGGCTCGGCTTCGGCACCGAGGTGTATCGCGTCGGCATCCCCGATGAGCTCGTCGCGGCCTGCGCCGCGCGCGGGATGCCCCTGTTCGAAGTCCCGTACCGAACGCCGTTCATCGCGGTCGCGCGTGCGCACTCCGAGGCGATCGCCGCGCAGGCATATGCTCGGCGATCGTGGGCCCTGGACGCGCAACGTGCGCTCGCGCTCGCGGCTCTCCGCCCCCGAGGGCTCGATGCGACTCTCGCCGAACTCGGACGCCGACTCGACGCCTGGGTCGGCATGTTCGACGCCGCGGGCGCGCTGAGCGTCTCGCATCCGCGGGACGCCGTCGACGCAGCGGTCCTCGACGAACTGGGCATGCGGATCATGGAGATCCTCTCCCGCGGTCTCGAGGCCGGCCAGTCGCTGACGATCGACGGCCGCACGTTCATGCTCTTCACCGTCGGGCGGGGCGGTCACCTGCGCGGCGTGGTCGCCCTCGCGATCGACGCCATCGACGCGGAGGCGAGATCGGTCGTCACCTCTGTGATCGCCATGGCCGGTCTCGCCCTGGAACAGAGCGAACAGCTGGCCCGCAGCCGGAGGAGGCTGCACGCTCAGCTCCTGGACTCCCTGCTCGCCGACGACCCCGCGCTGGCGAGGAGGGTGCTCGGCAGCATCCCGGCCGCGCCCGTGGTCGTCGCCGTCACCGGGGATGCCCCGGTCGGACCGCTCTCGGACTGGTGGGAACGCCGTCGCACAGAGCACGGAACCGCCGCGTTCCTCGCTGAATCCGTCGAAGGCGTCACCATCTGCGTGTCAGCCGTCGACGAAGAGCTGTTCGACGAGGTCGCCCTGCGGTTCGGGATCCGCCTCGGAGTGTCCGAACCCGAGGCGTACGATGCCTTCTCTCGCGCTCACGCCCAGGCGCTCGCTGCACTGCGCCAGCAGAGCGGCGAGGGTGCGATCCGCTTCGCCGACACCGTCGGCTCCAGCATCCTCAGCGCCCTGGCCACCGACGAGGCGCGGCTGGTCGCCGAGTCACGGTTGGCGCCGCTGCGCGACCATGACCGGCGGACCGGGGCCGAGCTGGAGCGCTCGCTGCGAAGTTGGCTGGAGCACGATGCGAGGGTCGAATCCGCCGCGACGGCACTGGCCGTCCACCGGCACACATTGCGTTCCAGAATCGCCCAGGCGGGCACGATCCTGGGCGTCGAACTGTCGTCCTTCCCTGCTCGAGCCGAGCTGTGGACGCTGCTTCAGACCGCCCGGGATTGATCGCTCGCTTTGAGTTCGGCTCTCGAACCCAACCTAGCGTTGCCTGCGGCTCGATGCAATCCGTTGTGACCCTTGGCAATATTGCCGAAGTTAGCGCGAACGAAGATTGTCAATTCGATCGGTTGATCACAGAACAGTAACGAAGCTTGACTTCATGTCTCGAACTCAAGCATCGTTCAATCGCGGTGATCGTCTCGAGCCAGCCGATCGGCCGCAGAATTCGCGCACGGTGGTGTGCGCGATCAGACAAAGGAGTTTCGAATGAAGAAGCGCGCACTCGCCGCCCTCGGGGCAGCAGCCGTACTCGTGCTCTCCGGGTGCAGTGTCACCAGCACCGCCCCCGGCGGGAATGACGGAGGCGGCACCGAGACCAAGGACATCACGGTCGGCGTCTCGATGCCGACCCAGACGTCGGAGCGATGGATCGCTGACGGCGACGCGGTGAAGGCCGGCCTCGAAGATGCCGGCTACGACGTCGACCTGCAGTACGCATCCGACGACATCCCGACGCAGAGCCAGCAGATCGACCAGATGATCACGGAGGGCGCCGACCTCCTGATCATCGCAGCGATCGACGGCACCGCCCTTTCCAGCCAGCTCGACGCGGCCGCCGCTGCCGACATCCCCGTCATCGCCTACGACCGACTCATCCGCGACAGCGAGAACGTCGACTTCTACGTCACGTTCGACAACTACGAGGTCGGCGTGCAGCAGGCGACCTCTCTGCTCGTCGGACTGGGCATCCTCAAGGCAGACGGCAGCGAGGCCGGCGCGACCGGCCCGTTCAACATCGAGCTGTTCGCCGGCTCGCTGGATGACAACAACGCGCACTTCTTCTGGAAGGGTGCGATGGACACCCTCCAGCCGTACATCGATTCCAAGGTGCTGAACGTCCCGTCCGGCCAGACGACGATCGAGCAGGCCGCGATCCTTCGCTGGCAGCAGGAGACGGCGCAGAAGCGCATGGAGGACATCCTCACGGCGTCCTACGGCAACGGCACCAAGCTCGACGGCGTGCTCTCGCCGTACGACGGCCTCTCCCGCGGCATCATCACGGCCCTCCAGGGCGACGGCCGCGGCGCCACGATCGCAGACGGCCTGCCGGTGGTCACCGGACAGGACGCCGAGATCGCGTCCGTCGCGCTCATCGACCAGGGTGTGCAGTTCGCATCGATCTTCAAGGACACGCGCAAGCTGGCCGAGCAGTCGATCAAGACCGCGAGCTCGATCCTCGCCGGCGACGAGCCGGAGGCGAACGACACCGAGACCTACGACAACGGCGTGAAGGTCGTGCCGTCGTACCTGCTCACGAGCGACATCGTCTACAAGGACACCATCGAGTCGCTCCTCGTCGACTCGGGCTACTGGACCGCAGAAGAGGTCGCGTCCGGCCAGGCCGAGTAACAGTCCCATCAGAGTTGTTCGGGGTGCGCCGCTCCACGGCGCACCCCGAACACCATCGAGGCAGGAAGAACATGTCACAGGCCATCCTCGAGATGCGAGACATCACGAAGACATTCCCGGGCGTCAAGGCGCTCCAGGGCGTCAACCTCACCGTGAACGAGCGCGAGATCCACGCGATCTGCGGCGAGAACGGTGCGGGGAAGTCCACGCTCATGAAAGTGCTGTCCGGCGTCTACCCGCACGGCACGTACGACGGCGAGATCATCTTCAACGGCGAACAGGTGCGGTTCTCGAGCATCAACGACAGCGAGCACCACGGCATCGTCATCATTCACCAGGAACTCGCGCTGGTACCGCACCTCAGCGTTGCGGAGAACATCTTCCTCGGCAACGAGCGTCTCTCGCGGAGCGGGCTGATCGACTGGGACCGCACGAACGCGGATGCAGCCGAACTCCTCGCGCGCGTCGGCCTCGCCGAAAATCCCATCACCCACGTCAACCAGCTCGGCGTCGGCAAACAGCAGCTGATCGAGATCGCGAAGGCGCTGGCGAAGAACGTGCGCCTGCTGATCCTGGACGAGCCCACGGCCGCGTTGAACGACTCCGATTCGGAGCACCTGCTGCAGCTGCTGCGCGATCTGCGCGCAGAGCAGGGCATCACGTCGATCATCATCTCGCACAAGCTGAACGAGATCGCCGCCATCGCTGAGAAGACCACGGTGATCCGCGACGGGCGCACGATCGAGACGATCGACATGTCCGACTCGGACGCCACCCAGGAACGCATCATCCGTGGCATGGTGGGCCGCGATCTCGACCATCGCTACCCCGAACGCGAATCGCACATCGGCGAAGAGGTCCTCCGCATCGAGGACTGGACCGTGCGCCACCCGACGCAGTCCGACCGTATCGTCGTCTCCGGCGCGAGCCTCAACGTACGAGCAGGAGAAGTCGTCGGCATCGCAGGGCTCATGGGCGCCGGACGCACCGAGCTCGCGATGAGCGTCTTCGGCGGCACCTACGGCAAGCGCCTGAGCGGACGCGTGTTCGTGCGCGGCCAGGAGGTCTCGACCGGCAGCGTCAGTGCGGCGATCGACGCCGGCATCGCCTACGCCACGGAAGACCGCAAGCGCTACGGCCTGAACCTCATCGACGACATCCGTCACAACATCACCTCGGCGTCGCCCAAGCGGATCAGCACGGCCGGCTGGGTGAACGACAACGAAGAGCTGCGGGTCGCAGGGCGTTACCGCGAGAGCATGAAGATCAAGGCACCCAGCGTGCTGAGCGTCGTCGGAACACTCTCCGGCGGCAATCAGCAGAAGGTCGTGCTGAGCAAGTGGATCGAGACGCAACCCGAGATCCTCATCCTCGACGAGCCCACGCGCGGAATCGACGTCGGCGCGAAGTACGAGATCTATACGATCATCAACGAACTGGTCGCGGCCGGAAAGGGTGTGCTGGTGATCTCCTCGGAGCTCCCCGAGCTGCTCGGCGTCTGCGACCGCATCTATACCCTCGCCTTCGGACGCATCACCGGCGAAGTAGCCGCATCCGAAGCAACCCAGGAGAAACTCATGCACCTCATGACTTTGGAAGGAACCGGCCGATGACCGTCGTCAGCAACCTCTGGAACCTCGCGACGCGGAACCTTCGCCAGAGCGGGATCCTCGTCGCCTTCATCGCGATCGTCATCTTCTTCGCGGTGCTCAACCCGAACTTCCTCGCCCCGGGCAACCTCACGAACATCGTGCTGCAGTACTCGTACATCCTGGTGCTGGCGATCGGCATGGTGATCGTGATCATCGCCGGCCACATCGACCTCTCGGTCGGGTCGGTCGTCGCCCTGACGGGTGCGGTGGCCGCCGTGGTCGTGATCCGGATGGACATGCCGTGGTGGGCAGGCGTTCTCGCCGCTCTCGTCGTCGGAATCATCGTCGGCGCCTGGCAGGGGTTCTGGGTGGCGTTCGTCGGGATCCCGGCGTTCATCGTGACGCTCGCGGGCATGCTCCTGTTCCGCGGCCTCACCTACCTCGTCCTCGGCAACATCTCGCTCTCGCCGTTCGGCGGAACGTACTACCAGATCGCGAACGGGTTCCTGAACAGCATGTTCGGCACCGTCGATCTCGGCAGTTACGCGATCGGGTTCGCCGGCCTCACCTTCTCGATCGCCATCAAGTTCGACGTCTTCACGGTCGCGATCTTCGCCATCGGCGTCATCGGCTACGCCGTCTGGCAGCTTCGTCGCAGGCGCGCCAAGTTCGCGTACCAGCAGGCAGTGGAGTCGATGCCGCTCTTCGTCCTGAAGATCGTGGCCGTGGCCATCATCGTCATGTGGTTCGGCTTCCAGCTGGCGGCCAGCCGTGGCCTCCCGTATGTGCTGATCATCCTTGCCGCACTGATCATCGCCTACACGCTGCTCACGCAGAAGACGGTGTTCGGACGCCATGTCTACGCCATCGGCGGCAACCTGAACGCCGCGATCCTCTCCGGTGTGAAGGTCCGGAAGGTCAACTTCTGGATCTTCGTGAACATGGGGATGCTCGCGGCTGTCGCGGGCGTGCTCTTCTCAGCCCGAACCAACGGCGCCCAGCCAGGGGCGGGCAACATGTTCGAACTCGATGCGATCGCCGCGTGCTTCATCGGCGGTGCCGCCGTCACCGGCGGCGTGGGACGTGTCGGCGGCGCGATCATCGGCGGTCTGATCATGGCCGTGATGAGCAACGGGATGCAGCTGATGGGTGTCGACCAGCCGACGCAGCAGGTCGTCAAGGGACTCGTCCTGCTCGTCGCCGTCGCATTCGACGTGTGGAACAAGAAGCGGGCTGCCCGAGCAGCCTGACGCGGTCGTGACGGTGATGTGCGCTGATAGGCTCCGGCTGTGAGCAGATCAGCGGCGGGCTCGCAATCTGCCCTACGCGAGGCCAACACGGCGAAGATCGTGGATGCTGTCAAACGCTTCGGCGGGCTCACCCAGGTGGAGCTCGCCGAAGCGACCGCGCTCTCCGCGGCCACGATCTCCGCCATCGTCAAGGAACTCTCCCTGACCGGACTGGTCGAGACTCGACCGACATCTCGCAGCGGCCGTCGCGCGCAGCTGGTCACCATGGCTCGCCGCAGCGGGCTGGTCATCGCCGCCCACGTCACGGCGCGAGCCATCCGCGTACGAATCGCCGACACCGCACAGGAGATTCTCGAGGAGCGGCGACTGCCCCTTCCTCCCGACCACCCCATGGACACCGTTCTTGACCGCACAGCCGTGCTGATCTTCGAGATGCTCCAGATGATCGGCTCCGAACCGGACGAGTTGCTCGGCGTGTGCCTCACGATCCCCGCACCCATCGATCCGGCCACCGGAATGATCACGTTCAGCGGATTGATGCCGGGATGGGAGGATGCCCCGATCGCCCCGATCCTCTCGCAGCGCCTCGGATGTCCGGTCATCGTCGAGAACGACGCCAACATGGCGGCTCTCGCCGAAGCGACGCTCGGCGCAGCCCGAGGAGTCGCCGACAGCATCACCGTCGTGGCCTCCGACGGCACGGGCGCCGGCATCGTGATCGATTCCCGGTTGCATCGCGGCGCCGACGGCACGGCCGGCGAGATCGGCCACATCCAGATCGATCCGCAGGGGCAGATCTGCCGCTGCGGCCTGCGCGGCTGTCTCGACACGGTGGTCGGGGCCAGCGCCCTGCTGGCGCCCCTGCGCAGCCACTACGGCAACCTCACGTTCCGCGACGTCGTCTCGCAGGCGGCGGCCGGCGACCAGGGCTGCCGCCGCGTGGTCGCCGATGCGGGGAGCACGATCGGCCGCGTCGTCGCCGGTCTCGCTCAGGGCATCGGCACCGGGCTCATCGTCGTCGGCGGAGAACTCGCACAGGCCGGAGACGCGTTCTTCGACGCCTTCTCGACGGCAGTGCGCGAGCACGTCAACACCGGTCGCCACCGGGAGATGGTGATCATGCAGTCGACACTTCCCCCGGATTCCGTTCTCGCAGGCGCGCTCGTCGAGATCATTCAGACGACGGACGTTCTCCAACGGTTTGAGGAGCGAACATGAACGATCCTGCACCGCCTCCGCTGCTGTCCATGCAGGGCATCAGCCGTCACTTCGGGGCCATCAAGGCTCTCACCGATGTGAACTTCGACGTGCGCGCACGCGAGGTCGTCGGCCTGGTCGGCGACAACGCCGCCGGCAAGTCGACGCTCGCGAAGATCATCGCCGGCGCGCTGGAGCCGGCATCCGGCGTGATCAGGATCGACGGCGTCGAGACATCGATCCCATCGCCCTCCGCCGCGCACCAGCATGGCATCGCGACCGTGTTCCAGGACTTCGCCGTCTGCGAGAACCTCGACGTCACCGCGAACATCTTCCTCGGTCGCGAACTCCAGCGCCATGGGGGGTTGCGAGACGGCGAGATGGAACTCGCGGCGCGGGAAGCACTTCGCGACCTCCAGATCCGCGTGCCATCCATCAAGTCGCTGCTGCGTGATCTGTCGGCGGGTCAACGTCAATCGATCGCGATCGCGCGCACGCTCATCGGCAGGCCGCGGCTGGTCGTTCTCGACGAGCCGACCGCGTCGCTCGGCGTCTCGCAGACAGCAGAGGTGCTCACCCACATCGAGCGGTTGCGCGACCTCGGGTTCGGCGTCGTGTTCATCAGCCACAATCTGAGCGACGTCCGGGCGATCGCCGACCGGATCGAAGTCCTCCGCCACGGGCGCAACAACGGTTCGTTCACCGGAGCGGATGCGACCTACTCCGATCTGATCGCCGCCATCACCGGCGCTCCCGGATACTCCCCCTCGAAGCCGGCCGCCCCGTCGGAGTGACCGTCAGCGGCCTCACCCGAGCGCGGCGAGGAGATCGTCTGCGGTTCCTCGGAACTCCGGCCCGTGACCGGGGAAGATCCGCCGTTCCGGAAGATCCCGAAGGCGCTCCAGGCTCTGCCGCGTCTGCTCGGAGTCGTTGCTGAAGGGCGCGAGCCTGGCACCGCCCACTCCGGTGAGCACGTGCCGGGTGGTGATCGCGTCACCGAGGAACAGCGCGTCGACGGCCGAGATGCGGATGGCCACCGAACCGGGAGTGTGCCCGGGAATCGCGATGATCTCCGGCTTGCCGGGCAACTCCAGGACATCACCATCGGAGATCGTGCGAACGTCGGCTATGTGGCGTGTGCGCAGAGCGCCGCGTCGGATCCCCACCCAGAGGAAACCGAGGGACGGCCCGAGCTTCCAGGCGTCGGCTTTGACCCCGCGCGCGGGAGTGCGACCTGTCGCGAGCGCCGCATCGGCCTCATGAATGTGCACGGGAACGCCGTGGTCGGCCCTGAGCCGCTCCGCGACGCCGATGTGATCGGCGTCGCCGTGAGTCAGCACGATGCCGCGGATGTCGTCGAGCGAGAGTCCCTCAACGGCGAGTGCCTCGCGGAGCATCCGCAGATCGCCGGAGAGTCCCGCATCGATGAGTGTCACGCCGTCTTCGGTCACGATCGCATGCACGGCGATGATGTCATCGCCGATGCGGAGAATTCGAGCTGTCATGTTGGCTACAGTACATAGCCTTGATGGCTACAGTCAATAGCCTTATGCTGGAGGCAGGAGGACGCAACATGCCCGCACCACAGAGAGTCACCCCGGAGGCGCTGGTGAGCGCCGTCCGCGAGATCTCCGAACGAGAAGGGTTGGATGCCGTGACGATGAGCTCGGTCGCGGCGGCCGTCGGCGTCCGCGCACCGAGCCTCTACAAGCGCGCAGCCAACCGCCACGACCTCCTCCGGCTCGCCGCAGACGACGCCGTGGCCGAGCTGACCGCGGACATCGCGGCGCGCGCCGCGCACACCGACGACCCGCGCGAGCTCCTCGCGGGCACTGCCAGGGCCTTACGCGCTCTCGCGGCACGCTCGCCCCACATCACGACCCTGTTGTTCTGCGCCCCCGGCCCACAGGCAGGGCCCTCGCCGGAGTCGCTCGCGCCGATCATGACCGACCTGCTCAGCGCCGTGTCCGCGATCGCGCCCGACGACCCGCTGTCGGCCGCACGCACCCTCACGGCATGGGCATATGGATTCTGCACGATGGAGCAGAACGGCGGATTCCGTCAGGGTGGCGACGTCGATGCCGCCTTCGAGCGCGGGTTGGAGATCGTTCTCCGCGGCCTGGCTGCGTGAGATCAGCCGGGTTCCCGGTCAGCGCCACCGGCCTCAGCGCGGGGCGTGCGCCTCCAGGAACTCGTACACATCGGTCGTGTCGACGCCGGGAAAGGCACCGGTCGGGAGCGTCGCCAGCAGAGTGCGGGGCGTGCGCACGTTCGGCCAGGAATTCTCCCGCCAGCGCTGCTCGAGGTCTGCGGGGGCGCGTCGACAGCAGACCTCGACGGAGTGCTTCGATGTGCCGCGATTCGCGGTGTCGCGCCCCACGAACCATTTCGTGTCGTCGAAGCGCACGCCGACGCTCACCGAGTGCAGGCCTTCACTGGACGACTCGACCCGCGCCGTGCACCAGTAGGTGCCGTTGCCGGTATCGGTGTACTGGTAGTAAGGGTTGAAGCGATCGTCCTCGTCGAACACGACCCGACTCGTCCACCTGCGGCAGCACATCTGACCCTCGATGGCGCCGAGCCGATCAGTCGGAAAGTTCACATCGTCGTTCTCGTACGCCTTCGTGATCGTGCCGGACTCATGCACCTTCAGGAAGTGCACCGGGATGTCGAGGTGGCGGGTCGCCAGATTCGTGAAGCGGTGCGCTGCGGTCTCGTACGACACCGAGTAGGTATCGCGAAGATCCTCGATCGAGATCGCCCGTCGGCTCTTCGCATCCTTCAAGGCGGGCACGACGTGCGCCTCCGGGATCAGCAGGGCGCCGGTGAGATAGTTCGTCTCGACCCGCTGGCGCAGGAACTCCGCATAGCTTCGAGGTTCGGAATGCCCCAGCATCCGAGACGAGAGCGCCTGCAGCACCGCCGTGCGCGCATCGCCCTTCGCCGGCACCTGGCTGGAAAGGTACAGACGTCCGTTGGCGAGGTCCGCGACGCTGCGCGTGGTCTGCGGCAGGTCGGGGGCGTAGTGCAGGGTGAACCCCAGGTACGCGGCGATCTCGGATGCGGTGCGCTGGGTGAGCGGACCGCCGGGGTGTCCGACCGCGGCCAGGATCTCGGATGCCTTCGTCTCGAGGTCTGCGAAGTGATTGTCCTGGCGCCGCATGAGGTGGCGGAGCTCGACGTTCGCACGCCGCGCCTCCTCGGGCGTCGCCGCCCGTTCATCGCGCAGCCGGTCGATCTCGCCGTGCAGGGCGAGCAGCGCTTTCAACGCGTCAGTGGGCATGCCTTTGCCGATCCGGAACGGCTCGATGCCGAGGGCCTGGAAGGTCTGCCCCTTCATCGCCCGCTCCAGAGCGATCTCGACGGCGCTTCGCTCGTCGAGCGGCTCACCTTCGAGCAGTGCGTCGATGGTGACGCCGAGCGCGCGGGCGATGGCCTGCAACTGGGTGAGCTTGGGCTCGCGTTTTCCGGTCTCGATCATCGAGAGCTGGCTGGGCACCCGGTCGACCGCCGTGGCGAGGTCATCGAGGGTCATCCCGCGCGCCGTGCGCAGCTGACGGATGCGCCGGCCGATCGTGAGGGCGTCGGTCTCTTCTGCGGTGTCTACGGTGACCATGCGCCCGATTGTGTCACAGAAGAAGAATTTCGGTCAAACTTCACAACGGATTTGGCCAGTTGAGTCGCTGAACTTCACGCAGAGTGGTCTCAAGCCACCCGGCAGCTCAACGACTGAGTACGACCGAAAGGACTCACATCATGACAACTCCCACCGCTGCCCCGTTCACCGCGCCGATCCAGACGGCGCAGCAGGGCCCCGCGATCGAGATCACCGGCCCCGTTCGCGATCGTTATGAAGAGATCCTCACGCCCGAAGCGGTCGCCTTCCTCACCGAGCTGCACCACCGCTTCACCAACCGCCGGCACGATCGCCTCGCCGACCGGATGCGCCGTCGCTTCGAGATCGGGAACGGGCACGACCCGCGCTTCCGCGACGACACCGCGCACATCCGTGAAGATGCCGACTGGCGCGTCGCCGGCGCCGGCCCCGGGCTCGAAGACCGCCGGGTGGAGATCACCGGGCCGACGGATCCGAAGATGACCATCAACGCGCTGAACTCCGGGGCTCGGGTCTGGCTCGCCGACCAGGAGGACGCCACCAGCCCCACCTGGAAGAACGTCATCGAGGGGCAGCTGTCGCTGCGGGACGCGATCCGCGGCGAACTCTCCTTCACCTCCCCCGAGGGCAAGGAGTATCGCGTCACCGCCGAGCGCACGCCGACGATCGTGATGCGACCGCGCGGCTGGCACCTCACCGAGAAGCACATGGAGTTCACCGATCGTTCCGGTCGGCGCATGGCCGCATCGGGCTCGCTCGTCGACTTCGGCCTCTACTTCTTCCACAACGCCAAGGCGCTCATCGACTCCGGCCGCGGACCGTACTTCTACATCGCCAAGATCGAGTCGAGCGAAGAGGCGAAGCTCTGGGACGACATCTTCACCTTCAGCGAGGAGTACATCGGTCTCCCCCACGGCACGATCCGTGCCACGGTGCTGATCGAGACATTGCCCGCCGCGTTCGAGATGGACGAGATCCTGTACGAGCTGCGCGATCACTGCGCAGGGCTGAACGCCGGACGCTGGGACTACATCTTCTCGATCATCAAGAACTACCGCGGTCGCGGTGCACGCTTCGTGCTCCCCGACCGCAGCGAGGTCACGATGACGGTGCCTTTCATGCGGGCCTACACCGAGCTGCTGGTGAAGACCTGCCACAAGCGGGGCGCCTTCGCGATCGGCGGCATGAGCGCCTTCATCCCGAATCGCCGCGACGCCGAGGTGACGGCCCGCGCCGTCGAGAAGGTGTCCGCCGACAAGAAGCGCGAGGCCGGAGACGGCTTCGACGGCACCTGGGTGGCGCACCCCGACCTGATCGCGACTGCGCAGGCCGAGTTCGACGCCGTGCTCGGCGACCGCCCGAACCAGGTCGACCGCCAGCGTGATGACGTGCACGTGACAGCATCCGATCTGCTGGATCTGCACATCGGGCGACCGATCACAGCGCAGGGCGTGCGCGACAACGTCTCGGTGGCGATCCGCTACCTCGAAGCGTGGCTGCGCGGCCTCGGCGCCGTGGCGATCGACAACCTCATGGAGGATGCAGCGACGGCGGAGATCAGCCGGTCGCAGGTATGGCAGTGGATCCACCAGGATCGCTCCACCGAAGACGGCACGGCGATCACCCCGGAGTACGTCGAAGGCCTCATCGCCACTGTGCTCGCTCAGGCCACGCGGTCGGCCGGCGATCGCTTCGACGACGCAGCCGACATCTTCCGCGAGGTCGCCCTGCAGGAGGAGTTCCCGACCTTCCTCACCCTGGGTGCGTACTCCCGCTACCTCGCCGAGACCGACTGACCGTTCACCCACCCACGAAGGCAATGACATGACCCAGTATCAGAACGACATCGACGCCATCCAGTCCCTGAAGGACGCGAACGGTTCCAGCTGGAACGCCATCAACGCCGAGTCCGCCGCCCGGATGCGGGCGCAGAACCGCTTCCGCACCGGACTCGAGATCGCGCAGTACACGGCCGACATCATGCGCCGCGACATGGGTGAGTACGACGCCGACTCATCGATCTACACGCAGTCGCTCGGGGTGTGGCACGGTTTCATCGGGCAGCAGAAGCTCATCTCGATCAAGAAGCATCTGAAGACCACGAACAAGCGTTACCTCTACCTCTCCGGGTGGATGGTCGCCGCGCTCCGTTCCGAGTTCGGCCCGCTCCCGGATCAGTCGATGCACGAGAAGACCGCGGTGCCCGCACTGATCGAGGAGCTCTACACGTTCCTCCGCCAGGCCGATGCCCGCGAACTCGATCTGCTCTTCTCCCAGCTCGACGCGGCACGCGCCGGCGGCGACGAGACCGCGGTGGAGTTCATCCAGTCCCAGATCGACAACTACGAGACCCATGTCGTTCCGATCATCGCGGACATCGATGCCGGCTTCGGCAACCCGGAGGCGACGTACCTCCTCGCCAAGAAGATGATCGAGGCCGGCGCGTGCGCCATCCAGATCGAGAACCAGGTCTCGGACGAGAAGCAGTGCGGCCACCAGGACGGCAAAGTCACGGTGCCGCACGAGGACTTCATCGCGAAGATCAACGCGGTCCGCTACGCGTTCCTCGAACTCGGCATCGACAACGGCATCATCGTCGCCCGCACCGACTCGCTCGGCGCAGGACTCACGCAGAAGCTCGCCGTCACGCACGAGCCGGGCGACCTGGGCGACCAGTACAACTCGTTCCTCGATGTCGAAGAGATCTCGGAGGACGAGCTCGGCAACGGCGACGTCGTGATCAAGCGCGACGGCGTGCTGCTGCGGCCGAAGCGCCTGGCCAGCAACCTGTACCAGTTCCGCCAGGGAACCGGTGAGGAACGCGTCGTGCTCGACTGCATCACGTCGCTGCGCAACGGCGCCGACCTGCTGTGGATCGAGACGGAGAAGCCGCATGTGGAGCAGATCGCCGGCATGGTCGACGCGATCCGCGAGGAGATCCCGAACGCGAAGCTGGTCTACAACAACAGCCCGTCGTTCAACTGGACGCTGAACTTCCGTCAGCAGGTGTACGACCTGCTCGTGGAGCAGGGCCAGGACGTTTCGGCCTACGACCGCAACGCTCTCATGAGCGTCGAGTACGACGGCACGGAGCTGGCACGGCTGGCCGACGAGAAGATCCGTACGTTCCAGCGCGACAGCGCAGCCCGCGCCGGGATCTTCCACCACCTGATCACGCTCCCGACGTACCACACGGCGGCGCTGTCGACCGATGATCTCGCGAAGGGCTACTTCGGAGACGAGGGGATGCTCGCGTACGTCAGCGGGGTCCAGCGCCGGGAGATCCGCGGAGGGATCGCCACGGTCAAGCACCAGAACATGGCCGGAAGCGACCTCGGCGACAACCACAAGGAGTACTTCGCCGGCGACGCCGCCCTCAAGGCCGGTGGTCAGCACAACACGATGAACCAGTTCGGCTGAGGTCTCTGCACCAGACCCCCGTCCGCCCGGACATCCGGGCGAACGGGGGTTCTGCGTGTCAGCCCTCGTCGCCGGGCTCCGCGTCGAGCCGGTCCCGCACATCATCGTCGAGAACGAGATCAGCAGCCCCCAGCGCCTCCTCCAGCTGGGCGAGGCTCGAGACACCGACGACCGGAATCACCGGTACCGCAGCGCCCAGCAGCCAGGCGAGCGCGACCTGATTCGGCGTCGCGCCGATATCGGCCGCGACCTCGTGCAGAAGCGCGCGCCTGGCGTGGCTGGTCGGGTGGTCGACGCCACCCCACAGTTGCTTGTCGAGCCGCGAGATGCCGCCCTGGTGCAGCGGGGAATAGGCGGTGATCGCGAGGGGCGGCCGTTCCGGGGTTCCGACTGATGCCGCGTAGTCGAGCAGCCCAGGGGTGACGAAGTTGTTGCGACCATACTTCGGCGCGGGGTGCAGATAGCTGTACTGCTGCTGCACGAATCCGTATGGTGCGATTCCCTGGCGCCTGGCTTCTTCCCGCGCCTCGACGACGCGCCAGGTCGCGACGTTCGAGATGCCCGCGATTCCGATGAGGCCGTCGCGCTGCAGCTCGCCGAAAGCGGCCACCGTCTCCGCGAGGTCGGTGTCGCGGTCGTCCACATGGCCGTACAGCACGTCGATGTGATCGATGCCGAGATGCTTCGCGCTCGCTGGCGCCTGCCTGCGGATCACCTCGCTCGACAGCCCCTCGAAGTTCGTCGGCGGCGTACTCGACAGCGGCTTCGACGAGTCCTTCTGCGCGGCGCCCAGTTTCGTCGCGATGCGCAGAGAGTCGCGGTTGCCGCGTTCGGTCATCCACCGCCCGAGGAGCTCCTCACTGTCTCGGCCGCTGCCACCCGCCCAGACGCTGTAGTTGTTCGCCGTGTCGATGAAGGTTCCTCCCGCCTCGATGAAGCGGTCGAGGATGGCCCTGGACGTCTCGTCGTCGGTGCGGGTTCCGAAATTCATCGTGCCGAGGCACAGCGTGGACACATCGAACGAGGTGACGCCGTCGGAGACGGTGCGGTAGTGCATGGGGTGGTCCTTTCGATCGGCGGTTCCACGCTAGGAAAAAATCGGCCCGGAGATACACTCCAATCACGATGAAGAAGACCAGACCACTTCTCGCGTGGGAGACGCTCCTCGATCTCGACGCCGCGTCGGAACCCCGCGCCGCGCGCACTTCGTTGCGGAACCGTCTCGAGCGCGCACTGCGGGCTGCGGTCGCCGAGGGGCGGCTCCCGGCGGATGCCGCGCTGCCACCCAGCCGCGTCCTGGCCGACACGATCGGAGTATCACGCTGGGTGGTGACCGAGGCGTACGGTCAACTGGTCGCCGAAGGGGTCCTCGATGCTCGAACCGGCTCCGCCACCCGCGTGGCGGCGTCCGCGCATCCATCCGCTCTCCCATCGTCGGTGGCCGGCATCACATCGACCCCGGCACCCCGCTTCGACCTTCGCCCTGGGATCCCGGATCTCCGTGCCACACCGAGGTCCCGCTGGGCATCCGCGCTGCGTTCGGCGCTTTCGACACTGCCCGACAGCGATCTCGCGAGGGCGCATCCCTCCGGTTATCTGCCGGCCCGCGTCGCCGTCGCAGAGCATCTGAGCCGCTCTCGACATGCCGTCGCCGACCCGGAGCGCGTGCTGCTCACCCACGGCGCGAGCGACGGAATGAGCATCCTGGCCACCGAGCTGCACCGTCGCGGCCACCGCGCGATCCTGGTCGAGGATCCCAGTTGGCCTCGGCTGCGTGACATCGCGGCACGGGCCGGCCTGCGGCCGATCCCCGTTCCGGTCGACGAGGAAGGGGTCGACGCCTCCGTGCTTGCGGAGGCCGCCGCCCGCACCGGAGCCCGCGCGGCGCTCCTGACCCCGGCCCACCAGTTCCCCCTCGGCGCCGCCCTGTCGGCCGCGCGGCGGGAGCAGGTCGTGCACTGGGCGCGGGACCACGATGCGTTCGTCGTCGAGGACGACTACGACGCAGAATTCCGCTACGACCGTCGACCGATCGCCGCGCTGCAACGCCTCGCCCCCGACCGCATCGCGCTGTTCGGGTCGCTGTCGAAATCCGTCTCTCCCGCTCTGGGAATCGGGTGGGCGCTCCTGCCCCCAGGCATCGACCCGCCGCCATCGACCTCGGCGCCTTCGCTCGTCGATCAGGCCGCGCTGGCGCATTTCATCGTGAACGGTGACCTGGAACGACATCTGCGCGCCTCACGGATCCGGTTCCGGCGCCGTCGCGCTCGCCTGCTCGACGCGCTGCGCACCGAGCTGCCCGACCTCACTCCTTCCGGGATAGCCGCCGGGATGCATCTCCTGCTCCCTCTCCCCGCGGGGTGCGCAGCGGCCGATGTCGTGGCGATGGCGACCGCGGATCTCGCCATCACTCCGCTTCATCGCTATGCGGCAGGCGCGCGTGCGCCCGAGGCCCTCGTCCTCGGCTACGGGAATCTCGATGATGCCCTCGTCGAAGAAACCGTCGCCCGACTCGGCGCATTGATCAGAGCAGCGGCGGCACCCGCATCCTGAGTCCGTCGCCGAAGGCGACCGCATCACCTGTGGATAACTGCGACGCCGCTTCGCGGTGCGCGCTACTCTCGCGGCATGTCGAGCACCGCTGCACCGTCGCCGGAGGCGATCAGAGTTCGCCGCGCCGTGTCGATCATGTTGAGCTCCCTGACGATCGTGGCCTCGATACTGGTCCTCGCCGTCCAGACGCTCTTGCCCGGCACCGATCCCGCGGGGGCGGGCGCGGCCAGCGCGCTGATGCGGCTCTTCGAGCGTTCTTCGTCGTACTGGTTGATCCCGCCTGTCGTCGCCCTCCTGCTGATCGGGCGGCTCCCCCGGCAGAGCGACCTCCACATACTCCCGGCCGCTTTCGGTGCGGTTGCGCTCGGCCTGGTGGCGCTCTGCCACCTCATGCCCGCGATCATCTCCGGCGAACCGCTCCCGTTCCCGTTGTCACCGTGACGCTCCGCTCCCGGTCAGGCATCCGAGCGTCACCGCGTCACTCGAAGGATGCGGCGACCGAATTGCGGTGATAGTCGAAGACGATGCTGGTGCGCGTCGATGCGACGCTGCTCTGGGCAGAGAGGTGCTCGAGGACGAACTCGCGCATCTGCGACGAGTCGGCGACGGCGATGTGCAGGAGGAAGTCGTCGTCACCGCCGAGGAAGAACACCTGGATGACCTGCGGCAGTACCCGCACCCGTTCGGCGAACTCGACGATGCTCTCCCGTCTCCCACTCGGGCGCAATACAACGCCGATGATCGCCTGGAGGCCGGCGCCGAGCATCCGCTCGTCGACGCTGGCGTGGAATCCTGTGATCACTCCGCGGTCGATGAGGGCGCGCAACCGGGCGTGCGCCGTCGATGGCGCGACACCGAGACGCCCGGCGAGCTCGGCGTTCGTCATCCGCCCGTCCGCCGCGAGGAGCTTCACGATCTGCGCGTCGATCGCGTCGAGGGGCGCGCCCTGAATACCATTCGGCGCTGCCGCCCCAGAAAGCATGTTCATGTGAATGATTATTCAGGATCTCCGGCTCCAGCGAATGTTCTTCACTGAATCTGTTGCTGAACCGATGTTTCTGCGATCGTTCTAGAAGTACTACGCGCATACTCAGCACATGGAGGATCGATGAAGATCGGCGTACCCACAGAGGTCAAGAACAATGAGAGCCGTGTCGCCCTCACCCCGGCCGGCGCCGACCGCCTCGTCCACGAGGGGCACCGCGTCCTCGTGCAGTCGGGTGCCGGGCTGGGATCGCGCATCGATGATGACGCGTACCGGGCAGCCGGCGCGGAGATCGTCTCATCCGCCGCCGAGGCATGGGGCGAAGCCGACCTGCTGATCAAGGTCAAGGAGCCGATCGCCCAGGAGTACGGATTCCTTCGCCCCGATCTGACGCTCTTCACCTACCTGCACCTCGCTGCCGACCGGGCCCTGACGACGGCGCTCGTCGACGCCGGCACCACGGCCGTCGCCTACGAGACTGTGCAGCTGCCCGACCGCAGCCTGCCGCTGCTCGTGCCGATGAGCGAGATCGCCGGCCGCCTCTCGGTCACGATGGGCTCGTACTCGCTGATGCGGTCCGCGGGCGGACGAGGCATCCTGCTCGGCGGCATCGCCGGGACCCCTCGCGCGAAGACCGTCGTCATCGGCGGTGGCGTCGCCGGAGAGCATGCCGCGGCCAACGCCCTCGGACTCGGCTCGAAGGTCACCGTGATCGACATCTCGCTGCCGCGCCTTCGCGAGCTGGAGCATCGCTACGGCGGAGCACTCGAAACGCGCGCCTCCAGCCGCTATGACATCGCGGAGGAGCTCGCGACCGCCGATCTCGTCATCGGCTCGGTCCTCATTCCCGGGGCCGCGGCTCCGAAGCTCGTCACCGACGAGATGGTCGCCTCGATGAAGCCGGGCTCCGTGCTGGTGGACATCGCGATCGATCAGGGCGGATGCTTCGAGGGCTCCCGCCCGACCACGCATGACGACCCCACCTTCGCCGTGCACGACTCCATCTACTACTGCGTCGCGAACATGCCGGGAGCTGTCCCGGAGACGGCGACCCGCGCCCTCACGAACGCCACCCTCCCCTACGTCTCGGCGATCGCCGGCAAGGGCTGGGAGCGCGCCGCGGCAGAGGATGCGGCGCTGGCCAAGGGGCTCAACATCCAGGGCGGACGCATCACGCTGGAGGCCGTCGCTCAGGCGCACGGTCTCGCCTTCGCCTGAGCGGGCACCGCAGCACCAGACTTGTCAATCGTCTAAAGAACTGGTGATCTTCGTGTCTGCTGCAGCCTTCCGCCATCCGCCGACCCGAGTACGCTCGAAGGCGTGACCGAACGCGCACCTCTCTCCCGCAAGCTGTCCGCCATCGCCGAATCCGCCACCCTCAAGGTGGATGCCAAGGCCAAGGCCCTCAAGGCCGAGGGCAAGCCGATCATCTCCTACGCGGCCGGCGAGCCGGACTTCTCGACGCCGCAGTTCATCGTGGATGCCGCGGCCACGGCTCTCGCCGACCCGGCGAGCTACCGGTACACCCCGGCTCCTGGCCTGCCCGCCCTGCGGGAAGCGATCGCCGCGAAGACGCTGCGCGACTCCGGGCTCGAGGTCTCCCCCAGCCAGGTCATCGTCACCAACGGCGGCAAGCAGTCCGTCTACCAGGCCTTCCAGGCCGTGGTGAACCCCGGCGACGAGGTGCTGCTGCCCGCGCCGTACTGGACCACGTACCCCGAAGCCATCCGTCTCGCCGACGGCACCCCGGTCGAGGTGTTCGCGGGTGCCGACCAGGACTACAAGGTGACCGTCGAGCAGCTCGAAGCCGCACGCACCGACCGCACCACGGCGCTCGTCTTCGTCTCGCCCTCGAACCCGACCGGTTCGGTGTACACCGCAGAAGAGACGAAGGCGATCGGCGAGTGGGCCGTCGAGCACGGCATCTGGATCATCTCGGACGAGATCTACCAGAACCTCACCTACGAGGGTGTCAAGGCGACCTCCATCGTCGAGGCGGTCCCGGCTGCCGCCGGCCAGACGATCCTGGTCAACGGCGTCGCCAAGACCTACGCGATGACCGGATGGCGGGTGGGCTGGATGGTCGGACCCGCGGATGCGATCAAGATCGCGGGCAACCTGCAGTCGCACCTGTCCAGCAACGTGAACAACGTGGCGCAGAAGGCCGCGATCGCCGCACTCAACGGCCCGCAGACGGAGGCCGAGCAGATGCGCGAGGCGTTCGACCGCCGCCGCAAGCTCATCGTCGCCGAACTGTCGAAGATCGACGGGATGCGGGTGCCGAACCCGCTCGGCGCGTTCTACGTCTACCCCGACGTGCAGGGCCTGCTCGGCCGCACCTGGGGCGGCGTGACGCCGAGCACCTCGCTCGAACTCGCCGACCTCATCCTCGATCAGGCCGAGGTCGCCGTCGTGCCTGGTGAGGCGTTCGGGCCGAGCGGCTACATCCGCATGTCGTACGCGCTCGGCGACGAGGCACTACTCGAGGGCGTGCAGCGCCTGCAGCGCCTGTTCGCCTGAAGCGCGGCACTGTGGGTCGCTGTGACCTTAGTCGCTGAGACCCACAGTTGTCGCCGAGACCCACAGTTGCAGCAGGGGGTCTCGGCGAGAGATGTGGGTCTCGGCAATCCCCAGGGCACCTGAGGTCGCGCGCGCGAACGCTATTCCTCGAAGCCGATGAGCCAGCGGATGCCGTAGCGATCGGTGACCTGACCGTCGTAGTCGCCCCACAGCCGTTTCTGCAGCGGGTCGGTCACCGTCCCGCCTTCGCCGAGCGCGTCGAACCAGCCCGTGAGCACGGACGCATCCGTCGTCCCGAGCAGGGAGAAGACAGCACCGACGATGTGCGCGGCGTCCTGGTCGGGTCCGGCATCCGCTGCGAAGAGTTCGACCGGCCCCCGGATCTCGCCGTGTGCGATCGCGTCGCCTGGCCCGTCGGCGCGCCCGAAATCGGCGTAGGTGTGCAGGATCAGTTCGCCGCCGAAGATGCCGTGATAGAACGTCAGCGCCTCGGCGGCGGTTCCGGGAAGGAAGAGATACGGGACGAGTCCGGCCATGCGCCGAGCGTACCTTCCGTCGGCGAGATCGACCTAGAGCTCCACGCCCACCAGCACCGGCTCGGGCTGGAGCACGAGGCCGAACTCGGCATGAACCCGACTCTGGATGAAGCGGGCGAGTTCGGCGACCTCACCGGCCGTCGCACCACCGCGATTGGTCAGCGCGAGAGCGTGCTTGGTCGACACCGAGGCGCGCGAGCGCGGAAGCTTGAATCCCTTGCCGATACCGGCCTGCTCGATGAGCCACGCGGCGCTCACCTTCACATCGGATGCCTCATGCCGCGGCGTCGGGAGCAGTCCGTCGTACGACGCGAGCGGGATGACGGTGACCGCGTCGAGGTCGGGAGCGACCGGCCACTGCGGGCACTCCGCCGGGAGGGCACGCGCGACCGCTTCCGGGACGACGGCGTTCTGGAAGAACGAGCCGACGCCGTGCGTGTCGGGGTCATGCTCGTCGAGCAGCATGCCCTTCGAGGCGCGAGTGGCGAGGATCCGCTCGCGCACCCAGGTGAGGGGCACCGGGGCATCGTCCTGGAGTCCGAGCGCCCGTCGCAACTGGTCGCCGCGCACCACCCGCTCGTTCGCGACATGCAGGTCGACGGTGACGGACAGGATGACAGCGCGCCGCAGCGGCTCGCCGCCGTAGTGGTGCTTGAGCACCGACGTGCGGAAGCCGAGTCCGAGCTCTGCCGCAGGAACCACCGAGATCTCGCCAGTCGACTCGTCGATGAGTTCGACCTCGACCAGGGTCTCCTGGATCTCCTGGCCGTACGCTCCGATGTTCTGCACGGGAGCGGCGCCGACCGTGCCCGGGATCCCCGACATCGCCTCCAGCCCGGCATAGCCGCGCTCGACCGCATGCGCCACGAGAGCATCCCAGCTGTGACCGGCCTGAGCCCGCAGCCGGACACGCCCCTGGTGCGGTGACGGGAGCTCGTCGATGCCGCGGGTGAGCACCCGGATGACGGTGCCCTCGAACGGCTCATCCCCGACGAAGAGGTTGGAGCCGCCGCCGAGCACGAACCATTCGTCGCCGCGCGCCCACGTCTCCCGCAGCGCCTCGACCAGTTCTGCGGACGTCGACACCTGCAGCATCCGCTCGGGGGCAGCCCCGGTGCGCAGCGTCGTGAGCTCTGACAGCGAGATCGGGGCGATCTCCACGGGGTTCGAGAAGACCATGCGTCAGACCGCGACGCGCAGCTGCGCCTTGACCAGTACGGTCGCGTCGTTGAAGGTCACCTTCAGGTCGATCCGCGTGGACGCCTCGTCGACCGCTCCGACGGTGGCCAGCACGTGCACGTCCGCGCCGGTGACGGGGTCGACGACCACCGGTTTGGTGAAACGCACACCGTAATCGAGGATGCGGGTGCCCGGCTCGAGTGCGGCGAGCACGACCGAGGATCCGATGCCCATGGTCAGCATGCCGTGCGCGAGCACCCCGGGAAGCCCGACGGATGCCGCGACGTCATCGCGATAGTGGATCGGGTTGAAGTCTCCGGATGCTCCGGCGTAGCGGACCAGCGACTCACGGGTGAGGTGCACGGTGCGCTCGGCGATGATGTCTCCGACGGTGTAGGTCATCACTGCCCCTCTCCTTCTTCATCGGAGCCGACCAGCAGAACGCTGGTCGCCGTCACGACGTGCGAGCCCTCGGCATCCGTGATCTCGGCGTCGCTGGTGATCAACGCGTTGCCGGCCATCATCCGGATGCCGGTGACCTTCAACTGTGCGGTCAGCTCGTCGCCGGCCACGATCGGGCGCGAGTAGGTGAAGCGCTGCTCGGCATGGATGGTCCGTGCGAGAACGATTCCCGAATCGGGTTCGGCCAGCAGCTGCTGCAGGGTGTGATCCTGGACCACCATCGCGAACGTGGGCGGGGCGACTACGTCGGCGAAGCCCGCGGCGCGTGCCGCGCTCACGTCGGTGTGCTGCGGCGCATCGGCGAAGACGGCGCGCGCGAACTCGCGCACCTTCTCACGTCCGACGAGGTACGGGGCTGTCGGCGGAAACTCCCGGCCGACCAATTCTGAGTTCACGGGCACCGTTCGAGTCTATCGAGACGGTGACTCGCGGGGTTCCCTGCACGCTGACCTCACGCTGACCTCACGCCGACCCCGCCCTGATCTCACGCCGCCCTCGCCGACAGTGCCGATCCGAGCATCACGAGCCGCATGCATCGCTCTGCGGCATCGCGCAGCAGTTCCTCCCCCTGTTCGACAGCCTGCTCGAGCTCCATCGGGACGGTCAGGATCGAGGCGATCGCGCCGATGCCGATGTCGTGCACGGCCGGCGCTCCTGCGCCGAGGGATCCGGCGATTCCCAGTACCGGAACGCCCTCCACCCGCGCCCGCATCGCCACCTCGGCGGGGACCTTGCCGCGCGGAGTCTGGAAGTCGATGGCGCCCTCCGCCGTGATGACCAGGTCGGCCTTCGCGATCAAGTCGTCGAGCGACGTCGGCAGAAGTCCACTGTCGAGCAGCACCTCGAAACGCGGCGCGAGCCGGGCACCGAGCACTGCGGCGAGACCGACGCCGAGTCCACCTGACGCGCCCGTTCCGGCGCCGGTGCGGACATCCATCGCACCCCCGAAAGGCGACTGCGCCTCGAGGAGGGCAGCCCAGGCGTCCAGCGCCGTCGACAGCAGTTCGACCTGGATCGGAGTCGCGCCCTTCTGCGGCCCGAACACCCGCGCGACGCCCCTCGGCCCGCAGAGCACGTTGTGGATGTTGCAGGCGAGCACGATCTCGACGTCGCCGAGACGCGGATGCAACCCTGTGAGATCGAGTGCGGCCGCCTCGATCAAGTGCCGGCCGCCGCGTGCGAGCGGAATCCCGTCGCGGTCGAGGATCCGCGCTCCGAGTGCCTGCAGCGCACCCGCACCGCCGTCGCTGGTACCCGAGTCGCCGCATCCGATCACGATGCGCTCTGCACCGTCGTCAAGGGCGGCGACGATCAGCTCACCGACCCCGTAGGTCGTGGTCTCGCCGGGGTCGCGGCGATCGCGGGGCACCAGGCGCAGGCCGGCCGCCGCTGCCATCTCGACGACCGCGGTCCCGGTGGCGGCGCCTCCGAGTCGCGCCCAGTGCGCATCGACGGCGACTCCGACCGGACCGGTGACTCGCGCCGGCACGACGTCGCCGCCGGTCGCCGCGGCGAGCGCCAGTGCGGTGCCTTCACCTCCGTCCGGAACCGGGAACTCGTCCACCTGCACGCCGGGGATGACCCGGCGGATGCCGGATGCGATGGCATGTGCGACGGTCTCGGCGCTGAGGCTCTCCTTGAATCCGCTCGGTGCGACGAGGATGCGTTGCGGGATGTGGATGGACATGTGTTCTCCTTCGATACGACGTGGGCAGGGGCGGAGTGCCCTTCGACGGGCACGACGAACAACGGGTACGCGGTGCGGACCCGGGTGAGGCGCGGATGCTCAGCGCATGAGCGGCATTCCCATCGCCGGCCAGATCCAGAACGCGCAGACCGCGACCAGGGCGAACATCATCGGCGCCAGGACGACGGAGAGCCGTCGCAGGTCGCGCGGTGCGAACCCGCCGGGGACGGCGGCGGGATCGGCGAACATCGCCACCGGTTTGGCCGAACTCGGCAGGGTATGGCAGAAGCCCGCAGCCACCGTCGACGCGAACGCGGCCGCCATGGGCTCGATGCCGAGACCTGGCGCGAGCGCGATCACCACCGGGATGACCGCGGCCGAACGCGCCGACCGCGACGGGATGAGCAGATGCGCGGCGATCGAGAGTCCGATCACCACGAGGATGAAGGCGATGCCCCCGCCCGCACCCAATCCCGCGAGCGGGGCGAGGGCGGACCCGCTCAGCCAGACCGCCGCACCCGTCTCGGTGAGCGCGGATGCCAGCGCGAGCGTCGCGGCGAGGAAGAGGAGCAGCCCCCACGGCACCTTCGCCACAGCCGCGGGAAGACGCGTGCAGCCGATCACCGGCGAGACCGCGGCGACCGCGCCCAGCAGAGCGACGAGTGCCGGGGAGAGCTGATGCAGCGGCTCTGTGCTCCAGAGCACGATCACGCCGGCCAGCAGCGCCGTCGCCCGCCATTCATCGGCCCGCAGCGGCCCGGTCACCGGCATCGGCGCGGTGCGTTCGAAATCGGCGAGGCCGATCCGCAGCCGGCCGGCGCGATCGGGGCGATCGGTGAACCGCCACAGGATGATCTCGCAGGCGAGGTGCGAGGAGATCACCGCCACCGGCAGCCCGAACCACAACCAGCTGAGGAAGGTGAACCCTTCACCGCCGGCGGCGACCAGCAGCTGGTTGGTGATGATGTGCGCGCCGGCCCCGAGGAGGGATGCCGCGGCCGAAAGCAGGATGACCGTCGGGAAGAGCAGCGCGAGCGCCTTCACCAGCTTCTCGCGGCCCGCGAGGACTGCTGCCACTGCAGTGAAGACCGGGATGGCGAGAGCGGCCCGACCGGATGTCGCCGGTACTGCGAACGCCGTGAGGGTGAGGGCGACGGTCGTGAGGTGGAACAGCGCTCGCGGACTGCGCCCCCGACGCAGCAGGTGGGCGGCGCCGCGCATCGCGAGGCCGGACGACGTCACTCCTGCCGCGATCACGAACGCGCCGATCAGCAGCCAGATCGTCGGGTCCCCGAGGGAGGCGAAGAACGTGTCGACCGGGAGCACTCCGGTGGCGATCAAGGCGAGCGCTGCGAGGAGGGCGACCAGGGTGTCGTCCAGTCGGGTCTCGGTCCACGCCCAGACGGCGAGGAGGAACACGGTCACGGTGATGGCGACCGGCACCGTGAGGCCGCCCGCAGCACCGGCAGCGGTGGACACGGGCGCCCCGGCCGCCGACAGGGCCATCGCGGCACCGGCAGCCAGTACGGCGGCGAGCGCCACGAGTGCGATGACGCGACGCATCCGGTCCCGCCCGCCGATCGCCCGGGAACGCGGCGGTGCCGGGCGATCGCGGAGCCGCGGTGCGCGCTCGGGCAGGGAGCGGCCGGCGCCGGGCATCCTGACCGGAGGGATGGTCGCGAAACGCACATGCTTCGGACGCTCGGCCGGCGACTCCAGGATCTCGGGAGTCGTCGAGCCCACGCCGGTTCGGGAGTCGATCAGGGTGCTCATCGCAGTCGATATCCCGCCCCGCGCACGGTCTCGATGCGGTCTGCGCCGATCTTGCCCCGCAACGCCCGCACGTACACGTCCACGACGTTCGACGCGGGGTCGAAATCCATACCCCAGACGTGACCGATCAGCTGGTCGCGGGAGAGCACCTGCCCCGCGTTCTCGATGAACACCTCCAGCAGCGCGAACTCGCGCGAGGTGAGCTCCCGCATCTCGCCGCCCACTGTCACACGACGCGCTCGCACATCCACGTGCACATCGCCGTGTGCGAGCACGGGACCGGATGCTCGGCCTTCTCCGTCTCCGATGCGCAGTCGCACCCGAGCGAGAAGCTCCGCGAACTGGAAGGGCTTGGTGACGTAGTCGTTGGCTCCGCTCTCCAGACCACGGACGGTGTCGATCACCGAGTCACGCGCCGTCAGCACGATTACGGGAGTGCTGACGCCCTCCCCTCGGAGGTGAGCGAGCACGTCGAAGCCGTCCATTCCGCCCAGGCCGATGTCCAGCAGCACCAGATCGAACGTCCCGCCGCGCGCGAGGATGAGGGCCGTCTCGCCATCCGCGGCCTCGGCGGTGTCGTATCCGGCCGCACGCAGACCACGCCGCACGAACGAAACGATGTGCGGGTCGTCTTCCGCGATGAGGATGGTCCGCATCTCAGTTCCTCTCTGCGATGAGCGCCGGCGACCGTTCGCCGCCAGCCGATTCCCGTGCGTCGATCGGCGCCGGGATGTCGATTCCGAAGGTGGCGCCCTCGCCCGGGACGCTGTCGACCCAGGCCGATCCGCCGTGACCGTCCGTGATCGCGCGCACAATGGCGAGCCCGAGGCCCGAGCCATGCCGCCCGACCGTGTCGCCGCGAGCGGAGCCGCGGACGAAGCGCTCGAAGATCCGCTCCGCATCCTCCGCGAGCACGCCAGGGCCGGTGTCCTGCACCCAGAGCCGCAGCAGCCGCTCGGTGCCGTCTCCTTCGAAGCGGGAGCCCATCCGAATGCGGTCGTCCTCATCGGTCACCTGCACCGCGTTGGCCGCGAACTGCAGAACGGCTTGGGTGACGCGCTGCGGATCGAGGCGGACGCTGCCCTCGGCGACCTCCATCAGTTGCCATCGTCGAGCACCGAGCGCCTGCGCCTTCGCCTCGATGTCGAGCGTGAGCGCGGTCACATCACACGATGCGACGCGGACGAAGTCCGGTTGCTGCGCGCGGGCGAGGACGAGCAGGTCGGTGACGATGCGGCTCATCCGATCGAGTTCGTCGCTGATCAGCCGCAGCGTGGCCTTACGCTCCTCAGGGTCGTCGCTGAGCAGTTCCAGGTGGCCGCGAACGATCGTGATCGGGGTGCGCAGTTCGTGACCCGCATCGTCGACGAATCTCTGCTGCGTGGCATGGACGGCCTCGAGGCGATCGAGCATCTGGTTGAAAGTCGTCGCGACGGCCGCGATGTCGTCGCTGCCGTCCACCGGCACGCGGGCGGTGAGATCATGCTCGCCGATGTCGCGCGCGACGCGGTAGACGTCGCGCACCGGCGCGAGGATCTGACCGGCGACGAGCCATGCGACTCCCGAGCTGAGCAGCAGGCCGAGGAGGGCGGCCCAGGCGATCCCGGTGAAGCTCTCGTCGACCTGAGCTCGAGCATCCTGCGTGAACTGCAGGATCATCAGCGTCCCGCCGCTGTCGCCCGACGTGAACTCCAGCCGTCCCCATCGCGCGGGTCCGGTGTCTCCGGTCTCGACGACACCGGATGCCGCATTCGAGTCCAGTAGCCGGTCGACGAGTCCGTCACCGCCCGGCACCTCTGCGGAACCGCCGCTCACCGAGTTCGCTCCCGTGAGGCCGTTCGCCACCGCGACGATCGACCCGTCGACGATTCCGACGACGACCTCGTCGTGCAGCACCTGCCGCGCCACGTATTCCTGCAGGAGCTGCTCCGGCGTGGAGAGCCCCTCCGCACCGGCCTTCTCCGAGAACCGGATGAACTCATCGGCTTCCTGTTCGATCTCGGTGTTCGCCGCCCGCTCCACGCCGGCCACGAAGATGCTGCGGCCGATCATGCCCACCGCGACGAGCGTGACCATCGTGCTGAGGATGATCCAGGCGGTGATCCTCCAGCGGGCGGGCATCGACCGGGCACGCAGGGTGCGCAGCGGAGTGCCCGGTCGGCCGACGCGGACTTCGTCGGTCTCGGCGACCTGGTGCAGGTCGACCAGCGGATCAGTCATCGTCGCCCTCGTCATCGTCGTCGTCGCCGGGAACGCCCGGCGCCGGAGCGGCCGGTGGTGCAGGCGCGGGTTCTACCTGCGGCGCCGACGGGGCCGGAGTGACCGGCGTCGGCGAAGCCAGCTGCACCGTGACCGGCGCGTCCGGCAGCCGCGGAGCTGCGGGCATCTGCGCGTGCGCCACGATGCCCACGGCGAAGGCCACCGGAAGTGCGATCAGAGCGCCCGGGATCAGGATGCGTCGTGCGGAGGTCATACGATCATCCTGCTGGGCGATCATGATGCCTGCATGAGGTGAGGATGAAGATTCCTTCATCCTCGAGCCCGAGTGCGCGCTCAGCCCCGCTTGCGTCCGCGGATGGCCTTCATCGCCATCTGCGCCGCGATCACGACGAGATATGCCGCGAACAGCATGTTGCCCACCGCCGGATCGATGATCGTCGCCAACCACGCACCGAGTGCGGTCGTCGTGCAGGCGGAGGCGCCGATCACTGCCGCGGCGATCAGGTCGACGTTTCGATGCCGGATGTTGCCGACGGTGCCGGAGACGGCCGTCGGGATCATCATCAGCAGCGACGTGCCCTTGGCGACCAGGTCGCTGGTCCCGAACGCCAGCATGAGCACCGGAACGACGATCACACCGCCGCCGACACCGATGAGGCCGGCGAGGAGCCCGGCGCCGACGCCGACGGCGACGAGTGCGATTCCGCTCCACCAGGTGAGCGCGAAGGCGGCGTCTCGAGAAGGGATCACCAGGAACAGGCTCGCGATGACGACGACCAGGAACCCGAAGAAGCCCCACCGCAGCGCCGTCTGCGAGATCCGCGGCAGCAGCCAGGTGCCGATCTGGGCACCCACCACCGCACCGGCCGCGAGGATGATCGCGGGGACCCAGGCCACCGAGCCCGACACCGCATAAGAGACCACGCCGACCGTAGCCGTCGGCACGATCGCTGCGAGCGAGGTGCCGGCCGCGATGCGCTGATCGAACTGCAGAAGCAGCACCAGCAGAGGCACGATGACGGTGCCGCCGCCGACGCCGAAGAGTCCGGAGAGAAGACCGGCGAGCAGCCCGATGACCACGAAAGCCGCGTAGGCCCGAGCCCCGCGGCGCGGCGAAGCTGCGGCATCCATCACGTCTCCAGCCTAGCCCCGCGCGTCCTGCCCTCCCGTCGGGAGGGCAGGACGCGCGACGATTCAGACTTCTGAATCGGCTTTGATCGGCACGGCGATCGACTCGGTCAGCGCCTGTTCGTACCGGCGCTGCCGCCGGCGCAGCCACAGCCCGCCCACGATCAGCAACGCGAGCAGCGCATACGCGATCGCCGCGAACGGCTGCGCGATCAGCGTCGTCACGTCGCCCTGACTCAACTGCAGCGCCTTGCGCAGCTGTTCCTCCCCCATCGGGCCGAGGATCGTGCCCACCACGAGCGGCGCGACCGGGAACCCGTAGCGTCGCATGAAATAGCCGAGCACGCCGATGACCAGCAGGATCAGGATGTCCACGACCGAGAAGTTCAGCGCGAATGCCCCGAAAGCGGCGAACATCAGGATGCCGGCGTAGAGATACGGCCGCGGGATCTGCAGCAGCTTCACCCACATGCCCACGAGCGGCAGGTTGAGCACGATCAGGATGACGTTGCCGATGTAGAGGCTCGCGATCAGCGCCCACACCAGGGTGGACTGGCTCTGGAAGAGCATCGGCCCCGGCTGCAGCCCGTAGGACTGGAACGCGGTGAGGATGATCGCGGCCGTCGCCGTCGTCGGCAGGCCGAGCGTCAGCAGGGGGACGAGCACGCCGGCGGCCGCCGCGTTGTTCGCCGACTCGGGACCTGCGACGCCCTCGATCGCCCCATGACCGAACTCCTCCTTGTGGCGAGAGAGCTTGCGCTCCGTCGCGTACGAGAGGAAGGTCGCCACATCCGCACCACCCGCGGGGATCGTGCCGATCGGGAAGCCGATCGCGGTTCCGCGCAACCACGGCTTCCACGAGCGGCGCCAGTCATCCCTGGTCATCCTGTTGCTCCGGCCGCGGGTGACGGGAATGACGGAGACGCCGCCGTGGCGCAAGCGCGCGGCGATGTACAGCGTCTCCCCCACCGCGAACAGGCCGACCGCGATGAGCACGACATCGATGCCGTCCGACAGCGGAAGCAGCCCCAGCGTGTAGCGCTGCTGACCGGACAGCGTGTCCGTGCCGACGAGGCCGAGGAAGAGGCCGACGCCGAGCGACAGCATTCCACGCGACACCGACGATCCGATCAGTGCGCCGACCGTGATGAACGCGATCACGATCAGGGCGACATAATCCGCAGGCCCGAGGTTCACCGCGAACTGTGCAAGGACCGGTGCCAGCAGCGTCAGCCCGACGGTCGCGAGCGTGCCGGCCACGAAGGATCCGAGGGCGGCCGTGGCGAGCGCCGCGGCGCCCCGCCCCAGCTTCGCCATCTTGTTCCCCTCGATCGCGGTGACGATCGAGGCCGATTCCCCTGGGGTGTTCAGCAGGATGCTGGTGGTCGAACCGCCGTACATTCCGCCGTAGTAGATGCCGGCGAAGGTGATCAGGGCGGCCGCCGGATCGAGAGTGTTGGTCAGCGGCAGCAGCAGCGCCACCGTCATGGCGGGACCGATACCGGGGAGCACGCCGACGGCGGTGCCGACGAGCACGCCGAAGAAGGCGAAGGCGAGGTACTGCGGCTGCAGAGCGGTCGCGAAGCCCTCGAGGAGCAGAGTCCAGCTGTCCATCAGAACATCCTTCCCAGCCACTCGAGCGCCGGGCCCCAGGGCAGCGACAGCCCGAGCAGGCCACCGAACACGATCTGGATGACGAGGGCGAGCCCGGTCCCGATGAGGAGCGCCATCCACCAGCGCTTGGCCCCGAGCGACCACGCGACCCCGCCGAAGAGCAGAGCGGCTGCCGGAACCCAGCCGATGGGTTCGATGAGCAGCAGGTGCGCCACGACCAGACCGGCGATCTTGAGCAGGGTGAGCCAGTCGGTCGGCAGGCTCTGATCGATGTCCTCACCGCCTTCCGGCACGCCGCGCTGTCCGCGGAGGATGCCGACGAGCACCGCCACCGCGGAACCGAGCAGGATCACGGCGACGAAGATCGGAAAGACCCGCGGCCCGACGTGCGCGCCGACCGGGACGTGGATCGCGAAGACGCCCACGAGGGCGAAGACGCCGAGCGCGACCATGAGTGCGGCGAAGACGAGTTCGCCGATCGGGAGGGAGGCGACGAGCCGTACGGGCCGGTTCGTACCGGCCCGTACGCTGTCGGGTCCCGTTCCCGGAGACCCCGTGGTCATGTCAGCCGACCAATCCGATGTTCTTCAGGGTCGCCGTGACTTCCTCGATGTTGCCGGTCAGGAAGTCATCGAACTCCGCCCCGGTGAGGAAGGCGTCGGCCCATCCACGGGTCTCCAGCTCTGCGGCCCATGCCTCGGAGTCGTGCAGCTCGGTGACGATCCGCTCGAGTTCGGCGCGGCTGGCGTCGTCGATTCCTCCGGGTGCGATCACTCCGCGCCAGTTGGTGAGCACGACGTCGTAGCCGGCATCCGTGATGGTGTCCACGTCTGGGAGCTGCTCGACGGGCTTCTCGGATGAGACCGCGAGCGCCTTCATGGTGCCGGCCTCGATGTGCTGCAGGAACTCGCCGACGCCGGAGATGCCGGCCGCGACCTTCCCACCGAGGATCAGCGTCGTCGCCTCGCCACCGCCGGAGTTCGGCGTGTAGTTGAGCTTCTCAGCGATCTCGGCTCCATCGAGCCCGGCCGCCTCCAGCATGAGTCCGGCGAGGATGTGGTCGGCGCCGCCGGCGGAGCCGCCCGTGATGGTGATCGCCTGCCCCTTGTCGACGATGTCCTCGACCAGGTCCTCGAGCGTGTCGTATTTCGAGTCGGCTGGTACGACGACGACCAGTGGCTCATCGGTCAGCCGGGCGATGGGCGTCATGTCCTCGATCCGCACCGCAGAGGCGTTCGTCTCCACGGCGCCGACCATGACCAGGCCCATCACCATGAGCGTGTTCGGGTCCTTCTGGTTGGCGAGCTGTGCGAGTCCGACGGTACCGCCGGCGCCGCCGACGTTCGTGACCGGTGCCGAGTCGACGATCTTCTCGCCCGTCAGCAGCTCCGACATGGCGCGGCCGGTCTGGTCCCAGCCTCCGCCCGGATCTGCGGGGACCACGATGGAGACGTCGGTGATCGATACCGCCTCTTCGGGTCCTTCTTCATCGGCGGCAGGTGTCGTCCCGCCGGCACAAGAGGTCAATACCAGGGCTGTGGCTGTGGCGAGTGCGGCCAGGATGCCGGTGCGTGTCTTCTTCATGCGCTCCTCCTTGAGCGTTCGTGATTGCTGTCCGCAACCGTAAGAGGGCGGATGCTGCTGCTCAAGCTTCGGAAACCATTGGTCCCGCTTTCGGAACTATTGGTCATCGACGGACATCTCCAGACCTCGCGAGCGCCCCGGCACCGCGCGACAATGGTCAGGTGGCTTCGAAGATGACGCTCCGCGTACAGCTGCTCCTGCTCCAGGCGCTGATCGTGTTCCTGGTGACCCTGGCGACCGGCATCGTGGCCGGAGCCTTCCAGGAGAATGCGCTCCGGGAGGCCTACAAGGAGCGGATGCAGGCGGTGGCGCAATCGGTCGCCTCGCTGCCGACCGTTCTCGATGCGTTCGATGACATCGACCCGTCGGCCGCCATCCAGCCCGTCGCCGAGGTCATCCGTGAGGCGTCCGATCTCGCGTACGTCGTCGTGGCCAATGCCGACGGCATCCGCTATTCCCACCCGAATCCCGACCGCATCGGCGAGGAGGTGTCGACCGATGCGTCCGTTCCGCTCTCCGGTGAGATCTACGTCGGCACCCAGACCGGCACGCTCGGCACGTCGTGGCGCGTGAAGGTGCCGATCCGCGATGAGGACGGCGACGTCATCGGCACGGCATCGGTCGGCATCCTCGAATCGGAGTTGAACGCCGAGTTCCTGAGCAACCTCACGTGGCTGATCTCGGCGATGCTCGCCGCCGCCGTGCTCGGCGTATTGGGATCGGCATGGGTGACCTCCGTCATCCGGCGCCGGATCTACAGTCTGGAACCCCACCAGATCGCCGCGCTCGTGAAGAATCAGGAGACCACCCTGCACCGCCTCAGCGAGGGCGTGATCACGGTCAGCGCTGAGGGCCGCGTCACGCTCGTCAACGATGCGGCCGCGAGGTTCCTCGGCAGGGATGCCGTGGACATCACCGATGCGGATGCCGACAGCGTGCTGGGCGACGAACTGATGGCGGTTCTCCGCGAAGGCGAGCCCGCAGGACGGCCTGTGATCGTCGGCTCGCATGTACTCGTCGCCCGCAGCACCGGCAGCATCGTCGACGGCGAGGGCGTCGAGGCGACGCTGCTGCTGCGCGACCACACCGAACTGCACGATGTCGTGCGCAGGGTCGAGACGGCCGACGCGATCATCGCGTTCCGTCAGCGGTTCGGGGTGCCCAAGGGACTCAGCGCCGAGACGCTGGAGCGGGTCGTGTCTGCGCTCTCCGCTCGGCCGAATGCCTCGGCCAGCGAAATCGGCGAGGACGTGCAGATCTCCCGAGTGAGCGCCCGTCGCTACCTGGAGCATCTCGCCGGCTCCGGCCGCGCGCTCCGTGCGCTCGACTACACGACCAAGGGGCGTCCGAGCACGCGCTACCGCGCGCATGAGGCAACGGACGTCCGCCCCCTCTGATCGGGTCGCCGGAATGACCCTTGGGACGCAGTGTCGATCTATGCGACACTGAATCGCATCGTCGGAGAGGTCCGTCGTTCGGTTCGGTCAAAGGAGATCACATGCATCGCAGTTCGTTCCCCGACGTGGACATCCCCGATGTCTCCGTGTACGACTATCTCTTCGGAGACCTGGAGGAGTCGCGACTGGATGCTGTCGCCATCGTCGACGGAACCAGTGGCGGGGAGACCTCCTATCGTCAGCTGATCGGTCAGATCGACCTCTTCGCGGGTGCACTCGCTGCTCGCGGAGTCGGAGTGGGCACCACGATCGGCCTGCTCTGCCCGAACATCCCCGCCTTCGCCACCGTCTTCCACGGCATCCTGCGGTCCGGCGCAACCGCGACGACCATCAACTCGCTCTACACGCCGGAGGAGATCGCCAATCAGCTCGTCGACGCAGAGGCGACCTGGCTTGTCACCGTCTCGCCACTACTGGCCGGCGCGAAGGCAGCGGCCGAGAAGGTGGGCATGGATGCGGATCACGTGATCGTGCTCGATGGCGCCGAGGGCCATCCGTCTCTCCCTGCCCTTCTCGGTGAGGGCCAGGGCGCACCGGAGGTGACCTTCGATCCGGCCACGCATCTCGCCGTTCTGCCGTACTCCTCGGGAACGACCGGCAGGCCCAAGGGCGTCATGCTCACGCACCGCAATCTCGTGGCGAACGTCGCGCAGTGCCGCCCCGTCCTGAGCGTGGATGAGACCGACCGACTACTCGCCGTGCTCCCCTTCTTCCACATCTACGGGATGACCGTACTTCTGAACTTCGCGCTGCGGCAGCGCGCGTCCCTGGTGACGATGCCGAAGTTCGATCTGCCCGAGTTCCTCCGCATCATCAGCGAGCATCGCACGACCTGGGTCTTCGTCGCCCCTCCGATCGCCGTGGCCCTCGCGAAGCATCCGATCATCGACCAGTACGATCTCTCCGCCGTCGATGTGATCTTCTCGGGCGCCGCGCCGCTGGACGGCGCCCTGGCTGCTGCCGTGGCGAACAGACTCGGCTGCACGGTCGTCCAGGGCTACGGCATGACCGAGACCAGCCCGGCGGTCACCCTAATCCCCGCAGAACGCCACGACGTCGACAAGTCGTCGATCGGCCCGCTCGTCCCGAACACAGAGGCGCGGCTCGTCGATCCCGAATCGGGAGCAGACGTCCCAGCCTCTGCCGACGGAGTCAGCGCACCCGGCGAGCTGTGGGTGCGCGGGCCGCAGGTGATGAGCGGTTACCTCAATCGCCCCGAGGCCACAGCCGAGATGCTCGACGCCGACGGCTGGCTGCACACGGGCGACGTGGCGACGGTGTCCGCCGACGGCATCTTCCGGATCGTCGACCGCCTGAAGGAGCTCATCAAGTACAAGGGGTACCAGGTCGCGCCTGCGGTTCTGGAAGCCGTGCTCCTCGAGCATCCGGCCATCGCCGATGCCGCCGTCATCGGGGCACTCGACAGCGACGGGCAGGAAGTGCCGAAGGCATTCGTCGTCGTGCAGCAGGGCGCGGAGATCGACGCGGATGCGGTGATGGCTCACGTCACGGCGAAGGTCGCACCGCACGAGAAGGTACGCCAGGTGGAGTTCATCGATGCGATCCCGAAGTCCGCTGCCGGGAAGATCCTGCGCAAGGACCTTCGCGCCCGCTGACTCGCGCCACGAACGCGAAGAAGCCCGCCGACCCCGAAGGGTGGGCGGGCTTCTCCGTTGTGAAGCGGTGGCTTACTTGCCGGCCTCGACGAAACCTGCGGCTTCAGCGGCCTCAGCGGTGCGGAACCACACCTCGGCGACGGTGGCGTCGTACCACTGGCCATCGGGGCGGTGGAACTTCATCGAGTCCTTGTTGCCCTTGATGTCGAAGCCCTCGGGAGCGGAACCGTCTTCGAGCGGCTCTGCCGAGTCGTCACCGAACTCCGCGGCGGCGAACGCGGCAGGAGCAGCGGTCTCCTCGGCGGCCTCCTCGACGGGGGCCTCCTCGGCCGGCTTCTCCGCAGCCTTCGGGG
Organism: Microbacterium sp. LWH12-1.2; assembly: GCF_040675825.1. Lineage (NCBI taxonomy): Bacteria > Bacillati > Actinomycetota > Actinomycetes > Micrococcales > Microbacteriaceae > Microbacterium > Microbacterium sp. LWH12-1.2. Next base: position 1,992,853 of record NZ_JBEGIJ010000001.1, read on the forward strand.
CAGCAGCAGCCTTCTTGGTCGACTTCGCCTTCGGGGTGACGGGCTCGAGAACGAGCTCGATCACAGCCATCGGAGCGTTGTCGCCCTTACGGTTGCCGACCTTCGTGATGCGGGTGTAGCCGCCCTCACGGTCTGCAACCAGCGGCGCGATCTCAGCGAAAAGGATGTGTACGACTTCCTTGTCACCGATGACCGACAGCACGCGACGGCGTGCGTGCAGGTCGCCGCGCTTGGCGAAGGTGATGAGTCGCTCGGCGAGCGGACGAAGGCGCTTGGCCTTGGTCTCGGTCGTCTTGATCGACTTGTGGGTGTAGAGCGCCGCCGCGAGGTTGGCAAGCATCAGGCGCTCGTGTGCGGGGCCGCCTCCGAGGCGGGGACCCTTGGTGGGCTTAGGCATAGTTGACTAACTCCTGGTCAGAATTTCGGGAAGGTCAGAAGGACTCGTCTTCGCTGCCGCCGTAGAAGTGGGCGCCGTCGAAACCGGGCACCGAATCCTTGAGCGACAGACCGAGCGAGATGAGCTTGTCGCGCACCTCGTCGACCGACTTCTGGCCGAAGTTGCGGATGTTCATGAGCTGCGTCTCCGAGAGGGCGACGAGCTCGGACACCGTGTTGATGCCTTCACGCTTGAGGCAGTTGTACGAGCGGACCGACAGGTCGAGGTCTTCGATCGGCATGGAGAGCTCGCTGGAGCTCACCGCCTCGACCGGCGCCGGGCCGATCTCGATGCCCTCGGCCTCGACGTTCAGCTCGCGGGCGAGACCGAACAGCTCGGTGAGCGTCTTCGCGGCCGACGCGACAGCGTCGCGCGGAAGCATCGAGGACTTGGTCTCGACGTCGAGGATGAGCTTGTCGAAGTCGGTGCGCTCACCGGCACGAGTCGCCTCGACCCGGTAGCTGACCTTCAGGACCGGCGAGTAGATCGAGTCGATCGGGATCTGACCGGCCTCGGCGTACTCGTTGCGGTTCTGCGTCGCCGAGACATAGCCACGGCCGCGCTCGATCGTGAGCTCGAGTTCGAACTTCGCGGTGTCGTTCAGGGTCGCGATGACGAGCTCGGGGTTGTGCACCTCGACACCGGCCGGAGCCGAGATGTCTGCAGCGGTCACTTCGCCAGAACCGGTCTTGCGCAGGTATGCCGTGATGGGCTCATCGCGCTCGCTCGAGACGACGAGCTGCTTGATGTTGAGGATGATCTCGGTGACATCCTCCTTCACGCCGGGGATGGTGCTGAACTCGTGCAGCACACCGTCGAGGCGAACGCTGGTGACAGCGGCACCGGGGATCGACGACAGCAGGCTGCGACGCAGCGAGTTGCCGATCGTGTATCCGAAGCCGGGCTCCAGAGGCTCGATGATGAACCGGCTCCGGTTCTCGACGATCTTTTCCTCGATGAGTGTGGGACGCTGTGCAATAAGCACTCTGTGTTCCTTTCGATCACATGACCGCTATATGACATGTGGTGGGTGAGGTCTTTAGTTGAATCAGTGCCCGCACGCGGGCATGACGAGGGATGCCGAAGCATCCCTCGTCATTGCCGGATCAGACGCGGCGGCGCTTCGGCGGACGGCAGCCGTTGTGAGCCTGCGGCGTCACGTCCTGGATCGAGCCGACCTCGAGGCCGGCAGCGGTCAGCGAGCGGATCGCGGTCTCGCGACCGGAGCCCGGACCCTTCACGAAGACGTCGACCTTCTTGACGCCGTGCTCCTGCGCCTGACGAGCAGCCGACTCGGCGGCCATGCCGGCCGCGTACGGGGTCGACTTGCGCGAGCCCTTGAAGCCCACTCCACCGGACGATGCCCAGCTGATGACAGCGCCGGACGGGTCGGTGATCGAGACGATCGTGTTGTTGAACGTCGACTTGATGTGGGCCTGGCCCAGCGCGATGTTCTTCTTTTCCTTGCGGCGCGGCTTGCGCGCGGCGGCCTTGGGTGCAGCCATGAAAGTGTTCTCCTAGTCCCTGGGGCCGCTGCTTAGCGGGCCTTCTTCTTGCCTGCGACGGTGCGCTTCGGGCCCTTGCGGGTACGGGCGTTGGTCTTGGTGCGCTGACCACGGACCGGGAGACCACGACGGTGGCGGATGCCCTCGTAGGAGCCGATCTCGACCTTGCGGCGGATATCTGCGGCGACCTCGCGGCGCAGGTCACCCTCCACCTTGTAGTTGCCTTCGATGTAGTCGCGGAGAATGATCAGCTGGTCATCGCTGAGGTCCTTCACGCGAATGCTCTCGTCGATCTCAGTTGCCTTGAGGATCTCGACAGAACGGGTACGGCCAACGCCGTAGATGTAGGTAAGGGCGATCACCACGCGCTTATCGCGCGGGATGTCAACGCCGGCAAGACGTGCCATGCGACTCTCCTGAGTGTTGTAGAGGTGTGGAGCAGGATCGGTGCCCGGGCCTCTGCCCCGAGGTGTCCCCCGCTTGCGCGGGTTCTGATCCTGCCTGTTGTGTATTCAGTTGTGCTGGGGGATCTGAAAGATCAGCCCTGACGCTGCTTGTGGCGCGGGTTGCTCTTGCAGATCACCATGACGCGGCCGTGACGGCGGATCACCTTGCAGTGATCGCAGATGGGCTTGACGCTGGGGTTGACCTTCATGATGTTTCCTGTTCGCTGTCTTCGTACCGACCCCGCTCCGCGGAATCAGGCCGTTACTTCTCGACCGATCAGCGGTAGCGGTAGACGATACGACCGCGCGTCAGGTCGTAGGGGCTGAGCTCCACGACCACGCGGTCCTCGGGGATGATGCGGATGTAGTTCTGCCGCATCTTTCCGGAAATCGTTGCAAGGACCTTGTGCCCGTTGGCGAGCTCAACGCGGAACATCGCGTTGGGCAGCGCCTCGGAGATCACGCCCTCGATCTCGATGACACCGTCTTTCTTAGCCATAGCCTCGCTGACGCTTCTGCAGACCGGTCGATCTGCGGTGGGTGATTGGATATTGATGCTTCGCCGATTCAGACACGCCGAATCAAGGCGCAAGGCACCAAAGATCCATGGTATCTGACGGCGGGGCATCCGGCAAATGCGGACACCCCGGCGTGGGAAAGGCGGACCCGCGCTGTGCGGGCCCGCCCTCCTCGCGTCTGTTGATCAGCCGATGCCAAGGAGCTTCGCGAGTTCCGCGGCTCCGCCGGCCTGCAGGTCGAGACGCTCTCCGTTGATGGTGACCGTCGGCGTGCTGATGCCCTGCGGGCCCGGAGGCGTCTCGGGCGTTCGGTCCGCGACGAAGTCGCTGAAGGTGCCGTCCGCGATGCAGTCAGCCGCTCCAGCGGACCCCGCCTGCTCAGCAAAGGCCGCGAGTTCGTCATCCGTCAGACCGGTGGAGTTCTCCGCCGGCTGGTTCGCGTACAGAAGGTTGAAGAAGTCCAAGAAGGCGTCGGGAGCGTCTTCCGCGACGCAGTACGCCGCATTCGCTGCCCGCGTCGAGTAGTTCGTGTTCTGCGACAGGCGGTCGAGAATCGAGATCGGGTGGATGTTGAGGGTGATCTCATTGTCCGCCGCTGCGCTCTGAAGCTGTTCGCCGAACTGACCCTCGAAAGCGTTGCAGGCGGGGCACATGAAGTCGACGTACGTGTCGACGACATCCTCGCCGGTGCCGAAGGAGATCGCGCCGGTCTCCTCGTTGACGATGTCGCTCTTCGGAGCGGCACCAGGAGCGGTGGCCATGTTGTTCAGGAAGACGACGAGGCCGCCGAGTCCGACGAGGACGACGACCACGGCGATCGATATCCAGATGGCGAACCAGTTGGTGGTGTTGCCCTTCGCAGCGGCCATTGCGTTCCGTTTCTCTCGAGGCTCGCCCGAAGCGCGAACCCGACTGAAGTCTCCGTGCGCAGCGCGCACCCTACGATCTTATTTTGCCCGGCGCGCCTATGCGCCTCTTGTGAGCGCCTGGAGCTGCGCAGTTCTAGGCGACGGGCACCGGAGTGACGCCGAACGGCGCCAGCCCCTCAGCGCCGCCATCAGGCGCCGTCAGCACCCAGATGCCACCGTCGTGCACAGCCACGCTGTGCTCCCAGTGCGAGCCGTCGGTGCCGTCGATGGTCGAGACGGTCCAGTCATCATCCTCGACGAACGTCATCTCTCCGCCGGCGGTGACCATCGGCTCGATGGCGACGACCAGGCCCGGCCTCACCTCGGCACCGGGATCCGGCGTCCGGTAGTTGAACACGCTCGGCGCCTCGTGCATCTTGCGCCCGATGCCGTGTCCGACGTACTCGCGGAGGATGCCGTACGGCTCCCCCGTCACCGCAGAGGATCCCTGCGCCTCGATGTAGTCCTGAATGGCTGCGCCGACGTCGCCGAGGTGCGACGCCGTCGCCATCGTCGCGATACCCGCCCACATCGACCCCTCGGTGACGCGCGAGAGCTCCTCGCGCTGCGCGACGAGATCGGCGCGCGACGGGTCGGGGATCACGACGGTGATCGCGCTGTCGCCGTTCCAGCCCTGGAACTGCGCCCCGCAGTCGACCGAGACGATGTCACCCGGCTGCAGCACGCGGTCGCTCGGGATGCCGTGCACGACCTGCTCGTTCACGGAGACGCAGATCGTGTGATGGTATCCGCGGACCAGTTGGAAGTTTGACTCGGCCCCGCGCTCGAGGATCGCACGGTTCGCCGCCGCGTCGAGCTCGAGGGTCTTCACCCCGGCGCGGATCAGGGGGCGAATGGCATCCAGCGCTGCTGCCGTGATCAGTCCAGGCTCCACCATGGCCCGAAGCTGGGTGGGAGTCTTGTAGATCGACCGGCGGAACATCGCGTCGGCTCAGACCGCGACGCGCAGGCCGCGCGCGTCCAGCGCGGCGACGATGCGCTCGGTGATCTCGTCGAGCGACCCGACACCATCGATGCGGTCGACGATGTTCTTGTCGCCGTACGCCTCGAGGATCGGAGCGGTCTCGCGCTCGTAGATGTCCAGACGATGCGCGATCGCATCTTCCGTGTCATCCGAACGCCCCTGCTCGCTCGCCCGCAACCGCAGGCGCTCCATGCTCTCGTCACGCGGAACATCCAGCAGGATGACCGCGTCGAGGGACTCGCCCCGGTCGCTCAGGAATGCATCCAGGTGCGCCACCTGCGCCGTGTTGCGCGGGTAGCCGTCGAGGAGGAATCCGTGCGCAGCATCGTCCTGCGAAAGACGGTCACGGACGATCTCGCTCGTCAGCTCGTCCGGGACGAGGTCGCCCTTGTCGAGGATGGCCGTGACCTGCTGGCCAAGGGGCGTTCCCGCCTTGATGTTCGCCCGGAAGATGTCGCCGGTGGATACGACCGGGATTCCGTAGGACTCGGCGATGCGCACGCCCTGCGTGCCCTTGCCGGAACCCTGCGGGCCGACGATGAGGAGACGAGCGGATGCTGTCATCGGAGGAGCCCTTCGTAGTGTCGCTGCTGCAGCTGCGCGTCGATCTGCTTGACCGTCTCGAGACCCACACCGACGATGATGAGGATCGATGCGCCGCCGAACGGGAAGTTCTGGTTGGCGCCCACCGTGGCCAGGGCCACGAGCGGGATCAGAGCGATGAGACCCAGGTAGAGGGAGCCAGGCAGCGTGATGCGGGTGAGCACGTAGTCGAGGTACTCGGCGGTCGGACGTCCGGCGCGGATGCCCGGGATGAACCCGCCGTACTTCTTCATGTTGTCCGCGACCTCGACCGGGTTGAACGTGATCGCCACGTAGAAGTAGGTGAAGCCGATGATCAACAGGAAGTAGACAGCCATGTAGAACGGCTGGTCGCCCGTGGCGAAGTGCGTCGAGATCCAGGTCACCCAGGCCGGCGGCGCTGAGCCGTCCTGCGGGGTGTTGAACTGCGCAACCAGCATCGGGATGTACAGCAGCGAGGAGGCGAAGATCACGGGGATCACACCCGCCATGTTCACCTTGATCGGGATGTACGTGTTCGTGCCGCCGTAGGTGCGGCGTCCGACCATTCGCTTGGCGTACTGCACCGGGATGCGGCGCTGCGACTGCTCGACGAAGACCACGAGACCCATCACCACGATGCCGACGGCGAGGACGAGGAGGAAGACCTCGAAGCCACGCGACTCCCAGATCAGCCACATCGCGGACGGGAACGTCGCTGCGATCGAGGTGAAGATCAGCAGGGACATGCCGTTGCCGATGCCGCGCTCGGTGACGAGCTCGGCGAACCACATGATGAGGCCGGTTCCGGCGGTCATCGTCATGATGATGAGCAGCTGCGCCCACCACACGTCGTTGGTGAGCAGGTTCTGGCACGCCGCGATGTCGGTGTTGCCGAAGAGCTGGCCGCTGCGTGCCACGGTGATCAGCGTCGTCGACTGGAGCAGCGCGAGCGCGATCGTGAGGTAGCGGGTGTACTGGGTCAGCTTGCCCTGACCGGCCTGGCCCTCTTTGTGCAGCGCTTCGAAGTGCGGAATGACCACGCGAAGGAGCTGCGTGATGATCGTCGCCGTGATGTAGGGCATGACGCCCAGCGCGAAGATCGAGAGCTGCAGCAGCGCGCCACCCGAGAAGAGGTTGACGAGCCCGAGCAGTCCATCGGCGCCGGCGTTCTCGGCGAGGCACTCCTCAACGTTGGGGAAGTGCACGAACGGGGCCGGGACGTTGGAGCCGAATCGGTAGATGGCGATGATCGCCAGTGTGAAACCGATCTTCCGTCGCAAGTCGGGCGTGCGGAAGATCCGCGCGATAGCGCTAAACAAGGGCGTTCCTCCTGAAAAGGTTGCCGCCCCTGCAGGGCGGCTGAAAGACCAGGGTAACCCACAAGAGGGGCCGGAGAATTCTCCGACCCCTCTTGTGCACTGGCTACTTGACGGATCCGCCCGCAGCCACGATCTTCTGCTCGGCAGAACCCGAGACCTTGTCGACCGTGACGGTGAGCTTGACGGCGATGTCGCCGTCTCCGAGAACCTTGACCTTCTCGTTCTTGCGAACAGCACCCTTGGCGACCAGGTCGCTGATGGTGACGTCGCCACCCTTGGGGTACAGTTCCGCGAGCTTCTCCAGGTTCACGACCTGGTACTCGACGCGGAACGGGTTCTTGAAGCCGCGCAGCTTCGGGGTGCGCATGTGCAGCGGCATCTGCCCACCCTCGAATCCGACGCGCACGGTGTTGCGGGCCTTGGTGCCCTTCGTGCCGCGACCGGCGGTCTTGCCCTTGGAGCCCTCACCGCGACCGACACGGGTCTTCGCGGTGTTGGATCCGGGGACCGGACGCAGGTGGTGCACCTTCAGCACGCCGGGGCGGGATGCCGGAGCATCCTTCGCCGGCGTTGCCTTCTTGGCGGCGGGCTTCTTCGCTGCAGGCTTGTCAGTCGCAGCGTCGGCGGCAGCGGACGTAGCCGGCGCCTTCTTCGCTGCAGGCTTCTTAGCCGCGGGCTTCTTCTCAGCAGCAGCCTTGGGAGCGGCAGCCTTCTTCGGGGCCTTCTCGGCCTCGACGGCGTCGTTCTTCTCAGCCATTAGTCGATCTCCTCAACCTTGACGAGGTGTGCGACGGTCTTGACGTATCCGCGATTCTGCGCGTCGTCGGGGCGAACGGTGCTGTCACCGATGCGCTTAAGACCGAGGCTGCGCAGCGTGTCACGCTGGTTCTGCTTCTCGCTCACCTTGGACTTGATCTGTGTGACCTTCAGCCGGGCGGCCATCAGGCACCTACCTTCTGTGCGGCGATGGCCTCGGCCTCCGCGCGGACAAGACGCGCCGGGGCGACCTGGTCGAACTCGAGGCCACGACGTGCGGCGACCGCACGGGGTTCCTCGAGCTGCTTCAGGGCCGCGACCGTCGCGTGCACGATGTTGATCGTGTTCGACGAACCGAGCGACTTCGAGAGCACGTCGTGGATACCGGCGCACTCGAGGACGGCGCGAACGGGGCCACCGGCGATAACACCGGTACCACCCGAGGCGGGGCGCAGGAGCACCACACCAGCAGCGGCCTCACCCTGCACGGGGTGCGGGATGGTGCTGCCGACGCGCGGAACGCGGAAGAAGTTGCGCTTGGCCTCTTCGACACCCTTCGAGATCGCCAGGGGGACCTCGCGGGCCTTGCCGTAGCCGACGCCGACCAGACCGTTGCCGTCACCGACGACGACGAGAGCGGTGAAGCTGAAGCGACGACCACCCTTGACGACCTTCGAGACGCGGTTGATCGTGACGACACGCTCCAGGAACTGGTTGTCGCCGCGGTCACGCGAGTTGCGGTCACGACCGCCCTGGTTGCGCTCGCCACGACCGCCGCCACGGCGACCTTCGCGAGCGGGCTCCGCCTGCGTCGTGCCGGCAGCCGTCTCGGAGACGACAGCAGCCGTCTCGGGAGCGGCAGCAGCCGTTTCGGTCACTTCGTTCTCCTTGTTGTCACTCACAGTGCCAGCCCCCCTTCACGGGCGCCATCGGCGATGGCAGCGACACGACCTGCGTAGCGGTTGCCACCACGGTCGAACACCGCCTCGGAAACGCCGGCAGCCTTCGCACGCTCGGCGAGAAGCTCGCCGACCTTGCGGGCCTTGGCGGTCTTGTCACCCTCGAGCGAGCGCAGGTCGGTCTCGAGCGTCGATGCCGACGCCACGGTGTGACCCTTGCTGTCGTCGACGAGCTGCACGAAGACGTGGCGAGCCGAGCGGTTGACGACGAGACGCGGACGCGCCTCGGTGCCGACGACCTTCTTGCGAAGGCGGGCGTGACGACGCGCGCGGGCGTCAGACTTTGACTTGAGAGCCATGGTTACTTACCACTCTTTCCGGCCTTGCGACGCACGATCTCGCCGGCGTAGCGCACACCCTTGCCCTTGTACGGCTCGGGCTTGCGGATCTTGCGGATGTTCGCAGCTGCCTCGCCGACAGCCTGCTTGTCGATGCCACTCACGGTGACCTTGTTGGTGCCTTCGACCGTGAGGGTGATCCCGGCGGGCGGGTCGATCAGGACCGGGTGCGAGAAGCCGAGGGCGAACTCGACCGAGCTGCCCTTCTGCGCCACGCGGTAACCGGTACCGACAACCTCAAGACCCTTGGTGTAACCCTGGGTCACGCCGATGATGTTGTTGTTGATGAGCGTGCGGGTCAGGCCGTGCAGCGACCGGGACTCACGCTCGTCGTCGGGACGGGTGACCAGAACCTGGCCCTCCTCGACCGCGACCTCGATGGGGTTGGCGACCGTCAGGGTGAGCTCACCCTTGGGGCCCTTCACCGCGATCTCACGGCCGTCGACCGAAACGGTCACGCCCGCGGGAACCTCGATGGGAAGTCGTCCAATACGCGACATGATGAATTACCACACGTAGGCGAGAACTTCTCCGCCCACGCCCTTCTGCTCTGCCTGACGGTCAGTGAGGAGACCGGAGGAGGTGGACAGGATGGCCACGCCGAGGCCGCCGAGGACCTTGGGGAGTTCCGTCGACTTCGCGTAGACGCGGAGGCCGGGCTTCGACACGCGCTTGATGCCCGCGATCGAACGCTCACGGTTGGGGCCGTACTTCAGCTGCAGGGTCAGGCTCTGCCCGACACGAGCCTCAGAGGTCTCCCAGCTGGCGATGTATCCCTCCTGAAGGAGGATCGCGGCGATGTGCGTCTTCAGCTTGCTCGACGGCAGCGTCACGGAATCGTGGTGTGCCGAGTTCGCGTTGCGCAGACGGGTCAGCATGTCTGCGACCGGGTCTGTCATTGTCATTGTTGTTTTCCTTTGTTCATGAGGTTCCGACTGCCGTTACACGACAGCCGGCCTGCGATGAGCACGCAATCTTCAATTGTACGGCCACTTCGACATGTTCAGTGACCGAACGACAGGCTCAGTGACCGGTGAGGTCCCTGAGCCTGTCGAAGGGTTACGCCTGCGCGTCGTCGGTCTTGAAGGGGAATCCGATGTGGCGGAGCAGAGCCCGACCCTCGTCATCCGTCTTCGCCGTGGTGACCACGGTGATGTCGAAGCCGCGTACGCGGTCGATCTTGTCCTGATCGATCTCGTGGAACACGCTCTGCTCCTGGAGACCGAAGGTGTAGTTGCCGTTGCCGTCGAACTGCTTGGCCGAGAGGCCACGGAAGTCGCGGATACGGGGAAGCGCCAGCGTGACCAGACGGTCCAGGAACTCCCACGCGCGGTCACCACGGAGGGTGACGTGCGCGCCGATGGCCTGGCCCTCGCGCAGCTTGAACTGCGCGATGGACTTCCGGGCCTTCGTGACGATCGGCTTCTGGCCGGTGATCTTGGTGAGGTCGTCGACCGCACCATCGATCACCTTGCTGTCGCGAGCTGCCTCACCGACACCGGTGTTGACGACGACCTTGACCAGACCGGGGATCTGCATCACGTTGCTGTAGCCGAATTCTTCCTGCAGCTTCTGCTGGATCTCGGCCTTGTACTTCTGCTTCAGGCGCGGCTGGATCTTGCCAGCCGGCGCGGCAGTGTCGGTGCTCATCAGAGGTCCTTACCTGACTTCTTCGCGAAGCGAACGCGAACGTTGCGCTTCACGCCGTCCTTGACCTGCTCCTCGACCCGGTGGCCGACACGAGTCGGCTTCTTGGTGGAGGGGTCGACGACAGCGACGTTGGAAATGTGGATGGGTGCCTCGACAGTCTCGACGCCGCCCGTCTTGGTGCCGCGCTGCGTCTGACCGACACGCGTGTGCTTGGTGACGTAGTTCACACCCTCGACGATGACGCGGTTCTGCCCGGACAGGATCTCGAGGACCTTGCCCTGCTTGCCGCGGTCGCCGCCGCGCTCGGGCTTGGCGCCCGTGATGACCTGAACCAGGTCACCCTTCTTGATGTTCGCCATGATCAGATAACCTCCGGCGCGAGCGAGACGATCTTCATGAACTTCTTGTCGCGAAGCTCACGGCCGACCGGTCCGAAGATGCGGGTGCCGCGGGGCTCCCCGTCGTTCTTCAGGATGACGGCGGCGTTCTCGTCGAACTTGATGTAGGAGCCGTCGGGACGACGGACCTCCTTCTTGGTGCGAACGATGACGGCCTTGACGACGTCACCCTTCTTCACGTTGCCACCGGGGATCGCGTCCTTGACGGTGGCGACGATCGTGTCACCGAGACCTGCGTAGCGGCGGCGCGAGCCACCGAGAACGCGGATGGTGAGCAGTTCCTTGGCGCCGGTGTTGTCGGCGACCTTGAGGCGGGACTCCTGCTGAATCACTTGGCCTTCTCCAGAATCTCCACCAGACGCCAGTTCTTGGTGGCGCTCAGCGGCCGGGTCTCGTTGATGAGGACGAGGTCGCCGATGCCGGCGGAGTTCGTCTCATCGTGCGCCTTGACCTTGGAGGTGCGGCGGATGACCTTGCCGTACAGCGGGTGCTTCACGCGGTCTTCGACCTCGACGACGATGGTCTTGTCCATCTTGTCGCTGACGACGTAGCCGCGGCGGGACTTGCGGTACCCACGCGCTTCGGCGTCACGCACGTCGTGAGCTGCATGCTCGACGACGGCCTCTGCCTTCTTCGTCGCGGGCTTCTCCGCGACCTTCTTCTCGGTGGCCATCACTCAGCCTCTTCCTTCACGGCGTCGTCGGCGGAGTCCGCCTTCTTCGCCTTCGACTTGGTCGCCTTCTTGACCGGAGCCTCGACCGGAGCGGGCGTCGCACGGATGCCCAGCTCGCGTTCGCGGATCACGGTGTAGAGGCGCGCGATGTCGCGCTTGACGGCGCGGATGCGGCCGTGGCTCTCCAGCTGGCCGGTGGCCGACTGGAAACGGAGGTTGAACAGCTCCTCCTTGGCCTTACGCAGCTCCTCAACGAGGCGCTGGTCTTCGAACGTGTCGAGCTCTGCCGGAGCGAGCTCCTTGGTGCCGATCGCCATTACGCGTCGCCCTCCTCGCGCTTGATGATGCGTGCCTTGAGCGGCAGCTTGTGAATTGCACGGGTGAGGGCCTCGCGGGCGAGTTCCTCGTTGACGCCTGCGACCTCGAAGAGGACGCGACCCGGCTTGACGTTTGCGACCCACCACTCGGGGGAACCCTTACCGGAACCCATGCGGGTTTCGGCCGGCTTCTTCGTGAGCGGACGGTCGGGGTAGATGTTGATCCACACCTTGCCACCACGCTTGATGTGACGGGTCATCGCGATACGAGCGGACTCGATCTGACGGTTCGTCACATAAGCAGGCGTGAGTGCCTGGATGCCGAAGTCGCCGAAGGAGACCTTCGTGCCACCGGTGGCCTGGCCATCACGCTTGGGGTGATGCTGCTTGCGGTACTTGACCTTGCGGGGAATAAGCATCAGGCAGACGCTCCTTCTGCGACGGGGGCCTCGTTGCGAGGTCCGCGGCGACGGTCGCCACCACGGTCATCGCGACCGCGGGACTTCGGCGCGTTGGCCTGCTCGCGTGCGAGCTCCTTGTTGGTGAGATCGCCCTTGTAGATCCAGACCTTCACACCGATGCGGCCGAAGGTGGTCTTCGCCTCGTAGAAGCCGTAGTCGATGTTCGCGCGCAGCGTGTGCAGCGGCACACGACCCTCGCGGTAGAACTCCGAACGGCTCATCTCAGCGCCGCCGAGGCGGCCGGAGACCTGGATGCGGATGCCCTTGGCACCAGCGCGCTGCGCGCCCTGCATGCCCTTGCGCATCGCACGACGGAACGCCACACGAGCAGAGAGCTGCTCGGCGACACCCTGCGCGACGAGCTGAGCGTCAGCCTCGGGGTTCTTGACCTCGAGGATGTTCAGCTGGATCTGCTTGCCCGAGAGCTTCTCGAGGTCGCCGCGGATGCGCTCGGCCTCGGCGCCACGGCGACCGATCACGATGCCCGGACGGGCGGTGTGAATGTCGACGCGGACGCGGTCACGGGTGCGCTCGATCTCGATGTTCGAGACGCCGGCGCGGTCGAGCTGCGTCTGCAGCAGACGACGGATCTTGATGTCCTCGGCGACGTAGTCGGCGTAACGCTGACCCTTCTTCGTCGAATCCGAGAACCAACGCGATACGTGGTCAGTGGTGATACCGAGACGGAAGCCGTACGGGTTTACCTTCTGTCCCATTACTTGCTCGCCTTCTTGTTGCTGTCGCCGTCAACTGCCTTGGCAGCCTCCGGCGTCGAGAGCACGACCGTGATGTGGCTCGTGCGCTTCTTGATCTGGAAAGCGCGACCCTGTGCACGGGGGCGGAAACGCTTGAGCGTCGCGCCCTCGTCTACGTAGGCATTCGCTACGTACAGGTCCTGCTCGTCGAGGTATTCGCCGTCACGATCCGCCTTGACCTGCGCGTTGGCCATGGCCGACGCGACAAGCTTGTAGATCGGCTCACTGGCGCTCTGCGCTGCGAACTTCAAGATCGCAAGAGCCTCCTGGGCCTGCTTGCCCTTGATGAGCGCGACGACACGACGAGCCTTCTGAGGGGTCACGCGGATGTGTCGCACGCGTGCGATGGACTCCACCATTTCTCTCTCCTCTATCGCCCCCGCGTCAGCGGCGGCGGCCCTTCTTGTCGTCCTTCTCGTGGCCGCGGAAGGTGCGGGTGGGCGAGAACTCGCCCAGTTTGTGACCGACCATGGTCTCCGTCACGAACACAGGAATGTGCTTGCGACCGTCGTGGACCGCGATCGTGTGACCCAGCATTGCCGGGATGATCATGGAACGACGTGACCAGGTCTTGATGACGTTCTTCGTACCCGCCTCGTTCTGGACGACAACCTTGCGAAGCAGGTGCTCGTCGACGAAGGGGCCCTTCTTAAGACTGCGTGGCATCTTCTTCTACTCCTACTTGCGCTTCTTGCCGGCGTTACGGCGACGCACGATGTACTTGTCGCTTTCCTTGTTGGCGTGACGGGTACGGCCTTCGGCCTGCCCCCACGGGGTGACCGGGTGACGGCCACCAGAGGTCTTACCCTCACCACCACCGTGCGGGTGGTCGACAGGGTTCATCGCAACACCACGAACGGTCGGGCGGACGCCCAGCCAGCGCTTACGGCCGGCCTTACCCCAGTTGATGTTCGACTGCTCGGCGTTGCCGACCTCGCCGATGGTGGCGCGGCAGCGCACATCGACGTTGCGGATCTCGCCCGAGGGCAGACGCAGCTGAGCGTAGGGACCGTCCTTGGCGACGAGACGGACGGATGCTCCGGCCGAACGTGCCATCTTCGCGCCGCCGCCGGGGCGGAGCTCGATCATGTGGATGACGGTACCCGTGGGGATGTTCTTCAGCGGGAGGTTGTTACCCGGCTTGATGTCAGCCCCGGGACCCGACTCGACGATGTCGCCCTGCTTCAGCTTGTTCGGCGCCACGATGTAGCGCTTCTCGCCGTCGAAGTAGTGCAGCAGCGCGATGCGTGCCGTGCGGTTGGGGTCGTACTCGATGTGAGCGACCTTGGCGTTGACGCCGTCCTTGTCATTGCGACGGAAGTCGATGACACGGTACTGGCGCTTGTGGCCACCACCGATGTGACGGGTCGTGATGCGGCCCTGGTTGTTACGACCACCGGTCTTCGAGAGCGGGCGCAGCAGCGACTTCTCCGGCGTCGATCGAGTGATCTCGGCGAAGTCAGCCACCGACGAGCCGCGACGGCCCGGGGTCGTGGGCTTGTACTTGCGAATAGCCATTATTAGTCCTTATCCCCCGGTCAGCCGACGGCCGTGAAGATGTCGATGGTGCCCGACTTCAGGGACACGATGGCGCGCTTGGTGTCCTTGCGCTTGCCGGTGCCGAAGCGGGTGCGGCGGGCCTTGCCGACCCGGTTGATCGTGTTGACCGATGCGACCTTGACGCCGAAGATCTTCTCGATGGCGAGCTTGATCTCGGTCTTCGTAGCGCGCGGGTCGACGAGGAAGGTGTACTTACCCTCATCGATCAGACCGTAGCTCTTCTCAGACACGACCGGCTTCAGGATGATGTCGCGCGGGTCCTTGTTCAGGGCCGTCTGGAGGACAGTTGCCTGCTCGCTCATGCCGAGACCTCCTTGGTTGCACCGGACTTCGAAGCGATGAACGCCTCGAGTGCGGCCTGGGTGAAGACGATGTCGTCGGAGACGAGCACGTCGTAGGCGTTGAGCTGGTCGAACGTCAGCACGTGCAGGTTCGACAGGTTGCGGATGCTCTTCAGCGTCACGTCGTCGTCGCGTTCGATCACGACGAGCACGTTCTTCGACGACACGACGTTCGTGAGGAAGCTCACGGCGGTCTTGGTCGAAGGCGTGCCGTCGATCCCGAAGGACTCGATGGCGTGGATGCGGTTCCCGCGGAAACGATCGCTCAGCGAGCCCAGCAGGGCGGCCGCGATCATCTTCTTGGGGGTGCGCTGCGAGTAGTCGCGCGGCTTGGGGCCGTGCACGACACCACCGCCGGTCATGTGCGGCGCGCGGATCGAGCCCTGACGGGCGTTACCCGTGCCCTTCTGCTTGAAGGGCTTGCGGCCGGCACCGGAGACCTCACCGCGACGCTTGGTCGAGTGGGTGCCCTGGCGTGCTGCCGCGCGCTGCGCGACGACGACCTGGTGGATGAGCGGGATATTCGTCTTGACGTCGAACAGCGCGGCGGGAAGCTCGATGGAGCCTGCCTTCTTGCCGTCTGCGTTGAGGACGTCGAGCGCGAGAGTCGAGTCAGCCATGGACTAGGCCCCCTTCACTGCGTTGCGGACGTAAACGATGCGGCCACGAGCACCGGGGACGGCGCCCTTGACGAGCATGAGTCCCTTCTCGATGTCGATGGCGTGCACCGTGAGGTTGAGGACGGTCACGCGCTCGCCACCCATACGGCCGGCCATGCGCATGCCCTTGAAGACGCGGCTCGGGGTCGACGATGCGCCGATCGAGCCGGGCTTGCGGTGGTTGCGGTGCGAACCGTGGGATGCCGAAACGCCCTTGAAGTTGTGGCGCTTCATGACACCCGCGGTGCCCTTGCCCTTGCTCGTGCCGACGACGTCGACCAGCTGGCCGGCCTCGAAGACACCGTCGACCGTGAGCTCCTGACCAAGCGTGTAGTCAGCAGCATCCGCCGTGCGGATCTCGGTGACGTGGCGACGCGGCGTGACGCCGGCAGCCTCGAAGTGAGCGGTGAGCGGCTTGTTCACCTTGCGCGGGTCGATCTGTCCGTACGCGATCTGAACGGCCTTGTAGCCGTCCTTCTCGGGCGTGCGGAGCTGGGTGACCACGTTCGGGGACAGCTCGATGACGGTGACGGGAACGAGCTTGCCGCTCTCGTTCCACACCTGGGTCATGCCGAGCTTCGTGCCCAGCATTCCCTTGGAAATCTTTGCGTTGATGTCAGCCATTTCGATCCTCAGAGCTTGATCTCGATGTTGACGTCAGCCGGAAGGTCGAGACGCATCAGCGAGTCGACAGCCTTGGGCGTCGGGTCGACGATGTCGATCAGACGCTTGTGGGTGCGCATCTCGAAGTGCTCGCGGCTGTCCTTGTACTTGTGCGGCGACCGGATGACGCACACGACGTTCTTCTCGGTCGGAAGCGGCACGGGGCCTACGACGGTCGCGCCCGCACGGGTCACGGTGTCGACGATCTTGCGCGCCGACGAGTCGATGACCTCGTGGTCATACGACTTCAGGCGAATGCGGATTTTCTGTCCCGCCATTGTCTGTTCACTCTCTATAAAGCGTCTTACCGTCCTGGGCCGGGTGACCCTGGGGCATTGGACGCACGTCGACGCTGTTCGCGCCTCGGCACTCGAACGACTCGCGAGTCGATCTGCTGCACCACTGTTCTACTGTCAGCCCGCCGATCTCTCGACAAGCGGATCCCGAGCCTGCCGCGCACGGCAGAGCCTCTGTGAGGAGGTGTCGGGGTTGTCCTGCCACCCGCGGCCTAGATCCCTGCATCGTTCTCGTGAGAGAGGACGCCGCCTATGCACTGCCATGATGGTGATCCGGCGCACGCGAGGCACAGCCGAAATGTCGAACCTGTCTATTCTGCCATGCCTGATTTCACTTGCGCAAACCCGGGCGTGTCGCACTCGCTTCGGTGCCGCCTCCGAGCGCTGCAGCGCAGTGGATCCGGGTGTCACCCAACGGCAGGGCGAGGCATCCCCATGCCTCGCCCTGCCTGGGGAGCGTCCGATGCGAGGGGGAGGCATCGAACGCGAGGATCCAGACGTGAAGGGACGTCGAGACCCTCGATCGAGGGCGCAGCGAACCGCTGCGCGGGCATGGAGACGACGAAGCGCCGAGTGCGCGTGCGTCGTACGATGATCCCCAAAATCGTCGTCCCCAGATCGTGCGCGGCGAGCCGCGCGAGTGTGGATTGCCGAACCCCTTCGACTATCCGTGACCGCAAGAACCCCAGGCGGTCAGCATCATGTTAGTGGGCAGCATGCCCTCAGCGCGAGTATCTCGCCGCGAGTGTCGCCACACGCAGCAGAACGGCGGCCCATCCCGAGGGGATGAGCCGCCGTTCGACGCGTGTGGTCCGACTGCTACTCGTTGCCGACGGCCTTGTCGGCGTTGTCGCGGATCTCATCGATCTTGTCCGCCGCACCCGGTGCGATCTTCTTCGCGAAGTCGGCGACGCCGTCGAGGACCTTGTCGCTGACGTCCTCGGCCTGCTCGCTCTTGACGGCCTCTTCGATCTTGTCGCGGTTCTGCTCGAAGAGTTCCTTGCCCTTGTCGACGGCGCCGTTGAACGATTCCTGGATACCCATGTGTCCCCCTATGAGGTGTCTGCAGCCGACGGTCCCGTCAACTCTCACTTATTCTGCATGGGCGCGCCCCCAAAAGGGAACCCCCATGCTCAGGGATACGACAAAGGGGCCGGACCCGAAGGCCCGACCCCTTTGCGAGGAAGCAGATGCTTACTTGATGATCTTCGTGACCGTACCGGCGCCGACGGTGCGTCCACCCTCACGGATGGCGAAGCCGAGGCCCTCCTCCATGGCGATCGGCTGGATCAGCGCGACCGTCATGTCGGTGGTGTCGCCGGGCATGACCATCTCGGTGCCCTCGGGCAGCGAGATGACGCCGGTGACGTCGGTGGTGCGGAAGTAGAACTGCGGGCGGTAGTTCGTGTAGAACGGGTTGTGACGCCCACCCTCATCCTTGGACAGGATGTACGCGGTGCCCTCGAAGTCGGTGTGCGGCGTAACCGAACCCGGCTTGACGACGACCTGGCCGCGCTCGACGTCCTCACGCTTGAGGCCACGGAGCAGGAGACCACAGTTCTCGCCGGCCCATGCCTCGTCGAGCTGCTTGTGGAACATCTCGATACCCGTGACCGTGGTCTTCTGGGTGTTGCGGATGCCGACGATCTCGACCTCGGAGTTGATCGCGAGCGTGCCACGCTCGGCGCGGCCCGTGACGACCGTGCCACGACCGGTGATCGTGAAGACGTCCTCGATCGGCATCAGGAACGGCTTGTCCTTGTCGCGGATCGGGTCCGGAACGCTCGCGTCGACGGCGTCCATGAGGTCGAGGATCGACTGGACCCACTTCTCGTCGCCCTCGAGAGCCTTGAGGCCCGAGACGCGGACGACAGGAGCGTTCTCGTCGAAGCCCTGCGATGCGAGCAGCTCGGAGACCTCGAGCTCGACGAGCTCCAGGATCTCCTCGTCGTCGACCATGTCGCTCTTGTTCAGCGCGACGAGCAGGTACGGCACGCCGACCTGCTTGGCGAGCAGAACGTGCTCACGGGTCTGGGCCATCGGGCCGTCGGTGGCGGCGACCACGAGGATCGCGCCGTCCATCTGAGCAGCACCGGTGATCATGTTCTTGATGTAGTCGGCGTGACCAGGAGCGTCAACGTGTGCGTAGTGGCGCTTCGGGGTCTCGTACTCGACGTGCGAGATGTTGATCGTGATGCCGCGCTGACGCTCTTCAGGAGCGGAGTCAATCGACGCGAAGTCGCGCTGAACGTTGGTCGCCGACGGGAACTTGTCAGCAAGAACCTTCGAGATCGCTGCAGTGAGCGTGGTCTTGCCGTGGTCGACGTGACCGATGGTTCCGATGTTGACGTGCGGCTTGGTGCGCTCGAACTTGGCCTTAGCCACTGGGTCCTCCTCAGGACGTTCGTGTAGAGGGTGCCGGGCACTGGATTGTGACCGGTTCTCTACGGGTTTGATTCTCAGTTTAGTAGAGAGGGAATGTGAAGTTGTAGGGGACCTGGGAGCCGGGCGCGAACCCGGCTCCCAGAAGTGTTACTCGCCGTTGGTCTTCTGGACGATCTCGTCGGCCACCGCGCGGGGAACCTCAGCGTAGCTGTGGAACTCCATCGAGTAGACGGCGCGACCCGAGGTCTTCGAGCGCAGGTCGCCGATGTATCCGAACATCTCGGACAGCGGAACCTGTGCGCGGACGACCTTGACGCCTGCGGCATCCTCCATCGACTGGATCTGGCCACGACGCGAGTTCAGGTCGCCGATGACGTCGCCCATGTACTCCTCAGGAGTACGGACCTCGACGGCCATCAGCGGCTCGAGGAGCACAGGGCTGGCGCGACGAAGCGCCTCCTTGAAGCCCATCGATCCGGCGATCTTGAACGCCATCTCCGAGGAGTCGACGTCGTGCGCCGCACCATCGACGATGGTCGCCTTGACGCCGACGATCGGGTAGCCGGCGAGGACGCCGACGTTCATCGCGTCCTGGAAACCGGCATCGATCGATCCGATGTACTCGCGCGGGATGCGACCACCGGTGACGGCGTTGACGAACTCGTACGTCTTGTCGGCATCCAGATCGAGCGGCTCGATGTTGAACTGGATCTTTGCGAACTGACCCGATCCACCGGTCTGCTTCTTGTGGGTGTAGTCGTGCTTCTCGACGGCCTTGCGGATCGTCTCGCGGTACGCCACCTGCGGCTTGCCGACGTTCGCCTCGACGTTGAACTCGCGCTTCATGCGGTCGACGAGGATGTCGAGGTGCAGTTCGCCCATGCCCTTGATGGTCGTCTGACCGGTCTCGGGGTTGAGTTCCGTGCGGAAGGTCGGGTCCTCCTCAGCGAGCTTCTGGATGGCGACACCCAGCTTCTCCTGGTCGGCCTTGGTCTTCGGCTCGATGGCGACCTCGATGACGGGCTCGGGGAACGTCATCGACTCGAGGACGACCGGCGATGCCGGGTCGGTCAGGGTGTCACCGGTGGTGGTGTCCTTCAGACCGATGACCGCGTAGATGTTGCCGGCGGTGACCGAGGGAACCGGGATCTCCTTGTTGGCGTGCATCTGGAAGATCTTCCCGATGCGCTCCTTCTTGCCCTTGGTCGAGTTGATGACCGCAGAGCCGGAGTCGAGGTGACCCGAGTACACGCGAACGTAGGTGAGGCGACCGAAGAACGGGTGCACCGCGACCTTGAACGCCAGCGCCGCGAACGGGTCGTTCGCGTCGGGGTGGCGCTCGATGATCGTGTCGTAGTCCTTGGGGTCGTGCGCCTGGATGGAACCGACGTCGAGCGGGTTCGGCAGGTAGTCGACGACCGCGTCAAGCATCGGCTGAACGCCGCGGTTCTTGAACGCGGAGCCGCACAGCACCGGGTAGATCTCGGATGCGACGGTCAGCTTGCGGATCGCGCCCTTGATCTCGGCGACGGTCAGCTCTTCGCCACCGAAGAACTTCTCGAGCAGCACGTCGTCGGTCTCGGCGACGGTCTCGAGGAGCTGCTGACGGTACTCGGCCGCCTTCTCCTTGAGGTCCTCAGGGATCTCCTGGATCTCGTAGGAGGCACCCATGGTGACGTCACCCTTGGAATCTCCGGCCCAGACGAGCGCGCGCATCTCGACGAGGTCGATGACACCGACGAAGTCGTTCTCCGCGCCGATCGGCAGCTGGATGACGAGCGGCTTCGCGCCGAGGCGGTTGATGATCGTGTCGACTGTGAAGTAGAAGTCGGCGCCGAGCTTGTCCATCTTGTTGACGAAGCAGATGCGCGGAACGTTGTACTTGTCGGCCTGGCGCCAGACGGTCTCGGACTGGGGCTCGACGCCCTCCTTGCCGTCGAAGACGGCAACCGCACCATCGAGGACGCGGAGCGAACGCTCCACCTCGACGGTGAAGTCCACGTGACCGGGGGTGTCGATGATGTTGATCTGGTTCTTGTCCCAGTAGCAGGTCACGGCGGCAGACGTGATCGTGATGCCGCGCTCCTTCTCCTGCTCCATCCAGTCGGTGGTCGAGGCGCCATCGTGCGTCTCGCCGAGCTTGTGGTTGACACCCGTGTAGAACAGGATGCGCTCGGTGGTCGTGGTCTTGCCGGCATCGATGTGAGCCATGATGCCGATGTTGCGGACCTTACTCAGGTCGGTGAGCACCTCTTGTGCCACAGGAGTGTCCTTATCTTGGTGAGCAGTTGTACTGCGAAGAGTGGGGTGTTCGGCAGGCTCGGCGTCGCGGGTGCGTCACCGAGCCTGCCGAAGGGTTTACCAGCGGTAGTGAGCGAACGCGCGGTTCGACTCGGCCATCTTGTGAGTGTCCTCACGACGCTTGACCGCGGCACCGAGGCCGTTCGAGGCATCCAGAATCTCGTTCTGGAGACGCTCGGTCATCGTCTTCTCACGGCGGCCCTTGGCGTAGCTGACGAGCCAGCGCAGCGCGAGAGTGTTCGCACGGTGCGGCTTGACCTCGATCGGCACCTGGTAGGTCGAGCCACCGACGCGGCGGCTGCGGACCTCGAGGGTCGGGCGCACGTTGTCGAGCGCCTTCTTGAGGGTGGCGACCGCGTCCTGGCCGCCGTTCTTCGCCTCGACGCCGCGGAGGGCGCCGTAGACGATCGACTCGGCGAGCGACTTCTTGCCGTCGACGAGGATCTTGTTCACCAGCGAGGTGACGATCGGAGCGCCGTATACCGGGTCGTTGACGACGGGGCGCTTGGGGGCTGGACCCTTACGAGGCATTGGTCTTAACCCTTCTTCGCGCCGTAGCGGCTACGAGCCTGCTTACGGTTCTTGACGGCCTGGGTGTCGAGTGCACCACGGACGATCTTGTAACGGACACCGGGGAGGTCCTTGACACGACCGCCGCGGACGAGCACGAGCGAGTGCTCCTGCAGGTTGTGGCCCTCGCCGGGGATGTAGGCGGTGACCTCGGCCCCGTTGCGGAGCTTCACACGAGCGACCTTGCGCATCGCCGAGTTCGGCTTCTTCGGGGTGGTGGTGTAGACGCGGGTGCAGACCCCGGCCTGCTGCGGGTTCGACTTCAGGGCAGGCGTCTTGGTCTTGGTGACCTTCGGCGAGCGACCCTTGCGAACCAACTGCTGAATGGTTGGCACGTTCTCTCCTCATAGTGCTGCACGGTGACAGCGTGATGGATTTCACATCATGCCCCACCGGCACGCCGGAATCGGCGAGCTTTTGGTGTGGTGGGTATGCCGTGGAGGCGGACCGGCATGGTGCCGACGCCCAGCGCGCACGTCAAGACGTGCACACACCTGGCCAAGTGTAATGGTGCGTAACCTGGCGGTCAAATGGGCGGACGGTCGCGGTCCACGCGTCAGCGCAGATCCCGGATGCGTGCCGCCATCGAGTTCTCCGTTCCGGTGCGTCGTTCTGCGGTCACGGCGATGATCAGCAGGACGGCGCCGATGACGGCGAGCGTGATCCACCACGGCATCGACTCGATGCCGCGACCGATCTGCACGGTGAACACGAACACGTTCTCGATCGGCAGCACGATCAGCCCCAGCAGGAAGGGCGCCGCCAGTCGCCGGCCGGAGCCGACCAGGATCGCGGCGAGCGCGAGCACCATCACCAGGATCGCCCGCCAGGTGAGCGGATCGGTGAAGGTCGACACGATGGATGCGATCATCATCGTCACGATCCCTGGCGCCAGCAGTGCCCACGATCCCGTCCAGCGTCCTGGCCAGCTGTTCAACGTCGGCCGGTCCCCCGGCATCCCCGCTGCCGCCACGTGCGCCGGGGCATCCGACCGCATGCCCCATGCGCCCGCGACCAGCAGGAATGCCCCCAGCGGAAGGGAGAACCACTCGACGCGGAGGTCTCGAGGACTCCAGGCCACGATCGCCGTCACGAACGCGAGCGCGAACAGGAACCACACCGGGGGCATCGCGGTGCGCACTCCGCGCGCGGCGACGAGGACGACGGCGAACAGGTACGCGAGCATCAGCGCCCACATCGCCCAGATCGAGAACCAGTCGCGTTCGATGGCGCACCAGGTCCCGGCAGCGAGGGCCAATGCCGCGGGAGCCTGCAACCAGCGCGTGGTCCGTCTCCGCGATCCCTCAGGAGACGCCAGCCGGATGCCGTGCCCGGCGGCGGCGAGCGCCAGAGCGCCGACGGCGCTGACGCCGAAGCAGACGAGGAACAGGATCGCGCCGTGCAGGTCGGCGACGTCGTCGCCGAGTCCGAGACGAATGCCCTGAACGGTGCCGGCAAGGCCGGCGAGGCCCGCAGCGCCGAACGTCGACGTACGGAGGACCCTGAGCCGCCGGAACCGGATCGCTTTCGCGGACGCCGAGCCGAGGAATCGGGCGAGTCCGAGCAGCACCCAGGCCGCGGCCAGCAGTCCGGCAGCACGCCACGGGATCGTGTCCGCATCCGCGTCGGCGAGAACCAGCGCCGCGAGCAGCGGCGCGATCGCTGCGCCGAGGCCCGCCGCGTACAGGCCGGTCGCCCGTCGACCACGGGCGGTGAGCACGACCGCCACGATCGCGGCACCGAGTGCCGGCGGGAGCAGATAGGCCTCGAGCAGATCGACGCCGATCAGACCCCAGACGCACCAGAGCGCACCGGTGAAGGAAGCCGCCGCGACCCACCACGCGTAGCGACGACCGGTGAACACGGCACTCGCGACGGCTCCGATGCCGAGGATCAGCAGCACCAGGAAGGTCGTCCCCAGTCCTGCGGCATCCCGCACCAGAGCGAGGCCGACCGCGATCGCCCCCGTGAGAAGAGCCGACGCCTCGATCGCCACCCGCGCAGCACCCGATGCCCGCACACCGATGCCGTGCATCGCCAGCGCCTCGCTGATCAGCGTGGTCGACGGCAGCACCGCTGCGACCAGCACGGCGATGACGGGCAGCGTCACCGGCGACGCGCTGGCGGCGAGAATCTGCGCGCCGAGACAGACGATCACGACGGCGAGGGTCGGCACCAGCATTCCTGCGGCCGCAGTGCGCACGACCGGTGTGAGTCCCGGGCGGCGGGTCAGCAGCAGCGAGACGGCGAGGACGAACATCAGCCCGGTCGAGACCGCGGTCCACCCGCTGCGCTCGTACATCACCTGGACGACCCCGAGGCCGAACGGCACCGCAGCGACGACGAGCACCGCCTGCCAGGCGCGTGCTCCGATGCGCGGCAGGTAGGTCGCGGCGATCGCCACGGCGAGCCCGGCGGATGCGGTGAGGCAGAGGAGCGCGATGCCGCCGACACCGGCCTGCGAGAGAGCGGTCGATGTGATGACCAGCGCGTAGCCGAACCCGAGACCGACATGCAGGAAGCGGATCCCCCGGGCGCACGCGGCGCCGACGGCCGCGAGCGCGACGATGCTCGCCATCCCGGCGGGTGTGACGATCGCGAGATCGCGCCACGCGATCATGACCGAGACCAGGATCGCGAGGTGCGCGCCGATCAGGAGAGGCAGCCGCAGGCCCCCGCGGGCCTGGCGCAGCGAAGGGAGAGTCCGGAGCGCGAGGCCGACGATCGTGGCGAATCCGGCGAGCACGCCGACGGCAGCCGGCAGCGGGAGCACCCGCAGGCAGCCGAGCGTCAGGATGACGACGACGCCCAGCATGACCGCCACCGTGTCCGTCCCTCTGGCGAGACCCCGGATCTCGGGACGCAGACGCGCGACGATGCCGAACAGGGAGAGGCCGACGGCCATCGCGGTCAGCCCCACCAACGGCGCCCAGCCCCATTGGTCGGTCCCGGCGCCCGCCATTACGTCCCCGCCACTGAAGCGGAGGAAGTCGATCACGGTGAAACCACCGGTGAACACGGAGAACTGGAGCGGCAGAGCACCGACCGCCGCCAGTACGGTGAGCGCGCCACCCGCGACGAAACCGCGCCGAGTCCGTCTCGGCAGAGGAAACAGGCCTCCGACGAGAACCAGCGCGCCGGCCGCAGCTGCCGGGATGATGGCAAGGAACCAGGCGCCTCCGACGACGGCCGGTTGGTTCGCGCCGTAGACACCCACGGTCAGGGCGGTCGCGGCGGTCGCGCCCGCGGCGAAGCTCCACAGTCGTGTCAGCGCCTGCCGCGAGGCGACGAGCGCATGCGCGGCGACGAGGGCGAGCACCCCGCTCACCGAGAACGCGAAGGCCGTCGCGTCGGCGGACGGAAGGCGCAGCGTCAGCACCAGCGCGCTGAGCACGGCGAGCAGTTGGAGGGCGACCAGCGTCGTGCGCTCTGCCGTCAGCGGACGCCTCGGCGCACCGCCACTCCCCCGGCCGGCCACGGCGGTCGTATCCGTCGTGTCGGCATCCGTCCTATCCGGATCCGTCGTATCGGCGTCCGCATCCGTATCCGCATCTGTACTAACCGCCCGCGGGAATCGCGCCGCCAACCGCGGAAGCATCTCCACGATCCCTGCCGCCGCGAACGCGACTGCGACGTGACCGAGCGCGATGAGGAGCGGAGCATCAGCGGCATATCCGAGCATCGCCGGAGTGACCGCCAGCGAGACCAGAGCTGTCCACAGCCAGATCCGAATCCCCGAGCGCAGCGCCGCTGCCAGGATGACTCCGGCTGCCGCCGCGGTCACGAGAGCAGCGGTCAGCCAGGCGTTCGCCCCCGGAGCGGCGAGCTGGACGGCGGCATGCACGTCCAGGCCGGCGAAAACCAGGCCGAGTCCGCCCACCGCCTCGGCAGAGAACTGCAGTCGACGCCGCGCCAGCAACCAGGCACCGCCGAGGAAGAGCAGCGTGATCAGGCCCGTGACCACGCCGCGGACCGCGCGATCGGCGAGGTCGGGGTTGAAGTAGGTGAAGACGATCGCCGCCACCGCGAAGAGGCCGGCGCCGGCGGTCGCCAGGACCGACTGGAGGGTTGCACTGTTCCGCGGGGTCGGGGCGGCAGCGGCGGGAGTCGCGGCGACCGGCGGAGGCGGCACCACGAGTCCGGACTCAGCGTGCACCGCTTTCAGAAGGGCCGGCCGTACGCGCGGCACACGATGCAGGAGCGCGTCCCGTGCGCGGATCTGCTCGGCCGCCGCGACGGACGCATTCCACAGTTCGGTGCCGATCTGCCCTGTCAGGTCTGCGCCGCAATGGGTGCAGTACCCGCCCGAGAGCGGTCCCTGCACGCACACCGGACACGCGTGGTCATCGAGCAGCCGCCGGGCGACGCTCTCCCCCCAGCCGGTCGCCGCCGGCACCGACATCGTCGTCGTCATCATCTCTCCTCATCCGCGTCATCACCGGGAACCCAGCGCAGGATGTCCCCCGGCTGGCATTCGAGCACCCGGCAGATGGCCTCGAGCGTCGTGAAGCGCACCGCTTTCGCACGCCCGTTCTTGAGCACGGCGACGTTGGCCGGGGTGATGCCGATGGCATCCGCGAACTCCTGCACGCTCATCTTCTTGCGCGCGAGTTGCACGTCCAGGTCGATCACGATCGGCATCAGACGACCTCGGCCAGGTCCTGCTCGAGCTCGAGCGCCTTGCGCAACAGACCCCGCAGCACGACGACGAGCAGCGCGAGCGCGGCGCTGACGACGACACCGAGGACGGCGAGAAGCGTGAGCTGAAGGGAGACGGCACGGTTCGCGAGGATCACGACATACGAGGCGCTGATGAGTACACCCGCCGCGATGAGCGCCCCGAGGATCACGTCGACGTAGCGGAACGCATCGGGGCTGAAGATCCGCTCCGCCCGGACAAGCGAGAGCAGCCGCCAGACGCAGATGAGGGTGACCTCGATGAGCAGCAGGAACACGACCGACCCGACGATGCCGGGGAGTTCGAGGTGCGCGACGTCAGGGTTGCGGATCGCGGTGATGCGCGCCACCTCGGGGATCACGACGACCTGGCTCGTCAGCAGCAGAAGCAGCATGACGGCGATGAGAGCCTTGAGCAGGAAGGTGACGCGCGGTTGCATGATGCCCCTATCGAAGATCGACGTATATCTATCGAAAAACGATAGTGACTGGCATTCGGACACACCTAGCCGAAACCGTCACCTCACAGCCGATACACGGCTTACGGACTTCTTCGGCGAGTGGCGCTACGAGACGTCGGGGTCGAACGGCGAATCGAGCGACTCGGTGAGTTCGGCGAGCAGAGCTTCGATCTGGGGCTCGACGTGCTGCGAGATCGCGGCCTGGATGTAGAGCCGATGCCGCAGCAGGATGCCGCAGATCTCGCGCCCCACCATGTTCGCGTACTCGTCGGCGAGGGCGACCTCCTGCCGGAGCGCGGCCTTGGCCTCGTCGGTCAACGGCGGCAGCGGCGGCAACTCGTCCGCAGCGTCGTCGGCCATCCCGGCAATCGTGAACAGGAATGGCGCTCCGGGCACCGGATCCGGATCCAGCGGAAGACCGTCGAATTCGGGCGCAAGGTCTTCGGCCGGACGGTAGCTACGCGCCCGGTTGCGCTCCGCCTGCTGGTCGAGCTCGTGCTGGAGCATCGGGAGGTTGCGAGCCGTGTAATCGGCGACCGCGTGGTCGACGATGGTCTTGATGCGCGTCGACAGTCCATGCTGCACACCGTGCGGAACGTTCCCGCCGATACCGGCCGCAGAGAGGATGGGCGAGCCGAGACAGCGGCGACAGGGCGCGACGCGCCCTCGGTGGGTCGCCGGCTCCCAGCGCGGCACCCAGCGCAACCAGGCCTCGACGGCCTGATCCACCTGCGTCTCCAATGAGCGCTCCACGTCTCCAGGGTACGGCGCGTGGGGCTCCCCCCTCCTGATTTCCCGCATCGCGCCGCGGCGCGGGTCTCAGGGCGCCAGTCACTCGTCCTCGTCGCGCTCCCACGGCCAGCGCGGATGCTCGGCGCGCGTACGCCGCAGAGCGATGCCGCCCCAGGCCGCGATCGCGGCCGCGAGAAGCAGCACCAGGCTCGGGCCGCCCTGCACCAGGCCGCCGGCGACGACGGTGGCGATCACGAGGTCGCCGCTCGAGACCAGCGTGGCGAACCACACCGCCATCAGGTGCACGAGCGCGGTCGTCAGCGCCGTCACCGGTGCGGCGAGGAAGGTCGGATGCTGGCGCCGCAGCGCAGTGCTCAGAGTCGTGGCGAACACGACGAGTGCGGCCAGCATCCCCACGATTCCCGGCGACTGGCCGAGCCCCGGCACCGCGATGATGTCGGTGTCCGTCGCAACGCTCATGGCTCCGAGACCGAACACGGTCAGCGCGAAGAAGCTCACCGTTGAAAGCGTCAGCGCCAGGACAGCCGAAACCCCCGCGGAATCGGATCCGCGGGGGTTCGGCGTCGTGATGTTCGTGACTACCTCGAAAGGGTGGGACCGGCTTCGAGGGTTCGCTCGTACTCGCGCTGCGCCTCGGCGTTGAGTTCGGTCTTGCGAGCGCCGCTGCGTGCAGCCCAGGCGCCGAACCAGATGGTGAGCTCCCGCGCGAACACGAAGGCCGCGATCGCGAGCGGGGCGAGCAACTGCTCCCCCACGAGCGCGTTGCCCTGTGCTGCCGTGAGGGTCCAGAAGGGGGCTTCGAACAGCTGACCGAGGATGTGCCCGGCGTATGCGAAGAGTCCGACGAGGATTCCCAGGACCACCCACAGGCCCCAGCGTCCGCGGTTGATGATCGCGCCGAGCAACCAGAAGCCGATGAAGAAGACGACGACGGGCACCCAGAAGCCCCATGTGGTCAGTGGAGCGAGCGCCGCTTCGCCGATGTTCGCACCGGTGACGTCACCCGCGATCGCGCCCAAGCCGAGGGCGGCACCGAGATACAGGACCGCGAAGCTGAGAGTCGCCAGAAGGCCGATTCCGGCCGCGGTGCCGCGGTTGCCGCGTTCGCGAGGCGCTTCTGGCGCCTGGACGAAGATCGGCTGCTGCAGAACCGGCGAGAGCACGGGTTCCGAGGGAACCACGCGCGTCTCGGCGTCGTTCGCCACAGGTGCCGTGTAGGCGGCACCGGCCATCGCCGATTCCTCGTGGACGTGCGGAACGGCGTACACCTCGGTCTCGGTGACTCTGACGTCGTCGACGACCGATGTCTCTGCGTCGACCCGAGCCGCTTCGGCTGCCTGAGCAGCCGCGAACGTGCCGGGATAGTCGCGCTCGGCCTCTTCGAAGGCGGCGAGGTCGGGGTCGGCATGCGCGTCGGGAGCAGCGTCCGCGGTGGTGTCGGGGAGGTCGGCGCGAGCCGCCTCGGCCTCGGCGAGACCGGCGTTCGCGCTGTCGACGACGTCGTTCACGTCGTTCGGCTTATCGTCCTTGGGAACGTCGGGGTCACTCATGGGGTGCGCCTCTCGTGGGAAGTGTGCAGTGTGAGGGTACCGCCGCAGACAGACACGGGCCAGGAGGCGTGCCGACGTGTCGGCAATCGGCGTGATTCCGCGGCATCCGGCCCATGCGCCTCGGTCAAGGAAAGGCGTCTCGGAGAAGTCCGCCGGCGAGCTCCACGAGCGAGGGCACGATCGGAACAGCGAACCAGAGCAGGCCGCCGATCACGCCGGCGCACAGGATGCCGGCCACCCAGCTCACTGCGAGATTTCGACCCCCCACCCGTGACATGCCCTCAGGCTACGGCGGTGCCGGCCGACCTCGGACTCAGCGCGCCGATTCAGGACGAACCGGTCTTCCCTGGGCGGCCACGCGTGCCACCTGCAGGACGTTGTCACACCTGTCGGACGATTTCACGATTTTCGTCCGACATCCGTGCATTTGTCCTGCAAGTGCAACAGGGCGCGGCCGGTTCAGCGCGCGGCGCGGCCGCGGAGGCGCCAGAGGAGCCAGAGACCGGATGCTGGGAGAAGCAGAAACGCGAAGAGGAAGCCGCTGTGCCACAGGTCGTACCCGGTCGGCACCAACGGATTGTTGGCAGCAGGCGTCGCGAGAGCGCCGGCGGCGTCGCTAGTGGATCCGCTCGACCCGAACCCCGACAGCAGGGAGATGATCAGCGCCGAGAGCCCGACGACCACGAATGGGGCGACGAGCGCGACGACCTTCTCCCCTCGCCTCCACAGCGGACTCAGGCCCACGAGCACGGCGCCGATGACCCAACCCACGACAGGAATGAGGAATCCGCCGAAACCCAAACTGAGCGCGGCGATGATCGCGAACCCGCGGGTCTGCGTCATCGGCTCCCTTGACTCCGCCGCTACGACAACGGGCGCGGGGGCCGCAGCATCCGCACCGCCCATCCGAGCCTCCCTGGCGATCAGCATCGGATCACCGAGCCGCGCGATGCGCTCCGCTGTGGCATCTGCGTCAAGCCCCTCGAGCTCGTCCAGGATCCCGCGGCGAATGTCCATGGCAACACCGTGCGGCACGTCGCGCATCGCGGCGTCGAGTCGGGCGAGGAATTCCTCGCGCTGCCGGGCGGCTTCGTTCTCAGACATGTCTATCCCTCTCCGACGAGCCCGCTGACGACCCGGGCGAACGGCGTCCACTGCACACGGAAATGCGCGAGCTGGGCGGTGCCGGCATCCGTCAACCGGTAGTACTTGCGCACCGGACCACTTTCCGACGGGAGGTCGAACGTGCTGACCCATCCGTTGTCACGCAGCCGACCGAGCAGCGGGTAGAGCGTGCCGATACTGGCGATCAGCCGGGCCGCGGTGAGCGCTTCGGCGAGCTGCCAGCCGTACATCGGCTCGCGCGCGAGGAGTCCGAGCACACAGTACTCGACCACTCCCTTGCGCATCTGCGCACCGACGTCCGCTGTCATGCATGACAAGGTAGCATGCAACGCAAGGTAGCCGGTCCGAGAAAAGGCGGTGCCCGAAGACACCGCCTTCTCGGACGCGCGTCAGCCGCCGACCATGACGGGCGACGTCGCATCGGGTGCGATCAGCTTCGGCTCACCGCTGCCGTCGGCCGGCACCGACCAGACGTCACCGTCGATCATGTATGCGACCGTATCGTCATCGAGCCACGCCGCCTGATCGTCGACGTTCCGATCCTCGGCGAGCGGCTTCTCCTGCATCGTCTCCAGATCGAGGACGTACAGACGCCAGGGATCCTCGACGCCCTCGTTGACGCGCTTCTTGAAGACCAACCGGGTCTCATCCGGGGAGAGAGACGGGCACTCCACCTTCTCCCGCACGGCTGTCGCCGTCCAGTTCTCGTAGTCGCCCTTGACGAGATAGGTCTTCCCGCCGGTCGCAACCGTCGCGTAGAAGGTGTTGTCGTCGGCGGCGAAGGTGATGCCCCAGTAGTTCACATCCGGTCGGCGCACACGCTTGCCGTCGATGTACAACTGAATCTCCTCGATGGAGTCGACGAGATAGTTCGAGTCGACGTCGTACAGACCCGTCCTCGTCGAGAAGTTCGTCCCGGCGTAATTGTCGCCGGTGACGAACACCGTCCACGCGACCATCTTCCCGGACGGCGATACCCGCGCGCGGCTCGGCACGCCTTCGAACTTGAACGTCTCCTTGACCTTGAGCCCGCTGTCCATGATCTCCACGGTCGTCATCGGCTTCAGCCCGCCCTGCGGACGGACGCACACGGCGTTCTCTCCAGCCGCGTAGAAGCGGAGGCAGTCCACACCCGTGCCGGTGCGCGCCGGCGTCGTCGAACCGTCGTCGACACTGACCTTTCCCCCACCATCCTGGAGCACGACATAGCCGCCTTGGTCGTGCAGGTAGAGGCCGGGATCGCTCGCCGGCGCAGCATCCCCCGACGCGTACGCGCTGTCCGAAGGACGAGCACCGGCCCATACGGTGTACCCGATGCCGACGGCCGCGAGCGCGAGCGCCGCGACACCGACGAGCAACAGCCGCTTCTTCAGCGAGCGCCCGTCGGGTTCGGTCTCCGGTGCCGGCTCCGTAACGTCGGGCGCGAGAGCATCCGTTTCCGTGGTCATTCGGCGACCTCCTGCACGCGCGGCTCGGGCCGGATCAGCACGGCTGCGGCGATCAGGACCAGCAGCAGGACGACTGCCGCGGCCGCGAGCGCCGTCGCCACGCCCCAGAAGGTCCAGGCAGCACCGAACATGACCGCGGCGAAGAGCCGACCGGTGGCCTGCCCTGTCTGCAGCAGCGCGAGACCGCCGGCACGGCGCTCCCGCGGGATGTCGGGGCCGGCGAGGGCCATCAGCACACCGTCGGTCGCTGCGTAGAAGATACCGAGCAGCGCGAGCAGCATCACGAGCAGGATCGGGCCCTCGATCGGCAGCAGCAGCGTCGAGTACGCGCCGACCAGGGCGAGGTTGCCCAGCAGGAACGGGAGTCGACGACCGATGCGATCGGCGAGCTTGCCCATCGGCACCGCGAGCAGAAGGTAGACCAGGGCGCTGCCGAGCGGCAGCAGCGGGAAGAACGCGACGTCGAGCTGCAGCCGCTCCTGCAGACCGAGGTACAGGAAACCGTCGCCGATCGTCGCGAGCCCGAGGATCGTCGCAGCGATCAGGAGCCGACGGAACTTCGGCTCCGCCAGGAGGCCGAGCGTCTCTCGCAGCGTCGGACGCGGCGCTCCGACCGGCATCGACTTGCGCCCCGGCACGAACGCGATGAGCACGATCACGCCGAGAGTGGCGACGCAGAAGCTCACCATGAAGACCGCGTCGAAGGCATCCGCCACGAACCACAGCAGGGCGAACGCGACGAGCGGACCCATCAGCGCACCGGCCGTATCCATGGCACGGTGCACACCGAAGGCACGCCCCTGGTGCGCGTCATCGACCGACAGCGAGATCAGCGCGTCGCGCGGAGCGGTACGGATGCCCTTGCCGATCCGGTCGATCGCCAGCGTCGCAGAGAGCGCCGTCGTCGAGGAACCAGAAAGTAGAAGGAACGGCTTGCAGACGGCGGAAAGCCCGTAGCCGATGCCGGCGACGAGCTTGTGCTGCGACCAGCGGTCAGCGAGATGCCCGCCGAGAAGCCGCACGAAGGCGGTGACGCCGTTGTAGAGGCCGTCAAGGAAGCCGAAGGCGAGCGGGGACATGCCCAGCCCGATGACGAGGTACAGCGGGAGGACCGCCGTGACCATTTCTGAGGAGAGATCGGTGAGCAGGCTCACCGCTCCGAGTGCGATCGCGGTGCTGCCGACTCCAGCCGCACGGCGGCCCACCTGAGGGTGGACCGCCGTGCTGCCTTCGTCTTGCCGCGCTTTGCTGCCGGCGAGATACATGTTCGTCAGTGGCAGGTGATCGTGTTGCTGTCGAGCACGTTGCCAGCAATGTTGACGAACTTGTGCGTCACGGTGGTGTCGGTGAAGTCGAGCTGCGACACCCCGTACGCGGTGTTGATGCGCTTCACGCTGTTCGGCTTCGTGTTGCCGAAGTCGCGCATCTCGTGACCGCCGAGGCCGCTGACGATCTGGACCGTCCCCGAGGAGGAGGCAGCGCCAGAGGCGTTCATCGCGGCGAAGCGCTCGTAGTCGTGATCATGTCCGCTGAGCACGATCTCAACATTCGCGTTCGCGAGCATCTTCCAGAAGGGCTGGGCCACCGGCTCGTTGCCGTGGCTGCCCGAGCTGAATCCCGGGTGATGCATGTACGCGGCCACGCACTGCTTGGTGTTCGACGCGAGGTCCGCCGCCAGCCAGTCGCGCTGCGCCTGGTCATCGACGTTGTTGGAGTCCAGCGCGATGAAGTGCCAGTTGCCGTAGTCGTAGCTGTAGTACATCTTGCCCTGAGGCGTGGCGCGGCTTCCGAAGTAGTCGCGGTACGCCTTCGGGTCGAGGTTCTCGTAGTCGTCGTACGTCTCGTGGTTGCCCGGAACGGGCCAGGTGTTGTTCTTGACCGTGCCCCAGGTCTTGTTGTACGCGCCCATGAAGTCCTCCATGTGACCGTCGTCGTACTGCATGTCGCCGAGGGTGATGTAGAACGCCGGGTTGATCGCCTTCGCACGGTCGAACGTCTCGAAGTGCTTGCAGTCGGACTGCATGTCTCCGTTGTCGGTCGGCACTCCACGCGTGGTGCAGTTAGGACCGGCGATGTCGCCAGCGGCGACCACCGTGAACGACGTACCCGGGTTGGGGTTGCCCCCACCGGTACCGGCTGTGCCGTACGCCTCGAGCTCGAACAGCGAGTACCCGTAGGTCGTGCCGCGTGCGGTGCCCTTGATGCGCAGGTAGCGTCCCGTGCCGTTCAAGTTCACGTGCTCATCGGTGCCACCGTTGCCGGCGGACTCGGTCTTCAGCGTGGTCCAGGTGGTGCCGTCGTTGGAGATGTCGATGGTGTAGTTCTTGCCATAGGCCGCCTCCCACTTCAACACGACCTTGTTGACCTTCGCTCCGGTACCGAGGTCGACGCTGATCCACTGGGGGTCAACGCCTTCTTCGCTCGCCCAGCGTGTGGCGGCATCGCCGTCAACAGCCTTGGCACCCTCGTGACCCGCCGCCTCCACCGTGGAGGTGGTGGTGGTCTTGTTCTTGGAGATCAGCACGTCGGCCGTAGGAGTCGGCGTCGGAGTCGGAGTCGAGGTCGGAGTCGGCGTCGGGGTCGGCGTCGGGGTCGGCGTCGTACCACCGGCTGTGCCGTAGGCCTCGACCTCGAAGAGCGAGTAGCCGTAGGCCGTTCCTCGCGCGGTGCCGAAGATGCGCAGGTACCGCCCGGTGCCGTTCAGGGCAGCGTGCTCGTCGGTGCCACCGTTGCCGGCGGACTCGGTCTTGAGCACAGTCCAGGTGGTGCCGTCGTTGGAGGTTTCGATGCGGTACTTCGAGGCGTAGGCCGCCTCCCACTTCAGAACCACCTTGTCGACCTTCGCACCAGCGCCGAGGTCGACGCGTACCCACTGGTTCTCCACACCTTCGGTGCTCGCCCAGCGCGTGCTCACATCGCCGTCCACCGCCTTCGCGGCCTCATGCCCGGGTGCCTCGACCGTGGATGCCGTCGCCGGCCGGTTCTTCGAGATCAGCGTGCCGGTGCCCGGGTTCGAGGTGGGCGTCGGAGTCGGCGTCGGCGTACCGGGGTCCGTGTAGGGGATGTCGGCCGGCCAGTGCGGCGTCACGGTGGCAGGAAGCGAGAAGGACTCGCCGTACACGGCCCAGGTCAGGGGCGTGTTGAGGTTGAAGTTGCCGTTGTTGAGGAAGACACGCTGCGCGGTGTCGATGCGGCTGGTGTCTTCCCATGCCCCATCCACGTCTTCCGGCGCGTTCTTCATCGTCGTGCGGCGCTCGTCGAGGAAGGCCTTCAGATAGGCCGCCTCGGTGCCACCGGAGGCCGGGGTCTTCGCCTTCGCACGCGTCCTGGTGCGCATCGCGTCGAACCCGGTGTCGCCGCCGTCGCCGTGCATGACGTAGGCGTCGAAGTAGATGAACTGGCCGAGCGGGCCCAGTCCGTCGGCGATGGCCTGGTCGACGGACACATCGAAGTACATCCGGTTGACCATGTCGCGCTGCGCCTGCTGCCAGCGAGGCTGCTGAGCCTCTGCCTCCCAGTCCGCCACGTATGCAGAGCCGAGCGGGCCGATGTTGTCGGTGCCGTTCACATCCTCGAGCTCGTCGATCCACTTGGCGAGGTTGTTGTTCGGAACCTTGCTGGTGTAGTACTTCACCAGCTCGAGCATGTCGCCCGTGCCCGACGTGAAGCCGACGATTCCGGCGGTGTAGCCGCGGTGGTCGTTGATGGGCTCGATATAGCCGTACTTGGTCCACCACGCGATGTCCGAGTTCTCGGCGGAGATCATGACCGCCATGGCGACCTCGCGCTTGATCGGGTCGCGAAGGGTGACGGGCGCCGCCTGCGCGGACGTCGCCACTACCCCGGCGAGGGGTATGACGAGGGCCGCAGCCAGTAAGGCGAGCAATGGTCGACGATGACGCATGAGTTCCTCCGAGGGGGGTCGGGTTGAACGTTAAGAAACGTCCTTTCCGAAGTTATACACCGAGCATCCCCCGGACGCAATGGTGAACTCGATACTTCTCAGTGCGTTCACCGGGGCGTAGCTTCGGTAGCATTCGATTTCACCCGACCCAGAATCCTCGAGGACACCGTGCTCAATCCACCTACCGGCGCCAGCCCTCCCATCGGCACCGGCGTGGTCCGGGCCATCAACGCTCGTGCTGCACTCCGTCTGCTGCTTGATCATGGTCCGCTGACCCGACCGGAGATCGCGGCCAGTCTCGGCGTCTCCAAGCCGACGGCATCCCATCTCCTCTCCCAGCTGCGGGAGATGTCGCTCGTGAAGAGCGATGGCAACCGCGACGGCGCGATCGGTCGTGCCGCCGAGTTGTTCAGCGCCGATGCGCGCATCGCCCACATGGCCGCGTTGGACGTGACCCCCGAGCGGATCGCTGCCGCCGTGGTCGACTTTGCCGGCGCGATCGTCGGCGAGTTCGAGCTTCCGACCCTGTCGGGCAAGATCCCCGATCCGGCGGCGGACGTGCATGCCGCCCTCGCCGGCGCCTGCGCAGCCGCCGGGATCGACCTCACCGATCTACGCCGGGTCGTCATCGGCATCCAGGGAGCGATCGATCCGACCACGGATCGCCTGCGCTTCGCCGCACACATCCCCGGGTGGCAACGGGCAGGACTCTCCAGCACGATCGAGGCGCGTGTCGGCGTTCCGATCGATATCGAGAACGACGTCAACCTGGCTGCGATCGCAGAACGGGTGAGCGGTGCCGCCGAGGGCCTCGACAGCTTCGCGCTGCTCTGGGTCTCAGACGGGATCGGAATGGGGCTGATGCTGGGTGGCCGGCTCCATCGCGGGCTCACCGGTGGCGCGGGCGAGATCTCTGACATGCCCATTCCCGGCGCCCCGACCGTGCAGGAATCGCCGGAGTACGGCAGCAACGGGATGCAGGCTCTAGCCGGCGCACCGGCGCTCGAAGAGGTTCTCCGCCAGCACGGGTTCACGGGCGACACGGTCACCGACGCGCTGGCTGCGGCCGTCGACTCGGATGCCGAGGGCGCTGCAGCCGCGCTCGATGAGATCGCACGCCGCCTCGCCCTCGGCTTGTCCGCCGTCGTCGCGATCATCGACCCGGAACTCCTTGTACTCGCCGGCTCCCTCGCCGCGGCCGGATCCGACCGTCTTCGCAGCCTCGTGCAGCACCATCTGTACGCGATCGTCACCGCGCGGCCACCCGTGCTACTGACGAGGGTCGACGGCAACCCGGTTCTCACGGGTGCGCTGTGGCTCGCCGTGACGGTCACTCAGGACGAGGTCCTGGCATCCGTCAGCGGCGGCCAGAAGCAGCAGGTCGCGGCCGAAGACTGACCAGCGTTCCCCTCAGCGAACCGGGAAGGTCACGCCGGGAAGGTCACGCCGGGAAGGCTCCAGGCCGCAAATGCGGGCCCCTCGGCGACGATGTCGACGGAGCCATCGGATGCCACGGCGAGCGTCGCTTCGCCGAACAGTGCTTCGGCAGCCGCAGCGCCAGGGAGCGCACCCGCCGGAAGCCCGGCATCCACACCGTCCCTCGTCGCCAGCACCAGAACCGACTCGTCGGCCGACTCCCGAACGAAAACCACGGCCGCATCGTCGACGTGCAGCCACCGCAGCCCGCCCGTTCCCAGCACCGGATGCCCGCGCCGGAGCGCGACCAGATCGCGATACACGGACAGCCGCTCGGCCACATCGGGGGCGGTCTCGGTGCCCCACGGGATCGGCGTGCGACTCGCCTCGCCGTCGACCCCGGTGAGACCGAACTCGTCGCCGGCGAACACGACAGGGACCCCCGGCATCGTCATCGACAACCCGACCGCCACCGGCATGGTTCCCGGCGCGGCATTGGTCGCGAATCGGCCGGTGTCGTGCGTGTCCAGCGGTTGCATGTTCCCCTGGCGCACCCGCCACGGGATGCCGGCCGTGAACCGCGTGACCGCGTCGACGAAGTCGCGCGCCGTGTACCGCGGGATGCCGCCGATCGGCATCCCGAAGAACCAGGGCACGGTTTCCTCGCCGCCCTGAGCATTCAGATACGGCTCGAGGTTCGGCTCGCTCAGCCATCCCCAGAGGGGACGGGTGAAGGACGGGTAGGTCATCGCCCCGTGCCATCCGTCGCCCTGCAGATCGCTCGCCGCGTCGTTCGTCGACTCCCCCAGCAGGATCGCTTCCGGGTTGATGCCCAGGATCGTCTCGCGCAGCAGCCGGCGCACTTCGGCGTTGAGATCGATATCGCCGAGGCGACCGGTCATGTTGGCCACATCGACGCGCCAGCCGTCGGCGTTGTACGGCGGCTTCAGCCACTTCGCGACGATCGAATCGTCGCCGGTGATGAAACGCTCGCGGAGTTCTTCGGATGCCCAGTTGAACTTCGGCAGGCTCTTGGCGCCCAGCCAGCACTCGTACTCGGTGTTGCCCTCGTCGGTGAAGTAGTAGAAGTCCTCTTCCGGAGCCCCAGGGTGACCCAACGCCGCGCGGAACCACTCATGGCGATCGCCAGAGTGGTTGCTGGTGAGGTCGCCGATGACGCGGATGCCGCGCGCATGCGCTGCCTCGACGAGGCGGATGTAGGCCTCGTCGCCGCCCAGCATCGGATCGACGGCGTCGAAGCGGGACGCGTCGTAGCGGTGATTGGAGGCGGCGGGGAACACCGGGGTGAGATAGAGCAGGTTGACCCCGAGACCGACGAGATGATCGAGCTTCTCGGTCAGGCCATCGAGGTCGCCGCCGTAGAACTGGGTCGCCCGCGCCGGCATCACCGGGTCGACGGGGTCGGTCCAGGCGGCCGGCAGCGCCCAGTCCGGGGTCGGCCGATCGTCTGCCCGCGCCGACCTCGCGAAGCGGTCGGGGAACACCTGGTACATCACGGACTCATGCAACCAGGCGGGCGGCGCCGAGTTCGCGACGAGTGCGAAGTCCTCGGCATCCAGGGTCTCCAGGCGGTGGATGCCCGTCTGATTCAGCCATTCGAACGTGCCGTCTGCGTGCTCGATCGCGAAGCGATAACCGTGGCGCGGGTTGCGCACCGTGATCGGCGCCTCCCACCACTCCCAGCCGTCGGCGATTCCGATGCTGGTTGCGGCCGTCCACTCCGGCTCATGGTCGGGGTTGGATCGGGTGCGGATGTCGGCGATCGGCCCGTACCCCGCCGGAACCCGCAGGCGGACGGTGACGACCTCGCCGAGCCGCGGAGCGTCGTTCGAGACGTGGAGCGGCGACCCATCGTGATGGGGCAGCAGAACAGTCATGAGAAGCTCCTACTTCACGGACCCCGCTGTCAGCCCGCCGACGATGTACCGCTGCAGGAAGAGGAACAGGATCATCACCGGGATTGCGGCCATGACCGCGCCGGCCGAGAACGCCGACCAGTCGGCGTAACGCGGGTTCGCGACGAGCTTAGTGAGACCGACGACCAATGTCTGCTGTTCGACATCGCCGAGGATGACGCTGGCGATCACGTATTCGTTGACCGTGCCGATGAACGACAGCAGTGCGACCACCGCGAGGATCGGCGCCACCAGCGGCAGGATCATGGTGAAGAAGATCCGCGCGTGCCCGGCGCCGTCGATGCGCGCCGCCTCGTCGAGCTCCATCGGCAGCGTGTTGAAGAAGCCGTACATGAGATAGGTGTTCACGCCGAGCGCGCCACCGAGGTAGACCAGGATGAGGCCGGTGTGCGTGTTCAGGCCGATCGCCGGGAACCAGTCGCCGAGGGTCGACATGAGCAGGAAGATCGCGACGACGGCGAGAAGCTGCGGGAACATCTGCACGACGACGATCGTGACGAGGCCGATACGACGGCCGGCGAAGCGCATGCGCGAGAAGGCATATGCGGCCAACGCGCCGATGAAGACGGTCGCGCCCCCCGTGATGACGGCGATGATCAGCGTGTTCAGGAACCACAGGCCGTAGGGGTTCTGCGGATCGCTGAGGATGCGCACGTAGCTGTCGATGCCGATGGCGGAGAACAGCCGGTTGGATCCGGTCAGCGTGCCCTTCGGGTTGAGTGATGCCGACAGCACGTACAGCAGCGGGAACAGCGCGAACGCGCTCACCACGATGGCGACCAGGTGGCGCCATCCGGTGTCGGCGAACCAGGCACCGAGGCTGCGGCGACGCGGGGCGAGGCGTTGCTCGACGGTGGCGGGGCTGGAAGTGCTCATATCAGTTCAGCTCCTCGAGGGCCTTGGTCTTGCGGAAACTGATGACCGAGATCGTCGCCACCACGATGAAGATCAGGATGGTGAAGGCGGAGGCCAGGCCGTAGTCGCGGTTCTGGCCGGTGAAGGCCACCTTGTAGACCATCGAGATCAGGATGTCGGTGTGCCCGACGGGGATGCTCACGTCTTCGAAGCGCGGCCCGCCCTTGGTGAGCATGTAGATCAGGTTGAAGTTGTTGAAGTTGAACGCGAACGACGAGATCAGCAGCGGTGCGACCGTCACCAGCAGCAGCGGCAGCTTGATGCGACGGAAGACCTGCCACGGGTTGGCGCCGTCCATGACGGCCGCCTCGTTCACATCCTCGGGGATGCCCTGCAGCGCGCCCATGCAGACGAGGAACATGTACGGGAAGCCGAGCCACAGGTTCACGAGCAGGACCGACACCTTGGCCAGGGCCGGGTCGGTGAGCCACGGGATCTGCGCTCCCCCGAAGATGACCTGATTGATGAAGCCGAAGCTCTCGTTCATCATGCCGGCCCAGACGAGGGCGGAGAGGAACGCCGGGAACGCATAGGGAAGGATCATGATGATCCGGTATCCGTTGCGGAACCGCATCCGCGTGTTGTTGAACACCAGCGCGAGCAGGAGGCCGAGGAAGAACGTGGTCGCGACGGAGAGCAGGGCGAAGACAAAGGTCCAGACCGTCACCGAGATGAGCGGTCCACGAATCGACTCGTCTGTCACGGCGCGGACGAAGTTGTCGAAACCGACGGTGGTCTGCCAGCCGGGAAGCATCTCGGTGCCGTCTTCGGCGGTGAATGCCCCGGACCCGACGTCGGAGTACACGACGTCGTCACTGGTGTCGGTGATGGTGTCCGCATCCGCGTCGTACTCGAGCGTCGAGACGTAGAGGTTGCCCTTCTGCCCGTCTGCCGCCCGGAGGCTG
This sequence comes from Microbacterium sp. LWH12-1.2, assembly GCF_040675825.1. Classification (NCBI taxonomy): domain Bacteria; kingdom Bacillati; phylum Actinomycetota; class Actinomycetes; order Micrococcales; family Microbacteriaceae; genus Microbacterium; species Microbacterium sp. LWH12-1.2. Next base: position 2,033,707 of record NZ_JBEGIJ010000001.1, read on the forward strand.
CCGTCATTGGGGTCGTCGCTGAACGGCACCGCGAGGTTCTCCAGCTCCTCGGAGAGGGTGAAGACGGTCGCGAGCGGCAGGGTGGTCCAGCCGTCGACGGAGACGGCCTGCCCGCCTTCGAATTCGGCGTCGACCTCCTGGAGGGGCTGCTCGTTGGTACCGAGCAGAGCGTCACCCGTTTCCGGGTCGGTGGCGAGAAGACCGTAGGTGCCGAACTGCTCGACGACCTTGACCGGGTACGTGGGCGAGTCCTCGACGCGTTCCTGAGACTTGGCGAGGAGCGCGGAGATCGCCTGATCCTTGGTGCCGTTGTGCCCGGTGCCGTAGTTCGTGAACCCGATGTAGCCCGTGTAGACGAGCGTGAACACCTGGAAGATCAGCAGGAAGATGATGCCGGGCGTGAGGTACTTCGCCGGCACGCGCTTGCGCGAGAAGTAGATGTAGTTGACCAGGACGGTGACGGCGACGACGAGGGCGAGGAGCACCCATTCCTGGTGGCCGAAGAGGACGAAGACCGCGTAGAGAGCGATCGCGTCGACGACCGCCAGCAGCAGGATCTTCAGCAGCATCCAGCCGATCGGACCGGATGCGGCCTCGGCGATCTGTGCGGCCTGGCGCTGTCTCTTGGTGGGAGGCGCCGTGGTCTCAGTGGTGTCTGTCATCTCGTCCCCGTCGTGGATCTGCCGGGGCGGGCGATGATCGCCCGCCCCGGCAGGGGTGGTGGAACCGTTACTTGATGGCGGCCGTCACGTCGTCGACGAGCTTCTGCCACGTCGTCGCCGGGTCGGAGCCGTTGATGATCGCTGCCTCTGCGACGCCCCAGAACTGCCAGACCGAACCCATCGCGGGGATGGCCGGCATCGGGACGGCGTCGGCACCGACGGACTGGAAGCCGGCGATGATCGGGTCGGATGCCGCGGAGTCGGCCGCAGCCGTCAGCGCGGGCAGGACGTTGCCGGCCTTGAACAGCTCGAGCTGGACGTCTTCGGTGCCGATGTAGTTGACCAGGAAGTCGTTCGCGGCGACCTTGTTCTTGGACTCGGCGCTGACGAAGAAGCCCTTCACGCCGGCGAACGGCGAAGCCGCTTCGCTGGTCGGGCTCGGCACGGGGTCGATCGCCACGTTGATGCCGGCGTCGACTGCTGCGCCGACGTTCCACGGGCCGGTCAGCCAGAAAGCCGCCGTGCCGTCGAGGAACTGCTGCTTGGCGATCTCACCGTCGACATCGGTGTTCAGCGTGCCTGCCGCACCCTGAGCTGCGAGCCAGCTGGCGAAGGCCGTGCCGCCCTCGCTGCCGAGCTGCAGGTCGGCGGAGTCGTAGCTGCCGGACTCGTCAGTGCCGAAGACCGGAGCACCGAAAGCCGTCTGGAAGGGGTAGAGGTGGTACGGGTTGCCCTCGGCGCCCTGCTCGACGACGAACTTGCCCTTCGAGATCATGTCATCGAAGCTGGTCGCTGCCGCGGGGACGAGATCGGCGTTGCGGAGCACCGCGATGTTCTCGACGGCGTAGGGGAGCATGTAGACGGTTCCGTCGTACGTGGCTGCCTGCACAGCGACAGGCAGGTAGTCGGATGCCGAGTCGCCGAGCTCGAGCGGAGCGACAACGCCGTTCGTGGACAGTTCGCCCAGCCAGTCGTGCGCTCCCATGACCACGTCGGGGCCCTTGCCGGTCGGAACCTGCTGGATGAAGTCGTCCTTCATGTCATCGACGCTCTTGCCGACGAGTTCGACCTTGACACCGGTCTTCTCCTCGTACGCGTCCGCGGCGCCCTGCAGCGCGTCCACGCGCTCGGCGTCGACCCAGACGGTCAGCGCGCTGGCCTTGTCCCCGTCGGATGCGCCGTCGTCGCTGGATCCGGTCGAGCAACCGGCGAGCGTCAGAGTCGAAATCATGGCAATGGCGCCGAAGGCGACGATGCCCCTCTTGTTCACCTTCATTGGTGTATGCCTCTCTCAATGCTGGAAGCCTGCGTTACTGCAAGCGCTTACAGTATGCAATGAAAGTCGACAGAGAAGCAACGCCCGATGGGCGTCGATATCGATCCGTGACCCAGCTGCTGGGCGCCCGGGCTGTGCAAGCGCTTCCAAAATTCCGTTGTGCCCGCTGATCGGTAGAATGGGGGCATGGCTGACAGCTCCTTTGACATCGTCTCGAAAGTGGACCACCAAGAGGCAGAGAACGCCTTGAATCAGGCCCGCAAGGAGATCGAGCAGCGCTACGACTTCAAGGGAACCGGCGCGTCTATCGCGTGGAGTGGCGAATCGATCCTGATCATCGCGAACACCGAGGAGCGCGCCAAGGCCGTCCTCGACGTGTTCCAGACGAAGCTCATCAAGCGCGGGATCTCACTGAAGAGCCTCGAGTCCGGTGACCCCTTCGCCAGCGGCAAGGAGTTCCGCATCGTCTCGACGATGAAAGACGGCATCTCCTCCGAGAACGCGAAGAAGATCGGCAAGCTCATCCGCGACGAAGGCCCCAAGGGCGTGAAGAGCCAGATCCAGGGCGATGAGCTGCGCGTGCAGTCCAAGAGCCGCGACGATCTGCAGGCCGTGATCTCGCTGCTCAAGGGCGCGGATCTCGACGTCGACCTCCAGTTCATCAACTACCGCTGACCGCGGGTCAGCCGGCGGCCAGACGCTAGGGCTTCGCCTTGCGCATCCAGCTGACGGCGAAGACGAGCGTTGCCACGACGATGATCACGGCGAGGATCGCGACGCAGTAGATCGCGACGGTCCCATAGCCGGTGGCCGGGTCGAGGAACGGGTAGGGCACCCAGCCGTCGGTCGCTCCACGGATGAGGACCACGACGATCCAGACCGCCGGGTAGATCAGCGCGACCCAGAGCTGCTTCCACGGCAGAGCTGTGCGATCGCCGAAGAAGACCCAGTCGACCGCGGCGTAGATCGGGAACGCGACGTGGAGCACCCAGTTCGCCCATTCCAGCGAGACGCCGCCTTCCAGGCCGGTGAGCAGAGTGTTGTAGACGATGCCCACGACCACGATGTAGGTCGTCGCGCACGCGCGAGCGAGCACGAGCCCCGGCGTCTGCGTGCGTCCGGTGAGGGTTGCCACGGCCGCGAGGAGCAGCACGACAGCGGTGATGATGTTGCTCTGCATCGTGAAGAACCCGAAGAAGTTGAACGGGTTGATCGTGGCCCGGGTCGCCGTGTCGAAGAAGGTCGCGACGATCGCGGTCACCACGAGGGCGACGACGGCGAGTCTCAGAATCGCGAAAACGGTCGCACGGGTTCTGTTCGGTCGCGTCGAGGTGTCGGTCGTCGTCATCGTGTGCTCCTGCCCTCCGGTTCCGCCGTGGAACTCACGCGAATCGTATCGGGTGTCCTCGCCCGCGCGGACTAGCGCCGAGCGGCGACCCACCCTTTCGCCCAACGATCGAGCCGGACGTAGGCGTCTTGCCTCGCATCGCGCCGGGAGAGGAACACGTCGTGCAGCGCACCATCGATGCGCTCCACCGTGACCGACGACCCGAGCTTGAGCGCGGCCCGCGCGATGTCGTCGACGACGAGCACGGTGTCGGCCGAGGTGAGATCTTCTGACCACCGCGTCGGCGTCGCGCTGCGCGCCGAGAGCAGCGTGCAGACCGGAGCATCGATCGCGAGACCGGCGTCGACCGCCTTATGCCCGCTGAGGATCGCATGCAGCCATCCGGCGTGCACGGCCATCGTCTGCGCAGGGCGCCACAGCGGATTCACGTCCATCGGGTCGTCCGGGTCGGCGACCTCCTGCTGCGCACGGGTGTAGAAGCCGAGATCGACCTGGGGTGCGACGTCGAGTGGACGCAACCGCGCCTGCAGCTCGACCATCGGTGCGATGGCCGCCCTCGCCGGTGCGATCTGGAACTCCAGCCACGGGCTGTTCAGGATCACGGCGTCGGCGACTCCGCGATGGCGAGATGCCCACAGGCTCAGGATCAGGCCGCCGGTCGAGTGCCCGAACAGCACCAGTCGACGACCGGATGCCCCTGCATCCGTCCCGCGTCCCATGGCTGCCAGCGCCGCCGCGATGTCCTCGTCGTAGGTGGCGAGGTCAGCGATGTATCCCGGCGTCTGACCGTCGCGCAGGCTGCGGCCGTACTTGCGCAGGTCGAGCGCGAAGAAGCGGGCACCGCGTGACGTCCAGAATCGAGCCAGCGTCTTCTGGAAGAAGTAGTCGGACCAGCCGTGCACGTACAGCACGTCGACTCCGTCGAGCAGACGTCGCAGCCCCTGCAGCCGCTGCCACCAGGTCGCCTCGACCGGCAGCGCACGCACGAGCGTCGCGACGACCGGCCCTTCGGTGTCGTCGTCGAGTTCGAGCGTCAACTGCTCGAACTCGTCCCCGAGCACATCCGGAATCCAATCGGCCATGCCGCCAGGCTAGCCGTCCTTCGACCGCACGACGCTCAGGCCGCGGCGCGCTACTCGCCGCGAGAGATGCGCACCATCTCGTCGCGCGGTACGACCTTGACGCGCGCCCGCTCCTCGGGTGCCCCCAGGGCGACCTCGTGCTCGTCGAGGCGGTGCCAGCCCTGAAGGTCGGTCCACTGCACGCCGCGCTCCGCCAGCAGTGCCGGGATCGCCGCCTCGGACAGCTCCTCCGGGTGCCACCAGGAGCCCTGGTCGTTGATGATGTGACGGACGGTCTCCATCGCGTCGGACTTGGTGTGGCCGATCAGTCCGACCGGTCCGCGCTTGATCCAGCCGGTCGCGTAGATGCCGGGCACACGCTGGTTGGAGTCCTTGGCGAGCACCTGTCCCTCGCGGTTCGGGATGACGCCGTGCTTCTTGTCGAATGGCACACCGGGAAGCGGGGATCCGAAGTAGCCGATGGCCCGGTACAAAGCTTGGATCGGAACCTCACGCATCTCGCCGGTTCCGACGGCAGCGCCCTCATCATCGGGCTGCGTGCGCTCGTAGACGAGTGCGGCGACCCGGCCGTCTTCATCCGTGCGGATCTCGACTGGACGCGCCCAGAAGTGCAGGTGCAGGCGACGGGATGCCGTACCACCGGCGTTGTTCACCGAATCGCGCTTTCGCCACGACTGCAGGACGCGGTCGATGACCATGACCTGCTTGTTGCTGGCGACAGCATCCTTCGAAGCCTCGTCGTAGTCGAAGTCCTCGTCGTAGACGACCATGTCGACATCGCGCAGCTCGCCGAGCTCGCGCAGCTCCAGCGGGGTGAACTTTACCTGTGCGGGGCCACGACGTCCGAAGACGTGCACGTCGGTGACCCGACTCGCCTTGAGTCCCTCGTAGACGTTGGCCGGAACCTCGGTGACGAGCAGATCTTCGGCGTGCTTGGCCAGCATCCGGGCGACGTCGAGGGCGACGTTGCCGTTGCCGATCACGGCGACCGACTCGGCATCCAGCGGCCACTCGCGCGGCACATCGGGGTGGCCGTCGAACCAGCTGACGTAGTCGGCGGCGCCGTAGGAGGCGACCGCGTCTACTCCGGGGATGTCCATCGACGTGTCCCGGATCGCGCCGGTCGCGAAGATGACGGCGTTGTAGTGCTTCTTGAGGTCTTCCAGATCGATGTCCGTGCCGAAGCGGACGTTGCCGAAGATCCGGATGTCGCCGCGGTCGAGCACGTCGCGAAGGGCGTTGATGATGCCCTTGATCCGGGGGTGATCGGGGGCGACGCCGTAGCGCACCAGGCCGTACGGCGCCGGAAGCTGCTCGAAGAGATCGATGGAGACGTCGAACTTGCGCTCGGCCTTGAGCAGGATGTCGGCGGCATAGATGCCTGCCGGTCCCGCCCCGACGATGGCCAGCCTGAGCTTGGTCATGGGGATCCTTTCGTCAGCAGCCGCGTTCAGCTCGAGCGCTCTGCGAGAGTTTCGGCGAATCGGGTGAGCGCATCGCGCACCGGGCCCTGAGGCAGCGGTTCGAGGGCCGCGACAGCATCCCTGGTCCAGGTGTGGGCGAGCTCGAGCGTCTTCTGCGTCACGGCATGGTCGCGCAGTTCCGCCAGCGGGCCGTCGAGAATCGCGGCATCCGCGCCGTCGGCGATCAGGGCGACGCCCTCGTCGATGCGCGTGGCGAGAGCACCGGCAGCGGCATCCGACTCGGCCTTCAACAGCAGATACGGCATGGTCGGCACACCTGCACGCAGGTCGGTGCCTGGCACCTTGCCGGTGTCCTCGGGCTTCGCGGACAGGTCGATCACATCGTCGAGAAGCTGGAAGGCGACGCCGATCTTCTCGCCGTAGACGCGCATCGGCTCTTCGAACTCGGATGGCGCGTTCGAGAAGATCACGCCGGCCTGCGTCGCGGCGGCGATCAGCGAACCTGTCTTGTCCGCGAGCACCTGGATGTAGAACGCGATCGGATCGTCGTCGGGCTGCGCGCCGATGGTCTCGTGCATCTGACCGAGCACCAGACGTTCGAAGGTGTCGGCCTGCAGCCGGATCGCGCGATCGCCGTGCCTGGCCATGAGCTGGCTGGCGCGGGAGAAGAGGATGTCACCCGTGAGGATGGCGACGCTGTTGCCCCATACGGCGTGCGCCGCCGGTACGCCGCGACGACGATCCGCGCCGTCCATGACGTCGTCGTGATAGAGCGAGCCGAGGTGCGTCATCTCCAGCGCCTTGGCGATGTCGATCACGGCGTCGGTGTTGCCGTCGCCGAGCTGCGCGGCCAGCAGCGTGAGCACGGGGCGGATGCGCTTGCCACCCGCCTCGTAGAGATAGCGGCTGGCGGCATCCGCCAGGGAGTCCGCGACGCGGAGGTCTTCAGCGAGACCCGTCTCGACCAGTTCGAGGCCGGTCTCGATCGTGTGGGCCACGCGGCGGGCGGCACGACCGATGAACACGCGGTCGCTAAAGCCGAGTCGGCTCGCCAGGCGCGAACCCGGGGCGGCGGGGCTCGAAGTCACGTCTCTCAGCCTACCTTCGTCGCGTGCACCGTTTGCGCGCCGTTCCTACGCGGGCTTCGTGGCACGGTGCAGAGCCACGATTCCCATGGCGAGGTTGCGGTACGCGACGTTCGTCCAGCCCGCCTCGCGGATCCACCCGGAGAACTTCTTCTGGTCCGGCCATTCACGGATCGACTCATTGAGGTAGTCGTAGGCCTCGCCGTTGGTGCCGGCGACGCGGGCGACCCGCGGCAGCACCTGGTCGTTGTAGACGCGGTAGGCGAAGCGGAACAGCTTGCCGGGAGGCGTGGAGAACTCGTTGATGACCAGTCGGCCACCGGGCTTCGTCACCCGCAACAGCTCGGCGAGAGCCTTCTTCGGGTCGTTCACGTTCCGCAGTGCATACGACATCGTCACGGCGTCGAACTCGGCGTCGCCGAACGGGAGGTTCGTCGCATCGGCCTCGACGAAGGAGAGGTTGCGCATGCTGCCGTGGCGGCGCTTCGCCTCGGCGAGCATCCCCGGCGAGAAATCCGCGGCGACGACATCGGCTCCGCTGCGAGCGAGAGACGCGGACGACGATGCGGTTCCGGCGCCGAGGTCGAGGATGCGCTCCCCCGGCTTCGGCGCGACAGCGCGGGTCGTCGCAGCACGCCAGAGCGCGTCATTGCCGAACGTCATCGCGATATTGGTGCGGTCGTAGCCCGCCGCGACCTGGTCGAACATCGCACTGACGCGGGCGGGGTCCTTGCCGAGGTCCGGGCGATTGGGCTCGTTCGGGGTCATAGGTCGAGTTTAGGCGTCGGTGCCAGTGCGAGAGCTTCGAGACGGTCGAGCCAGACGTCGGGGACCGCATCGCCGAAGGGCGGATGCTGCGCACGGACGCGCTCCTCGAGGTCGAGCGCGAGCGCCTCGAGGTGCGTCATGACCTCGGCCGGGTATCCGTAGCGGATGCTGTGCTCCGCCCACTCGTCACGATCATCGACCCAGGTGCCCCGCTCGCCTTCGACGCGCACGACGTCGAGATCCATGTCGATCCCCGTGACGAGCAGCGGATCATCCGACCAGCGGATGTCCCAGCCGAGGTCGATGTAGATCCGCATCCGCTTGGGGTGATCGCGATTGACGGTGAGGGCGAAGTCGCCGGCTGCGGGCACCAGGGTGACGTTCGGGGTGGCCGCGATGAAGGATGCCCCGGGGCGGGCGCTGCGCCAGCCAGTCGGCTGCCCGAGCCAGTCCCCCCACTCGTCGGAGCCGAGGTACACGCACTCGTGCCGCCAGTGCGCCGAGCCGTCCCATTTGCGCCACTGCATGATCATCTCGGAACCGGGCTCGGGACGACGTGCACTCATGGTTTCACTCTAGGCATCCCGGCAAGTCGACTCACCGCGGCGGAATAGGCTGGACGCGTGAACACCACTCACCTGGTCGTGGAGACACGGGAGATCGATCCGGTCGAGGACCTCCTCGCCTACGCGGACCCTGCCCGTCCGCTCGCCTGGCTTCGGCGCGGCGACGGGATCGTCGCCGCGGGCTCCGCATCCCCGCTCGTGATCCGCGTTCCGGCGGACTCCGGCGCTCCCCGTTCGCAACTGATCGCCGAAGCCTGGCGGGATGCCGCGGCATCCGCTCAGATCGACGACCCCGTCGGCCTGCCCGGGTCCGGACTCGTGGCCTTCGGCGCGTTCGCGTTCGACGAGGACTCCACTGCCGACAGCGTGCTGGTCGTGCCCTCGTTGCTCTTCGGCCGGCACCGCGGGCGCTTCTGGCGCACGCGGGTCCGCTCGTCCGCCGGCGAGTTCGTGGCGGACCAGGGCCTTCGCACCTACGGCCCGCACTGGGCGGGCACGGTCGGCCCCGGTCTGCAGACTCCGCAGGATTACCAGGAGTCGGTGCGTCAGGCTCTCGCACGCATCACGGCCGGCGAGCTGAGCAAGGTCGTGCTCGCGCGGGACCTCACCGGCTCGATCCCCAGGGGCTCCGACCTCCGCCGACTGGTGCGGGCGCTCGCGACCGAGTATCCCGACACCTGGACGTTCGCCGTCGACGGCCTCATCGGCGCAAGCCCCGAGACCCTCGTCACCGTGAAAAACGGCACGATCACCGCCCGGGTGCTCGCCGGCACGATCGGCCGCGGTGCCGACGCGGATGCCGACACGGCTGTCTCGGCATCCCTCGCCTCCAGCGACAAAGACCTCGACGAGCACCAGTACGCCGTGCAGAGCGTGCTCGCCTCACTCCGCCCGCATACCCGCGCTCTGGCCGCGAGCGAGCAGCCCTTCCTGCTGAAGCTGCCGAACCTGTTCCACCTCGCGACCGACGTGGAGGGCGAGCTGTCGGACGGCGAGTCGGCCCTCGACCTGGTCGGTGCTCTGCATCCCACCGCTGCCGTCGCCGGCACGCCGACGGATGCGGCGATCCAGGCGATCCGGGAGCTCGAGCCCTTCGACCGCGGGCGCTACGCCGGACCGGTCGGGTGGGTGGATGCCGCGGGCAATGGCGAATGGGCGATCGCGCTGCGCTGCGCCCAGTTCGACACCGGAGACGATGGCGACGCGATCGGCGTTACGGCTTACGCAGGGGCGGGAATCGTCGCGGGCTCGGATCCCGAGACGGAGCTGCTGGAGACCCGGGTGAAGTTCCGCCCGCTCGTCGACGCCCTGGCCTGACCTGACCTGACCCGCAACTCTCGGTCGTTGAGCGAGGAGCGCAGCGACGAGACGAAACGCGCTTATCCAACGTCAGACGCCGGTTGGGCACGTTTCGACTCGCGGAGACCCGCACTGAGCGAGCGAAGCGAGTCGAAGTGTCGCTCAACGACCGAGGAGAGAGTGGAATCATGGACCGGCGCGGTCAGCTGGCGGCGAGGCGCTTCTTCTCGGCCTTGACGTCGTAGTCGGCGACGGGCCACTGCGGGTCGATGTCCTGCAACGCGCTGAGCAGCAGCTCCTGCACCGCGAGGCGTGCGTACCACTTGTGGTTCGCCGGCACGACGAACCACGGCGCAGCATCCGTCGCCGTCCGTTCGAAGACGGTCTGGTATGCCGCCATGTAGTCCGACCACCGCATCCGCTCGTCGACGTCGCCCGGGTTGTACTTCCAGTGCTTGTCCGGACGGTCGAGTCTCTCCATCAACCGTTCCTTCTGCTCATCCGGTGAGATGTGCAGCATGACCTTGATGATGCGCGTTCCGGATGCCGCCACGCGCGCCTCGAAGTCGTTGATGGCCTCGTACCGGCGTTCGATCTCTTCGTCGGGAGCGAGGGCGCGGACGCGACCGATCAGCACGTCCTCGTAGTGCGAGCGGTCGAAGACGCCGATGAAACCGTGCGCCGGCAGGCGCTTCTCGATGCGCCAGAGGAAGTCGTGCGCCCGCTCTTCGTCGCTCGGCGCTTTGAACGCCGTGAGCAGCACACCCTGCGGGTCGACTCCCCCGACGACGTGCCGGACGATGCCGCCTTTGCCCGCGGAGTCCATCGCCTGCAGCACCAGCAGCACGGCATCCGTGGTCGCGCCGACGCGGCTCTCGGCGAACAACCGCTCCTGCAGAGCATCGAGCTCCGTGACGCGCGCCGCGAGCTCTTTCTTGCATCGAACCTTGTCGCCGTCGAATCCCGGCGTGCTGTCCGGATCGACATCGGCGAGCTGGAAGCCCTCACCCACGCGGAGGATGTCGGCGGGCTCTGTCGTCCAGCTGTGCGCAGTCATGACCTCATCCTGCCGAATACCGTCACGATCCGGCAGTCCCGCAGGGGAATTGCTCAGCGGGCCAGGGGGACCTCGATGAGCTGGCGGCCCCCGTACGGGGTCGTCAGCACCTGATCCAGCGCCGTCCGGGTCGTCACGCGCTGGTACTCCCAGCCGTAGGCGAGGGCGAGATTCTCCAGGCGCACCGTATGCGGAGTGTAGAACGCACGGTCGAGGTCGGCGCGCGGCGCGGATGCCGCCACTTCGAGTCCGTCGAAGATCGTGCCGCCGCCGTCGTTTCCGACGACCACCTGCAGACGCGGCTCGGCCTCGTCCGGTGGCAGCAGCAGCGCGCCGACGTCATGCAGGAAAGCGAGATCGCCGAGCAGCACCCGCGTGACGCCGGGCGCTCCGTCGGCCTGACTGGCGAGGGCGATGCCCGTCGCAGTCGCGATCGTGCCGTCGATGCCGGCGAGCCCGCGATTGGCGTGCACGGGCACCTTCTTGCCGCCGAGGACGGCGTCGGCGACGCGCACGAGTCGCGAGGATCCGAACATGAGCCGGTCGTGCGGCCAGGTCGCCCGCCACACCGCGTCGACGAGCAGTTCCCGATCGAGCGGGCGACGCACGGCGTCGAGTTCGGCTTTCACCGCATCACGGCGGGTGGCGAAGTCGGCCGACGCGAGGCCGTCCTGGTCGGGTGCCCGCTCGCTGAGGTCGACGGCTGCCGCGGCCGACGCTTCCAGCCACGCACCGAGCCAGGCGCGATCCGGCGCCCCGTCCTCGATCGAGACGGACGCGGCCGCGCGCGTGCGGTGGTTGAGGTTCAGCGCCTCGCCGCCGCGACGGATGGCGATGACGTCGACATCGGATCGGGAGAGCAGCCGCGCGACCTCGCGGCTGAGCGTGGGATGCCCGAAGACGACAGCCCGCTCGATTCGCCCGCCCAGGCCGTCGTCGCTCAGCAGGGCGCGATAGCCGTGCACGACGTGACGGCCGAACCGCGCTCCGCTGACGATCTCTGCGATCAGTGGCCAGGACCCGGCGTGCGCGATCTCCTCGGCATCGGGTCCGGCGTCGGCGCCGGCGATGACGACGGTACGCGGACCGCGCTCGAGCAACAGTGGCTCTTCCGCTGGCGGTCGGGGAGCCTGCCCCTGCGAGACCTCGATCTCGGGCAGGACGCCGGACAGCGGCTCCCGCGAGGGGAGATTGAGGTGCACGGGGCCGGCGACACCGGGGAGCCTGTTCTCGACCGACGCCCCCATCGCGGCGGCGACCGCCAGCGCGGCCAATCCGGTCCACTCCCCGTCGCCAGGAACCGCGGCATCGATCGCCGTTCGCACCCAGGGGTCGAAGATGCCGGACTGAATCGTGGCCTGGTTCGCCCCGACCCGACGCAGCTCGGGTGGCCGATCGGCGGTGAGCAGGAGCAGCGGAACGCCGGCGTGAAACGCCTCCATCACAGCCGGCAGCAGGTTCGCCACCGCCGTCCCCGACGTGCAGAGCACGGCGGCCGGAACTCCGGTCTCGCGCGCGATGCCCAGCGCGGTGAACCCGGCGACTCGTTCGTCGATCCGGACGTGCACCCGCAGGGTGCCCTCACGGGCGAAGTGCATGGCGGCGAGGGCCAGCGACTGCGAGCGCGAGCCGGGTGAGAGCACGAGATCGCGGACGCCGTGCCCGATGAGGTCCGCGATCAAGGATGCCGCAGCATCCGTCGCGGGCGACGAGGTCACGGGCGCGGTTCCGGCGTCGGACCCTCGTCGGTCTCGTCGTTCAGACGCGCGAGGTCTTCCTCGAGCTGCTGGATGCGGGCATCCTGCTCGGTCTTGTTGATGCTGCGCAGGAACGCGGGGTCGTCATCCGGCGGGATGTAGACGACCGCGCCGTTGTCGTTCGCGCGGCGACGGCCGATCACGAACCAGAGGATGCCGCCGATGACCGGGATGAGGACGACGATCGCCAGCCATGCGGCCTTGGACACGCCACGGTGCCGCGTCGCCGGCTGCACTGCGCAGTCGACGACACTGAACACCCAGAACACGGCGGCGAGGACGCCGCCGATGATCAACAGTCTCACCACCCCTCCAGTCTAGGCGTGCCTGCACTGTCGGGATCGGGCGTTGACAATGCAGCGGGGTGCGGATCGGCGGCAGCGCCCGCGACCTACGCTGGGAGGATGACCGTCGAACGGAGCACGATCGGCCCGGTCCGGCTCGCCTGGACCGACGTCGCCACGCGCTCCGGAGAGGCGGTCGCACAGTTCGGCGAGTCCCAGCAGCGACGGCACAAGGCCATGGACCCGGTTCGCGCCACCCGATTCGCCACCGGCCGTGCGCTGCTGGCGGACGTTCTCTCCGCCCTCACGCCGCTGGACGGCATCCGCATCTCCAGCGTCTGCGAGCGCTGCGGAGGAGATCACGGTCGTCCCCGCGTGCTCGGCGATCGGTTCGGTGTGAGCGTCAGTTACGCCGGCGACATGGTCGTCGCGGCCGCCGCCCGGCTGGACGGGATATCGGCGATCGGCGTCGACATCGAACGGGTGACCTCATCCGAGCACACCGCCCTCGCCGACCTCACGCCCTTGTTCGCCCCGCACCCGCCCCCGACGCTGCGCGGGTGGACGCTGATCGAGGCGGCGCTGAAGGCAGACGGCCGAGGCCTGCAGGTGCCGCCATCCGACGTGCGCTTCGAAGACGTCGTCCCGAAGGTGCTCCCCGGCGGACTCGCGGTGCGGATGCCGGGGCGAGATGCTCCGGTCGAAGTGGCCCCGGCGCCGGGACCTGCCGGCTTCGTCGTCAGCGTTGCGGTGATGTCGGCTGCTGCGGCACCATCCCCGTGACCGGAGCAGGCTCCACCGACAGCGCCGTCGCCGGCAGCGCAGGGAGCGCTTCCGCCTCGAGCCATGCGTCGAGCAGCGCGGCGAGCGGCCGGCCCGTCACTTCTTCAGCCAGTACCCGGAAATCCGTCGTCGTCACGGTCTTCCCGTGGAACCGTGTCGTCCATCGGTGCAGGATCTCGAAGAAGAGCACGTCTCCGACCGTGAGCCGCAGCGCATGGAGCGTCAGCGCGCCGCGCTTGTAGATGCGATCGTCGAACATCAGATCGGGTCCCGGATCGCCGAGCACGAGATCCTGCGGAAGCGCCGCGAGCCGGGCGTGGTGGGCGAGCGCCTTGGCGTGCGCGCTCGGTCCACCGGATCGCTCGGACCAGATCCACTCGGCATAGCAGGCGAAACCCTCGTTGAGCCAGATGTCGCGCCACCGGGTCAACCCGACGCCGTTGCCGAACCACTGATGTGCGAGCTCATGCGCGATGAGACGTTCGGATCCGCCGGCACCGTCGACATGGTTGGCGCCGAAGATGCCCATCCCCTGCGCCTCGAGCGGAATCTCCAAGTCATCCGGAGTGACGACGACGGTGTAGTCCGGGAGCGGGTAGGCACCGAACGACTCCTCGAACACCGCCATCATCCGCGGCAGGTCGGCGAGGTCCGCGTGGACCCTGCTCGCGAGCGGGCGCGGGTAGTGCACCTCGCCCTTCGTCTTCCCCAGGTCGAGCGCCTCGGTCGTGTATCTGCCGATCTGGAGGGTGACGAGGTACGTCGGTGTCGGAGCAGCCCGCTCGAACGTCCAGGTCGTCTTGCCGCCGCGCACCGCTCGCGAAGCGCTCCCCCCGGATGCGACCGTGTAGACCGAGTCGGTGGTGACCTTCAGCACGTAGGTCGCCCGGTCGGACGGCACGTCGTTGCAGGGGAACCAGGTCGGAGCTCCGGTGGGCTGGGAAGCGACGAGCACGCCGTCTTCGAGTTCTTCCCAACCGATCGTTCCCCAGCGCGATCGCCGGGGTCGAGGCGCACCGGCATACGTGACGCTTGCGGTGAACTCCGCACCCGCCGCCAGCGGACCAGCCAGCGAGATGCGCAGCTTGCGATCGCTCTGATGGACGGATGCGGGTCGTCGACCATCGACGAGCACCTTGCTCGCCCGGATGCCGACGAGGTCGAAGGACAGCGACGAGGTGGATGCGATGACCCGCCCGCGGATCACCGCGACGCCGGCCAGGCGGTTCGTGCTCACCTTGTAGTCGAGCGTCAGGTCGTAGTGCGCGACGTCGAGGTTCGCATCACCGGACTGGGGTGTGTACGGGTCGCCGGTCATGAGTGGTCCGCCTGGTACGCGCGCACCTTCACCGCACGCCAGGGGCCGATGGGATTGCCGCTCCATCGGCTGCCGATCGGCACCGATTCCCCGCGCATGACGAGTGAGGCCGGGCCGACCGTGGCGTTGCCGCCGATGGTCGCCGCAGGCAGGATCACACTGTGCGGCCCGAGCGTGGCGCCGGCTTCGAGTGTCACGGTGTCGGTGCTCATCACTCGATCATGGAACAGATGCGTCTGAACCACACATCCGCGGTTCACCGTCGACCCGTCGCCGAGAGTCACCAGATCGGGTTCGGGCAGCCAGTAGCTGTCGGTCCAGACGCCGCGACCGATCTTCGCGCCGAGCGAGCGCAGCCACAGCGCCAGGGCGGGTGTGCCGGCGGCCGCGTTGGCGAACCACGGCGCCGCGACCATCTCGGTGAAGGTGTCGGCGACCTCGGTGCGCCACACGAAACTCGACCAGAGCGGATGCTCACCGGGGCGGATCCGCCCGACGAACGCCCATTTCGCGATCGTCGAGACGGCGGCAGCGACGGCACCGGCGAGCAGCATCACGAAGCCGGACAGCACGCCGGCGGCCACGAGCCCCCAGCTGTCGATCAGTGCCGCGAGCACGAAGAAGACGGCGAGGCCCAGACCGCACGTGACGAACACCGCGATGAGGCGGCACGCCTCCCAGAGCGCCCGAGCCACACGCAGAGACGTGCGGGGCTTGTAGGTGCGGCTCAGGTCGGAGTCGTTCACGACCCGGCGCAGGCGCACAGCGGGAGATCCGAGCCAGGACGAACCCGGTTTCGACTTCTCCGGAGCCACCGACAGCACGGCGACGAGGCCGTCCTTCGGCACGCGATGACCGGGGCCTGCCATGCCGGAGTTGCCGAGGAATGCCCGCTTGCCGATCCTGGCGTGCGCGAGCCGCATCCACCCGCCCTTGAGCTCGTACGTGGCGACCATCGTGTCGTCGGCGAGGAAGGCGCCGTCGTCGATCGTGGTCATCGACGGCAGGAGGAGGACGGTGGATGCCTCGACCTCGCGGCCGACGCGTGCCCCCAGCATCCGGAGCCAGACCGGGGTGAACAGGCTGGCGTAGATCGGGAACAGCAGCGTGCGCGCCGAATCCAGCAGGCGTTCCACCGTCCATGCCTGCCAGGCGACCCGTCCGCGAACGGGATGCACTCCCTCGGTCAGGCCGATCGAGAGCAGTCGGGTGAAGAGCAGCACCGCGCCGGCGAAGGTGACACCGGTTGCGAGGACAGCCGGAATCAGCCAGAACAATGCGCCGGGAATCGCGGAAGCCAGCGACGTCGCACCCCGGATTCCCTGCGCGATGACGAGCGCCCCGACGCCGAAGGCGCCGAAGTGCAGGAGGCCCAGCGCAGCGGAGGAGAGCCCGTACGCCCAGAGCCAGCGGCGACGCGCGGGCGGACGCGCGGGGGCGAGCGGCTTCGATGTGCCGCCGACGCGTGCCGCCGGCGACCCTGCCCAGCGCTGTCCGGCGCGCACCCTGCCGAAGACGGCGGAGCCAGGCGCGATCTCGGCGCCGCGGCCGATCCTGGTACCCGGCGCGAGGGTGCTGCGCGAGCCGATAGTGGCGTTCGCGCCGATGCGGATGCCGCCGACGCGCACCGTGTCGCCATCGATCCAGTACCCGGTGAGGTCGACTTCGGGCTCGATGGCCGCTCCCTCGGCGACATCGAGCATGCCGGTCACCGGAGGAAGCGTGTGCAGATCGACGTTCGGGCCGATCTTGGCACCCAGCGCCCTGGCGTAGTACGAGACCCACGGCGCCCCGGCCAGACCCACCGGATCGATCTGGTGGGCGACCTGCTCGGCCAGCCAGAGACGCAGATGCACGCCGCCGCCCCGCGGATAGTCGCCGGGCTCCAACCCGAGGAGGAGCAGGCGGGCGAGCCCGGCGGAGACCGCCATCCGGCCCCATGGCGTGACGAAGAGCAGGAGGCCACCGGCGATGATCCACACCGGCGCCGTGGGCAGGAAATCGAAGCCGGGAACGAGCCGCAGGAGCCAGCTCGCGGTCAGCAGCCAGGTGACCCAGCGAAGGCCCGCGAGGATGAAGAGGGGCACCCCGGCGATGGTCTGCACCCACTGCATGACCCGTGGAGTCGGGCGTGCCCTGCTGAACGAATCGGAACGGTCTTCGTCGGACGACGCCGCGTCGACCGCATCCGCCATCTGCTTGAGACGCGGCAGATCGTAGACGTCTGCCATCGTGAATTCCGGGGCGCGAGCACGGATGCGGGAGACCAACTGCGCGGCGGCCAGCGACCCTCCGCCCAGCTGGAAGAAGTCGGCCTTCTCGTCGGTGGGACGGATGCCGAGCACGGTGACCCATTGCTCGGCGAGCCACGCCTGCGTGCCGGAGAGAGTGGAGTCCGCGGCGTCCGTGTCGACGAGCGGCCACGGGAGCGCTGCCTTGTCGACCTTGCCGGAGGTGCGCACCGGGAGATCGTCCATCACGGCGAGGAGCGGGATCAGGGGTGCGGGGAGCGTCTCGGCGAGTTCGGCCCGAGCGACCTGCCGATCGAAGCCATCGGTCGGGACGACATAGCCGACGAGCAGCGACACTCCGCCCTCGGACCGCTGGACCACGACGGTCGCCGCGGAGACGGCCGTCAACGCCTGCAGCGCGGACTCGACCTCACCGAGTTCGATGCGCCGCCCGCCGACCTTCACCTGGTCATCCGCCCGCCCCTGGAAGAGGAGCCCGGCCGCGTCGGCGCGCACGAGGTCACCGGAGCGGTACGCCCGGTCCCAGCCGAGAGAGGGCATCGGCGCGTACTTCTCGGCGTCCTTGACCGGGTCGAGATAGCGGGCGAGACCCACTCCCCCGATGATGAGCTCGCCGACTTCGCCATCGGCGACCGGTCGATCATCGGCGTCGACCACGGCGAGAGACCAGCCGTCGAGCGGAAGACCGATGCGCACCGGGCCCGTGCCGTCGAGGAGAGCCGCACAGGCGACGACGGTGGCTTCGGTCGGGCCGTAGGTGTTCCAGACCTCCCGCCCCTCGGCAACGAGCCGGGAGACGAGCTCCGGCGGGCATGCCTCGCCACCGAAGATCAGCAGTCTGACGTTCTCGATCGCGTCCTGCGGCCACAGCGCGGCGAGGGTCGGCACGGTCGAGACGACCGTGATCCCATGCCCGAGCAGCCACGGGCCGAGGTCTTCGCCCGAGCGCACCAGCGCACGCGGAGCGGGCACCAGGCACGCGCCGTGCCGCCAGGCGAGCCACATCTCCTCGCAGGAGGCGTCGAACGCGACCGACAGGCCGGCGAGCACGCGGTCGCCAGGACCGAGCGGTGCGTCCTGCAGGAAGAGGCGCGCCTCGGCGTCGACGAAGGCCGCTGCTGAACGATGACTGACGGCGACGCCCTTCGGCACACCTGTCGAACCCGAAGTGAAGATGATCCAGGCGTCATCCTCGAGAGTCGGCGGCGGCACCGTGGCGGTCATGCTCGAGTTCGGATGCGGGTCGGCGCCGTCGAACAGGCCGCCGGATGCTGCGGGCTCGGCTCGCGATTCGTCGTGGCGTGCTCGGTACTCGCCCTTTCCGGTGATGACGCCGCGAACACCGGCCTCACCAAAGACGAGATCCGCGCGCTCCTGCGGATCGTCGGCGTCGACCGGAACGTAGGCGGCGCCGACCGCCATGATCCCGAGGATCGCGAGGTAGAGCTCGCGATCCCCCGACGGCATTCGCACACCGACGCGGTCGCCACGACGCACACCCTGCACGCTCAGCCGGGTGGCGGTGCGCCACACGCTGGCGAGCAGCTCGGAGTAGCTGAGCGCACCGGCGGCATCCTCCAGCGCTGAGGCCTCAGGAAACCGCCGTGCGGTCTCCCGCAGCACGTCGATCAGCGTCCGTGGTGCCGGCGCTGCATCCGTCCGGTCGAGATACTCCTGCGCTGTCATCGATCAGGCGGACAGCAGAGCGAGCAGCTGCGCCTTGGTGAGCTTCGAGTAGCCGGTGCGCCCTGCGGCGCGTGCCCGTGCGCGCAGTTCGGCGACCGTGAGGCCGGCGAGATCTGTGGAGGCCTTGGGGGTTGCGGGTGCGGCGGCGGGCTTTGCTGCAGGCTTGGAGGTCGGCTTAGTCGTGGGCTTCACGGCAGGCTTGGTGGCCGGTGCCGTCTTGGTCGCTGACGCAGGCTTCGTTGCTGCCGCCGGCTTCGTCGCAGCAGCCGGCTTCGCCGCCGGCTTGGTCGTGGCCGCCGGCTTCGTCGCGACCACGGGCTTCGTCGCCTTCTCCGCCGTGACTTCCGACGTCACCGGAGCCGGCACTGACGCGGTCGCCGGCTTCGCTGCCTTGGTTTCCTTGTCCGTCTTGACACTCTTCTCGGCGGACTTCGCCGCCTTGCCCGCTTTCGCTGCGGCCTTCTTCGCCGCATCCTTCTTCGCCGCAGCGGCGGCGGCAGCGAGCTTGCTCTCGATCTTGTCCGATGCCTTCTCGATGCGGCCGATGGCGGCGACAGCCTTCTTCTCGACCTTGCGGGGCTTGCGCTCCACCTTCTTCTTCGGCGCCTTGGCGACGTCCTTCGCCTCGTCGGCGAGGGCGCGCAGTTTCTTCGCGTCCTTCTTGGGAAGGGTCTTGCTCAGGCGTTTGGCGTCCTTTGCGGCATCCGCCGCCGCTGCCAGGGCTGCGTTCGCCGATTTCACGGCCTTCGTCGTCTTCGCCATCGCGATACCTCTTCACTCATCGGGGGCGCCGCTGAACGGGTCGCGGCAGCGTGATACGGGCGATAAGGCTACAGGCCGAAAAAGAACGGCAGGGAAACGGCCTCGAGCAGACGTCACAGCGAGTCATGAGTGGTCGCCGCTGCGCTCTATCGGCCGGAGCCCACCGGGTGCACAATGTCGATATGAGCGAACGCTCACTCCCGGAGCAGCCGCCGACAGCCGGCGATCCCCTCCCGGAAACGGAGACGGAAGCCGCACCCGGGTCGAACGAGACGGATGCGGCCCTCGCCCGGCGCGCGCAGATACTCGCGACAGAGCATTGGGGCCTGCTGGCAGCGCGTAGCACCGCACAGAGCGAGGTGCTCACTCGCATCACGATCTTCCTCACGCTCGTCTCCGCCGGTCTTGTCACGATCGGACTCCTGGGCCAGGCATCGGAATTCCGTGGCTGGTTCGGGGGCGCGTCGATCGCGATTCTGGGGTTTCTCACGCTCATCGGTTTCATGACTCAGACCCGCGTCATGAACGTGTCCGAAGAGGACATGATGTACGTCGTCGCGATGAACAGACTCCGCGGTGCGTACGTCGACCTCGACCCGTCCGTCCGCGACGTCTTCCTCGCCTCGACGTACGACGACTTCGACGGCATGAAGGTGACGTACTCATTTCTGCGGCGCCGCGGCGCCAGTATCCTCATCGGCAGCTCGGCCATGCTGCTCATCGTCGTCAACGCCTGCGTCATCGGCCTCTTCGCGGGGTCGATGATCATCGCCGGCGGCGGTGCGTTCGAGTGGGCGGTGGCCGTCGGGATCGGTGTCGGGCTGCTCGACGGAGCGGGCTTCGCCACCTACGGGGGATCGGCTTCCGCTCGGCGTGGAACCACTACACGCCGCGCCGAACGACGCCCGGCAAGGAAGCGGCATCGCTACGCTGAACGCATGAGCGAGCCTCGCACCCGCACACCCAACAGCATCCTGCTCTTCCTGAAGCGAATTCCGGCCACGCTGACCATGGTCGCGCTGATTCTCGTCGTCGGGATCGTGTGGCAGGGTCTGTGGATTCCGTTCGAGCGCAACGACCTGTTCGGCGCGGTGGCCTACGGGCTTCCGAATCTCACCGACGGCCGGTGGTGGACTCCCCTCACCGGCACCTTCTTCGTGAACCAGCCGTGGGTCTATCTCTTCACGATCGCGGGCTTCTGGGGCATGGCCTACCTAGAGTTCCGGCGCGGCTCCCGCGTGGCCCTGGCGTACTACTGGATCGGGCAGCTCTTCGCGATCCTCGCCACGGCTCTGCTTCTGCTCCTCTTCTCACAGCTGCAGTGGGAGTGGGCGCAGGTGCAGGCGACCGCGCTCGATGTCGGTGCTTCCGGCGGCACGATGGCGTGCATCGCCGCCGCGATCGGGCTGTTCCGTCCGCCGTGGCGGGTGCGCGGCTGGCTCATCCTGCTGGGTTTCGTGTTCGTCGCGATGCTGTTCTGGGGAGCGATCGCCGACCTCGAGCATCTGCTCGCCGTGCTGCTCATCCTCGTCGTCGACAGGACGCTCCGCATCCGGCGGACCACCGTGCGCGAGCAGCGCCTCATCGCCGTGATGGCGGTGCTTGTTCTCGGCGTGACGCAGATCATCACGATCCTCGTCCCCACCGATGGCCCCTTCGGTCCGACCGAGCCGGCATCCGGCGGATTCATCGACGTGGCTCTCGACACCGTCGTGATCCTCATGGTCGTGAACGGCCTGCGCCGCGGCCGTCGCTGGTCGTGGGTGCTGGCGATCATCCTCAGCGTCTTCAACGTACTCGTGGCGGCACTCATCCTGGCCGCGATCATCATCACGAGCGAGGCGCGGATCGAGGCTCAGATCGACGGCGAGACCGAACTCGCACTCGGGAGCGGGTTCCTGTGGTTGCTGGTTCTCATCTACCTGATCTGGGTGCGTCGCGCGTTCCGCGCGCGCCGGTCCTCCACCCTCGGATTGCAGCCCTCTCCCGACATCGATGAGGTGAAGGCGGCGTTGCACGCGCACGGCGGCGGGACACTGTCGTGGATGTCGACGTGGGAAGGCAACAGCTACGCCCGCACCGAGCACGGCATCGTGACATACCAACGGCGCGGCGGGGTGGCGCTGGCGCTCGCCGACCCCATCGGCCCCGCCGAGACGCGTGGTCAGGCGGTCGAGGAGTTCATCCGCATGGCGGAGCACGCCGGCCTTGTGCCGTGCTTCTTCAGCGCCGATGCGGATACCCGCGCTGCGGTGCCATCGTCGTGGCGCAGCATCGTCGTCGCCGACGACACCATCGTCGACCTGCCCGGTCTCGCCTTCACCGGCAAGCAGTGGAACTCGGTGCGCTCATCCCTCAACCGCGCGGGGCGCGAGGAGATGACCTTCCGGATGACGCACCTCAAAGACGAGACGTGGGGCGTGCGGCAGCAACTGCGTGCGATCTCGGAGGCATGGGTCGGCGACAAGGACCTTCCGGAGATGCGATTCACTCTCGGCACCCTCGATGAGGCTGAAGACCCGGAAGTGCGGCTGGCACTGGCTGTCGCCCCGAACGGCGATGTCGACGGATTCCTGTCGTGGCTTCCGGTCTACGGGAGCGACGGATCGGTGCACGGCTGGACGCTCGACCTCATGCGACGCCGAGACGGCGGATTCGGTCCGGTGATGGAGTTCCTCATCGGCTCCTCGGCGAAGCTGTTCTCCGAGGAGGGCGCGCAGATCATGTCACTCTCCGGGGCTCCACTCGCCCACGATTACCCGCCGGATGCCGGTATGATCGCTGCGCTCAGCGACAAACTCGCCGAGTCTCTCGAGCCGGTGTATGGATTCGGGTCGTTGCACAAGTTCAAGCAGAAGTTCAATCCGCGGTACGAGACGATGTACCTGCTGTTCCGCGACGAGAGCGATCTGACGCGCATCGGCGGAGCGCTCACCCGGGCATTCCTCCCGGATGCCACGCTGCGTCAGTTCGCCGGCGCCGGGCTGGAACTCGTGCGGGGCGGGAAGGACTGAATCACGTATCGCGCGGCCTCCGGCGCAACTGCTTGACGTCGGTCCGCTGCTGCTTCGCCTTCAGCCGTCGCTCCTTCGAGCCTCGACTCGGCTTGGTCGGTCGGCGCGGCGGTGCCGGCGGGCGCAGCGCCTCGGCCACGATCGTGGCGAGCCGATCCCGTGCGGCATCACGGTTTCGCACCTGCGCCCGGTGCTCGGAAGCGACGATCGTCAACACGCCGCCGACGAGACGACCGCTGAGCCGCTCGAACAGCCGCTCGCGCTGAATCGGCGAGAGGGCCGTCGAACCGGCCGCATCCCAGACGAGTTCCACCCGCGAGTCCGCGGTGTTCACACTCTGTCCGCCGGGACCCGACGAGCGCGAGAATCGCCACGACAACTCGGATTCGGGGATCGTGAGCCCCGCCGAGATCCGCAGACCGGGGCGATGAGAAGCAGGCATGGAACCATCATCCCCTGCATGATCTGCGAAGTGGACGCGACGGCGGGAGTCGAACCCGCCACGCCATCAGGTATGAACTGAGGCCCGGGACCGCCCGGATCGCCGCGATGGGAATGACGTTACCTGGCCGTGACCTGCCTGGCCAGGATCGTTGCCTGGGATAACCCTATGAGTCGGTCGATGACATCGACGATCAGCCGCGGACGCTGGGTGTCGGGGCGTCGATCGCGCGCAGCATCCGCTCCAGTGCCTCGCGGAGTTCGGCGCGCTCCGGTTCGGGGAAGTCGGTGACGTACTCCACTCCCGCCGGGATCCACAGCAGTGCGTACATCGCTTCGCGCCAGTCCGAGCCGCCGACCGGCCACCGGGTCCGCGTCTCCCCCTCGGCACTCGCACCCTGGGACCAGACGCCGAACCATTCCTGCATCTTCGCGAGCGGCAGGTCCATCACGGCGTCCACTTCGACTTTCTGCGGCGACCACGACGAAGCGACGAGGATGCGCTCCTCGATCTCCTTCTCGCTGATGTCGCGCGGTACGAACAGGGCTCGCGTGTGCTCGACCGACTCGATCCGGTCGATGCGGAAGGTACGCCAGTCGTCGCGATCGAGATCCCAGCAGAGCAGATACCACTTGCGACCGGCGGGCGCGAGCACCTGCGGTTCCACCCTTCGGATGCTCTCGACGCCGGCTGCGTCGACATAGCGCAGCCGCAGCCTCTCGTTGTCACGGGCGGCAAGCGCGATCTCGCCGATGACCTCCGGGGAGACGACCGGGCTGTCGCCGATGCGCGTCGGCTGCACGGACGCAGCGAGCGCGTTCACCCGACGCCGGAGTGCAGCCGGCAGCACCTGCTCGAGTTTCGCCAGCGCGGTGAGCGTGACCTCGGCACCGCCGACGAGCTGCTGGGTCGCCGCCACGCGGAGGCCGATCGCCATCGTCACCGCCTCGTCGTCGGTGAGCAGCAGCGGCGGCACCGCGCTGCCCGCCTCCAGGCGATACCCGCCGGCAGCGCCGGGCGTCGATTCGACGCGGTAACCGAGTTCGCGGAGCCGGTCGACGTCGCGGCGCACTGTGCGTTCGGTGACACCGAGGCGTCCGGCCAGCTCGGTCCCCGGCCAATGCCGGTGCGTCTGCAGCAGGTTGAGCAGTGCGAGTGCGCGAGAGGTGGTGTCGGACATGTTCACAGATTGCCAGACATTGCGGACAGGATCTGTCCTGGTTGCTTTCTACTGTCGATCCATGACGAATCAACCGATCATCGAAACAGAGGGCCTGACCAAGGTCTTCACCGCCAAGAAGACCTCGGTGCAGGCTGTCACCGACGTCTCCTTCACCGCGACGCGCGGCGAGCTCGTCGCGTTCCTCGGGCCCAACGGCGCCGGCAAATCCACGAGCCTGCGGATGCTCACCACGCTCATCCCGCCCACCTCGGGGACGGCACGGGTCGTCGGACGCGACATCCGCACGGATGCCGCGGGCGTACGAGCTCGGATCGGGTACGTCGGCCAGCTCACCAGCGGCAGCTTCGCCCAGCGCGTCCGTGACGAACTGCTCAGCCAGGGTGCGTTCTACGGGATGTCGCGGCGCGACAGCATCCGCCGAGCCGACGAACTGATCGAATCGCTCGATCTCGGCAGCTTCGCGACACGTACGGTGCAGCAGCTCAGCGGTGGACAGAAGCGCCGGCTCGACATCGCCCTCGGTCTCATGCACGCGCCGCCGCTCATCTTCCTCGATGAGCCCTCCACGGGTCTCGACCCGCAGAGCAGGGCGAACCTCTGGGACCACATCCTCGACCTGCGCACCCAGCACGGCACCACGGTGTTCCTCACCACGCATTACCTGGAGGAGGCAGACCGCTACGCGGAGCGGGTGATGGTCATGGACAAGGGACGCATCATCGCCGACGACGACGCCACCGCGCTCAAGGCGACGCTCGCCGGCGACGTGCTCACCTTCGGATTCGCGGATGCCGCAGACGCGACCCGCGCACGGGCGATCGTCGCACGGCTCAGCAACGCCGACATCACCCTCGACGAGGCCTCCCTCTCGCTCGCGGTGCCCGACGGTGATCAGCTCCTCCCGATCGTGATCCGCGAGCTCCACGCCGCCGGCATCACCGTGCGGAGCGCGACCGGCGTTCCCCCGACCCTGGACGACGTGTTCCTCGCCCTCACCGGACGCACACTCCGCGAAGCCGGGGAAGGCGCAGCCGAATCATCCACCGCGGACGACCTCACGGCCGCATCATCCACGGGAGCATCCGCTCCCGAAACAGAGAAGACCGGAGTCCTGTCATGACCATGAACGAAACCCTCGTCCGGCCGAACCTCGCACGCGACACTCGCAACGTGCTCGCCCGCGAGCTCAAGCCGGTCGTCCGTGATCCCTTCACGCTGATCTTCAGCCTGCTGCAGCCGCTGGTGTTCCTCGGCCTCTTCGGGCCGCTGCTCGTCGGAAGCTCCGGGCAGCCCGCCGGCGAGACGCTGGCCTGGTTCGTGCCTGGCGTGCTCGTGATGATCGTGCTGTTCGGCACCGGCGCGACCGGGTCGAACCTGCAGTACGAGATGATGACCGGCTCGCACGAGCGCACGTTGGTCGCTCCCCTCGCGCGGTCCTCTCTCCTGGTCGGGCGCGCCCTGAAAGAGATCGCTCCGATCGTCATCCAGGCGCTCGTGATCGTGCTCATCGCCTGGCCGTTCGGGTTCGCCATCCATGTCGGCGGACTCCTGATCGGGCTCGCACTTCTCGCGGTGTTCGGCGTCGGTCTCGGCTCGTTGTCGTACTCGCTGGCGCTGGCCACGAAAGATCGCGAATGGCTCTTCTGGGGCGTGCAGCAGTCGCTGATCTTCCCGCTGCTGATCCTCTCTGGCATGCTCATGCCGCTCGATGACGGCCCGGCATGGATGCGCGCGGTCGCATCGGTGAATCCGGTGAACTGGATCGTGCAGGCCGAAAGGGCGCTGTTCGCGGGTGATCTCGGCAGCAGCACCGTGCTATGGGGTGCGGTGTCAGCGATCGCGGTGGCTGTGGTGGGGCTGATCGTCGGCGTGCGGTCCATCCGTCGCAGCAGCTGAGCGCCGGCATGCTCCCTCGTCGCAATGTGCAATCCGAATGCGGATCAGCGACGATGGGAGCATGCTCTGGCCCTTCGGATCGACCTGGCGTCCGATGCGGCAGAAGCTGCGCGGCACCGTCGATCTGCGGTGGCTGACCGCGCGCTCCTGGACGACGAAGTGGTATCCCCAGGGCATCGATCTCGGCATCTGGGAAGGGCGGCGCACGCTGGCCGTCAGCTGGTTCCGGCAGGATCGGATGCGCCAGCACCTCGCATCCCGTATCGCATTCGTGGATCTGGAGCGCTCGCGTCACCGCGACGTCGCGCTCGCCATCGAAGACGCCGATGGCGAGCTGCTTCCCGCGCAGATCCATGCCGGGGGTCTCGCCTGGTTCGGCGATCGACTGTTCGCCGCCGCCACCGGGCAGGGCATCTGGGAGTTCGATCTCTCCGACCTCCGCCGCGTGCGCGGTCCGCTCGCGCGGCGACTGGCCGGCGCGCGGGGACGGGGCCGGCGGGCGGTCGCGCTCGTCGCGGTGCGTTCCCGCGTGCATCCAGTGCCATTGCGATGCTCCTACCTCGGTCGGGTGTTCGATGATGCCGGCCAGCCGCTGCGCCGCGTTCTCATCGGCGAGTACCGCGACGACGAGAACGGGCGGATCGGCGAGTTCTCGATTCCGGAAGATCCGGACGGGCGGTTCGATCGCCTGGATCAGTTCTCCCCCGGCATCCCGAGCATGCAGGGCGCCGTGCGCTGGGGCGACCGCTACCTCGTCTCGCAGTCCGACGGGATGCGAGCGGGCGTCCTGTGGAGCGGAGGCCGCGATTCGCTGAAACGCGACAGCGTTGCGCTGCCGGTCGGCTGCGAAGATCTCGCACTCGATCTGGAGGCCCGGCTGCTGTGGTCGCTCGGCGAGCATCCGTGGCGTCGCGTGGTCCGCGGCATTCCCTTCTCACGGCTCGGATTCGACGCATAGAAACGCGAACGTACACTGGTCAGGTGAAGTTGCCACCCCTCCTCGTCTACACCGTGCTGCGGTTGCTCGCGTTCCTCGTGCCGCTCGCGATCCTGTGGTTCTTCTTCCCCATCTTCCGCGAATTCTGGTGGCTCGCAGCGATCTTCGCCGCCCTCATCGGCACCAGCATCTCGCTGCTCTTCCTGCGTGCACCCCTGTCGGGCGCCTCGGCGGAACTGCACGAGCGCCGAAGCGCACGCGCGGCCGACCGTCAGCGCGACGAGGATGCCGAAGACGAAGCGGCCGACCGCACCTGATCACGCTGCAGCACTGACAAACCTCCCCTGGGGAGGGGACGCACATTGTCGCGTGGACCACTGGGAAGCGGCCATCTGCGACCCCCTCGCAGCTGCGCCTCGGCACGAGGGGACGAACATTGTCGCGTTGAAGGGGATGAGGCGACCATCTGCGTCCCCTGTCCTGGTCGACGCGCGAAGGGCGCCGAACGGATCAGCCCACGAACGCCCAGAAGAGCGCGCCCGCGTAGAGGAGCGCCGCCAGCGACGTCAGTCCGAGGGCGATGACCAGCTCCTGCGCCTTGCGGTAGGACCAGACGATGGCGATCGCCGGGAGCGCGGCGAGGAGAGCCAGCAGAGCCAGCCAGGCGATCGGGAACAGCAGCGCGAGGAAGCTGGAGAGGCCGAACGGCACCAGCACGAACACCGTGTACAGCACCTGGGTCGCCCGGCGGCCGATGAGCACGCTCAGCGTGCGCTTGCCGACCGCGCGGTCCTGGTCGATGTCGCGGAGGTTGTTGGCGAGCAGCACGGCGCACGCGAAGAGGCCGGCGGCGATCGCTCCCACCCACGCCTGCTGCGGCAGGTCGAAGATCTGCACCCAGGTCGTGCCGAGGGTTGCGACAAGACCGAAGAACACGAAGACGAAGACCTCACCGAGGCCGTAGTAACCGTAGGGGCGCTTGCCGCCGGTATAGAACCACGCCGCGGCGATGCACACGGCGCCGACGGCGAGCATCCACCACTGCCCGGTGCGGATCACGATCGCGAGCCCCGCGATTGCGGCGAGCGCGAAGAAGACGAGGCCGACGGCGAGCACGCGCTTCGCCGGAACGCGTCCGGATGCGGTGAGCCGGGCAGGACCCACGCGCTGCGCGTCGGTGCCACGGATGCCGTCGCTGTAGTCGTTCGCGAAGTTGACGCCGATCTGCAGCAGCACCGCGACCGCGAGGCAGGCGAGCGCGATGACCCAGTGGAACTCCGGGCCGGTGCTGCGGGCAGCCCCCGTTCCGATCAGGACCGGGGCCACGGCGAGCGGCAGGGTGCGCAGACGGGCAGCCCCTATCCAGTCGCGGACGGTGACCGGTCCGGCCTCCACGACAGGGCGCCGCGCCGGGTTGCCGCTGGTGCGGTTCGGCGTGCGCTTCGGGCTCGTGCTCTTCTTACGCTGGGAGGATGCTGCCACGCAGGGAATCCTACTGGCAGCATCCTTTCCGGTCGTTGAGCGACCCCGGGCTGACGAAACGCGTCGATCCGGCGTGCGCCGCGGTCAGCGC
Source organism: Microbacterium sp. LWH12-1.2 (assembly GCF_040675825.1). NCBI lineage: Bacteria > Bacillati > Actinomycetota > Actinomycetes > Micrococcales > Microbacteriaceae > Microbacterium > Microbacterium sp. LWH12-1.2. Next base: position 2,062,161 of record NZ_JBEGIJ010000001.1, read on the forward strand.
CGGGTGAAGGTCACATGCGTGACGCCGCTCTCGGCGACCTCGCTGCTGATGTCGTAGTCGTTCTCGAGACCGCGCAGATCGTCCCAGATGCGCTGTCCACGCCCGAGCACGATCGGCACCACCGCGAGATGGATACGGTCGACGAGACGTGCCGCGATGAACGAGCGCGCGACCTCGACGCCGCCGCCGATCCGCACGTCCTTGCCACCCGCGGCCTCGGTCGCGCGGGCGAGCGCCTCCTCAGGAGTCGCGTCGAGGAAATGGAAAGTCGTACCGCCGAGCATCTCGATCGCGGGGCGGGGCGTGTGCGTGAGCACGAAGACCGGCGCATGGAACGGCGGCTCGTCGCCCCACCATCCACGCCAATCCGGATCATCGGGGTTCGCCTGCAGCCCGAACATCCCTGCTCCCATGATCTCGGCGCCGACGCCCTCGAAGTATCCACTCGCGTACTTCTCGTCGACGCCCGTCGTGCCGGCGCCCGACGCATCGCCGAGGACGCGCTCGCGCATCGTCCTGGTCGAGACATAGGCGGCGACCAGGCGCCCCCAGTCGTCGCCGAACGGGTTCTCCGGCGTCTGGTCGGTCGTCGACGCGAATCCGTCGAGTGAGATGTTCAGGTCGATGCGTACTGCCATGTTCGCGCTCCTCCGGTGCGGGATCAGGGGTTCGGGTTGCTGTCTTTGCCGTCGAGCCAGAGCGTGTCGGACTTGTCGCCGTGCGGGCCGCTTCTTCCGACGTGCTTGTCGCCGATATGCGGCCCCTTCGTGATCACGTGCACGAGTGCCATGGCGTGGCCCTGCCCGAGCGCGTACTCCTCTTTCAGCCACGCGATGATGGGCGTGGCCTTGGTGCTCGCGTCGAACCCCTTCTCGGTGGCGAGTTCGATGAACTGCCGCGGGGTGAGGCCGGTCTTGGTCTCGATGTTGTCGAGGTATGCCTGGAACGACATCTGGTTCTCCTGTTTCTCAGTCCTCGTCGAGGAACGTCTGGATGATGGTGGCTGATGCGTGGATGCCGATGATGCGCAGCAGCCCATCTCCGACATTGGTGAAGCAGTGCGGCACGTACGCCGGACCGGTGGCGGTGTCGCCGGCCTCGGCGTCGAATGTCTCCTCGCCGATGGTGACCCGGGCGGTGCCCTCAAGGACGACCCAGGTCTCAGAATAGGGATGCCAGTGCAGACCCGGACCTTCGCCCGGCTGATTCTCCACGTAGAAGTACGAGACGTCGGCGCCGTGCTCATCGCCGACGAACTTGCGGCTTCGGCCCGCGCCTATCCGGATGTCAGCTCCGGCGACGACCCCGTGAGGAAGTGATGTGCTGTTCATGTGCCCAGTCTCGACAGCGTGAGAATGGCGGCCTAGAGTTTCGATGTGGATCGAAACAAGGGCCCGATCGAAGGGGTCGAGCATCCAGACCACCGCGTCGAGTTCCAGCTGAGCCCCGGCGACATCCAGGCCGTCCGATTCGGCATCTCCCCCGGACACGAGCTGGCGCATGCCGTGCGCATCCTGCTGCGACCCGAGCAGCACCCCTTGCAATGGGGTTGGTTGCGCGCGGTGCGCGACCGCCTCCCCCGGGACAGCTTCGGTCTGCTCGTGGCCGTCATCGGCGACGACGGCTATCTGCCGGACTTCCTGACTGCGACTCCTCGCTGGGACATGACACCCGACGCCGAACTCGCCGCGCTCCGCGAGACAGCGCTCGAGCCGATGAGGGTCGACTTCGGCAAGATGGTGAAGCGTTCCTCGGGCTCCAGACAGCAGGCGCTGCGTGGCATGCAGGAGCACCCCGCGCGAGCGAGGAGCATGATCGCCGACGCCTGGTCGGAAGTCTGGGATGCCGCGCTGGCACCGGTGTGGCCGCAGCTCGAACGACTGCTGCGCGCAGACATCGCCGTACGGGCGCGCACCATCGCCACGAATGGTCTTTCGGGGATGGCGAACGACCTGCACCCCAAGGTCAGCTGGGGCGACGGTGCCGTACGCGTCTCGCTGCGCAGACACAGCGAGCAGGTCGACTGCCAGGGCAGCGGGCTCGTTCTCGTGCCGTCGGTGATGTCATCGTGGGGATGCATGGTGCTGACCGAGCCGCCGGCGCAACCGACGCTGTTCTATCCGGCACGCGGTGTCACCGCCGGGTGGGCGCGTGATCAGGTCGAGGTCGCGGCATCGCTCAGCGCCTTGCTCGGCCCCGCTCGCGCCGGCATCCTGATGAGCGCCGGAACCGTACGCACGACCTCTCAGGTCGCCGAGGACACGAGCATCGCGGTATCCACGGCATCCCATCACCTCACCGTGCTCCGCGAGGCCGGGCTCATCGGAAGCGAACGCGACGGCGCCAGGATGCTGCACCTGCGCACCCCTCTCGGGGAGGCGATGGTCGGCGCCGTGCTGTGATCGCCTACGGCGTTTCGGCCGTCACGAGCGGGCGGTGCTCGTAGTAGGTCTGCAGGACGACGGTCGTGCGAGTGCTGACGTTCGCGGAGAGGCGGATGTCACGGACGAGCTCCTCCAGCGCCCGCGGCGAGGCGACCCGTACGAAGAGCATGTAGCTGGCGTCGCCGGCGATCGAATGGCACGCCTCGATCGCGGTGAGGTGCTCGAGAAGCTCCGGGGCGTTGTCCGGCTGAGCGGGATCGAGAGGCGTGATCTCGATGAACGCCGACAGCGGTGTTCCGACCGCTTCCGGATCGAGGATCGCCCGGTAACCGGCGATGACACCGCGGGTCTCGAGGCGGCGCAGGCGCGACTGCACGGCCGACACCGAGAGCCCGACGGCATCCGACAGTTGCGACAGCGTGGCACGCCCGTCGAGGGAGATGGCAGCGAGGATGGCGTGGTCGACAGGATCATCCATGCATGGAATAATAACTGTAGTTACCGGCAATCGCCGGAATATTTCCTGCATTCAGCGATCGGAGGTCCCGATGTCCCTCACCACCACCCACAGCAACGCTTTCATCGGCGAACCCGAGGTCGTCGAGGACGCTTCCCTCGTCGAAGCATCCGCCGCCTGGATCCAGCTCAAGGACGCGGCGATCGCGATCCGCGAGCTGCAGACCAAGGACGGCTCGATTCCGGATGCCACGCACCACGCCGCAGCACGCGAGCTCGTCGCCGCGATCACGGCCGGCATCCGCACACTCGCGCCCGCTTTCCCGCACGACGCCGACTACCTGGCCGCATCCGTCGTCGACTTCGACCGCTGGGCTGCCGACGGCTTCGGCGTTCCGGACTTCTACGACTCGCTCGTGGCCTTCCAGCCGCAGCTGCACCGCGTCGACGGAATCCGCCACCTGGTCGTGTTCCCGATGTACACGCAGAACGGCTCCAGCGACCGCCTCGTCGAGGCGCTCATCGTGGAGGCGATCTGGCCGGACTTCATCGCGGAGCTCGAAGCCGGCGACTACGGCAACAAGCTGTTCCTCTCGCTGCGCCTGGTCGACTTCACGCCCGGCTACGACACGAACTCGGCAGTGCTGTTCCCGGAGACCGTCGCGATGCGCGAGATCCCGACCTTCACGTGGGGCGCGATCTTCCAGGACCGCGAGGCCGCCCGGTACCGCCGCGTGACCCGCGCAGCGGCGGAGATCACGAAGCTGGAGATGCCGGCCGCCGCCGCAGCGATGCTCGACGATCAGGCGCTCACCGAGCGGGCCTTCGTGATGTGGGACATCATCCACGACCGCACGCACATGCGCGGAGATCTGCCGTTCGACCCTTTCATGATCAAGCAGCGCATGCCGTTCTTCCTCTACTCGCTCGAGGAGCTGCGGTGCGACCTGACCGCGTTCCGCGAGTCGGTGAAGATCCAGCGCTCGCTGTCGGCGCGCGTTTCGAACGGCGAGGAGCTCACGGCAGCCGAGCAGGAGATGCTCGAGCACGCTCCCCTCGCCCAGTACGCCGTCATCTTCGACCGGATCTTCCGGTTCTCGATCACCGGTTCGCGGGTGCGCAACTACGACGGCCTCGGCGGCCAGCTCCTGTTCGCCTGGCTGCACCAGCGCGGCGTGCTGCACTGGACCGACACGCAACTCGCGTTCGACTGGGACGGCGTGCCGGATGCCGTCGTCGCCCTCGGTGACGCGATCGACGAACTCTACTGGCGCTCGATCGACCGCCCGAAGACGTCGCACTGGCTCGCCGCGTACGACCTGGTGCGCAGCGTGCTCACCCCCCACCCGGCATCCGCGTGGGCTCGTGGCCTGTCGGACGAGGTCCTGATGGGCGCACCGAAGGGCTTCACCGACGCCGTACTGGACGACGAGTTCCCGCTGTCGATGTTCTTCGAGGCCCTCGACAAGAAGATGAAGCCGGTCATCGAATCGACCGTCGGCATCCGCGGCACCGACGACTGAGAAGACTTCACGTCGACGCACCAGCCTGAACGACTTCGGCGGCCACATCCTCAGGGATCGGCCGCCGAAGTCGCATCGATCCACGAAAGTGAACTCATGAACGCATCGGATGCTGCAGGCGTCTCCGGACGCACCATCGTGCTGGCTGGCGCGACAAGCGACTCGGGTCTCGCCGTCGCCCGCGCCCTGATCGCTGCCGGGGCGCGCGTGGTGGCCACGGGCCGTTCGGCCGCACGCCTGGAGCCGCTGCATGCGGCAGGCGCGCAGGTCGAGGTCGCTGATGCGACTTCGCTGTCCGATATGACGGCGCTGGCAGAGCGCCTCGGCACCGTCGATGCCCTCGTGCCGTTGGTCGGCGGCTGGCGCGGCGGCGGCGGACTCGCCGGACAGTCCGACGAAGACTTCCTGGCGCTGCTGCCCGCACTGGAGGCAGTTCGTGCGACCAGCCGCGCTTTCGACGCAGCGCTTCGCGCAGCGGAGGCCGGTCGTTTCGCGATCGTTTCATCGACCGCCGTCGCTCGCCCGCTGGCCGGCGGCGCGAACTACGCCGCGGTGAAGGCCGCGAGCGAAGCGTGGACGCGCGCCGTCGCGCAGGGCTTCGCCAAGACGGCAAGGGATGCCGGAGAGCCGCTGCGCGCGGCATCCGTCGTGTTCCGCGCCAAGGCGCTCGATTCAGAGTCTCTGGCGCACGCGATCGCAGGGCTGTGGGACGACGACGCCACCGAACTCAACGACCGGATCATCGACCTCGACGCCTGAGCGACCTCAGCTTCGAGGACCCCGGTAGTCCGGCGCCTGACCGCGGACGGGCGGCGGCGCATCGAACAGGCGCTCGCGATCCGCCCGCTCTGCATCTGCGCCTGCACTTGCACCTGCGGTATCCGTCGCCTCGGCGGCGTCTGACTCGCCGGCGTCGATCTCCTGCTCGGGCGCGTGCGCATACAGATCGGTGAGCTTGCGATACGAACGGGTGAAGAACGCGAGCGTCGCGGCGACGACCATGATGAGCCCGGCGAAGAGGCAGATGAGCGCGATCCCGCGGGCCTCACCCTCGCCGAGCAGCCATGCCCACTGCTGCTGCCCTGCCGGTGTCTTCATGTAGGGGATGATCAGGAACTCGGCGATCGGAGCGATCAGGAAAGCCGTGATCGGGGCCGCCCCCGCCTCCATCGCGGCGGCAACTCCGAACACCCGCCCCTGACGTTGGAACGGCACGACCTTCTGGATCACCGTCTGCTCCGCGGCCTCGACCGGCGGGATCAGAGCCATGTAGACGAGCATTCCGAGCGCGAACAGCCACCACCACTCGCGGATCATGAACACCGCGCCGAGGAGCCCCATCGCGATGACGACGAGCAGCATCGTGCGCATCGGCCGTTTGCCGAGACCGAACTTCGCCACCATCGCGCCGCCGATGATGAAGCCGGTCGACGAGACGCCCAGGACGATGCCCCAGATCTGCGGGGAGAACAGCGTGAGTCCATACGGGTCCATCAGGGCCATGTAGACGCCACCGATGAGGTTGTTGAACGTGGAGAAGATGATGAGCGCGAACAGGCCGGGCGCGAGCCGGATCGCCTGGACACTGCCGCGGAAGTCGAGTGCGCTCGATGCGTTCGGATCAGGTTCAGGAGCCCCCTCGGGGATGCGCACGAACAACAGGTGCGCGAAGGTCAGCGCCATCGCGCCGATCGCGATCGCGAGGGTCCACCCCATGCCGAGGAAGCCGATGGAGAGCCCGGAGAACACGCTCGTCACCATGAAGGCGATGCCCTGAACGGTGCCGACCAGGCCGTTGGCGTTCGCCCGCTTCTCTTCGGGGATCAACAGGGTCACGGTCGTGGACAGCGCGATGTTGCGCAGCTGCTCGATCACGCCGCCGAAGAGGATGACCCCCGAGAACAACCAGAACCAGGGACCGGTGAGGTCGAGCAGAGCCGACTCGGGCTGCCAGAGGTAGAGCACGCCAGCGATGAGGAAGGCACCGGCGGAGATGACACTGGAGATCACCATGACGGTGTGCTTGCGGTGCCGATCGACGATCGTGCCGAACAGCATCGCGAAGAAGGCGACGAACAGCATGTACGCGCCGCCGATGATGCCTGTCGCCAGTACCGACTGGGTCTCGATGTACACCCAGAAGGTGAGGGCGAACCACAGGAAACTCGTCGTCACATTGGCGATGAGGGTGTTCACGAGGACATTGGCGAACGCACGCGTGCGCGGGTCACCCGGTGCTGAGGGGCCTGCGGCTTCGCGGGTCGTGCCCGCGGAATCTGCGGTATCGGTCACAGGTTCGAGCGTAGATCGGGGCTCCGACATCCGGTAGTGCCCTTCGTCTCTGTCGTGGTCGCCCCCTCTCGCAGAACGTCACTGACTTCGCAGGAAATCGCAGCATTCCTGCGAAGCTGCTGCGATTCTGCGAAGTTCGTGCTCTCCTTCGAGCCCTCGCACCGTGGGCCGGGCGGTCCCGCCCGGGCAATAGGCTTGTGCAGTGAGCATCCAGCATGACCCCGCGATCCGGGGCTTCGCCAGTGACAACTACTCCGGCATCCACCCCGAGGTCCTCGCGGCCATCGCGGCGGCGAACGGCGGCCACCAGGTCGCCTACGGAGAGGATTTCTACACGGCCCGCCTGCAGGAGGTGTTCCAGCAGCACTTCGGCGAAGGCGTGGAGGCCTTCCCGGTGTTCAACGGCACCGGCGCGAACGTCACCGGGCTGCAGTCGATGCTGCCGCGCTGGGGCGCCGTGATCGCGGCATCCACCGCGCACATCAACGTCGACGAGGGCGGAGCGCCCGAGCGCATCGGCGGATTCAAGCTGCTCACCGTCCCCGCCGACGACGGCAAGCTCACCCCCGAGCTCATCGACCGCGAGGCCTGGGGCTGGGGCGATGAGCACCGTGCGCAGCCGCTCGTGGTCTCGATCACGCAGTCGACCGAACTGGGCACCCTGTACACCGCCGACGAGATCCGTGCCATCGCCGATCATGCGCACGAGCGCGGCATGAAGCTGCACCTCGACGGCGCCCGGCTCTCCAACGCCGCCGCCGCTCTCGACCTGCCGCTTCGTGCCTTCACGAGCGACGTCGGCGTCGATGTGCTCAGCTTCGGCGGCACCAAGAACGGCGCCATGCTCGGCGAGGCGATCGTGGTGCTGAACCCCGAAGCATCCGACGGTCTCATCTATTCGCGCAAGTTCAACATGCAGCTGTCCTCCAAGATGCGCTTCGTGTCGGCCCAGCTGATCGCTCTGCTCGAGGGCGACCTGTGGCTGCGCAACGCCCGCCACGCCAACGCGATGGCCCAGCGTCTGCGCGGCGCGATCGAGGCGGGGATCGCGGACGGGGCGATCAACGGCGTCGCCTTCACCCAGCCGACGCAGTCGAACGGCGTCTTCGCGACGCTGCCCGACGGCATCGCCGATGCGCTGCGCGAATCGATCCGGTTCTACGACTGGGATGCCGCGCGCAACGAGGTGCGCTGGATGTGCGGATTCGACACGGAGGAGTCAGACGTCGACGCCTTCGTCGCTGAGCTCGCGCGCCTCACCCGCTGATGACCGACTGGGAGGGCGCGTTCAACCTACGCGATCTCGGTGGCCTTCCGCTGGCGGACGGCGGCATCACTGCTGCGCGTCGCGTCTACCGCTCGGGGCGCCCGGAGACGCTGACTGACGCCGGCTGGACCGCGCTCCGCGGTGCCGGTGTCTCGACAGTGATAGATCTGCGCAACGAGCCGGAGCGGAAACGGCGGGAGACGGATCCGCAGCTCTCTGACGACCATTCCGCCGGCGTCGACATCGTGCACGCGCCGACCGAGGACCCGGACGACGCGGAGTTCATGCGGGTCTGCGGCCCGTGGCTCGATCACCCTCGTTCGTACGCCGACAACCTGCAGATGTATCCGGAGAAGGCTGCCGCCGTCTTCACCGCGATCGCCGATGCACAGGGCGCTGTGCTCGTGCACTGCGCGGGCGGACGCGACCGCACCGGCATGATCTCGGCGATGCTGCTCGCGCTGACCGGCGCCGCGCCGGACGCGATCGCCGATGACTACGCCGCCGCCTTCCGCGAGGCGAGCCGGCGCCATGCGCGGGACCTTCCCGCGACGCCGATCCCCGGGCAGGGCGGATACGTCGAGCCGATGTTCAGCGACGACGAGATCGAGAAGCGGATCGCCGATCGTGTCGCGGTGCTTCGCGACTGGATCGCGGAACTGGATGTCCGGGCATACCTTCGCGCTGCCGGTGTCGACAGCGTCCGGCTCGATGCGCTGGCGGCGCGCCTGCGCGACTGAACACGCGGACGGTGCTCGCTAGCGGAGCAGCCCCAGGTTCGCGAGCGCCAGGCGGATCAGAGTGCCTCGGCCGCCCTCCATCTCGGCCGAAACCGCGTCGGACGCAGCGGCCTCCGGCGGGAACCAGGTGACCTCGAGCGCGTCCTGACGCGGCTCGCAGGTGCCGGTGACCGGCACGACGAACGCCAGAGACACCGCATGCTGCCGGTCGTCGTGGTACGCGCTGACCCCGGGGATCGGGAAGTACTCGGCCACCGTGAACGGCAGCGGCTGCGGCGGCAGCAACGGGAACGCCATCGGCCCGAGGTCATTCTCGACGTGCCGGAACAGCGCATCGCGGATGGTCTCGCCGAAGCGGACCCGGCCGGACACGATCGTCCTGGTCATCTCCCCCATCGGGGTGGACCGCAGCAGGATGCCGATCTCGGTCACCTGCCCTGATCCGTCGGTGCGCACCGGGATGGCCTCGACGTAGAGCATGGGAAGCCGGCGACGCGCCTCCTCGAGCTCGACATCGGTCAGCCAGCCCGGGTTCCCGCCGGTTGAGCCGTCGCCGAAACCGCCGAGACCGTCATTCGGTTCGGGGTCGGGGTCAGGGGTGCGCACGGACATGACTCATTTCTATCAGCCGCATCGGCATCCGCATACGGCAGCGCCCATCCGATGGGCCGTCCGACATCGCTGGCAGGATGGATGCATGAGTTCTTCCCTCGTCATCGACGCCGCGGCGACCCTGTGGGCGCCCGAGAAGCGGGAAGGGATGCCGCTGCTCGTGCTCCTGCACGGCTACGGTGCCGATGAGAACGATCTCTTCGGTCTGGTTCCCTATCTCCCTGATGGGATCGCCGTGGCATCCGTCGCCGCTCCCCTGGCCCCACCCTGGCCGATGCCCGGGCGATCCTGGTATCCGATCGAGGGTCTCAACGGGCGCGACTACGCAGCCGTGTCGGCGGCGGCCGAATCGCTTCTCGCCTGGCTCGACACCCATGCCCCGACATCCGATATCGCGCTCCTCGGGTTCTCCCAGGGGGCCGCCGTGTCTCTGCAGGCACTCCGCCTCGCGCCAGAGCGCTTCGGCGCCGTGGTCGCACTCAGCGGCTACGTCGCGCCAGGCGATCTCCCCCACGACGAGGCGCTGCGCGAGCGGCGTCCGCCGGTCTTCTGGGGGCGCGGCTCGCACGACGACGTCATCCCGGCGTTCCTCGTCGACCACACCGCCCAGTGGCTGCCCGAACACTCCGAACTGTCCGGACGTGTGTATCCCGGCCTCACCCACAGCATCTCGGAGCAGGAGCTCACGGATGTGGGCGTCTTCGTCACCAAGTGGCGGGATGCCGTCGCCGAGGCAGCCGGCAAGAGCTGAGTCGCTCCGCGCGTCAGCGCCCGGACTTCGCACCGGGAACGTCGGCATCCACCCACACGAGTCGGTGATCACTCGACGGGAACGGGTAGGTGCCCGTGAGACGGGAGAGCGGATCGGCCGCGGTCGGCCAAAACACGCCGGAATCGACGATCTTGATCTGACGGCTCGGCAGCACGTAGTCGACGCGCAGGTTGCCCGGGGGCTCGGAGAAGTCGGCGGTGTCCTCCGCGGAACGACCGAGGTGTTCGAGGTTGACCCCGCCCTGCAACTCCGCCGCCTCCGCGCCGCCTTCGCTGGTCGGCACCGATCCGGTGTTCACCCTGGGGTGCGTCAGCAACTGATCGATCGCGCCCGCGGTCGAGTCGCCATCGTTCGGGTCGGCGTTCTGGTCGCCGGCGATGACGAACAGTGAGCCGCCCTTCAGAGCACCGGCACGGCCCGCATCGTCGACGATGTACCCGCCGGTCTTGCCGCCCGAGATGTAATCAGCCCAGAACCGGATCTCGTCGTGGTTGCGCGTGCCGTTGCGGTCCTCGGCGCCGTCGAAGGTGGGCGGCGTGGGGTGCGAGACGAGGAAGTGCACGGTCTTGTTCTTCGACACCTGGATCGGCACATCCCAGTGCGACTTGCTCGAGAGCGGGAACTCGGCGAGCTCCTCCGGCGAGTACCAGTCAGCCGGTTCCGGGGTGCTCGGATCGTCAGGCAGGAGTGCACCGGGCATGTCGGCCCAACGGAAGTTCTGGAAGGTGCGGATCGAGTCCTCATCGATCGGGAACTTCGAGTAGACGGCCATCCCGTACTGTCCGGGGAACAGCCCGAAGCCCCAGGCGTCGTCGCCGCCGGACACGCTGCCGTTGTTGTTGAGGTCGAACCCGCTCGGCACACCGGTGTTCACCGGCGCGGTGTAGCGATAGGGGTAGGACGCCGCCGGCGCGTCGCCATGCGGAACCGCAAGGTAGTTGTCGTGGAAGAGACGCAACGCCGCGCCCTCGGCGTCGTAGTCGAACTCATTGATCAGCAGCACGTCGGGAGCGGCGCGCTGGATGATCTCCGCGACAGCATCCGCCTGCGCGTTCCCCGGTGCCGACAGATCGCGCACCAGCGCACCCTCGGTGCCGCGGTTGAGCGAGGCGTTGAACGTGGCGAATCGCATATCCGCCACGGTAGCGGCCGCGGGGCGGGAGCCCGCGGGGCGGGAGTCCGCGGACGCGGGAGCGGCGGTCACCGCAACGGACGACACCAGCAGGACTGCGGCAAGGCCCGCGGCGCGGGCTCGACGGTGCGTGATCTTCATCGGGCCACCCTAACGCCAGCCGGTGACGTCCTGAAGGCCGGCCGGTGAACGTCGCAGAAAGGCACGGTCTTCGCAGGGATCCGGCGAATCCCTGCGAGATTCCTGCGGTTCCGCGACGTTCGTGCTGCCGCGGTTGCCCCGCGACACGCCCGGGAGTTGCGAGGCGCGACACCCCCGGAGTACAGTCGACGGGTCCTGTCCGCCGTGTCTGGAAGTCCTTTGATCTGATCCGTCGCCTCCGCGCTCTTCTTTCCGCGCGCTGACCCGACGATCGCCGACTCACACGGCCGCATCCGCCTTCCGGCGTCGACTCTTCGACGTCCCCGGATGCCCGGCGTCAGCGCACCCCGAACACCTCCGGGAGACGCTCAATGTCAACACCAACCCTGCACGCATCGGTCACCCTCGACCGCCTCACCCTCACCTGGCCGGACGGCTCGACCGCGCTCGACCAGGTCTCCGGCTCGTTCGGCACTGGCCGTACCGGACTCGTCGGCCGCAACGGCTCCGGTAAATCCACGCTGCTGCGGCTGATGGCCGGCGACCTGGAACCCACGTCCGGCGTGGTCCAGGTCACCGGCGAAGTCGCGTACCTGCCGCAGCAACTGACCCTCGATGTCGATCGGCGCGTGGCCGATCTTCTCGGTGTCGCCGGCCCGCTCGATGCGGTCCGCGCGATCGCCGCGGGAGATGTCGATCCGGCGCATTTCGACGCGGTCGGCGATGACTGGGATATCGAGGCTCGTGCCGAGGCATCCCTCGCCGAAGCCGGACTCGATCCGTCGTTCCTCGACCGCCGGGTCGGTGAACTCTCCGGCGGCGAGGCCGTTCTCGTCGCGATCGCCGGCATCCGCCTTCGGCGCGCGCCGATCACGCTGCTGGACGAGCCGACCAACAACCTCGATCGAGACGCGCGGGCGAGGCTCGCCGCCATGATCAGTTCATGGAAGGGAGCACTCATCGTCGTCAGTCACGACGTCGCACTGCTTGAGCTGATGGATGATACCGCCGAACTGTACGCGCACACGCTGAGCGTGTTCGGCGGACCGTACTCCGAATGGCGAGCATGGCTGGATGCCGAGCAGAATGCTGCGAAGCAGGCCGAGGTGGCCGCCGCCCAAGTGCTCCGCAAGGAGAAGCGCCAGCGGATCGAGGCCGAGACCAAGCTCGCGCACCGCGCAAGGACCGCTCGCAAGGCGGAACTCGAGAAACGGGTGCCGAAGATCGTCGCGCACGGCCGCAAGATGGCGGCCGAGGTTTCGGCGGGAAGGCTGCGCGTCGAGGTCGGAGAGAAGGAGGAGGCCGCGCGCGCGGCCCTCGATCAGGCCGGTCATCGCCTCCGTGGTGACGCCTCGATGAAGATCGAGCTGCCGGATCCGCTGGTGTCACGCAGTCGCCGCATCGCCACGATCAGCGATGAACAACGCGCGTGGGTCATCCGGGGTCCAGAGCGCACGGCGCTGATCGGACGGAACGGGGCGGGCAAGACCACCCTGCTGCAGCAGCTCGTCGAGAGTGCGGCGGATGCTGTCCACAACTCCGGAGAATCCGAGCACATCGGACCCGAACGAACCGATTCGGGCGAATCTGGGACAGATCTCCGGGGTTATGAACCGCACGCCAGCGCGACGGCCCATACCGGCAGAGTCGGCTACCTGCCGCAGCGCATCGACGGCCTCGATGAGAACAGCTCGGTGATCGAGAACATCGCCGAAGCGGCGCCGCAGATCCCCGAGAAGGAACTGCGCAACCGGCTGGCGCGCTTCCTGATCCGCGGCGGCACTGTGGACCGGCCGGTAGCGAGTCTGTCCGGCGGCGAGCGCTTCCGGGTCGCGCTGGCACGGGTGCTGCTCGCCGACCCCGCGCCGCATCTCGTGGTGCTGGACGAACCGACGAACAACCTCGACATCGACACGGTCGATCAGCTCGTGGAGGCGCTCCGTGCCTACCGTGGCGCCGTGCTCGTCGTCAGCCACGACGATGCGTTCCTGGCGCGACTCGATCTCGACCTCACACTCGAGATCGACGCGGAAGGGGTGCTTGCCGAGATGAACTAGATGAACAGCCGCTGCCACCAGGGCAGCGTGCCGACCTCGACCGTTCGGAGGGTTCCGTCCGGTTGCAGGACCACCATGGTGTTCGGCCGCCAGGCGTCGGGGGCGGCGGCGATCACGGCCGTCGTCCCTCCCGGGCCGGTCAGCGCGCGCAGGGCGTCGACCTTCATCTCGACCGTGTCGACGATCCGGCCCGTCTCGGCGTCGATGCTGCTCAGCGCCATCAGTTCGGCGTTGACCGATTCCTTGTGCTGCACGAGCAGGAACCCCTGCCCGAGACCGGCGGGCGCCGGCGGCATGTTCCCGTCGGGCACCGTGCCCATCACCTTCTCGATGAGCGCCTGCATGTCATCCTCGTCGATGTCACCGAAGTCTCCGTCGAGGAACTGTCCGGTATCGAGCATCACACCGCGTCTGGGGCTGATATCCGTGGCCGGAAGAATCGACATGTCGACGAGCTCGGTCCGGAAGACGGCCCGACCATCGGCGGAGGTGGCGGTGAGGGCATCGCGCTCGACGGCTTCGGAGACGGACTCCACCTCGTAGGTGGTGCCTTCTCCGGACACGGCGAGTTCGACCTGGTCGACGAGGACGGTGTCGTCGTAGAACGGCCCGGCGTTCAGCACGTCCTTCCAGCGCCCGGCGAGCGCCGCATCGGCGGACGTCGCCTGCTCCTGTCCGACGGGCAGCTGCATGACCTGCCCGGTTCCGGCGAGGGCGACCACCGCGTTCGCCTCCGCGTCATACCCATAGGCACTGGCGGCGAGCACCGCGTCGGCGCCGAGCCCGGCGATCTCAAGCCCCTGGGAGCGCACGGCGCCGGTGGCGGCATCCAGGATGACGAGGCCGTCGTCGCTGCCGATGTACACGAGATCCGCATCGCCGGCGAGCACGACGGCATCGCCCATCAGATCGTCGTTGAGCTGCTGATCCCACAGCTGTTCGCCGTCGGAGGTGCGGATCGCCGAGATCCGTGTCTGGAAGCCCGAGACGAAGAGCCCCGGTCGCGAGGAGTCCTGGTAGACGAGGACCGCGACGTCTTCGCCGTCGATGTCGACGATGCCCGAGGTCGACGCGATCTCGATGTCCCTGGTGGAGGGCGCGAGCACGCTCACGGACAGCGCGATCGCGGCGCCGATGACGGCAATGAGCACCAACGCCGCGATGATGACCCCACGGGCCTTGGCAGGCTCCTTGCGCGGTTTCTCAGGCGGCAGCCAACCGGGCGTTTGCACGGATGAGCCGTTCAGGATGTAGCCGGATTGCGTGGCCGGGGTCGTGAGCTTCATGTCGTGCCTCCTGGCCTCAGTATCACCCAACCTCGCCGCGAACGCTGTGTCGCGCCGACACCCGAGAGAGGATGGAGGCATGAACTCACTCGTACGCCCTCGCGGCGACCGCGTCATCGCCGGCGTCTGCGCCGGCATCGCTCGGCGATTCGATATGAAGCCCTCGACCGTGAGAATCCTCTCCGTCATCCTCGTCCTGTTCGCCGGGCTCTCGCTCTGGGCCTACATCCTCCTGTGGATCCTGATGCCGAACGAGTAGCCGCTCCTGACCGACCGCCAGGCACATCGGGTCCGATGTCGGACGCAGGCCGCATGATGGAGTGATGAGCGACGTGCTCGACCGCTTCACCCCGGCCACGCAGGACTGGTTCCGGGGTGCCTTTGCTGCCCCCACACCGGCCCAGGCGGGCGCGTGGGAAGCGATCTCGGCGGGAAAGCACGCGCTGGTCGTCGCACCCACCGGTTCCGGAAAGACCCTGTCCGCCTTCCTGTGGGCGATCGACAGCGTGTTCCGCGAGCGGATGGCGGATGCCGCGCCGCCCGCCAAGGGCGAGCCGCGTACCCGCATCCTCTACATCTCGCCGCTGAAGGCGCTCGGCGTCGACGTCGAGCGCAACCTTCGCTCGCCGCTCGTCGGCATCGGGCAATCCGCGCGGCGCCTCGGCATCCCGGCTCCTGCCGTGACCGTCGGCGTCCGCTCCGGCGACACCACCTCCAGCGACCGGCGGAAACTCGTCTCCGACCCGCCCGACATCCTGATCACGACGCCGGAGTCTCTCTATCTGATGCTCACGAGCCGCGCCGGCGAGACGCTGCGCGGCGTGCACACCGTGATCATCGACGAGGTGCACGCGGTCGCGGCGACGAAGCGCGGAGCGCACCTCGCCGTGAGCCTGGAGCGTCTGGATGCGCTGCGGCAGTCGTACGATCCCGATGCCGCGCCCGCGCAACGCATCGGCCTGTCGGCTACCGTCCGGCCGATCGACGAGGTCGCACGGTTCCTCGGCGGGTCGTCGCCCGTCGAGATCGTCGCTCCACCGGCTTCCAAGACCTTCGAGATCGGCGTCGTCGTCCCGATGGACGATATGACCAATCCCCCGCCGCCCCCGGGTGTCCCCGGCGAGGCCGCCGATGCCGAGTACACGGAGGTCACCGGCTCGGTGTGGCCGCATGTCGAGGAGGCGATCGTCGATCGCATCCTGCAGAACAACTCCACGATCGTGTTCTCCAACTCCCGGCGGCTCGCCGAACGCCTCACCGGTCGTCTGAACGAGATCTACTCCGAGCGGATGGGCATCGCTCTTCCCGAAGTCACCGTGCCCGCGGCGATGATGGCGCAGGCCGGCGCCACCGCCGGAGCCGATCCGGTGCTCGCCAAAGCGCACCACGGGTCGGTGTCGAAGGAGCAGCGCGCCCTCGTCGAGGAGGAGCTGAAGTCAGGCGTGCTCCGCTGCGTCGTCGCGACGAGCAGCCTCGAGCTCGGCATCGACATGGGTGCCGTCGACCTCGTCATCCAGGTCGAGGCGCCTCCCTCCGCGGCATCCGGCCTGCAGAGAGTCGGGCGAGCGGGCCACCAGGTCGGTGAGATCAGTCGGGCAGCGATGTTCCCCAAGCACCGCGGCGACGTGCTGCACACCGCGATCGTCACGGAGCGGATGCTGGCGGGCAAGATCGAAGCGATCCAGGTGCCGCGCAACCCGCTCGACATCCTCGCCCAGCAGACCGTCGCCGCCAGTGCCCTCGGGGCGATCGGCGTCGAGGAGTGGTTCGAGACGGTGCGGCGCAGCGCGCCCTTCCAGTCACTCCCCCGTTCGGCATACGAGGCGACGCTCGATCTGCTCGCCGGCCGCTACCCCTCAGACGAGTTCGCCGAGCTCCGCCCGCGCCTGGTCTGGGACCGCGACGCCGGCACGCTCACCGGACGACCGGGAGCCCAGCGGATCGCCGTGACGAGCGGTGGCACCATCCCCGATCGCGGCCTCTTCGGGGTCTTCGTCGCCGGCGAGACGACCGGCGCCCGCGTCGGTGAGCTCGACGAGGAGATGGTCTACGAGTCGCGCGTCGGCGACGTCTTCACCCTCGGTACGACGAGCTGGCGGATCGCCGAGATCACGCACGACCGGGTGAATGTCATCCCCGCATACGGCCAGCCCGGCAAAGTGCCGTTCTGGCACGGCGACGGCATCGGCCGGCCGTACGAGCTCGGCGAGGCGCTCGGGAAGTTCTCCCGGGAAGTGTCGGCGGCCACCCCTGAGAAGGCCGCGCAGCGGCTCATCGATGCCGGTCTCGACGAGCAGGCCCGCGCCAATCTGCTGGCGCACCTCAGCGAGCAGCGCGAGGCCACCGGCACGCTCCCCACCGACCGCACGCTCACGGTGGAGCGCGGGCGCGACGAGGTCGGCGACTGGCGCGTCATCCTTCATTCCCCGTACGGCATGAAAGTGCACGCCCCGTGGGCGCTGGCCATCAACGCGCGCGTCCGGGAACGTCTCGGGGTCGAAGGATCGGCTGTGGCCAGCGACGACGGCATCATCGTGCGCATCCCGGATGCCGAAGCAGAGCCGCCGGGAGCGGAGCTGTTCGTCTTCGATCCGGCCGAGCTCGAACAGCTCGTGACGGAAGAGGTCGGCGGCTCCGCTCTCTTCGCCTCGCGCTTCCGGGAGTGCGCAGCGCGGGCGCTGCTGATGCCTCGGACGAATCCGAATCGGCGGTCGCCGCTGTGGCAGCAGCGTCAGCGCTCCGCACAGCTGCTCGAGGTCGCGCGACGGCATCCGACTTTCCCGGTGATCCTGGAGACCCTGCGCGAGGTGCTGCAGGACGTGTACGACCTGCCATCGCTGCGAAAGCTCGCCACCGCGATCGCCGACCGCCGTGTCCGGCTCGTCGAGACGCAGCCGGCGCAGCCCTCGCCGTATGCGCGCGATCTGCTCTTCGGCTACGTCGGCGCGTTCATGTACGAGGGCGACTCGCCGCTGGCCGAACGTCGCGCCGCCGCGCTCTCGGTCGACCCGGCGCTCCTCGGAGAGCTGCTCGGCACCGTCGAGTTGCGGGAACTCCTCGATCCCGCCGTCATCACACAGTTCGAACAGGAGGCGCAGCGCCTCGATCCCGAACGTCACGCACGGGGGCTCGAGGGCACAGCCGACCTGCTGCGCCTGCTCGGCCCGCTGGATGCCCTCGAGGTCGCCGCGCGGCTGGAGGAGCCAGACGCGGCATCCGCCCACCTCGACGCCCTCGTGGCGGCACGCCGCGCCATCCCGGTCATCATCGCCGGGGCCACCCGGGTCGCCGCGATCGAAGACGCCGGACGCCTGCGCGATGCACTCGGGGTCGCACTGCCCACCGGCATCCCCGTGGCCTTCCTCGACCCGGTCGCCGACCCGCTCGGCGACCTCGTCGCCCGGCATGCGCGCACCCACGGGCCCTTCCCGACCGACGCCGTGGCCACTCGATTCGGCATCGGTACCGCCGTCGCGCGCCACACGCTGCAACGACTCGAGAACGCCGGACGCATCACCAGCGGCTACTTCCTGCCCGAGGCCGCCGGCAGCGCCTCCGACATCGAATGGTGCGACACCGAGGTGCTGCGCCGACTGCGGATGCGGTCGCTGGCCGCGATCCGCGGAAGCGTCGAGCCGGTGCCACCCGCCGCCTACGCGCGCTTCCTCCCCGAATGGCAGCACCTCACTCGACCGCAGGAGGGCCTCGACGGCGTGCTCGCCGTGATCGAGCAGCTGGCGGGAGTGCCGATCCCGGCGAGCGCATGGGAATCGCTGATCCTGCCCTCACGCGTCAGCGACTACACGCCGGCCCTGCTCGACGAGCTCACCGCCAGCGGCGAGGTGATCTGGTCGGGACACGGCACGTTGCCAGGGCGCGACGGCTGGGTCTCGTTGCATCCCGCCGATCTCGCGCCGTTCACACTTCCCGAGCCGGACGACGACCTCGCGACCGACTCGCTGGACGCGCGTCTGATCGAATCTCTCAGCGCCGGTGGCGCCTACTTCGCCGCGCAGCTCAAAGAGATGACCGGCGCCGAGAACGAGCAGTCCGTGCTCGAAGCACTGTGGACGCTGACCTGGGCCGGACGGGTGACGAACGACACGTTCGCGCCGATCCGCGCACTCCTCGGCGGCGGGTCGCAGGCGCATCGGGTGACCCGCCGTGCTCCACGGGCGCGGACCTACCGGGGCATGTCCCTGGCACGCTCGACGGCGCGACCGACGACGGCCGGCGGACGGTGGTCGCTGCTCCCCACGGCCGAGAGAGATGCGGCGCGCCGGGCGACCGTCACCGCCGGTCTTCTCCTCGATCGCTACGGCGTCGTCACCCGCGGCGCGGTGCAGACCGAAGGCGTGCCCGGCGGTTTCGCCCAGGCATATCGCGTGCTCGCCGGCTTCGAAGAGGCCGGGCACTGCCGCCGCGGATACGTGATCGAGAAGCTCGGCGCGGCGCAGTTCGCGGCATCCGCCACGGTCGACCGGCTGCGCACGTTCGCCGGACTCAGCGATCCCCCGCCTCGGACGGCCATCACCCTCGCCGCCACCGATCCCGCGAATCCCTATGGTGCCGCACTCGGCTGGCCGCGCCGCGAGGGCGTTTCGCACCGTCCTGGGCGGAAGGCGGGTGGCCTGGTCGTGCTCGTCGACGGCGAGCTCGTGCTGTATCTCGAGCGCGGCGGCCGCACCGTGCTGTCGTTCAGCGATGACCCAGATGTGCTGCAGGCGGCGGCATCCGACCTGGCGACCACGGCCAGGGCCAGGCGGCTCGACACGCTCACCGTCGAGAAGGTGAACGGTGAAGGCGTCTACGGCACGGTTCTGGCGATCGCGCTTCAGGAGGCCGGCTTCGTCGTGACCCCCCGCGGGTACACCCTGCGCAAAGCCATCTGAGCGGCTGTGCACAACTTCGGACCGACCTCGAGACACGCCGTGCAGGCGAACGATTCTGCGGGGTGTCGCCTGCGGCATCCGAAGTTGTGCGCAGCTCTGCCGCCACCACGAGCGCCGCATAGGCTGAATCCATGATTCGCGAGTTCGGTGCCGGAGTCCGCCTGCTGCTGCGGGGATTCGGACTGTGGCGCACTCGGCCGGGCTTGATGGCGCTCGGCCTCATCCCGGCCGTGGTCGCTTTCCTGCTCCTGGCCGCCGCGCTCGTCCCCTTGCTGATCTCACTCGGCGGCATCGCCGAGTGGATCACCCCGTTCGCCGCCGGCTGGACCGAGCCCTGGCGCGGCGTCGTGCGCGGAGCCGTCGGAATCGTCGTGTTCATCGCCGCGCTGGCGCTGGCCGCTTCCGTGTTCAGCGCCCTCGCGCTCACGATCGGCGATCCCTTCTACGGGCGGATCTGGCGGGCCGTCGAATCCGACCTCGGCGGCGAACAGCCCGTCGACGGAGGCGGCTTCTGGAACGCGCTCGGCGAAGGCGTGCGACTGGTGCTGCTCGGCCTGCTCATCGCGATCCTCGTCCTCGTGGTCGGTCTCATCCCGATCGTCGGCGGAGTCCTCGGCGCGGTGGGCGGCGTGATCTTCACCGGACGCCTGCTGGCGCGCGAGCTCACCGGGCGCGCCTTCGACGCCAGGGATCTGACGCCGCTGGACCGCGCTGCGCTCTTCGCCGGAAGCAGGGTCCGTGTTCTCGGGTTCGGCGTCGCGACTCAGCTGTGCTTCCTGATTCCGCTCGGTGCGGTCGTGGCCATGCCCGCCGCGGTCGCCGGCTCCACGATGCTCGCCAGGACCATGCTCGACCGTTCCGGACGGACTCAGAATCCGCCACCGCCCCCTGTGGGCGCCACCCCGACACCGCTGCTGCCACCTCCGCCGGGCGCAGGGGCGCCACCGGCCGGACCCGTCTGATGCCCGAGGGCGACACCGTTCACCGCACCGCCCGCCGCCTCGATGAGGCGCTGGCCGGAGCCGATGTCACCCGCTTCGATCTCCGTGTTCCTCGCGCGGCGACCATCGATCTGCGCGGCCAGCGCGTGCATGGAGCTGAAGCGCGCGGCAAGCACCTGCTGCTGCGCATCGGCGACAGCACGGTTCATTCGCACCTGCGCATGGACGGCGCCTGGTTCGTCTACCGACCGGGCGAGAAGTGGCGGCATCCGGCGTACAAGGTGCGGGCCATCGTCGGCACTGAGCAGCGTGAGGCGGTGGGCGTCGATCTGGCTGAGATCGAGGTCGTGCCGACGCGCGAAGAAGACAGCCTGGTCGGCCATCTCGGACCGGATCCGCTCGCCGAGGACTGGGATGCGCAGGAGGCGGCGAGGCGTCTCGGCGCGGATGCGCGCAGCATCCACGTCGCCATCCTCGATCAGCGCAACGTCGCGGGCTTCGGGAACGAATACGCCGCGGAGCTGCTGTTTCTGCGCGGTGTGCTGCCGACGACGCCGACACCCGACGTCGATGTCGCCTCCCTTCTCGACCTCGGCGTGCGGACGATTCGAGCCAATCGCGACCGGCCCGACCGCACCTTCACCGGGGTCAACCGTCCTGGGCAGACGACGTGGGTGTACGGCCGCGCCGGACGCCCGTGCCGACGCTGCGGAACTCTCATTCAGAGGGGCGAACTCGGGGCCGATCCGACCCGCGAGAGGATCACGTTCTGGTGTCCGTTCTGCCAGAGGTGAACAGCATCCCTCGGCGGGAATGAATCCGTACCACCCGTGGTTGTTGATATATCCGGAGAACTCCGGGCACGGGAGGAATCGTGGGAAAGAACTACGTCGACATCGAGAACGACCAGGGAGCGACGCTGCGTTACCGCAAGCACGCGAATGGCCGGGGTCTCGTCGCGCACGGCGCGAAGGTGCATCCGAGGGCCATGGTGGAAGCGGGCGCGTATATCGAACCGGGCGCGCGGGTCGCTGCCGGGGCGAAGGTCGCTCGCGGCGCGTGGGTGGAACCGGATGCCGTGATCGGCGAAGGCGCCTTCATCGACGCGCACGCGCACATCGGCCAGGGTGCCGCTGTCGGTGATGGCGCGCACATCGGCGTCCGCACCGAGGTCGGAGCCGGCGCGCGCATCGCGCGCGGTGCCAAGATCGGCGATGACGAGACGGTGGCGGCAGGCATGAGGATCGCGACCAACCCGAAGGGTCTCTGGCTCGCCGCCTGAGGCGAGCGCGGCGCTACAGCAGCCGTCGCTCCGAAGCCCACGCGGTCAGTTCATGCCGCGAGGAGAGCTGCAGCTTGCGCAGCACAGCGGAGACGTGCGTCTCGACCGTCTTGATCGAGATGAACAGCTCGGCGGCGACCTCTTTGTACGCGTAGCCGCGGGCGATCAGCCGCATGACCTCCTGCTCACGAGCCGAGAGTCGATCCAGTTCGGAGTCGGCGGTCGCCGTCTCTCCGGCGACCGCCCCGAAGGCGTCGAGCACGAACCCGGCCAGGCGCGGCGAGAACACCGCATCACCGCCCGCGACGGCATGAACCGCGCTGCTCACCTCGACGCCGGATGACCCCTTGGTGATGTAGCCCCTGGCACCGGCCCTGATCACCCGCACGACGTCTGCGGCGGCATCGGAGACGCTCAACGCGAGGAAACGGGATGCCGTCGGAGCGCTGCCTCTGATCACCGCTTCACCGCCCGCCGCATCTGCACCCTCACCCCCGGGAAGGTGCACGTCGAGCAGGACCACGTCCGGGGCGGTGGCCCGGATGACCGCGACCGCCGACGGCACATCCGCCGCCTCGCCGACGACCTCGACGCTCGCATCGAGGTCGGCCCTGAGTCCGGAGCGGAAGATCGAATGGTCGTCCACGATGACGACGCGGATGCCGTCAGCCACGGTCGTCCCCTGCCGTGTCGATGTGCAGGTGCACTTCTGTTCCGTTCTCGTCGCTGCGCACGGTGCCCGTGCCGCCGGCGCGACGCATCCGTCCGATGATGGATTCCCGGACCCCGAGGCGGTCGCTCGGGACGGCGGCGAGGACGAAGCCTCGGCCGCGATCGCGGATGAAGACGTCGACCCCGGTGTCGTTGCCCTCGATGTACACCGAGATCTCACCGCCGGCATGCCGCGCCGCATTGAGCATCGCCTCACGCGCGGCTGCCGCCAGCTCGCCACTCGCGCGTTCCGCGGACAGACCGGCCGAGACGACGTCGATGCGCACGGGATAGTCGAGTTCCAGGCCGCCCGCATAGTCGCGCAGGTCGGTCGGCAGATCGCTGTCGGCCGGGGCATCGCCGTCGTACAGCCACGCCCGCAGTTCCCGCTCTTGGGCGCGAGCGAGACGAGCAGCCTCGCTCGAGGCACCGGCCCGGTTCTGGATCAGTGCGAGCGTCTGCAGCACCGAGTCGTGCAGGTGCGCAGCCATCTCACTGCGCTGCTCCTCACGGATGCGCCGGACGCGTTCGCCGGCAAGTTCCCGCCAGCGGTGGATGAATGTCGACGAGGCCACCGCCACGAGCCCGGCGAGAGGAAGCATCAGAGCGAAGGCCGTTCCACCGACCGGCCGCCCGAGAACGATCAGGAACACCAGCACCAAGAGCGCCACCGCCACGATCCGGATCACCGCCGTGTGCCGCGGCCCTCTCGCCGTGTCGGTGCGATCGATGAGCGTCGCCCACAGACTCGCAGCCGTCGCGAACACCACAGCGCCTGCGAGCGCGAGACTCGACGAGCTGACAGGGGCGTCATTACCCCATGAGTCCCCGGCGGCCCACCGGATGCTCACCAGCAGGGTGCCGATGCTCGCCGGCACCAGGAGCAGCCATGCGACCGGCGCCCTCCGCGTCGGCGCTGATTCCCCCGGCTGCCAGGGCATGAATACCCAGCACCACGCATAGAGCAGGATTCCTGCCCCGCCGCAGAGGGTGAGAGCGACGAACAGCGCGCGCACGGCCCAGAGCGGCGCTCCGAGGTGCCGTGACAGTCCGGTGCTGACCCCGGCGACCAGGCATTCGCGATCCCGAGCGAGCGGCGGACGCGGCGGCGGAGCGACCGGCGCGGGTCGCACCGGCACGATCGGAGCCGAATAAGACATGTCGCCATCCAATCACCCGGAAGGCGACCAGGGCAGACCAGCAGCCGAAGATCAGGGTCGACTCAGGGGAACACCCCATGGTCGGGGCCCACTGCCGGGCGCAAGGATCGAATCATGACGATTCCGACCGCGCCGCCACCCGCTGCCGATACGACCTCGCCCGCTGCGCCGGTGCCTCCCGCCGACAAGTTCTTCCTCTGGGTTGCCGACCTCGGTGTCATCCGCTCGGACGGGTGGCTCGGCGGCGTGTGCGCGGGAATCGCCGCACGGCTGCGCATCGACCCGCTGATCGTGCGCGGCGTGTTCGTCGTCGCGGCGCTGTTCGGCCTGCCGGCGATCTTCCTCTACGCCGTCGCGTGGGCGCTTCTCCCCGACGCCGATGGCCGGGTGCACACCCGTGATCTGCTGGCACAGGACTTCCAACCGACACAGCTGGGCATCCTCGGCATGGCGGTGATCGGACTGATTCCGACGGCGCCCATCACCGGATCACTGTTCGGTTTCTGGTACGCGGACTGGACGGCCCTGTCGGTGATCGCCTGGATCGTCGGACTTTTGCTCGTCGGCACGCTGATCGTCCTCATCGTGCGCGCTGCGCGCCACACCCCGGGTGCTTCTGCGCCTCGTCCGTCGATGGCTTCCACGAACGATGCGGCCCCGGATGCGTCTCCTGTGCTCGACGGCTCGGGTGCCGTCGAGCACGCGGACGCGCTGGAGTCGGATGCCGGAGCGCTCGCCGATTCGGCGGCTCCGGCATCCGCTCTCCTCACGAGCCCGCCGGCCGCGCCGGCCCCGCTCCCGGAACGGCCGGAGAATCCGGAGGATCTCGACGCCTGGCGCCGGCAGCACGCCGCCTGGAAGGAACAGGATCAGGCCTGGCGGCGCCAGCAGCAGGATGCCGAGCGCGCAGCGCGCGAGCAGGCTCGGCGCGAGCGGCAGACGGTGGCGACGGCCTTCGCCGCCGAGGCTGCGGAACGCCGGCGGATCCGGCGCGCGTCGAACCCACGCGCGAGCTTCCCTCTCGTCGCATCGGTGATCGGCTTGGCGCTGGTGGCCGGCGCCGCCATGGGGCTCTGGTCCGGGGGCGACGAGCGACTCAGGCTGGCCGTGGGACTGCTCTCCGCGGCGCTCGTGCTCGCGGTGGGAATGATCGTCGCCGGTGCACTTCGCCGCCGTAGCGGCTTCCTCGCGTTCCTGACCGTGCTGGTGCTGGTCGGAGGTGCGGTCGCGACCGGCGTCGCCACACTGCGACAGTTCACATTCGGCGACGCCTGGGCGAGCAACGCCCATTCTCTGGGGATCCAGCAGCCGTTCGGAAACCTCGACATCACCCTCGACCCTTACGACGGCACGCCCCCGTCGATGAGCGTCGAGAAGGGCACCGGCAGCACGCTGATCTCCGTCTCGGAGGGAGTGGAACTCGATCTCGAGGCCACCGTCGACACCGCCTCGATCGTGTGGAAGCGCGTCGACCCGACGACCGGGACCGTGATCGATGTGGGGACCTGGCAGGCACGCACCAACGGTGAGGGCGAGCGCGTCTTCGCTGAGACGATCAGCGCGGAGGGCCCGATCGTGACAAAACAGAAGATGACCATCGAACAGACCGCCGGGGAGATCTCCATCACGGTCTACGAACGCAAGGACGGCGAAGAATGAGCATCGACACCATGGCACCGATTCCTTCCGCATCCGCAGAGGGATCGACAGCTGACGCGCTGCCGCGCACGCGCTGGGCAGCGATCGTGTGGGGTGCGGTCTTCGCCACGCTCGCCGGCCTCGGCCTCTGGCTGCTGATCGACCGCGATCGCAGCGATGCCGTCGCCGACTGGGCGCTCGGGATGACTCCTGGCACGATCACCGCCACCGTGCTCCTCTGCATCGGCGCCCTGGTTCTGGTGAGCGGAGCAGTCGGTCTGATCCGTCACGCTCAGCGACGGCATTCGCACTGAACAGCCCGATACCCTGAGGGCATGGCGAAACAGGGCGGCGCGCGCGGCCGCAAGACGGTGCCAGCGCGCGGCACGAAGCGGCCTCTCGGTGCGGGATCCAAGAAGGCGCAGCCCCAGAAGCGCCCGCAGAAGCAGCCGACGGTCGTGTTCGACGCCGCGGTTCCCATGGAGGAATCCCGCACCTTCCGCCTCGGCGTCGTCCCCGGTGCGACACCCGGCAAGTGGATCGATGCCTGGAAGCAGCGGATGCCGCAGGTCCCGCTGGAGCTGATCCCGATCGAGGCCGCAGGACAGCGTGAAGCGCTGGGCGATCTGGATGCGGCGCTGATGCGCCTGCCGCTGGAGGACGACACGCTCCACATCATCACGCTCTATGTGGAGACTCCCGTCGTCGTGGCCGCCGTCGACTCTCATCTGATGGCCGTCGACGAGCTCTCCGCTGCGGATCTGGCCGGCGAGGTGCTGATCAGGCCGGAGGATGACGTCCTCGCGACGCTCGATCTGCCCGGCACCCTCGCCCCGTCCTTTCCGTCGCTTTCGACGACCGAAGAGGCGATCGTCACCGTCGCGACCGGCGTCGGGATCGTCGTCGTGCCGATGTCGCTGGCGCGACTGCACCATCGCAAGGACGTCGGCCACCGGCCTCTTCTCGACGGACCGACGTCGACTGTCGCACTGGTCTGGCCACGTGAGCGCACCACTGCCGACGTCGAGACGTTCGTCGGGATCGTCCGCGGGCGCACCCAGAACTCCTCGCGCTGACGGCGACGCCGTGTGACGGGCGTTCGGTGACGGCCATCCGCGCTCGTTAGAATCGCCGGATGGCCTCGCTTCTCTACGTCTGCGTGCGCCCGGAGATCGGGGCGGCGGATGCCGAGCACGCCTCGTTCCGGCGAGCGCTCGGCGTGGACGTCGTCGATCGCCTCGATCTGCTCACCGAGTCGCTCGATCCGGTGCGGCTCGCGCACTACCGCGGCATCGTCGTCGGCGGGTCGCCGTTCAATGTGAGCGACGCGACGAAGTCGCCCCTGCAGGCCCGCGTCGAAGCAGACCTCGAGTCCATCGCGGACCGCGCCATCGAGGGCGACGTGGCCGCGTTCTTCACTTGCTTCAGCATCGGCGTCGTGACCCGGATGCTGGGCGGCGACGTGACGATCGACACGCCGGAGGCCGCGAGCGCCACAGTCATCCATACGACTGCCGCCGGCGACGCCGACCCGCTGTTCGGCCCCAGCGCTCCCGCGTTGACCGTCTTCACTGCGCACAAAGAGAGCGCGGCATCCGTCCCGCCCGGTGCCGAGCTGCTCGCCACCAACGACGTGTGCCCGGTGCAGGCCTACCGCGTCGGCACGCATCTGTACGCGGCGCAGTTCCATCCCGAGCCCACCCCGCGCGACTTCGCGGATCGGATGACGTTCTACCGCACGACCGGATACTTCGATCCGTCCGAGTTCGACGCGGTGCAGGGACAGGTGCTCGCGGCATCCGTCACCGAGGGCGCCGCTCTCCTGCGCCGATTCGCAGAAACCTTCGTTCCCGGTCGTTGAGCGACGCTTCGACTCGCTGGCGCTCGCTCAGTGCAGGTCTTCACGAGACGAAACGCGCCTCGCCGACCTAGAGCGCCCGATGAGATCGTTTCGTCTCGTCGCTGCGCTCCGCTCTCAACGACCGGGGGTTTGCAGCAGCTCGACCCGTTCCCGTAGGTATGTCGCCAGCGGCATGTAGCCGCCGGCGCTGCTCCAGCGCACGGACACCACCGCGTCGACGACGGCGAGCGGACCGGATGACCCGCCGGCGTCCACGGCCGAAACATCGACGACGCTCCAGCCGACGTGCACGACCTCGCCCTCGGCGAAGCCCCCGCGCAGCGCCTCCTCGCGGCGAGCCGCACGCGCGCGAGCGGATTCCGCCGTGTAGCCGCGTCGGCCGGGGTCGGCCGCCCGCAGCACCTCGGCGGTGGCCAGCACGCGCGTGTCCGTGAGCAGCAGCACGCCGAGATGCCACGCGGAACCGACCCGAACGATACGCCGCCCGCGCCACCGCGAGCTGCGCTCCTCGCCCAGTCCCTCCTGTGGCGCACCGGCCAGCGCGGCCCGCGCCTCACTCAGCAGATCGGATGCCGTCATCACAGTTCTCCCTGCGGCCGCTCGTCGGCGGGCCGGGGGCCGACGACGCGCTCACGGTCCCCGCGCACCATCATCGCGATGAGCGGGTAGATCAGCACGGACAGCATCCCGGCTCCGACCAGCGCGGCGGCCGTCCCGCTGTCGAGCATCCCTCGCTCGACGCCGATCGCGGTCACCGCGACGATGATCGGCAGCCCGGTGGCGGCGAGCATCCCGAGCGCCGCACGATCGCGCACATTCATTCCCCGCGGCGCCGACAACTGCGCCGCCGAGCCGCGGATCACAAGAAGGGCGACCAGGAACAGCGGCACGAGTCCGAGCGCCGCCGGAGACGCGAGCAATGCTGCCAGGTCGAAGTTCACGCCGGTGTAGAGGAAGAAGATCGGCACGAGGAAGCCGAACGCGACGGCCTCGACCTTGCTCTCGACCGCCGCGGCGTCGTCCTTCGGTGCACGGGCCATGATGATGTGCCAGATGGCTCCGGCGACGAAGGCGCCGAGCAGCATGTCGAGATCGAACATCACACTGATGCCGACGAGTGCGGCGATGAGCAGCAGCACGAAGCGCACTGCGAACTGGTCGGAGGTGTGCAGGGTCACCCGGATGAACTCGTGCAGTCCACCGTGCGGCAGCCGACGCGCCAGCAGCACGGCCAGTCCGGCGAGCACGACGAACGCCAGCAGGATCCCGGCAGCCACCGGCGTCGAGCGCGCGCTGAGGAAGACGGAGATGGCGATGAGGGGCAGGAACTCGCCGACCGCACCGATCACGGTGACCACCTTGCCGAACGGCGTGTCGAGCTCGCGCGCATCGCGCAGGATCGGCATCAACGTGCCGAGCGCGGTCGAGCTCAGCGCGATACCGATCACGATCATGCCGTCGCCAGGCGCGAAGAAGAGACCGACGCCGATGCCGAGCGCGACGCTGATCACCCAGCCGATCGAGGCCCGCATGAGCGGCTTCCCCGACACGGCGCGGAAGTCGATCTCAGATCCGGCGACGAAGAAGAGCATCGCCAACCCGAAATCGCTCAGCTTCTGCAGGATCTCGTGCGGCTCGACCCAGCCGAGCACGGCGGGTCCGGCCAGGATCCCGAGAACCAGCTCGAAGACGATGATCGGAACGCGGATGACCCGGCGCACGCCTCGGGCGAGCAGCGGTGCTGCGACCGCGAGCAGCGGGATCAGCACCAGTCCGACGTCGCCCGCGTTCACGCTCTCAGATTAGCGACCCGACCGCGCGATTCGCCCGGTCGCCGCATCCGCGACAGAATCGACTGACACCCTCTGAGGAGCCCTCATGTCCCAGCCCGATACCGCCCGTCTTCTGATCGCGTGCGACGACCAGCCCGGCATCGTCGCCGCCGTCGCCGGCGTGCTCGCCGAGCACGGTGCGAACATCATCTCGCTCGATCAGCATTCGACGGATGCCGAGGGCGGGCGCTTCTTCCAGCGGACCGTCATCCACCTGGAGGGGCTGTCCGCCGCGCGACCCGCACTCGAGGCGAGCATCGCGACCGTCGCCGAGCGCTTCGGCATGGAGTGGTCGCTGCACGATGTCGCACGCCGCAAGCGGGTCGCGATCTTCGTGTCGAAGTACGACCACTGCCTCATGGAACTGCTCTGGCGCACCCAGCGCGGGCAGCTCGACATCGACGTGACGATGGTGGTGTCGAATCACCCTGACCTCGCCGAGTCGGTGCGCTCCTTCGGGGTGCCTTTCGTGCACATCCCCTCCGGCGACAAAGCCGCGATGGAGACGCGCCAGCTCGAGCTGCTGCAGGGCAACGTCGACCTCGTCGTGCTCGCCCGGTACATGCAGATCCTCACCGACGACTTCATCGAACGCGTCGGTGCGCCGGTGATCAACATCCACCACTCTTTCCTGCCGGCCTTCATCGGGGCCAACCCCTATGCACGGGCGAAGGACCGCGGCGTGAAGCTCATCGGCGCCACCGCGCACTATGCGACGGCCGACCTCGACGAGGGACCGATCATCGAGCAGGACGTCACCAGGGTGACCCATTCCGAATCCGCTGCCGAGCTGCAGAGCCGCGGCGCTGACGTCGAACGATTGGTGCTCGCCCGCGCCGTGCAGTGGCACGCGGAAGATCGCGTGATCGTGCACGGCCGCTCGACCGTCATCCTCTAGCGCTCCGGCGCACCGACGACCAGCTCGGCGAACACGTCGGCCGCGGTGTCGAAGCGCACGAGCGGCGCGGACTGCCCCATCCACAGCGACTGCAGCTCCCCCAGGTTCTGCTCACCGGCGGCGGTGCGGAAGCGCCCGGTGAGCCAGTTCTGCATCGGGAACGGCGCGATCGTGCCGCTGGCTTCGATCGCGCGCACCACCCGATTCCGCGCGCCGCGCGCGAGCCGCCCGCTCATCGCCCTGGTGAGCACCGTCTCATCAGCGGCTGTCGAGTGGATCGCCGCGCGATGCGCATCGTTCGCCGCGGACTCGGCCGTGGCGAGGAACGCCGTGCCCACCTGCACGCCGGCGGCTCCGAGTGCGAACGCCGCGGCCACGCCGCGACGATCGGCGATGCCGCCGGCCGCGATCACCGGCACCCAGACGGCGTCGACGATCTGCGGTACGAGTGCGAATGTCCCGATGAGAGATTCTTCGGCCGGGCGCAGGAACGAGACGCGGTGCCCACCCGCCTCGGCGCCGGTCGCCACGATCGCGTCGACGCCGCCGTCGGCGAGAGCCGTGGCTTCGGCAACCGTGGTGGCGGTGCCGATGACACGGATGCCACGGCGATGCGCCTCCTCGACGACGTCCGCTGCTGGCACTCCGAACACGACGCTGAGCGCCGCCGGCGCGGCATGCCAGATCGCCTCCAGCTGCTCGCCGAGATCAGGGAGGTAGGCCGTCGGCCGCTGCGGCATGTCCACGCCGACCGCTTCGAAGAACGGCTGGAGCGCCTGCGCGAAGATCGCATGCTGCGGGTTCGGCGCGACCTCGTCGCCGGTGGGCAGCCAGATGTTCAGCGCGAACGGTCGGGAGGTGGCCTGACGCAGGGCGGACGCGGTCGACCGGATGCGCTCGCCGTCGTAACCGTAGAGGCCGTACGAGCCCAGGCCGCCGGCGTCGCTCACCGCCGCCGCCAGCGCGACGGAGGAGAGTCCGCCGAACGGGCCGAGGACGATCGGATGCTCGATGCCGAGAAGGGTGCGCAGATCACTCATGATCCGAGGCTACGCCCGGCACGGAGAGGCGAGGCGCGTGCCGGTGCCCGCGTTCAGAGGCCGAGCCGGTCGAGCTGCTCCTCGAAGCGGATCTGCACATCCTCCGGCTCGGCGTCATCGGTCTCGGCCCAGATCGCATCGAGCTCCTTCTGCACCGCGTCGGGGAGCGCAGCGAACTTCTCATCCCACGCTGCGATCGGCGTCCAGTAGCCGACGACCTTGAACCGCGTCGCCGGCAGGCCGAGTTCCTTGCGCAGGTACTTGCGCACGTCGCGCAGGGCGACGGTCTCACCGGCGACCCACACGTACCCGTCTTCGAGCCGGAGTCGGTCGTCGACGATGCCGCGCAGGATCGGACCGAGCGCGCTCGGCCCGTGGCCGTTGCCGCCGATGACCCAGGTGACCTCGACGTCGCCACCCACCTCGAACGCGACCTGATCGGCTTCGCTCGGCACCTCGAGCACGACCCGCGTCCGCACGCCCTCCGGCGTCTCGGCGGCGATCCGCGCCACCGCGGGGAGCCCGGTCAGGTCCGCCACCAGCACCTGCCAGGTGATTCCCGGCGGCGGCGAATACAGGCCCGTCGGGGAGTTCAACCCGAGTACATGCCCCGGTTCGGCGCGCGCGGCCCAGGGCCCGGCGACTCCCGCTTCGTGGATCACGAAATCGATGTCGAGCTCGTCGGCATCCGGACGGACGCCGCTGATCGTGTAGGTGCGCATCGGGGCCTCCGGTGCGCCCTCGGGTGTCTCCCACCAGTCGCCGGCCGGCACGGGCAGCGAGACGTCGGTGGGGTCTTCGCCGTGCGGGAAGAACACCCGCACGTATTCGTCGCCGATGCCGGTGCTGAGGAAGTCGGCGATGCCGCTGCCTGCGAGCGTCACGCGCACGAGCGTCGGTGTGAGGGTGGTGGTGCTGCTGACGATGCCGCGGTGGATGTTCACGGAGTCTCCGTCTCTTCTGGGGTGGTCTGAGGGGCTGGCGTGCTCGGCGTCTGGACGAGCCAAGAGGAGCGATACGGTCCGTCCGTCGCGAGGAGTTCTTCGTGGGTGCCGCGCTGCGTCGCCCGGCCGTCGGCGAAGACGATGATCTGCTCGGCACTCGCCGCCTGCTGCAGCCGGTGCGCGATGAGCAGCGCGGTGCGGCCCTGGCGCAGCACCCCGATCGCCTCCTCCACCGCATCGCGATGATGCAGCCCGACATCGGCGGTCGCCTCGTCGAGGATCACCACCTCCGGGTCGGCGAGGAACGCGCGCGCGACAGCGAGTTGCTGGATGCGGCCTTCGTCGAGGGGCGCGACGGGATTCGCGGAGGGGTCCTCGGCGAGGTCCGTCGCCATCGCCTCGACCGCCCATCCCGCCCCGACCGCGCGCAGGGCAGCGACCATGTCGTCGTGGCTCGCCCCGGGTGCGACGAGTCGGAGGTTGTCGGCGATCGTGCCCCGGAAATGGTGCAGTTCTTGCGAGAGGTAGTACGGGGTGCCTCCCCCCGGGGCGAGGTGCACGCTGCCCGATGTCGGCGGATGGTGGCCGGCGATGACGCGGGCGAGCGTGCTCTTGCCGGACCCGGAGGTCCCGACGAGAGCCGCGGTGGTGCCCTGCTCCACCTGCAGCGTCACCTCGCTGATCCCGCGACCGGTGCTCGGGTAGCGAAAGGTGACATCGCGCACTTCGATTCCCGCTGCCTCGATGACCGCTGTGCGCTTCGGCGCAGCATCCGACGCCGACTCCCGCGCCGCGACCGCCGCAGGCGCGAGATCGATGACCCCCACGAGTCGCGCGAGTCCGATGGTCGCCCGCTGGATGTCGTCGAGTCCGAAGATCAGCTGCCCGACCGGGTCGAACAGCCGATGGAAGAGCAGCGCCGCCGTGGTGACCGTCCCCACGGTGATCGCAGCGGCGGAATGCAGCAGAAAGCCGGTGCAGAGGATCGCGGCGAGGCCGACGAGCTCTCCGGCGTTGATCCACCGGAACAATCGGTTCGTCACGCGAACGCCCTCGACCTGCATCCGGATCGAGGATTCGGCGCGCTCCCGCACCCGCTCCAGCGCGTGCTCCTGTTCGTTGAACGCCGTGAGCGTGTCGATGGCCTCGACCGCATCGAGCACCGCCTGACTGCGGGCTGCTTCGCGCACCCGGACCTCGCGGAACACCACGCGGGATCTCCGCAGGAACGCACGGGTGCCGAGCGCATAGAACGGAGCAGCGGCGACGCCGGCGAGAGCGAGCCAGGGGTCCAGAGCGGTCAGCGCGACGACCGAGACTCCGATCGCGAACCCCGCCGAGAGGAGCGTCGGGGCGACGTTCCCTCCAGCCTCCGCCACGGCGTCGACGTCGCCGGTGACCCGCGAGAGCAGATCGGCGCTCTCGCCGTCGTCGATCGCACTCACGGGAAGACGCATCGCCGAGGCGAACGCGTCCTCGCGCAGGGTGGCGAGCATGTCCTGCACCAGCCCGGCGAGCATCCGTACCGCCCACAGCATCACGATGGCCGCGCCGATGGCGCCCGCACCGGCGCCGATCACCCAGCCGGCGATGGTGGCGAACCCCGCGTGTGACGAGACGGCGTCGACGATGCGGCCGAGGCACGTCGGCGTCACGATCCCGAGAGCGGATGCCATGAGGAAGAGCCCAGCGACCGCTGCGGTCCTCCCCCGGTGCTGTCGCAGCAGCGCTCCGACGGCGGCGCGCACGCGGGCGCTGGAGGCGATCGGCAGCAGCGCGGCTGTCGAGCTCGGATCACTACTCATCTCGAGCGTCCGATCCTTCGGCGGAGAGTTCGACGACCCGATCGCAAATGCCGAGCAGCACAGGAGAGGTCGTGATCACGACGACGGTCGAGCTGTGCGCCGAGAGCGCGCGGGCGATGTGTGCCTCGGTGATGGCATCCACGGCCGAGGTCGGCTCGTCGAGCACGAGCACATCGGCGTCCGCGTGCAGGGCGCGAGCGATCCCGATGCGCTGCCGCTGTCCGCCGGACAATCGCCTTCCGGCCTCGCCGACCTGCGCGTCCCAGCCGCCGATCTCCGCGACGGTCTCGTGCAGAGCCGCCATCTGGATGACGGCGGGACGTGGGAGATCCGTCATCGAGCGTCCCCGAACCGCTTCGCGCAGCGTGCCGCTCATGATCGTCTGCCCGTGCGGCGGGGCGACGACGCGGCGGCGGTACTCCACCGGATCCAGATCGGACACGTCCCTGAACTCCCCGTCGACGACGAGCGAGACACGGCCCCGATCCGCGCGCGTGCGCAGGCCGAGGAGACGGGAGAGGGCTCGGGACGCGTCGCTGTCCGCGGGGCGGATACCGAGAAGCTCACCCGCGCGCACCTCCACGAGCGGCGAATCCGCGGAACCCGTGCGGAAGGCCAGCACCGCGCCGTTCGGCGGAGTCGTGGGGCGCTCCGGCTCCGATGGCACCTCGAGGAGATCCTCGGCGTCGATGACCTCGGCGAGCCTCTTCGCCGAGGCGAGCTTGTGGATCCAGTTCGAGGGGAACGACCCGGCATAGGCGAGGTAGCCGCTGATGAACTGGGCGAGTCCGAGCACGGTCACCAGCTCGCCGATGCTGATCCTGCCCTCCGCGGCGAACCATGCCGAGATGCCGGCCAGAGCGGTCGTGGCCACGGCTGCGAGGGTCGCGCTCACCGCCTCGTATGCGGCGAGCGATCGGCCGGCAGCCGTTGCGGCGCGACGGGAGACGTCACTCGCGGCGACATAACGCCGCACGGCCTCTTCACGGGCACCGATGCCCACCAGCACCCGGAATCCGCTCATGAAGTCGGCGGCGACCGCCCCCGCCTCGGTCGCCGCCCGCTGCTCGACCAGACCGCGGTTCTCGAGGGGCCGCGAGACGACGCGCATGACGAGCATCATCGCGATGGTCGAGCCGAACACGACGATTGTCGCAGCCGGCGAGATCACCAGCATGGCCAGCCCCGCGCCGATGATCGCAGCGATCGCGGCGCACTGCTGCGCGACCGACCAGGCGACGCCGGCCACCCGATAGGTATCGGAGGTGACGAAGGTCAATGCCTCACCCGCGGTCACGGTGCGACGGGAGAGCCGGGGCCGGAGCATTCGGGAGAGCGCGAGGTGGCGCAGCGCCTGCTCGCCGTGTCCGTAGATCGTCACCATGAGGCGGGATGCGGACTGGTAACTCACGGTCAGCACGAGGAAGGTGCCGACCAGCACGCCGACCCAGATCCCGAGCGCGATCGGGTCAGCAGGGAGCACCGCGCGATCGATCGTCGCGCCGATGATGACGGGGATCGCGGCTTCGGCCAGCGTGTGCACGACGAGGAGCGCCGTCGCAGCGGCGAGAGCGACCCCGCGTCCTTCGGCGGACAACGCGATGCCGAAGAGGCGCCGTGGTGTGCTCGTCACGACGTCCGCCGACCGAGCGGGAGCACGAGCGGTGTTCCCGAGACGGGGTCCGTGATCACCATGCACGGAAGATCGTACACGGCCTCGACGAGCTCGGCGGTGATGATCTCACGAGGATCGCCCTGCGCCACGATGGCCCCGTCGCGCATCGCCACGAGGTGGGTCGCGTACCGCGCGGCGTGGTTGAGATCGTGCAGCACGGCGACCAGAGTGGTGCCGTTGCGGTGCAGATCGGCGAACAGTTCCATCAGGTCGATCTGGTGCGCGATGTCGAGGAAGGTCGTCGGTTCGTCCAGCAGCAGGTGCTTCGTCTGCTGAGCGAGGGCCATCGCCACCCAGACGCGCTGCCGCTGACCTCCCGAGAGCTCGTCCACGAGCCGGCGCGACAGGTCGGTGACCCCGGTCGCCGCCATCGCTTCGGACACCGCGCGTTCGTCGGCGCTGCTCCATGTGCGCATGGCGCTCTGGTGGGGGAAACGCCCCCGGCCGACGAGGTCGGCGACCGTGATGCCGTCAGGCGCGATGGATGACTGGGGCAGAAGCCCGAGCTTGCGCGCGGCTTCCTTCGGCCGGAGGGAGCGCAGTTCGTCGCCCTCGAGGTACACGGCGCCGGTGGTCGGGCGCAGCAGGCGGGCGAACCCGCGCAGGAGCGTCGACTTGCCGCACGCATTGGGGCCGATGATGATCGTGAACGAGTCATCGGGAACCTGCAGCGACAGCGCGGAGACGATGGGGACGTCTCCGTACCCGAGTGTGATGTCGCGGGCCAGCAGCGAAGCGGTCATGGGTGTTCCTTTCAGGTGCGGCGCGTGAACTGGGCGGCCAGCAGCCAGGCGAGATAGACGCCGCCGACCGAGACCGTCACGACGCCTACCGGCACGGCGATGAGTTGGGCGACGGCGTCCGACACCACCACGAGGGCGGCGCCGGTGAGCATCACCGGAAGTGTGCCCATCGGAGTGTTCGAACGGGTGAGACGCTGCGAGATCTGCGGAGCCGCGAGCGCGATGAAAGAGATGGGTCCCGCTGCCGCGGTGACGAGGGCGACCAGAGCGACGCCGAACACCATCGCCGCGAGACGGGTGCGCCCAGGGCTGACGCCCAGCGCGGTCGCCGCGTCATCGCCCATCTCCAGCACCGGAAGCGTTCGATGGAGAGGGAGGGAGAGAACGGTCACGATCGCGAACACGATCGCCGCGGGGATGAGCTGGTCGAAGCCGAGCGAGGCGAGAGAGCCTGCGCCCCAGGTCGCCGCCATCATGGCCTTCTCCACACTGACCGAGATGAGGATCCAGGAGGTGAGGGATCCGAGCCCCGCCGAGACGCCGATGCCGACGATGATCAGACGAAACGACGACATCGTGTTCTTGCTCGCAAGGACGTAGACGATCAGTGCGGTGGCGAGACCGCCGACGAGCGCGCCCGCCGCCTTGAACATGTACGTGTTCAGCTCGAGGACGATCATCACGAGCGTCACGCCGAACTGGGCGCCGATTCCGAAGCCGATGATGTCAGGAGACCCGAGCGGGTTGCGGGTGAGGGACTGGAAGATGCCGCCGGCGAGAGCGAGCGCCGCCCCGCACAGCACCGCGAACAGCACGCGCGGGAGTCGCCATTCGAACACCACCTGCCGGATGTCCGGATCGGATGCCGGGTCTGCGATCGCCCGGACAACCGAGCCGAAGTCCACCTCGTACGCGCCGATGGTCATGGAGGCCAGGCCCGCCAGGACGATCACGACGACGAGTGCGGCGCACACGATGACCGAACGGACCGGGATGAGTGCGGCGATACGCGGGGTCTCGATCCGGATCAGGCGGCGTCCGCGGTCGACCGGCGCGGATGCGGTGTGCTGCGCTGCTGCGCCCCGCGGGGCGACGGACTTCTGATCGGTGCTCACAGTCCGCTCACCCTCTTGCGGCGCACGAGGATGATCAGGATCGGCGCCCCCAGCAGCGCGGTGACGATACCGACGCGGAGCTCCCCGCTGGGAAGCACGATTCGGCCGAGGATGTCGGCGAACAGCAGGAAGGCTGGACCGATGATCATCGAGTAGCTCAGCACCCAGCGCTGGTCCGGACCGGTGAACCAGCGGACGATGTGCGGGATCATCAGCCCCACGAACGCGATGGGTCCGGCGGCGGCGACGCTCGTTCCCGCCAGCAGGGTGACGGCGATGATCACCGTCACCCGGGTCACGCGCACGCGCGCTCCGAGTGCCTGCGCCAGGTCATCGCCCAGTGCCAGAGCATTCAGCGAACGTGCGCACAGGAGCCCGATCAGCAGGCCGATCACGATCAAGGGAACCGCCCAGGTGAGCTGGTCGAGGGTGCGTCCACCGATCGAGCCGACCCCCCAGAAGCGCATGACCTGAAGGGTGCTGTGGTCGCGCAGCACGATCGCGGTCGTGAAGCCCGTGCAGGCTGCGCCCAACGCGACTCCGGCGAGCGTCAGCTTCATGGGCGTGGCGCCCGACGCCCCGAACGAGCCCAGAACGTAGACGAGCAGAGTGAGGACGAGTGCTCCGAGAAGGGCGAAGGGCACATATGCGCCCGGGGCGGTCAGACCGAGCACGCCGATCGCGAACGTGACGGCGAACGATGCTCCGGCGTTCACACCGAGGATGCCGGGGTCGGCCAGCGGGTTGCGCGTGAAGGCCTGGATCAGCCCGCCGCAGACGGCCAGCGCGGCCCCCACCGCGATACCGAGGAGCGTGCGGGGCACCCGAAGCTCCGTGACCATCAGGTGCAGGGGGTTGTCGTCGTCGTAGGCGAAGAGAGACTGCAGTACGGTCACCGGATCGATCGCGCGGTTGCCGACCGCGAGCGAGGCGACGGCGGCGACCACCAGCACCACCGCCGAGATCACGAGACCTGTGATGAGGGTCCCATTGCGGTGCGGGGAGCCGTCTGCACGACTCCCCGCACCCGTGTTCGAGACATCGGTGCCGTCTTCTGCCGCCAGCGGGGTCCGGGGAGAAGCCGGCCGGAGCATCGCCGAGGTCACTTCCCCGCGATGGTCGGCTTGCCCTGCAGCGCGGCGGCGAGGTCGTCGACGTACTTCGGCAGGATGTACTGCAGCGAGAGCACAGTCGGTGCGCTGATCGCCGAGGCCTCGGCGTCGTCCGCGTAGATGACGTACGAACCGTTGGCGATCGGGTCCCAGCGCGACACGACCTTGTTCTCCACCGTGTACGTGCCCTCAGCGGCGCTGCCGCCCCAGGCGGCGAACAGATCGGCCGGGACGTCGTAGAGCTTCTCGAGGCTCACGCCCGTGTACCAGTTGTCGCCCTCGGCGCTGGCGAGAAAGCTGTCCATCGCCGAAGTCGAGGTGAACCCGAGCGCTTCGGTGATGCGCACGCGCGGGTCGTACTCGAGGTAGACGCCGAGATCGGTGCCGCCCTCGTTCAGGGTCAGACCCCAGACGAACGTCTTGTCGTCGAACTCGGGGTGCTCGTCGGCGAGCGAGGTGATGAGGTCCTCGGTCTCGCCGATCAGCTCCTCGGCCTTGGCGTCCTCGGACATCGCCGCGCCGATGGTGCGCGTCATGCCTTCCCAGGTGCCCGGGTTCCAGGGTCCCTCGATGTAAGGGATGGTCGGGGCGATCTCGCTCAGCCGGTCGTACTCGATGTCGGTGACTCCCGAGTAGAGGCTCAGGATGAGGTCGGGCTTGAGCTCCTTGATCGCCTCGTAGTTCGGGCCGTCCTCGACGAAGGGGATGATCTCTGGAGTGTCGCCGTACTCCTCGGTGACGAAGTCCTCGAACCACGGCTGATAGCCGCTCTCGTCAGCACCCCACACCTCTTCGATGCCGACCGGGTTGGTTCCGAGAGCGGCGACGATATCCGGAGTCATCCAGCCGAGGGCGACGATACGCGTGGGCTTCTCGGGGATCACCGTCTCACCGTGGGCGTGCTCGATGACCACACCGTCCGTGGCGGCAGCTGCGGATCCGGAGTTCTCCTCCGGTGCCGAGCACCCCGCGAGGGTGAGGGCGGCGGCGACGGCTGCGGCGACGAGCGCGGCACCTCGCCGGATCTTCGGGCGCGCAAGAGTGTGCGTCATGATTCTCCTTCGGGATGGGGAGGGGGTGTGCCGCGTCAACGCAGCGAGAAGTTAGGTAAGCATGTCCTAACTATTCGATGGTAGAACGCGGATGCGGTGCTCAGTGTCGAAGGATCGACGACTTGTGTCGAAGAACCGACAACTGTCGTGAACCGGACCGGCTCGACGTCACCGCCAGTACGTCTGGTGAGCGGCATCGGCCTGCACACGCGCGACGTACTGCCGCGGCGTGAGACCGAACCGTTGCTTGAATGCCGCGGAGAAGGCGCTCGTCGTCGCGTAGCCGCAGCGGTGCGCCGCCGCCCCGATCGGCGTACTGGCGACGATCAGTCGCGCTCCGAGGGTCATCCGTACGCCGGTGCGCCACCGCCCGAAGCTCATGCCCACGTCGTTCTGGAAGATGCGCAGAACGGTTCGTTCGTGCAGCCCGTGCGCCAAGAAGAGGTCCTGGGTGCTGAGCGGATCGCCGGGGTCCGCGAGCACCGCCTGCACGAGCGGAGCGACCCGTTCGTCGGCGGGCATCGGCACCTCACCCCATTCGGTCGCGGCCTCCGGCAGGGGTTGCTGCAGCATCTCGATGAGCACCGATTGGATGCGCACGCGCAGGTCGGTCGGCATGTCGTTGATGCCCAGGTGGAGGAGCATCTCCTGCACCGCGCGCGGCACGAGGACCCGCGTGACGTCGTCGATCGGGGCGATCAGCGACGAGTCGGGGATGTAGGTGTAGCAGCCGGTCGAGTCGGATTCGTGGTGGGCCGTGTGCGGGGTGTGCGCGGGGATCCACACTCCCTGCCCCGGCGCGAGGCGCCACATCGCATCCTGCAGGTGCACCCACACCGTGCCGCGGTAGCACCAGGCGAGCATCGCATCCTCGTGCGAATGCGGAGGCGAGAGCGGTCGGGTGCCGGTGTCTTCACCTGTGACGACCCCGGTACCCATCAGGTACGGTCCGGTCACGGTCGACGGATGCGAAGGGCTCGCGGCCCAGTCATCCTGCCGGTAAGTGATCATTGCGTGCTCCAGGAAGTCGGCTTGCCCCGCCGTCGCGACGCAGAGTCGCCGAGAGTGCCGTCCCCGCGATGCTAGCTGGCTTCCGCGACCGGGTTCTCGGCCGACGACTCGACCACGAGTGCTACCCTCGCAGCGAAGGGAGCGCACACATGGGCGAATGGTTCGGGCAGATGCTGAGCATCGTCCTCACTGCGCTCGGCCTCGTCTCCACGCCGGATGCAACCGCCCTCGGGCTCGCCATCGCCGTCGTCGCGGTCGCCGTTCTCGCCCTCGCCATCACGCTCAGCGCACTTCCCACCGGAGGCGGCGGTTCGCCCCATCCGCGTCGCGCGATCGATATCGGAACCCTCCTCACCCAGAGCGATCCGGATGCCGCTGGTCATCCGCGTCCTCGTGCGCCGGGAGTCGTGCCCGCCGCGTAACCCGTCCTTCCTGGCTCGGGAAACGCGGCCTCGGCCGACCCTTCCCGATGCCACGAACGGACCCTCATGGACCCCTTTGCCTTTCCACCCCTCGCCGCGCTCCTGAACGCCGCCTACGGCGCCCTCGCCGGCCTCTCCACAGCTCTCACGCCTGCCCTCGGCGGCATCGCCGCCGCCGGCGCCGTCGTTCTCGTCACCCTGCTGGTGCGCGCACTCCTCATCCCTGTCGGGGTCTCGCAGGCGAAGGCCGAGCAGACCCGCTCGCGCCTCGCCCCCCGACTGCGCGAACTGCAGCGGCGGCACAAGAAGAACCCCGAACGGCTGCAGCGCGAGACCATGGCGCTGTATCGCAGCGAGAACACCTCGCCTTTCGCCGGGATGCTGCCCGTGCTCGCCCAAGCGCCGGTGATCGGCATCCTGTACACCCTGTTCCTGCGACCCGAGATCGCCGGGCATCCGAACGCGCTGCTCTCCCACGATCTGCTCGGCGCTCCGCTGGGCGCGAGTTTCGTCTCGGTCGTGTTCGGCGGCTCCGCCGACGCAGCGACCATGCTCGTGTGGGGCACCCTCCTCGCGCTCATGATCGCCGTGGCCGAAGTCACCCGTCGAGTGTTCCGGCCGACGCAGGTCGACGACTCACCGCTGAACTCCCCGGGAATGCTGCGGGTGGTGGCGGCCATGCACTATCTGACCGCCGTCTTCGCCGTGCTGGTCCCGCTCGCCGCGGCCCTCTATCTCGCCGTCACGGTCGTCTGGACGCTCGTCCAGCGGATGCTGCTGCGCAGGCGGTTCCCGCTGCCTGCGGCGGTCAGTCCGGGAGCGGGATCGTCCCGGTGAACACGGTGGGCGGGTCGTCGACGTCCTTCGCCTCGGCATCCGCTCGCCGCCGTGCGTGTCGCACACCGAGAGTCGTTCCGACGCTCGCCACCACGACCAGACCGACGGCGGCCAGCCGCAACGGTGTCGCGTCCTGACCGAGCACGAGCCAGCCTGCCAGGATCGCGAACGCGGGCTCGAGGCTGAGCAGCACCCCGAACACCCGCTGCGGGAGACGGCGAAGCGCGGCGAGCTCGAAGCTGTACGGGATCACCGACGACAGCACCGCGGTGAGAACTGCCAGCAGAATCAGCTGGCCATCTGCCGCGATCGTGATCGAGGCCGGCACACCGAGCGGCAGCAGCAGCACCGCGGCGACGACCAGTCCGACCGCCAGCCCCGCGCTACCGGGGATGAGCGCGCCCACGCGCGCGCTCATCCGGATGTACATCACCCAGAAGCCCGCCGCGATCAGGATGAAGAGCACACCGAGCGGATCGAGCGGATCGGCACCGATCATCCCGTCGATGCCCAGCAGCGCCATGCCCAGCAGCGCGACGCCGACCCAAGCGGCGTCAGCGAGGCGGCGGGTGAGCACGGCGGCGAGGATGAGGGGGCCGAGGAATTCGATCGCGACAGCGGGACCGAGCGGAATGCGGTCGATCGCGGCATAGAAGAAGCCGTTCATCCCCGCCAGCGAGAGCCCGAAGAGCGCCGCGGCGATCCACTGCGTGCGGGTCCAACGGCGTGGTCTCGGGCGCACGATCACGACGAGGAGCAGTGCGGCGATCGCGATGCGCAGCGAGGTCACGCCCCAGGCGCCGAGCACCGGGAAGAGCTGGGTCGCGATGGCGGCACCGAAGGGCAGTGACAGGCACGATCCGACGACGAGCGCGACACCGAGGAGAGGACGAGGCGACGCGTTCGATGGCACGTACTCCACCCTGGGGCATCACCCTGCGCCGCGTCCATTCGGCGCGGGGTGCTGCCGCGCTTGTTCTAGAGGTGCTTCCCGCCCGTCACCGGGAGTACGGCACCGGACACGTACGACGATTCGTTCGAGGCGAGGTAGACATAGGCTCCGGCGAGCTCGGCGGGCTGTCCGGCCCGCCCGAGCGGCGTGTCCTGCCCGAACGACGCCAGCCTCTCGGCATCCCACCCTGTGGCGGGGATCAGCGGCGTCCAGATCGGACCGGGCGCGACGGCATTCACGCGAATACCCTTGGGCCCCGCCTCTTCGGCGAGCGCCTTCACGAACGCCACCTGAGCCGCCTTGGTCATCGCGTAGTCGATGAGTCCAGGCGAGGGGTTGTATGCCTGGATCGATGCGGTGACGATGATGCTGGCACCCGCTTCGAGCGCCGAGAACGCCGCGCGCGCGGAATACAGGAGCCCGAACAGGTTCGTCTCGAAGACCCGGCGCATGTCCTCGGTGCGGAGACTCTCGAAGCCGTCGATGTCGTGCTGGTACGCCGCGTTCAGGACCAGGATGTCCAGGCCGCCGAGTTCACGGCGCGTCCGGGACACGGCATCCGATGCGAACGACTCTTCTCGCACATCGCCCGCGAGACTCACACCCTTCCGCCCCGCCGCTCGTACCTGTTCGAGTGTCGCGTCGGCATCCTCCTGCTCCTCGGTCATGTGCACGATCGCGACATCCGCACCCTCTCGGGCGAAGGCGATCGCGACCGCGCGGCCGATGCCGGAGTCTCCGCCGGTGATCAGCGCCCGCCGCCCCTCGAGGCGGCCATGGCCGACGTAGCTCGATTCGCCGTGGTCCGGCGTCGGACGCGTCTCGTCGGTCAGCCCCGGCTGATCCTGCTGCTGCGGAGGGAAAGGGCCGCCCGTGTGCAGCGTGCGGGGATCGGAGGTGTTCTCTGCCATCGTGATGTCTCCTCGAGTCATGGGTCCGGTCAGACGAGCATCCGATACCCCGACCGGTGAGCCCCAGGGGGTTGACACACCTTCGGCTATTCCGGCATCACGCGGGAGTTGGCAACGCGAGCGCTGACGAAGCGCTAGAGCGGCGGCGTGACCGGCAGGTCCGGGCTGCTGGGCGCTTCGCCGGTCTCAGCCGGCTCTGGCACGAGGTAGAGACCGCTCGGTGCGTTGGCCGTGAAGGCCAGTGCTTCGATCCAGGCCCGATTGATCGACGGCTGCCTGCTCCCGAAGTACTTGAAGACCAGAGAACTGCTCGGCTGGATCCACACGGTGGTGCGTCCACCGCCGACGCTCGCATCTTCTCGCCAGCTGAACGGGAACGGCTCACCCCGGCGCAGCTTGGCCGTGATCACGAGTTGCAGATGCGTGAGAGCACGGTCCTCGATCTCGGTCTTCACGCCGCCCTCGTAGATGAACTTGCCCATGCAGATTCGCCCTTCCGTCTCTAGGGGATTGTCGGATTCAACCCTCATGCGTAGCGTAAGCCTTATGGGCATGCTCTTCTACGGCGGCACGGCCGACCCCATCCTGATCGAGGACCGAACCCTCGCGCATCTGAAGGTCGTCATCGCCACCAAGCTTCGTCGTAACGAGAGCTTCACCCTGTCCTGGAAGCACTCCGATGATCATCCGCCCGGACGATCGACGATATGGCTGCATCCGTCCATCCCCCTGCGGTTCGTCTTCGACGAGCCGGAGCCGCCGAAGCTGCACGTCGAATGGATCACGGCCTTGGCGAATTCTGCGAACACCAGT
Source organism: Microbacterium sp. LWH12-1.2 (assembly GCF_040675825.1). NCBI lineage: Bacteria > Bacillati > Actinomycetota > Actinomycetes > Micrococcales > Microbacteriaceae > Microbacterium > Microbacterium sp. LWH12-1.2. The sequence continues at coordinate 2,106,470 of NZ_JBEGIJ010000001.1, forward strand.
GGCGGTATCACGTTGGTCCCCGAGCACATGACGCCCCCCGACGGAGTTGACGCCGCGTCGTCGTGAAGTCAACCCCCTCGGCGAGGTGGGCGGTCGCGTCTAGCGTCGTCAAGCAGACCCGCTGAGGAGGCGCCCCATGGACGAGAACCGCACCGATGAGAGCGAAACGCTCGACGGAAACACCCCCACCACGACCCACGCCGAATGGGGTGCGGGCAACCCGCACCTGCTGATCACCCGGGACGACGAGCGGACGGAGCATCCGCTCGATGTCGATGTCGTCCGGATCGGCTCTGCCGGCGGCAATGAACTGCAGCTCAGCGACACCGATCCGGTGCATGCGACGATCCAGCACGACGAGCGCGACGAGTACGTTCTTACACTGCACGGCGAAGGCGAGATGAATGCCCAACCGGATGCAGCCGCGACCCACGCGGGCGAGCGCACTCAGACCCTCCGCACCGGCGCGCGCTTCACCGCGGGGCCGTGGACCTTCGTCTTCGCGCGTGAGGAATACGCCGATCACGGCCGACCCTACGGCGGGCGCCTGGGCGGCGAATACTCGGATCAGCGGCTGCAGCCACCGCGTCCCGACTACCGGGACGACGCGCACCCGACCACTGAACCGCGTTGGCGGGGTTGACGCACGCACGCCGCCTTGTCAATGCCCCTCACGAGTCGCGCTATTGCCCTTAGCGTCGATCGCAGAAGGAAAGAACATCGAATGGCACGAGAGGGAGAGCGCAATGACCACCGCACGCGACATCATGACTCCGAGCCCCCGCTGCATCGGCGAGAACGACTCGCTGCGCATCGCCGCGAACATCATGTCCGACCTCGACGTGGGGTCCCTGCCTATCTGCGGAGAGGACAGCAAGCTGAAGGGAATGCTGACCGACCGCGACATCATCGTGCGCGCCGTCGCCGTCGGTCTCGACACCGAGACCACTCCGGCCAGTGCGCTCGCTCAGGGAAAGCCGGTGACGGTCGACATCGACGACAACATCGACGTCGCACTCGAGCTGATGCAGAAGCACCAGATCCGCCGGGTACCCGTGATCGAAGACCATCTGCTCGTCGGAATCGTGAGCCAGGCCGACATCGCCCGGTCGCTCTCGGCCGAGCAGACCGGCGAGACGGTCGAGAGCATCTCGCAGTGACCGAGGCTTCGAGCGTGGATCACATCGATCGCCTGAGCGAACTCGCGGCCAGCCGCCGGCTGCGCGTCTGCGTAGCGGAGTCTCTCACCTCAGGGCAGCTGGCGAACACCGTGGGCCAGGGTGCGGATGCCTCCACCTGGTTCGCCGGCGGGATCGTCACCTACCTCACCGATGTGAAGGAACGGGTTCTCGGTCTCGCCCCCGGTACCGATCCGTGCTCGGCGGCGTGCGCGGAGCAACTCGCCTCCGGTGCGCGGCTGCTCTTCGACGCCGACATCTGCGTATCGACGACCGGTGTCGGCGGTCCTGGCCCGGAAGGCGGGCATCCGGCCGGAACCGTCTATCTCGGCTGGGCGACGCCCACCGCCGTCGGACATCGCCGGCTCGCTCTGCCCGGAGATCCGCGGAGCGTGCTCGATGCCTGCGTGGCCGCGGCGACGCATCTGCTCGCCTTCCACATCGAGACTCTCCACCCGGCCGGCCCTCGACGCGGGCACGATCCGGCGACGCCCGTCAGCGCCCGGGAATGAGGCCGATCCGCAGCGGAGCATCGGGGGCGGATGCCGCGCGCAACGCGTCGTCGATGGCGGTCAACGGCCGGACGTCGCCCACGACGTCGGCGAACGGGTAAGCGCGACCTCGGCCGGCGAGGAACGCGACGGCTTCCGCGAGCTCGGCGCCGGTGTAGTTGTGCACGCCGGTCACGGTGATCAACCGTCGCACGATGCTCTCGGCATCCAGCGCGACGGGTTCTGTCGGGAACACACTGCCGACGAGCACCACCGTGCCGCCGGTGTCGACGCCGGCGAGCGCCTCGGCGACGGCATGACCGGATGCTTCGATCACCACGTCGGGATCGCGGCCGAGCGCCCCCGCGCCGAATCGGGTGGCCAGCTGGCTGCGGGACGCGTTCGGGTCGAGTACCTCGACGGATGCCCCCTGCTCGGTCGCTATCGCCGCAGCGGACAGCCCGACGAGGCCGGCCCCGTGGATCCGTACTGCGGCGCCCTCGAGATCGCGATCGCGGCCGGCGCGGGCCACGGCCGCCCACGCCGTCGCCGTCGCGCACGACGCCGGCGCCAGCACGGCTGCCGGCAGCGACTCCGGAACGCGCACGATCGCCGTGCCCTCTCGCAGCTGCACGTGACTGCCGAATGCGCCGGTGAGGTCGCCGTGCGCGCCGATGCGCTCGTGCCCGTACTTGCCGAGCGTGCGGCACTTCTGCGGCATCCCGCGCAGGCAGCGATCGCAACTCGCGCAGGACACGGTGACCGACCACACCACGCGATCGCCGATGCGCAGCGGCGTGCCGTCGACGGCGGCCGCTCCGGCGTGACCGGTGGCGATCACCCGGCCGACGCTCTCGTGGCCGAGCACCAGCGGCGTGGGCGCTGTCCGCCGTCCGCGCACCGTGTGCACATCGGAGCCGCAGATCGTCGACATCTCCACCGCGACGAGCACGTCGCCGTCGGCGAGTGCCACGCCGGGAACCGCGATCGTCTCGTGCGGATGCCCCTCCCCGATCCACACCATCGCCGTTGCGGACGGGCGCAGCGCGACGTCGGTACGCGGGACGGAAGGCCGAATCAGAGCCGAGCCCATGTCAGACGCTCGACTCTCAGTGCGTTGCGCTCAGGCGAAGCAGTCCGCGCTCGGCGAGCGCGCCACGGAGTCCGGTGACATCGGGGAGCACGATGTCGGCACTCGCCGCGGTGAGCGTTGCGTGATCGTGCGCACCGCTGAGAACACCGGCGACGAATCCCGCACCGGCCCGGCGGCCGGATTCGACGTCGCTGATCGTGTCACCGGCGACGGCGACCGCGGCGACGTGCGACGTCTGCGTGCGGATGATCGCCGTCAGAACCATGTCTGGCGCGGGACGGCCGCGACCGGCATCCGCCGGCGAGAGTGCGAAGTCCACGAGGTCGCGCCAGCCGAGACCGTCGATCAACGTGTCGCGCGTCACCGGCGCGAAGCCGGTGGTGAGCACCACGGTCAGACCCGAGTCGCGCAGACCCTGGATGGCATCGGCCGCGCCGGGGATCTCGGAGACGCCCTGCTCGGAGACGATGTCCGCGTAGGCCCCCTCGAACGCGGCGGTGGCGCGCTCGGCCGCGGCGACATCACCTGCGGCGAGGTGCGTGAACACGTCGATCTTCGACTGGCCCATGGTCGCCCTGACGTACTCGAGGGCGTCATGCCACGGCATCCGGTCAGCGACGCCGGTCTGCTCTGCAGCGCGCTGGAACGCCTGCTCGACCACCCCATCGTCGAGCACCGTCGTGCCGGCCATGTCGAGCACGACGAGTTCGATGGGGGCGAATTCGAGCGGAGTGGTCATGATGTTCCTTCCATTGCGGGTGTCCACCCGAAGGTGGCGGTGAGATTCTCTTCAGCGAGCCCCAGACCCGTCGTCATGCCGATACCGCTCGTTGCGGCAAGGACCAGCACGCCGGGTACGTCGGATTCGATGACGAATTCCCCCGGCCCCTTCGCGTAGACCCCCTGCCAGCGCTCCAGCACACGAGGCGCAGGCATCTCGAACAGTTCCTCCGCCTCGGTGAGGAACGCCGCGAAGGCCGCCTCCGGCTGGAACGGTGAGGGCGCAACCGCGGTCACGTGCGAGTCGCCGACGATGAGTGTGCCGTCCGGCAGCTGGGTGTACATCTGGTTGAGGTCGAGCGCCGCGAGGTCCGGTCTCTCAGAGTGCAGTCGCTCGCGCAGGGCGGTCGCCTCGGGTCCGCCGGTGAAGCGTCCGTAACGCAGCAGCGACCACCCGGTGAGCAACGGCGCCCCGAGCGGACGCGGCAAGGAGACGGCGACGCGCATCATGTCGAGCGAGCAGCGGACGACGCCACGTCGTTCAGCGATCTCAGGAAGCAGCTGATCGACGTCGTGGTTCACGGCCACGACGATGCTGCCGGCCGTGATCGAGCCGCGACTGGTCTCGACGATCTCCGTGGTCACCGCGGTGACCGCCGTGCGGAATCGGAACTCCACGCCCAGACTCATCAGGTGACGGACGATGGCGCCTGCGGCGGAACGTGGATCGGTCTGCAGGTCGGTCTCGATGTGGGCACCGCCGACGAGCCCTTCGGCGCGAAGCGGGGCGAGACGGAGCAGCTCGTCTGCCGCCAGCATCCGCATCCCGCCGCTGCGCGTCGCCGCCTCGAGTACGGCGATCTCGTCGTCGTGCCTGGCAGCGACCAGCGTGCCGGACTCGCGCAGCCAGAAGCCGGCGTCGTGGGAGAGACGCAGCCACAGCTCGCGCGAGGTGTCCGCATAGCGGCGTGCTTCGCCGGACTGCGCTCCGATGCAGAGGTGGCCGAAGTTACGGATCGTCGCACCGACCGGGGCATCGGTGCGGTCGACGACGATGACACGGAGTCCCCGGCGCACGGCGGCGTAGGCCGCGCCGAGTCCGACGATGCCGGATCCGACGACCACGACATCGGCGTGGTTCTGGGTTGCATTCATCGGCGCGTTCATCGGAACACCTTCCGCATCCACATCGCGAGGCCTTCGACGACGAGAACGGTGACGAGGATCATCAGGACGATGGCCGTCACGGTCTCGTAGCGCGACCCCTGGCTGGCATTGAGCAGGTAGTAGCCGACCCCGCCGCCGCCGACGATGCCGAGGATCGTCGCCGCGCGGATGTTGGTGTCGAGCATGTAGAAGATGTGTCCGATCAGCGCCTGCATCCCCTGCGGCACGGTGGCCGAGGCGTAGGTCTGCAGACGACTGGCACCCACGGCGCGCAGCGCACGCTCCGGGCCGCGGTCGACCTCTTCGAAGGAGTCGGCGATGAGTTTGCCGAGCAGTCCGATGCCGCCGATGGCCAAGGCGATGACACCGGCCTGGGCCCCGAGTCCGGTGATCACCACGAGGACGATGGCGAGGATCAGTTCGGGGATGCCACGGATACCCACCAGGAGGAATCTGGCCGTTGCACGCACACCCGAACCGGGGGCGACGTTCGTGGCTGCGAGGGACCCGAGAACGATCGAAGGAATGAGGGTCAGCACGGTCGCAGCCAGCGCGATCGACACCGTCTCGCGCATCGCCTCGAACATCGCCGAGGCTTCGTAGCTGCCGAACGACGGCGGCCAGAACTTGGCGGCGACCTCGGGAAGCTTGCCCCAGAAGGTGAAGAAGTCGAGCCAGTTGATCTGGCTGACGATGACGCTTCCGATCACGACGAGCACGGCGACGGCGCCGCCGATCGTGTTTCGCACGCGCTCCGCCGTCCACGGGCGGCGAACGGCCGTGGTCGGGCTCGTCGCCCACGCCGCGCGGGACGACGACGACGTGCCTGCTTCCGCTTCCTGCAGGCGCGGGTGGATGATCCGGTCGATCCAGGAGCGCGTGTGCCTCTGCTGCCCGAGCATTGCGCCGCGGACCAGGCTGGAGACGATCTCCATTGCGATGCAGAGGAGGAAGATGACCAGGGCGATGCCGAGGCCCTTGCCGTAGTTCAGCGACTTGAAGGCGTAGGACATCTCCAGGCCCAGACCGGCGACGCCGACGTAGCCGAGCACGACACTGCCGCGGAGGTTGATGTCGTTGCGGTGCAACACGGTCGCGACCCAGCTGGGCAGCACCTGAGGCAGGATGCCGGAGGCGAACTCCTGCATCTTCGTGCCGCCGGCAGCCCGGATCGCCAGACGAGGCCCTTCGTCGATCTGCTCGATCGCATCGGCGAACATCTTCGAGATCATGCCGATCGAGTGGATGCCGATGGCGAGGATGCCGGGAAGCGTCCCCAACGAGAACATCAGCACGAAAGCCATCGCCAGGACGACATCGGGCAGCGCGCGCGTGAACACGCCGACGAAACGGGCCACCGCACGCCAGCCGTTCCCCGGCGTCGTGTTCGACGCGGCGAGGTAGGCGATCGGCACGGACAGCACGGCGGCCAGCAGCGTGCCGACCAGCACGAGGCCGACCGTGAGCGCGATCAACCAGACGAGGTCGCCGGGCTCCGGGAAGGAGAGTCCGCCGACGCGGCCCATGAAGTTCTCGGCGTTGCCCCAGCTCTTGATCATCGCCGGAATGGAGATGCCGACCTCGTTCACGGCGAGCACACCGACGACGACGAGCGTCAGGAGCGTGAGGGAGGCGGCGATCCGCTCCGGGGAGATCGGGCGTTTCGGGGCGCGATCCGCGACGTCGGACGACGCCGTGCCCGACCGCTCGGCGAGGAGAGTCACGAGACCCGCTCCTGCACCTTGACTCTGGAAGCCGCGGCCTCCTCCGAGTCCGAGGAAGCGTCGCCGGCATTCGCCAATTCGATCGAGACCGCCCTGAGCTCAGCGGTCGTCGTGGCCACCCGGCCGTAGATCTCCATGACCTCGGACTTGGTGAGGTCGGTCGTGGGTGTGTCCAGGACGACCTCGCCATGGCGGAGGCCGACGATCCGGTCGGCCCAGGTGATCGCGAGATCGACCTGATGCAGGCTGCAGACGACGGTGAGGCCCTCGTCGGCGGCGATCTCGCGGATCAGGGCCATCACCTGGTCGCTGGACTCGGGATCGAGCGATGCGACCGGCTCGTCGGCGAGAAGGATCTCCGGTTGCTGCATCAGGGCGCGTGCGATGGCGACGCGTTGCTGCTGCCCGCCGGACAGGGTGTCGCTGCGCTGATACGCGCGGTCGAGCAGACCGACGCGGTCGAGGTGCTCGAGAGCACGGATCTTCGCCGCCTTCGAGTAGCCCCAGAGACCGAGACGCGGTCCGCGCACGCCGGAGAGCGAGCCGGTGAGCACGTTCTCCAGCACGGTCAGGGAGGGAACCAGCTCGAACTGCTGGAAGATGAAGCCGACGCGGCTGCGCAGGCGCCGCAGGTTCTTGCCCCGGAGAGCGGGAACCTGCGAGCCCAGCACCTCGACGGAGCCGGAGGTGGGAACCTCCAGCCCGTCGAGGTGGCGCAGCAGCGTCGACTTGCCGGAACCGGAGAGACCCAGCAGCACCACGATCTCGCCGCGGGCGACCTCGAGCGAAGCATCCTTCAACGCCGTGGTCGACCCGAAGGTCTTCGTCACGCCGGTCAGACGGATGAGGGCATCGGATGCCGCGGTCATGGTGTTCGCGCTCATGGTCAGGTCTCCAGGGTCTCAGCTGTTCAGGGGCGATCCAGGTGGATCAGCCCTGGCACTGCTCCGCTTCGGTCTCCTTGCAGATGTCGCGGATGAGGTCGTAGTACTTGTCATCGACCGGCTTGGTGGCGTAGAAGACGCTGCGGAACGAGTCGCTGTCTGCGCTGTCGATGCCGGCGGCGATGATGTCGTGGATCGTGACCTCGGCGAGACCGTCGACGAGCTTCGAGGAGACGTCGTCCGGAAGCGTGGACGAGTACACCAGCGGCGCACCGGGGACCATGGTCTCGTCGATGACCTTCACGGCATCCGACTTCTCGACCTCGGAGTCCTCAGCGAAGCCGACCTCGCACTCGACGCCCTCGCCCGTCTTCTGCACGCTCACGTCGTGCTTTCCGGCGAACACCGGGGTGATGTCGGTCTTCGGGTCGATGCCGGCCTTGAGGAGGTTGTAAGACGGGAAGAGGTATCCCGACGTCGAGGACGGGTCGACGAAGCAGACCTTCTTGCCCTTGAAGTCCGCGATGCTGGAGATGTCGCTGCCCTTGGGGACGATCGCCTGCGAGAAGTAGCCGGGCTCCTGGCCCTCTTCGGTGACGATCGAGGAGATCGGGGTGAGCTTCGCGCCGTTGTTGGTCGCGGTGACGTAGGTGAAGCCGGAGAAGGAAGCGACGTCGACCTTGCCGGCGACGGCCGCCTCGATGAGAGCGGCGTAGTCGGTGGACTCGTGGTACTCGACGGTCTTGCCCGTGAGCTCGGCGATGTAGTCCATCAGCGGCTGGTAGTTGGTCTCGGTGTCGACGGAGTCGGGCACGACTCCGAAGACGAGGGTGCTCTCGTCGACGGCGAAGCCGCCGGCGGCGGAGGACTCATCGGCGCCCGGTGTACCGGTGGCCTCGGCCGAACCGGAACAGGCGGCGAGGCCGAGTGCGAGGATCGCGACGCCGGCGAGGGCGGGGAGAGCGCGGAGCTTCATGAGGACCTTTCAGGGTGGGTGGGGTGATCCACGAGCAACTCTGACAGGACGGCGATCGAGAAATATACCTAACTTGGAACTGTTCAACGGCTGTTTACCCGGATTTTGCCCGGGTGAACATCGACAGAACAGGGCAGCCATTCCCAAGAAGCCAAGTAGTATTCCTATGTGGCCGAAGCTGTGTACACCCAGATCGCCGACGACCTCCGAGCGCAGATCGCGGCGGGCACCTTGCGCCCCGGCGACGACGTTCCGACCGAGGCGGAGCTTGCAGAACGCTGGCGCACGTCGCGTGGCCCGATCCGGAACGCGTTGGCCGCGTTGCGGACGGACGGACTCATCGAGACGAGCCGCGGACGGCCCGCGCGGGTGGTCGCTCGAAAGGCGAACCAAGCGGTGGATGTCTCGGTGCCGTTCACGCGCTGGGCACGGCAGCTGGGTGTGACACCGGGCGCCCAGACCCAGGAACTGAGCCTTCGCCGGGCCGGTACACGCGCCGCGGCTCTGGGGGTCTCCCCCGACGACACGATCGTGAGCGTCGTGAGACTGCGGCTGCTCGACGGTCGCCCGACGATGCTCGAGCGACTCTTCTACACCGAGGCCGTGGGGCGTCGACTGTTCGACGTGGACCTCGACACGGTGTCCATCACCGAGTACCTCGCCGCGCAGGGGCATCCGATCGTCGGACTGCAGCACGAGATCGACGCGGTGGCCGCGGATGAGCAGGATGCCGCGCTACTGCGCGTGCCGCTGGGTACCCCGATCCTGCGACTCAGCCGCATCTCCCGTGACGCGGACGGCCTCATCTTCGAGGCGTCGGAGGATCGCTACCTCAGCGACTTCGTGCGATTCACGGTGGCAGCATCAGGAATCTCCACCGACGGCCACTACATGCGGGCAGTCGGCGGCTGAGTCCGGGATCCGGACAGAGAGTGCGACCGCGAGCGCGATAGGAAGTCAGAAGCCGAAGATCGCGCTCGCGATCGCAGAAGCGCTGGGGACGCTTCTCGCCAAGGCGCTGGGGGCGCCTCAATTGGGGCATTCCCCACGGTAGTAATAGGAGACGTCACCCAGAAGCGCCAAAGGTCGAAAGTCGTATAGACGTTCGTCCAGGATCCAACGGCGCGGAGACGCCGTCGACCGGCCGCTCAGGCGATCAGCAGCCGGGCCGACACGCGCCACTGACCGTCGACCGCGCCCGCGCTGAACGTGCCACTCGCCCCGAGCACGCGCTCCGCCATCCGGTTCAGGCCGGTGCCGCTGGAGGGAAGGTCTCGCCGGGGCGTTGCCGGAAGCGGACTGCTGATGGTCAGCGTCGCCGCCTCGTCGTCGACCTGCAATCCGATCGCGACTTCACCGGGGCCCGCGTGCTTCAGGATGTTCGTGGCCGATTCGCGCATGATCCGTGCGAAGACGATCTCTGCGGCGCGAGGAATCCGCTCGTCTCGGGGGTCTCCCTCGCTGACCACCGGGTGTCCCGCGGATTCGAACTCGCTTCTGGCTTCGTCGACGGCTACAGCGAGATCCCCGGTCTGCAGTGCGGACGCGCGTGGTCCGTCATCGGCGAGTTCGATCACGAACCGCAGATCGGCCATCGCCTTCCTGGCGGCGACGCGGATCGCCTCTTGGGATTGCCGAGTCACCTGTGCGTCGTCCAGCATCTGGACGTGCATGGCCACGACGGTGAGGTGGTGCGCGATGCTGTCGTGCAGTTCGCCGGCGATCCATCGGCGCTCGGCGAGCACGGCCTCGCGCTCCTGCAGTTCCTGTTCCACGAGCTGCTGCTCGAGGCGGCGACCGCGGGCGAAGGCCATCCGAAGGGCGAAGCCGATCGCTCCGGCCACGGTGGCGACGATGAGATAGATCCCGACGTTCACCGGACCGCTCAGATCGCCGTAGGCGATGATCGCCGCTGCGACGAGGAAGCCACCGATGTAGGAGAGGATCAGCGAATTCCACCCGAGCCGCATGACCAGCGCTGCTGCGACGGCGACAGCCAAGAGTGTCTGGATCTCGTTGCCCGTGACGAATGAGAGAGCCAGCATGAGCCCCAACGCGCAGGTGGCGAGGAGGGGCGACCAAAGATAGAGGATCAGCACGGACGTGGTCGCGATGCTGAGCACGGACGCGATGACGTTCACGCCGGGCGAGAAGAACACGCCGAGCAGATCGACAGCGACGACGACGACGATGACCACCAGGACGAAGATGCGCTCGAGAACGCTCAACGCCTCTCCGCGGCTCAGCCGGAGAATGCCCGAGTCTTCTCGGGTTGAAGTGGCGAACGCCATGGTTCACTATCTCCTACTCGCCAGGTAATCTAGCGAATGATGCCCAGAATGTAGCAAAGCTGCTGCCAAAAAGTCATGGTCTTTCACCTCCCTTATTGGTCTTTTGTCGAGAACTGACTTCATCTTCTCGGTGATCTGCGGCGACCACATCGGACTACCCGGCAGTCTTTTCTGGCCAAAGGTCTACATCGACAAATTGACGGACTTATTGCCGCCGTTAGGCTTCCTCCATGCCGGTTATCCGCGTTCTCATCGTCGATGACGATCCCCTCGTCCGTTCAGCGCTCTCGCACTTCGTATCCCGCGACCCGGAGATCGAGGTCATCGGTGAGGCCGAAAGCGGCGTCGAAGCGATCGCCGCCGTGGAGCGCGACCGCCCGGACGTCGTCATGATGGACGTCCAGATGCCCGAGATGAACGGAATCGAGGCGACGGCGGCGATCGCCGAGCGCTGGCCCGATGTCCGCATCCTCGCGGTGACGACGCTCGACGGCAGCGACACGGTTCTTCCGATGCTGAACGCCGGCGCCTCCGGGTATCTGCTCAAGGACTCGAGCGCCGACGACATCGTGCTCGGAGTGCGCGAGGTCTACAAGGGCGCCAGCTCGCTCTCGCCGAGGATCGCGTCGATGCTGATCAAGCACGTCCGCGACACCGAACCCACCGGCCGCGGAGCGCGCGACCTCGAGTCCCTCACCGAGCGCGAGTCCGAAGTGCTCGAACGTCTGGCTCAGGGCATGTCGAACGCAGAGATCGCGCGGACGCTCATCGTGTCCGAAGGCACAGTCAAGGCCCACCTCGGCCGCATCATGTCGAAGTGGCAGGTGCGCGACCGGGTGCAGATCCTCGTCACGGCCGCACACGCGGGGCTCGTCGACTTCCGCTGACGACGACCCCGAACCTCGGGGTCAGCCCCAGCGCTCCTGGAGCCAGGCCATTCCGGCGAGCGCTTCGCTGCGCTGGAACTCACGCAGTGTCGGCATGCTCGGCACCGCGGGACGTCGTGCCTTGGCGAAGAAGCCGCCGGTGAGGGCAGCGAGAAGTGCGTCGATGTGCGCGGCAGAGACGCCGGTGAACAGCGGATGAGTCCGCAGAAGTTCTTCGGTGTCCACCTCTTCGCCTCGCAGGCGTACATCGAAGAGATAGCAGAGCCCGTCGATCCAGTGCGCACCGACGGCGGCCCACGGCCAGTCGATGATCCAGGCCGTTCCCGCGCGGTCGATGAGCACGTTGTCCGCGCGGCAGTCGAGGTGCTGGAGGTGGTCGCCCTCAGCGGCGATGACGATCTGATCGGCCACGTCACGGAGGCGATCGAAGTTCTCGACGACCCACTCGGGCAAGTCGCCGACGGCGTCCGCTTCCTGGATCTCGGCCCAACCGGACGCATCGACGGCCAACTCGTCCGTCGCGCGCGGTAGGCCGGCGGCATCCGCTCCCCGCAACTCGGGCAGTGTCCCCAGAGCATCGAGGACGGCGACGACGTCGGCACCGTCGAGCGCGGCTCCGGGATGCCTGCCGTCGATGTCCTCGAGAATCAGTACCGCCCAGTCGTCCGAGACGAACGACCCGAGCAGGGCAGGCACGCGGATGCCGCGGGGCATCGCCTTCATCACGCCCAGCTCGCGACGATGCAGGTCGTAGGTGCCTGGGTGGTGCGGTGTGCGATGCGCGGTCTTGACGAATGCGCGCTCGCCGGCGTCGTTGCGCACCCGGTCGGCGCTGCCCGGCGAGAAGCCGTTGCTCTGACTCACCGCAAGGGTGACCGGCCCGCCCAGACGCTCGGCGACGAGCTCATGCACGTCATCGGGCAGTTCATCCCACGCGGTCCTGGTTGTCGAGGCGGTCTCCATCGCACAACGGTAACGGAGGAATGGGCCTCCTGAATCAGGGGCCTGACTGTCCGGAATCACCTCGCGACGGAGTCTTGAGCCGCCTGCGCTCAGCGATGCCCCTGACGAAGTACACCAAAGATCCGGACAGGGCGACGACGATCGTGACGATCGACCACCAGTCGGTCTGCCCCGTCAGCAGGATGTAGATCCCGACGCCCAGGAACAGCACAGCAGCGAGGAAGTTCCAGCCCGACGATTGCATGCCTGCGATGCTACACAGGGGGCCCAGCGGAGGACCTCGGCGGATGCCGGAATCGACCGACGGCTCGCACCCTATGGAGCCCCGGCCTGTTGCAACGATCGGAGGTGCTGCGGGTAGCGCCAGTGCCGGTCGGGGTCCCACCAGGCGGGGCCGCGGATTTCGGGGAGTCCGTTGTTCATGCGGATCTCCCACCCGCTGGTGTCGAGGCTGCGATGGTGCCACCAGCACAGAGCGACACCGTTATCGGTGTGGGTCGGACCGCCGTACGCGTGGTCGCGGACATGATGGTATTCGCACCAGGTCGCGCGGACGTGGCAGCCAGGGATGAGGCATTCCCTGTCGCGGAGGGCAATGGCCCGGCGCTGGTGGACGTTGAATATGCGGTCGGTTGTGCTGATGCTCCGGATACGTCCGTTCTCGTCGAACAGCACCCGCTGCACGTTCCCGGCACACGCGGTGTGGGCGGCGACGGATACCGGCACCGGAGTGTCGATGCCGTCAACGTGCGCCCACCCGCGCCCGGACGCGAAATCCTCCGCCGTGACGGACACGACCAAGGTCGGGGCGGCACCACCGAGGGTCGGGACGTCGTCGTGGCGGGCGGCGATGGTCAGGATCGCCGCGAGCGCATCGTGGCGTTTCTGCCCGGGCGTTCGGGAGTCGTACGGTGCCGGACACAGGTCGCGCTCAGGCGTGTCCTCGCTATCGCGGAGATCGTCGGTGGAGTCTTCATCGCTCGGGCGGAACATCACCCCGCTCGCGTGGGGCGCGGCTGGGCCGTCGACCTTCGGGTTGTTGTAGGCGTCGAGAAGACGCTGGAACTGTCCGGCAGCATCGGGGAGCAGGTTCCCGTGGACCGGGATGCCGCCGTCCTTCTCCCGCCCGAAGCTCAGGAACCGTGCACGCATCGCACGGTCGTCTGCGGGCTCTGCCCCGTCCGGGTCGAGATACGTGGCGATGACCTGGGAGAACAACCGCAGATCATCCGGTGTGGCCGGCGGCCCGGACTCCCCGATCGACTCAGCGGTCGTCGCGTCCGCGTCGGCGATCGCACACCCTCGCGCGAACGCCGCAAGCTGCGCATCCGCCCGCACCCGGTCCTCGCATCCGACTCGACGACCGGCCTGTTCGATCGGTCCGGTCGCAGCGAGCAACCCCGAGACACCGACCACGCCGTCCAGCAGCGCGCCCCGCAACTCCGGCCACCGTGCCGGCAACGGGGCACCCGTGGTGAGCTCCGTCTCGCGATACACAACCTTCGCTGCCTTCACCACCCGGCCAGCTCCTGCCGCATCGACCCGGAGGACCCGCTGAAGGAGTTCGTTCGTGTTCCGGCATCCGAACCGGCCCGCGAACGACGGCTCCCCCGGTCCTTCCGGGCGCCCATCCACGGAGGCGACTGTCTCGACGACCAGAGCATCCAGCAGACGTTGCACCTCCCCCGCAGCACGAAGAATGTCCATCTTCTCGGCATCTGAACGGCCCATTGGAGCATCCATCCGCAGCACCGGACCAAGGTCGGCGACGACCTGATCCAGGAGCGCTGCGGTGCTGTTCATACCTCCATTCAACCCCGGGCCACCGACATTTCAGCCCCTAAATCATCCTGATCAACAGCCTTTTCCCGCCGATGTTCCTGCGCGGCGCAGGCGTGGTTCCAGCGCAACGATCAACAGTTGCTTGCGGCGCGCTCTCACACCGCCAGCAACACGATCCCGACCACGACGATGGCCGCAGCGGCCACTCGCCATCCCGGTCGCGATTCGCGCAACACGAAGGCGCCGAAAAGGCTGACCAGCACGACGCTCACCTCGCGCAGCGGCGCCACGAGCGCGACCGGCGCGATCTGGATCGCGGTGAGCACGAGGATGTACGACAGCGGCGACAGCACCCCGAAGGCGACGATGCGGCGCCATTCGGTCCGCCCCAGCGCCCAGACCGCCTTCCACCGCCCGCGCACGGCGATCGAATAGAAGGGAACCTGAAGCACCGTGGTGCCCACCATGAACGCGACCGGCGACAGGTTCCAGGTACGAACGGCGTTCGCATCCCAGATCGTGTAGATCGCGATCGCCACCCCGGTGAGCAGACCGAAGACGAGCCCGCGGTCAAGGCCGCCCCTGGCGCTCCGCCCCCGATCCACGAGACCGACGGCGACCACGCCGATGATGACGGCCGCGACCCCGATCAAGGCGATCGGCGATGGCCGTTCGCCCAGGACCAGAACGGCGATGATCACCGAGAGGAACGGCCCGGTACCACGCGCCGTGGCATAGACCGTGGAGAGGTTTCCTGCCTGGTAGCCGCGCTGCAGCACGGCCATGTAGCAGACGTGCAGCACTGCTGAAACGCCGACACCGAGGGCGAAGCCGGCGAGATCGTCTGTGCCGAGACCACCGGTGAACGGCACGACCCCGGCCCAGATCACGGTGCTCCCGACCGCTCCCCACCAGAGGAACGGGACGCCGGCACGACTGACACCGTGAGCGATGATGTTCCAGGACGCGTGAGCCAGGGCGGCGGCGAGTACCAGGGCGAATGCAAGGGGAGACATCGCGCACACCCTATCCGGCGCAGGTGACCGCGAGGAGCCGGTGACCGCCCGGCGGCCTCCCCGTCCCTGCCCGATTACGATCGAAGTACCCCCTTTCAGGAAGGCCCTTCATGCCCGTCACCCCGGTTGCCCTCGCTCACGCCGACGATCTCGCCGATTTCATCGCCGCATCCCCGTCGAGCTACCACGCGGCGTCCGAGGTCGCCCGGCGCCTGGAGGATGCCGGATTCACCCGCCTCGACGAGAGCCAGCCGTGGCCGGCGCAGTCCGGCGGACGCTTCGTGGTCGTCCGCGACGGTGCGGCGATCGCCTGGGTCGTGCCGACGGATGCTGCCGCGACGACACCCACGCAGGTGTTCGGTGCACACACCGACTCCCCCGGGTTCAAGCTCAAGCCGCAGCCGACAACCGGCTCGAAGGGCTGGTTGCAGGCGGCGGTCGAGATCTACGGCGGCCCGCTGCTGAACTCGTGGCTCGACCGCGAGCTTCGCCTTGCCGGACGCCTCGCCCTCGCCGACGGACGCGTCGTGCTGGCGGACACCGGCGCACTCCTGCGCCTGCCGCAACTGGCGATCCACCTCGACCGCGGTGCCAACAGCGGACTCGAACTCGACAAGCAGTTCCAGACCCAGCCGGTCTGGGGACTCGGCGACCCGACGTCGGCCGATCTCCTCGCCGAGCTCGCCGCCTCCGCGGACGTCGATGCCGCCGATATCCGCGGCTACGACGTGGTCGTGGCGGATTCGGCGCGCGGCGCCGTGTTCGGCAAGGACGACGCATTCTTCGCCGCGGGCCGCCTCGACGACCTCGCCTCGGTGCACGCCGGACTCGTGGCGCTCTCATCGTTCGAGGCCGCCGCCGACGGACCGATCGCCGTGCTCGCCGCCTTCGACCACGAGGAGCTCGGTTCCGCCTCGCGCTCCGGCGCGGCCGGTCCCTTCCTCGAGGACGTCCTGGAGCGCGTGTACGCACACCTCGGCGCCGACTCCTCCCAGCGCCGTCAGGCCTACGCCTCGTCCTGGTGCCTGTCCAGCGACGTCGGACACTCGGTGCACCCGAACTACATCGCCAAGCACGACCCCGTCGTGCAGCCGGTCCTGGGCTCTGGGCCGATCCTGAAGATCAACGCCAACCAGCGCTACGCGACGGATGCCGTCGGCGCTGCCGCCTGGTCGGCGTGGTGCGAGCGCGCCGGCATCGCCTCGCAGGAATTCGTCTCGAACAACACCGTTCCGTGCGGCTCGACGATCGGCCCGATCACGGCGACCCGTCTGGGATTGCGCACAGTGGACGTCGGCATCCCGATCCTGTCGATGCACTCCGCCCGCGAACTCGCCGGCGTCGCCGACCTGCACGATCTCACCCGGGTGGCAGAGGCCTTCTTCCGCGGCTGACGTTCTCACCCCGTCGTGCGGCGCCGCTATATTGATCCGGAGCCAACCGGAGGGCCGACATGACGTATTTCGCGACGCCGCACACCCGTAATCGAGCGCAGGGACAAGGCTCCCGACCGCGCCGTCGACCCGTCCGCGCGCTGCTCGCCGTCGTGGGAATCGCCGCGCTGGGCGTCTCCGGCGCGATGACGGCATCGGCGGCGACGACCGCGGCATGGGCGGAATGGGCGCCGCTCTCCGGCTCCGGCGGCGCGTACACGACCGCCGTGTCGTTCGCCGGTCAGCCCTCCCTCACCGCCACCGTGACCAGCGACTCCCGCGCCGGACAGGTCGGCGTCATCTCCGGCGCCTCGACCTGGCTCTCCGAGGGCACCCCCATCGGAGCGAAGTACGGCTCCAGTCGCGACCTTCCCTACCTCAACCTCCGCCCGAAAGCCGACTCGGCGAGCGCCCCCTCGACGACGACGTACACCTTCGCGTCGCCCACCCCGTCCTCGGGCTGGGCCTTCGCGCTCGGCGACATCGACGCGGATGCCGTGCGGATTCACGGCACCACGGCGGCCGGCGCACCGATCACCGCCACCGATCTCGGGTTCCAGGGCGGCTTCAACTACTGCGCTCCTGGCACCGCGGGGAAGCCGTCGTGCACCGGTGCCGCGGATGATGTGCCCGCCTGGGATCCGGTCGCACTCACCCTCACCGGCAACGCCGGCGCGGTCGACACCTTCGGATCAGCCGCGTGGTTCGAACCGACCACACCGCTCTCGACCCTCACGTTCGAGTTCACACGACGCTCTGGCTTCCCCATCTACCAGACGTGGTTCGCGGTCCTCGCGCGTGACATCACCGGCACCGTCGTCGATGTGGACTCCGGCCCGCTCGACGGCATCGCCGTCACCCTCACCGACGCGAACGGCGATGTGATCGCGACGACGACGACAGCTGCCGGCGGCACTTACGCGTTCCCGGGCAACATCGCTACGGACGGATACACGGTCACGGCGACCCCACCCGCAGGCAAAGAGACCGTCATCGGCTCCGGCACTGCAGACCTCCGCACCGAAGACGCCGTGGTCGACCTGAGCATGCGCGACGTCGCGCCGGTGACGGAGACCCTTTCCGGCCGGGTCACCGCGGCAGGAACCGGTGTCGCAGGCGTCCCGGTGACGGCGGTAGGGCCGACCGGGACGCTGACCACCGTCACGGATGACTCCGGAAACTACTCGTTCCCCGAGCTGACCTCCGGCGAGTACACCATCAGCATCGAGGTGCCCGAGGGCACGGTTCCGGTCGGAGCGACCAGGAGAACCGAGACGGTGGCGTCCGAAGACGTGACCGGCGTGGACTTCGCGCTGGCCCGTCTCGGTTCCGTATCCGGCGTCGTCGAAGATTCGAAGGGAACACCCGCGGGCGGCGTGTCCCTGACGATCGACGGGCCGGATGGCGACCGCACGGTCACGAGCGAAGACGACGGCACCTACGTCGCCGATGAGCTGGTGCCGGGCGAGTACACGATCACGGTGACCGCACCAGATGGATACACCGTCGCTGAGCCCGCGGAGCTCGCCGTGACCATCACCGGTTCCGGCGAGGTGATCGTCGATCAGAACTTCACCCTCATCCCGGTGACGACGACGCCGACGCCGACTCCGAGTGATCCGGGAGCGGTCGGCCCTGGCGGCAAGCCCGGAGATTCCGGGCTTGCCGCCACAGGTGGAGCGAACCCTGCTCCGTTCGTCGCCGCCGCCGGCGTCCTGCTCGCGATCGGCGCCTTCCTGCTGACGCGGACCCGGCGTCGAGCTCGCGACTGAGCCGCATCACCTGACCTCGATCGCGGAGAGGCGCGTTTCGTCTCGGTCGCTGGCGCTCCCTCGCTCAACGACCGCCTCGTTCGTTGAGCGAGCGAAGCGAGACGAAACACACCTTCCCCCCGGAACACCCGCCGCGGTGCCAGGATGAGGGCATGAGCGAGAACAGCGCCTCTCCCGTCACACGCCCCGAGCTGATCGAGCGCGCCGGGATCGAGATCATCCCCGAATCCGAACGGACTGCGAAGCCGCGAGACCTGTTCTGGCCGTGGTTCGCGGCGAACGTCTCGGTGTTCGGCATGTCGTACGGATCGTTCGTGCTCGGGTTCGGCATCTCCTTCTGGCAGGCGACCCTGGTGTCGGTGATCGGCATCGTGGTGTCTTTCCTGCTCTGCGGGCTCATCGCGATCGCCGGCAAGCGCGGCTCCGCGCCGACGATGGTGCTCTCCCGCGCCGCCTTCGGCGTGCACGGCCAGAAGGTGCCTGGCATCGTGTCCTGGCTGACATCGATCGGCTGGGAGACGTTCCTGGCGATCATGGCGGTGCTCGCCACGGCGACCGTGATCACGCAGCTCGGCGGCGATGGAGACAGCGTCGCGCTGAAGATCACCGCCACGGTGATCGTCGCGGCGCTCATCGTCACGGCATCCGTGCTCGGCTATCACACGATCATGAAGCTGCAGTCGGTGCTCACCTGGGTCACCGGCGTCGTGACGATCCTCTACGTCATCCTCGCGATCCCCGCCATCGACCTTGCCGCCGTCCTCGCCAAGCCCGACGGCGGTATCGGCCAGGTCATCGGCGCGCTCGTCATGGTGATGACCGGATTCGGCCTCGGCTGGATCAACATCGCCGCGGACTGGTCCCGCTATCAGACGCGCACGGCATCAGACGGCGCGATCGTCGCCTGGAACACGATCGGTGGTTCCATTGCCCCGGTGATCCTGGTCGTCTTCGGACTGCTGCTGGCCGGCTCCGATGACGACCTGAGCGCCGCGATCGCCGGCGATCCGATCGGCGCCCTGGCGAGCATCCTCCCGATCTGGGTGCTGGTGCCGTTCCTGCTCACCGCCGTCCTCGCCCTCGTCTCCGGTGCGGTGCTCGGCATCTACTCCTCCGGTCTGACGCTGATCAGCCTCGGCATCCGCATCCCGCGCCCCTCGGCCGCGGCGATCGACGGCGTGATCCTCACGATCGGGACGATCTACGTCGTCTTCGGAGACGAGGGCTTCCTCGGCCCATTCCAGAGCTTCCTGATCACGCTCGGAGTTCCGCTGGCATCGTGGGCCGGCATCCTCATCGCCGACATCCTGCGGCGCAAGAAGGACTACGACGACGACGCGCTGTTCGATGCGAACGGCCGATATGGCGCCTGGGACGCCGTCTCGATCGTCACGATGATCGTCGCCTCCGTCATCGGCTGGGGGCTCGTGGTGAATCTCTTCGCGGATGCTGCGCCGTGGAACAACTGGCAGGGTTACCTGCTGGGCCTCGTCGGCGGCAGGGAGGGCGAGTGGGCCTACGCGAACCTCGGCGTCTTCATCGCCCTGGTGCTGTCGTTCCTGGTGACCTGGTTCGCGAGGGCGGGGAAGATCCGACGCCAGGAGCAGGCGTGACGGATGCCGCCGGCGCGCCGACGGGCCCCTGGCTGGTCGTCATCGACCCGCAGGCGATCTTCGCTTCGGCGGATTCGGCGTGGGGTTCGCCTTTCTTCGCCGACGCGATGCCGCGTATCCGCGCCCTGGCGGCCGCCTTCGGCGACCGCGTCATCATCACGCGGTGGATGCCGACGGCCGACCGCTCCACCTCGTGGGGCGCCTACTTCGCGGCCTGGCCGTTCGCCGATCAGCCGCCGAGCGATCCGCTGTACGAACTCGTCGCCGAGGCACGGGATCTCAGCATCCGGCCGACCCTCGATCTGCCGACCTTCGGCAAGTGGGGCCCCGAACTCGAGGCGATCGTGGGGCGCGGCGCCCACGTGGTGCTCGCCGGCGTCTCCACCGATTGCTGCGTGGTCTCGACCGCGCTGGCGGCAGCGGATGCCGGGGCGCACATCACCATCGCCGCCGACGCCTGCGCCGGCTCGACAGCCGAGAACCACGCCGCGGCGATCCAGGTGATGGGGCTGTATCCGCCCCAGATCACGGTCAGCGACACGGCCTCAGTGCTCGCCAGCCTCGACAGCTGAGCGGGGCCGGCCTGCCAGACTGATGCCAGAAGGGGGGCGCCATGACCGCGCACGCGCACACCGATGAGCCCGACGGCCAGAACACCGATGAGCGCAAGGCGGCACGCCGCCCCTGGCATCGCACGAAGGTGACCGTCGGCGTGCTGGCCGCGCTGGTCGTCGCGGTCGTGGTCGTCGGCTCCATCACGCCGTGGCCCTCCGCGATGCTGATCCGCTCGGTGTTCACCAAGGGCGGCGATGAGACCGCCGCCGAAATGGACAAGCACGTTCCCGACACGGAACTGACCGAGACGCTCGACGTGTCCTACGCGGACGGCGGCGCCGACACCACGATGGACGTCTTCCGCCCGGCATCCGCCAGCGGGCCGTTGCCGACGATCGTGTGGATCCACGGCGGAGCCTGGGTCTCCGGGTCGAAGGAGAACGTCGACCCGTACATGCGCATCCTCGCCGCCGAGGGCTACACCACCATCGCGGTGAACTACACGATCGGGCCGGAGGGCGTCTACCCGCTCGCGGTGCACCAGCTCAACGATGCGCTCGGCTACATCGACGAGCACGCCGAGGAACTCGGTGTCGATCCGGCGCAGATCGTGCTCGCCGGCGACTCGGCCGGAGCGCAACTGGCCAGCCAGATGGCGACTCTCGTCACCAGTGAGGACTACGCCGAGATCCTCGACATCACCCCGAAGATCGAATCCGACCAGGTGGTCGCCACCGTGCTCAACTGCGGTGTCTACGACCTCGCAGCACTCGCGGCGCTCGACGGCATCATCGGCTGGGGACTCAAGACATCGATGTGGGCATACTCCGGCACCCGCACCTGGGCCGAGGACTCCACCGGTGCGACGATGTCGACGGTGGACTGGGTCACCGCCGACTTCCCCACCACGTACATCTCGGGCGGCAACGGCGATGGACTCACCTGGCTGCAGTCGATCCCGATGGCGCAGCGACTCGACGAGCTCGGTGTCGACGTGACCACGCTCTTCTGGCCCGCGCCGCACAAGCCGGCGCTGCCGCACGAGTACCAGTTCCATCTGGACATGCCTGACGCCCAGACCGCGCTTCAGAAGACGATCGACTTCCTCGACGCGCACACGACCCGCTGACGGTCTGCCGCCGGGCACGCAGGTACAGATGCATGCTCAGATCACGGATGCAGGTCGAGAACAGCGTGTTTCGACCTGCATCTGGAATTTCGGCCTGCATGTGTACCGCGCCGCGTTCCCTACTTCATCGTGTCGAGGATCCCGACGAGGTCCTCGAACGTCGTCATCGGGTTCAGGATCGCGAACCGGGTGTTCGGCCGGCCCGCGTGCGAGCTCGGCACCACGAAGGCGCGCTGCGAATCGAGCAGTTCGTCCGACCAGCGGTCGTAGTCGGACCGCTCCCAGCCGTTGCGCTCGAACACGACGACCGACAGTTGCGGGTCGCGCACCAGCGTGAGCTCAGGGCGACGCGCGATCTCGGCGGCGATCCGCTGGGTCAGCGCGAGCGTCGAGCTCACTGCATCCCGGTAGGCCGCGACGCCGTACGTCGCCACCGAGAACCACATCGGCAACCCGCGGGGGCGTCTGGTCAGCTGGATCGAGTAGTCCGAGGGGCTGAACTCCTCGGCGTCCGTCAGCGTATCCAGGTACTCGGCGTGCTGGGTGTGGGCCCGACGCCCGCTGTCCGGATCGCGGTAGATCAGCGCGCAGCAGTCGAACGGTGCGAACAGCCACTTGTGCGGATCGACGATCACCGAGTCCGCCCGCTCGACACCGGCGAAGATGTGCCGCGCCTCCGGTGCGAGCATCGCGGTGAGTCCGTATGCGCCGTCGATGTGCAACCAGAAGTCGAACTCGTCCTTGAGAGCAGCGATGCCGGCGATGTCATCGACGATCCCGAAGTTCGTCGACCCGCCGGTCGCGACCACGGCGCACACCTCATCACCGTGTTCGGCGAGCGCCTCACGCACGCCCTCCGCCCGCAGCACGCCATCCGGACCCGCCGGAACGAGAAGCACATCGGCATCCATGATCTTCGCCGCTGACTTGTTCGAAGAGTGCGCCTCGACGCTGCAGATGATCTTCCAGCGTGCCGGCGGCTGCTTGCCCTCCGCGGCCAGCCGCGCCTTCGCCGCCTCGCGCGCGGCGACCAGCGCAGAAAGGTTTCCGATCGTGCCGCCCTGCACGAACACCCCGCCCGCGGTCTCCGGCAGTCCGAACTCGGCGGCGAGCCAGGAGAGCACCTCGTTCTCGGCGTGCACCGCGCCCGCACCCTCGAGCCAGCTGCCGCCGTAGAGGCCGGACGCCGACACCACGAGGTCGAACGCCATGGCCGCGATGGTCGGCGCGGTGGGGATGAACGACAGGTAGAGCGGATGACTCGTCGTCAGACAGGCCGGTGCGAGGATGTGCTCGAACACGCTCAGCGCGCGCTGCGCGCCGAGACCCGAGTCGGTGATCGTCGGGCCGACGAGTCGGTTGAGCTCTGCCTCGGTCTGCGGCTTGTCGAGCGGCACGTCGGAGGCGAGCATCCGGCGCCGCGAGTAGTCGAGCACGGCATCGACGATCGCTGTCGATTCGGGCGAGGCGGCGTGCATGCGCACAGCATCCATGGGCGGTCCTTAGGGTTCGTCGGAGTGAACGGGTGCGGGTGGATCGGTGCGGTCGAGGACGGCGGAGAGAGCGCGGCGGGCGAGGTCGGCCCGGTCGTGCGGCGCCCACTTCACCAGGGAATGCGCGCTCATGCCGTCGACCATCGCGAGCAGCAGCCAGGCAGCGGAAGCGGCATGAACAGCGGGAATCCCACCGGCGGATGCGGCGCGGGCGAGCGTTCCCTCGAGGGCACGCTGCCAGAGATCCATCTCCTGCCGTACGCGCGCCGCGAGATCGTCGTTGCGGGTGCCCAGCGCCCACGCCTGCACCCAGATCAGAGTGACGTCGTCGCGAGCGGGGTCGAGGAGCGTCTCGACCAGACGGAGCAGATCGGCACGTTGGACGTCGCCGGATGCGAACCCGGCGAACACCTCGTCGCGCTCAGCGGCGACGATCGTCCCGAAGACGTCGGCGACGAACGCCCCCATGCCGGGCCGGTAGTGCGCGACGAGAGCAGGGGTCACGCCGACGCGGGCGGCGACAGCGCGCACGGTGACGCTGTCGAGTCCCTCTTCGCGCGCCTGGGCGATGGCGCCATCGAGGATGGCGCGATCGCGCTGCTCCGGCGACATCCGCCGAGGCGCCGCACCTGTTGACGTGGTCTTCATCACCGGATACCGTAGCACCTGTTGATCATGTGTTCAATAGAGCGCTGCAGCGAGGAGATCACGATGAACTGGCGCATGCCCGCAGAGACCGCACGCCACGACCGCACTTGGATGGCGTTCCCCGCCGAAGGGGTCACCCTCGGCGAGACCGCATCGGAGCGGGAGGAGGGGTATGCCACCTGGACCGCTGTCGCGCATGCGGTGGCCGAGTTCGAGCCGGTCACGATGCTCGTCGATCCCAGCGAGGTGGCGCGCGCACGGCGCATGCTCAGCGGAGCGATCGACATCATCGAGGCACCGGTGGATGAGTTCTGGATGCGCGACTCCGGCCCGACCTTCGTCATCGACGAATCCGGCACGCTGGGCGCCGTGGATTGGGTGTTCAACGGCTGGGGCGCGCCGGACTGGGCCGAGTGGCAGAAGGCGGCCCAGCACGCTCGCCTCGTCGCCGGGGCCGTCGGTGCGGAACTCGTGAGCTCTGCACTCGTGAACGAGGGCGGCGGCATCCATGTCGACGGCGAGGGCACGGTGCTGCTCACCGAGACGGTGCAGCTCGACCCGAACCGCAACCCTTACGCCGACAAGCAGCGCGTCGAAGCCGAGATGCTGCGCACGATCGGCGCGACGACGGCCGTCTGGCTGCCCCGCGGCCTCACCCGCGACTACGACGACTTCGGCACGAAGGGGCACGTCGAC
This sequence comes from Microbacterium sp. LWH12-1.2, assembly GCF_040675825.1. Taxonomy (NCBI): domain Bacteria; kingdom Bacillati; phylum Actinomycetota; class Actinomycetes; order Micrococcales; family Microbacteriaceae; genus Microbacterium; species Microbacterium sp. LWH12-1.2. The sequence continues at coordinate 2,130,981 of NZ_JBEGIJ010000001.1, forward strand.
ATCGTGGCGACGATCACCTCGCCCGGCCGCATTCTCCTGCACGACCAGCCGAACCCCGAACACCCCGACCACGTCGTCACGCGCGAACTGCGCGCGCATCTGGAGCAGCAGACGGATGCCGCCGGCCGCCGTTTCGAGATCATCGACCTTCCCGCCCCCTCGACGCTGCGCGACGGCGAAGGCTTCGTCGATTGGAGCTACGTGAACCACCTCGTCACGAACGACGGCGTGGTCGCGTGCGGCTTCGGCGATGAGCAGGCGGATGCCGCAGCGCGCGCGATCCTCGCCGACGCCTACCCCGGCCGCCGCGTCGTCACCGTCGATGCACGGCCGCTGTTCGACCGCGGCGGGGGCATCCACTGCATCACCCAGCAGCAGCCCTCGCTCTGACCTCGACCGCCCCCTTCGTCTCGCTCCGTTCGTTCAACGACCAGTGCCGGTCGTTGAGCGAGGGAGGGCAGCGACCGAGACGAAACGCCCCCATCCGCCAAGGAGCCCCGCATGATCGACGTCTACGAAGCATCCATCGCCGACCTCCGCCACGCCCTCGAGACGGGGGCCACGACCTCGGTCGAACTCGTCGACGCGTTCCTCGCCCGTATCGCCGCGTTCGACGCCCCCGGCACCGACGCGGCGCTGAACGCGGTCGTCGTCTCGAACCAGGATGCCCGCGCCGAGGCCGCCGCATCCGACGAACGCCGCGCGCGGGGCGAGGTGCGCGGCCCGCTCGACGGCATCCCGTACACGGCGAAGGACAGCTACCTCGTGCGAGGGCTCACCGCCGCCGCCGGCAGCCCCGCTTTCCAGCACCTCATCGCCCAGCACGATGCATTCACGATCGAACGGCTCCGGTCAGGCGGGGCGATCTGCCTGGGCCTGACGAACATGCCGCCGATGGCGAACGGTGGCATGCAGCGCGGCGTCTACGGCCGCGCGGAGAGCCCGTACAACGGCGACTGGCTGACGGCACCGTTCGCCTCCGGGTCGTCGAACGGCTCCGGCACGGCGACGGCCGCGAGCTTCGCCGCCTTCGGCCTCGGTGAGGAGACCTGGTCGAGCGGCCGCGGCCCCGCCACCAACAACGCTCTGTGCGCCTACACACCCTCCCGCGGCGTGATCTCGGTGCGGGGAAACTGGCCCCTGGTCCCGACGATGGACGTCGTGGTGCCGCACACGCGCAGCATGGCCGATCTGCTCGAGGTGCTCGACGTGATCGTCGCCGACGACACCGAGACCCGCGGTGACTTCTGGCGCGTGCAGCCGTGGGTGCCGATTCCGCAGGCTTCGACTCTTCGCCCGACGTCATATCCGGAACTGGCGGCCGACGCGTCGAGCGCACTGACCGGCGCCCGCATCGGCATTCCGCGGATGTACATCAACGCGGACCCCGTCGCAGGAACGGCGGACGAACCCGGAATCGGCGGACCGACTGGCCGGCGCATCCAGACGCGCGCTTCGGTCATCGTCCGGTGGGAGGCCGCTCGCCGCGACCTCGAAGCGGCCGGCGCGACCGTCGTCGAGGTCGACTTCCCGGTGGTGTCGAACTACGAGGGAGACCGACCAGGCGCGCCGACGATCGCGACCCGCGGTCTCGTCTCGCCCGCGTTCCTGAAGCGCGAGATCGTCGACCTCTGCGCGTGGGGCTGGGAGGACTTCCTGCAGGCGAACGGCGACCCTCAGCTGCGCACGCTGGCCGATGTCGACGGAGCAGCGATCTTCCCTCATCCGGAAGGTGCACTGCCCGACCGATACACCGGGTTCGACGACGACATCGCCGAGTACCCCGAATGGGTGCGCGACAACCCGAGCGCCGGCCTCGACGCGATACCGGAGCTCGAGTCGGGCATTCGCGGACTCGAGGAGACCCGCCGCGTGGACCTCGAGTCGTGGATGGACGACCACCGCCTCGATGCTGTGGTGTTCCCCGCCGTCGCCGACGTGGGCCCGGCCGACATGGATGTGAATGCGGCATCCGCTGATCTCGGCTGGCGCAACGGCGTGTGGATCGCGAACGGCAACCTCGCCGTGCGGCACCTCGGCATCCCGACGGTCACGGTGCCGATGGGTCTGATGGCTGACATCGGCATGCCGATCGGCCTCACCTTCGCCGGCCGGGCCTACGACGATGCCCGACTGCTCCGCCTCGCCGCGGGCTTCGAGGCGGTCGGAGCTCCTGGCTCTCGCCGCACACCACCACCGCGCACGCCCCGCCTCTGACGACTGAAGCTTCACCCGGACGCTCGCCGCTGTCGGGAGACCGCCGCCCTCGCCGAGACCCCCGCCTGTCCCCGAGACCCCCTGGTATTCACGTCAGTGTCAGGGGGTCTCGGCGATAACTGGGGGCGTCGGCGCTAACCGGGGGCGGTCGGTGCCGCAATTAAACATTTCAGATCTGTGACGCCCGCCACATTGGTGATATATTCGGGCCATGAGCACCGAGCAGAACGAGCGCGAACTCGAGACGGGGATCGTCACCGACCTCTCGGGCAAAATGACCTACGGGTCCTACCTCGGCCTCGACCAGTTGCTCAGCGCGCAGCATCCGGTCTCGAGCCCCGAGCACCACGATGAACTGCTGTTCATCATCCAGCACCAGACCACCGAGCTGTGGCTGAAGCAGCTGCTGCACGAGCTCTCGTCCGCGCGTGACCTGCTCGCCAGCGACGATCTCCGCGAGGCCCTGAAGCGGGTCGCGCGCGTCAAGAAGATCCAGGACGTGATGACGCAGCAGTGGTCCGTGCTCGCCACCCTCACGCCCACCGAATATGCGCAGTTCCGCGGTGCGCTCGGCAACTCCTCCGGGTTCCAGTCCGTCCAGTACCGGGCCGTGGAGTTCGCGCTCGGCAACAAGAACGAGCGGATGCTGCAGGTCTTCGCCGATCACCCGGAGAACCTCGCCCTGCTCACCGCCGAGTGGGAGAAGCCCACCCTCTACGACGAGTTCCTCCGCTTCGCCGCGCGGCGCGGGCTGCCGGTTCCGACCGAGATCCTCGAGCGCGACGTGCGCCTGCCCTACCGCGAGTCCTCCGCGCTCGTCCCGGCGATCCGCGAGATCTACGAGAACCACCAGCAGCACTGGGATCTGTACGAGGCCTGCGAAGACCTCGTCGATCTCGAGGACAACTTCCAGTTCTGGCGCTTCCGCCACCTCAAGACCGTCACCAGGACCATCGGCATGAAGGTCGGCACCGGCGGGTCCAGCGGGGCCGGCTTCCTGCAGCGCGCCCTCGAACTGACGTTCTTCCCCGAGCTGTACACCGTGCGCACCTCGATCGGCAGCTGATGCGCGCCGCCACGTTCTTCGACGGCGAGGGATGGCGCGACGGCATCCTGTCCGTCGACGACGGCGGCCGGATGCTGCTTCGCGACGAGCCCTCGACCCCCGATCTCCCCCACCTCGACGGCGTCGTGGTCGGCGGGTTCACCGACCACCACGTGCACCTGCAGCTCGTGGATGCGTCGCTCCTCGCCCACTCCGCACTCGGGCGGGTCGTCGATCTCGGCGGGAACCCGGACGTTCTCCGGTCGTACGCCGGAGAAGCGCGTTTCGTCTCACTCGCTGGCGCTCCCTCACTCAACGAGCGAAACCTTGCCCCGCGGTCGTTGAGCGGGCGGAGCGAGACGAAACGCATCGATCCGACGTTCGACGACCGGAGATCGGTGACGATCGAGTACGCGGGGGCGTTCCTCACCGCGCCGGGCGGATATCCGTCGGATCGCGACTGGGCGCCGGAGGGTTCATGGCGCGAGATCGGTACTGTCGCGGATGCCGAGGCGACGATCGCCGAGATGGCGGATGCCGGAGCATCCTGCATCAAGGTCGCCAGCAACCGCACCGCCGGACCGGTGTTCGGCGACGGGATCCTGCGCACGATCGTCGAGCTCGCGGCGGAGCGCGGCCTCCCGGTGATCGCGCACGCCGAAGGAACGGGCGAAGCGCAGCGCGTGGCCCGACTCGGCGCCAGGGCGCTCGCCCACGCACCGTTCACCGATCTCCTCACCGATGAGGAGATCGTCGAGCAGGCGGCATCCGTCTCCTGGATCTCCACTCTCGCCATCCACGACGGTGACGACCGCGACCGAGCGATCGACAACGTGCGTCGCTTCCACGCCTCAGGCGGCACCGTGCGCTACGGCACCGATATGGGCAACGGCCCGACGCCTGTCGGCCTGAATCCCGGCGAAATTGCGGCGCTGCGCGAAGCGGGGGTCGACGGCATCGATCTGCTGCGCGCACTCGCACCTGCCGACCCGCTCGATCCGGCATCCGCCCTTCTCCTCCTTCCCGCGACGACTCTCGATCCGCTCGACGCCAGACCTCTGAAGGCATGACATGACCGACCTCCTCACAGCCGCCCGTGCCCTCGACGCCGCCGACCCGCTCGCGGCTCACCTCGGCGCGTTCGCCGAAGCGCCGGGCGTCGGCGCCTACCTCGACGGCAATTCGCTCGGACGACCGCTCAAGGACATCCCCGAGAAGCTCGCCGCATTCGTGCGCGAGGACTGGGGCACACGTCTCATCCGCGCCTGGGACGAGCAGTGGATGGCACTCCCCCTCGAGCTCGGCGATCGGATCGGCCGTGTCGCCCTCGGCGCTGCGCCCGGCCAGACCGTCGTCGCCGATTCCACCAGCGTGCTGATCTACAAGCTGATGCGCGCCGCGGCGGCCGCCGACCCGAGCCGCACCGAGCTCGTGATCGAGGCCGGCAACTTCCCTACCGACCGGTTCCTCGCCGAGGGCGTCGCCGGCGAGACCGGGATGACCCTGCGGTGGCTGGAACCCGACCCGGTGCACGGAGTACGGCCGGCGGATGTCGCGGCTGTCGTCTCCGAGCGCACCGCGCTCGTCTCGCTCAGCCACGTCGACTACCGCTCCGGCGCCCTCGCCGACATGCCGGCGATCACGACCGTCGCGCACGACGCCGGCGCGCTGATGATGTGGGACCTCTGTCACTCGGTCGGCGTCATCCCGATGCAGCTCGACGCCTGGGGCGTCGACATGGCGGTCGGCTGCACTTACAAGTACCTGAACGGCGGGCCCGGCTCTCCGGCCTTCGCCTACCTGCGCCGTTCGCTGCAGGGCGTCCTTCGGCAGCCGATCCAGGGATGGTGGAGTGCCGCCGACATCTTCGCGATGGGACCTGAGTACGTGCCGGCCGGCGACATCCGCCAACTGCTCAGCGGCACCCCGCCGGTCACCTCGATGCTCGCGATGCAGGGGATGCTCGATCTCATCGAGCAGTCTACGATCGAGCAGGTCCGCACGAAATCGAAATCGCTGACCGACCTCGCCGTGCGCGCGTACGACGAGGTGCTCGCTCCGATCGGCGTCCGCTTGCTGAGCCCGCGCGAGGCGGACCTGCGCGGCGGTCATGTCACCATCGGCCACCCCGACTTCCGCGCCGTCACCCAGCGCCTATGGGCGGACGGCATCATCCCGGACTTCCGCTTCCCCGACGGCATCCGTCTCGGCCTGTCCCCGCTGAGCACCTCGCACGTCGAGACCGTGACCGGAGTGCTCGCGATCCGGGACGCCCTGCGCGGATGAGCCGAATGCCAGATGCCGTGGTCCCCCCGCCCGTCGAGGGCGTGATCCTCGACGACATCGACGCGCGCCCCGGGAGCACCGCCTCGCTGCTGCGCACGTTCATCGGACTCTATCTGCGTCGTCTCGACGACTGGATCTCCGCGGCCGATCTGGTGCGCATCGCCGGCTTCCTCGGCATCCCTGCCGCGACCGCGCGCACCGGCGTCACCCGGCTCAAACAGAAGGGCCTCCTGCTCGCCGAGCGGGAGGGCGGCATCGGCTACCGCCTCAATCCCGCGGCGATCCCGATGCTCGAGCGTGGCGACCGGCGCATCTTCGAAGTCCGGCAGATGGCGCTCGGCGACCCATGGTGCCTGCTCTCGTTCTCGATTCCGGAGACCCGCCGCGACCTGCGCCATCAGCTGCGTCGACGGCTGCAGTGGATCGGCTGCGGCATGGTCTCGCCCGCGCTGTGGATCTGCCCCGGCTACCTGCAGGACGAGGTCAAGGAGATCCTGACAGAGCTGCACGCACGCGAGTGGGCGACCCTCTTCCGCACCCAGACTCCGGAGGTCGCCGGCCCCCTCGCCGATGCGGTCTCGGGTTGGTGGGATCTCACCGCCCTCCGCGCGGAGCACGAGCTCTTCCAGGAGTCGATCGCTCCGCTACCGGATGACGCCCCCGGACCCTTCGCCGCGTACGTGCGGCTCATCGACGCTTGGCGCGTGCTGCCCTATCGCGATCCCGGCCTTCCCGCAGCGCTGCTTCCGGCGGATTGGCCAGGGCACCGCAGCTTCGCCGCCCACGCCCGGCTGTCGGCGCAGCTCGCCGGGCCGGCATGGGATTTCGTGCGTACGGCCATCGCCGATCGGGCGTCCGCGAGGCCCGACGACGGCGCGGCGCTCAGCGCGGACTGACGCGCGGCGGGGCCGTGGTGGCGCGGACCACGAGTCGCGTCGGCAGGATCACGTGCAGCTGCTCGAGCGGCTCCCCCGAGAGCTGGGCGAACACCATCTCGGCAGCGACGACGCCGAGGCGATGCATCGGCTGCCGAATGGTGGTCAGCGGCAGTGCCCGCCGCGATGCTTCGGGAACGTCGTCGAAGCCGATCACCGACAGATCATCCGGCACTCTCAACCCCATCTCCTGGGCGACATCGATGACGGCGATCGCAGAGAGATCGTTGGCGGCGAAGACGGCGGTCGGACGGGTGTCGCCTGCGAGCATGAGACGAGCCGACTCTCGGGTCGTCTCCAGGTCGTAACGCCCGACACCGATCAGCGCGGGATCGACGAGGATGCCGGCATCTCCCAGCGCCCGGCGGTAGCCGGCATCACGAAGCCCGGCTGAACGCAGATCCGGTCGCCCTGCGAGGAAGCCGATGCGTCGGTGTCCGAGTTCGATCAGGTGTCGCGTGGCGGCAAGGGCACCGCCGAAACTGTCGGACTCCACGGTCGGCAATCCGGCCCGGCCGGTATGCGGATCGACCGCCACGACGGGGATCTCCGTCGACGCGCTCACGACCGTCGGCGTCACCATGATCGCCGCGTCGATGAGCGTGCCGGATAGCCTGCTCAGCGACCGGCGCTCCCATCCTTCCGCCGCACCCTGGCGAGAGCTGTAGGCGAGCAGATCGAAGGCCGTGCCGTGCGCCGCGGATCCGACCCCCTTGAGGATCTCCGCACTGAACGGCTCGAAGTCCGCCAGGAGGACTCCGATCACTCCGGTCCGTCGCGCCCGCATGCTGCTGGCGACCAGGCTGGACTCGTACCCCAGCTCGCGCACCGCATCGAGAACGCGCCGAACCGTGGCGTCTGCGATTCCGTAGCGTCCGTTGACCGCCTTGGAGACGGTCGAGACCGACACCCCCGCCGCTTTCGCGACGTCGTGGATCGTCGTTCGTCCGCTCATGTCTGCACAGCGTAGCGGCGATCCATCCACGGATGGAAACTGTTTTCGAAAACGTTTGACGCTGCGGTCGATTCCCGCGAAGCTCTCCCACGCCTCACCTGACGCTGACGACGACGAGGCCCTCAACGAAGAGAACGGGAATCACATGAAAGCCAACAAGCTCCTGCTGGCATCGGCCATCGTGACCGCGGGCGTTCTCGCCCTCGGCGGATGCAGCGCCCCTCCCGGCGAATCCGCCGACGGCAAGGTCACGCTCACGTTCTGGCAGAACTCGACAACCGGCGACGGCCAGCAGTACTGGAAGGACACGATCGCCGCTTTCGAGGCCAAGTATCCCGACGTCACGGTCAAGATGCAGTCGATCCAGAACGAGGAGATGGACGGCAAGCTGCAGACCTCGCTCAACTCCAACGAGGGTCCGGACATCTTCATGGCGCGCGGCGGAGGAAAACTCGCCGACGTCGTGGAAGCCGGTCAGGTGATGGACATCACCGACAAGATCTCGGATGCCACGAAGTCCGCTGTCAGCAGCTCGCTGTCGGCGTTCGAGATCGACGGCAAGCAGTACGGGGTGCCGACGGCCGTGCTGCCCTCCGGCATCTTCTACTCGGCCGACCTGTTCGAGGCCGCCGGCGTCACGGCGACGCCCACCACGATCGACGAGTTGACCGACGTCACGGCGGAACTTCGCACATCCGGCGTCGCACCTATCGCGGTCGGCGCGAAAGACGCCTGGCCCGCTGCGCACTGGTACTACAACTTCGCCTTGCGTGCGTGCTCGAAAGAGGCGCTCGACGAGGCCGCATCCACCAGGACGTTCGACGATGAGTGCTGGCTGACCGCCGGCGAGAACCTGCAGACGGTCATCGACGCCGAACCCTTCAACGACGGTTTCCTCACGACGACGGCGCAGCAGGGCGCCGGATCTTCCGCGGGCCTGCTCGCCAACCACAAGGCGTCGATGGAACTCATGGGCGCGTGGGACCCGGGCGTGATCGCCTCGCTGACCCCGGATGAGAAGTCGCTGCCCGACCTCGCGTGGTTCCCGTTCCCCGAGGTCGAGGGCGGCGACGGCGAACCCGGCGCCATGATGGGCGGAGTCGACGGGTTCTCGTGCTGGGTCAACGCTCCGAAGGAGTGCGTCGACTTCCTCGACTTCATCGCCGAGAAGGGCAACCAGGAGGCCTACGCGAAGGCGTTCCAGACCGTGCCGGCCTCCTCCGAAGCCCAGGCCGCCGTCACCGACCCGGTGCTGAAGAACATCCTCGACGCCTACAGCGCGGCACCGTACGTCGTCGTGTGGCTGGACACGCTCTACGGCCAGAGCGTGGGCAACGCGCTGAACGTCGCAGTCGTGAACATGTTCGCCGGCCAAGGCACCGCGCAGGACATCGTCGACGCGGTGAACAGCGCCGCCGCGAAGTCCTGAACGGCATCGCATGACTACCACTCGCGTGTCACCGCAGGGCGCTGCGATCGCGCCAGGGACACCGGACTCGGCCGGGGGCGTGCAGGCGCAGCCCCCGGTCGGGCGACCGCCGATCTCCCGGCCGGCGTCGCAGCCACCCCGACGTCGGGGCATCGGTTGGGGAGCCCGTGCCGAACTGATGATCCTGATCGGGCCCGCCCTGATCGTCTTCCTCGCCTTCGTCATCCTTCCCGTCGGCCTGGCCGCGTACTACGGATTCTTCAGCTGGTCCGGCTTCGGGACGCCGACCGACTTCGTCGGTTTCCGCAACTACGTCACGATCCTCAGCGACCCGGCCTTCCACGAGGCGCTCGGCCACAACCTGTTCATCCTGGTGATGTCCCTGGTCCTGCAGGGGCCGATCGCTCTCGTCTTCGCCCTGTTGCTCAACCGCAAACTGCGATTCCAATCGGTCATCCGGGTGCTGATCTTCGTGCCGTACGTGATCTCCGAGGTCGTGGTCGGCATCGGCTGGAGCCTCATGCTGCAGACCGAAGGAGCCTTCAACGGCCTGCTCGAGAAGATCGGGCTGGCCCAGCTGCAGGCGGACTGGCTCTCGGACCCGGCGCTCGCGATCTGGACCCTGATGCTGATCATCACCTGGAAGTACATCGGCTTCGCGGTGATCCTGTTCCTCGCCGGCCTGCAGGGCATCCCCGATGAGCTCTCCGAGGCCGCCGCCATCGACGGTGCGTCGTACTGGCAGGTGCAGCGCCTCATCGTGCTGCCGCTGCTGGGACCGACGATCCGGATCTGGGCGTTCCTGTCGGTGATCGGCTCACTGCAACTGTTCGACCTCGTCTGGATCATCTGGGGTCAGTACGTCTCGTCGACGGCTGGGACCTCGACGATGGCGCCCTACATGGTGGCCAATGGCCGCGGCGCGGGGAGCTTCGGATACGGCAGCGCCGTCGCCGTCGTCCTCTTCCTCATCTCGCTCGCCATCGCGCTGATCTACCAGCGCTTCGTGCTGCGCCGAGACACCGCGGGAGCACTGACCGAGAAACCCGACACGACAGCGGAAGCGACACCATGATGGCCACCGCACTCATCCTCACGTCCGAGCCCCGAGCACGGTATGTCCCCAGCCGGCGCCGTGGCAGCACGTTCCTCATCTACTTCGCCGCGCTGCTCCTGATCGGACTGATGCTGGCTCCGGTCGTCTATACCGTGATCGGCGGATTCCGCACGAACTCCGACATCACTGTCGATCCGTCGGGTCTGCCGTCTGTGTGGCGCTGGGAGAACTTCGTCGACGTTCTCGCCAGCGGCGCCTTCTGGAGGCAGGTGCTCAACTCCACGATCGCCGCGGGGACCACCACCGCGGTCGTGGTCGTCCTCGGCCTCATGGCGGCCTTCGCGCTTTCGCGGTACACGTTCCGCGGACGAGGGGCCCTGTTCGCGCTCTTCACCGCCGGGCTGATGTTCCCGATGACGGTGGCGATCACGCCGCTGTACATCCTGGTGCGCGACCTCGGCCTGTCGAACTCGCTCGCCGGCGTCATCGTCCCGCAGATCGCGTTCGCGCTCCCCGTGACGATCATCATCCTGGTGCCGTTCCTGGCGGCGATTCCGAACGAACTTCAGGAGGCCGCATCGATAGACGGATGCAGCCGCCTCGGGTTCTTCTGGCGGATGGTCATCCCGCTCGCCGTGCCCGGAGTCATCACCGTCGGCATCCTGGCCTTCATCGGGAGCTGGAACAGCTACATGCTGCCGCTGTTCCTGCTCAGCGATGAGCAGCTGTACACGTTGCCGCTGGGGACGCAGGCCTTCGCATCCCAGTACTCGGTGGACACCGCCAAGGTGCTCGCGTTCACGTCGCTCTCGATGATTCCGGCGCTGGTGTTCTTCAGCCTGTTCGAACGACGCATCGTCGGCGGGCTGACCGGCGCGGTCAAGGGCTGAAGCCGACCGGGCGTCACAGGAAAAACCTTCACCAGAGCAATCCCATCAGAACGAAGAAAGAGATGAACGTGCTGCAGCAGACCCCGCGCCCCTTCTCCGCGCGCGTCGAGGCGCTCCTCGCCCGGATGACCCTCGAAGAGAAGCAGGCGCAGCTCGTGGGCTTCTGGGTCGACCAGGGCGATGAGGTCGTGGCGCCGATGTCGGGCGAGAAGAAGACATCGACCCGCTACGAGGAAGCCACATCCGACGGGATCGGTCACCTGACACGGGTGTACGGCACCCGCCCTGTGGCACCGCTGGAGCGGGCGAAGTGGCTCTGGGCCGAACAGCGGCGGCTGCAGCAGGAGACCCGTCTCGGCATACCGGCGCTGGTTCACGAGGAGTGTCTGACCGGCCTTGCCGCGTGGCAGGCGGCCACCTTCCCGACCCCGCTGGCGTGGGGCGCCTCCTTCGACCCCGAGCTCGTCGAGGAGATGGGCCGCGCGATCGGCGGCACGATGCGCGCCCTCGGCATCCATCAGGGCCTGGCGCCTGTGCTCGACGTGATCCGCGATCCGCGGTGGGGTCGGGTCGACGAATGCATCGCGGAGGATCCGCTGGTCGTGGGAGTGCTCGGCACCGCCTACGTCCGCGGCCTGCAGTCCGAAGGCGTGCACGCGACCCTCAAGCACTTCGTCGGATACTCCGCCTCGCAGGCCGGGCGCAATCACGCCCCGGTGCACATCGGCCTCAGGGAGATCGAGGACGTGCTGTTGCCCCCCTTCGAGATGGCGCTGCGCGAAGGCGGAGCACGCAGCGTGATGAATTCCTACACGGACATCGACGGCGTACCGGTCGCCGCCGACCCCCGCTATCTCGACGAGATCCTCCGGGAGCGCTGGGGCTTCGACGGGGTGGTCGTGTCGGACTACTTCGCCGTCGACTTCCTGCGCAGCATGCACCGCGTGGCGGCCGACGCGTCAGAGGCTGCTCGGCTCGCGATCACCGCGGGAATCGACGTCGAGCTCCCCTCACCGGACGCGTACACGACGCTCGCCCAGCAGGTGCGCGACGGCGCGCTCCCGCAGCACATCCTGGACCGGGCAGTCGGTCGAGTGCTCACGCAGAAGGAGGAGCTCGGCCTGCTCGACGCCGACTTCACCGTCGAACCCGCCGTCGTCGACCTCGACCCACCGGCGCACCGCGCGATCGCACGTCGGCTCGCCGAGGAATCGGTCGTGCTCCTGAGCAACGACGGCATCCTCCCGCTCGACCCGACCTCGCCGCGTCGCATCGCGGTGATCGGCCCCAACGCTGACAGCGCGGAGGCATTGATGGGGTGCTATTCGTTCGTCAATCACGTGCTCGTGCACCACCAGGGCACCCCGCCGGGAATCGCCCTGCCGACGGTGCTGGAGTCGTTGCGTGCGGAGTTCCCGGATGCCGAGATCAGCCACGCGCCCGGCTGCGAGGTCGAATCGCCTGATCGTGGCCTGCTCGCGGCAGCCGTCGCGCAGGCAGACACGGCGGACATCGCCATCGTGGTCGTCGGTGACCGTGCCGGCTTGTTCGGGCGCGGCACGGTCGGTGAGGGTAACGACGTCGAGTCGCTCGAGCTTCCCGGGATCCAGCGGGTACTCGTCGAGGCCGTCGTCGCAACAGGCACGCCCGTGATCCTCGTGGCGCTCACGGGGCGCCCGTACGTGTGGGACTGGGCGCTGCCTTCCCTCGACGCCGGTGGAGGGGTGATCACCGGCCTCGGTGCGGTGAACTCCGCGGCGCCGACGGCCGCGGCCACGACTGCCGGCGGAGCGCGGCCGGCCGCCGTCCTGCAGGCGTTCTTCCCCGGCGAGGAGGGCGGACCGGCGATCGCCGCGCTGCTGAGCGGCAGGGTCTCGCCCTCCGGTCGACTGCCGGTCTCGCTTCCTCGATCCGCCGGCGCCCAGCCGTATTCGTATCTGCGCCCGGTGCTCGGCGGAAGGACCGATGTGACCAGCGCCGACTCGACGCCTGTGCGCCCCTTCGGATTCGGCCTGGGTTACACCACGTTCTCGCACGAGCAGCTGACCGTCGACGCATCGGTCGCGGCGGGTGGTAGCTTCCGCGCGTCTGTGGTGGTGCGCAATACCGGCACGACAACGGGCACCGACGTCGTGCAGCTCTACGCGCACGACGAAGTCGCGAGCGTGACCAGACCGCTGGCGCAGCTGATCGGCTTCCAGCGGATCACGCTCGACGCCGGTGCCGAAGAGGTGGTGTGCTTCGAGGTGCCGAGCGATCGCCTCTCCTTCACCGGCGTCGACGGGAACCGGCGGGTCGAGCCCGGACGGATTCAGCTGTGGGTCGGCCGATCGTGCGATGACGAGGAGACGACCACGACGCTCGAGATCGTGTCCCCCGCCGCGCCGCTCAGCCCGTCACAGCCTGGATGAAGCCGGCGACGTGCTCCTGCAGTCGGAGCATCCGCAGATCACGGGCGGTCTCGCGGTCGAAGCCCTCGTAGGCGAGCGGCGGCAGCCGACGCACGTTCGCTGAGCACTCGAAGTTCGCGCAGACGAGCGTGCCGGTGCTGTCGCCCTTGCGCCCAGCGGCACCCGCCTTCCGTGCGGTGAAGAGCTGCACGTCGTTGCGGAGCGTGACGTCGTCGCACCATGAGCACTGGGCACGCGCCACGACGCGCTGCTCCGCGCGCTGCAGGACGATGCCGACGACCCCGTCGGATGTCTCGGCGACCACGTACGCGCGCCGGGGGAACTTCGGATCGGACCATCCGAGGTAGTCCAGACGCTCGAAGTCGACGTCGGCGAAGCCGGGAGGCAGGGTCAGATCGGAGACCTCCTTGCGGGAGGCGTTGCGGAAGCTGGCGCGGATGTCGCGCTCGGTCACGGGAGACATGGGAATCCATTCAAGAGGTGCGCAGCACGCAGGGCGTGTACGCGGGTGTCAGCAGAGGCGCACGCAGGAGACGTGCGATCGGGCGGCGCCGTGGCGCCGAAATCGGAGGCGACGAAGGTCAGCCTCTGCCGCCGGCGCAGTGGACGCCGACGACCTCCGATCTGCCGGAGGGCACTCTGCTCATGATGGACACGCCCGAGATTCTACCCGCCGATCTTGTGATCACTGTGTGTCGTTCCATGTCACCACGGGTTCCGCATCCGCCGACGGCGATCTAACGTTGCCCACACACCATCCAGAAGGAGACCCATCGTGTCCACGCCGCTCAACCGCCTTTCGCCCCTCCAGGTGCGTGAGCGTGCAGCGTGCATGTGCGAGCACGGAGACGTCTGCTCCTCGCTCGCTCCGGGACACGCCCTCCACCTGATCCAGGCGCGGCTGGCGTCGGCGACTCCCGCCGATTGGATCGACGGGATCGTCGAGTCGGCGGATCCCGTGAGCGGTGACCTCGTGGTGCGCACGCTCGACGGTCAGGCCCGCGCGCTCTGGAACGCCTCCGGCGCGGCGCTCGAAGCATCCCCGGGCACCCCGGTCGCGCTCCATGCTCGCTACGGCGTGCTGGCGGTCGGACGCGTGCAGTTCAACGTCGCCACGGCGTGACGGCGTCGGGCTCCTGAGCCCGTCGAGGATGCGGGTCAGGCAGCGATCATCATGTCCTTCATCGCCATGCATGCATCCATGCAGGCCTGGCAGGCCTGAGCGCACATCTTGCAGACTTCGCTGTGGTCGGCGTGCCTCATGCACTCGTCCATGCACATCTGGCACATCGCGATGCAGGCGTTGAGCATCGCCATCATCGAGGCGGGCGTCATGCCCTGCATTCGCATCATCGATCGCATCATGGTGTTGCACATGTCCGCGCAGTTCATGCACGCGGGCGAGCAGTCCATCATCTGCGTCGAGCAGACGGTGCACGCCTGCTCGCACGCCGAACAGGCGTCCATGCACGCCTGCATCACCGACATGTCCATCATGTCCATGCCCGGCATCGCCATCATGTCCTTCGACATGGCGTTCATCATCATCGAGTCCATCGCACACCGCTTCCGTCGTCGGCTTCCGCCGAGTCCCGTGCGGGCAGGTGCACCCGCCTGACGCCAGGCTAGTCCTCGCGATGCCCGGCGTCGATGCTCAATTCCGTTGCCATGCTCGCGGCGTGATTCGGTTGCCATGCTCGCGCGCGGATGTCAATGCCTTGGTGAAGTTCGAGAGGTGGTGCGAGGGTGGCACCTCCACCGAATCTACGAATGAGAGGACGAGGACATGGGACTCGACGACAAGATCAAGAACGCGGCCGAAGAGCTGAGCGGAAAGATCAAGGAGGGTGTCGGGAAGGTCACCGACAACGAGAAGCTGGAAGCCGAAGGAAAGCTCGATCAGGCCAAGGCAGACGCGAAGCAGGCCGGCGAACACGTCAAGGATGCCGCCCGACACGCAGGAAACAGCGTCCGCGACGGCCTCAAGGACTGAGAAAAAGGGCCCGCCTTCCGGCGGGCCCTTTCTTCTCCGGTCGTCAGACGCTGCGCTTTCCGCTGACCGCGCGGATCAGCCAAGCGATGACGGCGATCGCCAGCAGGACCAGGCCGACCCACAGCAGAAACTGGAGCGACTGGACGAGCCCACCGGTGATCGCAAGGATCACGGCGACGACGACGACGATGATCAACAGGATGTTCATCAGATTTCCCTTTCTGCCAGGGGCGACGAGCGCCCGTGTTCGGTGACTCACCGTAGCGACGAACGCCCGCTACGACTCAGGGGGTTGACTCAGGGCCCTACAAGTGCCTGTGAAAGGAGTAGGGGACCATGCCGACACGGCGGAACTCCTCATTGAAGGATCCGGAACTGTACGAAGAGTTGCGCGACGACGGCGCGTCCAAGGAGAAGGCAGCGCGGATCTCGAATGCCGCCGCCAAAGAGGGACGCAGCGCGATCGGTCGTCGCGGCGGCGAGCACGGCGACTACGACGACTGGACCGTCCCCGCGTTGCGCAAGCGCGCGAAGGAACTGGGCCTCACCGGCTATAGCCGCAAACGGAAGTCCGAGCTGATCTCCGCTCTGAGAGATCACTGAGGCGCGCCATGGCCAAGTTCGGGGTGGAGGAGGAGTTCGTCCTCCTCGATGAGGAATCGCTCGTACCGCTCGCGCTCGGCGACGGATCGAGGGAGCGCATCACCGCAAGCAGCACGCTCGGCTCCGTGACGCCGGAGTATCTGACCTGCCAGCTGGAGTGCGCGACGGATCCGGTTACGACGCGCGAGGATGCCGAAGCACAACTGCGCCACCTTCGCGGCCTGCTCGGCGCGCACACCGCGGGACAGTCCGTGATCGCTGCGGCATCCGGAACTCCGTTCGCTTCGACCCACACGCTTGCCGTCTCCCCCTCCCCGCACTACGACGATGTGTCCGCGCACCTCGCGCACATCACCCGCGAGCACGCGGTGAACGGCCTCCACGTGCACGTCGAGGTCACCGACGACGAAGAGCGGATCCGCGCACTCAATCGGGTGCGCGGATGGTTGCCCGTGCTCCTGGCCCTCACCGGGAACAGCCCGTTCGTGGACGGCGTGCATTCCGGCTTCGCCAGCTGGCGCAGCATCCTGATCCGGCGTCTCCCCTCGTCCTGGTGTCCTCCGCGATTCCGGGACCTCACCGACTACCGAGCGCACATCGCGCAACTGGTCGATCTGCAGGCGGTGCCGGATCCGGCATCCCTCGCCTGGGCCGTGCGCCTGTCCGACCGCTTTCCGACGGTCGAGGTGCGCGTGTTCGATGCCCAGCTCCTGCCGGAGGACACTGTTTTCGCTGCGGCGCTCAGCCGTGCGATCGTCCTGACCGACGACCGGGTGTCGATCGGTGAGATCGACGGCATCGACGCCTCGCTCTGGATGGCCGCGCGCAGCGGGATGGACGCGCGCGTCGTCGATCCCACAACGGGAGCGGTCGCCGACGCCTGGCAGGTGGCGGGACGGATGCTGGACGCGACCCGCCCCGTGCTCGCGGAGCTCGGCGACGAGGAGTTCGTGGCGGAGCACCTCGAACGGATCCGCCGCCACGGGACCGGCGCGCAGCGGCAGTTGCAGGCGTTCGCGCGTGCCGGCATCGACGGTCTGCGCGACCTGTACCGGGAGGGCACCCCCGCACTCTCCCCGTGACCGTCGAGCCGGTTCCGCGCTCACGGCCCCCGGCGTCCTCGGCCGGGAGTAGGGTCGGGCCGTGACATCCTTCGCCCCGCTCCAGCGGCTCGTGATCACGATCGCCGTTCTCGCCTCTTTCGTGACGTTCCTCGACGGCACCGTCGTCACGGTCGCTCTCCCGGCGATCAGCCGCGAACTCGGCGGCGGCATCACTACCCAGCAGTGGGTCGTCGACGCGTACCTGATCACGCTCAGCGCTCTGATCCTGCTCGCCGGCTCCGTATCCGATGCCTATGGCCGCGTCATGGTGATGCGGGTCGGGCTCATCGCCTTCGGCGTGGCATCCGTCGCCGTCGCCGCCGCACCCGACCCGCTCATCCTCATCATCGCCCGTGCCCTGCAGGGTGCGGCCGGAGCCCTGCTCGTGCCGAGTTCGCTGGCGCTGATCACGGCGACGATGCGCGCCGACGTGCAAGCGCGCGCCATCGGGGTGTGGACCGCGTTCACGACCGCGGCGATGCTCGTCGGTCCGCTCCTCGGCGGCTTGTTCGTCGACTTCCTCTCCTGGCGGCTCGTCTTCCTGATCAATGTCATCCCGATCGGCATCACGCTGCTGCTCCTGGCGCGACTGCATCTGCCGCATCAACCACGCGGCGCTCGCGTCGACTGGTGGAGCGGTGCGCTGTGCGCCATCGGACTCGGCGCCGTCGTCTTCGCGCTCATCGAACAGCCGAACCTCGGCTGGCAGTCACCGGCGATCTGGATCCCCGGCGTCGTCGGGGCGGCCCTGTTCGCGCTGTTCCTGGTGCGGCAGGAGCATTCGCCGGCCCCGCTCATGCCGCTGTCGCTGTTCCGGGTGCGCAACTTCGGTTGGGGCAACCTCGCGACACTTTTCGTCTATGCGGCGCTCGCGCTCAATGGCTTCGTCGTCGGTGTGTATCTGCAGCAGGGCGCCGGACTCAGCGCAACTGCTGCGGGGCTCGCCAGCCTGCCTCTGACGATCCTGATGATCCTGCTCAGTTCACGAGCCGGCGCATGGGCCGGCCGGTTCGGGCCACGGATCTTCATGACGGTCGGGCCCCTGCTGATGGCGGCCGGTGCCCTGCTGCTGCTCACCGTCGGTTCGGATTTCGACTACTGGTGGCAGGTGCTCCCGGCGATGATCGTGATGGGTCTCGGCCTGTCCCTCACCGTCGCTCCCCTCACCTCGGCGATCCTCGGCGCGATCGACGAGGCGCACTCCGGCATCGCGTCGGCGGTGAACAACGCGGTGGCCAGGGTCGCCGGTCTCCTCGTCGTCGCCGTGCTGTCGACCATCGTGGGCGGCACGCTCGACCTCGACGGCTTCCACAGCGCAGCGTGGGTGACGGCGGCGCTGATGGCGCTCGGCGGCATCGTGTCCTGGATCGGCATCCGACGCAACCCGGTGGAGGCTGAGCCTGAGGGCGCCGCCCCCACGGCACAGGAGGGGTGAGCGCCCCTCACTCAGCCGCCCGTCATCCCAGGCTGAGGAGCCGTTCGACGAACCAGAAGAGTCCGACGGCGGCCACGGCGATCTCGATCCACAGCGGCACCCGCGGGAGTCGGCGTCGCACCCAGAGCAGGAGCGGGAAGGCGACCGCGATGATGAGCAGCTGCGCCAGCTCGATGCCCACGTTGAACACGAGGAGCGCGCCGAGCAGGCCCCACGAGAACGGTTCGTCGATGCCGAGCGCGCCCGCGAAGCCGACCCCGTGGATCAGTCCGAACGCGAAGACGACCGCGACCCGCACCAGGTCCGACCGGCTGAATCCGCGGCGCGCATCGTGCCGACCGTGTGGTGCTGCGGTGGCGACACGTTCGCGTACAGCCAGACCGCCCGCGGTCCGGGGCGCGCCGGCAGCGGATGCGGCGGCCTGCCGCCCGGCGGAATCCGCGCGCGAGGAGTCGACCGGCACTCCTGCGTCGATCCGACCGCGTCGGTGCACCCAGACACTCCAGAGCGCCACGACGGCGATCGAGAGCGCGATGATCGGCTCCACGATGGCTGCGGGGATGCTCACGACGCCCAGCGCGGCCAGCACGAACGTCAGCGAGTGGGCGACGGTGAACGCCGTGGCGACCACGACGATGTCGCGCAGGCGACGCGATCCGGCGATGAGCGCGAGCAGGAACAGGAGGTGATCCGGGCCGAGCAGCAGATGCTCGGCACCCAGGATCAGGAAATCCCCCATCTGGGATCCCCAGTCCTGCGTCGTGGTCATCGTCGGATCCGTATCGGTGTCGAGGTTCGTGACACCGGAGCCAGAGCGGAGGTCGTAGCTGACGATCGTCGTCGTCTTGCCCCCCGGCGCAGTACCCGGGAACAGCTCCGTGCCGATCCGATACACCGCCGGCGCCGCGCCGACCTCCGAGCGGCAGTCGGAATCCACGACGATCCGCGCGTACGGAACACCATCACGCAGTGTGATCGCGTACGGCTCGGCGAGCGCGTTCCGGCAGGGATCCGACGCGGTGCCGGCATCCGCGCCCGCTGCCTCCACCGTGACGGAATAGCGCGGCAGGATGTAGCCGAGCACCGTGTCGGAGTGCTCTTCCAGCACAGCGGTCGTGAGCTTCGACGCGTCACGCCCTGATGCCTGCACGTCGGCATAGGCCTCCGCCTCGAACGCGCTGTCGCCCATCTCTCTGGCACCGTCGGTCGCGAGCAGCACGTACTCGATCTCGAGAACCGTGCGCACGAGGCCCCGCTCGGGTTCGGTCACCTCGGCGAACACCGTCGCGGCATAACTGTGTGCAGCGGCGGGAGCGGCAGGGAGGAGGAAGCAGGCGGCGGCGAGGGCGCACAGGAGCACGCGCAGTGCGCGCGCGCTCCTGGCGCGTCGTGATTCAGTACGCACCGAGGTCCACCCATGCCGAGTGCTTGGGCTTCGCGGCACCGGGCTCCTGGCCGCGGGTCCACCACGATGCGCGATAGAGGTGCCCCTTGTGCGCCACGGTCTCGCCGCCCGTGTAGATCCAGGACGAGGTCCAGGCGCGCACGACGCCGCGCGAGGTACCCACCTCGACGCCGCGTTCGGCCCAGGCCCCGTTGCGGTCGGCGCCACCCGGCACGTTGCCCTTCGTCCACCACTGCGCCACGAACACGCGACCCGAGTGCAGCACCGTGTCGCCGGCCCCGTAGACCTGTCCTGACTTCCAGACCGGGAGCGCCCTGACCTGCACGGGCGCCGACTCGGCCACGCCGGGCGCGAGATCCGCGCCGTTCGCCGTCACGGTCACCGCGACCTCGGCGCCGTTGAGCGCCGGCCCGACCTTCAGCTGGGAACCGGTCTCCCCGGAGAGCTCCTCGCCGTCCGCACTCCACTGGTACGTGAAGGTCAGCCCGTCCGCATCCCACTCGCCAGGGTTCACGAAGAGGATGCCGCCGACCTCGGCCGTTCCGGTGATGCTCGGCGCCACGGTGGCGACCGGCGCCGGCAGCTCCACGGTGACGACGTAGTCGGCAGTGGTGGTGTTGCCGGCGGCATCGGCAGCCGTGTACGTCAGCGTGTACTCGCCCGCAGTCGGCGGCACGATGACGCCCGGTTCGAGCGGCACGTCCGTTCCGATCGGTCCGGACACCGTGATCGCGACGGTGGCCGAACCCGAGTCGTCTCCGGCGACGCCGGCCGGCACGGTGTACTCGGCACCAGGGATCGCGGTCGAAGCGGGTTCGGGGACGACCTCCAGCAGCGGCGGCGTCACGTCGTTGGTCTTCAATGCGGCCGCAGCGAGCCGCGTGATGTCGCTCACCGATGGCACATCGCCGTAGATGTTCGCCGTCGCGATGACACCCTCGAACGGGTACTCGACGGCCCCAGACGAGGAGATGTCGCCGCCGATCACGAAGGAGCGTGCGGCTCCCGACGGGTTCTGCACCTTGCCGCCTCCGGCTGCGACGGCCGAACCGGCCTCGCGCCCGTCGACGTAGACGCGCAGGTCGCCGCTCTGGGCGTCGTACGTCGCCACGATGTGCGTCCACTTCCCCGCCGTGACCGCGTTCTCGGCCCGTGCGACGACGTACTTGCCGCCGACGCGTACCCACAGCTCGGGCGTCACCTTGCCGGGCTGGGTGCCTGGCAGCATCTCCAGCCCCTGACCCGAGCTCTGGGTGTTCGAGATCATGTCGCGCTCGGCGGTGATCGCCGGCACCTGGAAGACCGACTCGATGGCGAAGCCATCCTCCGTCTTCGCATAGTCGGAGTCGGACCAGGGGATGCGCGCGCCCTCGGCGGAGCTGGCCGTGAACGTCGCCGCCTCGCTGCCGAGTGCGGCATCCACCGCCACCGCCGCTGTGCCCGCGGTGACGGCATGCGCACCAGGCGACCGATCGACGGGCTTGCCGCCGACGTAGTCGAGATCGAGCAGGTCCGCGACCGGAAGCGGCTCGAGCAGCTCGGCCAATTCCGCCGACCCGTTCACGGCGGTCACCGTGAACGTCTTCTGCGTCTGGCGCGCGGCCGCGTCGGTGATCACATAGGTGACCGTGTGCGCGCCCGGCGCGGTCGGGGTGAAGGCGAAACGGCCGCCGCTCGTGCGGGTGACGTCGATGACGCCGCCCGACGGATCGGTCACCTCGACGGCGACCTTGACGACGCCCGAGTTGTCCACCGCCTGCGGAGCCGGGGCGATGTAGGCGTGGCCCACCACCGCATTCGCACCGGGTGCGGGGACGACCTGCACCTGGGGCGGGGTCTCGTCGAGCAGCTTCAGCTCGCGGTTGGCCACCCGGTACACGTTCTTGACCGAGAGCGCGGTGCTGTAGATCTCCGCACTCGCGATGCGGCCGTTGAAGGTGGCGTCATCGAGCGAACCGCTCGTGTTCGCGTCTCCGCCGATCGTCATATAGCGGGCTTCGGCGCTGGTCGGCTTGACCGGGAACGTGACGCTGTCCGCCGAAGACACCTCGAGACCATCGACGTACAGACGCGCGTCCGTGCCGTCGTACCACCCGGTGACGTGGTACCAGGTGCCGTACTCCAGTTGCACGGTCGGGCGGGGGTTCGAGTACCAGAACTCCAGGTCGAAGTTCTCCGCGGAGGACGTGCGCACCGCTTCGAGACCGATACCGCCGCCCTGCATGCCGCCGAAGATGTCGACGTAGCCGCCGACCGGCTTGTCGATCGAGTCGACCTTGAAGGTGACGTCGAGTGTGAAACCGTCCTGGAGTCGTGCGTAGTCCGCATCGCTCCACGCCGCTGTACGGATGGCGGATGCCGTGCCCTGCGCGCCGACCGCGACCTGAGCTCCCAGGTCGACATCGTCGGCGACCTTCGCCGCGCTGCCTGCCGTCAACGTCCACGCCTTGGGCGAGGCATCCGCCGCCTTGCCGTCGGCGAAGGAGACGTCGAGCAGGTCGGCCTTCGGCATCTGCTCGCGCAGATCGTCAAAGGTGAGGGATGCCGGGTCGAAGGGCGGGTCCACCGGTCCTGTCGAACCGCTGGTCGTGAACCGCGCTGTGAGGGGCGCGCCCTCCTTGCCCCAGGCGTTGATCGGGGTGACTCTGACCTCGTAGTCGCGCGACGGGCGCAGGTTCCACACCTCGTGATTGCGGTTCGCCGGCATCGGCAGGTTGTAGAAGCCCGACCACTGCAGGAAGGTGTTGACGGTCTGACCCGAGGCCACGTCGACCGTGGTGTAGCGGTACTTGTGCACGATGTCCTGCACGGTGTTGGGTGCCGGTACCGCCTGCGGGAAGGCGACCATGGCCTTGTCCTCCGCGATCCCGTCGACGGCCACCGCGGAGCCTGCTGGCCACACGGGCGCCTGGCTCAGGCTCGCACGGTGGGTGTTGTTGAGCGGGAAGCGCTCGTCGTAGCTCTTGCTGGTGTCGGCGGACGCAGCGACATCCCACGACCAGGTCTGATCGATCCACTCGTCGGCGAGCAGATCATAGTTCTTGATCGTGACCTTCGAACCGGTGATCTCGACGATGGCCGTCTGACGGTTGTTGCCGGCGTCATCCGGCGTCGTGTCATTGGAGCGGCTGGTCGGGCTGGTGTTCACGACACCGGACTCGAACTCGTAGTAGGCCAGCGGCGGGGCATTCACCGTCGTGAAGCCCTTGCCCGCCTTGTCGCCGCTGCGATCCTCCTGCCCCTGCCAGACCGAGGTCGGGATGTTCTGCGGCGTGTGGATGTGGCCGCCCCAGACGACTGCCTGGGGGAAATCGTCGAACACCGACTGCAGCGTGTCGCCGCATCCGCTCGACAGCCCCGTGCCGTACCACTCGTTCGAGACGTAGTGCGTGCACTGCAGCGGGTGGTGCACCAGCACGATGACGGGCTTCGTGGGGTCTTCGGCCGTGGCGGCCGCGAGTCGCTGCTGCAGCCAGGATGCGGCGTAGGCGTAGTTTCCGGAGCTCGCCGACGAGGGCTTGCCCGTCGTCGGGTCGAGGGTCCCGGCGCCCGGCGACACGGTGATGAAGTGGTAGCCGTTGATCGTGTAGTCCGCGTTCGGCTTCTGCCCTCCGGTGGCCTGCGTGAACAGGTCGTACGAGGAGATGGCGGCGACATCGTGGTTTCCCAGCGAGGCGACGAGCTTGATGCCGAGGCCGGCCTTGGAATCGAGGGTGGACTTCAATCCGGCGTACTCGCTCGCGGTGGCGTTGTTCGTCAGGTCACCCACGAACAGCGCGGTGTCGACGTTCTCGGCCTTCCAGAAGTCGTACGCCTCGGCGAGTTCGCTCCAGTTGTTGTGGATGTCGCCGATCGCTGCGAAGCGGATGTCGGGTTCGCCCGCAGCGGGAGCCACCTCGGTCGATTCGGATGCGGGTGCGGATGCCTCGGGCGCCTGCTGTTCGACCGCGCCCCCGATGACCGCGACGACCTGCGTCTCCTGAGTGATCTCGCCGGCGGCATCCGTCGCCGAGAAGGCGACCTCGTAGTCGCCCGCGAGGGCCGGCGTGAACCGGTAGAGGCCGTCGTCGCCCGGGCTCACCGCGGCGACCACTCCGTCGGGGCTGGTCACCGTGACGACGAGTTCACCCTCGAGTCCGGTGGGCGCGGAGAACGCGATCACGTCGCCGAGCGAGGCGCTCGCCGGCACTGGCGTCGCGTCTCCGGTCCGGGCGCCGAGTGGCGCTTCGGCGTTCGGTGTCGGTGCCGGCGTGCTCGTCGGCACCGCGGAGGGCGACGCGGCAGCCGGAGCGAGCGGCGTCGACGAGGCGTAGGCGGGAGTGACGACACTGACGGCGAGCGCCGTCGTCGTGGCGACGATCAGTGCCGCGCGACGCCAGGAACGGCGGGCGGCGGCGGGAGAGGTGGGGGCAGGGGGCTGCGACACGATACGTCCTTCGGGTGACCTGGGTCGGAACCCTGCCAGAACACCGGCCGAACGTGTCCATCGGGTGAACGCGACGAGACGTCTGGGCGACAGAGACGAGGGATCGAGCGAATCCGACAGCCCACTGCGCACAGTGGGCTTTTCCGGATGCCCGGGACGCGATCAGCGCGTGTCCGGCCACTCCGCCGCGCCTGCAGCCTGTCCCTTGAACGAGATCGTGTGCGGCAGATATCGGTCTTCACCGCATTCGACCGGTCGTCCGTCCGCGGCGTAGGTCTCGCGGCGCACCTGCAGCATCGGGCTCGAGCGACGCACATGGAGCAGCCGCGCGTCTTCACTCGAGGCGGCGACGGCTTCGATGCGGTGATCGCCGTGGGTGATGACGATGCCGGCATCGGCGAGCAGCCGCGTGGTGGAGACGGCGTCGTCGGGCATGCGCTCGATGTGTCCGATCACCCAGGGGGCCCAGGTCGAACGTTCGATCATGACCTCGCGCCCCTCCAGAGTGCGCACCCTGACGACATACAGCACCTGTGCGGCCGTGCCGATCCCCAGCAATCGAGCCTCGCGTGGCGTGGCCCGCCGCAGCTCTCGCGAAAAGACGCGGCCGCCGGGTGTCCTGCCCCACCCCCGCGCCCACTGCGCGAACGAGATCATGCGGTCGAAGCCGTGCGGCTGCGCTGAGGTCACGAACCAGCCCGAGCCGCGGCGCGATTCGATCAAGCCCTGTCGAGCGAGCGCGGCGAGCGCACCGCGAACGGCGCCGCGCGATGCCCCCTGCCGCGTGGCGAGCTCGACTTCGGTGGGCAGGCGCGCTCCTGCCGAGAACTCGCCGGAGAGGACCATCGCTCGCAGCTCGCCGACCGCATCGATCTCACCGGCATCCGCGCGCACCACGCCGGCCATTCTATGGCCGGCGTTCCGCGTCCCCGTTGACGACTTCCGGCGAACTCCCGTGCGGACGCCGGGAGGAGTGGCAGGATAAGCCGGACGGGTGGCCGCGGCATCCGCCCCACTCGCGCGGCATGGGCTCGAAGGAGATCGCGGAATTGTACGGAGCAGGAAGCTGATTCGCGTCGGTCGACCCCTGCGCGCGGTGGCTGCGGTCGCTGCGACGGGGGCGCTCGCGCTCGCGTGGGCCCTCACCGGGTGCTCGACACCGCCGGCCACGGTGACGCTGCCGCCGCCCGGCGCCCTCCCCGACTACCAGCTCGGCGACGCCTACGATCCCGAGGCCGGTGTCGGTGTCGTCGGTCGCGATCGCGGCGCCTCTCCGGCATCCGGGATGTACTCGATCTGTTACATCAACGGGTTCCAGACGCAGCCGGGCGAGATCGAGTCGTGGCCGTCCGGCCTTCTGCTCCAGCGCGACGGCGAGACGGTGTTCGACCCGGACTGGCCGGACGAGGCCCTGCTCGACACGTCGACCGCAGAGCGTCGGCAACGGATCAGTGACGTGGTGGTCGAATGGGTCGAGGGCTGCGCCGAATCCGGTTTCGATGCCGTGGAGTTCGACAACCTCGACTCGTACACGCGTTCTCACGGCGCACTGACGCTGGAGAACAATCTGGCTCTCGCCACGATGCTCGTCGATGCCGCCCATGCCGCCGGCCTGGCCGCCGGGCAGAAGAACGCGGCCGAAGATGCCCCGGCACTCCACGAGCACGCCGGATTCGACTTCGCGGTGACCGAGGAGTGCGCGGTCTATGAGGAGTGCGGCGCCTACGAAGCCGTCTACGGCGAGCACGTCATCGACATCGAGTACGCCGACGACCTGCCCCGATCGTTCGCGGAGATGTGCGCCGATGACCGGTCGCCGGCCTCGATGGTGCTGCGTGATCGCAACCTCGTCACTCCGGGCGACGAGGGCTACGTGTTCGAGCTCTGTCCTCGTTGAACGGTCGTGCAGTTGAACGAGCGGTCAGCGGCAGCGCGATATATGCCTCTGGCGGCACGGGCCCCCGAGTGGAACACTGAGGCATGACACACCGGGCCCGCGTCACCACGGGCCTATCCCGGACTGGGAGGACCGCAGCATGAGCGTCGTCGACAACCCCGTTTCATCGTCCGGTATCGCTCGAGGCGGCATCCTCGCCCGATACCCGCTCATCTCGTTCTTCACGATCGCGTACCTCTTCTCATGGCTCATCGAGATACCCGTCGCCCTCTCGACGCACGGAATCATCCCGGTGATTCCGAAACCGGCAGTGGCGATCGCCATCATCGCGGCGACCTTCGGGCCCATGGTCGCCGCGTTCATCATGACCGGCGTGACGGAGGGCAGGAGCGGCGTCGTCCACCTGCTGCGCCGATGCGTCCGGTGGCGTGTGGGGCTCCTGTGGTATCTGTTCCTGCTGGTCGGGGTGCCGATCATCATCATCCTGGGCACGATCGTGGTGCCGGGCGCCCTGGAGTCGTTTCAGCCCATCCTCGGCACTCTGCTCGCCGCCTATCCGCTGGCTTTCCTGATGACATTCCTCTTCGGCGGTCCGCTGGGAGAGGAGCCGGGTTGGCGAGGCTTCGCCTTGCCGAGATTGCAGGAGCGCAACGGCCCGCTGTGGGGCAGCGTGATCCTCGGAGTGCTGTGGGCGCTGTGGCACTTCCCGCTCTTCTGGAGCGGCGTGTGGACCCCTCCGACGATCCCGAACATGGTCATGTTCGTCGTCATGATCACGGCGCTGACGATCATGATGACCTGGGTCTTCAACCATGCGAGGGGCAGCGTGCTTCTCATGATGCTGATGCATGCATCGTTCAACACGTTCGCGAACAAGGTCGGATACCCGCTCTTTCCCGCACCGATCTTCGACGACTACGGGCTTCTGCCCGTGCTGATCGGATTCACCGGCACCGCCCTCGTGCTGATCATCGTCACTCGCGGCCGCCTGGGCTACGACGCCTACCTCGCTCGGGACGGTGGGTAGGCTGACCCCATGACGAACTCGGGGGGTGTCGCCGCGAAGGTCGGCACCTTCTGGGGTCGGACCAGGCGCTCGCTGTTCGCCTCTTCTTCCGCGCCGGTATGGATCGCCGCGATCGTCGCGCTCGCAGTCATCCTCGGGTTCATCGCGTTCGGTGGCCTGCGGCAGGCCGAGAGCTCCCCGACCCTCACGCCTGCGGGCGAAGAAGCGCGCACATCGCTGTACGCCGTGACCGTGCTGAGCGCCGAGCTCGCCGACTCCGTCGACGAGCAGCTCTTCGAGGCAGAACCAGGCGACGACCTGCTCATCGTCACGGTTCGGCTCGAGAACCTGAGCTCACAGGCGGTCGGCGTCGACCAGGGGGCCGATCGCGTCAAATCACAGCTGATCCGCGCCCAAGAGCCGCTGCTGGCCCTTTCCGGCGTCACGGCAACAGAAGACCCCCGCGCCTGGCGCACCGACGGCACGCTCCGCGGGGTCATCCTGCAGCCCGGGGTCCCCGCCGAAGTCCGGCTCGTCTGGCCGGTCCCCGAAGGCTCCTTCCCCGACGGCATCGCGCACCTCGACGTCTTCGATGCCAGAGAGCGGACAGGGCAGGCCATCCTGTCGGCGTCCGCAGTGACCTGGCGTCGCACCGAGCTGGCGACCCGCATCGCCGTAGAGGTGCGGTCGTGAGGCGAGCACGCCCCTGGCTGATCGGCGCTGCGCTCGTCGTCGCCGCAGGTCTCGTGAGCGGCGTCACCCCCTCTCAGGATTCCCTCGTCGACCCATTCCTCATCAGGGGGGACTCCGCGGACACGGTGACCTCGCGCATGCTGATCGCGACCGTCTCCGGCGCCTCATTCGCGGACCGCGTCGTGTCGGCAGATGGGGAATGGGAGGCCGAGGGCAACTGGCTGGTGGTGGAACTCGCGGTATCGGCTGCTCGCACAGAGGTGGATGCAGAGATCCCGCTGGCGACCCTGCACATCGACGGCCTCGTGTTCCATGCGAGCGAGCGGGCGCCGAAGTCGCTGCTGAATACCCGCTTGCATGTCGGTACCGACACGGTGGGCACCCTGGCGTTCGAGCTTCCGGAGGGTCTGCGCGGAGGCGTCGGCGAACTGCGGCTGACGCATGAATATCTGACACCCGAACTCGACGACGTCATCACGATCACTGTTCCGCTCGACGGAGCGCCGACCGCATCGAGCATCGGACTCGACGCGCCGCGAATCGGGGCACCATGACCTGGCGGCGGACGCATGGCCGCGCGCTGGCGGCCCTGCTGGTGGCGGCCACGACCACGGTGGGAGTGCACATCTGGTTCGATGTGCTGCAGGCGGGAGGACCGGAGCAGCCGGCGTACGTCCTCGCCGAGGGAACGACGGAGATCGGCGGACACGAGCTGACGCTCATCTCCACGAGGCCGGGCGAGTTCGAAGCGCCTGCGGGCTCGAAGACGCTGAGCGTATGGCTCGACGCTCGCAGCGACGATGACGCTGCCCCGTGCAGAAGCATCACGCTCACGGAGATGAGCGGGAGTCGCACGTGGCTCGATGCGCAGTCCGACCTGGACACCTCTTCCGATGCGGACGCGCGTGACGCTGAGGCGACGTGCAGGGAAGGATCACCCTTCTATCGCATCCTCTCGGTCTTCCTGCTGCCGGAGGACGCGACCGGCCCCTTCTGGCTCGACGTTCCCGTCGGGATCGACGAGACCGCGCGATTCCGTATCGAACTCTGACGATCGCACCCCGATTCCGGCGCCGGGCCTGGCGACGATCGAGTCGAAGGCCGTCGCAACGATGGCGACCCGCAGCGGCTCGGCGATGACGGCGACTCCCACCATGATCAAGGGGAAGTACGCACTCCAGAAGTTGTTCTCGTGGCCTCCGATCAGCTGCAGCACTCCTCGCGCCCCGACCCGCTCAGCGAGAGCCCAGACGGCATAGACGCAGGCGAACAGGCCGAACAGCAGGGGTCCACCGCGCCAGATCGCGGCGATGGCGGCCCACAGATCCTCGAGGCGCTGCAACAGGGTCCGGGACAGACTGCCGACGGCGCCGCGCAGCGATTCGGTCCCCCGCCGCAGCAGCGGCGGCAAGGTGTCGAAGTCGGCGCCGTAGATCACGCCGGCGACGGCGAGCCAGGCGGCCGGAACGATCACCGCAGCGGCGATGATGCCGACGAGCCACAGCGCCGCCTCCCACAGCGATGCCAGCGGCGGGAGGGATGCCGCGACCCAGTCGCCGATTCCATCCAGCCATACCGCCCCGGCACGTCCGGAGAACCACTCCTTCACTCCCGCCCACCACTGGCCGACGAGAGTGAAGAGCATGAAGGTCCACAGCACCTCCGTGTATGCGGCGAGCGCGAGTGTCCACGACGGCAGCCGCTCACGGAACCGCGCGAGGAACAGACGAGCGACGAGCGCGACCACCAGAACGACCACCGGAATCAGCCCGACAGAGATCAGACCGCCGCGATCGCCGATCGCCTCGTCGATCCCGTAACCGGACTCTTCGAAGGCGATACTGATCGCGATCGCGAAGAAGTCCTTCATGTCGGCGTCCAGCATTCCCCAGGCCGCGTAGAAAGCGAAGAACGGCAGGATCGCGACGAGGGTCGACCGCGCGAAGCCGCGGTACTTACTCTCCGCGTCGTCTGCCGCGACGTGCGGCAAAGACGAGCGCACCGTCAGGTACATCGCGACATAGGAGATGAGCCGTGCGGCGACGGCCAGCGGCAACAGCAGCAGGCCGCCGAGCGTGGTGTGACCTCCGACGAACCCGGCGCCCTGCACGAGCACCTCGTGCAGGGCCTCTCCACCGAGGTACCAGGCCATGAGCGCTAGCCAGTGCCGGGCGAGGATGCGCCCGAATGTGCGGAGGGCCTGGTGCATCCCGCTACCGTATCGGAACCGATGAGCTCACAGCGGACTCAGTGAGGAGCGGTCGGCGTCCACCCGTCACCGCATGCTCCGCCATCAGCGGATTCGGCGATCGTGACCTCGCTGCCGTCGAGACGCAGCAGGGGGTTGTAGAACTTCGAGATCTCGATGCTGTCCACCGGGACGTAGTGAAAGATGAGCGATCGCCGGAAACGATCGTCCGACCGGTTCGGACCTGAACCGTGGACCATGCTCCCGTGGAAGAAGAGCACATCTCCCGAGGCGAGCTCGGTCTGCTCGGCGGAGAAGCCTTCGGGCAGGGTGATCTCGGTGCTCGTGAAGGATTCCTCCGGGTCGGCTTCGCCCGGGCAGATGATCTCGTAGCGATGCGAGCCGGGCACCACCTTCAGCCCGCCATTCACACCGTCGCAGTCGTCGATCGCGACCCACGCTGCGATGCAGGTCTCCGGGTGCGCCTGCAGGAAGATGTTGTCCTGATGAAGCGCCTGTCCGCGGGCTCCCGGCGGCTTGAAGTAGAACATCGACTGGGCCGCGTACACCGGCCCGACCATCTCCTGCACCCGATCGACGATGCGAGGGTCCAGCATCCACTGACGTGCCAGACGACCGACAGCCAGCTCGGTGCGTCGATGCGGATGGATGAAGCGCGGATACCGGGCAAGGGGATCACCATCGCTGATGCGGTCGTCGTGGCCGAAGTCGTTGTCGGTCTGCACCTGATCCATGAACACGTCGCGGATCTCGGCGGTCTCGGCCGCGCTCAGGAGGCCGCGAAGCTGGACCACGCCGCGGTTCTCATAGTCGACGGCGAGGGTTGAGGTGACACTGCTTGAGATGGACATGACAGTAACTCTGGTCCGCGAATCCCGCCTGCACCATTGCATTTTCTGTCGATGACATGGAAGATTCTGCTGTGATTGTCAGCGCGGTTCCTCCGGCGGAGACACCGCACCCTCATGTCATCCGCGTCATCGCCGGCGAGTTCGCCGCAGGCAGCGATTACTCGACCTGGCGCGAGAACGGCACGGCGGACTGGCTCCTCATCCACACCATCGCCGGCGCGGGTCGGGTGGCCGGACCCGCAGGTGACGTCATCACCGCGGCCGGCGACAGCATCCTCCTGCGCCCGCATGCGCGGCACGACTACGGCACGGCGGCGAGCGCGTGGACCCTGGCCTACGCCCATTTCCACGCACGCGCGGAGTGGGCGCCGCTTCTGGACTGGCCGATCCGAGGTGGAGGCGTCGGGTTCGTGCACGCACCGGGCGAGGTGCGGCTGCGCATCCTCGGCGGGCTGCGATCGTCTGCCGCGTTCTCCGCAGGATCCATGCCGCAGTCGGAGCTCTTCGCGATGAACAGCCTCGAGTCCGCGCTGCTGTGGATCGATACCCAGAACCCTCTGCGCGGTCGCATGGACGAACGCCTGCTCCGCGTGATCGAGCACATCGGCAGCAGCCTCGCAGCCGACCTGAGCGTGCCGGCACTCACCGGTGTGGCAAGGCTGTCGCCCTCGCGCCTCTCCCACCTCTTCACCGAAGGCCTCGGAGTCTCACCCCAGCGCTACGTGGAACGCGAGCGGCTCGCTCGTGCGGCGCAGCTCCTCACCACGACCGATCGCGCGGTGAACGACATCGCGCGCGATGTGGGCCTGTCCGACCCGCTGTACTTCTCCCGGCGGTTTTCCCGGCTGTACGGAATCAGTCCGACCGGCTATCGTCGCCGACCGTCCGCATCCGCCGACTGACGCACCACGAGTCGTCCGCCCCGCACGCTCATCCGGCCGCCTCTGCGCCACGACGCCGCGATCGGGCTCGTGCGACGATCATCAGCACAGCGGGCACCAGGACCATCACGAACCCGCTGGGGCCGACCATCCAGAAGCACGCGAGCGCCCAGAGCCCGAGAGTCGTGCCGACGTATGCGGGCATCGTCTTCCCACGCCGGCCGGCTCCGAGAATCAGGAGCGCCAGCAGCACTCCCGGAACGACGAAGCCACCGGGCAGTCCCCAGAACTGCACGCTCGCGTCGACCGGCGGCTGCGTGGTCCGGAACGGACCGGCCAGCCACTCCCCCCACCATGGATGCACCGCGAAGAGGGCCGTGTGCAGAGCGCAGATCACGAGCAGCGACACGCCTGCGGCGATGGTCAACCGGTCTGCGGGGGTGCGCGCACCGAGGGTGCTCTCTGGAGCGGAAACGGATGCTGCGCCTCGTTGATTCGTCATGCATCCAGCCTGGAGCGCCGCGTTCGCGCGATCGTCCCTCATCCGGGCGAACCGCCTCGCTCTCGCGGGTGAGAACGCACGCGTCGCAACACGCCACCGGTGCAAGATATTTCAGCCAACGAAATCTATTGCATCGAGGCAGGAACTCTGTCACCATCAATCAGTCGTCCTGCATCATCCACACCAAGTAAGGGGCAATCAATGAAGATCTCCCGCACCACCGCCGCCGTCGTCGCAGCATTCGCTGTCCTCGCGATCACCGGTTGCACGGCGCCAGCCGACAAGAAGCCGACCGCCTCGGAATCCGAAGGGTTCCAGTGCGCCGAAGGCGAGACCTACGTGATGAACGTCATGGTCTCCGCCCACCAGTACTGGGTTCCCGTCTACCAGGGGTTCAAGCAGGCCGCTGAGGCGATGGGATGCGAGACGGTGTTCTCCGGCACTCCCGACTACGACATCAGCAAGCAGCTCGCCTCGTTCGAACAGGATCTGGTCGAGAAGCCCGCCGGCGTGCTGCTGCACCCGATGCAGGCGGACCCGTTCATCGAGCCGATCAACTCCGCCATCGAAGACGGGGTCGAGGTGGTCACCTTCGCCGCCGACTCGCCCGAGTCCAACCGGACCTCCTACGTCACCTCCGACAACCGCGCTGAGGCTGCCTTCGCGGCCGAAGAGATCGTCAAGGTCGTCGGCGAGGAAGGCGAGTACGCGGTTCTCGAGAACCCCGGTCAGAGCAACCACGACCTGCGCGTCACCGCATTCATCGAGTACATGGAGAACAAATACCCGAACATGAAGCTCGTCGGCCGCCAGGCGACCAACCAGGACAGCACCAAGGCATACCAGGCCACCGGCTCGATCCTGCAGGCCAACCCCGACCTCGATGCGATGTGGATCCCCGAAGCCGGCTCCGCCGAAGGCGCCGCCGCCGCCATCACCGAGGCGAACGCCGACGTGCTGATCCTCCACGCCGACATCACTCCCACGACGCTCGACCTCATCAAGGATGGAACGATCCACCTGTCGGTGAACCCGAACCAGGGCATCCAGGGATTCATGGGCTTCATGACGCTCTTCATGGCGGCGCACCCCGACCTGATCGATCCGTTCAACGACTACAAGGAGTCCGCGTACAACCCCGCCCAGGTCCCGTTCGTCGACAACGGATTCTCCGTCATCACCAAGGAGAACGCCGCCTCGTTCGACCTCGAGAAGTACATGGAAGGGCGCACGACCGAGTAACTCGGCCCTGCCCCCGCCCCTTGCCCTCGAGCTCGATGGATGGAGACAACCATGGAACCCACGACGATCCTCGATATCAAGAACGTCAGCAAGTCGTTCGGTTCGATCCATGCACTGAGGTCCATCGACTTCAGCCTCCGCAAGGGGGAGATCCACGCCATCGCCGGCGAGAACGGCGCGGGCAAGTCCACCCTGATGAACGTCATCGACGGGATCGTGCGGCCCGACAGCGGCACGATCCTGCTCGATGGCCAGCCGGTCGAGATCTCTTCGCCGGCCGTGGCCCAGAAGCTCGGCATCGGGTTCGTGCATCAGGAGATCGAGCTGTGCCCCGATGTGACGGTCGCCGAGAACATGTTCATGGCAGCCACCAACGCGAGTCGCTCGTGGCTGATGGACCCGGACTCGCTCGAACGCAGAGCGGGTGAGATCCTCCGGCAGCTCGGCAACATCGATCCGCGGGCGCTGGTTCGAGATCTGTCGATCTCGAACCAGCAGCTCGTGGAGATCGCGAAGGCGCTCACCCTCGACTGCCGAGTGCTCATCCTCGACGAGCCGACGGCCGCCCTCACCGAGATCGAGGCGCAGACGCTGTTCCGCATCATGCGGGAGCTCTCCGCCCGCGGCATCTCGATCATCTACATCTCCCATCGGATGGTGGAGATCTTCGAGAACTGCGACCGGGTCTCCGTGTTCCGCGACGGTCAGCACATCATGACCAGCAATGTCGCCGAGACCACCCCATCGGAGCTGGTCCGCTCGATGGTGGGACGCGCACTCGACAATCAGTACCCCGAGAAGCAACGGGAGGATGAGCGCTCAGATGACGTCATCCTGTCGGTGCGGAGTCTGACCGACACCCCCCGATACCAGGACATCTCCTTCGATGTGCGCCGGGGAGAGATCCTCGGCCTCGGCGGTCTCATCGGCGCCGGCCGCAGTGAGATCGCCAAGGGCATCTGCCGGCTGGAGGGGGATGCGAAGGGTGAGGTGATCCTCAAGGGAGAGCCTCTTCGCCTGAAGCACTATCAGGACTGCATCGCCCACGGCATCGTCTACCTGTCCGAGGATCGAAAAGGCGAGGGCGTCTTCCTCGACATGTCGATCGCGGAGAACACCTCGGCGATGTCGCTGCGCGAGATCTCGCGCTTCGGCCTGATCGGCAGACGTCGCGAGCATCGCCTCGCCGCAAAGGTCGGCCGCGGGCTGCGCCTCAAGTTCGGCGAACTCGACGATGCCGTCTCGACGCTCTCCGGAGGCAATCAGCAGAAGGTCGCTCTGGCCAAACTGCTGGCCGTCAACCCGCAGGTGATCTTCCTCGACGAACCCACCCGCGGGGTGGATGTCGGGGCCAAGGCGGAGATCCATGCCCTTCTGCGCGATCTCGCGCGAAAAGGGATCGGCATCGTGGTCATCTCCTCGGAGATGCCGGAACTGATCGGCGTCTCGGACCGGGTGATAGTCATCCGGGAAGGCGAGACCAGCGGCGAAGTCACCGGCGATGACATGACAGAAGAGAACATCTTGAGCTTGGCCTCGATGGTCGAGCGGAAGCAGGAGCTGGTGTGATGATGACCCAATCTCAGACTTTGATGACCGCGCCGCCCATGCCGGCGGCGCCCGACGCGCGACCCGATCTGAAGCACTACGTCTCCCGTTTCCTCCGGATGCGCGAGACGGGTCTGATCCTGATCCTGCTCGTCCTGGTCGTCGCGATGTCGTTCGCCTCACCGCACTTCCTCACGATCGCCAACATCGAGGCGATGGCCATGGTCTTCGCGGTCGAGGGGATCGTGGTCGTCGGCATGACGATCCTGCTCATCTCCGGCGGCATCGACCTGTCGGTCGGTTCGGTGACGGCCTTGTCGATGGTGCTGGCCGGGTGGCTCTACCTGCAGGGCATCGATCCCTGGCTGGCCTCGGGCATCGCGATCCTGGCGAGCATCGCCACCGGCGCCGTGATGGGAGTCCTGGTGACCAAGGTCGGGCTGAACCACTTCGTGGTCACGCTCGCCGTGATGGTCATCGCCCGCGGAGTCTGCCTCCTCCTCACCGGCGGCCGCCCGCTGGGACTGTATTCGCTGCCGAGTGAGTTCAAGTTCATCGGCCAAGGCTCCCTCGGACCGATCCCGCTCGTGATCGTCATCTTCCTGGTCGTGGTCATCGCCTTCGACTTCATGCTTCGACGCACGACCGCGTTCCGGAAGGTGTTCTACACCGGAAGCAACGAGAAGGCCGCCGCGTACTCGGGCATCCGCACGAAGCGCGCGATCTTCTTCACGACCGTGCTGTGCTCCGCGCTCTGCGGCGTGGCCGGCATCATCTACATGGCACGGTTCGGATCCGCGCAGCCGACGTTCGGAATCGGAATGGAGCTGAACGTCATCGCCGCGGCCGTCATCGGCGGAGCGAGCCTCAAGGGCGGGTCAGGGACCATCTTCGGAGCAACGCTCGGCGCGATCCTGCTCTCGGTGGTCTCGAGCTCGCTGACCCTTCTCGACGTCTCGGTCTACTGGCAGGACATCGTGCGCGGCAGCATCCTGCTCGCCGCCCTCCTCGTCGACCACTACCTGTCGCGTCGACGGGGGGCGTGATCATGGTGTTCGAGAACAGAGAAGACATCGCGACCATCCGTCAGATCCACACCGTCGTCACGCTTCACTTCGTCGAGGGAATGACGCAGTCAGAGCTCGCCACGCGTCTGAATCTCTCCACTTCCAAAGTGAATCGGCTCATCCGGCGAGGGCGCGAGCTCGGCATGGTCAAGATCACGATCGATGCGGGGCCGTTCCAGCCGCTCGTCGATCTTGAAGGCGAACTGGTCCGGACGACAGGGCTCGGCAACGCGGTCGTGACGCCCACTGTGGAGGGAAATCCCGACACGAATCTGCAGGTCGTCGGCCGCGCTGCCGCCAACGAACTGCTCGCGACGATCCGCGACGGCGACGTGATCGCGATCACCGGCGGCAAGGCGCTCAGCGCCGTCGTCGACGGCCTCGCGCCGGACCGCGTCTTCGATGTGACGGTCGTCCCGCTCACCGGTGGCGTGCAGGGCAAGTACTACACCGACGTCAATCACCTGGCGACCCAGCTCGCCGACCGCCTCGGCGGCAGGGCCGTGCTGCTCCACGCCCCGCTGTTCGCGGAAAGCCGCGAACAACGAGACACCCTCATGGAAGTCGGCTCGATCAAGCAGGCGTTCGATCTCGCTCGGCGCGCGAACGTGGCGCTGGTCGGCATCGGATCGGTGGAGACGGAGGGGTCCAGCTACTACGATCTGGCACCGCTCTCGGAGTCGGATCGCGAGCTGCTGCGCAGCGGCGACGTCGGCGGAGAGTTCCTCGCACACGTGATCAACGACGACGGATCGCTCGCGGACTCGCCGCTGAACTCGCGTCTGCTGGCGCTCAGCCCGTCCGAGCTCTCCGCGTGCCCGACCTCGATCGGCGTCGCCGTCGGCCCGGAGAAGGTGCGCCCCATCCGCGCCGCCCTGGCCGGCGGCTTCATCCGATCGCTCATCGTCGATGAGCAGACCGCGGCGTCGGTGGTCGCACCGGCCCAGAAGGAGAGAAATGACTGAGATGCTCACGCGCACGATCGGAAACTCATCGATCGAGGCATCCGCAGTGGGTCTGGGCACCTGGGCCATCGGCGGGTGGATGTGGGGCGGCACCGATGAGTCGGAGTCCATCGCCGCCATCCAGGCCTCGATCGACGAGGGGATCTCGCTCATCGACACAGCGCCGGCGTACGGGCAGGGGCGCGCCGAGGAGATCCTCGGCACGGCGATCCGGGGGCGTCGAGACGACG
This sequence comes from Microbacterium sp. LWH12-1.2, assembly GCF_040675825.1. Taxonomy (NCBI): domain Bacteria; kingdom Bacillati; phylum Actinomycetota; class Actinomycetes; order Micrococcales; family Microbacteriaceae; genus Microbacterium; species Microbacterium sp. LWH12-1.2. The sequence continues at coordinate 2,168,262 of NZ_JBEGIJ010000001.1, forward strand.
TGGTCCTCGCGACCAAATGCGGTCTCGTGTGGCACACCCGGAAGGGCAACCACTTCTTCGACTACGACGGAGAACCCGTTCACCGCTATCTCGGCCGCGAATCGATCGTCCACGAAGTGGAGGAGAGTCTGCGGCGCCTCGGAACCGACCACATCGATCTGTACATCACCCATTGGCAGGACCCCACGACTCCGATCGATGAGACGGTCGCGGCGCTCGTCCAGCTGCGTGAGCAGGGCAAGATCCGCGCCATCGGCGCGAGCAACGTCTCAGAGGAGAACCTGCGTTCCTACCTGGCGACGGGCGCTCTGGATGCCATTCAGGAGGAGTATTCGATGATCGCCCGCGGCATCGAGAAGGATCTCCTGCCGATCGCCCAGGGCGCCGGCGTCTCGACGCTGAGCTACTCGTCGCTCGCACTCGGACTCCTGTCCGGGAGCATGGGTCCCGACCGGACCTTCTCGGGCGACGACCAGCGCAAGGACAACCCTCGCTTCTCGCTCGCGAATCGGGAGAAGGTCGCCCGATTGATGCAGGTGATCGAACCCGTCGCCGAGGCGCACGCCGCGACCAAGGCGCAGATCGTGATCGCGTGGACGCTGCAGCAACCGGGCATCACCTACTCGCTCTGCGGTGCACGCAACCCGCAGCAGGCTCGGGAGAACGCCGCGGCGGGACGCATCCGACTGTCCGGCGACGAGCTCGAGCTGATCGACGACGCCGCGGCACTGAGCCTGACCGATCTCGACGCATGACCCCGCGGCCGCGGTCGACAGATCGGCCATCCCACCGACGGAGCACGCAGGAGGAAGACTCATGACCACCCCCAGGAGCGCCAGGTTCGATCAGATCCGTGCCGACGGCTCGTTCGATGCGATCGTGGTCGGCGGCGGGATCAACGGCGTCGGAGTGTTCCGGGAGCTGTCCCTCCAGGGCCTTCGAGTGCTGCTGGTCGAGCGCGTGGACTTCTGCTCCGGTTGCAGCGCCGCCCCGTCCCGGATGATCCATGGCGGACTCCGGTACCTCGAGAACGGCGAGTTCGGCCTCGTGCGCGAATCCCTGCGGGAGCGCGATGCGCTCTTGCGCAATGCACCGCATATGGTGCGGCCTCTGCCGACGGTGGTCCCGATCACCTCGGTGTTCTCCGGTCTGTTCAACGCCGCGGCGAGCTTCTTCCGGCTCTCCACCCGGCCGGCCAGACGCGGGGCCGTGCCCTTGCGGATCGGACTGAGCATCTACGACTGGGTCACGCGAGAGCGCCGGGCGCTGCCTCGACACCGTTTCCTCGGCACCCGTGCCGCGTTCCAGCAGTGGCCGAAACTCACCGAGCGCATGAAGTTCGCCGCCGTCTTCTACGACGCGTGGATCAGCTACCCGGAGCGGCTGGGTGTGGAGCTGGTCATGGACACGTCGGAGATGGCGCCCGGTTCCATCGCGCTCAACTACGCCGAGATCGCCAGTGACGGATCGGGCTTCGTGGTGACCGACAGCGAGACGGGCACGCGATACCCGGTGACGACGAAGACGGTCGTGAACGCCACCGGCGCGTGGCTCGACGAATCCCTCGCCACGCTCGTCCCCGCCGGCGACCTGCCGGGTCAGCTGGTCGAGGGCACGAAGGGGTCGCATCTCGTTCTCGACAATCCGGAACTGCACGATGCCCTCGACGGGCACATGGTGTACTTCGACAACTCCGACGGCCGGATCTGCATCGCCTTCGGCTATCTCGGCCGGGTACTCGCGGGCTCCACCGACATCAAGGTCGAGCGAGCGGAGCGCGTGCGGTGCGAAGACGACGAGCGCGACTACATCCTCGAGTCCCTGCAGGCCGTCTTCCCCCGGGTGCCGGTGTCCACGGACCAGATCGTCTACTCCTTCAGCGGCATCCGCCCGCTGCTCAAGAGCGAACACGACTTCACCGGGAGGATCACGCGCGGTCACGATGTGAAGCGGATCGACGGCGACGTTCCCCAGTTCTGCATGATCGGCGGCAAGTGGACGACGTTCCGCGCCTTCGCCGAGGACATGACCGATGAGGTTCTCGCCGAGCTCGGACGCGAACGCACCACGTCGTCCGCGGAACTGGGAATCGGCGGAGGGCGGGGTTTCGTCGATGCGTCGCGCATCCAAGCCGCGCTGATCGCGAAGTGGGGCGTGTCCGATGCCCGTGCAGCGCATCTCGTCGACGCATACGGCACCCGGGCGTCCGAGGTCATGGAGTACTGCGCCGGACGCGACGACGATCAGCCGATCGGCGCCGGCGTCCAGCTCACTGCTGCCGAGATCGCCTTCATGGTGCATCACGAGTACGCCACCAGACTCGGTGACCTGATCCTGCGTCGCACAGCGGTCGCGATCACGGGGGCAGTGGATGCCGGCCTGATCGAGACGATCGCCACCGTCGCTGCTGCGGAACTGGGCTGGAATGACGAACGCCGTCTCGCCGAGATCGGTGAACTGGTGACGGATCTCGAGAGGTATCACCGCGTCGACCGCGACGCCCTCGACCGTCGAACTATGGAAAGGACCGTGTGATGCGCCTGAGCAACCTTGCGAGGATGAACCGTCTCTTCAGCGATGGGGGCTGTCTGGATGTCGCCATCGATCACGGAGTGTGCAACGAGCCCGGCTTCCTGGTCGGACTGGAAGACATGCCGAGCGTCGTCTCGTCACTGATCGATGCGAGGCCCGACGCCATCCAGATGGCATACGGACAGGCCGACCTGCTGCAGTCCGCCCCCGGCAAGGACAAGCCCGCACTCGTCATGCGCATCGACATGGGCAACCCCTACAACGCTCAGAAGCACCGGGTGATGTGGTCCATGCTGCAGAACCACGACGAGCCGATCATCGGGGCGCTGGAGATGGATGCGGCGTGCGTCGTCGTGAATCTCTTCATGCTGCCGGACGAACCAGAGCTCTTCCGCCAGTGCGTCGAGAACATCAGCAGAGTCCGCGCTTCCTGCGCCAAGTACGGGATGCCGCTCATGATCGAACCGCTGGTCATGCTGCCCAACGACGTCAGAGGCGGCTACCAGGTCGACGGCGACGCCGAGAAGATCGTGACGCTCGTGCGCCTCGCCAGCGAGATGGGTGCCGACATCATCAAGGCCGACCCGACCGACGACCCCGAGGACTTCCATCGCGTCGTCGAAGCCGCCCGCGTGCCGGTGCTGGTCAGAGGCGGCGGCAAGGAAGGACTCGAGTCGGTGCTGGCGAAGTCGGCGGCCCTGATGGCGCAGGGCGCATCCGGACTCGTATACGGCCGCAACATCTACCAGCACGAGAACCCGAAGGCCGTCGTCGACGCACTGATGGGGATCGTCCACCGGGGCGCCTCCGGCGCCGAAGCGTGGGATATCTACAATGCCGGCTGACGAGAAGCAGTACCTGCTCGGAATCGACGTCGGCAACACCGTCATCAAGGCCGTGCTGTTCGATCTCGACGGCGAACGGGTCGCGTCGTATGCGATCGACGGCCAATCGACGACCCCGGAGCCAGGGCACGTGGAGAGGGATCTCGAAGAGCTCTGGCGCAACGCGCGAGAGGCCCTGCAGCACTGCATCGTCGCGGCCGGAATCGATCCCCGCCAGATCGTGGCGGCCGGATGCGCCGGGCACGGCAACGGCCTCTATCTCCTCGATCACGACGATCGGCCGCTCGTCGGGATCCAGTCGCTGGACACGCGTGCGGCCGGCGTCGCCGGCGAGCTGGCGGTCGCCCACGGCGATGCTCTGCACGCTGCTGCGCTGCAGGAGCCGTGGCCGTCGCAGACCCCTGTCCTGCTGGCCTGGATGCGGCAGCACCGCCCCGACGTGATCGAACGCGCCGGCACCCTCCTGATGTGCAAGGACTACATCACCTTCAAGCTCACGGGGCAGAAGGTCAGCGACATCTCGGACATGTCCGGAGCGGGACTGCTGAAGATGCCGGAATGCCGGTACGACGACGAGCTGCTCGCTCTCTACGGCCTAGCCGGACTGCGAACGCTTCTGCCGCGGCTGGTCGATCCGACCGAGATCGCCGGAACGGTCACGGCGGATGCGGCTGCCCAGACGGGTCTCGCTGAAGGCACGCCGGTCGTCGGCGGACTCTTCGACGTGATCGCCAGTGCGCTCGGCGCGGGCGTCGTCGAGACCGGCGCGACCTCGATCATCGCCGGAACCTGGTCGGTCAACCAGTACCTGGCCGAGGAGCCGGTGGTGAACCGTGACGTCCTCATGGTCGCCGCCTTCGGACCCGAGCGATTCATGATCATGGACAACAGCGCCACGTCGGCGTCGCAGCTGGAGTGGTACGTCCGCGAGTTCGTCGAACGAGGCAGCCATCACGACGATCCCTTCGGCTTCTGCCATCTGCGGCTGGCCGAGGTCGCCCCCCGGATCGACGATCCGTACTTCCACCCGTACCTCTACGGATCACCGCAGGGCGCCGAGCATCGCGCCGGGTTCAACGGAGTGGCCGGCTGGCACGGCGAGGGACACCTGATCAGGGCGCTGTTCGAAGGCGTCGTGTTCGAGCACCGCCGGCACATCGAACGTCTTCGCGACGCCGGAGCGCAGATCGACAAGGCCACCCTCTCCGGAGGCGGCTCCCGCAGTGCGGTGTGGGGGCAGATGCTCGCAGACTGCCTTCGCCTCCCGATCGCGGTCGCGGCCGAAGACGAGACGGGCGCGCTGGGAGCGGCGCTGAGCGCGGGTGTCGGCGCCGGGGTGTTCCCCGACTTCGAAGCCGCAGCCGCACGCATGACCCGCACGAGGCACGTCTACCAGCCCGACGCCGTCATGTCGGCGCACTACGATCGCCGCTTCCGCGTCTCGCGCGACCTCGCCACGGTTCTTCACGGCTTCTGGGACGCACAGCACCAGGATGCGCAGAGCTGAAACGCCCTCTGCGTGAACACGCGAAGAAGCCCCGGCAGGATGTTCCCGCCGGGGCTTCTTCAGGTCGTTCAGTCGTTCTGGGGGAATCCGAGGTTGATGCCGCCGTGGGTCGCCGGGTCGAGCCAGCGGCTCGTGATCGCCTTCTCCCGAGTGAAGAAGTCGAACCCGTGCACGCCGTATGCCTTGGCGTCGCCGAACAGCGACGCCTTCCATCCGCCAAACGAGTGGTACGCGACCGGCACCGGAATCGGGACGTTGATGCCGATCATGCCGACCTCCACCTCACTCTGGAACCGGCGGGCCGCGCCGCCGTCGTTGGTGAAGATGGCCGTGCCGTTGCCGAAGGCGCCCGAGTTGATCAGATCGAGCCCGTCCTGGAAGGACTCGACCCTGACCACCGAGAGCACCGGCCCGAAGATCTCCTCTTGATAGGCGCGTGACGTGGTCGGAATCGCATCGATGAGGGTCGGTCCGAACCAGAACCCGTCCTCGTGCCCGTCGACCAAGCAACCGCGCCCGTCGACGACGATCGTGGCACCGTCCTGCTCGGCGATGTCGACGTATCCCGACACCTTGTCGCGATGCACACCGGTGATCAACGGGCCGAGGTCGGGCTCACCTGCCGAGTCGCCGGCCCCGTTTCCGATCCGCAGTCGACTGATGCGCTCGGAGATCTTCTCGATCAGCTCGTCGGCGACCGGCTCCACGGCCAGCACGACCGAGATCGCCATGCACCGCTCCCCCGCGGCACCGTATCCCGCGTTGACGGCCTGGTCGGCGACCAGATCGAGATCGGCGTCCGGCAGCACGAGCATGTGGTTCTTCGCACCGCCGAGTGCTTGGACTCGCTTGCCGTTCTTCGACGCCGTCTCGTAGATGTACTGCGCGATGGGCGTGGAGCCCACGAAGGAGATCGACTTCACATCCGGGCTCTCCAGCAGCCCGTCCACGGCGAGCTTGTCGCCCTGCAGCACCGTGAAGACGCCGTCCGGCAGACCGGCTTCCTTCCAGAGCCGCGCCATCCACAGAGCGGCAGACGGGTCCTTCTCCGACGGCTTGAGCACGACCGCGTTGCCGGCGGCGATCGCGATCGGGAAGAACCACATCGGCACCATCACCGGGAAGTTGAACGGGCTGATGACGCCGACCACGCCGAGCGGCTGCTTCAAGGAGTAGACGTCGATGCCGGTGGAGGCGTTCTCGGTGAAAGCGCCCTTGATCAGGTGCGGGAAGCCGGTGGCGAACTCGACGACCTCCTGGCCGCGGAGGATCTCGCCCATCGCGTCAGAGACGACCTTGCCGTGCTCGGCGGTGATGATCTCGGCGAGTTCCTGCTTGCGGGCGTTGAGCAGCTCACGGAAGGCGAACAGCACGGTCTGGCGCTTCGCGACCGAGTATCCGCTCCAGATCTGATAGCCGCGCTTGGCCGAGGCGATTGCGGCGTCGATCTCCGCCTGGTCGGCGAGTGCGACATGCGCACTCAGCGAACCCGTGGCGGGGTTGAACACGGGCGCGGTGCGGCCGCTCGTCGAGGCGCTCTCGGCGCCGTCGATCCAGTGGGAGATGACGGGGATGTCTGTGGTGGTCACGGCGGTGATGCCTTTCTGATGTTCTCGGCTGTGGTTCGTCATCGAATGCCGCCGTCGAAGACGCGGTGGTAGAGGCGTTCGATGTCGGATGCCGTCGGCACCCGGGGGTTGTTGCCCGGCGACCCGGAGGCCAGCGCCTGCTCGGCCATGGTGGGGACGAGTGCCGCCCAGTCCGCGCTCGAGACTCCGAACTCCTCCGGGGTCGGGACCGCGAGTTCGGTCGCGAGCGCGCGGAGTTCGTCGACCAGAGCGATGGCGGCATCCGCATCCGCGATGCTGTCGTCGACCAGCCCCAGAGCGCGGGCGCAGTCCGCGTAGCGGTCGTCGGCGACGCCGAGCGAGAACTCGGTGACGGTGGCGAAGAGCATCGCATTCGACATGCCGTGACTCACGTGGAAGTGCGCACCGAGCGGACGGCTCATGCCGTGGACGAGCGCGACGCTCGAGTTCGAGAAGGCGATGCCGGCGAGTGTGGCCGCCTCCATCATCGCGGCGCGGGCGTCTCGGTCACCGCCGTCACGATAGGCCGCGCGCAGATTGCGCCCGATGATGGTCATCGCGCGAAGGGCGACAGAGTCGGAGAAGGCATTCCGATGACGGCTGACGTAAGCCTCGACCGCGTGGGTGAGCGCATCGATCCCGGTGTCGGCGGTGAGGCGAGGGGGCATGCTCATGGTCAGCTCGAAGTCGACGATTCCGGCGACCGGGAGGTACGACGGGCCCGCGCACAGCATCTTCTCTCCCGTGTCGCTGTCGGTGATGACGGTGAACCGCGTCGCTTCTGAGCCGGTACCGGCCGTCGTAGGCACGGCGACGACGGGGAGAGCGGGCCCGTCATAGCTGAACGGAGCCTTGAGATCGCGCAGCTCGCCGCCGCGCACGGCGAGCACGGCGAGCGCCTTCGCGGTGTCGATCGGACTCCCGCCGCCCAGCCCGACGAGGACATCCGCCTGGTGCTCCTTCGAGGCTTCCAGTCCACCGCGGAGCGAGATCGTGGTCGGATCGGGCACCACACCCGAGAAGACCGCAGGGTTCAGGCCCGCGTCTCGGAGCAGAGCGGCGACTCGATCGGCCGTGCCGTTGCCGGTGAGGAACCCATCGGTGACGATCAATGGCCGAGCAGAACCGAGGCGCCGCAGCACGTCGGGCAGTTGTGCGAGGGATCCGCCGCCGATGCGGAGATCCGAAGGGACCGCGACCTGGAAAACCATGCTTCACTCCTCCGTACTGTCGCCCGGATGCGGGCACGCCTCAGCGTCTCCTGTAGGACCGCAGGCGTCAATGGCAGTTTCCGCAGGCTGACCTGCAGAAATGCAGTAGCCTGCGGGGATGAACACCGATGATCTCCGCATCCTGCTGGAGCTGTCGCGTACGGGGCGACTCAACGCCGTCGCCGGCCGCATGCAACTCGACGAGACGACCGTGTCACGTCGACTTGCGCGGCTCGAGCAGAGCGTGGGCAGCCGGCTCATCGATCGCGGACGACACGGCTGGCAGCTCACGGCGGCCGGCGAGATACTGATCCCCCACGCCGAAGCGATCGAGAACGCTCGGCTCGCCGCGGTCGACGAGCTCTCGACATCCCGGCAGACCTTGAGCGGGGCCATCCGCGTGCTCGCACCGGATGGATTCGGCGTCTACGTCCTGATTCCCGGCCTCGCTGATCTTCGGGACCAGCACCCTGATCTCACACTCGAGATCTCGACGGCGACGAGTCAGGGCGCCGTCACCGCACGCGACTTCGACGTGGCGATCTCACTCGAGCCCTCGAGCGTCCCCACCGTGCGTGCCGCACCGCTCGCCGAGTACGAGCTGCGGCTCTACGCCTCCGCCGACTACCTCCGCCGCAACGGCGAACCCTCGAGCACACGGGACGTGATCGACGGACACAGCGTCATCTGGTACATCGATTCGATGCTGGACGTGCGGCCGCTACGACTGCTCGACACGATTCTCGCCGGGGCACACGCTCGCGTGCAGTGCAACAACATCACCGGTCAGGTCCAGGCGGCGATCAACGGGCTGGGCATCGCACCGCTTCCCACATTCATCGGAGAGCGGGAACCGCGCCTCGTCCCCGTTCTGCCGGAGTCGTTCGCCGTGAAGCGCGCCTACTGGATGATCGCTCCGGAGATCGGGCTTCCCCTGCGCCGAGTGCAGGCGACCATCGAGGCCGTGCGCGCCCTCGTCGACAAGCATCCCGACCTCGACCTGCTGCCGCGGGCAGACGGCGCTCCCGGATGACCTGGGGATTTACGGGGGTCACGGACCCGAACCCTCTCACGTCGAAGTCCCGAGGAACAGCGTCTATGGCTGGTTCAGTACTTCGCGGAGCTTGGCCGCGAAGGCCTCGGGCTGGCCGGCGTAGCCGAACTCGCCACCCATGAAGCCGCCGTGGTGGCTGGGGAAGACCGTCGCCTGCTGGCCGAGCTGTTCAGCCAGGGCGATCGCAGTCCGACCCGTGTAGACCTTCAGTGACTCCTCACCGACGCCGACGACGATGCGGGTCGGCGCCGCCTTCAGTGCCTCGAGGTCTGGCTCATGGAGGCACACTGCCCAGGACCGGTCCGACAGTAGCGGGTCCCCCCGCGTGCCGTCGTCGTCGGTCGGCATCCCGAATGCGGCCGGATCCGGCGCGGGTTGGGCGAGGTACTCGTCCGTGATCTCGCCCTCCCACGAGGTCATCGCGATGAACGCTGCCATCCCGGCGCCCCAGCCCCTGTCCTGGTACACCTGGGTGTAGGCCACTCGAGCTCGCTGGACTGCTTCCGCATCCGGCAGCACGCAGTCGATCGGCGGTTCGTGCGCGACCAGGGTCGATACGTCGTGCGGGTACGCCGTGACCAACGCGAGCGCGGTCACCGCACCACCGCTGCTGGCGAGCATCTCCACAGGTCCGGAATTGAGCGCCTCGATGATCGCGTGGACGTCCTCAGCCTGAGTCTCCGGCCGGTTCGTGACTTCGCCATCCTTCCGCGTGCTCCGGCCCAGTCCGCGCGGGTCGTAGGTCACGACGGTGCGATCCTCGAAAAGCTTCACCTGGGCCTGGAAACCGCTCGCGTCCATCGGCTGGCCGATCATGACCAGCGGCGGACGACCATCCACCGTCGGTAGTGGTCCGTGGACGTCGTAAACGAGGTCGACCTCTGGTAGCTCGAGCGTGTGCTGCGTCATCGACGGCCTCCTCCATGGTGAGCGATCTCATTGGATCGTATGGCGCGGCATCCGTGGGGCGCTAGCTGCTTTCGGATGCCACAGCTACCGATGCACGGGCAGGTCGTCCGATCCGTTCGGGCGTCGCCTCCGAACAACCAGGGAACACCCCGGTGGACAGGAGACGATCATGGCCCAGCGCCGCAGCGGAAGACGATTCATCGCGTGGGCTGCCCTCGCGGGCGTGATCGGCGGCGCCGTCTTCTTGGCGACCGCCGAGCTGTTCGCACTGCTCTTCGCGCGCGCGGCCAGTCCGATCCTGGCGGTGGGCGGCTTCGTGATCGACATCGTGCCGCAGCCGTTCAAGGAGTTCGCGATCGCCACGTTCGGCGAGTACGACAAGATCGCCCTGCTGGCGGGGCTCGGCCTCGCCGTGGTCATCGCCTCGGCGATCGCCGGCGTGCTGCAATGGGTGCGCCCGCCGCTCGGCGTCGTCGCACTGATCATCGCGGGCGTGCTGTCGACCGCTGCGATCGTCACCCGCGCCGGCGTGACGCCGCTCGCATTCGTACCGCCCCTCCTCGGAACGATCGCGGGCGCGCTCATCCTCATCCTGCTCATCGGTCGCCTGCGCACATGGCGGAACACGGCGCTCGGGGGGCGGTCGGATGACACTCTGACCGACGCAATACCCGAGAACCCAGCCGCCCCGAAGGGCTTCGACCGCCGCCGCTTCTTCATGCTTGCCGCGATCTCGGGAGCATCCGCCGTCATCGTCGGCATCACGGCGCGCACCGTGAGCATGGCGGTGGGATCGGTCGATTCGATCCGCAGCGCTCTCAGACTCCCGGCGGCGCGCACGAAGGTGACGGTTCCGAAGGGGGCAGAACTCGACATCGAAGGCCTGAGCACCCTCTTCACGCCGAACGAGGACTTCTACCGCGTCGATACCGCCCTCACCGTTCCGACGATCGATCCCGAGACCTGGCGCCTCGTGATCGACGGCATGGTCGACCAGCGCATCGAGATGTCGTTCCAGGACATCCTCGACATGGGTCTCGACGAGTACGCGATCACCCTGACCTGCGTCTCGAACGAGGTCGGCGGCGAGCTCGTCGGCAACGCGATGTGGCTCGGCGTGCCGTTGCGCGACGTGCTGAAGAAGGCCGGGGTGAAGGCCGGCGCCGACATGGTGCTGTCGCGCAGCGTCGATGGATACACCGCGAGCACACCGCTGGCGGCTTTGACCGACGACGACCTCGACGCGATCCTGGCGGTCGGTATGAACGGCGAACCGCTCCCGCTCGAGCACGGCTTCCCGGTGCGCATGGTTGTTCCTGGGCTCTACGGCTACGTGTCGGCGACGAAGTGGCTGACCGAGCTCAAGGTCACCACCTTCGCCGACGACGAGGCCTACTGGACTCCGCGCGGGTACAGCGCGCAGGCGCCCATCAAGTTCTCCTCCCGGCTCGACACCCCCAGCATCGGCCAGGCCGTTCCGGCGGGAACCATCCCCCTTGCCGGCGTAGCCTGGGCGCAGTCCGTGGGGATCGAGCGCGTGGAGGTGCGCATCGACGACGGCGAGTGGATGCCCGCCACCATGTCGACGCCCATCAACGATGACACGTGGGTGCAGTGGTTCATGGAGTGGGACGCGACTCCCGGCACGCACTACGTCGCCGTCCGCGCGGTGAACAAGAACGGCGACCTCCAGATCGAGGAACGCGCACCGATCGCTCCCGACGGATCGTCGGGCTGGCAGCGCTCGCTCATCCGCGTCACCGCAGCCGCGTGAACGCAACGCGGGGGCGACGGAGCCGAGTACTCATTCGGCAGCTAGAGGACCACGACGGCTTTGCCGCCAACCACTCCTGACTCCATGTCGGTGTGCGCGTCGACGATGGCGATATTCCGGGTGTCGTCGTGCGCGATGGCCCGTTCGAGCAGATCGAAGTACACCAGATGCTCAGGCTCGCCGAATCGGGGAGCAAGACTGCCCAGTCCCATCGTGCGCCCCCGACGTGGGGCAGCACCCGGGTGCTCTGCGTCGTCATCGACAACGGTCGGAATAAGATTCTCGGCCATGACCACATCGTATTTGTACGAACGGTCGAAGAATGCTCCAGTTGAAATGAAGACCCCTATCAGTGTGCCGCCAGATAACGGGGAGCCGATGCAGTCAGCCGTTCCGCATGGTTGCCACCGTCCATGCGGAGACCTCGAGCGGGAGGGGCGCAGTGGCCATCATGGTCTTCGAGACAAGGCGATCCACGAGTCGGTGGGCCTCATGGAGACTGATGTGGCCTGGGGGATGCCGTATGGCTGCGCAGCGCACTGCGGGCTTGAGCTCTTTGATGGGTAATCCCGTTATCCGTTTCTTCATATTCGGCGCTCGAGGACCCCGAACCGTGCCGCGCCGCGAGCCAATCCCAAACAGCGTGGGCGTCATGCACCGCTAGCGTTCAATCCTCGCAAAGACCCATGCACGCACCCCGATAACGGCCCGTCTGAGCGGGGAGGGTGATTGCTGACTTCGCAACGGGTAACGCGACTTCTGCTGGTGAAGACCGTTATCCGTTTTCACACTAAAGCCCAGGCGGCGGTGCCGTTCTGTTACCTCCGCGCGGCCGCGGACGGGCCACCCCATCCCTCGACAACCAGGACGGCGGTCTCGACGAATGCACGGATTCGAGCGTTTTCGTTGCTGGTCAGCCAGGCGAGACCGAATTCGAGGGGGGAAGCGTCGCTGATGGGTACGTACGCGATGTCCGGCCGAGGGTAGTACCGGGCGTTGTGCGCACCCATTGGGCTCACCCCCTCTCCATTGGCGATCAGGGCGAGCATCTGTTGGAACGTGGTTACAGAGGGCCCGCGAGCTATCGGCCGGCCGCCGGGCGTGTTCCACGGCAGATAGTTCTCGAGCCAATGCCGGGAGGGCGAGCCGCCGGGTCGGAAGATTTGGACATCCCCAAGTTCTTCGAGCGTGACGGACTCACGTGAGGCAAGGGGATGGTCGATTCCGACGCCCAACACCAGCGGTTCTCGGAGAATCACCGGTCCCGACGTGATGCTGGGCTCGTTCACTGGGAATTGGGTGATGGCGACTTCGACCTCGTGATCCCGCAACGGTTGGCACGGGTCGGTCAGCGGAGTCTCGCGGAGTTCACCGGTCATTCCGGGATGGCGAGTCGCGAGTTCGGTGAAGATGTCGACGGCGACGCGCGCAGCGAGGGTGCTGAAGAAGGAGACGGTGACCGTGCCGGATGCGCTGCGGGCTTGGTCTATTGCATGCGCGAAGCTGTTGATGACGGCTTCACGCGCTGGGTGCAGTTCCTTCAGGAGACCGTTCCCGATGCTCGTTAGTGAGACTCGCCGAGTGGTGCGCTCAAAAAGTGGTGCACCGATCCTCATTTCGAGGCTTTTGATGGTCTGGCTGACTCGCGCCTGGGAAAGGCGCAGGTTCTCTGCTGCCCGGCCGAAGTGAAGTTCCTGCGCGACCTCCAGAAACACCTCGACCTCGCGCCAATCGAGATTCATTCGCCCAACTTATCAAAACGGTGTGGTTTGGTTCTTACTCCCGTGTCCCCGAGCTTTGAGAATCGAGACAAGTCACCAGACCCAGAAGCGAAGAGGCAGCGACCCAAGGAGTTCACGTTGAGAAGAGGTGGGAATGTGATTCTCGTCACCGGAGGTCTCGGAATGATCGGTGCCCATGCCGCTGATGTGCTTGTCGACTTGGGGCATGACGTCGTGGTGACCGGCCATCGAAGCGTCGAACTGCCGTCGTTCCTTGTGGGCCGCGTCGCCGTGGAGGCCCTTGACGTCACCGATCGCAGCGCGTTCCTGGCGCTCGGCGACCGCTACGACGTCAGCGACATAGTCCATCTGGCGGGGAGCGTTCCCGGAACGGATCCTGTCTCATTCATTCGCTCGGACATGACCGGGCTGCTCAACGCACTCGACGCCGCACGCATCTGGGGAGTACGCCGGTTCGCCGTCGCCAGCAGCATCGGCGTGTACTCCGGCCGAACCGAGATCCCTTGGCACGAAGAGCTCGCATTGCCGCCCGCAGAGTTGCCACACCTGATCGTCGCGCTCAAGAAGGCCGTTGAGCCGATCACGACCCACGTGCTTCGAGGCAGTGGCGTGCAGCCGATTCTGCTCCGGGTCGGGAGCACCTGGGGACCGCTCATGGCCCCAGAGTCGCCCTTCAACTTCATCCCGTCCTACACCGGCGCGCTCCTCCGCGGTGAGCAGCCCCCGCCCCTGTATGCCGACGATGGTGGCGACTTTTGCTACGCGCCCGACGCCGGCCGAGCGATCGCACTCCTGACCACCGCCCCAAGCCTTCGGCATGACACCTACAACGTGTCTAGCGGACGGCGCTACACCAATCGCGAGGTCGCGCAGGCCCTGGAAGCAACCGCGCACGGCACGCGAATCGAACTACGGCACGGGCGACAGCGCGGCCCGGGCACCGACCCGTATCTCGACATCGCCCGCCTGGTGGAGGAAACCGGCTTCGCGCCGGAGTTCGATGTCGCCCGCGCCGTCGACCACTACGTGACGTGGCGCACCACCAACCCGCGCTGATGTCGGTGATCCCAGGCGTCGTCGCAAAGCGCAAGCGAGATGAAACGAGGCGAACTATGAACAACATCGCACTGACACCGAAATCCGGTCGTCCGATGAAAGGTGACCTGGTCTGGAGCGCGCTGCCAGATGCCCCGGTGGTCGACGATTCGCTGCGCCATCCCGTCCTCGACCTGCTCACGTTCCTGGACCGGCGCCGAACGCGACGCGCCGCGATGGTCGCGCCGTCGCGTGACCTCCCGTCGACCGCAGTGCCGCGGCGCGCAGATCCATGAGCACGGCCGTCACCTGTCCCGATCACGTCTATATCACCGCTAGGGCCCATCGTCCATCCATCACCCAACGCCCAACACCCACGAAAGGAAGCATCATGACCACCTTCACCACGTTCCTGTGGTTCGATACACAGGCTCTGGAGGCAGCGGAGTACTACACCTCGATCTTCGAGGACAGCAGGATCAACCAGATCCGGCACTACCCGAGCTCCCCAGACGACGCCGGATCGATCATGACCGTCGACTTCGAACTCGGCGGCCGGGCCTTCACCGCGCTGAACGCTGGACCGGGCGATCCGTTCACCGACGCAATGTCGATCGAGGTGCGCTGCGATAGCCAGGACGAGGTCGATCGATACTGGAACCAACTCACCGACGGTGGCGAGGAGAAGCCCTGTGGATGGCTGAAAGACCAGTTCGGCGTCATGTGGCAGGTGTTCCCGAACCTCTTCTTCGAGCTGCTCGACGACCCCGACCCTGCCAAGTCGCAGGCGGTGTCCGCGGCCATGCTCAAGATGCGCAAGATCGAGTCGAGCGAACTCCAGGCGGCCTTCGACAACGCGTGACGTCGCCCCGGGCGCCATTGAACTCGGCTCCACGGATCCCAGACGGATCGGGGAACCCGGCAACTGCCGGGGTCGATATCCTGGCGTTCGTACTCAATCCAACCGGTACGCGCGGTATGACAAAGGCTCCGCCATCGGCGGAGCCTTTGTCATATCAACGCGACTCGTCCTCCGATCATCGGGCCTGACTCGGTGATGCTGGCACTCCCCGTGCCTCAATGATTGCGAGTTTCCGCCGTCGTGCGGTGGTCAGCGGCTCTAAAAGAAAGTGGGGGATTGTTCGAATGGGCCGCTGTCTGGACAAGGCGCGACGCAAGGCGCTTAAGAGGCCTGCGAAGCATCAGCGATAGCACTGGTGGAGCCTATCGCTCGGCCGTGAGTTTCCAGCCGCCGCCGTCAGGCATGCGACCGAGCTTCTTCACGTCCATATGCACCAGCTCACCTGGACGTTCGCGCTCGTAACGGACCGCTGTGGTCTTCGACGCGCGGATCCGCTCGCCGGCCATGGGGTCCAGATCGGCGAGCGGAGGCAACCCCCACCTGGCGATGATGCGTGACACCGTCCGCGCCGGCACCCGGTCCGGGCCGCGGCCTCGTCACGCCCGATACGTTCCTTCTTCCGGATCGCGATCAGCTGCCGCCTCGGTCTCGGGAGTGCGATTGGCGAGGTGATGCGGGCGCGAGGATCGGTCGTGGGGAACCGGCCTCACCCACGGCGCGATAGCGATCCAGCCACCGCTTCACGCAGCGTGGAGACGCCCCCTTGCGGCGGCAAAATGCGCCTGCTTCCACCCAGCACAGCGCGGTGGACGATGAGCAACCCGCCATGCACCGGTCAGGCGGGCTTACGGTGGGACACGAGACCTCCGAGTTCGTGAGGACGTCAGATATCTCCACTAAGCCCGGAAGTTCTCCCCTTTCACAAGACCCAAAACGGAACCAACCTCATAGCCGGGTACAACTAGGGCGTGTCTGACAATTGCGTGGTCCTGGCGATGATGCCGTCGAATGCGACGGCGGCGCAGTTGACACTGGTCACGGATCGGTTGGCCGGAGCGAGCGTGGATGCGTCCTGCGAAGATGGTCGAGTGAACGAGAACCCCGATGTCGAGATTCGTCCGTACCGGAGCAAGGACGCACGCGCGACCCTGGCGGTGTTCATTGATGCGGTGACGGTGATCGCGGCAGCTGATTACTCGACCGAACAGATCGCCGCATGGGCGCGTCCGGCACAACGCAACGAGAGCGACTGGGACCGTGCGATGAAGGGCCGCAACAGCTACGTCTGCGTCGTGGATGATGCGATCGCAGGATTCTCCGATGTGAGCCCGACGGGGTACATCGACATGATGTTCGTGTCGCCGCGTCATGCTCGTCGCGGCCTGGCCTCTGCGCTGCTCGCGCTGCTAGAAGCCGAGGCGCGGGCCACTGGTGCCATCGCGCTCTCGGCCGACGTCAGTCTCACGGCGCGCCCCTTCTTCGAACGTCACGGCTTCATCGTGGAGGCCGAGCAACACCCCATGACGGCCGGTGTGCCGATGACAAACTTTCATATGACCAGGCCGCTTGCTGCATCGAACTCGGGTGTGCCTGACAGAAGTGCGGGTGACGGGCTGGGAGCCTGAGCGGGTGTCGCGGTTCCAAGTGCTCTCGGATGCTCAGTGGTCGTTTATCGAGCCGATGCTCCCGGCGCGGACCGGGCGACGAGGGCGACCGTTCTCCGATGCCAGGTCGATGGTCGAGGCCATCGTCTACCGGTATCGGACCGGGATCGCGTGGCGGGATCTGCCTGAGGTGTTCGGCCCGTGGCAGACGGTGTGGACCTGGCATCGCCGGATGGCGGTGGAGGGCACGTGGGAGAAGGTGCATGCTCGATTGACCGCTGCCGCGGATGCCGCCGGATTGGTGGACTGGTCGCTGTCGGTGGACTCCACGATCGCTCGTGCACATCAGCACGCGACGAACACGACGCGCCTCACAGGGGGCTGGGTCGAACTACACGAATCTGCGGGAAGAGCCGCCTGACCACGGCATCGGTCGCTCACGCGGCGGGCTATCGACCAAAGTCCATCAGCTCGTCGATGGTAACGGGCTGCCCTTGGTCACCATGATAACGCCCGGTCAGGCCGGTGACTCGCCGATGTTCCTGCCTCTCATGTCGCACCTGCGCGTTGGGCGTGAGATCGGCCGGCCACGAACCAGACCGGATGCGGTACGCGGCGACAAGGCGTACTCGTCTCGCGCGATCCGCTCGCACCTACGCGACCGCGGCATCAAGACTGTCATCCCCGAGCCCAACGACCAGAAGGGTCACCGCAAACGCCGAGGATCACGAGGCGGACGCCCCGTCGCGCTCGACACGGCCGACTACAGGAACCGCAACGTCATCGAGCGCCGCTTCAGCCACCTCAAGCAGTGGCGCGGCCTGGCCACCCGATACGACAAACACGCGACCACCTACCGAGCCGCGGTCATCCTCCACGGCATCATCGCATGGACCAGGCAATTGTCAGACACGCCCTAGCTCCCGGATATGTGGGCAGCCCAGCCGACGAATCTGCCGCTCTCGACTCCAGTAAGACGGGTCGCCTAGGCGTCATGGGGACACCCTTGTTCCCAAATTGTTCCCACGGAGCAGATTCACGCAAATAAGAAGCCCCGCGATCCCAGTGTTTTCAAGGGATTGCGGGGCTTCAATTCTGGCGGTGACGGTGGGATTTGAACCCATGAAGACGAGATCAGGCTCGATATGAAAGCCTCGTTTCGCGCGGAACCACTGGGATTCGAGTTCGCGGGCGATCAGGTGGTTCGGAGTCGATTGGATTCAGTTGTTGCCACGACGTTGCCACGAGACTCCACGCCGATTGGTCAGCGCGCGACGCGTGAGTGCGAGCATCAGATCGAGGGCTCTTGCGAGCTTCGTGGTCGTCGTGAATCTAGAAGCCCGGCCGCGACTCCTGCCGGAGACGATGGGACTCCGACCTCTGGTTGCCGCTTATACCTCTAATGTCCGAAAAGGGAATCCACCTTAGCAGGGCCGTCTTGCGCCCATCACAGGCGAAAACATGCACTTCCCACATGCCTGCCGCACACCACACACCACATCAACGGCAGCGCGGGTTCGCGCTGAGTCCGCGCGTTCCTATCCACTTCGGGCCGTTCTGGGACACTGCTGGGGACCGTGGGATCTGAATTCCATGCTGGGATATGTCTGAGCCACACCGCACCCGGCAAGGTTCGTGCCCCTCACATGAATAGTAGGGTTCGTGACCCTACTATCCAATCTCGTTGCCCGTCGACCTGCTGCAGAGTGCTCCGAGGGTTCAGCCCGACAGCTCACAATGACGAGAGTGGGCCTCCCGACAAAGCGGGCACCCACGCTCGTCAGACTATTACCCTGATACCGCCGCGGTCGATCCGCGCATGATCAGGCTGACCGGAAGCATGATCGTCTCCTGCACCTGCTCGGCACCGGAAAGCGCCTCCAGCAGAAGCTGAGCGGCGCGGATGCCCATGCTCGTCGCCGGAACACGAACGGTGCTCAGCGGCGGTGCCAAGTCCTCTGCGAACTGAACGTCGTTGAAGCCGATGAGCGACATGTCACGAGGGCACTCGATCCCGGTCTGCCTCATGGCACGCAGGATTCCGACGGCGATCAGGTCGTTGCTGGCCACGACACCGGTGGCGCCGTGAGATCGGTCGTGGAGAAGAGGCAGCATCGCCGCACGACCCGCCTCGATCGACAGAGCTTGGGCGATCACAACCGTTCCCGTCATATCACCGAAGGAACGCCACGCCGCTTCGAAGGCGTCGGCTCTCGTCGTGCTCGTCGAGAGGTTGCTCGGCCCGGCGATGTGCAGAAGTCGACGGTGCCCGAGATCGTGAAGACTGCGAACAGCCGCCGTGATGCCGCTCGCATCGTTGCCGGCCACGAGCGGATAGGGCACGGGGCCAGCGTCACGGTTCAGGAGCACCACCTTCACTCCCGCCTCGTAGAGATCGGCGATCGGCGACTCGTCGCGCTGGCCTGAGGCGATGATCAATCCGTCGACGCGCCGATCGAGCAACGACGTGAGTGCGCCGCGTTCACCCGCCGCGAAACCGTCTGTATTCGCGATGAGGACGGAGTAACCATGGGGTTGCAGGTGGGCTTCGATTGCGCGAACAAGAGGCGGAAAAAGCGGATTGGTGATGTCTGGGATGACGACACCCACGGTCATCGAACTGTTCGTGCGAAGGCCGCGCGCAAGAGTATTCGGAACATAGCCCAGTTGCTCTGCGGCGCGAACAACGCGCTCAACGGTCCGCGCGTTGACCATCGACCTCGTGCTGGCATTGAGCGCGCGGGAAGCGGTGCCCTTGTGGACTTCCGCGAGCGCGGCCACGTCGGCAATCGTCGGACGTCCGTTACGCACCGTTGCCTCACCCCTGACTACCTCATGCTCTGCAACGAACATGCTATTGGCACACCCTCCATGGACGGCTCTCGCCCGAAGTCGAAACGACTCTACAACCGATTGCTAAACCTCTTGTGCTGATCCTTGCGCGCCCCTAAGCTACCGCAATCGATTGCAGATTCTGTCTGGCCATGACAGGTGCGCCGTCGAAACACAACGGAAAGGACACAGCCATGCCCGACACGACAACCGCGGCGGCCCGGAAGTTGCGCCGATGCACCAGAGCCGGCGCGATGATCACGGCACTTGCGACAGCAGTAGGCCTCACCGCATGCGTACCTACTCTCACGACAGAAGCGACGAGCACCCCCTCCGCGGAGAGCTGCGCACTGGACGTCGAGCCCGGCATCAATGAGGTTCCCCTGGAGTCCGGTGGCGTGTCTCGGCCGTTCCAGCTTTACGTCCCTGCCGACTACGACGGACATACGCCGATCCCCATCGTGATCAACGGTCACGGCAGCACGAGCGACGGGGCGGAACACCTCGCCTACAGCGCCATGATGTCGGTGGCGGACGAGCATGTTTTCGCCATCGCATCTCCGACAGGAGCGGTCGAGTTCACCCGCGGATACATCTGGAACTTCCCCGGATTCCCGCTGTACGGCGGGACGGAGTTGGCAGCCGAGGGCACACCCGATGACGATCTCATGGTGAGAGACCTCATCGAAGAAGTGCAACAGGTCGTCTGCACCGATGCGACACGCATCTATGCAACGGGATTCTCAGCGGGTGGACGTATGGCCTCGCGTCTCGCGTGCACGAATGCAGATCTGATCGCGGCGTTCGGCGCCGTCGGCGGCCTGCGGGCCGGCCCGGAGCCGGACCCGACGGACTGCCACCCCGCGCGTCCCGTCCCCGTGATCGCCTTTCATGGCGATGCGGATCCGATCAACAGGTTCACGGGCGGCACCGGCACTACGACCAACTTCGGCTACGGAGTCGATACCGCCGTCGAGCAGTGGGCGTCCATAAACGGCTGCGAAGGCGAACCGACGATCGAATCGGTGACTCCGACTGTCAAGAGCGCGGCGTATCCGTGCCCAGAGGATGCCGAAGTCATCTTCTACACCGTCGAAGGCGGCGGACACACGTGGCCGGGAGCTGGATTCATTCTGCCCGAAGACCCGTTCGGACCGACTGACATGTCCATCAACGCCAGCGAACTGATGTGGGAGTTCTTCTCCCGCCACCAGTTGCCCGCCTCCTGACACGACGCTCGGGGTGGGGTCGAGAGGCTCGGCCCCACCCCGAGTGCTGTGCTCAGCAATGGTTCGCGACGAAGACCATTCCGCTGAACTGCAGGCTGGTCATTCCTCCTCCAGGCCGTCGCTGACGGCCACGCCCTCGGGGAGGAGATCCAACCCCGAGCCATGCGCGGACGTCAGGATGAGCGAGGCGAAGTCCTGCTCGACATTGCCGTTGCCGACTTCCTGAGCGACGATGTTGCGTGTCACCGAGGCGACGGGCATGACGACGCCCAGTTCGCGCGCAGCCGCCAGACCGAGGTCGAAGTCCTTCTGGAGCAGCTCATGAGTGAACGTGGGCGTGAAGTCCAGATTCACCAGGGCAGGCGTCTTGTACTGAGTGAAGACGGACCCCATGACGGAGTCGTTCAGGAAGGAGAGGAATGCCTCCCTCGTGACACCGGACTTCTCAGCGAGAACCGTGATCTCGGCGAGAGACTGGGTCACGACACCGAGGAACACATTGTGCGCGATCTTCACGGTACGAGCGACTTCCCCCTCGCCGACGTACGTGACGCCGCGTCCCCACGTCTCCAGAAGTGGAAGCGCAACCGAGAAGACGTCGCGTGGGCCGGAGACGGCCACAGTGAGCTTGCCCGTCGAGATGACCTTCGGATTTCCGGAGACAGGTGTGGCCAGGAAGCCCACGCCGCGCGACTCGGCCTTCTCACGGACCATGGCGCTCGCCTGTGATGAGACCGTCGATGCATCGCCGATGATCTTCGGCACCCGGCTCTTGTCGGTGAGCAGACCATCGGGCCCGAGCATGACGTGCTCGAGGTCTGGGGATGCAGAGACCATGCTGAAGACGATGTCCCTGTCGGCCAACTCGACCGGCTTGTCCACGACGGTGGCACCGTACTCTGTCAGCGCCTCGGCCTTCGTACGCGTGCGGTTGTAGACCGCGACGTCGTATCCCGCATCCAGCAGGCGCTTTGCCAGTTGGTACCCCATACGTCCTACGCCGATCCAACCCACAGTCGCCTTAGCGGTCATAACGTGCTCCTTCATTTAACAATCGATTGCTTTTCCTTTGAGGTGCCGCGTACGCGCGCAACGCTGTTGCGCATCAGGCGTCGCTCACGGTGCCTCAAGGCTCTATTCCGCGGCGGCGACCCCACGCAGTTCGGGCGCGATCTGTTCGTACATCCATCGCCAGGGTGCTGCTTCTTCGAAGCGTGCGCACGCCGACATCAGCATTCCGTCCTCGAAACGAGGGGCGATGAGTTGGATGCCGAAGGGGAGGCCGTCGATGAGCCCGCCCGGCAGGGAAGCAGCCGGGTGCCCACTGAAGTTCGTGAGGTAGGTCAGGCACCAGCCGATGAGCGGATTCACCTGTTCACCGTCGACCATCGAGGGACCGACCGTCTCACCGTGCTCACGATTCTCCACCGCCAGAGCACCGACCGTCGGCGACGCGATGAAGTCGACCTGGTCGAAGAGCCCGTCGACGATGTCATGAACACGAGTGCGCATCATCTGGTCCCGCTGGAGGTCGTCGAAGCCGGCACCACCGGCGACGTCCATCCAGTGCAGGACATGATCCGGAAGCTGCGGGATCATGTCGAGTCCGGCCTGCCTGAATCCTTTGACAGCAGCAAGGTTGCCCGTACTGATCATGCGGCACCACAGGTCGCTCAACTCGGTTCGAGAGAACGGCAGTCGGACATCCAGGGGCACGATGATCGCCCCCTGCTGTTCGAACGCATTGAGGCTCGCCTCGACGGCTTCGGAGATGCGGCGATCGACCGCGAAGACTCCGAAGTCCCGCGTGTAACCGATACGTTTCCCGGCGATCGCGCCGTCGAGACTGCCGCTCCAGTCCACGGTCTCCCTCAGCGAGTATGGGTCGAGTCGATCACGACCGCTCAGCGCCTGGAGTGCGAGCGCCGCATCAGCCACGCTGCGGGTGATCGGCCCCTCGTAGACGAACGGCGCCGTACCGCCGAAGGCATTCGGTCGCATGACGATCGGTACGCGCCCGAATGAGGGCTGGAACCCGAATGTGCCGCTCCACGCTGACGGGATCCTGATCGATCCACCGCCGTCCGTGCCGTCGGCGACCGCGAGTACACCCGCCCCGACGAGTGCCGCGCTTCCTCCAGAGGAGCCACCGCTGTTACGCCGCAGGTCGAAAGGATTGCTCGTCGCGCCGAAAATTGCGTTGTCGCATGTCCCGCGGAATCCGAGTGCCGGGCTGTTGGTCGTCCCCACGATGATCGCACCCGCGGCTTCCATCCGGCGCGGAAACGTGGATGAGATGTCCCCGACGAATCCAGTGCGCTGGAGCGCTCCCCCGAAGGTGGACGGCCAACCCGGGTACATGTTGTACAGATCCTTCATCGCCGTCGGAACCCCCGCAAGGATTCCGACGTCCTCGCCGGCTTGGATGCGTCGCTGCAGTCGGCGTGCGGATTCTCGCGCGCCTTCGGGATCGATGTGAGTGAAAGCGTTGAGGTGCGGCTCCGCGTTCTCGATCGCGTTCAGCGCATCGTCCACGATCTCTTCAACGCTCCGATCCCCCGAGGTGACTGCGGCCGCGATCTCAGTGGCCTGCGCTCCGGCGAAAGTGGACATGATGGTTCCCAATCTGGTTGGTTGGCGATCGATTACTTGGGTCGAAGCCGCTGGGACGTCGCGCGCATGTGCATCGCGTCACGTCCGGACCGCTGCGATGGCGCTGACTTCGAAGTTGAGAGCCGCGGGAACGAGGCGCACGATTTCGACAGTGGTCGTCGTCGTGAGGTGGGGCAGTGACGTCTTGGTCACGGCCTCGACGACAGCGTTGTTCTTTTCGATGTCGCGGACGTACTTCGTCATCGACACGATGTCGCTCAGCGTCCCGCCAGCCGCGACCAGGATCCGCTCGAGGTTCCGATATGCCCGGATGACCTCTGCTTCAACAGAATCGGACGGCTCGTCGGACGTCGGAGGTCCGAGCACCCCTGCGACGAAGATGAGCTCGTGGTTGCCGACCACCCGAATCGCTGGCGTGAAGGGGAGGCCAGGGATTCCGTACACCTCCTCCGCCGAGCCGATCGACAGGAGGTGTTCAGCATCGCTGAATGGTTGCATGTGCTCTCCCTTCAGGTGACGAGCGCGAATGCGCCCGCATGGGGATGTGGACCGAGTACCGACTGATACCGTGCCGCGCACGCGGCTCGCACCCCGTGCGCGGCTCGGTTGTCACGTCACGAGGTACTCGCGGTTCTTGCTCGCAAGGTCGCGAGCGATCGTGGACCGGGCGAACTCCTCGTAGTCGTCGAGCCAGCGCTCCAGCAGGGTGCGGACGCCCTCATCGGTGAGGTCGCCTTCCTGAGTAAACTTCTCCCCCGCGTGGTTCACGTAGATCTCGGGGCGACCCATGACCTCGAGGTCGGAGTAGAGCGCGATCTTTCGCAGGTCCATCTGCGCGCGATTGGTGCCGATGGTGCCGATCGATGCGCCGATGATCCCCAGCGGCTTGTGCCGCAACGGGTTGAGCGCCGGAACGGGCAAAGTCTGCCAGTCGAAGAAGTTCTTCAGCACTGCCGGGAGCGAGTAGCAGAACTCCGGCGTTGCGATGATCACACCGTCGGCCGCACCGATCTGGCCGTGAACATGCTTCACGCTGTCCGGCACCTCGCCGAAGTAGTACTCGACGCTGGCGAACGGCAGGTCGGAGAGACCGTCGACCGGCGTGATGACCATGGTTCCGCGCTTCTGCGCGATCTCCTGCAGAGCCCGGATGAGGCCGGCGTTGTACGAGCCGGCGCGCTGACTCCCGCAGACTGCTGCGATCTGAATCTGTCCATCGGAATTGACCACTGTGACCCACCTTCAACTCGAGTAGTGCTGAAATCTCGTCACGCAACCGACCAACTCTGGCGGCATCGTTCTGAGGCGTGCGGCGACTCCAGGTGAAGTCGCCGGCATTGGGACGGATCCATGAATTCGTGCTGGATCCGGTGCTGTCGCACGATGTCACTCGCGGCAGCCACGGGTGTTCCTCCTAGAGGGTCGGCCCGATCGACTGGGTCTCGATGCCGAGAACATCACGCCCCAGGAGTTCGTATCCGACGCGACCGGAGAGCCCTGCATGGCGGCTTCCGACGGCGGTGTTCCGCCAGATCCGCTCCAGCGGGTTCACCTGGGAGAAGGTCGACGTACCGTGCGCGCTCGCCAGTGCGTCCACTGCCTCCCAGCACGCCTGTGCGACGTAGGCGCAGTCCGCTCGGTTCTTGGTCTTCTCGTGATCATTGGCCGGCCTCGATTCAGCGACGATCCGATCCAGATCATCGGCCACGGCTAGCATCCGCAGCCGCGCGGTCTCGATGATCTGGGTCGCCCGCCCCAACTCCACCTGAAAGGCGGCGGACTCCGCCTGTGTCCGGTAGGTCGTGGTCACGATCGGCCGCGAGGCTGCTTTGCCGGTGACCAGTTCGAGCGCATGCTCCGCTTCGCCGACCAGAGTGCTCACGATCGCAATGTTCAGCACAGAATAAATATGGGAGCGGTAGATGCCCTGGTAGACGCTGCTGTCGTAGTCGCGCCAGCGAAGGATTCGGTGCTCCGGGACGAAGACCCCGTCGATCACGGCCGTCGAGCTGGCCGTGGCACGCATCCCGGTGACGAACCACGTGTCGTCCACCGTGATGTCTTCGCGGGGCAGCAACACGAACCCGAGCTCTGCCCCCGGACCGAGACTCCCGTTCAGCGGTGCGGTGACGAAGATCCAGTCTGCGACGGTGACGCCTGACATGTAGGGCCAACGACCTGTGAGCTCGATACCCCCTTCGCGAGCCTCCGCGTGGCCTGACGGAGCGAGCACGCCGGCCCCGCGGACTCCGGCACCACCAGCCCAGATCTCCGCCTTGGCCTGCTCGCTGAACAGTGCGAACACGAATGCCGCCGCATTGTTCACACCCATGAACCAGCCGGCCGCCGCGTCGCCCTGGCCGAGCAGGATCGCAGTCTCAACGACGGTGCGGAATGATGCCTCGCCGCCACCAAACCGGGTCGGAGTCAGCAGAGACGTCAGACCGGCACTGGTGATCGCCTCGACGTCAGCCGGGTCGAGGTGGCGCTCCGTGTCCGCGGCCGCGGCGTGAGAGCGCAGCTGGTCGCACATGCTGTGGGCGTGATCGATCGCTGTATCGCTTGCTCGGGTTTCGGGAGCGCTCGTCATCATCTACACCTTCCTCACCAGCACCGGATGGCACCGGCATCGCTATGTGGCGATCACACTACACAATCGATTGCAATGAAACAAGAGATCGAGAGAGAGGCGTGCGTGGGTTCCAGACCATTGGGAACTGCACGACAGGCGAGTCGTGCTCAGAATTTACTACAACCGATTGCAGTTGAGGCGCCTCCACCTCTAGCATGACACCAGGGCGCCGTGATCTGACCCGCAAACGGTGGCCACGGAAGGAAGCTGACGATGACACGACGAACGATCCTTCGAAACGCCCATGTGCTGGCTCTGGACGACCAGATCGGCGAACGCGGCGGTGATGTGCTGATCGAGGACGGCGTCATCATCGAGATCGCCGAATCGATTCGCGCCGACGCCGCCGATATCGTCGAACTTGGCGGTGCGATCGTGATGCCGGGCCTCGTGGACACGCACATCCACCTGTGGCAGTCCGCGATCCGTGGTATCGCCTCCGGGACGTGGGCACGCGAGTACTTCGGCCTCGTGCATCCGCTGTCGGGCAGGTTCCGCGCATCAGACATGCATGCGTCCACTCTCGGAGGCGCCATCGAGCTCCTGCTGTCCGGGACCACCACGGTCTTCGATTTCTGTCACGCGACCAACTCCCGCGAGCATGCGGAGGCCTCATTGCAGGCGCTCGACGAATCCGGCATCCGCGGTCTCTTCGGGTTCTGTTTTCGTCATCGTCCAGAGGCCGTCGTGGAAGGATTCACGACGCTCCAGGAGCGGTTCGATGTTCTCGCAGAACTCGTCTCAGACTGGAAGAGTCATGATCGGCTGGGCCTGGGCGTCGCCCTCAACAACATCGACCACGTCCCTCCAAGGGTGCATGCCGAGGAGGTCGGCGCGGCACGGTCACTGGGATTGCGCCAGAGCTTGCACTCGAACCTGCCTGGACAGGTCGCGCTGTCAGCGCGGAACGGGCTCCTCGGCGAAGACTTGAGCTGGGTGCACGCTGCCGCCATCGACGACGATGAGATCGCTCTGCTCGCCGAGCACGGCGGTTCCATCGCCTTCACACCTGAAGTGGAGGCGGCGATGATGGGCGTCGCACCTCGCGTTGGCGCCGCACGACGTCGCGGTGTTCCCGTCTCCATCGGAACAGACGTTCCGTCGGGTATCAACGGCAGCCTGTTCGCGCAGCTCCGGATCGCTCGAGCGGTGACCCGGACGATCGACACACAGACCGAACGCGCTCAGAACCGACCTGGCACGCGAACGGCGTCGCATCCGAGCCTCGACACGATGGACTTGCTGCGGATGGCGACGATCGACGGTGCACGCGTGCTCGGGCTCGAGAAGCAGATCGGCACGGTCACGCCAGGAAAGCGCGCTGACCTGCTCGTCATCGACACGGCGCCGTTCGGTCTGGGCGCCGGCACCGCCGCTGATTTCGTCGTGTACCAGGCCACGGCGCGTAATCTCCGCAGCGTCTATGTCGACGGCGAGTTGGTGGTCCACAACGGCACCCACCTCACGTCCGACATGAACGTCGTGCGACGCAGACTGGACGATGCCCGCGATTGGGTGCTCGGCTGGACCGCAGAAAGCGAGTGGCCGGAGATCGACGAGGAGTTGCGCGCCCGGTACGAAGCCGGGCAGGGCAAGGCATCCTGATGCTGATGAGTTCCAGGGGCGGCTGACAAGAGGCGGCTCGTATCGTATACGCATGGACAGCACGCAGGCTCAACCACTCCGGATCGCGCTCGGCGGTCACATCCTGACCCTTGATGATCACTCCTCGCGCGCAACCGCAATGGCATGGTGCGATGGCGCCGTCGTGGCCGTCGGCAGCGATCGTGACGTACTGGCACTGACCGGCGCCGATCCTGCTGATGCGGTGGACTTCGCGGGTCGAACCGTCATCCCCGGCCTCACGGACGCCCACGCTCACCTGGACCGCTACGGTCTCGGTGCAGATCTCCCCGGCTTCGAGGACTGCGTGAGCGTCGCCGATGTGCTCGAAGTGATCGCGCACGCGGTCGAGACCCGGGAGCCGGGCGAGTGGATCGTGACTCGGCCGATCGGGGCGCCGCCGCACTACGAGCGTGCCCGATTGGGTGAGGGTTCTCTCGTCCCGACTCGTGCGCAACTCGACCGGGTCGCCCCCGACAACCCGGTGTACATCCGCCCGATCTGGGGTTACTGGAATGCGGAGCTCGACCTTGTTTCGGCGGCGAACACCGCCGCACTCCGGGCGGCCGGTATCGATCTGCGCACGACGCGGTCGCCCAGCGCCACGGTCGAGCTCCTCCGCGACTCGTCAGGAGAGTTGACGGGCGTCTTCGTCGAGCGCGTCCGAAACCCCATCCTCGAGCACACCCTGCTGGCAGATGCGCCGACGTTCACGACCGCGCAACGAGCCAGGGCGATCAGGGCCGGAGCTGCCGCTTACGCGGGCTATGGCACCACCGCTTTCTTCGAGGGCCACGGGCTGTCGGACGATGTCCTGGACGCCTACCAGCAGGTTGGTGCTGGGGGCTTGCGTGCGTCCCTGATGTGGAGTTCCAACTGGACTCAGGATGATCCGGATGAGGTCGGCGCGCTGCTGGCCGGCCGGCGACGCCAACTGCAGGCGGCCGATTCGCGCCTTGATCTGCAGGGGGTGTTCGTCGAGATCGATGACGGCTCCGGCGATGCCGCGCTGCGCGCTCGGGGACGTTCACACTCCGGCTGGGCCGGCTTTACGACGGGAGCGGCGCTTCCCGAGGAGCAGCTTCTTCGCCTCTTGCACAGGGCGGCTGAGGCAGGCATCCGCGTGTCGGGCCTAGACGCGCGCCTGCTGCCTCTCATCGCCGAAGTCGACGCCGTCACACCTGTCACGCCGCTGGGCTGGGTGCTGTCGCACCACCCCGTTCTGTCTCCGGAACAGATCGATCAGATCGCACACTTGGGGATGATGGTGACCACCATCGCGCCGTACACCCTGATTCGAGGCGGCGACGCACTCCTCCGCGGTGGTTCGGCCCCGGGAAGCATTCTGCCTCTGCCTGCACTGAAAGCTGCCGGAGTGCCGTTCGCGTTCGGTAGCGATAACGTTCCGATCTCGATCTGGGAGTCGATCTACGCGGTAACCGAGCGCCTCACCGAGAGCGGAGCCGCTATTGGACCGGAGAATGCCCTGTCTCGCGAGGAAGCCCTGATCGCAGCCGCGAGGGGCGGGGCCTCGGCCACCGGAGAGCAGGATACTCGCGGGGCACTGGCGACGGGCATGGCGGCGGATTTCGCCGTGCTCGACCACGATCCGCTTACTTGCCCCGCGAGCGCACTCAGAGCGATCCGCGCCTCAGCCATCGTCATCGGAGGGGATGTGGTCCACGGAACGCTGTAGCCATCTCCCGAATGCAATGGGTTGCAGTTTTCCCGGGAGCATGCGTAAATGGACGCCACGGGCAAGTTCGTATACGAACATCGCGACTATGGCCCGGTAACGACCGCTTTTGATAGATGCTCCAACCCACCCGTCAATGGAGGCACCGTGTCCGCTCGTCACCGTTTCCGAACCACCGTCCTTCCTGCTCTTCTGGTGAGCGTTCTCGCGGTCAGCGCCTGCGCAGGCGAGACCGGCGACAGCACCAGCGGCGATTCGGAGAAGCCGATCGCCCGCATCGTCACTGTCGGCACCCCCGGCACCAACGTGGGGTTCCTCTTCGACGACATCCCTATGGCCGTCGAAGCAGCCGGAGGCGGGGCGGAGGACGCTGGCTACTTCCCCTCCACCCAGCCAGCCCTCGAAGCACTCAGCGGCGGTGCGGCAGACTTCGCCACGATCGTGACCTCCGGGGCACTCACCGGACTCACCGGCACCGGCGACTACCTCTTCCTCGGCGTGGCCAAGGCCTCGGCAGGACAGAGCTCGTCGATCGTGGTGCCGGCCGGCAGCGACATCAAGACGGTGGAAGACCTGGCCGGCAAGTCGGTCGCGGTCACCAAGGGCGCGGCCGGCGAGTACATCGTGGACCAGGCGATGCTCAACCACGGCATGCCGGCCGACTCGATCAAGAAGGTCTACCTCGGCCCAGGCGACGCGGCCGGCGCGTTCATCCAGGGTTCGATCGACGCATGGGCGGCCTTCGACATCTTTATCCCTGCGGCCGTCACCAAGATGGGAGCACGTGTGCTGATCACCGGCGATGACGAGTTGACCGGAAAGTTCGACTACCCGGTGCTCGTCGTGACCCGTTTCTTCGCCGAGGCGCACCCCGAGGTCACGGCCGCCGTGCTGAAGGGCTACACCAAAGGCGGTCAGCACGTGATCGAGGATCCCGACGAGTATCTGTCGATCCAGAAGACCGCGAACGACTTCAGCCCGGAGCAGATGGACTACATCTTCGATCGGCTGCTCGTGTACGAAGCCTACGACGCTCAGACGCTCGCCGAGCTTCAGGAGAGCATCGACAGCTGGAACGAGATCGGTACGCTGAGCGAGAAGCTCGCGGCGAAGGACATCGTGTTCGACGTCGCTTCTGTTCCCGCGAGCTGACCGCGGCCCTGTCATGGCGACGCAAAATTCCTCCGCTCTCACCGAACCCCACGCGAGAAACATCGGGCCCGAACCGCGTCACGCACCCAAGCGCACTCAGTGGTGGTCGCGCATGAAGCCGTTGCGCACGGCCGGACCGGTCATCGTCCTGGTGTTGTGGCAGGTCACGACCATGACCGGTCTGGTGCCGCCGACCGTCCTGCCTCCGCCTTCCGAGGTGTTCGTCACGGGGTGGGAACTCTTGCAGACGGGTGAACTCCAGATGCACCTGCTGGTGTCCCTGGAGCGAATCGCCTATGCCGTCCTGCTCGGCGTGAGCATCGGTTTGGTGATGGCACTCCTCTCCGGCATCTGGAAGGTCGGCGACGCGCTGATCGATCCCCTCATGCAGATGATGCGCACCGTGCCGGTCCTCGCGCTGGTTCCGCTGTTCATCCTCTGGTTCGGTATCGGCGAGCCGTCCAAAGTGCTCATGATCGCGCTGGCTGTGGTGTTCCCGGTGTACCTGAACACATACGCCGGCATCCGCGGGGTCGATCGCAAGCTCATGGAGGTGGGGACGATCGTGCGACTCACACCCATCGGACGGATCCGGCACATCGTGCTTCCCGGCGCGCTGCCCGGATTCCTGACTGGTCTGCGGATGTCACTGGGCGTGGCCTGGCTGATCCTTGTCATCAGCGAGCAGGTCAATGCCAACGAGGGCGTCGGGTACCTCATGAACAACGCGCGTTTGTATTTGCGCACAGACGTGATCGTGCTCGGCATCCTGATCTACGCGGCTGCGGGCTATCTGTCCGACCTGCTCGTGAGGCTCATCGAGAAGCGCACACTGGCCTGGCGTCAGGGATTGGAGACGGTATGAGTGCGAAGGCACCCGAGAAGGCAGATGTTGGCCTCGGTGCCCTTGTCGTGTCGCTGCGCGACGTGTCGCGCTCGTTTGGGGATACGAAGGTGCTCTCGGATATCGACCTCGACATCGAGAGTGGACAATTCGTCGCGCTGCTCGGGCGGTCGGGAACCGGCAAGAGTACGCTCCTGCGGATCGTGACGGGACTCGACACCGGTGCGACTGGCCGGATCGCCGTCACCGACCGCCTCTCCGTCGGCTTCCAGGAACCTCGACTGCTGCCGTGGAAGAAGGTATGGCGCAACGTCGCACTCGGGCTTCCCGGTTCCGACCTGAAGCGGCGGGCCCAGCGCACCTTGCAGGAGGTCGGGCTCGAGCACCGCGCGGATGCCTGGCCGCTCACGCTCTCAGGCGGGGAGGCCCAGCGGGCCTCTCTCGCGAGGGCGCTCATCCGCGAGCCTCAGCTGATGGTCCTTGATGAGCCGTTCGGTGCGCTGGACGCTTTGACGAAGATCAAGATGCACGCGCTGCTGCTCGAGTTGTTCCGCGCCCACCGGCCCGGAGTCCTGCTTGTGACCCACGACGTGGAGGAGGCGATCCTGCTCGCCGATCGAGTGTTGGTCATGGAGGGCGGGAAGTTCGTTTCGGACACCCAGATCGATCTGCCGCATCCCCGCACCAAGGCGGGCGGGTCTTTCGTGAAGTTGAGAACGAAACTGCTGGCTGACCTCGGCGTCACTGACGTCGCCTGACGTCGCTGGAGTGCGCTCGGTTGGGCACGGTGCTACCCGTCTCATGCCGCGGTCTGACCGACCCGTGCCGTTTCCGTCGACGGCGCCCGTCGTCCGTCGGCCGTCGGCCGTCGGCGCGTCGGCGCGTCGTAGGACAACCAGTATCAGCAGCATGAGCACGACGACGATCGCGGCATCGATTCCGATGCCGACCCGAAGTGCGAAGAGGCTGGTGAGGCCGCCGGCTGCGATCGTGATGGCGGAGACGATGGGCGTTCCGAGGGTCATGCTGACTTGCTGGGTCATGGTGACGAGACCAGTGGCGAGTCCGTGCTGTTCCGCGTCGATCCCCAAGGTGGCGGCGACGAGGAACGTGACGACGGCGACCATGTGCCCCCCGGCGGCGATGGATCCGAGGATGGAGTAGAGGACTGTCGAGAAGGCGCCGCCGTCCACGACGACCAGCACTGCGACGACTTGCCACGCCGTTGCCAATTCCTTCTCATCATCGCACGCTCGCACACCGCGCGAGCGTGCAATGCACGAGCGAATCCGATGATCACCGTCGCCGCACTCTAGGAGCCGCATCCAATCTCGCTCGAGCTTCCTCGCGGCGGACGGGACGGCATCTCAACGCGTCGCTCTTCGCGGGCAATGTGCGGTTCGACTATTCGCCAGAGCAGACCACATCGACGAGGTTCCGCTCCACCCATTCGCGCAGAGTCGTGGTCGAGATGCCGTGGCGCGAGTTGAACGTGCCTTCCTTCTCCCAGGCCACGCCGCGTCCCTGCGCGAACGCTGCGCGGTACTTCCTGGTCATGTTGTCTGGGTCGGCGGCGAGTTCAGCCATGAGGAGGGGCTCCGACCATACGCGTAGCTCAAACGAGCGCCCCAGAACCT
Source organism: Microbacterium sp. LWH12-1.2 (assembly GCF_040675825.1). NCBI lineage: Bacteria > Bacillati > Actinomycetota > Actinomycetes > Micrococcales > Microbacteriaceae > Microbacterium > Microbacterium sp. LWH12-1.2. Next base: position 2,201,184 of record NZ_JBEGIJ010000001.1, read on the forward strand.
GTTCCAGCGTTTCCGCCAGCTGGCCGTAAGTGATGGTATCGCCGGCGACGTAGACGATCTCGTTCCGGATCCGCGGCTCGGCGAACAGGATCGCCGCGGTGAGCGCACCGATGTCTTCCGGGGTCGTAACGGTGACGGCGGTGTCCGGGGTGCCAAGTGCGTTCACGGTGTCATTCGGCAGGTCGACCATCCCCGACCCGGGCTCGAAGAGGTAATTCATGAACATGCCTGTGGATATGATCACCCACTCGGTGTCGTCCTGTGATCGGAGGAGGTCTCGCACGTCGAGCTGTGAGTCGAAGATGTCCTGAGGGCTCCCGCGCCCGATCACATCGAAGTCGACTCCGAACTGCCACGGGAAGTACCGTGGGAGCTTCGCCTGCAGCGCCGCCTGCGCAACCTTCATTGGGGTGTCAAGACCGGCGGTGATCCCGGTACAGCCGATGACAGTGTCGTAGTCCGAAAAGATCGCCGCGAGGTCGTCGATGGTGCTCTCCACCAGGTCGCCGGCGACGATCCCGATGCCAAGGGCGCGGATCTCCGCAACGTCGCGCTGCTTCGCCGGAACCGTTGAATCGATCGTGTAGGCGCGCAGCAGCACATCCACGGAGGCTCCCGGCATGTCCGCCACCCGGCGCGCGACGTTGCGCAGCACGGGCATTCCGAGTTCGCCCGCCCCAATGACGAGGATCCTCCGCGACGAGCCGTCCCAGCTGCGCACTGACATGTGTTCTTCCTTTCCTGCGGCATCTCGAGGATCGCGATGCCGTTCACAAAGCGTAAATTTTGACATCAGTGTCAAGGTCAAATCGATCACCCCCGACAGAAGGATGCACCTGATGAGGATCAGCGAGGCTGCGGCGGAGATCGGCGCGCCGGCGCGGATGCTGCGTTACTACGAGCAACAGGGACTCATCGAGGCATCACGCTCGGGAAACGGGTACCGCGACTACTTCGAAGAGCAGGTGGAACACGCCCGCCACGTCCGTGCCCTCGTCGAAGCGGGGCTCTCCACTCGCATGATCAAGATAGTGCTGGACATTGAGTCCCCCGCAGCCGACCGGCCGTCGACGGCGGAGAATCGCGCCTCCGCCGTAGAGCTGGCGAGAGAGCTGCGTGTGGTGGAGAACCGCATCCTCTGCCTACAGAAGAGCCGCGAGGCCGTCATCGGCTATCTCCAGAACTCCGCCCACGCAGATCTGCTCACGGCCAGCCCCCATTTATCGGGCGCGGACGCGGGAGAGCGGGACGAAGCGCCGACCGACACGCTCCGCCCGCATTCGCGCTGATTAGGAACGGATGGCGAAGCCACCGGTCCAGGGCACCTCTTCGCGCACCGCGAGGACGAGCTGCAGGAATCCGAGCGCCTCGAGTTCCCGCGCCCGCTTCAGCGACCCCGCGTCGGTCACGGAGACGCCGCTGGCCGAGATGATCTCGGTCAGCTGCGCTTTGGCCTGGTCGTCGTCACTCGCCACGATCACGGTCGTGGGGACTCCGCCCACCTCGCGCGACCCGAGGGTGGCGGCGAAATTGGTGTTAAAGGCCTTCACGACCTTCGCGTCGGGAACCGCTCGCTGGAACTCAGCAGCAGCGGAGGAGTCGGCGGGCACTGTGAGTGCGTCGAACGTGTCGAAATCGACCGGATTGGTGACATCGACGACGATCTTGCCCTGCAGCTGCTCGGCGTACGTCTCAATAACGTCTGCGACCGCAGGGTAAGGAATTGCGAGCACGACGATCTCACCCGTCAGCGCCTCCCCGAAGGCGGCCGCCGTGCCTCCGACCTGCTCTGCCAGGGCGGCAGCTTTCGCCGAGTCCCTCGCGACAGCCTGCACCGACGCGCCGCCCTTCGCGAGGATACCGGCGATCGCCGAGCCCATGTTCCCTGTTCCGATGATGGAGATGCTTGCCACGTTTCCGTCCTCCTGCTCAATTAGGTTGCAACTACAACTACTTCTCACAACCTACTCTCGGCCTGATCTGTTCCCCCTAGAGTTGGTGCGATATGTCCTACAAAGTCCCTCGGATGACCGATGAGCAATCTCGCGCCTGGTTGGCGCTCGTCTGGACGGCGGAGCTGCTCCCGGCAGCGCTCGACGCGCAACTGCAGGCGGACTCCGGTCTGACACACTTCGAGTTCATAGTCATCGGCACACTGCAGCAGGCGAAGAACAGCACTCTGCGCACGAAGGACCTCGCCTCCGCCACGAACTCGACGCTGCCTCGCCTGTCGAGGGTCGTCGGTAAACTCGCAGTTCGCGACCTGGTGGAACGCATCGGAGCAGATGACGATGCCCGCGTCGTGAATGTCAGGCTCACCGCGGCAGGGCGACGTGAACTCATCCGCGCGGTACCTGATCACATCGCGCTCGCCAAGTCGGTCGTCATCGACCATCTGTCCGTCGACGATCTCCGAGCTTTGACCCGCATTCTGGCGCCGCTCGTCGAGCGACTCGATCCGCTCCACCGCGTCGGGTTCGCTGCGGCCGAGAGATCCTCCTCCCGCTGAGCGGGATTCCTGTCCGACGGCCGTCAGTCCTGTCGGCGCGTGATCTCCGCCATCGCCGACCAGTCGAGCCTGGCGAGCTCTTCATCCTTGAGCGTCTGCTCGAAGATGTCAGTGAGAACCGACGCAGTCGGCAGGGCTGCACGGAACTCCTGCGCAGCCGACCGTGCCAGATTGAGATCCTTGAGTCCCAGCTCCGCCGAGAATCCGACGGGCAGATACCCGCGTTCGGCGATCATCTTGCCGTATCCGGTGTATGCGCTCCCGGTGTAGGCGGCGTCGGTCAGGATCTCGACGAAGACCGAACCGTCGACACCTCCCCGCTCGATCAGGTTGACCGACTCGGCCAGCGCCTGCAGCGTGTGGATGAGGTTGTAGTTGACCCCGATCTTGACGAGGTTCGCACGCTCCGGTTGGTCGCCGAGGCGCCAGGTGCGCTTTCCGAGAACCGTCAGGAACTCTTCGGCACGGTCCAGAGCGGCCTCAGGTCCGGCGGCGACGATGTTCAGACCACCGCTTGCTGCCAGGTGAGGGCGGCCCAGCACCGGAGCGGCGACATAGTCGACACCAGCCTCGCGATGACGCGCGACCAGATCCCGCACGGTATCGAGACTCAGCGTCGACATGTTGACGTGCACCGAGCCGGCCGCACTGCGGAGTGTCTCGTCGGAGAAGACCGCGTTTGCGGCCGCGTCGTTCGCGAGCATCGAGACCGCGACTCCGGCGCGAAGCGCCTCGGCGGGTGTCGCCACCGGTCGGGCTCCGGCCGCAACGAGCGGCTCCAGCGGCGCGCGCGATCGGTTCCAGACGAGCACCTCGTGCCCCGCATCGATGAGACGGCGAGCCATGCCTGCGCCCATGGCGCCAAGGCCGAGGAAACCAACTGTTGTCACGAGAAACTCCGTTCGATAGTCCTGGAAAAGAGGAGGTCAGGGGAAATTCGCGCTTGTCGAGCCACGCTCGATGAACTCGGGCTCGAGCATCTGACGGACGTCGGTCGGTCTCACTCCCTCGAGGAGATCGAACGCGATACGCGCGCTACGACGACCCAGCTCGAAACCGGGGAGGCGCACGGTCGTCAGCGGCGGGTCGAGATGGTCAACGAGCGGCGCATCGTTGTAGCCGACTACTGAGATGTCCTCGGGACACCGCAATCTGGCGGCTCTAATCGCATCGATCGCGCCGATTGCCATCAGGTCGTTGTGCGCGAAGACCGCAGTGGGTCGCCTGTCAGGCGGCTGACGCAGAAGCATCTCCGCCTGACGTCGCCCCTCCTCGACGGTGCTCTCCGGCGCATGGGCACCTGTCGACACATCGGAGGCTTCGGGGTGCTCGCGCATCGCCGCGCCGAACCCCCGCGCGCGCTCGACGAAGGAGGATATCTGGAACGTACCTGGTATCTGGGCGATGCGCCGGTGCCCCAGAGCCAGGAGGTGTTCTACCGCCACCCGGGCACCCACGAAGTCGTCCGGCAATACCTCGAGGTGACGTCGCTCGGCACCGGCGAGCCCGGACGAACCGAATCCTCGTACCGCCAGCACCACCGGAACCCGGCGCTCGAGATCCGAGACGAAATCCTCGTCATCGACCTGCGCGGCACTCAGGATGATGCAATCCACCTGATTGCGCAGAAGTCGGATCACGACGCTACGCAGGATCGCCGGGTCATCGTGGGTTTCGGCCACAAGTGGCGTATAGGTGCCGGTGCGGGCTTCGTGCTCGATCCCTCGCAGCAAGGAAACCACGAAGGAGTTGGCCAAGTCGGCTACCACGACGCCGATCGTGCCCGTTCTCCCCCGGCGCAGACTTTGCGCGACCGCGTTCGTACGATAGCCGAGCCCCTCTGCCACGGCGTGCACCCGCGCCTTGGTCGCCTCGCTCACGAGGTGGGATTGGTCATCACTCAGAGCTCGTGACGCCGTCGCGACATGGACGCCCGCCTCGCGCGCGACATCTTTCAGGTTGGGAACTCGGGATTCGGCCATATTCGCACTGTAATGCCCGTTCATTCGCCCGAGGCGCACTCGGTCCGTGCTCCTCGCAGCGCGTACCGATCCCGCGAAGTCTCGGGCCGCGCTGTCGGTACCCTCATCCTGGTCCATGGTCTCGCGAGAGATACTCCGCCACTCAGTACGGGTTGGCGACCATGAGTTCGTCGGCGGGATACTTCGTGAGAATGATCGGACCGTCTTCCGTCACGACGACCTCCTCCTCGATGCGCGCAGCCGAATAGCCGTCACTCGCCGGGCAGTATGTCTCGACCGCGAACACCATGCCGGTCTTGATCTCGACTGGTTCGCGGTAGCTGTTCAGCCGTGAGATCACCGGCCGCTCGTGAAGTCCGAGCCCGAGTCCGTGGCAGAACTGCAGACCGAAGGCCGAGAGCTCGTCATCGAACCCCAGAGACTCCGCGGTGGGGAACAACGACGCGATCTCGTCTGAGCCCACCCCGGGCTTGATGGCTGCGATCGCGTTGTCCATCCACTCCCGCGCCTGCGAGTATGCACTCTTCTGGGGACCTGTCGCACGACCCACACTGAACGTGCGGTAATAGCACGTGCGATACCCGTTGAACGAGTGGATGATGTCGAAGAACGCCTGATCGCCCGGACGGATGATCCGGTCGGTGAAGTTGTGCGGATGCGGGTTGCAACGCTCTCCGGAGATCGCGTTGATCGCCTCCACCTGATCGGAGCCGTACTCGTAGAGCTTCTTCGCCGCCAAAGCGACGATGTCGCTCTCGCGCACACCGGGCTTCAGCGCTTCGACGATGTCGGTATAGACACCGTCGACCATCGCCGCTGCCTGGTTCAACAGCATGATCTCGTCGGCGCTCTTGATCTCGCGGGCATCGAGCATGTGCTGCTGGGCGTCGACCACTGTGAGGCCCTGGCGCTGCATCTCGAAAAGGAACGGTGGCTCGACGATGTCGATCCCGACCGGGCTATTGTGCAGCCCGAGGTCCTTGAGGATGCCCTTGATCTCGGTCACGGCATCGACCATGAGGCCCGCGGTGGGAGCCACCGCGCCCCGGAATCCGAGGAAGCCGGGATGATTGTGGTCCTGCTTCAGCCATGGCGAGTAGAGCTGGTGGTGCTTGACCGCAGAACCGAAGTCCCACAGGTGCGGCTCCCCGCCACGCGTGAGCAGGGCGTACCGGATCATCTTGTCGCCCAGCGCGCCACCGACCCACGACGACGTGGTGTAGCGGATGTTATAGAAGTCGAACAACAGGAAGGCACCGCATTCGCTCGCTTCCAGCGCGGCTTGGGCGCGCTGGAGGCGATAGTCCCGAAGGCGGGAGAAGTCGACCCGCATCTCGTAGTCGACACCCATCTGTCCGGGAGTCAGGAGCGGTCGGGGAGTGTTGGCGGCCTCGGCCATCGGTGGCGATCTCTCTATTGGGACGGTGGTCGTATTCGACGGTACCGCAAATTCAAACGATTGCATTGCGAGCGGAAACCGATCCCCTGGGGAATCGCAACCACTTCCTCCGGATCGTGAGGTGACCATCAGATGGCCGACTTAGCTGACCATCCAGCAGTCACGACACGCAGCATCGCGCTGCCCGGAACGAGAGGAGGAAGAGGCAGCCCGCTCATCAAGAGAGGCTGCCCACCCTGTCCGCTCTTTATCGAACTGCGGCGATGCCGTCGATCTCGATCGTCGCGCCGTTGTAGAGGGAGTGCACACCGATGACGGTGCTCGCGGAAGGCGTGGTCGTCTTGACGATGCCGTTGCGCGTCTCTCGCCAGGTGTGAAGCTTCTCCTGGTCGAGTTCCGTGATGTACACGTTCACGCGAACCAGGTCGTCATACGTGACGCCGGCGGCATGCAGGGCGCGCTCGAACTCGCCGTACGTGAGTTCGATAGCGCGAACGAAGTCGGTGGGCACAGATCCGTCTTCTTCGAACCCAACCTGCCCAGAGATGAAGATGAGCTCACCCGCGGTGACGCGGGTGCTGTCAGAGATGCCGGGAACCACGGGAGCCGGGATGCGGGAGATACGTTCGTTGGTCATATTCATTACTCCTTGTTGAATGCGAATGGTCGGAAGGTTCTCATTCGTCTCGTCCGTAGACGACGCAGAACGGGACGGAAGATGTGGGTAGCGAAGATCGGTCCGAGAGCGTGTGCCACCGGCGGTTGTGATACACGAGAGGAATCGGCTCCTGGTCGACGTCTTCGCCGTGCTGCTTGGACTCGATCGCCTCAACGAGGATCAGGGTCGAGCCGTTGGCATCCACCCGCTGTACGACCCGTCCGCGCAACCAGTGCGCCCCCGGGTAGTAAGGCTCACCGGTGGGGAGCCGGCTCCACTCGACGTCCGGTCCGAACCGGTCGACCCCCCGCTGCGCACCCAGCTTGGCAAGGGCGACCTGGTCTGCAGCGAGCATGTGCACGACGACTGTCTCAGCCTTGAGGATCGTCGGCGTACTCGAAGAGAGGGCCGACGCCGAGAAGACGAGCGTCGGCGGATCGATGGACACCGATGCGACAGAGCTGACGGTCATCGCGACCGGGCCATCGCCAGCGTCGGCGGTGACGATCGCGACGCCGGCCGGGTGCGACCGGAAGGCGAAGCGAAAGTCATCAGCGGAGATGGCGGAATGAGTCTCAGTCATGGTCATTTTCTCACCGTTCACTTGGTTGTTTTCGAAGTCGGTCTCGACCGGGGACTCACACCACAGGCAGGACAAAGCGGGCATCGCCTTCACGGCCCACCATCACCCGCCCGAGAGCCTCGTAGCCACTCGCCGAGAGGGTGTGCCCGTGTCGGGCTGCTGCTGCCTGATCACGCCAGATCCGCTGGAGCACCGACGAGTCGGAGAACCCTGCGGAGCCGTGCGCCGTCACTAGATCACCGATGAGTTGAGTGATCGTGTCGATGACCCAGCCCGCCTTCGCACGCAATGCAATGCGATCGGCGTAAGGCGCATACTCGCCTCGTTCGGCCGTGAGGTAGATCTCGTCAGCGACCTGCTCAGCCAGAGCTTCGGCCGCCGCGAGCTGAACCGCAGCTTTGGCGAGCGTGTACTGAAAGATCGTCGAATCCGCCTGACGGTCATATCCCGTGAAGGCGATGGACTTGGTTCCCGCCGCCGCCACCACGAAGTCCAGTGCTGCGCGGCCCATTCCCAGGTGGGGCCCCACCAAGTTCATGAAGAGCGACGGCACGAACATCGTGCGATACGACGTCTCCTGGTTGCTGCCGATGTACTCACCCTCGATCGCTGCGGTCAGCCGGAAGATGCGGTGACTCGGCACAAGAACATCGTTCGCGAGCTGGGTGACGCTCGCCGTCGACTTCATCCCAGCGACGAACCAGTCGTCCTCAAAGGTGAGGTCCTCTCGAGGGATCAACGCAACACCGGCGTCGATGATCTCACCCGCGACGTTCTTGAGCGGCACGCCGAGAAGCGACCATTCTGCCTCGCGGCTGCCCGTGCCGTACGCCCATCGACCGGTGATGCGGTATCCCCCGTCAACGACGACGGCCTCTGACGTGGTGGCAAGGACGATGGAGACGAGCGCGCCCGCCTTCCCCCGCTCCCCCCAGACATCGCCCTGCGCCTGATCGCTCATGAGGCTCAGCACCCAAGCGCCGGTGTTGTAGATGCCGGCCATCCAGGCGAGGCTGCCGTCGCCGGCACCGATCGCACTCGTCACGGCCTGCACGTCACGAGTGTTGCCGGCGAGCCCGCCAAACTTCTCCGGCGCCGACACGCTGAATGCTCCCGTGGCCCGTACAGCCTCGAAGATGCGTTCCGGAACACGCCGGGAGAGGTCTCCTTCACGTCCGCCTTCTGCGAGCTCGGGGCGAAGCGCCGTGATTCGATCGATGACTTCAGTGATCGATGGTCGAACAAGTGTGTCAAACAAGGGTGTTCCTCCTCGGGACGTCTGAATTTTTGAAGCAAGAGACAAAATGCAAACGATTGCTTGCGCCTTATGCTAGGCCGAGATTGTTGCAGCGATGTTTCAAGGTCGTAAGTTGCCGGATTCGCCTGCGTCGCATGGGAAGAGTGCCGCCGCCTGCAGGCTATGCATCGAAGACCTCCGGATGTCGAACCAGTTCGAGCCGACTGCGACGGATATGTCGGCGGAGGACCTGCTCGGCCTCGTCGGCATCTCGACGACGTAGAGCCGTGACCAGAAGGTGATGGTCGTGATGCACCGCATCATCGCCCTCGCGATAGAAGAGGCGCGTCGCAGTCCTCCGATAGTGCTGCGTGCGATTCCACAGGCGAAAGACCGTCTCGCCGAGAACAGTGGTCTGCACAGCCTGCAGGCTCGAGTGATGGAACTCGCGATCCAGGAGCAGAAAGCGCTCGACATCGGAGGTGCTCGCCATCGCGTTGGCAAGGGAATCCATGTTGTCGATCACCGAGTCCGACAGGAGAGGGACGTTCAACCCGAGAAGCAGCGGTTCCAGACTCTCCCGCATGCGATACATCTCCTCGCAGTCCGAGATCGTGAGCCTCGACACCCAGGCGCCGGTGTTCGCGACGAGCGTGACGAGGCCCTCCGCCTCCAGCATCCGCAACGCCTCGCGCACGGGCAAGCGACTGGCGCCGAGCTGATCGGCGAGCTGGCCTTGACGGATACGCTCGCCCGGTGCGTATTCACCCAAGAGGATGGCATCACGCAGCGTCGCCGCGATGCGAGCGCCGGTCGCACCGTGGATGAGCGTGCTGGTCTCTATCGACATGTCGACCTCATCGCTCGGGGTGCGCCGGGTGCCAGAGCAGGCTGTCGGCTTGCTTCTCGTACGCCTTGCCCTGGGGGAAGCTCACAAGTTCGAACTGCAGACCCCACGGGCTGGTGAAATAGACCCAGCGCTGGCCTTCCGCAGCCTGGGCACTGGATGTCGGAGACCCCATGACCTCGACGCCGTTGTCATTCAGGTAGCGCACGGCCTCGTCGATGTCATCGACGTAGAACGCGATGTGAAACCCGCCGAGGTCGCTGTTGCGGGGATGGGGCGCCTGACCATCGGCCGCCTCATAGAGGAAGACCTCGAAGTTGGCCCCGTTGCCCAGCCGGAAGAAGCGGATCTCACTGATGACAGTGCGCGGATGCACTCCCAGATGCGTGTGCATCCAGTCGCCGTCTGATTTCTTCGATCCGAGGGTGTAGACGCGTTCGCAACCGAGGATGTCGACGAGGAATCGCTCAGCTTCTTCCAGATCCGGGACGGTGAATCCGATGTGGTCGGTCCCGTGGATGCCGGGGATGCCCGGCCGCACGGCGTCAGCCATATGTGGACTCCTCTGTCGCAACCAAATTGGATACACCGTACCCGTATCGGCAGTCTACGACGATATATTCCGATATGCAAACGTTTGTATTGGATCCGATACTCCGCTACCGTCGACTCAGCGGTCTAGGTGATCGCGCGAGAGGAATGGCGAAGATGCCGAAGAAGAAGCGACTCCAGACCGGCGTCGACTGGTTCCAGCTGACCACCACCGACGCGGATTGGAATGCAGCCGATCCCGCACTTCTGGGGACCATGCTGAGTGAACTGCATCTGATCCGCGCGTTCGAGGAGACGGTCCTCGAGATCGCCGGCGAGGGACTCGTCCATGGGCCAGCGCACTCGAGCATCGGGCAGGAAGGTGGAGCAGTCGGCTCAATCGTCGGGCTTCGCTCCACCGACGGCGTCAACGGGTCTCACCGGGGTCACCATCAGTTCCTCGCGAAAGCTCTCACCCACGTCAGCGCCGGAACGATCGATCCCGCCGAGCCGGTGAACGACGACATCCAGACGGTCCTGCAGCGGACCCTGGCGGAGATCCTTGGCCTCGCGCAGGGCTACTGCCGTGGCCGCGGCGGGTCGATGCACCTCCAGTGGTTCGAAGCCGGGGCACTCGGAACCAATGCGATCGTCGGCGGCGGCGCACCGATGGCCACCGGTAACGCCTGGGCGCAGAAGCACTCAGGGACGACGGATCTGTCCATCAACTACTTCGGCGACGGCGCAGCGCAGATCGGCTCGGTGCTGGAGTCGATGAACCTCGCTGCCGCATGGAAGCTGCCGGTCTGCTTCTTCGTGGAGAACAACCTCTACGCGGTGTCGACGCGCGCCGACGAGATCACCGCGGATCCGAGGTTCTCCGTCCGCGGCCAGGGCTTCGGAATCCCCTCCTGGCGTGTGGACGGAATGGACCCGCTCGCGGTGCACCTGGCAACCCTGGAGGCATCAGAGCGGATGCGCTCGGGCGAAGGCCCGACCGTCATCGAGGCAGAGGTGTACCGGTTCTTCCACCAGAACGGCGCCTACCCCGGCAGCGCGTTCGGATACCGCACGAAGGAGGAGGAGGCACTCTGGCTCGCCCGCGATCCCCTGGACCTCGTGGCCCGGCACATGATCCGTCGTGGACTCATCGAGGACGCCGGCGTCTCGGCCCTTCGCGAACGCGTTCAGGCTGCGATGACGGAGGCCGCAGCTCAACTTCTCGAGTCAGATCCGGATCGCCCCGGAAAGCGCCGCATCCGACCGGAGCTGTGGCCGGAGACGAGCTTCGTAAACGTGGGCGTCAGAGGCGACGGTAGCGAGTTGCAGGGTCTCCCCGCGCTCGATGAGTCCGCTCCCCTGCGCCCGGTGAAGTTCATCGAGGCCGTGGCCCAGGTGATGGACCGCCGCATGGAGACGGACCCGCGCATCGTCGTGATGGGCGAAGACGTGCATCGCCTCAACGGAGGCACCAACGGCGCCACCAAGGGGCTGCCGAAGAAGTACGGCGAGGATCGCATCCTCGGCACCCCCATCAGCGAGAACGCCTTCGTCGGTCTCGCCGGTGGCCTCGCCCTGGACGGCCGCTTCCGTCCGGTCGTCGAGTTCATGTACCCGGACTTCATGTGGGTGGCCGCCGACCAGGTTTTCAACCAGATCGGCAAGGCGCGGCACATGTTCGGTGGCGACAACGATGTGCCTCTCGTGCTGCGCACCAAGGTCGCGATGGGATCCGGCTACGGGTCACAGCACCTGATGGACCCCGCGGGCATCTTCGCGACCAGCCCCGGATGGCGAATCGTCGCCCCCTCCAACGCGAGGGACTACATCGGTCTGATGAATGCGGCTCTCGCGCTGCAGGACCCGGTGCTCGTGATCGAGCATGTCGACCTCTATGGCACAGCTGACGAGATCCCGGAGGGCGATCTCGATTACATCATCGAGCCGGGCTCGGCCGCCGTGCTCCGGGAAGGTTCCGACGTCACCGTCCTCACCTACCTGGCAATGGTCGCTCACTCCAAGGAAGCGATCGAGCAGACCGGCATCGATGCCGAACTCATCGACCTGCGCTGGCTCGACCGGGCATCCATCGACTGGGAAACCATCGGCGACAGCATCCGCAAGACGAACGCCGTGCTGATCGTCGAGCAGGGCTCGCAGGGCACGTCCTACGGCGCATGGCTCGCCGACGAGATCCAGCGGCGATTCTTCGACTGGCTCGATCAGCCGGTCGCCCGAGTCACCGGAGAAGAAGCATCGCCCAGCATCTCTCGCGTGTTGGAGCGGGCAGCCATCGCCCGCACGGAAGAAGTGGTCGCGGGCCTGGAAGCAGTCCGCGCCGGATTCGGATCCTGATCATGGTTGAAATCATCCGCATGCCCGAGATCCTCGCTGGCGCCGAAGAAGCGGCTGTCCAGTCTTGGCTCGTCTCCCCGGGCGATACCATCGCACAGAATCAGCCGATCGCCGAGATCGAGACCGACAAGGCGAGCGTCGAGATGCTGTCGGAGGCCGCCGGAGTGGTTGGACGCCTCCTCGTTCCCGAGGGCGACAGCGTGGCGGTGGGCGATCCGATCTTCGTGATGCTCGCCCCCGGCGACAGCGAGAAGGATATCGATGCTGCTCTCGCGGCTATCGGCCTGGGCGAGACGCCATCGGCGCCGCCCGCAGAGGCCACCGATCCAGAGCCGCAACCGTCGAACTCGGCCCAGCCGACGCCCCCGGTCACTGCGATGGAGCAGGCGACCGTCCCCGCCCCGGAGCAGAGCGATGCAGCTGAAGCGCGTCGACTCTTCGCTACCCCCATCGTCCGTCGGCTCGCGGAACAGCACGGCGTGGCGTTGCAAGACGTACAAGGAACCGGTCCCAACGGGCGGATCGTGCGTCGCGACTTCGAGACGCACCTGACCCGGCTGACGACAGCTCCTCCCGTTCCGGTCGCGCCCTCTCCCGCGCCCGCGCAGGAGCCGTCGAGTGCGAGCACTTCGGAGGTCGCGGCTGCCGGCACAGCACCCTACGAGGACATCCCCCTCGATCGCATGCGCAAGGCGATCGCCCGTCGCCTCACCGAGAGCAAGTCGACCGTGCCGCACTTCTATCTTGTGGCCGACTGCCGCGTGGACGAGTTGATGGCCCTGCGTGCGACGGTGAACCAGACGGCGAGTCGCAAGATCTCCGTCAACGACTTCGTGGTGAAGGCCGTCGGCGCAGCTCTCATGGAGGTCTCGCAGGCGAACGCGACGTGGAACGGCGACAGCATCCGTCAGTTCTCCTCCGCAGATGTCTCGGTCGCCGTCGCCACGGAAGGCGGCCTGACCACTCCGGTGCTGCGCGGAATCGAACGCATGTCGCTGACAGAAGTGAGCGCCACCATCGCCGAGATGGCGGAGCGCGCACGCTCAGGGCGGCTCAAGCAGCACGAGCTCGAGGGAGGCAGCTTCTCTGTATCGAACCTCGGCATGTACGGCACGTCGCAGTTCACCGCCATCCTCAACCCGCCGCAGGCGGGAATCCTCGCGGTCGGCGCCGCGCGGGCGGTGCCGGTGATCGACTCGGACGGGGCTCTCTCTACCGGGAAGGTCATGACCGTGACGCTCTCAGCTGACCATCGCGTACTGGACGGGGCGGTCGCGGCCCTGTGGCTCGCCGCCTTCCAACGACGCATCGAGAACCCTCTCACCATCCTGATCTGACCTGACCTGACCTGACGAAAGAAAGCAACCATGGCAATCATGCGAAGTGTCAACCCCACCACCGGGGAGGAACTGGCGACGTTCGAGCAGGATAGCGACACTGTCGTCGAACAGAAGCTGGCCGCCGCCAACACCGCTGTACCGCAGCTCAAGGCGGCAGGGTGGGCTCGCCGAGCCGAGCTCATGAACGCCGCCGCGGACCTCCTGGAGGCTGACCTCGAAGTGGTCGCGGCGATGATCACGGACGAGATGGGCAAGCCCATCGCACAGTCGCGTGGTGAGGTGGCGAAGTCCGTCTACGCGATGCGATATTACGCCGAGAACGCCGAAGGTTTCCTCAGCGGGCGCACTCTCGACGACCCCTCCGCGGTCGGCGCGAGCCAAGCTGGCACGCGCTTCGACCCGCTCGGCGTCGTCCTCGCCGTCATGCCGTGGAACTACCCCATCTGGCAGGTCATCCGTTTCGCGGCACCGGCCTTGATGGCCGGGAACGCGGGCATCCTGAAGCACGCCTCGAACGTGCCTCAGGCGGCGGTCTACCTCGGCAGTCTCTTCACGCGTGCGGGCTTTCCTCAAGGCTCCTTCTCGACCCTTCTCATCGGCGCTGGACGGGTCGAGAGCGTCATCCGGGATCCGCGCGTATCCGCCGTCACGCTGACCGGTTCTGAGCCAGCCGGGAGGTCGGTCGCGTCGATCGCCGGCGACGTGCTGAAGAAAGTCGTGCTCGAGCTCGGCGGCTCAGACCCGTTCATCGTGATGCCCTCTGCCGACCTCGAGGCGGCCGCGGAAATGGCTGTGAAGGCCCGCACCAGCAACAATGGTCAGGCCTGCATCAACGCGAAGCGCTTCATCGTGCACACCGATGCCTACGCCGTGTTCTCCGAGAAGTTCGCCGCGAAGATGGCGCAGTTGCAGATCGGCGATCCGCAGGACGAGAGCACCGACATCGGACCCCTGGCGACTTCGTCGGGCCGCAACGACATCGTCGAGCTGGTCGATGATGCACGAGAGAAGGGCGCGGACATCATCGTGGGCGGCTCTTTCGACGACAGCGCCGACGGATGGTTCTACCCGCCTACCGTGATCGCGGGGATCACTCCGGAGATGCGCCTGTTCGAGGAAGAGGCCTTCGGACCTGTCGCAAGCCTGTACGAAGCCGCGTCGCTCGAAGACGCTCTGAACATTGCCAACGGTCTCGACTTCGGCCTGGGCTCGGCGTTCTGGAGCTCGGATGAAGCGGAGATCGGACACGCGATCAAGACGATCGAGTCCGGCGCCGTCTTCATCAACGGCATGACCATCTCCTATCCCGAGCTGCCCTTCGGAGGCATCAAGCGCTCCGGGTACGGCCGCGAGCTCTCGGCGGAGGGCATCCGGGAGTTCTGCAACCTCAAGACGGTGTGGGTCGCTTGACCCACCAAGACGCGTAGCGGAACTCACCCGAGAGCGCGCGACGTATGCAGAACGGCCCCGTGGAGAGGTCCACGGGGCCGTTCTGCATGCCCGGGCGCAGCGCCTCAGCGACAGGAGAAGGGGCCCTCGGCGCGGTGGGACGTCTCCGTCGCCGCTCCGAGGGCCCCTTTTCGTCCAACGATCAGAAGGGCTGAACGTTGTCCTCGATACCGAAGAGGAACTTGCCGTAGACCTCGGCGCCGATCTCCGGGTGCACCAGAGCGTGACGGCTCGCGGTCTCGCTGTTGCGCCAGAAACGCTGCAGCGGATTGATCTCGGCGAAGCTGAAGGCTCCGGCGATGCTGAGGCAGCGGTTGATCGACTTGCGCACGAGCGCTGCCGCCTGGCCGTTGTCCATACGAGTCCTGGCACGCTCTTCCACCGTCATCGGGCGACGGTCACGGGCGGCGGAGTCGATGATCGCAACACTGCGCGTGACGAGCAGGTACGCCTGGTCTGCCTCGGACTGCGCCTTGGCCAGCTCGATCTGGTGCACCACCGAGTTCTTCGCGTGCTGGTACACCGAGTACGTGATCGGCTTCTCACCGACGCCACGGGCGATCTCGATGGCACCGCGCGCCATTCCGATCTGCGCAGCGCTCAGCACGATCTCCGCGACAGGCACGAAGGAGGCATTGTAGTTGTCCTCCTCGGCCCAGACCCGGGGGTACTGCTCGGTCGCGAAGTTCCCGATCGGCTCGATGCGGTGGTCAGGGATGAAGATGTCCTCGACGAAGACGGTGTTCGAACCCGTTCCGCGCATACCGGCCACGTACCAGGTGTCCCTGATGTTCGAGTCCGACTTCGGGATCAGCACGAGCGAGTTCACGGGGAGACCGTTCTCATCCTCGCCCGTGCGCACCGGCACGATGGACCAGTCCGCGTGCAGCGACCCGGTGGAGTAGCCCCACTCGCCCGTGAGGCGGATGCCGCCCTCGACGCGCTCGAACTTCTTGGTGGAATTCGCCTGCATGAAGGGACCACCCGGCGAGAGCACGGCGGCGACGGATGCGCGGGGGTTGGAGCCGAAGACGTCTTCCTGAGCCTGCTCGGAGAACAGGGTGGCGAACCACGTGGACGAGTTCAGCAGCGCTGAAACCCAACCGGTGGCACCGTCAGCCTGGCCGACGGCCGCAACGGTATCGATGAAGGTGCGGAAGTTGCCGCCGAGGCCGCCCCAGCGCTTCGGGATCGAGATGTGCAGAAGACCTGCGTCCCGCATCGCCGTGATGACCTCTTCCGAGACACGACGGTTCTCCTCACCCTGCTGGGCGTACTCGCGGATCAGAGGCTGCAGTGCCTGTGCTTTCGCGATGATCTCGTAGTCGGGGCCGGGCGCGCCGAAAAAGGCGTCCATGGCCGGTGCTTCTTGAACTGAACTGCTCACTGTCGCTCTCCTTCGATGACGCCGGCCTGGAGCCTGCGTGTGATTGCAATCGTTTGCTTCTATCGATGATGGTATACGCCCGATGGCTACTTTTGTGTTTCGGTTTTGAAAACTTCCGCCCTGCGAAGGCTGAGCGCGAACCGGACCTGGCTATCGGGTCGCAGTGAAGTCGATGTCCACCAAGGCTGCGAGGAAGTCACTCAGCTCCGCCGCCATGTCGACCGCCTCGGGATTCAACAGCCATTGCACCTGCAACCCGTCCATCATCGCGAGGGTAGCCACGGCGGCGCTTCGCGGCGCGACTCCCGGTCGCGTGCGATTCTGCCGCTCCAGATCTTCGAACGCCTTGCGCAGGTTGGTGCGGGCTTCTTCATAACGAGCAATGAAGTAGTCCCGCGCGGGGTGCCCGGGTTGCGTGGCCTCCGCGGACAGGACGCAGTACAACTCGACAACGCCGGGCGCGGAGGCGTTACGAGCCGCCGTGGTGACCAGCCCGCGCAGAGTCACGTCTCCATCGCCCTCGGCCATGCGCACCCATTCCAGGCTGTGCTGATCGCGGCGATCCAACACAGCCGCCAGCAGCGCAGGCTTGGTCGGGAAGTGGTGCAGCAGCCCCGCCTCACTCATTCCGACCCGCTCAGCCACATCGCGGAGCGATCCCGCACGATACCCCACTTGGGCGAACACTTCGAGCGCAGCATCGAGAATCGCTACCCGCTTCGCTCCTGTCTTCGCATACTCCCCGCGGGGCTTCCGCTTGCGCGAATCCGTCATGATCTCCCTCGTACACTCCGGGGTCGACGGATACGCCGGCCCCCTCCATTCTGCAACCCCCACGCGGAGCCCGTTTCGTACAGTGATACTAAATTTTGCAAAAACCTAGTGAACATTCATTTTAGGTGCTAGCTTACGCATACAGCGATCCGACGAGGCATCGCCCCTACCAAGAGGACACAGCAAATGATGCGATGGAAGAAGGTCGTCTCCGCAGCGGCCATCGCTGTCACCGCGACGCTCGCGATCGCGGGTTGCGCGGCCGGCGCGAATGAAGACACCGCCAGCGAGACCCTGATTCTCGGCGCCAGCGCCGCTCCTGTCACGTTCGACCCGTCCGGCACGGAGTGGGGAAACCGGTCGCCGTTCTATCAGGCCGTTTTCGACACTCTGCTGCTCGCGACCCCGGAGGGGACCATTGAGCCCTGGCTCGCGACGAAATGGTCGTACAACGAGGACAACACGATCCTCACGCTCACCCTCCGTGATGACGTGACCTTCACAGACGGCACGAAGCTCACCGGTGATGTCGTCGCCACGAACCTCCTTCGCTACAAGGAAGGCACTTCTCCGAACGCGGGGAGCTTCGCCGGTGTGGCGAGTGTCGAGGCTCCTGACGACACCACAGTCGTCATCACCCTCAGCGCGCCCGACCCTGCACTTCTCAGCTATCTGACCCGCGATGCCGGCCTCGTCGGCGCCGCGGATTCGCTCGAGAGCGCCGACGTCGCGACGACGCCGGTCGGCTCCGGCCCGTACATTCTCGACACGGACGCAACTGTCACGGGAACCTCGTACTCCTACACCAAGAATCCGGACTACTGGAACCCGTCAGTCCAGCACTACGACAAGGTCGTCATCAACGTTCTGAGCGACGCCACCGCCGCACTGAACGCGATCAAGGCGGGCGAGGCGAACGGAGTCAAGCTCTCCAGTAACGACGTTGTCTCCGAAGTCGAAGCCGCCGGCTGGACCGTCAGCTCCGCCGAGATCGATTTCCAGGGACTGTTGCTCCTCGACCGAGCCGGGCAGATGAACCCCGCCCTGGGCGACGTGAAGGTGCGTCAGGCGATCAACTACGCGTTCGATCGCAAGGGTCTGCTCAGCGCGCTCCAGTCGGATCGTGGCACCGTGACCACCCAGGTCTTCCCCGCCGGCTCGAAGGCGTTCGATCCGGAGTTGGACGACTACTACACGTACGACCCGGAGAAGGCGAAGAAGCTTCTTGCCGAAGCCGGCTACCCGGACGGTCTCACGCTCGCGATGCCAACGCTCTCGGTGTTCGGAACGACGACCTACGCCCTGATCGCCCAGCAGCTCGCGGATGTAGGGATCACGGTCGAGCCGACGGACGTACCGGTCGGCAACTTCTTCGCCGATCTGCTGGCGCCGAAGTACCCTGCCTCCTTCATGGCACTCGAGCAGAACCCGGACTGGCAGCTGGTTCAGTTCATGATCGCTCCGACCGCGTCGTTCAACCCGTTCAAGTCGCAGGACCCGCAGGTCGACGAGTACCTGAAGCAGATCCAGTACGGCGACGAGGCGACCCAGGCCGCAGTCGCGAAGGAGCTCAACACCTACATCGTGGAGCAGGCCTGGTTCGCCCCGTTCTACCGCGTGCAGGGAAGCTTCGCGACGGACGCCAACACGGCCGTCACGATGCTCCCGACGAACACCTACCCGGCGCTTTACGACTTCCGGCCGAAGAAGTAGTCGCCCTCCGGTCCGCCCGAGAGATCGGGCGGACCGGCATCCATCTTCGAGGTCCCTCTACACAGGAGTGGAGCCATGCTCACTTTCATTCTGCGGCGGTCAGTTTCGGGTGTGATCCTGATCGTCGCGATCACGGTCATCGCCTTCACACTGCTGTATCTCGGCAGCGGCAACATCGCCCGCTCGATCCTCGGCCAGAACGCCACCAATGAGGTGGTCGCGCAGAAGACCGCGGAACTCGGGCTCGACAGACCACTCCCCGCTCAGTTCTGGGACTGGCTTAGTTCCGCCGCAACCGGCGATCTCGGTCGCTCCTGGTTCACCGGCCAGCTCGTGTCGGTCCAGCTCTCCAGCCGACTCTCGGTGACGCTGTCGATCGTCATCGGATCCATCATCCTCACCGCGATCTTCTCGGTGGTCCTCGGCATCGTCGCCGCTCGCCGCGACGGAGCGGTGGACGGCGCCATCCAGTTCCTCTCGATCCTCGGCTTCGCGATCCCCGGCTTCCTCATCGCCCTGTTCCTGGTGCTGCTGTTCGCCATCAATCTGCAGTGGTTCAAAGCGACCGGGTACATCCCCATCACTCAGTCCTTCACGGGGTGGCTCAGCAGCGTGACACTGCCCATCATCGCCCTCGCGATCGGCGGGGTGGCGACCATCGCTCAGCAGGTGCGCGGTTCCATCATCGATGGACTCTCCCGCGACTATGTGCGCACGCTGCGCAGCAGGGGCCTCAGCTCGAATCGCGTGGTGTACAAGCACGTGCTGCGCAATGCCGGGGGGCCCGCGCTCTCACTTCTCGCCGTGCAGTTCGTCGGCATGATCGGTGGCGCGGTCATCGTCGAGCAGATCTTCGCCCTCCCCGGAATCGGCTCGCTCACGGTGCAGGCGACGGCACAGGGCGACATCCCGGTCGTGATGGGGATCGTCGTCGTCACCGCGATCATCGCGGTGGTCGTCAACCTTCTCATCGACCTAGCGCAGGCTGCGCTCAACCCGAAGGTGCGACTGTCATGACCACCATCGAAGTCTCTCCAACCACCGCGACAGCGGGTACGGACCGCCTGCTGAGGAAGCTGCTGCGCAACCCGGTGGCTCTGATCTCGCTGATCCTCCTCGCTCTCGTCGTGGTGATCGCTCTCATCGGGCCGCTCCTCGCGCCGTACTCCCCCAACCCCGCTGACCTTCAGTCGATCCTGAAACCGCCGAGCACCGAGCACCTGCTCGGGACCGACAGCGCCGGGCGCGATGTGCTGTCGCGGATGCTCGTCGCGACGCAGATCAGCGTCGCTGCCGCACTCCTCGCTGTCCTCACCGCTCTGGTGCTCGGCGTCACGTCCGGGCTGATCGCCGGGTACTACCAGGGCTGGTTCGACAACCTGGCGTCGTGGGCGACCTCACTGGTGATGGCGCTGCCGGCCATGGTGATTCTGCTCGCGGCGCGCGCAGCGATCGGGCCTTCCGTCTGGATCTCGATGATCATCTTCGGCGTCGTGCTGTCACCCGCATACTTCCGACTGGTCTACACGATGGTGACTGCCGTCAGATCAGAACTCTATGTCGATGCCGCACGGGTGTCGGGACTGAGCGATCTGCGAATCATCGGCCGCCACGTCCTGTCGGTCGTCCGGGCACCGATCATCATCCAGACCGCTGTGGTCGCGATCATCGCGATCGGGATCCAGTCCGGACTCGAGTTCCTCGGGCTCGGCGATGCCTCGGTCCCCACCTGGGGAGGGATGCTGCAGGACGCCTTCACGAAGATGTACGTCGGTCCCCTGCTCATGCTGTGGCCATCACTCGCGATCGGGCTGACGAGCATCGCGTCGATGCTGCTCGCGAATGCGATCCGTGACGTGATCGAACGCACCGTCGTGGTGCGCCGCAAGCGTCGTCGCGCGGTGACCAGCCGCACCGGTTCTGTCGCCGCAGTCACGACGAACACCGACCTCGCCGACCTGGGCGACGAGGTCGACATCGTCACCCGCGATGGTGAGCCGATCGTTCATGACGAAGACGCGCGGACCGCCGCCCGATCTTCGGAGCCGCTCCTGCGCATCACGGACCTCCGTGTTGGCTACCAGCAGCCGGATGGCACCTCGACCGAGGTGGTGCACGGCGTCTCCCTCGACGTCCGCAAGGGAGAGGTGCATGGACTGATCGGCGAGTCCGGCTCCGGGAAGTCGCAGACCGCGTTCGCGGTCCTCGGCCTGCTCCCCAAAGGCGGCAGCATCACGGCGGGATCGATCGACTACGAAGGGACGCGCCTGGAGAACGGGGATGACGGCGTCTACGCCGGCATCCGCGGTCGTCGCATCGGCTATATCCCGCAGGAGCCGATGAGCAACCTCGACCAGTCGTTCACGATCGGCAGCCAGCTGACGGAACCGCTGCGGATGTCCCTCGGGATGAGCAGGAAAGAGGCCAGGGACAAGGCGCTCTCGCTGCTCGAACGAGTCGGCATCCCGAACCCGGTGCGCACCTTCCAGGCCTACCCTTTCGAGATCTCGGGCGGTATGGCGCAGCGGGTGCTCATCGCGGGAGCGGTTTCGACCGATCCCGACCTGATCATCGCCGACGAGCCGACGACCGCGCTCGACGTCACGGTGCAGGCCGAAGTACTCGACCTGCTGCGCGATCTGCAGGCTGAGCGCGAACTGGCGATCCTCCTGGTCACACACAACTTCGGTGTCGTCGCCGACCTGTGCGACCGCGTCACGGTCATGCAGAGCGGTATGTTCATCGAGACAGGCCCGGTGCGCGCGATCCTGCAGCGCCCCGAGCACCCGTACACGAAGTCGTTGCTCGCGTCGATCCTCGACGAGGGCCCCGCCCGTCCGCCGTTGGCCACCACCGGCGGCCGCGCATCTCAGGGAGGCATCGCGTGAGCGAGTCGCTGCTGACCGTCGACGACCTCGTCGTCGAGTACCCGGGCAAGGGGTTCCGGGCAAAACCCTTCCAGGCGCTGAAGGGCGTCTCGATCGACATCAAACCCGCCGAAACGGTCGGTCTGGTCGGCGAGTCCGGCTCAGGGAAGACCACGCTCGGCCGCGCCGTGCTAGGACTCGCTCCCGTCACCGGCGGGAAGATCACTTACGACTCTCGGGACATCAGCCAGCTCCGCCGGGCTGAACGGCGAGCGCTCAGCTCTGAGATCCAAGTCGTCTTCCAAGACCCGTATTCGTCGCTGAATCCCTCGCTGACGATCGAGCAGATCCTCGCCGAGCCGCTCCAGGCTCGAGGCGTCGACGCGAACACCGCCAAGACTCGCGTCCGCGACCTGCTGGATCATGTCGGGCTCCCGTCGGGCGCGCGCAGCCGTCTGCCGCGGGAATTCTCCGGCGGGCAACGTCAACGCATCGCGATCGCGCGAGCGCTCGCGCTCGCGCCGAAGCTCATCGTGTGCGACGAGCCCGTCTCGGCGCTGGACCTGTCGACCCAAGCGCGCGTGCTGGACCTGTTCATCGAGATCCAGGAGCGCACCGGCGTCTCCTACCTCTTCATCACGCACGACCTCGCCGTCGTCCGCCACATCAGTCACAGGGTGGCGGTGATGTATCACGGCGAGATCGTCGAGACCGGCGACGGCGACCAGGTCACGGCTCGTCCCGCCCACCCATACACACAGCGACTGTTCATGGCGTCACCGGTGCCCGACCCCGATAAGCAGGAAGCCCGACGGCTCGAACGACGCGCACTGCTGAACACGGACGACGCCCCCGCGTGATCTCGCTTCCCGGTGGGCACACGCCGTGAGCACGTGCCCATCGGGAGTCCAATCGATCTCCCCCGCACGACGAAGGACCCTTCTTTGACTTCCCCCACCGATCATCTCCTGCCCCTGCTAGCGAAGCTCACCCTCGAAGAGAAGGCTGCGCTCATCCAGGGTGCCGACTTCTGGACGACGGTTCCCCTCCCCTCGATCGGGCTGCGCGCGATGACGCTGTCTGACGGGCCCGCAGGTGTCCGTGGGCCCCGCTGGGATGAGCGCGATCCCTCCCTCAACCTGCCCTCCGGATCTGCACTCGCGGCATCGTGGGATGTCGATCTCGCGTACCGATATGGAGCTGCCGCGGCATCCGAGGCACGACGCAAGGGTGTCGACGTCGTGCTCGGCCCGACCATCAATCTGCAGCGCACACCCCTCGGAGGTCGCAACTTCGAGTGTTTCAGCGAAGATCCCGAGCTCACCGCCGCGCTTGCGGCGACCTACGTCGCCGGGCTGCAGGACAACGGCGTCGGAGCCTGCCCGAAGCACTACGTCGCGAACGACTCGGAGACCGACAGGTTCACGGTAGACATCAGGGTCGACGAGCGTCCGCTGCGCGAGGTCTACCTGGCGCCGTTCGAGAGGGCGGTCGAAGCCGGTGCCTGGAGCATCATGAGCGCGTACAACTCTGTCGATGGGGTGACGATGACCGAGAACGACCTGCTCGACAGTCCCCTCAATGACGAGTGGGGCTTCGATGGAGTGGTCATCAGCGATTGGACCGCTGTGCGTAGCCTTGACGCGATCCCAGCCGCACAGGACCTCGCGATGCCGGGACCCGCCCCCGCGTACGACGACCTCCTCGGCGCGATTCGCGACGGTATCGTGCAGGAGTCGGACCTCGATCGCAAGGTTCTGCGTCTACTGCTGTTGGCCGAACGGGTCGGGGCTCTCGGAGACGCGTCTGCGGCGGTCCCTGCTCCCCTCGACGGAATCGCATTTGCGCGCACTGCCGCAATCCAGGGAAGCGTCCTGCTCGCAAACGACGGCACTCTCCCCCTCGACGCAGCGGCGCTCTCGCGAATCGCGCTGATCGGCCACAATGCCCGCGAGGCCCGCACCCAGGGCGGCGGCTCGGCGACGGTGCTTCCTGCACATGTCGTCTCGCCTCTGGAAGGTCTTCGCGAGGCGTTGCCGCACGTGCAGATCGACTACGAGATCGGAGCCGTCGTGCAGGAGGGCGTGTCCCGCTTCCCCCTGGAGACGATCACGAATCCGATCACCGGCGAACCCGGCGCCCGTGTCACGTTCTTCGATGCCGACGGCGAGGAACTCTGCCACGAGGACCGACGCTCGACGGAGTTGATCTGGTTCGGCGGAGACAGCGCACTGGCCGGGGCCGGGACGCTCGAGATCCGTGCGGCCTACACACCCCAGGCATCGGGAACGATTCTGCTCGGATTCTCGGGCTCCAACCCGGGCAAGATCTTCGTGGATGGGGAGCTCGCTCTCCAGGACGCTCCGGTGGCCCGAGGCAACGATCTGGGTGCGGCGATCACGTCACCGGCGTCCGCGACGGTGACGGTGCCGGTCACCGTCGGGATCCCGGTGGATGTGCGGGCCGAGTTCTCTCTCGCCACCGCCGGCACGCTCGCCGGCTCGCTCAGCGTGACGGTGGGGATCGCCCCGGATGACTCCGACCCCGACGGCCTCATCGCTCGTGCGGTGGCCGCCGCAACCGGTGCGGATGTCGCGATCGTGGTCGTCGGCACGAATTCCCGGGTGGAATCCGAGGGGCACGACCGGGAGAACCTTGCTCTTCCCGGCCGCCAGGACGACCTGGTGCGCGCGGTGGCGGCTGTGAATCCACGAACGATCGTGATCGTGAACGCGGGTTCTCCTGTCGCGCTTCCGTGGGCCGGCGAGGTCTCGGCGGTTCTTCACGGATACTTCGGCGGTGAGCAGTTCGGTAGCGCCATCGCGAGCATGATGATCGGCACATCGGAGCCGGGCGGCCGCCTCCCGACGACGTGGCCCGCCGCGCTCTCGGACGCACCGACCACGAATGTGGTTCCCGAGAACGGCAGACTGACCTACGGCGAGGGCATTCACATCGGCTACCGCTCCTGGTTGACCTCTGAGGCGGAGCCGGCGTTCCCCTTCGGACACGGTCTCGGATACACGACCTGGAGTTGGGGGGCGGCGTCCCGCGTCGATGACACGCTCGAGGTGATCCTCGCGAACACAGGCTTACGAGCTGGCAAACAGGTTGTTCAGGTGTATGCAGAGCGCCCCGACTCCACCATCGAGCGTCCCGCCCGATGGCTGGTGGGGTTCGCTGTCGTGCACGCGGCGGCAGGAGAGACCGTCACCGCCACCATCCCGATCGACTCGCGTCGGCTCGCGCACTGGACTGCGCACGGCTGGGGCCTCGAGGAAGGGCATTTCACCCTTCGCGCCGGTGCGTCAGTCCATGATCTCCCCCTTGCCTGTGACTGGGAGCCGCAGCCCGCGATCGGGTGAGTTCTACCAGTCGGACGGAGATCAGCTCCCGTTTGCGGAGACGGGGAGGGTCCGGGGCCGCCACGACTCGCGACGGCCCTCGAACTGCGCGATCTTGTCTTCGTTGCGCAGCGTGAGCCCGATGTCGTCGAGCCCTTCGAGGAGCCGCCAGCGTGTGTGGTCATCCACACCGATGCGGATCTCGTTCTGCCCGATTCGTGCGGTGCGTGCGCTCAGATCGACCGTGATCTCCATCGCGGGCGACAGGCCGATCTCGGCCCAGATGCGCTCGAGATCTTCTTCCGAGATCGTGGCGGCGAGGAGGCCCTGCTTACCGGCGTTGCCGCGGAAGATGTCGCCGAATCGCGGGCTGAGCACCACCTTGAAACCGAAGTCTCGCAATGCCCACACCGCGTGCTCTCGACTCGACCCGGTGCCGAAATCGGGGCCGGCGACCAGGACCGAGGAGCGGCTATAGGCCATGTCGTTAAGCACGAAGTCGGGGTTCTTTCGCCACTCATGGAACAGCGCGTCTTCGAAGCCGGTCTTGGTCACGCGCTTGAGGAAGACCGCGGGGATGATCTGATCGGTGTCGACATTGGAGCGCTTCAGCGGCGCTGCGATGCCGGTATGGGTCGTGAACTTCTCCATGATCAGGCCTCCTCTCCGATGGCGACGAGCAGATCGCCGGGGCTCGACAGCGTGCCGCGGATGGCGGTGGCCGCGGCGACGAGCGGGGACACCAGGTGGGTCCGTCCGCCTTCGCCCTGGCGTCCTTCGAAGTTGCGGTTGGAGGTGGACGCACAACGCTCACCTGGTGCGAGCTGGTCGGGGTTCATCCCCAGGCACATCGAGCAGCCGGCGAACCGCCACTCCGCCCCGAAGTCCGTGATGATCTTGTCCAGACCCTCCGCCTCGGCTTCCAGGCGCACACGCGCGGAACCGGGCACGACCATCACACGGACGCCGTCGGCCTTCTTCTTCCCCTCGATGATCGACGCGAACGCCCTCAGATCCTCGATGCGGCTGTTCGTGCAGGAGCCCATGAACACGGCGTCGACGGGAACCTCCTTAAGGGGCGTACCAGGGGTGAGGCCCATGTACTCCAGCGCCCGCTCTGCCGCGGCACGCTCGTTCGGGTCGACGATGTCGGCGGGGTTCGGTACCGACGACGACAGGGAGCTTCCTTGACCCGGGTTCGTGCCCCAGGTCACGAACGGTTCGAGCTGATCGGCGTCGATGAACACCTCGGCGTCGAACACCGCGCCCTCGTCCGTCGGAAGCGTCCGCCAATAGGCGACCGCATCCGTCCAGTCCTGCCCCTTGGGGGCATGCTGACGACCCTCCAGGTACGCGAAGGTCGTCTCGTCCGGCGCGACCATGCCCGCTCGCGCTCCGGCCTCGATCGACATGTTGCAGATCGTCATCCGGCCCTCCATGGAGAGCGCACGGATCGCACCGCCGCGGTACTCGAGCGCGTAGCCCTGTCCCCCACCGGTGCCGATCTTCGCGATGACGGCCAAGATGATGTCCTTGGCGGTCACGCCCGGACGCAACGTCCCCTCGACATTGATCGCCATGGTCTTGAACGGCTTCAACGACAGCGTTTGCGTGGCCATCACATGCTCGATCTCGCTGGTGCCGATACCGAAGGCCATGGCGCCGAAGGCACCATGGGTTGAGGTATGAGAATCACCGCACACGACCGTCACCCCCGGCATCGTCAAGCCCAGCTGCGGACCCATCACGTGCACGATGCCCTGCTCTGCATCACCCAACGAGTGCAGACGCACTCCGAACTCGGGAGCGTTGCGTCGCAGCGTCTCGATCTGCGTCCGACTGGTCAGGTCCGCGATCGGCTTGTCGATGTCCCACGTCGGGGTGTTGTGGTCCTCGGTGGCGATCGTCAGATCTGGACGACGCAGCGGACGCCCTTCTTTTCGCAAGCCGTCGAACGCCTGCGGGCTGGTGACCTCGTGGACCAGGTGGAGGTCGATGTAGATGAGGTCCGGCTCGCCGTTCTCGCCCTTCACGACGAGGTGGTCGTCCCAGACCTTCTCGGCGAGAGTGCGAGGGTGCGACGGGCGTGCGTCATCACGCATTTCCCCGTCCCCAGATCGTGTTGAGGTGCGACTGCGAGTCGCGTTCGTTCTTCAGCGGACCTCCGACGGCGATGTAGCGTGGACCCGCGATGAGCAGCTCTTCGGCCGGGAACTTCGTGATGACTTCGCAACCGGTCGCCGTGACGACCACTTCTTCTTCGATCCGCGCGGCTCCCCACCCATCAGCGGACGGCCAGTAGGTCTCGAGCGCAAAGACCATGCCCTCTTTGAGCTCTTCCGGGTGGTCGAAGGATGTGAGGCGCGAGAAGATCGGCTTCTCCCAGATCGACAGTCCGACGCCGTGGCCGTACTGCAGAGCGAACGCCGCTTCCTCGTCGGCGAAACCGAACTCCTGAGCGGTGGGCCACACTGCGCAGATGTCGGCCGTCGTCGCCCCCGGCTTCACCAGCGCGATCGCTCGGTCCATGTATTCCCGCGCGCGCGTGTACGCATCCTTCTGCTGTCTCGAGGCCGACCCTACGGCGAAAGTGCGGTAGTAGCAGGTGCGATAGCCATTCCAACTGTGCAGGATGTCGAAGAACGCAGGGTCGCCCGGGCGGATGAGACGATCGCTGAACACGTGAGGGTGCGGCGAGCATCGCTCACCGGAGATCGCGTTCACGCCTTCGACGTACTCGGAGCCGAGGTCGTACAGAGTCTTGGCGACGAGGCCCACGGCCTCGTTCTCGCGCACCCCCGGCCTCAGAAAGCGATAGAGATCCTCATAGGCTGCGTCCACCATCGAGGCTGCCTGAGTGAGCAGTCGGATCTCGTCGTGCGTCTTGATGCGCCGTGCCTCCATGAAGACCTGCTGGCCGTCGACGACTGTGATGCCCTCCTTCTGCAACGCGAAGAGGATGGGAAGCTCGATGACATCGACGCCGAGGGGCTCGTGGGCCACGCCGAACTTCTCGAGCTCGCGCTTGATCTTGCGAGCGACCTCTTGCGCGATGCCCGCATCGGGAGGGAATGCACCGCGGAGCGTGGAGATACCGGCGCGAGCACCGGACTCCAAGCGGGGCCTCTTGGTTCCCTCGTGAGGAGCATGCGGATCCGCGTCCATCTCCGACGACGTCACATCGAGCCACGGGTTGTAGAGCGCATGGTGCTTTGCCGCCGATCCGAAATCCCAGGCGATCGGATCGGTGTTGCGGGTGAGGAGGCTGAACCGGATCAGCTTGTCCATCGCCCAGGTTCCGATGTGAGTCGACGTCATGTAGCGGATGTTCGAGAAGTCGAACGCCAGTATGGCCCCGAGATCCGACGCAGCCAGCTCGTTCTTCAGTTTCCCGAGACGCTCGTCCCGCAGCCGATCGAAATCGACGCGCGCCTCCCAATCGACGCCGTTAGTCCCGGCTGTCCCCGTGCTCTTCATCGAAATTCCCCCTACCTGGACGCGAAACACGCCGCAAATCTAGTTAAGTAAAGTTAGACAGCCGGCGGGGTCAGGTCAGACGATCGGGAGGACGAAACGTGCGTCGTCCTCCCGTCCGAAGATCACCTTGCCGAACGCCTCGTAGCCGCTGGCACCGAGAGTGTGCCCATGGCGCGACGCCGTGGCCTGGTCTCGCCAGATCCGCTGGAGCGGCGACACATCGGCGAAGCCCCCCGAGCCGTGCGCAGTCATCAGGTCGTGGATCATGTTGGTGATCGTCTCGACCACCCACGCGGCCTTCGCGCGCATCTCGATGCGCTCGGCATAGGGCGCGTAGCACCCGGTCTCGGTCGCCTCATAGATCTCGTCGGCGACCTGCGCAGCGACGAGCTCAGCGGCGGCGAGGTCGACAGTCGCCTTCGCGATCGCCGTCTGGAACAGAACGGAGTCCGCCTGCTTCGCATAGCCCGTGTAGGCGATCGGTTTGGTCTCGGCCTTGGCGATCACCAGGTCGAGAGCCGCACGCCCCATTCCGAGGTGCGGCCCGACGAGCTTCATGAACAGCGACGGCACGAAGACCGTTTTGTACGTGGACTCCGGGTTGTCACCGAGATATCTGCCCTCGACGGCCGCGGTCAACGGAAAGACTCGATGCGCAGGCACGAACACGTCTTCGGCGATCTGCATCACGCTCGCTGTCGACTTCATCCCCGCGACGAACCAGTTGTCTTCGTATGTGAGGTCAGCGGTCGGGATGAGCGCGAGGCCGGCGTCGACAACCTCGCCGGCAGCGTTCTTCAGAGGAATTCCGAGCAGCGACCACGTCGCGTGCATGCTGCCGGTACCGTAACCCCACTTGCCGGTGACCCGATACCCGCCGTCGACCGGCTCTGCCTCGGAAGTCGTGGCGAGCACGATCGAGATGAACGAGTCGAGGCCAGAGCCCCAGACGTCCCGCTGTGCACGCTCGTCCATCAGGCCAAGAACCCAAGCGCCGGAATCGAGAATGCCGTCCACCCAGGCCAGGCTGCCGTCGCCGCGGCCGATAGCCCGGGCCACCGCGTGAGCCTCGCGAGTGTTGGCGGCCAGACCGCCGAACTTGGTCGGCGCCGAGATGCTGAAAGCACCGGTTGCAGCGACCGCGTCGAAAACCTCGGGCGAGATGCGCCGGGTCAGATCGGCTTCACGTCCACCCGCGATGAGTTGAGGCCGCAACTGGTCGATCTTCTCGATGATCGCTGCGATCTCGGGCCGAATTGCTGTCGTTGCCATGGAACTCTCCTTGTGGCGTCGCGGTCGGCTGTTCCGGCCGGGGCTTATGCGTTCACCAAGGATGACCGAAGGGGCCAAGACTGTCAAGTGTCACTGCACACTATTTGTGTTGGCACGCGGACAGGTCGCCGCGGACAGGCCATTCGGCATGGCAGATGAGCATGTTGAAGCGCGCAGGGGCAACGGTCGAAGCGAAGAGGCTGGGCGAACGATCAGGGGATCAGGATCGCCGCGATCTCCTCAAGAGATCGAGCCCCGCCGGTGGGAATGGAGCAGTTCCACGAGGCAGCGGTTGAAAACGGATTCAGGCGCTCGCGCCTTCGTGCCTACCGACGACGAACCAGACCCCGCGGGCCGTGACCGCTCCCCGGTTCGCCAACATGTGCGGACGCGAAGACTCGAAGTGAAGCGAATCACCCGGCGACAGCTCGTAAGTGTCGAAATCGAGCTGGAGTGTCAACACGCCTTCGAGCATGTACCCGTACTCGACTCCGGCATGCCGCATCAATCTGCCGTCGATCGAGCTGGAAGCGCCGGGCTCGTAGGTGACGAGCAATGCCTCGACCCCACCGCCCTGCGCCATCGCCAACCGTTCCCAGCGGACGCCGTTCTCCATCTCGATCACCGGGCCTTCGCCCGCGCGCTGGACATCGAACCGCGCGACAGTCGCGGAAGTATCTCTCGAATTATTCGAATCCATGCCGAGGAGGTCGTCTGCCGAGACCTCGAGGAGATTGGCGAGGGCATAGAGCGTGGCCACAGAGGGCTGAGACTTCCCCGTCTCGACCTGCGAGATGAGGCTTGGCGACACCCCGAGCGACTGCGCGACACTCCGAAGGCTCAGGCTCCGCGACTGCCGAGCTTGTCGCAGGCGCGTTCCCAGTTCATCGGCAGCCACAATAGAATCTCCGTTGCCTCAATTTGAGCGATTGGGAAACACTATCGTCTCACGACCGAAATTCGTGCACCCCGACTGCACAGGACGGAGCTGCTCAGACGGCAGCAATCGCGTCGATCTCGATCACGGCGCCGTTGTACAACGACTGCACGCCGACGACCGTGCTCGCAGGCAGCTGGTCTGCATCGATGATCGAGTCGCGGACCCGCCGATAGGCCTGGAGCTTCTCCTCAGTGAGATGCGTGACGTAGACGTTGACGCGCACAAGGTCCGCGAAGGTCGCTCCCCCTCGGTGTAGCGCTTCTTCCAACGCTCCGAAGGTCAACCTGATTGCGCGCTCGTCGTCTTCAGGGAAGGGGACATAAACGCCGGAAACGAAGAGAAGTCCTGACTCGGTGTCCAGGACACTGTCGGAGATCCCGGGAACCACGGGGGCAGGAATTCGGACGAGGCGGTTGCGAGACATGGCGGGCCAATCTGTGTGGGGCACTGAAGTTAAGTCCATCTGGACAGCTTGATCCTCAGACGTCTGATTGTCCAAGATTGGCTGCCGGCGCGTCAATCGATTGCATCCGCTGGTTTTCAACATATTTTCGTTGCGCATCCGATAGGCAGGCATGTACCATGACTGCACGCCGCCAGCAGTGACGCTTACGGTCACTCGAAACCCGAATCCCGAGAAAGACCGGCCATAACCATGAGCGAACGCAAGACCGACTACTCGATCTACTCCCTCGAGTTCTGCCAAGGGACGATGCCTCACGACTTCTTTGGTGGCTCCGGCCTGTACAGCAACGCGGGAACTATTCGTATCCCCATGCTGTACACGCTGCTCATCGGAGGCGAAGTGGGCGGTAAGCAGCACATCGCCCTCGTGGACTGCGGCTTCCGCAACGACTACTGGCTTGACCGCTACCCGTTCCAGAGCTGGGAGAGCCCGGCAGAGGTCCTCGCGAAGGTCGACCTCACGCCCGAAGACATCGACGTCATCCTCGTCTCCCACATGCACTTCGACCACATGGGCAACTTCGAGGCTTTCCCCAACGCGCAGCTCTACGTGCAGTTCGACGAGTACGTCGGTTGGTCGCAGGCGGTGGACCTCGCGAACCAGATGCCGACTGACGCCGATCGGGCGTGGATCTTCTCCTCCTTCGACCCCACCGACCTGACACGCGCCGCCAAGGGAATCGCTGACGGTCGCATCCGATTCGTCAACGGTGACGAGGAACTGCTCCCCGGCGTCACCGCGCGCCTGGCCCGCGACTCCCACACGTTCGGCTCGCAGTGGTTCAAGGTCGAGACGCAGAGTGGACCGTTCGTCGTCGCCGGTGACACCGTGTACTGGTACTCGAACGTCGAGAAGATGTGGACTCCGGGATACGGACAGGGCAACGACTTCAACCTCATCAAGCTCTATAAGACCCTCAAGGAAGAGCTCAAGGACGAGACGAGCCGCATCATCCCCGGCCACGATGTCGACATCGTGCAGCGCTACAAGTCCTGGACGACGGACAGCGGCAACTACGTCATCGAGGTCAACCGACGCGAGAACGAGGCATCGCGGGCACCTGCGAACGCCGGCGTTCTCCTGACCTGATCCCACTACCGCGACCGCGCCTGCACCCGACGACGAGTGGAGGCGCGGCCCTTCGTAAACGTGAAGAGCATCACTGCACAGACAGTGCCCCCCGCTCTGAAGACCAATCCGAACGCTCTGGGAAGACTGTGATGACGAAGAAGACAATCCTGATCGTGGGCGGCTCGAGCGGCATCGGCCTCGAGTTGGCGAAGGACCTGATCGTCTCGGGTGACGACGTCGTCGTCACGAGCCGCTCGCGGGATACCGCCGAACGAACCGCCGACGAGCTCGGCGGCGGCGCACAGGGGTACGCCTTGGATGTGTCCGACCCCGAAGGCATCGCCGATCAGCTCAAAGCCGTCGGCCGGCTCGACGGCGTGGTGCTCAGCGCGATCGAGCGCGACGCGAACACCGTGCGAGACTTCGACGTCGCTCGGGCGACACGGCTCGTCATTCTGAAGCTCGTCGGCTACACCGAGACGATCCACACGCTGCTCGATCGTCTCGAGCCCAGCGTCTCGACCGGAATCGTACTCTTCGGAGGTCGCGGGAAGGACGCGCCGTATCCCGGATCGACGACAGTCTCGACCATCAACGGCGGCGTGGACGGCTTGACGAACACGCTCGCGCTCGAGCTCGCACCGATCCGTGTCAATGCCCTTCACCCCGGCATCATCGGCGACAGCCCCTTCTGGGCCTCGAAGCCCGAGGCCATCATCGACAGCTATCGGAATCGCACTCCCGGTGGTGAGCTCGCGACCATGGCCGACATCGTCGAAGCCACCAAGTTCCTGCTGTTCAACAAGGGAGTGTCGGCGCACAGCCTGAACGTCGACCGCGGGTGGCGGATCAGCTGATCCAGCATCTTCTGTCAGCTTTGTAGCTGGCTGTGGCCGACATCGGCCACGGCCAGCGGACCCGAGGTTGCTCTCTGCACGTGAGCGGCCATAAGCGCTTCCGCCAGGTTTCCATCGCCGGCGGCGATCGCCGCGCTGATCTCGTGGTGATCTCCCCAGAGATGCCTGTTCTCCGGAGTGATGGCCGCGACGTTGATCCACTCGGATCTGCTGGAGAGCGTATGAACGAATGCCTCCAGAATGCTGTTTCCGCACGCCGACGCGATGGCGTCGTGAAAGCGAGAGTTCAGCCGATGCAACCGTGCGACCTCGCCCGCCGCCAGCGCTGCGTCACCCTCCGCGAGTATCGATTCGATCGACTCGAGCTGCGCCTGCGTATGGTGAAGCGCAGCCTCGCGAGCTGTGGGCGGCTCCAAGATGTTCCTCGCAGATCGAACCTCATTCACCACCTCCGCGCTGAGCTCCCGCACCGTCGGCGAACCGTAGAGGCGCAGATCGACGAATCCTTCTGCGGCGAGCGCTCTCAGCGCCTCCCGCACGGGCACGCGGGACACACCGAACCTGTTCGCCAATGACGGCTCTGTCACCCGCGATCCCGGAGTGAGCTCTCCGGTGATCACGAGATCCCGAATGGCATCGACGAGGTCTCGTCCCCTTAGGCTCGGCTGCGCCAAAATGTTCTCCCTCGGAATGCGAGCTAAAGACCAATGTATCCCGCGACCCGGGGGCTCAGCCGATGAGGAATCCCTCGGGGATCACGAGGTCATCCGGGCTGAGCTCGTGGATCGAGGACTTCCCGAGGCCGATGAGGGCGCGCTCGATGGTGATACGGAACGTTTCCATCACCTCGAAAACACCTCGCTCCCCGTCGACGGCAAGGCCATAGAACCAGGGTCGTCCGATCATCACTGACTGTGCTCCCAGCGCAAGCGCCTTGACGACGTCGGTCCCCCGGCGGACTCCACTGTCGAAGGTGACCTCAGCCTGGTCGCCGACGGCTTTGACGACCGCAGGAAGGAATCTCAGCGGCGACGGGGTGGTGTCGAGGTTGTTTCCGCCGTGGTTGGACACCCCAATCGCGGTCGCACCGACGTCGAGGGCACGCCGGGCGTCATCAGGCGTCACCAGACCCTTGATCATGAACTGACCGCCCCAGAGATCGCTCAGCCATGCCATGTCGTCCCAGGTGGGGACGTGCGTGTCCACCCACTCGTACAACCCACCGACCAGGGTCGGAACGACTCCGTCCTTCTTGCTCATGTTCGGCGCGTAGAGCCCCGGCACACTTCCTCGGCGGAGATATCTCATGGTCCATCGCGGATGGGTCAGCGCCATGGGGGCGTACTTGATCAAGGTGCTGAGGCCCAGGCCGTCGGGGTAGACCGGCGATCCCCAGTCGCGAGGCTGGTTCGCGACACGGCCGCCCGACAGGTCCATCGTGAAGATGAGCCCCTTGACGCCGGCCTGGCGGAACCGCTCGACACGGCCGGCGATGATGTCGCGGTCACCGGAAAGGTACACGTGCGCGAACGTGTCGGGGTTGGCGCGCACCACGTCCTCCACCGGCATCGATGCGAAGTTGCTCAGCCCCAGCGCCGTCCCCGCGCGCCGCGCCGCGCGAGCGACACCGACCTCGCCATCCGGATGCATGGCCTGGGCTGCTGCGGGCGCGATGACCACCGGAAGGTCGATGCTCTGGCCCATGAAGGTGGTCTTCAGGTCAAGGCTCGCGGGTAGGTCTACGCCCACTCGGGGGATCATGCCCACCTGCTCGAAAGCGGTCAGGTTGTTCCGCATCGTCGCCCCGCTGTCGCTCCCCGCTTCGAGCGCCGTGAAGACGTCCTTCGGAAGCAGCTTCTTGGCGCGCGCTCGCGCCTCGGCGACCGTTTCGATGGGCTTGTGAGGGGAAAGGCTCATCCGTTGCTCCTGACTGTCGATGCTGCGGCGGATGCTCGCAACGATTCCGGTTGACCTCGTGCGGGCCGGATGGGATCTGGTCCACACGACACGATGTTCGTCACGTCAACTTCGCTGAGCCAGCCGCTGCACCCGGCGCTGTGAGAAAGGATCGCGCGAGAGGAATGGCCATCTCACCTCTCTACCACCGGTGATACCGGAGGGACGGAAGATGATGATGAACACCATGAACGCCGCCACCGCCACGAGGCGGCTTCCGGAGGGCAGCGAGACGATGAAGCCGCCGATCTGCACGCCGTTCTCCAGGAGTCCCATGACGTGGTTCATCGCCGAGATGAGGAGGGTTCCGACGACAGCACCCCAGAGCGAGAGCATCCCGCCGATGACCAGCATCGCGATCGTCGTGAAGGTGAAGTCCAGTCCGAACTGCGATGCCTGCACCACGCGGTTCGCCTGGGCCCACATCGCTCCTCCCACTCCCGCGAGTGCTCCGGACACGGCGAAGGCGATGATGCGGTGCCATGTGATGCTGATGCCGGAGGCGGGCGCGGCCTGAACACTTTCTCGCGATGCACGGAGCATCCGCGCGCTGACGCTCTGCCCGTATCCCCAAGCGATGACGATGACGATGAGGGCGATCAGAAGGGTGCTCTGCAGGTCGAAGCTCCGCGGAACGCCGGTCATGGATTGCCCGGACCTTGGCCCGATGGCGTCCCAGTAGGTGAGGATCTGCACGACGAGCATGAGCAGCGCGAACGTCGCGATGCCCGCTTCCAGCCCGTGCAGACGCATGAGCGCGAAACCGCTGATGATGGCGGTGAGCCCGCCGACCGCCGCGGCGACGAGCAACGCGACATAGGGATCCAGCGTCGTGTCGGCTAGGAACGGCGCGAGGTTCGGCATGATGGAGGACTTCACCGTGGGGCTGATCGTCAGCAGTGACATAGTCCACGCTCCGACCGCTACGAAGGCGATGTGCCCGAACGACAGCACCCCGCTGTTGCCGATGAAAGTCCACATCGCCACGACGATGATGAGAGTCGCCAACGCGTAGCCCAGATCGATCGATGCGGCCGGGGAGAGACGACTCGCTGCCGAGCTGAAGAGCCACACGACGACCAACGGCACCGCGAGGGTCCACAACGAGAGCACGGGCTGCGGAACACTCCAGCCCAAACGGGGAGAGCGACGGGTATCAGAGGACATCATGCGCGCTCCTTGGCCGTGCGTCCGGCGAAGATCCCATTGGGGACGATCACCAGAACGATGATGACGAGTAGGTAGACGAAGGCGACCCGGAAGTCTCCGAGACCTGCGGGCAGCCACGTCGTGAACAACGACAGCGAGAAGCCGACGGCGAAGCCACCGACGAGTGCACCGCCGATCCGGTTGAGGCCTCCGATGACGGCACCGATCAGGCCGAACACCGTCACCTGCACACCGAAGCTGGGGTTGACCGACCCGGACTGTGCCGTCAGCACGAAGGCGACGGCAGCGGCCAGGAGTCCGCTCATCCCCAGAGTGACCGCGATCACCGCACCCGAACGGATGCCGAGAATGCGCGCTTCCCGGAAGTCGGCTGCGGCGGCCTGCACCTGCAGACCCATCCGTGATCGCGTCAGGAAGAGATGCACGGCGAGCAGGAGCAGCGCGGCCAGGACGATCGCGACGATCGCGAGCAGGCTCAGACGCAGTCCTCCGACATTGACCGATTTCGTCAGCGCGGGCGCGACCGCGCCGCTTCTGACGTTGACGCCGAAGATTCCCTCGAAGGCGCGCTGCAGCAGGATGCTCACGCCGAAGCTCGCGATCAGGAGAGCCGCCGGGGATTGCGATCTCATCCAGCGGAACACGGCGAGATCCATCAGGAGGGAGAGCCCGATGGCGACCAGGACGGATGCTGCGAGCGCAAGCGGCCAGGAGAGCGGCCAGAGGAGCACGAGCGCGTAGCCGGCGCCGGTGATGATCTCGCCGTTGGCGAAGTTGGCGAGCCGCAGCACGCCGAAGACCAGCCCGATGCCGAGCGCGGCGAGTGCGTACACGGCTCCCGCAGACGTGGCATCGATGAGAGATTGGATGACGGGGATCACGATCCGAGGTACGCCTTCATGAGCAGCGCGGAGTCATCCGCATCGGTCGGGGAGAGTGTCATGGTGATGTGTCCTTCGCTCAACACGTAGGTTCTGGTCGCCGTGGCCACGGTCTGCTGGGCGCGCTGTTCAACGAGAAGAACGGCCGTGCCGCGAGCGCAGACGCTTTCGATGGCGGCGAAGACGGTGTCGACCGCGGTCGGCGAAAGCCCCAGAGAGGGCTCGTCGAGGGCGAGCAGAGTCGGAGCAGCCAGCAGCGCCCGCCCGATCGCGAGCTGCTGCTGTTGTCCTCCGGAGAGGAGCCCGGCGGGGCGGTCTGCGAACTCCGCGAGGATCGGGAAGAGATCGTGTACCCACTCCAGGTCGTCCTTGAGCCCCTTGCGATCACGGCGCGCGGTGGTTCCCAGTCGCAGGTTGTCGCGGACGCTCAGCCGTCCGAAGATGTGATGCCCCTCGGTCACCAGCGCCAGCCCGGACCGTGCGGCGCGCTCGGGGGCCATGCGCCGCAAGTCGACGCCCCGCAGGCTGGTCTCCTCGGACTCGGATCGCACCGCGTTCACGATTCCGAGCAGAGTCGACGACTTGCCGGCTCCGTTCGGCCCGATGACTCCCACCAGTTCCCCGGCGTTCACATGCAGGCTCACGTCGGATACGGCGGGAACGCCCCCGTAGGCGACGCGCAGGCCCGATACCGTGAGTACTCGTTCCGCGTCAGGCTGTGACATCGGCTCCTCCTTCGGCGATCTGGCGGGCGGCGTTGCCCAGGTACGACGTCGCCAAGCGCTCGTCGTGACGGATCTCATCCGGCGTGCCGTCGACGACGTTGCGACCCGCGCCCAGCACGAAGATGTGGTCGCAGCTGCCGAAGACCAAGGGCATGTTGTGATCGATCAGAAGAACGCCGATACCACGTGCCGCGAGCGCGCGCATCGTCTCGCGGAAGTGCTGCGCCTCGCCTTCGTTCAAGCCGGCAGCCGGCTCGTCGAACAAGACCCAGCGAGGCCGAGTCGCGAGAGCCCGCGCCACCCCGAGACGCCGTTCGACACCGTGAGGCAGGTGATCCGCCTCGTGCAGCGCCCACTCCTCGAGCTGGAACTCTGTCAGTACGTCGGTGGCGAGGGAACGTGCTTTCGCGCGCGACAGTCCGCACGCCAGCGCCGTCACCTCAACATTCTCGATGACGGTGAGCCGGGGGAAGAGGTGTCCGTGCTGGAACGTCCGCGCAATGCCTCGGCGAGTCCTCCGCTGCGCCGACTCGCGGGCGATCTCTTCGCTGTCGATCGAGATGACGCCGTCGTCCGGCCGGTCATATCCGCTAAGGATGTTGACAAGCGTCGACTTTCCGGCGCCGTTCGCACCGATCAGTCCGGTGACCCGGCCGCGAGGGATCTCGATGTTGACATCGTTCAGCGCTTTCACGCCTTTATAGGATCGTGTGATTCCGCGGCCCAGGAGCCGGGCGCCTTCGTGCCCGACTCCCGGAACAGGGCGGATGTCAACCATTGACGTCGATCTTCTCGGGGGCACGGCGCTCGAGGAACTCGAGCGTCCCGTCCTTGACCACCAACACGCTCTGCGGCCGGTCGACACCGATGTGCAGATCGGAGGTGAAAGTCGTGTCTCCGACCAGGAACTTCTCATCCTTGAAGGTCTGGAAGGCTTCGGCCAGCTTGTCGCCGTCCCAGCTTCCTGCGATCTCATGACCCTTGACGAGCGCTTCGAGAACCGACGGACCGGCGACGAAGCTGCC
The DNA here is from genome assembly GCF_040675825.1 of Microbacterium sp. LWH12-1.2. Lineage (NCBI taxonomy): Bacteria > Bacillati > Actinomycetota > Actinomycetes > Micrococcales > Microbacteriaceae > Microbacterium > Microbacterium sp. LWH12-1.2. Next base: position 2,239,999 of record NZ_JBEGIJ010000001.1, read on the forward strand.
GGTGACCGGCCGCTCGTTGTACGTCTTCTCGTACAAGTTGGCGAACTCGTTGACCTTGGGGTCGGGGTCGTCGCCCGTCGTCGAGACGTACGTGGTCACGTAGTAGTCGCTCAGCCCGGGAATCGCGTCGAGCCAGAACGTCCCGTCCATGCCGAAGCCGGAGACGATGGGAGCATCGATGCCGCCGTCACGCAGGTCTTTGGCGACCTGGGCTCCGCCGGGGTTGTAGCCGCAGTTGAATACCACATCGGGAGTCGTGCCTCCCGAGATCTTCGACACGATCTCGGGGATGCTGCTGCCCTGCACGTAGTCGAAGCTGCCCACATCGGTGCCACCGAGTTCCGTGAATCGCTTGCGTGCGATCTCACACTGGCTCTGCGTGTACTTCAGCGTCGTATCGGTGAGGAAGACGGCATTCTTCCATCCCTTGCTCTCGGCGAACTCAGCGAAAACGACGCCCTCGCCGATCGTCGAGTTGCCCATCGAGAAGGCGAGGTTGAGGCCGCTCGCCGGGCCGAACAGTGCGTCGCCGATGCAGGGAGAGATGCTGAGGACGTTCGCCTGCTCGGCGACGAGGGCTCCCGGGCTGGAGAGGTCGAAGTCGCAGGTGAGGATGATCGCCTTGGCACCCGCGTCGACGAGCTGCTGGCTGGCCGGTGCGTACTTGTCGAGGTCCGAGCCGGTGTCGATGATGCGGAGCTCGACGGGTGTTCCGTCGATACCGCCGTCTTCGTTGAGCTGATCGATGGCGATCTTCAGGGCGTTGATCGCCGGCAGGTCGACGACGGACATGAAGCCGGTCTCGGCCACCGCCGCGCCGAGAAGGATGGTCTTCGAGTTGCCGCCGTCACCGGAGCCACCCGGAGCGGCGGCGCTGGCGACGCACCCGGCCAGCGCTAGAGCGGAGACCGCCGCGACGCTGACGGCCGCAATCGTTCGTGTCGAAAATCTCATGGTTCGCTTACTCACTTTCTGTCGGGCATTGCAGTTGAGCAGGAAACGCCAGGCCGGGACGCCTGTCCGAGAGCAAGCCGACAATCATGTTCGTATACGACTTCTCGGTGTCGCCAAGGTAGCCGCAACATGCCCCCGAGGACAAGAGGGCAATTGTCACGTTATGGTCGCGATTCGATCGACCGCGTCCCTCGCAGATTGCCGCATGACAGTTGCACGCATTTTTGCCTGGTCAGCAGCAAAAGAATACTCGCCATCCGCGCAACAACGAAGATCAGTGCGGGGCGCCAGAGCCGCCCGGACTACCGACTTCTCGCGCAATGCACACCAAACGCCTCTCGCGCATTCTGAAGCGTTACGTATACGATCAAAAAAGTTCGACCGCCTACCGTTCACGACGGCCGGGCAAGGAACTCCACACGACGCGGAGTCAGAAAGGGATCACCACGATGCGCTTCACCACTCGTCCTGAACTGGTCGGCACGTTCGGCATGGTTGCCTCGACTCACTGGCTCGTATCGGCAGCAGGCATGGCGGTGCTCGAAGAGGGGGGAAACGCGTTCGACGCCGCCGCCGCCGCCGGACTGTTGATGCACGTGGTCGAACCGCACTTGAACGGGCTGGGCGGGGACACGCCGATCATCGGCTTCGATGCGAAGTCCGGCACGCCCTGGGTTCTGTGCGGACAGGGGCCCGCCCCCGCGGCAGCGACGAGCGCGGCGTTCACGGATCTGGGGCTCGACGTCATCCCCGGAACCGGACACCTCGCCGCCGTCGTGCCGGGCTCGTTCGGGGCGTGGATGAGCATGCTCGAACGTCACGGCACGCTTCCGCTCGAGCGCATCACGCGATTCGCCATCGGATACGCGCGGGATGGCTACCCCCTGATTCCCGACGCGGTCGCGGCGATCGAGTCGGTGTCCGACTTGTTCTCCGATCACTGGACGTCGTCTGCCGAGGTCTATCTGGGTTCTGATCGGCATGTCGCCGCCGGTGCCAGATTCCGCAATCCGCAGCTCGCGGACACCCTCGAACGCATCGTCGCTGAGGCGACGCGAGGCGGGGGAACTCGGGAGGCGGTGATCGCCCGTGCGCGCGACGTCTTCTACCGCGGGTTCGTCGCCGAGCGGATCGACGCCTTCATGCGACAGCCGGTCAGAGATGTGACAGGTAAAGACCACGCCGGTCTGCTCACCGCCGACGACCTCGCGCGCTGGGAACCCACGTGGGAGGCTCCGACGACAGTCGAGTTCGCCGGTGTCACCGTCGCGAAGACCGGCCCGTGGGGGCAGGGGCCTGTTCTGCTGCAGCAGCTCGCCATGCTGGCGCACCAAGACATCGGTGATCCCGGCTCGGCGCAGATGGTGCACACCGTCGCGGAGACGGCGAAGCTCGCCTTCGCGGACCGGGAGGCGTTCTACGGCGATCCTGACTTCGTCGATGTTCCCCTGAATGATCTTCTCTCGGACTCGTACGCCCGCGAACGTGCGGCGCTCGTCACCTCGCACGCCTCCAGCAAGTTGCGGCCCGGCTCTCCGGGCGGTCGACACCCACGCCTGTCGCCCGAGATCTTCCGCGAGCGCGCCCAGGGCGGCGCCGGAACAGGCGAACCGACGGTGCGAAGCATGGGAACGGTTCGCGGAGACACGTGTCATCTCGACGTCGTCGACCGCTGGGGAAACGTCGTCGCCGCCACTCCCAGCGGTGGGTGGCTGCAGAGCTCTCCGGTGGTCCCCGGTCTGGGGTTCTCGCTTCCGACCAGAGCGCAGATGTTCTGGTTGGAATCCGGCCTGCCCAACTCGATCGCTCCGGGGAAGCGTCCTCGGACGACGCTGAGCCCCGGCATGCTCCTTCGCGATGGTGCTCCTTTTCTCGCGTTCGGCACTCCGGGAGGAGACCAGCAGGACCAGTGGACTGTTCCCTTCCTGCTGAACCTGCTGGTCCACAAGATGAACCTGCAAGAAGCCATCGACGCCGCCACCTGGCACTCGACGCACATGCCGTCTTCGTTCTTCCCGCGAAGCTTCACTCCCCTCGGGCTCGTGGCCGAAGCTTCGCTGGGAGCCGACGTCCTGACGGACCTTCGCGCGCGCGGACACGAGCTCGTCGTGGGGGCCCCGTGGACGCTCGGCAGGATCAGCGCGGCAGGATTCCGGGAGGACGGGATGCTGGTAGCCGCGGCGAACGCTCGCGGCATGCAGGGCTACGCGGCCGGCCGCTGATCTCACCATCTGGACCGCCTTCCGGCACTTGATGAACAGGACCGACCGCGCTGCGGATCATCCGTAGAGCGGAGGGCGCGTACGTGTCTGAACCTGGACCGGGGTACCGCTGCGTAGGGATTCCAGGCAAGCATCGGTCACCGCAGCCGCGCAGTAGCCGTCCCAGGCGTTGGGTCCGCTCACGATGCCCTGGACCGCGTCTGCAGCCCAGACCTCGAGCTCACGCCGGTAGGCGTCACCGAACCGGACGGTGAAGTCCTTCTCCCGCACACCCGCCGTGCGGAAGTCCAGGCTCACCGCGACGGGCGGCGAGTTCGTGAGACGAGCCACTCCCGAGCGACCGACGACATCGCATCCGATCTCGTAGCCGTAGGTCGCGTGCAGGAAGACCTCGGAGTAGATCATGACGCCGCGTGCGGTGCGGAAGTAGAAGAACTGCGGATCCAGCCACTCGTCGAGCCCGAACCGCCCACCGTTGCCGGTGACCCGCACCTCTACGATGTCGTCGTCCAGGAGCCACCGAGTGCTGTCTGCCTCGTGCACGACCGCCTCCGTCGTGTGAGCGGACGAACCGACGCTCGACGGGACGTCTGCGGCCCGGTGGACGAACTGCAACGACACGACCTCGCCGAGATCCCCGGTGTCGACCGCGTTCTTGAGATCGACGAATGCCGCGTCGTAGCGGCGCATGAACCCCACCTGGACGAAACGCCGTCCGGCGCGGACCTCCGCGTCGACGATCAGTTCGCAGTCCGCTGCGGTGAGGGCGAGAGGCTTCTCGCAGAACACCGGCTTGCGGTGTTCGATGCAGGCGAGGACGAGCGAGAGATGAGATTCGGCGTTGGACGCGATCGTCACCGCATCGACCGCGTCGGAGGCGATCAGTTCCTCCGCCGTGGCGAACACTCTCACATCACCCGGCAGCGACTCGGCGATGGTCTGCGCTCGGTCCTGGTCTACGTCGGCGACGGCCACCAGCTCTCCTGCGCCGACCGAGCGTGCGATCGTCTTCACCTGCGCGGAGCCCACCATGCCGAGGCCGATCGCTCCGATTCGGATTCTGTTCACTTCTGATCCTTTCCTCTCTGGTTCTGCAAGTCATCCGTCGCGCCCTGCACTCCGGGCTGAGAGCCGGAGGACGCCGACGAGCGGCTCAGCGACGGACGCAGGAACTGGAGCTCCCGCGAGCCCAGTAGTCCGTGCGGCCGAACGGCGAGCACGATGATGAGGCCGATGCCGAGCGTCAATGTGCCGAACTCCGGCAGACGAGGAAGCTGTGTCCCGAACAGCAGCAGACCACCCTCTACTTGCCTCGCCAGCTCTTGCCAGATGACGACGATCGATGCGCCGGCGATGGCTCCGCTGACGCTGTTGAGTCCCCCGATCACCGCCATGATGACGACCACGATCGCGGGGTCGATGCCGAAGGTCGCCGGAGAGAACGACGTCAGATAGTGAGCCCAGACAGCGCCGGCGGCGCCGGACAGGAGTCCACCGAGCACCAGCGCGGGCATCCTCACCCGCGTCTGGGAAAGACCGGACGACTCTGCGGCGACCGCGTCATCACGACCGGCTCGCGCCTGCAGCCCCCACCGGGAGAACTTGAACGCCGAAGCGGCCAGCGTCATGACCACGACCGTGAGTCCGGCGACACCGAGGTTGGTGTCGAAGGGCACACCGGGGAACATCATCGCGCCCCTCGTGATCGAGGGCGACTCGCGGATGATGTCGCCGACGATGAACAGAAGGCCGAGGCTCACCACTGCGGCAGCCAGACCGGACACCCTGACCAGCACAGGGCTCGCGATGGCCGCGACCACAGCGCCAGCGAGAGCGCCGGCCAGGATGCTGACACCGAAACTCACCTCGAGCTCTTCCAACCACGGCGGGAGATCGGGCAGGAGCGCGCCGCGAGAAGCGACCGGAACGGTGAGCACCCCCGAGACGTATGCGCCGACCGCGACGAACGCGAACTGGCCGAAGAAGATCAGTCCCGTGTTGCCCATGAGGGCCTGAAGCGAGACCGTCAGGCAGAGGAAGACGAGCCCGGATACCAGGATCGCTTCGAGCGTCCCGCCGGTGATGCTGTCAACTGCCAATGCCACCGCGACGGCGACGACAGCGAGTGTCGTCGGCCCTGAGACAGCGCTGAGATATCCTCCCGTCGTCTGCACTCGGTCCTGGGACATCGTGAAGATGCGTGTCATTTCGTCAGCACCACCTTTCGTTGCAGCACTCCATCGGGTCTCAGCACCAGCACCACGATGAGCAGGATGTATGTGAACGCCCGCGTGTAGCCCTGGACTTCACCGGGCAGGTAGGTGGCCATGAATGCATCGACCATTCCGAGCAGAAGTCCCCCCACGACCGCGCCACCCACGTTGCGCAGACCGCCCAGGACGAGCGCGACGAACGCGACCATGGTGACTTCGAGGCCCGAGCGAGGCGTGACGCTGCCGGCCTTCGCATACCAGAGGAAGGAGGCAATGCCCGCCAGGACACCCGCGATGATGAGTGCTGTCAGGACGACTCGGCGGGTGCGGATTCCGACCAGCGCCGATGTCGACAGGTTCTGGGCAGTGGCCCGCATCATCAAACCGAGGTCCGTGCCCCGAAGCAGCACCAGCAGCGCGGTGAGCGCCACGACCGCGACCGCTAGGCTGACCAGGCTGGACACTCCGATGCGCAGGTCTCCGACGACCACGACCTCTCCGAACCACTCCGGGGTCGCATACAGCCGCGGTGCGTCGCCGAAGATGAGGACCGCTGCGGACTGCAACACCAGCCCGAGCGCCAGCGATTTGAGCATGATCACTTCGCTGGGTGCCCGATGTCCCGTCATGAAAGTGAGCTGACCGCCGACAGCCGTGATCACCACGGCGACGAGCGTCGCGATGGAGACCGCCACGAGAAGCGGAACGAAGGCGCTCAAGAACACGGTCAGAGACGCCGCCCACATTACGAGCCAGCCGTGGGCGAAGTTCGGGAACGACATCACCGCGCTCACCAGTGCGACACCCACCGCCAGCACGGCGTAGACGCCGCCCTGCGAGAGGCCGTCGAAGAGCGCTTGAAGAAGCTGAGTCATTGTGCCGTCCCCTCACCCAGAAGGGCCTCGGTGAGTACCCGTTCGTCCTGCAGAAGTGATGCGCCTCCGGAGATCACGATCTCTCCACCGCGCATCACGACGACGTGATCGGCGAGGTCGACCAGCCGCAGCGGCGACTCCTCGATCACGAGAAGCGCCACGCCGGTCGACGTCAGCGCGCCCAGGATCTCGTAGACCGAGTCGACGGTCGTCGGCGCCAATCCCATGGAGGGCTCATCCACGATGAGAACCTCGGGCTGCGCGGCCAGCGCACGACCGATCGCGACCAGCTGCTGCTGTCCGCCCGACAGTGAGCCGGCGCGGCTGTTGCGGAAGGGCGTGAGCAGTGGGATGAGATCGAAGATCTGCTCCACGGCGCCCTTCCGGGTCGATGCCGGACGGTTGATCGCGCCCAGACGGATGTTCTCCGCCACCGAAAGAGCGGGGAACACCTCCCGCCCCTGCGGGCACAGCACGATGCCCTTACGGACCCTGTCCTGCACCGACGTCTTGGTCACCTCCACACCGTCGAAGAGGATCTGGCCCGCAGTCGGGATCACCCTCCCCGCAAGAGCCGAGGCGAGGGTCGTCTTGCCCGCACCGTTCACTCCGGTCAGAGCGGTGACCTGTCCGGCGGCGAGGCTGAGGTCCACTCCATGGAGGACCATGTCACCGGCGCCATAGCCCGCGAAGAGATCCGATACCTCAAGCAGCGTCATGTCTCTCTCCCAAATAGCACTCGAGAACCTGCGGGTCCTTGAACGCGCTGGCCGGAGTTCCGTCGAATATCAGCTGCCCCTGGCGGAGCACGAGTACCCGCGTGCACACTCTCGAGATCAGCGACATGTCGTGATCCACGAGAAGTGATCCCACCCCGCGAGCCGTGAGGTCTCCGATGATGCCGGGGAGCTTCTGACGCTCGGACAGGTCCAGTCCTGCTCCCGGCTCATCCAGGAGCAGGTATCGAGGAACGCCGTTGATCACCCGCGCGAGTTCCACCCTGCGCCGGTGACCCCAGGAAAGGTCACCGACGCGAGCATCGAGATCGTCTTCGAGACCGAACAGACGCGCAGTCTGCGTGACGATCTCTTCGGAAGCACGCCGCTCGCCGCTGGCCAGGCCGGCGGACACGGCGATGTTCTCGCGAACAGTCAGGGAATCGAACAGCCTGAGGTTCTGGAAGTTCCGAGCGAGACCCGCCTTCGCGCGTGCGCGCATCGATGAATGATGGAGTTCCTTGCCCCCGAAGGCGATCGATCCCGTCGTCGGCTTCAGCAGTCCCGACAGGCAGTTGACGAGAGTGCTCTTCCCCGAGCCGTTAGGCCCGATCAGTCCGGTGCAGACGCCCTGCTCGAGGTCGAGTGTCACATCGGCCAGAGCCATCAACTGGCCGAACGACATCCCGACCCCGCGGACGGAGACGATCGGCTGCGTGTGCGCCTCCAACGGTCCTCACTCCCCGCCGCTTAGGTTGTACGAGCTGACCTGCTCGAAGGCGCCGTCGGCGGTGAACCCCACCACCACGTTGCTGCCGAGGATGTGCCCGTCCTTCCACTCGAAGACGGTGCGCATCGGAAGCTCGACATCCTTCTGAGCGAACAGCGCCTTCTCGATCTCCGTTCCGGTCGTCGAATCGGCCTTCTCGATCGCGTCGAACAACGCCCACATCGTCCAGTAGGACTCCACCGCCTGGTGGTTCTCCGGGAAGGTGTCGTACGCCTCCTTGTAGCGGTTGACGTACGCGACGGTCGCCTCATCGGCATCGTCGCCCTCGGTGTAGGCACCGGCCGTGTAGAACACGTTGTTCGTCGAGCCACCGAGGGCATCGACCATGTTCTTAGTCGCCCATGTCGCGTTGCCTACCACAGGAGTATCCAGTCCGGCCTTGCGCAGCTGCTTGATCATGGTCGGTGCATCCGGGTAGTTCGTCGCCAGGAGGATCATCGGCTTTTCACCACCATCCACGGTGCGCTTGATGTCACTGATCACCGCGGCGAAGTCGGTCTGGCCGAACTCGATCGCCTGGCTGCCGAGCTCCTTCAGGTCCTTCCCGACGTCCTCGCGGAAGTAGTCCTCGACAGTGCCGAAGTACGCGAACGTATCGTTGGTGATGTAGTAGACCGAGTCATATCCCTGCTCCTTCGCGAACGCAGCGGCCGCCCTGCCGTTCAAGCTCGCCATGCTGCCGCCGGTGGCGAACAGGGATCCCACGCCGGGTGCATAGTCGTCGCCCGATGCACCGGCCATGCTGAAGATCCCTTCGCTCTGGGCCGCCTGAGCAGCAGGGGTGCCGAGGCCCTCGTTGTTCGGAGGCAGGAAGACCTCCGCACCGCCGGCGATCAGCTCACGGGCCACCTGCCGGCCGACCGCAGGGTCGGACTTCATGTCCTGCGTGACCAACTCGACCTTGCAACCGTTGATCCCGCCCTGCTCGTTGACGAGTTCGACAGCCAGTTCTTCCGCGTGGGAGCCTGCGGTGTCGTAGAACGAGAAGGAGCCACTCAGCGCCTTCGCTGAGCCGATCGTGATCTTGCCGTCAGCGCAGAGCTCGCCGGCGGCAGAGTCCGGCTTGCTGTCAGCGGAAGGTCCGGCGCAGCCCGCGAGGACAACGCTTCCGCCGAGCAAGGAGATCAATACGACGTTCTTGGCTGCCTGTGAGAATTTGTGATGCGTCATGACCGCTACCTGTTTCTGTGATGGTGCTCGGGCCCCTCCCCGGCGCCCGCCCACGGAATGTGTGAATGAACGGACCGGGGTGTGCAGCAGAGAGATTCTCGGACGCTGCGGAAGGAGACTGGCTTCGAGCCAATCGCTCGATACTTGTCAGCCCGTTCGACACCTTGTGGGCATCGACCAGACTCAGGATCTGAGCTTCATTGCTCGCGTCCTCTGATCGCGACCGTACAGCACGACTGAAGTCACCGGTTAAGCCGTAATCAATACTTAACACTCCAAAGGGTGGATTCTCCGGATGGAGATCCGCTCCAAGGCCGATTTGACAGCAAAACACCCCGCCACAGCGGTCTGGCGGGGTGCGTGCTGTGACGCTGAACGCGTCGCTGTCGTACTACTGGCGTTGTCAGCCGTTGAAGTGCCGGAGATCCAACTTGTCCGAGAAGACGGCGTCCGCGCCGGCATCCACGTCAGTCGGCGCCGGCCCCTCGATCACAATCGTCTCCCCCACCCCGAGATCGGTGAATTCCACACCGTGACGATCCGCGAACATCCGCGCTCTCTTGATGTACAGCGGCCGCCCGACGGTCTCGTTGAGCAGAGCGTCGTGCACTGGGACGGCCTGCCTCGGGCGCACAGCAGTGATGAAGTCGACCATCTCGGCCATCTTGTTCCAGGGTGCACTCAAAGGCACGAGCAGCGTGTCAGGGGCGGGCCCAGCCGGAACGATGAAGCTGTCGCCGGGGTGATACACCAAGCCGTCGACGATGTACCCGGTGTTCGCCACCACCGGGATGAAGGCATGGATCACCGCGTGCTGACCTCCGACGGTGCGGAGCGAGAAGCCTGCGCTGTCGAACTGCTCTCCCGCTCCAGTGGCGATGATCTGGCTGTCCTTCACACCGGCCCCCGCCGCCTGAGCGAGAAGACGGGCCGCTGGGACCTCGGGAGCGCGGACCGTGGCGTCGGGGTTCGCTGCGAGATGCCGCAGCACCGCACCCTCTTCCAGATGGTCAGGATGCTGATGGGTGATCAGGATGTGCTCGGCGCCTTCGAGCGCCGGCGCCGGGTCGCTGTACTCACCGGGATCGATGACGATCCGCCGACCGTTCTTCTCGAGTCGCACACACGCGTGGCCGAACTTCGTCAGTTCGATGCTGATAGTCATGCCTGCTCCACCAATGCGATGACGCGAGCCGGACTGCCCGTGCCCCCCACGATCGGGAGCGGGGCGACCACGATCACTGCGCCCGTCGTCGGAAGCAGATCCAGGTTCTGCAGTGAGGTGACGCCGTACTTGTCGTTGCCGAGGAGGTAGTAGTGCATCGGCATCTCGGGGTCCAGACCGTGACCGAGTCCCGCATCCAGGCCCATGGTCTCCACCCCTACGCCTGAGATGCGAGTCTCCTCCGCCAGCCAGCGTGCGCACTCCGCGGTGAATCCTGGGGTATGCGAGCCCGTGCTGTCGGCATTGACGAACCTCTCCGGATTCTGGCTGTGGACTGACCAGCCCGTCCTGAACAGAAGCCAGGCGTTGTCGGGGAACTCTCCATGTTCCGCTACCCACGCCTTCAGGTGGTCGACGGTCACCAGGAAGTCCGGGTCGGCCGCAGCCTCGGCCGTGAAGTCGATGACGACCGCTGGTCCGACCAGTCGTGTCAGGGGAGTCTCCGAGACGTCTGTGCCCTCGCGTCCGGTCAGCCAGTGGATGGGCACGTCCAGGTGAGTGCCAGTGTGCTCGCCGATGTGAATGTCGTTCGCCGCCCACATCGGCCCACGCTCGTCGTAGGCCGCGATCTCGTCCAGCGAGAACGGAAGCGGGCTCGGGAACGGCTTGGGAAGCGTCAGGCTGGGCGTGTTCTCGGTCAGCTTGTTCGTCAGATCGATGATCGTCACGTCACCGTTTGAGAGGGAATTCAGCAGGTTACCCAGTTGCGCCATCATCTCGCCTTCGTATGTCGGGCCGGCGAGCTGCCTGCTCGCCGACAAAGCCCATTGCGGCCGGGACCGCAATGGGTTCGACGCGCCTAGCGGGCCAATCATCGCAGGACCATGCTCACAGTGTCAATCCTTGCTTAACATCTATGCAATCCTTTGCAACTGCGCGATGAGTGACAATCAGCCGTCGCAGTCATGACTCAAGTGATGCTTGACCGCGGCCCGACGTTCAGTGATAGCGTACGATTCGTGGCCTCACCCTCCCTCACTTTTGATCAAGGGGCACTGTGGGGTGGGAACTGGTCTCGAGGATTCTTGGGAAGGAACCGTCGTGAAGAGTTCAGGTTTGAACGTCTCGCCCTCTGCGCCGCGCTATGACACGCCCGCGATGGCCGAGCTGGCCGCCTGGGTCGAGGAGATCCGCACCCTCACTCAGCCCGCGAACGTGCACTGGGTCGACGGCTCACGGGCCGAGAACGACTGGCTGCTGCGCGGGCTCGTCGACGAGGGCAAGATCATCAAGCTCAACCCCGAGTGGCGCCCCGGTTCCTACCTCGCCCGCTCGCACCCCGGCGACGTCGCCCGCACCGAGGGGCGCACCTTCATCGCCTCCGAGCGTGAAGAGGATGCCGGACCCACGAACAACTGGGCGGATCCGGCCGAGATGCGCCAGAAGATGACCGGCCTCTTCGAGGGCTCGATGCGCGGTCGCACGATGTACGTCGTCCCGTTCTCGATGGGCCCGGTCGGCGGCCCGCTCTCGCACATCGGCGTCCAGATCACCGACAGCGCCTACGCTGTGGCATCCATCGGCATCATGACCAGGGTCGGCGACGCCGTCACCCGCCGGATCGCCGAGGGCGCGCCCTGGGTGAAGACGGTGCACACGGTCGGCGACCCGCTCGCTGCAGGTGAGGCGGACGTGGAGTGGCCGTGCAACGACGAGAAGTACATCGTGCACTTCCCGGACTCGCTCGAGGTCTACTCCTTCGGCTCCGGATACGGCGGCAACGCGATCCTTGCGAAGAAGTGCTTCGCCCTCCGCATCGCGTCGGTGATCGCGCGTGATGAGGGCTGGCTCGCCGAGCACATGCTGCTCATCCGGGTGATCGACCCGCAGGGCAAGGCGTACCACGTCGCGGCGGCGTTCCCCTCTGCCTGTGGTAAGACGAACCTCGCGATGCTGCGCCCGACGATCCCGGGCTGGAAGGTCGAGACGCTCGGCGACGACATCGCCTGGATCCGCCCCGGCGACGACGGACGGATGTGGGCGATCAACCCGGAGGCCGGTTTCTTCGGCGTCGCGCCGGGCACCGGCGAGTCCACGAACGTCACCGCCGTCGAGACGCTGTGGGGAAACACCATCTTCACCAACGTCGCACTCCGCCCCGACGGCGACGTCTGGTGGGAGGGCCTCACCGACGAGGCACCGGCCGAGCTCATCGACTGGGAGGGCAACCCCTGGACGCCCGATTCCGGTCGTCCGGCGGCGCATCCGAACTCCCGGTTCACGGTCTCGGCCGCCCAGTGCCCGCAGATCGCCGAGGACTGGGAGCAGGCGGTTCCGCTCGATGTGATCCTGTTCGGGGGGCGTCGTGCGACCAACGTCCCGCTGGTGGTCGAGGCGACCGACTGGACGCATGGTGTCTTCCTCGGATCCACCATCTCCTCCGAGCGCACGGCCGCGGCCGAGGGCACGCTCGGCGAGCTGCGCCGCGATCCCTTCGCGATGCTGCCGTTCTGCGGCTACAACATGGGCGACTACTTCGCGCACTGGCTCAAGGTCGGCCGCAGCCTGCGCTTCGACCGGGCGCCGCGGATCTTCCAGGTCAACTGGTTCCGCCGCGGCTCCGACGGCCGGTTCCTGTGGCCCGGATTCGGCGACAACTCGCGCGTCATCGACTGGATCATCCGCCGCGTCGCCGGTGAAGTGCCCGCCGTGGACAGCCCCATCGGCCGCCTGCCGCGCGTCGAGGACCTCAATCTGGACGGACTCGACATCGCCGACGCCGATCTCGAGGAGCTGTTCTCGATCGACTCCGCCGCCTGGCTCGCCGAGGCCGACCTGACCGAGGAGTTCTTCGACACCTTCGGCGACAAGCTGCCGGCAGCTCTCCGCGCCGAGCTCGCATCGCTGCGTAGCAGGCTCACCATCGCCGCCGGACGGAACCCGAGAACTCCGGAGGAGCATGAGGGCCGCGTGTTCCAAACCGTTGAGACCGTTTCCCCTGACCAGTTCAAGAGCGCCTTCCGCAATCACCCCGCAGGCTTTGCCTTAGTCACCGCGACCGAGAACGGGCAGCACATCGCTCTCACTGTCAGCTCCCTGTCCTCGCTCAGCGCCGAACCGCCGTTGCTTGTGTTCTCGGTACCCGATCTCTCCTCGAACGCACCCGTCATCCTCGAGACAGAATCCGTCGTCGTGCACATGCCCGACACAGACTCCTCCTGGCTGGCAAGGCTCGGCACCCTGAGCGGCGCAGATCGTTTCGGCGATACCGGGAAATGGTCTCTACTATCCACCGGCGAGCCTTATTTCATGGATGCATCGGTCGTGATTCGCGCCCGGGTCGTCAACCGCGTTCGCGCGGGTGCCTCAACGCTTTGCATCGCGGAGGCAACGGAGATCGTTGAGAACTCAGAATCGGGATCCGTACGACCGCACGCTCACCCCAACCGCGCGAGGCAAGAGCCGGGTGACTACCCCAGTGCCTCCGGCGTGATCTTGCCATCAGATCCGCACTCGTGGACATCGTGTTCCGCGATCACGTCACCACGCTCGCGGCCTCGCACCACGGAGGGAACAATTGATGGCATCTGGTAACGCGACGAAAGCAACAGCCAAGGGCCCGATCCCCCTCTGGGGCCTGATGGTCCTGGGCTTGACGGCCGGGTATCTCTCTGGCCTCTTCGGCGTCGGCGGCGGCATCATCGTCGTGCCCGCGTTGGTGCTCCTGGGCATCGATCAACGGCGGGCCGCAGGAAGCTCGGTCGCTGCAATCCTTCCCACTGCCATTGTCGGCGCCACCAGCTATGGCATCGCTGGTCACGTCGACTGGGTCGCTGGCGCGATCCTGGCAGCGGGGATCATCGGAGGAGCGCAGATCGGTAGTTACCTGCTGTCGCGGCTTCCCAGGTCGGTGCTGTTCTGGATCTTCATCGTGTTCATGGCGGGCGTCGTCATCAGCCTGTGGATCGTCATCCCCGACCGCGGCGACACCATCAGCATCGACGGCTGGGCCGTCGCCGGACTCGCTGCTCTCGGTGTGCTCACCGGAATCCTCTCCGGGATTCTCGGCGTGGGAGGCGGGATCATCGTCGTGCCGGCATTGATGCTGCTGTTCGGAGCGGGCGACCTCAACGCCAAGGGCACCTCGCTGCTGATGATGATCCCCGGCTCCCTATCCGGCACGATCGGAAACGTGCGTCGGAAGAACTTCGATATGCGCGTTGCCGCGACCGTGGGCATCACCGCGTGCATCGCTTCTCCGCTCGGCCTGTTGACCGCAACGAACATCACTCCCCTCGCGTCGAACATCGCCTTCTCCGTGCTGATCGTCGCAGTGACGACACAGTTGATCGTCAAACACCTCCGTGCGCGCCGGAAGACGAGCGAAGCGAGCTAGTCGCCACCGCGCGATGGTCTTCCCCTGTACACAAGGCGCAGGTCATGATGTCGGATCGCCATCGTCGCGAATGCCGATCAGCAGATTCAGACCATCGCAATCCCACTAGATCCCCACCCGCCTGGATTCGCCCTGATCGACGAAGGCACGCTCGGCGTTGCGGACGATGGCTCTGGCCTCGTGTGCGACCTCTCCTGGAAGAGCCCGCCCGGTAGCGGGCGGGCTCGGCGAACTGCATGTCCAGATCACTGTGCCTCACGAGCGGGCGAAAACTGCCCATCCCTAAGCCGACGCTCTCGCAATGATCTCGCGAGGATCCTGATCTGGTCGACCGCCGCAATCAACGGGCTGAACTGGCCCACTCTTAGAACTCCCCGATCGCTAGTCCCAAGCGAAGGTAGAGGTCAGTCACAGCCTCGTTGTTCACCCGATACTTGACCCAGACACCCTTGCGGGATCCTCCCTCTAGACTCGGCGGATCGGCGATCACCAGCCCTGCCGCCTCGAGCTCGTTAAGTCGCGGCTGGATCGTCGTCGGCCCGAGCACGAGAGCATCACAGATCGGGCCGACAGTGACGTCGGGGTTGCTGCGGAGGAACCGTAGAATCGCGGCCTTGACGAGGTTCCCGAGGAGCGCGATCGGGTCTTGGGCGTCTTCGGATCCCGCCGGCTGAGCTAGTCGTGGCATGTTCCGATTCTCTCGCACTGCCTGGCTACCGGTCCAGCGAACCATCCGATTTAGACCTGTACTTCACGCCCACACTGCTATACAGTGTGGGCATGTCCACGGCTCGCACGATCCAGATGGTGGCCTCGAAGCCCCTCCAGTTCCGTGGGCCCACTGACGAGATAGCCCCAGATATCCGGGCAGAACAGCTCGAATCCCCCACCGCCAGAAGGCCCAAGGCTGCGGGATCCACAAAGGCCGACGGCATCCGAGTTATCCACAATCTGGCCAAAAGTCGCTACATGACGGCCTACCTCGTGCGTAGAATGCCCGCACGGCAACCGTCGCGCGAGCCGTACCGTCCGTGCACGGTCGCCATCCCGGATCATCAGGGGGGTCGGCGATAGTGACGAGCGCAAACTCCGGACGGCGCGGACTGACGTGGGCCATCACCGGCGGCCTCGTCTTGGTCGCTGGCATCGTGGCGATCATCATCGGCTCCTTGCTGACACAGCGGACGCCGACGCCCACAGATCCGACCGGGGAGCCGACAACGCAGCCCACTCCACAGACGACCCCGGGTGATGACGAGGTCGTCGACCCCTCCGTCGCCGACCGCGGCTGGCGACCCGAACCGATCACGACGGACGCCGCAACGTATATTCGCGCCGCGCTCGAAGCCGCATCCTCCTTCGACACGACGAAGGGCGAGCGAGAAGCGTGGCTCGACTACCTCGACACCTGGTTCACGCCCGACACCCGCTTCAACTCCGAAGCCGATCAGCAGGCCGCGATGACGGATTCGCAAGGATTGATGCGTCAAGGCGTCGTGCTCCCCCAGCAGGACTGGGACTCGCTCGCGAACGAAGACGGCCGGGTCGTTGCCGCCACGACTGGCGATATCGCCTTCGTGCCGGTCAGTGATGACGCGTCTGGCGACATGTCGATCGGGACCGCGGACGTGACGCTGTCCTTCACGCGGTCAGATGGCGACGGCAGCGAGACGTCTTATGACGAGCAGGTGCGGGTGAGTGTCCAGGTGCTGTGCGGCGCCGGATCCGTACCGACGCCCGATAGCGCGCAGCAGTCTGGGGACTGCAAGGTGGTGCGTTACTTCACGGAGCCGTTGGAGCCCTGACATGGGTGTCCCCGCCGTCGCCGCCGCAGCCCTCAATACGAGGACTGGCCGGCGGATCCTTGGCGGAGCGATCCTGGTCATCCTGCTCGCTGTGGCATTCGCGCTGACTCCGCTGATCGCGATCCCGTTCGCTGTCGCAGGGAGCGCCGCGGGCATCGTTGAACCCGGCGCCAATCCTCCGGCAGCGAGCGGCGACTGGGGGTACCCGCTCGCTGGCGAATACACCAAGGGCCGCGGGTTCGGATACGACCCGGTGGACGGATGCAGCTACTGCTCCACGAACCACAAGGGCTATGACATGGCTCAGGGCTGCGGCTCGACGATCTTCGCCGCTGGGCCCGGGGAAGTGATCACGGCGGGGTCGTACTACGGCTGGGGAAACACCGTCCGCATCGATCACGGCGACTCGCTGGTCACGCTGTACGGCCACATGCAATGGGAATCGATCCGTGTTGTCGAAGGGCAGCAGATCACGGCAGGCACACCTCTGGGTGCGGAAGGCGACACCGGCGCGTCGTTCGGATGCCATCTGCATTTCGAAGTTCAGAAGTCCGGAACTCCGGTAGATCCGGAGCCGTTCATGGCCGCTCTCGGCCTTCCCCTGAAATAGGGCCCGCGCAGGCCCCCACCGCAAGGAGCAGATCCCCATGTTCACGAACACCATCCCTGGCGAGGTCGACGTCCCCGATATCCAACCGGACTTCTCTGCCCCGTTCTTCCAAGGGTTCCAAGTCATCGCGTCGTACATCCTCGCGGGCGCGATGCTCGTCGTCCTGATCATGCTGATCATCGCCGGCGCTGCCCTCGCCTTCCGCGGCCTTGCCTCCGATCGCGTGCGCACCTGGGCGGGCGAGAACATCCTCTGGATCTTCATCGCCGCCGCCGTCCTCGGTGCGGCATCCGGCCTGTTCGCCTGGTTCGTGAATTTCGACTTCGGGTTCTGATGAACATGCTGCGCGCGCTCCGGTTCGGCGTCACCGTCGGGATCGCGCTGGTGCTCGCCTCGGGCAGCGCGGCCCAGGCCAGCACCCCTGCGGATGCCGCCAATACCCCGCCCATGTCGGCATCCGTCGGTGGCGAACCCTGGTCCGCTCCCGCGTTCGATGTCGATTGCCAGAGCTCGAGCGGGCAGGTCAACTGCACCCCGAATGACACACAGCAGGTCACGGCCCAGCAGTGTTTCGTCGGGGTCTCGTTCGGCGGTGAGCGCGCCATGGTCTGCACGACCTACGAAGGACACGTCAAGGCCATTCAGGCCGACGGCGGCACTCCCCTGCTGGTGAAGTACGGCTGCAGCCTCGGGGATGCCGTCTGCCTCACGTTTGAGAACGCGGGTCGTGGCATGGCGATCGCGGCGACGGCGATCATGTTCCTCGTCGCGGATGCCATGCGCTTCGACACCAGCACTTTGCTGTGGGCCGCGGCGGTCGGCGAGTGGTCGTTCTGGCAGTGGGCGATCCTGATCATCACCTTCGGCGCGATGGTCTGGGCCGTCGCCGCTGCCGTCGTCTCCGGTGATCGCGAGGAGCTCGTGGGCGCTCTGGTGCGGTCGTTCATCGCGGTCCCCGCGGTGCCGATCACGCTGTGGCTGACGGGCCACCTGTTGAACGCGATCGACGACATGACCTGGTACATCATGAACCGCGACGGTCCGCTTGCGCTGTTCTCGACGCTGCAGTCGGTGATGTGGGCCGGCGGGCAGGCGAATTACTTCTTCGCCTTCCTGATCCACGGTCTCCTCATGCTCGGGATGCTGCTGCTGATGCTCGTGTTCACGTTCCGCAACATCGTGCTCGCCGCGCTCATCATGGTCGGACCGGTGGCGTGGATGCTGTTCCCGGTGCGCGGTGTCGGTCCGCAATGGGTCGTCCGCTACTCCTCGGCTGTGATGGTCCTGTTGCTGACCGGTCCCCTCACGATCGGGTTCGTCACGCTTATCATCAACGGGCTCGCGAGCGTGAAGACGATCTGGAATCCGCAGTCCTGGCCGCTGCTGGTCGGACTCGTCCTCGTCGCATTCGCACCTTTCGCGATCTTCGGGCTGTTCAGCTTCGTCGGCGCGGTTGCCGCCGACGGCGTCGGCTCTCGCCTCGGATCTCACGGCGGGCGCATGGCCGGGAACGCAGGGCGCACGGCCGCGCGTATCCCGACTCGGCTCGGCGGTCTCCCCTCCGGTATCCACTCGCCGGGTGGCGGTCCCAAGAGCACCGGCCCGATGTCGAAGACCGGCGCCAGGTCGGGTGCGCTCCGCCGTGCATCCACACCGACTCGGAATCGCACGGCCACGACGTCCGGCGGATCCCACTCCGGCGGTCCCACCGCATCAACACCGCGTCCCTCGCCGCAAGCTTCGCCGCAGGCACCGCCGAAAGCATCACCGCAAGCTCAGAAACCGCAGGCTGAGGGGAGCCCATCATGACCATCAACAGCGACTACGCACGTCCGGTGCGGTTGCCGCGTCGGTCGAGGCAGGGCGTCGTGATGGGGATGGATCCCTGGCAGCTGACTTTCCTCGCCATCGCGGCGCTCGTTCTGCTGCTCTTCGTGAACCGATTCGGGCCGCTCGGGCTGCTGTACGGCGCACCGCTGTATCTGGGGTTCGGGGTGACCGCGCTGACGAGCCTCCGTGGGGTCTCCACCCCTCGGATGGCGGCATTGTGGATGATGAAGAAGCTCCGTAGCCGTACCGGGGCGACGACGCACACGTTCCGCCCCGAGCGCCCCGAACTTGCTGGCACGCTGAACCTTCCCGGCATCCGTGCGTCGCTGCAGCTGTGGGATGTGAACGGTCTCGCTGCCGTCTACAACCCGCACGACCGGTCCGTGTCGGTCGTCGCGGAACTCGAAGTGCAGGGCTTCCTGATGCACGACCTCCCCGAACGGTTCGACCTCGCGGAGCAGTTCGACCGGGTCCTCGGACCATTCACCCAGCGCCCCGGAATGAAGCGGGTGACCCTGCAAGAGCGCACCCTGCCGACCACGATCCGCGCCGCCCGCGACCACTACGACACCGTCCGCCGAGTCAGGAACATCGCCGCAGATTCGCCGGTCGCCCGCAATTACCAGGAGGTGATGGATCAGTCGGAGCGGTTCGAGGTCGCGCATCGCAACTACGTCATCCTCACCCTCGACCTGGTCGCGCTCGGGTCGCAGTTGAAGGCGCTCGGCGGCGGGAAGGACGCGATCCTCGCTCTCGCGCAGATCGAATCCGGCAACCTCGCCGACGCGCTGACCGCCGCGAAGATCACCGTCCGCCGCTGGTTGACAGTTCGTGATGTCGCAGCCCTCGGCCGGCTGGCGTTCGATCCGGAGTTCGCGCCGATCGTGCAGAACCGTCCCGATCAGCTCGCCGGGGTCGATCCGGTCGCGATCGGCCCGATGTTCCTCGATGAGCCGAAGGGACGCAACGGGATCGTCGTTACCGACTCCGGCGTGCACACGACCATGTGGGTGCACGAGTGGCCGCGCTCCGATTCTCCCGTCGGGTTCCTTTCCCCCGTCGTGTTCGCCCGGCATCCGAACACGGGTGAGGCGATCACGCACATCCTCTCCATCGTGCTGACCCCGGTTCCGGTGTCCAAAGCGTTGAAGCGGATCCGTGACGAGAAGAAGGTGTGGCGTGGCAACGAGTCGCTCCGCGCGAAGCGCGGGGCGGACGGATCGGCGGCGGATGCTGCGGATTGGCGTGCCCTGGAGCAGCAGGAACAGGAAATTGCGAACGGGCACGGCGAGTTCCAGTACGGCGCTTACCTCACCATCACCGCATCCGACGAGGAGCGCCTCGACCAGGCCGTAGCGGGGATGCGCAACGCCCTGTCCCGCGCCGGAATGGAGGCGCAGATCCTGTACTGCCAGCAGGCCGAGGCGCTGATGGTGAACGCGATCCCGGTCGGATTGGGGATAAAGTGATGACCCGCCACGCCGCCACCTTCACCCCGACCGGCCTCACCCGACGGCAGAAGCGCGAGCTGCGACGTCAGGTCGCGCAAGAGCAGCGAGAGGCGACGCCCGCTCGCACGACACGTCATGACCGTTCTCTTCCCGAGGCACCGGTGCGCGGGCCGTTCGGCCCCGGCTTCGTTCAGGGCGGGTACTGGAATCTGGCGAAGGCGGTGGTCCCGGCGCATCAGGCGACCTCGCAGCACATCGCCGGGATCTACCCGTTCGTCGCCGACTCCGGGCTCGGACACCGCGGCCCCATCCTGGGCGTCGACCTGAACGCCGACGCGCTGTGGCACTTCTCCCCGTGGGAGGCGTACGTCGACGACACCGAGCGCGGCACGTTCTCCACGAACATCCTCGTACTCGGGGCATACCGGGGCGGGAAGTCCGCGACGGTGAAGACCCTCGTCACGCGGTCGATCGCGTTCGGGCACCAGGTTGTCGTTCCCTCGGACCCCAAGGGCGAGTGGGTCGCGGTCGCGGAGGCGATCCCGAGCGGGCAGGTGATCCGCCTCGGCGGCGGCACCGGCACCCGCCTCAATCCGCTCGACCGCGGCCCGCGTCGCACCGACACGACGGATGAGCAGCACGAGCAGATGGTCAAGCAACGTCGCATCGGCACCCTGATCTCGCTGATCGAGTTGACGCTCGGCAACCGCCTTACCGCGGTCGAGCACGCCGCGATCCTCGACGCACTGGAGCGGTGCATCGCGCACACCGATGACCGGCCGACGCTCCGCGGTGTCTACCAGGAGCTCGGCACCATCGCTGAAGAGTCCGATGCCGCGTTCCGTGCGTCCGACGGCGCCATTCAGCCTCTGTTCGTGCTGCGCCGATTCGTTGACGGCGACCTGTCCGGGCTCTTCGAAGACGAGTCCACGGTCGAGTTCGACCAGGACGCGCCGATCGTCGTCACCGACACCAGTGAGCTGTTCGCCCGCGGTGACCTCGCCGCCCAGCTCACGCAGGTGTGCTCGACGGCGTGGATCCAGGCGGTGATCAGCGACCGGGCCGCGCACCGCACCCGCTACGTGGTCCGCGAGGAAGGATGGCGCGACATGACCTCGCTGGCGTCGTTGCAGATGTTCCAGCAGTGGCTCAAGCTGTCCCGCCATTACGGGATCAGCAACATCGTGATCCTGCACAAGATGGGCGACCTGGATGCTGTCGGCGACGCCGACTCGATGGAACGCTCCCTCGCCTACTCGATCGTCGGCGACATCGAGAACAAGTTCATCTTCCGCGTCAACCACCAAGAGCAGACTGCCCTCCGCCAGCGGTTGAACCTTCCAGCTCCGCACGTGGAGATGGCTAGGCAACTGCGGAAGGGCGAGTTCCTCGCCTACGTGGGCCAGTTCTCCTACCTCGTCGACTGTTTCGCCACCAGCACCGACTGGGAATACGAACTGTTCGCCACCGACGACGCCGTCTCCGCCGCCGACCACGACGACGCCCTCCGAATCCTGGACGCCGAGGCCCTCGACGCCTACTGGCCCAGTGGCCCTGACACCAGCCTCGGCGGCTGGGTCATCCCCGAATCCCGCGATCTCACACTCGATCTCACCTAGGAGCACTGACCATGAGCATCGTCACCCATCCCCGCACCTACGCGACCGTCACCGGGCCGCAGGCGACCTTCATCACCCTCGAGGGCAGCACCGAACCCGTCACACCGACCGGTGAGGAGGACATCCGCCACGCGGTCGTCCGCCGCGCCACCGAAGAGGCCCGCCGCACCGGCACCCCGGTCGAACTCATCACCGCCGGCGACCGCGGCTCCCACCACCTCCTCGTCGGCACCGATGGCACATTCACGGCGATCACGCCGGACGCGACAGCTTCCCCAACCGGTCCCGTCCCCGACATCGCGGACGCGTCGACGAGCGGAGAGGAGCTTACGGTACCGACCCCGCAGCCCGATGCCGTTGACGCCATGTCGGCTGCGGAGTCTCCCCGTCCGACCTTCCTCACCCCCGTTGCAGAGGCCGCCTCCCGACCCACCGGGTGGCGTGGTGCCCTCGCCGGCATCGGGATCAACATCCGGCCGTCGAATGCCGACCGTCGGCGGGCCGACTGGGTCGCGGCCGTATCGATGCACTGGGCCGGATGCCGCACGATCGCCGTCGCAAACGGCAAAGGCGGCGTAGGCAAGACGATGACCTGCGCGATGCTCGCCGCCGTGTACGCCCGTGAAGGCGGCGGGAACGTGCTCGCCTGGGACAACAACGACACCCGCGGCACCCTCGGTTGGCGCACCGAACAAGGCCTCTACGACACCACCCTCCGCGACCTGGTGCCCGCTGCCCCCGGGCTACTCGAGCTGAGCGCCGGGGTGTCGGACATCACGCGGTTCGTGCATCACCAGGCGACCGACCGGTACGACGTGCTGCGTTCGAACCCGGAGCTTCTCGCCACGGATCAGCGCATCGCCGCCTCCGAGTTCAACCTGCTGATGCGCGTCGCCGCCCGCTATTTCCGCCTCGTGGTATTTGACTCCGGTAACGACGAATCCGCTGATCGGTGGCTGCGGATGATCGACAGCTCCTCCCAGCTCGTGATCCCCACCCTTGCCACCCCGGAATCCGCCGAATCCGCCGCACTGCTCCTGGACGCGCTCCGCGGCCGCGACGAACGCTCCGCCGACCTCGCCGACCGGGCGGTCGTCATTGTCACCCAATCCGAGCCGGCGGAACGGACGGCACGGCGCATCGCCGAGGGGTTCCGTCCGCTCGTCCGCGCCGTCGAGATCATCCCCTTCGACCGCGCGCTGAAAGCCGGACCGCTGCGGTTCGATGCGTTACACCGCCGTACCCGCGACGCCTGGCTGAGCGCCGCCGCATCTGTCGCCGGGGCGCTCTGAGGAGCCGGCGTCATGAATCAGGGACTGCTCGGGAAAGGAGTCACGGTGCTCATCGGCGCCGCGGTCATCCTCGCGCTCGTGTTCGGGTTCATCGCGGAGGCCGTCACCCGCCTTATCTGCGGTGCACGACCTACCGCTGGCAACCTGTTCGCAGGGCTCGGGCTTGCGATCACCGGCGACCCGGCTGGCTACACCGCGCCCGCCGGATGCGCCCTACCCATCACAGGGATCCGCATTGCCGACCTCGCCGCTGTCCTGCTGATTGCCAGCGCGACCGTGTGGGTGCTGGTCGCGGTAGGTCGGTACCGGGAGTCGGACCGCGCGTTCATCACCGACTTGCGGACCCGGCCGGGGTTCGCGACGAGTTCCGAGATCCGCGAGCACCTGTCCGCCCGCGCCGTCCTCCGCCGCGCACGCCAACTCCGGCCGGATCTCGCCAAGCCCACCGCTACCGACGTCGGCTGGCGCGTTGGGCGCTCCCGCCAGCAGGATGTCTACGTCTCGATCGAGGATTCCGTGGCGCTCGAAGGGCCGCCGCGGTCGGGCAAGGGGTATCGCGTCTTGGTCTCCGCGATCGTCGACTGGTCCGGTCCGTTGATCACCACCTCGACCACCAACGACAACCTGACCGCGACGATGCGGACCCGGCAGGCTCGCGGCGACGTGCACGTGTTCGACCCGCAAGGGCTCTCCGGCATCCGGCATCCGCTCCGCGTCTCCCCCATCGCAGGCTGCGAGGATCCGCTGGTGGCGATGCAACGCGGCACCGCGATCATCACCGGCACCGCGCTCGGCGCGTCGACAACCAACGGGGAGTGGGCGCAGGCATCCGGTGTCATACTCGGCAGACTCCTGCACGCCGCAGCCGTGGGCCGGAAGACGATCGCCGAACTCTACGACTGGGGATCCAGCCCTGCACTCACCCGCGACGCCGTCGACATCCTCAAGCGCGACGGCGCCCCAGGTTGGGGCGACAGCCTCGACGCGACCATCAACGGCGACGAAAAGCTCGTCTCCTCGATCTGGTTCGGAGTACAGGGCGCCGTCGCACCGCTCGCCGTCCCGCAGATCCGCGACGCCCTGATGCCCCGACCGGGTGATCCCACGCTCGACCCGCGGGAGTTCCTGGATGCCGCGAACACCCTCTACCTGATCGGGTCCTCGTCAGGCGCCTCAGCGATGGGCGGATGGCTCGGGGCGCTGCTCGACGACATCGTCGAGGTCGCCCGCACCACCGCGCTCGCCTCCCCGGGGTCCCGGCTTGCGCACCCGCTCGGGCTGATCCTCGACGAGATCGCGAACATGTTCCGGTGGGGCAACCTGCCCCGGATCATGGCCGACGGCGGGGGTCGTGGCATCTGCACCTTCATCGTCCTGCAGGCTCTCTCCCAAGCCGAGACCTCCTGGTCGCGGGCGGAGGCTGACACCATCTGGGCCGCGGCGACCGCGAAAGTGCTCTTGGGCGGCGCCAGCCACGTCGGCCACCTCCGCGACATCGAGTCACTGCTGGGCACGCGCGACACGCAGCGCACACAACGTTCGTGGTCAACCAGGGATGCCGGGCACTCCGCGAGCGAGCAGCACGAGCGCCGCCCGCTGATGTCGGTCGACGAGATCCGCCGACTCCCACCAACGACGGGGCTGCTCGCGTACCGCAACCGGCGCAGCGTGCTCCTTGACCTCGCCGGCTGGGACGAACGTCGCGACGCGGCGAGCATTCAATCCGGGAAACGCCAGACCGAGGTCGAACAGCGCGACGTGTTCGACGCCGCGTCCCGCGCGACTCAGCCCGCCGCACAACCATCCTCCCGTGACGTTGCCTCGACGGAGGCGGCTCCGGCCGAGGCGGTGAACGACGAATGAGCAATCGTCGCCGTCCCGGGCTGCTGAACATCTACCGGTCTGAGTTCCTGCACTCACCGGTCTGGTTCGCGAGGCGCGACCGCTGGTTCACCGAAGAGGCGTCGTTCGGTCGGGTGCTGGCGTGCGCGGGCTGCGGGCGTGCTGCGAGCAAGGCGCAGCTCGAGCTGCACCACCTCGACTACGTCGGCGTGGTCCTCGATCAGGGGCGATGGCAGGCGCTCGAAACGCACGAAGACCTCGTGCCGATGCATCCGTACTGCCACGATCTGCTCCACCGTCTCCTGGACCGCGATGCCGTCCTCTCCCGGAATCGCACCCGCCGCGCAGCATCCGACCTCGCGCTCGAACGACTCCGCCGCAAGCTGCAACCCGCCGAAGGAGCCTCGTCATGACCCGCTACGAAGAACCGCCCGACCTCGACGACCTCCTCGCTGCCGAGCTGAGCGACTTCGAACCCGACATCCGCCACGCCAGCTCCGTGCCGCTCGGCGCGCACGTCGTGAACTGGCGCACCCTCACCGACGCCGATGCGCGCGAAGCATGGGACGAGCTGCGGGCATGGGTCGAGTGGTTCTCGCTTCGCTATCGGGTCTCCGAATCGGTCGTCCCAGCGTGCTGGTTCAAGCACGGGCAACTCGTCGAGGAACTCTCCGCACTGCATATAGCGCACACCGCTGCGTTTGATCCGTCCGATGCCGGGTTCGGGCCGATCGGATGGCACGAACGTCTCAGCCTCGCAATCCCCCGCATGAACCGTGCATACTCCGGCGGCTGCGCACGCGGGCATGATGCCGCAACGCCGCGCTCGTGGGTGATCGACGAACAGGAATGGACTGCGTGGACCAGCCAGGCCCACGCAATCGCGACGCCTGTCCAGGCGTCGCACAACAGAAAGGAAGAGAGATGACTACGAGGATCCCCGTCACCATCGAGGGCAACCTCACCGGTGACCCCGAGCACGGCACAGGAGAGTCGGGTAACGAGTACGCCCGATTCACCGTCGCCGTCAACGACCGCCGCCTCAACGAGACGACCAACCGCTGGGAAGACGCCGGCACGGTGTTCCACCGCGTCGTCGCGTTCAACCAGCAGTCGCGGCACATCGCAGACTCGCTCCACAAGGGCGACAGCGTGATCGTCGCCGGCGACCTCCGGTTCGGCACCTACACCGACAAGGAGACTGGCCAGACCCGCGAAACCCGCGACGTCGTCGCCGACAACGTCGGCGCCTCGCTGAAATTCGCCAGCGTCACCGTGGATCGCGCCCCAAAAGCTGAAAGGCCCGCAGCAGACGCTACGGGCCCGACAGCAGCACCGGCCTCGTACGCCGGAGCGGGGGTTGTCCGCTGACCTGAATCAAGAGAGCGGGACGAGAGTCAGCGTACTCTCGTCCCGCTCCTCATTGGGGCCGTTTGTCGTCGATGTGCGTGTCGACCTACGTCACCGGCTCTGGGTAAACTCACCTACCTGAGGAAAGCCTCAACGGAGTCGCGGGTTCTCACCCGAGTTGTAGATCGGTGGTGCCGGTGCGGGCCGACCTGCGGATTCCGAGGAACCGACTATCCGCCCATCGCTCACCCCTCGGCGCATAAGGGTTCTTTCGCTCCGGGACCGTTGGCGGCCCCACTCCACGGGGTACGCCCACCCGACACCGCCGCGCGGCGGCTTCGGCTAGCGTTACCGCGCACGATCTGCGGCTTCTCCGTAGTTCCCCACGCGGGATCATGAGTCGTTACCGCTCGTCACAGTCGACGCCAAGGAGAACCTCATGTCCCGAATCCATCGACCCGCCCGGCCGCGCCGTTCGCGTCGTGCCGTGCTCGCGCTCGCCTCCGTTGCGGTCGTCGGAGTCGCGCTGGCCGCGTGCGCTCCTCCCGGTTCATCCGCACCCGCCGCATCGGATCCTGCCGGTCCTGTCTCGACCCAGCTGACCAGCGAGGAGGTCACCCTGCAGATCCTGTCCAACACCGAGATGGGTGAAGCTCTGAAGACGATCGGCGAGGCGTTCACGGAGCAGCACCCGAACGTCACGTTCGATGTGGTCGCTGAGGCCAACGCGAACGTCGCGACGAATCTGTCTCGGATCCTCACCCGCGATACCCCGCCCGACGTCATCTTCATTCCCACCATCGCGCAGCCCGCGAAGGACGGCCTGCTGACGAACCTCGATCCCTACTTCGACGCCTACGGGTGGGACACCTGGTCGCAGGGCCTGCTCGACATCAACCGCGTCGGCCCCGACGGACAGCGCGGTTCCGGTCCGCTCTACGCGGTCGGGATCGGCAACAACGTCACCGGCGTCTTCTACAACAAAGAGATCGCCGAGCAGGTGGGCATGACCGAGCCGCCGAAGACGTTCGACGATATGGAAGCCGCCGCTGAAGAGGCCGTTGCGGCCGGATACCTCGGATTCTCGGTCGCTGCCAAGGATGCCGGCACGCCCCTGCTGCTGCAGCAGGTGCAGAACTCGTTCGGCAATGCTCCCGAGATCAGTGCTTGGAGCGCTCAGGAGCCCGGGGCCACGTTCGACCAGCCCGCAATGGTCGATGCGGCGGCAAAGCTGCAGGAGTGGAAGGGCAAAGGCGTTATTTCGAAGGATGCCGTGTCGGTCGACTATCCGACCATGATGGGCGACTTCCAGGCCGGCAAATCGTTGTTCGTCGCCGTGGGCGACTGGGAGGCGCAGCGCCTGGTCGCGGCCATGGGGGACAACGTGGGGTTCTTCCTCATGCCCAACCAAGACGCGGACGCCAAGCAGTACGCGATGGCGTTCCCCTCGAACCACGCCATCCCCGCCGGCGCGAAGAACAAGGATGTCGCCGCGTACTTCCTCAACTGGCTGGGAACCGACGAGGTCGGACGGCAATTGATCGTGGATACGATCGGCAGCTCGCCGGCCGGGCCGACCGACCTGCCCGCACCCGTGACCGACGTGCCACTGATCCAAGAGACCTCGGCAGCATTCGAGCAGGTGCTTCGCGAGGACGGCGCCGTGGACTCGTTCACGAACGTCAGCCAGGCATTCACGCTGTCCACCCTCAACGGACTGATGCAGTCGATGATGCTCGGCTCGAAGACGCCGCAAGACTTCGTCGACTCGGTGCAGGCCGCCTATGAGTCGGAGTTGATGAACTGATGAGCAGCCGGGGAGGACTCCTGCAACGGGGGATCAACAGACGGCGCACTCTGATGAGCTTGCTCTTCATCGCGCCCGCGGCCGCGCTCTACGGCTGGCTCGTGCTGGGCTCGTTCGCGAAGGCCGCTCAGTTCTCCCTCTACGACTGGAATGGCATCGGCACCGCCACCTTCGTGGGGCTGCAGAACTATGTCGACGTATTCTCCTCCCCGGCTCGCCTCATCTCGTTGCTGCATGCATTCGAGCTCATGGTGTTCTTCACCGGGGTGACCCTGACCCTCGGCCTTCTCGCCGCGGTGCTCACCCGCGGTGCGGCCAAGCGGCGAGGATCGGGCGTCACCCGGGCCATCCTGTTCATGCCCCAGGTGATCCCGATCGTGGCGGCTGCCATCGGATGGAGCTGGATCTACTCCCGAGAGGGGGCTGTGAACCAGATCCTCACCGCGACGGGTCTGGGGGCGGTCACCCGGCCTTGGCTCGCCGACCCCGCCACCGCGCTCATCGCCGTCGGCTTCATCGGCACCTGGGCTCTGCTGGGCCTGGTGACGTTGCTGCTGACCGCTGGCATCAGCAAGATCGATCCCGCCCTGTACGAGGCGGTCCGCATCGATGGGGCGAACCCGTTTCAGGAGCTCTTCGCCGTGACCCTTCCCGGACTG
The DNA here is from genome assembly GCF_040675825.1 of Microbacterium sp. LWH12-1.2. NCBI lineage: Bacteria > Bacillati > Actinomycetota > Actinomycetes > Micrococcales > Microbacteriaceae > Microbacterium > Microbacterium sp. LWH12-1.2. Next base: position 2,268,765 of record NZ_JBEGIJ010000001.1, read on the forward strand.
CGCCGTGAGCTCGTGGTGAGCGCGACCCTCACTGTCATCGCGGCACTCGCGGCATTCGACATCATCTACATCACAACGCAGGGCGGTCCGGAACGGGCGACGACAGTGCCCGGTATCGACATCTTCTTCATGGCCTTCGGTGAACAGAAGGTCGGCGGCGCGGCAGCCATGGGCATCGTGCTGATGGCCGTCGTGCTCGTGGTCATCCTGCCGCTCCAGCGTCTCGCAGCAAAGGACTGACCCGTGCGCATCTCCCGTACCGAACGTGTGTTCAGCGCCGTCGTCCTCGTCGCCCTGGTGCTCTTCACCCTCCTCCCCTTCGTCGCCCTCCTGTCGGTCGCCCTCTCGCCGCCGAACACGCTCCCCTCGGGGATCTCGTTCCTGCGCGAGTTGCACTGGGAGAACTTCGCGACGGCCTTCGAATTGTCGCAATTCCCGACCCTTATGGTCTCCAGTGCGACGCTGGTGTTGATCGTCGTCCCGTTGGTCGTGTTGTGTGCGACCATGGCGGCCTACTCGCTGACGTGGCTGCGCGTGCCGTTCGCGGGAGTTCTCTTCATCGTGTTCCTGCTCGGATTGACGATCCCCTTCGAGAGTCTCATCACGCCGCTGTACCTGACGATGCGTGAACTGAACCTGACCAACACGGTGTGGAGCGTCGCGCTGCCGCTCGCGGCGATCCAGATTCCCTTCGGAATCTTCTGGATGCGCGCCCACTTCCTCGGCATGCCTGCCGAGCTGGAAGAAGCCGCTCAACTCGATGGCGCCGGCCCCATCCGTACGTTCTTCCAGGTGCAGCTGCCGCTCGCCCGTCCGGCCATCTCGACGATGGTCATCCTCAGCTTCCTGTGGACGTGGAACCACTTCATCCTCACGCTGGTGATGATCGACGATCCCGCCAGGCGCACGGTGGGCGGTGCGCTCGCCGGGTTCCAGGGCGCGCAGGCCACGGACGTCGTCATGCTGTGCGCGGCCGCATTGCTGATGATGGTTCCGACTCTGCTCGTGTTCATCGTGTTCCAACGGCAGTTCACGGCGGCTCTTCTGCAAGGCTCGGTGAAAGGATGACCCTCGAGGAGGCAACCGTGACCAGCGACGTTCCCGTCCGCCCCGCCTATGATGCCGAGCTCGCCAGTTCACTCCGGGCAGCCGGCGGGCCGTATGTCCTGGACTTCGACGATATCGACCTCCTCCAGAAAATTCAGGCCAACGTCCGCGCGACATCAGACGTGTCACGCGGCGAGCTCGAGGCACTGGGTCTGGTGGTCCTCGACCATCATGCGTTGGCCCACGACGGTTACCGCGTCCCGCTGCATCACGTGTTCTCGCCGTCCTCGAGCTCGCCACGCCCATGCATCATCTACATCCACGGGGGCGGGATGATCATGGGGACGCCCTGGGACGGCGTCACGGACTTCCCGAGGTGGATCGCCGACTTCGGCGTGAGCGTCGTGACCGTCGACTATCGCCTGGCCCCGACCGCCAAGGCGCCCACGCTCGTCGAGGACTGCTACGCGGCGTTGCGTCACGTGCATGCCAGCGCCGCCGAGTGGGGCATTGATCCCGCGGCGATCGTCGTAGCGGGTATGAGCGCCGGGGGCGGGCTTGCCGCGGGCACGGCCGTGCTCGCACGGGACCGCGGCGGACCAGCGCTGCGCGGGCAGCTGCTTATGGCCCCGATGCTCGACCCTGACAGCGACGGTGACTCGATGCGCCAGCAGCCCTCCGGGCCCTGGAACCGTGAAGAGAATTCTGCTGCGTGGAAGATGGTGCTCGACGGGGTCCCCGAGAACGAGGTCGGATGCAACGCGCCCGGCCGTGTCCCGCGGCTGGGTGACCTGCCCCCGGCGCTGCTCGAGGTCGGTTCGGCCGAGATCTTCCGCACGGAGGTCATCGATTATGCTGGTCGCATCTGGCAGGTCGGCGGGGATGCCGAGTTGCACGTGTGGAGCGGGGGGTTCCACGGTTTTCAGAGCTACCCCCACGCGGCGGTGACCCAGGCGGCGATCGAGTCACGGCGCAACTGGCTGGGCCGGCTGTTCGGATATGGACCGCAGGAGGCGACGCAGCATGAGAGATCTGCTGGCGCGACTGGCGCAGAACGATGAAGACGCCTCCGCCGCGCTGAGAGTACTTGACTACTTCGACGCACTCGACGACCGGGCCGGTGGCCCCGAGACTTACCTGCGCGGCGCAGCGGCGTTGAGCGCGTCCGCGGTCGGCATGGTGCTCAACGAGCGGCGTCTGACACTCCGGATCGCCCCGAACGGTGAGCGACTGCGCGCCGACCGCAGCTTCGAACCCTCCGAAGAGTGGCTCCAGCGCACGCTTGCATCGTCCTCGAGCAACCGAGTCTGGGTCGAGACGCACGAGCGCAGCACTTTCCATGAGCTCATCCTGGAGCGCGTCGAACAGGGCGTGAACCGATGGACGGGCCGCATGGAGGCGCTCACTCCCGAACCGGCTCAGGCGTGGTCGGTCTTGTTGAACGATCCCGTGCCCGGCGAGCGGCGCCATCAACTGTTCGCGGCGCTTCGCTTGGATACCGCGCGCCGCTATCAGGTCGTCGCCCAAGTGCCCCCCGCGCGCACGGACGGACTTCACGCCTACACGACCGTGCAGGGCGTGCAGGTCGGCGCGACGATCCGCCCGGCGCCGTTCGAGATGGAGTACGAGGTCGGCGAGCGTGCACGCTACGGCATCGGCCCGGCTGTCGACGTCGTGGACCTGCTCGATTCGTGGCGACGCGCTGTCGTCGTGCTTCGCCTCGCGCGTCAGGGGGAGGCCCTGCCCTGGGACAAGCTCGGCGTCCTGGCGCCACTGTTCCTGCGCGCCAAGACCGATGAGTTGCTCGCCGAGCCGATCGTCAATGCGATCGACTCGGAGAACATGCCCTGGCTCGATGAGACCGTCACCGCGGTCACCCAGACCGGTTCCGTCCGCGGCGCTGCCGACCTGCTGGGGCTGCATCACTCCACGGTGCAGAAGCGCATCGACAAGCTGCAGCACCACTTCAACCTCAACCTCGCCAACTCGCGGCACGTGTATCACCTGTGGCTCGCCTGCGCCGCGTACCGGTTCGCCTCCTTCGGCACGCCTGAGAACATGGCCACCGAGGTGCGCCTGGCTCCGCGACCCTTCGACGTCCCACCGGACGCCTGAGACGGATGCACTCAGGACGAGAAGACCAGCTCCTCCTGAGCATCCCCGCGACGAGTCGTGATGCGAAAAGCAAGACCGGGGAAGTCGGCGACCAGCGCGACGGAGCATGAGGCATCCGACCATGTCAATCGCAGAACGCCGGCGCCCTCCTCGATGACCGTGAACGCGCCGCCGAAGGCCGGGAACGTGTTGCGGAACCGCAGCACCTCCAAGAACTTCTGGATCTGCGGCTTGCCGACCCGCTCGGCGATCTCGTCCAGCGTGTAGTCATGGCGGTTGGCGCTGCGCGGATCGCGCGCGGCCTCCAGCGCCTCGAGGTCGTTCACACCGAACAGCGCACCGACGTAATAGACCTGCGGGATGCCGGGAACGAACAGCTGAAACACCCGCGCGAGGAGGTATGCCGTGTCGTCCTCGCCCACCGCGGAGTAGTACGACGACATCAATTGGTACTTCTGCGCGCCAGCAGCCCCCTTGCGGATCACGGACGCGGGCAGCGGCACGACCTCGCGCAGCACGGCCGTCTCGGAGTTGACGCGATCCGAGACCAACTCGATCTCGTCTTCGGTGAGCAGTCCCACCACGTCGACGACGCCGATTCCGTCATGGGTGTCGAGCGTCGTGAACTGCTTGCGCGGACAGATCTCGAGCCAATGCAGAAGTCGGTCGGACCGACCGGTGAACAACGCGTGCAGCGTCAGCATCGGCAGGGCGAAGTCGTAGACCCAGTGACCCTTCTCGGCCATCTTCAACTGAATCCCGTAGTTCTCATGGATCTCGGGCAGCATCTCCGTCCCGCGGGCGCGCAACGGCTCCATGCCGATCTCGAGCACTTCCCACACTTCGGGTTCCACGAAGAAGCAACTGGTTCCGGGCCGCTTGGAGGCATACGCGAACGCGTCGAAGCGAACGATCGCGACGCGCTCGGCGAGCATGCCGAGGTTGCGTGCGAAGTACTCCTGCGTGACCGGCTGCCACGGATCGATGTCGATCTGCTCGGCGAAGAACGTGTTCCAGAGGCGGACGACGCGGCCGTCGTCGCGGGTGAATTCCAAGAACGGGCCATTCGGCTTGCGCCGATACAGCGCCGCCATCTCGTCTTCCGTCGCATCGCCATCGGGCCAGAACTCGTCCCAGTGGATGAACATCTTCCGGAAGGGCGACTCGTCGCCTCGGCGCATGTAGTCGACGAATTCGCGAGAGCGGATCGACGCGTGGTTGATCATGAAGTCGGCCATCAGATAGTGGTCGCGTCCGATGTCGTCGATGTCGGACCAGTCGCCGAAGGCGGGGTCGACGATGTCGTACTCGACAACCGCGAATCCCCGGTCCCCCGACGATGGGAAGAACGGCAGGATGTGCACACCTCCGAAGGCGCCGGCGAAGTGTGTGCGCAGGGTGCGGGCCAACGCCTTGAGGTCACCTCCGAGACTGTCGGCGTAGGTGATGAGCATCGCTTGGTTCACGACGGGCAGCATGGTGGGTTCCGATCCGGGTGGGTAGGGGTCACTCGTCGAGTTCGACGAGAGGTTCGGCGTGGCCGGGGCCCCGGGAGCCGCGTCCGAAGAGCAGGAAGACCAGCAGGCCGATTCCGATCGGCACGATCAGGACGAGATACATCATCGAATACGCGTCCGAGGTCGCGGCGCCGGCATCCATGCTCGCCGTCACGATCCAGCCCGCCGCGACAGGTAGCAGAAGATAGCCGAGGTCGATTCCGATGTAGTTCGTGTTGCTGGCTACGCCTCGCCGTTCCGGGCTGACAGACATGAGCGACAGGGTTTGGATGGCCGGCTGGCAGATCCCGTAACCGAGCGCCGAGATCGCGCCGGCGATCAGGAAGCCCGTGAGAGTCGTCACCTGACTGATCACGATGAAGGACACCGCGAACATGAGCAGTCCGGGCACGATGACCACCGTGAGACCGTAGGTGTCGGCAAGACGCCCCGCCAGCGGCCGCGACAGCAGGATGAACACCGCGTACGCGGCGAAGAACAGCCCGATCTGAGCGACGCCGCGCGCTTCGCCGTACAGCACGATGAACGCGTTCACACCCGAGAAGGCTCCGGCGAGGCAGAGCATCACCGTCGCCGGGACGATCGCCTCGACCGCAATGAAGGATCGCCAGCCGAAACGCTGCTCGGCAGCCGGCCCGGGCCTCGGCGAGCGGATGAACCCGGCCGCGACCGCGGCGCCCAGCAGCAGGACCGCGCCCAGGAGGAAGGACGGGAGGGACCCGAACGTCTCCAGCAGCCACAGGCCGACCGACGGCCCCACGGCGGTGCTGACAGCCTGGCCCAGCGAGAAGACGCCGATGCCCTGCGCCATCCGCGACGCGGGCAGGGCGTTGCTGGCCAGGGCCAGCGTCACCGGTGCGAGGAAGCCCATGGCTGCGCCGTGGAGAAGGCGGGCGGCGATCAGCACCGGGATACTGTCGGAGATTCCGTAGAGCACGAAGGCGACGATGATCAGGGCGAGCGTGCCCATCAGAAGGTACGAGTGCCGCACCTTCAGCGTGGCCCATCCCACCGCCGGCCGCACCGCGAGGGCGGTCACGGCGAAGATCCCTGTGACGACGCCGACCGTGATCGACGTGGCGCCGAGCGACACGGCGAGTTTGGGAATCAGGGAAATGGTCATGAACTGCGCGAAGGTGATGACGAGATTGATCGCGAAAAGCGCGACGAAAGGCCCCGTCCAGATGCGGGGCGAGCCACCGGCGCGCGTCATCACGACATACCTCGCACGTTCAGCCTCCCTGGGCGCCATGGTGTTCAGCGCTCCCCCAAGCCATCCTGATGCGCACTGCGGGTGCCGCTGAGCCGCCCCTCGACCGCAATCGCGGTCGTAGAATCCGCCACCCGGCGGCTGACACGGCCGAGGGTCACTGGGCATAGTGTTCTTACGGCCACGACGGCATCGCACCCGAGCCGGCCGCACCAGCTCGAGGAGGACAGATGGCACTGCTGACGATGAACATGGCGAGCAAGCACCTGCGCGTGAATCAGGAGTTCAGCGTGATCCTGCCCGACATGCCGAGGGAGGGAGAGCCGGCGGAGTTCTATGGTGCGACCACCGATCTGCCCGTCGTCTGGCTGCTGCACGGCACCTACGGTGACCACACCGATTGGGTGCGCAAGACGAACGTCGAGCGGTACGCCACCGAAAAGCGGGTCGCGGTGGTCATGCCGAGCGCGATGAACACCAGCTACGCCAACTGGAGCCGCGCGATGCTCGGCTATAACATGTACGACTACCTGCTCGACGAGTTGATGCCATTGGTGCACAACTGGTTCCCGGTCTCGAGTCGACGTGAAGACAACTTCATCGCCGGACTGTCCATGGGCGGCCGGGGAACCATCACGTACGCGGTCAACAATCCGGAGCGCTTCGCTGCGGCGGCAGCGCTGTCCGCTTCGCCGCGCGATTTTGCCACGCTCACGCCGGAGTACCTGGCGTCGGACGGCCCTGTCGCCGAGCGCTTCTCGCGGTCGATCGAAAACGCCGGCGGGTTGGACGCGTTCCTCGCTTCGCCGGACAACACCTGGCGCGTCATCGACGAGCGCGCCGCATCCGGGGAGCTGCCGCGCCTGCTCTTCGCGTGCGGGGCCGACGACGACTACGTCATGGATGACCTGCGTCCGTTCCGCGCTCACGCCGAGCAGATAGGCCTCGACGCCGAGTTCCTCGTCCGCGACGGCTACGCGCACGAATGGGACTTCTGGGATGTGGCGGTGCGCGACGCGTTCGAGTTCTTCGGGCTGCGCGACATCGACCACGACGCGGTCTGAGCGAGTCGGCATGAACTCCGCCATCCGTCTTCTGCCCGGGACGCCGGACGACGCCAATCGCGACTACCTCCCGGAGTCGCTCAAGCACTCGGACATCGTCGTCAACGAGAACGGCAACAACTCGCAGCCGTATCCCGCAGGGCTGACCGAGCATCGGGAGGTTCTCGTCGACGGCGTCGAGGACACCTGGTACACCTTCGTGCCGAGCGGCTGTCGGCCGGGTGTTGCCCTGCCGCTCGTGATCTCGCTGCACGGCGGCCTCATGACCGGCTGGGGGCAGGCCGTCTACTCGTCGTGGACGGCGGTCGCCGAGCGCGAGGGCTTCGTTGTGGTCTTTCCCGACGCGCACGAGCGACGGATGTGGGCGATCGATGTCGCGGCGGAGCATGTCGCCAGAATGACCAGGCCCAACCCGGAAGGCCTCTACTTGCCCGCACCCGCGGCATCCGTCGAGGCCAATCATGACCTGCAGTTCGTGCGCGCGCTCATCGAGCGGATGGCTCAAGAGTACGACATCGATCGCGAGCGGATCTTCGTGCATGGCATGTCGGCGGGAAACATCATGGCCTCGCAGTTCGCGCGACATTTGGGTGGTGTCCTGGCGGGTGTCGCGGGGTCGGGGGGTCCCACCGACCCCGCGATGCTGTTCGACGCCGACGGCGAGATCATCAATGAAGCGGGCCCCCTGGCCGTGTGGGAGTCGCGCCTGGATCTCGATCTGGCGGGCACGTACTACTCGGACGACATCCCCTCGGTGGTCGTCGCCAATCGCAACTATTGGCTGCGCCTGAACGGCGTGACCGATCCGCCCGTGATCGCGGTGAGGGGTACGGACAACTTCGCCTTCTATCGCGGTGCGCATGCCGACGTGGTGTTCCGTGACGTGCACAACCGCGACCACGGCCAGACCTTCGACGACGCCGAGCTGGTCTGGGACCACTTGTTCTCCGGGGTTCGCCGCGACGCGGACGGGTCGATCGTCCGCGACGAGTCGTTGCTGCCGCGCACCGGGGATCCATTTGCTCTCGCCGTCGCGGCGGGGCGCGCCAAGGCGTGGGTGTCGGGTCGGAGAGTGCCGATGTCGACCCCGGCCTTCGTCTGGGACTCGGTCCAGTACCACGGCCGGGGCGGATCGACGCTGTCCCGCGGCAGCTACGTGTTCGCGCCGATCGATCTGCTCGCGGAGGTCTTCGACGCGACACTCGCTGACGACGACGATGGGCGAGTCGCGGAGCTCACGCTTAAGGACGGACGCACGCTACAGTTCGCCCGTGGAGCCATCGGCTGCGTGGTCGATGGGCGCATCACAGCGATGCTCGCGGAAGCGGTCTGGCGAGATGGCGTTCTCTGCCTTCCCGTGCAGTGGCTCGCCGAAGCCATCCTCGACTTCCGAGCCTCCACACATTCCGGCGTCGTGTACGTAACTGATCACCACTCGCAGCTGTCAGGAAACATGGCCCGCCTGATCGCCGATCTCCTGCTATCTCACGAGTAAGCCCGTCAGAGTGGCCAGTCTTGACACTTCAGATGAGACAGGATCGGCAACGAGTCGATCCCAATCTCCGCCAACTTCCGCCTGCGGTGGGGGCGCTTCACCCGTGCCGCCCTTGATCTCCCCCGCGGGAGGCTCAATGACGTCCCGAGATTCCTAGGGACCTAAAGGTTGCAGTCCACTGCTCGGAATCGGGTTTCTCCCCATGCACGTCCGCAACACCGCCAGCCGCGCCGGAACGGAATCCCGCGTGAATACCGCGTCCCAGCAAGTGTTCGCGTCATCGTTCCAGGGACAAACCGTCGGCCAACGGAACTCGAGTGTCGGAAACCCCAGAGTGATCGTGCGCCGACTGACCCATCAGGCTCTGGCCAGAGCGACCGCCATCGACGTGTAGGCGGCCGCCGTACTGGCGAGTAAGCTCCGAGTACTCGTCGGCTCGCGCTTCGTACTGCGCAACGAGCTCCGCACGCGCGTTCGTCAACGAATCGACTTCTGCACCACTCTTGCGGCCATGCGCCGACGAATCCTTCGCCGCGATACGGGCATCCGTCTCGAGAAGCTTCGCCATTGCGGCACGGATCGAAATATCCTGACGCACGAGCCGGTCACCCAATCCGGGCACCGGACCCCTCACGGGATCACCCACTCGCGCCGCCCGCCCGAGTTCGATCCGCGCCGCCCGAATCGAGTCCTCGATACTCACCTCTGGAATACCGCGCATCATGCTGTCGGCAGTCTGATCCAGCGCTTCCGCATCCGTGCGCGCAACAGTGATCGCCACGTTGTGTGCCCGACCGCGAGTCATCCCGACGTAGAGGCCCGCTGCGTCGACGCCAGGCCCGACGATCGCGGCATCCGTCGTCTCCCCTTGAATGCCGCGCACCGTCGACGCGTATGCGAGGTGCACATGCTCGGCGGTGTACTCATGCGCGACCGTGCAGGTATCGCCGCTGTCGCCGAGGCTCACGAGCTCCACTCCCCGTGGCCCGATGTTGCGGATGACCCAGACTGCTCGATTCTCGACGCCCGTCCGTCGATCGTTGCGACGAGTCTGGACAATGTCGCCCTCCAGAAGTCGCTGCTCCCGCTGCCCGACGACGATGCGCGTGTCACCCAACTGTCCGCGGTCGAGGCGACGCTGCTGGATCCTCTCGTTGATCGCATCGGCTTCCTCGTTGCTGCTGGTGACCAACGCCACGCGACCGTTGTTGGCAGCCCATCGGAAGTAGGCATCGATCATTTCCTCTCGCGCCTGGTCGTGATCGGAGACGCGACGAATCAAACCACGCCCGTCGAGTTCGGCGGCGACGGCGAGAGCCACGTCCTTGGATGCCGGCTCCCGCATCCGCAGCGTCAGCGCCGCGTAGTCCGGATCCATGAATCGATGCACCGCCGTCAGCTCCACGACCGCGGTCGCCCGACGCGTCATCGAAGCCATTGCCCCGGAATGCCCAACCGGACGTGCTTGGAGATGATCTCCGACCATCGCGACGCCGGCTCCCGTCTCGTCCGCGACGGTCGCCAGCGCCGTCGCAGTCTGCAGGTCGACCATGCCCGCCTCGTCCACCACCACCCGATCACCTCCAGCCAGCAGGAACCGTCGAGGTCCGGCGAACTCGATCCCCGTCGCGGGATCGACGTCGCCTACAGCGAGGCGACTCCACGCTTCGGCTCCCGCCTGGTCTCGCCCCCAGCGGAACCCGTGATCGGCGAGGAGCGCGTGCAGGCTCGACGCGGAAGTACCGATCTCACGCTCGGCGACGGATGCCGCTTTCTTGGTCGGCGCGACCACCAGCATCCGATACCCCTGCCGCGCGATTGCTACTTTCGCGACCCGCAGCATCGTTGTCTTCCCCGCGCCAGCCGGCCCCGTCACCGATACCAGTCGATCGGTCCCCGCAATCGCCGCCGCGGCCTGCACCTGTCGCTCATCGAGCACGACGTACTCGTCGAGGACCTGAGCGGCGATCCGAACGATCACGTCACTGCCGATGGCCTCGCCCGCACGGCTCAGCGCGTCGAACCGTGCGCCCAGCTCGACTTTCAGCCGAGCGGTCGTGGACGCCATGTATGCCTTCACGTGCGCTGGGCGCTCTGCCTCATCTTTCAATAAGTCGGTGGCCAATCTGAGGGCGCGGTCGATGACATCGTCGATCACTCGTTGCAGGTGATCGCGCGGGGCGACGACGCCGCAACCCGCGAGCGCACGCGTCGCGCCAGCTCTGACGTCGAACAGGCTGAACCTTCCTCCGCAACACGCTGACCGCGCATCCGCCTCGACGATCGCTTGCGCTGCTAGCAAGTCAAGATCCAGACCTTCGACAGAGACCGCGCGAAATGGTACCTCGCGACGGGCGCGCAACAGGTCAGAATCTATCGCGCCAAGCTCACCGGCGATGAGTTTCTCCCATGCCGTCTCGTCCAGGTCGCCGGGCTTGTTCGGTCGGGCTCTCGCCCACGCGAGCCGGTCGATCCGGTGCACCTGGTCAGGACTCGGCTCCTGTCCCGGATACTCCCGCCGCCAGGCCACGAGCAGCATGGACCGGTTCGATTCGATCTGCGTCGACCGGCGCGACAGCGGGCGCACCGCATGGGCGAGTGCTGCGATCTCGCCCTCGGAGTTGAGCGAGTACCCGTGGCGGGCGAGTGCGGCCATCCATTCCGGATCGGTGCGTGCAGCGAGTTCGCCTTCGGCGTTGATGACGGTATGCAACCTCATCGCCACGCGAGAGTCGACGTTAGACCATTGGCCGTCGTCGCCCTGTACCTTGACGTTCAGCCACAGGTGCCGGTGGATGTGCGGGTCCAACGCCCGTGAACGTCGATGCTGTAGTTCGACGACCTCGATGCGGTGGAGGGACTCACGGATGCGCCCACCGGCGCCGCGCCGCGCATTCAGTTCTCGCTGCCAGATTGTGATGATCCGATCCCGGAGGCGGTCCTGTAGGAGTTCGAGCTCTCGCGCGAGGTCTTCGTTGATCAGTGCGGCGATGCTGTACGACTTCGGAGCGTTGATGGTCCCGTCGAGGATCAGATCCGCGTCCGGGGAACTTAGGTCGCGTCCGCGGAGCTCACCGGTATCTGGATCGCGGCCCTCGACCCAGCGGCGCAGCTGGGTCTCGTCGAGCGCGTCGATTGTGATGATTCCCGCTTCGACCGTGAAACGGGTGACGCCAACCGATGCGGCGGCGCTGTAGCCGGCAAGCGCATTGACTCCCGTCGCTTCGCGGAGGTGGGAGTCACACGAGCCCTTGAGCGCGTACCCGAGCGCCTGTCGAACACCCTGCGATCCGACACCCCGTTTCCAGCGCTCGAGACCTCCTCGCACACATCCACACTACGCCGTTCTTGCTCAACTCAAAACGAGTTCCACAGAAAGTGCCTGCGTGCATTCGTGAATTCGTGAATTCGTGAATTCGTGAATTCGTGATGCTCAGATCCATGAGGAGAAGCCATGACCGCGGATGAGCCCAACCCGTGGGCGAGAATCGTTGGCCCTTGTTACACGATATTGAGCATGGCCCGCACCCTCGGGGCAGAGGCAGAGGTCATGGAGGCTGGGAACAATCTACGACTCCTCATGCTGCACAACGATGACGACGTCTATCTCTTCCCGTCGTTCCGGCTACTGGGCGGCAAGGTGGTCGAAGTGCTGCAGGAGGTGCTTCTCGTCCTTCAGGCCAGGGTGAAATCGCCGTGGGCATGGGCGCAGTGGTTGAACGTCACGCTTCTCGATGAGGACGCGCCCCGCAACATCACGCTGCTCTACGAGTGGCGCCTCGAGGAGGAGTTACGGGACGCGCGAAACGACGCCTGGGTGTGGAGTCAATGAGGTTAAGTTGGACTGGCGATTTCTCGACTCCATCAGATGGGTTGACCGAACCGCGGCCCCGTCGCTAGGGGCGATGGCGGACGCTGATCACCACAGCCACCACCGGCGACCGTACATCGAGCCAGACTTTCCGCCAGCGGAAATCTATCGGTCAGGTCATGCGCCAGTTGCCGCGGGCGCCTCAACGTCCGCTCCGGAATCTGCCATCTGTGCGGCAGAGGCTCGGTTTGCCGGCTCAGGCCGCCGAACGAAGTCGCGCCAGTAACCGGCGTAAAGGGAATCGAATCCTTCTCGGAACCTCAGCATCTCGTTCGGTGCGGCGAAGACGGCACCCTGCATCAAGTACACCTTGCGGTGCAGTGAAGGCATCCCGAGCAGCTCGTAACTGGAGGGACCCGCCACGCGGATCTCCGTGCCGTTCGCAGACAGTAGCGTACTGCTGCGACCCCACTGATCCGTCTCGCTCGAGACCACTTCGAAGGTCACTCGCACGCACCCGATCTGCTCCAAGGAACGGAGCACCTCCCGGGCACGGTCCAAGGCAGAGTTCACTTCCTCTGTGGTGGGGGTCCGCTGCTTGCCTTCCGCGTGGAGCAGGCCGTTGCGGGCACTGAGAATGCCGGAGTCGCCTAGTCGAGTGCTGACGTCACGCAAGGTCTTCCTCAGGGATACCTGCGATGAGGCTGTCAGATCGAGGTAAGGAATCGTGTGTTCGAAGGGAAAACGCTGCAGGTCCGTCTGCTTTACGAACCGCGGGTATTCGTCTTTCTCACGGCGGAAGTCGTCCTCCCGACCCCGCAGGCTTTCGAGGTGGTTAGACAGCCGCATAAACCCTTGCACGAGCTCCGCGAGCACAGGACCCTCGCGCAGGTCGTTGCGCTCCACGCCGTCCTTGCGTTCGACGGAGCTATTGAGCGTCGCGATGGTGAAGTCGCGAGCCGACTGCAGGTGGAACTCGAACGGTCTCCCAGCCATCGAATGGTCAGTGAGGAGCGCCCATGTGGCGAAAATGAGCGAATCGAAGAGGTGGCGTTCGAGTGCGACGAAGTAATTGACGGCGACCTTACGCAGCGCTTCTTCGGCCGAGTCATTGGTCTTGAGCGGAGTGACGACGAACTTCTCCAGGGTGTTGTGGTTCCGCCAATAGGCATCGCGGATGTCCGGCCTACGGTTCGGAACGAAACCCAACTTCCAGAGCATCGCGTCCAGGAAGCTATCGTCATTCCCGCCGATGTTGAGTCCGAGGACCTCCGCAGCCTTCTTCGCGTTCCCTTCCCTTGAAAGGACCAAGGTTGAGAGGATCTCCCGCGGACTCGCGGTGCGCAGGAAGCTCTCCAACCGCTCCTCCGTGGTCGTTCCCGGGTGTCCGCGGAGTAGCCATGCAAGGTCGTTCATCTCGTCCGCAGACTCGGGATCGAAGAGAGAACGAGCAAGGGACGTGAGACGCAACAGTGTCACGGTTGAGCTACCAGGCATGATCCGATAGCCCATCGAGCTCAGCTCGGACCGAAGTCCCCAAGCGCCGGATCGCGCCCGATGGTTCACGACGGGTTTACGGACCTCACCGTCGGGCACCTCGATCTCACCCTCCTGCACTGCGGCGTCGAGAGCCTCGGCCAGTGCATCGTCGGGTTCGGTGAGAAGGAGGTTCAGGAGACTGGCGCGGTCGAGCTCGGCTGACCACTTATCGACGTCACCGGAGAACCCGAACGACGAAGCCCACGTTCGAGTGCGCCCGTCTGATGTGTCCACGACTCGCTTGAGGAGCTTCCTCAGCTCGGTGTCGTGGAGCCCATCCCCGAGCAGGAACGGCAGCGTGGAGGCGTCGTTGATCTCATACGGGTTGTATCGTTCTTCGATGAGATCCGCCGCGAAGCCGGACCAGTCGGATGGCTCGTTGGCGAACTGACGGAGCATTTTGCTCGCGAGCGGCCGGTGCTGGTTCACTCCAGCCTCGCGACTGGTGGAGAGACCGACGTTGTGGATCGCAGTGCAGGAGATATCGCTGCAGTGCTGCAGCGGGATGTCCGTAGACGGATGGAGATCTCGTTCGAACTCCAGCCGCTGGAGCCCGAACGGGCCGATGAGGTAGTGGCCGTCGTGGAAGACGCCCTGCGGCTTATCTTGGAGCAGTCGCATTGTGTCGCCGTGCTTGAGCTCGTCGCGCTCCTCCGGAAAGAGGGCTACGGCTTCGTCGTAGAGACCGCGCCCGAAGATCATCGGGTACAGGATGCGCTTGTCCCGAATCATCTCGGACACCGCGTCAACGAGCTTGCCCATGTCGATGCGTTCGATATCGATGAGCGGGTCAACGTGGGTCAGCGTCAGCAGACACAGCAGATTCGCGTCCTTGGTTTCGACAGACTCATTGGCGACCAACTGATGCCGAAGCTTCTTGCCTGAATCGGAGAGGACGATCGCACGGTTCAACTCGTCGGATGCTTTGAAGCCCGACGGAATTATGGAGTGAGCCAGAATATGGACCAGAGTGCGCAGATCGAGGAAGCGCTCGCGCCACTCCTCGTCCGGGTAGTCGGCCGCCAGCTCCGTCCGCGTACGTGCACCTGAAGAAGACATCGTAACCCCCGGTCTACGCCCCCTTAGGCGCCCCGATTCACACAGTACATGCGAAGGGAATGATCCTCGCGAGTAACGGCATCGCCCGTCCTCGGGTGCGCTCGCGGAGGTGCACACGATGGCGGACCGCACGAGTGATCACAACGCAGCACGCCACGTTCCATCATTCCACCGGGAACGTCGAGACGTTCGATAATCTGTGCCCGATGCCGTCCGGCGCCACGACCACTCAGAGGAGAGCCATGAACGCCGAGGCGAGCACCCCCGACAATTGGTTCGTCATCGACGCGCCCATCAGCGACGTCGAGAAGGACGCATTCGGTCACAACGACATCGCCGACAACCTCTACCGCATGGTGACTGAGCCAAGCGTGCATCGGCGGATGATTGGCCTGTTCGGCGAGTTTGGTGTCGGTAAGAGCACCATCATCCAGCTTCTCCAGGCGAAGCTCGTTGGGCACAAGAAGCTCCGTGTCGTTCGTATGTCGGCCGAACGTCACGAGCCGGTCGGGTTCCATCGTGCAGCTGTCTATGGGTTCGCGGAGGCGCTCGTCGATGCGGGAGAGA
This sequence comes from Microbacterium sp. LWH12-1.2, assembly GCF_040675825.1. Taxonomy (NCBI): domain Bacteria; kingdom Bacillati; phylum Actinomycetota; class Actinomycetes; order Micrococcales; family Microbacteriaceae; genus Microbacterium; species Microbacterium sp. LWH12-1.2. Next base: position 2,284,189 of record NZ_JBEGIJ010000001.1, read on the forward strand.
TCAAGGCGTCGGACGCAGAGGAAATCCTCGAGCCGCTACGTAGCGCTCAGACCATCACCATCAGCGACCCCGCGAACTCTCCGCTCGGGCGCATCTTTACGAAGTTCCAGGCGAAATTGAAGATGACGCGCACGGGCTTCATCCTGCTCACACTGGCGGTTATCGTCATCGCGCTCATCGCTTCCGGAGCCATCGCCGCGGTTGTAGGAGCGGAGGCTTGGGAGAACCTCCAGAAGTTCGCCGTGCCTCTTTTCACAAGCGCAACTGTCTTCGTCCCATTGATCTGGTTCATTACGAAACTCAGCGGCAGCGAGTTTAATTTCACATCGCTTCTCACTCCTGGCACAAGCGTCACCCAGCGGCCCCGGGTTGAGGCCGCTGACGAGCATGAGCGGGCGTTCGCCACGCTCGCGTCGAAGGCGAAGCACCGCCTTGTTGTGGCTGTCGACGATATCGACCGCCTCTCCAAGCAGCAGATCCTCGAGGCCTTGAACGCCATCCGGAGTTTCCAACTAACCTGCAAGAAAGACCTCCGGCCGGTCTTCATCGTGTCCGTCGCCGAGAAGATCATCCGAGGGGCGCTGGACACCGACGGCAAGTTGGACGGGGAACACGCCCAGGACTTCCTCAACCGGCTCTTCACTCTCCGCCAAGAGGTACCCGTTCACGAGAGTCCAGACCTTCGCGACTACGCCCGCGACGTACTCCGCACGCAGGCGCCGGCACTCGCCGCTAAGCTCGATACGCGCGTGGACGACGTCATCTCGATGCTCGTCTACGAGGACGTCGCCGACCCTCGCCACGTCGTCCGCCTCATCAACGCGTTCAGTAGCGACTACCGCCTCGCGCTCGCACGCGAGAAGCGCGAAGGGCGCCGCTCCCTCCGCGCGGAGGCTGTCACCGCGCACCCAGATGTCCTGGCTCGCGTCGTGGTGTTGAAGACGGATTTTGCGTCGTTCTTCAAGGCGGCGCTGAACGATTTGGCGCTCGTCGATATCGGATCCCGGGCGTCGTCCCTCGGCGAGGGTGACACGGAATTCTCGAAGCTGAGCGCGTTCCCGCAGGCGAAGAATCGGCCCCTCTACAAGTACCTCGCCCGCACTGCTGGATGGGTGCCTGGGAATGTCGATCTGTTCCCGTTCTTCTACCTCGGGCAGGACCGCTTCAGCCTGACGCTCGGGAACGCGGAAGCACGCGAGCTCCGTTCCGCTCTCGCAAACAACCAGTCCGCTGCACTCGCAGACCTTGCCAACGCAGCGCACTCGGCCGGCACCGACGCGGTCGCTCTGTTCCGAGAGCTGCTGGTATCGGTCCTGCGTGAGCTCGAAGACCCCGAGATCACGAACGCCGCATCCGCTGTCATCCAGGCCGCGCAAGCCACCCCCGCACTTCAGGATCAGGAGGTTGCCCGCGCGGTGGCCGCCGCCGCGAACCGCCGGTCCGAAGCTGTGACCGACGTCGCTGGTGCGCTCGTGCTCGCCGAATCCGCGTCCCCGGAGGACGCGAAGACCCTGGTCCGACTTGCGTTGGATGCCTCCGACGTCAACGCTGAAGAAACACTGTGGGGCGGCCGTGCTCAAATTCGCGCCGTGCTCGGCGAGAAGGCGTTTTCGTCCTGGGCGCAAGAGCGGATTGCGCATGTCGATTCGTGGAGCGACGTCGAGCGTTGGACCCGCCAAGACCTCGGTGATGCGTTCGCCGCCACACTTCTTGGACGCGCCGTCGCGTTGGCGTCAGACCCAGGCGAGACCGCTGTCGCGAACGAAGACGACTTCGCGAACGTTGTCGTGATCACATCTCAGGTGTCCGAGCAGATCCCGGTGGCAGACATGAAGGCGCTTCGCGCGGCCGTCGAGGTTGGAGTTGACACTCTCGAATCGGCAATCGCACTCGAAAGCACGCGCGCGTACACGTTCACGGATCAACAGCTCGCTGAAGTTCTCCAATCGGCGGCGACTGCCCAGAAGTCGCTCGCCGACGACGCGGAACCGGTGCGCGAGATGCAGGACGGCCTGGTGGCGGTCACGATCCGCACGACTACCCAGAATCCGGAGTACGGGTACTGGAAGAACGCGACCAACCCGCACTCCGTTGCCAGCGTCGGATCGTCGCTGCTGGCCGGGTGGGTCGACGCCGATACCTACCCGGCATCTCTCGCCCTTCCGACCCTCACCGCGATGGTCACGCAGGGGGCAAAGACACACACGTCCCTCGCGAAAGCTCTCATCGACGCCTGGATCCGCAACCCTGGGGGCATCGACGCAGAGGGTGTCTCATACGGGGGAACTGTTCAAAGCATGTGCGCGCTTCTCCCGCAGATGGAAGAGACCGCGTCCACCGCCGTAGTCGATGCCTGGGTGGCAGCGCTCGGAGATGAGGACACCCGCGCGTTCGTCTCAGGTATCGCCCCACACATCCTGACGGCAAGGGCACCGACCGAGTGGGGCGACAAGGCGATGGCGCAGCTTGTCCCAATGTTCCAGCGTTCCATCGACTACAGCACCGACGCCACAGAAGCGGCAGCCTTCGTCATGGCGACCGGGCGCGTCTCCGTGGACTGCGAGCGGGAGTTGCTCGATGCGTTCGGGAGGATCCTTCCTTACGGTGGGGCGCACGAGGTGCGGGCCCTCACCTCGCTTGCGCAGATGCCATGGTCCGAGGAGCTGTCGGCTGAGGTGGCGGCGACCGTGACACCATTCGTGGAGGAGGCCCCCGAAGCGGACTACTGGGCTCTGTTCGACCTATTCGATAATCGCGGACTCGTGGACGCGAGTTTCACCGCGCACATCGACACGCACCTAGACGCTGACGAGCCGACGGAAGCGATGAAGACACGCGCTCAGCCGCTGGCCCGTGTGCTGCCGCTCGAGAAGGCTTTGGAGCTCGCGCTATCTGCCGAATCGGAGGACGCGATGGCCGCCGTCGCAGCCCGTGGGCTCGAGGCCAGCGAGGCGGACCCGGCTGTCGCTGGACTACTGCGGAGGATCGCTGTCCTTCAGCCGCCAGTTCCGGCGCGGGCGTCGTTCGCACGTGCGTTTGCCTCGGCGGACTACGACGTCTACATGGGCGCTGTCCGCATCCTGCTCGCCGACACCCTCGATGTTGGCGGGACGGGCGACCAGCACCTGTGGGCGTTCATCACGATTCCGCTCCATATGGCCGAACGTGCCGACATCTGGGCGGAGGTCGAGTCGAAGCTCACCTCATCCGCGCAGCAAGCTTCAGCCGCATCCATCACTCTCGCCGCCACCAGCACAGATGGTGAGTTCGACCAACTCGTGGCGAAGACCGTCGGGGGCGCGATGCTCCATTGGATATCCGAGGAGCCGAGCACTGCAGTTGCCGCCACCCTGGGGGCTGCGCTGCGCCCGGGGAAGATGTCGCGTGCCGCGGCTCGTAAGCCTGCTAGTCGGAACTGGCGTATCGGCGAGAAGAAGGCCGCCGCGTCCGCCGCGTTGAAGGCACTCCGCTAGGTCAGCAAGAGACGCTTCTTTTCATCGCATATCGACGGCTGCTGTTGCGCGTCCTTCACGATCCGCTCCCAGTTTCGCGCCGACCCGGCGGATGCCGGCCGCGTCCGCACCACGGCGGTCGACGCGTGCGCGATGAGTGCTGTGCATCAAATGTCCACCAGCCGAAAAGGACGTGGGTTTCGACGTTCTTAGCGCAGCCGTGGCATGGGCCGATGCCCTGTCAGACACGCCCTAGGTCCGCGTCGTCAGGCGTGGTGCGAGCGGCCGGGTATGGGTGTAACTGAGGCGCGGCCGAACGAGTAGAGCGGAAGGGAAGGCTCTCGCAATCGGAGGTCGGATCGGCGACATTGCTGCGGCCACGGGCTCTTGTAGAGCAGACGATTGCGGAGTTCGGCCGCCGCTGCCGTGACTGCTTCCCCTATTGCTCTGTCCTACTCGTGTAACGGGGCGACTACCATCGTGACCTTCTCGGGTTGGAGTGGGTCAGCACATCGGCGTGGTCTTCGAGCTCGACGGAACTAAGTGGTTGGTCGAGGAGCGCAGTCCCCGATTTGAGCGGCAGAACCCAGACTAGAGCCGGTAATCTGGCAACAAGGAGGCAGGATTGGCCGCAATCTCGGCATGGCGGACAAGCGACGCAGTCACCTTCGACGTGATGCGGGAGTCGGCGACGACCCTGATCGCCCTGTTGCTGCGGTCGGGCGCACAAGATCCGCGAACTGCTGATCACGCGCGAGCTGAGATCGCGGCCTGGCGGACCGATATTCTCACCGTCGACGCGTACGACCGCGCCGCCGTCGCCGCCCTGGCCACACGGATTGAAACCCGCTCCCGCGAACTCGACGGAGAGACTTCTTGAGCGACTGGGAACTTAGCGACGACGAACGCGAGCGGATTCTGCAGCGCGACATCCTGCCGCTCTATTTCGCAACGAAGGTTGCAAGCGATGATCCAACGCTCGTCTTGCTGAGCGGTCAACCGGGGGCTGGCCGGTCTCGGGCGATCGGGCAGATAGCCACAGCACCCGGGGCCTATATCGCCACGCTGAACGGCGAGGATCTTAGAGCGTTCCATCCGCATTTCCTCAAGCTTGTTGCCGCTCGCTCCCCTGAAGCCTCGGCGGTCCTCTCTCGCGCTACGGCTGGATGGGTGCGCGACTGCGTCCGATTCGCCCGCGAGAACCATCGCTCGCTGCTCCTCGAGGGAACATTTCACGATCCTTCGGTCGCCACGGCCACCGCGGCACGGTTCGCGTCAGAAGGATTCACTACGCACATCGTCGTTGTCGCCTCGCGACGCGCCGAGAGCTTGATGTCCGTTGTCTCGCGATACTTGCGCGAGGTGCATGCGGGTACTCCTGCGCAGTACACGAGCCTGGCTACGCATGATCGCGGGTTCACCGCTACGCGATCGCTCGTTGCCACCATCGAAGAGTCGGCATCCGTGGATCGCCTCACAGTGCTCGGACGCAACGGTCGGGTAGCCTTCGACGCGCAGCGTGCGGGGGCCACGGATGCTTTCGCCGGCGCTGGTGCGGCGCTGGCGGCTGCGCAATCTGCCCGAATGATCCGATTCGATGCGACGCAGTGGTTGAGTGAGTTGCACCATGTCACCGACTTCGCGACGTCCAGACGTGATCTGTCGCCCGGCGTGACGGAGTCGCTCGTCGAGCTCCACGCCATCGCGATGGATGAGGTGATTCCGGAACTGCACGTCCCGATGGGCGGGAAGTTCGCGACGGTGATGGAGCAGAAAGTATCCGCGCGCCTCGAACTGCTGCGTCGTTCGTTGCGGACGGAGGAGTCTGTGGATGCTGCGGCGCCGATCTTGGTGCCGGGTGGCCCCGAACGTGGCTGGCTGTCGCGTTGAGGTTCGGGATCGATGTTAGGGAAATCTTGTAGAATCTAGTCGAGTCTAAGATTTCACTAGACAGCACTAGATCTTCCTAGACTTTCCTCGATATCGTCAGCAGGAGGCATCACGTGGATCCCGTACGTAACCCCTACTCACCCGGAGCGGGCCGCAAGCCGGCCGCACTCGTCGGACGCGACGATGCGCTGCAAACGTGGGCGATCGCGTTAAAGCGCGCCGAACTAGGGCGTACCGATCAGCCATTCGTCCTCTACGGGCTGCGCGGCGTAGGGAAGACGGTGCTGCTCTCGGAATTCCGCCGCAACGCCCTCAAGAAGGACTGGATCGTCGCGCAGATCGAAGCCGGGTCGGGCAAGCCACTGCGCGAACTGCTCGGTGAAGCGCTGTACGCGCCTCTCGCCGATCTCGCACGGCCTTCTTCCGGGAAGCGGCTCCTGAAGGCGCTCAAGACCGCGGTCAGCTTCAAGACCTCGTACGACACCACCGGGACGTGGACGTTCGGACTCGACCTCTCCGGCACACCGGGCGGTGGCGCCGACACCGGCATCCTGGACACCGACCTGAAAAAGCTCATCCACGATCTTGCGGACGCTGCCGAGGAAGAAGGCGTCGGCCTGGCAATCCTGGTCGACGAAGCGCAAGACCTCGCCGTCGACGAGCTAGTCACGCTCTGCACGATCGCCCACGCGGCGGCCCAAGACAACTGGCCGGCGCTGTTCGCATTTGCAGGCCTGCCCAGCCTGCCGCGGATCCTCGCCGAAGCGAAGTCGTACGCCGAACGCTTCCAGTACTCGCGGATCCACCAAATCGACGAGAGCGTCGTGGCCGAGGCGTTGACGATTCCCGCCGCGCACGAGGACGCATCCTGGGATGACGATGCCGTCGACGTCGTGGTTGCAGCATCCGGCCGCTACCCGTACTTCATCCAGCAGTACGGACAGGAGACATGGAACGCAGCGCCCGGGTCAACGATCACCGCGCGAGATGCCGAGGTCGGCATCCTCCAGGGAAACAACCAGCTCGACAGTGGATTCTTCCGGGTCCGCTGGGACAGGGCAACGCCATCCGAGCAGCAGTATCTCCGGGCGATGGCCGCCGACGGCGACGAGGGCAGTTCCTCCGGCGAGATCGCGACCCGGCTCGGCAAGAAACCGAAGAGCATCGGCCCCGTCCGTGCCGCGTTGATCAACAAGGGCCTCGTGTTCGCCCCTGAGCACGGCGTCGTCGCCTTCACCGTCCCGGGGATGGCAGCCTTCATCGGACGGCAAGTCGAGCCGTAGGATCCCAGTCTGACCGCTCCTACGGCGGCTTCCTGGTAAGTGGCTACGGACGCGACCGGAGGGGTGCGCAGTGCCGGGACCGTGGAATAGCGGACCGAGCGCAGCGAGGGAGCATATGCCGCGAAAGCCCGGAACGGAGCACCCCGCAGGGAGCTACGATGAGCCACCAGGAAAGACGCTCGCCCGACATCCGCAACCGTCTCGCGCAGGACACATCGCCTCACCCCTCCGCGAGGTCGGCGAGCATCGCGATGAACTCCCGGCGGTTCGCGGTAGGTTCGGTGACCATCACTCGGATCATCGCTCGTAGCTGACTTCGCTGCCCCGCTGGCCGGCCCGCAAGCGGCGCGAGACACCAGTCCACGTCTTCGTCGATCGTGTAGCCGGGCTCCGCTGCTTCCTTGTCGGGATAGTAGGTGAACGAGGAGACCGCGACGCGATAGAGGGTCGCCTCGACGTCGGTTCGGTCGATCGCAGGCACGGCGCTCGTGGGGGTCATCTGCTCATTCCCATCGTCTGGTTCGGTTGCAGCATCGGGTGCGGCGCGGCGGGGTCGAGGTGGTGCGGACGCCGCGGGGGCTCTCGGTACCGGAGTTGATCGTTGACCTGTTTGCCGATCGCATCGAGTCGCTCCTCCTCAATCTCCTTGGCGCTGCGCCGGGGCTTCGGCTTCGGGCCCGGCGGTGTGCGGCCGAGTTCCTTCTCCAGCCGCTCCAGGACCTCCCGCTTATCAGCAAGGATGCTGGCGGCGCGGATCCGCTTGCTCTGCCGTTTGAAGGCGGCCAGGAGTTCGGGCGGAGTTGGCGGCCCTTTCACCATGCGGTTGATCGCGCGCTTGCCCCACACTTGAGCGAAGAACGCGTTCGCGGCCGCATCGTTCGCAGCGATGTCATCCGCAGTGCTGACATGCAAGCGCCGGACCGGCAGCCCCAATTCGCGGCGACGCTTCTCACGGTCGCGCCACGCGGCCTGCTTGGCCAGCTCCTTCTCACGGTTCTCGGCGTACCGGGCACGGCGCCGGGCCTTGATCTCTTCCGCGTTGTCGGCGTAGTACTTGGCCCGCCGTTCGAGTTCGCGGTGCGGATTGGCGCGGTACTTCGCTCTGTTCTTGGCGTTCTCCCGCTCCTTGTGCCCATCTCTCCAGCGCTTCGCCCTCCCCCGCCGCAAGTCCTTGTATCGCTCCGGGTCGCGGGCACGCTGTGCAGCCCGGTACTGACGCTGCTTCTCGAGAAGCTCCTCGCGGTGCTCCGCGTAGTAGTCGCGCGCGTAGGCGCGACGGCTTTCTATTCGAGCTTCCTTCTTGAAATAGAGCTGGTGGTAGGTGTACGCGATCTTCAACCGAATGTCCTCGACCTCGCGTTCGACCCGGTCGAGGGCGTCATCATCGTCGGTCATGGCCTACCTCCCTGGTCAGGCTTGGCGAGCAGATCGGCACTTCATCCGCCGCAGTTCCCCGGAAGTGGACGGCGAGCGCGTCGATGAGATCGGGGCGGAAGCCCGACCAGTGGTGCTCCGGTTCGTCGTCGACGATCACGACCGGCGCCTCGGTGTAGCCGAGTTCTTCGGTGAGGAACTCGCGGATCGCCGCATGGTTGTCGCGGGTGATGTCGAGCACCGTGTGCCCGATGCCGACCGCGGCCAAGCGTCTGCAAGTCAGCGTGCAACGGATGCATGCGGGACCTGTTGAGTAGACGGTCACGGTGGTCATCGCCACACCCCTACCGAATCGACGTTGACCGTCGGTGCCGTAAGTGGATCGTCGGGAACTCGCGCACCTCTTACCGTTGAATGCCGCTGATCTACGTTGACCACGAGGACGCGGTAGCGACGAGACAGCGCCGCGCCGAGCTGCACCATGAATGCGGTCTTGCCGAAGCCGCGCCTCTGGTTCAGGATCGCGATGATGTGCAGGGTGGTATCGGGAGACGAGGGGGCCCGGTCAATGCTCATGGCGCTCGCCCTCTCGCGCCCCCTCTTCGATCCAGGCTTCGATCTCATCGAGCGCGTACACGACGACGCGTCCGAGCTTTCGATAGCGCGGACCCTTCCCCTCGTAGCGCCACATCGCGAGCGTGTTCCTCGTCACGCCGGGAAGGGCTGCCGCGAGCTCGTCTGGACTCAGGAAGACATGGCTCAGCGCGGCAGAGTCGGAGTTCGTCGTTGTTGTCATCGAAAACACCTCGTTCTGCGGATCTGATTTGACGTTTGACAGCAGTACACTCCTAAGATGTATGGTTAGTCAAGAGGTATCTGCGGAATGCGTGTGCGGTAAGGCAAAATAAGGGGGTGAAGGTCGACGTGAAGACACTTGACGGCAAGACGATGTCGACGCAGGACGCCACAGAGCCCGTCGGGTCCGCACTGCGCATTGCCCCCGCGTTCGTCGCGACCGTGATCGATGACACGACGAGTGTTGAGACGACGATCGAGGCGCACTACCTCGCCGAGCGTGGCCGGTACGTGATCACCACGATCCTCAACCGAGCCGTCTCCGCCGAGTTCAACGAGGATCGCCTGAAGCATTCCGCGCCGCAGGCGATCCTGCAGGTCGCGATCCCGCACTGCGTCGCGCTGCAGCTCGATGACAGCCCCGATGCGAAGTGGACGACGGTCGCGGACCTCACCACCGCCGAAGGACGCATTATTCCACCGTGGCTCGCACAGGCTGTAGTGAAGCGCGGCATGAAGGACGAGCGCTGGGAGGTCGTCGAGATCCTCTACGGCACCGCTGCCCTCGCAGATCTCCCGCCCGTGAAACTCATCGCGGTCGAGCTCGACGTCCCCGAGCGCACCGCATCGGATTGGATCCAGAAGGCCCGCGCGGCGGGCTGGCTGGTCGGCATGACGTCTAACGTCGGTCGACCGGCGGGTGGGTAGCGTTCTCGCGTACGTCACGAAAGACGGCCGGCGATACCGCGTTCTCTACCGACGTCCGGACGGATCCCAAGGCCAGAAGCGCGGCTTCACCACGAAGAAGGAAGCTGAGCTCTACCTGGCTCACATCGACACATCGAAAGCTCGTGGCGACTATGTCAACCCGACCGACGCCAAAGTGAGCGTCGTCCGGCTCGGCACGGAATGGTTGAACGACCGCGCCTCCGTGCTGAAGCCCTCGACATACCGATCCGTGGAGTCGGCCTGGCGCATTCACGTCGAGCCGCAGTGGGGAAAGCGTGCGATCGGCAGCATCCGGCATTCCGAGGTGCAGGCATGGGTATCGGCCCTTGCGGCAACGCACAGTGCCACCACCGTGCTGCGCGCGCACGGCATCATCGCCGGCATCCTAGACGCCGCCGTCCGAGATCGCCGCATCACGCAGAATCCGGCCCGTGACCTCCGGCTCCCGAAGAAGACTCGTGGGTCTCGCTCCTATCTGACGCACGAACAAGTCGAAGCGCTCGCATCGACGTCGCTGTATCCGACCATCGTCTACGTCCTCGCCTACACCGGGATACGATGGGGCGAGATGAGTGGACTCCGCGTCAAGAACGTCAACTTCGTTCGCAAACGGATCTTGATCGAGGAGAACGCCGTGCTCGTGAACGCGACCGTCCACGTCGGATCTCCGAAGACCAATGAGACACGTTCTGTTCCGTTCCCGGAGTTCCTCACGACTCCGCTGCGCGTCGCATGCACTGGCAAGTCGCCCGATGATCTCGTCTTCGGCAAGCGTGACGCGCACCATCGCCTGCCTCAGTCGCAGGACGGCTGGTTCGCGGCCGCCGTCAAGCGCGCACGGAAAGTGGACCATACGTTCCCGAAGATCTCTCCGCACGACCTTCGCCACACCGCGGCGAGCCTCGCGATCAGCGCCGGAGCGAACGTGAAGGCCGTGCAGCGGATGCTGGGTCACGCCTCAGCATCGATGACTCTCGACACCTATGCCGATCTCTTCGACGACGATCTTGACCGCGTTTCGGTCGCCCTCGATCAGGCTCGGTCTGACTCAGTTGTTGCCAAAGCGTTGCCACGAGGCGAATTCGGCAAGTGAAAAGCCCCCGAACTTCCGCGTAATTCCGCGGATCTCGGGGGCTTTCTCGGTGGCGGTGACGGTGGGATTTGAACCCACGGTAGGGGGTTACCCTACACAACTTTTCGAGAGTTGCACCTTCGGCCGCTCGGACACGTCACCGCGGAACAGCTTACTTCACCTGCCGCCGACGCGCGAATCCGCCAAACTCGGGCAATGCGTGACATATTACACAGCGCCCGTTAGCGTAGGAGCATGACCGACGTCCTCTCGGATCTCACCCTCGTCAGCGGTCGCCAACTCGGCGATCGCGTGAGCATGGCCGACGCCATCGCGGCGATCTCGGCTGTCCTCCGCGCAGGATTCGATCCGGAAGAAGATCTGCCGCGCACGATTCTCGACGTCCCGAACGGCCAACTCCTGCTGATGCCGTCGGCGGTCGATGGCGCCGCAGGCCAGAAGCTCGCGACCGTCGCCCCCGCGAACCCGGCGCGCGGACTCGAACGCATTCAGGCGCTGTACGTCCTGCTCGACGGAGCCACCTTGGCGCCCACCGCCCTGCTGGACGGCACGGCACTCACAAGCCTGCGCACCCCGGCGGTGTCTGCTGCCGTCGTCGATGTGCTCGCCGGCGCCGATGCCGGTGACCTCGTAGTATTCGGCACCGGCCCCCAGGCCGTGCGCCATGTGGAGGCCCTTGCCGCGATTCGGAACCTGCGGACCGTCCGCATCATCGGGCGTGACGATTCCCGAACGCGAGCCGCCGTCGATGCGGCTCGGCCCTACGCGCCGAACGCCGAGATCAGCACAGGAACCCTCGACGACCTCCGCGCCGCCGACCTGATCGCCTGCACGACCACCGCTTCCACTCCCCTGTTCCCCTCAGACCTCGTCCGCGACGATGCCACGATCGTGGCGATCGGCTCGCACGAACCCGATCGCTCCGAACTGGACCCTGTGCTCGTCGGGCGCTCGCAGGTCGTCGTGGAGAGTCGTCGCGTGGCCATGTCCGAGGCGGGCGACGTCATCGGCGCGATCACCGCAGGAACGTTGCATCCCGATGACCTCGTCACCATGCACGAGTTGTTCACCGGGCAGGTCCAGCCAGCGACCGACCGCCCACGTGTTGTGAAGACCTGCGGCATGGGGTGGCAGGACCTCGTCGTCGCCCGCCTCGCCATCCGATGAAGACGGAGCAGAGAATGCACTGGAACACCGAGGACTGGCACACCGCCGGCGAACCGTTCCGCATCGTCGAGGGCGTGCCCACCGAGGGCGCCACCGTCGCCGAGCGACGCATCGAGGCCATCAGCGGTCAGGCGGATGCCGTGCGCCGATTCCTCTGCCTCGAACCGCGCGGCCACGACGACATGTACGGCGGCTTCATCACTCCCCCCGACGACGCCGGTGCGGACTTCGGCGTGCTGTTCTGGCACAAGGACGGCTTCTCGACGGCGTGCGGTCATGGCACGATCGCGCTCGGCGCCTGGGCGGTGCGCACCGGCCGGGTGCCGTCGGATCCCGACGGCGACACCGTGGTGACCATCGACGTTCCCAGCGGACGTGTCCAGGCGCGCGTGCGCCGCAGCGCAGGACGCATCGAGCAGATCGTGTTCCGCAACGTCGAGTCGAGAGTGCTCGAGAGCGGCATCCCGGTGCGCACCTCCCGCGGCGACGTCGAGGTCGATCTGGTCTTCGGCGGCGCTGTCTATGCCACGCTGTCAGCCGGCTCCGTCGGCCTCGACGTCACACCCGCCAACACCACGGCTCTCATCGCGATCGGGCGCGAGATCAAGTGGGCGCTGAACGACCATCCGGCAGCCCGGCTCGCCGACTCGCGCCTGTCGGGCGTCTACGGCACGATCCTCTTCGACGATCTCGGCCGCACCTCCGCCGGCCCCTGGCAGCGCAACGTCACCGTCTTCGCCGACGGTGAAGTCGACCGCAGCCCGTGCGGCTCCGGCACTGCCGCGCGCGTGGCGCTGCTCGCGGCATCTGGCGTGCTCGCCGACGATGAGGAACTCACCCACGACTCGATCATCGGCACCCGCTTCATCGCTCGAATCGCCGAACGGACCGCGACCGGCGTGATTCCCGAGGTCACGGGCCTTGCGCATCGCGTCGGATCGTCATCGTTCGAGCTCGACGACGGCGACCCTCTGCCCCAAGGTTTCAGCCTGCGCTGACCACGCGCAGGATCACGACGCAGAAGAGCAGAACCGAAGGAGAAGCGGATGCAGGTCGGATCCATCACCATCAGCGGAGCAGAAGTCTGGGACGGCGAGGCATTCGTCGCCGGGGACGTGCACATCGTCGACGGGCTCGTCGCCTCGACACCCGGCGACGACGCCGAGACTCTGGATGCCGAGGGCGGCTGGCTGATCCCCGGTCTGATCGACGCGCACTTCCACGCCTACGCGACGAGCATGGACGGCATCGAGAACGAGCGCGGCCCGCTCAGCTATGCCGCGATCAACGGCACGAAGCGGCTCACAGCCGCCCTGCGCCGCGGATTCACCACCGTGCGCGACGTTGCCGGCGGTGACATCGGCTTGGCGCGCGCGATCGACGCCGATCTGTTCCCCTCGCCGCGGTACCACTTCACCGGGCCGGCGCTCAGCCAGACCGGAGGGCACGGCGACCCCCGTGCGGCTCACGTCGACGTCTGCTTCGCACATGGCCACATGTGCGAAGTCGTCGACGGCGTCGATGCGCTGCGACTCGCGGTGCGCAACCGACTCCGCACCGGGGCGCATGCCATCAAGGTGATGGCATCCGGCGGCGTCTTCTCCCTCGCCGATCCGATCCACAACCCCCAGTACTCCGCCGAGGAACTGCGGGCGATCGTCGACGAGGCCACCCGACGCGGCACCTATGTCGCCGCGCACGCCTACTCCTCCGAAGCCGTTCGACACGCCATCGACAACGGCATCCGCTCCATCGAGCACGGCAACCTGATCGATCGGGAGACGGCCGAACTGATGGCGAAGGCCGGAGCCTTCCTGGTGCCCACCCTCGCGGCCTACGACGCGTTGGACCGCCGGGGCGCCGAGATCGGGCTGAACGAGACCTCCCTCGCAAAGAACGCCGTCGTGCTCTCGCACGGCCAGGAGGCCGTCCGGCTCGCCCTCGCCGCAGGCGTGCGCGTCGGGTTCGGCACCGACCTCATGGGCGACCTCGAGGACGACCAGCTGGCCGGCGTGCGTCTGCAGATCGAGGCATCCGGCGCTTCGGCCACGCTGCAGTCGATGACCGCGGTGAATGCGGAGCTCATCGGCGACCCGGCGCTGGGCCATCTCCGGACGGGCGCCTACGGCGATGCCGTGCTGCTCTCGCGCAACCCCATCGCATCCCCCGATGCGCTCTGGGATCAGGAATCCAGGCGAGCGGTACTGCGCGGCGGTCGCGTTCTGAGCTGACCGCCGCGCCCCACGCACTCAGCCGGCGAAGGAGCCCCAACCGGTCGATCCGCCCGCGGCGCTGCGGCGCTGCGGGACGTTCCACGGGTTGTCGTCGCGCAACGGCGCCGGCAGCAGCTCCTGCGGTGCCCCCTGATAGGAGACGCCACGCAGGAACCGGGTGATGGCGGCCGTGCCGACGCTCGTGTCGTCGGTGGTGGTCGCCGGGTATGGTCCGCCGTGCTGCATCGCGGGCGTCACCGAGACGCCCGTCGGCCAGCCGCCGAACAGCACTCGTCCGCTGGTGTCGGCGAGCGCATCGACGAGAACCTGAAGGGAGCCGTCGGCCAACTCCTCGGGCCGCGCGTGCACCGTGGAGGTGAGGTTTCCGGGAAACAACTGCTCATGCAGCGCCGGAAGTGCCGCCTGGTCCGGGTAGCGCACGATGACCGACAGCGGTCCGAACGACTCCTCCAGGAGAGCCTCACGATTCGCCAGCAGCGCATCGACGTCGACGGTCACCACGGTGGGCGTGGCGAAGGTCTGCCCGCCCTCGTCGGTGCGCACCTCGCCTTCATTGAGAACGGTCACGCCCTCCGCTCCGAGCACGTCGGCACGACGCTGCGCGAAAGCTCGGCCGATCCCGGGGTTCAGCAGGCGGTGCTCGGCGACACCGGCAGCGGCACGTTCCACGGAACCGAGTTCGGCCCCCTCCGGCACGAACAGGAAGCCCGGCTTGGTGCACAGCTGACCGGCGGAACCGGCCACGGAGGCGACGAATCCGTCGAGCAGTGCGTCATCCGCATACGTCGCGTAGACCGGGTTGACGCTGCCGAGCTCGCCATAGAAGGGAATCGGCACAGCCCGGGATGCCGCGATGTCGGCGAGGAGACGACCGACGTGGGTGGAGCCGGTGAAGGACGCTGCCCGGATGCGCTCGTCCTTCAGAAGTTCAACGCCGTTCTCCTGCCCCTCGATGACCTGGAAGACACCATCGGGCATTCCCGCGGCGCGGAGCGCCTCGACGACCACCTCCGCGGTGCGACGCGACAGCTCCAGGTGCCCGGAGTGCGCCTTGACCACGAGCGGGCAGCCCGCGGCGAGCGCAGCAGCCGAGTCACCGCCGGCGACGGAGAAGGCGAACGGGAAGTTGGATGCTGCGAAGTTCAGCACCGGGCCGACCGGTTCCAGCATCCGCCTGATATCAGGGCGCGGGCCGATCACGTACTCCGGGTCGGCCGCATCGATGCGCACGTCGAGGTAGGCGCCGTCGACGATCTCGTCGGCGAAGAGCCGCAGTTGCCAGGACGTGCGCCGCACCTCGCCGGTGAGGCGGGCCGCGGAGAGACCCGTCTCGCGCATGGCGATCGCGATGAGCTCTCCCGCCGCGGCATCGAGTGCATCGGCGACGGCGACCAGCGCAGCGCCGCGCTCGCGCGGGCTGGTGCGCGCGAAAGCACGTGCGGCGCCTGCTGCGGCCTCGGCCACATCGGTGAGCGGACGGGTGGCGTTCACAGTGGTGTTGGTCACGTTTCCTCCATTAGAAGATGAACCCCTCGGGGAACGGATCGCTCTCATCGAGCAGGTACTGACCGAGCCCGGTGATCCAGGCCCGCCCGGTGATGGTGGGGATGACGGCCGCGCGGTCGCCGACTGTCGTCTCGCCGATAATCCGCCCGATGAACTCGGTGCCGATGAACGATTCGTTCACGAACGGCGCGTCTAGGGCGAGTTCGCCGCGTGCGTGCAGCTCAGCCATCCGCGCGCTGGTGCCCGTGCCGCACGGCGAGCGGTCGAACCAACCCGGATGGATCGCCATCGCGTGGCGGGAACGTACGGCATCCGATCCCGGCGCGATGAACTCGACGTGATGCACGTGGTTCACCCCGGAGAGCGTCGGATGCACCGGCGGCGCCTGCTCGTTGATCGCGTCCATGATCGCGAGGCCGGCCTTGACGATGTCGTCCTTCCTGGCACGATCGAACGGAAGCCCCACCTGCTCGAGCTCGACAAGGGCGTAGTAGTTGCCGCCGAAGGCCACGGAGTACTCGATGTCGCCGATTCCGGGAACCTCGATGCGCTGATCGAGCCGATCGACGAAGCTCGGCACGTTCTCGATGGTCACATCGACCGCGCGGCCGTCCTCGACTCTGACCCGGGCGATGACGAGGCCAGCCGGAACGTCGAGCCGGATCTCCGTGATCGGTTCGGTGACCTCGACCATTCCGGTCTCCACCAGCACGGTGGCGACGCCGATGGTGCCGTGCCCGCACATCGGCAGGAATCCGGATGCCTCGATGAACACGACGCCCCAGTCGGCATCGTCGCGCGCCGACGGCTGCAGCAGGGCACCGGACATCGATGCATGGCCGCGCGGCTCGTTCATCAGGAAGCCCCGAAGCCCGTCGAGGTGCTCCATGGCGTACAGCCGGCGGTCGTTCATGGTGGCGCCGGGGATCCGGCCGACGCCACCGGTGACGACCCGTGTCGGCATGCCCTCGGTATGGGAGTCGACCGCTTGGATCACCCGGCGCCCCCGCATCAGACGACCGCCGCCGTGCGGGCAGAGAGCGCGGCCAGAGCCCGCTCGGTGTCAGCGGTGACCTGGGCACGCTGCTCGGCGGAGAGCGGACCGCGCGGCGGACGGGTGGGTCCGCCGTAGGAGTTGCCGCAGATGTCCATCGACAGCTTGATCGCCTGCACGAACTCGGTGCGCGAATCCCAGCGGAAGACGGCGACGAGCTGCTCGTAGAGCGCCTTCGCCTCGTGCCAGTGCCCGTCCTTGCAGAGGTTGTACAGTTCGACGGCCTCCCGCGGGAACGCGTTCGGGTAGCCGGCGAACCAGCCGACGGCGCCGTTGACCATGAGTTCGAACAGCACATCGTCCGCACCGGCGATGACGTCGATGTCGCACAGCTCCTTGATCTCGTAGACCCGGCGCACATCACCCGAGAACTCCTTGATCGCGACGACCTCGGGGATCTCGGCGAGCTTCGCGACGAGCGAGGGCACCAGGTCGACCTTGGTGTCGAACGGGTTGTTGTACGCCATGATCGGCAGGCCCGCCTTGGCGACCTCCTGGAAGTGAGCGATCACCTCGCCCTCGTTGGCGCGGTACATGGTCGGCGGCAGCAGCAGCACACCGTCGGCGCCGTCTTCGCGCGCGATCTCGGCCCATTTCCTGGCCTGGTGACTTCCGACGCCGTGTGCCCCGGCGATGACGATGCCGCGCCCGTCGACGGCTTCGACGGCGACCTGGATCACCCGTCGGCGCTCCTCGTCGGTGAGGGAGGAGTACTCCCCCAGCGACCCGTTCGGGCCGACGCCGTGGCATCCGTTCGACATCAGGAAATCGACGTGCTCGGCGAACCGGTCGTAGTCGACCGCGAGGCCGGCCGGTGCGGATGCGTCTTCCTTGAATGCGAGGGTGGTGGCGACGACGACGCCACCGAGGTCCATAGTTCCGGTCATCAGAGTTCCATTCTCTTGTGGATGTTCGTGTTGTGTCAGGTCACGCGCGATCGCGTGCGGGAGCAGGAGCGTTCTCGATCGACGCCTCGTCACGCATCGAGCGGGTATGCGTCTCCGGCATGCCGGAGATCACGATGAGGGCGAGCACAGTGACGGCGACGACGTACCAGGCGGGCGCGATCGTCGAACCGGTCACGCCGATGAGCCAGATGGCCAGCAACGGAGCGGTCCCGCCGAAGATCGTGAACGCGAGGTTGTAGCTGATCGACGCACCGGTGTACCGGACGCGAGCGGGGAAGAGCTCGACGAACGCCGGACCGGCAGGCCCGAAGAAGAGACCGAGCGCGAGACCCAGCAGCCCCTGGCTCGCGATCGCGGCTCCGAGGGTGCCGGTGGAGACGAGCAGGTACGCCGGGACGGCGATGAGCGCTCCGAAGGTGCCCGCGATGAGCAGCATGCGGCGCCGCCCGATCCGGTCGGAGATCGCAGCCGAGATCGGCACCGTGACGAAGGTGATCAGCAGCGCGATGCTGTTCGACAGGAGCGCTTCAGACGAGGGCAGGCCGATCGTCACCGTCATGAACGAGTAGAAGTACCCCGTGAGCGAGTAGTAGCCGAGGCTCGCGACTGCGGCGATGCTGAAGCAGGTGAGCATATTGCGCCACTGCTCGCGGAAGACGGTGCGGATCGGCGCGGACTCGACCTGGCGCGTCTCGCGCATCTCGGTGAACGCCGGCGACTCGTCGACGCGGCTCCGGATGTAGAGGCCGACGATCGCGAGCGGGGCGCCGAGGAGGAAGGGGATGCGCCATCCCCAGCTCTCGTAGGCCTCGACGGGCAGCGCGGTGGTGAGGAAGAGCACCAGCAGCGCGGCGACGACCGGGGGCAGATTCGACCAGGTGTACACCAGGCCGACGTTGCGCCCGCGGGTACGGATCGGCGAGTGCTCGGACACGAACGAGTTCGAGCCGATCGTCTCGCCCGCGGCCGAGAGACCCTGCACCATCCGGAGCACGATGAGCAGCAGCGGCGCGAAGACACCGATCACCGCGTAGGTCGGCAGCAGCCCGATGAGCATCGTCGAAAGCCCCATGATCAGGATGACCGCGGCGAGCACGCGCTTGCGGCCGAACCTGTCGCCGAGGTTTCCGAGCAGGAATGCACCGATCGGACGGGCGACGAAACCGACGGCGTAGATGGCGAACACGGAGAGCAGCGCCGCAGCCGGATCGCTGTTCGGGAAGAACTGGCTCGCGATCACCGGGGCGGCGTACGCGTAGACCGCGAAGTCGAACCACTCGACGAAATGCCCGATCGCGGAGGCGGTCATCACCTTGCGGACACGACGGACGGACTCGGCAGAACTCTCGGTGTCCGCCATGCCGGGCGGTGGGGCACTTGCTGTTCTCTGCGACATCGGTCGTCTCCTTTGACGGGGTAATGTGTAACATATTACTCATCCCGATCGAGCGATTGCAAGGACCGGTCGTCGAGATCCGCGTCAGTCTCCCGACTGCCCCGCGAGCTCGCCCAGTCGGATCGGAGCCAGGATCGGCCTACGGTCGAATCCAGACGGGCGCCCGCCCGCCTGCGCCATGATCTCCTCCACCGCATGCCCGCACGTGCGCCCCTGGCACGGGCCGAGACCGGCGCGGCTGGCGAGCTTCATGGCGCGCATCGGCGCGTGGGAGCTCTGCTCGATCGCCTGCTTCGCGACCCCCTCGCATCGGCAGACGACGGTGTCGTCGTCGAGCCAGTCCGTCCAGCCTCGGCGAATGCCGTGCGCTCGTTCGAGCCGGGCGGCGAACGCCCGCATCCGGCGCCTGACCGCGAGCGGCCCCCGCAGCCGACTGTCGTCGATCGAGCCGCCCGCTGCGAGGAATCCGGCGATCACGCCCTCGGCGAGTGCCGCATCCGCTCCACCGATACCCGTTACCTCGCCGGCGGCGAACACCAGCGGATTGCTCGTGCGCTGCTCGTCGTCGACCGCGACGAACCGCGCTCCGCGCTCCCCCACGATCGCGCACCCCAGAGAGAGTGCAGCCTCCAGACGCGGAGTGAAGCCGTGTCCGAGCGCAACCGCATCGCAGACGACCTCCCGCTCGGTGCCGGGAATGGGCCGCCAGGCGGCATCCAGCGATGCGACCACTGCGGCCTCCACTCTGCTCTCGCCGAGGATGCGCACCACGGCACTGCCTGGACGATAGGGGATGCGGTGCCGGGCGAGGGCGGCGACGTACTCGACGAGCTCGCCCGCCTTGCCTGCGAGCTGCCACGGCCGCGGCAGCCATCCCGCGGCGAGCGTGCGAACCGTTGATGCCTCGTGCACGCCCACGACCTGCGAACCCGTCAGTGCGAGCGACTGCGCGACGGGGAGCAGGAACGGACCCGAGCCGCTCACGACCGTCCGGCGGCCGACTGTGACTCCGTCGCGCTTCGCGAGCGCCTGTGCCGCACCGGCTGTCGTGACGCCGGGCAGGGTCCACCCCGGCACCGGCAGAGCCAGATCGTGCGCACCGGTCGCCACGACCACGGCATCCGCCTCGATGGCGAGCGAGCGCCGAGAGGGTCCGTCGGCGCTTCCGGCGAATGCACGCAGCGTGACGGATGCCGCGACGTCCGCCGACCAGACGCTGGCCCCCGTGTGCACGGTCGCCCGCTCGAGCGTGCCGCGAAGCCGGTCGAACCGCGCCCGCCCGTGCGTGAGCCGAGGATCGGTGATCGTGTCGTGATGCCGCCAGAACTGTCCGCCGAGACCGGCTCCTTCGTCGACGAGGGTGACCTCGGCCCCGAGGGCCAGCGCCGCCTGGGCCGCGGCAAGACCGGCAGGTCCTCCGCCGAGAACAGCCACCCGCCTCATGCGCGCACCTCGCGCTCGATCACGTCACCATCGGACGCCGCACGCTGACACGCCCGCACGCCGGACAACCCGTTCACGGTGACGAGGCAGTCGTGGCAGACGCCGATTCCACAGAACACGCCGCGCTCTCCGGTCTGGGCGGTGCGCCATGCGATGCGTCCGGCGCCGATGAGCACCCCCGCGATCGTCTGACCGTCGCGGCCCTCGAAGCGCTCGTCGTCGACGGTGATGCGGATCATGGAGTCTCCTGCAGGCTGGCCCGACCCGGCAGGAAAGGTCCGGGATCGAGATCGGTATTCGTGCCGAGCACGGCGTGAGAGATGAGTGCGGCCGTCGCCGGCGCCAGCCCGATTCCGGCCCCCTCATGGCCTGTCGCGTGGAAGAGGCCGTCCACGAGCGGGTCGGCGCCGATGACCGGCAGGTGATCCGGTGCATACGGGCGAAAGCCGAAGTAGCTGCGCAGCAGCGTGGTCTCCGCCAGGAACGGGAACAGACGGATCGCCTTCGCCGCGATCGCCGCAGAAGGACCCGTGCCCGGATGCTCGTCGAAGCCGACGCGCTCCCGACTCGACCCGATCAGAACGGTCCCGCCCGGGGTGGACTCGACCACCGTCGACGTCTGCAGTGCAGCGTTCCCCGAACCCACCGCTCCGACGTAGTCGCTGTCATACACCTTGTGGAAGACCCGCTGCGGCATCGGGGTGGTGACGAGGATCACGCCCCGCCGGGGTCGAATATCCAGTCGTGCGCCGAGCCGCGCCGCGACCTCGCCGGACCACGGTCCCGCGCAGTTCACCACGGCGTCGGCTTCGATCGGCCCGGCATCCGTCTCGACACCGCGCAGGCGACCGTCGTGCATCAGGCCGCCGACGACCTCGGCGATCCGCAGTCGCGCGCCGCGGCGCAGCGCGGTCGCGAGCAGCGCCTGCGTCGCCGTCGAGGGCTGCAACTGCGCATCATCCGGGTAGTGCATGGCGAGGGCGACGTCGGGGGCGAGATGCGGTTCGGCAGCCCGCAGTGCCGCCGCATCCAGAGCCACCGCGCGGATTCCGATGCCGCGTTGTGCGGCAGCGAATCCCTCGAGCGCTCCTTCTCCCCCCGGAAAGGTGACCACGATTCCGCCCTTGGCCTCGAACTCCGTCCCGGGCTGCCCCGAAGGACGATCCGCATCGAGGCGCGCAGCGAGCCCGCGCCACATCTCGTTCGAAGCGATCGCGAGATCGGCCTCGGGGCCGGGCTCCTTGTCGCTGACGAGCAGATTTCCCTCGCAGCGGCTCGACGTCTCCGCGGCCACTCCGGTGCGGTCGATGACCACGACCTCCGCCCCGCGCTCGGTGAGCTCCAGGGCGCACGCCGCACCCACGATGCCCGCGCCGATCACGACGATCCGCACAGCGTGCCCCTCTTCTTCATCGTCGACCTGGTGGTCATCCTCTCAGCCGCCGAGATAGGCATCGATCACCCTGGCATCGGCGGCGAGTTCGGCCGCCGGCCCCGACAGCGTCGTCTGACCGGTCTCGATGACATACGCGCGGTCGGCGATCTTCAGCGCCGCACGGGCGTTCTGTTCGACGAGCAGAACGGTGGTGCCTTCGGCGTTGACCGCCTGGATCGTCTCCATGACCTGCTTCACCACCAGCGGCGCCAGCCCCATGGAGGGCTCGTCCAGCAGCAGCAGCTTCGGGCCGCCCACGATCGCACGGCCGATGGCGACCATCTGCTGCTCACCGCCGGACAACGTGCCACCCTGCTGCTTGCGTCGCTCTGCCAGACGCGGCATCAGCGCGTACACCTGCTCGACGCGCTGAGCGACGAGCTTCTGCTCGCGCACGGTGTATCCGCCGAGCAGCAGGTTCTCGTGCACGCTCATCGTGGAGAAGATCCGCCGCCCCTCTGGCACATGGATCAACCCGGCGGAGACGATGTCCCAGGGCTTTGCGGTCGCCAGATCCAGCTCACCCCATCGCACGACGCCGGACTTCGGACGCACCAGACCGGAGAGCATGTTCATCGTGGTGGATTTTCCGGCACCGTTGTTGCCGAGCAGGCAGACGATCTCGCCTTCCTGCACCTCAAAGCTGAGCCCGCGCAGAGCGTGCACCCGGCCGTAGTAGACGTCGGCGGCTTCGACGGACAGCATCCTCATCGGTCCTTCTTCTTACGGGGTTCGGCGAGCAACGACAGGTCCACAGTGCCCGTCTGCAGCTTCGTCTCATCGAGCGGCTCATCGTCGACACCGAGGTACGCCTCGATCACGAGCGGGTTGTTCTTGATCTCGTGCGGAGTGCCGACGGCGATCTCCTTGCCGTAGTTGAGGACGACGATCCGCTCGGCGAGCTCCATGATGAGCCCCATGTCGTGCTCGATCAAGACCACCGCGACACCGAGGTCGCGGATCCGTCGGATGAGCTGCATCAGCGCCTGCTTCTCATTGAAGTTCAGGCCGGCCGCCGGCTCGTCCAGCAGCAGAAGCTTGGGACTGCTCGCGAGTGCCCTGGCGATCTCCACCCGTCGCTGCTCGCCGTAAGGGAGCTGCGTGACGTAGAGGTTCTCGTCTCCGGCGAAGCCGACGAAATCCAGCCACCCCCTGGCCTGCTCGGTGCACCACTGCTCGGCTCGGCGGTAGCCGGGCGAGTGCAGCAGTGTCGCCCAGAACCCCTCGCGAAGGTTCGCGTGCATGGCCGTCTTGACGTTGTCGATCACGCTGAGCTCACGGAACAGGCGCAGGTTCTGGAACGTGCGCGCCATCCCCCACTTCGTCACTCGCGACGGCAGCACCCGGTAGAAGCCGAAGCTCTGCAGCAGGTCGACAAGGCGCAGGGTGCGCCAGACGGCCGGCGGCTCGCGGACGATGCTGTTGCCATCGAACTCGACCGACCCGGAGGTGGGCAGGTAGAAGGCGGAGATGCAGTTGAAGGCGCTCGTCTTGCCGGCGCCGTTCGGGCCGATCACGGCGAGGATCTCCCCGGCGTCGACGGAGAAGCTCAGGCCGTCGACGGCTTTGACGCCGCCGAACTGCAGCCGGAGGTCTTTGACCTCGAGGAGCGCGCTCATCGGGTTCCCTCGCTGTCGTCGAGATTGTCCTCGGGCGCGGGAACCGCCGCGAACCCTGCCGTCGGCGGCGGAATCGGTCGTCTGCGCTTGAGCCAGGGCAGCACCGCGGTCGCCGGCCACAGGCCCGACGGACGGAACAGCATCACCACCACGAGAAGCACGCCGAAGATGAGGAAGCGCCATTCGGAGAATTCCCGCAGCAGTTCGGGCGCCAGCGACACGAACAGGGCGCCGATGATCACGCCCGGCGTCGAGCCCATGCCGCCGAGCACGACGGCCATCAGGATCAGCGCCGAATAGAGGAACTGGAAGCTGTTCGGGCTGATCGCCGACAGGTGCGTGGCCATGAGCTGGCCGGCGATGCCGGCCCACACCGCGCCGATGATGTACGCGGTGATCTTGGCGACGTAGGTGTTGATGCCCATCGCCTCGGCGGCGTCCTCGTCATCGCGCACGGCCTTCCACGCCCGGCCGAGCCGCCCTCTGGCCAGGCGCCCGGCGCCGATCACTCCGACGAGCACGACGATGGCCGCGACGAAGTAGTAGAAGACGACGCGCTGCGGGAACTCGATCCCGAGCACGGTGAACCCGTCTGCGAAGCTCCAATCGCCGAAGGACCAGGTCGGGATCCCGTGGATTCCCGAAGGCCCGCCCGTGACGTCGAGGTTGTTCGCCGTGATCCGGATGATCTCCCCGAAACCGAGCGTGACGATCGCGAGATAGTCACTGCGCAGCCTTAGGGTGGGCGCGCCGACGACGATGCCTGCGAGGACGCAGGCGAGGATGGTCGCCGGCAGCGCCGCCCACATCGGCCAGCCGAGCTCGGTGGTCAGGATGCCGGAGATGTACGCGCCGACGGCGAAGAAGGCGATGTACCCCAGATCCAGCAGTCCCGCGTAACCGACGACGACGTTCAGCCCCATGCAGAGCATCACGTAGATGAGCGCGCTGGTCGCGATCGACATCGTGTATCGCGATGCGTCGAGGAAGGGCAGCACGACCAGCAGGACGACGCACAGGCCGCCGAGCGCGCGAAGGAACCCCTGCTGGGAGGAGAGGATGCCGCGTGCTGCCGGCTGCCGGTCGAACAGTGGCGATGGTGCACGCAGCGCGGCGTCGCGCAACGGTGCGGAGAGACGAGGCATGTCACATCCTCTCTACGACGCGAGCTCCGAGGAGCCCGGTCGGCTTGAAGGTGAGGAACAGGATGAGGAACGCGAAGGAGAACACATCTCGCCATTCGCCGCCGAACCAGGCCGAGCCGAAGGACTCGAGCATGCCGAGGAGGAGACCGCCGAGCATCGCACCGTAGAGGTTGCCGATGCCGCCGATGACGGCAGCGGTGAACGCTTTGAGGCCGATCATGAAACCCATCAGGAAGTCGATCGAACCGTAGTACGCGCCCGCCATCACGCCTGCGGCTCCGGCGAGCGCCGAGCCGATGAAGAAGACCGTGGCGATGACGCGGTTCACATTGATCCCCATCAACTGGGCACCCTGCGGATCGAGGGCGATCGCGCGCATCGCGCGCCCCTGCCTGGTGCGTTCGACGACGTGCGCGAGCACCAGCATCAGCACTCCGGCGATGATCACCAGCACGATCTGCGCGGCGGTGATGCGCATGCCGGCGAAGTCGAACCCACTCGACTCGAGGCGCACGGGGAAGGCTTCGGGGTTCGGGCCGAAGATCTGCCTGACCGCGTACTCGAGAGTGAACGAGACGCCGATCGCGGTGATCAGGACGGCCAGGCGAGGGCTTCGTCGCAGCGGCCGATAGGCGATGCGTTCGATGCCGACGCCGATGAGACCGGTGGTGACCATCGAGAGCAGCATAATCACCAGCAGCAGCGGGATCGAGGATTCGCTCGAGATGCCGAAAGCCGAGAGCGTGGCGAACCCGGTGAAAGCTCCGAGCATGTAGATGTCGCCGTGCGCGAAGTTCAGCAGCTTGATGATCCCGTAGACCATGCTGTAGCCGAGAGCGACGAGTGCGTAGAACGAGCCGACGATCAGGCCGTTCCAAATGAGTTGCATCACTGCAGATGTCCTTCCGCGTCGTTCGGACGCCGATGGAGTGGGGCGGCGTCAGCCGCCCCACCCACGTCAGTCCTGCAGATCGTCTTCGAGGATGAACGCACCGGATGCCGGATCGATGCCGACGATCACGAAACCGCCGCCCGAGAGCGTGTGGTCCTTCGTGAACGTGAGCGGGCCGGCGAACGTGTCGAAGTCCTTCAGACCTTCGAGCGCGGCGACGACCTCGTCGAAGTCGGTGCTCCCCGCGTCCTCGATCGCCTGAGCGATCACTCGGACGGCGTCGTACGACTGCGTCGAGTACGGTCCGGGCGCAGCGCCGGCGAGCTTCTCGTAGTCCGCGATCCAGGCATCGGCACCCTCGATCATGTCGGGAGTCTGGGTGAACGTGCCGAGGACGTTGTCGGTGTATCCGTCGCCCGCGATCTCGGCGAACTTCGCGTCGACCGAGCCATCGCCGACGAGGAAGGCGCCGGCGTAACCGGCATCCGTCGCCTGCCGGACGATGAGTCCGCCCTCCTGGTAGTAGCCGGTCCAGTACACGAGTTCGGGCTTCTCGCTCGCCAGCTGGGTGGCGACGGCCGCGTAGTCGTTCTCACCAGGCGTGACGGTCGCTTCGAACGAGACGCTGAGCCCGGCCTCGGTCGCCTGCGTGACGAAGGATGCCGCGAGATCTGCGGAGTATGCGGTCGCATCGTCGATCACCGCGACGCTCTTCATGCCGCTCTTCTCCGCGTAAGCGACCGCTGCGGCAGCCTGCTGGGTGCCGGTGCCGTTGATGAGGAAGACCCCGGGGAGGCCCTGCTTCACCAGTTCGTTCGAGTTGGCGGCGGGGATCACCATCGGGATGCCGGCCTCATCGAAGATCGGAAGCGTCGGCAGCGTGGCGCCTGAGCAGTAGCCGCCGACCGAAGCGACGACGCCCTCGGTCACGAGCTTGTTCGCTGCGGATACGGCAGCAGTCGCATCGCAGGCGTCGTCCTCCACCTGCAGTTCGAGCTTGCGTCCGTCGATTCCGCCGTCTGCGTTGATCTCGTCGATGGCGAGCTGGGCGCCGTTCTGCATGTATTCGCCGAAGGCGGACTCGCTGCCGGAGAACGGAGCGAGCATCCCCAGCTTGATCGTGCCGGATTGGTCGGTGCCTCCGCCATCGTCGGAGCCGAGGCCGCCGGAGCAGCCTGCTGCGGCGAGCAGGACGCCGGTCGCCGCGGCGAGGGCGAGGATCTGACGGGTGCGCTGTGTACGGGTCTTCATGAGGGTCTCCTGGGATGCGTCGTTGCAATTCCACACTTGATAGCATGTGACACATTACTCATCGGACCGGCAGAGCGAAACCCCTCGGGCCGAATCGATGCACCCGCGAACTGCGCTGAGGCGTCAGTCCTCGTCGCGGCCGCTCCAGATGCCCCCCACGTGCCGGATGTGCCTCCGCATGAGCGCCTCGGCCGCCGGGCCGTCGCCGGCCACCAGCAGATCCACGAGTTCCGCGTGCTCGAGGGCCGTCGACATCAGGGTGTCCGTCTCGGCGAGATGCGCGAGCCCGACCAACCGCGTCTGCTGACGCAGCTCACGAACCAGATCGACCAGCTTGCGGTTCCCGGTGCATTCGAGAATCCGCAGGTGAAATGCCGTGTCGGCCGTGAGGTACTCATCGAAGCGCCCCTCCTGGCCCGCCTCGACGATGCGATCAGCCAGAGCGCGCAACTCCGTGACCGTCTCGTCGTCCAGAGTCCCGGCGACGGTGACCATCGTCGGCGCCTCGAGCAGCATCCGCACGTCGCTGAGCTCGCGCAATTCCTCCGGCGACACCTCGGTGACCTCGAAGCCGCGATTGCGAATCGGGCGGAGGAATCCGCGTCTCGCGAGATTCAGAATCGCCTCGCGCACCGGGGTGGCGCTCACACCGAACTCGCCGGCAAGCGTCGGCACCGTGAGAACCTGCCCCGGCGGAATCTCGCCGGAGATGATCCGTGACGAGAGCTGGGCCTCGATCTGCTCTCGCAGGCTCTCCGCCGAGGCGAGAGTGGCCATCACGCCAGTCATCGGACCGATCCAAAGTGCGTCATATGGCACATCGTACTGGTGGACCGTCGAACGCGGGATCGATGCCGACGAAACAAGACGACGCCGGGCTAGGCTCGAAGAGAAGACAGCCGGGAGGCGCAACATGAGCTTCATCACATCCGAAGCACTGGCCGAGACGGGCTACGTCGTCCTCGACGACCACGATCAGGCCGCCGATCCCGCCGAGTGGCTCGACCTGGAGTACATCGGCTGGCGCTCCTCCGGCATCACCCGCTTCGCGCCGCTCACCAGCTACGCCGGCGACATCGACTGCAACGGCTTCTGGAACCACACCCCGCCTCGCACCGACAAGGACGGCGTATGGGTCGCGGGTCAGGCCGACAAGGCGCCGATCCTGGTGCAGCGCGCCCAGGAGCCGGGCGCCAACGTCGGCCGCTGCCGGGTGATCGAGCTGCAGCCCAACGACTACGCCGACGCGATCTACAACCTGCACCAGGACGACAACAACCGTCTCAACGACGACGGCACCGGATGGGTGGTGCGCGGATTCTTCAACCTCACCGACGACTCCGACTCGATGCTCATCCTCCGCGAAGACCGTTTCGACCCCGCCACCGAGGTGCGGTTCGCACTCCCCGCTGGTTCGCGGATCATCGTCGACACCCAGCGCTTCTGGCATGCGGTCTGGCACCGCGGCACCGCTCCCCGCTACGCGCTGATCACCTCGTGGACGTCCGGGCCCGAGCTCGACGCCTACATCGCGGCGAACCACGGCGACCCGCATCCGCCCACCGTCGATCTGGACCCACAGACGATCGAGGACGCCCAGGTCGAACTGCACCGCCGCATCGAAGAGCGCCGCCGCGCCTTCGAAGCCCAGGGCATCGTGATGGAACCGCCGGTCTCGCTGGCCTGACTCAGGCCTCGACGAGAGCGGCGAGATTCCGCAGCGAAGACGTCATCCCTTCGATGTGATCTTCTGCGGAGATCCCGGGTGGAACGTCCTCGGCACGGAAGATGACGTGGGCGCCTGCATCTCGCGCCGCGACTTCCCAGGTCATCCGCATGACACCGGCGAACGACGGATCCTCGGCTTCGAACTCGATCTCCTGAACCACCCGGACGCCGGGCATCAGCTCGACGAACCTGCCCTCGACGACATCCTGATCAGCGCTGCTCTTCCCCGGAGCACCCGTGGCATCCACATAGGTCAGCACCATCCGGTAGTCACCGCCTGGCCGCGCGTCGAAACGCTCGAAGCGCGCGGTCATGCCTTCCGGAGGCAGCCACTTCACGAGTGCTTCCGGATCGGTGAGTGCGCGGAAGACCCGCTCCGGCGAGGCGTTCATCAGCAGATCTGCTTCATCTGTCCGTCTCATGCCCCCACGCTACGGGGGCATACCGAGGGATGCACCCACTCGTCGAGGCCGGGCGGTCAGACCGTGCGCCCCGCTTCGATGCGCACGACGCGATCCACCGTGCCCGCGGGCGGGGCGACATGCGAGATCAGCAGGACGGACTGCTCGCCGACCGCTTCCAGCAGGTCGCGCAGCAGCGCGTCGGATGCCGCCGGGTCGACGCCCGCCGTCGGCTCATCGAGCACCAGCACCGGGAACCCGCGCAGCAGCACTCGGGCGAGAGCGATGCGCTGCGCCTGACCTCCGGACACCAGCGCACCGCGGTCGCCGACACGCGCGTCGAGCCCTCCGCGGTCGCGCACCCAGTCGGCGAGCCCGACCCGGTCGAGCACGGCCAGCAGCTCGTCGTCGGTGGCGGTGTCGCGCGCGAAGAGGAGGTTCTGCCGGATGTCCTCGTCGAACAACTGCGGGCTCTGCTCGCACAGTCCCACGACCGCGCGCAGCGAAGGCCCGGAGAGCGTTGCCGCATCCATGCCGCCGACGGAATACTCGCCCTCCACCCGGAGGAACCCGACCAGCGCCGCGGCGAGGGTGCTCTTCCCGGCACCGCTGGGGCCCGAGACCAGCACCCGCTCCCCCGGCCGCAGATCGAGATCGACGCCGCGCAGCCCTTCCGCCCCACCCGGCCACGTCGCGTGCACGTTCCGCAACCGGATGCTCCCCTCGAGCCCACCGGCATCGGCGCCCTCGTCGCCGCGCAGCTCATCGGGCATCCGCTCCGGCAGCACGTCGACCACGCGCCGAGCGCTCGCCCGGACGCTGCGCCACGAGGCCGCCGCCACCGGCGTTGCGCCGAAGATCTCGAACACCACCATCGGCACCAGCACCGCAACGGCAAGCCACGGGCCGTCGATCGCTCCGGTCGACAGCCCAGGGGATGCCGCGGCGAGCGCCCAGACGGAGGCGGCTCCCGCCGTCGTCGACACGACGCCGGCGGCGACCGCCTGAGCGAGGGACGCCCGAGTCACCGAGGCGCGAAGGGCGGCGTCGGCGTCCTGCACCCGTTCCCGCGCTGCGAACTCGGCGCCATACGCGATCAGCACGTCCAGACTTCCGAAATAGTCCACCAGAGCCGCCGACAGCTCGGCCCTGCGCAACGAGACTCGCGTCTCGGCACGTGATCCGAGTATCCAGCCGAGACCGATGGCCGCGCCGGCGGCGACGATGAGGCACGCGGCGAGAGTCAGGGCGGCCGGCGGAGATACGAAGGCGATGAAACCGACCGCGCCGATGGCGACCACAGCGGCCACCGCCAACGGCTGCACCACCCGTAACGGCAGATTCTGCAGATTCTCGACATCGTCGACGAGAGCCGACAGCACCCGGCCACGATCGGTGCGACCGAGCCCTGCGGGAGAAAGCGGGATCAGTCGGCGCACCATGTCGGCGCGGGTGACCGCCAACTGGCGCAACGCGGCATCGTGCCCGCTGAGCCGCTCGAGGTAGCGGGTCACGGCCCTCGAAACCGCGAAGAAGCGCACCCCCACGACCGCGATCGAAAGCGGCACGAGCGAATCCACGATCGAGGCGCTGACGATCAGCCACCCGCTCACCGCGAGCAGGCTCACTGCAGCTCCGGCCGACAGCACGCCCCAGAGGAGACCGGGAAGGAATCGGCCGAGCGGCGGCTGCGCGCCGCGGAGCACTGCCCTTTCTCTGGCCGTCGCGCGGGCGGAGGGAGCACGCCTCGCATCGGATCGGATGCTCACACGCTCACCCCCAAGGCGATGACCTGATCGGCGATCGTCCGCGCTGAGCGGCGGTGCGAGACGAGCAGGATCGTGGCGCCCGCATCCGCTCTCCTCCGCAGCGACGACCAGAGTCGCGCCTCGGTATCGGCATCCAGAGCACTGGACGGCTCGTCGAGCGCGAGAACTCTCCTCGGCTCCGCCGCGTGCCGGTAGAACGCGCGGGCCACCGCGACCCGTTGCCCCTGTCCGCCCGACAGGCCGCTGCCCTGCACACCGAGCTCGGCCGCAGGGTCGAGATCCTCGGCGCAGGCGTCGTCGAGGGCCGCGCGGATGCCCTCGGCATCCGCTGACGGATCTCCGAGTGCGACATTCTCGGCGATCGTGCCGCGGATGAGCCCCGGCGCCTGCCCGGCCCAGGCCAGCCAGTCGGCGGGCGCGAGGTCGCGCAGATCGCTCCCGCCAAACGTGGCCGCGCCGTCGAAGTCCGCCGCGCCACGCAGGGCAGCGAGGAGGCTCGACTTGCCGGAACCGCTCGGACCTTCGATGAGAGTGATCGTTCCCGGCTCGGCCGCGAACGAGACCGGCGGGAGGTCACGGACCCCGAGGTCGGAGATGACGAGGTCTGTTCCGCGCGTCCACAACTCCGGAGATCCGGGCCGATTCTCTCCAAGAACACGCGCTTCGGCCGTCTCCGGCACAAGATCTCCGGAGTTGTGGACACGATCGGCGCGCGCCCCCGCGGCATCGAGCACCTCGAAGATCTCCTCGGTCGCCGCGACGCCCTCGGCCGCGGCGTGGAACTGCACTCCGACCTGCCGGATCGGCAGGAAGGCCTCCGGTGCGAGCAGCAGCACGAACAGCCCGACCTCGAGCGAGAGCTCACCGGACAGCAGCCGGAAACCGACCGACACGGCGATGAGCGCGACGGCCAGCGAGGACAGCAGCTCCATCGCGAAGCCGGAGAGGAATGAGAACCGCAGCACCGTCATCGTCTCGCGCCGGTACTCGTCTGCCGTGGTCTCGATCCGCTCCGCCGCTCGCTGCTCCCGACCGAACAGACGCAAGGTCGCGAGCCCCTGCACGGTATCGGCGAAACGCACGGCGAGCCGCTGCAGCGTCTGCCACTGCCGACGCTGCACCGTGCGGGTGGCCATCCCGATGAGGATGAGGAAGAGCGGGATGAGCGGCAGCGTGATCGCCGCGGCGAGTCCGCTCGGCCAGTCCTGCCACCACATCACCGCGAGCAGCACCGGCGTTGCAATGACGGTCAGCACGAGCTGCGGGATGTACCGCGCGAAGTAGGCGTCGAGCGCGTCCAGCCCGTGCCCGGCGGTCACGGCGAGACCAGCCTGATTCCGCTGCGCGAGCCAGCCCGGCCCGAGCCGGCCGACCGCTCGGATCAGGGCGGCGCGCAGCTGGGCACCGGTCCGCGCGGCGGCGCGCGTGCCTGCGGCATCCGAGAGGGCGATCAGCGCCCCGCGCAGACTCGCGGCGATCAGCAGCCAGATGAGGGATGCGGTGACATCTCGTCCCGCGAGCGCGCCTGTGACGGCATCCGTCAGCAGCCAGGCGAACGCGATCACGACCCCGGTCTGCACCACCGCGATCAGTGCGGATGCCGCGACGAACCCGCGTGCCGCCGCCGCGTATCGAAGCAACCGCGGATCGACGGGTTTCATGCGCAGCCCCTCACCCTTCCGGTCGCACTTCGTGTCCTCATCCCAGCTTCGCACCCGCACGACGTGCGACCGCACCGCGACGAGGACCTCACGCGTGCGCCGGAGCCGCCTCGATGGAGCGGCGGGTGACGCGCTTGCGGAAGATCCAGTACGTCCAGGCTTGATACGCGAGCACCAGAGGCAGGGCGACCAGCGCCGTCCAACTCATGATCTGCAGCGTGTACGGCGTGCTCGAGGCGTTCGCGATGGTGAGGCTGTTGACGGCCGGGTCGATCGTCGACGGCATCACGTACGGGAAGAGCGCAGCGAACAGCATCACGACCGCAGACAGCACGGTGACGACGCCGGCGAAGAACGCCCAGCCGTCCAGCCGGCGAAGAGAGAGCACCACCAGGCTCACCAGGAAGACGGCGGCGACGGCACCGGCAGCGATCACCATCCACAGCAACGGGGCCTCGCGCTGGGCGGCCAGCACGATCGTCCAGACGACGGTCGCAGCCGCCGCGAGGATCGTCGGAACGGCCGCCCGAGCGACCAGCGTCCGCGCATCTTCATGCACCTGGCCGTCGGTCTTCAGCGCCACGAAGCACACCCCGTGCAGGAAGAACAGCAGCAGGGTCGTGACGCCGACCAGTAGGGCGTACGGGTTCAGGAGGCCGAAGAATCCGCCGACGTAGACGTGATCGGCGTCCAGCGGGACGCCCTGCACGATGTTGCCGAACGCCACTCCCCAGAGGAACGCCGGCACGGCCGAGCCGATGACGATCATCCGGTCGAAGCGAGCCTTCCATGCGGCATCCTCGCGCTGGTGCCGGTACTCGAAGGAGACGCCGCGCAGGATCAGGGCGAGCAGGATGAGAAGCAGCGGCAGGTAGAAACCGCTGAACAACGTGGCGTACCACTCCGGGAACGAGGCGAACAGGCAGGCGCCGGCGACGATCACCCACGTCTCGTTGAGATCCCAGATCGGACCGATGGTGTTGATGACCTGCCGGCGCGACACGTCGTCCTTGCCGAGGAACGGCAGAGACATCCCGACGCCGAAGTCGAACCCGTCGAGCACGAAGTACCCGACGAAGAGGAAGGCGACGATCCAGAACCAGAGGGTTGCGAGGTCCATGAACATTCCTCTCAGTACACGACCGACGGCAGCTGGGCCGTCTCGTCATGAGGTTGCTCGGTGGTGTCAGGGCCTTTCTGCGCGGCCCTCACGATGAGGCGGATCTCGACGACGGCGAGAGCTGCGTAGATCGCGGTGAAAGCGACCAAGGAGATGAGCACCTCGAGCCCGCTCACGCCCGGCGAGACGCCGTCCTGTGTCGTCATCAGGCTGAAGACGATCCAGGGCTGCCTGCCCATCTCGGTGAAGACCCAGCCCATGATGTTGGCGCCGAGAGCGAGCGGGAACGACCAGATCGCGAGCTTCCACATCCACGGGGCCGGCTGGCGCTTGGCGCTGCGGCGGGTGATCCAGAGCCCGACGACGGCGACGAGCGCGGCGGCCATGCCGAGGCCGATCATCCAGCGGAAGCCCCAGTAGGTGACCCAGAGCACCGGTGCGAAGTCGGTGATCCCGGTGTCGGCGAAGCGCTCGGCGTATTCGGCGTTGAGGTCGTTGATGCCGTGCACGCATCCGTCGAGGGTGTGCGTCGACAGCAGCGACAGCAGGTACGGAACGCGGATGCTGAACAGCTCGGTCTTGCCGTCGGGAGTGCCGAGCGTGAACAGGCTGAACGCGGCATCCGGCCCGCAGACCGTGTTGAACGTCGCTTCCGCCGCGGCCATCTTCATGGGCTGCGTCTCGTACATGGCGAGGCCGAGCTGGTCGCCGGTGAGCGCGACCCCGGCGGTGGAGATGATCATCGCCCACAGCCCGAGCTTCAGCGAGATGCGCATGGTGTCATAGTGCTGCCCTCTGGAGAGGTGCCAGGCGGACACCGAGATCACGACGCCGGCGGCGAACATGAACGCGCCGAAGATGGTGTGCGGGAAGGCGGCGAGCGCGACCGGGTTGGTGAGGAGGGCACCGATGTCGACGAGTTCGGCACGGTTCGTCGTGGCGTTGTACTCGTAACCGACTGGATTCTGCATGAACGCATTCGCGGCGATGATGAAATATGCGGAGAGGATGCTGCCGATCGCGACGCACCAGATCGTCGCGAGGTGCAGCTTCTGCGGCAGCTTGTCCCAGCCGAAGATCCACAGGCCGATGAAGGTCGCTTCGAAGAAGAACGCCAGGAGCCCCTCAAAGGCCAGCGGGGCGCCGAACACGTCTCCGACGAAGCGGGAGTAGTCCGACCAGTTCATGCCGAACTGGAACTCCTGCACGATGCCGGTGACCACGCCCATCGCGAAGTTGATGAGGAAGATCTTCCCGAAGAAACGAGTGAGGTGCAGGTACTCGACCTTGCCGGTGCGCACCCAGGCGGTCTGGAAGATCGCGGCCACCACGACCATGCCGATCGTCAGCGGCACGAAGAGGTAATGGTAGATGGTCGTCAGACCGAACTGCCATCGTGAAAGGACCAGCGGGTCAAGCCATTCCATGCGCGACTCCTTCTCTCCTGCTTCCATTCTGTCGGGCCGCGACGGCCGACGTGGGCCGAAAGTCCCCCTTGCCGATAGGCATGTCGGATGCGGCCGATAGCCTGATTGCATGGCCACCCGCAAACCCGCTCCCCCTGCCTTCGTCTGCACGGAATGCGGATGGACGACGGCGAAGTGGGTGGGTCGCTGCGGCGAGTGCCAGCAATGGGGCACCGTGTCCGAACAGGCCGCTCCGACAGGCATCCTCCGTCGGATGACACCGCTCGCCCCGCACGCCGATCGCGCCGCTCGGCCGATCACGCAGATCACCACGGAAGACGCACCGCGGCGCACGAGCGGCGTCGGCGAGTTCGACCGCGTGCTCGGTGGCGGCATCGTTCCGGGAGCCGCGATCCTGCTCAGCGGCGAGCCGGGCGTCGGCAAGTCGACGCTGCTGCTCGAAGTGGCGGCGCAGTCGGCCCG
The DNA here is from genome assembly GCF_040675825.1 of Microbacterium sp. LWH12-1.2. Taxonomy (NCBI): domain Bacteria; kingdom Bacillati; phylum Actinomycetota; class Actinomycetes; order Micrococcales; family Microbacteriaceae; genus Microbacterium; species Microbacterium sp. LWH12-1.2. Next base: position 2,319,423 of record NZ_JBEGIJ010000001.1, read on the forward strand.
TGCGGGCCGCCGCGTGCTCTACGCGAGCGCCGAGGAGTCACCCGCTCAGGTGCGACTGCGCGCCGAACGCACCGGCGCGCTGCACGATGAGCTGTATCTCGCGAGCGAGACCGACCTCGCCACGATCCTCGGCCACATCGACGAGGTGCGACCGCAGCTCGTGATCGTCGACTCCGTGCAGACCGTGTCCTCTTCACTGACCGATGGTGCGGCAGGGCAGCCCAGTCAGGTGCGAGAGGTCGCCGCCACACTCATCCGGGTCGCGAAGGAACGCAGTCTGCCGATCATCATCGTCGGTCACGTCACGAAAGACGGCCAGGTGGCCGGCCCACGAGTACTCGAGCATCTCGTCGACGTCGTCTGCCACTTCGAGGGTGATCGCCAGACATCGCTGCGCTTCATCCGCGCGTTGAAGAACCGTTTCGGCCCCACCGATGAGGTCGGATGCTTCGAGATGACCGGCGGCGGCATCGCCGAGGTCCCCGATCCGTCCGGGTTGTTCCTCTCGCAGGGCGCGACCGAACCGGGCACCTGCGTCGCGATCGCGTTGGAGGGCAAGCGGGCGCTGCCGGTCGAGGTTCAGGCCCTGACGATCCCGTCGTCCGCGCCCAATCCGCGCCGGGTCGTGCACGGTCTCGACGCCTCACGGGTCGCGATGGTGCTCGCGATCCTCGAGAAGCGGGCCAGCATCAAGACCAGCATGCTCGACGTCTACGTGTCGACAGTGGGCGGCGTGCGATTCACCGAGCCGGCCGCCGATCTCGCCATCGCGATCGCCGTGGCCGGATCCGTGCAGCTGAACTCCGTGCCGCGCACGGTGGCCGCGGTCGGTGAGCTGAGCCTGGCCGGTGAGATCCGCCCGGTCACGCAGGCGGCACAGCGGCGTTCCGAAGCAGCGCGGCTCGGGTACGAGCAGGTCGTCGACGACCGCTCCAAGACGCTCCGGGCTGCACTCAACGATGTGCGGGCGCGGAACACCAACCGTCGGCCCGACGGCGAGATCCCGCCGTTCTGAGGTTCCGGTCCGTGACCGAGGCCGGCCGGTCGGCTTCGACTCAGGCGTCGAGGGCCTTCAGCAGCTCGTCCGGGGCGGCCTGCATCGGATGCGGGCCCGCGATGTCGAGGAAGACCGTCGTGATCGGATGCGCGGCGAGGAACTTCCGCAGCCAGTCGGCGTCGTAGATCCCGACTCCGGGCGGCAGATTCGCCGGCTTGTTCTTCGCGTCGCTGAAGAGCAGCAGGGCGAGGTCGCCGCTGTCCGGGTTGCGATAGGTCCAGACCTCGCCGCTGTCGCGCGGGTTATCGCGCGCTCCCGGCTTGATCAGCGGGACGACGGTCGTGCCGTGGCGGAGTGCCAGTGCGACCGCGGCGATGTCCTGCTTCTCCAGCGCCTGCGCCAGCGCGTCGGAGCGGAACTCCTCGGGGGCGGGTTTCTTGGAGGCCTTCGCCTTCTTCGCTGCCATGAGTCCAGCCTAAAACGAAGAGGGCCCTCTCGAGTTCTCCAGTGGGGACTGGGGTACTCGAGAGGGCCCGGAGCTCTCGCGCGGCGGATGTCGAAGCGCTGGGGACGCTGTAGCCGACGCCACTGGGGATGGCTTACGCCGCGAATACCCGAGAGTCACCCCATGGTATCCCAAAGGCGACCGTCTTTGGGGCACCGCGCCCCCGCACCACGCCTCGATCAGAGCGATCTCACTCGAGCAGGATCTGCTGTGTTCCCTGGCTTTCGAAGCCGCCGATCGACACGGCGACGTGATACGACGAACCGCCGCCTGGCGCTCGCGGACGATTCTCGTCCGCGCATGTCTCGACGCTCGATCGGGTGCGGTCCCAGGTGACCGGCTCCTTGCTGGTGACCGTCGTTCCCGCGACCAGCGTCGCGATCATGCTGCTCGGGTTCTCCTGGCAGTCCGTGGAACGCCACCAGACGTCGTCGCCGCTGGAGACCGTGAACACCTGCATGGTCGACCCGACATCGAGCGTGCAATCGGTCTTCCCGTCGTTGGTCAGCGAGATCGACAGCTGGGGCAGGACACCTGCGGGGTAGACGTCCGCATCGGCGACGGCAGTGACTTTGATGTCCGTCGCCTTGCAGGCGACGATCGCGGGGGTCTCATCGGTCGTCGACTCCGGCGTCGGGGTTTCTCCTGCGGTCGGCGTCGTCGTCGGTGACGAACTCGTCGTCGATGACGGCGTGGGGTCTGCTCCCGGCTCAGCTCCGGCCCACGGCTGGGCGACGAAAAGCCAGACTCCGACCCCGATCGCCGCGAGGAGGACGATCAGCGCGCCGACCACCACAAGACGCCGTCGGCGATAGACGGCTGCAGACGAACGGGTCATGCGTCCAGGCTAGTTCAGCTGTTTCAGCATCCGCGTGTTGCCGAGCGTGTTCGGCTTCACATGCGCCAGGTCGAGGAACTCCTCGACGCCGGCGTCACCGCTGCGCAGCAGCTGCGAGTACACGTCGGGATCGACGACCTGTTCGCCGATCGGGGCGAAGCCGCGCCGACTGAAGAACTCGACCTCGAAGGTCAGGCAGAACAGCCGCGACAGCCCGAGGGCCTTCGCGTTCTCCTCGAGGCGATCGACGATGGAGCGCCCGACTCCGTGGTGCAGCCAGTCATCGCGGACGAGAAGCGTGCGCACCTCACCGAGGTCCTCCCAGATCACGTGCAGCGCGCCGCATCCGATCAGCACACCATCCGCTTCCGCGACGACGAATTCCTGCACCGCACCGTAGAGGATCGCGAGATCCTTGCCCAGAAGGATGCGCTGCTCGACGAGCGGTTGCAGCAGGTTCCTGATCGCGACGATATCCGCGCTCCGCGCCGGCCGTACGATGATCTCGCTCACAGGACAAGCCTAGAACCCCGCGCCTGTGACATCCGTGAGGCAGCGCCTGAATCGGAACGGGAACGACGAAGGGGCGGATGCTGCTCGCATCCGCCCCTCCGCTCAAACTGGGTCCCTGAGCCTGTCGAAGGGCTACTCCCCGCTGGCGACCGCCAGGTCGGGGGTGCCCGCGATCGCGCCACCGGTGTTCACGCCGACCGCGACCCGCTCGCCGCGCGGACCGTGCTCGAAGAGGAACTCACCATCCTTCGCATCCACCTTGACGTGGTCGCCCGCGTTGAGCTCGCCGTGCAGGATCTTCTCCGACAGGCGGTCCTCGACCTCGTGCTGCATCGCGCGACGCAGCGGACGGGCGCCGAGAGCCGGGTCGAACCCGATCTCGATGAGACGTTCCTTCGCGGACTGCGACAGCTCGATCGTCATGTCGCGATCGAGCAGACGCTCGCCGAGGCGCTTGGTGAACAGATCGACGATCTGCACCAGCTCGGGCTTCGACAGCTGCGGGAACACGATGATGTCATCGACACGGTTCAGGAACTCGGGCTTGAAGTTGCGCTTGAGCTCCTCGTTGACCTTGCCCTTCATCCGCTCGTAGGTCGTCGAGCTGCTGCCCTCGAGCTGGAAGCCGACAGGTCCACCGGCGATGTCACGCGCACCGAGGTTGGTGGTCATGATGATCACGGTGTTCTTGAAGTCGATCACTCGACCCTGACCGTCGGTGAGGCGACCCTCTTCGAGGATCTGCAGCAGCGAGTTGAAGATGTCCGGGTGCGCCTTCTCGATCTCGTCGAAGAGCACGACACTGAACGGCTTGCGGCGCACCTTCTCGGTGAGCTGGCCGCCCTCTTCGAATCCGACGAATCCGGGAGGGGCACCGAACAGACGCGAGACGGTGTGCTTCTCGCCGAACTCGCTCATGTCGAGCGAGATGAGAGCTGCCTCGTCATCGAAGAGGAACTCGGCGAGCGCCTTGGCCAGCTCGGTCTTTCCGACGCCGGTGGGACCGGCGAAGATGAACGAACCGGACGGACGCTTCGGGTCCTTGAGGCCGGCGCGCTGACGACGGATGGTCTTGGAGAGAGCGGCGATCGCCTCTTCCTGGCCGATGACCCGCTGGTGCAGGGCCTTCTCCATGAAGACGAGCCGGCTCGACTCCTCTTCCGTCAGCTTGAACACCGGGATGCCGGTGGCCTGTGCGAGCACCTCGGCGATCAGGCCTTCATCGACGACCGCTGCGGTCGCGATGTCGCCGGAACGCCACTGCTTCTCGAGGCGCAGACGCTCGGCGAGGAGGCTCTTCTCCTCGTCGCGGAGGGAGGCGGCCTTCTCGAAGTCCTGCTCCTCGGAGGCGATCTCCTTCTGCTCACGCACGGCGGCGATCTTCTCGTCGAACTCGCGCAGCTCGGGCGGGCTGGACAGGATCGACAGACGCAGGCGGGCGCCGGCCTCGTCGATCAGGTCGATCGCCTTGTCCGGGAGGAAACGGTCGCTGACGTAGCGGTCGGCGAGGTTGGATGCCGCGACGATGGCGCCGTCGGTGATCTGCACCTTGTGGTGCGCCTCGTAGCGATCGCGCAGGCCCTTGAGGATGTTGATCGTGTGCGCGAGGCTCGGCTCGGCGACCTGGATCGACTGGAAGCGGCGCTCGAGCGCAGCATCCTTCTCGAAGTGCTTGCGGTACTCGTCGAGGGTGGTCGCACCGATCGTCTGCAGTTCACCGCGGGCGAGGAGAGGCTTCAGGATGCTGGCCGCATCGATCGCGCCCTCGGCGGCGCCCGCACCCACGAGGGTGTGGATCTCGTCGATGAAGACGATGATGTCGCCGCGGGTGCGGATCTCCTTGGTGACCTTCTTCAGGCGCTCCTCGAAGTCACCGCGGTAGCGGGAACCGGCGATGAGCGAGCCGAGGTCGAGCGAGTAGACCTGCTTGTCCTTCAGCGTCTCGGGCACATCGCCCTTGACGATCGCCTGAGCGAGGCCCTCGACGACGGCGGTCTTGCCGACGCCGGGCTCGCCGATCAGGACGGGGTTGTTCTTGGAGCGGCGGGAGAGGATCTGCATGACCCGCTCGATCTCCTTCTCGCGCCCGATCACCGGGTCGAGCTTGTTGTCGCGCGCGGCCTGGGTGAGGTTGCGGCCGAACTGGTCGAGCACCGCGGATCCGCCCTGGGGGCCCTGCTGCTGGTCGCCGGTGGTGGCGCCGACGCTGGCCGGCTCGCGGCCGGGGGCGCCGGAGAGCAGCTGGATGACCTGCTGGCGCACCTTGTTCAGGTCGGCGCCGAGCTTGACGAGCACCTGAGCGGCGACGCCTTCGCCCTCGCGAATGAGGCCGAGGAGGATGTGCTCGGTGCCGATGTAGTTGTGGCCGAGCTGGAGGGCCTCGCGGAGGCTCAGCTCGAGCACCTTCTTGGCGCGCGGAGTGAAGGGGATGTGACCGGTGGGCTGCTGCTGACCCTGCCCGATGATGTCCTGCACCTGCTCGCGCACGGCGTCGAGGGAGATGCCCAGGCTTTCGAGCGCCTTGGCTGCGACACCCTCACCCTCGTGGATGAGGCCGAGCAGGATGTGCTCGGTGCCGATGTAGTTGTGGTTGAGCATCTTCGCCTCTTCTTGGGCGAGGACGACCACTCGACGGGCTCGGTCCGTGAATCTCTCGAACATGCTGTGACTCCTTATTCGCACGGGGCGAAGACGCGTGTAGCGCTTGTACATCGAGAGTAACCAGCGGCGGATGCCGGTATGCCCGTGTTCGCCGTCGGCATAGCGCGCGGTGTTGATCAGGCGGGGTTGACACCCATATCGATTGTCGTTACGTTAACGGGAATCGATAACAACGATATTCGATAAGGAGTTGAAATGAAGAACCAGCAGCGCGTACTGAGCACCGGCGACACCGTCGCGCTCGCCCTATTCACCATCCTGGGCATCGGGATCGCCGTGACGTCGATCTGCATGACGATCGTTCGCATCGCCGAACTCTCGTCCGGCGGATCCGTCCAGGTGCTCGCCGAGTTCATCGACGTCCCCGCCGAGGCGACGGCCGGCGGCGAGACGCTGCCCGTCCTGCTCGACCGTGCGGTCGTCACTGTGACCGACCTCATGCCAACGGGCGTCGTTTTCGGCGTCCTCGGTCAGATCACCTTCGCGCTCACCATCATCGGCGTGGTGGTGTGCCTGATCGCACTCAGCCGCAATCTCCTCCGCGGCGTCGTGTTCAGCCGCGTCAACACCGGTCTCGTGATGGGTGGCGGAATCCTCGGCCTGGTCGGATCAGCCGCGTCTCGCTTCTGCGACAACGTGCTGGCCAATGCCGCCATCTCTCAGGTCACAGACGGCGCGTTCGACACAGCCGTCATGTCCGTGCAGCCGTTCCCCTTTCTCCTGGCCGCTTTCGCCCTCGCGATCATCGGCACGGTCTTCGTCGTCGGCGACCGGCTGCGGCGCGAGACGGAGGGGCTGGTCTGATGTTCCCCTACGCCTCGGTCGATCCGTGGGGCTCGCTGCGTAACGCGCTGATCATGCTCGTCGTGATCGCGGCGATCGCGGCGATCGTCGTCTGGCGTGGACGCCGGAGCGGGAGCAGGACCATCACTCTCGACCTCGCGCTGACGATCTCAGGATGGTGGGTCGTCCTGTCCGCGATCGGGGTCGTGATGATCATGGTCAAGGTGCTCACGTCGGACTGGGCGGAGATCGGCGGCTCCGCCCTCCAGCTCCCCTGGCCCGAGCAGTTGCCGTGCAACGACACCGGCGACAGCTCCGAGCCGATGCTCAGCTGCAGCGTCCTGTCGGCGAAGTACGCCACCGTGTCGCCGGCATCCCTCGAACTCCGACTGCTGTCCGGTGCCGCGCAGGTGGTGAACCTCGCTCTGTCCACCGTTCCCGCGGCGATGGTCGCGGTGATCTGCTTCCAGACCCTCAAGGGCCGCCCGTTCTCCCGTACGGCGACGCGCAACCTCGCCGCTGGGGCCGTCGCGGTGCTCGTCCTCGGGGTCGCGAACGACCTGCTTCCCGGCGTCACGGCGACCGTCGGCCTCCGCGAGGTGTTCCCGCCGGACAGCGAGTGGTATCCGTCGGACTACTACCTCTTCGTCACGCCGTTGCCCTTTGCCGCCGCTCTCGCTCTCGCCGCACTGGCCGCAGTCTTCCACCAGGGGATGCGCCTGCAGCGGGAGAAGGAACAGCTGCAGCGCGAGACGGAGGGGCTGGTATGAATCCCGCGCCTCAGGACGAGGAGGACACCGGCATCCACTGCCGACTCGATGAGCTGCTCGCCGAGCGGGGGATGACGCTGACCGAACTGAGCGCGCGAGTCGGAGTGAGCATCGTGAATCTGTCGGTGCTGAAGAACGACAGGGCACGCGCGATCAGGTACTCGACGCTGCGCGCGATCTGCGATGCGCTCGGATGCGAGGTCGGCGACCTGCTGGTGCTGGCTCGCTGATCGACGCCGCGTTACTGCACGTAAGGGGCGGTGAGCACGGCATCCGCGTACCCAGGCGCGGAGAACCGGATGGTGATGACGCCGTCCCAGAAAGAGGTGCCGCCACTCGGCGTCTCGGCCCCGTACATGATCGGGTTCAGCGTGGAGCCGTCGTAGCTCGACACCACCGGCAGCTGCGTCTCCCCGGTACCCAGCGAAGCCTGGAACACGAAGGTGGGGTGGAGCTGGTCGTCGGCCGCGCCCTGCACCGTCGCCCACCCGACGATCCCTGCGTCACCGCCGGCGATATTGCCCTTGTAGAGATAGAGCCCCTGAGCGCCGGAGTTCGACCCCGTGCCCTGCCACGTGACCGTCGCGGACACGATCGTCGCAGCGGCGGGCGCCTGCGGGAAGGACAGCTGCCCGCTGAGCCGGAACTCGGAGCTGAACTCCGGCCCGGTGAAGACGAGCTCCACGCCGGCCGCGTCGATGGCTCCGACAGTGCTCGCGGCGCTGAGCGGAACCGCGAGGGCGGTGGCGATCACCGGGGCCGACCATGCGGCCACGGCGAGAACCGTGCGGCGGGTGGGCTGGGCAGCGTGGTTATCGGTCACCGGGATCCTTCGGTCGGAGCGCATGAGGCACCGCGAGATCCGGTGTGCGATCATCCTATCCACGGGTCGACGGGCCGCCGGCCCGGGAACTCATGCGGGCGTGGCCGCCGCACCCACCGGCTCGACGACGACCGCGGTCCCGTAGGCGCACACTTCGCTGAAGTTGCCGATCGAGCCGGTGTCGAATCGCATCGCGATGATCGCGTTCGCCCCGCGCTGCTGCGCCTCGCCCCACATGCGCGCCATAACTTCCTGACGGCTCTCGTACATCACCTTCGTGTACTCGGGGATCTCGCCGCCGCCGAGAGAGCGGAACGCTCCGGTGAAGCTCTGGCCGAAATCGGTGGACCGCACTGTCAGACCCATCACCTCGCCGAGCACCTGGGTGATCCGATAGCCGGGGATGTCATTCGTCGTCACCATGAACATGAGGCCATCGTGACAGACGGACGCCGCGAATACATGGGCAATTCTCCCCACTCGGCGACCCCTATCAATTCACTGTTAGCCGATACCCTGAACTCATGAACATCGACCGGAAACTGCGCACCCGCCTTCTTCTCGCCCTGCCCATCGCGGCCGTGGCGTTCTCCCTCGCCGCCTGCGCCGGCCCCGCACGCCCCTCGGTCGACAAGGTCGCCGAAGGCATCCACCAGGTCTTCGTCGAGCAGGGCCAGGAAGACGTGGTCACCAAGGACGTCGCCACATGCCTGGCCGAGGTCCTCGTCGACTCGAAGCTCAGCGACGAGACCCTCAACTACATCGCCAACGGCGAGGACAAGCAGAAGAACGTCGAAGACCGCGACCTCACCACACAACTCATCAAGGACAACATCCAGGAGTGCGCCGAGAAGTCCGGTAAGTAATCTCCGGCAGCAATCACCGAAGGATGACGGATGCGCACAGCATCCGTCATCCTTCGTCATTTCGGCCCTCGGAATGAATGGGTGCTCCTAGCGTTGTCTCCCATGGCGCGCAACCGGCGCGCAACGACTTGGAGTCTCATGAGCACCACCGCCCGCGCCCAGAAAGCGCCAGATACCCGCGGACCCGTCCGGAAGCTGCTGACCTCGTTCGGCTTCCAGATCCTGGCCGCCCTCGTTCTCGGCATCGCCGCCGGCCTGCTGGCCCGTCAGCTCGGCGCCACGGCTGACGCTCCGAACGGACTCTCCGCCACGCTCGACACGATCGGCGGCTCCTACGTCACGCTGCTCCGTGCCGCCGTGGTCCCTCTGATCTTCACCGCCATCGTCGCCAGCATCTCGAACCTGCGTCGGGTGCAGAACGCCGCCCGCCTCGCCGGGCAGACGCTGCTGTGGTTCGCGATCACCGCGTTCATCGCCGTCACCATCGGCATCGTGCTCGGCCTGGTCATCCAGCCCGGATCCCGCGCGGGTGCAGGCCTCGAGCCCGGCGACCCGTACACGGTCGGCACCTGGTGGAACTTCCTGCTCGGGCTCATCCCGCAGAACTTCCTCGGCCTCAGCGTGAACAGCTCCTTCAACCCCGAGGCGGGCGCCGTCACGTCCAGCGTCGGCTTCAACATCCTGCAGGTCATCGTCGTCGCGACCGTGGTCGGCATCGCCGCACTCAAGGCCGGCAAGAAGGCCGAGCCGTTCCTCGTCTTCACCGAGTCGCTGCTGAAGGTCATCCAGCGCGTGCTGTGGTGGATCATCCGCATCGCCCCGCTCGGCACCTTCGGCCTCATCGGCGCGGCCGTTGTCGAGTACGGCTGGGACAAGCTCACCTCGCTCGCCTGGTTCGCCGCCGCGATCTACATCGGCCTCGCGCTCGTGCTCTTCGTGGTCTACCCGGCCATCGTGAAGACGCACGGCCTCTCGATCAAGCAGTACTTCTCGGGCGTCTGGCCCGCCGTGCAGCTGGCCTTCGTCAGCCGCTCCTCGATCGGCACGCTGCCCCTCACCGAGCGCGTCACCGAGCGCAACCTCGGCGTACCCCGCTCGTACGCATCGTTCGCCGTGCCATTCGGCGCGACGACGAAGATGGACGGATGCGCCGCGATCTACCCGGCCATCGCCGCGATCTTCGTCGCGCAGTTCTTCGGCATCGAGCTGAACATCGTGCAGTACCTGCTCATCGTTCTCGTCTCGGTCGTCGGCTCGGCGGCAACAGCCGGCACCACCGGCGCGACCGTGATGCTGACGCTCACGCTGTCGACGCTCGGCCTGCCGCTCGAGGGCGTCGGCCTGCTGCTCGCGATCGACCCGATCCTCGACATGGGCCGCACCGCGGTCAACGTCGCCGGCCAGGCGCTCGTCCCGACCATCGTCGCCAAGCGCGAGGGCATCCTCGACGAGGAGCTCTACAACGCTCCACGCGAGGGCCTTCCGTTCGCGGACGACTCCGGCGACTCGGATGACTCCGACGGCGTGCCGGAGACGGATGCCGTCAGTGACAAGGATCCGGAGCCGGTCGGCGCCCGCTGACCCGCTGCGTCACCCCTCGAGAGCGCCTCGTCCCCTGCGGGACGGGGCGCTTTCGGCATCCGGGTGACGGAGGCTCCGACGGCCTGCCGTTCACAATTCAGGAAGAACGCGGCCCGCAGGCATCCGGCTCCCCGAAATCACGCGGGCACTGCGCGTCCTGCCCCGCAAATCTCCGGAGTTATGGAGGCGGATGCGCCCCTACGCCCGCCCGGGCAACCGCAGCGCACCCCGAGTGTCGAGCGCGAGCTCCTCGGCATCCATCGCCGCGATCAGCTCGCGCATCACCTCCTCGTTCAACTTCCCGGCGTCGCGCTCCTGCCGCAGCACCTCGCGCCGCACCTGCAGCCACCCTCGCGACAGCTCCTCGAGCTCGGCGTAGGTCGGATGCGCAGGACCCGAACCGTCTGTGCTCGCCTGCGCCCGATCAGCATCGGTCTCCATCTTCAGCAGGCGCGTCTCGAAGGCGTCGAACCTTGCCGTGCTGCCTTTGCCGTGCTCTGCGATCCACTCGGAACGGCGCTGTTCGAGATACTCCTTACCCGCCTCCTTGCTGCGCGCACGGACTGCGGCGAGCTGGCGTCGGTCCTCCTCGTGCTCCGAATCGGCCACCACCCCGAGAACACGGATGAGCCACGGCAGCGTCAAGCCCTGCAACAGCAGCGTGCCGAGGGTGACGACATACGCGACGACGACGATCGCATGACCTGCGCCTCTGTCCAGGTCAGCCAGATCCGCGGCGGCGAGAGCCGTCGCGAGAGTGACGACCCCGCGCATCCCGGCCCAGGAGATGACGGCGTTGTCCTTCCAGGTCAGGGCGGGCGCGATCATCCGCCCGCGCAGCTGCTCCACGGACATCTGCGGCTTTCGCGGATGCTTCCCGCGCACCAACCGCGCCTGGACTCGGCCCGACTGCACCCGTCGGTCGAAGCGACGCAGCCGCACCTGCTGCTGGAAGCGACCCCACGCATTCGCGGGATACACGAACGCGGGGCGCACCAGCAGGACGGCGAGCAGCACGGCCCCGGACAGCAGCATCACATGAACGACGGATTCGTCGCCGAGGTCGCTGATCACTCGAGGGAACTGCAAGCCGATGTAGGCGAACACGAAGCTCTCCAGCAGGAAGTCGGCGGACAGCCACAGCGGCGCCTCCTGCTGCCTGGTCGTGTAGCTGGTGCTCGGCGAGTTGAAGCCGACGAACAGACCCATCGCGACGACAGCGAGCACACCCGATCCCCCGACGTGCTCGGCGATCGCATAGGCGCCGAACGGCACGAGCAGGCCGAAGGTACCGATGACGACGGGATCCGCGATCCGCAGGCGCAGCTGGTGGATGACGATGCCGAAGACCAGGCCGATACCGACGCCGAACACCACAGCGAGCGCGAACTGGCCGATGCCTTCCCAGACACTGACGGTGGCGCCGAGCACGATCGACGCGAACACCCGGTACAGCGTCAGCGAGGTCGCGTCGTTGATGAGGCTCTCTCCCGACAGCACGGTCATCACTCGTCGGGGCAGCCCGAGCTTGCGGCCGATCGCGGCGGCGGAGACGGCATCGGGCGGCGCGACGATCGCTCCGAGGAGCAGCGCGCCGGGCAGGGTCAGCGAGGGGAGGATCCACCAGGCGATGAGCCCGACCACCAGCGTCGTCACCAGCACCAGCCCGATGCCGAGACGACGGATCTGGGGAAGACTGCGCGCGAAGCTGATGAAGGAGACGTCGAGAGCGGCCGAGTACAGCAGCGGCGGCAGCACGAGGGTCAGCAGCAGATGACCGTCGATCTCGAGATTCGGCACGAACGGCACGAACGAAACGGCGAGCGCGACGACCGTGACCAGCAGCGGCGCCGGCCATCCGCGCCAGCGCGCGATGGCGGCGACGATGAGTGCGCCTGTGAGAACGAAGAAGATCCCGGCATCCATGGTCGAAGCGTAGCGGGATGACCCGTGGCGGCCGGGTCCGAAACCTCACTCTGCGGAGCGGAGCAGCCTGATGACCTCGGCGTCCTCGACCTGGCGGAAGTCCACGTAGTGCATGCCGACCGCCATGAACCCGGCGGGTGCGTACAGGCACACGATCTCGTCCGCCGCATCCGCGAGTTCGGCGAGCGAGTCGGGAGCAGCGACCGGCACAGCGAGCACGATGACGGCGGCGCCCCTCGCCCGCGCGATCGCGCAGGCCGCCCTGGCGGTCGCCCCGGTCGCGACACCGTCGTCGACGATGATCGCGGTGCGTCCGCGCAGATCGACGGCCGGCCGCCTGTCGCGGAACCGGGCGACACGCTGACCGATCTCCATCGTCTCTCTGGTCTCGATCTGCTCCAGGTCGCGAGGCGCGACGCCGGCGGCCACCCGTTGATCGAGCACTCTCGCCCCGTCCTCGCCCACAGCTCCCATCGCGAACTCCTCGTGACCGGGGAAGCCGAGCTTGCGGACGACGAGAACATCCAGCGGCGCATCGAGCACCCGCGCGACCTCCACCGCGACCGGGACACCACCGCGCGGCAGTCCCAGTACGACCGGGTCAGTGAGCGGATGCTCCGCCAATCGCTCAGCGAGCATCCGCCCCGCCTGCTTTCGATCTGCGAACCACACCGTCGCCGCCTCCGTCCTCCTTCTGGAGTACCCCCGAGCGATGGGCGGGTCAAGCCCTGTGGCGCCCGACGCCCGAGCCGCCCTCAGCCGCGGCCGTCGGCCAGCTCGTCGCGCAGACCTGCGTTCTCATCCTCGAGGTCGAGCACACGGCGGATCCCCGCAATATTGACCCCCTCCTCACGCAGGTCCGTCACTCGACGAAGCCGACCGATGTCTTCGTCGCTGTAGCGCCGAGTGCCGCCCTCGCTGCGCGACGGCGTGAGGAGCCCCTTGGCCTCGAACAGCCGCAGACTTGCCTCCGGCACCCCGCTCAATTGTGCCGCGACGGCGATCCCGTAGACCGGGAGCCGGGGATCACGTTCGGCCATTCTGAAAGTTTCCTTATCTCGGGTTGCATTGGATCTGAAGTTGTTCTATAAAAAATCTATACCACGAGTTGCAGATAATATGCAGCTCATTGCGATAGCCCGCAGGTGGGCAATACGAAAGGAGATCACTCATGTCACTGTCATTCGACCCGTTCAGCCAGCTGGACCGTTTCGCGGCTAGCGTGCTGGACTCCGTTCGGGCCCCGCGACTGATGCCGGTCGACCTCTACCGCGACGGGGATCGATACATCCTTCACGCCGACATGCCGGGCGTCGATCCGGGATCCATCGACGTGGACGTCGACGGAGCGCAGCTCTCGATCCGGGCTCAGCGCACCGCGGACACCCGTGAAGGCGTCCGCTGGCTCGCGCGCGAGCGGGGTGCAGGAATGTTCCTGCGCCAGTTCATGCTCGGCGACGGAGTGGATGCCGACAAGATCAGCGCGTCGTACGAGAGCGGCGTGCTCTCGGTCGTCATCCCGGTCAGCGAGCGCGCGAAACCGCGGAAGATCGCGGTCGAGTCCGGCGAACAGCGCCAGGCCATCGACGCCTGACCCGATCCCGGCAGTGGGGGTCGCGGCGGCGACCCCCACTGCGTAAAACCCATACGCCCAGAAGTTCCCAGAGAGGAGACATCATGACCATCCCGACATCCCTTGACGCCTTCCTGGCGGACATGGAATACCCCGCAACCAAGGACGACCTGCTGCGCGAAGCCGCGCGCGAGGGCCTTTCCGCGAGCGACTGTGCGCTTCTCGGAGACCTCCCCGATCAGAGCTTCGCCGCACGCTGGCACATCCGCTACTTCCTCGCTCGCGCGACGCTCGCGGACGCGCTCTTCGGGCACCCCCTGGTGAGCACGTAGCGCGAGCTTCCACCTTCTGAACCCTGAGGGGGAATGCCCCGCCGCCCCGCGAGGTTGGGGAGGAGGATGACTGCCACCGCCCTCTCCGTCCTAGACCTCGTTCCGGTACGCACCGGACAGACCAGTGCAGAGGCGGTGGCCGCATCACTGGCCCTCGCCGGGCGCGCGGATCAGCTCGGCTACCGTCGGTACTGGTTCGCCGAGCACCACAACATGCCGGCGGTCGCGTCGACGTCTCCGCCGGTGCTGATCGCCGCGGCATCCGGTCGCACCCGCCGCATCCGGCTCGGTTCGGGCGGTGTGATGCTCCCCAACCATGCCCCGCTCATCGTCGCCGAGCAGTTCGCCGCCCTCGAGGCGATCGCCCCGGGGCGGATCGACCTCGGCATCGGCCGCGCGCCGGGCAGCGACCCGGTGATCACCCAGTTGCTGCGCACGGCCGGCACCACCAGCGACGTCGAGCAGTTCCCGCGCCATGTGCAGGACATCTCGCTGCTGCTCTCCGACGAAGGCGCCACCGTGCGCTTCACCTCGGGCGGCGAGTACTCGGTGCACGCGACGCCCGCAGCCACCGGCGTGCCCGAGGTGTGGCTGCTCGGATCCAGCGACTACTCGGCACAGCTGGCCGCCGCGCAGGGGCTGCCGTACGTGTTCGCGAACCACTTCTCCGGAGAGGGGCTCGAACGCGCGCTCGACCTGTATCGCTCCGGGTTCCGGCCTTCCGAGGCACTCGCGGAGCCTCGCACGTTCCTCACTGTCAACGCCGTCGCCGCTCCCACCTCGGAGGAGGCGGAGGCCCGCGCCCTCCCGCAGCTGCGGATGATGGCCCGGTTGCGTCTCAACAAGCCGCTCACGGCGCTCGACACGGTCGAGCAGGCGCTGGCGGCGGAGACGGATGCCGCGACCGACCAGGTCGTGCAGGCCGCGCGGTCGCGCTGGTTCGTCGGCACCGGAGAGACGGTCGCCGCCGAGGTCCGTTCCTTCGCCGACCGATTCGGCGTCGACGAGGTCATGCTTTCGCCCGTGGCCGGATCCTTCGATGCGGAACCTCTCGCGGAGCCGTTCGGCCGGGCCCAGACGCTGGAGCTCATCGCCGCCGCGATCTGAGCGGGCGTGGCGCGCGGCTACGCCTCGGGCTCGCCGCTCAGGATGCCGCGCAGCCAGTCCCGCGCCTCGACGAACACGTCGTCGGCGTAGCGCTCCGGGTACTGAACGATCTGCCGGTCGGCACGCGGGTACGAGCCGAGGAACACCACACGCGGGCTGAACCGGCGGATGCCGAGCACGGCGTCGGCCATCCGCTCGTGCTCGATGTGGCCGTCGGCGTCGATGACGAAGCGGTAGCGTCCGAGCTCGTCGCCGATCGGCCGCGACTCGATGAGCGAGAGGTTGATGCCCCGCGTCGAGAACTGCTCGAGCATCTCGAGCAGCGAACCGGGATGGTCGTGCGGCAGCTCGACGATCATGGATGTCTTGTCGGCCCCGGTCGGCGCGGGCGGCCGCGCGGTGCGGGTGACGAGCACGAAGCGGGTGACGGCCTGGGCGTTGTCGCCGATCTCGGTCGCCAGCACGTCGACGTCGTAGTGCCGCACGATCCCCGGAGGGGCGATGGCGGCCTGCACCGGCAGGGTGCCGTCGAGCATGCCGATGGCGGAGGCGACGTTGCTCGCAGCGGGGACGTGCGAGTGCGCGGGAAGATGCTCACCGAGCCATCCGTGGCACTGCGCGTAGGCGACGGGATGCGCCGCGATGACCTGCACGTCGTCGAGCGTCGTTCCACGGGGCGCCACGAGGACGAAGTTCACCTTCACCAGATACTCGCCGATGATGCGGAGCCCCGGTAGCGTCGCCAGTGCATCCTGCGTGGTGGACACCCCGCCCTCGACGGAGTTCTCGATCGCGATCATCGCCGCATGACTGCGACCTTCCAGCACATCGGCGAACGCCTCACCGGCGTTGTGCACGGCGCGCCAGTCCTGGCCGCGGGCTTCCGCGACCTGCTCGAGCGCCGCCTCGGTGAATGTTCCGGCAGGGCCGAGGTAGCTGTAGGTACGGCGTTCAGTCACGCGTTTCACCTTAGCCCTCGGCGCCCTGCGCGTAATCCGCCCGGATCGCGGATGCGGTCCCGCCGCACAGAGGGCAGACTGAGTGCATGACGAGCCGTGCCGGCCTCCCCGCGGAGGAAACTGACCTCATCGATGTCGACGAACTGATCGCCGCTTATTACGACCGCATCCCGAAGCCCGATGTCGCCGCTGAGCGCGTGGCCTTCGGCACCAGTGGTCATCGCGGGTCTTCGCTGTCGGGCAGCTTCAACGAGAACCACATCCTCGCGACGACGCAGGCCATCGTCGACTACCGCGACAGTCAGGGCATCCGTGGTCCGCTGTTCCTCGGCCGCGACACCCACGCGCTGTCTCTCCCGGCGGAGCGCAGTGCGATCGAGGTATTGGTCGCGAACGGCATCGACGTCCGCGTCGATTCCCGCGACTCGTATGTGCCGACCCCGGCGCTCAGTCACGCGATCCTCACCTTCAACCGCGATCTGGCGGCGGATGCTGCGGGCCGAGCCGATGGCATCGTCGTCACGCCGAGCCACAACCCGCCTCGCGACGGCGGCTTCAAGTACAACCCCCCGCACGGCGGCCCCGCCGATACCGATGCCACCAGCTGGATCGCCGACCGCGCGAACGAGCTGATCGCCACCGGCCTCGAGGGTGTCAAGCGGGAGCGCTTCGCCGACGTCGACTGGGACGCGCTCCCCGCCTATGACTTCCGCGACGCCTACGTGCGCGACCTCGCCTCGATCATCGACGTCGACGCGATCCGCAAGGCGGGCGTCCGCATCGGGGCTGATCCGCTGGGCGGAGCATCCGTCGAATACTGGGCGCTCATCGCCGAGGTCTACGAACTCGACCTCACCGTGGTGAACCCCGAAGTCGACCCGACGTGGCGTTTCATGACGCTGGACTGGGACGAGAAGATCCGGATGGATCCGTCGTCACCCTCGGCGATGGCCTCGCTCGTCGCCAAGAAGGGCGACTACGACGTGCTGACCGGCAACGACGCCGACGCCGATCGGCACGGCATCGTCACCCCGGATGCCGGGCTGATGAACCCGAACCACTACCTCGCGGTCGCCATCGACTACCTGTTCTCGCACCGCGCCGAGTGGCCGCGGGATGCCGCGATCGGCAAGACCCTGGTCTCGTCGATGATCATCGACCGCGTCGCCGAGTCGCTCGGCCGGCGTCTGCTCGAGGTTCCGGTCGGATTCAAGTGGTTCGTGCCCGGGCTGCTCGACGGCTCTGTCGCCTTCGGCGGCGAGGAGTCGGCCGGAGCATCGTTCCTGCGCAAGGACGGCTCGGTCTGGTCGACCGACAAGGACGGCATCCTGCTCTGCCTTCTGGCCGCCGAGATCATCGCGGTCACCGGGAAGACTCCGTCGGAGCGCTATGCCGAGCTGGAGCAGGCCTTCGGAGCATCCGCCTACCAGCGAGTCGATGCCGCCGCGACCCCGGAGCAGAAGGCGACCCTCGGCAAGCTCGCACCGGAGAGCATCTCCGCGACGACCCTCGCCGGCGAGCCGATCACGGCGAAGCTCTCGCACGCCCCCGGCAATGGCGCGGCGATCGGCGGCCTGAAGGTGCAGACGGAGCACGCATGGTTCGCCGCCCGTCCGTCCGGCACCGAAGACGTCTACAAGCTCTATGCCGAGAGCCTGCTCGGCCCTGAGCACCTCGCCGAGGTGCAGGAAGAGGCCCGCGCCGTCGTGTCGGCCGCTCTGGGCGGCTGACACCGTCCCCCGACGCCGCCTGACCGCAGTTCAGGGAGAGGTTTCACCGGTTCCCACGGCCTGGAACCGGTCGAAACCATCCCCGAACGCGTGTGACGCTCAGCTCAGGATGCTGCGGCCCGGGCGAGTGCAGCGCCGGCCTCGCGCAGCCAGCGTGCGGGCTCCGCGAGGGCGGCCGCCGGCGACCCGGCGAGGTCGGTGAGCGAAGCGGATGCCACGAACAGCGTCGTATCGGCATCCGAGGTGATCCGACCGGCGGCGAGCATCGCGCGCACTCCGGCGTCCTCGGCAAGGCCCGCGACGAACGAGGGCACCTTGCCGTCTCCGGACTGTCCGTCGAAGGACCCTTCGCCGGTGATCACGATGTCCGCGCCGGCCAGAGCCTCCGCGACGCCGATCAACTGTGCGACCTCGGCAGAGCCCGGCGCGAGAGTCGCGCCCCAGGCCACGAGCGCCGCTCCGGTACCGCCGGCCGCTCCCGAACCGGGGAACGACGCGTCGATGTCGAGCAGCCTGGCGAGCTGCTCCAGACCGGCGTCGACGACGGCGATGTCGCCTTCGACGAGTCCCTTCTGCGGCCCGAACACCGCTGCCGCGCCGCGTGGGCCGGTCAGCGGATTGGTGACGTCGGTGAGCACCCGCACCTCCGGCGCCGGCCGGAGCCCGCTGAGGTCGACGTCGGCGATGTCGGCGAGTCCTCGCGCTCCCGACACGACCGGCGCGCCGGCGGCATCGAGGAATCGGGCGCCGAGCGCGGTGAGCAGACCGGTGCCGCCATCCGTCGACGCACTCGACCCGATGCCGACCACAAGGCGCGAGACGCCGTGGTCGAGGGCCGCGACGACGGCCTGCCCGAAGCCGGTCGTGTCGGCATCCCACGGCCGCAGCTCGTCCAGCAGTTCGATGCCCGAGGTGGAGGCCAGGTCGATGACGGCGGTTCCGTCTGGGGCATCTGCAGAGGCGGGCAGCAGCAGCCACGCGGTCTCGACCGGTGTGCCGGCGGGGCCGTCCACGACGAGAGGCATGCGCTGCGCGCCTGCGACGGCCGCTGCGAACGCGGCGACCGTGCCTTCGCCGCCGTCGGCCATCGGGCGGAAGACGAACGATGCGGCGGCATCGACGGACGCCCACCCCTCGGCAAGCGCAGACGCCGCATCCGCCGCGGTGATCGTGCCCTTGAAGCTGTCCGGTGCCAGTACGACCTTCATCCGAGCTCCTTTTCCGCGGCGCCGCCGGTCGCGAGCGCGGGCGTGCTCGCGCGCACGATGACGTCGAGCGGGAGCGGCCCCTGCTTCCAGTCGGGATCGATCGTCGCGCGGAACGCCTGGTAGCCGACGTCGGTCAGCGGGACGTGCACGGTCGTGAGCGGCGGGGTGACGTCAAGACTCGACGGCACGTCGTCGAAGCCGCAGACGGCGATGTCCGCACCGATCTCGCGTCCGGCGTCGCGGATGGCGGTCATCGCGCCGATCGCGACGACGTCGCTGATCGCGAAGACGAGCGTGCCGCGGTCGATGCCGTCTGCCAGCGCCTCCGCCATGGTGTCCGTTCCCGACTCCCGCCGGAAGTCGCCCCGGTAGATCTTCTGCACCGCGCCGCCGCCTGCACCGAAGCCGCGACGGAATCCGTCGAGTCGCGCATCGGAGGTGTCCACCCCCGCCGCGGCGGCCAGCGCCACCGCCGAACGGTATCCGAGATCGGCCATCCGGCGTCCGAGCGCCTCAGCGCCGGCGGCGTTGTCGATCTGGACGCTGCGCTCCCCCGCCTCACCTGCGCCGAGAGCGACGACCTGACCACCGAACCGGGCGAACTCCGCCAGCTCCTGTCTGGTCTCCTGCTCCATGGGCTCGTGCGTGCGCGACGCAGCGAGAATGAGCCCCTGCGGTCGCTGACCACGCAACGCCCGCACGATCCGCTTCTCCCTGGCGGGGTCGCGTTCCGTGATCGCGATGGTCACGACGAGGCCGTGCTCGTCGGCACCGCGCGCGACACCCGAGGCGATCAGGCCGAAGTAGGGGTCGGCGATGTCCGCGACGAGCAGCGCGATGACCGGTGAGGTCCCGCGGGCGGTGGCCTGCGCCGACACGTTCGCTGTGTATCCGAGTTCTTCGGCTGCCTGCTCGACCCGTTCCCGGAACGACTCGGCGACTTTTCGCTCCGACCCGTTCAGGACGCGGGATGCCGTGGCCAGCGACACTCCGGCGACGCGCGCGACGTCTTCCAGCGTGGGAGCGCTGTGTCGGCCCGGCCGTGTCGCGCGAACGCGGAAGGGGCTTTCCGGAGTCGGCTCGGACGTATCCATGAACCGAGCATAGCGGCGTCGCCCACCCGGACCCGGCGCGTCCCTCCATCGTGGCAATCGGTTGCCGGACCAATCGCCGGACCCCGCGCCCTTCCGCCTCCGAATCAGGCCATGCGCTCGAGGGTGCTCCGCGCGATCGCGTGCTGCAGCGGCCGGCCTCCGACCAGGCGTTCGAGCTCCTCGGCGACGAGCTGCCCCATCGCTCCACGATCAGTGCCCATGGAGCCGGCCACGTGCGGCGTCAGCTCGACGTTCTCCAGGTCCCAGAGCGCCGAATCCGGCGCCGGCGGCTCCTGTGCGGTGACGTCCAGCAGCGCGGTCAGATCGGGGCGACGGCGGAACACGTCGATCAGGTCAGCCTCGGCGATCAGGCCACCCCGCGCGGTGTTGATGAGCGTGGCACCCTCCGGCATCCGCTCCAGGAGGCGGGCGTCGATCATCCCCTCCGTCGCCGGGAGGAGAGGCGCGTGCAGGCTCACGACGTCGGCACGGTCGAACAGCTCGTCCAGCGACACGAGGGAGACGCCCAGCTCGGCAGCGGCCGCCGCATCCGCGAACGGGTCAGCGGCGAGCAGGATGAGATCCGAGCCGCGCAGCCGCTCCGCCACTCGCCGTCCGATCTCCCCCAGCGCGACCAGGCCGACGACGCTCCCCCTGGTACCGGAAGCGGCCTGGGCCGCGGCGAGAGTGCGCTCGGCACGATACCGGCGGCGGGATGCCGGCACTCCGCGAGCCGCCAGAACGATCTGCGCGGCGGTCATCTCGGCGACCGGCTCGGCGTTGGCGGAGGCCGCGGAGACGATCGAGAGTCCGCGCGCCCAGAAGTCATCCGTGATCAGGTGCTTCACGGATCCCGCACCGTGCAGCACTGCCCGCAACCGCGGGGCTCGGGCGAGCAGTTGGGCATCGATGACGGGCGCACCCCAGCCGGTGAGGAGCACGTCGGTGTCGCGCAGCGCCTCCGGATCGGCCGCGAGCTGCTGCGCCGTGAGGAACGGGCGCTCCAGGTCCGCGATACGGTCGATATCGGCCAGCACGTCGGCGGGATAGACATCCCCTCGACGCCGCTCCTCCATCACCAGACGCACTCGAAACTTCTCGTCTCTATCGACCACTTCGTCTCCCGACATCATCACGATTGAAAGCGAAACATCCGATCAATGATTGACAGTGTTCGCATCCCTAGGTTAGATTCGCCATCGACGTCTTGCAAAGTGGCAAGCGTTTGCCAAAACCCTGGAGAAACCATGCACACAAAGATGAAAGCAGCCGCAGTCCTGGGCGTCGTCACGCTTGCGCTCGCCGGCTGCTCCAGCGCAGCCGCCCCCGAAGGCGACAGCTCGGGCGTCAAGCAGGACGAAGAGGCCGTCCTCGAAGTCTGGACCCGCACCACCCCCGGCAGCCCGAGCGAGGCTGCGACGATCCGACAGGTCGAAGCATTCATGGAGGCCACCGGCTACAAAGCCGAGGTCACCGCGATCTTCGATGACTTCGAGATCAAGCTCGCTCAGCGCGCCGGCCAGAAGGACCTGCCGGACATCGTGCTCAACGACGTCAGCCAGCTCGGCACGATGCAGTCGCAGGGCATCCTCCGCGAGGTCGACCTCAAGGACATCAAGAACTCGAAGAACATGACAGCGCAGGCCCTCGAGGCCGGCAAGGCCATCGACGGCAAGACCTACGGCATCCCTTACTCCGCTCAGGCGAACGCGCTCATGATCCGCAGCGACTGGCTGGCGAACCTGGGCCTCGAGGCACCGACCGACTGGGACGAGATGCTCGCCGTCGCCGAGGCGTTCACGAAGAACGACCCCGACGGCAACGGCCAGGCCGACACCTACGGACTCGCCGTTCCCGGTTCGACCAAGCGCGGCTACGCCTCCTGGTACTTCTCGAACTTCCTCTGGGCTGCGGGCGGCGACTTCATCACCGGCTCCGGCGACGAGTGGCTGCCGTCGATGACCACGGACGAGGCGATCGAGGCGACCACCTGGTTCCGCGACCTGCAGTGCACGGCCGGCGTCATCCAGCCGGGAGCCCCGAGCATGGACACCCCGCCGACGAACGAGGCCTTCGAGTCCGGCGTCGCGGGCATGTACGTGACCGGCCCCTACATGATGCCGCGCTTCGACAAGGTGCTCGGCGCCGACAAGTACACCGTGGTCCCGGCGCCTGAGGGCCCGAAGGACGCCTCGGTGCTCGCTGAGGGCGGCACGGTCTACCTGATGGCCGGCTCCGAGAACGAGAAGGGTCAGACGGCTTTCGCCGACTGGTACGTCGGCGAAGAATCGCAGACCTACGGCATGGAGGGCACGGATGCCTTCGCCATCCAGCTCCCGGTCAACGAGAAGGTCGACATCAGCGAGGTCCGCGACGACCCCCGCTGGGAGACGTTCGCGACCGCCTACAAGGAGAGCGGCCACTACGCGCCGACCATCCCGAGCTGGACGCCGGTACGCCAGATGAGCGCTGACACCATCAACGCCCTGCTCGCTGACTGCTCCCTCGACGTCGAAGAAGAACTCACCAAGCTCGACGGCAAGCTGACGGCCGAGCTCCTGACGCAGGGAATCCTCAAGCAGTGACAATCCACACAGCCGACGCCGTGAACACGGCAGACGCTCCGAAGTCGGCGGCGGGGACCAGCGTGTCCCCGCCGCCCGCCCGGCGGCGTGGCCGCCATCGCGTACAGGGACAGTGGTGGGTCCCGTGGGCCTTCCTCATGCCCGCCCTGCTGCTGTTCCTCGTCTTCCGCTACATCCCCATGGTCCAGGCCATCGGCATGTCGGTCGAGAACGTCCGCCCTTACCTCGGCAACGAGTTCGTCGGGCTGAAGAACTACGAGACGATCCTCTCCGATCCGGCCTTCCGCGACGCGACGATCAACACCCTCGTCCTGGCATTCGGTCAGACGCTCGGATGCCTGGTGCTCGGCTTCCTGCTGGCACTCCTCCTCGAGGGCCAGACCCGCAAGCTCTCCTTCATCCGCTCCGCCGCCTTCCTCCCGGTCGTCGTTCCGATGGCCGTGATCGCCGAGCTGTGGCGGATCATGTACCACCCGACCGACAACGGGTTCCTGAACTCCATCATCGGGATCGTCGGCCTCGCCCCCAGTGAGTACATCAACAGCCCGGACTCGGCCATGTGGTCGATCATGCTGATGGGCATCTGGCGCGGCGGCCCCTACGACATGATGATCATCCTCGCGGGACTCGCCGGCATCGACCGAGGGCTCTACGAGGCCGCGACCGTCGACGGTGCGAACCGCTGGCAGCGCATCCTGCACGTCACTCTTCCGGGACTCCGCCCGGTGTTCTCGATCCTGTTCATCCTCGCCGCCATCCGCGGCTTCCGGGTGTTCACCGAGGTGTACCTCATGACCAACGGCGGCCCGAACGGCGCTACCGAGGTCGTGATGACCCTCCTCTACAAACTCGGCCTGGAACAGCAGAAGCTGGGCGTCGGTTCGGCCGGAGCCGTGCTGCTGTTCCTCGCGACGCTGGTGCTGACCCTCGCGGTGCAGCTGATGCTGCGAAGGAAGAAGGACGCATGACCGCCGGAACGGATACCGCCCTCGGACTCACCGAGAGCCGCACCATCGTCGGGATCGGCGTGAAGGTGCTGCTGTACGCGGTCGTCGTCGCGCTGTTCGCCGGCCCCCTGCTCGCGCTGCTCTCCGGCGCGTTCAGCGAGGTCAACGACCCGACCGAGCTCAGCATCATTCCGAACCGGCCGACGCTGGAGAACTTCTCCGTCGCGTTCGACTTCGGCGTGCTCGGCTACCTCATGAACTCGTTCTTCGTCGTCGGCTTCGGTCTGCTCCTGCAGGTGATCGTCTCGGTCCTCGCCGGTTACGCCCTCGCCCGCAAGAAGTTCCGCTTCTCGGCGCTGGCGCTGGTCGCGATCCTCGCGACGATGATGCTGCCCGATGAGATCCTGGCGCTGCCGCTGTCGATCCTGTTGGCCGACATCCCCTTCCTGCACATCAACCTGATGGGCACCCTCGCGGGCATGATCGTGCCGATCGGCGCCTGGGCGTTCTCGATCCTGGTGATGACCGAGTTCATGAAGGACGTGCCCCTCGAGCTCGAGGAGGCCGCGCGCATCGACGGCGCCAGCGAGCTGCGTGTGTTCGCGCAGATCATCGTGCCGCTGTGCAAGCCGGCCATCGGCGTCATCGGGGTCTTCGGATTCACGATGATCTGGGACCAGTACCTGCTGCCGCTGCTCGTCTCGACCTCCAGCGACACGTACACGCTGCCGCTGGCGCTGCGCACCCTGCGCATCGAACCGGAGGTCACCCCCGGCGTGGTGATGGCGGCATCGCTGCTCGCGCTCGCCCCCTCGGTGATCGTGTTCCTCCTGTTCCAGCGCTCGTTCGCTCGCGGACTCACCTCCGGCGCGCTCAAGGGCTGATCGAACCATGACGGGCGAGCGAGCGATGACAGCGACGACGGAGCCGACGGCGATCGTCGAGATCGACGGCGTGACCGGCTTCCGGGATGTCGGTGGCATTCCCGCAGACGGCGGGGTGATCCGCACAGGGCGACTGTTCCGCTCGGGTCACCTCGCCGGGCTCGGTGCGCAGGGTGCGGATGAGGTCCGCGCCCGCGTGCGCCGCATCGTCGACCTGCGCGCCGATGACGAGGTGGCAGCCGATGTCACGGCGGTCACCGGCGTCGAGATCACCCGACTGCCTCTCTACCTCGGCTCCACGCGCTCGTTCTTCCTCGAGGACTACAGCCTCGGCGAGATCTACGCGCACCTGCTCGGCGGCGGATCGAACCGGCTGGTGGATGCTGTGCGGATCATCGCCGCGGGCGAGCCGACCCTCGTGCACTGCACGGCCGGCAAGGACCGCACCGGCGTCACGATCGCGCTCGCCCTCGCCGCTGTCGGCGCGGATCGAGAATCCGTCGTCGCCGACTACGCCCTGACCGGCGACCTCATCCCCGCAGAACACCGCCGAGCGACCTCGGAACGGCTGGCGAAGAAGTACCCGCAGTCGAGCCACGCCTGGATGCTCGCCACCGAATCCCCCGCCGAGGTGATGCGCGAGACTCTCGCGAACCTCGACGCCGAGTGGGGTTCCGCCGCCGACTACCTGATCGCCCACGGCCTCACCGCCTCGGAGCTGAGCGCGCTGCGCGCCGCCCTCGTCGAATCCGCACCCACAATCCCGGGAGCCTCGTCATGACAACATCCGCCGATCTCGAGTGGTTCGCAGAAGCGCGCCTCGGCATGTTCGTGCACTGGGGGCTCTACTCCCTCGCCGCACGCCACGAATGGGTCAAGAACCGCGAACACATGACGGACGCGCAGTACGCGCCGTACTTCGACCACTTCGACCCTGATCGCTACAACCCGCGCGCCTGGGCGCGCACTGCGAAGGATGCCGGTGCCGGCTACGTGGTCCTCACGGCGAAGCACCATGACGGCTTCTGCCTGTGGGATTCGAAGCTCACCGACTACACCTCCGTGAACACCCCGTTCGGCCGCGATGCGGTGGCGGAGTTCGTCGAGGCATGCCGCGCCGAGGGCCTGCGCGTGGGCATCTACTACTCGCTCATCGACTGGCACCACGACGGGTTCCCCGTCGACGGAACGCATCCGCAGCGCGACGACGAGGAGTTCAAAGCGGCAACGGCCGACCGCGATATCCGCGACTATCAGCGCTACCTGCACGGGCAGGTGCGCGAGCTGCTCACCGGCTACGGCCAGATCGACTACCTCTTCTTCGACTTCTCCTACACGCATCGCCCTGACTACTGGGGCGGCAAGGGCGCCGCCGATTGGGATGCCGAGAACCTGCTCTGCCTGGTGCGTGCACTGCAGCCGGGCTGCATCGTGAACGACCGTCTCGGTATTCCCGGCGACATCGTCACCCCTGAGCAGTACCAGCCGCTGAAGCCGATGGAGCGCGACGGCGCTCCCGTGGCCTGGGAGGCGTGCCAGACCCTCAACGGCAGCTGGGGCTACGACCGCGACAACCTCGACGTGAAGAGCTCGGAATCGTTGATCAAGCTCCTCATCGACGGCGTCGCGAAGAACGGGAACCTGTTGCTGAACGTCGGGCCCGACGGCCGCGGCCGGATCGACCGCACGGCGCAGCGCACCTTCGACGACATCGCCGCGTGGATGGACGACCACGCCCGCTCGATCCACGGTGCCGGCGCCGCCCCCTGGCAGGCCCCGAACGATGCGCGATACACCCTGCGCGGAGACCGCCTGTACGTGCACCTCTTCTCCTGGCCGTTCAAGCACCTGCACCTGCCCGGACTCGCCGGCAAGGTCCGCTACGCCCAGTTGATGTCGGATGCTTCCGAGCTCGTCCCCTTGCACATCGACCCGAACCGTCAGGCGCAGAACACCTTGATGGGCGGGCTGCCCGACGGCACGCTCACGCTCCAGCTTCCGGTGCAGCGCCCCGAGACCCCCGTCCCGGTGATCGAGCTGTTCCTCACCGAGACTCCCTGACCGCACCTCTCCCCACCCCAACCCTGGGTCCCTGACCCTGAACCCTGGTCCCTGAGCTCGTCGAAGGGGCCGCCTCAACGAGGAGGAAACATGAAGCGTCGTACGTTCATCCTGTCCGCTGTCGCCGGTGCGGCAGCGATCGCGATCCCGCAGCAGGCGGGAGCATCCGTGTTCGGGGGCCCTGCCTCGGCATCCGTAGCCTCGCGCATCGCACCGCTGCTTCCCGGTCGCGGGCCGTACTCGCACGTCTCGTCGCTGGACGCGCTGCGTACCGCGATCACCGAGATGACCAACGGCGGAACGATCATCGTCGCCGACGGCACCTACGCGGTACCCGACGGCGCTCCGATCAGCCTCGCCGGCGCCGGCGGCCGCTGGAACAAGCCGCTCACGATCATGGCCGAATCGATCGGCGGCGTCACCCTCACGGGCGCACAGAGCTTCACCTTCGATGCCACGCACGATCTGGCGCTCCAGGGCTTCGTCTTCACGCAGTCGACGACGTTCGAGATCCCGGCGAGCTGCACGGCGATCACGCTCAGCCGCAATGAGTTCGTGCTCGCCGATATCGAGGGCATGCACTGCGTGATGGTGCGCGCCGACAACACGGTCATCGAGTACAACCACTTCCACGGCAAGTCGACGCTCGGCATCTTCCTCGGCGTCGAGGGCGCGGGGTCGACCGAGATGGCCGAGAACGTGCACATCCACCACAACTACTTCTCCGATCACAGCTTCGCCGGCGACAACGGCGGCGAGCCGATCCGACTCGGTGTCAGCCCGCGCGCGCTCAGCAGCGCCCACGCACTGGTCGAGTTCAATCTCTTCGAGCGCACGAACGGCGACCCTGAGGCGATCTCGGTGAAGTCCAGCGACAACACGATCCGTTTCAACACCATGCGCGACAGCGGCGGCGGCATCGTGCTGCGTCACGGAAACCGCACCGTCGTGGAGTCGAACCACATCATCCGCGGCCAGCGCGGCATCCGCATCTACGGCAACGACCACGTCATCGTCAACAACTACGTCGGCGAGACGGCAGACACGGCACTGGTGCTCGGCGCCGGCACGCTGCGCGATCACTATGAGGGAGAGCCCGCCAACTCGCGCAACAAGAACGACGCGGCCGACCGCGTCCGCATCGCGCTGAACAACTTCGTCGGCAACACGGGCGGCATCTCCGGAGAGACGCACCGGCCGATCGAGCCGAACGACTGCGTGATCGTCGACAACATCATCCAGGGCGATGTCGGAACGCTCGCCAAGGTGCCCGTGTCGAATGGCTTCACCTGGTCGGGCAACATCCTCTGGGGCGCTGCCGCCGACGGAGACCTGCCGACGACAGGCTTCACCCGCGTCGACCCGCAGCTCGAGCGGGACTCCGCCGACGTGTGGCGGATCAGTGCATCGAGCCCGGCCATCGACGCCGCGACTCAGGATCACTCCGGCCAGGTGCGAGACGACATCGGCGGCCGCAAGCGCATCGGCGCCGCCGACGTCGGTTGCCATGAGTCGAGCTCGGCGATCGCGAAGCGCGCGCCGCTGACTCCGGCTGACGTGGGGCCGCTCGCCCCCTGATCCCCCCGCGACCGAGGTCGGCGTCCTCCCCCGGGACGCCGACCTCGGCCCGGTCCGCTCTCGCTTGGCAATCGCTTGCCACACTGTGAAACGTTGCAGAAAGCGGATGCCGCCAGGGCCGCCCGCTCAGCCGGCGGCGATTCCCGTCGAGCCCCGGACGACGAGGCTGGTCGCCAGGTCGAATCCGACCGGAGGAAGAGAGCCCTCGGTCACCCGGCTGAGCAACGCAGCCATGGCGTGATCGCCCTCCTCGCGCAGCGGCGACTTGACCGTGGTGAGGGGCGGCGACGTGAAGTCGGCGCCGAAGATGTCATCGAAGCCCAGCACGCTGATGTCCGCCGGGATCCGGATGCCGGTCTCGACGAGCTCCTGCATGAGACCGATCGCGATGAGGTCGTTGTACGCGATGACCGCCGTCGCTCCGCTGTCCCTGGCCGCCATCGCCGCGCTGCGCCCGCCGACGACCGTGGGCGCGACCGGTGCGAGCTGCAGCAGCTCGATGTGGGCCCACTCGCAGCGTTGGGAGAGCAGCTCGCCGCGGTGCCGAGCCATCCAGGACAGCGGAGGACCCGGCACGTATGCGATCCGGCTGTGCCCGAGGCTGCGCAGATGCCGCACGGCCTCGGCGATGCCGTGCTGCACGTCCGGGACCACGGACAGCACGTCCTCGACCAGTCGGTTCACCACGGCGATGGGCTTCTGCCGCGCCAGCGCGCGGATCTGGTCATCCGACATGCGGGGAGTCGCGAGGAGCAGACCGTCGACCATGCGCAGCATCCGCTGGGCGCTCTCGTACTCGCGCTCGTCCGACTCCTCGGACTCGGTGAGCACCAGGGTGTATCCGGCCCGGGCGGCAGCAGCCTCGGCGCCGCGGATCACGTCGAAGAACACCGGGTTCGTGATGTCGGAGACGACGAGACCGATGATCGAGGTGCGCCCTGTCGGCAGCGCTCGCGCCATCGGATTCACGTGATAGTTGAGGGATTCTGCAGCCGCTCGGATCCGCCGTTCGGTGACGGCATTGACCCTGCCCGGCCTGTTCAGCGCCCGGGACACCGTCGACGGGTTCACGCCGGCCAGCTTGGCGACGTCGTAGATCGTCACACTCTCCGAGCCGGCCGCCGGTGCCCGCTCCGCTCGCAGCTCGGCGTCGGCGGTGCCGTCTTCGGCCATGCTCAGCTCCTCACTGCACCGGCGCTTCGGGGGGCGCCGGTGGGGTCACCCTCCAGCCTACGGAGTTCGCGCCCGATCACGGTGAGCATTGCGTCCGCGGCGGATGCGTCCTGAACCCCGGAGAGCAGCGCTGTGGCGTCGTCGGCGGACTGACCGCCGCGCAGGCACCACGCGGCGATGACGGACGCCGGCACCTCCGCGTCCGCACCTGACCGGATGGCGTGCTCGAGCACCGGCACGATGCGGTGCGGCAGCTTGTGCGCGCCGTCGAGTGCGATCTGTGCCAGCTGATGGCGGATGCGCGGATTGGCGAACCGTTGCCGCGTGGCATCGATCGCGTCCTCGAGTTCATCGGTGGGCAGGGCGCAGCTCGAGGCCGCGATCGCCCAGTAGTCCTCGACGAGGGAGCGCAGGTAAGGATCGCCGAAGGCGCCGGCCACATCATCGAACCCGTTGCGCAGCCCGTGATAGGCGAGCAGCGAATGCGCCCCGTTGAGGATGCGCAGCTTGCGCTCCTCGAACGGCGCGAGATCGACGGTCAGTCGCGCACCGCCCCGCTCCCACGCGGGTCGCGGACCCACGAAGCCGTCTTCGATCACCCATTCCGAGAAGGGTTCGGCGACGACGGTCCCCTCGTCGCGGATGGCGGTCGCCTGCTCAACCGCGGTGACGTCGGCAGCCGTCGTCCGCGGCGTGATGCGGTCGACCATCGAGGAGAGGAAGGCGACGTTCTCGTCGATCCAGTCCGGCAGGGTCGCATCGAGCACGGCGGCGGCAGCGAGCACGACGGACCGCGCGATCTCCCCGTTGCCACTGAGGTTGTCGCAGCTGATGACCGTGAGGGGCGGCGCAGCTGCCGCGCGGCGGGCGGCGAGACCGAGCGCGAGACGCACCGGCGCCGTCGCGATCGGAGCATCCGGGGAATGGATCGCATTCCGGAGGTCGGCGTCGACGACGGCGGAGGTGTCGAGCCGGCCGTCGGCCCCGAGCCGATACCCGGCCTCGGTGATGGTCAGCGTGACGACGGCCGTCTGCGGATCGGCGATCACGGATTCCCACTGCGCGCGTTCGGCGCCGTCATGGGCCGAGCGGATGCTGGTGATCTGGGTGAAGTCATCCCCGTCGGCGCTGCGGGTGATCAGCGTGTATGCGCCCTGCCGCGCCTGCAGGATCTGCGCCTGCTCTGGCGATCGCCCGGTGAAGGCGGCAATGCTCCACGGGTCGTCCTGATCGGTCGCACGGTGCGTGTACCAGGCCTGGTGTGCACGGTGGAACGCACCGACGCCCAGGTGGGCGATGGTGTGTTCGTCGATGCCCTGTGGACGCTGCGACATGCCGTCTCCTCGTGTTCCCCGCCGACTCCAGCGTCGACTTCGGAACCATTCTATGGCAAGCGGTTGCCATAGTGGGCGAGGCCCGGTAACGTCAACCGTGGCGACGACCGTTCCGTCGCCGCGCACGACCCCCGAAGGACAGCATGCCGACCACGATGATGCACCCGGACCGCCTCTTCCCCAGCGACCCGGCCACCCGGGATATCGCCCGGGATCTCTATCTCCGCGTCAGCGATGCCCCCATCTGCTCCCCGCACGGCCACGTCCCGGCCTCGATGCTCGCCGAGAACGCGCCGTTCGCCTCTCCAACAGACCTACTGATCACCGGCGACCACTACGTGACCAGGGTGCTGCACGGAGCCGGCGTTCCGCTCGGCCAGGTACAGGCCCCCGCGGGGGCGCCGCCGGTGGACCCGCGCGAAGCGTGGCGCGTGCTCGCGGCGAACTGGCGCCTGTTCCGTGCCACCCCCGTGCAGTACTGGCTGGAGTATCAGCTCGGCGAAGTGTTCGGGGTCACCACCCGGCTGACCCCCGACACGGCCGACCTCGTCTACGACGAGATCGCCGAGCGACTGACCGACGACGCCTACCGGCCGCGCGCCCTCTTCGAACGGTTCGGCGTCGACGTGCTCGCCACCACGGATGACCCTGCCGACGATCTTGCCGCGCACCGCATCCTCGCCGAGGATCCGACGTTCCGCGGCCGCGTGCTGCCGACATTCCGGGCCGACCGCAGCATGGACCCGGCCGCCACCGGCTGGATCGCCGCGCTGGATCGCCTCGCCGCCGCATCCGATATCGCCTGCGATACGCACGCGGGCCTTCTCGCCGCGCTGCGCGCCCGTCGCGCGTACTTCCGCGCCGCCGGCGGCACGGCCACCGACACGGGCGTGGCGGATGCCTGGGCTCTCCCCTTGGACGACGCCGAGGCCGAACGCATCCATGCTGCAGGCCTGCGCGGAACAGCCACCGTCGCCGAGGGCACGGCCTACCGCCGCGACATCCTCTACCGCCTCATCGAGATGTCCGCCGAGGACGGCATGGTGATGCAGCTGCATCCGGGCGTGCACCGGAACCACCATGAGCCCACGCTCGAGCGCCACGGCGCCGACACCGGCCACGACCTGCCCCTGCCGACCACGTTCACCGAGCCGCTGCGACGGGCGCTGAACGACTTCGGCACCGACACGCAGCTGCGGCTCGTGCTGTTCACCGTCGACGAAACCGCGTTCTCGCGAGAGCTCGCTCCGCTCGCCGGCTTCTACCCCAGCGTGTACGTCGGAGCGCCGTGGTGGTTCCTGGACACTCCGGATGCGATGGAGCGCTATCGCCGCTCGATCACCGACAGCGCCGGCTTCGCCAAGACCTCCGGGTTCATCGACGACACCAGGGCGTTCTGCTCGATCCCCGCGCGGCACGACATGGCACGCAGAGCGGATGCCTCGTACCTGGCCTCCCTCGTCGCCACCCACCGGCTCACCGAGGCGGATGCCGCTGACATCGCCGACGACCTGGTCCGGCGCATCCCCTACGACACGTTCCGCATCCCGCAGGCCTGAGTCACGGCATCCGCCGCCCGCCGCCGCGGCGCCCGCCGCTACGGTGCGCCCGCCGCACATCCGTCCACAGGGATGGAAAAGGCCGGTGAAGATTGATCTTCACCGGCCTTTTCCATCTCTCCCTGCGACTACGGGGCGGTCGGCCCCACGTTCGACGTGGTCAGCGGAGCGCGGGTCGCCGCGTTGCTGGTGACCTCATGCGCACCGACGTCGTAGGTGCCCGAGCGCTGACGCCCCTCGATGTCGTCGGTGACCCAGGTGCCGTGATCGGTCATGAACGCCGCGTTCACCGCGGGGCTCGACGAGCCGATCTTCCACACTCCGGCCGAATCCTGAGCGAGCTGCGGGTTCACCCGCGTGTAGCCCACCGTCGGGATGTTCCCATTGGCGGCCGAGCCCCACAGGATGTTGCCTCGCCAGTAGAAGTCCTGCATGAGCGGCACGTCTGCGAGGTTGCCGGTGGCGCCCTGGAAGATGTTGTCCACGATGGTGACGTTGAGCGGCTTGACCGTGCGGTGCGTCTCGCCGGCGAGGCCGTTGACGTTGTTCACCACGGTGTTCAGGCCGATGCGGACGCGGTCGGGAGCATCGTACTTCTTCCGCGAATCGGCGCTCTCGCCCACGAAGTGGTCGCGCACCGTGCCCGAGCCGACGACGATCGCACCGTCGTCGTTGCTGATGCCACTCACGTAGTTGTTCATGATGACGTGGTCGTTGCCGTAGATGCGGATGCCGTTGTCACCGTTCAGGATGTAGTTCGACAGCACCTTGTTGTTGTTGCCGTGGCGCAGCACGATGCCGCCGACGCTGTCGCGGATCGTGTTGTACCGGATGGTGTGCCCGCTCGACTTGACCGAAATCGTCTCCGGGTCGCCATTGGCGTTCTCGAACAGGTTGTACTCCACGATCGCGCCGCCGCTGGAGAGCGCCTTCGGGCTGGTGCCGAGCCGGATCGACTCGCCGCCGTTGGTGCCGGTGAAGTTGTGGTCGGAGAAGTAGTTGTGGTGGATGTGGGAGTTCTTGGCGACGGTGTCGCTGCCGGGGCCCTCGATGCCGAGGTAGACGCCGAGCGAGTCCTTGCCGTGGAACCAGTTGTACGCGATCTCCGAGTCGTCCGAGCGGACGATCAGGTTGTGCTCCGCCGCGTCGGAGAACGCGAACTCGTTGCGGACGAAGTCCACCGCCTTGCTGCTCGAGCCCACGTCGATCGTCGTCGACTGTGTGAACTTGAAGCCCTGGATGCTGACGTACTGCACGCTCGAGAAGCTGAAGCTCGACGAGCCGGTCAGCGTCACGCCGCCGACGGTCTCGGCCTTGATGGTCACCGGCGCGGACGAGCTTCCGGAGGCGCTGGATCCGAGGCTCACCGCGGTGGAGACGCTGTAGCTGCCGTTCTTCAGCACGATCGTGTCACCGGGGTCGGAGCTGTTGATCGCGCTCTGCAGCTGCGAGATCGAGGTGACGAGGGTCTGCCCGGCGGGAACGGTCGGGGTGGGCGTCGGCGTCGGGGTCGGCGTGCCGCCGCCGGTGCTGCCGAAGACCTGCAGTTCGTACAGGGAGTAACCGTAGGCCGTGCCGCGCGCGGTGCCGTGGACCCGGAGGTATCGGCCTGTGCCGTTGAGGCCCGTGATGTCGTCCGTGCCGCCGTTGCCGGCCGTCTCATCCTTGAGCGTGGTCCAGGTCGTGCCGTCGACCGAGATCTGCACCTTGTACTTGCTGGCGTAGGCGGCCTCCCAATTCAGGAGCACGCGCGAGACCGTCGCGCCCTCGCCGAGATCGACCGTGATCCACTGCGGGTCGACGTACTCGACGCTCGCCCATCGCGTGGTGGCCGATCCGTCGACGGCGTTGCTCGCCGGGAAGGAGGAGGTCTCGACCGAGGAGGCCGTCGCGGGACGGCCCTGCGAGATGAGGGTCTCGGCGAGCGGACCGACCTCGGTCGCGCTGAGCGGGCCGGCCTGGCCGAACGCCGTCGCCGGGACTGTTTCCTGGGCGCTCGCGTGCGCGGCGGTGCCGCCCGCGGCGAGCAGGCATGCCGTCGCCAGCACGGCGAGGACTCGTTGAGTGGTTCTCATTCCTGTTCCGATCTTCATTGATGGTGGTCCTTCGACGAGCTCAGGACCGCGGGTGGTGCACGACGCCCACATCACGGTGTCACCGTGACGTTCGTGAGCCCCGTGACGGCGTTCGCGACGGTATTCGACGCGTAGACCTTGTTGGGGTTGCTCGAGCACTTCGACGTCGACGAGATGAACACCGCGTACTTGCCCACACCGCCGAGGTTCGAGGTGTTGGAGCGCCAGGTGTTTCCGCACCCGTAGCCGGTCAGGGGGTTGTGCGTCTCGTAGCCGTTGGCGAAGGTGCCCGGCGAGGAGAAGGTGCCGGTGTTGCCCTCGATGAGGTAGCCGTTCCCCTTCACGTCGATCCAGGAATCGGCGGAGTTCTCGCCGGAGATGCCCTTGCCGTCGAACTTGTTCCCTCGGATGACGCCGCCCTCGGTGCCTTCCTTGATGTCGATGTGCTCAGCGGCGATGCCCGGCCCGAACGTGTTGTCGAGAACCTGCACACGGTCGGAGCGGTCCCGCCCGCTGGAATCTCCATAGCAGTCGAAGTTCGAATTCGCGGAACCGAGGTAGACGCCCTCGCCGTAGCCGGGCTTGACCAATCCGACACGGGTGATCTCCGAGTTCCGGATGGTCCCGTCGGCCGAGGAACGACGGAAGTGCACGCCTTCCTCCTCGATGTCTCGCACGAGCACGCCGTCGATGTTGACGTGGGTGGCCGTGTCGAGCACGATCCCCTTCTTCGACTCCGCGACCGTGACGCCCTTCACGTTCCAGTACGACGCCCCGAACAGCCAGAGTCCGTAACCGGAGTTCCAACCGGATGTCGGCTGCGGGCATCCGGACAACGTCCCGGACGAGCCGTTGTTGATGATGATCGCGCTGCGCGGACCCGTGAGAGTGATCGGCTTGGCCGCCGTACCGGAGTCCGTGGCGATGAAGCTGCCGCGGTACGTGCCGGCCGCGAGTCGGATCGTCTGCCCTGGTTCGGCCGCAGTGAGCGCGGCGCTGAGCTCTGCGGCGGTGTCGACATCGACGATGTCACCATCACCGGGGCCCGGGTCGACGGGGCCGCCCGGTGTTCCTGCCGTGCCGTAGACCTGCAGCTCCCACAGCGAGTAGCCGTAGGTGGTGCCGCGCGCGGTGCCGAATACGCGGAGGTACCGGCCCGTGCCCGCCAGACCCGTGAACTCGTCCGTGCCGCCGTTGCCTGCGGTCTCCGTCTTCAGAGGCGTCCAGGTCGAGCCGTCGGTGGACATCTCCACACGGTATTTCGACGCGTAGGCGGCCTCCCATTTCAGGACGACCTTCGAGACCTTGGCCCCGGTGCCGAGGTCGACTGTGATCCACTGCGGGTCGACGCCTTCGGCGCTCGCCCAGCGCGTGGTCATGGAGCCATCGACGGCGTGGGACGCGGGGAACTCGGAGGTCTCCACGGAGGATGCCGTGACCGGCTTCCCCTGCGAGATGAGGGTCTCCGTCGGGTTCGTTGGAGTCGGAGTCGGCGTGGGCGTCGGGGTCGACGTCGGCGTCGGCGTCGGCGTCGGTGTGGCTGTTGGCGTTCCGCCACCGCCTCCCGTGACGGACTTGAGGAACAGCGAGTCCCCAGCATCCGTCAACTCGTCATGCACACCGTGCCCATCTCCGTAGTCCAGCGTCTCGCGAGACGCCCAGTCGGTGATCGGGGTGCCGCCTTGATCGAGGTGGTGCCAGCCGGTGCCGTTCCATCCGAACTGGAGAATACGGTGCCGGTCGGGCAGATACGGCGTGTAGGTCGCCGCGTCGTCACCCAACTGCTTGCTCATGTCGTTGTTGAAGAAGACGTTCATCGGCCCGGACGAACCAGACCACTTCACCGCCTTCTGGCCGGCACCCCACCAGATCGGGAACCAGTTCGAGTCGTCCGGCCCGCCGCCGCCTTCCTCACCGCAGTTGGAGCTGCAGTTTCCGGGACGGTGCGCATAGGGCACGGTGACCTTGTTGAGCTCGAAGAGGTTGTTGCGCTCCCACCCGCCGTGCAGGTTCAGGTCGGAGTCGAAATCGTTGCCGATCACGACGTTGCCCGATGCCGCCCACTGGAACGTGAAGTGGCGGAGGTTGCGAGAGATGTTGTCGGCGTAGAGCGAGTCCCAGACGCGCGAGCCACGGAAGTAGCCGTTGCCGCCCTTGCCCTTGTTCCACGAGCCGTCGAGCTTGTTGTCGACGATCTGCAGGTTCTTCGCCTCTTCGGTGACGATCGGATGCGATCCGGTCATCTCCGCGCGGATGCCGCGCACCCACGAGTCGGCGGCCCATTTGAACACGATGCCGTGCATCGCCTGGTCGGGAGCAAGGTTGCCGTAGTTGTTCTTCGCGTCTGCGGCATCCGCCCCCTCGATCACCTGGGTGAAGGCGAGCGACTCGATTCCGACACCGACGACCGGGTCGACGATCGGGGATGCCTTCGAGGCGTAGACCTTGCCGCCGATGCCCTCCGATCCGTCAGAGGTGGAGTTCACCGGAACGTCGTACTCGAGCGGCTTGTCGAGCGTGATGGTGCGGGCGGTGGAGTCGCTCGCGACGATGCGGAAGATCTGCTGGCGCATGTGCAGGTTCTGCAGCGGATGCGTGGCCTGCACCGCCTCCTGCTCTTCGTAGAACTTGATCGAGTTGGCTGCTCTGATGTTGACGAGAGCGCCGACGCCGAGAGTCGTCATCGAGCCCGTCGTGGCGAGGTGCACGACGGTGTCACCGGCACGGGCGGAGTAACCGGCATCGCCGTTCTTGGCGCGCAGCGCGACGCCGACCTTCCAGTGCACGTTGACGGTGCCCTCGAAGAGGTCCTTGCGGTTCGCGGGGGCGGCGGCGTAGTCGCTCGCATACGCCGTGTGCACGCCGCGCGACTGCACGCGGAACAGACCGCGTCCCGGCCACAGCCAGCCGCCGGTGCCCTGACCCGAGTTCATCGCGTCCTTGTCCCACTCGGATCCGTCGGGTGTGATCGTGTCGTAGCGGGTGGCGGCATCCGGTCGATAGACGAGCGTGGTGCCGGTCGCCGCATCCGATCCCGCACCACGGATGACGAGGTAGTCGGCGTCGACGTGCAGCTCGCCGATGACGTCGAGCTGCCCTGCCGGAAGCGTGATGCGGCTGAGGTTGTCGAAGCCGGCTGTCGGCGAGCAGCCGGTGCGGATCGCGTCGATCGCTGCTTGGATCCCCGCGGTGTCATCGACGCCATCGCCGGCGGTCACGCCGTGCGCGCTGGTCATCT
The DNA here is from genome assembly GCF_040675825.1 of Microbacterium sp. LWH12-1.2. Classification (NCBI taxonomy): domain Bacteria; kingdom Bacillati; phylum Actinomycetota; class Actinomycetes; order Micrococcales; family Microbacteriaceae; genus Microbacterium; species Microbacterium sp. LWH12-1.2. The sequence goes on from NZ_JBEGIJ010000001.1 coordinate 2,357,123, forward strand.
CCGCCGCTGTGATGTCGCACGCCGCGCGGGGGGCGAGGGCGGCGGTGTTCGGGAGTTCTGCACCGCCGCGGTACCCGGCCTTGCTCCAGTCATAGAGGCCGGTGATCGGGGCGCGCCGGTTGCCTGCGCTGAGATCGAGACCCTCGGTGATGCCCGGCTCTGCGGCGGATGCCGGAACAGTGGCGGACTGCACCGCCAGGCCGAGCGGGATCGCGACGATCACCGCGGCGAGCGCGGCGATGGATCTGCGGACGGAAGGATGAGCGTGCGACATCGGTGTCTCCTACTCGGCGGGAACTGCTTCTCGACGGTTCGTGCGCCACGTCATTAGTAAACGTACTTACCGTTCAGTAGCGTGCCGCCTCAGAGTATCTGGCAAACGGTTGCCATTCAATGGAGAAACTCAACTTTTTCGCGGCACCCTCATCGCGGGCGCACCGCGGCCGTTGTCTGGAAATCACGCGATGTCGTCGTCATGTTGGCCGACAACAACGAGGCGACGGCGGCGCCACCGTCCACACTTTGGTACATCGCGATACGCCGTCGACGTGAACTCGTCAACGATTCCCGGCGCATCGATGAGCTCACGGCAGTGCGGCCGTGAGACGCCGAGCCCGGAGGTTGAAGAACATGTCCCAGACCGCAGAGCGAGAAGACGACGCGACAGTCGAGGCCCGGCCCCCGCGAACGATGCTCGGGCACCCCATCGGCCTCGCCAACCTCCTCGGAGTCGAACTGTGGGAGAGGTTCTCGTTCTACGGCATGGTGACGATCCTGCCGTACTACCTCTACTACTCCCTCGACGAAGGCGGGCTGGGCATCCCGCAGCCCGCCGCACTGGGGTTCGTCGGAGCGTACGCGGGATTGGTGTACCTGTCGACCATGCTCGGCAGCTGGCTGGCGGATCGCATACTCGGGATGGAGCGCATGGTCTTCTACGGCGGGTTCGTCGTGATGCTCGGTCATGTCGCACTGGCGCTGCTGCCGGGATTCGGTGGCGTCTCGACCGGGCTGGTGCTCGTGGCGATCGGAGCCGGGGCACTCAAGGCGAACGCGTCGTCCCTGCTCGGCACGCTGTACGCCCGGGATGACCGGCGAACGGACAGCGGATTCTCGATCTTCTATCTCGGCATCACTGTCGGTTCCTTCTTCGGACCGCTGCTGACCGGCCTGCTGAACGACTCGCGCGGCTTCCACTTCGCGTTCGGCGCAGCGGCGGTCGGCATGCTCCTCGGGCTCGTGCAGTACGTGGCCTTCCGTCGCAACCTCGGCACGGCCGGAAAAGCTCCAGGCAACCCGCTGCCGCGCACTGCGATCCCGAGAACGGTCGTACTCGCCGTCGCGGCGGCCTCGGTCGTCGCCGCCGCGTTGCTGACCGGGGTGGTGAATCTGTCGAACCTTGCGCAGGTGCTGAGCATCGTCGTTTCACTTGCGGCCGTCGTGTACTTCGTGGTCATCCTGACCAGCCCGAAGGTGACGAAGGACGAGCGCTCCAGGGTCCGGGCTTTCATCCCCATGTTCCTTTCCATCACCGTCTTCGCTGCTCTGTTCACCCAGATGTTCACGGCATTCGCCGCCTACTCCGACGAGCGGATCGACTGGAACATCCTCGGGTGGACGGCCCCGTCATCCTGGCTGTTCCTCGCGGAGACCGTCTGGGTGATGCCGCTGCTCGCGATGGCCAGCGCGATCTGGGTCCGCCTGGGGGACCGTGCTCCGTCCACGCCGACGAAGCTCGGCGTGGGAATCATGCTCAGTGGAATCTGCTTCCTGCTGTTCCTGCCGTTCGCGGGCGGCACCGGCAAGACGACCCCGGCCCTGTACGTCTTCCTCATCCTCCTGATCCTCGCCGTCGCCGAGGTGCTCGTCGCGCCGATCGGACTCGCGGTGACGACGAAGCTCGCGCCTCAGGCGTTCCGTGCGCAGCTGATGGCGCTGTACTTCATCGCCTCAGCCCTCGGATCCTCGCTCTCCGGCGTGATCGGAAGCTTTTACCACTCGACCAGCGAGTTCGCCTATTTCCTGGTGATCGGCCTCGCGGGCCTCGCCGCGGGCGGCCTGATGTTCGCCTTCGGTCCGTGGATCCGTCGCCACCTGGGGCGCGTGCGCTGACACCGGATGCCGGTCCACGCCCTCCCCGATTCTGAAGATCAGCGGGAAAGGTAGCCGCGCAGTGCCGCGGCTTCCGAGGCGAGGAGATCCGGGTCGGCGTCGGGGATGAACTCGAGCAGGGCGTCGCGTGGAGGGCGCTCGGCGGCGGATGCTGCCGCGAAGAACCGACTCCACAGCTCATCGCGGGCGCGCAGCGGCAGCCTCTCCTTCGTCGGCCACCAGGAGAAGACATGCGCGGCGCTCGTATGCGCCGCGATCGCACGGTACTCGGCGAGCGCGACATCATCGGGCGCCGCGACGGTCGGTTGCCAGTAGGTGGTGAGGGCAGGGCTGGCGACATCGGCAAGGAGCCGCAGCGTCGTCGGCGCCGTGTCGGCGAGAGTGCCGGAGTGGAACTCGAGCGCCAATCCGATTCCCCTCGCGGATGCCTCGGACGTCGCCGACTGGAGCCGCGCGACGGTGCCGGCCCAATCCGCCTGGGTCGCCTCCGCCGACCCGACAGGGCCGGCCCAGATACGGATGCGATCGGCCCCGAGCGCCTCGGCGCTGTCCAGGATCGGCGTGAGCTCCTCCCCCGCCCCCGCCCGGAAGTACGAGCCGTACGAGCAGACGGCGAGTCCGGCATCCACCGTCGCCCGAGCGACATGCGCGGCGCGCACGGCGTCACCGGGCGGGACGTGCACGTCGCCGCCCCACTCGATCACCTCGAGTCCAGCATCCGCCGCCAGCCCCACGATCCGCTCTGGCGGGAGCTCCCGGAAAGTCACCGAGCACAACCCCGGCCTGATCGTCGTCATACGTTCATCCTGTCAGGGCAGGTGCGGGGCGACTACGGCGCCGAACGCCTCGGCGGTGCGACGGACGACATCGGCGGGAGCATCCGCCCAGATGTCGGCGTTGAAGAGCTCCACCTCGATGTCTCGGTCGTACCCGGTTTCGATCACCGCACGCGTGAGCGCACCAAAGTCGATCACACCGTCGCCCATGTAGTGCCGTGACAGCAGCACGTCCGCGGCCAGCGGCGTCTTCCAGTCGCAGACCTGGTAGGTGGCGATGCGCCCCTCGCGGCCGGCTCGAGCGATCTGCTCGAACACCTGCGGGTCCCACCAGATGTGGAACGTGTCGACGGCGGCTCCGACCACATCGGCGTCGAAGTCGGCGGCGATGTCGAGTGCCTGACCGAGAGTCGAGACGACGGCACGGTCGGAGGCGTACATCGGATGCAGGGGCTCGATCGCAAGCGTCACGCCCGCCGCCTTCGCATCCGGTGCGAGCGTGCCGATCGCGTCGCGCACGCGCTCCCGCGCGCCGACGAGGTCGCGGGACCCCTCCGGCAGCCCGCCGGCGACGAGCACCAGCACGGCCGTCGATCCTTCGGCACCCGCGGCGGCGAGTGTCGCGGTCTCCTCGATCGCCCGGCGGTTGTCATCGAGCGCGGCATCCCGCTCCGGACCCTCCGGCAGCGTGAAGAAGCCGCCACGGCAGTGCGTCGAGAAACGCAGACCGGAATCGGACAGCATCCGCGCGGCGACGTCGAGGCCGACCGCGTTCACCGGCTCGCGCCAGAGTCCGATGGACTGCACTCCGGCTTCGACCGTGACCTGAAGCGCCGTGGCGAGGTCGGCGTATTTGATGGTGGCCTGGTTGATCGACAGACGCGGGTGGGCGGCGCTCATGCGTCCACTCCGTTCACGCGCAGCATCCCGTGCCAGCGCTCGCGTGCGAGCTCTGGATTCTCCAGGGCGAGCGAGGCGTTCGCGAGCTCGACGATGCGGCTCAGGTGCGGCAGGCTGCGGGCGGAGTGCAGGCCGCCGACCATCTGGAACGCGGGCTGGTGCCCGTTCAGCCAGGAGAGGAACGCGACGCCCGTCTTGTAATAGAACGTCGGCGCGGCGAACACCTGACGGCTGAGCTCCTCGGTCGGGCCGAGGATCTCCAGGTATCGAGCGGGGTCGCCGGCGTCGAGCGCCTGGATCGCCGCGGATGCCACCGGAGTGATCGCCGCGAAGGCGCCGAGCAGCGCATCGGAGTGGCTGTCGCCCTGTCCGACGGTGTCGCCTCCGATGAGTCCGACGTAGTTGAAGTCGTCACCGGTGAACATGCGCACGCCCTCGGGCAGCTGCGATCGCACCGAGATCTCGGACTCCGCGTTCAGCAGGCTCATCTTCACACCGGCGACCTTGTCCGGGTTCTCGCCGATGATCTCCAGCAGCACCTGGGATGCCGTCTGCCAGTCGTCCGCGCCGAAGTAACCGGCCAGTTCCGGGTCGAAAGCGGTGCCGAGCCAGTGCAGTACGACCGGAGTCGTCGCCGCTTCGAGAACCGCGCGGTACACACGGCGGTAGTCCGCGGCATCCCTCGTCACCCTGGCGAGATGGCGGGAGGCCATCAGCACAGGACCTGCGCCCTGCTCCTCGGTGAAGTGCAGCTGACCCTTGTACGCGTCGATCACCTGATCGAGCGAGATGCGGGAATCGAGAACGTGATCGGTGTTCACACCCACCACGACCGAACCGCCCTCCTCACGGGCGACCTCGGCGCTGCGGGAGATCAGCTCGCGGGTGGCCGCGGCATCCAGCCCCATGTTGCGCTGCGCGGTGTCCATCGCGTCGGCGACGCCGAGACCCCACGAGTAGACGTTGCGGCGGAAGGCGAGAGTCGAATCCCAGTCGATGTCGGCCGGCTGACCCGGAGTGTTGTCGGCCGAGACGCGCGGCACGACGTGCGCTGCGGCGTAGGCGACTCGGCTCTGCAGCGGAGCCGTCGGTCGCACATAGGCTCCCGCGGCGTTCAGCGGCGCATCGGACAGGGAGCCGTCGGCGGCCAGAAGCGTCAGCGCCGCCATCAGAGGGACAGCTTCTCGATGGCGACCTTGCGTCCTTCGGCGCTGGAGGTGAGACCGGCCTCGGCGAACTGCACGCCCTTCGCGCCCGCGAGCAGGTCGAACGGGTAGTCGGTGCCGAACACGTACGACTCCAGGTACTCCTCCCACTGCTGGCGGAAGCCGTTGAGGAACACGTCGTTGGTCGGCACGTTCTGCCAGTCGGCGTCGTAGTCGCGGGTGTCCTCGAGGTCCGGGTTCCAGACCGGCTTCGGAGTGGCGTTGCGCGGCTGGATCTTCGCCCCGAACAGACCGACGACAGCGGAGCCGTGGGTGCCGTCGACCTGGAACTCGACGAGCTCGTCGCGGTTGACGCGGACGGTCCAGCTCGAGTTGATCTCGGCGACGATGCCGCCCTCGATCTCGAAGATGCCGTATGCGGCGTCCTCAGCGGTGGCGGTGTACTTCTCGCCGTTCTCGTCCCAGCGCTCAGGGATGTGAGTCGCCGCCTGCGCGTAGACGCTCTTCACCTCGCCGAAGAGGTTCTCCAGCACGTAGTTCCAGTGCGGGAACATGTCGCTGATGATGCCGCCGCCGTCTTCGGTGCGGTAGTTCCAGCTCGGCCGCTGAGCCGGCTGCCAGTCGCCCTCGAAGACCCAGTAGCCGAATTCGCCGCGCACCGAGAGGATGCGGCCGAAGAAGCCGGAGTCGATGAGGCGCTTGAGCTTCTGCAGGCCGGGCAGGTAGAGCTTGTCGTGCACGACGCCGGTCTTGACGCCGGCTTCCTGGGCGAGGCGCGCGAGCTCGAGGGCCTCTTCGAGGGACTCGGCGGTCGGCTTCTCAGTGTAGATCGCCTTGCCGGCGGCGATCGCCTTGCGGATCGCGGATGCCCGAGCCTTCGTCACCAGGAAGTCGGCGTAGATCTCCCACCGCGGGTCGGCGAGCGCCGCGTCGAGGTCGGTCGTCCAGTCTTCGATGCCGTGGAGGGCGGCAAGCTCGGCGAGCTTCTGCTCGCTGCGGCCGACGAGGATCGGCCGGACCGTGACGCGGGTGCCGTCGGAGAGTTCGATGCCGCCCTGGTCGCGGATCGCGAGGATCGAGCGCACGAGGTGCTGCCGGTAGCCCATGCGCCCGGAGACGCCGTTCATGATGATCCCGATCTCGCGGGTCGTCGTCTGTGACATTGCTGGTCCGTTCTCTGGGAAGTCGTTGCGCCGCCATTCGGGTAAGCGCTTTCCGACAGCATGCCACGGTTCTGTGAGGACTGCAAGCGACTCCTCCCGCCGCGGCGCTTCGAAGAGCGCAAACGGCTGGATCTCGCCGCCAGATGGAGCCGTTTGCGCTCTGTGGAGGAGAGCGATGTTCACGTGCGTTCGAGGCCCCCACTCGCTCGGCGGCTTCTTCGGCGCAAAGCAGAACAAGCCCGCTTCGGCGAGCGCGCACACGCAGGTGCGACGAGGTGAAATCATCCACCCCGTCGCACCCGGCTGAGCATCAGATCGGGTGCCCGCGGCTACCGCGTGTCGACGCCGAACACGTGCAAACCGGCCGACGTGGTGAGGGAGCCGGACGGCAGGCTGATCGACGCGATCTGCTGGCTGGCGCCGAGATCGATGGTGGCCACCCACACCTTGACCGTCCCGGACGCGGTACTGCCGACCTTGCCGAACGACCCCGAGTTGTAGGGCTCCGACCAGATGTTGTGGCTCGGAGCAGAGAGCATCTGGGTGTTGCCGAACCGAGGTGACGAATCGAACCAGTCGCTCAGCGACAGCGTCACCGTGCGGGTGCTTCCGTCGGCGAAGTGCACGGTCGCAGTGCCTGCGGTCGTGCCGCCCGCACCGAACCCGAGGACGCCGATGTACCGCCCCGTCTCACCGATGGCCACCTGCTGGCCCGCCGACTTCACGTTGTCAGGGAGCCCGTAGTCACCCTCATGCCAGGTGAAGTCGAATCCAGCCGCGCTCAGTGCGGCACCGCGGGCGTAGCCCGCCGCCTCCAACGACTGACCAGAGAACGACCGACCAGATGTATAGACGGCTCCGCCGTTGCGGTGCGCGTCGGTCGTCACCGCAGTCTGATTGAACAGGTTCACAAGCTCGGCTGGCTGCACCGCGATGCCGGGCCCGTTGTACGCCCCGATATTCGGGGCTGCGGTGGCGGATACGGGATTCCCGAAGAAGTCACGTCCACCGTTGCCCGCAATCACTTCCCCAGCACCGAGCAGCGCTGACCCCGCGGCCAGCCGATATCCGGAGGTCGAGTCCAGGGACTGCCGAGCACTTCCGGGCGCGGTCAGACCGGGATCCGCCGTGACCGTACCAGTCGCCGATGAAGGGACGGTCACTCCGCCCGACACAGCGTTCTTGCTGAACACGACGCCCGTACCCGTCGCGAAACTCCCGCTCGGTGAAACCACAAGGTTGTTCTTCCAGACGATGTTGCGGTTGATCGTGTCGACGACCGGTTTACTCGGGCAATAGAACGTGTTGTTGTACACGTAGTGGACGCCCGTTCCGCCGTTCGGCAAGACGAGCCGGCAGTCATCCTGCGCGATGTTGTAACGCAGGATGACATCGGTCGCAGTGCTCTGAACCGAACAGTTCACGAGGCAGTTGAGATAGAAGCCTCCGCCGTTGCCGTACGAGTAGTTGTACTGGTAGGTGCAGGTCCCGGTCACGTTGTGATCGCAGTCCCACGCGGTCGAGTCGAACTTCGACACACGACTCCCGCCGACGACGTTGAATTGGAACACCGGGTCCGAGCTGTTGTAAGGCCACATCCCGGCGAAGTTCCCCCCTTCCAGCGGATACGCGCCCAGCCCCAGGTCGAGTGCCGTATTCCTCTCGACGAGCGGCGACTGAGAGTTGTGAACGACGATCCCATCGCCGCCGACCTCTCTGATGGTGTTGTCGCCGATGTAGACGTTCGTATGCTTCGCCGTCGTGTCTCCCATGAGCTTGATTCCGCCGCCACCGGTGTCCTCGATCGTGGAGTTCGTGATGCGGACGCCCGCGTAGGCGCCGACTCCGCTCACCACCTTCACGGCGATACCTGCCGAGAGCACGTACTTCTGCCCGTCGACATCTTTGTTGCCCCATCCGGCGACATCGTGAACATACACATCGTCGATGACGACGCCCGCCTTCGCCGCGGAAGTAGTGGATTCGTACATGATGCCTGTGCGCTGCGCCCTGGTCGTCGAGGGATTCGTCACCTCAATCCCGCGCACCGTCCAGTTGCTCACGTCGCGCAGCAAGATGGCGGTGTCGGCACCGGCACCGTTGATCTTCGGACGCGCCCCGCTTCCGTACGACTGGATCAAGATGGGAGCGGCCGTGGTGCCTGATCCCGAAGGGGCGAGGCGTCCGGAACATGTGGTGCCGGCCCTGAGATTCAGCGTGTCCCCGGGACCGAACGTATGCGCGTTCACATCGGCGAACGAGTTCCATGGGGCGCTCACCGTCCCCAGTGACGCTGCGGTCGATCCGCAGTCGATGTAGTGCGCACCAGTCGTGGCCTCTGCGGCCGGACCTGTCGCGGCGATCGTGAAGACCGTCACCAGCACAGTTATGCCTGTCACGATCTTCCTGCTCAATTTGCGAGACGTCATCGTCTCTCCTTTCGTCGAACCCGATCAGCTTTCACCGCCGATACCGACTTCCCAAAGCAAACGCACAGAGTCGCACAGCGTGGAGAAGCTGCGAGTCAGGGACTCGACTCTCGGGCGTGAAGCTCCGGCGCGAGTTCGATGCGCAGCGCAGGACACGCGTTGCGCTCCCCGAGCCGCATGAAGCAGGTCTGCATCGCCTGACGGCCGACCGCGTCCTTCGGCGGGGCCACCGCTGTCAGTGGCACACTCGCGAGTGACGCCATCTCGTCGTCGTAGGATACGATCGCGAAGTCCTCCGGCACCTTCAAACCAGCTTCCTCAACGACGCTGAGCAGGCCGATCGCCAGATCGTCCGGCAGCACGATGGCCGCCCTGGTGTCAGAGGCGAGGCATGCGTCGAGGAAGTCCCGCAAGATGTCCGGCGCTGTCTCGGCACTCCAGCGCAGCGACGGTGCACGCATCCGCGGCGAGTCATGAGACAGCCCCCATCTGCTCGAGGCTCTCACGTACCCCTCCTCGATCCAGGACGCCGTGGCCGAGTCACGACAGATGAGGCCGATCCGGCGGTGTCCTCCGGCGACGAGATGGTCGACCGCGAGCTCTGTGCCGCTGCTGTGGTCAGAGCGGACGGAGTCGACGCCCAGCGCCAACGGCGCTTCCCGTGCGGAACGCTCAACGAGCACCACCGGTGGGCGGACGGACGCCAGGCAATCCCACGTCCGCGCGTCATCGACCCCCGGCCTCGCCGTGACCAGGAGGATCCCGTCAGCACCGTTCTCGCTGAGCTTGACCAACTGGCGAACCTCCTCGCCGGGGTCGTAATTCGTGACCCCGAGGACGAGCCTCAACCCCAGCTGCCGCGCCGCAGCGTGGGCCCCCCTGATCACCGGCGGGAAATAGTAGTTCGAGTCAGGGACGATGAACCCGACCGTACCGATGGGGCGCCGGGACGAGCTGAACCCGGAATCGCCGGCGATGGGAGCATCCGCGGCCCCGGGAAGAACCGCGCCTCCGTGGACGCGCCGTACGAGTCCCCTCGCCGCGAGCACTGCGAGATCACGACGGATCGTCATCCCGGACAGTCCAGTGCGAGCAGCGAACTCCATGACGTGCACCCGCCCGCGGATCGCCACCTCCTGGAGGATGCGCTCTCGGCGCTCTTCGCTCAGCATGCTTCCGGCGCCAGTTCGTTCATGTTCAGATCTCTCCGAGATGAACGGAATATGCACGACGTGGCACCTTGCCGCGAAGCTCCCAGGAGTCGACGCCGGGATGAGGCGTGAACAGGATCCTCGACACCTCGACCCCCCAGGAGTCCTGGAGGTACGGGTCGCCGGTCGTCCGCGTCTCGATCACGACCTCTGCGGGGTCATGGACCAGCAGAAGGGAACGGGATGCGTGCCGACCGGGCACGAGGATGCCGTCGCCCACTCGCTGGGGCACACCGGCGCACACGACGGCGATGCGGGTGCCCGCTGCCCCGACGGCGGCTCCCTGGTCGCGGATGATCACCTCGCCGCCGCGCAGGCGGATCTCCCTCGTCCACTCGCGCTCGGCGCCCTCGGGCCACGGGTATGCGGCGCTCAGGTCGATCGACCAGCCGTCGTCGAGAGGCCGCATCGGTGCTTCCCATTCCGGACCGGGCAGCTGCTCGAGCCCGAAGGGATGCGGGAGGCTGTGCCATTCGCTGCTCAGATGCCACAGCGAGTACCGCTGCTCGGAGAAGGTCGTCGCGGTGTAGACGCCACGGCCGAGATCAGCGAGCAGCGGCACCCCGTCGACCGCGACGGACACGGATCCGAGATCGTTGTGGTTGTGGCTCTCGCCGTTGTGCCCCGCCTTCGCGATGACGGTGAGCCCGGTGGATTCACCATCACGCTCCCGACGGACGCCGACCGCGATCGAACCCCACTCGGCGAGGCGGGGATAGGGTGCCCCGCCCGGCGGGGTCGTGCGCCACCGGGCATCGAACGACTCGCCGACCATGCGACCGATTCCACCGACCGTGTCGGCCTCCAGCCCGAGGATCCTTCCCTCGCGCCTCCGGCCCGCCGCGAACGCCGCGGTCTCCTCGAGCCCGCAGAGGTGGGCCGCGCGGAACAGCGAGAACCAGGGCGTATCCGCTCCGATCCGCGCCTCCGCGTCGGAGTAGCTGGCGACCCAGTCCTCGCCGAGCAGCATCCTCTCGGGGAAGCGGGCGAGCTCGCGCAGTCCAGCCAGCGCACCGTCGACCGCCTCCGGCCTGATCAGGCCACCGGACAACGTGTCGAGCAGCACCAGGCCGTCGAAGGCACGACCGGCACCCTGCCACCAGTATGCGAAGCCCTCGTCGATGCCGCCATCGGCCGGGAGATGCGACAGGTACCGATCGATGCCGTCGACGCATCTCTCGAGCAGTCGGGCTCGGCGCTCCCCCGCACTGAACGCGACCGCGGCAGGGATGACGTTGCCGACGATCCATGCCAGCCAGTTGTTGATCTCGCGGTTCTCCCACCACCAGTCACGGCGCTGCATCAACGGCGACAGGATGCGGCGTTCGACCTCGGCGCCCAGCCGCGGGATCAGCCCCGGCACCTCGGTATCGAGGGCGTCGCCGAGGATGAGGGCCGCCCATCCTGCGAGAGCCGCGCACTCCCCCGCCCCCAGATCGAGGAACGGTCGGTCGACATCGGTGGTGAGCAGCCCCCGCGAGAACGAGTCGTCGTGCGCAGGCCAGCACCAGGTCGACTGCTCGCAGAGCGTCCACAGACCGTCGGCCGCCTCGATGACACGCGCAGGTGACGGGTCGATCGCGGCGGCGAGGACGGCCAGTCGAATGCGCCGCTTGTGTGCGAATTCGACCGCCTCGTAACCTCCGCGATCCCCGGTCCGTGCGAAGTCCGACCACTGCGAGAGCCGAGGCACGAGCCAAGCTTCGCCTCGCTCGGCGTCGGCCGCCGACAGGATGAGAGCTCGCGCCTCTTGGTCGATCGACTCCCAGGCGGCGCGATCGGAGGACTTCGGCACCAGATGCGGTGCGGCGTCTGCCTGCGACGACTGCCAGATGCGCAGCAGCGCTCCGCGCTCGATCAGCCCAGCGGGGCCCTCATCCTGTCCGTCCATGTGCGGCTACGCGCTGAGCTCCATGTCCGGCCGCGTGATCACCTGCGACAGGATTCCGCCGCGGAGCAGGGTCTCGATGTCGTCGAGGGCCGAGTCTGCGAGCCGACGCGCCTCGGTGCCCATCGATCCGGCGATATGCGGGGTCAGCGCGACATTGGGCAGCTCGCGCAACGGCGATTCGGCCGGCAGGGGGTCGGGCTCCGTCACGTCGAGGACGGCGTCCAGCCGCCCGGAGGCGCACTCCCGCAGGAGGGCCTCGTGGTCGAGGATCCAGCCGCGCGCCGTGTTGATCACGGTGGCACCGTCGCGCAGGGCGGCGAGTTCGGTGCCGCCGATCATGTGGTGCGTCTCCGGCAGGGCCGGAGCATGCAGCGACAGCACATCCACCTGTCCGAGCATCGACTCGAGAGGGACGAGTTCCGCCCCCGCCGCCGCGACGGCATCCGGCGCGACGAAGGGGTCGGCGACGAGGATGCGCACATCATCGAGCTGCCGCAGCATCCGCACCACCCGGCGCCCGATCCGCGAGAAGCCGACGATGCCCACCGTCCTGCCGACGCTGCCGTACTTCGGCGAACCGACCAGGTCTCCCCAGCCGAGGACCGCCGCGGGAGAGCGCATGTGCACGAAGGCACGCTTGAACGCGAGGATGATCGCGGCGAACGTGTACTCCGCAACGGGCACCGCGTTGGCATCGGCCGCGGAGGTCACAGTGATGCCGCGCTCCCACAGCTCATCGGAGACGAGCCCCTGGACGCTCCCGGCGGCGTGCACCACGGCGCGCAGCCGCGGCATGCGGTCGAGCAGCTCGGTGTCGAGACGGGGCGCCCCCCACGAGGTCAACAGGATCTCGGTGTCTGCAAGATCGCCGTCGTCGATCGCCAGACACGGCGACGACGAGGTCAGCGCGCGCAGCCGCTCGAGACGGGCGGAGTCGAACAGCAACTCGAACACCTCGGGGCTCATCGCGGTGCGAACCCTCACGCCCGCACCTCTTCGAGGTCGAGAACAGGGCGCAACGTGTAACGACTGTTCGCCCACGCGACGTACAGCGCCGGCGCGCAGGTCAGGCCGATCGCGATCGCCGGCATCGTGGTGAACAGCGCCAGCTGCACCCCCAGAACCGCGAACGACAGCGCCGTCAGGTACCAGCGCCGCACGCTCAGGTAGAGCGCCGCCTTGAGGATGTCACGCAGCCGTGCCTGCGGTGCCTCGGCGAGCGCGGCGAGGGCGACGAGCGCAGTAGCGACGGCGACCACGGTGAGCAGGGCCAGAACCGGGACCACGACGACGGACGCCGGCAGCGCAGCCACCGCGCGCACGTCGACGAGCAGGACGACGACGGATGCCGCGGCGGCGGCCCCGATCAGCATCCCCTTGCGCCAAGTCGCCTTCCAGCCGCGGAAGAACGACCGCACCACCTGCGGCTCACCGCGCCCGAATTCGCGGAACGCGGCGAACGCCCCCGTGAGCGCCGGCGCAGCCAGGGGCACCGCAAGAGCCAGCAGTGGCCAGGAAAGCATCGGGTCGGTGGTGATCAGCAGCACCACCAGCGGTGCTGCGGTGAGGAGCACGAGGAAGTTCGACATCAGGCCGAGGTAGACGACGCCGAGGATCGTCGCCCAGGTGTCGTGTGAGATGCGCTTCATCGGTCAGCCCTTCATCCCGCTCGTGGCGATGCCCTCGACGAAGTACTTCTGGCCGAGCAGGAAGATGATCGCGATCGGCAGGACCGAGATCGTCAGGCCGGCGAACAGCAGCGCGTAGTTCGTGTCGAAGAGGTTCGAGACGAAGCTCTTGAGTCCGAGCTGGATCGTCCACAGGTCGGGGTTGCGCAGATAGATGAGCGGTCCGAGGTAGTCGTTCCACGTGTTCACGAAGGTGAGCAGCGTGAGGCTCGCGATCGCCGGGATCGACAGCGGCAGCATGATGCGCCGCCAGATGCCGTACTCGCTGAGACCGTCCAGGCGTGCAGCCTCGCTGAGCTCCTCGGGGATCGTCTCGTAGAACTGCTTCATGAGGAACACGCCGAAGGCGCCGAACGCCTGCAGCAGGATGATCGACCACAGGGTGTTCGACACCTTGAGATTCGACAGCAGGATGAACTGAGGGATCATGTACGACTGCCACGGCACGGCGATCGTGCCGATGTAGGCGAGGAACAGGATGTCTCGGCCGGCGAAGCGGATGCGGGCGAAGCCGTAGGCGGCGAACGATCCGGTGAGCACCTGGAGGAACGTGACGCTCACGGCCAGGAACAGGGTGTTGCGGATCCAGACGAGCATGTCCGACTTCGTCCAGATGTCGACGTAGTTCTGCCACACGAAGATCTCGGGCACCCAGACGACCGGCACGGAGAACACCTCGTTGGCGTTCTTCAGCGAGCTCATCACCATCCAGGCGAACGGGGCGAGCAGACCGATCGCGGCGATGATCAGGGCGATGTAGCCGATGACGCGGCCGACCGTGCGGCGGGTGCGTACGCGGCCGGCTGGGGTGGGGTCGCTGAGTTTGCGCAGCGTCCCTCCGGTGACGAGGACCTGGGTCGCGGTCATCATGCGCTCCGCTTCTTGTTCCAGAGGAACTGGCCGATGGTGACGATGATGCAGAGGAAGAACAACGCGACGGCTGCGGCGGATGCATAGCCGAACTGCGATTCTTCGAAGCCCTTCTTGTAGATGAACTGCGACAGGACGAGCGTCGATTGGCCGGGGCCGCCGTCGGTCATCACGAGGATCAGATCGAAGATCTTGAAGGAGTTGATGGTGAGCATCACGGTGACGAAGAACATCGTCGGCCGCAGGCACGGCAGCGTCACGTTCACGAAGCGCTGCCAGACGCTCGCGCCGTCAACCCTGGCGGCCTCGTGCAGCTCTCTCGGCACCGTCTGGAGCCCCGCGAGGAACAGGATCATGTAGTAACCCATGTCTCGCCAGGTGCTGACGATGACCACGGCGGGCATCGCCCACTCCGACGAGGTGAGCCAACCGGGGGGCTCTGAGATGCCGATCGCGCGGAGGATCTCGTTGATGGGCCCGTAATCCGGGCTGAAGAGCAGGTTCCAGACGACCGCGATCGCGACGATCGAGGTGATGTACGGGAAGAAAGCGGCGGTGCGGAAGAACGCGACGCCGCGCAGCTTGTTGTTCAGCAGCAGCGCCAGCCCCAGCGAGACGATGATCGTCAGCGGGATGTGCATCACCGAGTAGTAGAGAGTGTTGCCGAAGGCGATGCGGAAGCTGCCATCGCCGATCAGGCGCTGGAAGTTCGCCAGTCCCACCCAGTCGGCCTTGCCGAAGACGTTCCAGTTCGTGAACGCCATGTAGAAGAGGATCAGCACCGGCAGCAGGGTGAGGAACCCGAATCCGATGAAGTTCGGCAGGATGAAGCTCCAGCCGATCAGGGCGTTGCGGCGGCGCAGCGCCGAGCTGCGCTTCTGCGGCTTCGGCGGCTTGGCCGGCCGCGGGGCCGTGCCGCGGGGCGGGGCCTCGGTGGTGGTCATGTCTCTCATCTCCTGGATGCGGCGCGGGGCGCGATGTCGGGGGCCGGCCGGCGGCCGGCCCCCGAGTGGGTCAGCCGACCTCGTTCTTCACGCGGTCTTCGGCCGTCTTGATCGCGTCGCCGATCGCCGCCGAGCCGGACATCACGGCGGTGTGCAGGTCGGCGAGGATGCCCTGGATCGTCGCCGTCTTGCTGGACGTCGGGTTCTCGGGGAGCACCTCGTGGGTCGACCAGGCGAACTTCGACAGCTCGTCGGACGGAGCGCCCTCGACCGAGAAGTAGGTGTCGACCACGGCGTCGTTCGTCAGCGCCGGGGTGATTCCGATCCCGGCGAGCGCCTGGGCGCCGTCCTCGGACGCAGCGAACTCGAGGAACTGCTTGGCCGCGTCGGCCTTCGCGGAGTCGATGTTCGCGTTGATGCCGAAGCCGGTCGGGTCGCCGTAGGTCACCGGGGTGTTGTCGGTGCCCGCGGTCTTCGCGTCGAGCTGCGGAGCGGGAGCGATGCCCCACTCGAAGTCGTTCGCGTCGCCCGAGGCCTGCTGGGCGATCAGGGTCGCCGTGTACCAGGTGCCCATCAGCATCATCGCTGCCTTCTGGGTGCCGAACTCACCCTGGTAAGTGAGCTGGTTGGCAGTCGAGGTGTTGAAGTCGACCTGGTAGCCGGCATCCTGCAGCGCCAGCGTGTTGTCGTAGTAGTCCTTCAGATTGCCGTAGTCGCCGTCGAGGACGCTGGTGCCGGTCTGCGCGTTCGCGAAGCCCTGCACGGTCGACTGCCAGCGGTGCAGGTAGGCGCCCTTGACAGTGTCGGTGGTCAGCGCCTTCGCGGCGTCGGCGTAGTCATCCCAGGTCCACGAGCCGTCGGGGTGTTCGACGCCTGCGGCGTCGAACAGGTCCTTGTCGTAGAAGAGCACCCAGGAGTCCTGGCGGTAGGGCACCGCGTACGAGGCGCCGTCGACCTTGTAGGAGTCGGCGCCGCTGATGCCGTCGGGAAGCTCCACATCGGAGACGTCGAGCAGCTGACCGCCCTCCTGGAAGGTGGTGACGTACTTGACCTCCTTCTGCGTGATGATGTCGGGACCTGAGCCGGCGGCGAGGTCGGCCGTGACGAGCGTGTTGTACTCGGCGGCGTCGTACTCCTTGAGCTCGATCGTGACGTTCGGGTGCTCCTTCGTGAACGCGTCGGCGAGGGTCTGGAACTCGGGCGTGGTCTCGATGCTCCAGCCCGACAGCGTCAGGGTGATGGGGGCGTCGGGGTCGGTGCTCTCAGCGGCGTCGGTGCCACCGGAACAGCCGGCGAGGGCGAGGGCCGCGACTGCGGCGATACTGCCGGCGGCGAGGATCTTGCGGTTCATGTGGGTACTGCTCCTTTGCAATTGCGGGTGCCCAGGACGGGTCGGGGGTCCGGCTCAGGCGAGCCGGTGTTCGGTGGCGGTGGAATCGGGCCAGGTGACGGCGACAGCGTCGCCGTCGATCCGGACGGAGGGGGCGGATACCGGCGCGTGATCGGAGAGGTGCACCGCGGTGGCGATCCACCCGCCGATCACGACCGGGTAGGTGATGACCGGAACGGATGCCGCAGCACCGAGCGGGCTCGCATCCTTTCGGGTCTCGACGGCAGGCGCGCCTCCGGGGGTGAGGGCGACGATCGTGCTGTGACGGCCGCCGGCCGCGGCTGCGGCGCTGTCGGCGGAGACCAGATCGTCGACGGCATCCGCTGCGATCGCCCAGCCGCCGATGCGCAGCACGGTCGGCGCGGCATCCGGTTCGACGGCGTCGACGCGCACCAGGCGCACCTCCCAGGCTCCCCGCACGATCGACCAGGTGGAGACGGCACCGGCGATCTCGACGGAGCCGACGATCCCCGAGCCATGTCGGGTCTGGGTCGCTGCCGGAGCGATCCAGTGCGCATTCGCCAGGGATCCGGCGATCGCCGCCCCGCCATCGAGCCGGATGCCCTGCACCTGCATACCGGCACGGTGCGTCGCCCGGCCGTCGGCGTGGATCAGGGCGGCTGACTGCTCGAGCGGTTCGGCCCAGGCGTCGCCGTTCAGCAACGGGCTCGCAGCGGTGGAGTAGCCGAGGCGGGCGTACAGGGGTGAGTCTCCGACGAGGTCGCCGGGGCGCGCGTGGTCGGCGCCGTGGTTGATGACGCGCACGATGCCGTCATCGACGGTGGCCGAGATGATCCACGCCGGAGCGACGGCGATACGCAGGGTGTCTGCGGTCTCGGCGGGCAGCGGCACGGGCGGCGCTGACCAGACGGGGTGGTCTTCGGGCAGGGCGATGCCGAGCAGCCCCTTGGCCGCCCAGTAGGGCGACCCGGTGCCCGAGTAGTTCTGCGCGAGACGGCGCCATTCTCCGTGCCAGCCGAGGTCGAGAAGCCCCTCGCCGTTCGGCACGCCGTTGGCGGAGAAATGGCGGACGATGCCGGATGCCGCACGGCGCAGCTGCGCCGCCGGAACCGACGGCACCTCCGCGATCACGCCTGCCCAGTACGGCGCGGCCGCCGCGAAGCGGTAGACGAGGCTGCGACCCTGGATGAGCGGCGAGCCGTCGGCGCCGACCATCGCGATCGCGTCCTGCAGGAAGGCGTCGAGACGCGCGATATCTCCGGCCGTGCGGCCGTTCGCGAGTTCGGCTGCGCCCTGCATCCGCGCCCACAGCACGGGATAGAGGTGCAGTGCCCAGCCGACGTAGTGATCATAGGCGCGCTCGTCTCCGTCGGAGATCCAGCCGCTCTCACGGAGGTAGGAGTCGTGACGGGCGAGATCGTCGTCGATGTCGGCCTGCGACCACGGGCCGCCCACCGAACGCAGGAAGGTCTGCACGACCACCCGGAACCACAGCCAGTTGTTGCCGGGGTAGGTCTCGTCACCGACGACCGGCGAGAGGTAGTCGATCATGCGTTGCCGGGTGAGAGCGTCGAGGCGATCCCAGATCCACGGCCTGGTCATGTCGAGGATGAGCGCGATGGAGGCGGCTTCGACCTTGGCCTGCGCATACTCATCGAGGCGTACCCAGCGATCCTCGTTCTCGGGATCGACGCCGGCGACAATGCCGCGCGAGTAGAAGTCGATGAGATCGTCGACTCCTTCACCTCGGGCGCCGGCGATGCGGAAGCCGGCCAGCAGGAAGGTGCGCACGAAGCCCTCGAGCCCGTCGACGTCGACGCCGTAGCCGCCGGATGCTCCGGGGAGCGTGATGCGGGCGCCGGTCTCGGAGGCCCAGGGACGCACGGCCGCCAGCAGCCCGTCGGCGTACGCGAGCAGATCATCGCGAGTCCATTCCGCATCGCTGCGGTGACTTTTCGCCGCTTCACTGGTGGGCTCGAACGCCACGGGCTTCTCCTTTGAATACTGCTCCGGGTACCGCCGTCGGTCTCTCTCCGTTCGCGATCGTTTGGAGATTATCATTCTGTTTCGATCAAGACAACCTGCAATTAATCCACATTCGATCATTTTCGATCAGCTATGCTGAATCCATGACCGATCAGCAGCACGTCCCCCTGGCGCCCGCGCGCCATGCGCACATCCTCGCCGCCCTGGTGCGCGACGGGATCGTGCGGGTCTCGCAGCTCACCGAGGAGCTCGGCGTCGCCCCCGTCACCCTCCGCCGGGATCTGCAGCAGCTCGAGGAGGAAGGCCACCTCGAGCGGGTGCATGGCGGAGCCGTTCCCACATCGGGCGCGGTATCTGTCGACGCCACGGAGTCCGTCAGCGGCGGGGCGATCGCTGTGCTGGTCCCCTCGCTCGCGTATTACTGGCCCGGCGTCTTCCGCGGCATGGAGGCCGAGGCGCAGCGCCGCGGCCTGCGCCTGGTGCTCCGTGGAGCCTCGTACGAGCTGCAGGACGAGCGACCGGTCCTCGAGCGCCTCGTGGCATCCGATGACATCCGGGGCCTGATCGTGGCGCCGAACCCCGACGCCGCCCACGCGCAGGACGTGGTGCAGTGGCTCGCCTCCTCCGACATCCCCAGCGTGTTCGTCGAGCGTGATGCGGTCGTTCTCCCCGGGCGAGAGCCCGTCGAGAGCGTC
Organism: Microbacterium sp. LWH12-1.2; assembly: GCF_040675825.1. Lineage (NCBI taxonomy): Bacteria > Bacillati > Actinomycetota > Actinomycetes > Micrococcales > Microbacteriaceae > Microbacterium > Microbacterium sp. LWH12-1.2. The sequence goes on from NZ_JBEGIJ010000001.1 coordinate 2,376,305, forward strand.
ACGACCGACCACGCGTTCGGCGCCGTGCTCGCTGCCAGGCACCTCGCAGAACTGGGCCACCGACGGCTCGGCCTGATCGTCTCGCGCGACTCCCCCACCGGCCGCAAGGTCGTGAAGGGGTGGGCCGCCGCGTGCGAAGAGCTCGAACTGGGTCCCGATGCCCACTTCGAGAGCCTGATCCCCGATCGCAACGCCCCCGGCTTCACCTCGGCCGTGAACGCCGCGATCGACACCGCGCTCGAGAAGGGGGCGACCGGGCTGCTCATCCACCCCGACCCCGCGGCGATGGCCTTCATCGACATCGCCCTCAACCGCGGCCTCGCCGTGCCGGAGGACCTGTCCGTCATCGCCTACGACGATGAGGTCGCCCAGCTGTTCACCCCGGCGCTCACCGCGGTCAGCCCTCCGCGCGGTGCGGTCGGCGCCGCGGCGGTCGATCTGCTCGCCCGGCGCCTCGCCGACCCCTCGCGCCCCGTGCACCGGGTCATCCTGAGCCCGACGCTGCATGCGCGCGAATCCACGGCGCCGGCGCGCTGACAAGCGAGTGCGTAATCTCGGCCTGAGGCGAGGAGGCGTCAGCGCACGCTCGCGCGTTCGATCAGGGACGTCGGCACGATGACGGGGCCTGCCGCCACGCTGCCACCCTCGATCTCTGCCACGAGCGCCTCAACAGCGCGGTGCGCGAGGGCTGCGAAGTCCTGTCTGATCGTGGTCAGCGGCGGCCGGTAGTTCGCAGCATCCGGCACGTCGTCGAACCCGATCACCGCGACGTCCTCCGGCACCCGTCGACCACTGTCCGCGAGAGCGCGCAGCACGCCGAGAGCCATCTGATCGTTGGCGCAGAAGACGGCGGATGCCGCGTCCAGGGCGACCCCGGCCGCGTACCCCGACTCAGCGCTCCAGTCGCCGCGAACAGGAGCCGGCGCGTCGGCCCCCGCGGCGATGAGCATCTCGCGCCAGCCGCGCTCGCGCTCGGCCGCAGCGAAGGAGTCGGCGGGGCCTGCGACGTGATGCACCGCGACGTGCCCCTGGGCGAGGAGATGCGCGGTGGCGGCGGCCGCACCGCCCGCATGATCGCTGTGCACGGAGACGAACCCGGCATCCACAGCCGCGTCCACGACGACCAGTCGCAGCCCACGAGGGCGCTCGACCGTGGCGACCTGAGCCGAGGCCTCGTTCAGGACGATCGCTCCATCGACCTCCTGTTCGGCGAGGCTCTCGAATGCGGCCGCGACGCCGTTCGACGCGGTGACGAGAGTGAGTGCATAGCCCCGCTCGGCTGCGGCCTCGGCCGTCGCCTGCAGCATGCGCGAGTTGCCGACGGTGGCGAGTGTCGTGACGACGAGACCGATGGTCTGCGAGCGACCGGTGCGCAGGGCGCGGGCGGCGCGGTGCGGGCGATAGTCGAGCTCGGCCATCGCGGTCTCGACGCGCGCACGGGTCTCGGGGTCGACGCGGGGGCTGTCGTTCACGACACGGGAGACGGTCTGACCCGACACGCCCGCACGCGCGGCGACCATGGCCATCGATACCCGTCCGGTCGAGCCGCGGCGGCGACGCGGTGTCGGCTCGGCCTGGTCCGATCCGAGCACGAGATCCTCAGCGGTCATCGCAATCCCCCTTTCCGTGTTGACGTTACCACGGAGGCTATGCCACCATGTTTACGTGAACACGCACGAATCCCCCCAGACGCGAATCGAAGCACTGAGCGCCGGCGTCACGAAGCGCGCCACCGTGCTGGCCGACGGCCGCGACCTCATCTACTACGACGACCCAGACACGACGCTCGAGGCCGAGCGTTCCGTCGACGCCCGCACCCTCGACCCGCGGCCCGCTACGGCGACGATGCGCCTCGATGTGCTCACCGGCGACTGGATCACGGTCGCCGCGAACCGTCAGAACCGCGTCATGATGCCCAGCGCCGACGCAGATCCGCTCGCGCCGCAGACGCCGACGAACCCGTCCGAGGTGCCGTCGCTCTATGACGTCGCCGTCTTCGAGAACCGCTCTCCCGCGTTCGGCCCTGCCCTCGCCGAAGCCGTCGGCACCGCGCCAGGTGCGAGCAACCCGCCACGAGGCCTCGATGATCTCGCGGCCCTGGGCCTCGGCCGCACCCGCACCTCGGTCGGCCGCTGCGAGGTCGTCTGCTTCAGCCCCGAACACGCAGGATCCTTCGGCACCCAGTCGGTCACCCGCGCCCGCACCGTGATCGAGGCCTGGGCCGACCGCACCGCCGCGCTCTCGCTCCTCCCCGGCATCGAGCAGATCTTCCCGTTCGAGAACCGCGGCGAGGCGATCGGCGTGACCCTCCCGCACCCCCACGGCCAGATCTACGCCTATCCGTACGTCACCCCGCGCACCGCCCGGGTATTGGAGAGCATCGACCGCACCGCGCCCGATCTGTTCCAGCGCATCCTCGAGTTCGAACAGGGGTCGGAGCGCGTGGTGTTCCAGGGCGAGCACTGGACGGCGTTCGTCCCCTTCGCGGCCCGCTGGCCGCTCGAGGTGCACCTCATGCCGCACCGCCACGTGCCCGACTTCGCCGAGACGACGGAAGCGGAGCGCGACGAACTCGCCCCCCTCTACCTGAAACTGCTGCGCGGAGTTGACGCCCTCTACGACACCCCGACCCCGTACATCGCCGCCTGGCATCAGGCGCCGGTGCACATCGGCCGCGAGAGCGTGCGCCTGCACCTGCAGCTCACCAGCCCCCGTCGCGCCGCCGACAAGCTGAAATTCCTTGCCGGATCCGAGGCCGCGATGTGGGCCTGGGCCGCCGAGGTCGCCCCCGAACAGGGTGCCGCCCGTATTCGCGAGGCCATCGAAAGGGCATCCGCATGATGCGTCGGCAGCCCTCGACCGGATCGACCGAAGGAAACGAGATGGCCGAGTCGAATCACGCCACCCAGGTCGCCGCACGCAGCCTCTTCACCGACCTGACCGGCCGCGAGCCGGACGGCCTGTGGTCGGCACCGGGTCGCGTGAACCTCATCGGCGAGCACACCGACTACAACGACGGCTTCGTGCTGCCCTTCGCGATTCCGCACCGCACCGTCGCCGCGGTCGGCAGGCGCGAAGACGGGAAGGGCCGTGTGCGCGTCGCATCGACGTTCGCCGCGGAGCCGGTCGAAGTCGCGCTCGACGATCTCGACGAGATCTTCCCGACAGCGACCGGCAGCGAACCGGCCGTGCCGGAGTGGGCGGCGTACCCGCTCGGCGTCGCGTGGGCGCTCCGGCAGACCGGACTCGTCGGCAGCGGTGTCGACATCGCGATCGCCTCGGATGTCCCGGTCGGCGCCGGGCTATCCTCCTCCGCCGCGATCGAGGGGGCCGCCGCATCCGCACTGAACGACCTCTGGAACGCCGACCTCGACCGCACGGCCCTGGCCCGTATCGGCCGTCGCGCGGAGAACGAGGCGGTCGGCGCGCCCACCGGGATCATGGATCAGATGGCGTCGATGCTCGGTGAGCCGGATGCCGCGATCTTCCTGGACTGCCGATCGCTGGAGGCGCAGCTGGTGCCGGTCGGCATCGCCGAGGCCGGCCTCGCGATCCTCGTCATCGACACCCGGGTGAAGCACACGCACTCCACCGGCGGCTACGGCGAGCGCCGGGCGTCCTGCGAGCTGGGCGCATCGATCATGGGTGTCGTCGCGCTGCGCGACGTGTCCGTCGACGATCTCCCCCGCGCGCAGGAGCTCATGGACGACATCACGTTCCGCCGTGTACGCCACATCGTGACCGAGAACCAGCGCGTGCTCGACACCGTCGAGGTGCTGCGCGCAGAGGGTGCCCGCGCGATCGGCGATCTGCTCGTCGCCTCGCACGTCTCGATGCGCGACGACTTCGAGATCTCGGTGCCCGAGCTCGACACCGCGGTCGAGGCCGCGCTGGCGGCCGGCGCGCTCGGTGCGCGGATGACCGGCGGCGGCTTCGGCGGCGCGGCCATCGCGCTCGTCGAGCAGGACGCCGTGGCATCCGTGTCCGATGCCGTGAACGCCGCGTTCGCCGCATCCGGATTCTCCGAACCGCACATCTTCACGGTGACCCCCTCCGCGGGCGCGCACCGCGACGCCTGACGCTCATGTGACACCGCTCCGGTTCATATGACACCTCTCCGGTTCATATGACACCTCGGGTCGGAAACCCCACCCAATACCGACCCGAGGTGCCACATGAACTGTCGCCGGCATTGGTGATCTGACACCTCGGGTCGGAATTCGAGGGCCATAGCGACCCGAGGTGCCACATGAAGCGGGCCGCGCGACGCAGGTAATCTGAACCACTGATGCACGAGAAGCCGCGGGAGCGGCAACGAGAGGACCACATGTCTTGGATCGTCACCGGCGGCGCCGGCTACATCGGAGCGCACGTCGTGCGTGCACTCGCGGATGCAGGTCTCACCCCCGTCGTCCTCGACGACCTCTCCAGCGGCGTCGCCTCGTTCGTCCCTGAGGGCGTGCCGTTCGTGCACGGGAGCATCCTCGACCGCGACCTCGTCGAGAAGACGCTCCGCGACCACGACGCGCAGGGCGTCATCCACGTCGCCGGCTTCAAGTACGCCGGAGTCTCGGTGCAGCGGCCGCTGCATACCTACGCGCAGAACGTCGAGGGCACCCGCGTGATCCTCGAGGCGATGGATGCTGCGGGCGTGACGAACATCGTCTTCTCGTCATCCGCCGCTGTCTTCGGCACCCCCGATGTCTCGCTCGTCGTCGAGGAGACCGAGAAGAAGCCGGCGAGCCCGTACGGCGAATCCAAGCTCATCGGCGAGTGGCTGCTGCGTGACCAGGCGACCGCGACCGCCGGCTCCGAGAAGCCGCTGCGGCACACGTCTTTGCGCTACTTCAACGTCGTCGGCTCGGCCGACCCGACGGTGTACGACGTGAGCCCGCACAATCTGTTCCCGATCGTGTTCGAGAAGCTGATCGCCGGCGAGACCCCGCGGATCAACGGCGACGACTACGCCACGGAAGACGGCACGAACGTGCGCGACTACGTGCACGTCGGCGACATCGCCGCGGCGCACGTCGCCGCCGCGAAGCGCCTTGCCGCCGGCGAAACGATCGAGGCCGCGTACAACCTCGGCTCCGGCGACGGTCTGAGCGTGAAGCAGATCATGGATGCCATGGTCCGCGTCACCGGCATCGACTTCACGCCCGAGATCGGACCTCGCCGCGCCGGCGACCCCGACCGCATCGTGGCGACCGGTGAACTCGCCGCCCGCGATCTGGAATGGACGATGCGATACACGGTCGACGAGATGGTGCGCACCGGCTGGGAAGCCCGACGCAACGCCGGCTGATTTCTCCTGCCGGCGACCGGCAGGGGACGCACTTGGCCGCATCCCCCGCCGCCAGGCGACCATCTCCGACACCTCCCCCGCGAGAGGGGACGCACTCGGCCGCATCCGACGCGGCGAGGCGACCATCTCCGACACCTCCCGCCCTCGCGGTTAGCCTGAACGGATGACGCAGCTGGTGATACGCGAGGCCCTGATCGATGATGCCGACGACGTCGCAGGCGTGCACGTGCGTTCCTGGCAGGCCGCCTACCTCGGGCTCATCGACCAGAAGGTGCTCGACGGGCTCTCGGTCGCCGATCGTGCCGATCGCTGGCGGAGCATCATCGCCGAGCCGCTGCCGACGACGCTCGCCCTCCTGGTCGCGGAGCGCGATGGCGAGGTCGTCGGCTGGACGTCATTCGGATCCGGCCGCGACGAAGACGGCGCGGCGGACGGCGAGGTCTACGGAATCTACGCAGACCCCGCCGCGTGGTCCACCGGCATCGGGCATGCGCTCCTCGCCGCGGCCGAGGAGCGGATCGCCGGTGCCGGGCACACCCGCGCCTACCTCTGGGTGCTCGACGGCAACGTTCGCGCCGACGCGTTCTACGAAGCGCACGGCTGGGTCGCCGACGGCGCGACGAAGGTCGAGGAGCGCCCCGACCTCGCGCTCGCCGAGCACCGTCGAGTGAAGGAACTCGTCAGGGCACCACGGGCGCGCTGACCTTGTAGACCTTGGCGTCATCTCCGCCGAGATACATCGTCGCGCCATCCACGGCGATCGACGTGTACATGCCGTAGTCGGGGATCATCTCCCCGTTGTGATCCCAATAGGTGGTCGCGGGGATGACAGCCGGCGTCGCCACCTGGGCCCAGTTCGCGCCGTCCCTGGTCGCGAAGACGACGTTCTTCGTCATGTCGATGCCGGTGCCGGCGAACCAGTTCCCGACCGAATAGACGACCCCGTTGTGCACGGTGATGTCGCGCGAGGCGAAGGAGGCCGGGAGGTTCGACATCTGCACTCCGCCGGTCTTGCCCTTCGCGTTCAGGTCGATGTACCCGGTGGTGTTGCTGTCCGACAGGATGATCCTGCTGCCGAGGACCTCGTACTTGGTCGGCTCGTGCCGGTGCGCGAGTGAGAACAAGCGCCCCAGGTCGATCGTGCTCCATCGGCCGCCGCTGTACACGTCCAGCACACGGTTCGTGTTGCCACTCGCATCGCGGACCTCCGCGATCGCCGCGATCTTCCCCCCGACGTTGGCCAGCCAGTAGTAGCGGTCGTAGGCGCTGGAACCGCTGGCCGACGACCTCGCCTTGGTGATCGACCAGGTCTTTCCGCCATCAGAGCTCTTCTTGATCACGGCGAGGTCAGGGGTCGGCCCGTACGCCGCGGGATCCGGGTTGACGATGCTGCCGGCGAGGAAGATCTCGCTGCCGCTCTTCGCGATGTCGAAGACGTGCTGGAACGGGGTGGCCGCGTTATATGTCCAGGATCCGCCGGCGTTCGTGGCATACCCGACGTTGGCCGTCCACGCGGCCTTCGGGTCGACATCCGCGGCGTAGACCTTGCCGTCGATGACGCGGAGCGCCTTCAGCTCTTCGCTGTTCAGAGTCAGCTGCTTCGTCAGCGCACCCGTGGTGACGTTGAGCGAGTTGAGATCGACCGGGCCGGTGTTGGCGTCATAGTCGCCGTAGCTGGAGTAGACCTGTCCGCCTGCCACCGCCAGATCGGTGAGGACGTCGGCAGCCGCCGCGGCCGAGGTGTTGGTGCCGAGCAGTATCGGGGTGTCGTCGGCGGCGAAGGCGGGTGAGGAGAATACCGGGATGAGAAAAGCCGTCGTTGCAACGACAACGGCGGCTTTGGTGGGTGTGCGCACGAGCCCTCTTTCGTAGGCGTTCATTGGGGACGCCATTCCCGTAGATCGGCAACTTCCCCAGCGCACGCTTACGACAGCGTCACTCTATTGCCGCGACTCATTCCGCCGACACGTGACTTTCGTCGCGTGTGGCCAGACTTTCGTCGGGCTGCCCCCCGTCGACGTGGCGCCGGCATCGCCAGCGCGGATCGTGGATGCCCTTCAGCGCGACAGGCGGCGCGCTGTCTTCTCCGCCCGTGCCGCAGCACGGCTCTCCTCCGCGGAAACCGCGAGGTGCGTGGCGGTCCGGATCCAGGCGTACGTGGCGGCGGAGGAGGCGTGATCTCCAAGGGCGGTGAACCCGGCAGCGAGGTCGAACGCCGAGCTCTTGGCGCGGTCCAGCAATTGCGGGTCCGCGGATCCCGGCGCGAGGTCGAGCACCCTCCGGTGCGCTCCGGCGGCCTCGGCGGTGCGCCCGAGCCCGGCGAAGATGAGCGCCTGATTTCGCAGCGCCTTCGCGCAGCGCAACCGCCCGGAGGGCGAGTCGAGCGACTGCCCGTGCACGGCCACGACGTACTCGTAGGCGGCGAGCGCTCCGGCGCCGTCGCCGATGTCGTCGATCATGACGGCCCTGTTGTAGGCCGCCTGCTGGCGTGCCACGCAGACCTCGCTGTCGCGGGAGGCGACGGCCAGGGCGTCGAGCGCCTCGTAGGCCGCGATGGCTCCGCGTGGATCTCCGAGTTTCCCGAGTGCCATGCCGAGGCGAAGATGCGCCCGCACCTGCACCCGCTCGGCACGCACGTCGGCCCCTGCACGGATGACGGTGGCCTGGCGTGCGAGCGAGGCGACCTGCTCCCAGTACCCGGCGTCCTGCAGCCATCCGGCCCAGGCGTCGAGCGCCGCGAGGCGCAGCATGGCGATGTCGATCTCGTCGGTGCCCGCGGTCTCGTCGACGAGAGCGCGCCACAGCTTCTCGGCCTCGTCGATCTGCCCGCTCTCTGCGAGTTCGTCTGCCGCATAGAGCCGATCGCGCAGGGTGCGATAGTGCGCCGTCGCGGTGTCGCCGGGTACCGGCGTGCTCGTCGGCAGAAGCGCGAGGATGCGGAGGTTCTCGCGCGCGCGGCGGACGGTGTCCTGGATGTCTTCGTCCTCGGCATCCGCGAAGTGAGCCTCGAGATCTCCGAAGAGGGCGATCGCACGCTCCGTCTCGCCGGCCTCATGCGCGTTCACGGCTTCACCGAGACGTCTGGTGGCGTCGAGCCTGCGGATCCTGACGTCCGCATCGTCCCCGAACTGCTCGGCGAACGCCTGCCGCAGCGCCGACGCCTCCGCCGGGTCGGTGCGATCGGAGCGCCAAGCGGACCAGAGGGCGTTCGCTGCCCAGAGGCGCACGTCGCCGGACGGGTCGTCGGCGAACTCACGGAAGCCCTCGTCGATGGCGCGGCAGGATGCCTCGATCTCCCCCGCCTCGCGGAGGAACCTGCCGATCCAGTAGGCGGCCTGCGCCCGCTCCAGACGAGCAGTGTCGTGCCCAGTCTCGCGCACGCTGGTCACGAGCCGATCGAGCGTCGCCAGAGCGTCGTTCCGCTGCCCCAGATCAGAGAGCCGCAGCGCCCGTTCCAGCAGCAGCGCCGCCATGGCGGGTACCGTCTCCTCGCTGGACCAGAACGGGGCGAACCGCTCCTCGATCTCGAGCGAGAGGCGCACGGCGCCCGCGACGTCGCGCTCCGGCGAGTACCGATCGCGCGATGGGTCTACCGCGTCCTGGCGACCGAGCACGCCCGCGATCCGTGCAGCGACCCGGAAACGAGCGAGAGCGGATGCAGACTCATCATCCGCCCGGAAGAGCAGATCCGCATGCCGAAGAATACTCAGTCCTGCGGTCGTCACCTCCGCGGCCGAGCCCACCTGATGAAGCAGCTCGGTGAGCACCGCGGATCGCGCGTGAGGGTCCAGCGCCCCCGCGTACCGCCCCAGCAGCGCCTGCCATTCCTCCTCGGCGACACCACCCCGCTCCGCGGGGTCGAGACGGTCGAGGATCCGATGCAGATGCCGGGCCTCGAGACGCGCTTGCCGTGCGTCGTGCGCCTCGGCATCGCCGGCCAGCAATCGAAGGGCGAACGCGAGAGCCTCGGTCGGTGGAACGCCGTCGGCGATCGCCAGATCGGCCAGCAGCAACGAGGCTTCCTGCCCGAACGCCTCGGACTGCGGCACCGACTGCGCCTCCTGGGCGACGAGATGCAGCATCTCGGGAACCCCTGTGATGTCGAGACCGTTGTCGATGCGCATCCGCGAGGAGATCACCATCGCCTCGACTCTGATCGCCGACAGCCTTTCGTCGCCCTCACCGCCGAGGCGCAGCGCGAGCTCGTCCAGCGCGACCGCGATGGATCCCGGGTCCTGTCCCAGCCACCGTCGGATCATCTGTGCCGTGAGGGCGGCCTCCGCGGCAGCACGGCGCACGCCGACATGCTCGGATTCCCGGAACCGGGCGTCGGCCTCCAGCGCTCGGTTCAGAATCTCGACGTGCAGCACCGGGTCGAGGTCGTCGAGCCCGTGCACGAACTCGATCCGTCGAAGTTCGGCGAGCGCTCGCCCTTCCGCAGTGCCGGCATCGTCGAAGCCGATCGTGAGCGCCTCCATGCGGGCGAGATGACCATCGATCGTCGAGGCCGGCTCGATCTCGACGTCGAGCGCGATCAGGAGCTCGGTCGCCGCGGCGATCGCGCACGCCTCTTCGGCGTTCCGCGGAGTCGACGCTTCGGCAAGACCTGTCATGAGGAGAGCTCTGGCTGCGCCCTGCTCACCCTCCTCGACGAGGGAGCGCGCGTCTACCAGCCGGCCGGCGATACCCATGTCGACGGATCATCCTCCTCGTCGGGTCGTGGGCTGGTCGACCGGATGCCTCCGGCACGATCGACAGTCTTGCACGGGATCAGCCGAGCGCCGACATCACGTGTTTGATGCGCGTGTAGTCGTCGAATCCGTACTGCGAGAGGTCCTTCCCGTACCCGGAGTGCTTGAAGCCGCCGTGCGGCATGTCCGAGACGAACGGGATGTGCGTGTTGATCCAGACGCACCCGAAGTCGAGGTCTCGGGAGAAGCGCATCGCCCGCGCGTGATCGGTGGTCCAGACGGATGACGCGAGCGCGAAGTCCACGTCGTTCGCCAGTTCCAGTGCCTCTTCGTCGGTCTCGAAGGACTGCACGGTGAGCACAGGGCCGAAGACTTCGCCCTGCACGACCTCGTCGTCCTGCCGCACGCCCGAGACGATCGTCGCCTCGAAGAAGTAGCCGCGGTCGCCCTGCCGCCGACCACCGGTCTCGATCTTCGCGTACCCGGGAAGCCGCTCGATGAAGCCGGAGACCTGAGCGAGCTGCGCCGCACTGCTGAGCGGGCCGTAGAGCACGCCCTCCTCGTGCGGGCCGCCAGTGCGAGCATCCGACTGCGCCCTCTCCACCAGGGCTTCCACCAGCTCATCGTGCACCGACGAGTGCACCAGCACGCGCGTCGCCGCCGTGCAGTCCTGCCCCGCGTTGAAGAACGCGCCGGTGATGATCCCCTCCACCGCCTTCTCGATCGAGGCGTCCGCGAACACGATCGCCGGCGCCTTGCCGCCGAGTTCCAGGTGCACGCGCTTGACATCGTTCGCGGCCGAACGCGCCACGGCCATGCCGGCGCGCACGGACCCGGTGATCGCGACCATCTGCGGCGTCGGATGCTCGACCAGGGCCACACCGGTGTCGCGATCGCCGAGCACGACGTTGAGCGTTCCTGCCGGGGTGTGCTTCGCCACGATCTCGGCGAGCAGCAGGGTCGACTGCGGGGTCGACTCTGCCGGCTTCAGCACGACCGTGTTGCCAGCGGCGAGCGCCGGTGCGATCTTCCAGACCGCCATGTTCAGCGGGTAGTTCCAGGGAGTGACCTGCCCGATCACGCCGATCGGCTCGCGGCGCACGAACGAGGTGTGTCCGGCGAGGTACTCCCCCGCCGCTCTCCCCTCGAGACTGCGGGCAGCACCCGCGAAGAACCGCAGTTGATCGACGGACTGCATGATCTCATCGGCCACCAGGGTCGCCCGCGGCTTGCCGGTGTCCTGCGACTCGAGATCGGCGAACTCCTCCGCGCGGTCCTGCATCTCGTCAGCGATGCGGAACAGCGCGAGCTGACGGTCTGCCGGCGTCGTGTCGCGCCAGAACGGAAAGGCGGCGGATGCTGCCGCGTACGCGGTGTCGACGTCGTCGCGATCCGAGACCGGGAGTGTCCCGTACACATCTTCGGTCGCGGGGTCGATGAGCGGCATCGTGCCGTCCCCGTGCACAGGGACGTAGCGGCCGCCGATGAAGTTCTGCAAAGAAAGCTCTGTGCGCATGACCGTCATCATATCCGGCACCCTACGAATTCTGTAGCACTTATCCAGTTTTCACGACTGATTCGGTTGCACCAGCCGACCCAACGTGTCAATATCGACACATGAGCGCCAAACAGAAGCAGCCTGCCCTCGACGAGGTCTCGAAGAAGATCATCGAGCTCCTCCAGGAAGACGGCCGCCGCCCCTACGCCGAAATCGGCCGTGCGGTCGGCCTCAGCGAGGCCGCTGCCCGGCAGCGCGTGCAGCGCATGACGGAGGCAGGGATCATCCAGATCGTCGCCGTCACCGACCCGATGCAGCTCGGATTCCATCGCATGTCGATGATCGGCATCCGCGTCTCGGGGGACCCGCGAGCGATCGCACAGGAACTCACGCAGATCACCGAGCTCGCCTACGTGGTGGTCACCCTCGGCACCTTCGACATCCTCGTCGAGGCGGTCTGCGAGAGCGACGAGCACCTGATCGACCTCATCGCGACCCGCATCCGCACCCTTCCGGGTGTCACGCACACCGAGAGCCTGCTCTACGCGGGGCTCTACAAGGACCTCTACAACTGGGGAACGCGCTGATGGGCACCACTGTTTTCGAGCGCCGCCGCCCCGCGGCATCCGTCGTCGACCACGCCCTGCAGAGCACCGCATTCGCCGCCTTCTGGCTCGAAGACGTGCAGCGCACGGAGTACCCGCGTCTCGCGGGCGACGTCCGGGCGGATCTCGCGATCGTCGGCGGCGGGTACGCCGGACTCTGGACGGCGATCCGGGCGAAGGAGCGCGAGCCCGACCGCCGTGTCGTGCTGCTGGAGGCCTCGCGCGTCGCCTGGGCGGCATCCGGACGCAACGGCGGCTTCTGCGAGGCGAGCCTCACGCACGGTCACGAGAACGGCGTCAACCGCTGGCCGGAAGAGATCGACCGGCTCGAGGAACTGGGCGTGGAGAACCTCGACGGCATCGCCGACACCGTGCAGCGCTACAGCATCGACGCCGACTTCGAGCGCACCGGCCAGCTGGCCGTGGCGGTAGAGCCGCACCAGGTCGAGTGGTATCGCGGCGAGGAGGGATTCCTCGATCAGGATGCCGTGCGCGCCGAGGTGCACTCGGACACGTACCTCGCCGGCTCTTGGGACCGCGAGGGATGCGCGATGGTGCACCCGGCGAAGCTCGGTCTCGAGCTGGCACGCGTGGCCACCGAACTGGGCGTCGAGATCTTCGAGCACTCGCGGGTGCGCCTCGTCGACGGTGACGGCGCTGACCCGGTCGTGCTCGAGACCGACGGCGGGCGGGTGACGGCGGATGCTGTCGCCCTGGGCACGAATGTCTTCCCGTCGCTCCTCAAGCGCAATCGCCTGATGACCGTTCCCGTGTACGACTACGTGCTGATGACCGAGCCGCTGACCGACGCGCAACTGGCCTCGATCGGCTGGTCGAACCGGCAGGGTCTCGCCGACAGCGCGAACCAGTTCCACTACTACCGGCTGTCGGCCGACAACCGCGTCCTGTTCGGCGGCTACGACGCCGTCTATCACTTCGGCGGCAAGGTGCGCCCGGAGTACGAGGACAGGATGGAGAGCCATCGCCGCCTCGCGGAGCACTTCTTCACGACGTTCCCGCAGCTGGAGGGCGTGCGCTTCACCCACCGCTGGGCCGGGGCGATCGATTCATCCAGCCGCTTCTGCGCATTCTTCGGCACCGCGCGACGCGGACGCGTCGCGTACGCCACCGGCTTCACCGGACTCGGCGTCGGGGCCGCCCGCTTCGCCGCCGACGTCATGCTCGACAAGTTATCGGGAGTCGAGACCGAGCGCACACAGCTGCGGATGGTGCGGGAGAAGCCGATCCCGTTCCCGCCGGAGCCGGCGGCTGCCATCGGCATCAACCTCGTGCGGGCGGCGATGAACCGCGCCGATCACAACGAAGGCAAGCGCAACCTGTTCCTCAAGGCGCTCGACGCCGTCGGCATGGGGTTCGACTCGTGAGTCGTGAGGAGCTCGCGGGCGAGCTGGCGGCAGGGACCGGCGTGGATGCGGCGGGCTTGGCGCTCGCGCACGAGCCGCTACCTGCCGCGGAGGTGCTGTCAGGTGCACCGACGACGGCGTCGCACGCCCTCGCGACAATCGACGACACCGAGATCGGCATCTGGGAGATGACGCCGGGAACGGCATCCGACACCGAGGTCGACGAGGTGTTCGTCGTGCTGTCCGGGCGGGCGACGATCGAGTTCGTCTCGCCCGCGCTGCCAGCGCTCGAGGTCGGACCGGGCAGCATCGTCCGCCTCGATGAGGGGATGCAGACCTTGTGGACCGTCGCCGAGACGCTCCGCAAGGTCTACATCGCCTGAGGGTCCCCCGCTCACCGGTCGTTGAGCGGGGGAGCGAAGCGACCGAGACGAAGCGGGGGAGCGAAGCGACCGAGACGAAGCGGGGGAGCGAAGCGACCGAGACGAAACGCACTAAGCGAGCGGAGCGAGCCGAAGTGTCGCTCAACAACCCTGGGGGTGAGCGCCGGCGAGCGGGACGACGCACTCAGCGCGACGTCGCCGTGTACGCCGAGAGCGCCAGGTGCAGGGCGGCGAGCGTCTCGCCGTCCTCGAGGTCGGCATCCAGCAGATCGCCGATGAGGGTCAGCCGCTGGTAGAACACCGAGCGCGAGAGATGGGATGCCGCCGCGGCGGCCGTGCGACTGCCCGGATGCTGCACGAGTGCGCTCAGCACGGCGAGCAGGTCGCCGCCGGAATCCTGGTCGTACCGGATCAGCGGCCCGAGCATCCGCTCGCTGTGCTCCTGCAGCCGGTGATCCCCGTGCAGCGCATTCACCAGACGCGCGAGGGGTCGGTCGTCCACGCGCCGGAAGCCGCCGGGCGGCAGCCGCCGCGCGAGGGCACGAACAGCCGGCAACGAGTCCAGCAGCTCGGCGAGGGAATCGGATGCCGCGCCGACGGCGAGTCCTCCGGCGTCATCGAGACCGGAGGCGATGCGACGGGCGGCCGCATCCGACACGGACGCACCGGCGGGAAACGACAGCAGGATGACGGCGCCCCCGTCGAAGACGGCGCTGATGGAGCGCGCTGCGGGTTCGGTGTCTTCGATGGCGGCAAGTACCATCTCCGCACTGCTCGGCGAGGCGGCATCCACGACCAGCGCCTGCAGCCGCCGCCCCCGCACGGGAAAGCCGCTCGCCTCCAGACGCGCCTGCGCATCCGCGGTCGTCGCATGCTGTTGCTCGAGCAGGGATGCCAGCAGCCGGCGCTGCGAGAGCAGCTCCCACGCGCCGTCTCCGTCGGCGAGCCGGGCTAGAGCGAGTGCCGTCGCCGCCTGCTCCAGCACCGTCGTCCGGCCGGCAGGATGCGGCGCTCCCGGAGCCACGAGCAGGCTCCCCCACCGGATTCCGCGGCCCTCGACCGGCACCAGGATCCATCCCTGTTCGCGCCCGTCGGTGATCCGCCGCGAGCGCGCCGCCCATCCGTCCAGAAGACCGGCGTCATCGACGGTGCGGGCATCGGCCGCGACGACCTCGTGCGCGAGGTTCTCCAGCACGACGCCGGCGTCGAGGGCTCTGGCGGTCTCGCGCACGATGACGTCGGCCGGCGCGCCGCGCAGGCTGAGCGTGGTGAACAACTCGTGCAGTTGCTGACGCTGCTGCAGCGCGTCGAGCTGACCGGCGATGATCCGCCGGTGCACCGCCTCGGTGACGGCGACGAACTTGACCTCCCGCTCGAGGCTGATCAGCGCGACCCGGAATCGGCGGCATGCGGCGACGAATGCCGGTGGAGTCACCGTGAAGCGGGTGCCGAGTTCGAGCACGATCCCGGCGACACCGGCATCCGCGAGTTCGGATGCCAGCGCCGACAGCCCTTCGGCATCCCCCGGCCAGCCGGCGCCGGTGGACAGCAACAGCTCTCCCCCGTCGAGAAGCGCGGCGACCCGCGGGCTGTCCGAGACGTGCACCCAGCGGACCGACGACTGCAGGGTGGTGACGTCCGTGAGGACCTCGGGGAAGCCGGCCTGCAGGGCAGGCATCGACAGCACCTCGGCGACATCAGGCAATCCGGCGAGCTGTTCGACGATGCGATCCATACACTCTGTCCGGATTCTGGTGAAGTTCACGACGTTCTGCCGCCTCCCATCGATCCTGCCCTCTGAAAACATGGAAAGCAAGCACGTTCGTTTTGCCGGTCAGAGTGTTCGACCGCCGCACATCACCTGGGAGTCCATCCGTGAGCATCGTCCGCCACCTCATCAACGGCACAGAAACCGCCGAGGCCGCCCGCACCGGCGACATCTTCAACCCGGCTACCGGCGCGGTGCAGCGACAGGTCGCATTCGCCTCCGAGGCCGAAGTGGCCGCCGCCGTCGCCGCCGCGAAGGCCGCACTCCCGGGCTGGCGCTCATCGAGCCTCATCAAGCGCGCGGACGTCTTCTTCCGGCTGCGCCAGATTCTCGCCGACCGGACCTCCGAGCTCGCGGCGATCGTCACCGACGAGCACGGCAAGGTGCTCTCGGACGCGGCAGGCGAGGTCTCCCGCGGCATCGAGAACGTCGAGTTCGCCGCCGGGCTCGTGCACCTGCTCAAGGGCGAGCGCGCCGAGCAGGTCTCGCGCGGCGTCGACGTGCACTCCGTCAAGCAGCCCGTGGGCGTCGTCGCGGCGATCACCCCCTTCAATTTCCCGGTCATGGTGCCGCTGTGGATGGTGGCCTCGGCGATCGCCTGCGGCAACACCGTCATCCTGAAGCCCAGCGAGAAGGACCCGTCGGCCGCCGTCTGGCTCGCCAAGGCTTTCCAGGAGGCAGGACTCCCCGACGGCGTGCTGAACGTCGTGCACGGCGACAAGGTCGCGGTCGACGCGCTGCTCGACGCACCCGACGTCGCCGCCGTCAGCTTCGTCGGCTCCACCCCGATCGCCCGCACGATCTACCAGCGCGCCTCGGCGAACGGCAAGCGCGTTCAGGCCCTCGGCGGCGCGAAGAACCACATGGTCGTGATGCCGGATGCCGACATCGACGGCGCCACCGCAGCCGCGATCTCGGCCGCGTACGGCTCGGCCGGCGAGCGCTGCATGGCCGTCTCGGTGCTCGTCGCCGTCGGCGACATCGCCGATGACCTCGTCGCGAGCATCCGCGACCGCATCGCCACGCTGCAGATCGGTCCCGGCACGGACCCGTCCAGCGAGATGGGTCCGCTGATCACCCGCGAGCACCGCGACAAGGTCGCCTCCTACGTGACCGGCGCTGCGGCCGAGGGCGCCACGGTCGTCGTCGACGGCAGCCGGAAGTCGTTCGCCGGAGACGGATTCTTCATCGGCGTGAGCCTGCTCGACGACGTGAAGCCCGGCATGAAGGTCTACGATGACGAGATCTTCGGACCGGTACTCTCCGTCGTCCGCGTCGAGACGTACGCGGAGGCTGTCGCGCTGATCAACGCCAACAACTACGGCAACGGCACCGCGATCTTCACCCGCGACGGCGGCACCGCCCGTCAGTTCGAATTCGACATCGAGGTGGGCATGGTCGGCGTGAACGTGCCGATCCCGGTTCCGGTCGGGGCGTTCTCCTTCGGCGGCTGGAAGGACTCGCTGTTCGGAGACTCGCACATCTACGGTCCCGAATCGGTGCACTTCTACACCCGGTCGAAGGTCGTCACCACCCGCTGGCCCGACCACACGCCCGCACAGGTCGACCTCGGGTTCCCGAGCAACCACTGACCGTCGTTCGATTCTGAGGAGTCACGCATGAACTTCACCGACCGGCACAACGCCGCCCACACCCTCCCCGCTCCGGATGCCGAGGCGCAGGTCCGCGCGGACGACCGCGGTCACGTCTTCCACTCCTGGAGCGCCCAGGCGCTCATCGACCCGATGCCCGTCGCCGCCGGCGAAGGCGCCACGTTCTGGGATTACGCGGGCAACGCCTACCTCGATTTCTCCAGCCAGCTGGTGAACCTGAACCTCGGGCACCAGCATCCGGATCTCGTCTCCGCGATCCAGCAGCAGGTCGGCCGACTCGCGACGATCCAGCCGTCGTTCGCGAACGACGTGCGCGGCGAGCTCGCCCGGCGCATCGCCGCGGTCGCTCCCGACGGTCTCGAGAAGGTGTTCTTCACGAACGGCGGCGCCGAGGCGAACGAGTACGCGGTGCGGATGGCGCGCCAGGTGACCGGCCGCCGCAAGGTGCTGTCGATGTACCGCAGCTACCACGGCTCGACGTCGACCGCGATCTCGATGACCGGCGACCCGCGCCGCTGGGCGAACGACCCGAGCGACATCGCGACCGTGCGCTTCTTCGGCCCGTACCTGTACCGGTCGGCGTTCCACTCCTCGACGATCGAAGAGGAGTCGCAGCGCGCCCTGGAGCACCTCGAGCAGACGATCCTGCTGGAGGGCCCGGCGACGATCGCGGCGATCATCATCGAGACCGTCGTCG
Source organism: Microbacterium sp. LWH12-1.2 (assembly GCF_040675825.1). Classification (NCBI taxonomy): domain Bacteria; kingdom Bacillati; phylum Actinomycetota; class Actinomycetes; order Micrococcales; family Microbacteriaceae; genus Microbacterium; species Microbacterium sp. LWH12-1.2. The sequence goes on from NZ_JBEGIJ010000001.1 coordinate 2,394,229, forward strand.
GCACGAACGGCGTGCTGGTGCCGCCGCCCGGCTACCTGCAGGGCGTCCGCGAGCTGTGCGATCGCCACGGCATCCTGTACATCGCCGACGAGGTCATGGTGGGCTTCGGGCGTCTCGGCGAGTGGTTCGGCATCGACGCGTTCGATGCGAAGCCCGATCTGATCACCTTCGCGAAGGGTGTGAACTCCGGGTACGTGCCGCTCGGCGGTGTCGTCATCTCCGCAGAGGTGGCGGCGCACTTCGATCGGGTGCCGTTCCCTGGCGGACTCACCTATTCGGGGCATCCTTTGGCCTGCGCCGCGGGCGTCGCGACCTTCGAGGTGTTCGAACGCGACGGCATCCTGGAGCGCGTGCGCGATCTGGGTACCCGCATCGTCGAACCGACGCTGCGGGCCTGGGCGGAGACGCACCCCAGCGTCGGCGAAGTCCGAGGGCGCGGACTGTTCTGGGCCGTCGAGCTCGTGCGCGACCGCGAGACCCGTGAGCCGTTGGTGCCGTTCAACGCGAGCGGAGCGGATGCGGCGCCGATGACCGAGTTCGCCGCGGCGGCGAAGCGGGGCGGCGTGTGGCCGTTCACGCACTTCAACCGCATGCACGTCGCTCCTCCCCTGGTGATCTCCGAAGACGACCTCGTACGCGGCCTGCGTGTGCTCGACGAGGCGCTCACCGTCGCCGACGGCTACGTGCGGGGCTGAGTCACCTCTCCTCACGCGCCCTTCATCCCCCTCACCCCCCTCATCTGGCACCTCGGGCCGGTATTCGCGTCGCTGAGCGACCCGAGGTGCCAGATGAACACAGCGGGCTCGCCTTCATCTGACACCTCGGGTCGGAATGTCCGACGTTTACCGACCCGAGATGCCAGATGAAGGCAGCGCGCGCTGCTCAACTGCGCCAGTTGCGCCTCGTCAACACCTCGCGAACGATCGCCACCGCGCGCGGCTGCTTGCCCCGGATGTGGGCTGACGTCAGGCGCACCACCTCGTACCCCTCGGCGACATACGCCGCATACTTCTCGATGTCGCGATTCCATTGCTGACGTGAGACCCGATGCTGATCCCCTTCGATCTCGACCAGCACGCGGAACTCCGGATACGCGATCTCCGTGATCCCCAGAAGACGCCCGTACACGTCGCGGATCGGTAGATCGAGCACGGGTTCCGGCAACCGGGCATCCTCCGCATCCATTCGATACTCAGTCTCGAGCGGCGACGCGCTGCCCACCCTGATTCGTCCCAGCGCTGCCCTGAGGAGCGCTCGCCCTTCGCGACGTCCGGCATCGACCACGGCGCGGAGCTGGTCGATGGTCGCCAGCGCGAGTTCCGGATGCAGATCACCACGATCATCGCGGGGCACCCGCACGATGGCGTCGCCGAGAACGACGAGTTCGCGCGCGGTCAACTCAGAGGCGAGCATCGCCCAGGTCGATGCCGGACTCGCGATCCGGACGCCGCCGACCTCACGAACCGACACGAGTTCCGGCATGAGCTGTCGCCCTTTGATCCCGCGGCGGCGCGGTGCACGATTCGGCGTGGTGACCCCTACTTCCAGGTCGCTCTGTGCATCCACGGGGAGGTTCCGGAGCTTCGCAGCCGTGCGTCCGACGAAGAACGCATGCTCGACCATGAGGGGTGCGAACTCCCGCGCTCGCTCCCATATGGCCGCGAACTCCTGCTGCTCGCGGGTCGGCGGCTCTACGGCATCCGCCTCGTCATCCCTGAACTCGCTGCACTGTTCCTTGCGCAGCAGGCCTCGATAGGGCCGAGCGATGTCCTGAGCGCGCAGCCGACGCGGAGTGACACCGGCTGCACGCGCCTCCTCCTGGGTGAAGGTCGCACTGAGCGAAGTGGGCAACGGACGTGGAGACCTCGGCATCTCGAGATAGTGCCGCATTGCGGATGCTGCCACTGCCCGAGTTACCTGAAGATGCGTAGAACTCCCGCCAATCTTGCCGCTGTGCAGGACAAGTCGCCCCGCCGCGTCATTGGATACCTCGGGCCGCATCCCGCGCCTCGCGCCCCGCACCTCGCCAACATCGGCCGCGGCCGCCTTGATCTGGCACCTCGGGTCGCTATCACGCAGAAATTCCGACCCGAGGTGCCAGATCAAGGTGCAGCTCCAAGTCGGGCGCGCGCTGATCTGGCACCTCGGGTCGCTATCACGCAGGAATACCGACCCGAGGTGCCAGATCAAGGTCGATGCGAGTGAAGGCGAACAGCATCCACGTCAGCGCGCCGCGTCCGCGGCAGCAGCTGCGGCGATGAGCTGATCGACCTGTGCGCGGTCGATGCCCATCCCGGGGAAGCCGGCCATCCGGCCGATCGGGAATGACGCCATCATCTTCATGATGGCCTCGTCGCCCATGATCCCGGCATCCATCGCGCCGTCCGCCTGCTCCCGCATCGCCGCGAGCTGCTGGGCGACGACGGGACCGACGACCGGGTGCGCGAGCACCTCGGTGATCGACGAGTGAGCGGTCAGCGGGAGGCGGACCTCGTCGCCGCCGACCTCGACAGAGATCGCGCCCCGGATATCGCGGCTGGATGCTGCGACCTCGACCCGATAAGAGCCGCCCTCGACGACGAAGCGATCGACGCGGATGTCCCAGTAGGCGAGGTCCTCGCGACGGACGACCAGTTCGACCTCCCGCCGCGACCCCGCAGGGACCTCGACCGAGGCGAAGGCCTTGAGTTCGCGTGGGGCGCGCTCGACGGCCGACGACTCGGGGGCGACGTAGACCTGCACGACCTCGCGGCCGTCGCGATTGCCGGTGTTCGCCACGGCGAGCGACACGACGATGTCGCCATCGGCGTTCACCGCTGCGGTGGGCTCACCGTACGAGAACGTCGTGTACGACAGACCGTGCCCGAACGGGAACGCCACCTCCATGCGGCGCGCGTCGTACCAGCGGTATCCGACGAAGATGCCCTCGGAGTAGCGGACGTGCCCGAACGAACCGGGGAAGCTGCCGAAGGCCGGAGTGTCCTCCAGGCGGTGCGGGATGGTCTCGGCGAGGCGACCAGAGGGGTTCACCGCACCGGTGAGCACGTCGACCGTCGCCGATCCGCCCGCTTGTCCGAGCAGCCACGCCTCTACGATCGCGGGGACCTTCTCGGCGAACGGCAACGTCACGACCGCGCCGTTGGAGAGCACGACGATCGTGCGCGGGTTCACCGCGACGACCGCATCCACCAGTTCCCGCTGCACAGCGGGCAGGTCGAGATGCGCGCGGTCGAAACCCTCCGACTCCTCTGCATCCGGCAGTCCGAGGAACAGCACGACGACGTCGCGTTGCGCGGCGAGCACCACGGCCTCATCCCGCAGCGCCTCGGCATCCGCCCCGTCGAAGGTGAACCCCGGCGCGAACGCAACCCGGTCCCCCGCGACATCGCGGAACGCGTCAAGCGCGGTGTCGATCCTGGTCGGATTGATGTGCGAGGACCCGCCGCCCTGGTAGCGCGGGGTGCGTGCGAACTCGCCGATCACAGCGATGGAGACCTCGGGTGCCAGCGGTAGCAGAGCGCCCTCATTCTTCAGCAGCACGATCGAGCGTCCGGCGACCTCCCGCGCGAGCGCGTGGTGCGCGTCGACGTCGAGCGGGCCCGGGACCGGCGGACGCTCCTGCGCCTTCGCGACCAGGTCGAGCACACGCTGCGCCGCCGTGTCCAGCACATCCTCGGCGAGCCCACCGTCGCGGACGGCGGCGACGATCTCGGCATCCGTCTCGCCGCCGCTGTACGGCATCTCCAGATCGAGTCCGGCAGCGAGAGCGGCGACGCGGTCGTCGACGGCCCCCCAATCCGACACGACGAGGCCGTCGAAACCCCACTCGTCGCGCAGCACCTGGGTGAGAAGCCACGGGTCCTCGGAGGCGTAGACCCCGTTGATGCGGTTGTACGAGCACATCACGGTCCACGGCTGGGCATCCTTGACGACGCGCTCGAACCCGCGCAGATAGATCTCGCGGAGTGTGCGCGGATCGACGTCGCTGGACGAGCGCATCCGGTCGTCCTCCTGATTGTTCGCGGCGAAATGCTTGAGCGAGGATCCGACCCCCTGCGACTGGATGCCGCGGACGAGACCGGCTCCGATTCCACCCGACAGGAGCGGGTCCTCGGAGACGTACTCGAAGTTGCGGCCGCACAGCGGAGACCGCTTGATGTTGATGCCGGGGCCCAGGATGACGGCGACGTCCTCGATCGCGGACTCGATGCCGAGCGCGACGCCGACGCGTTCGGCGAGCTCCGGATCGAAGGTCGAACCGAGCGCCGCCGCCGGCGGGAAGCACGTCGCGGGGACCGACGCGTTCAGACCGAGGTGATCGCTGGCCTCCGCCTGCTTCCGCAACCCGTGCGGGCCATCGGTGAGCATGAGGGAGGGCACGCCGGCGCTGTCGATCGCCTTCGTCGTCCAGAAGTCGGCGCCGCTGGTCAGGGATGCCTTCTGTTCGAGGCTGAGGTTTTCAGGAGTGGTCATCGGTTCACCTTTTCTTGGGATTCGGGAGTCGCCGCGGGGATCGAGGAGTTGCCGTGCGGCAGGAACCACACGGGCCGGCGATGATCCTGCGCCAGTTGGGGCCAGAACGCCCACCAGAGCAGCAGCGCCACGCCCGCGCCACCGATCAGTCCGGCACCGGCGTCGCTCAACCAGTGCGCGTTGATGAGGGTTCGCTGCCACACCATGCCGACGGCGAGGAAGGCACCGAGCACCGCCCAGATCCGACGCGCCCAGACGGCGGATGCCGGAATCAACGCGAACACGGTGACGATGATCACCGCCATGCTGACCGCGTGCCCGGACGGGAACGAACCGTGGTCGACTGGGACGAGCGGGCCGAAGAGTCCCGCCGCTGCGTCATCGGCGGGTCGCGGACGGTCGACCAGATTCTTCGTGAGTTGCGACAGCATCCCGGGACTAGCGAGTTGCACCGCGATGACGAACAACGCGGAGCGCCAGCGTCCGACCGCGACGAGCACCAGCGGCAGCAGAAGCATCATCAGCACAGCACCGGGCAGCTGTCCGAGGTGCTGGAAGAGCTGCGCCACCGCCGTTCCGGGAAGAGACGAGGCCGGGTCCACTCCGGCGAATCGTCGCCAGACATCGTCCACCGCCTGCGTCCAGGGGGACTCGGGCGCGGCGAGCACGCCGACGGCCAACAGGAGGAACGCGACCAGCAGGCCGAAGGCGGTCCAGAGCATCGGGCGCGGCCGCACAGCGTGATGACGCGCCGGCACGGCCTCCGCCGAGGCGAGGTCCGTCACGATGCGACTCCTCGCAGCGGACGGACTGAGGCATAGGCATCCGCGACGTCCCGCGTCGGCGTGTCATACACCCGCACGATTCCGCGGTCCTCCTGGTGTCGTTCCCAGCCGGGAACGCCCGTGACGATGAACGCGACAGCGGCCGAGTGCACCTCGTCGGCGAGTGTCTGCGGGGGGTTCGGGCCGGCGAGCGGCTCCATGGCCGGTCCGTCGAGGCAGTCGAAGAAGAAGGGCACATCGAGGCAGTGCTCGGCGAATCCGAAAGTGCCGGACGGCCACGAGAATCGGTACAGCCACGTGGGCGCCTCGGCGCGATCAGCCGCAATGTTCACGAGTGGAGCACGGAACATGCGATCGGTGAGATAGCGACCGGCGATGCGTACGGAGCCCTTGGCCACGACGTCCGCGTTCGCATCGAGATACGCCCGCATCGCCGCCTTCGGCATACCGAGCTTCTTCAGCAGCAATGACTTCGGCACCCAGCGCAGGATCTTCGGAGCCGCCGAGAGCGCCATCGTGAACTCGTCATCGGTCGCGCCGAGTACGAGGGGCTTGTCGGCACCGATGCCGGCACGCAGCGCCTCCCGCGTCGGCCTGGGCAGGAGATCACCGTCGACGGATGGGCCGAGGGCGAGGCCTTCCTCGATCATCGAGGTCAACGAGTCCGGTCCGAGTTGCGTCGCCTTCTTCTGCAGTTCCAGGAGCCGCTCCTCCGACACGGTCCCGAATCCGGCGATCGTCGGCTCGACTCCGGCATCCGCGGCGAGCGCGCGCCCGAACGCTTCTGCCCGCGGCCGAGCCACATCGGCGAGCGCCCCGGAGATCGCGTAGACGCCGTGGAAGAGGTGCTGCGCCTTCTCCATGCCCAGCAGCGTGAGCACGGCGCCGCCTCCGGCGGACTGCCCGGCGATCGTGACACGACTCGGGTCTCCCCCGAACGTGGCGATGTTCTGCTGCACCCACTCCAGGGCGAGCAGCCAGTCCCGCACACCGCGATTCGACGGCGCATCCTCGATCCAGCCGAATCCGTCGAAGCCCAGCCGATACGACAGCGTGACGGTGACGACGCCGTCGCGATTGAAGTTGCGCCCGTCGTACCACTCGCTCGCCGGCGATCCGGCGAAGAATCCGCCACCGTGGATCCAGACCAACACCGGGAGCCCGGATGCCGTGGGATCGGGCGTGAAGACGTTGACGTTGAGCGTCGACTCCCCTGGAACGGACGGCTCGGGAATGAGCGTCACACCGGGGTCGCCGCGTTGGGCGGTCGCCCCGAACTCCAGCGCATCGAGCACCCCGCCCCACGGCGCCTTCGGCACCGGAGCCTGGAATCGCAGCGCTCCGACCGGCGGCTCGGCGAACGGGATGCCGAGGAAGGCGGCCGAGCGCGGCCTGCCTCTGCCCCCTGTCGTCGGTCTCCAGCATCCGCGCACCCGCCCGGCTGCGGTCTCCACCTCGACGTATTCGGTCATCACAGCATTCTTCTGGTCGATGGCGGTCATCAGCGCACTCCTCTGATCGGCGCGGTGGCGATGGCGGCGAGGATCACGAACACGATCCCGAAGACGAACAGCATCGGATACCCGCCGAACGAGGTGATGATCACGGCGGCGATCGCCGGGCTCATCGCCTGCGGGATGTTCGTCGCGATGTTCAGGATGCCGAGATCCTTGCCCGCCGACGTGCCTTCACTCGGCAGCACCTCGGTCATCAGCGCGGCATCAACGGCCATGTACAGGCCGAATCCGATCCCGTTGATGATGCTCATGGCGATCATCCCGGTCATGTCCGGCATCAGCAGCGGCATGGCGAGGCCGGCGACCATCACGAGGGATGCCGCGTAGATGAACACCTTGCGGCGGCCGACCTTGTCGCTCCACCAGCCAGAGACGCCGATGGCGAGCAGCGTGGGTACGAGCGCGACGAGGGTCAACGTGACGACAGCGCCCTGCGCCTCGGTCAGGGACATGCCGATGTAGTCGGTGAGCAGGTACAACTGGTACGTCGTGACGACGAAGTATCCGAGGATCAGCAGGAAGCGCGCACCGAACGCCCAGGCGAAATCGGGGTGGCGGCGCGGGCTGATCCAGAAACCCCGGAAGAACGCGCCCCAGCGGAAGCCGTCGACAGCGGCATCCTTCGATGACCAGTCGCGATTGACGACGACGAACAGCACCGTCACGACGAGCACCGCGACACCGAAGACCGAGTAGCCGACGCCCACCTGGGCGGCGAGACCGGCCGCGAGCATGATCCCGACGGTCATGCCGAGCTGCGTGCCCAAGCCCATCATGGCGCTGGCTCCGCCGCGCTTGGAGCGCGGGAACCGGTCGGCGGTGATCGTGGTCAGCGGGGCCTGGAAGAAGTTCAGCGCCACCTGGATGATCACCCAGAACACGGTGATCCACAGGAGGTCGGTGAGGGATCCGAGGCCGAAGAGGAAGATGGCGCCGACGACGGCTCCCATCACCATCCAGGGTGCCCGGCGGCCGAAACGTGAGCGCGTGCGGTCGCTGAACGCGCCGGCGAGCGGCTGCGCGAACAGGGTGAAGACGAACGAGATCGTCGTCACGATGGCGAGGTTCTGCACCTTGTTCGCCTCGTCGATCATCGCGACCTGCGACGGGAGGAGGATCGCGATGAGTCCGCCGTAGGTGGCGAACAGCGTGAGCGAGGCGATCAGCAGGCTCGGCAGCAGCCGTCTTGTGGCGGGCGGGCTGGCTGCGGGTTCGCCGGGAGCGGGAGCATCCGTGGAGATGGTCCCGGTGGGCGCCAGATCTGCGGCCGGGTCGGGCGTGGATTGCATTGTCATGGTTCTGCTCCTCTTTGAGCACGGTTCACGGGGTAGGACGAGCCTCGGATCGGGGCCGAAGCTCAAAAACCAAACGTCGTTCGGTAATCAGGATGGCAGGACCCGCAGCCCGACGCAAGAGGGAAACAGAATGACGTTCGGTTTCTTCCGATCGGCGTGGGCGGATACGCTGAGGCCATGTCAGGACGAGCCGTGTACGCGAAGGGAATCGCGAAACGCGAGGAGATCCTCGAGGCGGCGCTCGACGTGATTGCGACCCGCGGATACCGCGGCGCATCAGTACGCGAGATCGCGGAAGCGGTAGGTCTGAGCCCCGCCGGCCTCCTGCACTACTTCGAGAGCAAGGAAGAGCTCTTCATCGCCATCCTCCGTGCCAGAGACGAACGAGACGTTCGCACTTACGGCACCGACGACGCGATCGAGACCCTGCTCTCCGTCGTCCGCCACAACTCCGCCGTGCCAGGACTCGTGCAGCTGTATGCACAGCTCGCCGCCGAAGCCGGTGACCCCGCGCACCCCGCGCACGCATACTTCCGTGAGCGCACCGCGCTCGTGGAGTCGGCCACCCGCGCGCAGGTCGCCCAGGATCAGGAGGCCGGGTTGATCCGGGACGATCTCGATCCGGCGTGGATCGTCCGCTCGGTGCATGCACTCGCAGACGGGTTGCAGTCCGCCTGGATGCTCGACCCCTCGATCGACATGGCCGCGGAGATCGAGCAGTTCATCGCCCTGCTGCGACCGGCATCCTGACGGCGCTAGGCGAGGTCACCTCGCCTAGCGAGATCCGCCGGCGGATGATCCGGATTCGATCGGGACCGGCACCGATGCGATCAGCAGGCGCGTGTAGTCGTGCTGCGGAGCGTTGAGGATCTGCTCCGTCGGCCCCGCCTCCACGATCTCGCCCCGGCGCATCACGATCGTCTGCTCGCAGACCTTGCGCACCACGGCGAGGTCGTGGCTGATGAACAGCAGGGTCAGACCCTGAGCGCGACGGATGCCGGCGACGAGATCGAGCACCTGCGCCTGCACCGAGACGTCCAGCGCACTGGTGGCCTCATCCATCACCAGCAGCTCGGGCTCCACGGCGAGCGCCCTCGCGATGGCGACTCGTTGTCGCTGCCCGCCGGAGAGCGTGCGCGGCCGCGCGGTGAGATGCTCCTCGCCGAGGCCGACGGCGGTCAGCAGCTCCGTGGCCCGCGACCGCGCCGCCGCCCCGGAGAGACCGGCGTGCAGACGCAGAACGTCTTCGATCGCCCGTCCTGCCTGGATCCTCGGATCGAGCGACAGGTACGGATCCTGGAACACCATCTGCACGCTCTTCGCCCTGGCCAGTCGAGCGGCCGCGGAGCGGTCCGCAGCGCCGATGGTTCGTCCGCCGATCCGGATCTCACCGCTGTCGGGTGATTCCAGACCGACGATCATCCGTGCGAGCGTGGACTTCCCGGAACCCGATTCTCCGACGACCGCGAGGGCGCCGCCACGCGGTACCACCAGGTCGGCCTCGGCGACCGCCGTGACGGCGCTTCGGCCGCGCGGGTGATAGGTCTTCGTGACGGCGGAGACCGACAGTATCGGCTCGGCCGCGACGACGTCCGGGGCCGCGGCCGTGCTTCCCCCGGTGAGCTTCGGCGTGGCCAGGACCAGTTGCCGCGTGTACTCGGCGGCCGGGGCCGTGAGGACCTCGCGGGCGCTGCCCGTCTCGACCACGGCGCCGTCCTTCATGACGACGAGACGATCGCACAGCGCCCCGGCCAGGTTCAGGTCGTGGGTGATGAACAGCATCCCCATCCCTCGCTCCGCGCACAGCTGGCGCAGCACCGACACGATCTCGGCCTGCGTGGTGACGTCGAGGGCGGTGGTCGGCTCATCGCAGACGAGCAGCTTCGGCGAGGCCGTCAGGGCACCGGCGATCATCACGCGCTGCAGCATCCCTCCGGACAGTTCGTGCGGATGCTGCGCGAGATGATCCGCGGGAGCGGGAAGCCGCACGTCGGTCAGCAGTTCGAGAGCGCGCTCGCGCGCCCGCGCCCGGTCCCACCCTTCGCAGAGCCGCAACGCCTCGGTGACGTGATCGCCGATGGTGCGCATCGGGTTGATGCCGGCCCTCGGGTCCTGGAACACCATCGCCGCGCTGCGCCGACGGACCTCGCGGCGGGAATCGGCATCCCGGAGCGGTGACCGCCCATCGACCGTGACGGTGCCGCCGACGCTCGCGCGGTCGGGCAGGAGTCCGAGCACGGCTCGCGCCGTGAGCGACTTGCCCGACCCGGACTCGCCGACCAGGCCGACGGTCTCGCCCGCGGCGACAGCCAGGCTGATGCCGTGCAGCAGCCGCGCCCCGCTCGGCAGATCGAGCGTCAGGGAGTCGATTTCGAGAACGTTCATGCCGGGGTCTCCCCACCGATGCGATCGGAGAGCTCTTCGCCGATGATGTTGACCGCCACCACCACGATGACGACCATGACGGCCGGCGCGATGGCCGGCAGGAAGTGACCCGCCGCCACACCGGACTGAGCCTCGTTGATCATCGCGCCCCAGTCGGCGGTCGGTGCCTGCACGCCCAGGCCGAGGAACGAGAGCCCTGCCAGTTCGGCGAGCACGTACCCGAAGTTCAGCGTCGACTGGGCGCCGACGATCGGTGTCACGTTCGGGAGCACTCTGCGCACAGCGATCCAGCCGCCGCCGAAGCCCTGCACACGGTACGCCGAGACATACGGCCGCGTGCGCTCTGCTGCCACCAGCGACCGCGTGAGCCGGGCGACGAACGGCGCGTAAGCGATGCTCATCGCGATGATCGGCGCGACGAGCCCCTTGCCGAACAGGGCGACGGCCATGATCGCGATGAGCAGCGAGGGGAATGCGAACAGGACGTCGAACACTCGACTGAGGGCCGCATCCACCCAGCCGCCGCGCCACCCTGCCCACAGGCCCAGCAGGATGCCGATGACGGTGGAGAAGACGACGACCAGCAGCGGGCCGATCAGCGCGGTGCGTCCGCCGTGGATGATCCGGCTGAGCACGTCGCGGCCGAGAGCATCCGTCCCGAGCCAGTGCACCGCAGACGGCGGTGCCAGGAAGGACGTGAAATCGACGGCATCCGGATCGTAGGGGGCGAGCAGCGGCGCGAGGATCGCAGCGAGCGCGACCAGCGCGAGCACGACGACGCTGCCGAGGTACAGGACTCGCGGACGCCGCTTCCTGGGTGCGCGCAGCACCCGCATGGCGAGCGTGGGGGTCGAAGATGTCATCTGGCACCTGTTCCGGCGGCGGATCGCGGATCGATCCAGGGTTCGAGAACGTCGACGATGGCGTTCATCACGACGAAGACGCCGACGACGAGCAAGACGATCGCCTGCACCACGGGGAAGTCGAGCCGATCGACGGACTGGACCAGGAGCGAGCCGATCCCGGAGAGACCGAAGGCCGCCTCGACGATGGAACTGGCGACGATGAGTCCGGCGACGAGCACCCCGCCCACGGTGAGGATCGGACCGAGCGCATTGCGCAGAACGTGCCTGCGCACCACGGCCCAGCGGCCGACTCCGCGACTCGTCGAGACCTCGACATGCTCGCGGCTCGACTGGTCGACCATCGCCGACCTGGTCACTTTGGCGACGAGCACGATGAAGACGATCGCCAACGCGATCGACGGCAACGTGAGGTGGCGGACCATGTCGAAGAAACCGTCGCCGGAGCCGAAGGACGGGAACCAACCCAGCTGCACCGAGAAGATCGCGATGAGCACGATCGCACCGACGAACGACGGGATCGCACCGAGCACGGTGAGTCCGATCAGGATGGCCCGGTCCGCCGCCCTGCCGCGGTTCAAGGCAGCGACCGCGCCGAGGAGGAGACCGACCACCACGATGATCGCACCCGCCATCGCGACCAGCATCAACGTCACCGGAAGCCGATCCCCGATCACGGCGGTGACATCCTGGCGGTACTGCAGCGAACGGCCGAAGTCGCCCTGCAGCACCCCCAGGATCCAGCGCAGGTACTGCTCGCCCGGCGACAGATCGAGACCGTATTGCGCGGTGACCTCCGCCACGGCCTCGGCGGTGGGCTTGCGCCCGCGGAGCAGGAACCGGATCGGGTCGCCGGGCACCAGGAAGCGCGAGAAGAAAACGAGCAGCGACGCCAGGAACAGCGTCAGCAGCAGCCCCCCGAGCTTCCCGGCGACACGGCGGGTGGCTGTCATCGGGCGCCGATCGTTGCTGCCCAGGGGTAGTAGAGGAAGGCGACGGAGGGCTGGACGCCCGTGATGCGCTCACCGAGATACAGCGAGATCGGCGCTTCGAACAGCGGCAGCCAGGGCAGCTGCTCATTCGCGATCTGCTGTGCCTTCGCCGTCAACGCGCCGCGCGCGACCGGGTCGTCGATCGTCGCTGCTTCGTTGACGAGGGCATCGAATTCAGGATCGGACCAGTTGCCGTAGTTGCTGAAGTCGCCGGTTCGCAGCACCGAGTACATCTCCAGCGCATCCGGGCTCGAGAGATACCAGCTCGTGTAGAACAGGTCCACGCCCTCGCGTGCGCTGGGGTCGGAGAACAGCGTCGAGTAGGCGCTCGGGGTGACCGTCTCGACCGTGACGTTCAGGCCGATCGACTTCGCCGCAGCAGCGGTGGCCTGCGAGATGACGGAGAAGTCGTTGCTGATGGGCGCCGTGACGTATGTCAGCTCCGCACCCTCCGCACCGGCCTCGGCGATCAGATTCTTCGCCTCCTCGAGGTTCTGTTCGTAATCGGCGACGTCATCGAAGGCCGCCGTTCGAGCGGAATCGGATGCCTCCTGCCAGACGGATTCCGTGGTCATCACGTCGGTCCGCTCACCGATTCCGCGCAGAGCGGCCTGGAGGATGCCGTCCCGGTCCATCGCGAGCAGCAGCGCCTTGCGCACGCGCACATCGCCGAGCGGACCCTCGAGATCACTCACCACGACGGATCCGACGGCCGTGTTCAGACCGAACAGCACGTCGCCCTTGCCCGCGGCCTGCAGGGTGGGCACCGCCTCCATCGGCAGCATCCAGGAGCCGTCGACGCTGCCGGACTTGAGCGCGTTGACCCGCGCCGTGGCGTCGTTGATGAAGACGAACTCGACCTCACCGGAGCGCGCCTTGAGGTCTTCATCCCAGTAGTCGTCGTTGCGGGTGAGGGTGATCGACTCGCCGGACTCCCAGCGGTCGAGCGCGAACGGCCCTGTGCAGTTCACACCGCCGGTGGAGTTGCCGTAATCGGCGCCCTTCTCGGCGAGAGTGGCCGCCGATTCGATGACGCCCGCAGACCCGCCCATGCCGAGGTTGAACTGCGCGTCCGGCCCGGTCATCGTCACGGTCACTTCGCGGTCGCCGGTCTGCACGATGGATGCGACGTTCTGGTAGACCGAGTACCAGAACGATCCGACCTCGGGATCGAGGTGCCTGTTCATCGATGCGACGGCGTCGGCCGCGGTCAGCGGCGATCCGTCATGGAAGGTGACGCCCTCTCGGATCGTGTACACCCAGGTCATCGGATCAGGGTGAGCGAACGACTCCGCGAGGCCTGGGCTGAGCGAGTAGTCCGGGTTCAGTCGCAGCAACGATTCGCAGACGTTGGCGAGCACCGAGTTATCGGGATAGTCGAAGGCGTAGGCGTAGTCGAGCGAGTACGGCTCGGCGTAGCTGGCGAACGTGAAGGAGTCGATATCACCGCTCGGCGCGGCCGTCGTCGCGGTGATCTCCCACTCGACGGACTCGTCGGAGCCTGCGCCGTTCGATGCAGCGGAGCTGCAGGCGACGAGGGCCGCGATGGAGAGGATACCGGCGGTTGCGGCGACGCTGCCGCGAAGGAACGTGCGGTTCATCAGGACTCCCTGCTGGTGGTGGTTTCCGCGGTGTAGACGGGCTGCCCCTCGATCCAGGTCGACGTGACCCTGGTGCGGTACAGCTCGGATGCCGGAACGTCGAACGGGTTCGGATCGAGCACGACGAGGTTCGCGAGGTATCCCTCGCGGATGCTGCCGGTGTCGTCATCACGCCGGTTCACGTAGGCACTGCCGGAGGTGTAGGCGGCGAGCGCGGTCGCCAGATCCAGGCACTGATGCGCTCCACCCAGCGGCGGCTGCTCGGACTCCGGGTAGGCCCGGTTCACCGCGATGTGGATCGCGGCGATCGGGTCGGCGGTGGAGACCGGCCAGTCGCTGCCGGCCGCGAACCGCACGCCCGCGCGGGCGAAGTCCCCGAACGGGTACTGCCTGGCTTCCTGCCCGTCCTGCAGGAACGGCAGGGTGAGCTCGTCGAGCTGGTCCTCGTGAGTTGCCCACAGCGCCTGGATGTTGGCGATCGCACCGAGCTCGGCGAAGCGAGGGATGTCCTCTTCGGCGACGATCTGCAGATGCGCGAGGTGGTGGCGCCCGTCGATCGCGCCGTTCCCGTCGCGCGCCTCCTGCAGGGCATCCAGTGCCTCGCGGACGGCGCGGTCGCCGAGGGCGTGCATGTGCACCTGCTGGCCGGCCGCATCCAGCGCCGTGACGTAGTCGCGCAGTCTGGCTGGGTCGATGAAGCTGAGACCGTGGTTACAGGTGTCGTGGCCGGCGTCGTCACGGTAGGGAGTGAGCATCGCGGCGGTCTGGTTCTCGGCGACCCCGTCGACCATGATCTTGGTCGATGCGAGGTCGAGGCGCCGGTCCGGATGCCTGGCCTCGATACGCGCACGACGGGCGACCATGTGCTCGACCTGCTCGATCCCGCGATCGCGCACCCACCACTGGGCACCGACGACATGGACCTTCAGGGTCCCTTCATCGGCCGCTCGTTCGTATGCGGTGAGGGGATCGGCGATTCCGGCGACGCTGGATCCGACCATGGCATCCTGCCAGCCGGTGATCCCGAGAGCGATGAGGTCGTCCTGCGCACGGAGCAACCCCTGGTAGGCGAGCTCCGGTGAGGTCTTCGGGCGCACTTCCTCGAAGAGATCGCCGGCTCCCTCGTGGAAGGTGCCAGCCGGGTAGCCATCGGCTTCGCGCACGACTCGGCCGTCTTCCGGGTCCGGCGTCTCAGCGGTGATGCCGGCGTACTCGATCGCCGCGGTGCTTGCCCACGTGCTGTGGTGGTCACGGCTCTGCAGAAGCACCTTGCGTCCGCCGGTCGCCTCATCAAGGACGCCTCGTGACGGATTGCCGCCGGGGAAGTGGTCCATGCCCCAGCCGCCCCCGAGGATCCACTCCTCGTCGGGGTTCGCCTCCGCGTACGCACGGATGATGGCCGCGGTCTGCTCGGCATTCTCGACTTCGGTGAGGTTGCACTGCAGAAGCTCGATGCCGCCGCCGACCGGGTGAATGTGCGCGTCCTGGAAGCCAGGGCTGAGCAGTGCGCCGCGCAGGTCGATCCGGGTGGCGTCCGGAGAGATCAGCCCCTCGACGGCCGGCTCGGGCACGACGGCGGCGATGCGCCCGTCGCGGACCACCACGGCCCGGCCGGTGAGCGGCTCGCCGGTGCCGGTGAACACCGCACCGCCCTGAAACACGATCTCGAGCGTCATCGCTCTCCCTCTTCTCTGAAGTGATTTCGCTCACGCTAATCGGCTCGCAAGGCAATGTCAACACTGTTGACCACAGCAATGACAGCACCTAGGTTCGAAAGAGCGCTCTTCGACGTCGGCGGCCCCCCTGCTGACATGATGAAGCGAACGAAAGGAGGCGCCCATGCCTGCGGTGACCGATCACGAACAGACCCCGAAACGGGCTCGGCTGGATCGCGCGCTCATCGTGGAGGCCGGCTTGGAGCTTGCGAGCACACCGGGCGTCACCACGATCTCGGTCCGCGATCTCGGCGCCAGACTGCGAGCCGATCCGACCGCCATCTACCGCCATTTCCAGAGCAAGGATGCCCTGATGGGCGCGCTCCTCGACGAACTCAACGGCCGTGCGGCCGCAGCCGTTCACGCGCCGGCCGAGGACTGGGCGGAGCGCCTGCGCGAGCTCTCCATCTCGACGCTCGACCTGTACATCCAGCATCCGGCGATCGGCGCAGAGGCGATGAGTCTCACCACCCACGGTCCCGGAGAGCTGGCCGCGATCGAGCTCATGCTCGACGCATTCCGACGCGCAGGGCTCGACGGCGCGGAACTCGTGCAGCACTACGCCCTTCTCGCCTCCCACGTGCTCTCGCTCGCCGCCGGAATCGCGCGAGCGCGTGCCGAGCACCCGAGCGAGACCGACGAAGGCGACCCCTGGGTGGATGCCCCGCTCCTGGCCGACCCTCGTCGGTTCCCGCTGATCGCTCAGCACTCGCTGATGCTGTCCGAGCTGCAGGACCGGGATCTGTTCCTCCGCGGAGTCGACCTGGTCATCGACTCGGCGCGGCGCACGGCAACCGACGACTGAGTCGCGATCGACCGCTTGCGCAAAACTAGTTTTGTTGCAAAACTACTCCGGTGACTCGAAAGAGAGTCTCAGAGGGAGAGATCGATGAAGATCATCATCGTCGGCGCGGGCATCGGCGGACTCGCCGCGGCGATCAGCCTGCACGAAGCCGGACTCACAGACGTCACCGTGTATGAACGCAGCGCCGCCATCCGCGGCCTTGGCGTCGGGATCAACCTGCTCCCCCATGCCGTTCGAGAACTGACCGAGCTGGGCCTCGCGGACACCATCGCCGACCTCGGCGTCGCGCCGGCCACGCTTAGCTACTTCAACCGCCATGGTCAGCCGATCTGGAGCGAGCCGCGCGGCCTCGCGGCCGGGTACCACTGGCCGCAGCTCTCGGTGCACCGCGGGCGGCTGCAGCTGGCACTGCGCGACCTCGCCGAAGCGCGCCTCGCCGAGCCGATCCGTCTCGGGCATCGCCTCATCGGCGTCGCCTCGAATTCGGACGGCTCCGAAACCGCGCGCTTCTCGACCGATGCCGGCGACGTCGACGCCACCGCCGATCTGATCATCGGCGCCGATGGCATCCACTCAGCGCTCCGCGCTGCACGCTACCCGGCCGAGGGCGCCCCGCCATGGAGCGGTCTCACACTATGGCGCGGGGTCAGCCGGATCCCGGCTTTCCTCGACGGGCGCACGATGATCATGGCCGGCGACGGCGAGCAGAAGTTCGTCGCGTACCCGCTGTCCGCGGCGGATCCCACCGGGCGGATGCTGGTGAACTTCATCGCCGAGCGCCGGGTCGGCGGCTCCGGCGACGCCGACTGGAATCGAGCCGTCGACCCCGCACCGATCGCTGAGCTGTTCCGCGACTGGAGCTTCGACTGGCTCGATGTGCCGGCCACGATCGCGGCGGCGGACGAGATCCTCGAGTATCCGATGGTCGATCGCGACCCACTGCCGCATTGGACATTCGGCCGAACGACTCTGCTCGGGGATGCCGCGCACGCGATGTACCCGAACGGCTCGAACGGCGGCTCACAGGCGATCATCGACGCACGTACGCTCGCCTTCCACCTGGCCACCGCCGACACGATCGACGAAGGCCTCGCCCGCTACGAAGCCGCCCGCCGCCCACGGATGACCGCGCTCCTGGCCGGCACCAGGGCGACCGGTCCGGAGCGGGTCATGCAACTGGCGCACGAGCGTGCTCCGCACGGCTTCGGCGACATCGACGACATCATCCCGCTCTCCGAGCGCGAGCAGATCGCCGCCGACTACAAGACCGCCGCCGGTTTCCTGCCGACCATCCTGAATGAGCGCCCGTCGCTCACCCCGGCCCGATGACCGCGTTCGACGCCGCGCGACTCGCCGCGGTCATCTCCCCGCTGCGCCGAGCTCTGCTCGCGGCGACCCGCGCCGCGGCTCGACTTCCGGAGCTGCCGGATGCGCAGATCGACGTCATCCGCGCGCTCCCGCGAGGCACCGCACGGGGGCCGGCCGAGATCGCCGCGCAGCTGCGGCTCAGCCGTCCGACGGTGAGCAATCTGCTCGGCACGATGGAAGCCGCGCGCCTCGTCGAGCGCACCTCCGATCCGTCCGACGGCCGCCGCGTCCTCGTCCAGGCCTCGGATCGCGCCCTCGACCTGTTCGCGCGTTTCGATGCCGCGAGCGCCGCCATCCTCACGCAGGCGAGCAGCATGCTCAACTCCGGTGAGCGCGCCATCCTCGCGGACGCACTGCCCGTGCTCGAGCGGCTGAGCGTGGCTCTCAGCGAAGCAGATGCCGCGGCATCCGACGCACCGACAGCTCCGGAGGAGACCTCGCCATGAGCACCCCGCACACCCTGCTGCCCGTTCCGACACTGGAATCCGCGTTCGACGTCACCGTCGAGCTGGGCCCGATCGAGGACCACCATTCCACCAGCGCGGGCTCACGACGCGTCGTGCCGATCCTCGGCGGCCGGATCTCCGGTGCGGTGAATGCGGAGATCCTCGCCGGCGGGGCCGACTGGCAGCTCATCCGCCCCGACGGCACCATCGAGATCGACAGCCGGTACACGGCGCGCACGGCATCCGGTGATCATCTTCTGCTGCATGCCCGCGGCCTGCGTACCGGGCCTCCCGACGTGCTGGGACGCCTGCGCCGGGGTGAGGACGTCGACCCTCACGAGTACTGCTTCCGCACGACGGTGCAGATCGAGACCGCCGCCGCGCACCTGGCCGACCTGCAGCGCTCACTGTTCGTCGCTGCGGCCCAACGGCAGGCGAAGGCCGTGCGGTACCGCGCCTATCGAGTGGACTGACCCGCCGCCGTTTCGGCTTCGCTCAGGCGATCCCGGTCACCTCGGCATGCGGCATCCGCTCGCGCATCACGCGGATCGCCTCGGGGTTGTCGTCGACGAGCACGGCATCGCGGCCCAACGCCGAGGCCACGGCCCCGGTCGTGCCGCTGCCCGCGAAGAGGTCGAGCACGCGGTCGCCTGGCCGACTCGACGCCCGCACGATCCGGCGCAGGATGCCCTCGGGCTTCTGCGTCGGATAGCCGGTCTTCTCGCGGCCGGTCGTCGGCACGATGGTGTGCCACCAGACATCGGTCGGCAGCTTTCCTCGCGCTGCCTTCTCGGCGGTGACCAGGCCGGGGGCCATGTACGGCTCGCGATCGACGTCGTCGGAGTTGAACACGTACTCCCGCGGATTCTTCACGTAGACCAGGATCGTGTCGTGCTTCGTCGGCCAGCGGCGGCGCGACTTCGCACCGTAGTCGTAGGCCCAGATGAGCTCGTTGAGGAAGCACTCCCGGCCGAAGACCGCGTCGAGCATCACCTTGGCGTAGTGCGCCTCGCGGTAGTCGAGGTGCAGGTACAGTGTGCCGTCGTCCGCCAGCAGCCGCCAGGCCTCCTCCAGCCGCGGCATGAGGAACGCACCGTAGTCATCGAAACGGTCGTCGTAGGTGCGCAGCATCCCGCGCACCCGCTCGTAGGCATGGCCGTGGAAGCCGTGTCGGACCTCGCTGGCGGCCGACTGCGGTTCGTAATTCAGGAGATTCGGCTCGACCCCGGTCGTTTCGGCAGTGTCTGCGCCCGGTTCGGCAGGTTCTTCCTGAGTTGTGAACGTGCGCCGGGCGGTGACCACCTGCCGCTCCTGCGTACGCCCGGTGTTGAACGGCGGATCGAGGTAGACGAGGGTGAAGGATGCCGATGGCAGGCCTCGAGCGGCGGCGAGGTTGTCGCCTTCGAGGATTGAGACGGACCCGACCGCGGGCCCTTCGACGGGCTCGGGGATCGAAGGCGTCACGGCACCCGCTGCAGCCACGCCTCGGTGGCGAACTTCGACTCCACGAGGGCTTCGGCGGCGGCGAGCTCGTCCGGCGCGACCGCGCCGTCCTCGGCATCGGTGAGAGAGCGGAAGGTGTCCTTGAACCGCTCGATGATCTCGGCGCGGCTGAGTCCGGTCTGGCTCCGCAGCGGGTCGACGCGCTTCGCCGCCGATGTCGTGCCCTTGTCGCTGAGCTTCTCGCGGCCGATGCGCAGCACCTCGGTCATCGTCTGACCGTCGATGTCGTACGACAGCGTGGCGTGGTGCAGCACTCCCCCGTTGGCGAGGCGCTTCTGGGCTGCTCCGCCGATCTTTCCCGAGGGCGACGCGATGTCGTTGAGCGGCTGATAGACGGCGTCGATGCCGAGCGAGCGCAGCGCCTGCAGCACCCAGTCGTCGAGGAACGCATAGGAGTCGGCGAAGGTCATGCCCTGCACGAGCGAGGCCGGCACGTACAACGAGTACGTGATGATCTGCCCCGCGGCCATCAGCATCGCGCCGCCGCCGGAGATGCGGCGCACGACGTCGAAGCCGTGCCGCGCGGCACCTTCAGGGTCGACCTCGTTGCGGTACGACTGGAACGATCCGATGACGACGGCCGATTCGTCCCACTCCCAGATCCGCAGGGTCGGGCGTCGGCGCCCTTCACCGACACGGGCGGTGAGCACCTCGTCGAGAGCGAGGTTCATGCGCGGCGAGACCGCCTTGTCGTGCACGATCTCCCAGTCGAAGTCGCGCCAGCCCGGCGCGGTCACGAGAGCGCGGCGCACGGCGGTGCCGACGGCATCCGGGGTGAACCCGAGCAGCTGTGCGCCTTGAGGGAGAGCCTGCCGCACGGCGGCAGCGATGGCCGTGGCGTCCGTCTCCACCGGCAGCCCGGTCACCGCGGCATTGATGTCCTCGAGTGCGGTGTCGGGCTCGAGGAAGAAGTCACCCGCGAGGCGGAACCGGGCGATCGCCCCGTTCTCGACTTCGAGGTCGACGACGACGAGCTTTCCGCCAGGAACCTTGTATTCACCGTGCACGGATCCAGCTTAAGCCGCGGCCCGTCGAGCTGCGCTCAATCCCGAGGCGGAATGTGCTTGTTCAGCCAGGAGAGCACGTCGGCACGCACTTCGGCCTGCTGCACTTCATTGAAGATCTCATGCCGCGCGTCGGGATAGACCAACGTCGTCACGTCGGTCAGCCCCGAGCGCGTGCGGTATTCCTCGGCGAGCTTGTGCACACTGCGCGGCCCGCCCACCGGGTCGTCCCGGCCGACCATGAGCAGCAGCGGGATGTCCCGGCCGAGGTCCTTCGCCGGGCGGCCGTAGAGCTTCGCCGCTTCCACCGGACCGAAGAGCTTCAGCAGCGGCACGTCGGTGGTGAGCGGATCCTCGTCGAATGCGCGCCACACCTCAGGATCTGTCGAGAGCCACTCGAAGCCGGTCGCCTCAGGTCCTGCCCAGCGCGCGTTCAGCGGTGCCGGGTTCATCATCGTCGGCGTCCGCAACGCGGATCCGGACAGGATGACGGCGTCCCATGCCTCCGGATGCTCGTTGACCAGCATCTGAGCGAGGAACGAACCCCACGAGTGTCCGAGCAGCACGAGCGGCAGGTCGGGGTTCTCCGTGCGGATGATGCGCGTCAGCTGCCAGATCGCGTCCTTCGCGGCGCGAATTCCGCCTTTGCCGAGCCGACCCAGCTTCGCCGGCCCGTCGTGCTGACGGATGCCCGTGCGCCCGTGCCCTCGATGATCGTCCGCGTAGACGGTGAATCCCGCAGCGTTGAGTGCGGCGATCAGCGCCGAGTAGCGACCCGCATGCTCGCCGACACCGTGCAGCAGCTGCACGACTCCTCGCGGCGCGCCCTGTGCGGGATGCACGTCGTAGACGATGGCGATGCCGTCAGCATCAGTGAACTCACGCGTATCCATCACGCCCCCACCCTACCCACGGGCGCCCTCGTCGTGCAGAGTGAGTCAGCGCGTGAGCGCGGTGAGCACGGCGAACGCGGTGTCGCGGTCGGTGACCTCGTAGCCGCCGACGCCGTCCGAGGCCGAACCCATCCGCACGCCGCCCGTTTCGACCACGGCGCGCTTCGCGGAGAAGTGCAGAGCATCGACACCGATCGCCGCGAGCACCGGAGCGGTCGCCGCATCCACCCCGCTGCCGGCCATGATCTCGATCTGCCCCGAGGCCTCCGCCACCAGGGCGCGGAGCGTGTCGATGCCGTCGATCGCGGCCGAGGCTCCCCCCGACGTGAGCACGCGGCGGAGCCCGAGCTCGCGCGCGGCCACCAGGGTCGCGAGCGGGTCGGCGGTGACGTCGATGGCACGGTGCAGGGTGACGGATGCTCCGCCGGCCGCGTCACGCAGTCGCGTCATCGCGTCGATGTCGAGGCGTCCCGCGGCGTCGAGCGCGCCGATCACGACACCGGAAGCGCCGGCTCCGACGGCCCAGCGGACGTCGCGCTCGGCGATGGCGAGTTCGTCGGCGTCGTAGTGGAAGCCGCCGGCCCGCGGACGGATCAGCACGTGCACTTCGGGACCGTCCGGGCCCGCAGCCTCAAGGGTGAGCTCCAGCGTCGCCGGTGAGGGGGTGAGCCCGCCGAGGGCGAGGGCCTGAGCGAGTTCGACGCGCGCGGCGCCGACCTCCCGGGCGATGCGCATTCCGGCGGGATCCTGCACGGCAATTTCCAGGGCGAGCGTTCGAGTCACGACATCCATTCTGCCCCGCGCTGCCGCCGTCCCCCGCATCCGCCCTTCCCTCCCGAAGAAGATTAGATAGACTAACTAAGTAATGTCTGCGTCTGATGAATCCCTCTCCCTCACTGCCACCGAACTCCGCATGGCCACGTTCCGGTTGGCGCGACGCCTGCGATCCGCTCGCGCCGCCGACTCGATGAGCGATACGCAGCTCGCCGTGCTCGCGGGCCTGCGCATCCACGGCCGTCGCACCATCTCCGCTCTCGCCGTGAACGAGCACGTGACGGCCCCGTCCATGAGCAGCATCGTCAACGGCCTCGAGGAACAGGGCTACGTCGTGCGCATCCCCGACGAGGATGACCGCCGCCGAGTGCAGGTGGAGATCACGGATGCCGGCGTCGAGATCGTCGCCGAGACCATCCGCCGCCGCGACGAACTGCTCGCGGCGATGCTCGACGACGTCGACTTCACCGACGAGGAGCTGACGACCCTCCGCGAAGCCAGCGCACTGATGCGAAGGGTGGCCGAGCGATGAGCGCGATGTTCCGCTCCTTCTCCAACGTCAACTACCGGATCTGGTTCGCCGGCGCCCTGGTCTCCAACATCGGCGGCTGGATGCAGGCGACCGCCCAGGACTGGGTCGTGCTCACCGAGCTCACCGACAACGACGCCGCGGCGATGGGCGTCACGATGGCTCTGCAGTTCGCCCCTCCCCTGGTGCTGGTCAGCCTCACCGGCTGGGTCGCCGACCGCTTCGACCGCCGCCATATCCTGCTGGTCACCCAGACCGTGCTGCTGCTGCTGGCGGTCGCGGCCGGCGTCCTGCTGCTCACCGACGTGATGACGCTGCCGATGATGTTCGGTCTTGCCCTCGGATTCGGCGTCGCCAACGCCTTCGACGCCCCGGCCCGCCAGGCGTTCGTATCCGACATGGTCTCCACCGGCGAAACGTCGAACGCCGTCGCCCTGAACTCCGCATCATTCAATCTGGCGCGCATGATCGGCCCGGCCGTCGGCGGACTGCTCATCGTCGCGATCGGTTCGGGGTGGGTGTTCATCGTGAACGCCGCCACCTTCCTCGCGATGATGCTCGCCCTCCTGATGATGCGCACGCATCTGCTCGCCCCGCGCCTCAAGAACCGCAACCGCGGTGGCCTCGCCGCCGGCTTCCGTTACGTCTGGGGACGCGGCGACCTGCGCGTCGTGTTCGTGATGGTGTTCCTCATCGGCGCCTTCGGAATGAACTTCCCGATCTTCGCGTCGACGATGGCACTGGAGTTCGGCAGCGGTGCAGACGGCTACGGCGTACTGAGCTCGATCCTCGCCATCGGCGCCCTGCTCGGCGCGCTGCTCGCCGCGCGGCGTGATCGGGCCAGAGTGCGGGTCGTCATCCTCGCCGCCGGCGGCTTCGGCATCTCGGCGTTCGTCTCGTCCGCCATGCCCTCGTACGCCACCTACGCGGTCACCCTGATGTTCACCGGATTCATGATCGTCACCCTGCTGACGACCGCGAACGGCTACGTGCAGATCAGCACCGATCCGGCGCTCCGCGGCCGGGTGCTCGCGCTGTACATGGCCGTGATCATGGGCTCGACCCCGGTTGGCGCCCCGATCGCCGGTTGGGTGGCGGACGCGTTCGGGCCCCGCGCCGCGATCATGCTCGGCGGTACCGCTGGTCTCATCGCCTGCCTGATCGGCGCCCTGTGGGTGCTGTCATCCGGACGACTGCACCGCCGGGAGGAGAGCCGCTTCCGGCTGACGCTCGACGAGACCCGCCCGCTCAGCATCATCGACGAGGTCGACCCGGTGGAGTTCAGCGACACCGCCGCCCAGACGACGCCGATCCGCACGCCGCGCAAGGACTAAAACGCGCGCTGTCAATCCCTTCCGCTGCGCGCCCCGACTCGACGTACGCTCCTGCCATGGACGAGAACATGGAACGCAGACCCTACTCCGACGACCCGGCCGAAGACCGCTCCCGCGTCGACGAGGACGGCTCTCCCAGCGATGATCGCGGAGCGCCGCTCGGGGGCGACGACGTCACAGAGGATCAGCTGCAGGCCGACAACCCGACGGAGCGCGACACTCTGAAGTCGCTGGACCCCGACGACTCCCCGGCCTGAGTGGTGCGCGCGTCCGCTACGCCTCCAGCACCAGCCGCAGCTGCTCGACGGCCCAGTCGAGCTCGGTGGCACGGATGACGATGGGCGGCGCGATGCGGATGGTCTGACCGTGCGTGTCCTTGACGAGCACGCCGCGCTCCAGCAGCTTCTCGGCGATCTGCCGCCCTGTTCCCTTGGCCGGATCGATGTCGACGCCGGCCCAGAGTCCGGCGATGCGGACGGTGGTGACACCATGGCCGATCAGGGGTTCGAGAGCGGCGAAGAGGTGCGCGCCGAGCGCGCGGGCCCGCTCCTGGAATTCACCCGACTCCAGCATCTCGACGACGCGCAGGCCGACAGCCGCGGCCAGCGGATTCCCGCCGAACGTCGAGCCGTGCTCACCCGGGCGGATGACACCCAGCACATCACTGTCGCCGACGACGGCCGAGACCGGAAGGATGCCGCCACCCAGCGCCTTGCCCAGCAGATACAGGTCGGGAACGACGCCTTCGCGGTCGCAGGCGAACGTCTCGCCGACACGGCCGAGTCCGGACTGGATCTCATCGGCGATGAACAGCACATTCCGTTCATCGCAGATCTCGCGGATGCGGCGCAGGTAGCCCTCCGGCGGGATCACCACGCCACCCTCGCCCTGGATGGGCTCGATGAGGATCGCAGCGGTGTCTTCTGTGATGGCGGCGGCCAACGCATCCGCATCTCCGTAGGGAACCACATCGAATCCAGGCGTATACGGCCCGAAGTCGTCGCGAGCCTGCTCGTCGTCGCTGAAGCTGACGATCGTCGTCGTGCGCCCGTGGAAGTTGCCGGCGGCGACGACGATGCGCGCACGACCTTCGGCGATGCCCTTCACCCGGTAGCCCCAGGCGCGAGCGACCTTGATGCCGGTCTCGACGGCCTCGGCGCCGGTGTTCATCGGCAGCACGAGGTCCTTGCCGCAGAGTGCGGCAAGGGCGGCGGCGAACGGCTCGAGCCGGTCGCTCATGAAGGCGCGGCTGGTGAGCGTGACCCGGCCGAGCTGCTCGGTCAGGGCGGCCACGAGCGCCGGATGCCGGTGTCCGAAGTTCACGGCCGAGTAAGCAGCGAGAAGATCGAGGTAGCGCTTGCCCTCGACATCCGTCACCCACGCGCCCTCGCCGCGGGCGATGTTGACCGGCAGCGGGTGATAGTTGTGCGCGACGTGCGGCTCGACGACCGTCTCGGCGGAGGTCGTCTCAGCCTCGACCGCCGTCACTTCGCACCGCGAAGCTCGAGGGTGCAGCACTTGATGCCGCCGCCGCCGAGCAGCAGCTCGGAGAGGTCGATCATGATCGGGTTGTACCCGCGCTCGCGGAGCTGCACTTCGAACCCCTTCGCCCGCGGCGAGATGATGACGTTGTAGCCGTCGCTGGCGGAGTTGAGACCGAACACGGAGCCGTCCTCGTCCGAGACGAGGATCGCCTCCGGGAAGCGCTCCTCGAGGATGACACGGCTGGCGTCGTCGAAGGCGCCGGGCAGGTAGGCGATGTTGGCGCGCTCGGGGCCGCCGTTCTCGACGCCCTGCACGGGGTCGAGCACGGTGAGGGCGGTGTCGAGGTGGTAGAAGCGCGGGTCGACGAGGTTGAGCGATACGACCTCGCGGCCGAAGACCTCACCCACTTCGCGGTGGCTGTCGCCGGTGGAGCGGAACCCGGTGCCGGCGAGGATCACGTCGCCGACGAGCAGGAAGTCGCCCTCGCCCTCGTTGACCTCTTCAGGGATGACGGTGTCGTAGCCAGCGCCACGGAACCAGTCGGCGAAGGCCGGTGCCTCACCGGCGCGCTCCTCGAATCGGAACTTCGGCACGTACGCGCGGCCGTCGATGAGGAACCCGCCGTTGGCCGTGTAGACCATATCGGGGTAGTCGGCGAGCGGCTCGATGAGCTCGACCTCGTGGCCCAGCTCGAGGTAGAGGTCGTACAGCTTCTGCCACTGCGCGACCGCCTTGGCGGTGTCGGTCGGCTTCGCCGGCTCCATCCACGGGTTGATCGTGTAGCTGACGGTGAAGTGTGCGGGCGTGCACATCAGGTAGCGGCGGTGGTGCGCGGTGCGCACGGGTGCGGACGTGACGGTGGTCTCGGGCGTCGACATGGATGCTCCTCGAAAGGGGTGCGGCGGACGCTGTCCAGGGGCCCGGCGGTCCTTCGACCGGCCGCTCGTCAGAGTCGGCGCGGGAAGATGCGACCCGGGCACGCCAGTCTCCATTGTGTCACCCGTCGGCTGTGCGACGCCAGAGCGTCGCACAGCCGGTTCAGAAAGCGCAAACGGCTGCATCGCCGCCAGATATCGAGCCGATTGCGCTCTCCGAACCGGGGGTCAGGCCCCGCGGACGACGATCTTGCCGACGGTGTGGCCCGCCTCGATGTGAGCCAGAGCAGCGGGCGCTTCGGCGAACGGGTACTCCCGCTCGATGACCGGGACGATGCGCCCTTCGGCGGCGAGCGCGAGGAGCTTGCGCAGCACCTCCGGCCGGTTGACGGCGGCGACCGAGCGGATGCGGCGCGGCGATCCGATGGAGAGGAAGGCCGCCTTCAGCATCCGGGGCACCGGCCCCATCACATGGCCACCGTCGCCGGTGACCAGCGCCGCTGTACCGCCGGGGGCGAGGAGCCGCTGCAGCTGTCGCAGCGGGATTCCGCCCGCGATATCGATGATCGCGTCGAACCGCCCCGCGGGCAGGTCCTCCAGTGGCTCCGTGCGGTGATCGAGGGTGCGCGTGGCACCGAGCGCCTCGATCAGGGGAGCATTGCGATCGCCGCAGGAGGCCCAGACCTCTGCGCCGCGGAGCGCGGCGAGCTGCACGGCGAAGACGCCGACTCCGCCCGATGCTCCGATGATCAGCACGCGCGGGGTGGCCCGATCGGTCAGCCCGACGCCCGCCACGTCGAGTGCCTGCCACGCCGTGCCGCCGGCGATCGGAAGGCATGCGGCGGATTCCGGCTCGAGCCCGCGCCCCATCGAGACGACACGCGAGGCGGCGACGCAGGCGTAGCCGGCGAGGCCCCCTCCGCCCGGGAGTTCGACGATCACTTCTTCACCGACTTCAGCGCCGACCACATCGGGGCCGACGGCGACGACGGTGCCGGCGACGTCCATTCCGCGCACCGGATTCTTCGGTCGGGTCAGACCGACGAACGGCCGGACGAGGAGCGGATCCCCGAGCATGAGCCGGACATCCCCGGCGTTCAACGCCGTCGCTCTGATGCGCAGCAGCACCTGGCCGCGACCGGGCGTCGGCACCGGCGTCTGTTCGAGGCGGGTCCCGTCGGCCGCCCCATAGGAGTCGCGACGCCAGACGGGCATCGTGTCGGGGATCGTGTCGGTCATGTCAGTCCTCTGTGTGGGAAGGCGCCGGATACTGGAAGAGATCGTCGAGTCCGACGGCGAAGGCGTGGGCGATCTGGAAGGCGAGTTCGAGCGTGGGCGAGTATCTGCCCTGCTCGATGGCGATGAGCGTCTGCCTCGTCACGCCGATCGTGCGGGCGAGGTCGGCCTGGGTCATCCCGGCCTCTTCGCGGTGAGTGCGGATGCTGTTGGAGACGAGTGTCGGCTTGACCATCACACGAGTCCACGACGGTAGGCGATGACCCGTGCGATGCCGCCGACGAGATTGGACACCGCGAATCCCAGGTACATCGTGTTCGCGATCCAGAACACGTCGGCGCCGACCGCGCACAGCGCGATCACGCCGAGACCGGCGATCACGAGGAATGCCTTCTCGACGCGGCCGCCCATCTGGCTGATGTCCCGGTCGCGGACGTCGGCCTTGCCGACACCGCCGTCGTCGGTGAGACCGGCGACGATGCCCGAGATGATGCTGATCACGATCATGATGGCGATGCTCACGCCGATCGTCCAGAGCATCAGGGGCAGCCAGTCGACCGCCGTGAGCGGACCGCCGGCGGCCTGCTGAAGCACGAGCCAGACGTAGACCGCCATTGAGATGACTCCGACGACGAGCCCCGCCCACGCATTGCGCTCTTCATAGACCATGACGCCTCCGATGTAAAAGATTCTTGACATGAGCGTACGCTTCGCCGTCGACTCATGTCAAGAATTCTTTACACCGTGTGAGCGCGCGATTCGTTCAAAGAGCGCAAACGGCTCCTTCTTCGCCGATTATCGAGCCGTTTGCGCTCTTTGAACGGCCGAGGGGCGGCGACGCCAAACCGACATCAGATGACGCCGGCGCTCCAGGGATCGGGGTTCCCGTAGCGATGCGCGGTGATCGAGATCGACTGCTCGCGCACGAACGGCAGCAGCTCGATCCGGCCGGCCGAAGTCACCTCTCCGGCGTAGACCGCGAGGTCGGGGTCGCCCTCGACCGCCGAGGCCAGCATCCGGTGCAGCGCAGCGACCGATTCCCGCGAGCCGACGAGCCGCGCCCGATCGGGGCGAGGCGCAGGCTCGAACTCATTCTCGTCGACGACGGGTCGCCGCATCCGCTCCACCCATTGCTCGTCGCTCTCCATGAACACGACGGCCTGGAGCTCACCGAGGGCATGCCGCACCGGGGCGGGCAGACCGACCGGGGTGGACAGCACGAATCCGGCGCCGGCGCGCACGGCAGCGATGACGACGCGCAGCACCTCTTGCCACTCGGCATCCGCCGTCGCCCTGATCGCGACCGGCACGGGACGGTAGCGGAACAGATTGCGCTCCACCTCGAGGCGCGACACGTCTCTGACCCGCCCGAACTCTCGATCCCAGGCCAGCGCGTCCGACAGCGCCGCACGGCGCAACCACTCGAAAGCCTCGAAATCGAGGGAGGGCTGTGCGGACTCGATGAGCGTGGTGATCCGGGAGTCGAGTCCGCGCAGATGCAGGGTGCTGGATGCCGCTCCGCCGGAGTTCGAGCGCCACGACCCGAGCCCGAACAGGTAGTTCGGCCCGCCGGCCTTCGCCCCCGGCCCGACGGCGGAGCGCTTCCAGCCGCCGAACGGCTGGCGCTGCACGATGGCACCGGTGATCCCGCGGTTCACGTAGAGGTTGCCGGCCTGCACGCGGTCCAACCAGAAGTCGAGCTCATCAGGATCCTGCGTGTGCAGACCCGCGGTGAGGCCGAAGGCGACGGCGTTCTGCAGCTCGACCGCCTTCGCGAGCGTCGGTGCATGCATGATGCCGAGCACCGGTCCGAAGAACTCCTCCAGATGGAAACGCGATCCGGGTTGCACTCCGACGCGGATGCCGGGACTCCACAGCCGTCCACTCGCATCGCCGTCGGCGAGCGCCGGCTTCATGAGCCACTGCTCATCGCCTTCGAGCTCGGAGAGCGCCCAGGCGAGCTTGCCCTGCGGCTTCTCGATCACCGGCCCGACCTCGGCGAGCGGGTCGGTGGGCCAGCCGACATGCAGTGAGCGCGCGGCGTCGCCGAGCTGACGTGCGAACCGCTTGGACCGGCCGACCGGTCCGACCAGGATCGCCAGGGAGGCCGCCGAGCATTTCTGCCCTGCATGCCCGAAGGCGCTGCGCACGAGGTCGGCCGCCGCGAGATCGAGATCGGCGGACGGCGTGATGATCATCGCGTTCTTGCCGCTGGTCTCGGCGAGCAGCGGCAGGTCCGGGCGCCAGGAACGGAACAGCGCGGCCGTCTCCCAGGCACCGGTGAGGATGACGCGATCGACGTCGGGATGAGCGATGAGCTCGCGCCCCAGTTCCCGCTCGGCAAGGTCGACGAGTGTGAGCACATCGCGCGGTACTCCCGCCTCCCAGAGTGCCTCGGCGAGAACGGCGGAGCAGCGTCGAGCCTGATGCGCCGGCTTGAACACGACGCCGGAACCGGCGGCGAGCGCGGCGAGCACCCCTCCGGCTGGGATGGCGAGGGGGAAGTTCCAGGGCGGCGTCACCACGGTCACCTTGGCCGGCACGAATGCGGCACCGGCGACGGCATCCAGCTCCCGCGCCCTGGCCGCGTAATAGCGGGCGAAATCGATGGCCTCGCTGACCTCTACGTCGGCCTCGGCGAACACCTTGCCGGTCTCGGACGCGGCCACCTCGATCAGTTCACCGCGGCGCGCTTCCAGCGCCGCAGCGGCGCGCAGCAGCACTTCCGCCCGCTGGGCGGCCGGGCGCGCACCCCAGCCGGCAGCGGCGTCGCGTACGCGGGTCACGGTCTGGTCGAGGGCGTCGGATGCCGTGATCCTCGCGCGCTCCACGCTCAGCTTTCCGGCCGTGGATGCCGAGATCCGCTCTCGCACGAGACGCGCCCAGTCCCGGCTGGCGGGGAGCGCCGCGTCGCTGTCCGGAGTGTTGACGAAGCCGGGAGCACCACCGGCATCCGCCTCGATCTCGTGCGCCGAGTAGACCGCCGTCTCGAGGAAGGCCTCCTCGTCGGATCCGCGGGAGATCCCGAGCACGGCCTGGGTGAGATTCGTCTCCTCGGCCGGCATCGCCGGAGCCTGGCGCACCGATTCGTGCACCGGGGCGAGGCGGTTCTGGGTGCGCCGCGGGCCGGTGCGCAGCGTCGGGTCGGTGGAGCGGTCGAGCGCGTCGAGGAACCGGTCCTGCTCCCGGACGAACAGACTCTCGTCCTCATCGAGCCGGAAGGCCGCGGAGAGGAAGTTCGCCGACGAGGCGTTCTCCTCGAGGCGCCGCACCAGATAGCTGATGGCCACATCGAACTCGGCGGGCTTGACCACCGGCACGTAGAGCAGCACCGGGCCGACCTCGCGCGACACGGCCTGCACCTGCCCCTGCGCCATGCCGAGCAGCATCTCGAACTCGATGCGCTCGCGGACTCCGCGCTCGTCGGCCAGCAGCCACGCGTAGGCGATGCCGAACAGATTGTGGCCGGCGATCCCCAGTCGCACCGCCGCGGTGTTCTCCGGCGTGAGCGCCCAATCCAGGCAGCGCAGGTAGTTCGCATCGGTGTCGAGCTTGGTGTCGTAGGTCGCCGGCGTCCACCCGTGCATGCGTGCCTCGACCCGCTCCATGGCGAGGTTCGCGCCCTTCACCAGACGCACCTTGATGGCGGCTCCGCCGTGCTCGACCCGGTCTCGCGCCCACGCCGTCAGCTCCTGCAGCGCAGGAAGGGCGTCCGGCAGATACGCCTGCAGCACGATGCCGGCCTCGAGTCCGCGCAGCCGAGGATCCTCGAGGATCCGGGTGAACACCGCGATGGTGAGGTCGAGATCGCGGTACTCCTCCATGTCGAGGTTGATGAACGTGCCATCGGAGGCAGCCGTGAGGTACAGCGGCAGCAGCCGCTCCCCCACGGCGTCGACGACCTCGTCGAACGCCCACATCGAGATGTGGCTGATGATCGCGGAGACCTTCACGGACACGTAGTCGACATCGGGTCGGCGGATGAGGTCATGGATGCCGTCGAGCCGGCGCTTCGCCTCGGCTTCGCCGAGCACGGCCTCGCCGAGCAGGTTGAGGTTGAGCTTCGCGCCCGACTCCCGGATCTTCTCGATCGCCGGTCCGAGTTTCGCCGGACGGGCGTCGACGACGAGATGCCCGACCATGTCCCGGAGCACCCTCCGCGCGATCGGCACCACCGGGGTGGGCAGGATCTGCGCGACGCCGCCACCGAGCCGCACGGCTCCGCGCACGTACCAGGGCAGGAATTCGGGCACGATCGGCGCGATCCGGTGCAGCTGGGCTGCAGCGGCGCCGAGACTCTCCGGCCTCATCACACCGTCGACGAAACCGAGGGTGAAGGGCAGGCCGTTGACGTCCTGCAGCACGCCCGCCAAACGCTCGGCAGCAGGGTCGACCTCGGCGGCTCCCGCCTCGATCACCCACCGGCGGGCGAGCTGGACCGCCCGCTCGGCGAGAGGAGCGGATGCCGCGGCATCCGACGGAGTTGACGACGGCTCAGCCATGCTCTCCACCCTAGGTCTGTGGCCGTTCCGGCCGTCGGCACCGCGCCCGTGTCACAGGGCCTGGATGATGTCCTCCACCCGCTCCTTCGCGTCGCCGAACAGCATCGAGGCGTTGTCCCGGAAGAACAGCGGGTTCTGCACGCCCGCGTAGCCGGCGGCCATCGAACGCTTGAACACGATGACGTTCTCGGCCTCCCAGACGTGCAGCACCGGCATCCCGGCGATCGGGCTGCCCGGATCCTCGGCGGCGGCCGGGTTCACGGTGTCGTTCGCGCCGATGACGAGCACCACCGACGTCGCCGCGAAGTCGTCGTTGATCTCGTCCATGCTCAGCACGATGTCGTACGGCACCTTCGCCTCGGCGAGGAGCACGTTCATGTGCCCGGGCAGGCGTCCGGCCACGGGATGGATGCCGAAGCGCACATCGACGCCGCGCTCACGGAGCCTGCGCACCAGGTCGGCGACGGGATACTGCGCCTGCGCGACGGCCATCCCGTACCCGGGCGTGATCACGACGCTCGAGGCGCTCGCGAGCAACTCGGCCGCGCTCTCGGCGGTGATCTCTCGGTGCTCGCCGTACTCGGCATCCGATGATGTCGCTGCGACGATCCCGAAGCCGCCGGCGATCACCGAGAGGAACGAGCGGTTCATCGCCTTGCACATGACATAGGAGAGGTACGCACCCGAGGATCCGACGAGAGCTCCGGTGACGATCAGGAGATCGTTGTTCAGCAGGAAACCCGCGGCAGCGGCCGCCCAGCCCGAGTAGCTGTTCAGCATCGAGACGACCACCGGCATGTCGCCGCCGCCGATCGATGCGACCAGGTGCCAGCCGAGGGCGAACGACAGCACGGTCACCGCGATCAGCAACCACAGCTGCTGGTCGTTCACGAACCAGACGGTGAGTGCGACGAAGGCGACCAGCGCGCCGATGTTCAGCACGTTCTTGCCCGGCAGCATGAGCGGCTTCGACGAGATCTTCGCGGAGAGCTTCAGATAGGCGACGATCGACCCGGTGAAGGTCACCCCGCCGATGAAGATGCCGATGAAGACCTCGGCGTTGTGGATGCCGACGAGCTGCGGCGCGACCTCCGGGTGCGCGAGGTGGCCGTTCCAGCCGACGAGGACAGCGGCCAGGCCGACGAAGCTGTGCAGGAGGGCGATGAGCTCGGGCATCCCGGTCATCGCGACCACGCGCGCACGCCACAGCCCGATGGCCGCACCGATCGTGAGGGCGACGAGCAGCAGCACGAGTCCGATGACGGCGCCCGTGGTCCAGGCATCCGCGATCGTGAGCGCGAGAGTTGCGAGCAGTGCGATCGTCATTCCGGTGATGCCGTAGATCACGCCGGATCGTGCGGACTCGTGCCGGGAGAGCCCGGCCAGGCTGAGGATGAAGAGGAGGGCCGCGACGATGTAGGCGGCCCCGGCGAGGGCGTCGACGGTCATTTCTGGCCGCCCTTCGTGAACATCGCAAGCATTCGGCGGGTCACGGCGAAGCCTCCGAAGATGTTGATGCTCGCGAGCAGAACCGCGATCGCCGCGAGCACCTGCACGACCGGATTGGCGGACGTGACCTGCAGCATCGCACCGACGACGATGACGCCGGAGATCGCATTCGTCACCGACATCAGCGGCGTGTGCAGGGCGTGGTGCACCTTGCCGATGACATAGAAGCCGACGACGACCGACAGCATGAGCACGGTGAAGTGCTGGGGCAGCGGCGCGGGAGCGAACGCATTGACAGCGAAGAGCGCGGCGATGCCGAGCGCGATGAGCAGGACTTTGCTCCCCGCCGACATCTTCGTGGGCGCGGCGATCTCGGCGGTGGTGGCCTGGGCGACGGCGGCCGGTGCTGCCGCGACCTGCACGGGTGGTGGCGGCCAGGTGACCTCACCGTCGCGGACGACGGTGACCGAGCGCTGCACGACGTCGTCGAAGTCGATGCTCAGCTGTCCGTCTTTCGCCGGTGTCAGCAGCGCGACGAGATTGGCGACGTTCGTGCCGTAGAGCTGTGAGGCCTGGGTCGCGAGGCGGGAGGCCAGGTCGGTGTAGCCGAGGATGATGACGCCATTGTCGGTGACGATGCGCTGGCCGGCGACGGATCCCTCGACGTTGCCGCCCTGCCCTGCCGCCATATCGACGATGACGCTGCCCGGTGTCATCCGGGCGACGTCGGATGCTGTGATCAGCCGCGGCGCCGTCCGCCCGGGGATGAGCGCGGTCGTGATGATGATGTCGACCTCGGATGCCTGTTCGGTATAGATCTCCGCGGCGCGACGGTCGTAGTCCTCGCTGGTGGCCTTCGCGTAGCCGTCGGTCGACGCCGCGACGGCCACGTCGACCGGCAGGTACTCGCCGCCGATCGATGAGACCTGGTCGGCGACCTCGGGCCGCGGATCGGTAGCGCGGACGATCGCGCCGAGGCTGCTGGCCGCGCCGATCGCGGCGAGCCCGGCGACGCCGGCACCCGCGACGAGAACCTTCGCCGGCGGCACCTTGCCCGCCGCGGTGACCTGTCCGGTGAAGAAGCGGCCGAACTCGTGCGCGGCTTCGACGACCGCTCGGTATCCGGCGATGTTCGCCATCGAACTCAGCACGTCCATCGACTGCGCCCGCGAGATGCGCGGCACCGCGTCGAGAGCGACCGCAGTGATGCCGCGCTGCGCGAGCGCCTCGACCAGATCGGGACGCAGCGCAGGCGAGAGCAGGGCGATGATCGTCGCGTCATCGGAGAGAAGGCCGATCGCCTCGGCATCCGGGGCGGTGATCGCGAGCACGATCTCGCTCCCCCAGGCACCCGCGCGATCGACGAGCTCCGCACCCGCGGCCGCGAACTCCTCGTCGGGGTACGACGCAGCGGTACCAGCTCCGCGTTCCACCACGACTTCGTAGCCCAGCTTCCGAAGCGAGCCGACGGTCGCGGGCGTGGCCGAGACTCGAGACTCGCCTCCCGGTTCCCGCACGATTCCGATGACTGCCATTGCAACCTCCTCCGCCCGTCCGCATCGACGGGCTCCCGGGACGATCCCCGAATGTTCCCGCTCAGACTACTGACGCAGGCCCCGCCCACCACCCGTCGGCGGGCGTATGACGCGTGAAGATTCGAGGTTCTTGAGGAAAGCGGATGCCGGACGCACTCCTCCTCCCCCTCGACAGGAATCACCCGGCTCTATGCTGTTGCCGTGGGGGAGAAAAAGGCATCGGCACAGCCGTCGGGTCAAGCCGACGCCGCGGCAACCGCTCGGACGGATGCCGACGCACGCGCCAAAGTGCTCGGCTGGGCCCGGCGTACCATCGACCTCGTACCGACCTCGTGGTTGATCACCGGAGCCGGGGCCGTCCTCCTCGCGACGACCGCAGCCTTCGGCGGCCTCGCGACCGCGCCCGCGGATCCGATTCCGGAGCTCGCCCTCGGCGACACCTATGCCGGATCGGGACTCGAGATCACCGTCATCGGGGTCGAGCTCTGGGACGAGATGGGCAACTCCGCGATCTATCCCGATGAGGAGAAGGGCGAGAAGGTGCTGGTCGTCGCCGTCGACGTCGTCAACACGTTCGAGAAGCCGCGGCCCGCGACCAGCAGTGCTCTCAACCAGGGGTCCGTGGACGCCATTCGGATCGCCGGCCTCGACGAGACGCCATCCCTTTCCCATCGGGAGGATGGAGAGGGTTCGGGAATGCTGCAGCCCGACGTCCCCACGCGACTGCTGCTCGCCTGGCGGGTCGGACCAGACGACTTCCACGACGGCGACGCCGTGTCTCTCGCACTGCCGGAAGCGACGCATCGCGTCGGCGACAACGTGCTGCGAGGCGAGGACCTCTGGGGGGATCTCCACGTCGGCGCCACGGTGCCGGCGACCGTCGAGAAGGCGGCTGCCTCGTGACGGCGAAGAACACCATGAAGACGATCGTCCTGCCCTGGCTGCTGACTCTGGGGTTGTTGGCCGGCGCCTGGGCGGTCGTCAAGATCACGCTCCCGGTTGGCTCCGCGCAAGAGCCGTTCGTCACCGTCGCGACGCTCGACGAGGAGGCCACCGCACGGAACTTCGCCGTGACCGTCACCGACGTGCACGCCGCGCGCACGGTGATCGGCGCCGACGACTGGTCGGCCGAGGGCACCTGGCTCATCGTCGATCTCGAGGCTTCAGCTGAGGTGAAGCAGGAAGGCACGAGTCTCCGGGTCGCAACCCTGACCATCGGGGAACGCACGTTCAGCGCGACCGAACGCGGCACGACCTTCTATCGTCAAGGTCTCGTGACCGGGGTTCCTCGTTCCGGGAGCCTGGCCTTCGAACTCCCCGACGATGCACTGAGCGGGGACGCGACGCTGCGTCTCGGGGCGACAGGGAATCCGGTGCTCGATGGCGTGATCGAGATGCGGATAGACCTGGAGGCGCTGCCGGTCGAGTCCGAGGTGACTCTTCAGGAGAACGGGTGGGCGCGATGACGATCCCTGAACCGCCCCTGCCCGCCGTCCCGGCCGAGGCCCCTCCGAAGGCGCCCTCCTGGTGGCGTCGCAACCGACTCGCACTCATCGCGGTGGCGATCCTCCTGCCGGCGACAGTGATCGCCGTGGGCGGCCAGAACTGGCGCTTGATATACGCATTCGACGCACGCCCCATCAACCCGATCGTGGTCGAGAAGAAGGACAGCGCAGAACTGGCCGGAGCCACCTTCGGTCCGGTGCGCAGCGGTGTGATCGAGGATCTGAGTGGATTGGACGTGCCGGAGGGGGCGAAGGTGATCGCCGCCGCCATCCCTGTCGATTCCGGGACGGAAGGCGTCTCGTGCCTGCGTCCGACCCTGACGCACCAGGCATCCGGCCGGCAGTGGACGCTGATGCGCTCGGAGATCGGGGTCGAGTACAACGCCGAGGAACCGGAGTTCTGCTCGTCGGAGGAGACCGGCAGCTACGAGATCATCGCCCCCTTCGTGGTGCCCGAAGACCTGGAGGGCCCGTTCTGGGTGGACCTCTGGCCTCAGGGAGTCGGCGGCACGTTCCTGAGGTTCCCGATCGACCCCTGATCCCCGATCACATCGCGCCCCGGAGCCGAGACGACCGCAGCCGCGACCGCATCCGCCGACCTCGGCATGAGACCCGCCGCGTCTGCGACCGACCGGATCTCAGCCTCTTCCTGTGAGATGTCCTCGCCGGCACTGCGATCCTGCTGTTTCCGCCGCAGGCGTCCGAGCGTCGCGTCATACGCACCGCTGACCACCGCGATGCGCAGTGGCTCAGTGAGCAGCAGCGGTGCCAGGGTGGCGACGGGAAGCACGATCGACCAGAACTCGAATTCGTGCGGGCCGATGAGCCGGGTGACGCCGAGATCGAGGTACGACTGCAATGCCTTCACGGCCACGAAGACGAGCGCGTACGAGGCGACGAGCACGGGGCCCGCCCGCCACATGAGCAGGATCGCACGCCCGATCGGCCGGAATCTGGCGCCGAGCTCCTCGCCGAGGTCCTTCAGCCTACGGACGAGCGGGTTGGGAATGGCCTTCGCGTGATCACGGAATCGCGAGATCAGCGCGTTCTCGACCCGCAGTTTCTCGGCGACGATCGCCTGACCGAAGACCACTCCAGCGATGGTCAGCCACGCGAGCGGGGCGAGCAGCACAGGGCCCACCTCGGACAGCACCCAGCCGATCCCGTCCCAGAGCCACCGCAAAGGTGCCACGGCCTCCACGATCTGCTCGCGAAGGTCCACGAGGAAGACCATCGCGGCGCGTCTGTCCACCCAGGCCCTGATCCATTCGAAGAGATCGCCGAGAAGGATCACCGAGAAGAAGACCCAGACGACCTCGAAGTACACCGCCACCGGAGAGAGCCAGGCCGCGAGCTTCTCCGACCACTTCGACCACGCCCATCGGCCCGCGAAGGCGAGCACGATGATCGCCACCGTCCACACGTTGAACGGCAGGTTCTGCACGGCGTCCTCGTCGCCCAGTGGGGCGCCGCCGTTCACGATGGCGGTCCACTGGATCCCGTCGCGCACCTGGAGCGCACGCGCGGAGTAGTCGATGACGTCATCCCGCAGAAGCTTCTGCGCCCAGTACACCGCGAAGAAGGGAAGGATGCCGGCAAGCAGCGCGGAGAGGAAGGTACGACGACGTTCGACCGGCGACTCCGGAAGGGGTGCCACATCCTGGAGATTTCGCAGGCCGTCGCGCAGCACGAGGAACATGGCCACGTAGCTGATGAGCTTTGCCAGGATCGCGATCGGCAGCACGAGGAATCCGACAGTGGCCGTGTAGGCGCCGATGAATCCCGCGATCTGCACCACGATGTAGTGCACCAGGACGCCCCCGAGATACCAGGCCAGCATCGAGGGCCAGTGCCGCCACAGCACCCGGCCCGTCGTCGTCAGGATATCCAGCACGACCCGACATTACCGCGCCGGGCGGACGGAGTCAGTTCCAGACGCTCGGCGCCGTCTTCCGCACCGGGGGCAGGGCAGATGCCGCCGCCCAGTCGTGCACCCATTCGTCGATCTCGGGCACGCCCTCCGGCTTGCCGACAGCCGCGAAGAGCTCCTCGTTGCTGACGGTGCCGCCGGTGCGCCGAAGCATCCGCGCCCGCACGATCGCACGCGCGTAGATCTCGCCGTCGACGACCGCGCGGTGCTCCATGAACAGCGCCTTCTCGTCGTGCCCGATGAACCGGGACTGGATCTCGAATCGCTGCCACAGTTCCAGCGACTTGCGGAAGGTGATCGTCTCGCTGGAGACCACCGCATACCAGCCCTGCTTCTTCATCGCATCGAACAGCCCGGTGCGGATCAACTGGTCCCAGCGCCCGAGATCGAACAGCGACAGATACCTGCCGTTGTTCATGTGGCGGAGGATGTCGATATCGGAGGGTAGCGTCGTCGCTCGGATGCTCCCCACCGCCGTCGGGTCGAGGGTCTGCCCCCGCCGCACGCGGCGACGAGCGCCGAGGATCACCAGGAGAGTGCGCCAGATCACGTTCACGAGGATCGATCGTAGCCATCGGTGCACGTTTCGCGAACATCGTTGTGCGAACCCTCCATCCGGTGCGCGTGCGTCTTGGATGGCATCCGCTCGATTTCCTGTTCGCGGGAGCCGCGCGTAGAGTCGCGGCATGAGCGCCGAAGCCCACTCCGAAGTCATCGTCCGTCCGGTCCGTGATGTCGATGCGGAAGCCCTCGGTCGCGTGCACGCCCAGTGCTGGCACGAGACCTACGACCACCTGATCAGCAAGGCCGCCCTCGAGAAGGTGTCCCCGCGCCGCATGGCGGAGCTCTGGACGCACTGGGCCGCACAGGGCGAGGATTTCCGGATGAGCGCTGCGCTCGTCGACGGTGAGATCGTCGGTTTCGCCGGCTCCGGCCCCGCCCGCGACAAGGACGCCCCGGCCTTCCGGGAGCTGTACTTCATCTACCTGCTCGACGCCTGGCACGGTACGGGAATCGGCCAGCGCCTGTTCGAGTCCGCTGCCGCCGACGACGAGTCGCTGTACCTCTGGGTCGCGGAGGACAACCCCCGCGCGCACCGCTTCTACACGCGCAACGGATTCACGCTCGACGGCGCTTCGCACACCGAGCCCTTCCTCGGCGAGACGCTCACCGAGGTCCGCTTCGTGCGCTGAGCGCGTTCGCGACTCCTGAGAAACGGCTTCCCCGCTCGCGCGGGGAAGCCGTTTCTGCGTGTGCGCCAGGAGCCGTGAGGATTCCGGATACCCCGAGTCAGGCTTCGGGTTTCCCGCGTTCCCGCGGGTATGAGCGCTCGCCTAGAGTCCTAGACGCGCAGAGTCCGCGCGTCCGCTCCTCACACGAACCGAGGTCACCATGGTTGCGTCTCCCCCGCTCGCCCGCTCTGCCCGATCGACGGTCACCGATGTCACGTGGTTCTTCGCGATCGCCATCCTCCTGTGCTTCTCGCTGTCGGTTCCGATGGTCTTCCGACTCGTCCCCACGGACTTCAACAACCTGATCACGCCGCTCCTGCAGCTGACCCCTCTGCTCGCAGGGATCATCATGTGGCTCGCCCGGCGACCAGGGACGTTCCGAGAGACGTTCGCCACCGGGTGGCGCGGCACGCCTCGGTGGATCGGTATCGGTATCGGCCTCATCGCGGCGATCGCCGCGATCCAGACCGCCGTTGCACTGGCATTGGGCATCTGGGAGTTGAACCCGCTCGACCAGATCGCCGCGGCGACCATGTGGGTCGTTCCGGTCCTCCTCATGCAGTCCGTCTTCGCCATCGGCGAGGAGTTCGGCTGGCGCGGCTGGCTGGCGACGCGCGCCGCGTCGTGGGGTTTCTGGCCGCTGGCTCTGGTCAGCGGTCTGGTCTGGATCGTCTGGCACCTGCCCGTGCTCGCAGTGATCGGCGATCGACCGCTCTGGGACATCGTCATCTACTTCGCGGGCATGCTGCCGTGGGCGCCGCTCCTGCTCGCCCTGCGCTGGCGATCGGGCAGCGTCTGGCCTGCGGTTCTGGCGCACGGGGCGATCAACAGCATCCGGGTTTACCTGCTGCAGTCCGTCCCCAACGCGACGGATCACCTGCTCATCGAGGTGATCGGCTGGGTGCTCACACTCGCCGCCGCCGCGTGGCTGATGCGCCCCCGCAAGGCGTAGCCCCTCGGGGGCTCAGCGGCCGGAGACGTTGCCGAAGAGCTTGGCGATCGGTGCGAGCACCAGGGGCCGGGCGGCGATCCAGGCGCCGATGATCACGACGAGGGATGCTGTGAACACCCAGAACCCGGTCCAGCCGACGGCATCCGACGACGCGAACATGTGGTTCAGGTTGCGCAGGAAGCCGGTGAGGAATACCAGCGCCACGTGCCCGATGATGAACGCGACGAAGTACAGCATCACGGGGAAGTGCACGGCGCGCGCCCATTCCACCGGGTACGCCTTCGACAGGCGCTCCGCCTTCTTCGGCCACATCCCCGACATCCGGAACCCGGTGGCGGCGGCCAGCGGGGCGGCGAGGAAGACGGTGGTGAAGTAGGCGAGCTGCTGCAGGCTGTTGTAGTTCACCCAGCCGTGTTCGGTCGGCCAGTTGAAGGAGACGTACTGCAGCGCTGCGGACAGCGCGTTCGGCAGCACCTCCCAGCTGGTCGGCACGATGCGCACCCAGTGCCCGGTGACGAAGATCAGCACGACGAAGGTCACGCCGTTCACGAGCCAGAGGATGTCCAGCGCCTGGTGGAACCACAGGGTGAGGCTGATCTTGCCCTTGCCGTTGGTACTGCCACGGGGAGCCCAGAACACGGTCGGACGCTTCTCGGTGCGCACGCGCAGGCCGGAGCGGATGATCAGCACGATCAGGAACATGTTGAAGAAGTGCTGCCAGCCGATCCAGGGCGCGAAGCCGGGGGCGACCTCGATGGCGGGGTCGTATTCGCCGGGGAACGCCGCGAGGAAGTCCTGCATGAACGGCATGCTCAGCAGCGCACGCACGAATGCGACGGCAGCGCCGGCGAGGATGCCGAGGGCGGCGGCTCCCAGCAGACCCGCGATTGCTTGCGTCCAGGTCGGGCGACGGCGATCGGATGCCGGAGCGGGAGCATGTCGCGGAGCGCTGCCGTGCCACACCGTGCGCGTGAACGGGATCGGCGCCAGTTCGCCGGCGGCGACGATCGGCGCGACGGCCTTCTGCTCTGGCGCGCTCTCTTCAGCGACGACGACCGGCGACTCGTCGCCTTCGTAGGCGGCCTCGTCGATCTCGCTCACCGTCGCTGTGGCGAGAGGAACCGTCCCGGCGGGCGGCCACGGGTCTCCCCCGACCGCACGCGGGAGTCCACGCCGGACAGGAATGCCGTCGGGGTCCGCGGCGCTGGATGCTGCCGCCCGGACTGCATCCCCGCCACCGGCCGTCGAGTGCGCCGCAGGCGCACTACCGGTCGTTGAGCGAGCCGCAGGCGAGTCGGCACGCGCCTCTCCGGCGTTCGGCGCGGGCTGAAGCGTGGAATCGCGCTCCGCTGCATGCGGCGACAGCGAATCGGGAGTCGCTGTCGCGACCGCATCGGCGGGCGGCCATGGCTCGCCACCGACGACACGGGGAAGGCCGCGGCGGAGCGGGGCCGCCGCGTTGCGATCGGTCGTTGAGCGAGGGAGC
The DNA here is from genome assembly GCF_040675825.1 of Microbacterium sp. LWH12-1.2. Taxonomy (NCBI): domain Bacteria; kingdom Bacillati; phylum Actinomycetota; class Actinomycetes; order Micrococcales; family Microbacteriaceae; genus Microbacterium; species Microbacterium sp. LWH12-1.2. The sequence goes on from NZ_JBEGIJ010000001.1 coordinate 2,436,698, forward strand.
GGAGCGACCGAGACGAAACGCTCATCTCCGACCGGAGACTCGGAACCGTGCTGCGTTTCGTCTCGCTCCGCTCGCTCAACGACCGGGGAAGACGCCTCCGCGGCCTCGGCCACAGTCTCGGCGGCGACCTCGGCGACGGCATCCGCGGGCGGCCACGGCTCGCCGCCGATCACGCGGGGCAGTCCCCGCCGCAGCATCCGCGTCGCCATGTCTACTTCTTCCGCGCCTCAAGCGCGGCGATGATCTGGGGAACGATCGTGAACAGATCGCCGACGATGCCGAAGTCGGCGACGTCGAAGATCGGCGCCTCCGCATCCTTGTTGATCGCCACGATCGTCTTCGACGTCTGCATGCCGGCGCGGTGCTGGATCGCGCCGGAGATGCCGAGTGCGACATAGAGCTGCGGCGACACCGAGACGCCGGTCTGTCCGACCTGGTGCGACTGCGGGATGTATCCGGCGTCGACCGCCGCGCGCGAGGCGCCGACGGCCGCACCGAGCGCATCGGCGAGCTCTTCGACGAGCACGAACTTCTCCTTGGAGGCGAGTCCGCGCCCTCCGGACACGACCCGGGTCGCACCGCGCAGATCGGGCCGGGACGACGCGACCTCGACGGCTTCGACGGCTCCGGCCTTGGCCGCGATCGCGCCGGACGGTGCGACCTCGAGCGCTTCGACGACGGGGGCGGCGACAGCTTCCGCCCGCGCATCGACGGCACCCTGACGAACCGTGATCACGGCTGCGCCGTATGTCGGCGCCGAGTCGACGAGATACGCGCCGCCGTAGACCGAGTGATGCGCGACGATGCCTTCTTCGTCGCGGGAGACGCCGATCGCGTCCGCCGAGAGGGCGCTCTTCGTGCGGACGGCGAAGCGTCCGGCGACATCACGCCCGGTGATCGAGTTCGAGATGAGCACGGCATCCGGGCGCACCTTTTCAGCGGCCGCCTGCAGTGCGTCGACGATCGGAACAGTGAGGGCGGCGTCATCGCCCTGCGCGGTGAGTACGACGGATGCTCCCGCAGCGGCCGCCGCGTCGACGGCCGCCTGTGCGCCGCCCACCACGAGCGCCACCGGTGAGCCGACCGCCGCAGCCGCACCGATCAGCGCGGCGGTGCTCGACGCCGCATTCCCTGCCGGGTCGACGTCCACCAGGACGAGGATCGAGTTCTCGGGGTAGCTCATCGTCACACCAGCCTGTTCTGCACGAGGTACTCCACCAGCTGGTTGCCGGCATCGCCCTCATCGGTGATCTTCACGCCGGCTGCACGTGGCGGCTTCTCGGCGATCGCGGTCATGATCGTGCGGGGCGCCGCCGCCGGATCTGCCGACGCGTCCAGGTCGGCCAGCGAGAGCACCTCCAGGGGCTTCTTCTTGGCCGCCATGATGCCCTTGAAGTTGGGGAACCGCGCGTCCGGAAGCGCCTCCGTCACCGAGATGACCGCTGGCAGCTGAGCGGAGACCGGTTGCGCGCCGGCATCCGCCGCCCGCGTACCGGAGATGCTGTCCGCGCTGATCTCCACGGCGCTGAGCGCGGTCGCCTGCGCGAATCCGAGGTGCTCGGCCAGCATCGCCGGGATGACTCCGCCGGAGCCGTCGGTGGAGAGATTGCCGGTGATGACGAGGTCGGCCCCGCCTCGGCGGATCGCCGCGGCCAGCACCTCGGCGGTGAGTCCGAGGTCGGCTCCAGCGAGCTGTTCGTCGGCGATGTGCACCGCAGATGCCGCGCCGATGGCGAGGGCCCTGCGCACCGAAGCCGTCGACGATTCCGGCGCCATCGAGAGTGCCACGACCTCGGCGTCCGGATTCTTGTCGGCATAGCTCAGCGCGACCTCGAGAGCGCGCTCGGTGATCTCGTCCAGCACCACGTCACCTGCGGACCGCTCGGCGAGTCCCGTCTCGAGATTCAGCTTGCGATCGCCATAGGTGTCCGGCACCTCTTTGACCAGGACGAAGATCTTCATCGATTGCTCCTCACGACTGTGTCGATTCTAGACCGTGATACTCAGTTTCACTTGCCATGCTACTGAGCGTCACGGTTGGTCGCTCCCGGCCGCGCCCAGCAGGATGGCCTACCGTAGAGCCGTGGCCCAACTCCGTCCGCTCCCCGTGGATCCGCTCGCCGAGGCGAAGCGGCAATGGGTCGCGCACGGATGGACGGATGCCGCCGACGGCATGACGGTGGTGATCTCCGTGATGCGCGCGCAGCAACTGCTGCTCGCCCGCGTCGAGGCGACGCTGAAGCCGTTCGAACTCAGCTTCGCCCGTTACGAGGTGCTGCGCCTGCTCGCCTTCAGCCGCAGCGGGCGCCTTCCGCTGTCGAGCGTGGTCGCGCGCCTGCAGGTGCACGCCACGACGGTGACGAGCACGTCCGATCGGCTGGTGCGCGATGGACTCATCGTGCGCGAGCCCCACCCGCATGACGGCCGGGCCGCACTCCTCGCCCTGACGGATGCCGGCCGCGAGCTGGTCGAACGCGCGACGAAGGCGCTGAACTCCGAGGTTTTCGCGGCCCCCGGCATCAGCCGCGACGATGCGGCCGACCTCGTCGGGATCGTCGCCCGCCTCCGCAGAGACGCCGGCGACTTCACTGATCCTCGCCCGCAGCCCGACCCGCTCTGAGATGGCCCAGTTCCTGCTGGAGCGGATCATCGCCGCTCCCCCGGCCGAGGTCTTCGCCGCATCCCTCGACCCGGCCCTGCACGTGCGCTCGATGGCGCGGTTCGGCGAGACCATGGTGGAGGCGCCGGAAGGCGGCGTCTTCCGCGAGGGGTCGACGGTGACGTGGCGCGCGCGGCACTTCGGCATCGCGTTCCGCCTGCGCTCGGTCGTCTTCGACATCGATCCGCCTCGCGGTTTCCGCGACCGGCAGATCAGCGGGCCGTTCGGTGCGTTTCTGCACGAGCACACCTTCGAGGAGCATCCGCGGGGCACGTTGATGCGCGACACGATCACGTTCCGATCTCCGTTCGGTCCGATCGGGCGACTCGTCGACGCGATCTTCATGCGCGCGTACATGCGACGGATCATCGATGAACGCAACGCGGTGCTGGCTGCCGAGGTCGAGGGCCGGCGGCGTACGCTGACGTCATGACCGCGCTGCACCTGCACACCGTCCTCATCGGCCGGGGACCGGCCGCGGCGATCTTCCTCAGCGATGAGCAGGTCGCCTCTCTCGGCGCCGGCAAAGCCGTCCCCGTCGTCGTCTCCTTCGGCGACCGGAGCGCCCGGTTGCGGCTGTCGCGGATGGGAGGGGAGAACATGATCGGCTTCAGCAAGGCGACGCGGGCCGACCTCGGGCTGGAGATCGATCAGGAGATCGAGGTCACGATCACGGTGGACACGGCTGAGCGGGTCGTCGATATCCCTCCGGCCCTCGCCGAAGCCCTGGCCGCAGAACCGGAGCTGCGGGCGCTGTTCGATGCTCTGCCGTACTCGATCCGCAAGGAGCACGCCCGCACCGTCGCCGAGGCGAAGCAGGATGCCACCCGCGAGCGTCGTCTGGCGAAGATCCTCGATGGACTGCGCGGTTGACTCCGACCCGCCCGCGGCGTGCATGACTGCGCAGTTGTGAGCCACGCTCAGCGGTTCTGGAAGTCCGGCACGCGCTTCTCGCGGAAGGCCGACATGCCTTCCTTCTGATCCGCGGTGTCGAACAGCGCGGCGAAGGCCTGCTTCTCGTGCTCGAGGCCCTCGGCGAGCGTCGTCTCCATCGCAGCATCCAGTGCCGCCTTGGCTGCGTAGACGGAGGGCAGCGACTTCGAGGCGATCGACTCGGCGAGCTTCGACGCCTCGGCGAGGAGATCGGATGCCGGAACGACTCGCGACACCAGACCGGCGCGCTCCGCCTCCTCGGCGCCCATGAAGCGCCCGGAGAGCACGAGTTCGGCCGCCTTGTAGTAGCCGACGGCGCGGATCAGTCGCTGCGTGCCGCCCATGCCGGGGATGACGCCGAGGTTGATCTCGGGTTGACCGAACTTCGCGGTGTCGGCGGCGAGGATGATGTCGCACATCATCGCGAGCTCGCAGCCGCCGCCGAGAGCGAAGCCGGAGACTGCCGCGATCACCGGAGTGCGCACGGCGGCGAAGTCGCGCCAGGAGCCGAAGTGGTCGGTCTCGAGCATCTCTGATGCCGACATCCCCTCCATCTCCTTGATGTCGGCACCGGCAGCGAAGGCCTTCTCTGATCCGGTCAGCACGATCGCGCCGATGCCCTCGTCGGCATCGAAGTCGGCGGCGGCCGCGGTGACCTCTTCGGCCACGCGCCCGTTCAGCGCGTTCAGCGCCTGCGGCCTGTTGAGCATGATCCAGCCCACGCGTCCCCGCTGCTCGACCAGGATCGTCTCGTACTCGGCCATCGTGCCTCCGCTTCGTCGTGGGTGGGTTTCAGTATTGCGGGAGTTGCGTGATTGAGAACGCGTTTCGTCTCGGTCGCAGGCTCCCTCGCTCAACGACCGGGGGGGTGCTGCGATGCGTCAGACGCGGTCCTCGCGAATATCGGTGATGATGCCGGAGAAGTCGCGCCCTGCCCCGTCGCCGGCAGCGTACGCCGCGTAGATCTGCTGGGCGAGGCGGCCCATCTGCGCATCCGTCGACGTCTGCTCGATCGCCTGCAGCGCGAGGCCGAGATCCTTGGCCATCAGCGCACCGGCGAAACCCGGCTGGTAGTCGCGGTTCGCCGGGCTGGTCGGCACCGGGCCGGGCACGGGGCAGTTGGTCGTGATCGACCAGCACTGACCGGATGCCTGCGACACGACGTCGAACAGCGCCTGGTGTTCGAGTCCCAGCCGTTCGCCGAGCACGAACGCCTCGGCGACGGCGATCTGAGAGACCGCGAGGACCATGTTGTTGCACACCTTCGCCGCCTGACCGAGTCCGGGCCCGCCGCAGTGCACGATGCGCTTGCCCATGGCCTCGAGCAGCGGCAGCGCAGCGGCGAAGTCGTCGTCGGAGCCACCGACCATGAAGGCCAACGTGCCGTTCTCGGCACCGACGACACCACCCGAGACCGGGGCATCGACGTTGCGGTGCCCCGCGGCGAGCGCGAGCTCGTGCGCGGTGCGGGCCTCATCGACGGCGATCGTCGAGGACTCGATGAACAGCGTTCCCGGCCGGGCTGCCGCCAGCAGCTCTCCCCGATAGGCGTCGATCACGTGCCTGCCTGCGGGGAACATCGTGATCACGACATCGGCGTTTGCGACGGCATCCGCACCGCTCGCTGCGACCGGAATGCCTGCCTCTCCTGCGGCCTCGACCGCGGCGGGAACCAGGTCGAAACCGTGCACCTCGTAGCCGGCCTTGACCAGGTTGACGGCCATCGGCAGTCCCATGTGCCCGAGCCCGAGGAAGGCGACCACTTTCGATGCGGTCGCGGTCATGATGCGCTCCGCATCGAGCCGGAGCCGGCGGGCCGCAGCATCTCTCGTCCGACGATCAGGCGCATGATCTCGTTCGTCCCTTCCAGGATCTGGTGCACCCGCAGATCACGGACGACCTTCTCGATCCCGTAATCCTGAAGGTACCCGTAGCCGCCGTGGAGTTGAAGAGCGCGATTGGCGACATCGAAACCGGCATCCGTCGCGAAGCGCTTGGCCATCGCACAGCGCATCGTCGCGTCGGGCGCGTGCTCGTCGACCGCCTGAGCGCCGTCGCGGACCATGAGCCGTGCCGCCTGCAGATCGGTGCGCATATCGGCGATGGCGAACAGGATCGACTGCTTCTCGGCGAGCGGCTCCCCGAACGCGACCCGCTCGTGCACGTACTGCACGGCGCGGTCCAAAGCCCACTGCGCGCCTCCCAGCGAGCAGGCGGCGATGTTGAGACGACCGCCGTTGAGCGCCGACATCGCGATCGCGAAGCCCTTGCCCGGCTCTCCCAGCATGGCGGACGCCGGCACGCGCACGCCGTCGAGGATGACCTGCCTCGTGGGCTGAGCGTGCCAGCCCATCTTCTTCTCGAGGGACCCGAAGCTCAGCCCCTCGGCGTCACCGGCGACGAGGAACGCGCTGATTCCGCGAGCGCCCGGCTCGCCGGTGCGCGCCATCACGACGTAGACCGCGGCTTCGCCGGCGCCCGAGATGAACTGCTTCACGCCCGTGAGCACGTAGTCGTCACCATCGCGGACAGCGCTGGTCGCGATGTTCGCGGCGTCCGAACCTGCGCCGGGCTCGGTGAGGCAGTAGCCGCCGAAATCGGTCATCGCCGTGAGCTTCGGCAACCACTCGCCGCGCTGCGAGTCATCACCGTAGGTGTCGATCATCCAGACGACCATGTTGTGGATCGAGATGTAGGCGGCGACCGCCGGGTCTCCCTTGGCGAGCTCCTCGAAGATCGCGACGGTGTCGGTGCGGCTGAGGCCAGTGCCGCCGAACTCCTCGCGCACGTAGATGCCGCCGAGGCCCAACTCGCCTCCGCGCTGCAGTGACTCCCTCGGGAAGATGTGCTTCTCGTCGCGCTCATTCGCGTGCGGCGCGAGCTCGGCGTCGACATACTCGCGGACGGCGTCGAGGATCGCCTCGCGTTCTTCGGCGGTCGTGGTGGTGACGGTGCTGATTGTCATGGTGGCTCCGGGAGATCAGTGCATTGTGGGGATGACGAAGCTGGCGCCATCGCGGATGCCCGCCGCCGGCCAGCGGCTGGTGACCGTCTTGGTCTTCGTGTAGAAGCGGAAGGCGTCGGCGCCGTGCTGGTTGAGATCGCCGAAGCCAGACCTCTTCCAGCCCCCGAAGGTGTAGTACGCGATCGGGACCGGGATCGGCACGTTGATGCCGACCATGCCCACGTTGACCCTGGCGGCGAAGTCGCGGGCGGCGTCGCCGTCACGGGTGAAGATCGCGACGCCGTTGCCGAACTCGTGCTCGGATGCCATCCGCAGCGCCTCTTCGTAGTCGGCGGCCCTGGCGATGACGAGCACCGGCCCGAAGATCTCCTCCCGGTAGATCGTCATGTCGGTCGTGACGTGGTCGAACAGCGTCGGGCCGAGGTAGAAGCCTTCCTCGTGACCGTCGACGCGGAAGCCGCGACCGTCGGCGAGGAGGGTGGCGCCTTCGTCGATGCCCTGCTGGATGTATCCCTCGACGCGCTCGACCGCTGCGCGGTTCACGAGCGGACCGTAGTCCACGTCCTCGGCGAGCGAGGGGCCGATGCGCAACTGTGCGACGCGCTCGGTGAGCTTCGCCGCCAGCGCATCCGCCGTTTCTTCGCCGACCGGCACAGCGACCGAGATCGCCATGCACCGCTCGCCCGCAGAGCCGTAGCCGGAACCCATCAGCGCGTCGGCGACCTGGTCGAGATCGGCATCCGGCATCACGATCATGTGGTTCTTCGCGCCGCCGAAGCACTGCGCCCGCTTGCCGTGCGCGGCAGCGGTCGAGTAGATGTACTCGGCGATCGGCGTGGAGCCGACGAAGCCGACGGCCTGGATCCGCGGATCGGTGAGGATCGTGTCGACGGCTTCCTTGTCGCCGTGCACGACGTTGAGGATGCCGGCCGGAAGGCCCGCCTCGAGGAAGAGCTCGGCCAGTCGCACCGGAACCGAAGGGTCGCGCTCGCTGGGCTTGAGCACGAAGGCGTTGCCCGCCGCGATCGCGGGGCCTGCCTTCCACAGCGGGATCATCGCGGGGAAGTTGAACGGGGTGATGCCCGCGACGACACCGAGCGGCTGCCGCATCGAGTAGACGTCGATACCGGCCCCTGCGCCGGTGGAGTACTCGCCCTTGAGCAGGTGCGGCGCGCCGGCCGCGAACTCGATGACTTCGAGGCCGCGCTGGATGTCGCCCTTCGCGTCATCGAGCGTCTTGCCGTGCTCGCTGGAGAGGAGCCGGGCGATCGCCGTCATGTCCTTCTGCACGAGATCGAGGAAGCGCAGCAGCACGCGGGCGCGCTTCTGCGGGTTGGTCGCAGCCCATGCCGGCTGCGCCGCCTCGGCGTTGTCGATGACGCGTCGCACTTCGTCGGGCGAGGCGAGCGGCACGCGCGCCTGCACCGATCCGGTGCTCGGGTCGAAGACGTCGGCGAAGCGTCCGCCGTCAGGGGTGAGAAGCGATCCGCCCACGAAGTGCGGGATAGTACGAGTCATTGTGTGACATCCCTCCGTGCCTTCATTGGCACAATGACGATGTTACTCCGGCATCCGATTATTTACTAGGAGATCCTTGTATCTGGATGACTGCACCGAAGCCACACGAATCTCCCGCCACCTCTTCCGTTGCGGCGCGGTGCACGGTAGATCTTGTTCGGTGCGCCTGATCGGCGCACAACCCGATCGCACCGTGGCGATGACCTTTCGCCGTGGCGCGCGCGAAAAGGAGAAACATGTCTCAATGGACGGCTCAGGCACGACGACGTGCCTTCGCCACGAGCACGGCGTTCGCACTCGCGGCCACCGGGTTCGTGACACTCGGATCCGGCTCGGCCACCGCGGCCCCACCGGATGCTGATGCCCCACCGGCACCGGCAGTGATCGGCGCCGACGAGTACTACATGAACTACGTGGCACCGCGGGCGGAAGGGGCATTCGACTCCTCCGATGATTCGGTGATCACCAGCGGCAACGCCAGAGGGCCCTATGGCGGCTCTCCTCTGGAGCATGCGCAGAAGAACGACGAGAAGCACGCGCACGGCAATCCGGTGGCGGCCAGGCAGCTGGCGAAGACCGAGGCCCAATCCATCAAGACGGGCAAGAGCCCGAAGGCGTTGAAGCACTCCAAGACCACACAGCAGGCGAAGCTGCTCACGATCCTCGTCGAGTTCGACGGCACCGACGACTTCTCCGACGTCTATGTGCCCACCGAGTTCGGCGCCACGACCTGCATGCCCGGCAGCGAGCAGGGGCCCACCCTGCACAACAACATCCCGAATCCGGCGGATGCCGCACAGGCGGACAACAACAGCATGTGGGTGCCGGACTTCTCGTCCGAGCACTACAACAGGATGCTCTTCTCAGAAGACGGCATCACGGAGCGCGTGCGCACCGACCTGACCGGACCTGACGGACAGCCCGGCTTCGACATCTCCGGCTACACGATGAAGAACATGTACGAGGAGATGTCCCGCGGCGCGTACTCGCTCAGCGGCGAGGCGACGGCATGGGTCTCGGTGCCCCACTCCGAGGGCTACTACGGCGCAACGGTGTGCCACCTCAACGACGAGGGCGAGTATGAGGCCGGCCCCATGCAGGACCAGCAGGGCCACCCGGACAACCCGCTCGGCCCGGGACAGCTGCCGATCGACGCGGTCGCAGCAGTCGCCGCAGACAACCCCGACTTCCCGTGGGCCGATTACGACATCGAGGACCAGGGCGACCGCGACGGTGACGGGAACGTCAACGAACCCGACGGCGTCATCGACCACGTCGTGCTGGTGCACGCGGGCGAGGACAAGTCGGGCGGCGGCGGAAAGGAAGGCACCTACGCGATCTGGGCGCACTCCTCAGCCGTAGCCGGCGGAGCCGTCATCCCCGGAACCGACTTCCAGATCTCGAATTACATCGTGCAGCCCGAGGACTCCGGCGTCGGTGTGTTCGCGCACGAGTACGGTCACGACCTGGGCCTGCCCGACCTGTACGACACGTCGAACAACGGCAACTCCGACATCGACTTCTGGGATCTGATGAGCTCAGGATCGCACTCGGGTCCGATCTTCCAGTCGATGCCGACCCACATGGGCCTCTGGGACAAGTGGGTGCTCGGCTGGGTCGACCCTCAGGTCGTGAACCCCGGCGATGACACCACCACCGTCAAGGTCGGTCAGACCTCGCGCCCGAAGAAGGGCACGAAGGACGGCATCAAGATCAACCTTCCGGACAAGGAGATCGTTCTCGCCCAGCCGCACAGCGGTGCGGAGATGTGGTACTCCGGCGCGGATCAGAGTTGGGCCGATGTGCGTCTGACCCGGACGATCGAGTCGGTACCGGCTGATGCCAGGTTCTGGATGTGGAACGACTACATCATCGAAGAGGACTGGGACTACGGCTTCGTCGAGGTCTCGGCCGACGGCGGAACCACCTGGACCGAGCAGAAGGTCTACGACGAGTCCGGTGCACTGGTCTCGACCGATGACGGCTATTCCGACCCGAACGGGCGGATGAAGGACTACGGGAACAAGAAGTACGGTCTCACGGGTTCTTCCGGTGGATGGCGTCACGACTACGTGGACCTGTCGGCGTTCGCCGGCCAGAACATCCAGATCCGCCTTCGGGAGGCGACAGATGCCGGCTTCGAAGAGCGCGGATGGTTCTCGGATGACTTCGCGCTCACCAGCGCGGGCGCCGAGGTGTGGACCGACGACGTCGAGTCCGGCGACAACGGCTGGACCGCGACCGTCGAGAGCTGGACCGACACGACAGGAGCCGGATGGCACCGCGACAGCGGCACCCAGGTCAAGGCGCAGTACTACCTGGTCGAATGGCGCAACTACGACGGTTTCGATGAGGGCCTGAAGTACGGGTACACCACCGTGTACTCGGCTGAAGGCTGGAAGGTCGAGAAGGTTCCGTACAACGCGCCCGGCGCACTGATCTGGTACCGCGACACCGCCTACGGTGACGTGAACCACGTCAGCTCGAACCTGACCAACCTGCCGAGCTACGGCGCCAAGGGCGGCCTGCTGCTCGTGGACAGCCACTTCGACCCGCTGCGCCGCACCGGCGCCGAGGCTGAGCTCGACCCGTCGCTGCTGAAGAACGTGTCGACTCGCGCGCAGTCGTCGAACGCCGCATTCGGCCTGGTGCCGACCGCGTCGTTCAAGGACTGCCTGGTCGACGCCGCGCTCAGCAACGAGGCGTGCACGACCTTCGCCCCGCAGGCGCCGGTGAGCACCTTCACCGACGACCAGGGCTGGGTCGCCGGCATCGAGCTGCGCGACGGCCAGCTGCTGAACCGCCTGCGTGACGCGTCTGTGGTCGTGCCGTCGGTGAATGAAGCGCCGTACTCCACGCGAGTGGTGAACCCGGACGGCACCCCCGCAACCGACGTGTACGGCCTCGACCTCGGATTCACGGTGCTCGGCACCGGAAACCCGGCGGATGCAGGAGTCGGTTACGGCACCGTGGTCACCGTGAAGAAGTCGATGCAGAACGACACCGCGGCGCTGATCACGGTCACGCCGCCCCGCGCGGAGTGATCCCGAGGGGCTGAGCACAGAAGCGCCGGTTCTGACACAGGTCAGAGCCGGCGCTTCTTTGTGGGCGACGTCCGGTCGCCCGGATTCAGGCGGTGCGACGCCGCGCGAGCAGGAGCCCGCCGGCGACGAGCAGGAGAAGTGCCGCCGCCGCGGCGAACCCGCTGAACTCTGCACCCGTGCTCGCCAGGCCGCCGCTGCCGGAACCGGCCGCGGCGATGGAGCCTCCGCCGCCGACTCCGCCCGGCTCCCCCGGACCGGTCGGAACACCGGGCCCATCCGCACCCGCGTCGACGAGAACCGCCACCGACCGAGCCGGCACGGTGACCGTGCCGGTCGCCGCGTCCCACGTGGTCGCCTTCACGACGGCATCCACACCGTTCGCCTGGGCATCCGTGAGCGCGAACGAACGCCCGGCCAACCCGTCCACGGTCTGCGTCACCGCGGCCGGCGATGCGTTGAACACCACCAGCGCCCCCTCCAACGACGGGTCGACGTCATCGCCGAGCAGGTCGTCGATGAGCATCACGATCACGCCGGGCGCGGCATCTGCCCCGCCGTTCGGGAACGACACCTTCTGCTCGATGAGCTCTGCAGACCCCAGACGGAGCAGGTCGACCTCGTCGCGCACCCGGAGCAGGTCGAGAGCGGATGCCTCGGCCGCCACGATGTCTGCGGCTCCCGGCCTCAGCGCGGGGTTCGCCAGCAGCGGCGCCATGACCGGCCACTTCTCCTGGTTGTCGGCGGCGGTGGGCAGGCCGGAACCGAACGTCGAGGACTGACCGGTCCAGTCGATGCGGTTGAACCAGTCCCCGGAGTTGTAGCTGTTGCGATCGAGTGACTTCGAACGCAGCAGCTCGGTGCCCGCATGCCAGAACGAGGGCGCCTGCGACAGGGTGACCGTCGCCAGCGACAGCGTGTTCATCCGCACCCGATCGGCCATCGACGTGTCGACGGGGAGCTTGAGCACCGACAGGTCGAAGAGCGTCTCGTTGTCGTGCGCGTCGACGTAGTTGATCACCTCGTCCGGCTGCTCGGCGTAGCCTGCCGCAGAACCGCGATAGTCGATGTCGGCGCCCGCTGTGAGTCCACCGTCGCTCGTGGTGAACGAGAAGTCGCGGAGATTGCCGGCGAGGCCGAGCTTGACGAGATCGGTCTCGTGCCCGAGGTCGGCCAGCGCCTGCTCCTGGCTGCCGTTGATCGGGTCGCCGTTCGGATCGGTGCCCAGGCCCGTGCCGAAACCCTGACGGAACGTCGAAGACGAGTCCACCGGGCTGCCGCCGTGCACGGCATCGCGCAGACGGTCATTGAACGTGCCGATGCCGGTACCGCCGAGCTGCCCCTGCGTTGCCTGCTCGAAGAGGGCGTTGTTCGACACCTCGCCGAAGTTCCAGCCCTCGCCGTAGAGGTAGATCGCCTTGCCGTCGACGCCGTCCTTCTTCAGGGTGAGCGCGTCCAGAGCATCACGGATCGCATGCATGTTCGCCGTGGAGTGGTGCCCCATCAGATCGAACCGGAAGCCGTCGACCTTGTAGTCGCGCGCCCAGATGACGATCGAATCGACCATCAGCTTCTGGGCGATCTCGTGCTCGGTGGCGACATTCTGACAGCAGGTGGAGGTCTCGACCCCGCCGGCCGCGTTCAGCCGGTGGTAGTAGCCGGGGACGACCCGGTCGAGCACCGACTTGGCGCCCTGACCCGACGCAGCGGTGTGGTTGTACACCTCGTCGAGCACGACCTGCAGGCCCATGTCGTGCAGGGCGCCGACCATCGAGCGGAACTCCGACACCCGCGCCCCGCCCTCGGGGTTCACGGCGTACGAGCCCTCCGGCGCGGAGTAGTGATACGGGTCGTAGCCCCAGTTGAAGCCGTCGGCATCCGCCACTGCCTGCACGCACGCCTGCTGCTGGTCGCTGTCCGGCGCGAATGAGGAGAGGTCGCAGTCCGGTACCGCCTGTGCCGCACGGTCCTCCTCGATCGAGGCGATGTCGAACGACGGCAGCAGATGCACCGTGTTGATGCCGGCGTCCGCGAGCTCGCGCAACTGATCGGTGCCGGCACTGTCGCGGGTGAAGGCGAGGTAGGTGCCCCGCTCCTCTTCGGGAACAGACGCATCGCCGATCGAGAAGTCGCGGATGTGCAGCTCGTAGATCGCCCGGTCGACGGAGCGCTCGACCTCAGGCGCTTCGGCCTTCTGCCACTGCTTCGGCTGCCACTGCTGGTCGTCGAGGTCGATGGCGACCGAGCGCTCGGAGTTCACGGTGAGCGCGACGGAGTACGGGTCCGTGACGAGGTTCGTCTCGATCACGCCGGTGCTCGGCGCGTAGACGACGACCTCCCAGACGAACTCGTCTCCGACGAGACCCTTCTTGCCCTTGACCTGCCAGACGCCGGATGCGTCATCCCACGTCGCTTCGTGGCGCACCGCGTCGGCGTCGGTGCCGGCGTCCCAGGTGAGCAGCGTGACCCGCTGAGCAGTCGGCGCCCACAGCCGGAAGGTCGGCTTGTTGCCCTGGAAGCTCACGCCGAGCGTGGTGTCGGCGACGGCATCCGCGTACAGGTCGTCGAGGACACCGGGGATCTGCACCCCGGTGAAGGCAGTGAGAGTGCCGACGGCGTCGCTCTGCGCGACGGCGAGCTGGGTACGCAGCAGCGCCGCGGCATCCGCGGCATCCGGCGCGCGCAGCGCGATGTATCCGGCGAGCGCGGGGAAGCGCGCCAGCTGGGCGTCGGTGAGAGCTCCAGCGGCCTCGAGGTCGATCGCCTCGCCGCCGGTCACCGCGCCGTCCGTGACAGCGAGAGAGGCATCGGATGCCGAGTGCAGCCGGTAGCTCGCACCGTCGATCGTGCCGAGATTCGCCGGCCAGGCCAGCGTCTGCTCGTCGATCCAGTGCGCACGCAGCTCGCCGGTGCCGGGGAGCTGCGGGTCGGTGCTGGTGATCTCGAGCACGTGCGTCGCGAGCGTGTATCGGAAGGCGGTGGTCTTGCCCTCGGCGGCGCTGAAGGAGATGTTCGCGCCGTCGCGCACACCATCGGCGCCGTAGTTCTCGTTCCAGCTCAGACCGTGCGCGACCTTGAGCTCATAGGCACCCGTCGGCAGGGCGGCGGTGGCGAAGTCGTAGACGCCGTCGCGATCGCCGTCGGCCATCAGGGAGCCGAGGCAGTCGGGCGCCCAGTCTCCTGCGCAGCCGAGCTCACTCTGCAACGAGCCGGGGAGCGTCACGATCGGCCCCTCCGCCGATGACTGCGCGATGTTCGTGCGCGGGTCGAAGTAGAAGCTGATCGCGCCGCCGGTGTGGCTGAACGTGATGTTCGCGCCGTCGAGCACGCCGTCCGCACCGTAGTTGATGGCCCAGCTGCCGTTGATCGCGGCCTTGTACTCGTAATCGCCGGCCGGCAGCTCGAACGTGCTGGACCAGACGCCGTCGTCGCCGAGCGTGAGCTTCGCCTTCTCGCACGCGGGGTCCCAGTCGCCGGCGCAGCCCATCTCGGAGTTCAGGCTGCCGGGAACGGTGACCATCTCGATCGGCGACTCCGGCTCCTCGCTCTGTTCGAGAGTGACCGCGTTGCCGACGGAAGCGTAGGTGGATGCCGCCGCGTGGTCGCCCGCGGCATCCGTCGTGACCGCACGGTATTCGACGAGCGTGCCGTTCTCGAGACCGCGCAGGTCGTGGAACACCCGCGGGTCGGTGTCTTCGGCGGTCCCGAGTGCGTGCCACTCGTCTCCGCCTGCGACCCGCCACGCGAAGCTCGTCTGCAGCCAGCGGTCGGCGGTGTCCGCCTGCACGGCGACCTGGCCGCCGATGCCGGCGCCCGCCGCGGGAACGGTGACGGTGAGCGATGCGGCCTCGGCGGGCGCGGTGACCTGCGCATCCGCCTTCCACACCACGGCCGACAGCGCGGGAACGGAGATCGTCGTCTTCGCATCGGCATCGGTGGCGACCGCTTCCGCGTCGCCGTACAGCGGCTGGAACGCGGCATCCGCCGTCAGGGTCGCGAGGTCGACCGTCTGCGCGCTGGTCGCGTTGTTCACGGCCACCAGGTACTCGACCTTGTCATCGGCATCCACCCGCGAGAACGCGTAGACACCGGCACCGGAGGCCGCATAGCGCTCGATCTGCGCGCCGGTGGCGAGTGCGGGATGCTCGGCTCGCAGCGCCGCCAGCGTCTTGATGTGCTGGTACAGCGGAGCATCCGTGTCGAAGCGGTCGACGGAGCCGGCCTGCTCGCCGGTGATCAGGTTCTGGTTCGCGTACTCGGCGACCTGGGTCGCGAACAGCGACTGCCTGGCATCCTTGTCGCCGCCGATGCCGGCGAAGCCCTGTTCGTCGCCGTAGTAGACGACCGGTTGACCGCGCGTCAGGAAGAGCAGCTCGTGGGCGAGCTCATCGCGCTGCAGGGGAGCGTCGGTCGATTGCAGGAACGAGCCGACGCGTCCCATGTCGTGGTTGCCGAGGAACGTCGGCAACGCCGTCGAGGACGAGTCGGCGGTCGTGTAGTAGTCGTCGCCGGCGAACAGACCCTGCAGTCCCTTGGCGGAGTTGCCGGACGCGAAGCTCACCGCCGAGGACTGGAAGGTGAAGTCGAGCACCGAGTTCATGTCGGTGTCGCGGATGTACGGTGACAGCTTCACCGGATCGGCGTCGTAGACCTCGCCGAACATGAAGAACTCGTCGTTGCCCTGGGCGTGTGCGTAGTCGAGGACGTCGGTCGTCCACTGCTCCCAGAACTCGAAGTTCACGTGCTTGGCGGTATCGATGCGGAAACCGTCGATGCCCAGGTCGATCCAGTCCTGATACACCTCGACGAAGCCGTTCACGACCGTCGGATGCTCGGTCATCAGGTCGTCCAGGCCGTCGAAGTCGCCATAGGTCACCGACTCGCCAGACCAGGTCGAGTTGCCGCGGTTGTGGTACAGCGTCGGGTCGTTCAGCCAGGCGGGAACCTTGACGTCTTCCGAGACGTCAGGCGTGTACGGAAAGCTCGTGGCGGCGTCGAGCTCGGGGAAGTCGCCGGTGGCGGCATAGTCGTCAGGGGTGAAGGCCGTGCCGTCCTTGTCGGTATAGGGCGACGTCGCCTGGTCGATGTACGCGTACTCGCCCTCGGTGTAGTCGATGACATCGGCGGTGTGGTTGGTGATGATGTCGAAGTACACCTTGATGCCGCGGGCGTGCGCGTCGGCGATGAGCGCCTCCAGCTCGGCGTTGGTCCCGAGGTGCGGGTCGATGCGCGTGAAATCGGTGATCCAGTAGCCGTGGTAGCCGGCGGATGCATTGGCGCCTTCGCCCTGCACCGGCTTGTTCGCGAAGCTCGGGGTGAGCCAGATCGCGGTGGTGCCGAGCCCTTCGATGTAGTCGAGCTTCTGGTGGAGTCCGGCGATGTCGCCGCCGTTGTAGAAGCCCTTGTTCGTCGGATCGAAGCCCGTGGCGAGACTGTCGCCCTCGAGTCCGCCGGCGTCGTTCGCGGCGTCGCCGTTGGCGAAGCGGTCGGTCATCACGAAGTAGAACTGCTCGCCGTCACCGGACTGGCGGACGGGGGCCTTGACCAGCGCGTCGTCGGCCTCGGCGTAGTCACCACGGACGTCCAGCACCTCGAGGCCGACCCGCTTGAGCGCGTCGTCGAAGACGAATCGGAGCGTGGCCGGGCCGTCGACCGTGAGCGGAATGTCGTCCCCGCCGCCGTCGAGGCCGTACGCCTCATCCCAGCTGTCGTTGAGCGCGACCTTGTACGCATAGGTGCCGGCGGGCACCTCGAACTCGGCCGCGTAGATGCCGTCCGCGCCGGTGGGCGCGAGCTCCGTCTGGGCGCAGTCGGGTGCCCAATCGGCGGTGCAGCCGAGCTCGGACTGCAGGTCACCGACGAGGGCGACCGTGCGGTCGGCGGCCACGGCGACGGGAGCGAAAGCAGTCAGGCCGGCGGCGGCGAGCGCGGTCGCTGCCAAGAGCGCGGACAGGCGCGGAGCGGTCTTCTTCGACACGGAGATCTCCCTGGGGATGGGGAGGGCACGACGCAGTGCCCGGATGCTGTGGAGCCGAACGTAGCAGGGGTTCGACGCAAGCTGCAAGCGCTTCCACAACATTCAGCCCGAAATAATCACGTGCCAGCGCGGCAATCGACACCGAAACGCAAGCGCTTCCACTCATGACTCAGGCGCACGAGGAGACCTTCACCGCCGGTTCACCATCCGGACACCTTCGTTCCGTATACCTGCAGGTGCGCGGATGGGCTGAGACCGGATCGGGTAGTCATTTGATTCCGCGCACGGTGAGCGCTCTCGTCGCTCCCACCGCGGTTCACAAACCGCAAGACCCCCGCCGAATCGGGTCGGCGGGGGTCTTCTCTTTCCCCCTCCCCGTTCGAAGAAACCCCAGCCCGACTGCGGAGTAGAATCGACACAGCGCCGATACCCTGGCGCATCCGCACTCGGGCGTGCCCGTGATCCGGGCACGCCTGCTTTCCTGAGGCCACGATGTCCCGCGAATCCCGCACGCTGCCCAGCGAGCCGATCACCGTCTCCATCCGTCGAGAGGTGGATCCCGCCCGCATCGCCGAGGCGACCGCCTGGGTGCAGACGGGCCTGAATCTCGCGAGCAAGTATCCCGGGTTCCTCGGATCGGGGTGGGTGCGAGCCGGCGAGAACTCCCAGGTATGGCACATGCTCTACCGGTTCGCGGGCACCGAGACCCTCGAGGCCTGGGAGCAATCCGCTGAGCGCGAGTGGTGGCTGTCGATGGGCGAGGGTTTCGTCCGCAGCGAGCGCTCGAAACGTCGCACCGGCATCGAGGGCTGGTTCGATGAGCCGGCGACCGGATCGATCACGGTGGTGGATGCCGCCACCGGTGCGACAGAGGTCGTCACCGCACCGCCGCGCTGGAAGCAGGCCGTCGCGATCTGGCTGGGGTTCTTCCCGCTGAACGTCGGCTTCACCTATCTGATGAACCCGATACCCGGTTGGGGCGACGTGCTGCCGATCTGGCTGCGCGTACTCATCACCACGCTCGTGCTCACCCCGATCATGACCTATTGGGTGCTGCCGTGGGTCACGCGCTCGCTGCGGAACTGGCTCGCCCGCTGACAGACGTTTCGAATCGCCCGAGTGGAATCCGCATCAGTCCGCGAGACGGACGCGATCCTCGGTCTCGACGACCTCGTGCAGTTCGGCACGCACACGCGGGGTGCCCATCCCGCGGTGCAGCACGAGCATCGTGCGCCCGTCGAACGTGTCGAACAGCATGCCGTGGCCCGCGTTGCCGTCGACCAGGGTCTCGAGCTGCTCCCACGGTCCCGTCAGCTGTCCGTTGCGCGACACGGCCATCGTCTCGACGTAGTCGGATCCGTCGTCGCGCGGATGATAGGTCGCCCACAGCATCACGAGCGCGCCACTGCGCAGCCGCCTCAGCTGCGGCCCGTCGGTGACGTACGGCATCCGGGTCCTGGCGCTCGGCGGCAGCGCTCTCAGCAGCGCCGCCTCCGAGCCGCGGAACAGCAGAATCGGATCACCGGAGGCCGCCGTGAGGTCGGGCGCGAGCGGTACGGCCTCGATCGTCCCGTCGAAGATCTGCACCCATTCGTGCGCGTAGACCATCCACGCCGCACCGTCATCATCGACGAACAGGGTGCCGTCGAGCGTCATGAACTCGGCCGGCGCGACGGGCGCGTCTGCGCGCAACAGCTCGAACGGCCCGGCCGGATGATCGGCCACGGCGATCACCGTGCCCCTCGCCGTCGGAATGTACTCGGAGCCGCCGTCCTCTGCGAACGCTCGGAACCGCGCTCCACCGGGCACGTCCAGCTGCCGTGACGAGTCATGCAACGTCGTGAACAGGTAGAAGCGACCGCGGTATTCGTGGACTTCCGGCGCCCACGGCGCTTCGGTCGCGGAGGCCCATGACCCCTCCGGCACGCGGAACACGACGACCGGCTCATCATCCCAGGCGTCGAGGTCGGCACTGCGGTACGCGACGACGGCCGGCTGGTCCCGCGCCGCGGTGTACAGGTAGTAGGTCGAATCCGCCGCGTACGGGAGGATGAACGGGTCGTGCGCCCAGAAGTCGTCGAGTCGTTGCATCGTCATGATCCCTTCACGAGGTGGGAGCCTCATACGCCCGCGACGTCTGCCCGAACGGTGACGACGCTGCACGGCGGCACGTCCAGCACCAGCCGCGACCCGGTCACCGCAACGCCTTCGAACGCCGTCAGCCCCACGGCGGATGGCACCTCGAAGGTGTTGTGGTCGGTCGATGATCCGGCGAGGATCTCGCTGCGCCGGATGGTGCCGATGGCCCCTGGCAGGTCGATCTCGATCCGGGCAGGGCGATCCAGCGCGTAGTTCACGGCGCTCACCGTGACGGCGCCGTCCTTGCGAGAAGCCGTGACGTCGGTGTGCGGCGGCAGCGAACCCTCGATCGGCAGCAGTGTCGCGTCGTGGTGATCGGTGTACAGCGCGAAGGCGAAGTACGTCGGCGTCTTGATCAGGCTCGGGCCGTCGGTGAGCAGCATCGCCTGCAGCACGTTGACCATCTGCGCGATGTTCGTCATCCGCACGCGCGCCGCGTGCCGATGGAAGACGTGGAAGTTCAGCGCTGCCACCACGGCGTCGCGCATCGTGTTCTGCTGGTAGAGGAAGCCGGGATTGGTGCCCTGCTCGACGTCGTACCAGGTCCCCCACTCGTCGACATAGATCCCGACGCGCTTCGCGGGGTCGTAGCGATCCATGATCTCGCCGTGGCGAGTGAGCAGGGTGTCTATGAACAGGGTGCGACGGATGGTCTCGTACCACGCCGCGTCGTCGAAGCCACGAGCAGCGCCCTTCACATCCCAGTTCCCGGTCGGAAGCGTGTAGTAGTGCAGGCTCAGCGCGTCCATGTGACCCGCAGCGCGCGCCATCAAGACATCGGTCCATTCGTAGTCGTCGGCGTTGGCGCCGCAGGCGACCTTGGTGATGCGGTTGTCTCCGTAGTCGCGCACGTACGTCTGGTACTGCCGGTACAGGTTCGCGTAGTGCAACGGCATCATGTTGCCGCCGCATCCCCAGCTCTCGTTCCCGACGCCGAAGAACTGCACCTTCCACGGCTGCGCGCGCCCGTGGCTCTTGCGCAGTTCGGCCATCGGCGTGTGGCTGTCGAGCGTCATGTACTCGATCCAGTCCTGCATCTCGGCGACGGTGCCGCTGCCCACATTGCCGTTGATGTATGCCTCGGCATCGAGCTGGTTCAGCAGCTCGAAGTACTCGTGGGTGCCGAACTCGTTCGGGTCGACCACGCCGCCCCAGTGCGTGTTCACCATCGCGCCCCGGTCGGGCCCGATCCCCTGCAGCCAGTGGTATTCGTCGGCGAAGCATCCGCCCGGCCACCGCACGACCGGCACCTTGATGTCGCGCAGGGCCTGGATCGCGTCGATCCGCAAGCCGTTGCGATTCGGGATGTCGGAGGATTCACCCACCCAGAGACCCTCGTAGATGCCGCGCCCCAGATGTTCGGCGAACTGTCCGTAGATGCGGCGATCGATGACGGGCGAGGCAGATCCAACGACGGCGGTGATCATTCCTGCAACGTTATAGAGCCTGACGGCGGAACCGCAAGTACTTTTTCTCACCGTTGTTTTAACCCTTGAGTATTACCGCCTCCCGTGCAACGCTGGCCGAGTGTCGATACCCGTCGACGCCCGCGCAGAGTCGCGCACCCGAACCGAACGGATCCCGATGAAGAGACAGATCGGAGCGGCCGTCGCGGCCGCCGCCCTCCTGATGGGCATCGCCCCGTTGCCCGCCACCGCAGCTCAGGGAGGCCCGCACAGCACCAACGAATTCCGCGGGGTGAACTGGGCCGACCCCCGAGACAACTACGCAGACGACGAGGTCGTGCCGTCCGGCCTCAGCACCTCCGACGACTACGACACGACATACGACAAGTCGGCCGCCATCATCGGCGAGTTCCGCGCGGAGGTCAGGGCCAACACGGTCCGCCTGCCGATCAATCCCTCGAGCGTCGGCACCGACTGGTGGGCGTCGTATCAGGCGGCCATCGACGCTTCGGTCGACAGCGGTTTCAAGGTCATCCTCAGCTACTGGGAGGCCGACAACGCGAAGGACGGGCGAGCGGACGACGCTGCCGCCTTCGACGCGATGTGGGACACCGTGGTGGCCGAGTACGGCAAGAACCCGAAGGTCTACTTCGAGCCGATGAATGAGCCGTTCGGCTACACGCTCGACGAGTGGGTGTCGCTGACATCCGGATGGCTCGACGACCATGCCGCCGTGCCGCGCAAGCGCGTGATCATCTCCGGCACGGGCTACAACGACGACGTGACCGGCGTCGGCGCAGCCGAAGAGCTGGAGGGCACGCTGCTGTCGCTGCACTTCTACGGCTTCTGGGCGAGCCACACCACGGAGGACGAGTGGAAGGCGAACCTGCTGCCCCGCATCGGCGAGTACGGCTGGCGCACCCTGGTCTCCGAGGCCGGATCCCCGATGACCACCGGCCTGAACTACGGCAACCACGAGGGCGACGTGTCGACTGCGTACCTCGGTGCTCTCACCGAGGTCACTCGCGACCAGGGGATGGGCGTCGTCTACTGGCCCGGCCTTCGCACCGGCGATTCGTACACGCTGACGGAGCAGACAGATGACGGCGGGCTCGAGGTGACGAACGAGTCCGGGCTCGCCCAGCTCCAGTGGGGCTGGGGCCTGCTCAAGAAGGAGCAGCTCAACGGCCTGCCGCCGGCTCCCCCCGGCGAACCCCTGAAGAGCGTCGCGCACGGCGTGTGCGTCGACGTGCCCGGCGGCTCGACGACTCCCGGCACGCAGCTGGGTCTGTGGCACTGCAACGGGGGCGGCAACCAGTCGTTCCACGCGACGGATGCCGGCGAGCTCTCGGTCTACGGAGACCTCTGCGTCGAAGCCGTCGACGGCCTGGTCGCGGGTAGCCCCCTCGCCATCGCCGACTGCTCGGGCGACGCGGCACAGCAGTGGCTGGTGAACGCCGACCTCACCATCAGCAGCGGCGCAGATCCAGGACTCTGCCTGGCGACGCCGGCCAACGAGTGGGGCCTCGCGCTGGCACCCTGCGACCCCGCCTCGCCGACGCAGCAGTGGACGCGCGGGTAGCCACCGCCATCATGGAGAAGCCCCGCGACCCGATCGGGTCGCGGGGCTTGTCCGTCTGTCGTGCGCTCAGAGGGCGACGGGGATGTGCGTCGTCAGCAACCCCGCGTCGACGAGGGAGCGCTCGAGTGCGATCAGGGCGACGCCGGTCGCGACAGGGTTCCCCGACACCGTCGACACCACCAGCTCCACGTCTCCGCCCGCATGCCCCGGCGACTGCTCCCGCAGGTGACGGCGAGCCGGTTCGAGCAGGTGGGAGCCCAGCCCCCAAGTGGTCCAGCCGGTGAGCGTCACGACCTCGGGGTTGACGATCGCGACGAGGTCTGCGAGTGCAGATCCGAGATAGTAGGCGGTCCGGTCGAGCGTCTCCGCGACGGCCGGGTCCGGCTCGGGGGCGTTCGCGGCAGCCGCGAGTGCGGCGATGAAGTCGGCCTGCAGGGCGACGTCGGCCAGCGGATGGTCCTGCGCGATCTCGCGGAGCGTCTGCTGGATGCCGGGCGCCCCGATGTACGCCTCGACGCAGCCGTTTCGTCCGCAGCGGCAGCGCCGTCCGTCGAGGACGAGCAGGGAGTGCCCCCACTCCCCCGCAGAGTTCGTCGCACCGCGCAGGATCCGCCCCTCGAGGACGATGCCCGCGCCGACGCCGGTGCCGAGGTTCACGGTGACGAGGCTGGCCGCCGAGCGGCCTCGACCGAGCCAGAGTTCGGCGGCGACCATGGCCTTCAGCGGGTTCTCGATCACGAGCGGCAGGCCGACCCGGGTGCGCAGGTGCTCCAGCTCGACGGAGTGCCAGGTCCAGTTCGGCACCAACACCGAGACGCCGGAGGGTTCCTGCACGAGGGCGGGAAGGGCGACCCCGACGCCCAGCAGCGCATCCCGCGAGACGTTCTCCTGCAGCAGCATCCGATCGAGCGCGCCCCCGATCTCCTCGACGACGGATGCCGGGTCGAGGATGTGCTCGTCGCGTTCGGTCACCGTCGTGGCGAGCTGGGTCAGTGCGGTGTCGAAGAGCACGGTGCGCACGTAGGTCTCGGCGACATCGATGCCGACCACCCGCCCGCGGTCGCCGTTCATGCCGATCACCGCGGTCGGTCGGCCGATGCCGCCTGCGATGCCGCGGGTCTCAGCGATGATGCCCTCGTCGATGAGCTCGCCGACGATGGTCGCCACCGTGGCCGGGCTCAGCCCCGTGGACTGTGCCACGCCGTTCCTCGTGGTCTGGCCCGCAGACAGGACGGCATGGAGGACGTCGACGCGCGAGTCGCTGCGGATATCCCGCGATGTCCGCCTCGCCAGACCCATACTCACTCCCTCTGCTCGTGCACCGCGTTCCCGCCCTCACTCGGCGCACGTCGGGCGCTGTGCGCCGACCTTCGCCAGTATCCCATCACTCGATCACCACGCGGGCATCTTCCAGCCCCTCAGCGCGAAGCCGCACGGATGCCGGTCCGTCGACGCGCACGAAGACGATCAGACGCCCGTCCAGCGTGCGGCGCTGCGGAAGCAAATAGGGGGTGACGTCGGCGAGATCGCCGTTCTCCAACCCGAGCAGTTCCCCGCCCTCGACACTCGCCTCCACGAGCACGTCACCGCGGGCGACGGCACCACCCGCGTCGCGGATGGTGCATTCGATCTGCACGACGGCTCCGGCGGGCAGCCCCGCAGAGGCGCACCGCGCTGCCGCGTCCGTCGGCGGCCGCCACACGACGGCCTCGAGGATCGCCGGCTCGCCCGCGCTCTCGAGACGATCGGTGGCGACCTCGGTGCCGCCGCGCAGCGTTTGCACCTCGACGGGCCCGGTCAGCGCCGGCACCACCCCGCGCCAATAGCCGTGCTCGTCGTCCCACTCGACATCGACCTGCTGCCCGCCGACCGTCAAACGCACCTCGTCGGCCCGGGCGAAGCACAGGACTTCGGTGGGACCAGCCGCAGCGAAGTCGACCGACCGCGAGACCGGGTGGCTCCAGAACGACGTCTCCCCCTCGGCGAACGGCCGGACCACGAGATGGGCGAGCGGCTCATCCGACCACCAGCTGCGACGCAGATGCCACGTGTGCTTCGGGAAGCCGGCGAGGGTGAGCAGACCCGCACCCGACCCGTGGATGGGCCACCCATGGGCCTCGCCGAGATAGTCGATGCCGGTCCAGAGGAACTGGCCGGCGATGAACTCGTTGCCGGTGACGGCCTGCCAGTCGGCGTATCGATGGGAGTTCTCGCTGCCCAGGAACGGCGTGCCAGGGAACCGACGGTGGTCGTCCTCGTAGAGGTGCTCCTTGTAGTTGTATCCGACGACGTCGAGCGGTTCGAAGAGCCCGGTGTGACTGGAGAGCTCAGGGAACGCCGCGGCCAGCGTCACCGGCCGGGTCCGATCGCTCTCGCGGACGATCCGCGCGAGGTTCCTGGCGATCGTCGTGAGGCGGCGGATGTCGGGACGGGTGGGGTCGTACACCCGCTCGGCATCCGGCTTGTTCGCGTCGTTGTTGCCGGTCATCTCGGTGAACAGCGGGCTCGCGTACGGGTCGTTCGGATAGTCGATCTCATTGCCGATGCTCCAGGCGATGATCGACGGATGGTTGCGACCGCCCTCGACCATCGAGGTCAGATCGCGTCCGTGCCACTCGGGGAAGTCCGAGGCGTAGCCCTGGTGCCGCGGCGGATAGACGTTGTGCCCCTGCCACCATTTGTTCTTCGCGTTCTCCCACTCGTCGAATGCCTCGTCGATGACGTAGAACCCGAGAGCGTCGCACAGCGTGTACAGCTCCGGCGCATGCGGATTGTGCGCCATCCGCACGGCGTTGCAACCCATCTCCTTGAGGGCCAGGAGGCGCCGCAACCACACCTCGACCGGCACCGCGGTGCCGAGGCAGCCGGCGTCCTCATGCAGGCAGACGCCGGTGAGAATGCGCGCGTCGCCGTTGATCGAGAAGCCGTGGTCGGGGTCGAAGCGGAAGGTGCGGATGCCGATCACTTCGCTGTACTGCGCCTCTCCCGATGCCGCGCCGCCGGTCCACGAGAGTGTCGTCGTGAGCCGCTGCAGGCGCGGGTCGTCGTCCGACCAGAGTTCCGGCTCCGCGATCCGCATGTCCGTCGAGGTCGACGAAGACGCACCGGGCGCGATCTCTGCGGACACCTCGGCGACATGGATCCGACCGGTCGTCAGGGAGGTGAGCTCGTGCCGCGCGTGCACGGCGACCTGCTCTGCCGTGCTGTTGATGAGCGTCTGCTCGATGCGGATCGTCGCCTCAGCCGCATCCGCCGCCAGTGTGGTCACCACCGTGCCGTGCTCGCGCAGGTGCACCGGCTCGTGCACCTCGAGGTCGACGCGACGCGTGAGCCCCGAACCGTTGTACCAGCGGGAATCGGAGATGTCGGTGTGGTCGACGCGCACGCTGATCACCAGATCATCGTCGGTGGCGTAGGCGAGGATCTCGCTGACGTCGAATGAGAAGCGCGCATGCCCGGACGGGCGGCGACCCAGGTGGTAGCCGTTGACCCACACCTCGGCGTTCTTGTAGACGCCGTGGAAGACGAGGCGCACCACGTTGTCTTCGCGCAGCCCGAGCCCTGCCGTGGGAACATGCGCCCGGTACCAGCCGATGCCCCCTGGCAGATATCCGGTGCCGCTGGAGAAAGTGGCGGAGAACTCCTCCTCGACGCTCCAGTCGTGCGGCACGGCGACCGCCCGCCATGGTGCGTCGTCGTACCGCTTCGCCGAGGCATCCGGGTCGTCCGCTCGCGAGAAGAGCCACTGATCGATGGTCTGCGTGTGCACGGGGTGCTATTCCTCTTCCTGGTCGCTGACGAGTGCGGATGCCGATATGTATCTCTGGAACACGCGGGCGAAGAGCGCGCCGCCCAGGAAGGCGATGCCGGCGAAGCCGATCATCAGCCAGAGCAGGCCCCACGCGGTGGCCTGCGGATAGTAGATGGTCACGATGACGCTGAGCGCGGTAAGGGCGGCGACGGTGAGCGGCGCGAGCGGATGCCGGATCGACATCCGGCGGGCGTTGCGCAGCACTTCGCCGATGCTGCCCTCGAAGCGAGCCACGTAGGGGAACACATAGAGCGCGCCCATCACGAACATGAACGCGAGCAGGTACCAGATCGCCATCAGCACGATCACGGCGATCGACGGGAGGGGGGCTGTGGTGACGACGTAGTACCAGGCGGCGAGCGCACTGCCGATGCCGGCGAGGATCAGCGCGAGCAGCGTCGACTGCTTGAGATTCCGGCGGAACGAGCGGAGGTAGTCGCCGACGATCGTGCGGTCCGTGTCGGTGGCGATCCGCATGCCCACGAAATTCAGTGCCGTGAGCGACGCGCCGATCGTGACGATGGGGAGCGATGTGAGAACGAACAGGACGTTCAGGATCATCAGATCCGCGATCCGCGTGAGGAATCGCATCAGCGTGGAATCCGGCGCGAGGATGCTGCTCGACATGTCGTCCCCCCTCTTTCTGTGAGAGCTTCTGCGGGAGCCGGGCGGGCGAGATAGCCCCGCCCGCCCGGCTGTGGTGCCTGCTCAGCCCTCTCGGGCTTCGTCCCAGGCCTTGATCTGCGCTTCGACATCGGCCCTGGCGTCTTCGTAGCCGACGTCCTTGAGCTTCTGACGCATCTCGGCGATCGCCGCCGCCGGGTCGTCGAACTTGCCGTACTGCAGCTGCGGGATGTATTCGGAGAGCACTCCGCTCATGGCCGCAAGCGTCGATTCGATCGGCGTCTTGTCGACCACGAGCGTCGAGTACGGGTAGTCCTTGGCATCGGCGTCGAGCGCGTCGTAGATCTCGTCCTTGTTCGGCGCCTCGGACGTCCGCGGCAGCTCGAACTCGTCCATGCGTCCAGCCCAGAAGTTGGCGCCGAGACCGTCGGTCGACGAGTCGTAGCCCTCCGGGTAGCCGAGCTTGCCGTCGTCGGTCACGACGTAGTCGGTGCCCTCGATGCCGAAGTTGATCAGGTTGTACGCCTCTTCATCGTTGCGGAGGAGGTCGTAGACCTGCAGCGCCTTCTCCGGGTTAGACGAATTGGCGCTGACCGCCATCGCTCCATGCGTCTTGATGTCGCGGAAGTAGTTGCCGTTCTCGGACCCGAAGGAGAACAGCTTGGGGTCGGAGCCCGGCTGCTTGGTCGTCATGTTGTCGACGATCTGCCCGACGAACGTCTGCGTGTGGTGCTGGTCGGTCCCGGTCAGTCCGGCGTAGAGGAGTTCACGCGTGACGCCGTCGTAGTTCAGCGCGTCCTCACGCCACACGCCGATGTCGTTCCATTCCTTGGCGAGCTCGGCCGCGGCGAGCAGCTCGTCGCCCTCCATGTACCAGGAGGTGACATCGGTCTCGTCGCCCTCGGGCGTCTGGAACGGGAAGTAGTTGCCCGCGGTGATCTGCTGGATGGTCTGCAGGTCGGTGTGCCCCTGGAGGTATCCGGTGAGGGCGAACTCATTGGCGCCGGCGACGTCCCAGGGGTAGGCCTCCGGCTTGTTCGTCTTGATCCACTGGAAGTACGTCGTGAAGTCCTCGAACTTCGTGATCTCGCCGTTCGCGAAGCCGGCTTGAGCCGCCCAGTCTCCGCGGTAGAAGAAGCCGTGGTTGGTCCACTGCGTGTAGGCGTCCTCGGGGATGAAGTAGATCTGGTCGTCGTCGAGTTTGGTGAGCTCCCAGTCGCCTGCGGCATCCACCTGCTCCCATGTCTTCGGCGCGTTCTCCTTGAGCATGTCCTCGCTCAGCGGCAGGAAGGCGCCCTTCTTGGCGTTCTCCCACGCGTAGAGCCAGTCGGTCGCGGTGGTGATGAGGTCGACGTTGTCGTCGCCGGAGAGGAGCTGGAGGTTGTACTGCGTCTGCCAGTCGGCCCACTCGACGTAGAACAGGTCGAGCTTCGCGTTCGCCTTCTCGACGAGCCGCTCGTTGAGCTTGTCGAGCATGGCCTCGAGGCGACCGTTGGTGGGCTTGTCGCCGAGTACGAGCATGGTGATCTCGGTCGGCGCGCCCCCCTCTTGGTCGCCGTCGCCACCGGTACAGGCGGTCAGCGCGGTCGCGCTGATGCCGAGCGCGATCAGCGCTGCCGTGGACGTGATGATCCTTCTCTTCATGTGAGACTCCTTCGGCTCATATCTGTTGGTGCGGGTGGTGTTGCTGCGGGTACTGCTGCGGGTAGGGGCGGGGATCAGCCCTTGACGGCGCCGACGGTGATGCCGCTGACGAAGTACTTCTGGACGAACGGGTAGACGAGCAGGATCGGGCCGGTCGCGACGACCGCGCTCGCCATCTTCAGGGTGTTGCTCGGCAGGTCGGTGATGCTGACGTTGGAACCGGCGACGGAGTTGCGCAGCGCGTTCGCCGTGTTGATCACGTTGTAGAGCTGGTACTGGAGCGGCTTGAACTCGACCGTGCTGCCGAGATACAGCGACGACAGATACCACTCGTTCCAGTAGCCGAGGGCGAGGAAGAGCCCGACGGTCGCGAGTGCGGGCTTCATCATCGGCAGCGTCAGCTGCCAGAAGATGCGGAAGTCGCCGGCGCCGTCGATCTTGCCCGACTCCACGATCTCGAAGGGCACCGTGCGCATGAAGCTCTTCATCAGGATGATGAGCCACGGCGTCATCAGCAGCGGCAGCCAGACGGCGAGATAGTTGCCGCGGAGATCGAGAGTGCGACCGATCCAGAGGAAGGTCGGCGCGAGACCGGCGGAGAACAGAGTGGTGAAGTAGATGAAGAAGGAGATCTGGTTGCGGAACCGGAAGTCAGGGCGCCAGAGGGCGTACCCGGTCATCGAGATGACGAGCAGTCCCACGGCGGTGCCGGTGACGGTCATGATGATCGTGACGACGTAGGACCCGATGATCTGACCCGGCGCTTTGAAGATGTACTCGTAGGCCGTGAAGGTGAAGCCTTTGGGAAGCAGTCCGAAGCCGGTCTTCATGATCTCGGACTCGCTGGAGAACGAGGCCGACACGATCAGCACGAACGGCAGCAGGCAGAACAGGGCGAACAGCGAGACCGTGACGTACGAGATGCCGCGCAGCAGGTAGTCGCCGCGTTCGAGCTTGATGGGCCTGCCGGCCGGCTTCCTGCCGCGCGGCTTGCGCCCGGCGAGGACGATCGCCTCGGTGGTCACAGGGTCGGAGATGACGGCGGGTGCGAGTTCAGAAGAGCGCATAGTCCTTGTTCATCCTTCGTACGATCCAGTTCGCCGTCATGACGATCGCGAACCCGAACAGCGACTGGTACAGCCCCACGGCGGTGGACGTCGTGAAGTTGTTCTGCGACATGACCATGCGGTAGACCGCGGTCTCGATGATGTCGGTGGTGGCGAAGAGTGCGGCGTTGTTGCCGACGAGGTTCCAGAACAGGCCGAAGTTGCCGTTCATGATCCCGCCCAGGGAGAACAGCAGCAGGATGATGAAAGTCGGCTTGAGGCTGGGCAGGATGACGTGGCGGATGCGCTGCCAGGCGGAGGCACCGTCGATGGATGCCGCCTCGATCAGCCCCTTGTCGATGCCCATGATGGCTGCGAAGTACACGATGGAGCCGTAGCCGGTGCTCTGCCAGAGCTGGACCAGGATGATGATCAGCGGCCAGGCGCCGGCGGTGCTGTAGATCTTGACCGGATCGCCGCCGGTCTGCACGATGAGGGCGTTGAGCGCGCCGGTGTCGTAGTTGAGCAGGTTGAAGGCGATGACGCCGACGAGGACGACCGAGATGAAGTAGGGCAGGAACATGACGCCCTGGCTGATCTTCTTGAAGTACTTCAGCCGCACCTCGTTGAGCATGATGGCGATCGCGATCTGCAGGATGTTGCCGAGCACGATGAACGCGACGTTGTACAGGATCGTGTTGCGGGTCAGCAGCCAGAGCTGGCCGGACTTGAGCAGGAACTCGAAGTTCTTGAGTCCGACGAACGGGCTGCCGAAGATCCCGTCGTTGTAATTGAAGTTCGTGAACGCGATCCAGATACCGGGGAGCGGTGCGTAGCTGAAGAGCAGGAAGAACGCGATCGCCGGCAGGCACATGAACAGGAGCATCCTGTTCTGGATCATGCTCCGCCACACTGATGCGCGCGGTCGGGAGGTCTGCAACTGTGCCATCTTCGCCTCTCTGCGGGATGCCATGGCTTCGTCGTCGAAGCAATTCCAAGACTAAAACTAACCGTCGATGAAAGTCAACAGAAGAAAGTGACGGGCGGCGCCGGTTGACCGACTCCGCCCGTCACGACAGGGATCAGCCGCAGTTCTTCGCGGCGTAACCCGCCGTCACCGTCGACTCTCCGACGGAGACGACGACCTCGTCGGCGGCGATCGAGGCCTTGCGCGTCGCGGCCACGGCAGAACCCTTCTCCCCTGCGCCCACCGCTTCGACGATCCTGCGACCGAATGGCGTCTCGACGACGGCGTCCACCGGTTCGGCGCCCGCATTGTGCACACTGGAGACGAGCTGCACCTTGCCGGCGATGCAGCGCGTGGAGACCGCCGGAACGAAGTCCGAGGACCGCGCCCCGACCGCCAGGACCGGGATCTTCAGGAACGACCCCGGTGTCGCGAACGTCATCCGGACGGCCGACGCGACGACCGCGTCGAACGAGATCGACGTCGGTGCGCCATTGGCGCTCGGCACGACGTTCTGCGCGCTCGTCGCATGCCAGCTGCCCTCAGCATCGCGGTACTCGACCCCCACTGCGGTGATCGTGCCCTCGATGTTCGTGAAGCCGACGCTGTCGACGATGCGGGCCGCCGCCGGCTCGACGGTGAACGTCGCCGAGTCCTTCATGGTGCCGCCGGTCCAGGTCGACCAGGAGGTCGCGGCGCTGCCGTCACAGGCGTTCCGGGCGGGCATCGTCTCCCACTCGGTCTGCGAGAAGCTCGCCGACACGGTCGTTCCCTCAGCCGAGCAGATGTCCTCGACGCCGTCGGCGCCCCAGATCTGCACCTCCGAGATGGACTGCCAGGTGTTGGTCGCCGTCTTCAGCTGCAGGCGGACGCCGTTCGTCCGCGGCAACGCCGAGACGTCGAGCGCTGCGACGGGTGCGGTTGCCGCAGCATCCTGCGCCAATTCGACACTCACGTCAGCCGAGACCCAGGCGCCCGACGCGTCGAGGTACTCGGCCGCGATCGTCGACGGCCAGGTCGCGCCGGCGCCGTCCTTGTACGTGTGCACGACGACCTCGTCGACGTCCTGCGCCAACGGCCACGAGAACGAGAGCCAGCCGGACTTCGGGTAGACGCCGCCGCCGACCCAGTCATCCCAGCCCTTGCCCTTGACGTTGCCGTCCACGACCGTGGGCGCGAGCGTCGGACGGCTGGATGCGGACACCGCCGACTCCGGCGCGAGATTCACGACCCCTGGGGTGGCGACCTCGATCGTCCGGAAGAAGGCGCGCCCGGCCGTGAACTGCGCGTCGGCCGGGAGCGTTCCGATGATCATCTGCGTGCCGCGTTCGGTGAACGAGCTCGCGCTCCACTCCACGTCGACGTCGGCGGTCACGCCGCCGACGTCGACGGAGACGGTCGCCGGGAGGGCATCCGAGAAGTCCTCGCCGGGTTCGACGGTCTCGGGAAGTCCGTCTTCGACGACGCGCCAGATCTCGGTGCCCGTGCCCTTGTCATCCCAGTACGACGCGTCCCAGCCCGCAGCCCACCTGGTCGGGTCCTCGGTGGCGGGGTTGCGCATCTCGGCACGACCGTTCTCGCCGATCGTGATCGGCAGCCACACGTATGTGGAGTCGGCAGCGCCGGAGTTCCAGCGATCACCCATGTAGACGAAGCGGCCGCCGCCGAGGTCGAGCACGTTGGTCGACTGCGATCCGAACGACGTGCGCCGGGTGTCGCCGACGGACAGCAGCCCGTCGCCCCCTTCGGGAATCGCGTTGTAGGCCACATTCTCGTAGACGTCGCCGGTCTCGACGCCGCGGATCCAGGTGCCGAGGATGCTGTCGGCCGTGTGGTAAGTCTGCGGATTCGGCGCCCACCCGGTCGCGCCGGATGTCACGGCGTAGTACTTGCCGCCGTGCTGGAAGAGCGCGGGCGCCTCGAGCATCCCGCATTCCTTCACGATCTGGAAGTCCTCGCCGCGCACGGGAGCGTCAGGGGTGCCGTCTGCGAACAGATACGGGTAGCGGCCGTCGTCGGAGTACTGTCCGGCGTTCGCCATGTCGACGTCGGTCGTGTGCGTGACGTTCGTGTACGAGGCGTCGAGTTCGGCGACGTAGAGCGAGCGGTTCTCCTCGGACGAGTAGACGATGTACGCGGTGCCGTCGTCGTCTTGGAAGACCGTCATGTCGCGCGCCTGACCCGGGACTGCGGCCGAGATGCAGGCCTTGTAGTCGGTGCGGTTCGGCATCCGATAGACACCCGTCAGGCGGAAGGGACCCGTCGGGCTGTCGGAAACCGCCACTCCCGCCATCGAACGGGCGTACATGCTGCCGCCGGCCGAGGTCTGCCCGTCGGAGTGCCACCACAGCACCCATTTGCCCGTCGCCTCGTTGAAGAGCACCTTGGGCCGCTCGAAGATCGTGGTGAGCTCGGCGGCGTCGTTGGTGTTCAGGTGGTAGTTCAGCGTGGAGATGCGATCAGCCCGCGGCTGTCCGGCGTCGTCGACGGTGTCGTAGAGCGTGTCGAAGTACTCGGACTCGAGCTCGGCGGCGTCGGACACCGAGCGCAGCACGACGCCCTCGTCGGTCCAGTTGAGCGTGTCGTAGGACTTGTAGGCGTGCACGCCGGGGCTGCCGTAGTAGCCGTTGCTGCGGTCCTCGCCGTACCAGTAGTAGACGGTGCGGCCGTCCTCTTCACCGGTGACCACATCGCCTCCTTCGACACCGAGTTCCTGGGCGGAGACGACCGCGCCGCCGTGCGCCTGGATGTGGGCGCCGTTGTCGTCGAACCAGTACGGCTGGAAGTAGCTCGGCGATGCACTCCCCGGATCGTGGATGCCGGGATAGGAGGTATACGTCGTCGGGTCGCCGGTGGGAACGGCGGCCTGCGCCGAACCCACAGCCGAAACCGTCAGTACCGCAGCGGTGCAGACCGCCATGGCGACAGCCTTCGTTCTCTTCATAACCACTCCCTTGTGATCGAAGCGTCGTCGCTCCGTGTGTTGACGTTAACAGTTGACGTCAACACACATCCAAGCAGTACGGGCACTCAGCGGGCAAGCCCTTTCCCGAATGCGGCTTCCTCAGGCGTTAGTCGCGGTGCCGCAGCAGCGCGGCGCCGTGCGGCTGGAGGGTCAGTCGCAGAGCGGCACTGCCGGGAGCAACACCGCGCGCCGCGTCGCTCTGCACGGAGACCGGCTCGAGCACGACCGCGTGACCACTCCAGAGCTCGGTGACCGTTCCCGATGCCGGGAACCCGATGTTCACGGCATCCAGCACGGACTCGAACGGCTCGTCGCCCAGGTTGAACGCTGCCGCGTACCGCTCGCCGGCCGGTCCGTCGGCGGCCCAGAGCACGAGTCGCCCTTCGCGGAACACCTCGCGGTTCCGCGAGGACTGCCTGATCACCGCGAGCGCCTCGGCGTTCTGGAACAGTGCGATCGTGGCGGGATCCGTGGACGGCAGATCGCCGCCGATCATCAGCGGCGAGCGCGCGATGATCCACAGCGTCATCAGCGAGACGCGCTCGTGCGGTGTCAGCCGGTCGTCGCGCGGCTCACCGCGTTCGGCACGGATGCCGATGCGTCCGAGCGGGAGCATGTCACCGTCCGGCCAGCCGTGCTCGCCGGCGAACGGCGCCCATCGGGCGAAACGGGCGAAGTTCGCCGCGACGTCATCCCACGAGTCCCACAGGTCGTCGCAGATGCGCCACATGTCCGCATGCGCACGCAGGTGATCGAGTCGCTCGAGCGACAGGTCGCGCCCGGGCGAGAGGCTGAGCACGATGTCGCGGCCGGACCGGCGGATGGCCTCCGCATATGCCTCGATGTCGGCCGCCTGGTACGGCCAGAGCATGTCGTCGGACTTGATGAAGTCGACACCCCACCCGGCATACAGTGCGAGGGTCGAGTCGTAGTAGGCCTGGGCCGCAGGGTGCGTGTGATCGATACCCACCATGTCGGGGTTCCACTCGCAGACGTTGGTCACGTCGGCGACATCGGCGGCCTGCGCATCCGTTCCGAGGATCGGCAGATTCTGCGCGACCGCCCGGCGCGGGATGCCCCGCATCGTATGGATGCCGAAGCGGAGTCCCAGCGCGTGGATGCGGGCTGCAAGCGGGCCGAAGCCCGCCCCGCCCGCTGAACTCGGGAATCGCACGGGGTCGGGGATCAGCCGTCCCCACTCGTCGATCTCCAGCGGCGCATCCGCGTTGTAGCCGTGCGAGCGCGCGGCGGGATCGGACCAGTCGATGTCGACCACGACCGTGTCCCAGCCGTGAGCCAGCAGATGCGCGGCCATGAACTCGGCGTTCGCGAGCACCTCGGCCTCGGTCACCGTGGTGCCGTAGCAGTCCCAGCTGTTCCACCCCATCGGCGGGGTCGCCGTGCTCATAGCGCCCGGATGGTCCAGGAAGCGGAGTGCGTCTCTCCGGGCTCCAGCACGACCAGGTCGACGGCGGAGTTGAACGCATCGGGCGGGCAGGTCATCGGCTCGACGGCGAGGCCGATCCGGTGGATGGCGTCCTGCCCCGGGTTGTCGGCCGTGTGCACCTGCACCCACGGGCAGCGGTCATCCCAGGTCATCGCGACGCCGGTGCCGTCGGTTGCCGCCAGGCGGACCTCGGCGACGCCGTCGAAACGCGACAGCCCCGTGAACGCGTGGTCGATGAACACATCGCCGATCGCGCGGGGTGCCCGGAAGTCCCACTCCGGATGCTCCGCCACCGATTCCACGGAGACCGGACTCAGACGGTCGGGGGTCACCGTCAGCACCTCGGATGCCGGCAGCGTGAACGTCCAGTCATCCACCCGGCCGGGGCCGGCGACGAGATAGGGATGCGGTCCGGTGCCCCAGGGCGCGGCATCCGCCCCGAGGTTGCGCGCGGTGACCGTCTGCGTGAGGCCGCCGGAGTCGAGGCGGTACTCGGTCTCGACCTCGACACGGAACGGGTATCCGCTCTGCGGTTCGATGACCGCGGCGAGCACGACGCGGTCGTCCTCGACGACGCGGTCGGAGAACTCCGCCCACGACAGCAGCCCGTGCAGGGCCTGCCCCCGAGCCGGTTCGGTCAGCGGCAGCTGGTGCTCGACGCCGCCGAACGTGTAGCGGCCGTTGACGATGCGGTTCGGCCACGGCGCAAGCGTCGTGCCTCGATACCCTGGGCGCACCTCGTCTGCCTCGAACGGCACGACGAGGTCGCGGCCGTCGAGCGTGAGCGTGCGCAGCGAGGCACCGACACTCGCGATCACGGCCTCGTACCCGTGAGCCGCGATGCGCAGCTGACGCCCCGACCGCGACACCATCAGAAGCCCTGCGCCAGACGGTAGTAAGCCTGGTTCCAGCGCACCTGCTTCTGGAACTCCGGCAGGGTCGTCGCGTCATCGATCACGAGCAGCTCGACTTCGGCCATCTCGGCGAAGTCGCGGAACGCCTCGATGCCGACCGCGGTCGACATGACCGTGTGGTGGGCGGCGCCGGCCGTCAGCCAGGCCGCAGCGCTGGTGTTGAAGTCGGGTGCGGGCTTCCATACCGCGCGACCGACCGGCAGCTTCGGCAGCGACGCGCGCGGCGGCACGTTCTCGACGATGTTCGCGGTGAGGCGGAACCGATCGCGCATATCGCTGAGGGCGACGACGACGGCAGGGCCGGGGTCGGCCGTGAAGACCAGGCGCACCGGGTCATCCTTGCCGCCGATGCCGAGCGGGTGGATCTCGAGCGTCGGCTTCGCCGTCGTGAGCGACGGAGAGACCTCGAGCATGTGCGCGCCGAGGATGAGCTCATCCCCCGGCGTCATGTCGTAGGTGTAGTCCTCCATGAGGCTCGCACCGCCGGGCAGGCCCGCTCCCATCACGTTCGCGATGCGCACGAGCACGGCCGTCTTCCAGTCGCCCTCCGCTCCGAAGCCATAGCCCTCCGCCATCAGGCGCTGCACGGCCAGTCCCGGCAGTTGCTTCAGGGCGCCGAGGTCTTCGAACGATGTGGTGAAGGCGCCGAAACCGCCCTCCTCGAGGAACGAGCGCAGCCCGAGCTCGATCGCCGCGCCGTCGCGCAGCGACTGGTGACGATCGCCGCCCTTGCGCAGCTCAGGGACGACCTCATACAGCTCGTCGTACTCGGCAACGAGGGCGTCGATGTCGGATTCGGATGCCGCCGCGACGGCATCGGCCAGATCGTTGACGCCCCACGTGTTCACCTGGA
Organism: Microbacterium sp. LWH12-1.2; assembly: GCF_040675825.1. Classification (NCBI taxonomy): domain Bacteria; kingdom Bacillati; phylum Actinomycetota; class Actinomycetes; order Micrococcales; family Microbacteriaceae; genus Microbacterium; species Microbacterium sp. LWH12-1.2. Next base: position 2,473,189 of record NZ_JBEGIJ010000001.1, read on the forward strand.
CACCGAAGCGCAGCTCGGCTTCGGTCTTATCGCCCTCGGTGACGGCGACGAAACGCATGTTGTCGCCGAAACGGGCGAGCTTCAAGGAGCGGGAGGCCGCGAGACCGGCTGCGGCGCGCTGCCAGGTGGCGAGTTCCTGTCGCACACGCGGGTCGCTGGCGTGACCGACGATCGTCTTGCGCGGCACGCCGAGACGCGTCTGGATGTACCCGAACTCGCGGTCGCCGTGCGCCGCCTGATTCAGGTTCATGAAGTCGAAGTCGATGTCAGCCCATGGGAGCTCGACGTTGGCCTGCGTGTGCAGGTGCGTGAGCGGCTTCTGCAGCGCGTCCAGGCCGGCGATCCACATCTTCGCCGGGCTGAAGGTGTGCATCCAGGCCACGAGACCGATCACCGAATCGTCGGCGTTCGCCTCGAGGGCGATCCGCTTGATGGCGGCGGAATCCGTCAGCACCGGCTTCCAGACGATCTTCACCGGGACCTCGCCGGCCGCGTCGAGGATGCCGGCGATCTCCTGCGACTGCGCGGCGACCTGGGCGAGCGTCTCCGGGCCGTACAGGTGCTGGCTTCCGGTGAGGAACCAGACCTCGTAGCCGTCGAGGGAGGTGGTGAGCGGAGTACGGGTCATGAATGGTCCTTCAGTGTTCTGGGTGGAGATCAGAGCGATGCGACTGCGGCGGCCTCGATGGCGAGGCCTCCACGGTAACGGTCGAGATATGAGGCGAATCCGGCGACGTCGGACGGGTCGGGATCGACGACGGCGAGAGGTGCGCCGGCGAAGACCTGCTGGTCGAGGTAGGTCCCGAGGCCAGCGGACTCCGCGTGGGCGAGGTACGACGCCAGCACGGCGATGCCCCACGCTCCGCCCTCGGCGGCGAGTTCACCCACAGCGACGGGAGCATCGAGTGCTCCCGCCAGGAACCGCTGCGCGACGCCGGCGGTGCGGAACATGCCTCCGTGCGCGAACATCCGGTCGAGCCCCACGCCCTCGGCCGCGAGCACCTGCATGCCCAGAGCAAGTGTGCCGAAGACGCCGTAGAGCTGCGCCCGCATGAAGTTCGCCAGTGTGAAAGCGCTGTCGGGGGTGCGCACGAACAGCGGACGCCCCTCGCTGAGGCCGGCGATGGGTTCGCCCGCCAGGTGGTTGTAGGCGAGCAGCCCGCCGGCATCCGCCTCGCCCTGAAGCGCCTCACGGAACAGCGCCTCGAACACGGCGTCGTCGGTGAGCGGCTGACCGGCCGCTGCGGAGAAACGGGTGAAGAGACCGGCCCAGGCGGCGAGCTCACTCGCGCCGTTGTTGCAGTGCACCATCGCGACCGGGTCGCCGGCCGGCGTCGTCACGAGGTCGAGCTCGTGGTGGACATTCGCGAGCGGATGCTCCAGCACGACCATCGCGAAGATGCTGGTGCCGGCGGAGACGTTGCCCGTGCGAGGAGCGACGGAGTTGGTCGCGACCATGCCGGTGCCGGCATCGCCCTCGGGCGGGCAGAGCGGGATGCCGGGCTTCAGGGCGCCGGTCGGATCGAGGAGTCTCGCACCATCGGGTGTGAGCGTTCCGGCCGCGGCACCGGCGGGGAGCACGGCCGGGAGCAGACGCGCGGCCGGGGCGGGCAGGCGATCGCCGACGAGGGCGTCGTATGCGGTGAGCATCCGCTCGTCATAGTCGCCCGTCGCGGAATCGATCGGGAACATGCCGGACGCGTCGCCCACGCCGAGTACGCGCTCGCCGGTGAGCTTCCAATGCACGTAACCAGCGAGGGTGGTGACGAAGTCGAGCTGCGGCACGTGCGCCTCGCCGTCGACCACGGCCTGATGCAGGTGCGCGATCGACCAGCGCAGGGGGATGTTGACGCCCAGCAGCTCGGTGAGCTCGGTGGCCGCGACCCCGGTGTTCGTGTTGCGCCAGGTGCGGAACGGCACCAGCTGCTCACCCGCATCGTCGAAGGCGAGGTAGCCGTGCATCATCGCCGAGATGCCGATGGCGCCGAAGGAGTCGGGGCGGACGCCGAAGCGGTCGTGCGCGTCGGCGACGAGGTCGGCGAGCGCCGCCTGCAACCCCTGCCACACCTCGTCGAGTGCGTAGGTCCAGAGGCCGTCCTCGAGCCTGTTCTCCCATGCGAAGGAACCCGTGGCGAGCACCTCGGTGGCGTCGGCGCCGATCAGGCATGCCTTGATGCGGGTCGAGCCGAGTTCGATGCCGAGGCTGGTGCGACCGGTGAGGAGGTCGTCGCGGCCGCTCATCGGCGGGTGTCCGAGTTCTGGCCGTACACGTTCTGGTACCGGTTGTAGAGGCTGTCGATCGCCTCCTGCGGGATCGGGATGAGGGGACCGGCCTCGCGCGCGTGGTGCACGGTGCGGGCGACGTCTTCGACCATGACGGCCGCCTTCACCGCATCCTTCGCGTTCACGCCGATCGTGAACGGTCCGTGGTTCTGCATGAGCACCGCGCGGCTGCGGTGCCCATGCAGGGTCTGTACGATCCCGCGGCCGATCGAATCGTCGCCGATGATCGCGAAGGGGCCGACCGGAATGGGGCCGCCGAACTCGTCGGCCATGGCCGTGATCACGCACGGGATCTCCTCGCCGCGCGCTGCCCAGGCGACCGCATAGGTCGAGTGCGTGTGCACGACGCCGCCGACCTCCGGCATGTTCCGATACACGTAGGCGTGCGCCGCGGTGTCGCTGGACGGTGAACGGTCGCTGCCAGGCGTGCCGGGGATGACGTTGCCGTCGAGGTCGCAGAGGATCATGTTCGCCGGCGTCAGGTCGTCGTAGGAGACGCCGGACGGCTTGATCACGAACAGGTCGGCGCCGGGAACGCGGCCGGAGACGTTGCCGCCCGTCCAGACGACGAGGCCGTAGCGGACCAGTTCGCTGTGCAGACGTGCGACATCGGCCCGCACGGCCTGGATCGATGCGTCGATCTCGGTGGAGAAGACGGGGGCTTCGTTGCTCACGGGTACCTCTGGTTCGTCGGCGATCACTGTGACCGGTCACAGTAGTGTGTCACGGAGCCCGGCGACCGTCAAGACGACGGACGCGGTTCAGGCGCGCGGCGGAGCCACCGAGTCGCGCACGATCAGCTCGGGGGCGACGGGGGCGAGGTCGGATGCCGGAGCATCTGCCCCTCCGACGACGGCGGCGACCGCACGACGCGCGAGCTCGTCGAAGTCCTGGCGGACGGTGGTGAGCCGGGGCCAGTAGTACGCGGCATCCGGCACGTCATCGAACCCCACCACACTGAGATCGCGCGGCACGGCGAGACCGATCTCCTGAAGGCCGCCGAGCAGCCCCAGCGCCATCTGGTCGTTCGCGGCGAAGACCGCGGTGACGCCGGAATCCCGCAGCGCCGGTACGGCGGCATAGCCGGATCCCGCAGACCAGTCCCCCGCGATGACCGGTCCGATCGGCAGCCCCCGCGCGGCCAGCTCGGCGGCATAGCCGTCAGCGCGCGACTCCGCCTCGAGCCAGTCCGCTGGACCGGCGAGATGCGCGATGCGGGTATGTCCGGCATCCGCCAGCGCGGCGACCGCGAGTCGCGCTCCGGCCGCCTGGTCGACGGAGAGACCGCGTGCACCGCGCCCCGCCGAGTGCAGGGTGACCACCGGCACGCCGGTGCGCAGCGCGTCGAGCACCTCGAGGGTCCGAGCGTGCGGGGCGACCACGACGATGCCCTCGACTCCCTGGGCGATCAGATGGTCGACGGCGGCGACCACCGCCCCGGCATCCCCGGCGTCGGCGAACGCGGCGCTCACCCAGTACCCGGCCCCGCGAGCGGAAGCCTCGATGGCGGCGATGCTGCGCGACGGCCCGTACTGCAGCGCATCCGATGCCAGCACGCCGAGCGTGCGCGAGCGTCGGGTGCCCAATGCTCTGGCGGCGTTGTTCATCCGGTAGCCGAGCTCGGCCATGGCGGCGAGCACGCGCTCCTTGGTGTCGGCAGCGACCTCGGGATGGTCGTTCAGTACCCGCGAGACCGTCTGCCGGGAGACGCCGGCGAGCGCCGCGACATCGCGTACGCCGACGGTGCGGCCGGGGGTGCTGCGGGACTCACTCACGCCGTTGAGTGTATGACCCCGCGCCCCGGCCGCGCGCCTTCGTGCCACTCTGGTGACATGCGCATCGCTCTCACTGGCTCATCCGGCAAGCTCGGTCGCGTCGTCGCACGCGAACTGCGATCGAACGGCTACGAGGTCATCGGCATGGACCTCTCCGGCCCGCGAGGAGCCGGCTTCGTGCAGGTCGATCTGACGGATTACGGCCAGGTCATCGACGCTTTCACCGCCGTCGGCGATCGTCACGACGGCATCGACGCCGTCGTGCATCTCGGCGCGATCCCCGCCCCGGGCATCCGCAGCGATGTCGCGACGTTCCACAACAACATGCCGACGACGTTCAACGTGTTCTGGGCAGCGGTGCGCCTCGGCATCCGTCGGATCGTGTACGCCTCGAGCGAGACCGTGCTCGGGCTGCCGTTCGACGTGCCGCCCCCGTACATCCCCGTCGACGAGGAGTATCCGGCCCGCCCCGAGTCGGTGTACTCGCTCGTGAAGACACTCGAGGAGCAGCTCGCATCGGAGCTGGTCCGCTGGCACCCCGATCTCTCGATCACGGCCCTGCGATTCTCGAACGTGATGGACCAGGAGGACTATGCGGAGTTCCCCGACTTCGACGCCGATGCCCTGCGCCGCAAGTGGAACCTCTGGGGCTACATCGACGGGCGTGACGGCGCGCAGGCCGTGCAGTGCGCGCTCGAGGTGGCTGCACCCGGCTTCGACCGGTTCATCATCGCCGCAGCGGACACTGTGATGTCGCGGCCGAACGCCGAGCTGATCGCCGAAGTGTTCCCCGGCGTGCCGGTGACCCGCGAGGTCGGACCGCACGAGACGCTGCTCTCGATCGAGAAGGCGAGGAGCGTGCTCGGTTTCGAGCCGCGGCATTCCTGGCGCGACCAGGCCTGACCTGCCCTACCGTCTGGCGATCGTGGATCCCCGGATCACCAGCCGCACCGGCAAGTGGTGCGTCCCTTCGCCGGTATCGACGCCGTCGATCGCATCGAAGACCCGCAGGGCCGCCTGCCGGCCGAGCTGCTGGAGATTCGCGTCGATGCTCGTGAGCTCCGGCCTGGCGTTGGTCGCGAGGACCTCCCAGTTGTCGTAGCCGATCACCGCGAGGTCATCCGGCACGACGCGTCCGAGGTCGCGCGCCGAATCGAGCACGCCGCGCGCGATCTGGTCAGAGCCGCAGAAGACCGCATCGATGTCGGGGTGTCGCTGCAGCAGCAGCGCTGCGGCATCCCTCCCCCAGTGCTCGGTCCACTCCGACAGCATCGGTTCGCCGACCAGCTCGAGGCCTGCCGCGGCGAGCGCCGCCCTGGCACCGGCGAGGCGGTCCTGCGCCGCAGCGTATGAGGGCTCGCCGGAGATGTGGGCGATGCGCCGGCGACCGCACGCGAGGAGATGCTCGATCGCCAGGCGCCCTCCCGCGTAGTTGTCCGGCGTCAGCGAGAGGTCGCGTGGGTCATCGGACGGCGCATAGGCGTACACGACCGGTACCGGGATCTCCTGCCCGAGTGAGGGGCGGGGATCGGTCTGCCGGCCGACGACGATGATGCCGTCGACCCGACGACTCAGCAGTTCTCTCAGATGATGCTGCTCGCGGATCGCGTCGCCCCGCGCGTCGCACAGGAACACGTTGATGCGGCCGGCACCGAAGGCATCCTCGGCCCCCATCAGGATCGGGATCATGAAGCGGCCCTCGAGGTCGCTCGTGAGCAGACCGACGGTGCCGGTGCGCCCGGCGAGGAGACCCCGCGCCATGGCGTTCGGGGTGAAGGCGAGCTCCTCTGCGATCGCCCGAACCTTGGCCCGCGTCGCCGCTGAGACATCACCCCGGTCGTTCAGCGCCTTCGATGCGGTCGAGATCGAGACGCCGGCGCGCGCGGCGACGTCGCTGAGCGTCACCGCCCGTGCTCCCGATGTGTCGCTCATCCCACTCCCTGTTTCCGAAAGGTTATCGGACTGAGGGTTGACGCCCCCGCCGAAACCACGCTATACCTTTCGAAAGGGTTTTCGTAGATTTCGAAGAACCGATCTTGAAACCGCGCTGCACTGTCGAAGCGCCCCACCCGCACCGCTCGAGGACGAGCCCAGAGGAGACCTCATGCACACCACACGAAATCGCGCCATGCTCCGCGCATCGGCCGCCGCTCTCACCGCCGGGCTGCTGGCCGGAGGCCTCACCGCCTGCGCACCCGCATCCGACGACGCCGGCTCCGACGCACCCATCACTGCCGAGGGCACCGACGACGGCACGACCCTGACGCTGTGGACCCGCGCGCCCATCGAGCGTCAGGCCAAGCTGCTCGTCGACGCGTACAACGCCAGCCACGAGAACCAGGTCGAGCTCACGGTCGTCCCCAACGACGACTACGTCGCCAAGGTCGGCGCCGCCGCCGGATCAGACGGACTCCCCGATCTGTTCGCCGCTGACATCGTCTACGTGCCCAACTGGGCTCAGCAGGGTCTCTTCCGGGACCTGTCCGAGCAGATCGACGGCCTCGACTTCAAGGACGAGATCAACCAGGGCCACCTCGCAGCCGGCACGGTCGACGGTGCCGAGTACGTGCTGCCGTTCGCCCTCGACCTCTCGATGCTTTTCTGGAACAAGGCGCTGTTCGCCGAAGCGGGCCTCGACCCCGAGAAGGCGCCGGCGACGCTCGAGGAGTTCGCAGATGCGGCGAAAGCCGTGCAGGCGCTCAACAAGCCAGACACCTACGGCACGGCGACCGGCCTCAACTGCGGCGGATGCCTGGTCTTCACGTGGTTCCCGTCGATCTGGGCATCCGGTGACCAGGTCATGACCGACGACGGCGCCGAGTCACTGCTCGATGGCGACTCGGCCCAGGCCGTGTACGACACCTGGGCCGATCTGGAGGAGGCCGGAGCCGTACTCCCCAGCTCGACCGATGAGGCCGGCCCGACCTGGACCGCGGCCTTCAGTGATGGCAAGGTCGGCGTGATGCCGTTCCCCGCGACGCTCCTGCCGTCTCTCGAGTTCGACGCCGGCGTGGCCGGCATCCCGGGAGTCAACGGCGGCGTCTCCACCTTCGTGGGCGGCGACGGCATCGGCATCTCGAAGGACTCGAAGAAGGCCGCTCAGGCCTGGAACTTCCTCAACTGGATGATGTCGGAGGAGGCGCAGGTGGAAGTGCTCGCCAAGGACGGCAACGCGGTGTCCCGCAGCGACTTCGCCGACAACGAGTACGCCGCCGAAGACCCGCGCCTGGTCACGATCAACGAGGTGGCGGCACAGGGCGACACCCCGGTGGCGCTCAACTTCCAACAGGCGTTCAACGCTCCGGGCAGCCCGTGGCTCGCTCTCGTCCGCAACGCGGTCCTGAACGGCGAGGACTCCGTGCCGGCCGACAACGAGGAGATCACCACGATCCTCTCGCAGTGACCCGACCGCACATTCGAGGTGGGGCGGCGCCCGGCGCCGCCCCACCTCACCGAAACCCCAGGAAGGGAACGAGATGACCTCCACCGCAACGGCACCGCGCCGACGGGCGCGTACCGGGTTCGGCGGCCCCGTGCAGGGCTGGCTGTATGCCGCCCCGACCGCGATCTTCGTCGCACTCCTCTTCGTCGTACCCCTCGTGCTCGTGCTGCAGATGTCGGCATCCGACTGGCCGCTGCTCAGCGGAAACCGCGGCCTCAACCTTCCCGAGAACTACGTCGACGCGGTCAGCCACCGTCTCTTCTGGGACTCGATCCGATTCACGCTGCTCTACACGGTCATCACCACGGTCATCCTGATCGGACTCGGTCTGGGCCTGGCGCTCCTCGTTCAGGAGTCCACACGGTGGAAGGGCGTCCTCCGGACCGCCTTCCTCATCCCGAGCGCCCTCGGCCTGGCATCCGCCTCGCTGCTGTTCTACGTGCTGTACTCCCCCATCGCCGGACCGTTCGCCGACCTCATGAAGGCGTGGGGCGTGACATTCCTCGGCACCCCCGAAGGGGCGCTCTGGTCGACGATCTTCCTGATCGTCTGGCGCTACGCCGGCTTCTATATGCTGCTCATGCTCGTGGGGCTGCAGGGCATCCCCGACGACGTCTACGAGGCCGCGCGCATCGACGGGGCGAGTCGCTGGCAGACGTTCCGCGACATCACCGTGCCGCTGCTGAAGCCGACCTTCGCCCTGACCACCGTGATGTGCGTGACCGGATCGCTGCTCGCGTTCGAGCAGTTCTACATCCTCACCAAGGGCGGTCCCGACAACAGCACGATGACGGTCGTGCAACTCATCTACAACGTGGCCTTCCAGGGGCAGAACAGCCTCGGCATCGCGGGGGCCCTCTCGGTGATCGTGCTGCTCGCCCTGATCGTCATCAACGTCTTCCAGCTGCGCGCGTTCCGCCGCACGGATGAGAGCTGAGAACCATGTCACAGACCCTCACGCGCACGATCGTCGCGCCGAACCACGTTCCGTCGGCTCCCCGCTACCGCTCCACGGCGAAGCGCCTCGTCTACGGCATCCCGTACTGGGTGTTCACCACCGCGCTCGCCGTGATCTTCCTCTATCCGCTGATCTGGACCGGCGTCTCGAGCGTGAGCCCGCTGGCCGGCACCAGCCAGACCGACGGCTGGGGGTTCGGCAACTACGCCGCCCTCGGCGAGTACCAGGCGGGGATCTGGGTGTATCTCGGCAATTCGCTGTTCGTCTCGCTGCTCACCGTCGCGCTCACCCTCTTCATCTCGCTGCTCGGCGGATACGCGTTCGCCCGTTTCTCCTTCCCCGGCAAGAACGCCCTGTTCCTGCTGACGCTGGCGATCCTCATGGTCCCCTACGCCACCCTGCTCATCCCGCTGTACGTGATTCTGAACGCGGTCGGACTGCAGAACTCGTTGGTCGGCGTGGCGCTCGTGATCACTATGTTCCAGCTCCCGTTCTCGATGTTCATGATGCGCATCTCGTTCGAATCGATCCCGAAGGAGATGGACGAGGCGGCGATGGTCGACGGATGCTCCAGCTGGGGTGCCCTGTGGCGGGTGCTGCTCCCCGCCGTGAAGCCGGGACTCGTGACGGTCGGCCTTTTCGCCTTCCTCACCGCCTGGAACGACTTCATGGCACCGCTGATCCTCATCAACGACTCCAACCGGATGACGCTGCCCCTGGCCGTCGCGAACCTCCGCGGCCAGGTGCAGGGCGTCGTCGACTACGGCGCCACCGAAGCGGGAGTGGTCGTCCTGGCCCTCCCCTGCATCCTTCTCTTCCTGATCCTCCAACGCCACTACGTGCGCGGCTTCATGTCCGGCGCCTTCAAAGGATGACGATGTTCGACACCACTGCACCGGCAGCTCCCGTGGTCCCCGCCCGCGGGCGACTGCGCCCCCTCGGCCTCTCGGAGGCGACCATCACCGGCGGCTTCTGGGGCGATCGGCAGCGGGTGAACGGCGAAGCCACGCTCGCACACATCCACGCGCGCCTCGAATCCGAGGGATGGCTGCCGAACTTCGATCTCGCGGCCGCCGGAACCCTTCCCTCCGGGCGCCGCGGACGCGAGTTTGCCGACTCGGAGGTCTACAAGTACCTCGAGGCGCTGGCATGGGAGATCGGGCGGACGGATGCCGCGGCCGACGCAGCGCTCGAGGAGCGCTTCCGCTCGGTGGTGGCGCGGATCGCGGCCGCCCAGGAAGCCGACGGCTATCTGAACACGATGTTCGGGCGCCCCGGACAGCGCGAGCGCTGGTCGGATCTGGAGTGGGGGCACGAGCTGTACTGCCTCGGCCACCTGTTCCAGGCCGCGGTCGCCCGCATCCGCACCCGTCCCGATGCCGAGGACGGGCTGGCCGGCATCGCGCAGCGCGCAGCGGACTTGGTCTGCCGCGAGTTCGGCTCCGCCGGCCGTGATGCGATCTGCGGGCATGCCGAGGTCGAGGTGGGCCTGGCAGAACTCGGTCGCGCGCTCGGCGAGCAGCGACTCATCGACCAGGCCGCCCTCTTCGTGGAGCGGCACGGTCGCGGCACCCTGCGCGACATCGAGTGGAGCCGGAAGTATTTCCAGGATGATGTACCGGTGCGCGCGGCCGATGCGCTGCGCGGGCATGCCGTGCGCGCGAACTACCTCTCCGCCGGCGCGACCGACGTCGCCGTCGACGGTGGCGACGACGTCCTGCTGGATGCGCTGCGCAGCCAGTGGGATCGCACAGTTGAACGACGCACCTACGTGACCGGTGGGCAGGGCTCGCATCATCAGGACGAGGCATTCGGCGACGACTGGGAGCTCCCCGCAGATCGCGCGTATTCGGAGACCTGCGCCGGAATCGGCTCGATCATGTTCTCCTGGCGGCTGCTGCTCGCGACGGGTTCACCGCGATATGCCGACCTCATCGAACGGACGCTGTTCAATGTGGTGGCGACGTCGCCGGCACCCGACGGACGCTCCTTCTACTACGCGAACACCCTGCACCAGCGGGTCCCCGGCGTCCCTGCGGACCCTGAGGCCACCTCGCAGCGCGCCTCGTCCTCGCTGCGCGCGCCCTGGTTCGAGGTGTCGTGCTGCCCGCCCAACGTGGCACGCACCTTCGCGAGTCTCGACGCGTACATCGCGACCGCCGACGACGAGGGCGTGCAACTGCACCAGTACGCGTCTGCCCAAGTGCGCACGGCCCTGCCCGACGGCCGAGCCGTCGCCTTCGACGTCACGACGGCGTACCCGGCGGACGGGCTCATCCGGATCACGATCACGGAGGACGGGGAGTGGACCCTCACCCTGCGGGTTCCGGCCTGGGCATCCGATGCGAAGCTCCGCGTGCAGGGCGAGACCGAACAGGCGGCAGAGCCCGGCGTCATCGAGGTCCGGCGCGCCTTCCGGCGCGGCGATGTCATCGAACTCGTCCTGCCGATGCATCCGCGCACCACCGCGCCCGACCCTCGTGTCGACGCCGCCCGCGGCTGCATCGCCGTCGAACGCGGGCCGGAGGTGCTGGCCCTCGAGTCCGTGGACTTCGGCGCCGACGTGGTGGATGCGGTCGTCATCGGTCCGCCTGTCGAGAGGGACGGCCGGGTCGTCCTGCCGCTCCGCGATCGCTCGACGGATGCCGCAGCCGACGTCCCCCTCGTGGCGTATCACGACTGGGCCCAGCGCGGCCCGTCGACCATGCGGGTCTGGATCCCAACCCGCTGACCGACAGAGAAGGGGCCTCCCGCGCATGATGTGCAGGAGGCCCCTTTCTGCGTCGTCTGCGCTACTCCTTCTTGCGCGTCACCGCGCGCTGCAGCAGCACGAAGACGAGCAGGATGCCGCCCGTGATGATCGTCGTCATCTCCGGAGGGATCCCGCCGTCGCGCGTGATCAGCACGTTCATGAGCCCGAGGACCAGCGCGCCGATGACCGAGCCGAGCACGTAGCCGTAGGCGCCGGTCAGCAGCGTGCCGCCGATGACCGCCGCGGCGATCGCGTCGAGCTCCCAGCCGATGCCCGTGATGTTCTGCGCCGTGCCGAGGCGTGCCGTGTAGAGGACGGCGGCGAGACCGGCGAGGGCGCCGCTGATGACGTAGACGAGAACCTTGGTGCGCTGCACCGACAGGCCCATCAGCAGGGCGGAGCTCTCGGAGCCGCCGATCGCGTAGACCGTGCGGCCGGTGCGGGTGCGGTGCAGGACGAAGAACGCTGCGAGGACAACGATGACCGCGATGATGACGGCCGGCGTGATCACCAGGTCGTTCACCTTCGGGCCGTCGACGACCTTGAGCTGGACGCCGATCCAACGGATCGGGGAGTCCTCGCCGAGCCGTTCCGGCTTGGTGCTCAGCAGCGATGCCAGGCCGCGTCCGAGGAACATCATCGCCAGCGTGGCGATGAACGGCTGCACGTTGAAGTACCGGATCAGCACGCCGGAGACCACGCCGAAGAGCGCGCCGATGCCGACCATCACGACCATCACCGCGATCGCGTTCCATCCCGCGTTGGCCAGCATCACGCCGGCCACGGAGGAGAACGCGATGATCGAGCCCACGGACAGGTCGATGCCGCCGGTGATGATGACGAACGTCAGAGCCACGGCGAGCACGATCAGGTGCGCGTTGTTGATGAGCAGGTTCGACAGGGTGCTCGCCTGGAGGATGCGCCCATAGGCCACCTCGCCGTAGACGACCATGCCGACGAAGATCACGACGGAGGCGATCGTCGGCAGGACAGAAGGGTTCGCCTGGATCATCCGGCGCACCCGGTCCAGAATGGCCACCGGTTCGTCGCGCACGCGTGCCGCGGTCAGGGCGGTCATGCCTGCACCTCCTCTTTCATGGTCTTCAGCTCTGATGCTGCCGGCTTCTCCCGCCGACGCGTGCGGAACCAGCTGCGAACGCGCTCCGACTGCAGCAGGCAGAGCACCACGATCACGATCGCCTTGAACGCGGGAGTCGCCGACGAGGAGACACCAAGGAACAGCACGGTCTTGTCCAGGGTCGCGATGAGCAGGGCGCCGACGAATGCCCCGCTGAGCGAGAACTTTCCGCCGGCCAAGGAGGCTCCGCCGATCACGACCGCGAGGATCGCGTCGAGCTCCAGCTGGTAGCCGGTGCGGGAGATGTCGACGGTCATCACACTGCCGACCGACATGATGCCGGCGATCCCGGCGAGGATGCCGCTCAGGATGTAGGTGGTCAGCAGCAGGCCCTTGGGCTTGATGCCCGCCATCCGGCTGGCCTTAGGGTTGATGCCGATCGCTTCGATCATCAGACCGAGCGCGCTGCGCCGCACGACCCAGCCGACGAGGATGACGATCAGGACGGCGAGGATGAACACGACGGGGATGCCGATGAGGTAGCCGTTCGAGATCCACCGGAACGGATCGTTGGATGCCGCGGTGTTCTGCCCGCCGGTGATCACCTTCGCGATTCCGCGGCCGGCGAGCATCAGCACGAGCGTGGCGATGAAAGGTTGCAGTCCGACGTACGCCACCAGCACACCGTTGACGGCGCCCAGGATGGCGGTGATCAGCAGCGCGAGACCGGCGGCGGCGAATGCGACCCCCACCGAGCCAGAGTCGCCGGCGGCGTTCAGGAACTCCATCGACACGGCACCGGCGACGGCCATCAGCGATCCGACCGAGAGGTCGATGCCGCCGGTGGCGATGACCAGCGACATCCCGATCGCGATCATCATGATCGGCGCGGCCTGGCGCAGGATGTCGATGAGGTTTCCGACGAGGTTGCCGTTGTTGGGGTTGACCGACATCGCGAGGTACGCGGGGTCCTTCACCACGTTCAGCGCGAGCAGCGCGACGATCGCGACGATCCCCCAGAAGAACGGCTTGTGGATGAGTTCACGCCAGAGCGACGTGCGAGATGCGGCGGTCATCGCGCCTCCTCCTTCTCGGTGATGTGGGCGATCGTATCGGGTGCCGCGCCGTCGGTCTCCTCGAGAGTCTCAGCGGCCGCATCCACCCCGTGGGCGGCGATCACGTCGACGATCTCCTGCGCGGTGATGTCCGGGCCGTTCTGGATCTCGCCGATCTTGCGATGGTCCTTGAGGACGACGATGCGCTCGGAGAGGCGCACGACCTCTTCGAGTTCGGAGGAGATGAACACCACGGCCACGCCTTCCTCGGCGAGCATCGCGACAGCCTCCTGGATCTCGGCCTTCGCACCCACGTCGATTCCTCTGGTGGGCTCGTCGAGGATCAACAGCTCTGGCTTGGTGGCCAGCCAGCGTCCGAGCAGCACCTTCTGCTGGTTGCCGCCGGAAAGATTCTTGATCATGCGTTCCGGGTCGGCCGGGCGCACGTTGAGTTCAGCGATGTACTTCTCGACGATCGCATCCTGCTCCTTGCGCGACATGGGCCGCGCCCAGCCGCGTTCGGCCTGGACGGCGAGGATGATGTTCTCGCGAACGGTGAGATCGCCGATGATGCCCTCGTCGCGGCGGTTCTCGGTGGAGAATGCGATGCGCCGGGCGAGCGCTTCGGCAGGCGACTTCAGATCGGCCTTCGCGCCCTTGACCGTGATCGTGCCCTCGTCGGGGCGATCGGCGCCGTAGAGGAGCCGGGCGAGCTCGGTCCGGCCCGAGCCGAGCAGGCCGGCGAAGCCGACCACCTCTCCCGGGCGGATCTCGAGGTCCGTCGCTTCGACAGCACCGCGGCGGGCGATGCCGGATGCCGAGAGCACCGGCTTCTCTCCCGCTTCGCGCGGTGCGCGGCGGCGGTTGCCGCCCAGCGACTTGAGGGTGTCGAGGTCCTTGCCGATCATCGTCGAGATGAGCGCATGCCGATCGAGATCGCGCGTGAGGTACTCGCCCTCGTACCGTCCGTTGCGCAGCACCGTGAGCCGGTCGCTGATCGCATAGATCTGGTCGAGGAAGTGGGAGACGAAGAGGATGGCGACGCCCTGATCGCGCAGGGTCCGCATGACGGTGAAGAGGCCTTCGACCTCGGCGGCGTCGAGGCTCGAGGTGGGCTCGTCGAGGATCAGCACCTTGGCCTTGATCGCCATCGCACGACTGATCGCGACGAGTTGCTGAAGGGCGATCGAGAGCGTCGAGAGCGGCTTGTGCGTGTCGAGGTGCTCGAGACCGAGACGCGTGAGGGCCTCGGTCGCCGCGCGGTGGGTCGCACGCCAGTTGATGCCGAACGGGCCGCGGATCTCGTGTCCGAGCATCACGTTCTCGCCGATCGACAGGTTCGGCGCGAGGTTGACCTCCTGGTAGACCGTCGAGATGCCGGCCTCCTGCGCATCTGCCGTGCCCGCGAAGCTTCGTTCGCCGCCGGCGACGACGATCGAGCCGGCATCGATCCGGTACACACCGGTGAGCGCCTTGATCAGGGTCGACTTGCCGGCGCCGTTCTCGCCCATGAGCGCATGGACCTCGCCCTGGAAAAGCCGGAAGTCGACGCCGTCGAGGGCTTTGACGCCGGGGAACTCGATGGAGATCCCGCGCATCTCGACGATGGGGAGTTCTTCGTTCATCGCTGACTCTCAGTTTCGAAGATGGTGTTGCCCGGGTGGCGGACGCGCCGCCACCCGGGCCGGTCGCCGGATCGCTCCGGCGGAGTGATCAGTACTTGCGGTCCGCCAGGACGGCCTTGGCCGCCTCGGCCGAGTCGAACTCCTCGCTCGGGACGACGATGTAGGAATCGACCTTCTCGCCGGCGAGAGCCTTCTCGACGACCTCGAGGGCGGTCTCCCCGAACAGCGGGTTGTACTCGTGCACGTAGCTGAGCTGGCCGTCGGCGAGCGCCGTCATGGCGTTCTTGGTGCCGTCGATCGTGGCGATCTTGACGTCCTTGCCCACGACCAGGCCCGCTTCTTCAGCTGCCTGAGCGGCGCCGAGGCCCATCTCGTCGTTCTGGGCGAACACGAGCTGGATGTTGTTGTTGTTGGCCTTCAGCATCGTCTCGAAGACGCTCTTGCCCTCTTCGGCAGACCAGTTCGCGGTCTGCGCGTCGAGCTTGGTCAGCTTCGTGTCTCCGAGGCCCTCGTCGAAGCCCTTGTTGCGCTCGTTGACGACGCCGACGCCGGCCGGGCCCTCGAGGACGACGTAGTTGCCGCCATCGGGGAACGTGGCTGCAGCCCAGGCACCGACCTCCTTGGCGACCTCGACGTTGTCGGGGGCGATACGGGTGACGTAGAGGCTGTCGTCATCGGGCTCGATGCCGCGGTCGAGCAGGATGACCGGGATCTCGGCCTCCTGCGCACGCTTGAGCGAGTCCTCCCAGCCGGACGCCTCGGTGGCGGACAGCAGGATGACGTCGACACCCTCGTCGACGAACGACGTGAATGCGTCGATCTGCGACTTTTGGTCGAGGTTGGTGGCTGGTGCGTACTTGAGCTCGTATCCGGCGTCCTCGGTGAAGGTGTCCTGGATGTTCTGCTCGTTCGCCTCGCGCCATGCTCCCTCGGGGCCGACGGCGACGAAGCCGACGGTGGTCAGCTCACCGGAGCCACCTCCGTTGCCCTCTTCCGGGGCCGCGGTCGAGCAAGCGGCAAGACCCAATGCGAGCGCGCCGACTGCGGCCAGCCCCAGTGCGGTGCGGATGCGCGTGTTCACGGACATGTTCTCCTCCTTGAGAGGCCGGGGTTCTCCCCCGGCAAGCGTGCGGACCGACGTGGTCCCCTGCGTGATTGCAGGACGCCTGGTCGAGCGCCCTGCCGCGATGTTACCGGGAACAATTCGTGGAACACAACATTTCTCGCAAAGTTCTTTCAAAGTCGCGGCCGCGTTCTCGTTACCGGTCACAGTCCGATCACGATTCGTCGGTCGATCCCCTGTCTGCAGCGATCATCTCGACGACCGTGTCGACGGTCACCCCGGGGCCGTTGCTGAGCTCGCCGATCTTCTCCCGGTCTTTCAGCACGATGATGCGATCGCTCAAGCGCACCACCTCTTCGAGTTCGGAGGAGATGAACACCACCGCCACGCCGTCGCCGGCGAGCTGTGTGATCCGGCGCTGGATGTCGAGCTTCGCGGCGATGTCGATGCCACGCGTCGGCTCGTCGAGGATCAGCACGTGCGGGCGCACCGCGAGGGCGCGGGCCAGCAGAACCTTCTGCTGGGTACCGCCGGAGAGCAGCTTCACCGGCCGATCGAGGTCGGCGGGGTCCAGGTGCAACGCCTCCACGTAGGTGTCGATCAACGTCGCGGCCTCAGACGGCGACAATGGTCGCGACCAGCCGCGCAGCGCCTGCAGAGACAGCACGATGTTCTCGCGCGCCGTGAGCTCGCCGATCAACCCCTGCGTGCGGCGGCTTTCGGCGGTCATCGCGATGCGGTGCCGCAGTGCCGTCGAGGGACTGCGCATGTCGACTTTCGCGCCGTCGACCCATATCTCGCCGCTGTCCGCCCGGACGGATCCGCTCAGCAGGGAGGCCAGCTCGGTGCGCCCGGAGCCGCGCAGACCCGCGAGGCCGACGATCTCGCCGCGCTGCACCTCGACATCCATCCGGTCCAGTTCGCCACGGCGTCCCAGATCCGTCGCCTGCAGCACGGGTGTGGCGTCCGAGGCGTAGTGGTGGGCCTTGCGCTCCGACTTCAGCGCTCGAAGGCTCTCGATGTCCTTGCCGAGCATCTGCGAGATGAGGTCGGCGCGCTCGAGGTCGCGGGTCGCGTGCTCTCCGATCCAGCGCCCGCCGCGCAGCACCGTCATCCGATCGCTGATCGCGAAGGCCTGTTCGAGGAAATGCGAGACGAAGAGGATCGCGACCCCGCGTTCCCGAAGGCCCCGGATCACGCGCATCAGGATGGCGACTTCGGCCTGATCAAGGCTCGAAGTGGGTTCGTCGAGCACCAGCACCCTGGGGTCATCGACGACGGCGCGCGCAAGCGCCACGAGCTGCTTCTGCGCCGGCGAGAGCATCGACAGCGGAGTCTTCGGGTCGAGGTCGTCGAGGCCGAGCCGTGCCAATGCGGCAGCCGCATCCGCTCTCGTCCGGCGCCAGTCGATGCCGAACATGCCGCGGCGCTCGCGCCCCAGCATGACGTTCTCACCGACACTCAGGTTCGGGCTCAGCTGCGTCTCCTGGAAGACGGTCGCGATCCCCGCGGCACGGGCATCGGCCACACCCGCGAAGCGGCGCTGCTCACCGGCGACGCTGACCGTTCCGGCCACCGGTGCGCAGGTACCGGTGAGGACGGCGATCAGCGTGGATTTGCCTGCGCCGTTCTCCCCCATCAGCGCGTGCACCTCGCCGGGGAACAGCCGGAAGTCGACATCGTCGAGAGCGCGCACCCCGGGGAAATCCACGGTGATTCCTTCGAGCTCGACCAGCGGCTGCGGGTCGGGGAGCGCCATCAGCGCACCTCCCGCGGTGCGGCAGAAGACGCCCGCGGCACGAGTTCGGTCGGGATGCGGGTCAGCGGCGGGATCTCGCGCTCCTCCATCGCAGCGCGGAGCATCTCGACGACGGCGCCGCCCAGCGCGTGGAAGTCCTGGCGCACGGTCGTCAGCGGCGGCAGGAAATGGCGCGCCAGCGGCACATCATCGAAGCCCACGATGCTGAGGTCCTTCGGCACCTCGAATCCCTTGTCATGGAGCCCGTGGATCAGCCCGATCGCCATGTCGTCGTTGGCCACGAAGATCGCGGTGTAGTCGGGGAGGCGGTTCAGTCCCATGGCGAAGTCGTAGGCGAAGTCCGCGGTCCAGTCGCCGACCACGATCGGTCGCTCCCGGATGCCCCAGGACTTCGCCCTGGAGTGGAAGGCGCGTTCTCTGGCCCGAGCGTCCAGCCAATCCAGGGGACCTGCGATGTGCAGGATGTCGCGATGTCCGAGCGAGACGAGGTGGTCGACGACGAGCGTCGTGCCGGCGTGCTGGTCGATCGATACCGTCAGGAACGTGGGGTCGGCATCCGCCTTCACCACGAGCATCGGCACGCTGAGCGAGATTCTGCGCAACGCGGCCACCGACGACGATCGCGGCGCGATCACGCACAGCGCGTCGACGCCCTGCGTGACGAGGTTGTCGACGGCATCCTGCGGGGTGAGCGCATCGCCCTCGTGCAGCGCGACCGCTGTGACCGAGTAACCGGCGGCCCTGGCGGCGAGTTCGACGGCCCGGAGGATGCTGGTCGGACCGAAGGCCACCGGACTCTCGATGATGACGCCGATGCGCCTGGTGCGCTGAGTCGCAAGCGCGCGGGCGACGAGGTTGGGACGGTAGTCGAGCTCTTCGATGGCCTCGAGCACGCGCCGTTTGGTGTCCGGTTTGATGTTCGGGTGATCGTTCAGCACCCGCGAGACGGTCATGTGCGAGACGCCGGCGATCACCGCCACCTGCCGGATATTGGGCTTGTCCGAGCCGACGTTCACCATGCGCACCTCCGTCGGCCCCGCCTTCGATGATGTTACCGAGAACAGCTCCGGAGGCGCAATCGGCGCGTCTCAGTCGACCATCCGGAAGGTCGCGTCGGCACGATCGCCGTCGGTGACGATCGGGTCCACCCAGACCTGGAAGTTGCGATGACGCAGGTACCGGTCGGGGAAGTTGTGCGACTGTAACGACGTCATCATCGAGTGCCCGAGCCCGGCGACCGGCAGGAAGGTCGCGTCTCCGGCGAACAGCGCCGTCCCGTCATCCTGGTGCAGCACCACCCGGTAGCCGCTGTGCCTCAGGAAGCGCCCCGGCTGATCGATGGACTCGAAGGACACCCGGCCTCCGCCGGCGCCGGCGCGCCCCGGCACGACCCGGAAGCGAGAGAGGGCGAGCGTCGGTGAGAGGGTGAGTGCGACGGCGGTCCCGGATGCCGAGAGCCAGTGCCCCGGATGCGTGAGCGCCTGCAGCCGCGAGGTGCGGACGCCATTAACGGCAGCGGCCGCCGTCAGAGTACCGAATCCGAGTTGGTCATACCCTCCGGAGGTCTGCCCGTAGTCGCCGCCGCCGCCTTCCGCACGCACCGCCGTCACCATCTGCTCCGTCCACGGAGCGCTGAGTCCGCGCCTTCCGGCGTAGTGGCCGAGGATGAGCTCCCACACCGGGCGCAGCTGCCCGCGCGAGTTCTCGCTGACCACTGTCTGCGTCTGCCAGCCGACGTGCGGGGCGTTCGTGTTCGGCCCCGACTGCCAGGAGTACGCGGTAAAGGGCACATCGTTTCCGAGATTGTATTTCGCGACGTATTCCGCCGCCTTCAGGAAGCGGTTGTCATCGGCGCCCCACAGGTCGATGCCCTGGTTCCACGCCATCTCGCATATGGCGCCCATCAGGCCGATTCCCATGACCGTGTGGCCCTGGTCACGGCCGCTCTCCTGCCATTGGGCGAGCCCCTCACTCTCGTACACGAACGGGACCGCGTGCGGCAGCGACCCGTTGCCGGCACCGTTGTGGAAGTAGTCCGCCGCGCGGTCGACGAGGTCATCGCGATCGGCGAAGATGCCGATCGCGATGATGGACGCCATGTTGCACAGATCCCAGTTCGCCCAGTAGTTCGTGATGACGGCATTGTTGTGGTGGGTGAGGAACTGCTCGTTCATCGGGTGGAAGATGTTCAGCAGCATCGTGCGGAACGCATCCCGCTGGAAATCCGGCCGGTCACGGACCAGTTCGGCGGCGTTCGCGAACTGATAGCCGTAGATGCCGGCGGCCAGGAACCGGTCGGCGTTCCCGCCGATCGAACGCAGGTTCGACGACCAGGCGTTGAGGATGCGCACCGCCGCCGCGCCGTGCTCCTCCACCCCCGACGCGTGCCACCGCAGCGCGTTCTGGTAGGCCGCGTGGATGTCGTACGCCATCTGCATGTAGTTCTGACCGGTGCCACCGCGGATCACGTCGGCGAGCGGTCGCGGCGGCCAGGCGGCATTCGCACGGCCGTTCGCGGCGAGCCGCTGGAACCCGGCGAACCAGGGCTGGGCCTGCGCACCGACCCGGCCGGCGATGTCCGCCAGGTCGGATGCCGTGTGCAGCAGCCCGGGGTGCGCGTAGGTCGAGTCGAACAGCGCTGTGTGCGCGAGATGTGGGTGCCGCGAGGCCGAGACAGCCGCCGATGCGGGCGTGGCGACGAGTGTGCTGACCCCGGCCCCGCCCAGTGCGACAGCCCCCGTCGCCAGCGCGACGCGTGCCATCAGACCCCGCCGCGTGATCCCTCGTTCCGCCGCAGCGGCATTCATGTTCGTCGACTCCATCGTCGCTCCCTCTCGCATCGGCGGGCCCAGTTGCCGCGCCTGCGCTCGAAGTTAGCGCTAACAAACACTCCTGGTCAAGCAATCCACCCCCCGCACTGGCAGAAGGACCCGGGCGGCGCCCGGGTCCTTCCTCGCGTCAGAGCGTCAGAGCATCAGCCGCATGTGGCCGCCTCGGTGTCGACCTGCCGCTGCACCTGCACCTGTTCACCGCCGACCGTGGCCGTGGCCTCGACCGTGACCTCGCCGGCCGGGATGGTCGCCGCGCGGGTGTTGATCGCGGCGGACTTTCCGGCATCCGGCAGCACCGTGCCGAGATCGCGACGCCCGAAGTCGGACACCGCGGTGAAGGCGATCCCCACCACATCCTCGTTCACCACCCGTACGGTCTGGGTCAGGTTCTTGCCCGCGACGCAGCGCGTGGTCACCTCGACCGAGAACTCCAGCGACGCGGCGGCCGTAAAGGACCAGTTGTCTACCTCGACGAGATCGGCCGTCGCTTCGGCACCCTCCGGACCGGCGAACACGAAGAACACGTCATGCTCCCCGGTGGCGCCCGTCACGGCCGCCTGCACGCTCGTCCACTCACCGACCGTGCCGCCGACAGGGATCTCTGCGACGACCGGACCGTCGACGTCATCCAGGCGCACCTGGATGCTGCCGCCGGCGACGAGCGGCTTCACCGTGGCCGAGACCGTCGCGGCGCCTGCCCCGAAGTCGACTCCGGCGATTCCGGCGAAGTCCCCGTCATCGATGGCGGAGAGCATCATGTTGCCGCCGCCGTTGTGCTTCGGGAACTCCACCGAGGCGGAATCCGTCTTCGCGGTAGTGATCCCGCGCTGCCACGCCAGGGTCTCGGCCTCGAAGGTGCGATACGGATCGAAGCTCTCGACCTGCTCGACGCCGGCCCGGGTTCCGGTGACCGGCTTGATGGTGCCGTCCGCGTTGAACTCGAGCTTGTCGATGTGCACGGAGCGGTAACCCTGAGTCGCGCCCGGCGTTCCCAGCGCCGCCGCCCATGCCGCACCCCTGGTCTGGGCGTGGTAGGTGAAGTACGTGCCGCCCTTGTAGTCGAACATGTCGGAGTGGTTGTTGCCCCCGTTGCCTGCGCCGAAGAAGGTCGACGGGTTCTGGAATGCCACGCCCGCGTACTGCGCGGCCGTGAGATCCATCGGGTCATCGGTCATCATGTACGCGATCGCGCCCCGCGACGGGTACGCCCCCGGCACTTCATTGACCTGGAAGTTCGACGAGTACGAGTAGTAGTACTTACCGTCGTGCTTGAACATGCTCGAGGCCTCGAACATGCCGGGTCCGTCGATCTCGACCGGGTCGCCGTCGAGCGTGACCATGTCGTCCTTCAGCTTGACCACTCTCGTCGACTTCGGGTTCTGCGGTCCCTGCACGTTCGGTGAGGTGCCGATCTGCGAGTTGCCGCCGAAGTACAGATATCCCTGTCCGTCGTCGTCGATGAACACCTCGGGGTCGAACAGCCACATCCCGGCGGGGAATCCGCCGCCGGCGATGTACTCGGGCGACACGGTGTCCGGGATGATCTTCTTCCCGAGCGGGTCCTCCCACGGCCCGAGCGGCGAACCGCCGACGACCACGGCCGTTCCTGTTCCGCTGTCGCAGAAGTACAGGTAGACCTTGCCGTCCTTCTCGATCGCAGCCGGCGCCCAGGAGTTCCGGCTCCACGGCGCCGCGCCGCCTTCACGCGCGACGGGAACCGTGCCGTGATCGACCCAGTTGACCATGTCGCCGGTGGACATCACGTTCAGCCGGGTGATCCCGCCGTAGCCATTGGACTGCGTCGGCAGCCCGTTCGCGTCCTTGCTGTTCAGGTCGTACTGCTGCGTGTCGTCCGTCGAGTAGATGTACAGGCGGCCGTCGTAGACGAGGTGGTGAGGATCGGCGCCGAACTTGTGCCCGACCAGCGGGTTGTGGTCGCCGATCGGCTTGGTCTGCACGTTCTCGAGGCCTGCGAAGTCGGGGCCTTCCGGCGCATCGGCGATCTTGATGAGAGAGACCTCGTCGACGCTGAACGCCTGCAGCGCGCTGGAGCCCCACGGCGTCTCGACGAAGAGCCAGTCCGCGGCGACGTGCTTCGCCTCGGCGGTGAACTCCCGCGAGAAGCTGCCCCATTCACCCTTGGTGAAGGTCTGGCCATAGTCGGCGCAGCCGTTGAAATTCGCCGGGCAGAACGTGAAGTTGAACTGCTGCGTGGCGTTGCCCTCGTCGAACTTCAGCTTTCCGGTCAACCGGTACACGGCGCCGAGCTCGATCTTGCCGGTGACGCTGGCGAAGGGACCGGACTGGGTGTTCGCGCGGGCCGTCGCCTGCAATGAGTGCGCACCGCTCGCGGCATCCTCGCTCAATGCCAGCGTGCCCCCGCGCGGAGCGGTCCAACCGGCGAAGTCGCTGACGAAGCGACCGTCCGGCAGCAGGTTCCCCGGTACGGCCGGCGGGTCGGCCACGGCCGTCACGACGGCGCCGGCCGCCGGCACGATGCCGGAGAGCACGCCGTTCTCGACGATGCCGGCTGGTGCGGTGTACGCCGCGCTGCTGCCGAACGCCGCCATCGGCGATGCGACGAGCGCGGCGGCGCCCACCAGCGCCGTGGCGAGTCGGATCGACCTGCCTCGCGCCCGTCCGGTATGCGGCGCCGTCCTGGCGCCGTCGATGATCTTCTTCATGCGGTCTCCTCTTCGAGATGCGGCGCGAGACGCCGACAGCTCGGATGTTACCGGTATCAGAAAACGCGGAGCAACGGTTTCGAAAAGCCTTGACAGCGCTCGCGTGCGGTGCTCAGGCGCGCGGCGGCGCCGACGAGGCACGCACAACGAGCTCGGGCTGGATGAGCTCGCGCAGATCCGATTCGCCGCCGTCGATCGCGATCAGCAGCTCGCGCATCACCAGTCGTCCGAGCGCGGCGAAGTCCTGCCGCACAGTGGTCAACGGCGGCAGATAGTGGCGAGCGTCGGGGAGGTCGTCGAAGCCGACGACGCTGATGTCTTCGGGCACCCGGAGGCCGCGCTCGGCGAGTCCATGGATGAAGCCGAGCGCCATCTGGTCGTTCGCGACGAACACGGCGGTGGCGTCGCCCAGCTCGAGCGTCCGCCCGAACTCGTATCCGGAGTCGGACGACCAGTCGCCGATGGCGAGGTCGCGCACCTCAAGCCCGTCCTGTTCGAGGCAGCTCCGCCATGCCTCGGTCCGCGCCTTTGCATCGAGCCAGTCCTGCGGGCCGGCGACGTGCAGGATCACCCGGTGCCCGAGGTCGATGAGGTGCCGTACCGCGGCCGTCGCGCCGGCCCGCTGGTCGACGGCGACCGTGTGCATGCGGTCATCCGGCTCTTCCTTCACCACGAGCGTGGGGACGGTCGCGAGCCGCACCACATCCAGAGACGATGCACGCGGCGCGATCACGCACAGTGCGTCGATGCCCTGGGTGACGAGTTCCAGCACCCCGGCGTCGATGCCCCCGGCCTCGGCGTCGACGACCGAGAACGCGCTGACCGCATAGCCCTCAGCGCGCGCCGCAGTCTCGACTGCTCGAAGGGTGCTGTTCGGACCGAACTGCTCGGGGTTGTCGACGATCGCGCCGATCCGCATCGACCGGCGGGTCGCGAGGGCGCGGGCGATCGAGCTGCGGGTGTAGTTCAACTGCTCGATCGCATCCATGACGCGATGCCTGGTCGATTCCCGGATGTTGGGGTGGCCGTTGAGCACGCGCGACACGGTCATGTGCGAGACGCCGGCGCGATCCGCGACGTCGTAGATGCTCGGACGTGCCGAGTCGCCTGAGGGCGCCGAACCACTGCTCATGCTTCCCCTCCCACGACCGTGAACATCGCAAGACTACCCGGCTGGCGGGGAAGGGCGCGTTGAGCCGCGCTGGGGCGATTCTCCCAGCGCGGCTCAGTGCGGTGCAGTCGTGCTCAGCTGCAGGCGCGTGCCGGGTAGGACACCTCCCGCTGGACCGTCGCGGCCTGCCCGTCGACGTCTCCGGTGACCGTGACGGTCACATCGCCGCCGGGAATCGACGCCGACCGAGTCGCGATCGAGACGGTCTTCGAGCTTTCGATCCCGGATGCCGTCGCCTGACCGTAGCCCGACGAGATCGTGGCATCCACCGCAGTCTCGCCCGCGTTCCCGATCCGCACCGCGAGCACTACCTTCCCGGCGACGCAGCGCGTGGCCGCCGAGGCCGACACGTCCAGCGCCGGCCCCTCCACGGTGACAGTGGTCGTCACGGTGCGGTTCTCGGCGGCCAGCCACTCGGCATCCGTCATATCGAGGATCGGGCTGCCGTCCTGCCGGAAGTACACCATGCGCACTCCCGCATCGCGCGACCCGTTCTGTGTGGCTCTGGCGTGGAAGACGTTCAGCAGGTTGCCGTCGTCGTCGTAGGTGTAGGAGTTGTGCCCCGGCCCCCAGTTGTTCGTGAAGGCGCCCTCGTAGTGCCAGATCGGATAGTCGCGGATGCCCCAGGATGCCGGGTCGAGCAGATCCGCTCCGGACGCGGCGGTCGCAAGCCCCACAGCGTACGTCCAGTCGATGCCCGATCCGGAGAACGTGATCATGATCTTCCCGTCGCGCTGGATCACGAACGGCCCCTCGGCGACCTCGGCAGTGTTCGCCGACCATCCCTTGTCGGGCTGCACGATCGTGGAGCGCTCGCCGATCAGCTTCCACGCTCCGGTGGCCGACGGTGCGACCTTCGCGATCTTCAGCACCGCGGGCCCGATGCCCGTCGACGGGACGTTCCGCTCCGACCACACGACGTAGTCGTCGCCCTGGTCCTCGAAGTGAGTCATATCGAGAGTGATGCCGGTTCCGTAGGTCGTGAGCGGGTTGCCGGCGGCATCCACCACGCGCTGCGGTGCCTGCCAGTCGGCTCGCACCAGCGGGTCACCGCCCGGCTTCAGACGCATCGTGTAGGACTGCACCCCGTTCCAGCCGTTGACGCTGTTCGCGTTCGCGGCGAAGAGGACGAAGAGATCGCCGTCGACGACGTGCAGCTCCGGCGCCCAGAGCTGCGCATTGACCGAGGTGCCGGACAATCCGTAGCCGAGGATGCGGTTGTCCGGCGCGCTGGCCAGCCCCGCGACGGTGTCGGCGCTGCGGATGAAGAACTCGTCCTGCCCGGCGTCATCGGTGGCGATGAAGAGCCAGGTCTTCTCACCGTCGGCGCGGGTATAGCGCAGCACGTGCGGATCTGCGCGGTTCTTCAACAGCGGGAAGTTCGTGTCCGTGGTCTTCAGGCTGCCGGAGACCGTGTACTCGCCGGGTGTCGAGAGGTCGACGCCCGATGTGTCCCACGTCACCCGGAAGTCGTGCGTGCCGCCGTCGGAGTACTCCGCGGCGACCTTCTCGGGCAATTCGAGAGACCCGCCGACCTCGACGGTGACAGACGCCGGCGCCTGCACGGCGGTGTTGTGCACCCGCCCGAGGAGTCCGTCGGTGCTGCCGGCCTCGGCCGCCGTCAGCGGGATGACCGTCGCGGTCTCGGCGAAGCCGACCCCGATGCCCGCTGAGCGACCGCTGGGGTGTTGACCCACGCCGAGGTACTGCACGGCGTCGAAGGACGTCGTGGTCCCCGCGAGCGCCGAGCCGTTCGGAGCCGTCCAGATGACGCGGTACGCATTCTCCTCGGCATCCCATTCGGCGGACACTGGTCCGGCCGCCTGGCCGGTCAGCGGAAGGAAGTCGATCTCGGTCCAGTGCACGAGGTCGGGCGACGTGAACACGAGTGCCCCGCTGCCGTCCGCAGCGCCGGCGGCATTCACCCGGCGCGCGATGATGCCGAAGCCCTCATCGCCCTTCAACCGGAACAGGTAGGGATCGGCGAGGTACCGCTTGATGCCGTTGACCTGCTCGGTCATCCCGCTCACCGACGGGAACACCACGCCCGCGCCCGAGTTCAACGGAGCGAAGGCGCCTCCGTCGACACTCAGTGCCAGGTGCGCCGAGCGGGTGACCTCCGGATCGTCGCCGCCGCGCGTGTTCTTCGACGTCGTGTACGTGGCGATGCGCGCAGCTCCGACTTCGATAATGCGCACCTGGAACTGTGCCGTCGCGGCATCCGCGCCGGACCCGACCGTCGCCTCGAGGGTGGCGTCGGCCATGCCGCTCTCAGGCCCACCGGCAATGGCTCCGTCTTCGATGGAGCCGGCACCGGAGACGTGCGACCAGACGACCGGAAGCCCGAGCGCTGTAGCGGGAAGCACGTATCCCTCTTCAAGCACCGAGGGCACGACGAGGGCGGCAGCCGCCCTGGCCGCCTGTTCGGCGGCGTCCGGCGCGGCCAGCACGGTGACGGTGAACTCGCGGCTCGCGCTCTGTCCGCGCACGGATGCGGCGGCGGTGAGCGTGACCACCGTGTTGGACGCCGGCTGCACGACGGTGCCGTCGGCGGCGACCACACCGGGCTGCGAGGAGCTCCAGATGACACCGCCCGCGGTGGGCAGCACGAGGTTGCTCGCGACCGCGTCGAGGTTCTGCGCGTTCACGGCGGCGAGGTCGATCGCGGCCGCCGTCTCTGCGGCGACCTGCTGAGCATCCGTCGCCGCGATCTCGACCAGCGTCGTGACCGGCAGCGCCTCCTGGTAGACCCGGAAGGTCGAGACCTTGCCCTGGTAGAGGCTGTCGCCGCCGTACGCACTCTTGCCGATGTAGTTCATCGTGTGCGTCAACAGGTCGCTCAGGTGCACGGTCGAATCCGTCTTGGCCGCGACCTGCGTGCCGTCGATGAACAACCGCAGGGTCGACGTCGTGCCGCCGGTGTTCTTCTCGATCGTCGCCGCGACCGACTGCGACCGCCCCTCGACGAGCTTGGTCGCCGAGGTGACGGTCTGCTCACCCGACCAGTTCGTCTTCGAGATCGCCAGCCGCGGGGCGATCGGCTGGATGAAGAACTGCCCTGTCGAGCTGTCGCCCGACCCGCCGAAGTTCCAGAGGAACTTCGCTCCGGCGAGCGCCTGCGGCGTGGTCTCGATCACGATCGTCGCCGCGCTCTTGCCCGCGAGCAGGTCGTTCGGCAGCTGCACGTAGTTCGAGCCGGTGAACTGCATGGCGCCGCTGCGCCAGGCGGCCCCGCCGACGACCGCGGCGTCACGATGTGCCGCGCTCGAGTCGCGCAGCACCGTGCCGTTCGACTCCGAGAAGTCGTAGAGGGCCAGCAGCGATGCCGGCTCGGTCAGAGCCGTGGGGCGCACGACCGTTGCACCCGCAGCGGACGGCGTCAGCACGGCGAGGCATCCGGCGAGCACCGCGCCAGTGAGGGTCTTCGTGAATCTCATGTTCTGATCTCCCGTCAGCCGCAGGTGCGGGTGTCGTAGAAGGTGCTTGCGGAGTACGAGGCATCGCTCGCGGTGCCGTCGACGACGACGGATGCCGCCCCGATCGCGTTCTGCCTGGTCGACACGGTCTGCGTCACCGTCTTGCCCGGCTGCACGGCCTTCACCGTCTTGACGCCGAAGGGCGTCGAGATGACGACATCGGCCGCCCGGGTGTCATCGTTCGTGACGGAGATGGCGATAGAGGCCTTGCCTGCCACGCAGCGCGTGGTGACGGCCGAGCTCAGCTTCAGGTCAGGGTCGGTCCCGACTCCGGCGTAGTGGAACATCACGCGCTGGTACTCCGCCCCGGTGATCGGCACGATGCCGCCGTGACGCTTCTTGATCGCACCGAGGTTGACGTCGCTCGCCTTGCTCCACACCGTGTTCGACGTGGAGGCGAGGTCGGTCGTGCGGAAGGGCACATAACCGCGACCGGTCGCGTACTGGTCGGCGAGCAGCCCGTAGAGCTGTTGCGCGCCGGCACGATCGTCGTCGTTGTACTGGAAGAACTCCGGACCCTCGAGGCAGGCGCCGGTGTAGTTCGTGCCGGCGGCGCAGGTGCCGCTGCCCTGCAGGATCGACTGCAGCGTGCCGACGAGCACCCACTGCTGATCGGTGCCCGTGGCGGCCGGCAGAGCCGATGCCGTGGTCGCGGCGAGGTTCTTCGACCGCTCGATCGTGATCTCACCGTCGCCCGAGGCACGGTAGTACCAGTCGCCCACCTTGATCACCGTGGTGTCGATGATGGAATGCTCGCGGTCGATCCATTTGACCGGAGTCGAGAAGGCACGGAAGTCCCGCGTGGTCGAGAGATAGATGTCGACGCTGTCCCCGAATGCGGTGTTCCCGTCAGCGCGGGTCGCCCAGTACACGTAGTACTGACCCGTGACCTCATCCCAGATCGCTTCGGGCGCCCAGGCCATCCCGGCGTTCGGGATCTCGCCGGCGACGTCGGAGAGACGCGGCTCGCTCCAGTTCACGAGGTCGGTGGATTCCCAGATCACGAGCTCGGTCGAGCCGTCCTCGGTGGCGTGGGCGTTGCCCCAGCCGCCGCGGTGGTAGATGCTCAGGTCGGTGGCGATCAGGTAGAACCGGTCGCCCTCCGGCGAGCGCACCAGGAACGGGTCGCGCACGCCGCCCTCGCCCTCTCCTGCGTTGCGTTCGGTCGACAGCACCGGGGCGCCTGCAGGGCGGGTATCCGTGAAGACCTTGGCGTCGCGGCTGGTGGCGAAGTAGATCTGCTCGTCGGACGCAGAGCCCTCCGTGCCGGTGAAGTGGGCGAAGATGTAGTCGGTCGTCGCGGGCATGTCGTAGGCCGCACGAACCACGAGCGCGATTTCGCGGGTGGCGGTCTCGTCATCGATCGTCGCGGTGACGGTCAGTACGACCTTGGCGTCGCCGCCCTCCGGACGCGTCACGATTCCGGGTGCGGTCTGCGCGGTGCCGGCCACATCGACGATCGAAGGAGCGGAG
This sequence comes from Microbacterium sp. LWH12-1.2, assembly GCF_040675825.1. NCBI lineage: Bacteria > Bacillati > Actinomycetota > Actinomycetes > Micrococcales > Microbacteriaceae > Microbacterium > Microbacterium sp. LWH12-1.2. The sequence goes on from NZ_JBEGIJ010000001.1 coordinate 2,502,614, forward strand.
CTCTGCCAGGTCAGCGCGGAGCCGTAGCGGGATCCGGATGCGGGCAGCGCGAAGTTCGAGCGGATGTCGTCGGCGTCCGTGATGCTGATCGCATCGAGGTCGCGCTGGGCCTTGTCCGAGGCCGCGGGATCCCTGAGCACGGTGACCTGGAAGGTGCGCGGGGTGCTCTGCACTCCGCGCACGGCGGAGACCGCGGTGAGGGTCACGACGGTATCGGATTCCGGCTGCGTCACGGTGCCGTCGGAGGCGACGATGCCGGGTTCCGACGAGGTCCAGGTGACGCCGCCCGCGGTGGGCAGCGTGAGGTTCGTCTCCACGGCGTCGAGACTCTGCGCGTTCACGGCGTCAAGATCGATCGCTGCGACCGTCTCGGTCGCGGCGCTCGCGGCATCCGTCGCTGCGATCTCGGTCAGCGTCGCCCCCGGCAGTGCCTCCTCGTACACCCGGAACGTCGAGACCTTGCCCTGATACAGGGTGTCTGCGGGGTAAGCGCTTTTGCCGATGTAGTTGACGGTGTGCGTCAGCAGGTCGGAGAGGTTGACGCTGGAGTCGGTCTTCTCGGCCACCTGCGCACCGTCGATGAACAGCCGCAGGGTCGAGGTCGTGCCGTCGGGGTTCTTCGCGATGGTCGCGGCGACCGACTGCCACTGCCCTTCGACGAGCTTCGTCGCCGACGTGACCGTCTGCTCACCGGACCAGTTCGTCTTGGTGATCGCGACGCGGGGGGCGACCGGCTGAATGAAGAACTGCCCCTGTCCGCTCGACGGGGCGGCCGTGCCGCCGATGTTCCAGAGGAACTTCGCACCGGTGAGCGCCTGTGGGGAGGTCTCGATGACGATCGTCGCCGCGCTGCGTCCGGCGAGCAGGTCGTTCGGCATCTTCACGTGGTTGGCGCCGGTGAACTGCATGTATCCGCCGTTCCAGGCGTCACCGCCGACCACCGTCGCGTCGTTGCCGTGCGTGCTCGCATCGTGCGCGATCGTGCCGCTCTCCTCTGAGAAGTCGTACAGCGCCACGAGCGAGGCCGGTTCGTCGGCTGCTGCCGTACGCACCGGTGCAGCGGTCGCCGACACCGGTGCCGACAGGGCCAGGCCCCCCACCAGCGCCGCGCCGAGTGCGCCCGCGATCACGCGCCGGCCGCGGCTGCGCGTCTGTTCAGAACTCATCATGAGAACCCCTTCGTTCTTTCGTGCATCGGTGTATGTGTCAGTGATTCAGCCGCAGGCGCGGGCGGAGTAGGACCCGGTGATCTCGGTCGTGCCCGATTCGTCCGTCGCCATCACGGTGGCGGTGCCCGCATCGATCGACGCGAGCCTCGTGGAGACCGCCACAGAAGAAGACGTGCCCGGTTTCACCTGTGCGACGGTCTTCGTGCCGTGAGGCGTGCTGATCACCACGCTCATCGCAGCGTCGCCGGTGTTCCCGGTCTGTGCGACGAGCGTCACCTTTCCTGCGGTGCAGCGCGTACTGAGGGCGAGCTCGACGTCAGGACCGGTCGGCGGCAACTCCACGATCTGGGCGGGCACGCTCTCGAGCGTCGGAACGACCGGCTTCATGAGGCCGTCGGCGCCGAACTCGAGCCTGTCGATGGTCGTCTCGCGGTTGTTGCCGTTGCCGCCGGGGATCGCGAACCGGTGATAGGCGATGTACCAGTCATCCGTGCCCGGGACGTTGATGATTGAGCTATGACCGGGGCCCTTGATGCCGAGGCCCAGGTTCTTCTGCAGGATCACGCCGCGATAGGTCCACGGCCCGTTCATGCTCGTCGCCGTGGCATACCCGACGCGGTAATTCTCCGAGCCGGTGTCGTCGATCGCGTAGGTGAGGTGGTACAGCCCATTGCGATGGTTGAAGAAGACCCCTTCACGGAAATCGGTCAGCCCCGTGATCCGCTGGTAACTCCCCGGTTTGATCGAGACCATGTCGTCGCTGAGCTCGGCGAGGACTGGGGATCCGTTGCCCCAGCCCAGGTACCACTTGCCGGTCGCCGGATCATGGAAGGCAGCGGGATCGATCGCCTGGCCCGAGGTGACCGCCTCGTTGTTGAGGATCATCGCGGTCGGCTGCGCGACGAAGGGGCCGTACGGGCTGTCCGCCACGGCGACGCCGATCGTCTTGCGATTTAGGCTGGCGTTGTGGCCACTGAAGTAGAAGTAGTACTTCCCGTCGCGCTCGATGATGGTCGGCGCCCACGCGTTGCCCGTTGCCCACGGCACGTTGCCATTGGCGCCGTCGAGTGTCAGGAAGGGCTGCTCGGAGCGGACCCAGTCCACCAGGTTCTTCGAGTTCCAGACGTAGAACTCCTTGCCTCCCCACCCGGCATAGCCGTCGGAGGTCGCGTAGATGAAGTACGTGTCGCCGAAGACGGCGATGTTGGGGTCTGCGTAGAGACCGGGCAGGACGGGGCTGTTCACCACGCGCGCCTCGATCATCCAAGTCGCGGTCTCCCCTCCCGGGGCAGTGAGCGTGTAGGTCACCGGAGCGCTCAGATCGACGACGGTGCCGGATGCCGGCGAAACCGTGACGCCGTCGGCCGCGCCGAACGTCGGCGCGAGCGCGGTCACGTCCGTCCCCTTCAGCACCGGGAGCACGACCGTGTGCGCTGCCGCGTTCACGATCGGAGCCAGCTTGAGCGCTGCGGGGTCATCGAGCGAGACATCGATCAGCTGATCCGTCACGCCGGCGTTGCCCAGCACCTCGGTGGCCGACAGCGCCCGGTCGTAGATGCGCACGTCGTCGAACCAGCCCTTGAAGTACTCGTCACCCGCGTAGAACGACTTGCCGAGGTATCCGGCGAGGTCGGTACCCAGTTGTTCCACCGTCGTGCCCAGCGCGGCGTTCTCACCGAGTTTCACACCGTCGGCGTACACCGTCATGGCGGTGCCGTCGAAGACGACATCGATCTTGTGCCACTGCCCGCTCGACACGGTGCCGGCCACTGCAGACTCGTTCTGCCACGAGGACTGCGTGATGGCGCTGCGCACATCGGAACCGCGCACCCGAAGGAAGTGGTACTTGTTCAAGTCTGCACCGAACGCGAACGTGAAGAAGTTGCCGCTGGTCTTCTCGGACTTCACGTCCATCGACACGGTCATGGTGCTGCGCCCGTCGAAGAATCCGACCGGGAATGCGGCGAAGCCGTCGGTTGTACCGTCCAGCCGCAACGCCTTGCCCTTCTCCGCGTCGGTGGCGACGACGGCCGTGCCGCTCGCGGTGAGGTCGGCTCCGCCGATCGAGTCCGCAAGCGTGCCGTCGTCGAAGTCGTATTCGGCGATGGGCTCCGGTTGTGCGGCTGCGAGGGCGGGCTGCGTCACGATCAGAGCACCTGCGAGGCCGAGCGTGAGCGCGGTGAGACCCGCGATGGTCCGTCTGGTGAAAGTCTGCATCATTGCACTTCCTGGGTATCCGGCAGCCGCCGGGGTGAGGATCAGAGGATGGCGCCCGAGGTTGCCTGGTCAGTCCGGATGCGACGGCGAACATTCCTGATCGCCAGGAATGCGACGCCGACGACGATCAGCACGAGGCCGATGGCCAGCAGAACCGCTGGCACCTCGCCGCCCGTCGCCGGGAGTCCGCCGCAGGATTCGAGACACGTGCGAGGGAGGATCTCGACATGGATGTAGACGCCGACCGTTCCGTCTGCGAGTTCACCGCCCTCGCGCTCCAGGGCCGCGATCGCGAACGGATTCATACGCTCTCCGCCCGGGCGTGGGATTCACTGAGCGCCTGCTCACGTCCACGTTCGACGGCCTTCTCGATGAGGCCGTCGATCCGCCGACGCGAACGGATGCGGTTCCACAGCAGCGCGACCAGGAGAAGTGCGAGACCCAGGATGACCAGGAGATGCGGCCACGGCATGGCCCAGAGGAACTGCGTGGTGGTCGCGGCGGTGACGACAGTCACCTCTTCGGCGGATGACGACACCACCGGCGCGACGGTGAGATCGGCAGGGAAGCCGAACAGCGGCCACACGTCGCCGACGGCCAGCGCGTACGACCTCTCCTCGCCCGGCAGGAGCTCACTACGACGCTCCCCCTCGGCCGGGAAGGCGATCGTCTGACCGGCGACGTCGAGCGCACCCTCGACCATCAGCCGGGTGTTGCCCGTGTTGACCACGGTGAACGTCGTCGTGATGTCGCCGGGCCGGAACGGGTTCCAGGAGAGCAGATAGTCGGTCTGCACCTTCTCGACGGAGAACGCAGGCATCAGCGGGCCGGTGACCTGAGTCATCACCTTGAACCCGACCCGGCTCTCCACGCCCACTCCGGTGCCCTCGCCGTGCGCTCCGGAGATCACGGACGCGGTGATGCCTGCGGCATGATCGCCCGGCTCCGCATCCTCGGGGACGGTCAGGGAGAACGGAACCACGGCTGTCGCGCCCGGTGCGACGGTGACGCTCTCCGGCAGCGTGATCCAGGTTCCTGCCGCCACCGACTCCTGATCCGAGCGGAGCATGTCGAATCGGCCGTTCGCGTTGTAGAAGCCGTCGGCTGCGGAAAGACGGAAGGTGACCTGCTCGGCACCGAGGTTGCGCACGGCCAGGTGATCGTCGACGGTCTCACCGGGGTCGATGGCGTGCTCCACGAACACGCGACCGTCCGGCCCTGACTCGTCCGCCGGTGTCACCGACCACGAGATCGGCGCATCGCCCTCGGCGGCAGCCGCCGCGGCGGGTGCGCCGAGCAGGGTGAGAGCGGCCAGCGCAGTCACCAGCAGCGGGCGGAATCGCACAGAGTTCACGGGAGTCCTGATCAGGTGAGGGGGCTGGGCCGGTCACCCGGACCCAGCCCCTCGTCGGGATGGTGCTCAGAACGCGTCTTCGAAGAGCGACAGCGTCAGCAGCGACGTGTAGCTGCCCGGAGCGACGTTCACGTCGGTCTTGAGCACGAGGCCGGCGTTCGCCGTCCACTGCCCGGCGGCGGCCTTCGCCTCAGCCGAGTCGAGCGCGAGCTGCAGCATCTCCTGGCCGACGAGGCCGACGTTGTTCGGCACGGGCGGCGTCGGGTCGTCCTTCGACGTGGCGACGGCGTCACCGGCGGTGACCTCGCCGTTGCCGGTGGTCACCAGGGCCGGGGTCCAGCCGAGGTGGTCAGGCGTGATGTTCGGCTGTCCGGCGGCTCCGGTGAAGTCACCGGCCTGACCCGTGACGTACCAGTACACGCCGGCCGGCACGTCAGTACGGGTGTCCGTCACCGTCACGTTCGGCAGGGTGCCGGTGAACTGGCGGTACGTGGCAGTCGAGCCGGTCTCGGTCAGCACGGACTCGGTGCCGTCGACGGTCAGGCTCAGCGCGCCGCCCGCCACGGGGGCGATGTCGACCTTGACGTCGACGCCCGAGCTGTCCTCCTCGTCCGGCCATGCCGCGAAGGCGGCGCTGCCGACGCCCGCCAGCAGCACTCCGCCGAGGATGCCTGCGGCGCAACGTGCCGCGGTTCCCTTGGTGATCTTCATGGTTACTCCAGTTCCTCGGTCGGCGTCAGCCGTGCCGAATCAGCGATCAGCCCCAGGCTGTCGGTTCGCTTCTCAGGCTTCACATGCGACCTCGGTCGGCATCGTCGCCTTCTTCGTGTTCCGTCTGTGGACCACGTTCCCGCCCTTATGTTAGCGGGAACAAAGTTAGATTAGGTAACCTCCATCCATCCGTCAAGCGTCCGTTCAGCGGCAGGTCGCGGCCGGGTGGCTCGCGGTCGTCCGAGTCACGACCAACCGGCCGTCGATCGTCGCTGAGGCCTCGACCGCGACTTCGCCGGCCGCGATCGCCGGCTGACGGGTGGCGATCGACGTCGAAGCAGTGCCGCCGGCACCGACGCGCAGCCGGGCAGTGCCGAACGCACTGGTGATCACGGCGTTCACCGGGGCGTCCGCACCGTTGCGCACCTTGACCACGAGTACGGCCTTGCCGGCGACACAGCGCACGGAGGCCTCGGATGTCACCTCGAGTTCGGACTCGCGGACGATGCGGATCGAGTACTCGGCGGTCGTGACATGGTCCTGCGCGGTCGCCTTCACGGCGACGACCGTGGGGGCCTCCCCCGGCGCCACCGCCACCGTACGCGGCAGGGTGTCGTCGATCAGGATCCCGTCGACGTGGACGAGTCCGCTCGGAGCGGCCGGCGTCAGCGTCAGCGCCACCTCGGTCGCTCCCACCGGCACGGTGACCGTGTAGTCGACCACCCCTGCGGTGAGCGCAGGGCTGAGGGCTCCGCCGTCGACCGCGAGTGCCGAGAGCTCGGAATCCGTCGCATAATGGTCGACCGCCGAGGTGTACACCCCGAAGACGCCGCCGACGAAACTCGTCCCGTTGCTCTGGAAGCGCACGGTGACGATCGGGATGCGCTGCCCTTCAGCATCCAGCACGTACTGGCCGTTCTGATCGCGCTTGTAGCTGTCCTTCGCCGCGATGCCGCCGAGCACCTCCTGCGGGATCCTGTCGTACTGGATGTACCAGTCCTGCGCGCCGTGCGCGTCGGTGATCCGCTCGTGCTTGAGCAGGACGTCGTTGAGGTAGACGTCGAACGTGCGCCCCACGTCGCCGCCGTAGTAGCGGACGCCCAGGTGGTTCGCCGGCAGTGCGGGATCGACGATCATGTCGTATTGGAAGAAGGCGTCGGCCGCGCGTTGTCCGTCGCGGTACGGCTGACCATTGAAGACACCGACCGACGACTTGTTGTAGCGGTGGTTCTTATCGGCCTCACTGTTGTTGTTGTCGAACGACGTCAGCGCGTCGATCGTCGTCTCGTCGATGCGCAGCTGCTGCTTCTCCCTCAGGATCAGCGCCTGCGCCTCGGCCGAGTCCGGCTGCACGAGCGTCATGTAGGTCGCGTAGCGCGCGCCGTAGAGGCTGTAGTACGGCTCGAAGGTGAGGGCGGATGCCGCCGGGTCGACGCCGTGCAGGGCGAAGCGCATCGTGGTGCGGCCGTTCGCGTTCACGCCGTCGGCGAGGCGTTCGACGTTCTGCGCGACGGCGGCCTTCCATGCGGGCGCGTCATCGACGACGACGTTCGCGTTCAGTGACTTGTCGGCCACGCCCATCTGCACGAGCACCCCTGCGGTGTAACTCGCTTCGACGTTCGCACGGCTGAGCTCGGTGCCCAGCAGCACCGGCCCGTACTTGAATGCGACCCAGTTCGCGTTCTCGGTGCCGTCATCCACCGTGACCTGCGCCGGGAGCGTGTACGCGAGCTCGTCTCCGGCAGCCACTTCCAACGTGATGTAGCCGTCGACAGGGGCGATCTCGGTTGGAGTGCCGTTCACCGTGAGCGTGGGAGCGGATGCCGCCCACGACGGCACGCGCAGGCGCAGCAGCGTTCCCTCGGCGACGGTGGTGCCGTCGAGCGCGTCGATGGAGATGCTCACCAGCGGATCTGCCGGTACGTTCGCGGCCTGCGTCACGCGCAGGTTATGCGCCGGATCGCGCAACTCGGAGCTGTAGAACTGGTTCAGCCACACGCCGTCTGAGTCGGTGAAGTACATCGAGTCGCCGAGCTTCGTGAAGCTCTCGATGCCGGTGCCGTGGTCGCACCAGAACTGGTCGAGCGGAGTGCCGAAGACCTTGGCGTAACCGGCGGTCTGCGGCTGGAAGTATGTGACCATCCCGGTCTCGGGGTTCTGTGAAGCGAGGATCGTGTTGATGAACGTCGACTCGTAGTAGTCGGCGTACTTCAGTTGCGGCTCCACGGCGAACAGCGCATGGGTGAGCTTGAGCATGTTGTACTCGTTGCACCCTTCGGCGGTGGAGTTCTCGCCGTAGCCGGTGGTCACCCCGTTGGTGGCGTACGCGTACAGACTGTCCGCCCCGTGGAAGTGCTCGGACTGGCTGTTCGCACCGTTGGCGTAGGTGTGGTCGTCGACGACGATCTGCCAGAAGTTCTTCGCCGCCGCGAGATACATCGGCAGAGCCGCCTTCTCGGCGTCGCTCAGCGTCTCATAGAGCCCGGCATCGCTCGTGAAGAGGGTGTACCGCTTCAGCGCGCCGATCAGCTTCGGGATCGTCGTGTTCGCATGCAGGCCATTCAGGACGTCCTGCCCGTTCGCGAGCTTCTGGAACAGTGCGACCTCGTCGAAGTACTCCGCCGCCCGCTTGTGCGCCGGGTCGCGGGTGAGTTCGTACAGTTCGTAGAGCGCCTCGTTCATTCCGCCGTACTCGGTGTTGAGGATCGTGGCGGGGTTGGGGAGGGACGCGGCGTAGTCGCGCACCCAGGTGCCGAATCCGGATGCCACGGACAGCGCATCGTCGGCGAGACCCTCGGGGGCGTACTGGTGTGCGTCGATGAGCCCGGCGAGCACCTTGTGCAGGTTGTAGAACGGCACGAGCAATCCGTCCTGACCGCTGGGGAGGGCGCTGATCGGGAAGGGCGCCATGAAACCGGCGCTCTCGGGGTGTGCGGCCGCCCACGCGTCCTGGCATCGCTTGAGTCCTTCAACACCCGCGGTGAGCTTGGCCAGAAGCTGCGCCTTGACCTCGGCATCCGTCGTCGTCGCGTAGGCCTGGGCGAGCGCCGACAGATAATGGCCGAAGAAGTGTCCGGAGAACCGGGTGCCGCTGGTGCGCTCCCAGCCGCCATAGCCGGAGGCCGTGGTCGGGGTGAGCCCCGCCTGCTGATACCAGCCGTACAGGAACTTCTCCGGATCGAGGCTGAGCAGATAGTCGATCGTCTGACCGTTCGCGTTCCCCAGATACTCGTCGGTGACAGCCAGGTTCTCGAGCCCCGCATCGAGCAGGTACTCCGATGCGCCGGCCGGCGGTGTGACGGTCACCGAGAATTCCCGGGTGGCAGGCGCACTCGCACCATACGTGGCCGAGGCCGTGAGGGTGGCAGTGCCTTCCCCCTCAGCCGGAACGGTGACGTGCGCTGTCGCGCCGTCGACCTCGATCAGGGTGGTGTCCGACGAAGACCAGGCGACGGCGCTGCCGCTCGCACCTTCGGTCGGCAGGGGGAAGTCGACACTGACCGTGGCGGGCAGCGTCAGCGCTGCGAGGTCGGCGCCAGCGACGGTGGCGGGGTCGAAGTCGGCGGTACCGCGCTGCGTGAGCGCAACGACATCGTCGATCGTGGCCACGCCGTCGAACACCGCGTATTCATCGAGCAAGCCCTTCAGATGCGAGCCGTTGTACTGCGGCCCGTTGTAGCCGATCGTCTTCACGGTGGTGCTCTCGGAGCCCAGCACACCGCTCGCGGCGGCGCTGACCGGATACTTCACCGAGGACACCTGCCGTACGCCGTTGCGGTAGAACGTCACCGCTTTGCTCTGGTGGTCGTAGGTGGCGACGATGTGCGTCCACTGGCCGGCCGGGAAGAACGTCGAGCGGGTGCCCTCGACCGCGACCTTGTACGGCTGACCCGACGACGGTCCGATCGACAGCGCGAGCGGGGCGGTGTCGTTCTCGCTGGTGAGGTACCAGCCGTCGGAGTTGTAGGCGGCCTTGTTCCACGAGAACACCTGCTCGCCTGTCATCGGCGCACTCGGGTTGTACCAGAACGAAACGGTCAGGTCCTGCGGCTGCAGGGAAGCATCGGTGCCGAGGCGCAGCGCGGTGGAACCGTCGAACGCGAACGCCTGCCCGCGGATGCCGGCCGCATACACCGCCGATCCCTTCTGCAGGCCGATGGCGGCTCCGCGCGGGCTGGTGTCGGTCAGGGCACCGTCGAAACCGAGCTCGAGGACTTTGGACGATTCGATGCTGATCTCCTCTGCGGCGACCGCGGCTGGTGCGGAACCGACGACGAGAGCACCGCCGACCAGGCATGCGATGGTGGCGGATGCCGCGACGCGGGTTCTCCGTGACATGCTGACGCTCCTCAGGTGGGTGATGACAGTTCGGGCGGCTGACGGATCAGCGAGCGCAGGTTCGCGCGGCGTACTCGGCGACGGCGTTGGTGGTGCGAACTGCTCCGTCGATCAGGGCGGATGCGGTCACCGTGACCTCGCCGGATTCGACCGCGGCCAGGCGGGTGCTCGTGCTGCGACTGACGGACTTCCCTGCGGCGAGGGTTCCGGCATCCGTCACACCGAACGCCGTGGTGACGGTCAGTGAGACCGGCGTCGTCCCGGCGTTGTGGACCTCGGTGACGAGCACGACCTTGCCGGCGACGCAACGGGTGATCTCGGTCGCGGTGATGGTCGGCGTGGCGGCATCCGTCACGGTGACCTGCGCGGTGACCGTGAGTGCCCCGCTGCGGGAGAGCGCACGATCGGGGGCGTTCCAGGCGGTCGAGCCGCCGGCGCCGGTCCACGAGTCGAGGTTGGCGCCGAGCGTCTGCACGATTCCGGTGACCTCATAGGTTCCTGGTGCGGACAGGTCGACGGACGAGGTGTCCCACGAGACCGGCTGCGAAGCCGTGCCGCGGCCGTAGGCGAGCGAGACGTCGGCCTCCTGCGGAAGCGCGGCGACGAGGTCTCCCGCACCGGAGCCCGCTTCGACCTCGACCACCCCGAGATCCGCCGTGACGACGGAGACGGCATCCGCGGCCCGCACCCGGTCGTACTCGCCCTTGGTCAGCGAGACGATGCCGCCGTGCTTGGTGTGCGGGGCCATCGAGAACGAAGGGTCGTTCAGCTGCGTCCACCCGGCATCGAGATCCGCGGTGACCATCGGCCGGTATCCGGTGCTCGGGATCACGTCGACGTACAGGTACCACTTCTCGTCGCTGTGGCTCTTGAAGACGGCCGGCCCTTCGACTCCGCCGGCGTTTCCGCCTGCCCATGCCGCGCCGATCTTCGTCTGCAGGGTCGTCCAGGATGTGCCCTGCTCCCACCAGCGCTCGGCCGTGGTGGACTCCATGTAGATGCCCTTGCCGAGGCCGTTGTCCTTGGTGACGCGGTAGGTCGTGCCGTCGTTCTGGATCATCGTCGTGTCGATCGTGTTGGCGCCGGTGTTGACGAAGTCGCCGCCGTACGAATAGGTCTCCTGGGAGAAGTCGGTGGTGGCACCCCACAGAACCCGGTTGTGGCTCGGACCGGTGTGCGAAGCATCCGGGTACACGTTCGACGACCAGTACATGACGAACGCGCCCCGACCGTCCGGGTGGTAGTCGTCGACCCACAGCGCCTCGGGAGCCCAGGCCATGCCGAGCTCGGCCACCTGGGCGCCGCTGTTGTCCAGCGCCGTGTCGAACGTGCGCGGCTCGCCCCAGTTCACCAGGTCGTCGGATTCCCAGACGACCAGATCGGTGCTGCCCTTCGTCGTCCAGTGGCACCAGCTGGTGCACGAGCCGGAGCCGCCATCACCGCCGAACACCCGCAGGTCAGTGGCGATGATGTAGTACCGGCCGGTCTCGGGGTTGCGCGTCAGGAACGGGTCACGCACGCCGGTCGTCCCGAGCTGCGAGGCGAGGATCGGCTTGCCGCTGTTGAGCGGGTCCCACTTCTCGGGGTCGTCACCGCGCGAGACGTCGAGGTAGATCTTCTCGGCGTATCCGTCGGCATCCTCGATGAAGTGCACCATGAGGTATCCGTAGTCGTCTGCTTCGGTCGCCGCGGGCTGGATCGTCACGGGTATCTCTCTCGTCGCTGCGACTCCGCGCACCGTCGCGGTCGCGGTGAGGGTGGTCTCCACGGGCGCGGACCCCGCCGCCGGCTGCGTCACGGTGCCCGAGCGGCCGTCGGCGCCGATCACGATGTCGTCGCTCGACGACGTCCAGGTGACGGCCGCGGAAGTCGACCCCGGCAGCGTGACATGCGCGTCGTCCATGGTGACCGGGGCGAGCGCGTCCACCGCGGTCTGCGCCGCTGCCTCCATCTCGTCGGCGTGCGCTACGGCGTCTGCGATCGACACGTCTGCGACCTCTTCCTGACTCAGGGCCCGGTCGTACACCCGGAATGCGGCGACCTCACCCTTGTAGAGCGGGTCGGGGTACGGCGCACGGCCGATGGTGTTCATGGTCTGCGCGGCGATGGAGTCGGGCGTGAGCGTCGTCGGGGCGCTGCCCGCGCGCACGCCGTCGACGTAGAAGGTGATGACGTCGGCGGCACCGTCGATCACGCTGGTCACGCTGTACCAGCGGTCAGGGGTGAGCGGCGCGGTGCCGCGCGCGTTCACCTCTGCGCCACCGCCGCCGGTGGTGATCGCGGTGCGCGCGGTGTCCTTCAGCGAGGCGAACCAGTACGCCGAGGTGCCCTCGCTGCCGATGTTCCAGAGGAAGTGCCAGGCGGATGCCATCGACGCATCGAACTTCGTCTCGACCGTGATCGTGGCCGATTCCTCGCCGGCGAGCAGGCTGTCGGGCAGCCGCACCCAGTCTCCGGTGCCGCCCTTGTCCCCGCCGGTGAGCACGAGAGACGATCCGGTCCAGTGCGCATCCGCCCCATTGACGACCGTGGCGGCGCCGACGGCACTGCCTGCGGTGTTCGGGACGACTGTTCCGGCCTCCTGCGAGAACAGGTACTCGGCGACGAGTCCGGTGCGCGGAGCGGCGCTCTCGGCACCGGACGCGCTCGTCGGACCGATCAGCCCAGGGGCGATGACCGCGGCGAGCGCGACCGCACCGGCGCCGCGCAGAGACAGCGGAAAGCGTCGTCGCGCCGGGCCGACACGGAGGGAAGGGGACTTCGCCATCGAGGACTCCTGAGTGCAGCGGCAACACTCGCTGTTACCGGTAACCAGGAACCGTAGCACAGCCTCGCCGCGTCTCGCGAGGGTTTGTTTCTGCAATCTTCACCTACGAAAAACTCCTATGTTTCCGCCATTGTGTCCGGTAACATTCACGTACCCCGCGCATTGGATCGCACGACCCGACCACGTGCGGCCGACCGTCAACGATGACAAGGACTTTCGTATGAGAACACCCGAAACCCGCTCCCGGCGACTGCTCGCCGCCGGGATCAGCGCCGGGCTGGCAGCCTCGCTGTGCACCCTCGCCCCTGCCGCCTCGGCGGCCGACCTCCCCGCGCCGACGGCGCACTACGACATGTCCCACTCCGGCAGCACTCTGCTGGATGTCTCCGGCAACGGCCGCGACGCGACGCTCACCGGCCTGACGGACGCCTCATTCACCGACGCCGACGGCGATGCGGTGCTGCGCTTCAAGCGGGACGGATATGCGGCGCTGCCGCAGGGCCTCGTGACCGGCACGGACAACGCCTTCACTGTGGAGTACACCGTGTCCGCATCGACGTCAGGCAACCAGTTCGGCTGGGTCATCGGAGACGGCGTCGGCGCGTGGAACACCACCGCACTCGGCAACCACGTGTTCGTGAATCCGCGCTCGGCAGAGGGTTCGTACAACGGTCAGGTCCTCTCCGGCATCCGGGTCAAGACCGGTTCGAGCAACGGCGAGGTCCGTGTTCCTGCCGGCGGCGGCCTGAACCCCGGATTCTCCACGATCACGATGGTCGGAAGCGGTGACCGGATCACGCTCTACCGCGACGGCCAGCAGATCTCGACGGTGACGCACGCCTACAGCCTCTCCTCGATCGTGCCGACGGGCAGCACCCTCGGCTACCTCGGCCGCTCCCTCTACGCGCCCGACCCGCTGCTGCAGGCGGATGTCACCGACGTGCGCTTCTGGGACACCTCGCTGACCCCCGAGCAGGTGACCGCGAGCATGCCCACCGCCGAGCGGAAGGCTGCCAGCACCGACGCCCTGCTGCGACTGGATCTGCCGGCCGTCGTGCGGGGAGAGAACGCCTCGCTGGATGCGGTCCGCAGCGACCTCGTGCTGCCCGCGTCGTCGAACGGGATCACGCTCACCTGGTCGAGCTCCGACCCGTCCGTCATCTCCGCCACCGGCACGGTCTCCCGCGCCATCTCGTCCGACACCTCCGTGCAGCTCACGGCGACCACGTCGCTCGGCACCAGCATCCAGCTGACAGCCGTGGTCGTCGCACCATCGGCATCCGCCGACCTGGACGCCATCGCCCTCGCACCGCGCACGACGGAGAACCTCCCGCTCGTGACCACCGGATCCGTGGACGGCTCTCAGATTACCTGGACGTCGTCGGATGCGTCGCTGGTCTCCCCCACCGCCCCCGACTACACGTCCCCGGCCGCCGGGATGTCCGACCCGTACCGCGGCGGCGGGATCGTCAGCCGGCCGGCATACGGAGCGGGCGACCGGTCCGTGACCCTCACCGCGCACGCGACGGCGGGCGGCACGACGATGGAACGCGAATTCACAGTCGCGGTGGCCGAACGCGCCCGCACCGCCCCGGATGCCGGCTATGCGGCGGCGTACTTCCGCTCCGACTCCGACGAGAAGATCTACCAGGCAGCGACGAGCGGCAACGACTTCTTCACCTTCTCGCCCGTCAACGGCGGCGCTCCGGTGATCACATCGACGACCGACACCCGGGGACTCCGCGACCCGTACATCCTGCGCTCGCACGACGGCGACAAGTACTACATGATCGCCACCGACCTCTGCATCGGCTGCGGCACCGGCTGGGGACCCGCGCAATCCCAGGGGAGTCTCAAGGTCGAGGTCTGGGAATCCACTGACCTCGTGCACTGGGACCGGACCAACGGCGAGAACACCGGCATCACGATCAATCAGCCGGAAGCCGGGATGACCTGGGCGCCAGAGGCGTACTGGGACGATGACCTGCAGTCCTATGTCGTCTTCTTCGCCTCGCGTCTGTACTCGGACGCCTCGCACACGAACTCCGACAACCTGCACGCGCGGATGTTCGCCGTGCTGACGCGCGACTTCCAGACCTTCACGTCTCCGCCGGCGACGTGGCAGGACACAGGGTTCGCCCGCATCGACTCGACCGTCACCAAGATCGGCGAGTACTATTACCGGTTCACCAAGAACGAGGACGGCGGCGCGGCCGGCCCCCTCGAGGCGGGCAAGGACATCTTCCTGGAGCGGTCGAAGGTGCTGACCGCGCCGACCACGACCTCGAACTGGAACGCGGATCCCACGCAGACCTGGCAGCTCACCGACACCCGGATGACGGGGCTCGAGACGGGGCAGGCCGGCGAAGGCCCGGAGATCGTCAAGCTGAACGCCGGCGACCCGAGCAACCTTTCAGGCAACGGCTACGTCTTCCTCGTCGACAACTACGGCGCCGGGGGCTACCGGGCATTCGTGACCACCGGCGACGAGATCGCGTCGAGCACGCAGGCCGATCGACTGTCGAAGCGGCCGGAGTGGAACGTGCGCCCGGCCGGCGGACTCCCCACGAGCCCGCGTCACGGTGCGTTCGTGAGCGTGCCCCAGACCGTGCTCACCGCGATGCACGACTGGACCTCGATCGCGGCTGTCGCCTCCGCGACGGAGCTCACGGTGAACGGCCGCGAGGCCACAGCCACGGTGACGGCGGCCGACGACGGCGAGGTCGTGGGCACCGTCACGTTCTCGGGTGACGGCTGGACGCAGTCTGCGACGCTCGCGGATGCGGCGGCCACCGTCACGGTGCCCGCCGGCGTGACCTCCGTCACGGCCACCTACGACGGATACGCCGACGGCGCCGTCGCGACCTCGACGTCGACCGTCGAGACCGTGGCCGGCGACCTCGACCTCGCCGCTTCGACCGCCGTGCGCTGCGTCGCGGGCAAGGCGCAGGTCGTCGTCACCGTTCGCAACCTCGACACCGTGCCCGCCGACACCGTGATCCGCACCCCGTTCGGCACGAAGACCGCCACCATCGCCGCGGGGGCTGCGGCTTCGTCGTCGTTCCCGACGCGCCTCGCGTCGATCACGAGCGGTACGGCGACCGTGACCGGCATCGCCGCCGACGGCCAGCGCTACGACGGCTCCGCGCCGATACCTCCGGGAGCCTGCGGCTGAACCACTCGGGCGCATCCGTCGTCCGACGGATGCGCCCATGGGTGGCTGAATCCGCCCGAACCCGAACACCCCCGACTGATCAGAGGAGATCATGAACGGCACCTTCAGCCAGCGCGTGCGCAGAGCGGCGGCCCTCACCGCCGCCGCCGCGACGGTCATCGCCATCGGCGTGACCACGTCACCATCTGCGACCTTCGCCGCCGACGGCCCCACCCCGCTCATCCACTACACCTTCGACGCCGCCGAGAGCGGCATCGTGGCCGATTCATCGGGCAACGGCAACGACGGCGTCATCCGGCAGAGCGGAGCCGCCGTCGCAGACGGCCGACTGTCGCTGCCGGGTGGAACGCGCGGCACCGCCGGGTATCTGGAGATCCCGACGGCGCAGCTCACTGGGAAGCAGCAGCTGACGGTGTCGACATGGCTCGCCGGTCGCTCCGGCCCCGGGAACACGGCAGCGGCCTTCATCGGCGCCCCGGTCGCCTCTGGCGCTTCGTACTCCAGCGGGTACTGGCTGCTCAACCCCGCGAATCCGAGCGGGTACGTGAAGTCGGTCGTCACCGGCACCGTGAACGCCGGTGCGCCCTGGGGCACCGAAGTCGGCCCCGGCTCGACGAACGCCGCCACCTCCGGCATCCGCACGCCGTCGACGATGTCGCTGTACACGACCGTGATCGACGGGGCGAGCAAGCAGCTCACCGTCTACGTGAACGGCACCCAGATCTCGCAGCAGGCGCTGAACCGCGACGTGTCGTCGTTCGGCTCGCAGCTGGTCTCGTACCTCGGCCGATCGACCTACAACGACCCCGGCTGGGCCGGCGACGTCGACGACTTCGCGGTGTACGGCGAAGCGCTCAGCGCCGCCGACGTGCAGCAGGTGTTCGCCGATCAGGCGCTCGAGCGCGCGGTCGCCGCGGTGACGGTGCCGGCCACCGCCGATGCCGATTTCACCCTGCCGACGGCTGCCAGCGGTGCCACGATCTCGTGGGCATCCGACAATGCCGCCGTCACGATCACCGGCGGCGATGCCGCGGTCGTCCGGCCCGCAGCGGGGTCGGCAGACGCAACCGCCACCCTCACCGCGACCTTCACCGCCGCTGGGGAGAGCACGACCCGCACCTACACGGTCACGATCCCCGCTGAGCTCACGGATGCCGCAAAGGCGGAGGCCGACATCGCCACCGTCGACCTCGGCGCGACCAACGACATCCGCACCAGCATCGCCGTCCCCACGACGGGGGCGCACGGCTCGACGCTGACCTGGTCGGTCACGTCGGGTTCCGCGCACGCGGAGATCCGCGACGGGGTCAAGGCGGGTTCGGCGACCGTGTCGATCACCCGTCCGGCAGCGGATGCCGCGGCCGTCGACGTGGTCCTCACGGCCACCGCGACCAGTGGCGCTGCGACAGCCGACCGCGAGTTCACGCTGACTGTGCGCCCGATGCCGGCGGCCTCCGACGATCCGGAGGCCTACGTGTGGGCCTTCTTCACCGGTGAGGGGGCCGGCGCCGAACGCGTCAGCCTCGCCGCGTCTCAAGGGAACGACGCGCTCCGCTGGAACACCCTGAACGACGGCGAGCCGATCTTCACCTCCACCCAGGGCACGCAGGGACTGCGCGACCCGTTCATCATCCGCTCGCACGAGGGCGACAAGTTCTACATGCTCGCCACCGACCTGAAGGTGGCCGGACTCCCCGGCGGCTTCACGACGGCGCAGATCTCCGGCTCCCGCTCGATCGAGGTGTGGGAGTCGACCGACCTGGTGAACTGGTCGGCGCAACGGCACGTCGAGGTCTCGTCGCCGTTCGCCGGGAACACCTGGGCGCCCGAGGCGTACTGGGATGACGAACTCGGCCGCTACGTCGTGTTCTGGGCGTCGAACCTGTACCCCACCGCCGATCCCGCCGACCGCACCGGCGTCACCTACAACCGCATGATGTACGTCACGACCGACGACTTCGTGACCTTCTCGGAACCGCAGGTCTGGACGGACGTCGTCACCAACAACTGGGGAACCATCGACTCGACCGTCGCGAAGAAGGACGGCACGTACTACCGCTTCAGCAAGGACGAGTCGTCGATGACGCTGCGCCTGGAGAAGTCGACCGACCTGCTCGCACCGATCTCGGGCACGTACCCCGGTACGACCGGGCCGGCCGACGAGTGGACGCTGATCAAGGACGAGGTGGCCACCGGCCTGCCGAACGGCGAACCGGGCGGCACTTACACCCACGGGGAGGGACCGAGCGTGTTCCCGTCGAACCCCGGTGATGTGAACGGCTTCGACTGGTACCTGTTCATCGACCAGCCGTCGTACCACGGCGGGCCGAACCACTACATCCCGTTCGGCTCGACCGACATCACGGACGGCGACTCCTGGCAGCCGTTGGGCGAGACGCTGCGCGCGAACCTGCCGCAGAACAGCGACGGGGGCAAGCCGCGTCACGGCACTGTGCTCCCGGTGACCCGATCCGAATACGAGAAGGTGCTCGAGGCGTACGCGCCGGCGATCGCCGTCGCGCAGGTCGACCCGATCGCGGTGTCGACGCGGGCAGGCACTGCACCGGTGCTGCCGGATGCGCGGCTGACCACGGCCGACGGCACGGTGAAGACCGCATCCGTCGCCTGGGAGGGCATGGATCCGGAGGACTACGCGACCACCGGCACGTTCACCGTTCGAGGCGTTGCTCAGGACGAATCGCGCATGCCGGTGACGGCGACCGTCACCGTGACACCGGGGATCCGTGTCGTCGCTTCGACGCGCTGCGTCGCCGGAAAGGCGGTCGTGGTCGCGACGGTGGCCAACGAGGCGTCGCAGTCGGCGGCCGTCGTGGTCGCCTCGCCGTACGGGACGCGCACGCTGACCGTCGCCGCAGGCGCGAGCGCCTCGGCATCCTTCTCATCCCGTCTCGCCACGGCACCAGCCGGCGAGATCTCCGGCACCGTCGACGGCGCCGTCTCGACCGCGAGCTACGGAGGTCGCTCATGCTGAAACCCATCCGCACCGCGCTGCACATCGCGCTGACCGCGGCGATCGCGCTGGGCGCTCTCGGCGCGGCCGGGGTCGCACAGGCGCCCGCCGCGCAGGCCGTCGGCGAGGACACGTTCACCAATCCGCTCGCTCCGGACACGGCCGATCCGACGATCGAGTTCCACGACGGCAACTACTACATGGTGTCGACGACGTGGGACAACAGGGTGGTGATGCGCAAGGCGCCGACGCTCGCCGCGCTCGGCACTACCAAGCCAGTCACGGTCTACTCCGACACCAACGCCGGGCGCAACGGGAACATGTGGGCTCCGGAACTCGCGCGGATCGAGGGGCCGAACGGCACGCGCTGGTATTTGATGTACACGATGGGCGTCGCGGGCAACTACGGCACCCAGCACCTGCAGGTCATCGAGAGTGCAGCCGATGACCCGATGGGTCCGTACACCTACAAGGGCCGGCCGATCCCGACCGACGACTGGAACATCGACGGCTCCTACATGGAGCTGAACGGCGAGCTCTTCGTGCTCTGGTCGGCGTTCGCGCCGGACGGGTTGCAGAGCAACTACATCGCCCGGATGTCGGACCCCTGGACCGCGACCGGGCCGCTGAACATCCTGTCCCAGCCGGTCGAGGCCTGGGAGACGATCGGCCAGCCCGTGAACGAGGGACCGATCGCGTTGCAGAAGGACGGGCGAACCTGGGTCACGTACTCGGCGAGCTTCTGCGGCACCGAGGACTACCAGCTCGGCACGCTCGAGTACCTCGGGGGCGATCCGGTGCTGTCGTCATCGTGGCAGAAGAGCGACGGACCGGTGTTCTCGAAGGCCAACGGCGCCTACGGCACCGGTCACAACGACTTCTTCACCTCGCCGGACGGCACCGAGACGTGGAATCTGTACCACGCCAACGCCCGACCGGATGGTGGATGCAGCCGCGAGCGCTCGGCGCGAGCGCAGGAGGTGACCTGGGATGCAGCCGGCGAGCCCGACTTCGGCATCCCTCAGGCCACTACCACCGCGGTGACGGTGCCGAGCGGCGAGAACGCGCCGATCACGGTGCAGGTCGAAGGGGCGCGCTGGAACCTCGTCAGCCGCAGCACCGGTCAGTGCGCCAGCGCGACCTCTGACGCCGCCGGAGCTTCCCTCGTGCTCGGCGACTGCTCCTCGTCGCGGTCGCGCTTCGTGCTCGACTCGACCGGTGACGGATATCTGCGCCTCGTCGGCGCGGTGAGCGGCCTGTCCGTCGGCCCTGCCGATTGCACCACTGCCGAGGGCGCGGCCGTGCAGCAGACGCCGTTCCGCACCTCGGGGTGCCAGCAGTGGACGGTGACCCCGACGACGGGCGGCTGGTCGATGCTGACGAACCGCACGAGTGGCAAGGCTTTCGAGGCGGGCGACGGGGCGATCGTGCAGTCGGCGGCGGATGCCTCGGCCGCCCAGGACTGGGCGCTGCGCCCGGCCGGTGCTGTCGCGGTCACCTCGATCGTCTCGGGCAAGGCGCTCGAAGTGCCGAACTGCTCGAGTGCAGACGGTCCGATCCTGCAGCAGCGCGAGTACACCGGTACTGCCTGCCAGAGCGTGACGTTCACGGCCGCGGCGAACGGCGAATCCGAGATGCACCTCGGCTCGGCACCGGAGAAGTGCCTCGCCGTGAGCGGCGGGGCGACTGGCGACTCGGTCGCCATCACCCAGGGCGCCTGCGGCATCGCTGGCAGCACGTGGCGAGTGCTGGTGTCGGGCGACGGTGTCGTCGAGTTCCGCAACGGCACGAGCGGCAAGGCGCTGGATCTCTCGTTCTGCGCCGTCGCCGACGGCACGCGCGTGCATCAGTACAGCGTGCTGAACAACGACTGCCAGCGGTTCCGGGTGTCGTCGATCGCGCCGGATCCGGTGGCTCCGGTCGTCACGGTGGAGGCCACAGCCGCGACGCGGTGCGTGGCAGGCAAGGCGGTCGTCGTCACGACGATGCGCAACACGGATGCAGTCGTGCTCGACATCACCGCGACGAGCACCTACGGCACGAAGTCGTTCGCTCTCGCGACCGGCGAATCGCGCAGTGCGTCGTTCAACACCAGGGTGGCCTCGCTGCCGGCGGGGTCGGTGCAGGTCACCGCGACGGGACCGTCCGGCGCCGCCACCGTGTCTGCTGCATACGCGGCGAAGGGCTGCTGAGTCCGGCGTCGGGCCGGCCGGGGAGAACCTGGCCGGCCCTACGCGCATGGCTGGTCGCGATCGACGGGCCCGACCTCTCTCCACCCGCGAACTCAGAAGGGCGGTGGGGTGTCGTCTTCAGTGAAGGTGACGGTGTTCGGCGGTGGTGGCCGATCGAGGTAGACCTGCCCGGTGGGGCTGGTCCACGCGAAGACGCCGCCTTCGAGTTGTTCGACGTGCCATGGGGAGTTGTGTTTGAGGACGTGATGTCGGCGGCAGAGATCTCCGAGGTTCTCCTCGCTGGTCGCCCCGCCCAAGGCTGCATCCTGATTGTGATCGAGATCGCACTCCGTGGCGGGGAGTCCGCAGGTGGGGAACCGGCAGCGTTGATCCCGGGCACGCAGCAGTCGCTTGAGGTGGGCAGATGGCCGGTACCGGTCGACCGCGAGCAATCCGCCGGTGATCGGGTGCGTGAGGATCCGGTCCCACCCGGAAGCCGCGCCGGCCAGCCACCGGGCGGTGGCGGGGTCGATCGGGGTGCGACCGTTCAACTCCGCCGGAGTCGTGCCGACGCCGATCAGCGTCGTCACCGGCACGGTCACTGACACGTGTGCGGTGATTCCGGCCAGGAGAGCCTCAGGGGTTTCGTGTCCGGCGGGGGTCGCGGTGAGGAGGAGGTCGAGGGCAAGGTCGCAGTGGATCTGGTCGAGCGTGCGCTCGTCTCCGGCATCCGCCTGCCCCTGCACCGCCTTCGCCATTGAGGTGACCCGGTCGAACGCTCCGTGCACGAGCGCGGCGGGCCCGCGCAGACCGAACTCCGCGATCCCATCGGCATCGTCTCTCGCCCACACGCCCCGCTTGTCGCGGGCATCCTGGTGCCGGTCCTGGATCGGACGCACCTGGAACCGTTCTGCGACCCGTCGGGCCATCCGACCCACCCGATTCGGGGATTCATGCTCTGCAAACTCGATCATCTGCTCCGAGTAGGCGTCCCTGTCGGTGGGATCGACGAGGTGCTCGCCGGCATCGATGATGACCCGGGCGTGCCCGGCACTGATCCGCCCGGCACCCTGCGCCTGCCACACCGACGGGAACTGCTCCACCAGAAACGACGCTTCGGCCATCCGTCGTTGCACCGTCCGATCGCTGACCCGTAGCGCGGCAGCGAGTTCCGCCGCCACCGTCCGCAACGCCATATCGCCGTAATCGGGGTGCCCGGCCTGCTGGGCGACGTCAAGAGCAACACGGGAGCCGAGCGCGAGCATCCCGTCCCTGGCGGCCTGCAGACTACTGATCGTGCGCTCGATCTCCGCGATCGAATCGGTGAGCGCGCCCAGCGTCGCCACCTGCTCCACCGTCGCATCCATCAGCGCCCTCATAGCCCCAGTACACCAGGGGCCACCGACATTCGAACCCCAGATCCGGGCGCATAACAGCCCCGAGAAATCACAACTGGGTTGCGACCCGCGCGGGATGCGTTCGCTCCGTCTCGGGCCAGTGGTCAGATGAGCACCTGTTTGACGACTCGGCCATCGGAGCACCGAAAACGATCGTTATCGGTGTGCGGGACCTTGTGCGGGTTCAGGAGTCGCGAAGGAACTCAAGGATCGCGAGAACACGCCGGTTGTACGTCGTGCCATGCGGAAGGTCGAGCTTGGTGAAGATCGAGTTGATGTGCTTCTCGACGGCGCTTTGGGTGACGAAGAGCTCCTGGCGCATGGAGTCGTTGCTGTGCCCCTGAGCCATGAGCGTCAGGACTTCGCGCTCCCGGTCGGTGAGGCGTGAGATGGGCGAGTCTACGGGGCCGGCAAGGAGCAGCTGGCGGATGACCTCTTGGTCGAATGCGGTTCCGCCCCCACCGACACGTTCGATCGCGTCGAGGAAGGCGGCAATGTCGGAGACCCGATCCTTGAGCAAGTAGCCAACCCCGCCGGCTCCGGTGAGCAGCTCGGTGGCGTGCCGGCGCTCGACATACTGCGAGAGGACCATCACGGCGACCTGTGGCCAGGCAGATCGGATCGTCAGTGCTGCGCGAATGCCCTCGTCGATGAAGTCGGGTGGCATCCGCACATCAACGATCACCAGCTGCGGTTGCCGCTCCGACACGGCATCGATCAGTTCGCCGGCGGAACCGACCGCGTCGACGATCTCGTGGCCCTCAGCGACGAGGAGCTGGGCGATACCCTCGCGAAGCAGAGCGGAGTCTTCGGCAATGGTTATGAGCACGGTATGTCCACCCGGATAGTCGTTGGGCCGCCGGCGGGACTGTCGAGGTCGAAAGTGCCGGAGAGTGCGGTGACGCGCGAGGCGATGCCGGCGATTCCATGCCCGGCTGGGTCCGCACCGCCCACCCCATCATCGCGTACCGTCATGGTCAGCCACCCTCCCTGCTGGCGCACGGTGATGTCGATGCTGTGCGCTGCGGCATGTTTGACCACGTTCGTCACGGCCTCGCTGGCTACGAAATATGCGGCCGATTCGACGGCCTTGGGGGATCTCTCTGTCAGGTCACAGTCAAGGTGAATGGGCAGGTGCGTTCGCTCCCGGAGCGCTTCCAGCGCAGGGCCCAGCCCGTCGCGGGCGAGCATTGCCGGGTACACGCGCCAGGACACGTCTCGGAGATCGTCGAGGATGTGCCGCGTCTCCGCAAGCGCGCGCCGATAGAGGGCGGTTTGTTCTTCGGGGTCCCCCTGGCGTTCGGCCCGACCGAGCAGGATCGACAGTGCCACGACGCGCTGCTGCACGCCGTCGTGAATGTCGCGTTCGATCCGACGTCGTTCGTCATCGATCGCATCGACGACATCCGCAAGCGTCACTGTGAGCTGGGATACGCGGTTCTCGAGTTCATCGTTCCCCGGGCGAGTGAACGCATTCCAGAGCTTCGGTTCCAGCTGCGCGACAGCGATGACGCCCTGAACCGCGAGGAAGAGAAGGATCAAACCAGGCAGCACGAAGATTGCCAGGGTGCGATAGGTGACCTGTCCAGCAGGCGCATCGAAAAGAGGTACTGCGTCTCCTGTTACTGCTCCCGCTGTGAGACTGACGGCGACGATGACCCCCGCCACGATGAGTGCCAGGACCGCCCCTCCCAGGATCCCCAGCAGCGAGCGGACCGCAAGGTATCCGACCGCACGCCACCCTCGCGGTTCGTTCCGAAGACGCCCACCGATCAGTGCAGTGATCCGCGCCTGTTCGAGTCGGACGACTGGTCTCGCCGCGACCCGGGAGACCAACCCGCCGATGACCGCGAGCACGTCGACGGGGACCAGCACAACCCCGAGCGCGACACCCGCCAGCCTCGACGGGATCCGCTTGAACCTGCCACGCCTCAGCACCGCCAGTGGCTCGTGCTGTTCTCGACTCATCCGGTCATCTTTTCACGCCGAACACGGCGCACCCGGAGTACGACGAAGAGAACAACCGCAGCGACTACCGCAACGATGACACCCTTCTGGAGAACATCGGCATACGGCTCGACGGCCGACCAGTTCTCGCCAAGGTAGAAACCCGAGAGCACGAAGATCGCGTTCCAGATCAGGCTTCCCGCTGTGGTCAGAAGAGTGAAGCGAACGACATTCATCCGCTCGATGCCCGCCGGAATCGAGATCAGACTCCGGAAGATCGGAATCATCCGACCGAAGAACACCGCCTTGTACCCATGCCGATCGAACCACGCCTCAGCCTTATCGACATCGGACAACGTCATCAGCGGGACTCGGGCGATGATCCGCCGCAGGCGGTCGCGGCCGAGCCACGCCCCGAGCCCGTAGAGAGCGAGCGCACCCATGACCGATCCCAAGGTCGTCCACACAAGAACTTCTACGAGGGTGAAGCTGCCCCGACTCGCAGTGAATCCCGCCAACGGCAGAATCACCTCGCTCGGAAGGGGAGGGAAAAGGTTCTCGAGCGCGATCGCCAAGCCAGCACCGGGCCCACCGAGCGTTTCCATGAGGTCGACCGCCCACCCGGCGATCCCGGTGAGGTCAGATGCAGAGTCAGTCGCAGCGGCTAGGTCCATGAAAGCAACGCTAGAAACCCGCTTCCGCCACGTCAGTAGAGCAAACCACCCAGTGCGGGGAGGCTCGCAGCAGCATTCGCGGTGTGGATATCCCCACCCCTTCACCCGCAGCGCCGCCGACGGCGGTCCCTCACCCCGGGGCATGATCGAGACCGCCAGAAACGATCGTTCAGGGGGCGGGCGCGAGCGACTCGCCCTCGTGGAACTCCCCCATCAGGAGTTCCTGGCGCAGGGCGCCCAGCGTGCCGTCGAGCCGACCGACGAGCGTCTCGACACCCAGCCGACCGAGCTCTGCGGCCGGCGAGACCACGACAGCCAGTTCGGGATCCGCCATGGCGGAGATCTCGATCGTCGACCCGATGAGGACGACCGACAGATCGCGAGGGACGGATACGCCCAGCCGGCCGAGCCCGCTCACCAGACCGACTGCGGCGTGTTCGTTGAGGACGAGCATCGCCGTCGCCTCGGGCGCCTCAGCGATCAGTGTCGATGCGAATGCGCGCCCGGCGGCCGGAGTCGCCGTGCACCGGAGCGTCCGCCCGCGCAACCCGCGCGCCGCGCAGATGGCGTGGAAGGTCTCGTCCACGCGGACGGCCGGGCCATACCCTTCGAGACCCGGACTCTCGGACTCCTCGAGCAGGACGAAGTCCCGGTGCCCGAGCGATTGCAGGCGGTCGATCGACTGCTCGACCATGCCCTCGAAGTCGACGTCCACGTAGTCGAGGCCGGACGGATCGCGGTTGCGACCGATGAGGGTCAGCGGGGTCTTCGCCGCGAGCAGCTGGTCGATCCGGTGGTCGTCGAGCTGCACCTCCATGAGGATGACCCCGTCGACGAGCCCGTCCGATGTGAGCTCGCGCAGGGAGTCGGAGTCGTTCGCCACCGGCCAGAGCACGACCGTGTAGCCGAGTTCGGACGCAGCCTCGGCGGCTCCGGTGAAGAACCGGGCGGCGGTGTCCGAGAGACGGTGCTGCAGGACGGGGAACAGCAGCGCGATGATGCGCGTGCGGCGGCTGGCCAGCGCACGCGCCACGGCGTTGCGACGGAAATCGAGTTCGGCCATCGCCGCCTCGACGCGAAGCCTGGTGCCCGGAGCGACCGGCTTGGAGTCATTCACGACGAACGAGACAGTGGCGACGGAGACACCGGCGAGCCGCGCGACATCACGCATCGTTGCCATGAATCCTCATTTCCCCACTGTCGATCCTCGGTCAGTCTCTCACGGATCCCGATGCAGTAAACCGGTTAAATTTCCTCTTGACTTTGGCTGAGCCCCGAGGCAAGCTGGTCTCCGAAGCGCCCAGTAAACCGGTTAACTTTTCGGTGACGGGTACACGAACTCGACCGGCGAAGGAGCCGCGATGACGCCCACCGGGCCCGACACCGACCCTCGTCCCGGTCGCGCACTCCGCGTCGCGATCATCGGCTACAGCTTCATGGGTACCATCCACGCGCAGGCCTGGACCACGGCTCCCCGCTTCTTCGACCTCGCTGGCGGCGTCGAGCTCGTGGCCGTCAGCGGCCGCGACGCCGACGCAGCCCGCGCCTTCGCCGACAAGTTCGGCATCGCCGACGTGGAGACCGACTGGCGGGCACTGCTGACGCGCGGCGACATCGACGTGATCGACATCTGCACCCCCGGGCATCTGCACGCGGAGATCGCGATCGCCGCCCTCGACGCCGGCATCCACGTGCTCTGCGAGAAGCCGCTGGCCAACTCCGTCGAGGAGGCCGAACGGATGGCGGCCGCAGCCGAGCGCGCCGCAGTGAAAGGCGTGCAGGCGATGGTCGGCTTCAGCTACCGCCGCACTCCCGCGCTCGCCTACGCCAAGCGCTTGATCGAGGATGGGCGGCTCGGCACCATCCGCCACATCCGTGCACAGTACCTGCAGGACTGGATCGTCGACCCCGAGTTCCCCCTCGTGTGGCGACTCGATGCCGAGCAGGCGGGCTCCGGGGCGCTGGGCGACATCGGCGCGCACATCATCGATCTCGCCCGCTTCGTGACCGGGCACGAGCTCACCGGCGTGAGCGCCCTGTCGTCCACCTTCGTGACGGAGCGCCCGCTTCCGACCGCCTCCAGCGGTCTGAGCGCCTCCGCAGACAGCGGGTCGGGCGACGACCGGGCGATGGGACGTGTCACCGTCGATGACGCGGTCGTCTTCATCGGCCGCACCGACGGCGGCGCACTCGCAACCTTCGAGGCGACCCGCTTCGCCTCGGGACGCAAGAACGCCATGCGCCTTGAGGTCGACGGATCACTCGGTTCGATCTCCTTCGATTTCGAGCGGATGAACGAGCTCCAGTTCCACGACCACACGCTCCCGGCAGAGGAGGCGGGGTTCCGCCGCATCCTCGTGACCGAGCCGGGGCATCCCTACGCAGCAGCGTGGTGGCCCGCCGGCCACGGCCTCGGCTACGAGCACACCTTCGTGCACGAGGTCGCCGACTTCGCCCGCGACCTCGCCGCCGGCCGCGCGCCGGCACCCGGATTCGCCGACGGTCTCATCGTGCAGCGCATCCTCACCGCCGTCGCGGCGAGCGCAGCGGCCGACGCCGCGTGGACCGAGATCCCCCACTGACAGAACGACCCGCACCACCGACGCCGCACGCACCCTCACCAGGCAAAGGAGCCACGATATGAGATCCACCCGCACATCGAACCGCCGGCGACCCATCCGCAGGCCGCACGTCATGGGTTCGCTCGCGATCCTCGCGATCACCCCGCTCGCCCTGACCGCCTGTGGCGGCGGCGGCGCGGCATCCGGCGGCGACCCGGACACCCTCACCATCCTCGATTATTACAACAACGAACCCGACAAGACTCTGGTCGGCGACGCGCTCGATCGCTGTGCCGACGAGATCGGCGTCACGATCAAGCGCGAGACCGTCCCCGGCAAGGACCTCATCCAGAAGGTGCTGCAGCAGTCCTCGTCCAAGACGTTGCCGGACGTGCTCATGCTCGACAACCCCGATGTCCAGGAGATCGCTGCGACGGGCGGCCTGTCTCCGCTCAGCGACTACGACGTCGACACATCGGGGTTCGCGCAGGGCATCCTCGACGCCGCCAGCTACGAGGGCGAGGTCTACGGACTCGCCCCGACCGTGAACACCATCGGCCTGTTCTACAACGAGGATCTCCTCGCCGCCAAGGGCATCACCCCGCCGACCACCTGGGCCGAGCTCAAGACCGCAGCGGCCGCGCTCACCGAGGGCGACACGTACGGCCTGGCGTTCAGCTCGATCGCCACCTATGAGGGCAGCTGGCAGTTCCTCCCGTTCATGTGGACCAACGGCGGCGACGAGACGGATCTCACGTCATCCGCCGTCGCCGAAGCCCTCCAGTTGCAAGTCGATCTCGTCGAGTCCGGCTCCGCCTCGAAGAGCGTCATCAACTGGTCGCAGGCCGACGTCAACGACCAGTTCATGGCCGGCAAAGCCGCGATGATGATCAACGGCCCCTGGCAGATTCCGGCACTCAGCGCAGACGCCGATCTGAACTACGGCAGCGTCCAGGTGCCGGTCAACCAGGCCGGCCAGACACCGGTCGCACCCCTCGGCGGCGAGGTGTGGACCGTCCCGGTGACAGGCGATGACGCCAAGCAGGCGAAGGCAGCCGAGTTCGTCGAGTGCATCTCGAGCGACGAGAACCAGCTCGCACTCGCCGAGGCCCGCTTCACCGTCCCGACGAAGACCGCCCTGGCGGAGCAGTATGTGGCGAATGTGCCCGAGATGGCAGCCTTCACCGAGCAGGTCGCGAACGCCCGTTCACGCACCGGCGAGCTCGGCGAGGACTGGCCGGAAGCCGCCACCGAGATCTACACCGCCATCCAGCTCGCCCTCACCGGGCAGGCGACGCCTGCCGAGGCGTTCGAGCAGGCAGCGGCGGGCTGATCCTGGTGAGCAGCAGCATCGCCGGAAGCGGCCGGACGCACTCCCGCCGCTTCCGGCGCGAGGAGCTCGTGAAACTCGGCTTCGTCCTGCCCGCCGCGCTCTACATCGTCCTGTTCTTCGGCTACCCCGTGGTCAAGAACATCACGATGAGCTTGCAGGAGTACACGACGAAGACCTTCTTCACCGGCGAGGCGCCCTGGGTCGGGTTCGCGAACTACGCGACCGTGTTCGGTTCGCAGCTGTTCACGCCGGCCCTGCTGAACACGGCACTGTTCACGATCGGTTCGATCGCCGGGCAGTTCCTCATCGGACTCGCCCTCGCCGTGTTCTTCAAGAGGCGTTTCCCGCTGAGCTCGTTCCTGCGGGCGATGCTGCTGCTCCCCTGGCTGCTGCCCTTGATCGTCTCGAGCGCGACCTGGCGCTCGATCCTCGATCAGGACAGCGGCGTCCTCAATGCCGCGCTGGAGTCGATCGGCCTCTCCGGAGTCCCGTGGCTCACCAGTCCGTCGGTCGCGCTGCTCGCCGTGGTGCTCGTGAACATCTGGATCGGCATCCCGTTCAACGTCACCATCCTCTACGGCGGACTGCAGGACATCCCCGACGAACTGTACGAGGCGGGCGCACTCGACGGTGCCACCGGCTGGAAGGCGTTCCGCCACATCACCTGGCCGAACCTCCGGCCCGTCGTGAGCGTGGTCCTCGTCCTCGGCGTCGTCTACACGATCAAGGTGCTCGACATCATCCTCGGGCTCACGAACGGCGGGCCGGCGAACGCGACCCAGACCCTCGCGGTCCGGAGCTACCAGGAGTCGTTCGTGAACTTCGAGTTCGGTGTCGGGGCGGCGTTCAGCAACATCCTGATCGTCATCTCGCTGCTCTTCGCCATCGTGTACCTGCGCGCCAACCGCCGCGCCGTCGACGAGTAAGGACCGACCATGACCACGACCAGCATCGTCACCGGCGGGGCCCAGCGGCGTCGGCCGTTCGATCCGGCCGGCGCACGCAGGCGACCCGGCCCGCGGCGGCACCTGGGCTACACCTTCATCGGCATCGTGATCCTCGCGATCATGCTCTTCCCCGTCTACTGGATGGTGAACGCCTCGCTGCAGCCGTCGGGGAACACGCTCACGGGCGACTTCTTCCCCGTCAACCCCAGCTTCGCCGGCTACGAGAAGGCGTTCGCCGACCAGGGCGGCCACCTCCTCACGAGCTTCGCGATCTCCCTCGGGACCGTCGTGCTGACCCTCGCGATCGCCGCCCCGGCCGCCTATGCACTCGCGCAGTTCCGCTTCCGGTGGATCAGCATCGCCCTGCTCGTCATCCTGATCGCACAGATGATCCCTGGCATCGTGATCGCGAACGCCCTCTACTCGGCCTACAACGATCTCGGCCTGCTGAACTCCATCCCCGGGCTCATCCTCGCCGACGCCTCGCACGCGATCCCCTTCGCGATCCTCATCCTGCGGGCGTCGATGCAGACCATCCCGCCATCCATCGTCGAGGCCGCACGAGTGGACGGAGCCGGCCTGGTCCGCGCTTTCGTCTCGATCGTCGTGCCGGTGAGCCGCAACGCGCTGATCACGGCCGGCCTGTTCGCGTTCCTGTTCTCGTGGAGCGACTTCCTCTTCGCCCTCACCCTCACCACCACCGAGGACGTGCGACCGGTGACGCTCGGCATCTACCAGTACCTCGGCTCGCAGGTCTCGAACTGGAGCGCCGTCATGGCGACCGCGGTGCTGTCATCGCTGCCCGCGATCCTGCTGCTCGTCATCGCCCAGCGGTTCATCGCGGCCGGCGCCACCGGCGGTGCCGTGAAATGACCTCGAACACACCAGACCACCCGACACATCCCCGAAGGAGCACGACCATGTCCGACACCCGAGCCACCCCCATCCGGGTTCTCGTCTGGGGCGAGAACCGCCACGAGCAGCTGGAGGAGAAGGTCCGCGCGATCTACCCAGACGGCATGCACACCACGATCAAGGAGGGCATCGAGGAGCACCTCGGCGCCGAGGCGATCGTCACCACGACGACCCTCGACGAGCCGGAACACGGCCTGACCGAGGAGGTCCTCGCCGCGACCGACGTGCTCGTCTGGTGGGGTCATGCTGCGCACCACGAGGTCTCCGACGAGGTCGTCGAGCGCGTGCATCAGCATGTGCTCGCCGGCATGGGCCTGCTCGTCCTGCACTCGGGCCACTGGTCGAAGATCTTCGGCACGCTCATGGGCACCAGCTGCACGCTGCGGTGGCGTTCCGAAGAAGACCGTGAGATCGTCTGGACGGTCGATCCCACCCACCCGATCGCACAGGGCATCCCGCACCCGTTCATCATCCCCGCGCAGGAGATGTACGGCGAGTTCTTTGACGTCCCGGCGCCGGACGAACTGATCTTCCTGTCGACCTTCACCGGCGGCGAGGTCTTCCGCTCCGGCATGACCTACAAGCGCGGCTTCGGGAAGATCTTCTTCTTCTCGCCGGGCGATCAGGACTACCCCGTCTACCACCACGAGCACGTGCGCCGCGTGCTCGCGAACGGCGTCCGCTGGGCCGTGACCCTGCGCCCGGAGCGGGCTGTCCCCGTGCTGCTGCGCTATGAGACCGAAGACTTCTACAACGGCCGCGGTTACCAGGGAGCCCTCGTCCGATGAGTGCACCGCTGAACGGAGACTTCGCCACGCTCGCGGACTCGACAGTTCCCGTCCGACTCGTGCTCGTCGGGGCCGGAGGAATGGGCCGCGCGTGGTTGGGGACCATCCTCGCGAATCCGGACACCGAGCTCGTCGGCGTCGTCGACCTCGATACGGCGCTCGCCGAAACAGCCGTCTCTGACGCCGGGCTGCAGCCGGGCGAGGGCGGAGTGCTCGTCGGGACCAGCGTCTCGGGGGTCGCCCGTGCGACCGGTGCCGACGCCGTCGTGAACGTGACCGTTCCCGTGGCCCACCACCCGGTGAACACGGAGGCGCTGTTCGCCGGGCTGCCGGTGCTCTGCGAGAAGCCGATCGCGCCGACGGTCGCGCAGGCGCTCTCGCTCGCGGCGACGGCCGAGGCCAGTGGACAGCTGCTCATGACCAGCCAGTCACGGCGGTACTACGCCTCGATCGCCGCGTTCCGTGAGCAGATCGCCTCCCTGGGAAGGCTCGGATCCGCGACGACCGAGTTCTTCAAGGCGCCGCATTTCGGTGGTTTCCGCGACGAGATGCCGCACGTGCTGCTCGTCGACATGGCCATCCATGCCTTCGACGCCGCGCGCTTCCTCCTCGACAGCGACCCGGTCTCGGTCTACTGCGAGGAGTTCAACCCGCCGTGGAGCTGGTACGCGGCCGACGCCGCGGCCACCGCGGTCTTCGAGTTCGAGGGAGGCGTGCGCTACACCTACACCGGCAGCTGGTGCGCCGACGGGCTGGAGACGTCGTGGAACGGCATGTGGCGGGTCAACGGCGAGCACGGTTCGGCCGCCTGGGACGGCGATTCGGCGCCGCAGCGCCAGCTCGCCCCGCAGAACGGCGTGCCAGTCGCGATCGAGACGCCGACGGCGATGGCCACCGTGCCCGCGGAGATCGCCGGGTCCCTCGTGGAGTTCGTCGGCGCCCTGCGCGACGGCCGCGTACCGTCGGGAGAGGTGCACGCGAACGTTCTGAGCCTCGCGATGGTGGAGGCCGCCGTCCGCTCCGCCGAGTCGGGGGTGCGCGTCGCGATCGCCGAGGTTCTGGAGCAGGCGTACGCGCAGGCGGTCTCCGACGAGCCGCGCGACGATGTCCGTCAGGCGCTGGCCGCCTGGGGTACTGCTGCGGACGGGCTCGCCTGACCCGAGGCGGGTCGCCGTCAGTCCGGGGCCCCGGACTCAGAGACCGAGGCGCCCCAGGTACTCGTTCACGAACCGGCGCTCGGGGTCGAACGACGCGGCGAGCGCGGCGAAGTCGTCCCAGCACGGGTAACGGGCACGCACCGCGGCGCCGTCGAGCGTGAACACCTTTCCCCAGTGCGGGCGGGCGGATGCCGGCAGCGCCGCCTCGAGGGTCGGGAGGAACTCCCGGACGGCGGCCTCATCGGGCTTCCACGTGAAGTGCAGGCCCACGGCATCCGTTCCGGAGGAGGAGCTCAGCCAGAGTTCGTCCGCCTTGACCGTGCGGATCTCGTTTACCAGCAGCAGCGGCGCGATCCGGTCGGCGAGCGAGCGGACCGCCTCGATCGCCGCGACGGCGTCGGTCCGCGGCACCAGGTACTCGCTCTGAATCTCTGCGCCGGCGGAGGGCGTGAACTCGAGCTTGAAGTGCGGCAGCCGCTGGAACCAGGCACCGGCGACGCCGCCCTGCTCGGTGCACGCCTCCGGATCGACGCCGAGGATCGGATGTCGCTTGCCCTCAGCGGCCGCCGCGCCCAGGGCAGCGGCGAGGTCGTCGCGCTGCGACTGCCCGGCTCGAGCATCCGCCCGGGTCGCCGCGACCCGCTGCTTGATCCAGATCTGGTCGGCGACGTCCGTCTGCTGCCACGTCGAGAAGATGCTGACGCTGGTTCCGGCGCCGGTGACCGCGCCCAGGTCGGCGAGGATCGCGTCCCATGAGGGATGCTCGAAGACGTGCTGAGCGATCTGGTAGGTCGGCTCGACGTCGAGCGTGACCTCGAGCACCGCGCCGAGAGCTCCGAGACTCACGACTGCCCCGTCGAAACCCTCATCGCCGCGCGCGAGCGTGCGGATATCGCCGGATGCGGTCATGATGCTGAGGCCGCGCACGGCAGTGGACAGCGCGCCGATCCCGTCACCGGATCCGTGGGTACCGGTGGCGACCGCACCGGCGACCGAGATGTGCGGCAACGAGGCGAGGTTCGCCAGCGCGAGCCCCTCGTCTTCGAGTCGTGATGCGATGTCGCCGTACCGGAGCGCACCCGCGACCCGAACCGAGTCCCGTGATGCGCCGACCTCGTACGTCGCCGGCATCCGATCCAGCGCGATCAACGCGCCCGCCGAGTCGGCGATGTCGTTGAAGCAGTGACGCGTGCCGAGGATCCGGGTCTGGCCACCGGTCGCGATCAGCGCGCGCAGCTCATCGACCGACTCAGGGTGTGACACTGCGGCTCGATACTCGAGGTTGCCCGCCCAGTTGCGCTCAATGCTCATCGTGTCAGGATAGCGATCCAACTACATCGTTGTACTCCGCGATCGCCCAGGCTCCCCGTTAGGCTGACCGGATGACAGCGATGCCGCCGCCGCGGGCCACGATGAAGGACGTCGCTGCCCTCGCCGGCGTCTCGCCGAAGACCGTCTCCAATGTCGTCACCGGCACTGTGGCCGTCCGCGACGAGACCAAGGCCCGCGTCGAGGCGGCGATGGCGGAGCTCGACTTCGTCCCGAATCTGAGCGCCCGAGGACTGCGCAAGGGGCGATCAGGGATCATCGCCCTCGCACTCCCTGACCTTGCCACCGCGTATTCGGCGGAGCTCGTGCACCGCATCGTCGAAGCCGCACATGAACGCGGGCTGGCGGTGCTGATCGAAGAGACGGCGTCGGAGCCGGAGCGCGAGAAGGAGTTGCTGTCGCGCGCCCGCGCCCAGCTCATCGACGGCATGATCCTGAATCCGGTCCGCCTCGAGGACAGCGTCGTCAAATACGCCGACCGGCTGCCGCCGCTGGTCGTGATCGGCGAGGTCGAGCAGAACAGGGCCGATCATGTGCGCATCGACAGCCGCCTCGCGGCCGCCGACGCGACGCGGCACGTGCTCTCACGCGGCGCCCGCCGCATCGCCGTGATCGGCGCCGATGAAGACCGATCGGTCGCCACGGCGACGAGCCGGCTGAGGCTCGAAGGCGTCCACGATGCGCTGCGCGCCGCCGGCCTTGCGCCCGATCCCGCATTGGAGGTCAACCTCCTGCCGTGGTCGATGGCCAGTGGCGCCGAAGCAGCGCGGATCCTGCTCTCGAGGGGCGTCGATTTCGATGCGATCATCGCGCTCACCGACTCTCTCGCACTCGGCGTGCTGCATGCCCTGCATGAGCACGGCATCCGCGTTCCCGAAGATGTGATCGTGACCGGGTTCGACGATGTGGAGTTCTCGGAGTTCACCTCGCCATCGCTCACCACGATCGCGTTCGATCGCCGCGAGCTCGCCGAGGCCGCGCTGGGCCTCCTCGAATCGCGGATGGATGACCGCAGCGCCGCGCCGCGAGGCCTGACCCTCTCTCACCGGCTCATCGAGCGCGCCAGCACCGCCGGGCCCCCTGCCGGCCACCATCCCTGAACCCGCACCCCGCTTTCGAAGAGCGCAAACGGCTGCATTCGGACCGTGGATGCAGCCGTTTGCGCTCTTTGAAAGCGGGTGCTCTTGCGCTCGGATTACCACGATGTAATGATGGGTGCGCCCCCAGCCCGCAGTCACGAAGGAGTGACGGATGACGCCCCCGATGGAACCCGCAGGCCTATCCAGACGACAGTTCCTGAGCGTCGCCGGGCTGACAGCCGGCACCGCCCTCCTCGCCGGGTGCGCCCCCGGCGCCACCCTGGGCTCCGGCCCCCAGACCCTGCAGTTCTGGCACCTGCTCTCCGGCGGTGACGGCGTCACGATGTCGACGCTTCTGCAACAGGCGAACGACGCGCAGGATGCGTTCCGCATCCGCCCGACCGTGCTCGCCTGGGGCACCCCGTACTACACCAAGCTCGCGATGGCCGGGGCCGGCGGCCGTGCTCCGGATGTGGCCGTCATGCATGCCACCCGCACCGTCGGCTGGGCACCGGGCGGTCTGCTCGACCCGTGGGACCTGGACCGCCTCGCCGAGCTCGGCATCGACGGTTCGAAGTTCCCGGATCCGATCTGGGAGAAGGGCTTCGTCGGCGAGAACATGTACAGCATCGCCCTCGACGCCCACCCGTTCGTGATGATGTTCAACACCGACGTGTGCGACGCCGCCGGCGTTCTGGACTCCGACGGCACACTGAAGAAGACGTCTTCCCCGGAAGAGTTCCTCGACCAGCTCCGAACGGTCAGCGGCACGGCGGAAGGCCACGCGCTCTCCTACGGATACCTGGGCGACGGCGCCCAGATGTGGCGCCTGTTCTACTGCCTGTACGCGCAGCACGGGCTGGCGATGGAGCTCCCGATCGGCGGCAAGGCCGTCATCGACAAGGATGCCGCGATCGAATCGCTCCAATTCATGCAGACCCTGCTCGACGGCGAGATCGCCGCGGCGCAGAACGACTACGGCAGCGCAGTGGCGGAGTTCGCGACCGGCAAGAGCGGGATGCTCTTCACCGGCGTCTGGGAGCTGCGCACCATGCAGAACGCGAAGCTGCCCTTCGATGCCACCATGATCCCCACGCTGTACGGCACTCCGGCCGTGTACGCCGACTCGCACTCCTTCGTCCTGCCGAATCAGACCAACCCGGACCCGGCGAAGCGGGATCTCACGTACCGGTTCGTCGCCGACATGCTGAAGGGCTCGTTCGGCTGGGCGGAGGCCGGGCACGTTCCCGCGTTCCTGCCGGTCACGCAGTCGCCGAAATACGACGACCTCCTCCCTCAGGCGCACTACGCCGAAGCCGCCGAGCACGTCGTCTACGACCCGACGGCCTGGTTCACCGGGTCGGGATCGAGCTTCCAGGGCGAATTCGGCGCCGCCGTGCAAGGAGTGCTGCTCTCCGGCGACGACCCGGCAGCCGCGATCGACCGCTTCGAAGCCCGCGTCAACACCCTGCTCGCGCAACCCAACCCGGCAGACCCCGAAGGGACGTGGAAGCCATGACGAACACCGCCACCTCCACACGTGCGATCGTCACCGGCGGAGCATCCGATCTCCGTCCGCGTCGGGCGGGCACCGGGCGCCGCGAGCAGCTGGTCAGCTGGGCGTTCCTCGCGCCGTTCGTCGTCGCGTTCGTCCTGTTCCTCATCTGGCCGATCGTGCACGGGATCTACCTCAGCTTCACCGACCAGTCCCTCACCGGTGCCGGCGGATCGCTCGTGGGCTTCGCGAACTACGCCGAGGCGCTGACGGACCCCGTGATGTGGCGGTCGATGGGGAACACGGTGTGGTTCACCCTGCTCTCCACGGTCCCGCTGGTGGCGATCGCCCTGCTGATGGCCGCGCTCGTCGACCGGGGGCTTCCCGGGCAGTGGCTGTGGCGACTGTCGTTCTTCATGCCGTACCTGCTCGCCTCCACCGTCATCTCGCAGATCTGGGTGTGGATCTTCAACCCTCAGATCGGCGCGGCGAACAACGTCCTCGAGGCCTTCGGGCTCGAGCCGCTCGCATGGCTGCAGAACCCCGAGACCAACATGATGTCGATCGTGATCGCCACGGTCTGGTGGACGGTCGGATTCAACTTCCTGCTCTATCTCGCCGCGATGCAGAACATCCCGCCGCAGCAGTACGAGGCGGCGTCGCTGGACGGCGCGAGCACCTGGCGTCAGTTCTGGTCGATCACGCTGCCGCAGCTCGGTCCGGCCACCGTGCTCATCCTGCTCCTGCAGATCCTCGCCTCGTTGAAGCTGTTCGACCAGGCGTACCAGATGCTCGGCGGCGTCGCGAGCGACACCACCCGTTCGATCGTCCAGTACATCTACGAAGCCGGTTTCACCAGCTACCGATTCGGCTACTCGGCCGCGATCTCGTACGTCTTCTTCGCCCTCATCGTCATCGTCGGCGTCGCGCAGGCCGTGGTCTCGCGCCGCCGGAAGGAGCAGCTGTGATGTCTGCCACCACTCTCGCACCCACGACCCAGACGATCGTCGCTCCGCAGGCGCGCGCGCGGCGTCGCCCGCACGTCCCCGGCCAGAAGCCGTTCGGCCCGCTGCGCATCGTCGCGTTCGCCGTGCTCGCGCTGCTCGCGATCGGCTGGCTGCTGCCCTTCCTCTGGGCGGTCGCCACCGCGTTCAAGACGGAGACGGATGCCGCATCCGGCGACCCCGGATGGATCGGCGCCTCCGGTCCGACGATCGAGGCGTTCACGGCGATCCTCTCGCAGGGGAACGTCTACACCTGGGCGTTCAACAGCCTGTGGACGTCGGCCGCGGTGACCCTGATCACCCTGGCCATCTCGGCCCTGGCAGCCTACGCGTTCTCGCGGCTCGACTTCACCGGCCGCAAGTGGCTGTTCGCCGTCATCATCGCGTCGATCGTGGTGCCGCCGCAGGTGCTGATCATCCCGCTGTTCTACCAGATGCTCACCTTCAACATGATCGACACCTACTGGGGCCTGATCCTGCCGCAGGTGGTGGCGCCGGCGATGGTGTTCATCCTCAAGCGGTTCTTCGACGCGGTCCCGATCGAGCTCGAAGAGGCGGCACGCGTGGACGGCGCCAGCCGGTTCCGGATCTTCTGGTCGATCGTGCTGCCGCTGTCACGGCCGATCCTGGCATCGGTGGCGATCTTCGTGTTCATCGGCGCGTGGAACAACTTCCTCTGGCCGTTCCTGGTCATCAACGACACCACGCTGATGACTCTTCCGGTGGGACTGCAGACCGTCATCAGCGCCTACGGCGTCCAGTACGCACAGGTCATGGCGCAGGCGGTCCTCGCCGCGCTCCCCCTCATCATCGTGTTCATCATCTTCCAGAAGCAGATCGTCAAGGGCGTCGCGACCAGCGGCTTCGGCGGTCAGTGAACCCCTCAATTGGAGAGCAATGAGTAGCGCCCGCATCACCATCGACCGCGACTTCACGATCGCCGACGTCCCCCGGAGACTCTTCGGATCGTTCGTCGAGCACATGGGGCGCTGCGTCTACACCGGCATCTACGAGCCGGGGCACCCGCAGGCCGACGAGCGCGGCTTCCGCACGGACGTGCTCGCGCTGGTGCGGGAGATGGGTCCGACCGTCATCCGCTATCCGGGCGGGAACTTCGTCTCGGGCTATCGGTGGGAGGACGGCGTGGGTCCCGTGGAGGATCGTCCCGTGCGCATCGACGGCGCCTGGCACACGATCGAGACCAACGCTTTCGGTCTGCACGAGTTCATGGACTGGGCGAAGGAGGCCGAGGTCGAGGTCATGGAGGCGATCAACCTCGGCACTCGCGGCGTCGAAGAGGCCCGGTCGCTCGTCGAATACGCCAACCACCCCGGCGGAACCTACTCGTCGGACCTGCGTCGCAAGAACGGCGCCGAGCAGCCGTTCGACATCAAGCTGTGGTGCCTGGGCAACGAGCTCGACGGCCCGTGGCAGATCGGCGGCAAGACAGCCGGTGAGTACGGGCGACTGGCCCAGGAGTCGGCCAAGGCGATGAAACTGGTCGACCCGTCGATCGAGCTGGTGGCGGTGGGCTCGTCCTCTCGTTCGATGCCGACCTTCGGGACCTGGGAGCACACAGTGCTCACCCACGCGTACGACGAGGTCGACTACGTCTCGATGCACGCCTACTACCAGGAGCACGACGGTGACGCCGAGTCGTTCCTCGCCGAGTCGGTCGACATGGATGCCTTCATCGAGGGTGTCATCGCGACGGTCGACGCGGTCAAGGCGGCGGGCAAGCACACCAAGCAGGTCGACATCTCGTTCGACGAATGGAACGTCTGGGACCAGGTGAAGTACAACGACGTCGAGGCCGGCGAGATCGCGAAGGCGGGGTGGCGAGAGCATCCGCGTCTGATCGAGGACACCTACAACGTGACGGATGCCGTCGTCGTCGGCACCCTGTTGAACAGCCTCCTGCGCCACGGCGACCGCGTGAAGATCGCGAACCAGGCGCAGCTTGTGAACGTGATCGCGCCCATCCGCTCGGAGGAGAACGGACCGGCCTGGCGACAGACGAGCTTCTGGCCGTTCGAGCGGATGGCGCGTCTCGCACAGGGGCGCATCCTGCGGCTCGCGGTGTCCGCGCCGCAGATCGAGACGAAGCGCTACGGCGGCGTCGATGCGGTCGACGCCGCCGCGACCTGGGATGAGGAGACCGGACGCGTCGTGGTGTTCGTCGCGAACCGCTCGCTGAGCGAGGAGAGCGACCTGACGATCGACCTGCGCGGGATGGGCGGGCTTCGGGTCGTCGGGGCCGAGACGCTCACGATCCCGGAGGGCGGCGACCGCCTGACCACCAACCTCGAGACCACTCCGGATGCCGTGCACATGGTCCCGCTCGCCGCGGCCGAGATCGTCGACGGTGCCGTCCGCGCAACTCTCCCGGCGCTCTCCTGGTCGGTGATCGAGCTGGAGGCGACTCGCGCGTAGCTCAGTCGGCGACCTCAGGCCAGCCGTCGCGCCAGGTGAGCGGTCGGAGGCCCAGAGTCGGGATGCCATCGGCGGCACCGTCGTAGAAGTGGAAGGCGAGCATGTCCTCGAACACGGACTGCCCACCCGGCCCCACGTGCGAGCCATCGGTCGTCAGCACCTCGGTGCCGCCGTCGTCGAGGAGCTCGCCGCCGTCGGCATCCAGATACGGCCCCGTCACCGACTTCGATCGCCCGACGATGATCTCGTACGTGCTGTCGACGCCCTTGCAGCAGAAGTTCCGGGAGAGGAAGAGGTAGTACCAGCCGTCGTGCGGCACGATGTACGGCGCCTCGATCGCGTTCTCGACGAGTCCGCGATCGGCGATGCGGATCGGCTCATCGTCCGCGGAT
This sequence comes from Microbacterium sp. LWH12-1.2, assembly GCF_040675825.1. Classification (NCBI taxonomy): domain Bacteria; kingdom Bacillati; phylum Actinomycetota; class Actinomycetes; order Micrococcales; family Microbacteriaceae; genus Microbacterium; species Microbacterium sp. LWH12-1.2. Next base: position 2,542,938 of record NZ_JBEGIJ010000001.1, read on the forward strand.
GCACGCAGTCCGCTCGGCCACTCCAGCTGCACCATGTGGATGCCGGAGAAGAATGAGCCGAATGCCATCCACGGCACCCCGTCCGCATCCTCGACGATGCCCGGATCGATCGCATTGAAGTCGGCGCCGGCAGAGGAGATCACCTCGCCTCGATCGACCCACTCATACGACGGATCCTCCGGGTCGAGAGTCGTGTTGGTGGCGAGTGCGATCACCGAATCACTGCTGCCGAAGGTCGACGCCGAGTAATAGAGGTACCAGACGCCGTCGTGTTCGTAGAGCTCAGGAGCCCAGAGGTTGTCGACGCCGGGCACGGCATCCGCCAACCAATCGGGCTTGGACGCCCAGACCTCGCCGACGTACTCCCAGCTCGCGCCGTCGTCGGATCGGCGGATCTGGATGTTGCCGTCACCGATCTGCCCGTTCCCCGTCGAGTACACGTACTCGCCATCGGCCGTCTGCACGTAGGCCGGGTCGTGCACGAAGATGTCGCCGGACAGTTGGGGCGCGGCCGCGGCCGCGGTTCCGCATCCGGCCAGCGCCGCCGTCACCGCGACGACTGCGACGGCGCCGGCCAGACGCAAGAGAGGATTCATCGGATCAGCTCAGCGCGATGGCCGACCATGACACCGGCGGCAGCATGACGGTGAGCACGCCGTCGGCGAGCGCGGCGCCCTCGAGCGTCTTCAGTCCGACGCGGGTCTGGTTCTCGAGCGTGTTCTTGGCGTACACGTCGTCGTCCCAGATCGTCACGGCCTCGTCGATCGACGTCGCGCCGAGCTCGGTGACGGCGATCTGCACCTCGATGGATTCGGTCTGGCTGCGGTTCACCAGGAAGACCGCCGACTGCGGACCGTCGGTGGTGACCACCGAGTCGACCAGGGGTGCCTCGCCGTACACCTTCGTCTCATACGTGCCGACGTCGATCCGCGGCTTCACGATCTCGCCCTTCGCGAGGCGCGAGGTCACCGAGAACGGGAAGAACGTGGTCTGACGCCAGGCGTCGCCGCCCGGTTCGGTCATGATCGGCGCGATCACGTTGACCAGCTGGGCGAGCGAGGCGGATGCCACGCGGTCGTGGTTCTTCAGCAGCGTGATCAGCAGGTTGCCGAGCACCACGGCATCCGCCACGCAGTACACGTCCTCGAGCTGGCGGGGCGCGACGCGCCATTCGTCGTTGACCTCGTCGGATGCCTGGTGCTCGTCGAGGTACCAGATGTTCCACTCATCGAAGGAGAGCTTGATCTTCTTCGACGACTTCAGCTTGTTGCCGACGTGGTCGGCCGTCGCGACGACCGTCTCGATGAAATACTGCATGTCGACCGACGATGCGAGGTACGAGGCCAGGTCGCCGCCGCGCTCCTGGTAGTAGGCGTGGCAGGAGATGTAGTCCACGTGCTCGTAGGCGTGCTCGAGCACCGTGCGCTCCCAGTCGCCGAAGGTCGGCATCGACGAGCTCGACGACCCGCACACGACGAGCTCGAGCGTCTTGTCCGCGGTCTTCATCGCCTGCGCCGTGCGGGCGGCGATCTTGCCGTAGTCCTCGGCCGTCATGTAGCCGGTCTGCCACGGGCCGTCCATCTCGTTGCCCAGGCACCACATCTTGATGCCATGCGGCTCGACGGAGCCGTTGGCGATGCGCTGGTCGCTCAGCGCCGTACCGGAGGGGTGGTTGCAGTACTCGAGCAGGTCGAGGGCTGCCTCGATGCCGCGCGTGCCGAGGTTCACCGCCATCATCAGTTCGGAGCCGGTGAGCGCGAGCCAGCGCGAGAACTCGTCGACGCCGACCTGGTTCGTCTCGATCGAGTGCCAGGCCAGGTCGCGCCGCACCGGGCGCTGCTCGCGCGGGCCGACCGAGTCCTCCCAGCGGAAACCCGAGACGAAGTTACCTCCGGGGTAGCGAATCGTGCTGGAGCCGAGTTCGCGGACGAGGTCGACGACGTCGAGGCGGAACCCGTCCTCGTTCGCCGTGGGGTGGCCGGGTTCGTAGATGCCGTCGTAGACGCAGCGGCCGAGGTGCTCGACGAACGAGCCGAAGATGCGTCGGTCGAGGGGCGCGACGACCGCCTCGCGGTCGATGGAGATGCGTGCCTTGGTCACGGTTTTTCCTTCTCTGGGACAGGCCGGCTGCACGCGCAGCACGGCGAGGTACTCGGGCTATGGGAAACGGATGGGGATGCCGGTCAGCCGGCGTGGTCGATGCGGTCGAGTCGGCGGTCGATGAGCCGGACCGCGATCGCCAGCGGAATCGAGACTCCGAGCAGCGGCAGGAGCACGGGGAAGGCTCCGACGATCGCCGCCCACGCCGCGATGACGACGAGTACACCGAGCGACATGGGAACGGACGTGAGCGGCAGAAGCAGCGCGAAACGCAGCACCGGAACCGGGCGGTCGTCATAGCGGGAGAGCAGCACGACCGCGGTGATCGCGATGATCGCGGTGCCGATCACGACGACGCCGGTGAGCATGAGCAATGCGGCGGAGAGCGGGCCCTGCAGCGTTGGCAGGAGCGCGGCGTCGGCAGCGAGCAGCAGGCCGGCGATCCCGAACGGGATGCCGGCGAGGTTGGCACGGGCGAACTCCGCCCGGTAGCGAATCCAGAAGGTGCGGACCACGCCGCCTTCCGCGGTACCGGAGAGCAGGTCGCCCTGCCGGAGCACTGCGGATGCCGCGACCGCAGCCGGCATGAGGCCGAGGATGCCGAGCCCGAGCAGCGTGCCGAGCAGGAACATCACGTTCACGGCGATCAGGGAGGTCACCACCTGCAGTACCTGCATCACGCGGCCGGTCCAGCCGAGACCGCCCAGCGCGGGGGCGGTCACGACGTCACCGCCTTCGAGCCGCTCCAGACGACACCGTTCGGGTCGATGCCGCTGAAGGCGAGGACGGTTCGCGAGGTGACCGGATCCCAGGCGCCGAACACGACCGCGTCGAGCTCGACCCCGCCACGCGTTTCGTCTCGCTCCGCTCGCTCAATGACCGGGTGCGTGACCCCGGTCGTTGAGCGAGGAGCGAAGCGACGAGATGAAACGCCCTTCACGAGGATCGTCACCGCGACGGGCTCGCCGTCGGACACGGCATCCGCCACGATGGTCACGCGCTGCGCCTCCACCAGAGCCGACACCTCGGGCGCGAAGCGCACGGCATCCCACCCCCCTGCGACCTGCTCGGGCGCGGTCAGGCGCTCCGTCCCGGCGCCCGCGAACGGATGCGGCGACACTACGGGCCAGCCGCTGCGGTTCCAGTGCACCCGGCGGATCTGCGCCTCGTGCTTCGTCGGCGCATCGGCCAGCCGCACGTGGTGCACCATGAACGTCGCATCGCCGTCGGTGAAGATCGAGTTGTGCCCAGGCGCGATGAACCCCGTACCGCCAGGAAAGCGGTGGCCGCCGAGCACCTTGGTGCCGACCGCGACAGCGCGCTCATCCGTCGGCGAGGTCAGGTCGTTCCCCGCCACATCCCGATACGGACCGGTGATCTCGTCGGCGACTCCGACGCGCACGCTGTAGGTGTCGACGAGCGAGTCGTAGGAGACGAACAGCACGAAGCGATCGTCCTCCGGGCGGTACTGGATGTACGCGCCCTCGATCGCCCCGTCGACGCTGGTCGGACGCCGGGCGATGAGTGCACCGGGTTCGTCGCGCAGCCGCGTCCCCGTCTCCGCCGAGAGCTCGACGATATGGATGCCTCCGAAGAACGATCCGTAGATCATCCACGGACGTCCTGCGCGATCGAACGCGATGGCGGCGTCGATCGCGTTGTACGCGTCGCGGTCATGACTCGTCGCGATCACGATGCCCTGATCGGCCCAGGGACCGGCCGGGCTGCTCGCCGTGGCCAGGCCGATCGCCGAGGTGCGGGAGCCGAACGTCGAGGCCGAGTAGTACATGTGCCAGCGCGACGTGCCGTCCGCTGTCGGCCAGCGCACCACCTCGGGGGCCCACAGCCCTTCGGCACCGCTCCATTCCTTCGCCGCGGCCGGCACCTCGCCGAGCGCGGTGCCGTGGAACGACCAGGTGACGAGATCTGTCGAGGTGCGGATGTGCGCACCGATCGGGAAGTCCGAGACGCCGGCGGCGGCATCCGTCGAGAACATGTACCAGAGCCCGTCGTCGCCGCGCACCACGGTCGGGTCATGCGCGTTGCGCGCGCCCCAGGTGCTCGGGTCGTTCGTCATGGTCGACATCTCAGGCCTTCGATCCGCTCAGAGCGACCGATTCGATGATCTGCCGCTGGAAGACGACGAATACGACGAGCACCGGCACCAGCGCGATGAAGGACGCCGCCATGATCAGCGGGTAGTCAGTCTGGCTGGCATAGGTGGCGTTGAAGCTCGCGATCACGAGCTGCAGGGTCTGCTTCTCGGGCGAGTTCAGGTAGATGATCGGCGCGAGGTAGTCGTTCCACATCGCCATGAACCAGAGGATGAACTGCGCCGCGATCGCCGGACGGATCGCCGGGAAGATCAAGGTGAAGAAGATCCGCAGGTAGCCGGCGCCGTCGAGCTTCGCCGCCTCGATGATCGAGTCGGGAACCGAGTCGAGGAACTGCCGGAGGAAGAAGATCATCACGATGTTGCCGAACAGGCCGGGCAGGATCAGCGGCCACAGGGTGTCGACCATTCCGGCATCCGCGAACATCTTGAACTGCGGGATCATGATCGTCGGGAACGGGATCATGATCGCCGAGAGCATCGCCAGGAACACGATGTTCTTGAACGGGAGCCGCATCTTCGCGAAGGCGAAGGCCGCGACCGCCGAGGTCACGGTGCCGACGACGGTGACGCTCACCGAGACGATGATGCTGTTCCAGATGCCACTGGCGAGCGGGCCGGCGGTCCAGACGCGGATGTAGGTCTCCCACTGCACCGGATCGGGGATCCACTGCGGCGGAAGGGCGAATACGGCCTCTTTGGTCTTCAGCGAAGTGCTGAAGGTCCACAGCAGCGGAGCGATCATCACGATGCCGCCGATGGAGAGGATGATCGTGACGATGACGTTCATCGCACGGTAGGAGCGGGAGCGCGTGCCGACCGGGGCATCCGATCCGCCGGAGACGCGGCGCGGGAGCCGGCGGCGGGCGGTCACCGGTAACACGGTGGTCATCGTTCCAGGCGCTGTCTCCGTCTCGCGGACTGCCTGCATTCCAGGGGCTGAAAGAGTCATGGCTGCCTCACTCGATGGAGAACTGGGACCGACGGTTGACCTGGAACTGGATCGCCGTGATGACGAAGACCAGCAGTCCCAGCACGACCGACATCGCTGTCGCGTAGCCCATCTGGAGGTAGTTGAACGCCTTCTGCCAGATGTACCAGACGATGGATGCCGTGGAGAACTCGGGTCCTCCGGTGGGGGTCATGATGTTGATCTCGATGAAGATCTGGGCGCCGCCGATGATGCTGGTGACGACGAGGAAGAAGGTCACCGGGCGCAGCATCGGGATCGTGATGTGGCGGAACTGCGCGAACGCGCCCGCACCGTCGATGGCCGCGGCCTCGTACAGGTGCCGCGGCACCGACTGCAGCGCCGCCAGATAGAGGAGCATCGAGAACCCGAGGCCCTTCCACACGGCCATGATCACGATCGCCGGCTTCGCGGTGTCGGCGTTCTGCAGCCAGTTCGGGCCGTCGATCCCGAAGAACGCCAGCACCTGGTTGACCAGGCCGAAGTCGCCGTTGTACGCCCACTGCCAGAGGATGGCGACCGCGGCGAGCGAGGAGATGACGGGCACGTAGTACACGGTGCGGAAGAACGTGGTGCCGCGCATCTTGCGGTTGAGGGCGAGCGCGAGCAGCAGCGAGATGACCAGTCCGATCGGGATGCCGATCATCATGAACACCGTGTTGCCCATCGCCTGCCAGAAGTACGGGTCGTTCCACATCTCGACGTAGTTGTCGAGGCCGTTGAGCACCGGCTCGCCGAGACCGTTCCACTTGGTGAACGACGCGTACACGGCGAACAGCAGCGGGTAGGCGATGAAGATCAGGAACCCGAGCACCGGGACGGCGATGAAGGCGGCGGCGGCGAGATGCTCGCGCCGGTGCAGCCGGGAGCGACGAATGGTCGTCGTGGACATGGTCACCTCTTCTGTGAGACGTACGGATGGTGCCGGGGCCGGCCGTGGGGGCCGGCCCCGGGGTATCCGCTAGCCGATGCCCGCGTCGGCGTTCGCCTTGTCGAGCAGCTGCTGCATGCGCGGCTGCACCTCGGCGAGGTAGTCCTCGGCGGACTGCTCGCCGTCGAGGACGGGCTGGATGTTCTTGAAGAGCTCGTCGTACCACTCGGCGCTGTAGGTGGTGTTGGCCGGAAGCGCCCTGCCGTACTCGTTCGCGATGTCGAGGAACTCCTGCTTGTTCGCCGGCGGCAGCGTCGCGGATGCGACCCACTCGTCGGCCATGTCCTTCAGGTTCGGCACCTGCACGCCCGCATCGACGAGGGACTGCTGCGCCGTCGGATCCGTGGACAGGTAGATCGCGAGTTCGGTCGCGATGTCGGCGTTCTTCGTCGTCTCGGCGACGGCGATGCCGAGCGTGCCCGTCCACGTCGCGGTCTCGCCGGTGGCGCCGACCGGGTAGGGGATCAGATCCCACTCGAAATCCAGCTTCTCGTAGGTGGGCACGTCCCACGGACCGACCGGGAAGAAGCCGATCTGTCCCTGCATCCAGCGCTGGTAGGTGTCCAGCGTCTGCGCGTCGGAGGTGGACGGCGTGACCTTCTCGACGTTGGACATGTCGGCGAAGAACTGCAGCGCCTCGGCGAACTCCGGAGTGTCCACCGTGACCTTGGTGCGATCCTCGTTCAGCCAGTCGCCGCCGTTGGACCAGACGAACGGCTGCAGATTCCACTGCACATTGAGTCCGGTGCCCCACTGGTCGAGCGTTCCGTCGGCGTTCGTGTCGAGGGTCAGCTTCTTGGCGACGTCGACGAACTCGGCCCAGGTGTACGGAGTCTCCGGGTCGGGCAGCGGGATGCCGGCCGCATCGAACATGGTCTTGTTGTAGCCGAAGGAGAACGGGCCGATGTCCTTGGGCATCGCGTAGATCGCGCCCTGTCCCATCAGCTTGCCGTCGAAGCGGTAGCTGTCGACGCCGTACTCCCAGATGTTGTCGAGGTCGACGGACTCCTCGACCTTGTCGGTGATGTCCTTGACGATGCCGGACTTCACGTAGGCCTGGACGCTGCCCGGGTCGATGTAGAAGACATCCGGGATCTGCTTGCCGGTGATAGCGGCCTTGAGCTTGGTGGAGTACTCGTCCGCCGTCGTCATGATGATCTTGACGTCGACGTCGTGATCCTTCTCGAACTGCTCGATGGCCGCGGTGTACGCCGCCTTCTCCGCGTCGTTGCCGCGGAACATGAACGTGATGGTGTCGCCGTCGCTGCCCGCAGCGCCGCTCGAGCATCCGGTGATTGTCGCCAGGGCGACCGCTGAGACGGCCGTGACCGCCAGGATCCGTGACTTCATTGTGCTGTGTTTCCTCTCGGGAGCTGACTTCGATGTCGTCGCTCGGGCTGGGCCGCAGGAGCGATCTCTCTCGTTCTACAACGTTGTAGTAAACGTTGTAGAGACATTGTGACCCGAACGCCCCGCCCTGTCAATCGCGATTCGTCAGCGCCTGCCGCTCTCGTCGCTCACAGAGATGGAATCGGCTGGTCCAGAGACCTGGGGACCAGCGAAAAGCCTCTCCGAAGACTCGCGACGGCTAGAGGGTGGCGGGTCGGGCGACGGGCGAGGTCAGGTGGCGGGAGCGGACTCTCGGTCGAGGATGCGGAAGTCGGCCAGGAGCGTGCGCGGCGGCGCATCCGCATCTCCGGCGATGCGCGCCAGCAGCGTCGCCACGGCGGTCTTCGCGATCCACTCGCGTCCGGGGTCGACGGTGGTGAGGCTCGGAATGGAGTACTCGGCCTCATCCAGGCCGTCGAAGCCGACCACTGCGACGTCTTCCGGGACCTTGCGCCCCGCTTCCTGCAGCACGCGCATCGCGCCGAGCGCGAGCGTGTCGTTCAGCCCGAAGACGGCATCGAACTCGCCGCCCCTGGCGAGGATCTCGCGCATCGAATGGGCGCCGTTCGCACGATGCCAGAGCGTCGTGTACCCGACGATGTCGTCGTCGTAGGGGATGCCGGCCGCTTCGAGCGCCTCCCGGTAGCCCCGAAGGCGCAGCGCCGCCGAACCGATGACTTCGCCCTCGTGAGCACCGACCACGGCGATCCGCCGCCGCCCATGGGCGATGAGGTACTCGGTGGCCGCGCGGGCCGCTTCGACGTTGCGCATCGTGACGTGGTCCGTAGGGCCGTCGAAGATGCGCTCGCCGAGCAGCACCAGCGGGAAGCCCACGTCGAGCGCGGCGGCATCCTCCTGCCCCATGCCCAGCGGACTGAAGATCAGTCCGTCGGTGAGCTTGAGACGCGAGCTGCGCAGCAGTTCGAGTTCCCTGGTGCGGTCGGCGCCGGTCTGCTCGACGAGCACGACGACGCCGGCGGCTTCGGCCTCGTGGATGACCTGGGCGGCGAGCTCAGCGAAGTAGGCGAGGCTCAGATCGGGCAGTGCGAGAGCGATCGCGCCGGTGCGACCGGAACGGAGGTTCCGCGCGGTGAGGTTGGGCGTATAGCCGAGTTCGGCGATCGCCGCTTCGACCTTCTCCCTGGTCGCCGGGCGGATATGCGGGTAATCGTTGATGACGTTCGAGACCGTCTTGATCGAGACGCCGGCGAGCCCCGCCACGTCGTGCAACGTCACCGCCATCCGATCCCCCTGTTCCGACATCATTCTACAACGTTGCAGAATCGTGTCATTACGACGAGATCACCCTACAGCCGCGCCCGTGCGCCCTCAGACACCGCCCTCGGTCACCTGGAGCACCGCCCCCACCGCGAGGTCGTCAGCCGACGGCCCCGCCGCCACCCGATACGCCCCCGCCTGCACGCGCAACGCGCCCTGGTGCAGCCAGTCGTCGACCGCGCCCTCCACGCGGATTCCGTCGTCCCAGACCGCGAGCCGCGCCGGGTCGAACCCGATCTCGACGTCGCGCTCCTCCCCCGGTTCGAGCCTGACGCGACGGTAGCCGACCAGCACGCGGCGCGGCGTCGGAATCGGCAGATCCGAGGGAGCGAGCGCGTACAGCTGCACGAGTTCCTCCGCGACGCGCGCGCCGCGGTTCGCGACGCGAACGGTGGTCCGAACCGATGCGTCCGACGGGTCTGTCGCGACCAGCGGTGCATGCCGATGCGACGGAGCCGGCGCCTCGACCGCGGAGTCGTCGAGCGTCACTCCGAGGTAGGCGACCTCGCTCAGCGTCAGCCCGTGCCCGAACGCGAAGGCGTACGGCGACGGCTGGTGCCGATAGGTCGCCCGCTGGCGCAGCGTGTCGTAGTCGAACAGGTCACCCGCTTGTGCGGCATCCGTCGGCCACGACTGCGCGAGCCGACCGCTCGGCGGCACATCGCCGCTGAGCACGTCGGCGACGCCGTTGCCCAGCTCCTGTCCGCCATGACTCGACCAGACGATGGTGCCGGCATCCGCCATGCCCTCCCCGAGCACGTACGGGTAGCTCGACACGATCGCGAGCACCGCGTTGGCGTTCTGCTCGCGTGCGGCGCGCCATACGGCGACCGCCGACTCCGGCAGCATCAGATGCGGGCGATCCTCGGTCTCGCGCCCCGAGAGGTGCGGGTCGTTGCCGACCGCGACGATCACGACATCAGCCTCGGCGGCAGCCTCTGCGACCGCGGCCTGCCCTGAGCGAATCACTCGCGCGGCGAAGCGCGACGCATCGCCGACGGTGACGCCCTCAGCCACCAGAAGCCCGACCTCGCGCGACACCTTGACCCAGCGCCCTGAGCCGAGGTGCAGCAGCGACCACGACCCGTCCGCGTGCACGTGCTTCCGGAAGGTCTCCTGCACGACCCAGCCCCCGACGCGATCGGCGTCGGCCCGCATCGGCCACGCGCCGCCGGTGAGCAGCCGCCCGCTCGCATGCGAGCGCAGGGTCAGGATGCCGTCGCCCCAGTCGGTGAGGTCCCACAGCGCGGCTTCGCCGGCAGCATCCGCCGACGCGTCCACAGCCGCGCCGCCGTGGCCGGCGGCGACGTAGCGCCCGGACGCGAGGTCACGCAGGGCGATCGTGTCGGCGCCGGTCTCGACGCGCACGGCGGCCGAGGGGTAACGGGCACCGAGTCCCTGTGCGATGCCCACGGCATAGGGCGGCGTCCCGGCGTACCAGTCGGTGAGCACCAGATCGGCGAGCGGTCCGACGACGGCCACGGATGCGGGAGCAGCGAGCGGCAGCAGGGCAGCGTCGTTCCGCAGCACCACGACCGAGCTGGCGACGGCCTCTCTGGCGAGGGCGCGGGATGCCGGCGCGTCGATGTCGTCGGCGGTGATGCCGGCATAGGGGTCGTCCGCACCGTCGAACTCACCGCTTCGCACCCGCATCTCGAGCACGCGGGCGACCGCGCGGTCGACGTCCTCCTGGGTCAGCAGTCCTGCCTCGAGCGCACCGCGGACGTGCGCGATCGTCGGCTCGGCGTCGGCGCCGTCATCGGTGAACGAGTCCATGCCGCTGCGCACCAGGGCCGCGGCGGCGTGCTCGTGGTCCGGCTGCGCGCGCTGCACCTTCACCACGAAGGTGGGCGCGCCGGCATCCGACACCACGGCGAGCGAACCGGGCGCCCATGAGCGCGCCTCGTCGACGAGTTCGGGTTGAGTGTGGGCTGGCGTGCCGTTGACCTGGTTGTAGGCGAGCATCATGCCTCCGGCGACACCGCGCTCGATCGCGTCGCGGAAGGCCGGCAGCTCCTCCTCGTGCAGGGTGCGCAGCGACATCTCCGATGAGGTCGCCGAGCGGTCCGTCTCGTTGCTGTACCCGAGGAAGTGCTTGAGCGCGGGAACCGTGCGCCAGACGCGTTCGTGCCTTCCGCGCAGCCCCTGCGAATATGCGGCCCCGAAATGACCGGTCACGTGCGGGTCCTCGGAGTACCCCTCCTCGTTGCGTCCCCAGGCAGGATGGCGCAGCGTGTTGACGACCGGCGCCCACACGTTCAGGCTGACCAGCGGGTTCTCCGCGCGCTTCGCGCGCACCTCGGTCGCGGCCACCTCGCCGATGCGCTCGATGAGGTCGACGTCCCACGTCGCCGCCATGCCGACCGGCTGCGGGAAGACGGTCGCCGTCCCGAGCCACGCCGCCCCATGTAGCGCCTCGCAGCCCGTGTGGAATGCCGACACCTGCAGCCGTTCGACCGCCGGAGCCGCCTGGTGCAGCATGGCGATGCGCTCGTCGGCGGTGAGCCGGCTCAGCAGGTCCTGTGCGCGCTGGGCGACCGTCAACGACGTGTCGCGGAACGGCTCGGCGGTCATCGGGTCTCCTCGATCGTGATGGTGATGTCTCCGGCGCCCGCCGCATCGGCCGAGACGTCGCCGGCCTGCAGCGACCACGGCGCGCGGGCGTCGGTGGAGCCGGCGGTGATCCGGTCGCCCTCGCGCCGCACACGGAACGCGGTCGAGGCACCATCGGCACCGAGTACGGTGACCGTGCGGTCGAAGCCGTCCGGCAGGGCGAAGCACCGCAGAGTGACACCGTCTGCCCAGTCGTAGTCCGGGCGATCATCGCGTGCGCCCCACGGCAGCACGGTGCCGGGGCGCACGCGCACGGGCAGCGAGTCGAAGCCGTGGCGTTCGCGCAGCCAGCGACGCCCGTCCTGCAGCCCGCCGTCGAGCAACGACGTCCAGTCGCCCTCGGGGAGGTAGTACTCGACGTCGCCCTGCTCGCTGAAGACCGGCGCGACGAGCAACGAATCGCCGAGCATGTACTGCGCATCGGCGTCGAAGCCGCTCCGGTCCTCGGGGAACTCGAGCACCATGGGACGCATCATCGGGGTGCCGGTCTGGTGCGCCTCTTCGGCGGCGCCGATCAGGTAAGGCATCAGCCGCATCTTCAGCCGCGTGAACTGCCGGGTGATCTCCACCGCCTCGTCGTCGAACGCCCACGGCACCCGCAGCGACGAGGAGCCGTGCAGCCGCGAGTGCGAGGAGAGCAGGCCGAACGCGAGCCAGCGCTTGAAGACGCCGGCGTCCGGAGTGCCCTCGAAGCCGCCGATGTCATGGCTCCAGTAGCCGAAGCCGCTCATCGCCAGCGACAGCCCGCCGCGCAGCGACTCCGCCATCGACAGGAACGTCGAGTCGCTGTCTCCGCCCCAGTGCACGGGGAACTGCTGCGTGCCCACCGTCGCCGAGCGCGCGAACACGATGGCCTGCCCCTCGCCGTAGCGCCGCTCGAGCGCGCGGAATACGGCCTCGTTGTAGAGGTACGGATAGTAGTTGTGCATGCGGGCGGGGTCGGAGCCGTCATGCCACACGACGTCCTCGGACGGGATCCGCTCGCCGAAGTCGGTCTTGAACGTGTCGACGCCCTGCGACATCAGTCGCTCGAGGTGCTCGACGTACCAGTCGGTGGCCTCCGGGTTCGTGAAGTCGATGATGCCCATGCCCGCCTGCCACAGGTCCCACTGCCAGACGCTGCCGTCGGTGCGGGTCAGCAGGAAGCCGCGCTCGCGCGCCTCCTCGAACAACCGCGAGCGCTGCGCGATGTAGGGATTGATCCACGCCGAGACCTTGAGCCCGCGGTCGTGCAGACGCGCGAGCTGCCCCTCGGGGTCGGGGAACGTCCGCGGGTCCCACTCGAAGTCCGTCCACTGGTACTCGCGCATCCAGAAGCAGTCGAAATGGAACACGCTCAGCGGCAGATCGCGCTCGGCCATGCCGTCGATGAACGCGTTGACGCTCGCCTCGTCGTAGTCGGCGGTGAACGACGTGGTCAGCCACAACCCGAACGACCAGGCCGGCACCCTGGCCGGGCGTCCGGTGAGTCCGGTGTAGCGGCGCAGCACGTCTTTCGGGGTCGGCCCGGCGATCACGAAGTAGTCGATCGTCTCGCCCGGCACGGAGAACTGCACGCGGGTGTTGACCTCGGAACCGACCTCGAAGGAGACGTTGTCGGGGCTGTCGACGAGGACGCCGTAGCCCCGGCTCGACAGGTAGAACGGGATCGACTTGTACGACTGCTCGCTGGAGGTGCCACCATCGGCGTTCCAGGTGTCGACGGTCTGACCGTTCTTGATGAGCGCGCCGAACCGCTCGCCGAGACCGTAGATGCGCTCCCCCGGCTCGAGCGTCAGCTGCTGATGCACCCAGGCGCCGTCCGGCCCCGAGATGTGACCGCTCGACCGGGGCAGGGCGCGGGTGATCACGGTGTCGCCCTGCTCGAAGTCGATCTGCCACTGACCGGTGCGACGCACCCGAACGCGGAGTCCGTCGGCGTCGAGCACGCCGTACTCGTCGTCGAGGCTCACGACCGGGAGGAACCCCGGCTGGGCGGCGATCGCGAAGTCGGGGCGAGGGTGCACACCACCCGCATGGCGCTGCACCCTGGTACGCACGACGCCGGGCGACGGTGCCGAGAACGTGATGGTCAGCATCGGACGATTGAGGGTGTCGCCGCGGTGACGGATGCCGGCGGTGGCGGCGTACACGGTGAGCGTGCCCGCCTGTTCGTCGACACGGATGTCATCGACTTCGACCCCGAAGAGCGGAGTGAAACCCGGCCTGGTCAGCCAGTAGCCGTCGGTGAACTTCACGAGTCCGCCCTTTCGATCAAGGCCCGGACTTCGCCGGGAGGCACAGTGACGACGTGATCCGTCGCCTCCGAGGTCAGGAGATCCACGAGTCCGGGGCGCACCGGAATGCGCTGCTCCTCGGTCCCGTGGTTGAGCAGGAAGAGCACCGGTCCGCGCTGCACGGCCTCCAGGAGGTCGGGCAGGACATCGAGCTCCGGCACGACGCCGCGCACTCCGGCGGCGGCGGCGGCCTCGCCGAGGATCTTCGACAGGACAGCATCCGAGACGACAGCGCCCAGGTGCCAGGCAGTGCCGGCCCCGCGGGAGTTCCGCGCGACTGCCGGCAGACCCGCGAGAGGACCGTCGGCGTAGGACAGCAGCACTTCGGCGCCGTCCGTCCGCAGCCGCTCGCCGAGAATCGATGCTTCGGCAGCACCGTCCGCCTGCTGCCACCAGTCGCCGACGAGTACGACATCGTCATCGGGAAGTGCGCACCATTCCTCGCCGCTCACGCCCATCACCTCGCGCAGGAGCGCAGGCGAGCGGCCGATGAGGACGTGGGCATTGCGATCGGCGACGCCGCTGAACGGGCCGACGACGAGGTGCGCGCCACGCTCCACCGCGCGCTCCAGAGCCGCAGCGGCATCCGGTTCGGTGATGTACAGCTGCGGTGCGAGTACGAGCCGGTAGCGGTCCAGATCCGCGTCGGGCGCCACCACGTCGACGGCGATACCCCGCCGCCAGAGTTGGCGGTACCAGCGGCCGAGCTGCTCCATCGCGACGAGCCGTTCCGTGGGGCGGGCCGGCTCTTCCGCGGCCCACCACGACGACCAGTCGAACACGATCGCCACCTCGGCCTCGACCGTCGACCCGACCACAGGACGCAGGAGCCGCAGATCCGCACCCTGCCGGCACACGCCGCGGAACAGGTCGGTGTCGGCACCGGCGTGCGGGAGCATCGCCGCATGGAAGCGCTCGGCCCCCGCACTGGAGGCCCGCCACTGGAAGTAGCAGACCCCGTCCGCGCCGCGGGCGACGGCCTGCAGGGAATCGAGGCGCGCCTTCTGCGGGCTCTTCGGCAGATTGTGGGAGCGCCACGAGATCGCCGTCGTGGCCTGCTCCATCAGGATCCATGGTCGCCCGCCGCCGAGCGAGCGCATCAGATCCTGGGTGAGTGCGATGTCGACGGCCGACTGCGGGTCGGCGGGATCGGGGTACTGGTCGTCAGCGATGACATCGACGTCGTCTGCCCATGACCGGTAGTCGACGAGCGCGAAGAACCCCATGAAGTTGGTGGTGATGGGCTGCGTCGCTCCGGCCTCGCGGATCGCGTCGCGGAGCTCGCGGTAGCACTCACGCAGCAGGTCGGAGGTGAAGCGGCGGAAGTCCAGCGACTGCGTCGGGTTGATCAGGTAGGGCGCCCGGCGCGGCGGCAGGATCTCATCGAAGTCGGCGTAGTGCTGCGACCAGAACGCCGTCCCCCAGGCCGTGTTGACTCCGTCGACGCCGCCGTACCTCGTGTGCAGCCAGCGCCGGAACTCGCGTGCCGCCTCGTCGCCGAAGTCGACCTGACCGAACTCGTTGCCGACGTGCCACATGCGCACCGCAGGGTGGGTGGCGTAGCGCGCTGCGAGGTCACGCGAGATCGCCAGCGCGTGCTCGCGGTAGACGCGTGACGCAGGAGAGAACTGGTTGCGTGAACCCGGCACCAGCCGAACGCCGTCCTGATCGACAGGAAGCGTCTCCGGGTAGCGGATGCCGAGCCACGGCGGCGGCGATGCCGTAGGTGTGGCCAGGTCGACGGCGATGCCGGCGGCGTGCAACAGATCGAGCACCTCATCGAGCCAGGCGAAGTCGCGGACGCCAGGAGACGGCTCGATGCGGGCCCAGCTGAACACCCCGACGGTCACGAGATTCACGCCGGCCCGTTGCATCAGTTCGACATCTTCACGCCAGACCGAGGAGTCCCACTGCTCGGGGTTGTAGTCGCCTCCGAAACAGATTCCTCGTTCGGCCGTCACGGCACCGAACGAACCGGTGGCGGATGTCTCCGTCGACATTTTCTCTCTCATCTCTGCGATTGTCGAAGCGCTTCAACAACGAGACCATATACTAGCCGGGTGCCGATGTCCACGATGCTTCGCGAAGCGCTTCACGTGCTGCGCTCCGATCGCGCGGCCGCGCGATGGACCGATGCCTTCCCGGTCGGCAACGGGGTACGCGGAGCGACCTGTCAGGGCGGCCCCGGCGCTGAGCGCTTGTGGCTGAACGACATCACCGCCTGGTCCGGCCTCCCCGACCAGGACCCGCTCGCCGGCGTGGTCGATCGCGGTCCGGATGCCCTCCACGCGGTGCGCGATGCCATCGCCGGGGGCGATGCCGCCGCAGCCGAACGTCTCCTCCAGCAACAGCAGACGCCGTGGGTGCAGGCCTTCCTGCCGCTCGGCTGGATCGACGTCGAGATCGACGGAACCTTCGACGACGGATGCCGTCGCCGTCTCGACCTCACGACGGCGACCGCCCATCTCGAGTACGCCGGCGTGCGCCACACGACATGGGCGGACTCGGCCGGCGGGGCGATCGTGCACCGGATCGAGGCGGATGCCCCGGTGCGCGTGCGGCTGCGCGTCGGGAGCCTGCTCCGCTCCGCCGGGCCGGATACCGGCATCCCCGACGGAATCGTCCGCGAGCTGCTGCTGCCGATCGATGTGGCTCCGGGGCACGAGACCCCGCCGGAGCCGGTCCGGTACGGCGACGGACGCACCGGCGCGATCGCCGTGCGGTCGGCTGGCCCGGCGACCGTCCAGGCCGGAACGCTGGTCACCGAGCTCGCGCACACCCACACCTTCGTCATCGGCACCGCGACCGCGCCGTCGATCCCCGGAGAGCCGGAATCGGATGCCGATGCACCGACACGGGCGGTCGCCGTGCTGGGGCAGGTCGGATCGGATGCCGCCGCCGAGTCCGACCGGCGGCACGGAACGCACGTCGCCGCGCATCAGGAGCTGTACCTGCGCTGCGCTCTGACCCTGCCCTCTGCGGACGGCGCGGTGGAACTCAGCACCGAGGAGCGGATCGCGGTCGCCCAGGAGCGGCCGGACCCCGGCCTCGCGGCCCTGCTCTTCCACTACGGTCGCTACCTGCTGCTGTCGTCGTCACGGCACACCGGACTGCCCCTCACGCTGCAGGGCCTGTGGAACGCCGAGCTTCCCGGTCCGTGGTCGAGCGCGTACACGACGAACATCAACCTGCAGATGGCGTACTGGGCTGCCGAGACCACCGCGCTCAGCGAATGCCACACCCCCTTGCTGCGCTTCATCCGGCGGCTCGCTGCTGGATCCGGCAGCACCGTCGCACGTGAGCTGCACGGTGCGAACGGCTGGGTGGCGCACCACAATTCCGACGCCTGGGGGCACGCTGCGCCGGTCGGGGCCGGTCACGGCGACCCTGCCTGGGCGTTCTGGCCGATGGGCGGGGTCTGGCTGAGCCTGCACCTCTGGGAGCGCTACGCGTTCACCGGCGACATCGATGAGCTGCGCATGCAGTCGTGGCCGGCGCTCGCCTCCGCCGCGCAGTTCGCGCTGTCATGGATCCGGGATGACGGCACCCGCACGTACACGAGCCCCTCGACGTCGCCGGAGAACCACTTCCTCGCCGATGACGGCACCGCGACCGGCGTGGGCGAATCCTCGACGATGGACGTCGCACTGCTGCGGACCCTCGCGACGGCGTGCGTGCAGGCCTCGATGGCACTCGGCATCGAGGAGCCGTGGATCGCCGAGCTGCTCACCCTGACCACCGCCCTTCCCGACGCCGAGGTCGATGCCGACGGCACCCTGCGGGAATGGGACCGCCCCCGCGAGGACACCGAGCCCGACCACCGGCACCTGTCGCATCTCGTCGGCCTGTTCCCGCTTGCGCGGATCTCGCCGACGCGGTCGCCTGAGCTCGCCGCCGCTGCGGCGGCCTCGATCATCTCCCGTGGACGGGAGTCGACGGGGTGGGCACTGGCCTGGCGCACCGCGATGTGGGCACGCCTCGGGGATGGCGCGCAGGTGCTCGACCAGATCACGATGGCGCTGCGTCCTGCGGTCTCCGACGGCGGGGGCCACCGCGGCGGTCTCTATGCGAATGGATTCAGCGCGCATCCGCCGTTCCAGATCGACGGGAACATCGGCCTCACCGCCGGTGTCGCCGAGGCGCTGCTGCAGTCCCATGACGAGCGGATGCTGCTGCTGCCGGCACTGCCACCGGACTGGCCGGTCGGAAGCGTGCGCGGGTTGCGCGCACGAGGGGGTGTGACCGTCGACATCGACTGGGAACACGGCGAAATCGTGAAAGTACGACTGCGCAGCGATGGGAACACCACAATAGAGATGAGCGGGCCGGGGATCGGCATCCGATCCGTCGTCCTCACTGCAGGGCAGCCCGCTCTCATCGAGCCGAGGGAGAACCGATGGTGACCATCGCAGACGTCGCACGGGCAGCCGGCGTCTCCATCTCGACCGTCTCATACGTGATGAGCGGCAAGAGGACGATCTCGCAGGACACGAAGGAGCGCGTCGAGAGCGCCATCGATGCGCTGGAGTACCGACCGCACGCGAGTGCCCGCTCGCTCGCCTCGCGATCCACGAGCGTGATCGGCCTGCAGGCACCGCTGCGCTCGGGTGTCGACGTGCACGTCGTCATGGAGATCGTCGCCGGCATCGTGCGCGAGGCGCGGGTGCACCAGTACGACATCCTGCTGCTCACCAGTGACGACGGCGAGGGGCTGCGCCGCGCGACCGGCGCATCGATGGTCGACGCCCTGCTGTTGATGGATGTCGAGTCGGACGATCCGCGCATCGCCACCCTGCGCGACCTCTCCGCCCCCAGCGTGCTGATCGGCCTGCCGCGCGGAGCCGAAGAACTGACCTGCGTCGACTTCGACTTCGAGAGCGCGGGCCGCGCGGCTGCGGAGCGGCTGATCGCCCTCGGTCACCGCCGGGTGGCGCTGCTCGGCTCGCCGCGCGAGGTGATCGACCGGCGCACCTCGTATGCCGAACGGCTCTCCACCGGCTTCCTCGCCGTGTGTGCGGAGCGCGGTGTTCCGGCGACGGTGCACCCGTGCCCGACCACGCACGAATCCGTCGAGGTCCTGGACGCGGTCCTCGCCGAGCATCCTGATGTGACAGGCCTCTTCATCCACAACGAAGGTGCGCTGGCCCACCTCGCGGCACGTGCCGCGACGGCCGAAGGGCTCCAGGCGATCGCGCTCTGCCCGGCGGATACGGCACGCACCGTGCCGACCCTGGCCGACAGCATCGACCTGCCGGCGGAAGGCCTCGGCATCGCCGCCACGCAGGCGCTCATGGCCCTGCTCGCCGGCGAGAGCACGCCGAAGGTGCGGCTGCTGCCGCCCGTTCTCGCCTCGTCGCGACAAGAGTCAGCCCTCGAGCAGGCCGAAATCATGGCCCGATGAGGATCGACCCGAACAGCCGGTCCGTGCAGGGGCTGTCGACGTTCATCGAGTTCGTCGCGCTGAACGTGATGTATCTGGTCACGTGCCTTCCGATCGTCACGATCGGCGCCGCGACGAGCGCGCTGTTCCAGGTCACCATCCGCTATTCCGATGACGAGACCGGGCGGCCGGTCGCCGATTTCCTCCCCGCGTTCGCGAAGAACTTCCGCCGCGGTGCGCTCACCGGCCTCGCACTGCTGGTGCCGGTCGCGCTGCTCGTCTTCAGCGCCGTGTTCTGGTTGTCCACGCCGAGCGTGCTGGGAACGACCGGCGGCGTGGTCGCCGCACTTGCCGCCGTCTTCCTCTTCACCGCTTTCCTTTATGCGATGGCGCTCGTGGCGACGTTCGACGACGGCATCCGACGCACCCTGAAGAACGCCGTGCTGCTCGCGGCCGCCGAGCCGGCACGCACCTTCGGCCTGCTGATGATCCCGGTGACGCTGGTGTGCATCAGCATCCTCTTCCCGCCGTTCCTGGTGATCATGGGAACAGTGGGCTTCTCGGTCGGCGCCTACGCTGCTGCCTTCGTGTTCCGCAGCGTCTTCGCACGGCACCGCCGGTAACCCGCAACCCGACGCAGAACGCCCCCGGGACCGCATGGTCCCGGGGGCGTTCTCCGAGGAGGGTCAGCCGGCGTCGGCCGCGACCGCCTCACGTTGCTTGTTCTGCGACTCGGCATTCTCCATGTCGAACTCGAGCACCTTGTCGTATCCGAGACCTGCTGCCTGCTCCTGCAGCTGGGCCTTCAGCGTCTCGAACTCGTCGTCGCTGGCAGCGAATGCCATCTGCCACGAGTACTGGATGACGATGGCCTTGACCTGGTTGCGGAGCGTCTCGATCTCCGACGGGTCGGCGGGGGCCGCATAGCTCGCGCCAGGGGCGACCAGCAGCTGGTCGTTGGTCTCCAGGTACTCCATCGTGGTGGCGGCCCCGCCCATCTTGGCCGACCAGTCCTCCGAGAGCGGCGTCTTCACGAGCTCCTGGTACGACGGCCATGCCTTGTAGCTGAACGGCAGCCCGGTCTCCTCGTCGATGTCGACGGGAAGGACGGCGGTGACGTTGAGCGCGGAGGCGCCGTCGGTGTACGTGCCGCCGCCCAGCTCAGCCGGAACCTGCGCCTCACCGCTGATGAAGGCCTGCTTGCCGAGTTCGGTCAGCACCGGCTGACCGGCGTCGTCGAGCTCCCAGGTCATGCCCTGCGGGCCGGCTGCGCCCATGGTCTGGCTGTTGTTGGCGTAGGTGCCTTCGGCCGAGTACAGCCAGTCGATGAACGCCGCGATGCGCTCCGGGTCCTCGGCCTTCGAGCCGATCGCGATCACCGGCTTGCCGCCATAGGCCTCTGCTCCGTACGAGAAGATGTTGATGTCCTTGACCGGCGCGAGCTCGAAGCCCTTGCCCGCCGCGGTGTTCACATCGGTGTTGTAGGCGGCCTGACCGAGCCACGGCCACCACGAGAAGAGGACCTGTCCGTTCTGCACCTTCGACCACATGGTGTCGTAGTTCTGGGTGGTCGACTCGGGGTCGACGAGGCCGAGCTTGTTGGCCTCGTGGTAGAACTTCAGCGTGCGCATGTACTCGCCGTCATCGTCGAGGATGCCCTGGTAGTCCGAACCGTCGGCCTTCGCCAGCACGAAGCCGAGCTCGTCGTAGCCGTAGAAGGTGGTCGGCTGCTTGGCGGTGACCATCATGTTGCCGTCCCAGTCCTTGAACAGCGACAGCGCGTACACCTTGCCGCCGTTGGGGGCGGTCGGCTCGAGATCCTGCATGTCCTTCAGCACCGGAACGAGATCCTCGAGGGTGTTGAGTTCCGGATAGCCGAGGGCCTTGTAGAGATCCCAGCGGACGTACGGGCCGAAGGTCGGGTCGAGCCCCTCGGACGGCTGGGTCGGCTTCAGCGAGGAGACGGAGGTCGGGAAGGCGTAGACGCCGTCCTTTCCGTCGTTGAGGTGCTCGACGGCCGTGTCGAACTCCTCGAAGTTGCTCATCGCGGGGTAGAACGGCGCGCTGTCCATCACCAGCCCGCCCTGGACCAGCTCATCGAGCTTCTCGCCCTTCTCGGTGATGATCATGTCGCCGAGATCACCCGCCGAGACCCGCGTGTTGTAGAGGGTGTCACCGCCGCCGGCGACGTTCGGGGCGATGATGTTCAGCTTCATGTTGAACTTCTTCTTCACGATGTCGGCGAACCAGCCCTCCTGGATCCCCATGTAATTCGCGAGCCCGTCGAAGACGTCGATCGTGATCTCCTCATCCCACTTGTCGGGGAAGGAGGAGATGGACTCCTGTTGCTGCGCGTCACCTCCGGTGCAGGACGTGAGCAGGCCCGCGGCAACGAGCGCCACCGCGGTGAGCGCCACCTTGCGCTTGAGTTTCATTGCATTTCCTTTCTTGGATGCAGTGACGTCGTCAGCCCTTGACGGCGCCCAGCATGATGCCCTTCACGAAGAAGCGCTGGAACAGGGGATAGATGAAGATGATCGGCAGCACGACCAGCACGGAGACGGTCATCCTGATCGACGTCGGCGTCTGGGTGGTCGCCGCCGTGATGATGCCAGTCAGGTTGCCGCCGGAGTTCTGAGCGGCTTGAGCCAGGCTGTTGGCCTGATTGATGAACATGTAGAGCAGGTACTGCAGGGTGTACAGACTCTGATCGGTGATGTAGATCAACGTGTCCTGGAACGAGTTCCACTGGGCGACCGCCGAGAAGATCGCGACCGTCGCGAGGATCGGGGTCATGTTCGGCAGGAAGATGCGGAGGAAGATCTGCACGATGTTCGCGCCGTCCATCTCGGCCGCTTCCTGGAGCGACTCGGGCATCGCCTCGACGTACGTCTTCACCAGGATGATGAAGAACGGCTGCACGATGAACGGCAGCACGTAGACCCAGAAGTTGTTGGTGAGGCCGAGCGTCTTCATCACGATGAACACCGGGATGAGTCCGGCGCTGAAGTACATGGTGATGATGACGGAGCGGTACCAGAACTGGCGGCCCCACATCTTGCTCTGCGAGAACATGAACCCGAGGAAGGCGGAGGCGAGGACGGCGGCGAAGGTACCGATCGCCGTGCGCCCGATGCTGACCACGGCCGCCATCGGGAGGCCGTTCAACTGCAGCACCTGCGAGTAGTTCTCGAGGTGGAGATCGACAGGGAACCAGCGCACCTGCCCGAGGGCCGAGACGTCGTTGGCGCTGATCGAGTTGATGATCAGGAAGTAGAACGGGTACGCGCACAGGAACGCGAGCGCGATGAAGACCGTGTAGTTCGTCATCGCGAAGATGATGTCGCCACTGCTGCGACGGCGGACCCCGAAGGTCGTGCTGCTCATGGGTGTCTCCTTCTCAGACGATGGACTGGCCGCGGACGCGCTTGGCGATCCAGTTGACGGTGAGCAGGAGAGCGACCGAGATGATGCTCTTCAGCATGCCGATCGCGGTCGCCATCGACAGGCTGTTGCCCGTGATGCCGATGTTGTAGACGTACAGATCGAGGACCTGGATGGTCTCCTTGTTGAAGGCGTTCTGGAACACGAAGTACTGCTCCATGCCGTTGTTCAGCATGTTCGCGACCGACAGGAGCAGCAGCACGAGGTAGGTCGGCATCAGCTGCGGAATGGTGATGTACCGCATCAGCTGGAAGCGTCCGGCGCCGTCGATCTTGGCCGACTCGTACAGCGACTGGTCGATGCCGGCGATCGCGGCGAGGTAGATGATCGCGCCCCAGCCGAGGCCCTTCCAGACGCTCCACAACGTCATCGTGAGCCAGACGTTCTGATCGCTGTCGAGGAACTTGAGCGGCTGCGTGATGAGCCCCGCGTCGTTGAGCACGTTGTTGACGAGGCCCGAGCTGGAGAACAGCGAGAACGCGATCATGTAGACGAGCACCCACGAGATGAAGTTCGGGAGTGTGGTCAGCGTCTGCACGGCGTTGCGGAACCACGGAGCACGCACCTCGTTGAGGAAGATCGCGAAGAACAGCGGGAGGATCGAGGTCGCGATGCCGAGGAAGCTGATGGCGAGCGTGTTCAGCAGCACCTGCCCGATCTGGGCCACCTGCGTCGGTGAGCTGACGAGGAGCTCGAACCACTGCAGTCCGACGAACTCGCTGCCGGCGAGCCCGAGGGCCGGCCGGTAGTCGAACAGCGAATAGATCCAGCCGTAGAGCGGGAAGTAGGAGAAGAGGAAGACCAGCACCAGGAAGGGCAGGATGCACAGGAACATCCCCATCGAACGGCGGCCGCCGGCCTGCTGTCGCTGGCGGCGCCCACGGCGTCGGCGCGAGGTGGGCGAGTCCTTGATCACCACGGATTGGACCGCGGTCGTGTTCCCGATCGTCAAGGTCATGAGTGAACCTCCGCGTTCTCGTTGGCGGCTTCCCGTGGCTCGTACGCCACGTCCGTGAACAGCGCCGCTGTGCTCGCCGCGCGCAGACCGACCGTGCGCCCCACGAACCCACCGGCGACCTCGGTCGACAGATACCGTCCGTCCAGGCGCGCGAGTTCCCGCTCCCCGTCGGCGTCGGCGATGGCGAAGACGAGGTCGTCCGGGCCCCCGGACGTCGCTGGTCGGGATTCGATGATCAGCGACCGCGCACCGGACGCCGCGGTGCGGTCGTCGTCGATGGTGCGGGTCAGCCCGCCGATGTGAAGTTCGGCCCGCGCGCGACCGGAGTCGATGCGGACCTCGCCCCAGTGCCGATCGTCCATGCGCACGCGCACCGCGGCCGCCTCGGAGGCCTCGGTCGTCGCCGAGAATCGCCAGTGCGCGTCGAGGGTGCGGGTCGCGAGCATCGACGGTGCCCCGTTGGGCGCGTCATCCTCGACGGCGATCCGGATGCCGCCCGGTGTGCTCTCGGCGATCTCGGCGGGGGCGAAGCCCGGAGAGGTCCATCGGGGGTGCAGCGGTCCGTCGAAGCGGTCGGTGAACCCGGTCGGTGCGGGGGTGAAGGTGAAGCGGTCCGGGACGACCACAGGCCAGTCGTCGACCCAGTCGATGCCGGCGAGGAACGTCTCACGACCGTTCACGTGGAACTGAGGGGTGGCTCCGCGCGGACGGACGCCGAGATAGACCATCGCCCAGGAGCCGTCGAGGCGCTCGATCAGGTCGGCATGGCCGGCGTTCTGCACCGGGAAGGTGGTGCTGCGGCGGGTGAAGATCGGATTGCGCGGATGAAGTTCGAACGGCCCTGCTGGGGTCTTCGCCCTGGCGATGCCCACCGTGTGCCCGCGCTCCGTGCCGCCCTCGGCGTAGAGCAGGTACCACCAGTCGCCGCGCCGGAAGACATGCGGAGCTTCGGGGTACGCCAGTCCGGTGCCGCGCGAGACGGTCCGCGGCTCGTCGAGCACTGTGCCCGTCTCCAGGTCCACTCGCACCTGGGCGATTCCCGGAGCCGATGACATGTTCGAGCTGAACGTCATGTAGCAGGTGCCCTCGTCGTCCCAGGCGAGGTCGGGATCGATGCCGACGGCGCCCTCGATCACGATGCCCGGCGACCACGGACCCTCGATGCTCGGGGCCGAGGTGACCAACTGGCCGACCTTTCCTGAGACGTTCGTGGTGATCATCCAGAATCGTCCGGCGTGATGACGGAGCGTCGGCGCATACACGCCTCCACCGGGTCCGGCGATGCCCGGGCGCAGGTTCTCATCACCGTCGAGGGCGTGACCGACCTGCTCCCACGTGGTGAGATCCGTGCTCCGCCAGAGGGGAACACCCGGCGAATACTCGAACGACGAGTGCGCGAGGTAGTACGTGTCCCCGGCCCGGCAGATCGTCGGGTCCGGGTGGAACCCGGGGACTACAGGATGCTCCGCGGAGTTCACGGCATCGGTCATCGGGGCTCCACTCGCCTTTGGGTTGGATCGCTCGCGCGCCCCTGTCGATCCTCGGGTGAGATCTGTCGAAACGCTTCGACTTAGAGAGTAAAGCGGAACCGCCGCAAGCACAAGGCCGAAAATCGAAACGCTTCGCCTTGCCGAAAAATCTTGCGCTAATGTGACGCCGGTGACCTTCACCGATCTCCCCCTCGACCAGCTCCGCTCCTTCCGCCCCGATGTGGCCGAACCCGCGGATTTCGACAACTTCTGGGCGCGCACCCTTACGGAATCGCGAGCGCTCGCGACCGCGCCGCGGCTGCAGGCGGTGACGACTCCGATCACCCAACTGATCGTCGAGGACCTCACCTTCAGCGGCTTCGGCGGCGAACCGATCCGTGCATGGATCACCCGCCCGCACTCGGATTCCCCCCTGCCGACGGTCGTCGAGTACATCGGCTACAACGGAGGACGGGGCGTTCCGGGCGAGCGTCTGCAGTGGGCGGCGGCCGGCTACGTGCACGTGCTGATGGACACCCGGGGCCAGGGCAGCGGATGGGGAACCGGGGGCGACACCCCCGACCCGCACGGCTCGGACGGCTCGGTTCCCGGGTTCATGACCCGCGGCATCCGCAGCCCCGAGACCTACTTCTATCGCCGCGTGTTCACCGACGCCGCGCTGCTGATCGACGCGGTGGCACAGCTGCCGGCCGTCGATGCGAGCCGGATCAGCGTGACCGGTGGCAGCCAGGGCGGTGGGATCAGCCTGGCCGCCGCTGCACTGCATCCGCGTGTCGTCGCGGCGATGCCCGACGTCCCGTTCCTCTGCCACTTCCGCCGTTCGGTGGAGCTGACGCCGGAGCATCCCTTCAAAGAGATCGAGCGCTACCTCGCCGTGCACCGCGGAGTGACGAAAGAGGTCTTCGGCACCCTGTCGTACTTCGACGGGGTGAACTTCGCCCGCCGCATCTCGGCGCCGGTGCTGTTCTCCGTCGCGCTGATGGATGCCGTCGTACTGCCCTCGAGCGTGTTCGCGGCGTTCAACCACTGCGGCTCTGCGGATGCCGAGATCGAGGTCTACGAGTTCAACGGCCATGAAGGCGGCCAGACCGTGCAGTGGCTGCGCCAGGCGGAGTGGCTCGCCTCGCGCGCCTGATCACGTCGGTGGTCGCTTGTCACGACTCGACTCTTGTGCGATTCGAAGCGCTTCGATAAAGTCGCGGCGGACCGTGCGGTCCGCCATCGACACGAAGGAGTGCGAATGTTGCAGGTCAGGATGAGAACCACGACGGCGGTCCTCGCCGCGGGGGCGATGATCGCCTCGGGGGCGGTGGTGGCGAGCGGGCCCGCTTCTGCGAGCACGCCGGAACAGACCGGTCCCGAGTACGACTGGTCGAACGTCGAGATATCCGGCGGCGGATATGTGCCAGGCATCATCTACAACCCGACGGAAGAGGGGTTGGTGTACGCGCGCACCGACATCGGCGGCGCGTACCGGCTCGATCGGGAGGCCGACCGCTGGGTGCCCCTCCTCGACCACGTCGGCTGGGACGATTGGAACCGGCTCGGCGTGCTGAGCCTCGCCACCGACCCGGTCGACACCGCACGGGTGTATGCCGCAGTCGGCATGTACACGAACGACTGGGACCCGAGCAACGGAGCGGTGCTTCGGTCCTCCGACGCCGGGGAGACCTGGCAGGCGACGCCGCTGCCGTTCAAGGTCGGCGGCAACATGCCGGGACGCGGCATCAGCGAACGCCTGCAGATCGACCCGAACGACAACGACGTGCTCTACTTCGGCGCCGAACAGCGACAGGGACTCTGGCGCTCGACCGATGCCGGCGTGAGCTTCCAGCGCGTGGCGAGCTTCCCGAACGTGGGCGATTTCGCTCCCGATCCTGCCTCCGAGAACTCGTACCTCACCTCCGAGCTCGGCGTGCTGTGGACCGCGTTCGACGCGGCGTCGTCCCCCGCGGGCACCGCGACCTCGACGATCTTCACGGCCGTCGCCGACAAGGAGCACATCCTCTACCGCTCCGACGACGCCGGCGCGACCTGGGCCGAGGTCGCGGGCGCCCCGACCGGGTTCCTCCCCCAGCGCGGCGTGATCGACGAGAGCGGTCGATTCCTGTACATCACGACCACCGACACCAGCGGTCCCTACGACGGGTCCGACGGCGAGGTGTGGCGATACGGGATCGACACCGGCACGTGGACCGACATCACGCCCACGCAGCGTCCAGCCGGCGGCGACTTCGGCTTCGGCGGCCTGACCGTCGACCGGAACGACCCGGACACGATCATGGTCGCGTCGCAGATCCAGTGGTGGCCCGACATCCTGATCTTCCGCAGCACGGATCGCGGCGAGACCTGGTCGCCGATCTGGGATTACGTCACCGGCAGCGACGGCGCCGTTTCGCTCGATCGCCGCTACGAGCAGTCCATCGACGGCGTGCCGTGGCTCGCTTTCGGCAAGGACGTCGGCGAACCGGTCCCGTGGAGCGAGCCGACGCCGAAGCTCGGCTGGATGGTGTCGTCCCTCGAGATCGACCCGCACAACTCCGACGAGCTCATGTACGGCACCGGCGCGACGATCTACCGCGCCGACGACCTCACCGCCTGGGATGAGCCCGGCGGTCGGATCCACCTCGCTCCATCCGCCGACGGCATCGAGGAGACGTCCATCCAGGGGCTCGCCGCCCCGCTCGGCGACGTCGACCTCGTCTCGGCGATGGGCGACCTCGGCGGCTTCGTGCACGACGACATCGACACCATCACGAACACGTTCCAAGCCCCGTATTTCGGGGGCGGAACGTCTGTGGACGCGGCGGGTCTGGCCGACGGCGTCATCGCCCGTGCCGGCACCGACGGCACCGGCGCGCACCTCGCCGCGTTCTCGAGCGACGGCGGCGACACCTGGTTCTCCTCTCCCGCGGTCCCCGGCTCGACCGGCGGCGGCAGCGTCGCGGTGACGGCCGATGGCGGCGGAGCGGTCTGGGCGCCGGCGAGTGCCGCACCGCAGGTCACCCGGGATGCCGGCGCGACCTGGGTCCCGGTCGCGGGGCTGCCTGCCGGAGCGAGGGTCGAAGCGGATCGCGTCGATCGCGACATCGTCTACGGTTTCGCAGCGGGCACGTTCTACCGCTCCGAGGATGGCGGATCGAGCTTCGCGGCCGTGAACGCGGGGACCCTCCCCGCCGAGGGCAACGTGCGCTTGGGCGCGATGCCGGGGCACATCGGGGATGTCTGGCTGGCCGGCGGAGATCCGGACGGCGCCTACGGCATGTGGCGTTCGACGGACCGCGGCGGCACCTGGCAACAGGTCGATGGATTCGACGAGGCGGACACGATCGGCTTCGGCAAGGCCGCACCGGGCGAGACACGTCCCGCGATCTACTCCGCCGCGCGCCGAGACGGCGTGCGCGGCGTCTTCCGGTCGACCGACGGTGGCGACACCTGGATCCGCATCAACGACGACGACCACCAGTGGGGTTATCTCGGCGCCGACATCGAAGGGGATCCCGACGTGTTCGGCCGGGTCTACGTCGCGACGAACGGCCGAGGCATCGTGGTCGGGAATGACGCAGCGGCCACCGAGCCCGCCCCGTGGAGCTCCTCGGCGACGTACGCCGAGGGAGACCTGGTCTCCTTCGACGGTTCGACGTGGCTCGCCTCGTGGTGGAGCCGCAAGGACGTGCCCGGCGCGAAGCGGGGTCCCTGGCAGGAGATCGTCACGGCGCCGACCGGCGTCGCGAAGTGGACGCTGACGCGCACCTTCGTGGCAGGCGACATCGCCGAGCACGACGGCCACCTCTGGCGCGCCAAGTGGTGGTCGCGCGGCGACCTGCCGGGTGCGAAGCGCAGCGCGTGGGAGCGCATCGGCTGATCCGCTGACGCGCCGTCCGGCTTCGAGCCGGGCGGCGCGTCAGACGGCGATGAGCCTCAGACCGCGATGTGCCGCTCGTCGAGGCCGTTATAGGCGGAAAGCGGGCGGATGAGCGCGTTGGCCCCGGCCTGCTCGATGATGTGCGCCGTCCACCCGGTCACCCGCGCCGCGACGAACAGCGGCGTGAAGGTGAGGGTGTCGAAGCCGATGAGGTTGTACGCGGGACCCGAGGGGTAGTCGAGGTTCGGGTAGATGCCCTTGCGGGCGACGAACTCCTGCTCGAGGGTGTCGTAGAGCTCGGCGACGTCGGTGCGGTCGAAGTGCTCGACGAGGGTGTCCAGCGCGGACTTCATCGTGGGCACCCGCGAGTCGCCCTTCTTGTAGACCCGGTGCCCGAATCCCATGATCTTGCGCTTCTCGGCGAGCGCCGTGTCGAGCCACGGCTTGACGTTCTCGGCCGAGCCGATCTCGTCGAAGATGTGCAGCACGGCCTCGTTGGCGCCGCCGTGCAGCGGACCCTTGAGTGCGCCGATCGCACCGACGACAGCCGAGTACAGATCGCTGAGCGTCGAGGTGATCACCCGGGCGGTGAAGGTCGACGCGTTGAAGGAATGCTCCGCGTAGAGGATCATCGACCGGTTGAACGCGTCGACGACAACGGGGTCCGGCACCTCGCCGAAAGTCATCCACAGGAAGTTGGCGGAGTAGTCGAGATCGTCGCGCGGAGCGATCGGCTCCTGCCCGCGGCGGCGGCGCTGGCCGTAGGCGACGATCGCCGGCAGGGCGGCGAACAGGCGGATGCTGCGCGCCAGGTTGTCCTCCGGACTCCCGCCGGCATCGAGCACGGATCCACCGGCTGCCGGGTCTGTCGCTCCGAGCAGGCTGACGGCGGTGCGGACCTCGTCCATCGGATGCGCCTCGATCGGCACCAGGTCGATCACGGCCTTGACCTGGTCGACGAGTTCGCGGTGCTCGCGCTCTTCCGCACGGAATGCCGCGAGCTGCTCGCCGGAGGGCAGTTCGCCGTGCCACAGCAGGTAGGCGACGGCCTCGAACGGCTGGGTCGCAGCGAGTTCCTGCACCGGGTAGCCACGGTAGAGCAGGCTGTTCGTGTCGGGGTTGACCTTCGAGATCGCCGTCGTGTCGACGACGACGCCGGCGAGGCCCTTCTTGATGTCCGGG
This sequence comes from Microbacterium sp. LWH12-1.2, assembly GCF_040675825.1. Taxonomy (NCBI): domain Bacteria; kingdom Bacillati; phylum Actinomycetota; class Actinomycetes; order Micrococcales; family Microbacteriaceae; genus Microbacterium; species Microbacterium sp. LWH12-1.2. The sequence continues at coordinate 2,572,927 of NZ_JBEGIJ010000001.1, forward strand.
TCGGTCATGGTCACTCCTTCGAGATGGTGAAGTTGAAGACGCCGGAGTCGAAGTGGTTGTACGACTCGTAGTCGATGAGATCGTAGAGGTCGGCGCGGTGCTGCATCTCGCCGAGCTTGCTGGTCAGGTGCCCTTCGTCGTTCAGCGTATCGAGTGCACGGCCGGCCGCGCCCATCGCGATCCTCAGCAGCGACACCGGCCAGATCACGATGCGGACGCCCGCATCCTGCAGCTGCGCGGTGGAGAACAGCTCGCTCTTGCCGAACTCCGTCATGTTCGCGAGGATCGGCACGTCCAGCGCCTCGGCCATCGCCTCGAACTCGGCGAGGTCGCGCATGGCCTCCGGGAAGATCGCGTCGGCGCCGGCATCCACCAGCGCCTTCGCGCGGTCGATCGCGGCGTCCAGCCCCTCGACGGCGCGGATGTCGGTGCGGGCCATGATCAGGAAGTTCGGGTCCCGGCGGGCGTCGGCGGCGGCACGGATGCGCTTGACCGCCGTGCTCTCGTCGACGACGCTCTTGCCGTCGAGATGACCGCAGCGCTTCGGGTTGACCTGGTCCTCGATGTGGGCGCCGGCGAGGCCGGCATCCTCGAGCTCCTGGATCGTCCGGGCGACGTTCATCGGCTCGCCGAATCCGGTGTCGGCGTCGACGATGGCCGGGAGGTCCGTCATCCGGGCGATCTGCTTCGCGCGTCCGGCGACCTCGGTGAGGGTGGTCAGGCCGATGTCGGGCAGGCCGAGATCAGCGGCGAGCACCGCGCCCGAGATGTAGACCCCGTCGAAGCCCTTCTGCTCGATGAGGCGCGCAGAGAGCGGGTTGAAAGCGCCGGGGAACTGCAGCAGCTCCCCGCCGGCGAGCCGCTCTCGGAACAGCCGCCGCTTCTCCGCGGGTGTGACGGTGGAGTACAGCATCAGAACAGCCCCTTCGGAGCATCCGCTGCCTCGAGCAGGCCGGGCTTCGCGATGATCGACAGCTCGCCGACCTCGGCGACCGTGAGCTCGGGCAGGCGCTGCACCAGCGCGAGGAAGCGCTCGATCTCGGCGGGCTCGAGCACCGGCTCTGCCAGCAGCCGGAACTTCGCGACGTAGTTCTCGCGCACGAACGGCCGAGCCCCCAGCGGGTGGGCGTCCGCGACCGCGATCTCGTCGACCACGGTGGTGCCATCGGTGAGGCGGATCTCGACGCGGCCGCCGAACGCCTTCTCGTCGGGGTCTTCGGAGTGGTACCGGCGCGTCCACTCGGCATCCTCTGCCGTGGTGATCTTGTGCCACAGTGCGACCGTGTCGTCGCGGCCGGCCCGCTCCGGGGTGTACGAGTCGACGTGGTGCCAGCCGCCATCCTGCAGGGCGACCGCGAAGATGTACGGCACCGAGTGGTCGAGGGTCTCGCGCGACGCGGTCGGATCGTACTTCTGCGGGTCGTTCGCGCCGGAGCCGATCACGTTGTGGGTGTGGTGGCTGGTGTGGATGACGATGGACTCGATGTTCGCCGGGTCGCGCAGCGCCGGGTTCTCGATACCGAGCTTGCGTGCGAGGTCGATCAGCGCCTGCGCCTGGTACTCGGCCGAATGCTCTTTCGTGTACGAGTCGAGGATCGCGCGCTTCGGCTCGCCGGGGGCGGGCAGTGGCACCTGGTAGGACGCATCCTTGCCGTCGAGCATCCAGGCGATCACGCCGTCCTCGCCTTCATAGATCGGAGACGGCGAAGTCTGTCCGCGCATCGCCCGATCCACGGCTTCGACCGCCATCTTGCCGGCGAATGCCGGAGCGTGCGCCTTCCAGGTGGAGATCTCGCCCTTGCGGCTCTGCCGGGTGGCGGTGGTGGTGTGCAGCCCTTGACCGACCGCCTGGTAGATGGTCTCCACGTCGAGTCCGAGCAGGGTGCCGATGCCGGCGGCAGCCGAGGGACCGAGGTGTGCGACGTGGTCGATCTTGTGCTTGTGCAGGCAGATCGCCCGCACCAGGTCCATCTGGATCTCGTACCCGGTCGCGATGCCGCGCACCAGTGCCCGGCCGTCTGCCCCGACGTGCTGGGCCACCGCGAGGATCGGCGGGATGTTGTCACCGGGGTGCGAGTACTCGGCCGCGAGGAAGGTGTCGTGGTAGTCGAGCTCACGCACCGCGACGCCGTTCACCCAGGCCGCCCACTCGGGGCTGGTCCGGTCGTCGAGCGCGGCTCCGAACACGGTCGCGCCGGCCCCGCCCCTCGATACCGGGTGGCTGAACGCCTGCGCGCGGGCGGCGTTGATCGGGGCGCGGGTGAGGGATGCCGCGGCGACCGAGGCGTTGTCGATGATCCGGTTGATGATCATGTCGACGACGTCCTGCTCGACCTCGACCTGGTCGGCGGCGACCTCGGCGATCTTCCAGGCGAGCTGGTCTTCGCGCTCGAGCGTCTCGGAGCTGGGGTAGACGCGGACGTGGTGGTTGATGGTCATGCTGATCCTTCCGGAAGGGATTCGAGGATGCTCGTGAGCGCGTTGTGCAGGTGCACATGCGTGGCGTGGGCGGCGAGATCGCCGTCGCGGGCGGCGAGCGCCTCGGCGATGGTGCGATGCTCGGAGGCGGAGGCTGCGAGTCGCGCCGGCTTGTCGCGGGCCATGCGCCGCACCCGCACCAGGTGGGTGCGCACCGTGCGCAGTGCCGAGGAGATGTAGTCATTGGCGACGGCCGCGTCCAGTGCGGCGTCGAAGCGTGCGATGAGCGCGTAGTACGCATCCCGGCCCTCTGCGGCGGCGAGGTCGACGTGTGCGAACTCGCCGGCGAGGTCCTGGAACAAGGCGGCATCGCCGCGGGCGGCCGCGAGCCGAGCAGAGGTCTCCTCGAGCGCCCGGCGGATCTCGAACAGGGCGCGGATGTCGTCGGCATCCAGATCCGCCACGACCGTCACGCGCGGCGACTGCTGCACGACGAGGCCGTCGGCGGCGAGCCGGCGGAGGGCCTCGCGCATCGGCGTGCGGCTGATTCCGAGGCGCGCCGCCTGTTCGACCTCGCCGAGCACGAGCCCAGAGGGCAGGGCGCCCGACTGGATGCCCTCCAGCAGATCGGCGTAGGCGCGATCGCTCGCCGTGGTGCGATCGGCGGCGAGAGTCATGAGATTAGTGTATACATAAACAGCTCGCTACGGCATCCGCGCATCCAAGACTGGATCTCTGGTATACATTCGTCGATCTGTCAGGCTGTCACGGCAGCAGAGGCGATCCCCGCACCTGCACCAGCGTCAGCGCTCAGCGCTCAGCGATGCTCTCCGGCACGACTTCGGGAATCGGCTCGACGAACTCGGGGGCCACCGGCTCCCCCAGCTTCACCACCACGACCCCGATGAGCACCAGAGCCCCGCCGAACGCCTGCAGCAGGTTGGGCAGCTGACCGAGCAGCAGCCAGCCGAACAACAGCGCGGCGACCACCTCGGCGAGCGCGACGAACGAGGCGAGGCGAGACCCGAGCATCCGCGTCGAGGCGATGCCGAGCAGATACGCGACCGCCGTCGCCAGAATGCCGATCGCGAGCACGGGAACGAACCATGGCACCGTGCCGAAGCGGTACGCGATGTCCTGTGTGGTCCACGCGAGGGGCAGCACACCGATGGCTCCCGCAATGGTGAGGCCGATGGCTCCCAGCAACAGGCCGAGACCCGCCATCGCGACAGGGGGCACGCCGGTGTCCGCCCGCCCGGAGAGCACGAAGTACATCGCGGCGCCGACCATGGCGCCCAGCGCCCAGAGGATGCCGCCCCCGTCGACCTGTGCACCGGTGAGGATGTCGAGCATCAGCACGAGACCGACGAAAGCGATGGCGGCGCCGAAGACGCTGCGACGGCTGGGGCGCTCACCGCGGCGCAGCCAGAGCCAGAGCACCACGGCGACGGGTGCCGTGTACTCGATGAGGAGCGCCAGCCCGACGTCCATCACGGCCACGGCCTGGAAGTAGCAGACCTGAGTCGCGGCGACCGCGAGCAATCCGTAGGCGGCGATCATTCCGGCATTGCGCCGAAGGACGCCCCATCGGCCGCGCATGGCGATGAGCGTCGGCACGAGGAGAACCAAGGCGGCCACCCAGACCCGTGCAGTGACCGCGGCCCCTGGTGTCCACCCCGCGTCGATCAGACCACGCGCCCACCCTCCCGACATCCCGAAGGCGAACGCGGCACCGATCGCCAACGGCAGGCCCAGACGAACCCCTCGCGCCTTGTCATTTGCCATTGCGTCCATGACATGTGACGTTACGCTCCGCCGATGTAACATGTCAATATGCTCTTCACCGATGACACCGCCGAGGGCTTGCGCGCGGCCGTCTGGCTGGTGAACTCCGCAGAGGATCCGGACACTCTCGACAGCCTCGACGACGAGGGCACCTTCCTCTCGGCGTTCCCGTACAACGGCCGACTGGACCGCGATGAGGAAGAGCTCGCCTCATTGCGCGCGCTCCGCCCCCGCCTGCGCGCCATGCTGCTCGCCCCGCGCGACGAGATGGCGGCGCACGTCAACGCCGCGCTCGGGGAGTCGAATCTCGCCCCCCAGCTCGTCAGGCATGTCAACGCCGACTGGCACCTGCACGCGGTCGCCGACGAGCAGCCGCTCGCCGAGCGCGTGCTCATCGAGACCACCATGGCGCTGATCGACGTCATCCGCGCCGATGAGGGGTCACGCATCTCCGTCTGCGACGACGACACATGCAATGCCCTCGCCCTGGACCTCTCCCGCAACCGCTCGAAACGCTACTGCTCGGCCACCTGCGCGAATCGAAACGCCGTCGCGGCCTACCGCGCACGGCGCGCTGGCGACGACTGAGCTGGCTCGGATGCCGAGAAATGCGTCGAGGGGAAACAGGTTGAAAAAGTTTCTCTGATCGGCCTCTTTTCGGGGTCTCAATGTCGGTGGCCCTCGGCAGAATGGAGGTATGAACAACCCCGCATCTCTCCTCGATCAGGTCGTCTCAGACCTGGATCGGGTGCTGGGCGCAGATGCTCTCGGGGCGCTGTCGGATGCCGACCGGATGCATGTTCTTCGCATCGCAGGGGAGGCGTTCCGCCGCATCGAGGCGGTCGTGGTCGAGACGACGGCCGGAGCAGAACCCGGGTTCCCGGACGAGCTCGGATGCCGGAACATGAACGAACTGCTGCAGCGGGTGCTGCGGGTCGACGCACCGGGGGCTGCCCGGGTCGTGAAGGCCGCGGATCTGCTGCACCGAGATGTCGAACTCACCTCCGGCGCACGACTGCCGGCCCAGTGGCCGTCGTTGCGCGGCGCGATGCTCGACGGGACGATCGGGATCGCCGGGCTGCTGGCGGCGACCGGTCCGATCGAACGGGCGGGGGTCCGGATCGGGGCAGCCGACCGGCTGCGTGCGGATGCCGAACTCGCCGGCCAGGCCCGCGGATACGTCCTCGCCGACGCCGCCGCCGATGCCGACGACACCGAGCGGGCGGATGTCGAAGCTGCGCCCGCCGATGTGGCGCCGCAGGCGACGCCAGAAGATCTGAAGCAGTTCGCGCAATTGATCGCCCTGTATCTGGATCCGGACGGGTCCGCGCCGTCGGAGGCGGAGGCATCGCAGTCCCGGTCGTTCACCGTCGGGAGGCTCCGCAACGGCACCTACCCGGTCCGCGGGAACATGCTGCCCGAGGTCTACGCCCAGATGCAGCTGATCTTCGACGCCCAACTGAACCCGAAAACCGACGGACCCGCAGACCTCGGCGTGACGTTCCGCCCTTCCGACGAGATCGACGGCGCCAGTGACGGCGAGGCTGGCACGGATCCGTTCAACTCGGACCCGCGGAACGTGATCGACCCCCGCACCCGCGCCCAGAAGCAGCACGACGCCCTCGCCGCAGCACTGGGCATCGCGGCCCGACACGACGAGATGCCCAGTTTGGGTGGTGCGGCACCGACCTTGGTCGTGCACATCGACGCTTCAGACTTCGCCGCGGGCACCGGGGCTGGGCGTGGATCAGTCAACAACGCCAACGCCGACGCGGGCCTCATCGCCGACACCGACACCGGAACCGGAGCGGGATTCGCCGCCGGATGGGCGACCATCCCCGGCATCGAGGCCCCGGTCTCGGCATCCGTCGCCGCCCACACCGCCTGCACCGGCACCATCCAACGCGTCCTGTTCGACGAAGGCCGCATCATCGGCATCAGCGTCACCGACCGGGTCTTCACCGTCCACCAACGCCGCGCGATCGTGCTCCGCGACAAGGAATGCCTCATCCCGGGCTGCCACGTCCCGGCATCCTGGTGCGAGATCCACCACGTGACCGAACACGCCCGCGGCGGACCCACCCATACCGACAACGGGGTGCCCTTGTGCTGGCATCACCACCGCACCCTCGACAGATCCGGATGGGAGATCCGCATGATCGGCGGCATCCCCCAGATCCGCGGACCCGCATGGTGGGACCCCACCCAGCGATGGCGCACACCACGACCTTTGCCGGGATCGTTCACGCCGGCGCGCACCTGACCGCCACTGCGCGATCTCGGCACCCAGGCAATATGCCGATCCTGAGCACCCAGTGCCGCGCGTCAGCGGGCGTCGCGGGCGAGCGCGGCCTCCCGCCAGGCATCGGCGATGATCTCGGACCCGAGCCTGGTCGGGTGCACGCCGTCGGGCGCGAGGTCGGCGATCGGATGCTCGGATGCCGCCGCCGTGAAGATGTCGTGCAGCGGCACCAGCTCCGCGCCGAACTCGGCCGCGAGCGAGCGGACCACGGCGCGCTTCTCATCGAGATCGGGCAGCCATTCCTGCTGCTCCGCGAGAACCGGCAGGAAGAACGGCTCCATGAGGATGAGCCCTGGTCGGTGCGCCTCGACCACCTGAGTGAGCAGTGCACGCAACGTCGACTCGAAATCGGCTGCAGACGTCGGGTCGTCGCTGTCGAAGCGCCGCCACATGTCGTTCACACCCACGTACACGGTCAGCAGGTCGGGCCCTGTCGGCATCAGCTCGGCGTCCCACCGTGCGGCGAGATCCTTCGCCCGATTGCCGCTGATCCCGAGGTTTCGCACGGTCGCGCCCTGGGCGGCGAACCCGTCAGCCAGCAGCGAGACGTAGCCGTCGCCCAGCGAGGCCGGGTCCGCGCGATCGCGTCCGGCATCCGTGATCGAGTCCCCGATGAAGACGATGCGGTCGAGGTGATCCATGAGTGCTCCTTCGTCGAACTCCGATCACCCTATCGGGAGACTCACCCCTCCCCCACGACCCCCTCGAACAGTCCGACGTGGTTGCCGTCGGGGTCGACGATCACCGCCCAGGAACTGTTCTCGTCGATCGGCTGCTTCTCCATCGCGACAGAACCGCCCGCGGCGAGCGCCGCCGCAACCGTGTCGTCGATGGAGTCGACCTCGACGTATGAGCGCGGATGCGTGAAGTCGTCGCTCCGCGGCGCGAGCCCGCCGCCGGAGATGCCGTTCGGGGCTCGCCACATCGGATAACCCTCGAACCCGGGCATCTCCGCGATATCCCAGCCGAACAGGCCCGAATAGAACGACTTCGCCCTCTCCATGTCGCCCACCGGGATGTCGATGTGCGTGATGTCACCGTGCGCCATGATGCTCCCTTCCACCGAGTTCTCGTCGAGTCCCCGTCGAACCGACGGAGACAGTCTCGCTCTCTCCGTGCGCAGGGACAAGAGGTTCACGAGCCTGAGAGAACGGAAGGAGCCCCCCGCCCGAAGGCGAGGGGCTCCCGTGGATCTCAGCGAGTCACTCGTAGAGGACCGCAGCGATCTCCGGGTCTTCGATGTTGCTCTTGTCGTACCAGTGCGAACCGGTGTCGATGAACTTCTCCACCGTCTTGCCCTTGGCCGCGTCGTAGGCGGCCTGCACGACCATCTCGCCGATGCCGATCGGGTCCTGCGTGATCGCGCCTGCCTCGAGGCCGTTGTTGATCGCATCGATCTGCGCCTTGCCCGAGTCGAAGCCGATGATGGTGAGCGCTCCGGCCTTGAGTCCCAGCTCGTTGGCGGCGTTCACGACGCCGATCGCGGAGCCTTCGTTGGTGCCGTAGATGCCTTTGAGATCAGGGTGTGCAGCGATGAGTGCTTTCGCGATGTCAGCGGACTTGAGCTGGTCGCCGTCGCCGTACTGGATGTCGACGATCTCGACATCGGGGTAGTCAGCCTTGATCTTCTCTTCGAAGCCGTCACGACGGTCGGCACCCGTACCAGCGGTTTGCTGGTGGCCGATGATCGCGACCTGACCGGAACCACCGATGAGCTCTGCCATGTGCTCGGCGGCCAGCGCTCCGGCGACCGTGTTGTCGGTCGCAGCGAGGCTCAGGCCCGCATCGCTGTCGCACGGCGCATCGAAGTAGACGACGGGGATGTCCTGCGCAGTCGCGTCCTCCACCAGCGGGATGCAGGCCTTGGAGTCCAGCGCAGCGAACCCGATCGCAGCCGGCTTGGCGTTGATCGCGTCCTGGAAGATCGAGAGCTGCTTGTCGATCTCGGTCTCCGTCGCGGGCGCGTCGAAGGTGACGGTAACTCCGAGCTCTTCTGCGCGCTGCTCGGCACCCTGCTTGACCGCCTGCCAGAACTGGTGCTGATAACCCTTCGCGATGAGTGCGATCGTCATCTCCTCGCCTCCGCCTTCGCCGCCGCTTTCGCCGCCGCTCGACGTGCCGATTCCGCTGTTGCATCCGGCGAGGGCGAGCGCTGCCCCCGCGACGATCGCGGCGAGGGCCGCCTTCTTGCCTGTCTTCATCTGAAACTCCATTGTTCGGTGGCATCGACCTTCCGGCCGACACTGTGAAGGGGACACTCTGTGATTGCGCCTGGTGCGGATCACTCCGCCGTCGACTCGCGTCGATCGATGGACGGCGGCACGGATCGCCCATCGAAGTCGCTCAGGTTCGAGATCGGTTTCGCAACGAGTCGAAGAACACGGCGATGAGGATGACGACGCCGACGACGATGTTCTGCCATTCGGGCTGGATGCTGAGGATGCGAAGGCCGTTGACCAGCACGCTCATGATCAGGGCGCCGATCACCGTGCCGAGGATGGAGCCCCGCCCTCCGAGGAGGGAGGTTCCGCCGATGATCACCGCTGCGATCGCCTGCAGCTCGTAGCCGCTGCCGGTCTGAGGCTGTGCCGATCCGAGGCGAGAAGCGATGATGACGCCGGCGACCCCGGTGAAGGCTCCGGCGAACATGTAGACGAGGATCGTCCAGCGCCGCGTGTTCACGCCGGAGAGCCGTGCGGCTTCCTCGTTCGAACCGATCGCGAAGGTGTAGCGCCCCAGCAGGGTCTTCGACAGCACCACATAGGCGACGATGGCGAGCACGAGCGTGATGAGCACGGCGTTCGGCAGACCAGGGATCAGCGTCCCGAGCGCGATCTTCTGGAAGTCGGGGGTTTCCGAGAAGTAGATCGGTGCGACGCCCGAGACCACCAGCGCCAGGCCGCCTGCGATCATCATCATCGCAAGTGTCGCGATGAACGGTGGCAGCCGCAGGAAGGTGATGTTCACTCCGTTGATGAACCCCATCAGCACGCCGGTGAGGATGCCTCCGATCACACCGACGAAGAGCGGCAGCCCGAAGTTGGTGATGAACACACCGGTCATCACGGCGCACAATGCCATACCGGTACCGATCGAGAGATCGATGCCGCCTGTGATGATCACGAATGTGGTGCCGAGGGCGAGGATCCCGATCACCGCCGTCGCCAGCAGGATGCCGGAGATGTTGTTCCAGGTGAGGAAGTTCCTCCCGAAGATGGAGAAGAACAGCACGAGGACGATCAGAGTGCCGAAGGCCAGCGACTGCTGGAGCTGCCGGCGGAGCAGACCACGGAAGTCCCGCCGGTCGGTGTTCTCGTTCACGGCTGTGCGGATGATCGTCGTCGTCGACGATCCAGGCTGCTGCGGCGTGCTCATCAGTCGTCCTCTCCGTGTGCTGCGAGTTGCATGATCTTCTCCTGGCTGGCGTCCTCGTTGCGGAGAGTGCCGGTGATCCGTCCGTTCGCGAAGACGGCGATGCGGTTCGCCACGCGAAGGATCTCCGGCAGCTCCGATGAGATGACGATGATGGACTTGCCCAGCTCGGCGAGCTGCTGCATGAGGCGGTAGATCTCCTCCTTCGCACCGACGTCGATTCCTCGGGTCGGTTCGTCGAAGATGAGGACGTCGCAGTCGCGCATCAGCCAACGGGCGATGACGACCTTCTGCTGGTTTCCTCCGGAGAGGAGCTTGACGACCTGATTGACCGACGGCGTCTTCACCCGGAGCTGCTGGACGTAATCCTTGGTGCGGTTCTTCGCCGCCCCGTCGCCCATCCAGCCGATCGCGTTGGCGTACGAGCCGAGCGAGGCGAGGACGGTGTTGAAGGTGACGTCCTGTTCGAGCATGAGGCCGAGGAGCTTGCGGTCCTCGGAGAGGTATCCGACACCGTGTTTCACGGCATCCGACGGCTGACCGATCCGCACCTGCCGGCCTCCGACGGCGATGGTCCCGCTGTCACGGTGATCGGCGCCGATGACGGCTCGGGCGGTCTCGGTGCGACCGGCTCCCATGAGCCCTGCGAAACCGAGGATCTCGCCTCGGTGCAGCTGGAACGAGACATCTTTCAGGAGCGCCTTCGTGGACAGCCCCTGAACCTCGAGCACGATCGGGTCGTTCAGGTGGTCGCGTGCCTGCGGACGCGTTCCCTCATCGATCGGACGACCGACCATCATCTCGATGATCTTCGGGATCGTGACCTCTGATCGGTCGAGTGATCCGATGTATGCCCCGTCGCGCAGTACCGTCACACGGTCGGCAAGACGACGCAGTTCGTCCATCCGATGCGAGATGTAGACGATGCCGGTGCCACGAGCCTTGAGCTGCTCGATCAACACGAACAGCGTCTCGACCTCGGAGTCGGTGAGTGCCGACGTCGGCTCGTCCATGATCAGGACCTTGGCGTTGAAGGAGAGCGCCTTCGCGATCTCGACCATCTGCTGCTCGGCCACGGTCAGCTCTCCGACGAGCTGGCGCGGGTTGAGCCGGATGCCCAGCCGCTGGAGCAGTTCCGAGGTCTGGGCATTGAGCTTGCGCTCGGAGAGGAAGGGGCCGCTGGTCGGTTCCCTGCCTACGAATATGTTCTGTGCGACGGTGAGATCGGCCATCAGGTTCAACTCCTGGTGGATGATCGTCACCCCCAGCTCCTGTGCTTGGAGCGGGCTCGTCAGCTCGACCTCCTGGCCCTCGAAGGTGATCGTGCCCTCGTCCTTGGTGTAGATCCCGGAAAGGATCTTCATGAGCGTCGACTTGCCGGCGCCGTTCTCCCCGACGAGCACGAGCACCTCACCGGAACGCACCTCGAGATGCACGTCCTTCAGCGCCTGCACGCCGGGGAAGCCCTTGCTGATGCCGTCCACTTTGAGGATCGGATCGCTCATCCGCGCGCCTGCTTCCTTGAAGGTCTCGCGTAAGTACGGGTCGTGATGTTCACTGCAAACATCGGATCAATTGTCACTCTACATCTCCCTTGATGCAAGTAATGTCTGGATGTTTCGACGCGGCCGGGCCGCCGTTGCTCAGGCGGAGGCGTGCCCGACCACACCCTTGCGCAGCAGGGCGTTGCCGTACTTGCGGGTCTCGCCGGTGCGCACCATCAGGTACGCCTCGCGGGCCACCTCGTAGTACGCGAAACGCTCGACGAAGCGGGTGGTGTCCAGCGTCGTGCCGGCGGCATCCATCAGCTCGCTCTGCACGTCGAGCACCTCGCCGTCGGCCGAGGTCATCAGGTCGATGCCGGGCGCGTCATCCAGCGGAATCACGGTGCGGATTGCAGCGAGCACCTCGGGGGTGGTCGTGCCGGGCAGGTCGATCACGTGGCGCCCCAGCGCCCACGCCGGGAAGTGCGCGTCGGCGATGACGACCGAGTCGGAGTGACCCATCCGATCGAGGTGCAGCAGCAGCTCTCCGGTGAGCAGCGGGTGGATGCCTTCCAGCACGTGTTTCTCCTTCAGATCGTTGCGACGGAAGCCGGGATGAGGCCTTCGGCGGCGAGGTTCTGCCAGAGTGCTTCGGGAATCTCCAGGGCAGCGTAGTCGGCGTTCTGCTGCAGCTGCGCCGGGCGGCTGCCGCCCACGACCACGGAGCGCACCTCGGCAGCCTGGAGCGGAAACTGGATGGCGGCCGCCGGAAGCGGCACGTCGTGATCGTCGCAGACGGCGGCGATCCGCACGAGCCGTTCCCACAGCGCATCCGGCAGCTGCCCGTATTCGTAACGCCCGTCGCGCCGCGGCACGCTGGATGCCAGCAGGCCCGAATTGAATACGGATGCCGCGACGATGCCGGTTCCGGTCTCCCGGCACGCAGGAAGCACCTCGGCCGCCGCGGGCTGCTCGAGCAACGTGTACCTCCCGGCGACCATGATGAGGTCGAGGTCGGCTCCGCGCACGGCGGCAGCGAGAGCATCCGACACCATCGAGCCGATGCCGATCATGGGGGCCTCCCCCTCCTCGCGGAGCTGTTCGAGCGCGGGCAGCGCTTCGGCGAGCGCAAGCTCGAGATCGTGCCGTTCCGGGTCGTGCAGGTAGACGAGGTCGATGCGCTCGATGCCGAGCCGCTCGCGCGATTCCTCGAGGCTGGTGCGAACGCCCGCCTCCGAGAAGTCCCAGACGCGCCGGAGATCGGCCGGCACGTGGAAATCGTTGGCCGTGTCGAGCCCGCCGTCGTGGTCGGGGTTCGGCCGCAGAAGGCGACCGACCTTGGTCGAGAGCACGTACTCGTCGCGCGGCTTCGTCTGCAGGAACGCACCGAGGCGACGCTCGGAGAGCCCGAGGCCGTAGTGCGGCGCGGTGTCGAAGTAGCGGATGCCGCTCTCCCACGCGGCATCCAGCACCGCCCAGGATTCATCGTCACTGAGTTCGCGGAAGAGGTTGCCGACGTTGGCGGCACCGTAGCCGAGGCGGGGGAAGCCCGTGCGGAGATCAGGCGACGACGACATGCTCGCCCTTCCAGGTGTAGGCCGCGATGCTGGACGCTTTCATCTCCATGCTCGTTCCTGGCGCCGTCGGCACCATGTAGGAACCGCCCTGGATGTTCGTCGGCACGACGAAGTGCTCGTGCAGGTGGTCCACGTATTCGATCATGCGGCCGTCACGGCTGCCGCTCACCGCCACGAAGTCGAACATCGACAGGTGCTGAACGGCCTCGCAGAGGCCGACGCCGCCGGCGTGCGGGCACACGGGCACTGCGAACTTCGCGGCGAGAAGAAGGTTGGCGATGTTCTCGTTGACGCCGCCGACGCGGACGGCGTCGATCTGCATCACCGCGATGGCATCCGCCTGCAGCAGCTGCTTGAAGATCATCCGGTTCTGCGCGTGCTCACCGGTGGCCACGCGGATGGGCGCGACGCCGCGGGCGATCTCGGCGTGACCGAGGATGTCGTCGGGGCTGGTGGGCTCCTCGATCCACGCGGGGTGGAACTCGGCGAGGGCGTTCACCCACTCGATCGCCTCGGAGACCTCCCAGCGCTGGTTGGCGTCGATCGCGATCGGGAAGTCGGGGCCGCACACCTCGCGCGCCTTGCGGAAGCGACGGATGTCGTCATCCAGATCGGCGCCGACCTTGAGCTTGATCTGAGTGAAGCCATCGGCCATCGCCTCGCGGGCGAGGCGCTCCAGCTTCTCGTCGGAGTAGCCAAGCCAGCCGGGGCTGGTCGTGTACCCGGGGTACCCGGTGGCGAGCAGCTCCTGCTCGCGAGCGGCCCGCCCGGGTTCCGCGTCCCGCAGGATCTTCAGGGCGTCCTCGGGGGTGAGCGCGTTGGTGAGGTATCGGAAGTCCACGAGATCGACGAGCTCTTCCGGCGTCATCCTCGCCAGGAGCTGCCAGAGCGGGAGCCCGGCGCGCTTCGCCTTGATGTCCCACAGCGCGTTGATCACCGCACCGATCGCCATGTGCATCACGCCCTTCTCGGGGCCGAGCCAGCGCAGCTGCGAGTCGCCGATGATCTCGCGGAACGTGCCGCCCATGTCATCGAGGAGCGGCTCGAGCTCTCGCCCGACGAGGTGACCGGCGAGCGCGTCGATCGCGGCGACCTGCACGTCGTTGCCGCGTCCGATCGTGAACACGAAGGCGTGACCCTCGATGTCGTCCCCGGCGTCGGTGCGCACGATCACGTAGGCAGCCGAGTAGTCGGGGTCGGGGTTCATCGCGTCCGAGCCGTCGAGACTGAGCGACGTCGGAAAACGGATGTCGGTGGTGTCGAGTGCGACGATACGGCTCACGGGTTCCTCTCCCTGGCATGAGCGAATGACTCATGCGGATCTCTTGGAGTGTAAACATCGGATGTCTATACTGTCAACGAGGGCGGCTGAGAAAGCGACCCACCGATCGAATCATCCAGACGAAGCAGGAGAACCATGAAGTTCGCACGGCTTGGCGACCCGGGGACCGAGATCCCCGTTCTCGTAGAGGGCGACCACTACCTCGACCTTCGGGCCGTGACATCCGATGTGAACGGTGATTTTCTCGCCGGTGACTTCCGTGCGCGCATCGCGGCGGCCAGGGAGGCGGACCAGCTCCCCGTGCTCGAGGACGCGGCGGCGATGCGCATCGGTGCGCCGATCGCCCGCCCGAGTGCGGTCATCTGCATCGGCATGAACTACGCGGCGCATGCCGCGGAGTCGGGCTCCGAGCCCCCGACCATCCCGATCCTGTTCCTGAAGACGCCGAACACCGTGGTCGGCCCGAACGACACCGTGATGATCCCCCGTGGCAGCGAGAAGACCGACTGGGAGGTCGAGCTCGGCATCGTCATCGGACGCCGAGCGGCCTACCTCGACTCCCCCGAGGAGTCGCTCGACCATGTCGCCGGATTCGTCGTCGCGAACGACGTGTCCGAGCGCGACTTCCAGATGGCCGTCTCCGGCGGTCAGTGGTCGAAGGGCAAGATCGCCTTCGGCTTCAATCCGACCGGTCCGTGGCTGGTCACCCGCGACGAGGTCGACCACCAGGCGCTCGGGTTGCGCAGCTTCGTCAACGGCGAGCCGCGTCAGGACTCGAACACCGCCGACATGATCTTCTCGATCGAGCACATCGTGCACCACCTCTCGCAGTACGTGACCCTCGAGCCGGGCGACCTGATCCTCACCGGAACACCGCAGGGCGTCGCCCTCTCCGGCAAGTACCCCTACATCGCACCCGGTGACATCGTCGAGGTGGAGATCGATGGACTGGGCCACCAGCGCCAGGAATTCGTCGCATGGGAGGCACAGAAATGACCCGCTCACTTGAGGGACTGGTGGCGATCGTCACCGGTGGCGCCTCCGGCATCGGCGCAGCCATCGCCGAACGACTGCACGCCGACGGTGCGCGGATCGCCGTGCTCGATCGCGACACGGCCGGCGCGGATGCCGCGTTCGCCGCCTTCACGGCCGATGTCTCGGACCGCGCGTCGGTGGATGCTGCGGTCGCCGCGGTGGCTGAGAAGTTCGGCCGCATCGACATCGTCGTGAACAACGCCGGTATCGGCGCCCAGGGCGATATCGCCGCGAACGACGATGACGAGTGGGCACGAGTGCTGTCGATCAACGTCACCGGAATCGCCCGTGTCACCGCGGCAGCGCTGCCATGGCTGCGGAAGTCTCCAGCGGCGGCAGTCTGCAACACGGCATCCATCGCCTCCACCACCGGGCTCCCGCAGCGCGCGCTCTACAGCGCGTCGAAGGGCGCGGTATCGGCCCTGACGCGGGCGATGGCCGCCGACCACCTCCGTGAGGGCATCCGCGTGAACGCCGTGAACCCGGGCACCGCCGACACCCCCTGGGTGCAGCGCCTGCTCGATTCGGCTGCGGACCCCGCCGCCGAACGTGCGGCACTCGAGGCGCGTCAGCCGCATGGCCGCCTCGTCTCCGCCGGCGAGGTCGCTGCAGCCGTGGCCTACCTCGTCAGCCCCGCGGCCGGATCGACGACCGGCACCTTCATCGAGGTCGACGGCGGCATGGCGCAGCTGCGGCTCCGCTCCGAGTAGCTTCGACGCTCGTCTCTTCCGCTCCCGTCGCGAGAATGCCCGGAATTCCGAACGAATGCCGGGCATTCTTGCGACCGGAACACCGGGAGCCGGCGCCTGGAGCACCAGCCCCCGGCGGACCTCAGCCTTTGAGACCGGAGTGCGCGAGCCCTTCCACGAACTGACGCTGGGCCACGATGAACACGATCAGCATCGGCACCACCGTCATGGTCGCGGCGGCGAGCTGCGTGTTCCACATCTGTCCGCCATACGCATCCGTGAAACGGGTCAGCGCCTGCGGCAGCGTGAACAGTTCCGGCGACGTGAGGTACACCGTCGGTTCGAGATACAGGTTCCACGACGAGAGGAAGGTGAGGATCGCGACCGCCGACAGCGCCGGCTTGGACAGCGGAAGGCTGATCCGCCACCAGATCGCCGGCCTGCCCAACCCGTCGATGCGCGCCGCCTCCTCCAGCTCGACGGGCAGCGACAGGAAGAACTGCCGCATGATGAACGTCGCGAGGACGCACGGGGCGGCGAGCGCCGTCACCAGTATCAACGGCCAGTGGGTATTGATCATCCCCCACTGCTTGAACATCTGGAACAGCGGCACGATCGTCACCTCGCCGGGCACGAGCAACCCGACCAGCACCACGAGGAACAGCGCATTCGCAAAGGGAAAGCGGATTCGGGCGAAGGCGTAGCCGGCGAGACTCGACACCACCATCACGATCGCCGTGACGAGCACCGCGATGTACACGCTGTTGAAGTACTGCCTCGCGAACGGCTGGAAGGTGAATGCCTCAACATAGGCGGCGACCGTCGGGTTCTCCGCGAACAGCGCGGGCGGCGAGCGGAAGATCTCTGCCAGCGGTTTGAACGATGACGTGATCATCCAGATCGTCGGCACCGCGAACGGCACGGCGAGGACGATCAGCGCTGCGACGAGGATCACTCGGCGGATGCGGGATCCCTCATTCCTCATAGAACACCCACTTCCGGCGGAGCTGCCACTGCAGCATGGTCAGCAGCATCACGAAGGTCAGCAGCATCAGGGCGAGCGTCGACCCGTAGCCGATGTCGTTGAACTCGAACGCCTGCTGGAAGACGTAGTAGACGAGCACGGTGGTCGACAGGCCGGGGCCGCCGCCGGTGAGCACCGCGACGTTGGCGAATGCCTGCAGCGACCCGACGATGGTGATGACGGCGGTCAGCATGAGCGTCGGTGAGATCAGGGGCAGGGTGATCCGGAGGAAGATCCGCCCCGGTCCTGCACCGTCGATCCGGGCCGCCTCGTAGAGCTCCGACGGCACGCCTTGGAGCGCAGCGAGGAAGAGCACCATGTTCACCCCGACGCTGCGGATGACCTGGGTGACGATGACCGAGATCATCGCCGTGTCGCCGGAGAGCAGCCAGTTCGGCCCGTCGATACCGAAGACCGCGAGGAGCGCGTTGATGCCCCCGTTGTCCTGCAGCAGGAATCCCCAGACCAGCGTCCACGCGACCACCGAGACGATCACGGGCGAGAAGAAGATCGTGCGGAAGATCGTCACGCCGCGGAAGCGGCGGTTGAGGAGAACCGCGAGGCCGAGGCCCGCCGCGATGTTGAGCACCACGATGCCGAGTGAAAAAATCGCGGTCGCACCGAGCACCGCCGGCAACTGCGGGTCCGTCAGCAGAGCGGCGTAGTTGTCGCCGCCGACGAACGTGAGTTCTCCGCGGAAGATGTTCCACTCGTTGAGGCTGTACCAGATGCCCAGCCCCACCGGCACGAGCACGAACAGTACGACGCCCGCCAGCTGCGGCGCGATGAAGAGATAGCCGGTGAGGTGGTCGCGCCGCCGCATCGTCCAGAACGGGCGGTGCGGGTCCCGGGGCGCCACCGCGCCCCGGGACTCGATCACCGTGTCGAGAGCGGTCACTTCGACAGCAGCGGCTCGATGGCTTCGCAGGTCGCAGCGAGCACGGCCTCGACGTCGGCATCCGCCGCCCACATCGCATCCAGAGCAGTCTTGCCCGCCGCCTTGATCTCCGCGGGTCCCGTGTGGTTGGGCAGCGTCACCGCGTCGGGAAGCTGGTCGATGACGACGCTCTCGAGCTGGTCGGCCGTGAGCTTCGGGTTGTTCGCGGCGAGCTGCTCACCGGTCAGCAGCGACTCGCGGGGCGGCGGGAAGTACGCGGCGAGCTTCTCCGCGTTCTCCGGGTTCGTGAGGAATGCGAGGAAGCCTGTCGCCTCCTGCACGTGCGGGCTCGTGGCGAGCACGCCCACACCGGCCTGACCGATGACGGAGTATTCGCCCTCGGGCCCGTTCGGCAGCGGGATCACGTCGTACGCGAAAGATCCATCGAGCAGCGCCGCGCGCGACACCTGGGCGACCGTGAAGGCCGCGTCGCCGGCGAAGAAGTCCGCGGTGGTCCCCGGCCCTGGCATCGACTGGTCGACGAAGGCCGCGTCGTGCAGGAACGTGAAGGCGTCGACCATCTCCGGACTGTCGAAGGTGCAGGTCTTGCCGTCTGCGCTCCAGGCGCTGGCGCCCCAGCCGGTCCACACCGTCGCGAGCTGGCCCCAGTTCGCGTAGTCGAAGTCGCGGACGACGAAACCGGCCTTGCCGGTGGCCTGGTGCACCGTGGCGCCGAGTTCGCTGATCTGCTCCCACGTGACGTCGCCGTCGATAGCGGCTCCGGCCTGTCCGAGGAGATCCTTGTTGACGTAGAGGGCGAAGGGCGAGTTCGAGAACGGGTAGGCGTACAGCTCGTCCTCGACCGCGAACTCCGCGGTGACACTGCCGACGAGATCGTCGTAGTCCCAGCCCTTGGTGGCCTTCAGAGCATCGGTCAGCGGCACAAGAGCGTCCGCCTCGATGAGGTCGCGAGACAGATCACCCATCCAGGCCAGGTCCGGCGCGTTGCCGCCGGCGATCTGCGTCGTGAGGGTGGTGTTGTAATCGGCGAAGGGCAGCGATTCGTAAGTGATCTCGCCGATCTCCGGGTGGTCCGTCTTGTACGCCTCGGCGATCTCATCGAAAAGGGCGAGCTGATCCTCGTTCGACGTCCACACCGACATGCGCAGGTCCACGCTTCCCGGGGCGGCAGTGGTCTCGACGGGAGTCGGCGCGGCTGCCGCGCATCCCGCCAGTGCCAGGCCCAACGCGGCGATTGCGGTCGCCGCACCCAGCTTCTTTGCTGTTGACATCTTCCTTCTCTTCTCTAGTAGCCGATGATCTCGGGCCAGTGGATCTCGATGCCCGCCTCGACGAGGCGGGCCTGGAAAGCGATGATGAGTGCCCGGTCCGCCAGAACGGCGCCGGGATCGAGCGCGCCTTCCAGACAGAAGGCAGCGAGCTCGCCGGCCGACTCGCCGATGTTCCACTCGACGGGGTGCAGGCGGTAGGCGCCGTTCGTGATGTGAGTGGTGCCGATGTTCTTCGCCGCCGGCAGGAAGTTGCGCAGCCGCACGGGAACGAGCGCACCCAGGGGGATCTCGAACGGCGCGCACTCGACATCGATGTAATTGTCACCACCCGTGGAGGGGTGAATGTCGATCCGGTACATTCCGACGCCGACGGAGTCGTCGAAGGTCGCGGGCCCGCCGTGTCCGCGGAGCGCCACCGAGATGTCCTGCTCGACGACCGTGCGTCGCGCGACGATCCGCCGTGACTCACGGATGTAGGGCGCCTGAGCGAATCCGTCTTCGGTACCGGCGACGTCACCCCGCAGGCGGAGCCCCGGAAAACCGAAGCCGCCGTCGGGGCGCGGTGCCTCGGTCTGCAGCCAGTACACGTAGGAGCGAGCGAGTTCCTTGGCGCCGGCCAGGTGGTCCGCGGCATCCGCGGTGTCGATGACGGAGCCGTCGAGGTAGTCGAGCATCGGCCAGTTGGCCACGACCACGTCGCTGTCGAGGAAACCGGGGACGAAGTTCTCACGGGCGAGAATGCGACGGAACTCCCAGAGGTCTCGGTCTCCCGCGTCGGTTCTCTGATCGGATGCTCCGCGCTCGACGATCGGCGGGTTGACGTTCATGGTGCGCGTCACGGGTTCCAACGTGCGCGGATCCGGTGCGGTGAACGAGAGCAGCGGGGCGCCCCAGAACTCCGGATGGGCCGCCCGAAAACGGTCGTACTCCGCAGGTCGCTCGATCGTGTGATCGGCGCCCTCCTCGTGGTCGAACGCGAAGCACCAGGTGATCGCCTGGACGTTCTGCGGGTCGGACACCTCGGCGGCGTTCGGTTCCCCTGTCTCGGCGCGCGATTCGGCGCCGATGACGTACTCGGCATTGACGAGAGGGAGGAGGTCACCGGTTTCGGTGGCGTCGAGGACGAAGGACGCGGTGATCTCGCGCCGCTGCCCGTCGTGCTCGACAGTGACCGACGTCACGAGGTCGCCATCGACGGTCGCCGCGACAGGCAGCGCCGGCTGTAGAACGGTGAGCAGCCCGCTGGCACGGTAGGGCGCGAGCAACGCATCGAGCACTGCGACGGCGACGCGCGGCTCGTGACACAGCCGACTGACCCGGCCGAGTCCGGGGTTCAGCTCCTTCGTCGAACGAGCGCGCTCGGTGAGCGGATAGTTCTGGCGGTAGTAGTCGCGGATGCCGTCGCGGAGCGCGCGATAGGACGCGGTGATCCCGAACTGCTCGACCCAGTACGACTCGTCGGGCGGAACGATCTGCGAGGTCAGCTGCCCTCCCAGCCAGGGGTACTGCTCGGTGAGGATCACCTGGCGACCCCGCCGGAGCGCAGCCAGCGCAGCCGCGACCCCGCCGAGTCCTCCGCCGACGATGAGAACGTCGGTCTGCAACGACGTCATCCACTCACCGCGTGAAGGGTCGCGCCGTCGACGATCTCGCCGGTCAACAGCACCTGCTTCTGCAGGTCACCGCGTTCGGCCACGTCGGTGAGGATGATGTCCTGCAGCAGCGACAGCGCCCGCGACGCTACGGCCTCGCGGCGCAGATCGAATCCGCTGAGCGGTGCGCCGTCGATGGCGTGACCGGCGACGTCGGCGAGCGCGACGTAGCTGAGGGCGGCATCCGGCGCCTCTGCGGCGAGCGCGGACGCTGCGGACTCGGCGAGGAACGCGTCCTCGGCGATCACGGCGGTGGAGTCCAGCTCGAGTACGCGACGAGCGATCGCCGCGCGATCGAGGCCGGTCACATCGATCGAGGTGACCGCGATGCGCAGCCCGGAGGCCGCCTGGGCGATTCCAGAACGGCGGTCGGCCGCGGCGGGGGCGACCGTGCCGTGGTGGAGGTAGACCGCGCGCTCGTGACCGAGAGCCGCGAGGCGGCGGATGATCTCGCCGGTGAGCGACAGGTAGTCGATTCCGACGTACGGCACATCCGGCTCGTCTCGACGTCCGACGGCGACGAACGGGAAACCCTCGGCGACCAGTCGGGCAAGCTCTGCGCTGTTCATCTGCTGCCCGAGGAGCAGGCAGCCGTCGGCGAGACGGAATCGGGTGTTCTTGTGGAACAGGCTGCGCGAGCCCTCGACGAGCGGAGAAGCCGTGAAGAAGAGGAGGTCGCAGCTGAGCCGTTCAGCAGCCCGCTCGATGCCGTTGAGGAGGGGACCGTAGAAGTCCATGCTCTCGGCCGACAGTGCCGGCTCGTAGGTGAAGATGCCGAGGATCTTGTTGTCGAGTCCGGCGAGGCGACGCGCTGCCGGGTCGACGACGTAGGTCGTCTGCTCGATCGCTCGCAGCACCCGCTCACGAGTGGCCTCGGGGATGCGGACGTTGGAGTAGTCCTTGTCATTGAGCACCATCGACACGGTCGCCTGGCTCACCCCGGCGATCTTCGCGATCTCGCGCTGGGTGATGCGCCCATTCTTGTTCGTCGTCATTGACCTCTCCTGATCGAGTTCTCCTGATAGTTCGGATTATCAGAACTCGAAGATGACCATAACAGACCGGATCGGATCCTTGTCAAACTCTTGTGCTGGAATCGTTACTCGGTGCATAGTTCCTTGATAATCCCTATCATCAAGGAAAGGACAATGATGTCCCCCGATCCCCTGCACCTCACGCTGTCCCGTCGGCACTTCCTCGGCGCCGGTCTGCTCGCGGGCGCCCTGATCGCGCTTCCTCCGAGCACCGTCACCGCTTCAGCCGCGGGAACCGACGTCACGCTCACGGCCACCGGCATCCGCGTCGTGGCATCCGTCGGCGGGCGCATCGCCGTGCACAACGCGACCGGAACGCTGCTGATGGCCGGCTCCCGCTTCCAGACGAAGGACACGGTCTACGGCATCCAGACCTCCACCGGCGGCACCCCGTCTCTCGTGACTCTGGGCGGTGAGCAGGCGATCCGGATGGACTACACGATGCCCGTCGCGGCGGGCGGGCAGACCGTGTCTGCTGTCATCCGCGTGCAGACCGCGCAGATGCACGTCGAATGGACGGTGTCGGGATCGACGACCCTCAACCCGGCCGGCTTCATGTTCAGCAGGGCGGTCAACCTGCCCACGGCCGCCGACGAGTACATCCCGACGTCGGAGTGGCAGCGCGACAGCGCGGGCGGCGTGCCCTACGAGGTTCCGACGGGCGTCGTCTACCGGTCCGCGTGGGCCGCCGGCCACGGGCTGCTGCTGCTGGACTCGTCTCGCAAGGCCTGGACCACATCCACCTGGGTGCACGCCCCCGGCACCTCGGTGGATGCCGCGACCGCCGTGACCCGCGCGAGCCTGATCCTCACCGATGCACGTCCGGCCTCGGGTGCCGCCATCGGGCGCGGAGACGGAGTGGGCATCGAACTCTCCACGCAGCGGCCGTACAACGTGTGGGATGCGGCCGGCGACGTGACGGCGACCGTCACGGTCACCAATGCCCGCGCGGTCGACGACACCTTCGCGCTGGACTGGTGGGCGCGTGACGACAACGGGGTCGTCGTCACCTCCGGCACGCAATCGATCACGATCCCCGCTCTGTCCACGGCGGATGCGGCGATCACGGTCCCCCTGGAAGCGGAGGGGATGGTGCTGCTCGAGGCGACCGCCACGACGACGAGCGACAGCGCATTCGCGCGCACCACACTCGCCGCGCTAACCCCGTTCGGCTACACCGCGGGTTCGGCCAGCATGTTCGGGATCGCGAACTACCCGTGGCTGCTGAACGCCGGCGAGCAGGCGACCCTCGACCTCTGGCAGAAGATCGGCATCCAGTGGGTCCGGATCGCCTACGACGGCGGGCCGGGGCTGCCGCCATCGGCGTACGACGCTCGAGGGATGGATCACAACCTCGAACTGCAGCCCGACCTCACGGCGACCGATGCCGCTCTGGTCACCTGGGCCGGGTCCAGCACGGCCACGGCCATCGCAGCAGGGGCAACCTGGTTCGAGGTGGGCAACGAGCTCAACCGTCCGTTCAATACGGGCGATGCCGCCCCCGCATATGTGGAGCGTGTGCTCAAGCCGGTGCATGCGGCGCGCGCTGCCCAGGGCGCCGACTTCCAGATCATGAACAACGGACTCGCGGGAATGGATCGTCCGTGGTTCGAGGCGTTCCACGCTGCCGGCGGGTGGGACCTCGTCGACGGCGTGGCCTTCCACCCCGGGCGCGGGAACTTCACGCCCGACTTCGTCCCGGACGGCGACGGCGGCGAATGGAGCCCCGGGGCCACCGGAACCTACTGGAACTTCCTCGGCGGCCTTCGCCAGCTGAAGGCGATGATGTCCGACTACGGCGAGAAGGAGATCTGGCTCACCGAGGCCTATGCCTGCACCCGGCCCAACGCCTGGTGGAACGACACCTATCGGCACGCAGCCGAGAACGTACTGCTCTCCCTCGCGCTCGCCAAAGCCGAGGGGGTGCGGGCCGTGTGCTGGTACCAGTTCTTCGACTCGTACACGATCAGCCCGATGGGCGCCGATCCTGAGGACACGGAGTACCACTTCGGGCTGGTGAATCGAGACCTCGGGCCCAAGCCGTCGCTCCTGGCCTATGCGACGGCAGCCCGCGCGTTCGATCAGGCCGAGTTCGTCCGCTGGGTGCACCTCGATGACGGAACCACCCACGGCCTGCTCTTCACCACGCCGGAGGGCCCGCTCGCCGTGCTCTGGAACCGCAGCGACGGATACCTGCTCAACACCGGCGGCGCCCGCACGGACTGGCGCTTCCCCGCGCCGGAGATCTGGCAGGACGGTTGGTCGACGAAGACCCAGGTGACGCTTCCGGCCACGGCGACGGTCACAGAGACGGACTCCTTCGGCCGAACGAGCGCACTGCCCTCGTCGGGCGGGCAGGTGCAGCTGACCCTCGACGGTGCGCCTCGGATCTACCGAGGGCTGCTCCTCGACGGCCTCGACGCCGGGCCGGTGGCGACCTCGGGCGCGGTGTCCGTCCAAGCCACGCGAACCGACGGCAGAGCCGCCCTCACCGTGACGGTGCAGGGTGCGGGTGACCGCGACACCGACGTGCGCATCGAGACGACGCTCGGGTCAGATCGGATCAAGCGCCTCGCCCCTGGCGAGACCCAGACGCGCACGTTCGTCGCCGACGGGCTGACGATTCCCGCGGGAGCGGCGACCGTCCGCACGCATGCGCTCGGCTCCGGACAGCCCGAGACCCACACGATCGAATACATCGCGTTCGACGCTCGTCCGATCGGCTGACGGGCGCCGCCCGAGCCACCGCCGGTCGCGGGAGGCATCGATCCCATCCGGATCGATGCCTCCCTGCTGCGACCGGCTATCGTCCGCGTATCGAGATCTGCATACGAGACCACAACAGCTCGACGCATTGACTGGGTCGATGACCGATCTCGTCTCACCGTCCCCGCTGACCCCGCACCGCCGTCATTCTCCGCCCGCACTACCTGCGCCGCCCGCACCACCTACGCCGCCTGCCGAGTCAGCCGCAGCCGACGCCACCGATCACACAGGATCGACGAGCTCACGGCCGATCGAGTCGGCTCGGTCCCCGCGCCGCATTCCTTCGCTCGACGTGATCCGCGGAGTCGCCATCATCGGCACCCTGGCGAGCAACATCTGGCTGTTCGTGGCTTTCACCGGCGACCGCGCCGTGGACATCTGGTGGCACGATTTTCTGGGGTGGATCCCGGATGGCAAGTTCCTGGGTCTGCTGACCATCATGTTCGGCATCGGTCTCGAGATCCAACGCCAAGCGGCCCTGCGGCGGGGCCTGCGCTGGCCCGGCACGTACCCCATCCGAGCCGGCCTGCTCTTCCTCGACGGCGCATTGAACTACATCTTCGTCGTGCAGTTCGACGTCCTGCGCGCGTACGCCATCGTCGGCTTCATCGTCGCATTCGTCCTCCTGCTGCCGGAGAAGCGGCAGTGGGTTTTCATCGGGGCGGCGCTCGCAACGCACCTCACCATCCTCACCATCGGCATCTTCGCTCCAGGCGGTGTGAGCCTCCCGGGGATCGTGCTTCCCGGCGAATTCCCCGTGTACGAAGCCCGGCCCACCTACTGGCAGACCGTCCACGAGAACGTCCTGACGGTGTTCTCCGACATCACTCTCGGCACCGACGCCGGCACGATCATCACCCTTGGTCTCGCCGTCTTCACCCTCGGGGCTGTGCTGTACCGAAACGGCATTTTCGAGAGCCGCGGGGCCCGGCTCAGGAAGTGGCTCATGGTGATCGGCTTCGGCGTCGGCCTGCCACTGGACCTCCTCGCGTTCGTCACCGGCGACACTTTCAACTTCGGCAGATACGTCACGGCACCCATGGTCGCCTTCGGCGTGCTCGCGCTCATGGCCGAGTTCTATCAACGTCGCTCCATCGGATTCGTCGGACGTCGACTCTCGATGGTCGGCCAGATGGCTCTCACCTGCTACGTGCTGCAGAACATCCTCGGGCGCGTGGGACAGTACGTGATCGGCAACTCGCCGCTCTCCGGTCTGATCGACCCGGTGCTCGGCACACTGGCGATGTTCGTCGTGATCACCCTGCTGCTCGTCCTCTTCGCCGAGCTCTGGCTGCGAGCATTCCCTCGGGGCCCCCTCGAGTACGTCTGGCACGTGTGCTTCGAACTCATCACCAGGAAGCTACGCCGGTCGTCCTGACCCTTCCGGTCGCGAAATGTCCCGGTATTCGCGAGGAATACCGGGACATTTTGCGACGGGAACGACGTGGGGCCGAACGGTTGCAGGGCGCTAGCTCCGGTCGCCCCGCAGCCAGCCCAGGATGCCGCCGCGGCGGGGCGCGCTGTCGATGCCGTAGAAGCGTGCGGCGTTGGCCCACAGGATCGCATCGACGTCGTGGCCGCGACTCGTCGCCCACGCTGCGACCGTCTGCGCCCAGCGGGTGCGAGCGGTCGGCTGATACGTCGGAGCACCGTCGGCGGGTGCGTACGGATCACCGGGCTCGGCCGGCCCGATGACCGAGACCGGCCAGTCGCTGCCCCACATCAACCGCTCCGGGCCGAACGCCGCCGCGGCGGCGTCCAGGAAGGGCGTGACCTGCGCAGCATCCCAATCTCCGCCGGCCTCGCCAGGGAGCCCGGACAGCTTGCAGTAGACATTCGGATGCTGCGCCAGAGCGGTCAGGTCCGACACCCACTGGGCCGATGGCGCGAGCGGTGCGGATGCCGTGCCCACCGCGGGCTTGCCGACATGGTCGAGCACCACTCGCAGTTCCGGCACGGCCGCGGCGAGCGCCGTGATGTCGGGCAGCTGCGCGGCTCGAACACAGGCGTCGAATGTCCACTCGCGCGCGGCGAGGGCGCGGACACCGGCGATGAACGCGGGTGTCGCCGCGAGGCCGTCGTGCTCCCCCTGCAACAGGTGGCGTACCCCGACGACCAGCCCGAACTCCGCGAGCGCCTCGAGGTGCGCCGTCGTCGAAGCCCCCTCGTCGAGCCGCGCACCGGCGACGATGGCCTTCACACCGGCCTCACGGGCAAGACCCGTCACCCAGCGCACCTCGTCGAGGAACTGCGACTCGACGCATTCTGCCTGGACGAAGACGGCACCCACTTCGGTGGCGCCCTCGATCCGGGCGTGCTCCAACTCGAGAGCCGCGAATTCGAAAGCGAGCGGCCCTTCCAGCCAGGTGTACTCCAGAAGGTCGGGTCTCCACAGGTGCAGGTGTGAGTCGAGGACGCGCATGGCTCCATCCTGCCCCAGACATCCGATGAATGTGCGAGGATGACGCCATGGCTGTGACTGACGAGGCGATCGAGAAGATCAAGGCGATGATCGTGTCCGGCGAGCTCGGCCCCGGCGACCGGCTCCCGCCGGAGAAAGAGCTGTCCGAGCGGCTCGGCCTGTCCCGGAACTCGATGCGCGAAGCGGTGAAGGCGCTCGAGGTCATCCGCGTGCTCGATGTGCGCCGTGGCGACGGAACCTACGTGACGAGCCTCGAGCCGAACCTGCTCCTCGAAGCCATCTCATTCGTCGTCGACATGCACGGCGACGACTCGATGCTGGAGATCTTCGCCGTGCGACGGATGCTGGAGTCGCAGGCCACCGGCCTCGCCGCCACCCTCGGCAGCGGTGACGAGATCGCCGAGCTCGAACGGGAGGTCGGCGGGGTCGACGCCTCCGTCACCGTCGAGGAGCTCGTGGAGCACGACATCCGTTTCCACCGCGATATCGTGCGCATGGCCGGCAACGCGTACCTCTCGAGCCTCATCGATCACCTCAGCAGTCAGACGGTGCGCGCCCGCGTCTGGCGCGGTCTCACCGAGGAAGGCGCTGTCGAGCGCACGCTCTCCGAGCACCGCGCGATCGCAGATGCCATCGCACAGCGCGACCCCGCTCTCGCAACGTCGCTGGCCACCGCGCACATCGCCGGCATCGAGCGGTGGCTGCGTCAGGCCGCATCCGCCTGACGGACGGGTCCCGCCCGGAATCGCCCGGCCGATACCCTCGAACAATGACCACCTGGACCAGCACCGCGATCGCCCTGCTGGAGGCCGACGCCAATCGCAGCGCAGACACGCACCTGCACCTGTTCCCGTTGCCGTCGGAGTGGGGCATCGACCTGTACCTGAAGGATGAGTCGGTGCATCCGACCGGCTCCCTCAAGCACCGCCTCGCCCGCTCGCTCATCCTGTACGGCCTGGTCAACGGCCGCATCCATGAGGACAGCACGCTCGTGGAATCGTCGAGCGGGTCCACGGCCGTCTCCGAGGCCTACTTCGCCCGGATGCTGGGGCTGCCCTTCGTCACCGTCGTGCCGCGCTCGACCAGCCAGGAGAAGATCGATCTCATCGAGTTCTACGGCGGACGCTGCCACTTCGTCGACCGGGCCGAAGACATGTCGCCCACCGCGCAGCGCCTCGCCTCGGATTGCCGCGGCCACTATCTCGACCAGTTCACCTACGCCGAGCGCGCCACCGACTGGCGCGGCAACAACAACATCGCCGAGAGCGTGTTCAGCCAGCTCGCCCAGGAGCGGCACCCGATCCCCCGCTGGATCGTGGTCGGGGCCGGTACCGGCGGCACCAGCGCGACGTTCGGGCGCTACGTCAAGTACCGCCGCCACGAGACGCAGGTCGCCGTCGTCGACCCCGAGGGCTCGGCGTTCTACGACGGATGGGCAGGGACCCCGGATGCTCCGGCCGGACGCCCGAGCCGCATCGAAGGGATCGGTCGTCCTCGCGTCGAGCTCTCCTTCGTCCCGAGCGTGATCGACGAGATGATCCGCGTCCCCGACGCGGGTTCCATCGCGGCGATCCGGCTGCTCAAGGAGCGCACGCTGCACTGGGCCGGCGGATCGACCGGCACCAACCTCTACGGAGCGTTCCAGCTCATCGCGCGGATGCGCGCCGCGGGCGAGGCCGGCAGCGTCGTCACGCTCATCTGCGACAGCGGCATCCGTTACGCCGGCACCTACTACTCCGACGCCTGGGTCGCCGAGCAGGGCTGGGACCTCACCCCGCACCGTGCACGGCTGGAGCTGTTCCTGGCGACCGGCACCTGGGTGGAGTGACCCCGACCCGATGTTCACCGGCGACGGCATCTCGATACGCTGACCCCATGACAACTCTGATCCTCACTGTCGCGGGCGCAGATCGTCCGGGCCTCGTGGCCGCCGTCGCCGATGTCGTCGATGCGCACGGAGGCAACTGGGAGAACAGCCAGCTCGCCGAGCTCGCCGGCACCTTCGCCGGTGTGATCGAGGTCTCGGTCTCGGCCGAGCGCGCGGCCGAATTGGACGTCGCATTGCGAACGCTCGACGGGCTGCTGACGATCGCGGTGGTCACCGGCACGGATGCGGCGGCCACCGCCGACGACGATCGGCGGCTGACCATCCAGGTGCTCGGCAACGATCGGCCCGGAATCGTCCGCGAGGTGTCCGCCGCACTCAGCGCGCACGACCTCAGCATCGAGGACCTGACGACGACGACCCGCGACGCGGCGATGTCGGGTGGGCGCCTGTTCGAGGCGACCGTGGTGGCGAAGGTGCCTGCATCCGTGGACCTCGAGACGCTGCGCGCCGATCTCGAACGCCTCGCGGCCGAGATCCAGGTCGACATCACTCTCGCCTGAGACGCTCGCCGCGGGAGCGGCCGCGAGCGACGTCCTCTACTCGACCGCGTAGGTGATGCAGTAGATGCCGAGCACCACCTGATCCCCTTCGTATTTCTCGCCGTCGAACGTGACACCCTCCGGGAATGCCATGACCTTGACGAGGCCCTCCTGCCCGTCGAGATCGCTGTCGAACACGCTGAGCGCGGTGGTATAGCGTCCGTCTCCGGCGTCCTCCCAGTTGCCTGCCGAGTAATCGGCGGGCACGCCGTCGACGAACTTCAGCAACTCGAACGTGGGGTACAGCCCCGCCCCGATCGAGGTGGTGAATGCGATCTCGCTGCCGTCCCCGTACACCGCGTGATCGGGAATCGGCTCAGTGACCAGATCGCTGCTGAACGGCTTGAGGTCTTCGTCGAGGTCGCCGGCGCAGGCCCCAGTCGCCGCACCGTCGCCCTCGCCGTCACCCTCCACCGTGCTCGGCGCACTCCCGCCATCCTCCGCGGGCGGCGCCGCCTGAGTGCATCCGGTCAGCAGCAGCAGCAGTGCCAACGCGCCAACGCTCTTCGAATGCCTCATGTCACCGATGATCGCACCGCGACGCCGACCGGCGTGAGTAGGGAAACCTCGCGCCAGACCCGGTCAGGTTTCGATTTCGAGCACCGGGGCATCGATGATCATCCGCGCGATCCCCGTGCGTGAGGTCAACCCGCATCGACGCAGGATCTCGCTCACGTTCTTCTCGACGGTCTTCACGCTGACGTCGAGTCGTCGGGCGATCTCGGCGTTGCCGAGACCGGTGGCGACGAGCTCCGCCGTGGCCTGCTGACGCGGGGTGAGCGCCGGCACGGGGACGATCGGGGCGCCGAGGTGGCCCAGGGTCAACGCCGGGATGCCGCTGCGTGAGGTGATGGCGAGCGCCGCGAGGATACGGGAGACATGCCCCTCGACGGTGCGCTCGGAGAGGAACAGCGTCGATGCGATCACCCTGTTGCTCGCCCCACCGGCGACGAGGGTGGCGACCTCGCGTTCACGCGCACTGAGCGCACCCCAGCCGGATCCGGGCGTGGGCCGCGGCCGATGACCGAGCTGGCGGAGCTGGCGCCGTACCTGGCGTTCGATGCCGCGATCGCCCGTGATACCCGGATCGCGCAGGGTCGACAGGTTCTCATGGACCGCCTCCTCCGCTTGTCCGAGCGCAGCGAGGGCACGGGCCCGCAGCATCCGCACGTGGGCGGCGTCGCGGTAACGCCCGGCGAGTTCGGCGCGCGCGCCCGCGATGGCCGCGCGCTCTGCCGCCTCCGTCATGCGGCCGCGTGCGACGTCGATACGCGCGAAGGCCTGCTCGACGAGAACCTGCGCACCGGGGTGCACGATCAGCGGCAGCAGTTCGGTCGCGATCCGCTCGGCGCCTTCGAGGTCGCCTCGCTCGATCGCTGCGGCGATGAGGATGTCGGTGCACATCGCGCGATCCGCGACCTGCATGAACGGGAACGCCGGACCACCGGCGGCGAGCAGAATGGCCTCCGCCCTGGCCCACTGCCCGAGGCCGGCTCGCGCATAGGCGATGAAGGCGAAGACCGCTGCTTCGATGTACCCGCGAGGTGCCTGCGTGGGGTCGATGAGGTCGCGTTCAGCCTGATCGAGATGTCCGCTCTCCCCTCCCAGCACCGCGGCGAACGCGGCTGCGGAGGCGATCGCGCGCACCCAGACCTCGTCGCCCTGCTCCCGGGCGATCGCCGCTGCCGCTTCGAGATGGGGCGCAGCGCTCGACGCATCGCCGCGGAACATCAGCAGTCGAGCGGGTTGCAGCACGAGAGCAGGAAAGGCATGGATGCCGCTGAGCCCGGCGTCGACGCCGACGACTTCGCCGATCGGACCGAGCACCTCCGCCGCCTCGTCGAACCGCCCGGTCGCGAATGCGGCCTCGACGAAGGCGAACCGGGCAAGCGGAAGGATGCTCGGGTCGAACGAGTCCAGCACACCACGACGCGCCCACAGGTCCGGAAAGCCGTCGTCGGCGGTCGGATCTTCCCAGACCACGCCGGCGGAGGCGAGGACGCGGAAGGACAGGGCGAAGTGCAGCACCTCGGTGTCCCCGGCCTCGAGGGCGGTGAGCCGCGCCCGCTCGGTGGTGATGACGGCCCGCTCGAACTCGCCGGCGGCGAACTCCGCCGCTCCGAGAAGGGCGAGGGCGAGGGCCGGATCGACATTGTGCCTGCCGCTGCCCGTACCGAGGGCCGCGACGAGCGCGACGTCACCCCGGCACGCAGCGGCAGTCAGCTGCCAGCACGTCGTCGTGTCGATCGGCATCCTCGCCCTTCCCCTCTCGCGGGGTTCGCGTCAGACCAGGCGCTCCTTCGGCGACACCGTGTAGGTGTCCTCGGCGTCCCGGTTGACCGCATCACCGAGGGCGACGTCGATCGCAGCCATCGTATCGGCGTCGAGCTTCACGCCGGATGCCTTCACCGTGTCGGCGAGCTGCTCGGGACGGGAGGCTCCGACCAGGGCTGCGGCGATGTTCGGGTTCTGCAGCACCCAGGCGATCGCGAGCTGCGGCATCGAGAGCCCGGCCTCGGCTGCGATCGGCTTCAGCCGCTGCACGGCGGTGAGCACGTCATCGTTCAGGAAGCTCTTGATGAAGTGGGCACCGCTCTTCTCGTCGGTGGCGCGCGATCCCTCAGGTACCGGCTGACCCGGGAGGTACTTGCCGCTCAACACGCCCTGGGCCATCGGCGACCAGACGATCTGCGAGATGCCCAGCTCTTCGGAAGCCGGCACGACCTTGCCCTCGATCACGCGGTGCAGCATCGAGTACTGCGGCTGGTTCGAGATGAGCTGCACCCCGAGCTGCTTCGCGAGCGCGTGGCCTTCACGCAGCTGCTCCGCCGTCCACTCGGAGACGCCGATGTAGAGCACCTTGCCCTGCCGCACGATGTCGGCGAACGCCTGGAAAGTCTCCTCGAGAGGGGTCTCGTAGTCGAAGCGGTGCGCCTGGTACAGGTCGACGTAGTCGGTGCCGAGACGCTTCAGCGAGCCGTTGATCGATTCGAGGATGTGCTTGCGGCTGAGGCCGGTGTCGTTCGGGCCCTTCGCGCCGGTCGGGAAGTAGACCTTCGTGAAGATCTCCAGTCCCTCGCGCCGCTGGCCGGAGAGCGCCTTGCCGAGCACGACCTCCGCGGCTGTGTTGGCGTAGGTGTCCGCGGTGTCGAACGTGGTGATGCCGGCATCCAGAGCGGCGTGGACCGTCTTGAGGGCGGCGTCGTCCTCGACCTGCGAGGCGTGCGTGACCCAGTTGCCGTAGGTGATCTCAGAGACCTTGAGACCGCTGTTGCCGAGATAGCGATAGTTGACCATGTTCCAACGCTACTGGCCGGAACCGACAGCGGGGCTGATTTTCCGTGACCGGTCTCAGAGACTGCCCCGGTACTCCCGCCATGCCGCACCGAGGCGCCGGATCCCCTCGGTCAGAACCTCGTCTGGAGCAGTGAACGGAAGGCGGATGTGGTCGTCCGGCGAAACCGACGCTGCGAACGACGCGCTCCCGGCGACAGAAACCCCGTGCATGGCGGCGACCCGCGCGAGCGCATCGGCAGACCCGATCGGAAGCGCCGCCCAGAGCGACAGCCCACCGCGCGGCGGAACGTAGGTCCAATCCGGCAGGTGCTCAGCCATCAGCTCCTGCAGGAGGCCCAGTCTCCTGTGATGGGTGCGACTCGTGTCCCGGCGCAGCTCGTCGGCATGCGCGAGAAGATCGAGCGCGAGGAGCTGACCAGGAACGCTCGTGGATTGGTCGGCGAGCTGCCGGGCTCCGCGCAGGCGTCGCACGAGGACCGGATCGGCGCGCAGCCAGCCGATCCGAAGACCGGCCCATGCCCACTTCGATACCGACTCCGCGACGATGACGGGAGCGTCCGCCCGCTCGGCGGCGAGTGACGGGGGTACGACTCCGTCGAACGAGATGTCGGCGACGACGCGATCTTCGATGATGGGCACGCCGTACTGCGCGGCGAGCTCGGCGACGCGGTGGCGGGCAGCGGCAGGCAATCGCGTTCCGGTCGGGTTGTGGTGGTGCGGATTGATCGCGACGAGCACCGGCCGCATCCGGGACATCGCGACCTCGAGCGCCTCGACGTCGAGGCCGTCATCGCCCATCGGAATGCCGTTTACCGTGCCGCCCCGCAGACCCACCGAGTCGGTGACACCAGGCCAGGTCACCTCCTCGGCGAGCACCACGTCACCGGGCCCGACGAGGGCGTTGACGACGAGGCTGATCGCCTGCTGCGCACCGTGCGTCACCAGGATCTGCTCCGGCGTCGTCGGCGTGCCCTCCGCCGAGAACAGCGCGGCGATCTGTTCTCGCAGCGCAGGGAGGCCGGCCGGGTCGGTCTCCGGCAGCAGCGCGAGATCGAGCCGTGGTTGATGATCGCGGATCAGCTGGACGCCCAGATCGGGGATCCGCGGCACGGTGCGGAGCAGATCGATCGAGTTGGGCAGGGCGGAGAAGAGCACCTCACCACGGCCGGGGCGCTGAACGAGAGCCGCGGATGCCGCGACGCCGGCGATCCGGGTGCCGCTCCCCTGCCGCCGCTCGACGAGTCCTCGCTCGGCGAGATCGGCATAGGCCGAGACGACGGTGCCCCGCGAGACCGAACCCGCCGCCGCGAGCGCGCGTTCGGCTGGCAGGCGGTCACCGGGTCGCAGCTCGCCGCTCGCGATCAACGCGGCGATTCCTCGGGAGAGACGCGCCGCGAGTGTGCCGTCGCCATGCGTCCAACGGCCGAGCCGAGCCGAGAGTTGGTCGGACGACACCTCGCTGGCACGCACCAGCGGCACACCGGTGGCCGATTGCTGGTCCACTGGCCGACCATTGGCCCTGTCTTCAACGCTCATGACATCCGATTCTGGACCAATGGACACGGTGACCACCAGAACAGGGATGCTTCTTGATCCAATCGACCCGGAATGGACCATTGCCCAGCTGCTCGACTGGCTCGGCGACGACTCCCGTCAGCACGATGACGCCCTCCGGCATCGCCTTGCCGTGATCGAGGCTGCGCTCACGGGCGCACCCTGGAGCGCCACCCCCTCGACCGTCGCACTGATCCGCTCGATCGCCGACGCAGCGCGCAGGACCCCCTCGTTCCGCAGGATCCGGATCAGCAGCCTCGCCCAGCACCGCCGCTCCGACCCGTCGCCCCTCGCGCCGGACGCCCGCCTCGGCGAAGTGCGCTTGCCTCGGCCGCTCTCCGCGAATCCGGCCGAGGCAAGCGCATTCGGCCGAGCGGAGCGAACGCCTCAGCACACGGAACGCAACGCTCAGGTGGCCTGAACAGGAACGCGACGCGTGGCGGCCGGCTCAACGGGCTCAACGGGCTCCGCAACCGAGACCGCAGCATCCGTCGCGCTCGCCCCGGATGCGACGATCTCGGCTCGATCGCGGAAGCCCTCAGCGGTGACCCGGTCGAGGGCGACCTGCTTGCGGATCGCCGCTGCCTTCTCGTACAGCGTCGGCTCTCCGTACGAGGTGAGAACCTTCACCAGCACGGGCAGCAGCTCGATCATGAAGAACAGCGCCGCGATCAGGAGGTGCGCCCACAGGATCGTCGGCTCCTTCTCGGAGAGCCTGTTCAGGCCGCTGATCTGGCTGAGCAGGCCGATCGCTCCCGCGTTGCCCTGCGCCACGGCATCCGCTCTGCCGTTGTATGCGGCGAGCGCCTGATCGTACGACTCCTGAGCGGCCGGCAGCTGGTCGTTCGCCTGCTGGCGGTTCTGCGACTCCGAGGCCGAGGTGTTCTCCTTCGCGGCGCTGCCGGCGGCGGCGAGCTCCTCGTTCGCGACCCGCAGCTGCTCGGCGAGCGCGTCGTAGGTCTGCTGCGTCTGCGCGAGTTGCGCCTGCGCGGCGTCGGAGCTCGCGCCCTCCCCGTTCACACCGGTGCAGCCGGGCACTGTGCCCACGCCTTCACCGGTCAGCTCGCACTGGTAGAGCGCACGTGCCTGATCGATGACACCCTGCTGGGTCGTCATCTTCGCGGTCAGGTCGTCGACGGTCGCCTGCGCCGCCGACTCGCTCGCCGAGGCCGACCCGGTGCCGGCGACGATACCCGTCGCCGCCTGGTTCTCGAGTTCGGCGAGACGGGCGGATGCCTCGTCCAGCGCCTTCTTCTCGGGGCCGCTCTCCAGCGCATCCTGGTCGGACTGCGACTGGGTGATGTTGGTCGATGCCACCTCACGCGCGATGTCATTGTGGAACACCTGCAGCACGAGCGGCTCGGCCACGACGAAGCCGATGATCGCCGCCATGATGACGCGCGGAATGGCGAGGCCGATGAGCTTCCAGACGTTCCTGGTCGAGGTCATGGTCGACGTGAGGAAGCGGTCCAGGTTGAAGATGATGAGCGCCCAGACCATCGCGAGCGGCACGGCCAGCCAGATCGCTGCCTGCACGCCGGTGGTCAGGGCGAACAGCATCGAGATCGCCGAGACCAGCGCGGTGCCGGCGAGCACGAAGAACATCTGCACGAAGCGCGGGGTCTCGCCGGGCACCTTGTCGAGGATCTCGCCCTCGGCACCGCCGAGGATCGCGAGGGTACGGGCCCGAGATCCGGGTACCCGGGTCTTCTTCACACGCTTCTGGCGGGGTGCGCGCGGGGGACGCGGAGCGGGCGCCGGCGCTGCAGACGCTGGCACATCGGCCGGGTCGATCACGGCTGTCGGGCGCGTGGTGGTGTCGGGAGCATCCGGCACCGGAGTCGTCGGGGAGTCGCTGCCGGTGGGTTCGAAACTGCGCAGGAAGTCGAGGTCCTCGTCGGAAACCGTGCCGTCGGGGGCGCCGGATTCGAAGGAGATCCGCCCCTGCGAATCCATCTGGCCGGGGCGATGCGCGGAATAAGCCATCCTTCGAGAGTAGGAACCCACGCCTGGGCGAACCCCGGAAGATCCCTGCGAGCGGCTCACAGGTTGGGGATGCGCATGCGCTCCGCCGATGCCAGGCTTGTCGCATGAAGACCCTGCTGCTGGCCCGCCACGCGAAGTCGGACTG
Organism: Microbacterium sp. LWH12-1.2; assembly: GCF_040675825.1. Taxonomy (NCBI): domain Bacteria; kingdom Bacillati; phylum Actinomycetota; class Actinomycetes; order Micrococcales; family Microbacteriaceae; genus Microbacterium; species Microbacterium sp. LWH12-1.2. The sequence continues at coordinate 2,609,347 of NZ_JBEGIJ010000001.1, forward strand.
GGCTTTTCCGCACCTCTCCGACCATGATCGGCCGCTCAACACTCGAGGGCGTCGCGATGCCCCTGCGATGGCGCGGCGCCTCACGGACGACGGAGTCGGCGTCGATCACATCGTCTCGAGCACTGCGACGCGCGCCCGGAGCACCGCCGACGAGTACGCCGCGGCGTTCGGCATCACGGTGGTCGAGGAGGCGCAGTTGTACGCGGCATCCGCCCGTTCGATCCTTGCGATCGCGGCAGCCCTTCCCGAGCAGAGCAGCGTCGCCATGCTCGTCGGCCACAACCCCGGCATGAGCGACGCCGTGGCCGAGCTCACCGGCGAGTTCGTGCAGTTGCCGACCTGCGCCGTCGCGGAATGCGCTGTCGACGTCGGATCGTGGAGCGAGCTCATCGAGGGCAGCGGACGGCTGCTGAGGATCCACACACCCTGAGCGCATCAGGGAGTGCGGACATCACCCCCGCAGCATCCGCCGCAGCGTCGAGTCGCTGACCAGCAGCGCCGCATCCAAAGGGAGATGCCCGGCCCCGCACAGCAGACCGAGGCCGTGCACGAGCCCCCAGACGCCCAACGCATCCTGCGCGTCGGGGAGACCGGCGGCGACGGCTGCCGATCCCAAGACCTGTTCGAGCTCGGCGATCAGTGGAGCCATGGTCTCGCTGGGCTCACCGGGGACGCACACCGTGGGGTCGTAGATGACGTCGAAGCCGTGCGGATGCTCCACCGCGAAACGCAGGTACGCGGCCCCGCCGTCGACCAGCGCAGCGACCGGGTCGGCGGCATCCGCGATCGCCGTGCGCACGACATCGACGAGGTCCGCCATGCTGCGTTCGGCGAGGACCTTGAGCAGCCCCCGCCGGTCGGCGAAGTGATGATACGGGGCGTTGTGACTCACGTCTGCGGCCCGTGCCACCTCTCGAAGGCTGATCTCCTGGGCGGGTTTCTCGGCGAGCAGCTGCATCGCCGCGGCCTCCAGCGCATGCGCGAGATCGCCGTGGTGATAGCCAGATCGGGAACTTGACACGAGCAACATTCTCTCCTATGTTGACACTGTCCAGCAAGTTGACACTGTCCAGATCGGAGAAATCATGGCAACCGCACTCGTCATCGACGGCCACCCTGACGCACGTTCCCTCACCGCAGAACTCGCCCGTCGCTACGCCGCGGCGCACGGCGATGCCCGCGTGCTCGCGCTGCGCGACCTCGACTTCGACCCGCATCTGCGGTTCGGCTACCGCGAGCGGATGCCACTCGAAGACGACCTCGCCGATGCCAAGCTCGCCCTGCAGGCGGCGAAGACGATCGTGATCGCGACCCCGCTCTGGTGGGGCTCGGTTCCGGCAGTGCTCAAAGGTTTCTTCGACCGCGCACTGCTTCCGCAGCAGGAGTACCGCTACACGAGTCTCGGCCTGCCCCAGGGGCTGCTCCCCGCTCGGCGCGGTCGACTGCTCCTGCTCGCCGACACCCCCTGGTACGCGGCGCCATTCACCGGCCTGCCTGCGCAGACGCAGGTCGCCCGCAACACGATGCGCCTGTGCGGCATCCGCTCCGTCCGCACGCACCGGATGCTCGGCGTCAAGGGTGCCGACGAGGCGAAGATTGCTCGCTGGCTCACGCGTGCAGAGCAGCTGGGAGCGACTGATGCCCGACGCGATCACTCCGATTCAGACGCCGGCCGGTCGGGCGTCCCGACGCCTGCCGCATCGGTTCGCGATCAGGCGGGCCCCGTCGAGCCGGTTCCCTCGTCGGCCGCATCGCTGGTGCTCGGCTGAAGCTGACGGAGCCAGTACTCGGTCTGCGCGACGTGGGCGGCCGCCGCTGCAGAGGCGGCCACCGGGTCTCGCGCTTCGAGCCCCCGCAGAATGGCGCGGTGACCGGCGTCGGAGTGGAGCTTGAGCTGGGCGGCATCGACGGGGTCGGCGATGCGGAACTCTCGAGACCGCGAGCGCAGCACATCGACCAGGCTGGTGAGTGCATCATTGCCGGCCATGGCGGCGATCGTCATATGGAAGGCGTGGTCGAGCTCTGAGTGCTCATCGAAGTCCGAGCTCGACTCGATCTTCCCGAGCAGGGCGTCGAGCTCACCGATGATCTGCGGATTCACCCGCGCCGCCGCCAGCGCCGCGGAGTGCGACTCCAAGGCGCGTCGGAGCTCGATCAGCTCGAGTACGCCGTCCATCGGCAACAGGCCGACCGTCAGCGACAGCACGGTGATGAGGTCAGCGGCGTGCAGCTCGCTGACGTAGCTTCCCGACCCATGACGGGTGTCGAGAACGCCAAGGGCTGCGAGCATCCTGATCGCCTCACGCAAAGAGCCACGAGAGACGCCGAGCTGCTCGCAGAGATCTCCTTCGCTCGGCAGGCGATCACCCGGGCGCAGCGTGCCGTCGGCGATGAGGGCCCGCAGTCCGTGCAGAGCAGTGTCGAGCGCAGTCATTGGCCCTCCTTCTCAGCAATTGTGCCACGGCCGGATGGCGGTCACGATCAGCGCCGCATCCCGAGTTGTATAACGACTTTCGTGATTTTCTCGTTTTGGGTGGCGAATACGGCGACTTCATGGCAAGGTTGTGCAACAACTTGGTTCACGACATTGTGAGGATGCATGGCACAGCCCGAGATCGCGACCGCCCCGGTGCGTTTGGCATCCGGCGGACCGGCCCGCGATGCCTGGCCGCTGGACCCCGAGGTGATCCACCTCAACCACGGATCGTTCGGCGCGGTGCCGACCGAGGTCATCACCGCTCAGGAGGAGCTGCGGCGGCAGGCCGACCTCAGCCCGGTCGCCTGGTATCCGCGACTGGGTGACCTCGTCCGCCAGGCGCGGGAGCAGACCGCGCCGTTCGTCGGGGCGAGCGCAGAAGCGAGCGCCTTCGTCCCGAACGCCTCCGCCGCAGCGACCGTCGTCTACAACAGCCTCCGCCTCGAGCCCGGCGACGAGATCCTCGTCACCAACCACGGGTACGGTGCCGTCACGATGGGCGCGGCGCGTCTCGCCCGACGCTTCGGAGCGCGCGTTCGCACGGTGAACCTGCCGCTGCAGGCCACCGACGAGGAGGTCGTCAGCATCTTCCTCTCCGCGCTCTCTGCACGCACCCGACTCATCGTGATCGATCAGATCACCTCGCCGACCGCCCGGACGCTCCCGACACGTCGTGTGGCGGACGCGGCTGCCGAGCGCGGAGTGCGCACCCTCGTCGACGGGGCGCATGCACCGGGGCTGGTCCCCGATGCATCGGCGGTCGGCGGAGGCGACTGGTGGTTCGGGAACATGCACAAGTGGCCGTGTGCGCCGCGCGGTTCGGCCCTGCTGGTGACGGCCGCGTCCGATCGCGATGACCTCTGGCCCCTCATCGACTCCTGGGCTGCGGAGCAGCCGTATCCGGACCGATTCGACACCCAGGGCACGATCGACGCCACGACGTACCTGAGCACACCGGCCGCGATCGAGTTCATCGGCCGTGAGTACGGCTGGGACGCCACCCGCCGCACGATGGCCGATCTCGCCGATCAGGGGGCGGAGATCATCGCTGCGGCGCTGCAGCCGTACACGAGCCAGCGCGCGCTCACGCCGCTGCCGTCCCCTGTCCCGTCGATGCGGCTGGTCCGTCTTCCGGACGGCCTCGGCGCGACACGCGAGGACGCCGACGAGCTCAGGATGCAGCTGCTCGACGAGACGCGCGTCGAAACGGCGTTCACCAGTTTCGAAGGCGCCGGCTACTTCCGTCTCTCGACGCATCTGTACACCGAGATCGGTGACTTCGAAGCGTTCGTCGAACGCTGCGTTCCCGCCATCCTGGCGCGAGCCGGCATCCGACGTTCGCCGGACTCCGTCGTGCTCTGACCCACCCACCCCCATCAAGAAACGAGGCACACCGTGAAGCACAAGCGTTTGGCACTGGCCGCGGGGATCGGCACCGTCGCCGCCCTCGTCCTGTCCGGTTGTACCGGCGGATCGTCGAACGGCGAATCCGCCGACGGCACCGTCACCCTGCAGATGGTCGAGAGTCTGACCAATCCGGCCCGCACCGATCTCATCCGCGGGCTGCTCGACACGTTCGAGGAGGAGAACCCCAAGATCAAGGTCTCCTTGATCTCGCCGCCCACCGAACAGGCCGACCAGAAGATCCAGCAGATGCTGCAGTCCGGCAAGGGCGTCGATGTGCTCGAAGTGCGCGACATCACCGTCGGGCCCTTCGCGAACAACGGCTGGCTGTACGACATGAACAAGGACCTGTCCGACTGGGACGGCTGGGATGCGCTCACCGACAACGCGAAGGCGGTGGCCGAGGGAGACGGAAAGAGCTATTTCGTCCCCTACGGCTTCTACGGCCTGTCGCTCTTCTATCGCACCGACCTCATCAAGGAGGCGGGCTTCGATGAGCCGCCGCACAGCTGGGAGGAACTGCTCGAGCAGGCATCCGCGATCCAGGATCCGGCGAACAACATCTACGGCTACGCCTTCCGCGGCGGTCCGAACGCCAACAGCAACGTCGTCGCCGCGATCGAGGCCTACGTGATCGACGACCTCGATGTCGATGACGCGTTCCTCCTCGAGGACGGATCGACGATCTTCGCCGCCCCCGAGGCGAAGGACGCGCTGGCCGACTACTTCGCACTGTTCGAGAAGGCATCCCCGCCGTCAGCGGTGTCGTGGGGCTACCCGGAGATGGTCGCCGGGTTCACCAACGGCACGACGGCGTTCCTGCTGCAGGACCCCGAAGTCATCGCCACCGTTCAGGACTCCTCGTTGACCGAAGACCAGTGGAACACCGCACCGCTCCTGGTCGGCCCGACCGGCAAGGCGGCGCAGCCGCTGGCCGTCGCCGGCTGGGGAGTCGCCGAGGGGAGCACCCAGAAGGAGGCGGCGGTCAAGCTGGTGGAGTTCCTCTCCTCCGCGGAGCCCGCCACCGAGTTCGCCCAGGCCAACAGCCTGGTGCCGATCATCGCCGACGCGGCCGAGGACGACTTCTACTCCTCCGGTCCGTGGACCAGCTACGTCACGATGACCGAGGACCCGGAGACCTACGTCAACGTGCAGCAGCCGCGCGGCGTGAGCTGGTGGACCGAGTGGATCCAGAAGGCCGACCAGGAAGTGCAGAGCGTGCTGCTCGGAAACATGACCCATGAGGAGCTGCTGGCTTCGTGGGACACGTTCTGGACCGAGAAGTACGCCGCGGAGAAGGGCTGACCCGGTGAGCACGGCGACGAGCACGAGAGGTCCCGCCGGTTCGACCGGCGGGGCCTCCCCCGGCGCGAGGAAACGGCCGTTCCGCGGCCGTCATGCGTGGACGATCCTCGCGTTCCTGGCCCCGGCGATCGTGTTCGTCGGCTGGTTCATCTACTACCCGATGCTGCAGGGCGCGAGGATGGCGTTCCACGACTGGAACCTGTGGGATCTCACCTCGACTCCCTTCGTCGGCTTCGACAACTTCCTGACGATCTTCCGCGACCCGGCGTTCCCGACGGTCGCGCTGAACACGGTGCTGTGGGTCGTCGGCTCACTCGTACCGCAGTTCGTGATCGGCTTCCTCATCGCGCTGGCCCTCCGCAAGCGCTTCCGCTTCCGCGGCTTGTACCAGGCGCTGATCTTCTTCCCCTGGGCCGTGTCGGGATTCCTGATCGGGATGCTGTTCCGTTGGATGTTCAACGCCGAGTTCGGGGTCGTCAACGACCTGCTCATGAAAGCGGGCCTCATCGAGGCCCCGCTGCCCTGGCTCGCTGATCCGAAGCTCGCGATGTTCGCCGTGATCATCGCGAACATCTGGTATGGCGTGACGTTCTTCGCGATCATGATCCTCGCCGCCCTCCAGTCCGTTCCGGACGAGGTGCTGGAGGCGGCGAGCCTGGACGGCGCAGGGCGGGTGCGGCAGTTGTTCTCGATCGTCATCCCGTACATCTCGATGACGTTGCTCCTGACGATCCTGCTGCGAGTGATCTGGATCTTCAACTTCCCCGACATCATCTACGCGATGACCGGCGGCGGGCCCGCGAATCAGACGCACATCATCACGACCTGGATGATCAACTACACCCAGCAGGGAAACTACGGCATCGCCAGTGCGATCGGACTGATCGTCGTGGCGTTCCTGTTCATCTTCTGCGCGTTCTACCTCATGACCATGAGGAAGGTGAACCGATGACCATCACGCAGACCAGGCGCATCACGGTGCCCGATGCCGCCAAGGCTCCTCGAACGGAGCGACACCTCACCATCGGCGGGGTGCTGAAGGCGGGCGGGCTCGCGCTCTGGCTGCTCCTCACCCTGTTCCCGCTGTACTGGATCGCCCTGACCTCGTTCAAGGCGCCGGCCACGATCAGCCGGTTCCCGATCGAGTACTGGCCCAGCGAGCCCTCGCTCGCCAACTACGTGAGCCTGTTCGAGAACAGCAGCTTCGGCGTCTTCCTCGCGAACTCCGCGTTGATCTCGCTGGCTGCAGGGCTCACCTCCACGCTCATCGCACTGCTCGGCGCTTACGTGATCGCCCGCTTCGAGTTCCGCGGCAAGGGAATGGTGCTCATCGCGTTCCTGCTCACGCAGATGATCCCGACGTTCATCGCACTCGGACCGCTGTACTCGATGATGAGCGATCTCGGTCTCGTCGACAGCAAGTTCGGCCTCATCCTCGTCTACGTCGCCGTCTGCATCCCGTTCTCGACGGTCATGCTGCGCGGGTTCTTCGAGAACGTCCCGAACGCGCTCGAGGAGGCGGCGATGATCGACGGATGCTCGCGCATCGGAGCGCTGTTCCGCGTGCTCGTCCCGGTGATGACGCCCGGCATCGTCGCCGCGTTCATCTTCAACTTCGTCAACTGCTGGAACGAGCTGTTCCTGTCGGTGGTGCTCATGAACACCGACTCGAATCGCACGGTGCCGTCGGCACTGAACGGCTTCATCTCGACGTTCAACATCGACTGGGGCTCGATGTCAGCGGCCGCCGTGCTGACGATCCTGCCCACGATGGTGATGTTCGCCGTCGCCAGCCGCTGGATCGTGCAGGGCCTGACGGCCGGCGCGGTGAAGGAGTAGCCCCGCTTTCATCGGCGGGAGGGCCGAGTCAGGCCATCGCTGCCGAGGCGGCTTCGTCCTCTGTCGTCGCGACGAGCTGGCCGCAGGCCCCGTCGATCTCCTTGCCGCGGGTGTCGCGGAGGGTCGTCGGGATGCCGGCGTCGTTGAGGCGGCGCACGAATTCGTTCTGCACGTCGCGGGTCGACGAGGTCCAGATCGAGCCGGGCGTCGGGTTCAGCGGGATCGGGTTCACGTGCACCCAGCCGCGACCGCGGGCGTTGAGCTTCTCCGCGAGGAGGTCGGCGCGCCAGGCGTGGTCGTTCATGTCCTTGATCAGCGCGTATTCGATCGAGACCCGGCGGCCGGTCTTCTCGTAGTACTCGCGTGCGGCGTCGAGGGCCTCGTCGACCTTCCACTTCGAGTTCACCGGGATGAGCTCATCGCGCAGGTGGTCATCCGGAGCGTGCAGCGACAGGGCGAACGTGACCGGGATGCCTTCGTCCGAGAGCTTCTTGATGGCCGGCACGAGTCCCACGGTCGATACCGTGATGCCGCGAGCGCTCATGCCGAGGCCGTCGGGCTGCTCGGCGACCATCGTGCGCACGGCATGCATCACCCGGTTGTAGTTGGCGAGCGGCTCCCCCATGCCCATGAACACGATGTTGCTCACCCGCTCCATCGAATGGTCATCGGCCTTCTTGCCGCCGAGACCGCCCTCGGCGATGAGGCGGTTCGCGCGGACGATCTGCTCGATGATCTCCGCCGACGACATGTTGCGGGTGAGCCCCGCCTGTCCGGTGGCGCAGAACGGGCAGTTCATGCCGCATCCGGCCTGGCTCGACACGCACAGCGTGATGCGCCCGGGGTACCGCATGAGCACGGACTCGACGAGCGCGCCGTCGTGCAGCCGCCAGAGGAACTTGATCGTGTCTCCGCGGTCGGTCTCGAGGCGCCGCACCTCGGTGAGCAGCGGCGGCAGGAGCCCCGCGACGAGCTGCTCACGGATGTCGGCCGGCAGGTCGGTCATCTGCTCCGGGTCGGAGGTGTAGTGCTTGAAGTAGTGGGTCGCGAGCTGCTTCGCGCGGAACCCGGGAAGGCCGAGCTCCTTGACCTTCTCGGTGCGCTCCGCCGGGGTGAGGTCGGCCAGGTGCACCGGCGGCTTGCCACGCTTCGGGCTGGCGAACTGCAGGAGCGGACGCCCCTCGGCATCCTTCTTCTGCGTCCAGCCCTCTGTCGCGGGGCGCACCTGGGCGGGCTTCGTGGAGCGGACCTTGCCCTGCGGGGACGCGGATGCTGGTCGCGTGTCGCGCGCGCGGGGATTCTCGGTCATTCTCCCAGGGTACGCGCTGTCGGATGAGAAGCACCTGGGGCGCGGATGCCCGTCTCTCTAGACTGAGCCGATGGAGATCTTCTGGATCATCGGCATCGTCGTCGGCTTGATCGCCGTCGTCGCCATCCTCGCCGCCGCCCTCCGCGGAATGCGGCCGAAGATTCCGGAAGCGCAGACGTTCGCGCCGGTACCGGTCATGAGGTCGTCGACGGCGAGCCCGAAGACCGCGACCCCCGCGGGGACCTCGCCCGAAGTGATCGCGCAGATCGATCGACTCATGGCGGCCGGCAAGAAGGTCCAAGCGATCAAGGTGCTCCGCGACCATGCGAAGCTCAGCCTCAAGGAGGCGAAGGACCGGATCGATCACTGGTCGATCAGCACCACCGCTGCGCACATCGCCGCCGTCTCGAACACCTCCCCCACGCGGTCGTCGATTCCGACGGCCTACTCGTCGAACGCCGCGCCCCACTCGTCCGGTTCCGGTCGGTCCGCGCTTCCCGCTTCCGTCGTCGCCGATATCGACAGACTCATCGCCGGGAACCAGAAGATCCACGCGATCAAGCTGGTGCGCGAGCACACCGGCCTGGGCCTCAAGGAGGCCAAGGACATCGTCGAGGCTTGGGTTCCTGGCCGCTCGCGCTGACTCCGGCTCGCGATCGGGCGCCGGCGCGGAGAGAATGGGCTGACGTCCGTTCCCGAAGGAGACACATGTCCGACCGCCTCGACCGCGCCCGCAGCACCGGGGTCCTCGCCGTGCTCCGCGCCTCCACCCCCGAACTCGCACTGGAGGCATCCGAGGCGATCATCCGGGGCGGCGTCACCGGGATCGAGGTGACCTTCTCCACTCCCGATGCTCCGGCCGTGATCCGTGAGCTGATCGCTCGACACGGCGAATCCGCCTACATCGGCGCCGGCACCGTCACCACTCCCGAGCAGGCGACCCTTGCCGCAGACGCCGGTGCGGAGTTCCTCGTCAGCCCGGGCACCCTCCCCGACCTCACCCGCGCGATGCTCGACACCGGACGCGCGGTGATGACCGGCGCGATGACGCCGACCGAGGTGATGACGGCGCTCGCACTGGGCGTCGACGTCGTCAAGATCTTCCCGGCGTCGCTCGGCGGTCCCTCCTACCTCGGGTCGCTGCGCGGACCGTTCCCGGATGCTCCGCTCATGCCGACCGGTGGGGTCACGCCCGACAATCTCGCCGCCTGGTTCGCGGTCGGCGTTGTCGCGGTCGGCGCAGGCGGCGACCTCGCGAACGGTGCGTCGATCGCCGCATCCGACTGGGCCGATATCGAGCAGCGTTCGGCACGCTTCGCGGCCTCCCTCGCGGCCGTCCGGGGCTGAGCATCACACGGGCCCGGGCGCGCGGGATGCGCACAGGACCGGCGCTCTTCGCGGCAGCGATCGCGGCGAGCGCGCCGGCGCTGTCAGCGTGTACCGCGCTCGAGCCCTCAGCATCCGCCACTTCATCCACCGAGGAATCCGCCATGTCGCACGCCACCCGTGACCTGCTCGCCGCAGCCGCCCAGGGCGATGCCGGCGCTGTTCGCAATGCGCTCGATGCCGGTGCCGACATCGACGCGCGTGGCGACGGCGGCATGACGGCGCTGGTCGCGGCCAAGAAGGCGAACCACGTCGACGCGGCGCGGGCGCTGATCGAGGCCGGCGCCGACGTCAACACCAAGGACGACATCCAGGACTCCGCCTACCTCTACGCGGGCGCTCGCGGTCACGACGAGATCCTGCGTCTCACCCTCGACAACGGCGCCGATCTGAAGAGCACCAACCGCTACGGCGGCACAGCTCTCATCCCGGCATCCGAGCGCGGCTTGCTCAGCACCGTGCGGATGCTGCTCGAAGCGGGCGTCGATCCGAACCACATCAACAACCTGCACTGGACCGCCCTGCACGAGGCGATCGTGCTCGGCGACGGCTCGGCGCGCTACGCGCAGGTGGTGCGTGCTCTCATCGACGGCGGTGCGGACATCACGATCCCTGACGGCGATGGCGTGCTCCCCCGCCAGCTCGCCGCCTCCCGAGGGTACGACGCCATCATCGCCGAGCTCGATCGGTGATCGAACTCAGCGCGTGGGCGTGGGCGGCACTCGGACTCGCCGCGGTCGTCACCGGAATCTCGAAGTCGGCGATCCCCGGCGGCTCGACCCTCGCCGTCGTGCTGTTCACTGCGGTGCTGCCCGCACGCACCTCGACCGCGGCGATGCTGCTGCTCTTCATGGTCGGCGACGTGTTCGCGCTCATCGCCTACCGGCGGCACGCGCACTGGTCGACGCTGATCCGTCTGGCTCCAGCGGTGATCGCCGGCCTCCTGGTCGGTTTCGCGTTCCTCGCCTTCGCCGACGACGCCATCGTGCGGCGGGCGGTCGGCGTCATCCTGCTGCTGATGATCGCGGTGACGCTCTGGCGCCGGCATCGACAGTCGACGGCGGATGCCGCGGCATCCGGGATCCTGCTGTCCACCACCTACGGCACCCTCGGCGGCTTCACCACGATGGTCGCCAACGCGGGCGGACCGGTGATGGCGATGTACTTCCTCGCGACGCGCACGCCGGTGCAGGTGTTCCTCGGCACCTCGGCGTGGTTCTTCGCGATCATCAACCTGGTGAAGGTGCCGTTTCTCGCCGGCCTCGGACTGATCGACGCTCAGGTGCTGCTGATGGATCTGGTGCTCGCTCCACTCGTCGTGATCAGCGCCCTTGTGGGGCTGCGCATCGCGCGCCGCATCCCCCAGCAGTTGTTCGACAGGATCGTGATCGTGCTGACGGTCGTCGGCGCGGTGTACCTGCTGATCTGAGCGAAGGCTCCCGGACGAACGCGCCCTCAGTCGAGGAAGATGTCCGGGAACAGCGCGTTGTCGGGAGTGCCGGGAATCGCCGCGTACTTCGAGAAGTCCGTCACGCCGTCCGCCTCGAGCACGTCCTCCACGATCAGATTCTGACCGGTGTACTCGCGCGCAGGCTTGAGGAGCACCGCGTAGGCGGCATCCGCATAGATGTCGGCCGTGCGGCTCGCCGCCATGACCTTGTCGCCGCCGAGGAGGTTCTGCACCGCCGCGGTCGCGATCGTGGTGCGCGGCCACAGCGTGTTCGCGGCGATGCCGTCGCGCGCGAACTCGGCCGCGAGGCCGAGCGTCACCATCGTCATGCCGAACTTCGCGAGCGTGTAGCCGGTGTGCGCGCCGAGCCACTTCGGCGACGGGTTCAGCGGCGGAGACAGCGAGAGGATGTGGGGGTTCGCAGCATCCTTGAGGATCGGCACCGCGGCGCGCGACAGCATGAACGTGCCACGGACGTTGACGTCCTGCATCAGGTCGTACTTCTTCGCGCCGAGTTCCAGCGAGCGCGACAGGTCGATGACACTGGCGTTGTTGATGACGATGTCGATGCCGCCGAACTCACCCTGCGTCTTCAGCACGGCCTCGGTGATGTCATCGTCATCGCGCACGTCGCCGACGATCGGCAGCGCGTTGCCGCCGGCCGCGCGGATCTGCTCTGCGGCGGAGTGGACCGTGCCCTCGAGCTTCGGGTGCGGAGTGTCGGTCTTCGCGAGCATGGCGATGTTCGCCCCGTCACGCGCTGCGCGCAGTGCGATTGCCAGCCCGATCCCGCGGCTGCCGCCGGACATCAGAATCGTCTTTCCAGCCAGTGTGCTCATGTCTCTCCTTCGTCCAACCGGTCGTTCCCGTCGCAGAGAAGCCCGGTATCGGTGGATCTTTCCGTGCTCTTCTGCGACGGGAGCGGATTACTTCGGTGCCATGCGGATCGCGCCGTCGAGGCGGATCGTCTCACCGTTGAGGTAGCTGTTCTCGACGATGTGCTGCACGAGCGCCGCGTACTCATCGGGCCGACCGAGACGGGACGGATGCGGCACCTGCTGGCCGAGAGAGTCCTGGGCCGCCTGCGGCAGACCCATCAGCATCGGGGTCTCCATGATGCCGGGGGCGATGGTGCAGACGCGGATGCCGTAGCGAGCGAGTTCGCGGGCGATCGGCAGCGTCATGGCGTGCACGCCGCCCTTCGACGCCGAGTACGCCGGCTGGCCGATCTGGCCGTCGAATGCGGCGACGGATGCGGTGCTCACGATCACTCCGCGGTCGCCGTCGATGAGTTCGTTCTTCGCGATGACGGCGGATGCCTGCGAGATGACGTTGAACGTGCCGACCAGGTTGATGCGGATGATGCGCTCGAAATCGCCGAGGACGGCAGGGTTGCCTTCGCGGTCGAGCACCTTCGCCGGCGGCGCGATGCCGGCGCAGTTGACGACGATGCGCAGCGGGGCCGCTGCCTGCGCCGTGGCGACGGCGGCTTGCACCTCTTCGACGCTGGTGACGTCGGCCGGGGCGAATGCGCCACCGATCTCGGCGGCGAGCTCGACCCCATGGGAGGAGGCGAGGTCGACGATCGTGACGTGGGCGCCGGCAGCGGCGAACCGTCGGGCTGTCGCGAGGCCGAGCCCTGAGGCTCCGCCGGTGATGAGCGCACCCTGTCCGGTGATCTGCATTCTGTTCTCCCTCGAACGTCATTGTGCGACTGAGTCTCAGCTTACGTGGTTCTTGGTTTCACCACGAGATCTTGTTGGCACCCCACGAAGGGTGTGGGCTGAGAGCATGGAACTGCGTCGGCAAAGAGCCTACGACACCGCCACTGCCGACGACGCAGCGGAACGTGCTGCCGGAGCGAGCTCGAGTGCTCGCGGTTCATAACTCAGGAAGTTCTTCAGCTCTTGGCGCGGATCTCGACGTTCAGCCCCGGCTTTCCGGGGTCCCGCCCTTCGACCCGTGCCGATTCTCCTGAGTTGTGAACCGTATCCGGCCGTGACCCGAGGCGGGAACGGCAAGATGGAGGGATGTCGATCCCCGCCGAACCCGTTGCGATCCCCGCACAGGTCAGTGCTCTGGCGCGCGGTGCCGCGCTCACTCCGGTGTGGCGGAACGGCATCGGCGGCCTGACCTTCCGCACCGACGACGGCCGGTTCATCAAGTGGGGGCCGCTGGATCCCGAAGCGAACATGCACGATGAAGCCGAGCGGATGCGGTGGGCGCGGCGTTGGATCACGGTTCCGGAGGTGCTCGAACAGGGGCAGGATGCCGAGCACGAGTGGCTCGTCACGATCGCGCTCGACGCTCGCAGCGCCGTCGACCCGAGGTGGGCTGAGGATCCCGGAACCGCCGTGCGCGCGGTCGGCGAGGCGCTGCGCGCGATGCACGACACGCTGCCCGTCGCGGACTGCCCATGGGAATGGAGCGTGCCGACTCGAATCGCGATCGCCGAGCGGCGCGGCATCGAGATTCCCGATGCCTTCCGCGATGCGCCGGAGATCGATCGACTGGTCGTCGCCCACGGGGACGCGTGCATGCCGAACACCCTGCTCGCCGCCGACGGCCGCTGGACCGCGCACGTCGACCTCGCGGCCCTCGGCACCGCCGACCGCTGGGCCGACATCGCGGTCGCCTCGATGAGCACCGAGTGGAACTGCGGCCTCGGATGGGAAGACGCGCTCATCGAGGCCTACGGCGTCGAACCCGACCGCGAACGACTCGCGTACTACCGCGACCTGTGGAATGCGACCTGAGCCGCCCCTCGGGCTCCGAAACTCAGAAGCGTGACGCTTAGAATGACGCGATGACCCCGCCGTCCAGATCCCTCGCCGGTATGCGCATCCTCATCGTCGGCGGAGGCGGTGGCGGTATCGGGTCTGCGATCACGAGGCATCTCGCGAGCCTCGGCGCACGCCTGGCGATCGCCGACATCGACTCCACGCGCGTATCGGACGCGGCTGCGGAAGTCGCCGCGGCCGGGGGCACGGCTGCAGGCTTTCCCGTCGACGTCCGCGACGCAGCACAGTTGACCCAGCTCGTCGCCGAGACCGTCGCGGCCTTCGGAGGAATCGACGCCGTGGTCACCGTCGTCGGCGGACAAGTGGCTTTCGTGCCATCAGCGCGCCTGCACGAGATGCGCGACGAGGACTGGGACACGATGTACGAGATCAACCTGCGCTACGTCGCCCGCCTCATCCGACTCGTCCTGCCGCACTTCCTCGCTCAGAAACACGGGGTGATCGTCAGCGTCGGGTCGGTCACCGGCTTCATGGGCGCGCCGGGTCAAGGCGCCTACGGAGTGATGAAGGCCGGACTCGCCAGCCTGGCGCGAACCGTGGGCGCCGAGTACGCGGCCGACGGCATCCGGATGAACGTCGTCGCCGGCGGCGCGATCAGCACCCCCGTGGCGAACAGCGACGCCGCCGATTGGATCGATGAGATACCGATGGGTCGCACCGGAACCCCGGACGAGGTGGCAGCGGCCGTGGCCTACCTCTGCTCATCGGAATCCCGCTACATGACCGGACAGCAGATCGTCATCGACGGCGGAGTGTCGTCTCGGGGACCGTTCCACTAGCCTCGGGGCTCTCAGGGCGCCTGCCGAAGGTTCTCCGCCGCCGTGAGCACGGTGCTGGCGGTTGCGAGGTCACGCGGAGTGGTGTCGAGTGCCTCGGCGATGCGTGCCAGATCAGCCAGCGTGAAACCTCCGCCACGGATGCCTGCGTTCAGATCCGCGGCGGTCATCCCCGCCTCGCCGAGGACCTGAGTCACCGACTTCCCGTTGCGGCGGCGAAAGCGCTCCAGCGCGTGCACATGGATCACGACCTGATTCACCATGTTCGGGCCTTCCTCGCTCTGACTCTGTCAACGGTCTCGCCATGCGTGGATGAGCCCCATGCATGGATCAGGAACAGGGGAGGAGGTAGCCACCCGTCCTCCCCTGCCGGGCCGAGACCCGGATCCTCCCCGGCGTGGGAGCGTCGGTGAGGAGAGTGAGCGACCCCAGATCACTCACCGCGGGCGCGGCTGCAGGGGCAACCGTCACCCATCTATAGAGATGGCCGGCTGCTGATTCCATTACGCGACACTCCATCTCCGGTGCCCGCTGGCGTCGGAGTTCCGCGTAATGGAATCGCCGTGGCGGACTCTCCTCATATGGAGAACCGTCTACTACACCCCGAGAATCCGAAAACCATGGCACCCCTTCCCATCGCCCCCGTCGTATCCGAACTGCTCACCGCGATCGGCCAGGTCGGAGTCTGGACGGCTGTCCTCGGTGCGGTGGCGCTAAGCGTGGCGATCGCATTCGACGCAGCCGGGCTCGCGGGCGGTGCAGCGGCAATCTGGCTGACGGGAGGCATCCTCGGCCTTGCGCTGTGGCACTCCGGTGACGGGATGACGCCACTCGCCTCCGGCTTCGCACTGCTGCTCGCCGTGGGGGTCGGAGCCGCCTGGCGATCCGCGAGGAGAAGAGCAGTGTGGAGGCGCATCCGATCGGCGCTCGCTCGACCGACAACAACGTTCCCCCGGATGAAGCGAGAACCGGCACCGACGCCGGTACCGGTACTCGTGGTCTCGTCCCTGCACGGTGCGCAGCCGCGCCCCGTGCTCGAACGATGACCGGCCCGCGCATGGGGGCAGATACCGCCCGCCGCCGGGGCGAAGAACGTGCGCCCCGGCCGCAACCGGCTCGCTCGACCCATATCGCTTCGCAGACGGTCGTACCGGCTCAGACGAACACACTCGCCATCGTGGCGTTGATCAGCGGCCTCGCCGGGGTCGCCTTCCTCGTGCCCGTTCTCGGTCCGCTGGTCGCAATCGCGGCCGGCTATGCCTCTCGTCGCCAGATCACCGCGCGCCGCCAGGGCGGGCGCCGACTCGCCGACGCGGGAGTCGTGCTCGGCTCGGTGGGACTCGCACTGACGTGCATCCTCATCGGCGTTCTGGTGCTGCACCAGTGGATCTGACGATCTGACGCAGGTCCCTCAGAGCGATTCGGGAACATGTTCCCGAATCGGTGCCGATGTGGCTCGCGTCAGCTCGGCCCGAGGATGAAGTTCCAGGCGCCGGTGACGACGGCCGCGGCGATCGCGAGCGCGGAGATCGCGGCACCGACTGCCAGCAGCATCCATTCCCGCCAGCCGAAACGCGATTCGCGCGCCCACGTGCGGGCGACCGGTGCGCCGAATCCGCGCGCTTCCATCGCCGTCGCGAGTTTCGCTCCCCGGCGGATCGACAGCACCAGGAGCGCGAACGCCATGCCGAAGAAGCGGCGGATCCTGCCTCGGTCGGCGACGCCGCGCGCCCGGCGGGCGAGCTCGAGCGCACGCCAATCGTCGATGAAGAGCCCGACCATACGCAGCCCCGCCAGGGCGCCGAGCACGAAACGCGCGGGCAGGCGGACGATCTGCGCCAGCCCATCGGCGAGGTCGGTCGGATCCACCGTGATGAACAACACGACCGACGGCAGAGCGATCGCGAGCACCCGCAGCATCGTCGCCAGCGCCAGGGCGAGGGAGCCGTCGCTGATGCGCAGCACGAACCAATCGACGTAGACCGTTCCGCTCGTCTCGCCGTAGAGGGCGATCGTGAGCCCCGTGAGCGGAGCCGCGAGCCACACCGGCCAGGTGCGCACCCAGAACTCGCGCCAGCCGATCCCCGCGAAGAGGAACAGCACGCACTCCAGCACGAGCGCAGTGGATGCCGATACCGGGTCGAGCGTGAGGATCAGCGGGATCGCGACCAGTGCGCTCACGCCGAGTTTGGCGACCGGGTTGATCTGCGCGAGCCCACCCGTGCGCGCATGCGAGTCGAGGACCGTCATCCCGCACCGCCCAGTTCGAAGCGCTCGGCGTGCAGCGCCCTCGCGACATCGACGTCATGGGTGATCGTCACGATCGCCGTCCCGTCATCGCGAAGGGCGGCGAGCATGGCGACGAGTTCCGCCCAGGTGCGGGCATCCTGCCCGAAGGTGGGCTCGTCGAGGACGAGCACGCGCGGTCGGGTCGCCAAAGCCGCCGCGACCGTCAGCCGTCGCTTCTCGCCGCCGGAGAGCGTATACGGATTGGCCAGCGCGAGGCGGTCGAGCCGCAGCCGCGTGAGCAGTTCGTCCCTGCGTTCCGCGATCTCGTCCTCCGCCATGCCGAGCGCGCGCGGTCCGACGGCGAGCTCGTCGCGTACGGTCTTGGCGAGCAGCTGATGCTCCGGCTCCTGGAAGACCAAGCCGATACGCGTCAGCAGGTCGCGCGATGCCCAGTGGATGGGTTCCTCGCCGATGTCGGAGGCCAGGGCGACGGATGCCGTGAGCCGGCCGGCGGCCGGTGGCAGGAGTCCAGCGAGCGTGAGCCCGAGCGTCGACTTTCCGGCACCGTTCGGCCCGGTGATGGCCAGCACCTCCCCGGCGCGCACGTCGAGGTCGATGCCCGAGGCGACCGGTCGGCCCTTCACCCGTGCGACCGCAAGGTCTCGGGCCGATAGCAGCGGTTCCCCAGGTCCGCGGCGCGGGGGCGACGGCGGTACGGGGGCGAATCCTGGCACCCAGACGCCGTCGGCTGCGAGCCGAGCGCCCTCGACGCCGAGCACGCGGTCCGGCGAGCCGTCAGCCACGACGCCTCCCTGGCCGATCACGATGACCCGGGTGATCAGCGGCAACCAGACGTCGAGGCGATGCTCGACGACGATCAGCGTGGCCGGCTGCGCCTGCAGCATCCGCTCGACCGCGTCGCGCACCTCGATGACGCCCTGCGGATCGAGGTTCGCCGTCGGCTCGTCGAGGAGCACGAGCCCCGGTTGCATCGCGAGGATGCCGGCGAGCGCGAGGCGTTGCTTCTGCCCGCCGGAGAGCGCCTTCGTCTGCCGGTCGAGGGGCACGTCGAGGCCGACCGCGTTCAGTGCGGCGCCGACGCGCGACCAGATCTCCGGCCGCGGCACACCGAGGTTCTCGCATCCGAAGGCGACATCGTCGCCCACCCTCGCGAGGATGACCTGCGAATCCGGGTCCTGCAGCACCAGGCCGCTGCGACCTCGCGTGGCCGACGCGGGCGCCCCGTCGACGAGCAGTTCACCGGTGCTCTCGCCCTCTTCGTCGCCGCCGAGGACGCCGGCGAGTCCGTGCATCAGGGTCGATTTCCCCGACCCCGAAGCACCGAGCACGAGCACCCGCTCCCCCGGCTCGATGCGGAAGGAGATCTCCTCCAGCGCCCAGGCGAGACGGCTCGCGTGCCGCCAGCCCCAGCCGCGCGCCTCGACGGCGGCGGGGCCGGTGGTACTCGCGCTCATCAGACCCGGACGCGCGCCTCGCGCCCGGAACCGAATCTGTCGAGGGCTCCGGTGGCGGCGATGCCTCGCGCCAGCACCCAGGACAGGATGCCGGCGATGATGGCGCCCGAGATCACGGCGCTGATCAGGTAGACGACGGTGAAGGTCGGGCCGGATCCTGCGTACCAGAGGATCAGGTTGTTGATTCCTCCGGCAAGAGCCGCACCCGCGCCGGCGAGCGCCGCGACCGGCAACGACCAGCGCTTGTAGAAGAAGAGCAGGAAGATGAGTTCGGCGCCCAACCCCTGCACGAGTCCGGCCTCGATGGTGAGGAATCCGCCCCACTGGTTGCCGACGAGTGCGGACACGACCGCAGCGAGCACCTCGGTGTAGATCGCAGCGCCCGCCTTGCGGATGATCAGGCCGCCGAGCACGCCGGCGAACAGCCACGGCCCGTCGAGCAGGCCCTGCACGCCGGGAAGCAGCGGTTCGAGCAGTGCTGCGGGGCCGAGATAACCGACGTTCCAGGCCAGGAAGATCAGGCCGGCGGCGACGCCGATGACACTGGCGACGACGATGTCGACGATGCGCCAGCGCCAGATCTCAGGACGACGCAGGCCCTTTGCCTCGGACGTGGCCACCGATGTGGGCGTGGATGTACTCATCTGAACTCCTCCCTGCGCTGGCATGACCCAGATCAGGTTCGACGGTCGAAGCGCGATCGCTCCCTCTCAGCCCGGCTCGCCGGACTCCCGTGGTTGTGCTGTCGATCTTACTCTCGCCGCTGCCCGCGCGATTCCCCTCTCGCGGCGGACGACTTTCACAGGCGCGGAGGCGGGATACGCCGCGAATTCCTTGAATGATTCGGTAGCGTGTGCAGGTGACCCTTCGTGACGCGCGCCCGGATACGGGATCGGATGCGGCGGCCGCACCCGCGTCGATCGATGACGCGGCGGTGGCCGAGACCGCACTGTCTGATGCTGCACTGCCGGATGTCGCTGCGATTGCCGGATCCGGAGCAGTCGAATCCACAGCCCCCGCTCGCTGGGCCGATGCCGGACGCGGCGCGACCGCGCTGACCTGGGTCGATCCGGCGACGATCGCGAACGAGACGCGGCCAGGGACGCTCGACGGCCCGATCGCAACGGCGAACGGCGCGAGCCTTTTGAAAGGTGCCCGACTGCGCAGCGGTTTCGCCCAGCCGCAGACGCTGGTGCCGCTCGGGATCCTCGCAGGGCTCGTCGCCGCCTATGCCGGAACGACGTTGCTGTGGCCCCTGCACGAGATCGCGCCGACAGTGCAGGCAGTCGAGTTCGAAGCGGCATCCGCACCGCCCGCATCGCTCACCTGGCCGACGCAGGGCAGCGCGGCCGTCGGCGTCGAGGGCGTCGGCGCGGTCGCCTCCGCTCTGGACGAAGCGGGCATCGCCAGCATCACGAAGGTCGTCAGCACCCTGATGGTGCTGGACAGGCTCCCGCTCGCCGTCGGCGAGCAGGGCCCGGAGTACTCGTTCACTCTCCAGGACAGCGAGGACTACTGGGATTACCGGATCGCGGATCAGTCCTCGCTGGATGTTCCCGTCGGTGGCACGTTGACGGAGTTCCAGATGCTGCAGGGCATTCTGCTGGGCTCTGCCAACAACTACATCGACCGGCTGTCCGACGAGATCTGGGGCTCGGAACGCGCCTTCGCCGATGCCGCTGAGGTGTGGCTGCGCGAGCGCGGACTCGAAGGCATCACCGTGGTGACCCCTTCTGGTTTCGATGAGGGCAACACCGCGACGCCGGAGGCGCTGGTCAAGCTCGCGCAGCTCGCCATGGAGAACCCGGTGTTCGCGAGCATCGTCGGCACGAAGTCGGTCGATATTCCTGGTGTCGGCGTGGTGACCAACGGCAACGGGATGCTCGCGGATGCGGGCGTCGTCGGCATTAAGACAGGCACCCTCGAGTACTACAACCTCCTCACGGCGAAGGACGTCGCGGTCGGAGACACCACCGTCCGGCTCTATGCCGCCGTCCTCGGTCAGAACGGCGACGACGAACGCCTCGCCGTGACCCGCACGCTCTTCGCCGAGGCCGAAGCAGCTCTGCAGACGCAGAAGCCGACGGTGCCCGCGGGCACTGTCGTCGGCGAGGTGCAGACGGTGTGGGGCGAGTCGGCGAAGATCGTGACGGATGCCGATGCCGCCGTCATCCTCTGGAATGCCGGCACCGCAAAAGTGACCCCCGAGTTCGACCTGGGCAACACCCAGGCGGCCGGCGACGTGGTCGGAACGCTCACGGCGACCGGGCCGCTGAACACCGCCGAGACGAAGCTCACCCTCGCCGATGAACTCGCGGGCCCGAGCCCGTGGTGGCGGCTGACGCATCCGCTCGAACTGTTCGGGATCGCCGAGTCCGCTCAACGCTGACCGGTCTCGCCTGCAGCATCCGTTTCCCCCGCCCCTTCATCTGACACACGAACGAGGCGCCACCTGAGGGAGCTGCACGAGGCAGCCACCCAACACGCCCAGGGACCCGCACAACGCGAGACGCCCCACCCCGCGCGATGCGGAGTGGGGCGTCTGCGTGATGGAGGTCAGGCCTTGCGGTCAGGAGCCTCCGGGCTTTCGAGGATCGCCTCTGCGGCTGCAACCTCGGCCGCCGGCATCCCGACGCCGACCGAGGCACCGATCCGCGCGGCTTCTGTTTCTGCTTCCTCAGCGTCACCCGTGACGACGACCGGAGTCGACGCGGTGAGGGCTTCCTCAGCGTCGATGTCGGTCGCAGCCTGCTCGAACTGCGACTGGTACAGGCGCCAGTAGGCCCCCTGCGCAGCGATGAGCTCGTCGTGCGTGCCCTTCTCCACGATGTCGCCGTGCTCCATCACCAGGATGAGGTCGGCGTCGCGGATGGTGGACAGGCGGTGCGCGATGACGAACGATGTGCGTCCTTCGCGAAGCGCCGCCATCGCGTGCTGCAGCAGCAATTCGGTGCGCGTGTCGACCGCCGAGGTCGCCTCATCGAGGATGAGGATCGACGGCTGAGCGACGAACGCTCTCGCGATGGTGATGAGCTGACGCTCACCCGCCGAGACGTTGGAGGCGTCCTCGTCGAGCACGGTGTCGTAGCCCTCGGGCAGCGCGTGCACGAAGCGGTCGACGTACGTCGCCTTCGCCGCGGCGAGCACCTCTTCATCGGTGGCCGTCGAACGCCCGTAGCGGATGTTCTCGCGGATGCTGCCCGCGAAGAGCCACGGATCCTGCAGGACCATACCGGTGCGGGAGCGCAGGTCGTCGCGCGTGATCTCCGCGATGTCCTGCCCGTCCAAGGTGATCCGGCCACCGCTGAGCTCGTAGAAGCGCATGATCAGGTTGACGAGCGTCGTCTTGCCGGCACCCGTCGGTCCGACGATCGCCACCGTCTGCCCCGGCTTCACCCGGAACGAGAGGTCCTTGATCAGCGGACGCTCCGGCGTGTACGAGAACTGGACGTTCTCGAACTCGATGACGCCCTTGCCGTCGACGAGCTCCGGTGCGTCATCGGCATCCGGCTCCTGCTCATCCTCGTCGAGCAGCTCGAACACACGCTCTGCGGATGCGGTACCCGACTGCACGACCGCGGCCATACCGCCGAGCTCCGCCAGCGGCTGGGAGAACTGCTGCGAGTACTGGATGAACGCCTGCACGTCACCGAGCCGCAGCTGGCCGTTGGCCACCATGAGGCCGCCGAGCACGGCGAGTGCGGCGTAGCTGAGACTGCCGACGAAGGTCATCGCCGGCATGATGATGCCGGAGAGGAACTGCGCCTTGAACGCGGCCTGGTACAGCTCTTCGTTCTCGACCTGGAACTTGTCCAGGGCGTCCTGCTCGCGACCGAAGACCTTGACCAGCGCGTGACCGGAGAAGGCCTCCTCGACGCGCGCGTTCAGGCGGCCGACCTTGCGCCACTGGGTGCCGAAGGCCTTCTGCGAACGCGGCCCGATGACACCGAAGATCACGCCCATCAGCGGCAGCGCGATCAGGGCGACGAGCGCGAGCTGCCACGAGATGGAGAACATCATCACCAGCACGCCGATGACGGTGAGCACCGAGGTGAGCGCTCCGGAGAGCGACTGCTGCATCGTCTGGGTGATGTTGTCGATGTCGTTCGTGACGCGCGAGATCAGCTCGCCGCGCTGCACCTTGTCGAAGTACGACAGTGGCAGACGGTTGATCTTCGCCTCGACCTCTTCACGCAGGCGCCACATGGTGCGCACCATGATGACGTTGATGACGTAGCCCTGGATCCAGCTCAGCAGCGCCGCGACGACGTAGATCGCCAGTACCGCCGTGATGATCCAGCGCATCGCCTCGAAGTCGATGCCGGCGCCGACGGTGAAGTCCCGCAGTGCCGCTACTTGGTTGGCGAAGTCGGTCTGTCCGAACTGGCGCAGTTGCTCGACGACCTCGTCCTTCGGGGTTCCGACCGGGAACCCGGGGAAGTCGCCCTGCGGCTGTGCCAGCTGGTTCGACATGAACCCGGCGTAGACGAGGTTCGTCGCTTCGCCGAGCACCTTGGGCGCGGCCACTGTGAGCACGACGCCGATGGCGCCGAGGATCGACACGAACACGAACCAGACGGCGGAGGGCTTCAGCAGCCCGATCATCCGCCCGAAGCTCTTGCCGAAGTTGTCGGCCTTGCCCGGCGCCACGCTGTCCCAGTCGCCCGAGTTCTGGCGGGCTTGCTCAGCGAGCTCTGCCTCGTACTTCTCCTCGTCGGTGAGTTCCGGTTCGACGGTAGCGACGGCCCCGGCGGCCGCTGGGCGCTCGCGGCGGTTCTTCGGCTTCTGCTCGCTCATGCGTCCACCCCCAGCTGCGACTCGACGATCTCGCGGTAGGTCTCGCTGGTCTCGAGCAGCTCCTCGTGGGTGCCGACACCGACCATTGTTCCTCCTTCAAGGACGACGATGCGATCAGCATCCGTGATCGTCGACACGCGCTGGGCGACGACGATTTTGGTGACATGCGGCAGTTCTCGCCACAGCGCCTGCCTCAGGCGCGCATCCGTGGTGAGGTCGAGCGCCGAGAACGAGTCGTCGAAGACGAGGATCTGCGGCTGGTGCACGATCGCGCGGGCGATCGCCAGGCGCTGGCGCTGTCCGCCCGAGACGTTCGTGCCGCCCTGGGAGATGCGTGACTCCAGACCATCCGGCATCTCCTCGACGAAGTCGCGCCCCTGCGCGATCTCGAGCGCGTGCCAGAGATCTTCGTCCGTCGCCTCCTCCCGGCCGTAGCGGAGGTTGGATGCCACAGTGCCGGTGAACAGGAAGGGACGCTGCGGTACCAGGCCGATGCTCTTCCAGAGGGCTTCGACGTCGGCCTCACGCACGTCTGTGCCGCCGACGAACGCGGCACCGCCAGTCACGTCGAACAGGCGGGGGATGAGCGAGATGAGCGTCGTCTTTCCGGCACCGGTGGAGCCGACGATGGCGACGGTCTCACCCGGTTCCGCGGCGAAGCTGATGCCGCTCAGCACCGGCGATTCGGCTCCGGGGTAGGTGAATTCGACGTTGTCGAGGGCCACCGAGCCCGGTGTCGGGAAGTCGACGACGCCGTTCTCGGGGCGGCTCATACCCGCCTCAGCGTCGAGGACCTCGCCGACGCGCTCGGCGGAGACTGCCGCACGCGGGATCATCATCGCCATGAAGCTCGACATGATGACGCCCATCATGATCTGACCGATGTACTGCATGAAGGCGAACAGGGTGCCGACCTCGACGGTGCCCTCGTTGACCTCGATGCCACCGAACCAGATCACCGCGACGACGGTGACGTTGAGGATCAGCATGAACAGCGGGAACAGCAGAACGAAGAGCGAGCCGATCTTGCGGCCGACCACCATGATGTCGGTGTTCGCTCCACGGAAGCGCTCTTCCTCGATGCCCTCGCGCACGAACGCACGCACGACGCGGACGCCGGTCAGCTGCTCGCGCATGATCCGGTTGATCGTGTCGATCTTCGTCTGCATGCTGCGGAACAGCGGCACCATGCGGCTGATGATGAGCACGGCGACGATGAGCAGCACTGGCACCGACACCGCGATCAGCCAGCTCAGGCCGACGTTCGTCGTGACTGCCATGATGATGCCGCCGATCGCGAGCAGCGGTGCGGTCACGAACATCGTCGCGCCCATCATGGCGAGCATCTGCACCTGCTGCACGTCGTTCGTGTTGCGGGTGATCAGGGAGCCGGCGCCGAACTGCGAGACCTCGCGCTCGGAGAAGCCGCTCACCTTGGCGAAGACGTCGGCGCGGATGTCACGGCCGGCACCCATGGCGGCACGCGCGGCGAAGTAGGTTGCGATGACGGATGCGACGATCTGGCCGAACGACACGGCCAGCATGAACAGGCCGGTGCGCCAGATGTAGCCGGTGTCGGCCTGTGCCACGCCCTTGTCGATGATGTCGGCATTCAGACGCGGGAGGTACAGGGCTGCGAGGGCGCTGAGGAACTGGAACACCAGCACGCCGAGCAGCAGCCATCGATATCGAGAGAGATAGCGGACGAGGAGTTTTCCCAGCACAGGCGGACTTCCTTGAGAGGGTTGAACGGCGGATTTCTCGGCAGGCGGATGCCGACCGACAATCGGCCACAACAAAGATTGCCACGAAGGTCGGACATTCGTATCCCCCTTAAGGCGGACCTTCGCTGACAGCGAACGAATCCCTGGCCGGTGCTCATTTTCTGCACCGAGACGAAGAAGCGGATGCCGCGGCATCCGCTCCCGATCACTAACCGCGTACCACTTGCATGACCGAAGCACGGTTGCAGGGCCGAACAGCCGGATCCGCGGCCGTTTCGACACTGTGGTCATGCAAGTCGTACGCCCTGTACGCCCGATCGAGGCGGCGGGCCGCGCAAGCGGTGACCGTGGTCAGAACAGCGGCTGCGCCGGAACGTGGGCGCGGGCGCCGGCGCCGGCATCCGCTTCGAGCTCGGCGATCGACGCGGGCTGCCAGCGCGGGTTGCGGTCCTTGTCGACCAGCTGCGCACGGATGCCCTCGACGAGGTCGGGGTGATGCTCGGCGAACCAGAGCACACGGCGGTACTCCCCCTCGAGTGCCGCGCGAAGGCCCGGCAGTTCGCGCGCCTCCCGTACGGCTTCGAGGGTCACCGTGAGTGCGGTCGGTGAGAGATCCTCGAGGAGGTCGGCGATGGCCGCAGCATCCGGAGTCCCCTGTGCGCGCAGCCGCTCGATGATGTCGGCGACGGTCGGCGCCGAGAACGCCTCGTCGATCCAATCGCGGTCGGCGGGAAGCGTCGAGGGTTCCGGCGTCTCGTCGAACAGCAGGACGATCTCGCTCGGACCGGTCGGATCGGCGCGGTACGCCAGCGCCTCACGGAGCGCGTCGAGGTTCTCCGACGGCACGTAGTGGTCGGCGAACCCCAGATAGATGGCGTCCGCACCGGTCATGGTGCTGCCGGTGAGTCCGAGGTACTCGCCGAATCGCCCCGGCGCCCTGCCGAGCAGCCAGGTGCCGCCGACGTCCGGTGTGAAGCCGATCCGCGTCTCCGGCATCGCCAGCTTCGACCGCTCGGTGACGATGCGGATGGCGGCGTGCCCGGCGAGGCCGATCCCGCCGCCCATGGTGACGCCGTCGGCCACGGCGACCACCGGTTTCGGGTACTCCGCGATCAGCGCGTTGAGGGCGTACTCGGAACGGAAGAACTCCGCGGTGCGCTCTGGGTGCCCCGCCACGATCTGCGCGTGCAGGGTGCGCACATCGCCCCCTGCGCACAGGCCGCGCTCACCCGCACCGTCGATGAGGACGATCTGCACGTCGGTGTCGTCGCGCCAGGCGTTCAGGGCGTCGGTGAGGAGGTCGATCATGCCGAGATCGAGCGCGTTGATCGCCTCGGGGCGGTTGAGAGTGAGGCGTCCGAGTGCTCCTTCCGTGCAGGCGAGGACACGGGGGGCGGCTGCGGATTCGGTCACGCGTGCCAGGCTACTCCGATCGCAGGCCGTCGGTTCGCGCGCAAAATGCAGGGAATGACGGCATTTTCCGGCAGGATAGGGAGGAACTGCTCACGCAAGGAGAGGTCGCGGATGCCCGAAGGACAGGTGCTCGAGTTCACGCGCGTGACGAAGCGCTTCAATGATGTGACGGCGGTCTCCGACTTCTCCGCGCGTGTCGAGCCCGGTGTCGTCACCGCGTTCCTCGGCCCGAACGGCGCCGGGAAGACGACCACGCTGCGGATCCTGCTGGGTCAGCTGCGGGCGACCTCCGGAACCGCGACGATCGGCGGGGTCTCCTACGCCGAGCTGCGCCAGCCGCTGCGCACGATCGGCGCGGTCCTGGAGGAGACTCCGTATCGTCCGCGCCGCACGGCGAACCGCCAGCTCACGATCGCCGCCAAGGCGAACGGCATTCCGCTGTCCCGCATCGACGAGGTGCTCACGATGGTCGGGCTCGCTGGCGAGGGCGAAACCCGCCTCGGCGGCTACTCGCTCGGCATGCGTCAGCGCCTGAACGTCGCGACCGCTCTGCTCGGCGACCCGGGAGCGCTCGTGTTCGACGAGCCCGCGAACGGCCTCGACCCCGAGGGAATCCGCTGGATGCGCCTGCTGATGCGCCGCCTCGCCGACGAGGGCCGCACCGTGCTGGTCTCCTCGCATGTGCTCAGCGAGGTCGAGCAGGTCGCCGACAACGTACTCGTGCTCTCGAAGGGCCAGCTGGTTCTGGCGAGCGGCATCGAGAAGCTCGCAGACCCTGCCGCCGGGTCGGTCGTTGTGGATGCCGATGACCGCGCAGCCCTGACCACGGCGCTCTCCGCCGCCGGATTCGACGTCGAGGTACTCCGTTCCGGCCTGACCGTACGCGGCGGCGATGCCGCCACCGTCGGCGCGGTCGCCGCATCGGCCGGCATCGCACTGAGCACCCTCGTGCAGCGCGGCCCGACCCTCGAAGACGTCTTCATCGACCTGGTTCGCGGCGGCACTCTCGAGCCGCGCGCCGAGGCGGTGGCCTCGCAACTGGTGGATCCGGAGCGCAACGGCGCGGTGCCGGTCGCACCGGTCGCCGGGCCCGCGAGCGCGGACCCGCGTTTGGACGCGGTCGACGCGGATGCCGATGCTGGCACTGATGCTGATGCTGATGCCGATGCCGATGCCGATGCTGCGGACGCCGAATCCGCCGCCGATTCCGCTCCGGTGCCGTCACCCGTCGCGGCCGGAGTTGTCACTGCCGGCGTTGCCGGCTTGTTCGGGGCGACCGTCGCGGATGAGGCCCCTGCCGACGACTCCGCATCCGAGGACACCGCGGCCGCTGAGGCTCCGGAAGGCGCGCTCGGACTGTTCGGGGATGCTGTCACCCCGGTTGATGTCCCTTCAGAGGACCTCGCTTCTGAGGACCCAGCTTCAGACGAGGTCGAGTTCGAGGCCGGTCCGGATGAAGCCGAGGTCGAGGACGACGCGCACGTTGCTTCGACCGACGCGGACTCCGATGACTCCGATGCGACCGAGCCCGAGCCCACGTCGGGGACGGGCATCGATTGGCACGCGGCACCCGCCGCTGAGCCCGTCGCGTCCGACGGCGAGCCTGTGACCGCTGCCGCCGAGGGCGGCATCGCCGGATGGACTGAGACCGACGCGTCGGACGACGAGGAATCCTCGACGCCGAAGCCCTCCTTCGACGACATCCTGTTCGGTGCGGCTCCGGTCTCCGCGACGGCGGCAACGGCCGCCTTCTCTCCGGTCATCGAGTCCGATGAGTCGACCCCCGAAGCGACCGATACTGCCGCGGACGGCGACGCAGAGTCGGCACAGGAAGACGCCGCGACCGAGGATGCAGACGCCGCGCCGGCCCCGGAGACGATCTCCGAGAGCGATGCCGAGAGCGACGCCGAGACCGAGGGCGACGCCGCCGACAGCGACGACGACGACCATGAGGGCATCGAGATCTTCGCGGCGCTCGGCGATGACCACGAAGCGACCTCCGAAGAGCACGACGATGACGACCCGCGCTCCGCCGCCGTGTCCTCGATGCTCGCCGCAGCCGCACGGGCGTACTTCGAGGACGAGCCGAAGGACTACCCCCTGAATCAGGCGATCGCGAGCTCCGAGGACGAATCCGTCGACGACGGATCATCCGAGGACGAGCGCGCGCACTGGGCGGTCGCCCCGACCGGCGTCATCGACACGGTTCCCCTCGCGACAGCAGAGGGCGAGCCGTCCGGCGACGAGCCCTCGTCGCCGACCGATCAGGAAGCCGAACCGACCGCGGACGACACGCATGAGTCCGGCGACAACGATCATGACGTTGATGCTGCTCAGCAGGGCGATGAGCATCACAGCGAGCACGGCCACGAGCACGAGCAGAACCACGACCACCATGGGGACGAGCACGAGCAGAACCACGACCACCACGGGGACGAGCACCACCACCACGGCTGAGCGTCCTCACGTCACGTGACAACGCCCTCCGCACCTTCCGGGTGCCGGAGGGCGTTTCCGTCAGGGGTGGCGCCGTTCAGGCGGGCCGGGGGCGGATGACCGGACGCCGGCGACCCGAGCTGGTCGGCGTGGGCGCGGTCAAGACGATCTCTTCGACGTCGGCAGGTTCGGACGAGACATCCAGTCGGAGCGCCTGGGTCAGCGCGAGTCCGTGGCTCGTCGTGAGGATGAGCCTGCCGTACTGCTCATCACCCTCGAGATCGATCACGACGCTCGGTCGACGTCGGCGGATGAGAACGAAGTCGACAGCGCCGGCGGTTTTCCAGCTTCCGGCCGCGAGAACACCGGGGATGTGCGTCCCGGGGTTGGGCACGCCACGCAACCACGTCCAGGCGTCATCGGTGAGCTGCACCTTGGTGATGGTGTCCCGCGCAATGAGGAGACTCTTCTTGTGGAAGGTCGCGGCGCGCTCGATCGGCGAGAGCACAACTTCCAGTTGCGTCGAATCCAGCAGCAACGTCACCATGAGTCCAGTCTGCCAGCGCCTTCCCGCGAGTTGGCTGCAACTTGTTCACAGGAAGGCAACGATCCGGTTGTCGGATTGACCCATCCTCGCGTGGAGGCGGTCGAAGACCCCGCCTAGACGAAAGTCCTCTTCGTTTTGGCCGAACGTCACTCTTGCACTCTGGTATACCAAACGGTCAAAGTGGAGTCGCGTCCACCGGACGCTATCCCCAACGGGCTTCGGCCCACCCCAGAAGAAGGAATGAAAAATGGACGCTGTACTCGGCCTCATCACCTCTCTCCTCAACACGCTCCTCGCCCTGCTGGGCGGCCTCGGCGGCTGACCCGCTGTTGCACGAAGCACCCCTGCGGCATCGCCGCAGGGGTGCTTTCGTCTCAGCGCGAGGCGGACGCCGCCGCGGCCGCCGCGATCGGTAGCGCGGCCTCGATCCGCTGGAGCTCCTCGTCGCCATGCGCGGCCGTCAGGAACCAGGCTTCGAAGACGCTCGGCGGCAGAGCCACCCCCTGCTCGCGCATCGCGTGGAAGAACGGCGCGTAGCGGAACGACTCCTGCGCCTGCGCCTCGGCGTAATCGCGTGGCGCGGATGCCCGGAACGCGGCGTTGAACAGGCTTCCCGCGTTCGCGACGGCGTGCGTCACACCGGCGTCGCGCAACGCGGCATCCAGTGCCGTCGCCACGCGCGCGGCCGCGGCGTCCACCGTCGCGTACACCTCGGGAGTCGCGAGCCGCAGCGTCGCAAGCCCCGCGGCGACCGACAGCGGGTTCCCGGAGAGCGTGCCTGCCTGATACACCGGGCCGAGAGGTGCAAGCAGATCCATGATCTCCGCCCGACCGCCGAGGGCGGCCAACGGCATCCCGCCGCCGACGACCTTGCCGAACGTGATGATGTCGGGGACGAACTCTTCGCCGCCCTCGACCTGCAGTCCCCAGAATCCCGCGGGGTGCACCCGGAACCCGGTGAGCACCTCGTCGAGGATCATCAGGGCTCCGTGTGCGTGCACGGTATCGGCGATGAGCCGGTTGAACCCGGGAAGCGGAGCGACGACGCCCATGTTCGCGGCAGACGCCTCGACGATCACGGCGGCGATCCGCGGCCCATGCTCGGCGAAGACAGCCTCAAGAGCAGCGGGGTCGTTATAGGAGATGACGAGCGTCTGCGCGGCGATCGGCGCGGGAACACCGGCCGACCCCGGGAGCGCCAGCGTCGCGACACCCGAACCCGCTTCGGCGAGCAACCCGTCGGAGTGGCCGTGATAGTGCCCAGCGAACTTCACCAGCAGATCGCGCCCGGTGGCGCCGCGCGCCAGGCGGATCGCGGTCATCGTCGCCTCGGTGCCGGTCGACACGAGACGCACCCGCTCCACGGGCCGAGTATCGCCCACCCGCACGCGCCCGGCGATCAGCTCGGCGAGTTCGACCTCGCCCTCGGTCGGCGCGCCGAAGGAGAGACCGCGCGTCGCGGCATCCTGAACGGCGGCGACGACCTCGGGATGTGCGTGGCCGAGGAGCGCCGGCCCCCAGGACGCGACGAGGTCGACGTACTCGTTGCCCGCGGCATCCGTCACCGTCGCCCCGCGCGCCGAGGCGAGGAACCGCGGCGTGCCGCCGACCGAGCCGTACGCGCGAACCGGCGAGTTCACACCGCCGGGGATCACAGCGCGGGCAGCGGAGAACAGGTCGTCATTACGGTCGGTCATTTGATTTTCCTCATGTTCGTGTGCCGCGTTTCGTCTCGCGAGACCTGTGCTGAGCGAGCGAAGCGAGTCGAAGTGTCGCTCAACGACCGGGGCCCCGCAGCGTTCAACGAGCGTCGTCGCGCAGCCAGCGCGCGGCCTCGGTCGCCCAGTAGGTGAGGACGGCGTCGGCGCCGGCGCGACGGATCGACAGCAACGACTCGAGCACGGCCGCGCGGCGGTCGATCCAGCCGTTGGCCGCAGCCGCCTCGATCATGGCGTACTCGCCGGAGACCTGGTACGCCCAGACGGGGATACTCACCGTGTCACGCACCTCGCGCAGCACATCGAGGAACGCCATGGCCGGCTTGACCATCACGATGTCTGCGCCCTCTGCCTCGTCGACGACAGCCTCGCGTACGCCCTCCCGGCGGTTGCCCGGGTCGAGCTGGTACGTGCGACGATCACCCGTCAGCTGCGAATCGACGGCCTCCCGGAACGGCCCGTAGAAGGCGCTCGCGTACTTGGCGGCATAGGCCAGGAGCAACGTCTGCGTGAAGCCTTCGGCATCCAGAGCGGCGCGGATGACGGCGACCTGGCCGTCCATCATCCCGGACAGGCCCAGCAGGTGCGATCCCGCGCGAGCCTGGGCAATCGCCATCGCCGTGTACCGCTCCAGCGTCGCGTCGTTGTCGACCGAGCCGTCGGATGCGAGAACCCCGCAGTGCCCGTGATCGGTGAACTCGTCGAGGCACAGGTCGGTCTGCACGACGAGCGCGTCTCCGACCTCGGCAGCGACAGCCGCGGTCGCGATGTTCAGGATGCCGTCCGGGTCATCCGCCCCGGAGCCGATCGCATCACGCGAGGCGGGCACTCCGAAGAGCATGACCCCGCCCACACCGGCTTCGGCAGCCTCGACGGAGGCGGCGCGCAACGAGTCCAGCGAGTGCTGCAGGACACCGGGCATCGAGCCGATCGGAGACGGCTCGCGAAGCCCCTCGCGTACGAACATCGGAAGCACGAGGTGCCCCGGCCGGAGCGACGTCTCCCGAACGAGGGAACGAACCGCGGGCGACTGTCGCAGCCGCCTCAGGCGAACATCCGGAAAGCTCACGGCGCGAACTCGTCCGCCGCGTGCGGAAGCGTGAACTGCGAGACGGCGTCGATGAGAGCGTCGACGGTCTGCCGGTCGGCGACGACCGAGATGGGCAGTCCCGCTTTGCGCGCGTCGTTCGCCGTGCGAGGGCCGATCGCGGCGAGCAGCGTGCTGTCCGGGATCTCCGGGAACTGCTCCCGAACCTGCGCCGCCACAGAGCCGCTGGTAATCAGGATCGCGTTGATGCGCCCGTTCTCGACATCGCGCATGATGCGCTCCGTGACCGGGACGCCCACCGTGCGATAGGCGACGACGCTCTGCACGTCGTGCCCGGCCTCGATCAGCGACCGGCTGAGCACCGGCTTCGCGATCTCGCTGCGGAGGGTGAGGATGCGGCGCGGCGCGGACTCGAGGGCGATGAGCTGCGCGGCCATGCCCTCGGCGGAGTTGTCGTCCTCCGGCACCAGGTCGACCTCGTAGCCGACCGCCTGAAGAGCGGCAGCAGTGGTCTCGCCGACGGCGGCGATCCGCGTGGAGCGCGGAACGACAGCCCGGTGCGCGAACAACACGTCGACCGTCGTCGCGCTGGTGATCGTGAGCCAGTCGAACTCGCCGGCCGCCAGTTGCGCCAGGGCGTGGTCGAGCGTCGCCTGGTCCGTGGTCGGCGCGAAGTTGATGAGCGGCGCGACGACGGGAATCGCGCCCTGGGCGCGCAGACTCGCGGCGACGCCGTCGCCCCACGGCCCGCCACGGGGCACGAGTACGCGCCAGCCGTCCAGCGGTCGGTCTTGCTTCGAATCGGATGATGTCATGAGGAAAGCTCTCGGGAGACGAGGTCAGCCGCCCCTTGTTCGAGCAGCCGACGGGCAACAGTCAACCCGAGCAAGCGTGCCGCGTGCATCGGGTCTGCACCATCGGCAGCATCCGCTCCATTGCCACTGCCGTTTCGACGAATATACTCCCCGTTCAGCGTCTCCGTGACGTCGAGCCCGATCCGGCGGCCGTCATCCGGCGAGTAGACGACCGTCCGAACGCGGACGGATGCCCCCGTCACGACGGCATGAGCGGCCATCGGCGCCTGGCAGCCGGCGTCGAGTCCCTCCAGGATCGCGCGCTCCACGGTGACTGCGATACGCGTCGCCTCGTCGTCCAGCGCGGCGAGTGCGTCGAGCAGTTCCGCCGGAGCTCCCGTCGTGGTCTCGACGGCCAGCGAACCCTGCCCCGGCGCGGTCGGCCATTCGGCGAGGCCGAGCTCCTCGCGCCTCAGATCTGTGTCGGACTCGAGACGGGAGAGACCGGCGGCGGCGAGGATCACGGCATCCAGCTCGCCGGAACTCACCCGCGCGAGGCGGGAGTCGACGTTGCCGCGGATGTCGACGACGGCGGCGTGCGGAGCCCGGCGCCGCACCTGGGCGATGCGCCGCGGGGAACCGGTGCCGATGGTGCTGCCGGGACGCAGCTCATGCAGCGGTGTGCCCCCGCGGGTCAGGACGACGTCGCGGGCGTCTTCCCGGCTGGGGGTCGCTGCGATCATCAGGCCGTCGGGGATCGCCGTGGGCAGATCCTTGAGCGAGTGCACGAGGATGTCGCACTCCCCCGCGAAGAGCGCCTCGCGCAGTCGCGTCGCGAAGATGCCCTGGCCGCCGATCTCCGACAGTGAGGCGCGATTGGTGTCGCCTTCGGAGACGATCGGAACGAGCTCGACCGGGCGCCCGGAGAGCTTCTCGATGGCGGTGGCGACATGGCCGGACTGCGCCAGCGCCAGGGCGCTGCGGCGGGTGCCCAGGAGGATCGGGCGCTCTCGGCTCGAGGTGTTCATCACGACTACTGAAGAACGTCGGCGATCTCGTCGAATCGAAGTCGGCGCCCCGTGTAGAAGGGCACCTCCTCCTTCACGTAACGGCGCGCATCGGTGTAGCGGAGGTCACGCATCAGGTCGACGAGCTCGGTCACGTCGTCGGCCTCGAGCGGCAGCAGCCACTCGTAGTCTCCGAGGGCGAAGGCGGCCACGGTGTTCGCGATGACCCCGGTGAATGCCGCGCCCTTGCGCCCGTGATCGGCGAGCATCTTGCGGCGCTCCTCTTCGGGTGCGAGATACCACTCTGGCGTGCGGACGAACGGGTACAGGCACAGCCACTGCTTCGGCTCGACGCCCCGCAGGAAGCCGGGCACGTGCTGACGGTTGAATTCGGCGTCGCGGTGCACGCCCATCACGTTCCACACCGGCAAGAGGGTGCGCAGCAGCTCGGTGCGGCGCAGGCGACGCAATGCCCGCTGCAGCTCCTCGGCGGTGTCGCCGTGCAGCCAGACCATCAGGTCAGCGTCGGCCTTGAGCCCGGAGACGTCGTAGAAGCCGCGGACGGTGACTCCCGAGTCCTCGATGTACCCGACGATCGTCTCGAGTTCGGTCGCGTCGGTCTCGGTGACCGGCATCTCGGGATGGCGTCGCCAGACGGCCCAGAGGGTGAAGCCGGACGGGTTCTCTTCGAGCTCTTCGGACATGCTTCCAGTCTGCCTCCTTTACGCGGGGGCGGCGACCGGATGACCGGACCCTCAGCGCGAGAGCGCCCTGGCGATCACCCAGATCGCACCGCCGACGGCTGCCGCGATACCGATCGTTGCAGCGATGGCGCCCACCGGATTGCGATCGGCGAACACCCGAGCCTTCGCCGCGGCGCGCTGTGAGGCCTTCTCGATCCGGCGAGGGAAGTTGCCCTTCACCTCGATCGCCGCGAGAGCCGCCTTGAGCTCGGCACGGGCCGAGGCGACGGGATCGACGATCCCCGCGGGCACGACGGTGCGGGGCGTGTTCTCAGATACGGTCATCGCCGGCGTCCTTCACGAGTCGGATGTCTTCAGCCACGGCCTGCGCGGGATTCTTGCGGGCAAGTACCTTGCGGAACTTCAGGATGCCCAGCAGCGCGAAGAGCAGGACCGCGAGCAGGAGGATGCCGAACACCGCCAGCGCCGAAAGCCAGACCGGCCACCAGGATGACAGTCCGGCGATCGCGAAGACGAGAATCACCGGAACCGCCCAGAACAGGAAGAACAACGCGACCAGGAACCAGACCGATCCGATTCCGGCGTCCTTGGCGGTGCGTGAGATCCACGCCTTCGCCGCGTCGACCTCCGCCTTCACCAGGTTGGTGACCAACTCGGGCAAGTCGCCGAGCAATGTCAGCAGGCTGTCATCAGCCCTGTCGCGCTTTCCTCGCAGCATCTCAGCTGCCGCTCTTCGCGGACCCTGAGCCTGTCGTGGAGTTCTTGGCTGCCGGCTTCTTGGCGGCCGGCTTCTTCACCTCGGCCTCGGTGTCCTCCGCTGCGCGGGCGACGTCTTCGACGGCATCCTTGCCGGTCGCGATCACCGAGTCGAGCTTCTGACCCGGGGTGCCGGATCCGCCCACGGACTGGACGACCTTGACGGCACCGTTCCACAGCGCGCCCGGAACGGCCGCGGCCTGAGACTTCGCGAAGGTCTTGACCTTGTCGACCTGGTCCTGCACAGGGTCGAGGTTCCACACCTTCAGCCACTGCTTCTTGATCTGCTCATAGCGCTCGCGCCCGGCGCGCGTACCGAGGACGTATCCGGCGCCGAGTCCGACGACGAGTCCGATCTTCCCCTTCATAGGGTGCTCCTCACGTTGTTCCGGTCGAGCCGCAGGCTTCGATCCCCGCCGGCCAGATACCAGCGTAACCCTGTATGCCGATTTCGGCATCAATTCTTGATGGGGGTTGACACACGCCGCCATTCAGTCCCAGATCAGGGCGCGGCGCAGCCGGTCGGCCTCGTCCTTGGCATCCGGGATGACCTGGGCGAGCCCCGTTCCGGCCACCCACGCCCCCACGACGGCGAGACCGGGGACCGCCCGCACTGCGGCACGCGCGGCAGCACGTCGGTCGCCCACTCCGATGATCGACGCCGGCTGCGACTGCACGAAGCGGGAGCGGTGCGCGGCGACGAGCGCGGTCCGCGGAATGGTCACACCGAGGAGCACGGATGCCTCGCTCAGCGCGAGCACCGCGGCAGCCTCGTCGTCCAGGGTGGCGGTCGTCGGCGGCTCGCCCTGCGCGCCGAAGGAGACCCGCACGAGGTGACGCACGCCTGCGGCCTCGCGCAGCCAGCCCCATTTCGCGGTCGAATGCGTGAGCGCCTTGGCCGTGTGACTGCCGGGAACCGTGAGCACGCCGGTGCCGCGCGGCGCGGCGTCGAGCGCCGGCGCGTCGAGCAGCAGGGTGACGATCTCGATCTCCGGCGCCGACGATGCCGCCGCCGAGGCGGCGAGTCCGGGCACGAGGGGATCGAGGAGCAGTCGTGCGACAGCCTCGTCGGTGGCGAGGATGACGGCGTCGGCCGCGATCTCCTCGGTCGGTGCCACCGCCTCAGCGAGTTCATCGTCGGTGGCGACGTCGGCTGTGTCATCCGGCTCCACATCTGCCTCGACCAGCCACGCCTCCCCCGCTCGGGAGACCGACCGCGCGCGCGCATTCGTGCGCACGATCGCGCCGAGACGCAGCAGCTCGGCTTCCAGCGCATCGACGAGCACCGACATGCCGCCCTCGATGCCCTCCACGGCAGCTCCCGGCGCCTTGGCCGCGCGTGCCGCGCCCTCGTCGCGCAGCACCTGCACCGCGCCTGCCAGTGAGCCGGCGCGGGTGAGAGCGGCGTTGAGCCCAGGAGCTGCGACGTCGACATCGACATCTTCGGGCGATGCGGAGTAGACCCCGGTGGTCACCGGGGCGACCAGTCGATCGCGCACCTTCGTGCCCATCCGAGACGACACGAGCCTGCCCAGGCTGTGCTGATGCCCGATCGTCAGCGGCGGACGCACGCGGTCGAGGTAGGCCCGCCAGGCGCCCGACCAGCCGATGATGCGGCGCACGTCGTCCTGGAACGGGTTCGCCGGGATGCCGAGAATGCCGCCGACGGGCAGCGGCGCGGCCCCCACGCCGGGGATACCGGCCAGCCAGGCCCCACCGGCGGCGGGTGCCACGATCCGATCCGCAAGACCGAGTTCGGTGAGCAGGCCGCGCACATGACCGCCCCGGGTGGCGAAGCTCTCCGCTCCGATGTCGACACGGACGCCGTCGAGGTCGGTCCGGCGGATCGCTCCGCCCAGAGCATCCGCGGCTTCCAGCACGGTGACCCGCATGCCGACCTTCACGCATTCGCGGGCGGCGATCAACCCGCCTATCCCCCCGCCGATCACGACGACGCGCGTCGCGGCGGCGCGGGCTGCGATTTCGGAAGGCTCTGAGGTCATGCCTTCGATTCTTCCACCGGGCAGGTCAGCCCTCGACCGCCGGGACATCGCGGCGGTCGGCGCCGCGCTTGCGCACCTCGCGCAGGACGATCTGCTCGGGGCAGACAGTGGAGAGGAAGTCGCCGACCGAGAGCGCGAGCCGCTCGCCGACGAGCGAATACAGGATGCGATTGGCATCACGGCGCTCGCTGACGAGGCCTGCCTGCTTCAGCACGCTCAGGTGACGAGAGATCGTCGGCCCGCTCGATGAGAACCGCGAGGCGATCTCTCCTGCAGCCAGTTCGCCGCTCTTGAGGTCCTGCAGAATCTGTCGCCTGGTCGGGTGCGCCAACGCGGCGAAGATGTCGGTCGCGCTATCTGCCATGTTTGCAATATAGCAGTCTTGCTAGATACTCTTTAGCTGCAACGCTAATAAGCGAAGGAGCATCACATGAGAGTCGCGATCACAGGCGGCACCGGATTCGTCGGCCGCCACCTCGCAGAACGTCTGACGACGGCGCAGGCCGTGACCATCTCGCGTCGCAACGGCGTGTCCATCAACGATGTCGATGCGCTAACGGCGGCGTTCCAAGGATGCGACGTCGTCGCGCACTGCGCCGGCATCAACCGGGAGATCGGCGACCAGACATTCCGCCGAGTGCACATCGACGGCACCCGCGCAGTCGTCGAGGCTGCCAGGCGAGCCGGCGTCCGGCGCATCGTCATGGTGAGCTTCCTTCGCGCACGCCCGGACTGCGGGTCCGGCTACCACGAGTCGAAATGGGCCGCCGAGGAGATCGTCCGCCACTCCGGAATCGACCACACGATCCTCAAGTCCGGAATGATCTACGGCCCAGGAGACCACATGGTCGACCACGTGACGCGTGCGGTGCGGACCCTGCCGTTCTTCGCGACCGTGGGCTACCGGGAGCGGACGGCCCGCCCTGTGCCGATCGATGATGCGGTCGACGTGCTGATGGCGGCCATCGAGGGCCGCATCCCGGACCCCACCGTCGCCGTGATGGGCGTCGATGAGATGACGCTCGGCGAGGCCATCCGTCGCATCGCCCGCGTCGCCGGGCGCCGCCCCGCATTCATCCCCGTTCCGGCGTGGACGATCCGCGTACTCGCTCAGCTGACCGAATGGGCGATGGTCGTACCGCTGGTCGCGAAGGCTCAGGCGAAGATGCTCGCCGAGGGGGTCAGCCAGCCGGAACCGTGGGTGCCGCAGCCACCGACGGACCTCCGTCCGTCACGGCCATTCAGCGACGAGCGCATCCGCGCCGCCCTCCCCGAGGGGCGCTTCGGCGCCGATGATCTGCGCGTCGTGCGCTGGTGGCGTCGGCGTCGCACCACCGCCTGACGGACTCAGCGCGAGTGCACCAGCTCGACGATGCGCGTGAGCTGATCGGGATCGGTCTCCGGCGGCACGCCGTGTCCGAGGTTGAGGATGTGCGCACGAGCGGCGCGACCGCGCTCGAGCACGTCGAGCACGTGCGCCTCCAGCACCGACCAAGGCGCGGAGAGGAGCGCGGGATCGATGTTGCCCTGCACGGTGACGTCGGGCCCGAGGATGGCCGCGGCCTCGTCGAGCGGTTGACGCCAGTCGACGCCGACACCGTCGGCGATGCCGCCGAGCCGCATGTCGCCGAGGAACGGCCCGGTGCCGACGCCGAAGTGGATCGTCGGGATGCCGATGCCGTCGAGGGCGGCGCGGGAGTGCGGTGCGACGAAGGTGCGGTAGTCGGCGGTGCTGAGGGAACCCGCCCAGGAGTCGAAGAGCTGCACGACGGATGCTCCGGCGTCGCGCTGCGCCTCGAGGAACGCCCGTGAGATCTGCGCCAGCCAGCCGGCCAGCTTGTCCCACGATGCGGGGTCGGCGTGCATCATCGCCCGGGCACGCATGTGCTCCTTCGATGGGCCGCCCTCGACGAGATAGGCGGCGAGGGTGAACGGCGCACCGGCGAAGCCGATCAGCGGAGTGTCGCCGAGCTCGGCGACCACGAGGCGCACGGCTTCGGCGATCGCGGTCGCGTCCAGCGAGGCGGGGTCGATCGCGGTGATCCGATCGACGTCGTCCGCGGTGCGGACCGGGTTGGCGAACACCGGACCGCGTCCCGGTTCGATGACCACGTCGACGCCGGCGAGGCGCAGCGGGATGACGATGTCACTGAAGAACACGGCCGCGTCCACTCCGTGCCGGCGAACCGGCTGCAGCGTGATCTCGGCGGCGAGGTCCGGCGTGAGGCAGGCGTCCAGCATCCGCGTCCCGACCCGCAGTTCCCGGTATTCGGGCAGCGACCGGCCCGCCTGGCGCATGAACCAGACCGGGGTCTGCGCGGGGCGATCACCGGCGAGGGCGCGCAGCAACGGCGCGTCGGAGAGAGGCATGGCACCATTCTCCCAGCCGGGCCTATGGGCGTGCTGAGGTGCATGCAAGTCTCCGGATATCGGCCCCGCCGACGCACTCGACGAGGGCCGGTACAATCGAACTGTGCTGCTCTGCGTCTCGGCGAGTCACAAGACCGCCTCCTTCGATCTGCTCGAACGTCTGAGCCGCACCCCCGATGACGTCGCTCCGACCCTGGTGAGCATGGCGCCGGTCGTGCAGGGTGCGGTCGTCCTGGCGACCTGCAACCGGTTCGAGGCCTACATCGAGATCGACGAGCCGGTCACCGCAGCCGGCGCCATCGGCGTCGAAGCCGTGCTCGAGGCCGTCGAGGCAACCACTGGCGTGGCCGCCAAGGACCTCGAGGGCGCGTACGCCGTGCATTCCGGCAGGCGCGTCGCCGAACACCTGTTCTCGGTCGCCGCCGGCCTCGAGTCCGTGGTCTCCGGCGAGGGCGAGATCGCCGGCCAGGTGCGTCGCGCGTTGAAGACGGCGCGCACGGACGGCACCACTTCGCCCGAGCTCGAACGACTCTTCCAGCGCGCGAGCCAGGCGCAGCGCAAGGTCAAGAACGTCACCGCGCTCGGCCGCGCCGGCCGTTCGCTGGTCCGACTCGCGCTCGAGCTCGCCGACAGCCGCATCGCCGACTGGTCCGC
Organism: Microbacterium sp. LWH12-1.2; assembly: GCF_040675825.1. NCBI lineage: Bacteria > Bacillati > Actinomycetota > Actinomycetes > Micrococcales > Microbacteriaceae > Microbacterium > Microbacterium sp. LWH12-1.2. The sequence goes on from NZ_JBEGIJ010000001.1 coordinate 2,649,768, forward strand.
CGAGCGTGTGCTGCTCGTCGGCACCGGTGCCTACGCGGCCGTCACCCTCGCCACGCTCCGTGAGCGCGGCGCCGTGAACATCTCGGTCTTCTCGCCGTCCGGCCGCGAAGCGGCGTTCGCCGCGAAGCACGGCATCCGCCCGATCACCGCCGACGAATACGCGTACACCGCGTCGCGCTCGAGCCTGCTGATCACCTGCACCACGGCGACCGAGCCCGTCCTCGGACCGGAGCACCTGAGCGCTCCCCTCGGGATCGCGCCGGCGGGATGCCCGTTCGGCGATCACAACCGCCTCATCATCGACCTCGGCATGCCGCGCAACGTCGACCCCGCGGTCGCGCACCTCGCGGCAACGGCTCTCCTCGATCTGGAGACCATCCGGCTGCACGCACCTCTTGAGGAACTGCAGGCGACGGATGCCGCGCGCAGCGTCGTCCGCGATGCCGCCGACACCTTCCACGTCGTGGGTGCACGACAGAGCGTGACCCCCTCGATCGTCGCGTTGCGCACGCACATCTTCGGGCTCCTCGAGAACGAGATCGGGCGGGCCCGCGCCCGCGGCGACGAGGACGGACGCATCGAGCAGTCCCTGCGTCACCTCGCCGGCGTTCTCCTGCACGCACCGACCACGCGTGCGCATGAACTCGCCGCCACCGGTCGTGCCGACGACTTCGCAGCCGCCCTCGAGACGCTGTACGGGATCGCGCCCGAGGCAGACGCCGCCGCGGCATCCGAATCCGCCTGAAGCCCGCATCCCGCGGCATCCTCGTCGGTGCGAGACTGGTCGCATGGCCCTTCACATCACCGGAGACACCGCCGCCGACGCGCTCCTCACCGACAATCCGCTCGCGCTTCTGGTCGGGATGCTCCTCGACCAGCAGGTGCCGATGGAGACGGCATTCGCCGGACCTCTGAAGATCGAGCAGCGGACCGGGGCGGCCGACGCCGCCACGATCGCCCGGATGAACCCCGACGAGTTCCTCGAGGCGTTCAAGCAGACGCCGGCCGTGCATCGTTTCCCCGGTTCCATGGCCGCCCGCGTGCAGACACTCTGCCAGGAGCTCGTCGATCACTGGGGCGCTGACGCCGCCGCGCTGTGGACCGAGGGCGACCCGAGCGGCGCCGAGGTACTGAAGCGGCTCAAGACACTCCCCGGTTTCGGCGAGCAGAAGGCGAAGATCTTCCTCGCGCTGCTGGGCAAGCAGTACGGCTTCACCGGCGCGGGCTGGCGCGAGGCGGCCGCACCCTACGGCGAAGAAGGCTCATTCCGCAGCGTCGCAGACATCGTCTCGCCGGAGTCGCTCACGCAGGTGCGCGAGCACAAGAAGGCCATGAAGGCCGCAGCCAAGGCCGCAAAATGAAGCCGACCGGTGACGATGTCGCAGGTCTGATCGCGCGGTCGACGCCGGAGAAGCGCCGGCGGGATGCCGAGACGCTGACCGCCCTCATGCAGGAGGTCTCCGGCCGCGAGCCCGTGGTCTGGGGCACCATCATCGGCTTCGGATCGTGCCACTACCGTTACCCGACCGGCACCGAAGGCGACACCGGCCTGATCGGCTTCGCACCCCGCAAGGCTGCGACCACGGTGTACCTGCTCGACGGCGTGGATGCTCACGCGGCGGCGATCGCGAAGCTCGGCCCGCACACGGCCGGCGCCGGCTGCCTCTACATCAAAGACCTCGAGGAGATCGACCTCGATGTGCTCCGCGGCATCCTGGAGCGATCCCTCGCCTGGGCGGAATCCGGTGGCGCCGAGGGCATGCAGATCGAGGTGCGCAGCTGAGCGCCGTGACGGTGCGCGAGGCCACCGAGAACGACTGGCCGCAGATCTGGCCGATCTTCCGCGACATCGTCCGGGAGCAGACGACCTTCGCCTACGACCCCGGGATGAGCGAGGACGAAGCGCGCCGGACGTGGTTGCGCGGCGAGCCCGCCCGCACTGTTGTCGCCGTCGCGGACGACCAGGTGCTCGGAACGGCGAACATGTACCCGAATCGCGCAGGGCCCGGATCGCATGTGGCATCGGCGAGCTTCATGGTGGACTCCGCCGCACGAGGGCGCCGCGTGGGCCGCACCCTCGTGGAGGACATGATCGCCTGGGCCCGCCGCCGCGAATTCGTTGCGGTCCAGTTCAACGCCGTGGTCGAGACGAACACGGCCGCGGTCCAGTTGTACGAGAACCTCGGCTTCCGCACGATCGGCATCGCGCCGGGCGCGTTCCGGCATCCGTCCGAAGGCGATGTGGGCCTGCGGATCATGTGGCTCGATCTGCGCGAGAACTGACACCTGCAACCTGACACCGAGACCCCCGTCCAGCGCCGAGACCCCCTCGTACAGACGTCTGTACGAGGGGGTCTCGGCGGTATCAGGGGGTTTCGAACCGCGGTAAAGACTCAGCGCAGCCCGGCGAAGAACGCCCGGATGTCGCCGACGAGCACGTCGGGCCGCTCCAGTGCGGCGAAGTGCCCGCCCTCGTCGAAGCGGCTCCAGTGCACGATGTTCGAGTTGTCGCGCTCGGCGAAGACCCGGATCGTCTGGAAGTCGTCCTTGAAGACGGCCACACCGGTCGGCGCGGCGTTGATCTGCGGAGCAGCGTCCTCCCCGCCGTCAGCCCGAGCGTTCTCCAGGTAGCTGCGGCTCATGCCAGAGGCGGCGTTGGCGAACCAGTTCACGCTCACCTCGAGCAGGATCTTGTCGAGCGAGACCAGCGAGGTGCCGTTGCCGAAGTTGTTGAACAGCTCGCTGTAAGCGAGAAGCCCGATCGGCGAGTCGCTGATGCCGACCGACACGGTCTGCGGACGGGACGAGTTCATCGTGTTGTAGCCACCGACCGACTGGAACCACTGCATGTGCTCGAGACCGGCGTAGTCCGCCGGCTCCAGCTTCTCGAACTCGGCAGGGTCGCCGGAGGGGAACGAGAACAGCTGCATCACGTGCAGACCGAGGAAGCCTGCAGGGTTGAGCAGACCGAGCTCGCGGGCGACCATCGCGCCGTTGTCAGAGCCGTGGATGCCGTAGCTGTCGTAGCCGAGGCCGCGCATCAGCTCGTCGTACGCGGCGGCGACCCGTGCCGTGGTCCAGCCGGCAGAGGCGAGCGGCTGCGAGTAGCCGTAGCCCGGAGCATCCGGGATCACCACATCGAATGCGTCTTCTGCGCGGCCGCCGTGCGCCACCGGGTCGACGAGCTGGTCGATCATGTCGAGGTAGTCGATCGACGAACCCGGGTAGGTGTGCGCGAGCAGCAGCGGGGTCGCACCCTCGTGCGCCGAACGCACGTGGATGAAGTGGATGCTCTGACCGTCGATCTCGGTGGTGAAGTGCGGCACCGCGTTGATCCGTGCCTCGGCGGCGGCCCAGTCGAAGGAGCGCCACGCGTCGATGGCTTCGCGGAGGTACGAGTTCGGCGTGCCGGCATCCCAGTCGTCGACCGGCGACGGCTGGGGCAGGCGGGTACGGGCGAGTCGGTCCTGGAGGTCGGCGACCTCGGCAGCGGAGACGGAGACGGAGAAGGGGCGGAAGGTGAGGTTGGTGTTGTTCATGTCTACGACGATATGAGCCTAATAGGCGGGATATCTTCCTAATAGAAAAAAGAATCTCATCCGATTTCCGGATGCCGTCGAGCGTCCGAATCGGAGGGGGTGGTGACATGAGGCGCAGCCGTGCAGACTGGGGCGATGGCTTGGATGGATATCGACAGGACCATACGCGGCGCATGCCGACGTGATGACCCCTGACGCGGGAGGGCGGGCGGCTTGTCGACGCCGTCCCGCCGACAGCCCTTGTTCTGCTCGGCATCCTCAGCGTCCAGCTGGGGTCTGCCCTCGCTAAAGGGTTGTTCGAGACCGTAGGGAGCTTCGGCACCGTCGCCCTGCGGTTGTTCTTCGCGGCTATCGTGCTGGTCGTGCTGTGGCGCCCTCCTCTGCGCATGAATCGTCGCGCCTGGGCGATCGTGCTGGCGTACGGCGTGATCCTCGGCCTGATGAACCTGTTCTTCTATCTGGCCCTGAATCTCATACCGCTGGGAATCGCGGTGACCATCGAGTTCCTGGGGCCGCTCGCCGTCGCTCTCGCCGGTTCCAGACGATGGTCGGATGCCTTCTGGGCGCTCCTGGCGACCGGTGGTGTGGTGCTGCTCATGGGAGGGGTCGGCGACCTCGAGCTCGCCGGCGTGCTGTTCGCGCTGGGAGCGGGAGTGTGCTGGTCGCTCTACATTCTGGTCAGCGCGGCTCTGGGTCGTCACACCCACGAAGGCAACGGCCTCGCTCTCGGGGCGGTCGTCGCCGCGTGCGTGGCGTTTCCCGTCGGCGTCGCAGAGAGCGGGCTCGCCTTGATCCAGCCGTGGGTACTGGCGGCCGGAGTCGGGGTGGCGCTGTTGTCTTCGGTGATTCCGTCATCATTCGACCTGGAGGCCCTTCGACGGATGCCGCCTCGGGTCTTCGGCATCCTGATGAGTCTCGAGCCCGCGATGGCGGCGGTGATCGGCCTCGTGGTGCTGCAGGAGGCGCTGCTCTGGTCGCAATGGCTGGCTGTGGCGTGCGTCGTCATCGCCTCCATCGGCGCGGCGCGCAGGGCACGCCCGGCCGCCCCGAAGACATCGCCGGACGGATGACGTGGCGGATCGTGAGAGCGCCCGGTGGATACGCTCCTCTAGTACACGTTTCCCGGGAGGAAACCATGGCCGATCCGACCGCACGCCTGCTGGCACTGCTGTCCCTGCTGCAGGCCGGCCCTGAGCGCTCAGGGCGCGAACTGTCCGAGCGTCTCGGGGTCTCGACACGCACAGTGCGGCACGACATCGACCGGCTCCGCGAGTTGGGATATCCCGTCGACGCGACGCGCGGCGCGATCGGCGGATACCGCCTCGGCGCCGGCGGAAAGCTGCCCCCGCTGCTGCTCGATGACGAGGAAGCGGTCGCCGTCACCGTGGGACTCCGCGCCGCCGCCGGCATCGCCGGGGTCGCGGAGTCGGGCGCCAGGGCGCTCGCAAAGCTCGAGCAGGTACTGCCATCGCACCTGCGTCCGACGGTCGAGGCTCTCCGATCGAGCGTCGACCGCGCCCCGGAGAACAACGACACCGATGCTCCGGATCCCGAAGTCGATGCCGCAGTCCTGCAGGCCGTCGCGAACGCCATCCGCAACCAGGAATGGCTGCGCTTCGACTACGAGGGGCGGCCCGTACTGGTCGAGCCGTACCGGCTCCTCACCTGGCACCGGCGCTGGTACCTGGTGGCTCGCGACCCCCAGACCGGGGAATGGGGAACGCACCGAGTCGACTGGATGGAACTGCGGATGGCGACCCACCGCCGGTTCGAACCGCAACCACTCCCCGGTGGCGACTACACGGCGTTCGCCATGCGGACCATTGCCGTGAGCGGCTGGGTCGTGCACGCCCGCTTGCGCATCGACGCTCCAGCCCAGGCCGTGCTCGACCGGATCCACGCGGCAGTCGGAGTGGTGGAACCGATCGACGACGACCACTGCATCCTGGTCACCGGAGCCGACAGCCTCGACACGGTCGCCGCCTACATCGGGATGCTGATGATGGACTTCACCGTCGAGTCACCGGCCGAGCTGATTCCAAGGCTCCAGTTGTTGTCGGAGAGATACAGCCGCGCCGTGGCCGGCTCAGCGGGCACGACCTAGTATTTCGTTAGGCGATACCGGGGGAGGCCGAGATGCGCAGGATGATGACGTCCGCTGCGGTCGTGGCACTGGCGGTGGGGCTGCTGACCGGCTGCACCAGCGGGCCGAACCAGGAAGCGGCGAAAGCGGCGGCGGAGTACAGCGAAGAGCTCACCGCGTGGGCGGAAGAGCTCACGGCGGCTACGGCGAAGGCCAGGACCGGCACCAGCGAAGAGTGGGCCGCCCTGCCCGACGGAGTGGAGGAACTTCCGTTTGCGGAGGTCGGGATCGGCGAAGCCCTGAAGAACGTACCCGCGCTGAAAGAGTTCGACAAAGGGGCCGTGGAGAACACGCCGACATATCTCGCCGCCGCAGCCGTCGAGGAGCAGGTGGGGGTGATCGTCGAGGAGCTCGCCGGTTTGGAGCCGGAGTCGCTCCTGACGCTGCGCCTCGCTTCTTTCCACAGCTACTGGCCGCTGGCCGACCTCTACTACAACACCCTCGGCGGGCCCGCTGCCGACCGGGTCAACGCATCGACGGACTCCCTGGACTACGTGTCAGACGACCCGGCGAAGTACTACGAGATCAACAGAACGGCTGGCGCGGCGTTCGCCGAGGAACGGCTCGACCTCCTCGGCGTCGCGGTCACGGCCCTCGAAGGTGTGGCTCTGGGCGACGAGGAGACCAAGATCATCCCCGAGTCCGCGCTCGGAGTATCCGTCGGCGCGTTCATCCTCGATTGGCTGCACGAGGAGGAGGCGTTCCAGAAGGATGCTGTCGAGGAACTCGAATCGTGGAAGGCGATCGGAGACCCTTACAACTCGTACTGGAACTACGGCAATCTGAATTCGGTCTTCGAGGCACCGCTGCAGTACGCGTCCTCGCTCCGCCCGGCATTCGCCGCGCAGGTCGCCGACCTGTCCGCCACCCTGGCCGATGCGACGAAGGCCTCGCCGGCCCCGAGCACTCCCCCGGATCTCGCATCGATCGGCGATCCGTACCGGCAGGCGCTGATCGACGGGTACCTCCCCTGGGGCGACCCCGCCGAAACCCAGGAGCGCACCGCTGATCGGCTCTGGCTGCTGTGGCGCATCCGCGAACTCGAGAGCACGCCGGATGCCGCGTACGCACAGGCGCGCTCCGCCGTGCTCGAGGAGTTCAACCGCAGCATCGAGGAGGGCGAAGGCGAGGACTTCCGCCCCGGAGCGACCCGGATGCTGCTGGTCGTCGAGGAGTACACCGGTGCGTTCGAACCGGGGTTCGACGCCACCGAGAACGAACGGACGCTCGCGCTGCTGAAGGAGATCGTCGCCTACGGCGAGCGCATTCGCACCTATCCACTGCTCCCCGAGGTCGCCGCAGACTTTGATGCACTGCTCGCGCTCCTCGCCGAGGCGAACGAAGACGTCGCCGACGCCCTCGAGGCCAATCCGGACGAGGACGATCAGTACGACGCTCTCGCCGACCTCTCCGACGAATATGCGGACAAGATCTTCGAGACCGTCTCACCGTCGGCGGGGATGCTGGACGACGACGCCCAGGTGCAGGCGCTCATCGCCGATGCCGTCGCAGCGACGGCGCCGGGCGCGGCATCCGCCTCGCCGAGCCCTGCCCCCTCGCCCTGACCGGCGCGGGCGCCCGTTCAGGCGCCCTTGAGGCGTTCCGCGAGGTACTCGTGCAGGTCGTCGATCGAGATGCGCTCCTGCGCCATCGTGTCGCGGTCGCGCACGGTGACGGCCCGGTCATCGAGCGAGTCGAAGTCGACCGTGACGCAGAACGGCGTGCCGATCTCATCCTGACGACGGTAACGGCGTCCGATGGCACCCGCGTCATCGAAGTCGATCGCCCAGCGGCCACGGAGTCCGTCGGCGACCTCGCGGGCCAGCGGTGACAGCTTCTCGTTGCGCGACAACGGAAGCACGGCGACCTTCACCGGCGCGATCCGCGGGTCGAGCTTGAGCACCGTGCGGATGTCGGTGCCGCCCTTGGCGTTCGGCACCTCTTCCTCGCGGTAGGCGTCGACGAGGAACGCCATCATCGAGCGGGTGAGGCCGAACGACGGCTCGATCACGTACGGCGTGTAACGCTCGCCGGATGCCTGATCGAAGTACGACAGGCTCTGGCCCGACGCCTCGGCGTGGCTGGAGAGGTCGTAATCGGTGCGGTTGGCGACGCCCATCAGCTCGCCCCACTCCTTGCCGGGGAAGCCGAAGCGGTATTCGAAGTCGATCGTGCCGGCGGAGTAGTGCGCCCGCTCGTGCTCGGGGACGTCGAACTGGCGCATGTTCTCGGGGTTGATGCCGAGATCGATGAACCACGCCCAGCAGACCTCGACCCAGTGCTCGAACCACTCCTGCGCCTCGGCGGGCGGGGTGAAGTACTCGATCTCCATCTGCTCGAACTCGCGGGTGCGGAAGATGAAGTTGCCGGGGGTGATCTCGTTGCGGAAGGCCTTGCCGACCTGGCCGATGCCGAACGGCGGCTTCTTGCGGCTCGCGGTGAGCACGTTGGCGAAGTTCACGAAGATGCCCTGCGCCGTCTCGGGGCGCAGGAAGTACAGGCCCGATTCGTCGTCGACGACGCCGAGGTAGGTCTTCACCAGGCCGGAGAACGCCTTCGGCTCGGTGTACTGCCCCTTGTTGCCGCAGTTCGGGCAGGGGATGTCGGCGAGGCCGTTCTCGGCCTTGCGGCCCTTGCGTGCCTCGAAGTCCTCGATGAGGTTGTCGGCGCGGAAGCGCTTGTGGCAGCTGAGGCACTCCACGAGGGGGTCGGTGAAGGTCGCGACGTGACCGGATGCCTCCCACACGCGCTTGGGGAGGATGATCGAGGAGTCGAGGCCGACCATGTCACCGCGACCGCGGACGAAGGACTGCCACCACTGCCGGCGGATGTTCTCCTTGAGCTCGGTGCCGAGGGGGCCGTAGTCCCAGGCTGAACGCGAACCGCCGTAGATCTCACCCGCTTGGAACACGAACCCGCGGTGGCGGGCGAGGGCGATGACCTTGTCGAGGCGGGACTGTTCGGCCATGGTGGCTCCAATGGTCGGATGCTGCGGGGAAATACCCGTGATCACGGGCATCCCCGATTCTATCCGCGACAGCGGAAACGCAACGCCCTCACTCTGTGAACAGGTAACCGCGCTCGACGTCGAATCCGGCGATGCGCAGGCCACGGCCGAGCAGCTCCTCCATCTCGGAGCGCAGCCGCAGCCGCCACTCGTGGGCGGCATCCGGGTCGGTGGCACGCATGGATTCGACGTCTGCGGGGATCTCCAGTGTGGCGACGACGGTGTCGGGCGCCGGCGGCTTCGCGATGTCCGCCAGCCCCCACGCGACGTCGAGCCGGTCGCTCTCGTCTCCGGCGTCACCGCCACCGAAGATGCCGTAGCGGTTCACGGCGTAGCCAGTGACGCGGGCGCCGAGCACCGTCAGGAAGAAGTGCGCGTTGCGGGCGACGAGCGGATCGAACGTCCAGGTGATGCGGCCGACGTCGCGCGAGAAGGCCCACTGGCGCTGGTGCTCCTTGAGCTCGCGCCCCCAGCCTCGGCCGCGGTATTCCGGCAGCAGGGCCGTGATGTGCGAGTGCATCGCACGGTTGCCCGGTTCGCCGAAGAACGCGATCGATGCACCGACCATGCGCGCATCATCACCGTCACCGTCGAACAGTCCGACGACATAGTTGCCGGACTGCTGCAGCGCCCGCAGCGTGCCGGCGTCGATGACGCGCTCCCGGCCCCGGATGGAATCCAGCAGCCCTTGGGCGTCGATGATGAGTTCAACGGTGTCGAGATCGCGGATGGTTCGCACCCACCCAGGCTATCCGAGCGGGCGTACGGTGGTGGCATGCCTTCATCGAAAGCCGGGTCGCCGCAGACCTCGGAAGACACCCGCTTCTTCGGTCAGCCCTGGGCCCTGGTGCACGTGTTCGGGGTCGAGATGTGGGAGCGGTTCAGCTTCTACGGCATGCAGGGGATCCTGCTCATCTACCTGTACTTCTCCGTCACCCAGGGCGGACTCGGGCTGCCGGAGGCGGTGGCCGGCGGCATCGTCGGCGCCTACGGCGGTTCGGTGTACCTGTCGACGATCCTCGGCGCGTGGGTCGCAGACCGCCTTCTCGGCTCCGAGCGCGTTCTGTTCCTCAGCGCGATCGTCATCGTCGCCGGGCACATCGCTCTCGCCGTTCTTCCCGGATTCATCGGGGTCGGCGTCGGACTCGTCCTCGTCGCCCTCGGTTCCGGCGGGCTCAAGGCGAACGCGACCTCGGTGGTGGGGAGCCTGTACGACCCCGAGGACACACGTCGCGATGCCGGCTTCTCGCTGTTCTACCTCGGCATCAACCTCGGTGCCTTCATGGGTCCGATCCTCACTGGACTTCTGCAGTCCTCGCTCGGCTTCCACTTCGGCTTCGGGCTCGCCGCGATCGGAATGACCCTCGGGCTCGTGCAGTACTCCTTCGGCAGGAAGGCACTGCCGGAGGCGGCGAGGCAGGTGCCGAACCCGCTTCCCGCCGCGCGCTACCCGCTCATCGCGATCATCGCCGTAGCCGGGATCGCGCTGATCGTCCTCCTGGTGCTGCTGGGCGTGATCCGCGCCGACAACCTCGCGACCATCGTGATCCTCGGCACCCTGGTGGCGACCATCGCCTACTTCGCGGTGATCCTCAGCAGTCGACGCATCGATGCGACGGAACGCTCGCGGGTGTGGGCGTTCCTGCCGCTGTTCGTCACGAGCGTGGCCTTCTGGTCGCTGTACCAGCAGCAGTTCACCGTGCTCACCGTCTACTCCGACAAGCAGCTCGACCGGAACCTGTTCGGCTGGGAGATGCCCGTCTCGTGGGTGCAGTCGATCAACCCGGTGTTCATCATCGTGCTCTCCGGCGTCTTCGCCGCGATCTGGACACGTCTCGGCACGCGTCAGCCCGCGACGCCAGTGAAGTTCGCCCTCGGCACGATCATCATGGGCGCGGCGTTCCTGCTGTTCCTGCCGTTCGCCGGAGGAGGTGCGAACTCGACGCCGCTGCTCGCCATCGTCGGCATCCTGTTGGTCTTCACGATCGCCGAGCTGCTGATCTCGCCGGTCGGCCTCTCCGTGGCGACCAAGCTCGCACCGGCGGCGTTCCGCACGCAGATGGTCGCCCTGTTCTTCCTGTCGATCGCACTCGGCACCGCGATCTCGGGGTGGCTCGTGCAGTTCTACGACCCGAAGAACGAGGTGCCGTACTTCTCGATCCTCGGCGGCATCGCGATCGTCGTCGGCGCGGGACTTCTCGTGTCGGTGAAACCCGTGCTCGCGCTCATTAAGGGCGTGCGCTGAGACTCGCCGTCAACGCGAGATCGTGAACGCGTCCGGATCGCCGTCACGTGGCGGGCGCAGCAGATCCGGAATCGGCCACGGCAGCACGAACTGCTGCGTGGGCGGCCGTGTGACATCGCCGAAGTCGTCGACCTTCACCACGATGCGGCCGGGAGCACCGTCGTCGTCGGGTGTCACTTCGACGATGCGCACGCGCAACGGACGCTCGCTCTCCCCCTCCAGCATCCAGGCGTCGGCGAGCCATGCGATGCCGTGCTCCTCGAGCGCCGCCTCGGCATCCAGCCACTCGGTCGCCGCCGAAGCCGGGCGCCCGAGCACGTCGACCGCCGCCCAGTCGTCGCCCTCCGGATGGATCCACCCGAGCAGCTCGCCGTCATCGCGGCGATGCGGGGTCCAGTCTGCGCGGGTCATCTCACGAGCCTAATCGGGGCACGCGAGCGGACCTCAGTGCGTGTATTCCATGAGCTCGACGCCGAGCACTCGGAATGCGTCGTGGGCGCGCAAGCGGTGCGTGATGGAGAGATCGTCGAAGCAGACGATCAGCGTGTAGGCGACGCCGGAGCGGGGGCCCGCGAGCACACCTGATTCCGCCCGTACCCCGCGGTCACGCCCGGTCTTGTTGATGAACAGCAGGCCGTGCGCGTCGTGATCATGGGCGAACGGGTCAAGGCCCGTGGATGCCGCGACGAGACTGAGATCCTGATTCAGGCTCAGCCATTCCGACACCTGTGCGCTGACCGCCGCGTCGACGACGGCCGAGTTGACCAGGGCGGAGAACAGGCCGGAGATCTCCCGCGCCGAACCCACCGCCACCTGCGGGGCGTCGTCGGGGCCGCGTTTGTCGCGGAAGCGGTCGAGCAGCGCCGTGCTGACGAGCCCGAGGGCATCACTGCGCTCACGCACTCGTTCGTGACCGACGCGCTGCAACAGCGCGTTCACGGCGATCGGGTCGCCGGCGGTCGCCGCGAGAACAGCCAGATCGGAGAGCGGGAGCGCCGGTGCTCGCAGATGACGCCACAGCCCGGAAGAGGACACCGGATCGACCGAGTTCCGCTCGATGATCTCCAGGGGATCCAGCGACCCGCTCTCGAAGCCCGCCGCGACCTCGATCAGCAGCGGCACCACGCCCAGACCGGCGATCGGCATCGTGACGTGGTCGTCACCGGAGAGAACTGGCTCGCCGCTGTCGAGATCGACGACGTGGACGGACACCTGGGCGCCGGCATCCGCCAGCATCTCGAGCGCACGCAGCGTCGAGGTGAACGACCGGCGGCCGATGGCGGCACGACGCGGCAGACGCCTGCTGGTCCGCTGGGAACGGCGCAGCATGGCGTGCGAAGGCTCGGGGGGAGTGCCCACGCGTGATCCTTACCGAGGGGGGTGGATAGCGGGATACCGCGGGGCTCATCCCCCGGCGGCACGGCTATCGTAACCCCCACCGGGTGAGGAACCTTCACGAACTCAGGAGATGGTCACCAGATCGTCACACGCGAGCTCTGCGGAAGCCACAGCGCGTCGGACTCGGCCACGTCGAAAGCCTCGTAGAACGCGCCGATGTTGCGCACGATCTGGTTGCAACGGAACTCGTTCGGCGAGTGCGGGTCGATGGTCAGCAACCGCAGCGTCTCGGCGTCACGGCTCTTCTGCTGCCACACCTGCGCCCACGAAAGCAGCAGGCGCTGCACACCGGTCAGCCCGTCGATCACCGGCGCTTCTGCCCCGTCGAGGGAGAGCTCGTACGCCTTCAGGGCGATCCCGAGCCCACCCAGGTCGCCGATGTTCTCACCGATGGTCAGCGCCCCGTTGACGTGGTGCTCGGCGTCCAGACCCAGCGGAACGAGCGCGTCGTACTGCGCGATAAGCGCCTTCGTGCGCTCTTCGAACGCCGAGCGGTCGGCATCCGTCCACCAGTCCTCGAGCTTGCCGGCACCGTCGTAGCGGCTGCCCTGATCATCGAAGCCGTGGCCGATCTCGTGGCCGATGACGGCACCGATGCCACCGTAGTTCGCGGCCGCATCACGCGCGGCGTCGAAGAACGGGTACTGCAGGATCGCCGCCGGGAACACGATCTCGTTCATCGACGGGTTGTAGTACGCGTTGACCATCTGCGGCGGCATGTGCCACTCGGTGCGGTCGATGGGCTTGCCCACCTTGTCGACGTGACGGTCGTGCTCGAACATCGCGGCGCGACGCACGTTGCCGAACAGGTCGGCGCGGTCGATGTCGAGCGTCGAGTAGTCGCGCCACACATCGGGGTGGCCAATCTTCGGGGTGAAGGCATCGAGCTTGGCGAGCGCGCGCTCGCGCGTCTCCGGGCTCATCCACTCGAGGTCGGTGATGCTCTGCCGGTACGCCTCGATGAGGTTCGCGACGAGCTCGTCCATCGCTGCCTTCGCCGTCGGCGGATAGTGGCGCTCGACGTAGACCTTGCCGATCGCCTCACCCAGCGCACCCTCGGTGAACGAGACACCGCGCTTCCAGCGCTCGCGGATCGTCGGGACTCCGGAGAGCTCGGTGCCGTAGAACGAGAAGTTCTCCTGCACGATGTCGTCGGTGAGGTAGGGGGCGGCGGCGTGCACGACCTGGGCCCGCAACCACGACTTCCATTCACCGAGTCGCTCGGCGGTCAACAGCGTGCCGAGGCCCTCGAAGAAGCTCGGCTGCGAGACGACGACCTCATCGAACGCATCGGGGTTCGAGGGCGAGACCGCCTCGCGCCACGGCGCGAGGTCGACTCCGGCGAGCTCGAGGATCTCGGCCCACGTCTTCAGGTTGTAGGTCTCGACCGCATCGCGGCTGCGCACGTTGTCCCAGTGGTGGGCCGCGAGTTCGGCTTCGATGGCGATCGCGCGGTCGGCCTCGGTGACGGCATCCGCGACTCCGGCGAGCGCGAACAGGCGCTCCAGGTGCGCGCGGTACGCGGCCCTGGTCTCTTCGAACGTGTCGAGGCGGTAGTAGCTCTCATCGGGCAGCGAGAGGCCGGACTGCACGAGAACGGGGATGTAGCGCTCGGGGTTGCCGGGGTCGCCATCGACGTACAGGCCGATCAGGTGCGCGCGGCCGTCTCGGTCGTAGGCGCCGACGGTGCGCAGGAACGCCGGGATGCTGTCGATGGCGTCGATCTCGGCGAACGTCTCCGCGAGCGGGGTGGTGCCGGCCGCGTCGATGCGCCCGGTGTCCATGAAGCTGGCGAACAGGTCGCCGATCTTACGTGCCAGGGTGCCGGGCTCGGCTCCCTGCGACTCCTCGATGATCGTGCGGACGTCGGCCTCTGCCTGCTCGGCCAGAAGGTGGAACGAGCCCCAGCGGGCCTTGTCCCCCGGAATCTCGGTGCGATCCAGCCACGCCCCGTTGACGTAGCGGTACAGGTCGTCCTGCGGGCGGATGTCGGCGTTGAACTCTTCAGTGGCGAGGCCGGAGGGGAGCACATCTGTCATGCGTCCCAGCCTATGGCCCGAGGCGGACACGCGGCCGGACGGATGTACGGACGAGCACCTGGCTCGGAGATGTGCGCTTCGCTCGGCCGAATTCCGAGAATCTGGCCGAGGGAAGCGCATTTCACCGAGCGACGCACCCGCGCTCGAAACAGTCAGCGACGGCGACGGATGCCGAAGCGGCGGCGAGGAGCGGACGGGACGGGTTCCGGGACGGATGCACGTCTGGCCGCTCGACGCGCGGCCCACGAAACGACTTCGGCTTCCACATCACGAGGCGATGTGACGACCGGCGGTCCACCTTGGAGCTGCCGCCGCGCCTCGATCACCCGGCGGTTGAAATCCTCCAGGACTTCACGTACGTCGGACTCACGGCCGAGCAGGTCGAGCTGATCGTTCAACTCGCGGTCCTCGGTGCGGAGCAGGATCGCCGGCGGGCCGAGACCGGTGAGATTCTCCCGCTCGATCTTGCGGCGGATCCACCAGTCCGGGTCGTGGTGCGTACCGAGCCCCTCGAGCGGCTTGCCCGCGCCGGGGAGATCATCGAACTCGCCTCGGCGGATCGCGAGCTGGATCGCCGTCTCGATGAAGGCCGCCTTGTTCTCGGCGTTCAGCGTCATGGACGCCGTCTGCTCTTCCTCGGCTTCCGACGTGGGATCCTCGCCGGCCTGTCGCTGCGCGCGGTAACGGGCGGCATTGTTCATGGCATCTGACACGGGCACCTCCGGCTGCGTCCGGTGTCCCTTCAGAATACGACGACGGGTCCGGCATCCGTCCGTGTCGTCCGCGACGGCGGTGTCTCCGCCAGCCCCTAGGCTCGTCGGGTGACCACGCGCTCCTCCCTGAATCGAGAGATCCTGCGCCTCGCCGTCCCCGCGCTCGGCGCTCTGGTCGCCGAACCGGCCTTCCTCATCGTCGACGCGGCTCTGGTCGGTCACCTCGGCACGACCCCGCTCGCCGGCCTCGGCATCGCCGGCGCCGTGCTGCAGACGATCGTCGGCCTGATGGTCTTCCTCGCATACTCGACCACGCCGGCCGTCGCGCGGCGCTTCGGAGCCGGAAAGCCCGGGGATGCCGTCTCGGCGGGCATCGACGGGATGTGGCTGGCGCTCGGCCTCGGCGCCGTGCTGGCGATCGTCGGCGCGGTGTCGTCACCCTGGCTGGTCTCGCTCTTCGGGGCGAGCGACGCGGTCGCCGCCCAGGCGAACGCCTACCTGGTGGTGTCGATGTGGGGCCTGCCCGCGATGCTCATCGTCTTCGCCGCCACCGGCCTGCTGCGCGGCATGCAGGACACCGTGACACCCCTGTGGATCGCGGGCCTCGGCTTCGGCGCGAACGCCGTGCTGAACGTCCTGTTCATTTACGGCTTCGGGTGGGGCATCGCCGGTTCCGCGTTCGGCACCGTGGCGGCACAGTGGGGAATGGTCGCCGCCTACGTCATCGTGATCCGGCGCCTCGCCACGAAGCACAAGGCCTCGATGCGGGCGAATGGCGGCGGCATCCGCAGCTCGGCGCGCTCCGGCGGCTGGCTGTTCCTGCGCACCGTCAGTCTGCGCGTCGCGCTCCTCGTCACTGTGGGCATCGCCACCGGAATCGGCACCACGGAACTCGCCGGATGGCAGATCGTCTTCACGATCTTCTCGGCGGCGGCGTTCGCGCTGGATGCTCTCGCGATCGCTGCTCAGGCCCTCATCGGCAAGGAGCTCGGCGCCGGCGACGAGCGGCAGGTGCACCGCGTGCTGCGACGAACCGTGGCCTGGGGCGCATGGTTCGGCGTCATCGTCGGCGCGCTGATCGCGGCGCTGTCCGGGGTGCTCGGCATCGTCTTCACCGGAGATGCGGAGATCGCCGCTCTCGTCCAGCCGGCGCTTCTCGTACTGGCCGTCGCCCAACCGATCGCGGGTGTCGTGTTCGTTCTCGACGGGGTGCTGATGGGGGCGAACGACGCCCGCTATCTCGCGATCGCGGGCGGCTTGAATCTGGTGCCGTTCCTGCCCGCGCTGTGGATCATCGCCGCGACCGAGGTCGCCGGCAGCGTCGGACTCATCTGGCTGTCCGTGGCATTCTTCGGCGTCTATCTGCTGGCACGCCTCGCGACGCTTGGCTGGCGGGTGCGCTCCGGCCGCTGGGTGACCGCGGGCGGCTGACTCAGGCGTTCTCGAGTTCAGCGATCACGATCTTCTTCATCTGCATCAGGGCCTGCGTCTGCTCCGGGCGTTCCATGAGCCGGCCGAGATCGTGCGGGATCACCTGCCAGCTGACACCGAACCGGTCCTTGCACCAGCCGCACGCCTCCGACTCCGGAACGGCCGAGAGCGCGCTCCAGTAGTAGTCGATCTCGGCCTGGTCCGCGCACGTGATCACGAAGGAGACCGCCTCGTTGAAGGTGAACGCAGGTCCGCCGTCGATGCAGCCGAACGGCGCTCCGTTGAGCGTGAACTCACCGTTGATGACCTTGCCACTCATCCCCTCGAAGTGCTCACTGAGCGCTTCATCCGGATAGGTGACGACCTGGTCGATGGAGGAGTTCGGGAAGACGGAGACGTAGTACTCCATCGCCTCCTGCGCGTTGGTCTCGAACCAGAGATACGGACGGATGGGGGTGAGATCTGCCATGACGGCCTCCTTGATCGGCACTCACGCTACGCTCGCCGCCTCGGCCTGTCGAGGGGATTCGAAGACGTCGACCACCCGGCGATGCATGACGTAGCCCCAGGCGGACAGTCCGAGCAGCGGGCCCCACAGCCAGAACGGGAACGTGGCCAAGAGCAGCAGAGTCTCGCCGGTGGCGGGCCCCACCCCCTCGATGGCGAACTCGATCCCGGCCGCCGTGAACAGCACGCTCACCATGGTCGCGGGGATCACCGCGAGCCCCACAGGCACCGCGCGGCCACCGATACCCGCGAGGAACCGAGGAAAACGCTCACCCCACGGCAGGATCAGGCCAAGGGTGAGCACGCCCCCGGTGAGCATCGCCAAGCCGAGCAGAAGCCCGGTGAGCCGCGTCGCCGGCTCGGCGGCGAGTACCTCGGCACCGCCGCCGAGCAGCGGCCACGGCGTCAGCCATGAGGCCCGCGCCACCGCGTACGGCAGCGCGCAGGCCGCGGCCACGACGGTGATCGCCACCCGGTGCCGCAGCACACCACGTGCGAACGCACCGGGGGTCGCGGCCGCGGTGATGGCCCAGACCACGAGCCCTGCCGCCGCGATGACGTGAGCGAGCGCGATCGAGGCCAGAGGCAGCACCGACCCGAACGAGACCACGATCTTCGGCAGCAGCACGGCTGCTTCGAGGTGGAGAACGGCGTAGGCGCCCAGACCGACGAGCACGGCGGCGGGCACGAGGCCGAGCCATGGCCTGCGCAGCACGGTCAGGGTGACGAACGCGGTGATCCCGATGAGCACGGCGAGCATGAAGGAGTATCCGGCGGCGGGGATCACGCCTCCCGGGGTGGTCGCCGCCAGGAGGGCGGCGACCAGAAGGGCTACGACGCGCACACCTCGAACGCGCACTCGCCTGTCGGCGGAGCGTCGGGTGGCCAGAGCGACGACCGCCACGACGACAGCGCCGAGCGCTCCACTGAGCGCGACGGCGAATTCGACCCCGCTGCCGAGACGGCCCAGCAGGCTGACGGGGAGGGTGCTGAAGAACGTGGGGATGAGCATCCGCAGCAGCGAGAGCACGGCGACCGCGGATGCTGCCGCGACTGTCGCGAGAAGGACGAGAACACGAGACCGATCTGACATGCTTCCACGCTAGGAACCGGCTTGAGCGCCGCCATCCCCCGTGCGGGTCGACCTGCTCACCCGCGCGGGTGAGCCTTCACAGAGCGCAAAAGGCTGCATTTCGGCCCGAGATCGAGCCATTCGCGCCTTCTGAACCGAGTTCAGGCCCTCGGTCGCAGCACGCCGTTCTCATACGCCCAGATCACGACATGCACCCGGTCGGGCACCCCGAGCCGGGCGAGCACGGCCTTCACATGGGTCTTCACGGTGTTGACCGAGAGGAACAGGGACCTCGCGATCTCCTCGTTCGACGCTCCGGTCGCGAGCGCGAGCGCGACGTCCTGCTCGCGCGCGCTGAGCCCCGCCAGAGCGACGTCGGGGTCGGCCTTCGGGCTCCCGCCGCGGACGAAGCCGATCACCGCAGCCGTCGCGCGCGGCGACAGCACCTGCTCGCCGGCGGCGACCGCGACCGCGGCATCCGCGAGCTCGGCGGCGCTCGCATCCTTGGTGAGAAAGCCGCTGGCTCCTTCCCGGATCGCGGCGTACACGTATTCGTCCAGGTCGAACGTCGTCAGCACCAGAACCCGAAGACCGGGGCGGATGCGCAGCACTTCACGGGTCGCGGCGATTCCGTCGATCCCCGGCATCCGGATGTCCATCAGCACCACGTCCACGGTGTGCGCGCGGACGTGCTCGATGGCCTCCTCGCCGGATCCGACCGTGGCGACCTCGGCGATCCGCTCGTCGCGCGCGAGCATCACGGCGACCGCATCGCGGAACAGCTCCTGGTCGTCGACGAGCAGGACGCGGATGCTCATGATTCCCCCTTCTGCAGTGAAACGGGCAGGTCGATCCGCGCGATCCAGCCCCGCGGGGCGAGTTCCTCGGTCGCCAGTGCGCCGCCGGCCTGGCGCACGCGTTCGGCGACGCCGATCAGCCCGGTTCCGGTTCCGAGCTCACCGCCGAGGTCGCCGCGCGCGGGCCCCGCTCCTCCGTCATCGGTCACCGTCGCCCGCACCCCTGTGGGCGACCACGCCAGCCGCACGTCGATGCGCACAGGCGGCTCCGTGTGCCGCACCGCATTGGTGAGCGCCTCGCGCACAGCGTGATGGAGCGCCAGCGCGGCCCCAGGGCTGAGAGGCGCGCGGTCGCCGACCTCGACGAAGTCGACCTCGCTGCCCGGCCGGCGCACCGCCTCGACCAACTCGGAGAGAGAGTCGACGGTCGGCAGCGGCCGCAGCGGTGCGTCGCCATCGACCGCGACAACGGATCTCATGCCGCGCAGAGCGTCCCGCCCGGTGTCCACCACGATTCCCAGCGCACGTTCGCTGCGAATCGGATCGTCGTCGATCAACGCTCGTGCCACTTCGGCCTGGGCGATCATCACAGTCATCGAGTGGGCGACGATGTCGTGCAGATCGCGGTTGATCCGCATCCGCTCGTCGGCGATCGCGCGCTCGACACCCGCCTGCATCCGCTCTTCCGATTGCGTCCGGCGCAGCCGGAGCAGCCGCCCGACCGCCCACGCGGCGCTGACGGCACCGGTCAGGCCGATGAACGCACCGAAGCGCGGGCCATCGTGGAACTCCAGCTCGGTGGAGGCGATCAGCGCCGCCCCGAACACACCGCTCCCGAGTCCGAGCAGCCCGATGAGCGGACGGCACTGGAGAGCGACCTGACCGAGGACGAGCAGGTAGACGAAACTCGACGGGAACAGTGCACCGGAGACGTCGCGCAGCCCCGGCACCAGGGCGAGTGCGCTCATGATCGCGCTCGCCCCCGCGAGTGCGGCGAGCGGGTATCGAACGGCCAGCAGGGACAGGAGGTGCAGGCCGGAGAAGAGTCCGATCGCCAGCGCTGTCATCGGGACGTCGGGGCGCGTCTCCGGCTGGGTGAGGACGGCGATGCTCGCCGGCAGCAGTACGACCAGACCCACGAGCGCCACGAGGACATCGACGCGCAGCCAGGCGCGCCACCCGCGCGTCGACCGCGCAGCATCCGATTCCGCGTGCATCCTGCTCATGCTCTCACGCGGCCTCGAGACGCGGATCACCCGTTCGGGTGAACTCCATCGGCGTAGCGGCGGCACCACTCGTACATGATCACGGCCGCCGCAGCGCTCGCGTTGATCGAGCGGGTGGAACCGTACTGGGTGATCTCGATGTGCCCGGATGCCGCGGCGAGCGCCTCTTCGGACAACCCCGGCCCCTCCTGCCCGAACAGCAGCACGCAGCTCTGCGGCAGGTCCGCGCGATCGACGGGCACGGCGCCGTCGACGTTGTCGACGGCGATGACCGGAAGACCCTCGGCGGCGGCCCACGCGGCGAACGTCGCGATGTCCTCGTGGTGCACGACGTGCTGATAGCGGTCGGTGACCATCGCGCCGCGCTTGTTCCAGCGACGGCGGCCGATGATGTGCACGGTGTCGGCGAGGAACGCGTTCGCACTGCGCACGATCGAGCCGATGTTCATGTCGTGCTGCCAGTTCTCGATCGCGACGTGGAACGGATGCCGCTTCGTGTCGAGGTCGGCGACGATCGCCTCCATCCGCCAGTACCGATACCGGTCGATGACGTTGCGGGTGTCGCCGTTGGCGAGCATCTCCGGGTCGTACTGCTCGCCGTCCGGCCATTCCGAAGGTCCGCCGGGCCAGGGGCCGACGCCGTGGGTGGTGCGCTCGGGCGTCTGCTCATCCATCCCGCCAGGCTATCCGGCAGAAGCGCGGCGCCAGGTCAGTCGACGATCACGAAGAGCGTGCTCGACCAGATCACGAACCAGATCGCGCCGATCGCGATGAGCGGCAGGAGAGACATGACCCTTCTCCCCCACCCGCCTTGACGCAGTGCGAACGCGGTGACGATGAGGCAGATCGCGGATCCGATCAGCGCGGCGACGGTCACCGGCCAGCCGGTCTGCGTCTCGACCCCGCTCCTCCACTCGCAGTGGCGTCCTGCGGGCATCGCCGTGATCTCTGCGCTGCTGACTTCACGGTCGTGCGTATCGCTGCTGTCGCGGCAGGAGTCCACGACATCCGCACCGGCATCCCCGGCCTGGGAGATCGCGGCCGTCGCCACCGGGAACACGCACAGCACCGCCAGCAGCAGGAGCACCCACCAGGTCGCACTCGCTCGCTTCACCGGCATGTCGGCCTCCCCCTCGTGCGGTCACCTCTCTTGTAGCACGCGAACCTGCCGAGCGGGTGCTCCGGCTGGGCTGATCCGGGCGTGACAGGCGATTAGGCTCGACATCATGTCTGCAGAAACCGCACGCCGCTCCGTCCGGATCCTCACGTGGGCCGGGCTCGCGACCGGCGTGATCGGTGGTCTGCTCATCGCGTTCCCGAAGGCGCTGGCCTTCGGGGGCCCCTGGGTGCAACTCGCCCTCGGCATCGCGACGCTGGTCCTCGCGTTCCGCGCGCGCAAGGCGGGCATCGCCGAGGTCCCGGACTTCGACGGCCGCCTGTCGCTCCTCGCCGCCCTCCTCGGCTTCGCCGTGGTGTTCTTCGCAGGTCAGGTCGCCTTCGGCATCCTGATGTCCGCCGGCTCCTGAGACGCAGGCCCCAATCGTGGAATCCCCCGCAGCCGACGACTACCTGAAGACGGTGTACGCGCACACCGAATGGCAGGATGCGCCGATCACCCCGTCTGTCCTGGCGGCGAAACTCGGCATCGCACCGTCGAGCGTCACCGAGATGGTGAAGAAGCTCGCCGCCGCAGGGCTCGTCTCACATGTGCCGTACGGGGCGGTGCGGTTGACGGATGCCGGAACCCGGCGCGCCCTCGCGATGCTGCGGCGGCACCGACTCATCGAGACCTGGCTGGTGCGCGAGTTCGGCTACGCCTGGGACGAGGTGCATGACGAGGCCGAGGTGCTCGAGCACACCATCAGCGACCGGTTGCTGGAAGGCATCGACACGCGTCTGGGCCGTCCGCGATTCGACCCGCACGGGGATGCGATCCCGGATGCCGACGGCAACGTCGAACGCGAGCTCTTCGTGCTGCTCGCCGATGCCGCGCCGGGGCACAGCGGCCGCGTGCTCCGTGTCGACGATCGCGACCCGGCGCTGCTGCGCGCGCTGGAAGCGGCGGGAGTCACCGTCGGTGCCGAGATCGAGGTCGTGGCCGGCGGCATCGCTGTCGACGGCAACGAGATCGACGTCGACGGCGCCGCGCGCTCGGTCTGGCTCAGCACCTGAGTCACGATCGGACTCCCCTCGCCACCGCGAGGTCGATTTCGCATCTGCACAGCGAGATTCCGGCGCACTTCTGACCCCGCAGCGCGGTCGACGTGCACAATCGACCACTCGACGCACGCCCGTAACCCGCGCGCTCTAGGCTGTGCGCATGGCACAACGTGATGACATCGAATGCTGGCTCACCGACATGGACGGCGTGCTCGTCCATGAGAACGTCGCCATTCCCGGCGCATCCGAGCTCCTCGCCGGCTGGGAGAGCGCGGGCATCCCCTACCTCGTGCTCACCAACAACTCGATCTTCACCGCGCGCGACCTCTCGGCCCGTCTCCGCACGAGCGGCCTGCACGTGCCGGAGGATCGCATCTGGACCTCCGCGCTGGCCACGGCCGACTTCCTGCACTCGCAGCTGCCTGGCGGGTCCGCCTTCGTGATCGGCGAGGCCGGCATCCTCACGGCCCTGCACGACGCCGGTTATATCATGACCGAGACCGATCCGGACTTCGTCGTGGTCGGCGAGACACGCAACTACTCGTTCGAGGCGATCACCAAGGCGATCCGCCTGATCCTCGGCGGCGCGCGTTTCATCGTCACGAACCCCGACGCCACCGGCCCGAGCGCCGACGGACCCCTTCCGGCTACCGGGGCGATCGCCGCCCTCATCACGAAGGCGACCGGCAAGGAACCGTACGTCGTCGGCAAGCCGAACCCGATGATGTTCCGCTCGGCACTGAACAAGATCGGCGCGCACTCGAAGCGCACCGGCATGATCGGCGACCGCATGGACACCGACGTCGTCGCCGGCATCGAGGCGGGCCTGCACACGGTGCTCGTCCTCACCGGCATCAGCGACGACGCCGAGATCCAGAAGTACCCGTTCCGCCCGGACGAGATCGTGCAGTCGGTTGCCGACCTGCTTCCGCGCATCACCGAGACGATCACGACCGTCAAGACGAAGAAGTGACGCATGGGTGTTCTTGACGAAGGCGAAAGGGTCAGGGCCGCGGATGCCGACACCTGGCGCTCCTGGCTCGACGAGAACCACGCGCGCGCTGCCGGAGTGTGGCTGCTGAGCGTGCGAGGCAACAGCGCGGTCGGCGTCGGTTACGAGGACGCGGTGCGTCAGGCGCTGTGCTTCGGATGGATCGACGGCCCCGTCCGCACCTTCGACGACGAGACCGTCGGGCAGTGGTTCTCCCCGCGCCGCGCGTCGAGCGGCTGGGCCGCGACCAACAAAGCGCGGCTCGCGGAGCTGGAGTCCGCGGGGTTGCTCGCGCCGGCCGGCATCCGGGCGATCGAGGTCGCGAAGGCGAACGGCGCCTGGGAGGTGCTCGACGGACCTGAGGCAGGCATCGAACCGGCCGAGTTCGCCGCCGCGCTCGATGCCGTCCCCGCCGCCCGTGCCGCGTGGGACGCGTTCCCGAAATCGGTGAAGAAGCTCGGCCTCACACTCATCGCGACGGCGAAGCGCCCCGAGACCCGGAGCAGCCGCATCGCGAAGATCGTGGCGGATGCCGCAGAGGGGAAGCGACCGTGACCGAACGCGACGTCTTCTTCATCGTGATGATCGCCATCAGCGCATCGGCGCTTTCGGTGTTCATCGTGCAGCTCGTGCGTTCGCGCCGCCGCCGCGACGACGACGACGGCCGATCCGGCAACTGGTGGGAAGGCCCCTGGGACGACG
Source organism: Microbacterium sp. LWH12-1.2 (assembly GCF_040675825.1). NCBI lineage: Bacteria > Bacillati > Actinomycetota > Actinomycetes > Micrococcales > Microbacteriaceae > Microbacterium > Microbacterium sp. LWH12-1.2. The sequence goes on from NZ_JBEGIJ010000001.1 coordinate 2,673,738, forward strand.
ACAAGCGCTGACCCTGCGGTCGGAGAACGCGTTTCGTCTCGTCGCTGGCGCTCCTCGCTCAACGACCGGAGCGTTGTATCCGGTCGTTGAGCGAGCGAAGCGAGACGAAACGCGTGGATCTGCAGCCGATCTCAGCCCCGACCCCGGGGGATGACGGTCACCTGCACCGTCACCTCGGTGCCGTCGGCCCGGACCACGGCGAGCGTGTACTCGCCCGGCGCGGTGTTACCCGTCACCGGTACCGTGCGGCTGAAGGCGCCGTCCTCGTCGGCCGTCGCGGATTTGGCCTTGCTCCGGTCGGAACGCAACTCGATCGTCACCTTCTCGGACGGATCGAAGCCTGTGCCGGAGACCGTGATGACGCCGCCCGCACGAACCGGCTCCGCGCTGACCTCGACGGCCGGCGCGGGTACCTTCCACATCGTCGGCACCAGTGGGGTGACCGTGATGCTCTCGATCGTCGCCTCGCCACCTTCGGACCACGCCGAGATCGTGTCCGCGCCCGCCTCAGGGAAGACCTGATCGGTGATCGTCAGTTGCCCGTCCTTCGTGAACAGCTCGACCGACGCACGATCGAGGTAGAGCTCGAGGGTGATCGTGCCGTCCTCCTCGAGCACGAGGGGGGCATCCTCGACAGACGGGAACGACGGATGGAAACCGACGTTGCCGGAGTTGGTCCGGTCGAGGAAGACGCGCTTGAGCTCGCTGTCGTAGCCGATCCTGGTCCCTGTCGAACCGTTCGAGAAGACGGTGATGCCGGCCTTCGTCGCATCGCCGGGGCGCAGCACGACGTCGACCTTCGCGACATCGCCCGACAATCCCAGCGTGGTCTCGCCGTTCACCGCGACATCGGTGAGCGACTCTGACGCCGCGGTGTCGAGCTGGCCGTCGATCTGCGCGACGACCTCCTGCTTCAGTCGAGGGCCGTCCGGCGTACTGACGAGCGTGACCTCACGAGGCAGCGACATCGAGCTGCGCCACGGCGACGTGGGAATGTCGTTGGCGTAGTCCCAGTTGTTCATCCACCCCTGCATGATCTTCGAACCCGACGGGGTTCCGAAGTACGAGACTGCGGCGTAGTAGTCACGACCCCAGTCGAGCCAGTCGTATCCTTCCAGCGCCGTTGTGGCCGGAGCATCCGAGAACATCACCTGGTCGAACAGTACGTGCCCCCATCCAGCGCGGTTGTTGTCGACGACGCGGATCGTCGCCTCCTGTCCGTGGAACTCGTCGACGTTCCATGACGTCCAGTCGAGGTTCTCGCTGTTCGATCCGGTGGCCGTACGCACCACCTGCCCGTCGACCATGAGGTTCACACTGGTCTCGTCGGAGCGCACCTGCGCCGGCTCGTCGCCGACCACGACGTGATCGAAGGTGAGATGGCCCCACCCGCCGGTCGCCTCGTCGCGGATCTGAATCCGCGCCTGCTGGCCGTCGTATGCAGAGACATCCCAGGACGCCCAGTCCAGCGCCCCGTCGTTGCGCCCACTCTGCGTCTGGACCACCTGACCGTCGACGACGAGCTCGGCCTGAAGGGTGCCATCGTCTCGTCGCCCTCCGCCGATCAGGAACGAGACGTAGTCGCCGTCGATGGTGAACTCCGGCGAGGTCAACGTGCCGACGTTGTCGTCACCGTTCGGTCCGCCCTCCCAGGTGTTCACCCGCTTGGCGCCGAGGTAGTAGTCGCCGCCGCTCGTCGACGGATTCCGTCCGGGATCCGTGGCGAAGTCACCGGTGATCTCCCAACCGGCACCGGCGAGCGTCTCGCCGTCCGGGAGCTCGAAATCGAAGACCGTCCGGCCGGCGGGAGGGTTGTTCTCCAGCTGACCACCGGGGACGTGCGGATGCTTTCCGCCGCCGACGAGGAAGTTGATGTACTCGTCATCGATCGTGAACGCCGGCGACTCCAGCTGGCCGATGGCCCAGTCGCGGTCGAGGAAGCTGTTCACCAGACCCGACCCGACGAAGCCGGTGACCGGGCTCTGCCCCTCGAGCGCACCGGCGGCCGGTACGGTGCCCCAGGGCCCGCCCGCCCAGTTCCCCGGCTCGTTGGACACCGTCCACCCCTCGTAGTCGCCGTTGTCGAACCCCGCGAAGGTGGTGCCCGCCGGCGGTGCGGCCTGCCCGTCGGTGGACTCCGAGGTGAAGGCCACCCCGTCGAACTCGCCGACGAAATACTGCCCGCCGCTTCCGCCGTTGACGGCGCCCGGGTTGAGGTTGACGACCATGACCCATTTGGTGTTGCCGGGGTCGCCGTCGACAGGGAGCTCGAAGAGGTCTGGGCATTCCCAGATGCCGCCGGTCGAATTGGCCGGGCCGAAGTCGGAGAGATGCTCCCAGGACTTGAGGTCGGTGCTCTTGTACAGGACCACCTTGTGGTCTGTCGCCTCGACCGCGGTCATCACCCAGTACGCACCGGCGGGCCCGTCGTACCAGAACACCTTCGGGTCGCGGAAGTTGCCCGAGTCGCGGTTGAGAACCGGGTTTCCGTCGTGCTTCACCCAGGTCTGGCCCTCGTCGAGGCTGTAGGCGAGTGACTGCGCCTGGATTCCCGGATGCTCGGGATGCTGCGGTGTGTAAGCGGAGGTGTAGATCGCCACGAGTGGGCTGGAGCCGTCAGGCCCGAATCCGGCCGTGTTGTTCTCATCGACCACGATGGAGCCGGAGAAGATGTCCTCGATCGACTGACCGGCGTCGTTGAAGGTCTGCGGAATCGCCAGCGGCTGCTCCTCCCAGTGCAGCAGATCGGTCGATGTCGCATGACCCCAGCTCATGTTCCCCCACGTGTTCCCTGCGGGATTGTGCTGGAAGAACAGATGGTATTTGCCGCCCGCATAGACCATGCCGTTCGGGTCGTTCATCCAGTTCTTCTCCGGCGTGAAGTGCGCCAGCGGACGATACTGCTCGTCGCCGGGCGTCACCTCGACAGCCATCGCCGGGATCGTGCAGCTCAGCATCAGCGCTGCGCTGATCGCACCGCCGAGGATGATCTGGGCCGGCCGGCGGGATCTGATCGGTCGTGTGCGGATTGCTTCGGGCACCATGCGCGCTCCTTTGTGCGGTCCTACTGCGTCGTCGGGGAGGATCCGATGGTTGACATCGATGTCAACCATCAACGCGAGAGCATATGCGCTCTCCGCACGAAAGCGCAACCGTGTCAGTTCACACGGGCGTCAGGGCAGCGATCGCTCGTAGGGCGCGATCTCGCCGGTGCCGCGCGGGATGAGGGTGGTCGGCACTCGCATCCGGTTCGGGGCGCTGTCGTCGCCCTCGAGGCGAGCGAAGATCCGCTCCGCCGCGAGCATCCCGATCCGGTTCGGATCCTGGGCGACGACGGTGACACCCGGCTCGACGAGGTCGGCGAGCGGAAGATCGTCGAACCCGACGAGAGCGACCGATTGCGAGAGCCCGGCGCCCCGAAGCGCATGGAGCGCGCCGATCGTGATGATGTTCTGCGCACTGAAGACCGCCGTGGGCGGGTCCGGCTGCGCAAGCAGTACGGCGAGCGCCGTCGCTGCCGCCTCGGCATCCGCCAGCTCGGTGACGATGATGTCCTCGGCGACGGGGATTCCGGCTGCGGCGAGCGCGTCGAGGTAGCCGTCGCGGCGCTGGCTCGCGGTGACGAGTTCTAGGCGATCCGTGAGCAGCGCGATACGACGGTGCCCGTGCGCGATGAGGTGGGCCGTGCCGATCTCCGCGCCCTCCCGGTTGGCGCTGGCGACGGTGTCGAGGTCGGATTCCTCCGGCTCGCGGTCCACGTACACGACCGGCACCCCGCGATCACGGATCAGTCCCAGGTACTCGGGGTGACTGACCGCCGTCGTCAGGATCAGTCCGTCGACGCGGCGCTGCAGGAATGTCCGCACGGCATCCGATTCCCGCCGGGCATCGTCATCCATGCTCGCGGCGAAGACCGCGACACCGCGTTCGGCCGCAGCATCCTCGACGGTCCGATGGATGACACCGGCGAACGGGTTGTCCACGCTGCCGACGAGCAGTCCGAGAGTGCGGGTGCGACCGTCGGCGCGGCGCAGGCTGCCTGCCTGCAGATCGACCTGGTAGTCGAGTTCGCGCACGGCATCCCACACCCGCTCGGCCATCGCCGGCGTGACGTTCGGCTCGTTGTTGATCACCCGGGAGACGGTCTTCACTCCCGCGCCCGCCAGCGCGGCTACGTCTTTCATCGTGGCTCGGCCACGCGGCGGGATGGGCGCCGACATCGATGTCACGGTTAGATCTCATTCCTCGAAAGTCACCTTGACTCTAGTTCAACCTTCGACTAGAACTACCTTTGACATCGTTGTCAACCAGGCGACGACCGCCGAGAGGAATTCAATGAAGAACATCACCCGACGCAGCCGCGTTCTTCTGGCTGCCGTTTCCACCTCCGCAGCGCTCGCGCTCACGCTGACCGGCTGCGCGGGCGGCACCAACGCCGGATCCGGCGACCAGCCCGCCGGCGACACGATCGGCGTCTCGCTGATCGTGAAGACCAACTCCAACCCGTTCTTCATCGCGATGCAGGACGGCGCCAAGGCCGCCGCAGAAAAGGACGGCGTCACGCTGACCCTCGCCGCCGGCAAAGAGGACGGCGACGAGGACACCCAGATCCAGGCCATCGAGGCGGCGATCTCCAAGGGCGACAAGGGCATCCTGATCACCCCGAACGGCCCCGCCGTGCTCGACGCGATCGAGAAGGCCCGCGACGCCGGCATCTTCGTCATCGCACTGGACACCGTGCCGGACCCCGCCGATGCCGTCGACATCACCTACGCGACCGACAACTACCTCGCCGGCCAGTACATCGGCCAGTGGACCGCCCAGAAGCTCGACGGCACCGAAGCCGTCATCGGGCTCATCGACCTGTTCGACGACAAGGCCGTCAGCGTCGACTACAACCGCGACCAGGGCTTCCTCGACGGTCTCGGCATCGAGCTCGGCGACGATGAGGTCAACGGCGACGAGAAGCCGAGCGGCTCGTACGCCGGAGGCAAGGGGGGCGAATACACGATCGTCGGCAGCGAGGCGTCTCAGGGCGCCGAGGACGGCGGACGCACCGCGATGGAGAACCTCCTCGCCAAGAACGCCGACATCAACGTCGTCTACACGATCAACGAGCCGGCAGCATACGGCGCCTACCAGGCGCTCGAGGCTGCGGGCAAGACCAAGGACGACGTGATCATCGTCTCGATCGACGGCGGTTGCGCCGGCGTCGGCCAGGTCGAAGAAGGCATCATCGACGCCACCAGCCAGCAGTACCCGGTCGCGATGGCCGAGCTCGGCGTGAAGGCGATCGTCGAGCTGGTCAAGGACGACAAGAAGCCCGAGGTCTCCGAGGGGCTCGACTTCTTCAACACCGGCGTCAAGCTCGTCACCGACCAGCCGGTCGATGGCGTCGAATCGATCGACACCGCCGAAGCCTCCAGCATCTGCTGGGGCGGCAAGTAAGCACCTGACCTGCGGATGCCGCGGCTGAGCGATCTCGCCCGGCCGCGGCATCCCCGGACCTACTGACGGAAGTGAAACCGTGACGCAACCAGCTACATCAACCTTGGATCTCGCCGCCGAGTTCCTCGATCGGCGTACGCCGGTCGACCGCCTTCGCGGGGTCCTCCACCGCTACCCCGCCATCAGCCCCGCCGTCGTTCTGGTGATCGCCGTCATCGTCTTCGGCGTGATCAACCCGCGCTTCTTCGCCGCGGCGAACCTCTCTCTCGTGCTCGACCAGGTCTCGGTCGTCGGCACGGTCGCGATCGCCCAGACGCTGATCATCCTCACCGCGGGAATCGACCTCTCGGTCGGCGCGCTGATGATCGGCACGTCGATGGTGATGGCGCAGACGGCCGCGAACAACGGCCTCCCTGCTCCCGTCGCCCTCTTCCTCGGTCTCGTCGCGGCACTCGCCGCCGGCGCGCTCAACGGCCTGCTCGTCACCCGGGTGAAGCTCCCGCCGTTCATCGCGACGCTCGGAACCTTCAACGTCTTCATCGCTCTGACCCTGCTGTACAGCGGCGGTCAGACGATCCGCAAGACCGATATGCCCGAACTGATGACCTGGACGGCCACCGCTCTTCCGCTCGGCGATGTGCGCCTCACCGTCGGCGTCATCATCATGCTCGTGCTGTACGCGATCGTCGCCTACATCCTCGGGCGCACCGCATGGGGTCGCCACGTCTACGCCGTCGGTGACGACGAAGACGCGGCCCGCCTCGCCGGCATCTCGACCAAGAAGGTGCTCCTGAGCGTCTACATCGCCGCCGGCGCCATCCTCGCGGTCGCCGCATGGATCCAGATCGGGCGCTCCGGCGCTGCCAGCCCCAACGCGGGTGCCGATCTGAACCTCGACTCGATCACCGCCGTCGTCATCGGCGGCACCTCGCTCTTCGGCGGCCGCGGAATCATCTGGGGCACGCTGCTCGGCGCGATCATCGTCGGAGTCTTCCGCAACGGCCTCTTCCTCGCCGGGGTGGACGGTCTGTACCAGACCCTCGCCATCGGCATCCTCGTCATCGTCGCGGTCGCCATCGACCAGTGGATCAGAAAGGTAAGAAAGTGACCCGGACGGCTCAGGAATCAGCCTCGGCTCCGGTTCGCACCGGCGTCCCGGTGCTCGAGGCCAAACGCCTCGTGAAGACGTTCGGCCGCGTCGTCGGCCTCGACGGTGTGAGCCTCCAGCTGCACGCCGGCGAGGTGCTCGCCGTCATCGGCGACAACGGCGCGGGCAAGTCGACACTCATCAAGTGCCTCACGGGCGCCTACATCCCGGACGAGGGGCAGCTCCTCCTCGACGGTCATGAAGTGCATTTCAAGGGTCCGCAGGACGCGCGGAACGCCGGCATCGAGACGGTGTACCAGAACCTCGCCGTCTCTCCGGCGCTCGATGTCGCCTCGAACCTGTTCCTCGGGCGCGAGCGTCGCAAGCCCGGCATCCTCGGCTCGGTGTTCCGCGCCCTCGACACCTCGGGGATGCGGAAGGAAGCGCGCGAACAGGTGCTGAAGCTCGGCATCTCCACCCTGCAGGACGTCACCGTCTCGGTGGAGAACCTGTCCGGTGGTCAGCGCCAGGCCGTCGCGGTGGCACGAGCCGCAGCGTTCGGCTCGAAGGTCGTCGTCCTCGACGAGCCCACGGCGGCGCTCGGTGTGCGCGAGTCCAACCAGGTGCTCGAACTGATCGAGAACCTGCGCGGAAACGGCGTGCCCGTCATCCTCATCTCGCACAACATGCCGCACGTGTTCCAGGTCGCCGACCGGATCCACGTGCAGCGTCTGGGCAAGCGTGCAGCCACCATCACGCCGCAGTCGCACAACATGACCGATGCAGTGGCGATCATGACGGGAGCGGCGCAGGCGTGACTTCCGATCGGGTGGTGCTGTATGCGGAGTTCACCGCGGTTCCGGGCTCGGCGGACGCCGTCGAGGCGCTGGTCCTGGGGTACGCGCAGGTCGTTCGCTCAGAACCCGGAAACGTCGTGTTCGACGTCTACCGCCGGGTCGAGGCACCGGAACGGTTCTTCGTGTTCGAGGTGTACCGCGACCGCGCCGCCTTCGACGATCACCTCGGCGGGGAGGCGGGACGGGCGTTCAACGCGACGCTCACGCCGATGATCGTCGAACCGCAGAGCGCGCTGTCGTTCCTGACGCCGAGCGCAGGGTCGTGAGCCGCGCGCGCGTGCTCGTCATCGGTGAGGCTCTCGTCGACATCGTCCACCGCTCCGGTGGGCGGTTCGACGAGGCTCCCGGCGGGAGCCCGGCCAACGTCGCCCTCGCGCTGGGCAGGCTGGGCGATTCCCCGCGGCTGCTGACGCAGCTCGGCCACGACGCGCACGGCCGGCGGATCCGGGAATGGCTGGACGGGTCCGATGTCGAGATCATCGCGGCACCGGCTCCGCGCACCGCTACGGCGACCGCCCACCTCGACGAGAACGGTTCCGCCCGCTACGACTTCGACATCACCTGGACTCTGGACGGGCGCGCCACCGAACTACCCGCGGACGACACCTCGATCGTGCACACCGGTTCGATCGCGGCGCTGCTCGCTCCGGGGGCGGATGCTGTGCGCAGCATCCTCACCGCCCTGCGCGCGACGGCGCTGATCACGTACGATCCCAACGTCCGTCCGGCCCTGCTCTCCGACCAGGACGGCGCGCGGCGCGACGTGGAATCCTTCGTCGCGCTCGCCGATCTCGTCAAGGCCAGCGACGAGGATCTTGCTTGGCTGTACCCCGGCGCCGATCCGCTCGATGTCGCGCGGGCGTGGCTGGAGACCGGACCGGCGGTGGTCGTGGTGACCATCGGCGCCGGCGGCGCGTTCGCCGTCTCTCGCGACGGCGTCTCCCGCGTTCGCGGGCACCGCGTCGACGTCGTCGACACCGTCGGCGCCGGCGACACGTTCATGAGCGCCCTGATCCACGGCCTCATCGAGACCGGCTTCTCCGGAGTCACCACGCGCGATCGTCTCCGCGGTATCGATACGGATGCCGTCACCGGCCTTCTCGCGCTGGGAGCGCGCGCCGCGGCGATCACCGTCTCGCGGCCGGGTGCCGACCCGCCCCGTCTGGCCGAACTGCTCGCGGCGCCGCTCTCGCACTGAGCGGCGCCGCGCACCACCCTGGTTCAGGTCAGGGTGAGACTCCTCACTTCCGCGACCGGCTCCGGCATCCGCAGCGGGCCCGCGCCGGGGGTGATCGTTCCGAGGATCCGCGGTTCGCGGGCTCCGGTTCCACCCGGGACCACCGCCGGCACACCATGGAGCGTGCACCAGCCGATCAGGGCGAAGAGGATCGCCTCTTTGCTGTCTGCGGATGCTCCGAGCTCGTCGGCGAGGACGACGGCCACGTCAGGGAGGGCCGCACGCAGTCCCTCCATGATCAGCGGATTGTGGCAGCCGCCGCCGGAGACGGCGAGGAATCCGATGCCGGCAGCCCGTACATCCTGCGCCACGGTGCGCACCGTCAGCTCAGTGAGGGTGCGCACGAGATCGGCGACGGGAATCTCCCGTCCCACGAGGTTCTCGCGCACGTAGCCGAGATGGAAGTGCTCTTTGCCGGTGCTCTTGGGGGCGGCGAGCGCGTAGTACGGGTCGGCCAGGAGGCGGGCGAGCAGTATCTCGTCGACGGCACCACCGCGCGCGATCCGCGCGTCATCGTCGTAGCCGACGTCGTTCAGCCCCTCCGCGACGACCACCGCATCGACGAGAGCGTTGGCCGGGCCGACGTCATAGGCCGAGACACCTTCGGGGCCGACGACGGTGATGTTCGCGATGCCGCCGAGATTGAGCGCCGCCGAGACTCCCGCGCGTCCGCGCAGGAGCAGTTCGTCGAGGAACGACACCAGCGGTGCGCCGTGCCCGCCGACGGTGATGTCGCGAATGCGCACGTCGGAGATCACCGGAGCGCCGACGCGTTCGGCGATCCACGCCGGCTGGCCGATCTGCAGTGTGCCGCGCGCGTGGCCCCCGTCGACCCAGTGGTAGACGGTCTGGCCGTGGGTGCAGACTGCATCGACTCCACCGACGGATGCCGCGGCGTCAGCGGCGACCTCGGCGAAGGCCTGGCCGATCAGGGTGTCCAGCTCGCAGACCTCGGCCAGCGTGGTCTGCGTTGGCGGGAGCGCGGCGACGAGACGCGCCCGCAGCTCGGGGGCGTACGGGACGCTGTCCTCGTGCAGCACGGTTCCACGCAGTGCGCCGTCGCGCTCTTCGAAATCGACGACGGTCACGTCGATCCCATCGTGCGAGGTGCCGGAGAGCAGGCCGAGAATGCGCATCCGGCTACCGCAGCACCAGCGCCGCGGCGCCGATGAGCGGCCCCTCGTCACCGAGGCCGGAGCGCACGACGCGTGTCCGGCGTGAGTAGTCGTGGGCCGCGCTGGCGGTCAGTGCCCGCTGCACGAGTTCGATGTAGTCATCGGATACTCGCGAGAAGCCTCCGCCGATCGCGACGACATCGAGGTCGACGAGGGTGGCGGCATCCGCCAGCGCCTCACCGACGGCCTTCGCCGAGCGCTCGATCGCGGCGCGCGCGACGGTGTCGCCGGCGGCCGCATCCCTGGCGAGGTCTTCCCCTGTCTCGCCGGTCCACCCCTGCTGGCGCGCCCAGGCCGCGCTCGCGGGACCCGAAGCGATCTGCTCGAGAGTCAACCCGCCTTCGCGGCGAACCTGCCCGAGATGCCCCGCGTTGCCGGATGCTCCAGGAATGTACGCGCCGTCGACGACGAACCCTCCGCCGACGCCGGTGGACACGACGATCGACAGCGACGCGCGCGCCTCGGTCGTCGCACCGAGCCAGGATTCGGCGAGCGCGAGTGCACCGCCGTCATGTCCGAACACGACCGGGATCTCACGTCCGAGCACGGTGGATGCGGCATCCCGCACCGCGCCGGCCAGGCCGTAGCCGTCGGCCAAAGGCATGTTCACCGGGAGGATCCGGCCATTGTCCCGATCGATCGGGCCGGCACTGCCGACGCCAGCGCCGACCAGTTCGGCATCGTCCGGCAGGTGCGCCAGCGCATGCCCGACGATCGCCGCCACCGCGGCGTCGAGCGTCTCGACTGTCGCCTCGCGTCCCGTCGGCTGCCGAATGCGGCTGCCCGGCACGAGCGTGCCGTCGTCGGCGACGAGCGCGGCTTCCATCTTGGTGCCGCCGACGTCGACAGCGAGCGCGAAGCGCGTCACTGCGGGTCGAGCCCGAGGTCGTCGAGGTCGAAGGCGGCGCGCCACTCCAGGCCTTCGGCCTCGATCGCGGCCTGCGCGCCGGTCTTGCGGTCGACGATCACCGCGACGGCGATGACTTCGGCCCCTTCGCGACGCAGGACCTCGACGGCCTTGAGCGCGGACTGGCCCGTAGTGGAGGTGTCTTCCAGCACGACGACGCGCTTGCCCGCGATGTCGGCGCCCTCGATCTGGCGTCCGCGGCCGTGATCCTTCGGCTCCTTGCGCACGACGAAGGCGTCGAGCGGGCGCTCGGTCTCGACGGATGCGTGCATCACCGAGTTCGCGATCGGGTCGGCGCCGAGCGTCAGACCTCCGACGGCTGCGATGTCGAGGTCGCCGACGAGCTCGAGCATGATGCGGCCGATGGCCGGGGCGGCTCGATGGTCGAGCGTGAGCTTGCGCATGTCGACGTAGTAGGTCGCCTGCTTGCCACTGGAGAGGGTGAAGTCGCCGTGGAACACCGCCTCCGCCTTGATGAGGTCGAGGAGGGACTGGCGGTCTGCGTCGAGTGCGGTCACGGCATCCAGTGTAGAAGGCGAGAAGGTCAGACCCCGCAACTAGGCTGGACGCATGCGCTTGGCCACCTGGAACGTCAACTCCATCCGCACCCGTGTCACCCGCACCGTCGAATTCGCCGTGCGCGAAGACATCGACGTGCTGGCGATGCAGGAGATCAAGTGCAAGCCGGAGCAGTTCCCGTACGCGCAGTTCGAAGAGGCCGGGTACCACGTCGAGGTGCACGGCCTGAATCAGTGGAACGGCGTCGCCATCGCGAGCCGCCTCCCGATCACCGATGTGCAGACCGCGTTCGCCGGAATGCCCGGTTTCGCGAAGGGGCATGAGGGCCCAGACGCTCCGCTCGAGGCCCGCGCGCTCGGTGTGATGGTCGACGGCGTGCGGGTGTGGAGCCTGTACGTGCCGAACGGCCGCTCTCTGGACGACCCGCATTACGCCTACAAGCTGCACTGGCTCGAGGCGCTTCGCACCTCGACGGCGGCCGAGCTCTCGGTGAACCCCGAGCTGCCCTTGGCGCTGGTCGGTGACTTCAACATCATCCCGTTCCCGCACGACAACGGCGACCCCGACATCGTCGAAGGCGTGTCCACGCACGTGTCGCCGCTCGAGCGCGATGCGTTCTTCGCGCTCGCAGATGCCGGCGTCTCCGACGTCGTGCGCCCCCTCCTCCCCGAGGGCTTCACGTACTGGGACTACCAGCGACTGAAGTTCCCGCGCAACGAGGGCATCCGGATCGACTTCATCCTCGGTTCGCGCACGCTGGCGGATGCGGTCACCGGCGCATCCATCCACCGCAACGAGCGCAAGGGCGAACAGCCTAGTGATCATGTGCCCGTCGTCGCCGACCTCTCGTTCGGATCCGCGGAAGACGACGATCTGCCGATGATCTTCTCGTGAGCCGCTGCCTGTGACTGTGCGGCTGATCGCCACCGATCTCGACGGGACTCTCCTCGACTCGGCATCCACGGTCACGCCCCGCACGCGTAATGCTCTCGATGCGGCGCGGTCTCGCGGCATCCATGTGATTCCGGTCACCGCCCGGCAGCCGATCGGCCTGCGCGCGATCGCCGCCGATGCCGGCTTCGAGGGCTGGGCCCTGTGCGGTAACGGCGCCTACGGAGTGCACCTGACGAGCGGGCGGATGCTGTTCGCCGAGGAGCTGCCTCCCGAGACGATCCGCACGCTGGCCGAAGCGCTGCGCGCCAGCATCCCCGGTCTCCTCTTCGCGAGCGTGCGCGAAGGCGGCGAGACGTTCGTCGCCCAGCACGGTTACGCCGAGATCGCGCAGCTGACCGATCACAAGCGCGATCCGCGCACGATGGGCGGCGTGCCGCTCGATCAGGTATTGGCCGCTCCCAGCCTGAAGCTGGTCATCCGCCATCCCGAGCTGGCGCCGTCGGCGCTCTTCGACAAGCTGCGCTCTCTCGGCCTGGTCGGCTTCGAGGCCACCCTGTCGGGTGCGCCGTTCGTCGAGGTGATGGCCGAGGGCGTCACCAAGGCCACGGGACTCGCGCGCCTGTGCGAGCATCTCGGGATCTCACGCGCGGATGTCGTCGCCTTCGGAGACGCGCTCAATGACGTCGAGATGCTGCGCTGGGCAGGTCACGGCGTCGCGATGGCCGGTGCCGATCTGGTCGTACAGGATGCCGCCGACGAGATCGCGGCATCGAACGACGACGACGGGCTCGCCCGAGTCGTGGAACGGCTGCTGGGCTGACCCCGCTCGATGGGCAATTCTGCCCATCGCCCCTTCCCCGTCGCGCGCATACACTGACGACGCAGAACTACACCCATGCACCCCGGGGAGGACCATATGGGCAGCGGAGACGACGGCGTCAAAATCAGCCAGGAAGAGCTGGCAGCCACGCTCATCACGTTGGCTCAGACGATGGATCTGTTCGCGAACTTCGAGACCAAATTCTCGAACATGGCATTCAACGTGCCGTACTGGAGCAACCTCGGCCCGATCGATGACACGAGCGGCAACCTCGATCAGACCCTCGAGGCCCTCACCGACACCACCAAGGATCTGGCCGAGACCATCGCCCTCGATCTGGGCGCGTTCTTCAACAAGGTCGATCACGTACGAGACTCATGGGCCGAACTCGATGCCGCGCTCGCCCAGCTCGAGGGGAACGACTGACGTATGAGTGAGTACGGCATCGTCAAGAACGGCACACGAGTCGTCACCGTTCCCGACTATCGTCCGACCGAGACCGAGGCGGGCTCTCCCGTCCCCGACAACGACAGGACCGTCGGCGGCACATTCAACCTCGATGATGCGACCTACTTGGCGAAGAAGGCCGGCGAGATCGTCGTCATCGGCACTCAACTGCAGACAGCCGTCGTCACGCTGAAGAGGATCAGCGAAGCGACGGAGCTGGGAGACGGCGACTCCCTCGACGATCTGCGCAAGTACGCCGGGCAGTTCTCCGAGCAGTTCACACCGCTCAGCGACAATCTGATCTCGATCGGTTCCGCCCTTCTCATCTACGCCTACGGACTCGAATGGATGATCCCGCAGTGCGTTCGCCTCTCCGAGCGCATGCCGGAACTGTGGCCACCGATCTGGCAAGCCAACGAAGAACGCGAGACGGTCAAGGAGAAGAACGACGGCCAGTACGGCCCTTTCGACCCTGAATCCGAACAGGGCAAGGAGATCTACGCCGCTCAAGCAGCTCTCGACAAGGCTGTGGCGAACTGGGACGCGAAGGGCGAGCGGATCGACACGCTCTGGGCCTCGTGGATCGACCTCCACCAGGTGGCCAACAACGCCGTCAGCACGGGCCTCGACGATCTCAGGTGGGATGACGTCATCAACGAGACGTCCGACAAGATCTACTCGGTGGCCAAGTGGATCGCCAAGTATGCGGGAATCGTCTCGCTCGTGCCGGTGCCCGGCGTCCAAGAGGTCTTCGGCGGCATCGCACTGACAGCCGGCGGCGTCGCGCTCTACATCTCCATCGACCAGGCCATCGACGGCACCGGGACGTGGGGGGACGTCGTCACTGACGGCATCGACGTCATCCCGGTCACCGACATCGCCCTGCTGAAGGACATCGCGAAGATCCCCGGGGTGGCCGAGCAGCTCGTCCGAGCAGGAGGCAAGGGCCTCGACGTCGATGACGCCGCGCTCCGGGCGCTGGTGGACAAGTGGAAGCGGCAGTACGGTCATGCAGTCCGGACCGAGGGCCTCAGCGATGAGCGGATCAAGGACTCGTTGGCGGCGTTCCTCGAACAGCAGGTCAAGGCCGGCGCAGGTTCGCGGGTGCCCAAGCCCGACCAGCCGTCAGGCGGCGACGTCGACTACCCGACGGCCGACGAGACCGAGGAACTTCGTCGTGAGGCGGAGCGCATCGCTCGCAGGCGGAAGAGAGACTGATCATGCCGGCGCAGGCTCTGCTGTTCGACCCGCCGCGCGGTGTGCTCATCGTCTCGGGGGCGGCCGCTCCCGAGGAGTGGGTGTCACACCTCCCCGAAGACGTGCCGGAGGCGGAGCGCCTCCGCGTGGCGACCTCGATGGCGCAGGAGGCTGCTGGCACGGACGCGACCGTGGTGCTCGTCTGGCCGGAGGGGGTCGCCCCGTTCGGGCTGTGGATCCAGATCACGTCGATCTCGAACATTCGACTCGCCCGCGATTTCGTCCGCGGCGATGCGGACGGCTGGATCGGGCCTCTGCAGGCCGCGCTGATCGGCCAGGGACTCGAGTGGTTCTCACCGGCAACCGATGAGGATGCGGCATCCAGATGGTCGGCGGTCTTCGCCGACGACGATCTCTTCGTCCACCCGACCCTGAGCGCACCGTCGTTCTCGGATCTCGTGATGCGACGCTCGTTCGTCGAGAGCATGGTGCTCCCCTCGCTGGTGATCGCGGAGGGCTCCGAGCTCTGGCGCTCCGACCCCGCACTCGCCTCCGATGTGATCGTGGCGAAGGAGAGCTGGCCGCAGTTGGCCGGCGCCGAGGCCACGGCATGACCGCCTCACTGCGCCAGCAGCTCACGAGCGTCGAGCCGAGCTACGAGATGCCCCTTCACGACGGTTGGGAGCGGATGACCGCAGACGACCCGCGACTGGCCGAACGATGGCCGACGGGCGTGGGCTCGCTGCGCGTTGACTCGATCGTGGCAATCATGATGCCGGTGAACCGCGAGTCGCCCCTGGCCTTCCCGATCATCGAACGGCATGTCCGCGGTGAGAGGTTCGGCACGCTCGACGCGCTGGTCGACGAGCGCATCGCTGCCGGCGCCCAGGCGGCCCTCGGCGACACAGCGATCCTGAGACACCGCACGCTCGAGGCGAGCGCCGGCACCGAGGGCTACGTCGTGCGTTACCTGCTCGCGACTCCCGGTTCCGGGCGCCGACGCGGCGTGGAGTTCCTCGTCGCGTTCCCGAAGCTCCGGGACGAGAAGCTTCAGCCGCTCGAGACGTTGTACGACGGCATCATCGCCTCGGGCTCGTGGCGCATGCCCGGCGGGCAGTGACCGCGGCTCCGGTCAGCCCACCGGAACCTTGTTGGTGCTGATCGAACTCGGATTGACCGTGTTGATCACCGTGGGGGTGCCGCTGGACGTATCGATGAAGAAGACGCCGGTCTGCCCGTCGTCCTTCACCGGGAACGCCCACGTGCCGCCGGCCACATCCGGCTGCGGCCCCTGCACCACATCGAGCGGTTCGGGCATCTCTCCCTTGAGCACCTCGATCGGTTTCAGGGTCGCCGATGCTGCGTAGTCCGCCGGCGGAGTGTGCACCACGATGTCGTCGTCGGCGCCGCGTGCGCTGGCGAAGACGATGATGTCTGCCTGCGCGGTCCATGCCGCCAACTCGTCCTTCGTCGCGCCGGGCGCGTGTTCCGGGAGTCCTGCGAGCACACGTTCGAACTTCTGCCAGTTGCCCCAATCGTCATGCACTCCGAGGTTGCCGAACAGCTCGTACCCGGCGTCATCGGCGCCCTTGAGGACGAATATCCCCTCGTGCCGGGAGTCGTAGGAGAACGTCGACTGGTCGGTGAGGTAGTACGCGGTGCCGGCGGGCTTCGACACGGTGATCGTCGCCGCAGCGTCGCCCTTCAGGATGTCGTCGACTCGCACGATGGCCGTCTGCGCGGGGAATTCGTCGGCATCGGGATCCTCCACAATCGGATCGACCGACTCGACCGTGCCGAAGGCGATCACGTCGGCGCCGGTGACAAGTTCGCTGATGGGTTCGGAGGGATTCGGAGCGGAGACACCCTGTGTCGTCGATGGCTGCGGGGTGGGCATTGCGTCCTCCTCAGGAACGGGACTGCACGCGGTGAGAACCATCAGTGCGGCGACGATCGCCGCGGGGCCCTGCCACTTGGACGTTTTCATCGGTTCGCGATCGCGACGTCGGAGAACGAGTTCGCGAACTCCTCCATGGTCATAGTGAAGTATCCGTCGTCGGGGTTGTTCAGCACACCACCGGCGTCGGCGATCTGGGATTGGTGATTGTTGTTGTGGCCCCACGGATTGCGGATCACGACGTACTGCTCGCCGTCGACCTCGTATGTCTTGGTCACGGTCAGCGCATGGCCGCCACCCTCGAACCCGAGCTGGCCGTTCGATGCGGTGGCGACGACCGGGCGTCCGCCGTCGAGGGCGTCCTGCACCGCGTCGTAACTGTCTTCGATGTCGTTTCCGCCGGTCGCGAAGTCCCAGAAGCCGGATTCATCGTCCTTCTTGTCGGCACCGTGGCCGAAGATGTCTTCCATGACGTCGTGGGGCCATCCGCCGTTGTTGAACTCGTCGTAGCTGCCCTCGTGGACCACGTATGCGGCTTCGATGACGCGCACCCAGTCGGCCTGGTCGTTGTCCAGGAGCTGATCGCTGCTGACCGTGATGTCGCCATCGGCGAAGTGCACGGTGTACGTGCCGTCAGGGTTGACGGTGATCATGTCCTTGATCTTCTGCGGGTCGCCATCGGCGAGGCCGGCGAGCACCGACAACAGGTAGCAGTCTCCCGCGCCGCCCTGGTGGACGTCTTCGGGGTCGGGGTCGCCGTTCGGATACAGGCCCGACGCGCCCGGGAGCTTCTCTCCCGACCGGATGGCTTCGAGATCAGGGTCCGAGAGGCAGGAAACCGCCTGGTCGTAGACCGATCGCCAGTCCACGAACATGTTGTTCCACTTCGCGGCGACCTCGTCCCACGCTGCTTGGGCATCCCAGATGTCTGCTTCGAGTTGCTGACGCTTCTCCACCTGATCGTCGTAATCGGGGTCGCCCTCGATGAGAATCTCACCCTCGGCGTACTCGCTCCGCAGGTCCTTCAACGTCGTCCAGCGCTCTTGACACTGCACCGCGAGGGCGTTCAAGCCCTCCTGACACCCGACCGTATCCGAGCCGTAGGTGTGCAGCGCGTTCCCGATGGGTCCGTAGATGGCGCCGGCGACGGCGATCCGTTCGGCGGCGTCGCCGATCGAGGATCGCAGCTTCTCGGCGGCTTTCCCGGTGATGCGCCAGTCGGACATCTCGGAGTCCTTGATCGTGCGCAGCTGCGAGGCGAGCTGGGTCATCACGTTGCCGTGATCGGCCATCTTGCGGCCGCTCGACGACACGGTGTCGGGCTCGCCCTTCATCGAGCGGATCTGCTCGCCCGTGCCCGCGGCCTCGCCTGCGGTACCTGGTTCGACGTTTGCAGCCACGGTCAGAACCACCTGTCCAGTCCGTAGTACGAGTCGACGACATCGCCGATGTAGGCCGAGATGTCTTCGAGCGTCGAGATCAGATCTTCGCGCTTCGGCTCCCACGAGCCGCAGAAGTCACCGGCCAGGCCGCTCAGCTCTGCCTTGTCGAACGGCAGGTCGATCGCGCCCGCGATGTCGGCGCTGCGCTCGGGCGCATCCTCCAGCTCGGCGATCGCCGTCTTGATGGAATCACGAACGCCCGTCAAGAGGTCGTAATCGATGATGACCTTGTCTGCACTCATTCCCGCACCCCCCGCGCGTCGTCATTGATGACGCTACCCGACGTGGTCGTCCGCACCGATGGGGAGAAGTCCCCATCGGTTTCTATGTGCTCGTGAGGTCACCCGACAGTCACTCGAACGTCCCCACTCCCGGCACCCGGTCGGTCCGCCCGAAGCGCAGCAGCGTGACTCCCCCGTCATCGGCGACGGGCGGCTCGAGCAGTTCGAGAACCGAGGGCATCGCGCCGTCGTCGAAGACCTTCTTGCCTGCGCCGAGCAGGATCGGATACACCCACAGATTGAGTTCGTCGAACAGCCCTTCGCCGAGCAGCGTGTGCACGAAGTCGACACTGCCGATCACGTGCACCTCCCGATGACGGGCACGCATGTCGGCGATCTCGGAGGCCAGGTCGGCCCCGACGCGTGAGGATCCCTCCCACTCGAGCCCTATGCCGGCGTCCCTCGACGCGACGTACTTCGGCACACGGTTGAAGAGCTTGCCGATGTCGCCCGACTCGCCGTCCGCGTGGTGCGGCCAGTACGAGGCGAAGATGTCGTAGGTGCGCCGCCCCAACAGCAACGCGTCGAGGCCGGCCATCCCCTTCATCACCTGGTCGCCGACGCCCGAACTCGGGTGCCCTGCCTGCCAGCCGCTGAAGCGGAAGCCGCCCGAAATGTCCTCGTCGGTGCCACCCGGTCCTTGGGCGACACCGTCGAGGGTGGTGAACAGGTCGATGATGATCCGTCCGGATTCTGCAGTGCTCATGCCACGCTCCTCTGCGCGATCAGCGGTGCGATGTGGAAGGTACGGGCGAACGACTCCAGCCACGAGACCTCGCCGCGCACCACGGCGAGGAGGTCCTGGGCGATCGCCTCGGCCGGCGTCACGTCGCCGCCGATCAGGTGACGGATGCCGGGACCGGCGACGATCACGGCATCCGCCTCGCTCGACGGCAATGCTCCACCGACCGGCGGGGCGGGCGGAGCGAGCTGATACACGCGCAGCGCACCGTCGCGCACCGAAGCGCGCAACGCGACCTCGCCGACGTGCAGTTCGTATTCGGCATCCGTCGCCTCATCCGGCTGGAACGCCGTGCGCAACGCCATCGTCAGCGAGTCAGCGGTGACCACGTCATCGGGCGACGGGTCTCCCATCGTCTGGAAACCCCACCGGCCGAGCGCGAGGACGACCGGTTCGAGCGCACGTCCGTAGGGAGTGAGCTCGTAGACGAGACCGCAGTTCATCAGCGGAACGCGGCGCACCACCCCGCCCTCCTGCAGCTCCTTCAGACGCGTGGACAGGATGTTGGTGGGGATGCGCGGCAGGCCCTGCTTGAGATCGGTGTAGCGACGGGGACCGACGAGCAGATCGCGGACGATGAGCAGCGCCCACCGCTCCCCGATCAGCTCGACGGCCGTCGTCACACCGCAGTACTGGCCGTAACTGCGCGCGGCCATGTCAGACCGATTCGGTGGCGCTCTGTTCGGCCAAGTAGGCCTCAGGCCCCTGCTCTGCGGCCTGCTCGCTCATGTACATGAACTCGAGCACGTTGCCGTCCGGGTCCTCCAGGTCGCGGGAGTACATGAAGCCGTAGTCCTGCGCGTCCTTCGGCTCGGTCCCACCCGCGGCGAGGCCAGCCGCGAGAACGGCGTCGACGTCGTCGCGGGATTCGCGGCTGAGGGCGACGAGCACCTGGGCGCTCTCCTTCGCGTCGACGACCGTCTTCTCCGTGAAGGTGCCGAAGAACTCACGAGTGAGGACCATGAAGAACACGTCCTCGCTCCAGACGATGCAGGCCGCGTTCTCGTCGGTGAAGAGCGGGTTGATGTCGCATCCGAGCGCCGTGTAGAAGGCCTTGCTGCGCTCGAGGTCGGCGGTGGGCAGGTTGACGAAGATCTTGGTCACGATGACTCCTCTGTCGGTGATGTCCGGTCCGGACAGGATCGATACTTGCAAAAAGCAACCAAGCTTGTCAATAGCAAGTTCTGCGCGAATCCATCGCGCGGGGGATGTCGGCGGCATCCACCCCGCATACGGTGGAAGGATGCCCACCGCCCCGTTCACCCGCACCCCGACCCCGCGAGAGCTGCGCAGCGACCTCGTGCTCGCGACGGTGATGTTCATCGGGGCGATCCTCAGCGCTGCGCTGTCGACCATCGCCGAGATGTACGGCAAGGAACAAGCCGAGCCGTGGACGGCGCTCGTCTACGCTGTCGCGGTCACCGCCCCGCTCGCCGTGCGTCGCCGCTGGCCCGGAATCGTCGCCGTCGTCGTGGTGCTGGCCTACTTCTTCGCGATCACGTTCAAGGTGCCGGAGATCTACGTCGGCAACATCGCAATGTTCGTCTCGCTCTACACAGTCGGCGCCTGGATGAACAACAGACGTCGCGCCTTCATCGTGCGGATCGCCATCATCCTCGGCATGTTCGTCTGGCTGATCATCGTCATGTACCGCGACGCGATTGACGAGGCGAACAAGGCGGAGATCGCCGCCGGTGCATTCTCGCCTTACGTCGCGTTCATGCTCATCCAGATCCTTCTGAACGTGCTCTACTTCGGCGGTGCCTATTACTTCGGCGAGCGCTCCTGGATCGCTGCCTCCGAGCGCACGGCGCTCGAGCACCGCACGATCGAGCTCGAACGCGAGCGCGAGGTGACCGCCGCGCAGGCCGTCGCACTCGACCGGGTAAAGATCGCCCGCGAACTGCACGACGTCGTCGCCCACCACGTCTCGGTGATGGGGGTGCAGGCCGGGGCCGCGCGGATCGTGCTCGACCAGGACCCGGAGCAGTCGCGTCGCATCCTCACCGGCATCGAATCGTCGGCCCGCGACGCGATCCACGAACTCCGACAGCTTCTCGAAACCCTCCGCACGCCCGGCGGAGAGACGACGGATGCCGCCTCCACACTCGGCCTCGATGACATCGGCGATCTGGCTGAGGCATCCACCGAAGCCGGGCTCCCGACCGACTACACCGTGATCGGCGAACCGATTCCGGTACCCTCGCTCGTCGCCGTCAACCTGTACCGCATCGCGCAGGAGTCGCTGACCAACGCCCGCCGCCATGCCGGCGCCGGGGCGACCGCCGACGTCCGCGTGCGGTACGCGGACGACAACGTGGAAGTCGAGATCGTCAACACCGGGCGAGCAGTGACGGCGCTCCGCCCCGGCCTGGGTCAGCTCGGCATGCGCGAGCGCGCCATCGCCTCCGGCGGCACGATCGACCTCGCCCCGCGCCCACTCGGCGGTTTCCGGGTGCGGGCGACCGTCCCGCTACCGGCCCGCCCGACCACGACCACCACCGCGTGAGGACCACCCGCATGTCCGACTCCCCCATCCGTGTGCTCCTCGTCGACGACCACGCGATGCTGCGCGCCGGCTTCCGCACGATCCTCGACAGCCAGCCGGACATCACCGTCGTCGGCGAGGCGTCGACCGGCGCCGAGGCCGTCGCCCAGGCATCCGCCCTCCGCCCCGACGTCATCACGATGGACGTGCAGATGCCCGACATGGACGGCATCGAAGCCACCCGGCTGATCGTCCGCGACCCCGAGGTCTCTGCGGCGATCGCGATCGTCACCACCTTCGACCGCGACGACTACCTCTATCAGGCACTGGATGCCGGAGCGAGCGGCTTCCTGCTGAAGAACGCCGGAGCTGAGGATCTGATCACGGCCGTGCGCGCGCTGGCCGCCGGTGATGGGATGCTGGCGCCCGAGGTCACGCGTCGGGTGCTGGCGAGATTCGCCGCGGCCGGGGCCAGCCCCGCATCCGTTCCGGTCGCAGTTCCTGCGGCTTCAACACCCCGGGAACCCGCACAGAGTGCGACCGGAGCGGGCACGGCCCGGATGCTTCCCGATCCGCTTCCGGAGCCGCTCACCGACCGCGAAGCCGAAGTGCTCACGCTTCTGGCCGACGCCCGCAGCAATGCCGAGATCGCAGCCGTGCTGTTCATCGGCGAAGCCACCGTGAAGACGCACGTGTCGCGCGTCCTGCAGAAGCTCGGCGCCCGCGATCGCGTGCAGGCCGTCGTCCTCGCGCACCGGCGGGGAATGGCCTGAGCGCTTTCCGTTAGCGGCGACCGGGCTCGACGCGGAGCCTGCCGGAACGACCGATAGCCTCGGAGCATCCGTTCCCGTCCGAGGCACCCATGACCATCACCACAGCTCCGCTTTCCCGCCCCATCCTCGCGGGGATCGTCACCGCGCTCGTTGGCTTCACGAGCGCGTTCGCGGTAGTTCTCACCGGACTCAGCGCGGTCGGAGCGACCGCAGGCCAAGCCGCGAGCGGCCTCCTCGCGGTCTGCCTGACCATGGGACTCGCGTGCATCGTGCTCGCCTGGCGGTACCGGATGCCGATCACAGTCGCCTGGTCGACACCGGGCGCCGCGCTCCTCGCCGCCACCGGCACGGTCGATGGCGGCTGGCCGGCTGCCGTCGGCGCGTTCCTCGTCACCTCGGTGCTCATCCTCCTCACCGCACTGTGGCCGGCGCTCGGAGGGCTCATCGCGCGCATCCCTCCGTCGATCGCGCAGGCGATGCTCGCCGGTGTGCTGCTGCCGTTGTGCCTCGCACCGATCACCGGGATCGTCGCGAACCCCTGGGGCGTGGTGCCGGTGGTGCTGACCTGGCTGATCTTCGCTCGGCTCGCACCACGCTGGGCTGTGCCGCTCGCCTTCGTCGCCGCCGCGGCGGTCGTCGCAATCTCGCTCGTCCAGAAGGGCGCGCCCGTCGAGCTCGGGCTGCTGCTGCCGCACGTCGAACTGACCGCGCCCACGTTCACCGTCGGAGCCCTCGTCGGCCTCGCGCTGCCGCTGTTCATCGTCACAATGGCCTCGCAGAACGTCCCTGGTATCGCCATCATGCGCAGCTACGGCTACGAGGTTCCGTGGCGACCGGCGATGCTCGTCACGGGCCTCGGCACCGCGATCGGCGCACCGGCCGGAGGACACGCGATCAACCTCGCGGCGATCAGCGCCGCACTCGCGGCATCGCCCGATGCCGACCCCGATCCTGCGCGACGCTGGGTGGCCGGCGTCTCGACCGGAGCGTCGTACCTCGTATTCGGCGGGTTCTCGGCGGCGTTCGCCGCGCTCGTGCTGCTCGCGCCGGAGGCCGTGATCCCGGCCGTCGCCGGTCTCGCGCTGTTCGGTGCGTTCGGCTCCTCGGTGCAGCAGGCGATCGACGACCCCGGTGAGCGCATCCCCGCCGTCGTGACGTTCCTGGTCGCCGCATCCGGCGTCGCGATCCTCGGGGTCAGCGCCGCGTTCTGGGCTCTGATCGCCGGGCTCATCGTGCGCACCGTGCTGCACGCCGGCCGCCGCTGAATCCGATCCGATCAGGTGCTGTCCACCGCACGGGGGACGCCACACGATCAACCGCGTGGGGGATGCCGGCGACACCCCGCATCCCTAGCGTGGAGACATGACCACAGGACAGCTCGAACTCCACGGCATCACCAAGAGCTACGGCTCGCGGCGCGTGCTCGATGACGTCTCGTTCCCCGTCGCCCCAGGGCGACTCACCGGCTTCGTCGGCGGCAACGGAGCCGGCAAGACCACCACGATGCGCATCATCCTCGGCGTGCTCGCCACGGATGCCGGGCGCGTGGATCTCGGCGGCTCGCCCGTCACCACCGACGACCGCCGCCGCTTCGGCTACATGCCGGAAGAGCGCGGGCTCTACCCGAAGATGAAGGTGCTCGAGCAGATCGTCTACCTCGCCCGCCTGCACGGGTTCAGCAAGGCGGATGCCACGGCCCGGGGAACCGAGCTGCTCACCGAACTCGGTCTCGGCGAGCGCCTGAACGACACGATCGAGTCGCTCTCGCTCGGCAATCAGCAGCGCGCGCAGATCGCCGCCGCCCTGGTGCACGACCCGAAGGTGCTCATCCTCGACGAGCCGTTCTCCGGCCTCGACCCGCTTGCCGTCGACGTCGTCGCCGGCGTGCTGCAGGCCCGCGCAGCCGACGGCGCCGCCATCCTGTTCTCCTCGCACCAGCTCGATGTGGTCGAGCGGCTCTGCGATGACCTGATCATCCTCGCCGGCGGCACCATCCGGGCATCCGGCTCCCGTGATGCCCTGCGCGCCGAGCATGCGAACGACCGCTACGAGCTCGTCTCCGCCGGGGATGCCGGCTGGTTGCGCGCGGAGCCCGGCGTGACCGTCGTCGACTTCGAGGGCGGATACGCGCTGTTCGACGCCGATGGTGCCGAGACGGCGCAGCGGGTACTGCGCTCTGCCGTCGAACGCGGTGACGTCGCCAGCTTCGCCCCGCAGCATCCATCCCTCGCCCAGATCTTCAAGGAGGTCATCCAGTGAGTACTCCTGCCCCCGTCCGCGAGACCAACGCCATCTGGCTCGTCGCCGAGCGCGAGATCGGCTCGAAGCTGCGCAGCAAGACCTTCATGATCTCCACCGGCATCCTGCTGCTGATCGCACTGGCCGGCATCCTGATCGGCGGCTTCGCGAGCAAGAACCCGGAGGCCACGAAGATCGCTGTGACCTCGGAGACGGCATCCGTCGTCGAGGCCCTGCCCAACGTCGCGATCACCGAGGTCGCGGATCGGGCGGATGCCGAAAAGCTCCTGCGCTCCGAGAAGGTCGAAGCCGCGGTCCTCCCCGGCGACGGTCCCCTCGGATACACGGTGATCGCGCTGGAGAATGCTCCGGACTCGATCGTGATGGGTCTCGCGGAGGCACCGGAAGTGGAGATCCTCGAACCGGCGACGACGAACCCCGCCCTGCGATACCTCATCGCCCTGGGCTTCGGGATCGTGTTCCTGATGGCGGCCTCGACCTTCGGCGGCACGATCGCTCAGAGCGTCGTCGAGGAGAAGCAGACGAGAGTGGTGGAGCTGCTCATCTCGGCGATCCCGGCTCGCACGCTGCTCGCCGGCAAGGTCGTCGGCAACACCGTTCTCGCCATGGCTCAGATTCTGGCGCTGGCGGCGATCGCCACTGTCGGCCTCATCGTCACCGGACAGACGGAGGTGCTCGCGACCCTCGGATCACCGATCATCTGGTTCGCCGTCTTCTTCCTGTTCGGCTTCATCCTGCTGGCATCGCTGTTCGCCGCTGCGGCATCGATGGTGTCTCGACAGGAGGACATCGGAGCGACGACGACGCCGATCACGATGCTCGTGATGGCGCCGTACTTCCTCGTGATCTTCTTCAACAACGATCCTGTGGTGCTGACGATCATGTCGTACGTGCCGTTCTCGGCACCGGTCGGGATGCCGATGCGCCTCTTCGTCGGCGAGGCGCAGTGGTGGGAGCCGATCCTGTCGCTGCTCATCCTGATCGTGAGCTGCGTCGCAGCGATCGCGGTCGGCGCGAAGATCTACGAGAATTCCCTGCTGCGCATGGGGGCGCGCGTGAAGCTCACAGAGGCGCTGCGCGGCTGATGGCCTTTCGCGAGACCCCCTGTTATCGCCGAGACCCCCTGTTGCAGACGTCTGCAGCAGGGGGTCTCGGCGCGAAGTGGGGGTCTCGACGAGCTGAGGCTCCGCTCAGATCACGCCATCGGCGAGCGTCGTCGGGTTGCCGAAACGGTGGTTCGTGATGGAGACGGCCTGCTCGTGCAGGAACGGCAGCAGCTCGACCCGGCCGGCGCCGGTGACGGCGTGCGACCAGACGGCCACGTCCGGCGAACCGCCGAGGGCGGTGTGCAGGGCGCCGGCGTCGCCGCCGACCAGACGCACCCGCTGCCAGCTGCGCTCGCCCTTCGCGTAACGCTTGACCCAGGCGGCATCCGACTCGTGCTTCACGGTGACGCCCTCTGCACGCAGCGCCTTCTCGACCCGACCGGGCAGTGCCGGCGCCGACACCGTGAAGGAGCTGCCGCTGCGCAGAGCGGCGGCGAGCACGCGCACCGTCTCGACGAGCGGTGCGTGCTCAGCGATGCGCACATCGACGTCAACCGGGCAGTAGCGGAACACATTGCGCTCGACGCCGAGCTGCGACTTGTCGGTCACGGCGCCGAACTCGTCGACCCAGGCACGCTCATCCGATGCTGTTGCCCGCTGCAGCCACTCGTTCTCGACCGCATCCAGATCACCGGAGGCCGCCTGCACCAACGACTGCACGGCCGGAACGACCGCCGCACCCGCGGCGGCGGCCGGCAGCTCGGCCGGCGCCCAGTCGCCGAGTCCGAACAGGTAGTTCGGGCCGCCGGCCTTCGCGCCCGCACCGACGGCGGAGCGCTTCCAGCCGCCGAACGGCTGGCGCTGCACGACGGCACCGGTGATCCCGCGGTTCACATAGAGGTTGCCGGCCTCGACACGGTCGAGCCAGGTGGAGACCTCTTCGGAGTCGAGGGAGTGGATGCCGGCGGTCAGGCCGTAGTCGACCGCGTTCTGCAGGCGGATGGCCTCGTCGAGGTTCTTCGCTCGCATGATGCCCAGCACCGGACCGAAGAACTCGGTGAGGTGCGTGGTCGAGCCCGCGACGACGCCGGTCTTCACACCCGGCGTCCACTGCTTACCGTCGGCGTCGAGCTTCTCGGGCTTCACCAGCCAGCGCTCGCCCTTGTCGAGCGTGGTGAGCGCCTTCAGCAGCTTGCCGGATGCGGGCTCGATGATCGGCCCCATCTGCGTCGTCGGGTCGGACGGCACCCCGACGCTCAGCGACGTCACCGCGTCGACGAGCTGGCGCTCGAAGCGCTGCGAGTCTCCGACGGAGCCGACGAGGATCGCGAGAGATGCCGCGGAGCACTTCTGCCCGGCGTGCCCGAAGGCGCTGCGCGCGACATCGGCGGCGGCGAGATCGAGGTCTGCCGAAGGCGTGACGATGATCGCGTTCTTGCCGCTGGTCTCGGCGAGCAGCGGCAGGTCGTGCCGGAACGAGCGGAACAGCTGCGCGGTCTCGTAGGCACCGGTGAGGATGACCCGGTCGACGACCGGGTTCGAGACCAGGCTGGTACCGAGGTCGCGCGAGGCGAGGTCGACCAGCGCGAGCAGGTCGCGCGGCACACCGGCAGCCCACAGCGCGTCGACCATCACGGCACCGCAGCGCTGGGTGAGCTTGGCCGGCTTGATGATGACTGCCGAACCCGAGGCGAGACCGGCGAGCACGCCACCGGCGGGGATCGCCACCGGGAAGTTCCACGGCGGGGTGACCACGGTCACCTTCGACGGCACGAACTCGGCGCCGGCGATGTTCTCCAGGTCGAGGGCGCGCTCGGCGTAGTAGTGCGCGAAGTCGATCGCTTCGCTGACCTCTGGATCGCCCTCGGCGATCGTCTTGCCGGCCTCGTTGGCCATGATCTCCAGCAGCTGGCCGCGGCGGGCCTCGAGCTCGTCACCGGCACGGTGCAGCACCGCGGCGCGATCGCGTGCCGGCAGGGCCGCCCACTTCGCGGCGGCGGCCTCAGCGGCGGCGAACACCTCGTCGAGCTGCGCGCCGGTCTCGACGCGCGCATCGGCGATGGCATCCTGCCCGAGCGTCGTGGCCACCGAGCGACGGAGGATGTCGCGGCCCCACGCGCGGTTCCCGGCGATGGCGGGATCGGTGTCCGGCTGGTTCTCGAAGCCCTCGGTGGTGGATGTCTGCGCGACCGCCTCGGCGGCACGGTCCTGGATGCGGTTCGACTGCGGCACAGAGCGGTCGACCTCGAGCGCCGCCAGGGAACGCTCGAAGCGCTCGCGCTCACGACGCAGCAGCGTGCTGTCGGTCGCCAGCTCGAACACCGCCGACATGAAGTTCTCCTGGCTGGCGTTCTCCTCGAGGCGTCGCACCAGATAGGCGATCGCGACGTCGAACTCGGCCGGGTTCACGACGGGCGTGTACAGCAGCAGGCGCCCGACGTCCTTGCGGACGGCCTCGGCCTGGCCGGTCGCCATGCCGAGGAGCATCTCGTACTCGACCCCGCCGGTCACGCCGCGCGCCTGCGCGAGCAGCCAGGTGTAGGCGATGTCGAAGAGGTTGTGGCCGGCGACGCCGATGCGGACAGCATCCAGGCGCTCCGGTGTCATCGCCCAGTCGAGCACGCGCTTGTAGTTCGTGTCGGAGTCCTGCTTGGTCGAGTACGTGGCGAGCGGCCAGCCGTGGATCGCGGCGTCGACCTCTTCCATCGCGAGGTTCGCGCCCTTGACGACGCGGACCTTGATCGGCGCCCCGCCCTTCGCGCGACGCGCGGTCGCCCACTCCTGCAGGTGCTGCATCGCGGCGAGCGCGTCCGGCAGGTAGGTCTGCAGCACGATCCCGGCCTCGAGGTCCTGGAACTGCGGCTGGTCGAGGATGGTCGTGAAGGCCGCGATCGTCAGATCGAGGTCGCGGTACTCCTCCATGTCGAGGTTGATGAACTTCGCCTTGCCCGCGGCCTCTGCCTTAGCGGCGAGCTCGTAGAGCGGGGTGAGCTTCGTGACGACGTCGGCGACGGCCTCGTCGAACGACCACATCGAGAGCTGGCTGACGACGCTGGAGACCTTGATCGACACGTAGTCGACGTCGTCGCGCGCCAGGAAGTCGTAGGTTCCCTTCAGACGGTGACCGGCTTCGCGCTCACCGAGCACGGCCTCGCCGAGCAGGTTGAGGTTGAGGCGGTTGCCGCTCTTGCGCAGCTTCGCGATCGCCGGACCCAACTTCGACGGCGTCGCGTCCAGCACGAGGTGGCCGACCATCGCGCGCAGCACGCGACGGGAGATCGGCACGACGATTCCGGGAAGCTTCGGTGCCATGACGCCGCCGACGCGGATCGCGGACTGCAGGTACCAGGGCAGCAGCTTCGGGGTGATCGTGGCGAGTTCGGCGAGCTGGCGGCCGGCGACCGAGAGATCTTCGGGGCGCATCACGCCGTCGACGAATCCGACGGTGAATGCGAGGCCGTTCGGGTCCTTGAGAACCTCGGAAAGACGCTGCGCTGCGGGCTCGACGGGGTGCGTCTCACTCTCGGTGAGCCAGCGCTGGACGAGGGCAGCGACGTCCTCGGTACGGGGGGTGGTGTCGACGACGGTCATTGGCGGGAACCTTCCAGGGATCGCACACCCGGGTCGTGTGCGGCTGGATCATTCTCATCCCGCTCGGTAGGCTCCGTCTATCAACCGATTTGCATGAATTCTGTTCATGTTTGCTGAACAATGGGGACGCGGATGCTGGACGTCAATCGACTGCGGATGCTGGTGGAGCTCAGCCGCCGCGGAACCCTCTCAGCCGTGGCCGACGCCCTGTCGTACAGCAAGGCCTCGGTGTCGCAGCAGCTGAGTGCTCTGGAGCGCGAAGTGGGGGTGCCGCTGCTGCGCCGGGTCGGCCGCGGGGTGCAGTTCACTCCGCAGGGCAACGTGCTCGTCGCGGAGGCGATCGGCATCCTGGATCAGCTCGAGCACGCGCGGATCGCCGTCGCCGAATCGCTGATCGAGGTCACCGGCACGGTGCGCGTCGCGGTGTTCCAATCCGCAGCGCACTCGCTGCTGCCGAGCTCCCTGAAGTCGTTGAAGGAGCAGCATCCGGCCCTGCGCGTCGAGGTGACCGAGTGCGACCCGGAGACCGGACTCGTCGGCGTCTCCAGCCGCGACTTCGACCTCATCCTCGCCGAGCAGTACCCGGGGCGAACCCGGCCGATCCACGCCGACCTCGATCGGGTGGTCCTCGCCCACGACGCGATCGCTCTTGCCCGTCGAGCCGGCAGCGCCGGGGACGCGGATGCGGTGGCCGCCCTGTGGTCGACCCGTGATGAGCCCTGGGTGCTGGAGCCGGCCGGCACGGCATCCCGCGCCTGGGCCGAGCAGCTCTGCCGCACGGCCGGATTCGAGCCCGACGTCCGTTACGAGATCGCCGACCTCACCGCCCACGTCCGACTGATCAACGCCGGTCTCGCGGTCGGACTGCTGCCGGAACTCGTCTGGGGCGGCGACAGCCCGTCGGTCGATCTCGATGCCCTGCCGGAGACGCCGCGGCGGGAGATCTTCTCCTCCGCCCGACGCGTCTCCGCCGCCGCCCCCTCGATCCGTGCCGTGCGGCGGGCTCTGGAGGATGCGGCCGCCCGCATCCTCCCCGACTGATGACCCACCCCTTCATGCTCAGCGCAGGAGGGGTCGAACATGGTCGCAATTTCCTGAAGGTAGCGGCCATCTGCGACCCCACCTCCTTACGAGGGGTCGAACATGGTCGTCATTTCCTGAGGGAAGCGGCCATCTGCGACCCCCGCCCAGGCGTCAACCAGCCGCCCGCAGGAGGGGTCGAACATGGTCGCAATTTCGTGAAGGTAGCGGCCATCTGCGACCCCACCTCCTTACGAGGGGTCGAACATGGTCGCCATTCCACCAAGGAAGCGGCCATCTGCGACCCCTCCACTCGCCGCACCCTCCAGACCCCTCACTCAGTGCACGTGCACGTGCTCCGCGCCGTGGCCTGCGGCGACCGGGTCGTCCGCCCGATCCGCGGTCGCGTCGACGAGGGCGCCGGCCGAGTGTGCGAAGCGCCCACCCACGACGGTGATCTCCGCGTGCTCGTCGAGCAATCCCGATGGCTCCGACTCGTGCCGGTAGAGATCGCCCGACCAGACGACGAGGTCGGCGAGCATCCCTCGGCGCACCCGGCCGCGATCACCCTCCGCATGCCAGGCACGCGCGCCGTGCACGGTGTAGGCCTCCAGTGAACGATCGATACCGACCCGCTCCGCGGACGTCCAGGCATCCGTGCCGTCCAGGCCGGCCCGCGTCGCCGCGGAGTACAGGCCGATGAGCGGATCCATCTCGCCCACCTGCCAGTCGCTCGAGAACGCGACGGTTGCGCCGCTGTCGAGCAGACTCCGGAACCGCCAGGCTCGACCCCAGCGCTCCTCCCCGACGTTCTCCGTCCAGGTCCCTGCGACGAGGTCGGGCGAGCAGTGCCGCGGCTGCATCGCCGCGGTGACCCCGAGCTGCCGGAAACGCGGCAGATCATCCGGATGCAGGCACTCGACGTGCACGATGCCGTGACGCCGATCCTGCGTACCGTTGCGGCGGCCAGCCTCCTCGATCGCGTCGAGAGCGAGGCGGATTCCCGCATCTCCCGTGGCATGGGTGTGCGTCTGGAAGCCGAGCCGATCGAGCTCGCTGATCACCTCGACGAGCTCACGCCCCGGATAGCTCGCGCGCCCGCGGACGCCCGGCCGGTTGGCGTAGTCGTCGAGCATCAGCGCGGTGTGCGGTTCGATGACATCGTCGGCGTAGAGCTTGAGCGGCCCGAGCCGCAACAGGCCATCGGCATCGGCATGGGCGCTCGCATCGCTCACCGCCTGCCGCAACGCCTGACGGAAGGCGCCGTCGGCGCCGACCGGATGGAACAGCGCCGTGATGACCCGCGATGACAGCTCTCCTGCGGCGAGCGCACGCTGGAACAGCCCGATCTCGGCGAGCGGCACCTGCGGTTCGACCGCGGTCGTGATGCCGCTGGCGGTGGCCATCCGGATGCTGGAGAGAAGCTTGCGGTAGCGCCGCTCCGGCGAATACATCGGGATGTCCCGTTGCAGTTCGGCGAGACCGGCGGTCGTCATCGCGCTGGTGTAGAAGTCGGTGACCCAGCCGGTCGCCTCGCCGGAGCGCTCATCGCGTTCCGGACGCCCCCAGGCGACGTCGACCCCGGTGGCGATGCCGAGCACGCTCAGCGCCGCCCGGTTGAGCCACACCGAGTGCTGGTCGTAGGTGGTGACGAACACCGGCCGGTCGGTGAGCCCGTCGAGGTCGGATGCTCGAGGCCGGCGCCCCTCGACGACGGAGTAGACCGCGTTCTCCGCGCAGATCCACGACAGCTCTGGGCGCCGGTCGGCGAACTCGGCGATGCGACGGCGCACCTCCGCGAGCGTGGTCGCGCCTTCCAGGGACACCGCATCCTCGTCGAAACCGAGCAGCAGGTGATTGTGACTGTCGATGATCCCCGGTGTGAGCAGCCGCCCTTCGGCGTTGATCGTGCGGCGCGCGGCCGGAGCATCCTCGGTGGATCCGACGAAGGCGATCCGGTCGCCGTCGATGCCGACGGCCTCCGCCCACGGCTGCTCCGGATCGAAGGTGCGCACGCGCGCACCGGTGATGAGCGTGTCGACGGTCATGCAGCGACCTCCTCTGCTTCTGCATCCGCGTCGAGCAGATGGATCGCGCCGGGGTGCGTCCGCAGGTACAGCGCGTAGTACAGGAATCCAGCCGCCACGATGGTTCCGGCGATTCCGAGACTGAGCCATTGCGCCGGGTCGAGGATGCCGATGACGAAGATCGTCGCGATGGCGAGCAGTGCGACCACCGGCGGCACCGGCCAGACGGGCATCCGGTAGCTGCCGGGGGCGGCGCCGGACTGCTTGCGGACCACCAGGGCGGCGAGCGCGATGAACCCGTAGGAGAACGCGAGCGTGGAGCCGGTCGCGTTCAACAGGACGTCGAAGGGGACGAAGCAGGCGATGAGTGCGATCACGCCCATCGTGATGGTGGCGGCGACGGGCATCTTCGTTCTGGGCGAGATGCGCGCGAGAGGCCGGGCGAGCGCGGCGGGCAGCGCCTGGTCGCGCGCTGCGGCGAACAGCAGGCGTCCTGCCTGCAGCGCGATCGCGATGATCGCGTTGATGATCGCGAGCGCGATGGCGATCAGGATGATCGTCGACACGGTGTCGCCGGCGTGCGCCGAGAGGAAGGACTCCACCGGAAGGTCGGCACCGAAGAGCTCTTCCAGGGATTCGGCGCCGAGCAGGATCGCGGTCAGCGGGACGATCTCGGCGATCACGGCGATCAGGGCGCTCCACAGCAGGGCCTTGGCGATCGTGCGGCGGGCGTCCTTCGTCTCCTCGGCGAAGTAGATCGCCCCGCCGTAGCCGTTGTAAGCGAAGATGCCCTGCGTGACGGCGAGCACGAGGCCGGCGATGCCGAGGGGTGCGAGGCCGCCAGCGGCATCCAGCGCCTGCGGGTCGAAGAGATCTGTGATCGGGCGCTCGATCTGGATGATGCCGAGGAACGCGAGGTAGACGAGGGCCGCCATCTCGATGAAGAGGAACGCACCAGTGACCCAGGCGTTGGTGCGGATGTTGAAGCACGCCGTGATGGTCGCGAGGACGATCACGATCACCGCGGTCCACAGCGGGTCGAGTCCGGCGATCGCGACGCCGAGATAGTCGGCGACGCCGAGGGCGAAGATCGCGATGATCAGCGGAAGCGAGATCAGGCTGATGAAGAACACGGCAGCGCCGGGGGCGGGACCGAGAACGCGGCTCACCAGGGTGTAGTCGCCGCCGGCGAGTGGATGCCGCGAGCCGAGTTCCGCGTAGCAGAGGGCGATGAGCAGGCTGATGACACCGGCGAGGATGAATCCCCAGAAGACGCCGGTGCCGTAACCGGCGAATGCCGCACCGCCGAGGATGAACACGCTCGACGCGGGCGAGATGCCGGAGAGGGTGATGAGCACGTTGCCGCCGACGCCGAGCGAGCGGGAGAGCTGACCCCCGTGCGTCGTCGTCGCCGCGGTGTCGAGGGCCGGCGGAGCGGCGCTCGCCGCAGGGTTCGGGTGGGACATCATCGGGCTCTCTTCGTCGTGGATCCGAGTCGGGTAATTCTTTGACTCCAATGTCAAAGAATTACCCGAGTGTGACACCCTCCTCGGGTAGTGTCAAGGAATGGCGCGACCACGACGACAGGAAGAACGCCGCGCAGCCCTCATCGACGCGACCTACGCCGCAGGCCGAGAGCACGGGCTCCGGTCGCTGTCACTGACGGATGTCGCTGCGGCCGCCGGACTCACCCGCGGCGCGATCCTGTACTACTACGAGGACCTCGACGCCCTCCTCGTCGAGGCGCATGCCGCCGGTATCCAGAGATTCTGCGATGAGCGAGACGCGGTGCTGGCGGAGATCGAAGACCCTCGGGAGCAGTTCGGCGCCGCCATCGACGCCGGCCTGCCGGACGGGCCGGATGACGCCCTGATGAGCCTGCTCTACGAGTTCGACGTGCTCGCCGGCAACTCGGCCCTGCACGACGAGCTGGTGCAGAAGCTGTACCTGCGACAGCTCGAGACCTACCGCGGCGTGATCGCCCACGGACGCTCGACGGGTGTCTTCGCCCCGCGACTCGACGACGAGCAGCTCGCGATGACTTTCGTCGCCCTCGAAGACGCCTATGGCCTGCACATCGTCGGCGGCAACGCGCTGATGACGGTACCGAAGGCAGCAGCAGCGATGCGCGCGGTCGCCGAGCAGCTGGGGTGCCCGACGCACGCCTGATCGGCCGATCCGAATTCGCGGGAATATGCATGCGAATGAATCGGTTGGCCCTGAGGTACCCGGACGATGGAGTCCGATCGACTCCATCCGAAAGGCACTTCTGTGAGCACTCCCATCATCGACCGCACCGCCCCGACCGAGCACGACGTCCTCGACGTCCTCGCCGGGCGCTGGAGCCCGCGCGCCTTCGACGCCGACTCGACGATCGACGAGACCAAGCTCTCCGCAGCCCTCGAGGCAGCCCGCTGGAGCCCCTCCGCCTACAACCTGCAGCCGTGGCGCTTCATCATCGCCCGCCGTGGCACCGCGCTGCACGCGCAGGTCGTCGACTCTCTCGTCGAGTTCAACCAGCTGTGGGCTCCTCACGCCGCTGTGCTCATCGTCGCCGTCGCCGAGACCGAAGCTGAAGACGGCACGGCGATCAGCCACGCGGTCTACGACCTCGGCCAGGCTGTCGCTCACCTTTCGGTGCAGGCCCACCACGACGGTCTGCTCGTGCACCAGATGAGCGGCTTCGACCCCGAGGTCGTCCGCGAGTTCGCCGACCTCCCCCCGCGCTTCGCCGCCACCACGGTCATCGCCATCGGTGAACTGGGCGACGCCGAGGCTCTTCCCGAGGGCATCCAGCAGGGCGAGACCGCCCCGCGCGTGCGTCGCGCGATCGACGAGACCGTCATCCTCAGCGCCTGACACCACCGCCGGGTCCTCCCGGCAGCACGACTTCGGATGCCGCGGCAGAAATGCCGCGGCATCCGTCGTTTCAGTCGTCGAGCAGCTCGGCCTCGATCACGTCGTCGTCCCCCGCGTCTTCCACCGGCGCGGGGGCCGCCGTGAGCACGAGGCCCGAACCGTCCGCCGCGATGTCCACCCGCACCGTGTCGCCGTCGTGCACACTCCCGGACAGCAGCGCCGTCGCGAGCTTGTTCTGCACTTCGGACTGGATGAGGCGACGCAGCGGACGCGCACCGAACATCGGGTCATAGCCGCGCTCGGCGAGCCACGTCCGCGCATCGGGCGTGACCGCCAGCGCGAGGCGGCGGTCGTGCAACCGCTTCTGCAGCTGGTCGACGGAGAGCTCGACGATCTGGGCGAGGTCATCCTCTGACAGCGCCTGGAACATGACGATGTCATCCAGCCGGTTCAGGAACTCGGGCCGGAACGACTGCCGCACGAGCGTCATGACAGCGTCGCGCTTCACCTCCAGTGACAGCGCCGGGTCGATGAGGATGGGAGACCCGATGTTGCTGGTGAGGATCAGGATGACGTTCGAGAAGTCCACCGTGCGCCCCTGACCGTCGGTCAGGCGCCCGTCGTCGAGCACCTGCAGCAGGACGTCGAAGACCTCCGGATGCGCCTTCTCGACCTCATCGAGCAGGATCACGCTGTATGGACGACGCCGCACGGCCTCGGTGAGCTGACCGCCCTGCTCGTAGCCGACGTACCCGGGAGGAGCCCCGACCAGGCGCGAGACCGAGTGCTTCTCGCCGTACTCCGACATGTCGATGCGCACCATGGCGTGCTCGTCATCGAAGAGGAACTCTGCCAAAGCCTTGGCGAGCTCGGTCTTTCCGACGCCGGTGGGGCCGAGGAACAGGAACGAGCCGGTCGGACGACCGGGGTCGCTGATGCCGGCGCGCGAGCGGCGCACCGCATCGGCCACCGCCTTCACGGCCTCTTTCTGCCCGATGAGGCGCTTGCCGAGCTCGGACTCCAGGTGCAGCAGCTTCTCGCTCTCGCCCTGCAGCAGCCGGCCGACCGGGATGCCGGTCCACGCCGCGATGACCGCGGCGATGTCTTCGTCGGTGACCTGCTCGTTGACCATCCGGCCCTCGGTCGAAGTCGCAGCCTCCGCCTGCTCGGCCTCGGCGATGTCGCGCTCGAGGCGCTTGATCGTCTCGTACTCGAGCTTCGACGCGCGCGTGTAGTCGGCCTCGCGCATCGCAAGGTCGCGCTGCGTGATCGCATCGTCGAGCTGCTTCTTCAGATCGCCGACCCGGTTGAGGCCCTGACGCTCGCGCGCCCAGCGCTCCTCCAGCGCGGCCAGTTCCTTCTCCATCGTGGAGAGCTGCTCACGCAGAGCGCTCAGCCGCTCCTTCGACGCGGCATCCTTCTCCCTCTTCAGAGCGAGCTCTTCCAGGCGCATCCGGTCGACCTGCCGCTTGAGCTGGTCGATCTCGACGGGTGAGGAGTCAATCTCCATCTTCAGCCGCGACATGGATTCGTCGATCAGGTCGATGGCCTTGTCCGGCAGCTGGCGACTCGGAAGATACCGGTTCGACAACGCCGCCGACGCGACGAGCGCGCTGTCCGAGATCGTCACACCATGGTGTGCCTCATAGCGCCCCTTGAGCCCGCGCAGGATCGCGATCGTGTCTTCGACGCTGGGCTCGCCGACGTACACCTGCTGGAAGCGGCGCTCGAGCGCGGCATCCTTCTCGATGAACTCCCGGTACTCGTTGAGGGTCGTGGCGCCGATCATGCGCAGCTCACCGCGGGCGAGCATCGGCTTGAGCATGTT
Source organism: Microbacterium sp. LWH12-1.2 (assembly GCF_040675825.1). Classification (NCBI taxonomy): domain Bacteria; kingdom Bacillati; phylum Actinomycetota; class Actinomycetes; order Micrococcales; family Microbacteriaceae; genus Microbacterium; species Microbacterium sp. LWH12-1.2. Next base: position 2,710,579 of record NZ_JBEGIJ010000001.1, read on the forward strand.
GGATGCCGCGACCGACCCTTCGCCGCCGCCCGCCCCCATCAGCACGTGCAGCTCGTCGATGAAGGTGATGACCTTGCCCTCGGACTCGGTGATCTCCTTGAGCACGCTCTTGAGGCGCTCCTCGAACTGGCCGCGGTACATGGCGCCGGCGACGAGAGCGGAGATGTCGAGCGAGACGAGCTCTTTGTCCTTGAGCGATTCGGCGACGTCGCCGGCGACGATGCGCTGGGCGAGCCCCTCGACGACGGCGGTCTTGCCGACGCCCGGCTCACCGATGAGAACGGGGTTGTTCTTGGTTCGCCGTGTGAGCACCTGGCTCACCCGACGGATCTCGCTGTCTCGTCCGATGACCGGGTCGAGCTTGCCCTGACGGGCGCGGTCGGTGAGATTGATTCCGAACTGCTCGAGCGCGGACCGCTGATCGTCCTGTGCGGGGTTGGCCATTTCTTCCTCCTGCGGAGTCTCCTTAAAAGTTGAGTCTTATTGACTCAACTTTACCACGGCGTCCCAGATCGCTCGGGCGACCTCTCTCTTCGACCCGGCAGCGGAACCGACGACCGCACCGCCTGACCCGAGAATGCGTACGGCGTTCTCCGCTGCCTCGAAACCGCGGTCCCAGCCGACCTCGTTCACCACCAGGAGATCGACCCCTTTGCGCTGTTGCTTGCGACGCGCGCGCTCCATCAGCTCGGCGTCGTCGACCCCGCCGCCTGCCTCTGGGGTCTCAGCCGCGAACCCGACGATCACCTGACCTGCTCGACGGTCACGCACGAGCCCGGCCACGATGTCCTCGTTCTCGACGAGTTCGATCGAGGTCAGCGGCCCCGATTCCTTGGTGAGCTTGTGCGCGGCGACCTCGGCGGGACGATAGTCCGCGACCGCCGCCGCCATCACAACGGCATCCGCCTCCGCAGCCGCTTCGCGCATGGCGGCACCGAGTTCGACCGCCGCACCGACATCCACGACCCGGATACGGGGATGCTGCGCCGCCGCGAGCACATCGCGTGAGACGTTCGCCGCGACCAGCACCACCTCGGCACCGCGCTCGGCGGCTTCCACCGCGAGGGCGACCCCCTGCCGGCCGCTGGAACGGTTGCCGAGATAGCGCACCGGATCGATCGGCTCCCTGGTACCGCCCGCAGAGACGGCGATGCGGCGACCGTCGAGATCACCCGGCGTGATCGCGGCGAGCGCCGCCGCGAAGATCTCCTCCGGCTCCGACATCCGCCCCGGTCCGCTGTCGCCGCCGGCCAGCTCGCCGTCGGCAGGTCCGACGATGCGCACACCGCGCTCACGCAGGGTCGCGATGTTCGCCTGCGTCGCCGGATGCTGCCACATCTCGGCATGCATCGCCGGGGCGATCACGACGGGCGCGACGGTCGCCAGCAGCGTGGTGCCCAGCAGGTCGTCGGCGAGCCCGGCCGTCATCTTCGCGATCGTGTTCGCCGTCGCCGGCGCGACGATCACCAGCTCGGCTGCCTGGCCGAGGGCGACGTGCCGCACCTTGGCGACGTCCTCGTGCACGCTCGTCGTCACCGGATGCCGACTGATCGCCTCCCAGGTGGGGAGGCCGACGAAGCGCAGCGCATCCTCCGTGGGGATCACCGTCACCTCGTGCCCGGCTTTGGTGAGGAGGCGCACCAGGTGCACCGTCTTGTAGGCGGCGATGCCACCGGTGACTCCGACGACGATGTTCACGGTTCGATTCTGCCCCAGCCGCGGCACCCAGGGACACACTTAGACTGACGGTCGTGTGCACGGTCGTGATCGATGTCGAGAATGCCGGACAGGTGAGACTCCTCGCCGTGCGCGATGAGGACCCGCAGCGGGAGTGGGATTCGCTCGGCGCCTGGTGGCCCGAGCGGTACCCGGGCGTCATCGGCATCCGGGATCGCCGCGCCGGCGGTGCCTGGCTCGCCGCGAACCCCGCGGAACGCCGACTGGCTGTGCTGCTCAATCGGGCCGACGTCCTCGGTCTTCCGGAGGATCAGGTGCTCTCCCGCGGATCGCTGGCGCTCGAGTCCGTGGTCGGACGCTCACCGGCCGCGCCCCTGCCGATGCACGGCTTCAACCTGCTCGAGGTCGGCCCCGATGCCGCCCGCGTCCTCTCCTGGGACGGTGCGGATCTTCGTGAGACCCCGGTTTCCGCCGGCGTGCACATGATCGCGCACGACGATCTCGACGACGACGCGACCCCGCGGATCGCCGCATGGCTCCCGGAGTTCCAGGCTCTGAGCCGCCCGGGGAGCGTTACCGACTGGGCCCGGCCGTGGATCGAGCTGCTCGCCAGGACTGCGCAGCTGCCACCGGAGGATGACAGGGCGATCATCCGCGACAACCGACCGCACGGCTATCCGACGCAGTCTCTGCTGTACTGCACCGCATCCGTGACGCCTGACGGAATCGACGTGCGCGACGTCACCCTGCCCTCGCCCGGGCACTGGGCAGCCTCTTCCTGACCCGGAAGAACCGCGGCTCCTCCGTTCTTCACCATTGCGCATACCGTGCGCCTCGATGCATGATCTTTGTAAAGAAGATTTCCTAATAACCTTCACCGGAGGAATCATGCGTCAACGTAGACCACTTCTCGGCCTTCTGGCCGCCGCCATCGCCATCCCCCTCACCGGCATCGTGGCCATGTCCGCCCAGGCCGATACGCCCACCCTGATCTCGAAGAATCGTCCGTCATCGTCCTCCACCACCGAAGGAGCGGGCTTCGAGGCATCCCGGGCGTTCGACGGCAACGCGACCACACGCTGGGCGAGCACCGAGGGCGTCGACAACCAGTGGGTGCAGGTCGACCTCGGCGCGGGCTCCACGGTCGACCGGGTCGTACTGAACTGGGAAGCCGCGTTCGCCTCCGACTACGACGTGCAGATGTCCGCCGACGGCTCCACCTGGACGACCCTCACGCACGAGGCCGCGAGCGACGGCGGAACCGACGAGCACACCGGACTGAACGGCACCGGCCGCTACCTGCGCGTCTACGGCACCGAGCGCGCCACCAGCTACGGCTACTCGCTCTTCGAGGTCGAGGCGTACGGCACCGCCGGCGTCATCAGCACGCCGACCCCGACACCAACCCCCACCCCGACGCCGACCTCGAACCCCACCGACACGCTGATCACCACGGGCAAGCCGGTCACAGCCTCCTCGGTTGAGGCCGCAGGCCACGAGGCCGGCAAGGCGGTCGATGCGAACGCGACGACCCGCTGGGCCAGCGTCGAGGGCGCCGCACCGCAGTGGATCCGAGTCGACCTCGGCACCGGCGCGAAGGTGAACAAGGTCGTCCTCAAGTGGGAGGCCGCGTACGCGAAGAAGTACACCATCGAGATGTCGAATGACGGCACCACCTGGACGCCGCTCAAGGCCGAGACCGCCGGCAACGGCGCCACCGACGAGCACACCGCCCTCAACGGCACCGGCCGCTACCTCCGCATCAACGCCACCGAGCGGGGCACCGCCTACGGCTACTCGCTCTTCGAGCTCGAGGCCTACGGCACCGCCGGCACACCCGGCGGCGGCAACCCCACCGAGCCGACGGACGGCCCCTGGCCCGGCAGCTCATCGATCTCGACCGTCGACGCCTCCGGCACCTTCGGCAGCGATATGAGCGGGCTCGCGTTCTCCGCCGACGGCACGGTGCTCTGGGCGGTCAACAACGGCAGCGGCACACTCCACCGCCTCACGAAGCAGGGGTCGAACTGGGCGCCCTCCTCCGGATGGTCCGGCGGACGCACGCTGCGCTTCCCCACCGGCTCCGGAACGGTGGATGCCGAGGGCGTCGCCGTCGTCGGCAGCGACGTGTTCGTCGCCTCAGAGCGCAATGGCGCCAGCAGTGGCACCAGTCGCCTGTCGGTGCTGAAGTACGCGACGACCGGCACCGGCACGATCACGGCCAGCCGCGAGTGGAACCTCACGAGCGACATTCCGTCGGTGGGATCGAACGACGGCTTGGAGTCCATCGCCTGGATTCCGGATGCCGACCTCACCGCCGCCGGATTGGTCGACCAGAGCACCGGCTCGGCGTACAACCCCGCGAACTACGCGAACCACGGCACCGGCCTGTTCTTCGTCGGCGTCGAGGAGACCAGTGACGTGTACGCCTACGCGCTCAACCAGGGCAGCTCGAGCTTCACCCGCATCGCGAAGTTCACGTCGGGCCTGGCGAGCGTGATGGAGCTGGAGTACGACCCGAGCACGAAGACGCTGTGGAGTGTCTGCGATGACACCTGCGACGGCGAACTCGCCGCTCTCAAGGTCACCGCCGGCGCCTTCACGGTGATCGCGCACAACGATCGCCCCTCCGGCATGCCGAACCTCAACAACGAGGGCTTCGCGCTCGCCCCGCAGTGCGTCGGCGGCTCGCGTGTCGTCGTGTGGGCGGATGACGGCGAGACCGACGGTCACGCGCTGCGCGCCGGGTCGATGAACTGCAGCTAGAGAACCGACGACCAGAACGGATGCCGGCGGGCGATCAGGCCGCCGGCATCCGTTCTTCGTCTGCACACGAGAAGCGGGCGCGGTAAGCGGTCGGCGTCACGGCGAGCACACGGGCGAAGTTCTGCCGCAGCACCGCGGCCGAACCGAAGCCGCACTCCTCGGCGATCTGATCGAGGCCGAAGTCGGTGCGCTCCAGCATCCGCTGCGCGTGGATGATGCGCTGCCGCGCGAGCCAGGCCGCCGGTGTCGCACCGTACTCCGCCTTGAACCGCCGGGCGAAGGTGCGCGGCGACATGAGCGCCTTGGCGGCGAGCAGGTCGACGGCGAGGTCATCCTTGAGATGCTCGACGGCCCAGTCGGCAACGCTCGCGAGCGAGTCGCTCTCGACGACGGGGATCGGCCGGTCGATGTACTGCGCCTGACCACCGTCGCGCTGCGGGGGCACCACCATGCGGCGGGCGATCCGGTTCGTCACCTCGGCACCGAGCTCCTGGCGCAGCAGGTGGAGACAGGCGTCGAGGCCGGCGGCGGTGCCGGCGCTGGTGATGATGCGGCCGTCCTGCACGAACAGCACGTCAGGATCGACGTCGATCTGCGGGTACATCGATGCCATGACGTCGGCGTACATCCAGTGCGTCGTCGCCCGGCGGCCGTCCAGCACCCCGGCGGCCGCGAGGATGAACGAGCCGCTGCACACGGTGAGCACCCAGGCCTCGCGGGCGACCGCGTCGCGAGCGAGATCGAGAAGGAGCGGGTCGATCTTGCCCCAGTAGTCCCGCGGGATCGGGCAGAAGACGACGAGGTCTGCTTCATATGCGAACGAGAGGTCGTGCTCGACATTGATCGAGAAGCCGATCTTCGACTGCACGACGCCCGGCCGCGGCGTGACGATCCGGAAGTCGAAGTTCGGCACGCCGTCATCCGAACGGTCCAGACCGAAAGCCTCGCAGGCGACACCGAACTCGAACGGGGCGAAGCCGTCTTGGACTACGCAGGCAACCGTTTTCATGCGTTCTCCCATGCTTGGCAGTTTTCGAACGATCATAGTCATTTCCGCCACTCGTGGCGGAACGGCTTCGACCGTAGCGTTACTGCCATGATACTCCTCATCGCACTCATCGCCATCGCCGCCTGGGCGACCGTCGCGACCGTCCTCGAAGTCCGCCGCGACGGTTACCGTCCGACAGCCACCGACTGGAGCCGCGTCGCCGGTCGCGACTCACTGCACCAGGCCGAGTCCGGACATGTCTACCGCTGAACGCTCCCGGCCGATGCGCTGAGGCGCACCCGGCAGATCCGGATGCCCTCGGTGAAGACGACGGGAGCCGCGTCGGCCGTCGCCGCTCCCGGTAGCAGCACGGTCCCCCGCTCCAGACGATCGCCCGCCGCGGTCCGAGCATCGCCGAGCAGCACGACGAACTCGTCGGGCAGAGCGGGCAGACCGATCTCCCGCTCGGGCCCCTCCATCCAGAATTCGTAACGCACAGCATCGCGCGACACCATCAGGTTGATTACCGAGCCCTCGGCGGCGAGCGCCCACCCCGAGACCGACGCTTCGCCAGGGAACTCCACGTAATCGCCTGGCCCGAGCTCGCTCTCAACGCCGGCCACCCGCAGGGCGACACCACCCGAGAGCACGATGAGCAGCCGGTCGATCCCCGGCAGAGATGAGAACTCGGCCGCGGCGCCGATGTCCGCCAGGCTGAGCCGCCACGCTCCGTCGCCGCTGCCGGCGAGTTCCCTGGTCGTACCGAGCCCGTTCGCCCAACGCGTCGACACCACCCCACTCGGGTGGATCACTCGCCAGGCCGTCGTGCTCACGCACACACTCTAAGCATGATCTTTGATTTCATCTAGTGGCACGTGTATTTTGTCTAATGGCAATACTTCGAGAACACTGCGGAGACGTCCCCCGTTCTCATCGTCGAAGAAGTCGATCCGGAGACACATGAGCGAACAGTCCACGCGCACCGTCGAACGCGCACTCTCACTGCTCGCGATCGTCTGCGACCGGGGCAGCGCCACCCTCGCCGAGGCATCACGCGCCGTGGACCTCTCCCCAAGTACCGCGCTGCGTCTGCTGCGCACTCTGGAGGCGACCGGATTCGTACGGCGCGATGACGAGGCGACCTACCGAGCGGGATCACGGCTGATGCAGCTCGGCGCGCAGGCGCTCGGCCACGAGTCGCTCATCACCATCTGCCACGACGAGATGGTCGGTCTCGAAGAGGCCACCGGCGAATCCGTGTACCTGAGCGTGGAGGGTCACGCGGCATCCGCCCTCTACATCAGCATCGTCGAGGGGTCGCATTCCGTTCGGCACACGACCTGGGTGGGCCGCACCATTCCGCTCGACGGGTCGGCGGCCGGGCTCGCCCTTCGCGGGCAGACGCCGGGATCCGGATACGTGATCGTCGAGCGGGGCATCGAACGCGACGTGACAGCGATCGCCGCACCGGTGATGGCCTCCGACCGCATCATCGCCGCACTCAGCATCCTGGTGCCCAGCTACCGTGTGACGCCGCAATCGGCAGAGCAGTGCGGACTGCTGCTGGCGTCGGCCGCCCACCGACTCTCGGCCGGGCTCACCAACGGCACCACCCTCGAGAAGCAGTAGGAGAAACTGATGACGAACGATTTCGGCGCACTCCGGCTCCTCGGCGAGATCGAGGACACCGGTCGCGACCCCCACCGCGGCGGCTACTCCCGTCACGTCTTCGATGCTGCCGAGCACGACCTGCGCGACTGGTTCATCGAGCGCGCACAGCGTCTCGGACTGAACGTGATCCCCGATCGCAACGGCAACCTGTGGGCGTGGTGGGGTGAGCCCGGCCCCGATGCCTTCGTGACGGGCAGCCATCTCGACTCCGTGCCCGGTGGCGGCGCGCACGACGGCCCCCTCGGTGTGGTGAGCGCTCTCGCCGCCGTCGAACGACTGCAGCAGCGGGGCTTCGTGCCGAACCGACCGTTCGCGGTCACCGTCTTCGCCGAAGAGGAGGGCTCGCGCTTCGGTATCGCGTGCCTCGGCTCGCGGCTGCTCAGCGGCGCGATCTCGGCCGAGCGGGCGGGAGACCTGAAGGACGCCGGCGGCAACCGCTTCGCCGATGTCGCCCGCGCAGCCGGCCTGCCGACCCCAGGACGAGACACCGAGGCGCTCAGCCGGATCGGCATGTTCGTCGAGCTGCACGTCGAACAAGGCAAGGGGCTCATCGACATGGATGCTCCGGTGGCCGTCGGCTCCTCGATCCTGGAGCACGGCAGATGGCGGATCGACGTGCGTGGCCAGGGCAACCATGCCGGCACCACCGAGATCACCGATCGACGCGACCCGATGCTCGCCGCCGCCGAAGCCGTGCTCGCGGCCCGCCGGGCCGCTTCACGACGCGCGGGATCACGCGCCACGATCGGGCGCATCGAGCCCGTCCCCGGCGGCACGAACGTCATCGCTTCTCTGGTATCAGCCTGGCTGGACGTGCGCGCCGATTCCGAGCGCGACACGCGCGACATCATCGCCGAGGTCGAGCAGGCCGTCATCGACGCGGCCGCGGCCGAGGGCTGCACTGCCAGCGTCGTCGAGGAGTCGTACAGCGGCGAGGTGCGATTCGATCCCGCGCTGCGCGATCGCATCGCCGCGACGCTCGGGAACGTTCCAGTGCTGCCGACCGGCGCCGGTCACGACGCCGGCGTTCTCGCCGCTCACGTGCCGACCGCGATGCTGTTCGTGCGCAATCCCTCCGGCGTCTCGCACGCACCGGAGGAGGGCGCGGACGACGCGGCCGTGGAGGCAGGAGTCGACGCGCTCGTGCGCACGATCGAGGAGTTGGCGTGAGGGTCTGGGTCGATCGACTGATCCGCGACGGCGTCCTCGAGCGCGGGGTGCTGTTCGAGGCGGATGACGCGGGCACGGTGCTCTCCGAGACGACGACCGAAGCGCCGGCCGACGCTCTCCGGCTCGATCTCGCCGCCCCGGGCTTCGCGAACGCGCATTCGCACGCGTTCCACCGTGCGTTGCGCGGTCGCACGCACGAGTCCGGTTCGTTCTGGACGTGGCGCGAGCTCATGTACCGGGCCGCCGGACGGCTCGACCCCGGCAACTACCGCGAACTCGCCACCGGCGTCTTCGCCGAGATGGTGGCGTCGGGGTGGACCGCGGTCGGCGAATTCCACTACGTCCACCATCGGCCGGACGGCACCCCCTATGAGAACCATGCGATGGAGCTCGCTCTCGCGGATGCGGCGACGGATGCCGGCATCCGCCTCGTGCTGCTGGACACGTGCTACCTGACCGGCGGGATCGGCACCCCGCTCTCTCCGGAGCAGGCGCGCTTCGGCGATGGGGATGCCGCGTCGTGGCTGCGTCGCTGGCACGCGTTGCGCGACGCGCTGGCCGACCGCGCGCCGTTGGTCACCCTGGGAGCAGCCGTGCATTCCGTGCGGGCAGTCCCCCGGGAGGAGATCGCCCGCATCGCGCGCGAGCTCCCCGCCGACGTGCCATTGCACATCCATCTCTCGGAGCAGCCGGCCGAGAACGAGGCCTGCGTGGCGGCGTACGGTCGCACGCCCACAGAGCTGCTCGCCGCCAAGGGACTCCTGGCGCCGCGCCTCTCCGCGGTTCACGCGACGCACCTCACCGAGAACGACATCCGGCTGCTCGGCGACGCGGGCGTTCACGCCGTCTTCTGTCCCACCACCGAGGCCGACCTCGGCGACGGCATCGGGCCGGCGACCGAACTCACCGTCGCCGGAGCGAAACTCGCGGTCGGCTCGGATCAGAACGCCGTCGTCGACCCCCTCCTGGAGCTGCGCGGCTTGGAGGCCGGCGAGCGCCTGCGGTCGCTCCAGCGCGGTCGCATCGCGCCGGCCACCCTGTGGAGCATCGGGTCGGCGGGTGGCTATTCCTCACTCGGCCTGGCACCCGCAGCGCGCGTGGGCGGACCCCTCGACCTCGTCGAGCTCGACACGATGTCCCTTCGCACGTCAGGCAGTCGAGCGGAGCAGCTTCCCCTCACGGCGACGGCATCGGACGTGCGCCGCGTGATCATCGGCGGGCATCCCATCCCGATCGATGCGCACGCGACCGCCGCGCGCCTCGCACGCTCGATCTCGTCCCTGTTCGGGGAGGATGCCCGAACGCACGGGTGAAACCTCGGGTATATCGTCGATTCATGATCCCGCTCGACAACCTGCTGGCGTTCCTCGTCACCGCTGTCGTGATCATCGTGATCCCCGGCCCGAGCGTGCTGTTCGTCATCGGCCGATCGATCGCCCTCGGCCGCCGAGCGGGAGTGCTCAGCGTGATCGGGAACGCGCTCGGCACCGTTCCGGCCGTCCTCGCCGTGGCATTCGGGGTCGGCGCCATCGTGGCGTCGTCCGTCGTCGCGTTCACGGTGATCAAGATTGTCGGAGCGCTCTACCTGGTCTGGCTCGGCATCCAGGCGATCAGGCACCGCAACGACCACTCGACCGGTGCGATCGGAAGCGCTCCGACGTCGGCCGTGAAGCTGCTCCTGCAGGGGTTCATCGTCGGCCTGACGAACCCGAAGACGATCGCGTTCTTCGTCGCCGTCCTTCCGCAGTTCGTCGACGCCGCCGCCGGGCCGGTATGGATGCAGTTGCTGCTGCTCGGGCTGACCTTCCAAGCGCTCGCACTCGTCTGCGACAGCGTCTGGGCGCTCGCTGCCGGAACCGCGCGCACCTGGTTCGCCCGGTCGCCCCGCCGAATCTCTGCGCTGTCCGGGACCGGCGGCGTGATGATGATCGGACTCGGCGGCACCCTCGCGCTGACCGGTGCGAAGAGCTGATGAAGGCCCACCGGCCAGGACAGCGGACTACGCTCGTCGCATGAGCGACCCTCAGCAACCCCCCGTTTCCCCGTACGCCTCGGGCGACCACAGGTACCCGCCCGCGACACCGCAGCCCGCCTATCCGCCGGCCCCTCCGCAGCCGGGCTCTCCCCTGGCCGGCCAGCCCCAGCCCGCTCACCCGACCTATCCGACCCACCCGACCTATGGCGCGCAGCCGCCCGCGGCGTCCGGCAATGCGCTCGGCAGGGCCGCGTTCCTCATCGCGCTGATCACCTTCGGCATCGGGCTCCTGGGAACACTGGCGATACCGCTCGTGTACACCGTCGGCATCGGCACCGTCTTCGTCGAGATCATCACGAGCGCCAGCGGCCTGATCTCGGTGATCGGATATGCCGCCGCACTGGTCCTCGGGATCGTGGCCCTACGTCGTCCCGCTCCGCACATCCTCGCCGGGATCGCCATCGGCATCGCCGGCAGCGGCGTCGTCGGCACCGCCGTCGCCTGGATCGCGACGTTCTTCTACCGCTTCATCTGAGCGGCGAGCACTCGCTCGTAGATCTCGATCATCGCCGCCGTGCGGGACGATTGCAGGAATGCCTCGGCCACTTCCGGCAGGGGCGTGGGCGCAGTGCCTTCGGCGATGTCGGATGCCGCGTGACGCAGCGTCTCGGCGAGCGCTGCCGCACGCCGAGCTTCCCGCTCGGCTGCTGAACTCGACGAGGCATCCGGAACGGCCCAGAGGCCGCCGCCCAGCTCCGCGGCGATGTCGGGGTCGCTGATCACCGAAGGCGTTCCCAGGGTCGCGGCCTCGAACGGCGTCATCCCCTGCGTCTCGAAGCCGATCGACGTCTGCACCAGCGCGTCGGCCGCGGCGATGCGTGCCAACGTCTGCGGGTAGGTGAGCCGACCGGCGAAGCGCACGTTCGGCAGCCCGGCGACGATCTTCTCGGCGGCCGTCCGCTGCGCGCCACCGCCGATGATCTCCAGCTCCGCATCCACCCCCGAGGCCACGAAGGCCTCCAGGAACGGGAGCAGGCGCTTCTCCGGGCTCATCCGTCCCAGCCAGATGAAGCGCGGCCGTCCCGGCGCTCGCTCGGCGGGGGCCGCAGTGAGGGTGGCGGCCCGCACGTCGTCATCGATTCCGTTCCAGACGATGTCGACCGATTCGAAGACGCCGTTGCGCTCGAGGCGGTGGGCGAAATGCGTCGAGGGTGCGGTCACCGCGGCGGCACCGACCGCGAGACCGCGCAGGTACGCCCAGCCGTCGCTGCCGGAGACCGGTGCGCCGATTCCGCGCAGGGCGCGGCGCCGCCAGGCGTTCAGCGCCGCGAGCACCGGGCGATGCAGCGGCGTGACCGCGGCGATGCCGACATCGACGCGGTTGTGCATCGTGTGCACCACCGGGATGCCGTGCCGGTGGGCGTAGCGATGACCGACGAAGGCGCCCCAGAAGTCGGCCTGGACGTGCACGAGATCGACGGGCGGGCGATGCCTGAGCGCACGATCGAGGAATCGGTCGGTGCGGCGTCCTGGCCAGCTCATCGAGTATTCGCGGTCCAGCGTGATCGGCACCGACGGCAGATCCAGATACGCCGCATCGACGGCACCGGATCGCGGTCCGTGCATCCGCGGCGCGACGACCGTCACCGTGTGACCGGCACGCTCGAGGAACTCGCGCTGCAGCCGCATCGACACCTGCGCACCGCCGAGCGACTCCAGGTGCTGATCGCCGAAGAAGACGATGTGCATGATTACGCGGGCAGCGGCTCGTCGCGGTACAGCGCCTCGAAGGTGTCGAGGGTGCGGTTGATGTCGTGGATCGCGACACCGTCGAGCGATGCCTGCTGCATCCGCTCGTACTCAGCCGGCTCTGCCGTCATCACGTCGGTCAGGCGAGCGGTCAGCTCTGCGACGTCGCCCGGCTGGAAGAGGTACCCGTTCTCGCCGTCGTGCACGAGGTGCGGGAGAGCGACCGCATCGGCGGCGACGATCGGGAGCGCCGAGGCCATCGCCTCCATCGTGGCGATCGACTGCAGTTCCGCGATCGACGCGATCGCGAACACGGACGCCCTGGACAGCAGCGCCCGCAGTTCGGCGTCATCGATGCGCCCGTGGAAGACGACGCGGTCGGCGAGCCCGAGCTGAGCGGCGAGGTGTTCGAGAGCCTTGCGCTGATCGCCACCGCCGACGATGTCGAAGGTGACCTCGAGAGTCGGGTCGAGCGATGCGATCGCCTTGAGGATGACGTCGATCTGCTTCTCCGCAGTGAGTCGCCCGACGAAGACCACGCGATTCTTCTCGCGCACGCCGATCACCGGCGTGTACTGATTGCGATCGATGCCGCAGCTGATCGGGATCACGCCTTCGATGCCGATCGTGCGCTCGAGGAAGTCCGCGGCACGGCGGGTCGGCGTGGTGACGGCGCGGGCGCCGCCGAAGGTGCGACGTCCATCGGCCCAGGCGAACTTCACGATGTTGCGGTCGACGACGTCGGGGAAGATCGAGTGGTCGAGGAGATTCTCGGCCATCACGTGGTTCGTCGCGATCACCGGGATGCCGCGCTCCTGCGCGATCCTCGCAAGACCGCGGCCGATGATGATGTGCGACTGGATGTGCACGACGTCGGGCTGCACCCGATCGAGCACCTTGCGCGCATAGTGCTTCGCGCGCCACGGCCAGACGAAACGCAGCCAGTCATGAGGAGGCCAACGCACCGACGGCAACCGGTGCAGGGTCATCGGCTCACCTTCGACCACCTCGGTGCGCGGCTGGGCGCGGCGATACGCCTGGTTGGGGGCGGCGACGTGCACCTCGTGGCCGCGCTGGACGAGACCGGCGGCGAGACGCTCGGCGAAGCGGGCGGCACCGTTGATGTCGGGAGCGAAGGTGTCACAGCCGAGCACGATCTTCAGAGGGCGTCCGGGGGTGGGGGCACTCGACGGGTCGATCGAGTCGATCGGATCGTCGGAGGAGGTCACAGACATGCTGCCTTACGGTACGGCGGCCAAGGGAAGCCCTGGTCGGGGCGCTGGCCACTCTACCCGAGGGGCCTGTTCGCGCCGCCCCGCCATTCCGGCGCCCCCAGCCTCCGCATCCGTTCTCCGCGTACCGTGGGGGTATGCGACTGACCTCCGACGCCGATGCCGCGCTGTGGATCCCCGTGACCGATTCGTTGGGCTGGAAGGGACGCCGGCATCGCAAGGCGGCGATCCGGATGCTGCTGAGCCAGATGAACGGCGCGATGGGTGCGGTCGAGCGACCCGGGTCGAAGTTCGGCGCGTGGGCGATGAGCCAGGCGGCGCCGCTGCTCATGAAGCGGGCCGATGGCCGGGTGCTGGTGTGGACGTGGAAGGCGGAGCCCGACCTGATCGTCGCGATGGCGACCGCGCAGGCCCTGACTCCGGATCTGCGGATCGCGCGGGCGTCGATGCCGATGGACTACGACGACACCGAATCGTTCCGCAGCAGCGGCCTCGGCGTCGGCGAGAAGCTGGTCGTGCCAGTGCCGCAGACGCCGGCGTCGCCGCCGTTCGCCTCGTACACCTGGGACACCGGCACGCATCTCGTCACATTGACCGCGATCTGCAGCGATCGCGAGCGCTTCGGCACCCTGATGGGCGCTCTGGATGACCTCGCCCGCAGCATCCGGGTCGCCGACGACGTGACCGGCGGGGAATCCCCCGACATCCTGAGGCTCGACCCGGCCTGAGCATTTGATGAAGATGGGTAATCATGTAGTAGGGTAACAATATGACGCCCCTGCTGCTGGACCGCCTGCTCCAGATCGCCGACCTGTTCCAGAAGGACATGGCGCGCGCGTTCGACGGCACCGGACTCACCCCGGCCCGGGTGCACCTGCTCTGGGTGCTGCAGCACGCCGGGCCGTCGACGCAGCAGGCCCTCGCGCAACTCCTCGAGGTCAGCCCCCGCAACATCACGGGTCTCGTCGATGCGCTCGAGGCGACCGGACACGTGCGCCGGGCACCGCATCCGACCGACCGTCGTGCCGTGCTGGTGGAGCTGACGGCGGATGCCACCGAGACCATGACCCGGATGCAGCAGGAGCACGACGAGCTCAACGCGACCCTGGTCACCGCAGTCGCGCCGGCGGATCGCGACGCGGTGGAGCGCGGGATCATCGCGATCGCGACGCATCTGCAGACCCTGGTGACGGATGCCGCGGCGCAGGCGGGCACCGAGAAGACAGCGCCATGACGACCGAGATGCGCACCGCCGCCCCCTCTCGCACCGCGCGCGTGCTGAACATGCTGCATCGCGCCCTCATCGCCGAGCTGCGCGTTTACTCGAGCATCGGTCGCGCGATCGTGCGGCGCCCCGCGATCCCCGCCGGCGCCACCGGCATCGGCTATCACCGCCCCGTGCTCACCATCCTGTTCATCTTCATCGGCCTCTCCGCGGTCGAGATCCCGATCTTCGACCTGATCGTGCACCAGTGGCCTGTCGTGCGGATCACGATGCTGATCCTGGGTATCTGGGGCGTCACCTGGATGCTCGGCTACCTCTTCGCGATGCTGATGCGTCCGCACACGGTCGGACCGGACGGCATTCGGGTGCGCAGCGGACTCGAGATCGATGTGCCTGTCCCCTGGGAGGTGATCGCCTCGGTCGCGATCAGTCGCCGGGTCGACGAGCCGAAGCAGCCTCGGATCACCGAGACGGAGGCCGGCGCCGAGTACGCAGAGCGGATGCAGAACGAGACGAATCTCGAGATCGAACTCGAGCGTCCTTTCGTCGTACGCCTCCCCGGGCTGGCGCCGAAGGGCGGAGAGCACCAGGTCACGAGCATCCGCCTGTGGGCCGACGACCCGCGCGCCTTCCTCGATGCCGCCCGGCCCTTCCTGATCGCGGACTGACCCTCACTCCAGCCCGCGCTCCGCGAGCCAGGCCTTCGCCGCCTTGACCGGAGCGCGCACCAGCCAGGCGTCGTCGATGATCTCGGCCAGCCGCTCCCGGTCGACGTCCTCGAGGCGCACGAGCAGGGCGGGGTAGCCGTCGAAGTGCGGGATCGTGAAGAAGACCGCCGGCTCGGCGGCGAGCAGGGCCTCCTTCTCCTCCGCACTCGCGACGCGGACACCGAGCACCGGGCCTTTCGGCCAGTCATGACCGAGGTCGGCCAGCTGGTCGAGATCCCGGGCGCTCGGTCCGCGCATCCAGGCGATGTCGCCCTTCACCGCACGCCAGGCGGGCTCACCGGTGTGGCCGTTGATCCGCTCCTCGACGCCGGGAAGCGCGAGTGCGATCTCGCGCACGTCCTCGATCGTCGCCATCCCGCCATCGTCCCGCAGGCCGGCGACCGTCACAAGCACCTCCCGGCCCGTGCGAGGTCAGAAATGCTTCCGACCTCAGCGCACGATGCGGAGCGTGCGCACCTCGAACGGACGCAGGTGCAGCTCGGTGCCGACGCGGGCGTCGTCGAGTGCATCCTCGATCAGCGAGATCTCGCGCACCTCACGATGCTCGAAGTCGACGGCCAGCGCCCCGGACACGCGTCGTCCGAGCGACTCGTACACGCGCACGATCACGTCGCCGGACCCGTCGTCGGCCAGCTTCACACCGGACACGACGATGCCGCCGCCCTGCACGGAGACGAGCGGTGCGACATCGCGTGCGCCTCGCAGCACCGCGGCGGGCGCGTTCAGCTCGATGCCGGCGCGCGTCGCCTCGGCGGGACCGGCGCCGATGACCAGGCCCGTCGTGATGACGTGCCTGCCGTGGTCGGTGTCGGGGTCGGGGAACCGCGGCGCACGCAGCAGCGACAGGCGCACCGTCGTCGTGACCGCGTCATCCGAGACCTCACGCGAGGTGTCGTAGCCGTAGATCGAGTCGTTCACGAGCGCGACGCCGAAGTCAGCCTCGCGCACCAGCACGAAACGGTGCATCGAGGTCTCGAACTTCGCCGCCTCCCAGCTCGTGTTCGTGTGCGTGACGCGAGCCTGGTAACCGAACTGCGTCTCGGCCTCGGAGTGCGTGGCCTGCACATCGAGGGGGAAGGCGAGCTTGAGCAGCTTCTCGGTCTCCCGCCAATCGATGTCGTTCACGATCTTCACGGTCCGCGAATCCGGTGCGAGCGTGAGCGTCTGAGTGATCGTCGACTGCGAGAACTCGCGCACGATCACGACCTCGGCGCCGGCATCCGTCAGTCGTGCCGTCAACGACGTGACATCGCGCAGGTCGGTCACGCTGTTGCGGTAGTACCGGTCGATGTCCCAGGCGTCCCACATGTTCGGGAAGTCCTGGTGCAGCTGCAGCAGGTTCGCCTCGCGACCGGATGCCACGGCATCGCGGCCGGATGCGAGATCGACGGCCGAGACGATGAGCCCCTCGTCCGAGATCCGCACACGCACGAGCGCGTTCTCGAGCAGGATGCCGTCACCACTGTCGTCGACGGCCACCCGATCCGTGACCGGGAGTGCGACGGCAGCGCCCAGCGGTGCCGGCCCCGCGACGGAGGACGGCGAGAAGACGAGCTCGCGCTCGCCCTCGCCGGCGAGCGAGCGACGCGCCGTATCCGAGATGGCGCGCGCCCTCGTGATGACGTCCTCGAGGACGGTGACCGCCTCGCGGTGAACCCAGGCGATCGAAGTGCCGGGCAGGATGTCGTGGAACTCGTGCAGCAGCACCTGCTCCCACAGCGTGTCGAACTCGGCCGCGGGGTACGCGGCGCCGGTGCGGACGGCATCCGTCGCCGCCCACAGCTCGGCCTCGACGAGCGCATGCTCGGCCCAGCGGTGGCGCGACTTCGTGCCGTGCTGGCTGGTGAGGGTTCCGCGATGCAGTTCGAGATACAGCTCGCCGACCCAGACGGCCGGATGCGGCAGCTCCGCCTTCGCCGCGTCGAAGAACGTGTCGGGGTGCTCCCACTCCACCCGCGCACTGCCCTCGAGGTCCTTGAGGCGCCGTGCGCGTCCGGTCATCTCCCGCGTCGTGCCGCCACCACCGTCACCCCAGCCCACCGGGGCGATCGAGCGCGACGAGAGCCGGTTCTCCTTGAACTGTCGCGACGCCTTGGCGACCTCCATGCCGCTCAGCTGCGAGTTGTAGGTGTCCATCGACGGGAAGTGCGTGAACATCTGCGAACCGTCGATGCCCTCCCACAGGAACGTGTGGTGCGGGAAGACGTTCTGCTGGTTCCAGGAGATCTTCTGCGTGAAGAACCATTCGAATCCGGCCCGGCGCATCAGCTGCGGCAGCGCCGGCGAGTAGCCGAAGCTGTCGGGCAGCCAGACGCCCTTGGAGCGGATCCCGAACTCGCGTTCGAAGAAGCGCTGGCCGTACGAGAACTGGCGCACCAGCGACTCCCCCGTCGGCATCACCGTGTCGGACTCGACCCACATGCCACCGAGCGGCAGGAACCGGCCTTCGGCTACGGCGGCCTTGACCCGCTCGAACACCTCGGGTCGATGCTCCTTGAGCCAGGCGTACTGCTGTGCGCTGGACATGCCGTACTGGAACTCCGGCTGTTCCTCGAGCAGCGCCGTCATCGACGACGATGTACGGGCGACCTTGCGGATCGTCTCGCGCACCGGCCACAGCCAGGCGGAGTCGATGTGCGCGTGGCCGATCGCCGAGATGCGGTGGGCGCTCGCTTCGGCCGGGGCGGCGAGCACGCCTTCGAGCTTCACCCGCGCGTCGGATGCCGTCGCGGCGATGCGCTGCAGGTCGAGCACGTCGAGGGCGTCGTCCATCGCCTGCAGGATCTGCATCCGGCGGGGCGAGGTCGGCGGCAGCTCGGCCTGCAGCTCGAAGAGCACCTCGAGGTCGAGGGAGAGCTCGAAGACGTCCTGCTCGAAGACCGCGAGGTCCATGCGCCGGGTGCGGTAGAGCGGCTCGGGCGATGAGGTGAGGATGTCACCCTCCTGCGTCGGCAGGAAGGGGTGGTAATCGAGGAGCACCGGGTTGGCCGCCGCCTCGAGGTACAGCTCGACCGGCTCGTCACCGTGCGCGTCCGCGGCGACCGGAAGCCACTGGTTGCGCGGATTGATGCTCTTCACCGGTGTCCCGTCGGCCCGGTAGACGAGCGCCTCGCACTGGAAGCCGGGCATGTTGATGTCGAAGCCGAGGTCGATGACCGCCTCGACCCGGCGTCCGGCCCATTCTGCGGGCACCCGACCGGTGAGCCTGAACCACGTCGTCCCCCAGGCCGGTCCCCACTGTGCCGGCACCGTCGTCGGCGCGAAGTCGAGCGCGAGGCCGTCGACGGGACTGATCGGCTCGCCGGGCAGCTCGTGGATCTCGACCGTCAGCGGCGTCGATGCCGAGTGGATGGCCGGGCGGATGCGCTCGTCGAGCACTCGCTTGACGCGGCCGACTGTGAGCGAGGTGTCGTCATGCATGTGTGATTCGGTCTCCGAGCTGGACGGTAACTAAAACGATCTAGTAGATGAGTCTAGGACAGTGCGTCGCGGTCGACGCTACCCGCCGGAAGTCGTCGAGTCACGCGTAAAGACCAATTTGCACATCGATTGTGCAAAATGCGTCGTGCGTCACACTACTCCCGCCATTCCACGCCCGCTCGGCCATCGCACGGAGGGGCCGGCGGATGCCTGCGGCGACCTCCTGCGGCGTCTGCGCCTCCTCGGCATCGGACCAGACCGAGAAGGCTACCCCGATCAGCTGCGCAGGGTACGGAGCGGGGATCTCCTGCACCACGCCACCGGGAAGGGACGGGAAGAGCCCCGGATGCCAGTCGGCGCCCCAGATCCGTTCGCTCGTCGGATACTCGTACCCGGCCTTCTCGCCGAGCACGTAGTAGAAGAGGGAATCGTTGAAGTTCACGAGCCCGCGCGCGGAAGCGATGGCGTCCGCGAGCGGTCGCATCTCAGCGTGCCAGTTCGTCCACCACGTGAGGACGGTCTCACAGTCGAGTTCCACGGCGCTGCTGCGCAGCATCCCGTCATTCCACACGCGAGGGTCGAACCCGCGCGAGCGCAGATGCGCGCTGATGCGATTCACGAACGCGGTGAGCAGATCGAACCCGGTGGCGTCCGCCCCATACCGCTCGCGCGCGGCCGTCACCAGAGCCGGATACTCGTGGATCCGGGCGAAGTCGACGAACTCGTCGCCACCGAGGTTCCAGCTGGTACTGCGCGGGAAGAGCGGGGCGATGTCGTCGATCAGCGCCTGGGCGAAACGCACCGCATCCTCGTTGGCGATATCCAGCCCGTGGTCGGTCTCGAGTCCACCTGCGGCCGCCAACCGGAACTCCGGGTGCGCGGCCAGGGCATGCCGGAGATGCCCCGGCATGTCGAGCGATGGCACGAGATCGATGTGGAGGTCAGCGGCAGCGTCCGCCACCCGCCGCGCCTCGTCGCGCGTGACATGCTGCGCCGACACGATCTCCGGGAAGGCGTCGGAGCCGATCCTGAAGCCCTCGTTCTCGGAGAGATGCCACTGGAAGCTGTTGATCCCCACATCCGCGAGGGCATGCAGCAGGTCGACCATCCAGTCCGCTGGAAAGTACTTCCGCGCCGCGTCGAGGTGGAAGCCCCGCTCCTCGACCGCCGGCGCCGATTGCACACGACCGTGCGGCACGGCACCTTGGGCGCGCAGGTTGTGCAGCAGCTGGCGCGTCGCTCGGAACACCCCGACCGGGGCCCCCGCGACAACCTCGATGTCGTCGCCAACGGTGAGCCGGAACGCCTCACCGATGGGCTCGCCTGTGCGCAGTCGGATGACTGCCCCGTCGCCCCGCGGAATACCGAGCGCCACGAGTTCGCGCTCCAGACGCGCCGCCTCCGCGGCGAACTCCGGCACGTCGGTGGCGACGAGGACCGACGAGGGCCGCCATTCCCCTCCGGTCAGAGCGGCTGTCGTCGGCTGCGGGAGGGCGAGCCATTCAAGACCGCCCGCCTCGGCATCCGTCGGATCCGTCATCCCTTGACGCTTCCTTCCTCGACGCCCTTGAAGAACTGCTTCTGCAGCACCGCGAACAGCACGATGATCGGCACCAGAGCGATCATCGTTCCTGCCGCGATCACTCGAGGATTGGCGGCGAAGTTCGAGCTGAGATACTGCATGCCGACGGTGAGGGTGTAGTTCGCCGGATCCGAGAGCACGACCAGCGGCCACAGGAAGTCGTCCCATGCGCCGATGAAGGCGAACAGCGCAACGACGGACACCATGCCACGCACGTTCGGCCAGACGATGTGGCGCAGTCGCTGCATCGTGTTGGCGCCGTCGATCGTGGCCGCGGCCAGGGTGTCCGCCGGGATCATCCGGCAGGCCGCCATCATCAGCAGGATGTTGATCGCCGCGATCGCACCGGGCAGGAACACGCCCCAGAGGGTGTTGGCGAGCCCGAGCGACTTCACCGTGAGGTACTGGCTGGTCAGCGTGACCTCGCCGGGAAGCAGCAGCGTCGAGAAGAAGACCGCCAGGAAGACCCATTTGAATCGGAACTTCATGGTGCCCAGCGCATAGCCGCCGATCGTCGCGAAGACGACGTTGGTGATCACGGTTCCGACGCCGACGAGCAGGGAGTGCCACGCGTAGTCGAGCACCGGAATGGTGCGGAACACCTCGGCGTAGTTGTCCAGAGTGGGAGCCGTCGGGATCAGCGATGGCGGGAAGTCGTAGATGTTCTCCGTCGCGCCCTTGAAAGAGGTCGACATCTGCCAGAGGAACGGGAACACCATGACGGCGAGCACGACGAGCAGCAACGCGTACTTGCCGATGAGCCCGGGAAGCGACGGCTTCATGATGTCGGCGGAGCCCCGTGTGCGGTACGGCTTGTCCCGCGGCAGCTTCACGTCGCCGGCGGCCTTCGTGACGCTCATCGGACGGCTCCCTCTGCGACCGAGAGGCGAGCGGCCTTCGCGGCCTTCCCTGCCCGCCTGGACGACAGCGCTTCTTTGATCGCATCGCTGTTGTTCAGGATGCCGACGATCGCCAGCGGCACCAGCGTGAACAGGAACAGCACGAGCGAGATCGCAGATGCATAGCCCACCTGCCCGTTGAGCCCCTTGCCCATCGATTGGATGAGCATCACCATGCTCATGGCCCTACCGCCGGGACCGCCGGAACCGTTGGAGAGCACGTAGAGCTCCGTGAAGACCCGCATCGCGCCGACGCATACCAGCACGGAGACGAGCATCATCGGCCCGCGCACGCCGGGAACAGTGACCGACCAGAACCGGCGCCACCGCCCTGCCCCGTCCATCGCGGCTGCCTCGTGCAGCTCGCGGCCGACATTCCCGAGGGCGGCGAGGTAGACCACCATGTAGTAACCCAGGCCCTTCCAGACGGTCAGCCCGATCGCACATCCGATCAGCAGCCAGCGATCGGAGAGGAACTCGATCGGTCGATCGATGAGGCCGAAGAAGCTCAGCGCCGAGTTGACGGTTCCGCTGCCCGAGAAGAGGAACTCCCACACGATCGCGACGACGACCGCTGAGGCGATCACCGGGAAGTAGAACGTCGTGCGGAAGAACCCGATCGCCGGGATCTTGGCGTGCACCAGCAGTGCCAGCAGGAGCGGGATGAAGGTGAGCAGCGGCACGCACACGACGACGTAGACCAGCGACGTCGTCAGCGCGTACGCGAATCGCTCATCCTCGAACAGCTTCGCAAAGTTCGCGAGCCCGACGAACTCCGCGGGACGAAGGGGCCGGGCATCCGTGAACGCGAGTCCGATCGTGTTCACGAACGGCCACAGGGCGAACACGAATACCCAGATCACACCGGGGAGGATGAGCAGATACGGCGTGTACCAGCGTTGATGTCTCATGGTGAGTCCCGGCCCCTTCGTTCGTCGTCGTCGGATCAGCCGACGACGTTCTGCTCCGCGTACTCGACGGACTTCTGCAGCGCCTCCTTGGCGGAGATTTCACCCTTGACCGCCAGGGCGATCTGCTGTTTGGCGAAGGTCTCCATCGCCTCAGTGAACTGCGGGGCGCCGATGAGCTGGGCATCGTTCATCTGCGAGGCGGCGAGCTCGTTCGCAACGGCCTGCATCTCGTTCTGAGCCGTCTCAGCGAACGCAGACGGGTCCTCGTTCGCCGCCTTGGTTCCGGGGAAGAAGCCGGTGGCGAGCTTGACGAACTCGATCTGGTTCGAGGTGTTCGTGAGGAACTCGGCGAAGGCAAGGGCTGTTGCGGAGTTGGTGGAGTTCGCCGACACGCTGATCCCCTGCACGAACAGCGGCGGGTTGCCGAAGCCGTTGGTGACGTCGACGTCAGGCAGGAGCGTCGGCGCGTTCACGGCGATGTCCTTGTCGATGTAGTTCGGCCCGGCGGTCGCCCAAGCGACGGTGCCCTTGTTGAAGTTGTTGATGTTGGCGTTCGCCGTGCCGGCGTTCTGCAGGGCCTCCGGCGAGATCGCTCCCGCCTTGTAGAGCTCGGCATAGCGCTCGATGATCGCCTCAGCCTCGGGAGTGTCGAAGCCGAACTCCCCGTCCTTGTAGACGCTCTGAGTGCCTCCGCCATCGGTGACCATGATCTGCAGCGACTTCGGGCTCGGCACATCCGAGATCGTCTGGATGCCGACTGCGGCGAGCTTCTCGGCAGCATCGAGGGTCTCCTCGAAAGTGGTCGGCGTCGCGTCGACGCCGCCCTTCGCGAGCAGCGCCTTGTTCCAGTAGTTGAGCTCGGTGCCCAGGTACCACGGAAACCCGAACGAACCGTCGATGCCGTCGTAGGTGTACGCCGCGACACCGCCGTCGACGTAGTCGTCGATCACGTCGGATGCGCCGCCGAGGTCGAGCAGCTGGCCGGCCTCGGCGAGAGCGTACGCGTACTCCGGCGGAAGGTTGATGACGTCGGGCAGCTCGCCGGATTCGGCCTGCTGCAGGATCTTGTCCTCGTAGCCGTCGGCCGGCTGGTCGATCCAGTTCACCGTCGTGCCGGGGTTCTCCTTCTCGAACGCGTCGATGACGTCCTCGAAGTAGGGAGTGAACTTGTCGTTCTTCAGAGACCAGGTCTGGAAGTCGATCTCACCCTTGATCTCGCCATCGCCGCCCGCAGGCGCCGGAGCGCCTCCGGCGCATCCGGCGAGAACGAGGGATGCCGCAACCGCAATGCCCGCGGCGGCCGTCGTACGAATCTTCATGGACGTTCTCCTTCGAAGTGGTCCGGCCGCTGCGCCTCGTCCGAGTCGCCATCACAGCCTCTACTAAAACGATATAGTGACCATAGCATGCCATAAGCACCGCCGATTCGCCCACACCGTCGCCGCCGACCGGCACCAGACTCCACGAAAGGATCGCCATGTCGACCGCGATCGCCCCACTGCGCTTCGGCGCCAACTACACGCCACGCTCCGAGTGGATGCACGCGTGGATGTCGCTGGATCTCGATGAGGTGCGTCGCGACTTCGCCGCCCTCGCCGACCTGGGCCTCGACCACGTGCGGATCTTCCCGCTGTGGACGGTCCTGCAGCCGAACCGAACGCTGATCCGCGCCGAAGCCGTCGAGGACGTCCGTGCCGTGGTCGACATCGCCGCGGAGTTCGGACTCGACGCGAGCGTCGACGTCATCCAGGGTCACCTCTCGAGCTTCGACTTCGTCCCGTCCTGGCTGTTCACCTGGCACGACAAGAACATGTTCACGCACCCCGACGCCCTCAGCGGGCAGGTCGCCCTCGTCGAGCGGCTGGGAGCACGGCTCGGGGATGCCGGGAACTTCCTCGGCTTCACTCTCGGCAACGAGACGAACCAGTTCTCGGCGAAGACGCACCCGTCTCCGTGGCCGGTCACCGAGGCCGAGGCCGCGAACTGGATCACGACGCTTCTGGATGCGGCACAGAAGGCCGCACCCGCACAGCAGCACGTGCACAGCGAATACGACGCCGCCTGGTACATGGACGGGCACGGCTTCACGCCGGCACTCGCCTCCCGCCTCGGCGCGATGAGCACGGTGCACTCGTGGATCTTCAACGGCACAGCGCAGCGCTACGGCGGACGCTCGGTGGCGTCGGATCGGCACGCCGAGTACATGATCGAGCTGGCGCGGGGCTTCGCCACCGATCCCGATCGCGCGATCTGGCTGCAGGAGGTCGGCGCCCCTTCGAACTGCCTGACGCCCGAAGAGACGCCGGACTTCCTCGAGGCCACCGTGCGCTCGGCAGCCCGCACCGAGAATCTCTGGGGCGTCACCTGGTGGTGCTCGCACGACGTCAGCCGATCCCTGGCCGACTTCCCGGAGCTGGAGTACACGCTCGGCCTCGTCGATCAGGACGGCGCGGCGAAGCCGATCGGCCGTCGCTTCGCCGAGATCATCCCCGAACTGCGCGAACGGCAGCCTGCACCGCCCCGTTCGCTCGGGATCGTCGTCGAGGTCGATGAGAACGAGACGCCGATCAGTCGCGCGGCGATGAGCCCCGGCGGTTCGATCTTCCAGGCGTGGGTGGATGCCTGCACGGCCGGGGTCGACCCGGCCATCGTCACGTCTCTGGATGCCGACAAGCCCGAGGTCCTCGCGTCGCGCGGCATCACCGAGCTCGTCCGCCCCGCGCTCAGCGGCGAGGATTACACGTCGCAGAACACCGTCGTCTGAGCATCCGGCCGGGTCCGGTCGCGAGCAGGGTCAGCGCGGCGCCGCGGTGCTCTCGCGCACGGTGAGGCTTGGCAGAGGCCCGATCCGATCGGGAAGGATCTCGGCCGAGTCGATCTGATCGAGCAGGAATTCGGCGGCATCCGCACCGAGACCGAAGGTGTCGCGGGTGATGCAGGTGATCGACGGGTGCACGAGCCCCGCCACGACGGAATCGTCGAACGATGCGATGGAGAGTTCATCCGGCACCGAGATCCGCATCTCCTGCGCGACCCGCATGCCGGCGATCGCCATGACGTCGTTGTCGAAGACGACCGCCGACGGCCGCTCCCGACGGCTGAGCAGGCGGCGCATCGCGGTCGATGCCTCCCCCGGCGAGAAGTCGGTGGCGATCACTTCTCCGACCACGCCGCGATCCTGCTGGCCCAGGAGCACCTCGGTGCGCATCCGGGTGTGCTGGAACTCGGCCGGACCCGCGACGTACACGATCGAACGGTGCCTGAGCGCGACCAGGTAGTCGAAGAGGGCGTGTGCGACCTGGCTGTCGTCCAACCAGATCGACGCCGGATGGGCGTCATCGGACGCATGGCTTCCGATGACGACGGCTGGTAGGGCGAGATCGCGGAGCACAGTGAGACGCGGGTCGTCGTCTCGCGGATCGATCACGATCACGCCGTCGACCTGATTGGCACTGCTCCAGCGACGGTAGGTCGCCACCTCTTCCTCGATCGAGGCGACCAGCACCATCTGCATCGCGATGCGGTTCTCGGCGAGCGCCGATTGCACACCCGCGATGAGGTCGGTGAAGAAGGCCTCGGCCCCGAGGGTCCCTGCCGAGCGATTCACGGCGAAGCCGATGACCCCGGCTCGCGAACCGACCAGCGCTCGTGCCGCCGAGCTCGGCAGCCATTGGTGCGCCTCGGCGATCTCGAGGATGCGCTGCCGCGTCTGCTCGCTGACCCCGGGGCGACCGTTCAGAGCGAAGGACACCGCACCCGGCGACACCCCGGCCAGACGCGCGATATCCGTGATGGTCACGCGCTTCGGTTTGGACATTCCCCAACTGTAGCTATCGGGGACGAAGCAGGGGACCGGCTCGACGCCGATCCCCTGCTTCCTTCATGCGCGCTGCGCGATCAGGTCAGCCAGGCGGGAACGCGCCCGCGGAGCAGCGCCCTGTCGAGCGAGAGCCGGCCGGCACCGATGAGCGCCAGTGCCAGAGCGGCGGCTCCGAGCACGGCCACGAACTCGTAGCCTCCGTTGCCGACCCAGAGTCCGGCGGGAAGGTGCACGAGGACGAGCGCGACGACCATGTTGATCGCCAGGAGGATCCCGACGAGGCGGGTGAAGAAGCCGAGCACGAGGAGGATGCCCCCGCCGAACTCGACGAAGGCGACGACAGTCGCGGCGATGGCGGGCAGTGGTACGCCCATCGCGGTGAAGCTCTCGATCGTGCCGGGGAGGGTGAATTCGAAGATCTTCTGGGCACCGTGGGCGATGAAGATGGCGCCGACCACGACGCGGAGGACGAGAAGTCCCAGCGACGCAGCAGCGGAGGGGGCGGAGGTGTTCGTCATGAGGAGTGGTTCCTTCGTGGCAGGACACGCGCCAAGCGCGGAGCAGGGAGGTTCCCTGCTCTCACCGTAGGAACTTCACTTTTCATTCCGCTGAATAGGTGTCGCCGTGTTTCGTCGTCACACGGAATCGGCAGACCGGCCTCCGCTTTTCGGCATTCGCGTCGACACAAGGTGTTGTTGGATGCCGGGTCCTTGTCGCAGCGAGGGCTCGGCGTAGCCGTCGGCCCACGCGATCTGCGCGAGTTCGAGCTTCGATCGGGCCGGGCGACCCGCGGACGTGAATTTGTCGCGGACGCGGTTCAGGTACTTTCGCGCCGTGTCGTGGCGTATGCCCATGACATCAGCCGCTCGACCGATGGTCAGACCACCCGCATAGAGCGCGAGCACCCGTGCCTCTTGCGCGCTCAGACGCGTGCCCTCGGATGCGACACGGATGATGGCGTGTGCGCGCGCGGTCATGATCGTTCCTCCCCTCAGCACGATCTCGGCAGCAGCGACGAGGTCGTCTTCCGAATCGGCGGTGGTTATGAACCCCTCAGCGCCGGCGTCGGCGACACGACGCGCTGTCATCCGCGCGGTCGGTGTCGTGAGGGCGAGGACACGGATGCCCGCCTCTCGCAAGGCTGTGAGTGCCGAGATGTCGTTCGGCGACCAGGAATCGAACGGGATCCCGAGAACGAGCAGATGCGGCCATCGCGTCCTCTCGGCATGACGCAGCCACTCCACGAACTCGCGGATCGTGTTGCAGACTCCCACGACTTCCAGGCCCGCAATCCCCGTCAGCAGCTGTTCGATGCGGGCGCGCTGCATGACGAACTCATCGACGATCAAGGCGCGACGCATACGGTGTGCATCCGCGGGCGTGCTCAGCACCGCGCGTCGCCCGATGTCCGAGAAGTTCTCGTGCCGTCAGCCGTCGTTGCGCGCCGAGGAAGATCCGTCATACAGAGAAGGTGTGCGTTCGCTGCGAATAGTGACGCGTGCGCTGCCGATTCGACGGTGATCCCGTCGAATCCGGCGGGTGAACGCTCCGTAGACTCGCCAGAGAGCGCGAGAACCGCGACGCGACAGGAGGCAACAGGACGGTGACGGCACGAAGTACCTTTGCGCTGACCCGTCTCGCCGCGGCGGCGGTGTGTCTGGCCGCGCTGATCCATCGACTGGCATGGGGTCTCAGCTCGCAGACGATCGCGGGGCAGAACTTCTTCGCCTACCTGACCGTCCAGTCGAACTGCGCATTCGTCCTGCTGTTCATCGTCGCCGGCGTCATCGCCTACCGCCACCCGGCCGATCCTCGGTGGCTCACCGTCGCCCTCGCGATGGTGCTCACGTGGACGATCACAGCCGGCCTCGCCTTCGCCCTGATCGTCTGGCAGGCGGATGTCCGGGGCATCCGCGTCGACGTCCCCTGGTCAGACCAGCTGATGCATTTCTGGCTGCCGGCCTGCACGGCGCTCGCGTGGATCTTGACGCCCGGCCACCGCCGGGTGCCGTGGTGGGTGGTTCCGGCTTCACTGGCGTATCCGCTGCTGTGGGGGGCGGTGACGATGTGGCGGGGCCCGCTCATCGGCTGGTACCCGTACTACTTCCTCGACCCGCGGCAGGTCAGCGGGTTCGGGGAGTTCGTCGTCACCGCCGGCATCGCACTGGCGATCTTCGCCCTCGTCGCGACCGTGCTCGTGATCATCAGTCGAGTACGGCCGCTCAGCTGGTCATGGAGCGTGCGGATGCACTCAGGGGCTGTCCGCGCGCACGAAGGAGCCGAGTGACTCGGCCGCGGCGGCGATCGCCTCATCCGGCTTGAGCGCCGCGAACTCCTGGGCGGCCGCTCCGCCGACGATGCCCACCAGCACGGCTTCGCCGGTCGTCGGGAAGAGGTTGATCCAGGTGCGGATCGTCGCTTCACCGCCGACGACGTGCCAGATGCTCGCCTCGGCGTCCCAGAACGGCTCCTCGAACTGCAGCCAGACCGTTTCGATGTGGCCCATGGCGAGCGCGGTGATCGCACCTCGGTGCGCGAGCGGCAGAGCAGGATCGAACTCGATCGCCTGTTGCTGCAGCACGCCCAGCGGCACAGTGAGGATGACGCGATCGAACGACAGCGACTCCCCGGTTCCGAGGCGGAGGCTGACGCCGGTGTCGTCGTAGGCGACGTGGCTGACCGGGGAGGACAGCCGAACCTGCGACCCATCCAGCAGACCGTCGAAGAGCGCGGAGACATCGCCGGTCGGTGCGGCGAGGTCACCGCTGATCAGTGCGGGCGGGAACCATGCGGACACCTCGGCGGCGTCAGCACCTGACGTCGCAGCGACGAACGCGAGCAGCGCGGCGATACCGGGATCGGCGGGGTCCACTCCGGCTTCCGAGAGGGCATCGGCGAGGGGGACGTCGGCGAGCAGACTGCTCGCGGCGTCGAGGGCCGACCGCACCGGCTGCACCTCGACGGGCTCGATCTCGCCCTCGGCGGAGAACCATCCGGCCGGCACGAGATCAGCGATCGGGATGCCGGATGCTTCCAGATCTCCACGGAGGTTCGTGTCCGCACCGTCGAGCAGCCATCCGCCGAACTGCACGGGCACCGGCCACGCATCGTCGGACCATGACTCGACCCGGCCGCCGACACGAGGCCGGGCCTCCAGAACGGTGACGTCGAGACCCACGTCCCGCAGTCGCGCCGCGGCGCCGGCACCGGCCAGCCCGGCACCGATCACCGCGATCCGCTCGCCTCCGCCGCCGACCTCCAGCAGCTCGGCTGCGGCGCGCTGGCCGGAGCGGAGCGCACCGCGCATCGTGCCCGGAGCATCCGCACTCGTCGCCTCACCCGCGAAGAAGATTCGACCTCCGACGGGGCCCGCCAGCGTTTCCCGAACTCCCGGTTGCGCGCCCACAGGCATGTAGCTCGCAGCTCCGCGCGCGAAAGGATCGGTCGACCACGCGCTTCGCACGACGCCGATCGGCAGCGGAACGCCGTTCGACGGGGTCGGCCCTGGTGTGGGCGCAGTGGTCTTCGTCGGCCCGGGTGTCGGATCAGGTCCCGGTGTGCACGAGGCGAGCAGCACGGAGAGGGCGCCGGCTCCGGCGCCGGCGAGCAGCGTTCGACGGGTCATCCTCATCGTGTCGCCACACTATCGCGCCCGCTCATCTCCGTCGCTCTCGTCGGCGTTGCGTTGTGCGCGCGGACTCCACAGCATCACCTCGGTGGAACGACGGATGCGGCGGCCGCCGAGCATCGGTGTGACGCCGGCCGATCCTGCAGCGAACACGCGCATGCCCGGACGGTTCTCGCGCTCGGTGCGGAGCGCGTTCTCGAGCTCGGCGACGCGGCGACGCAGCATCCGATTCTCGTTCTCCAGGGCGAGCACCCGCGCGATCGCGGGAAGGCTCATGCCCTCTGAGGAGAGCTGCGCGACCTCTCGCAGCTGTTCGAGGTTGCGCGTCGAGTAGCGGCGGGAGCCGCCGGAGGTGCGGCCGGGGACGACCAGGCCGATGCGGTCGTACTGCCGCAGCGTCTGCGGGTGCATGCCCGCGAGCTCGGCCGCGACGGCGATCGCGAACACCGGGGTGTCGGCATCCATGCGCCGTTCAGCCATGATCCCTCACCTCTGCCCCCGGTGTTCCGTCGTCGCCGTCGCGATGTTCATCGTCGCGCCTTGGCCATCATCTCGGTGCGCGGGTTCTCCTTGGGCTCGGCCTCCTGGAAGGCGAGCAGCGCCTCGCGAGCGGCCTCATCGAGGTGCGTCGGCACCGCGACCTGCAGCTCGGCGAGCAGGTCGCCCGTGCCCTTCGTCGTCGCCACGCCGCGGCCCTTGACGCGCAGCACCCGCCCGGAGGGGGTGCCAGGCGCGACGCGCAGCTTCACGACGTCGCCGCCGAGCGTGGGGACCTCGATGGTGGCGCCGAGCGCAGCCTCGGTGAAGGTCACCGGCACCGTGATGCGGAGGTTGAGCCCGTCGCGCGTGAACACCGGATGCGGTCGCACGGCGATCTGCACGACGATGTCGCCGTTCTCTCCGCCGTCCGGCGATGGCCGGCCTCGACCGCGCAGCCGGATCTTCTGACCGTCGGCGACGCCGGCCGGGATCTTGACCTTGAACGGCTTGCCGTCCTCACCCTGCAGGCTGATCGTCTCGCCCTGGACCGCGGTCGCGAAGTCCAGGGTGGTCCGTGCGGTGACGTCGGCGCCGCGCTGCGGACCGCCGTAACCGCGGAAGCCGCCCGAGGTCTGCCCGAACCGCCCGTTTCCGAAGGAGGCGCCCTGGCCCTGGTTGAACATCGCGAAGATGTCCTCGAAGTCGGCCGACTGGCCGCGCCCCTGCTGACCGAACCGGCTGAACACGTCCTCGAAGCCGCCGGCGCCGGCGCCGCCTGCGGTGAAGCGGGCGCCGGAGCCCATCGCGCGGATCTCGTCGTACTCCTTGCGCTGCTCAGGATCGGAGAGCACCGAGTACGCTTCGCTGATCTCCTTGAACGTCGCCTCGGCCTTCGCATCCCCCTGATTGGAATCCGGGTGATACTTGCGCGCGAGCTTGCGATACGCCTTCTTCAGTTCGGCCTCAGTGACCTCTTTCGAGACCCCGAGGGTCTTGTAGAAGTCCTTGTCGAACCAGTCCTGGCTAGCCATCGGCGCCTACTCGGCCGGCACCGCGACGACGACCTTCGCCGGGCGCAGCTCGACGTCACCGAGACGGTAGCCCACCTCGACGACCTCGAGCACCGTGGTCTTCTCGGCGCCGGGGGTCGGCTGCTGGAAGATCGCCTCGTGGCGCTGGGGGTCGAACTCCTCGCCCTTCTCGCCGTAGGAGACCATGCCCATGCGCTCGGCGACGAGGCGCACCTTCTCCGCGATCGCGAAGAAGGGCGTGCCGTCGGTGAGGTCTCCGTGCTGAGCTGCGCGATCGAGATCGTCGAGTACGGGGATGAGACCCTTGGCGGCCTCGCCCTTCGCGCGCTCGATCTCGACCTGACGCTGCTCTTCGGTGCGGCGACGGTAGTTCGCGTACTCGGCCTGCAGCCGCTTGAGGTCGTTCAGCAGGGTCGACTCGAGGTCGGCCAGCACCGCGTCCTCCGCAGCGGCTTCACCGGTCTGCTCGGCGTTCAGGATGTCGTCGACCGTGAGGTCGTCGTCAGAGCCTTCGGCGCCCATCGCTTCGGTGGAGTCCGGGTTCTGCGGCGCGGGGCCGGATGCCTGAGCATCCGACCCCTCACCGGGAACCTCGGCGTTGTCGTCGAAGTTCTTGTCCGTCATGACTACTTCTTCTCGTCCTCGTCGTCGACGACCTCTGCGTCGATGACGTCCTCGTCGGAGGAGGTGTCATCGGCCGCGGGGGCCTCGCCGTCGGCGGGGGCGCCGGCTGCGGCGTCCGCCTGCGACTGGGCGTAGATGGCTTCGCCGAGCTTGGTCTGCGACTCGTTGAGCTTGTCGAACGCCGTCTTGACCGCGTCGTCGTCCTCGCCGGCAAGCGCCGTCTTGAGGGCGTCGACGTCAGCCTGGACCGACTCCTTGACGTCAGCGGGAAGCTTGTCGTCGTTGTCCTTGATCAGCTTGTCGATCGAGTACGCGAGAGTCTCGGCCTGGTTGCGGACCTCGGCGGCCTCACGGCGCTTCTTGTCGTCGGCCGCGTTCTCCTCGGCTTCGCGCACCATGCGCTCGATGTCGTCCTTCGACAGCGACGAGCCGCCGGTGATCGTCATCGACTGCTCCTTGCCGGTGCCCTTGTCCTTGGCGGACACGTGCACGATGCCGTTCGCGTCGATGTCGAAGGTGACCTCGACCTGCGGTATGCCACGGGGAGCCGGGGCGATGCCGGTGAGCTCGAAGGTGCCCAGCGGCTTGTTGTCGCGGGTGAAGTCGCGCTCGCCCTGGAAGACCTGGATCGCCACGGACGGCTGGTTGTCGTCTGCGGTGGTGAAGGTCTCGCTGCGCTTGGTCGGGATGGCCGTGTTGCGCTCGATGAGCTTGGTCATCATACCGCCCTTGGTCTCGATACCGAGGCTCAGGGGGGTGACGTCGATGAGCAGCACGTCCTTGCGCTCACCCTTGAGGACACCGGCCTGCAGGGCGGCGCCGACGGCGACGACCTCATCCGGGTTGACACCCTTGTTCGCTTCCTTGCCGGTCTCGCGCTTGACGAGTTCGGCGACGGCGGGCATGCGGGTCGATCCACCGACGAGCACGATGTGGTCGATGTCGGCGACCTTGATGCCTGCTTCGCGGATGACATCCTCGAACGGCTTCTTGGTGCGGTCGAGCAGGTCCTTGGTGAGGTCCTCGAACTTCGCGCGGGTGATGGTCTCACTGAGGGAGACCGGGCCCGAGTCGGTGAGCGAGAGGTACGGGAGGTTGATCGAGGTGCTGGTCGAGGAGGAGAGCTCCTTCTTCGCCTGCTCCGCGGCCTCCTTCAGACGCTGCAGGGCGATCTTGTCGCCCGAGACGTCGACACCCGAGGTGTCCTTGAACTGCTTGATCAGGTAGTCGACGAGACGCTGGTCCCAGTCGTCGCCACCGAGGCGGTTGTCACCGGCGGTCGAGCGCACCTGGATCGTGGAGAAGTCGTCGTCCTTGCCCACCTCGAGGAGGGAGACGTCGAACGTTCCGCCACCGAGGTCGAAGACCAGGATGAGCTCGTCTTCCTTGCCCTTGTCGAGGCCGTAGGCGAGTGCCGCGGCGGTGGGCTCGTTGATGATGCGGAGCACGTTGAGACCGGAGATCTCACCGGCCTCCTTGGTGGCCTGACGCTCGGCGTCGTTGAAGTATGCGGGAACGGTGATGACGGCATCCGTCACCGTGTCGCCCAGGTAGGACTCGGCGTCGCGCTTCAGCTTCATGAGGATACGCGCGGAGATCTCCTGCGGCGTCCACTTCTTGCCGTCGATCTCGACGGTCCAGTCGGTGCCCATGTGGCGCTTGACGCTCGCCTGGGTGCGGTCGACGTTGGTGACGGCCTGGCGCTTCGCGGTCTCACCGACCAGCACCTCCCCGTCCTTCGTGTAGGCGACCACCGACGGGGTCGTGCGGAAGCCCTCGGCATTGGCGATGACCTTCGGCTCGCCACCCTCGAGGACGCTGACGACGGAGTTCGTCGTACCGAGGTCGATTCCAACAGCACGTGCCATGTGTTTCTCCTTTGTTGCTGAGGTTGTGTGGTTCGGAAATCTGCGGCGGCTCAGCAAACCTGAGTCGCGATGACTCAACCGTACTCGCACACTCGATGCGTGTCAAAACAAAGTTGATATGATGCGGCTCAAGTTTGCTGGGAATCGACCCAGTGGCCGAGTTCGGCGCCCAATTGAGCAGGCGCATCGAGCTGGATGAGATGACCCGCTCGCTCGACGACCGTCAACGTCGATCCTGGGATCATCGAGTTCAGCCGGTGCGCCCGATCCACGGGAATCCAGGTGTCATCCGCGCCCCAGATGATGTGAACCGGTTCGTCGATCGTCGAGTACAAGGGCTCCATCTCCGTCGTGTACCGCTCATCTGCCTGCGCGATCTGCCGGTAGAACGCCGGCTGTCCGAGGACGCCCGTCCACGGATCGACGAGCATTGCGAGATCGTCGTCGCGAATGCCGCGGTGACTCGCTCCTCGCACATAGGCCTCGACGGCACCCTGATGCACCGCGGCGGGCAGTCTCGTGAAGACGTCTGAGTGCTGCTGCACGAGGGTGAAGAAGGGCGAGCCCCATGGGCTCAGTGCGACGACGTCGACGAGACAGAGCGATCGGTAGCGCGCGCCGTGCAGCAGTCGTGCGCGCAGCGCAACGGCTCCGCCGAAGTCATGCGCGATGATGTGCGGGCGATCGAGGCCCCATTCGTCGAGCAGACCCGCGAACAGTTCGCCCTGAACTCCGAGGTCGACGTCGTGGCCGGGGTCCTTCGAGGACTGGCCGTATCCGGGCATGTCCCAGACGTGCACCGTGTACCGCACCGACAAGGCGTCCGCGATCGGCCGCCAGAGGGCCGAGGACCACGGCGTTCCGTGCAGAAAGACGACGTCGGGCCCCGAGCCCCAGCTGTCGTACGCCACCTCGCGGCCCCGCCAATGGAACGTCTTCGTCAATCGTCGCGTCGCCATCACTTCATCCTTGCCGAGACCGCCGACATGGCGAGATCCGGGATACTCGGAAAAGATTGAGGGCATTGTCGATCCACGGCGTCGCCGTTCGACGTCTGTATGAAGGCCGCGCATTCGCGGGGCCGCGACAAGGAGATAAGCAGATGACTCGTGAATTGGTCTACACCGGATTCATCACCCTCGACGGCGTCGTCGACTCCCCCGGCGGCACCGCTGAGGGCCACCCTGGCGGCGGCTGGGTCTTCGACACCGACTTCGTGCCAGAGGCGTTCGCGCTCAAGGGCGAGGAGCTCGCCGAGACGAGCGCCCTGCTTTTCGGCCGCCGCAGCTACGAGGCGTTCTCGGCCTTCTGGCCCGGGTCAGAGGACCACGCCGACTATCGCGATCTGCCGAAGTACGTGGCGTCGTCGACGCTGAGCGAGGACGCGATCGTCGACAACTGGGGCCCGACGACGATCCTCCGTAGCACCCAGGACATCGCCGACCTCAAGCAGACGGAAGGCGGCGCCATCTTCATCCACGGCAGCGCCGACCTGGCGCTCCACCTCGGCGAGGCAGGGCTGATCGACCGCTACAACCTGCTCATGTTCCCGTACCTCCTCCCCGGAGGTAAGACCATCTTCGGAGCGGGCGGTGCCGACCGTCGCGCGCTTTCCCTGCGCGAATCGGAGTCGTACTCCAACGGAGTCCTCAAGCTCGTCTACGACGTGAAGCCGGCGCGCGGCTGAGAGACGGCCTCGGCGCCTGGGTGACCGGATGAGGCTCGGGCGTCGGGCGGCATGCCGCCCGGTTCTATCGCCCCGCCGGTCTCGCTCCCGACCCCATCCCTAAAACGGTGGTGGGGTGTCGTCTTGGGTGAAGGTGACGGTGTTCTGGGGTGGGGGTCGGTCGAGGTAGACCTTGCCGGTGGGGCTGGTCCAGGCGTAGACCCCGGTGTCGAGTTGTTCGATGTGCCACGGGGAGTGGTGTTTGAGGACGTGGTGTCGGCGGCACAGGTCGCCGAGATTGTTCACGGTGGTCGCGCCGCCGAGGGCGGCGTCTTGATGGTGGTCGATGTCGCAGTCTCGGGTGGGGAGTCCGCAGGTCGGGAATCGGCAGCGTTGATCGCGTGCTTTCAGGTGTCGTTTGAGGTGCGCACTGGGCCGGTAGCGGTCGACGGCGAGGAGGTTCCCGGTGATCGGGTGGGTGAGGATGCGATCCCACCCGGATGCCGCCCCGGCAAGTTCTTTCGCGGTGGCGGTGTCGATCGGGATCCGCCCGTCCAACTCGGCCGGGGTGGTCCCGGTGCCGATCAGTGTCGTGACGGGGACGGTCACGGATACGTGCGCGGTGATGGTGGCGAGGAGCCCGTCGGGGGTGTCGTGACCTGCGGGTGTCCCGGTGAGCAGCAGGTCAAGGGCGAGGTCGCAACGGAGTTGATCGATCGTGCGCGGATCGGCGGCACCCGCATTGTTTCCGACGCCCTCACCGTCGCCGCCGGGAGCACCTTGCACGTCTTTGGCCATGCCGGTGAGCCGGTCGAACGCGCCGTGCACGAGAGCGGCCGGACCAACCAGCCCGAACTCCGCCTGCCCGTCCGCCCGGTCTTTCATCCACGCGCCGCGCCGGTCGCGGGCATCCTGGTGGCGCTCATCGATCGATCGCGGTTGGAATCGTTCCGCGACCCGGCGGGCCATCCGGGCCACCCGGTTCGGGGACTCCGTGTCCGCGAACCCGATCATCTGCTCCGCATACGCATCCCGATCGGCGGCATCGTCCAGGTGCGCACCGGCATCGACGATCACTCGGGCGTGTGAGGCGCTGATCCGCCCGGCGCCCTGCGCCTGCCACACCGACGGGAACTGCTCCACCAGAAACGAGGCTTCCGTCATCCGTCGTTGCACCGTCCGGTCACTGACCCGCAGCGCGGCACCCATCTCCGCTGCGACCGCCCGCAACGCCATGTCCCCGAAATCCTCATGCCCGCCCTGCTGAGCGACGTCGAGCGCGAACCGGGACCCGAGAGCGAGAAGACCATCCCGCGCGGCCTGCAACGAACTGATCGTGCGCTCGATCTCCACGACAGAGTCAGTGAGCGCGCCCAGCGTCGCCACCTGCTCCACTGTCGCATCCATCAACGCCGTCATAACCCCAGTACACCAGGGGCCACCGACATTCCAACCCCAGATCAGGGGTCATAACCGCCCCGAGAATCACACCTGGATAACGACTCGGCACCGGGTGTCATCGGCAACGAAATGAGCACTCCGTTTCACTGAGCCACGCTCGCTCAACGAGCGGCGAGAGGCAAGATGGACCCATGATCCGCGCCGTACTCTTCGACCTCGATGGCGTCGTCCGCCACTTCGATCACGACCCGGACCTCGAGAACAGGCATGGCTTGGAGCAGGGCCTGCTCGCTCAGATCGCCTTCGCTTCTCCCCTCATAGACGAAGTCACGACGGGGCGCATCACGCGCGCCGAATGGATCGCACGCATCGGCGCACGCACCAGTACATCTGCCGCCGAGGAATGGGGGCGAACCCCGTTCCGAGTCGACGCCGAGATGACCGAACTGGCGGACGAACTCCGCGCTGCCGGCGTGATCTGCGCCATCCTCACCAATGGCACCGACACGATCGACGCCGAGGCGGCGCAGAGCGGCTTGACCACGCATTTCGACCGGATCTTCAACTCCGCCGACATCGGCCACGCCAAGCCAGACCGCCGCGCGTTCGTGCACGTGATGGAGTCTCTGCACTTATCGGCCGAAAGGATCTTCTTCACCGACGACTCCCCCGCGAAGCTTGTCGGCGCCAATGAGCTCGGAATCAAAACGCACGCCTTCACCGACGTCCATACTCTGCGCGTCGCCCTCCACGCCGCGGGCCTACCCATCCCCCACCCCGGAAACACCGCCGTCACACGCACCGCTTAGGCTGACCGCATGCCCCGCCCCACCCTGCTCGCCGTCTCTCACGGGACGTCGGATGCCGAAGGCGCACGCACGATCGCCGAGCTCGTCGACCGCGTCGCCGATGCGCTGCCCGACGTGGCCGTCAGAGCCGCCTTCGTCGACGTGCAGCAACCCGACGCCAAGGACGCGGTACCCGCGATCGAAGGACCGGTCGTCATCGTGCCCCTCCTGCTGTCGAGCGGATTCCACGTGCACCACGACCTGCACGGCATCGCCGGCAAGCGAGCGGATGCCGTCGTCGCCGACCCGATGGGGCCAGACCCCCGCCTCGCCGAAGTTCTCGCTGAGCGGCTCGCTGCGCACCTGCCCCCGGCATCCGACGGCCCCGTCATCCTCGCCGTCGCGGGCTCCCGCGATCCGCGCTCGCTGACGGATGCCGAGGGCATGGCCGCTCTGCTGCAGCAGCACCTCGGGCGAGCCGTCGAACTCGCGTATCTCGCCGCGCGCCAACCCGACCTGCCGACGGCGCTCGAGAACTACCCGGACGCGGTCGTGTCGATCTACCTGCTCGCGCGCGGCTATTTCTTCGACCTTGCCGAGCGTCAAGCCCCCGGTCGCACGATCACACTCCCCCTCCTCGACGGCGGCCCCGTTCCCCAGGCCCTGATCGACCTCGTCGTGGCCCGCTACGTCGACGCCGAAGCGCGTCTCGACGACTGACTCCCGCCCGTTCCGGTCGCAGTTCGTGTGGCTCCGGACGCCGAGAAGCGGCACAAAGTGAGACCGGAACACCCGCGACCCCGCAGCCGAAGCACATGACAACGCTTCAGCACCAGTGTTCGGCGTCATATTTCGCGCTGCATGACGCCATGTGACGTTGCTTGACGCACTGAGTCACCCCCTGTTAATGAACAAGGTCCAACTCCTTAGGTTGAGAGACAGCCATCCAGGGAGCAGACCCATGACCATCGAGCAGCCGACGCCAGTCCGCGGTGCCCGCACGCGCACTGCCCGCGTACCAACGAAGCCGCACGGGCAGTGGCTCGTCGACGGCACCGAGCCCCTCAACGCGAACGAGCAGTTCAAGCTCGACGACAACGGGCTCAACGTGCGCGAGCGCATCGAGAACGAATACGCCAAGGGCGGCTTCGCGTCGATCGATCCGACCGACCTGCACGGACGCTTCCGCTGGTGGGGCCTCTACACGCAGCGCAAGCCCGGGATCGACGGCGGCCGCACCGCGCAGCTCGAGCCGCACGAGCTCGAGGACGAGTACTTCATGCTGCGGGTCCGCATCGACGGCGGCCAGCTCACCACCGAGCAGCTCCGCGTGATCGGCGAGATCTCCACCGAGTTCGCCCGCGACAGCGCCGACATGACCGACCGCCAGAACGTGCAGCTGCACTGGATCCGTGTCGAGGATGTGCCCGAGATCTGGCGCCGTCTCGAGGGGATCGGCCTGAGCACCACCGAGGCCTGCGGCGACGTGCCCCGCGTCATCCTCGGCTCCCCGGTCGCCGGCATCGCGGCCGACGAGATCATCGACCCGACCCCGCAGATCCATGAGATCGCCGAGCGCTTCATCGGCGACCCGACGCTTGCGAACCTCCCCCGCAAGTACAAGACCGCGATCACCGGCCACCCCAGCCAGGACGTCGTCCACGAGATCAACGACTGCGCCTTCGTCGCCGTCGTGCATCCCGAGCTCGGCATCGGCTATGACCTGTGGGTCGGCGGCGCCCTCTCGGTGGTCCCGCGTCTCGGCGAGCGCCTCGGCGCCTTCGTCGCCCCCGAGCGGGTCGCCGAGGTCTGGCACGGCATCACCCAGATCTTCCGCGACTACGGCTACCGGCGCCTCCGCAACAAGGCCCGCCTGAAGTTCCTCCTCGCCGATTGGGGCACCGAGAAGTTCCGCGAGGTGCTCGAGACCGAGTACCTCGAGAGCCCTCTCCCCGACGGACCGGCCGCGCCCAAGCCGACCAGCATCGGCGACCACGTCGGCGTGCACGCGCAGAAGGACGGCCGCTTCTTCGTCGGCGCCGCTCCCCTCGTCGGCCGCGTCTCCGGCACCACGCTCACCGCACTCGCCGACCTCGCCGAGGCGCACGGCTCGCAGCGGGTTCGCACCACGCCGTACCAGAAGCTCATCGTCCT
This sequence comes from Microbacterium sp. LWH12-1.2, assembly GCF_040675825.1. Classification (NCBI taxonomy): domain Bacteria; kingdom Bacillati; phylum Actinomycetota; class Actinomycetes; order Micrococcales; family Microbacteriaceae; genus Microbacterium; species Microbacterium sp. LWH12-1.2. Next base: position 2,750,032 of record NZ_JBEGIJ010000001.1, read on the forward strand.
CGACATCCCCGAAGAGAACGTCGAAAGCCTCGTGAAGGGCCTCGACGAAATCGGACTGTCAGCCCGGCCCAGCCTGTTCCGCCGCGGCACCATCGCCTGCACCGGCATCGAGTACTGCAAGCTCGCGATCGTCGAGACCAAGGCGAACGCCGCCCAGGCCATCCTCCAACTCGAAGAGCGCCTCGGAGCCCTCGAGCCCGAGATCGGCCGCCCGATCACCCTGCACGTGAACGGATGCCCGAACTCCTGCGCCCGCATCCAGACGGCCGACATCGGCCTGAAGGGCCAGCTCGTCCTGATCGACGGCGAGCAGGTGCCCGGCTATCAGGTGCACCTCGGCGGCGGTCTCGCCGGCGTCGACCGCGAAGAAGCCGGTCTCGGCCGCACCGTGCGCGGCTTGAAGGTCGCGGCCGACGGCATCGCCGACTACGCCGAGCGGGTCATCCGCCGCTATCTCGCCGACCGCGAGAACGCGGAGAGCTTCGCGCAGTGGGCGCACCGAGCGGACGAGGAGGCCCTGCAGTGAGCACCCTCGTCGACATCCGTCCTGCACGCCGCTCCACCGAAGAGCTCAAGGCCCTCGCCGAGCGCGGCGCGATCGAGCTGCGCAGCCGCGCGGCCGATGAGGCGAGCCCTGCCGAGGTCGTCGCGTGGGTGGCCGAGAACTTCGCCGTCGCGCAGGCTGCCGTCGCGTGCTCGATGGCGGATGCCGCGCTGCCGCACCTCGTCGCGCAGAGCCTGCCGGGCGTCGACGTTCTCTTCCTCGAGACCGGCTACCACTTCGCCGAGACCACGTTCACGCGCAACGACGTCGCCGCCGCGCTCGACGTGCGCATCGTCGATGTGAAGCCCGAGCAGACGGTGCGCGAGCAGGATGCCGAGTTCGGCGCCGAACTGTTCGCCCGCGACCCCGGCCTGTGCTGCGCACGCCGCAAGGTCGAGCCGCTGCAGCGGGCGCTCGGCGGCTACGAGCTGTGGTTCACCGGCGTGCGCCGCGAAGAGGGCCCGACCCGCGCCGACACTCCACTGATCGTCTGGGACGAGCGCAACGGACTGGTCAAGGTCAACCCGGTCGCCGCCTGGAGCTTCGACGACCTCATCGACTACGCCACCGTGCACGAAGTGCCGGTGAACCCCCTCGTCGCGAACGGCTACCCCTCCATCGGCTGCGCGCCGTGCACGAAGGCGGTCGCCCCCGGCGAGGATCCGCGATCCGGCCGCTGGGCGGGACTCTCGAAGACAGAATGCGGGCTGCACCTATGAGCACCATCACGTCGCTGAGCACCCTCGACCTGCTCGAGGCCGAGGCGATCCACATCATCCGCGAGGTCGTCGCCGAATTCGAGCGGCCCGTGCTACTGTTCTCCGGCGGCAAGGACTCCGTCGTCGTGCTTCACCTCGCTGCCAAGGCATTCGCACCGGGCAAGGTGCCTTTCCCGGTGCTGCACGTCGACACCGGCCACAACTTCCCCGAGGTCATCGCGTTCCGCGATGAGACCGTCGCACGTCTGGGCATCCGGCTCGAAGTCGCCAACGTCCAGGACTACATCGATGACGGCCGCCTCGCCGAGCGACCGGACGGCACCCGCAACACCCTGCAGACGCAGCCCCTGCTCGACGCGATCGCCGCGGGCAAGCACGACGCGGTGTTCGGCGGCGCACGACGCGACGAGGACAAGGCGCGCGCCAAAGAGCGCATCATCTCGCTGCGCGACGAGTTCGGGCAGTGGGATCCGCGCAATCAGCGCCCCGAACTGTGGAGCCTGTACAACGGCCGCCATCTCCCCGGGCAGCACGTGCGCGCGTTCCCGATCTCGAACTGGACCGAGCTCGACATCTGGAGCTACATCGCCCGCGAGGACATCGCCCTGCCTCCGCTGTACTACGCGCACGAGCGCGAGGTGTTCCGTCGCGACGGCATGTGGTGGGCGGTCGGCGAGTTCTCGCAGCCGCGGGCAGACGAGCAGACCGAACGCCGGGTCGTGCGCTACCGCACGGTCGGCGACTCGAGCTGCACGGGCGCGGTCGAATCGGATGCTGTGGACACGGCATCCGTCGTCGCCGAGGTCGCCCGCTCGACGCTGACCGAACGCGGCGCCACCAGGGCGGATGACCGCATCAGCGAAGCCGCCATGGAAGATCGCAAGAAGGACGGGTACTTCTGATGACCGAGACCTCGATTCTCGACGCACCAGGCGAGGCGTCCGCCCTGCTCACCGACGGCTCCACGCTGTTCCGCTTCGCGACCGCCGGCTCCGTCGACGACGGCAAGTCGACGCTCGTCGGCCGACTGCTGCACGATGCGAAGGCGATCCTCGCCGATCAGCTCGAGCAGGTCGCCGCGACCTCCCGCGACCGGGGCTTCGCCCATGGCGACTTCGACTTCGCGCTGCTCACCGACGGACTCCGTGCCGAGCGCGAGCAGGGCATCACGATCGACGTCGCCTACCGCTACTTCGCCACCGGCCGCCGCAGCTTCATCCTCGCGGACTGCCCCGGCCACGTGCAGTACACCCGCAACATGGTCACCGGCGCTGCGACCGCCGACGCGGTGATCGTGCTCGTCGACGCACGCAAGGGAATCGTCGAACAGACCAGGCGCCACCTCGCCGTGGTGTCGCTGCTGCGCGTCGCACACGTGATCATCGCGGTGAACAAGATCGACCTGATCGACTTCGACGAGGCACGATACGACGAGATCGAACGCGAAGCGGGTCGCGTCGCGACAGAGCTCGGTCTCTCCGGCATCCGGGTGCTGCCCGTCTCGGCGCTGGAGGGCGACAACATCGTCGACCGTTCCTCGCGCACCCCCTGGTACGACGGCCTCACCCTGCTGGAGCTGCTGGAGACGCTCCCCAGCCAGCAGGAGACGGTCTCGCACGCCGCCGAGTTCCGGCTGCCGGTGCAGCTGGTGCTGCGGCCGCAGGGCGGCCTGTCGCCGACGATCCCCGCCGAGCAGGCCGAGCAGTATCGCGACTTCCGCGGCTTCGCCGGCCGGATCAGCTCCGGCACGGTCCGCATCGGCGATCGCGTCGAGGTGCTCCCCGGGCGACTCGCGACCACGGTCACCGGCATCCATGTCGCCGGCGACGAGACGGATGCCGCGACGACCTCGCAGTCGGTGACACTGACGCTCGCCGACGACGTGGACGCCGCGCGCGGCGCCCTCATCGTCGGAGCCGGCACGGCACCGACCGGGCAGAAGGAAGCCGTGGTCGAGCTGTTCCAGCTCGACCCGCGCGCCGTCACCACCGGTACCCGGGTGCTCGTCAAGCACGGCACCTCCACGGTGCAGGCCGTCATCGCCGAGGTGCTCTCCCGGTACGACCTGGAGACGCTGGCGCACCACGATGCCGACGCCCTCGCCGTGAACGAGATCGGCCGAGTACGGCTCCGTCTCGCATCCGAGCTGCCGCTGGAGCCCTATGCACGGGGCCGCGAGGGCGGCGCTCTGCTGCTCATCCACCCCGCCGACGGCGCGACCCTCGCTGCGGCGACCGTCATCGACGCACCCTGACCTGCTCAATCCCCCACTGAAACACCCACCCTGAAGGAGGCGAAACCGTGAAGATCAACCGCACCGCAACGACACTCACCGCTCTAGGAATCACCGCAATGATGCTGGCCGGTTGTGCCTCCGCATCCGCAGACCCCGGCTCCGGCGAGGCCACGGGCGACGATCTGACCGAGGTCCGCCTCGGCTACTTCGCGAACGTGACGCACGCTCCGGCGCTGGTCGGCCTCTCGGAGGGCCTGTTCCAGGATGCTCTGGGCGACGTCGACCTGAAGACGGAGGTGTTCAACGCCGGCCCCGCGGCGATCGAGGCGCTCTCCGCCGGGGCGATCGACGCGACGTACATCGGACCGAACCCGTCGATCAACACCTTCATCCAGTCGGGCGGTGAGTCCGCACACATCATCGCCGGCGCGACGTCCGGCGGAGCGGCCCTGGTGGTCCGCGATGGCATCGATACTCCGGAAGACCTGGCGGGCAAGAACATCGCGACGCCGCAGCTCGGCAACACGCAGGATGTGGCGCTGCGCAGCTGGCTCGCCGAGGAGGGCTTCGAGACATCGACTTCGGGTGGCGGCGATGTGACCATCACGCCGACCGAGAACGCGCAGACCCTGACCCTGTTCCAGGACGGGCAGCTCGACGGCGCCTGGCTGCCGGAGCCCTGGGTCTCGCGACTGGTCGTCGAGGCCGGGGCGCACGTGCTCGTCGATGAGCAGGACCTCTGGCCTGACGGGAACTTCCCGACCACGGTGCTGCTCGTCCGCGCGGAGTTCGCCGCGGAGCACCCTGCTGTCGTCGAAGAACTGCTCGAGGGACACATCGCCGCCGTGCAGTGGCTCGATGAGAACAAGGAAGAGGCACCGACCGTCATCAACGACGCGCTCGAGGAGGCCACCGGCAAGAGGCTCGCCGACGAAGTGCTCACCAGGGCACTGGAGAACGTGACCTTCACGGTGGACCCGCATGCGGAGACCTTCGAGACGCTCGTCGAGAACGGACTGGCCGCCGGCACGCAGAAGGAGGGCTCGATCAAGGGCCTCTTCGACCTGCGCGCGCTGAACGCCCTCCTCGAGAAGGACGGCGCGGAGCCGGTCTCCGCCGCCGACCTCGGGGAGGAATGATGACTGCGCCCGCGGGGAAGACGGTGGGTGCGGAGGCGCCCGTGACCAGGCTGACGCCGAGCTTCGACAGCGTCACGCCCGTCACGGCACCGGCACCCCCCGTCGACCCCGCGGTGCGCATCTCGAACGTCACCAAGCGCTACGGATCCGGGCCGGTCGTCCTCGACGACGTCTCGCTCGACATCGCCCCTGGCGAGTTCGTCTGCCTGCTCGGCGCCTCCGGCTGCGGCAAGTCGACGCTGCTGAACCTCATCGCCGGACTCGAGCCGGTGACCTCCGGCTCGATCGGCACTCCCGCCGGCGGTGCCGCGGTGATGTTCCAGGAGTCCGCGCTGATGCCCTGGCTCACTGCGCGCCACAACGTCGAACTCGCGCTGCGCCTTCGCGGCGTCCCGCGCCGCGAGCGCCGCGAGGAGGCCGAGCGCCTGCTCGGAACCGTGAACCTGTCGGAGGCTGCGGACAAGCGCCCGCACGAACTCTCCGGCGGCATGCGGCAGCGCGTCGCCCTGGCCCGCGCCCTCGCCCAGGACCGCTCCGTGCTCCTGATGGACGAGCCCTTCGCGGCGCTCGACGCGATCACCCGCGACCTCCTGCACGAGGAGCTCGAGCGCGTCTGGCGTGCGACCGGCCGAACGATCGTGTTCGTCACCCACAACGTGCGCGAGGCTGCCCGGCTCGGCCAGCGCGTCATCCTGCTCTCCAGTCGCCCCGGCCGTGTGGCCGGCGAGTGGAAGGTCGCCTCGACCCGCGGCCGGCGCATCGAGTCGCCCGAAGTGGCGGCGCTGGCCACCGAGATCACCGCCGAGCTCCGGAAGGAGATCCGCCGCAATGCCTCCTGAAGCCGCATCCGTCGTGCAGAGCGAGGCCGCCGTTCAGACAGAGAACGACGACCTGGCCACCCTCTCCGCCGGCCTGGACCGCCTGCAGTCCGACACTGCACCGCAGAGGTCGCTCTGGCGTGAGGTGCTGAGCAAGACCCTGCCGCCGGTGGGGTTGCTGCTCGCCCTGCTCGCCGTGTGGCAGCTCTACATCGTCATCGCGAACCCGCGCCCCGACAAGGCGCCGAGCCCTGCGGCAGTCGCCGGCGCCCTCGGCGATTCCTGGGAGTCCGGCCGCCTGCAGGAGGCGGTGACCACCAGCCTCGAGCGCGGCGTCATCGGGTTCCTGATCGCGATCCTCGTCGGCACTGTGCTCGGGATGCTGCTCGCCGAGTGGAAGCTGCTCCGTCGCGCCGCCGGTCCGCTGATCTCCGGCCTCACGGTGCTTCCCTCGGTCGCCTGGGTGCCCGCGGCGATCATCTGGTTCGGGCTCAGCGATGCCACCGCATACTTCGTCATCCTGATGGGCGCCATCCCCTCGATCGTGAACGGCCTCCTCTCCGGCATCGATCAGGTGCCGCCGCAGTTGCGCCGAGTCGGCATCGTACTCGGCGCGAGCCGCTGGCAACTCGCGACCTCCGTCACTCTCCCCGCGGCTCTCCCCGGCTATTTCGCCGGCCTCAAGCAGGGCTGGGCTTTCTCCTGGCGGTCACTGATGGCGGCTGAGATCATCACCAGCGGCGGAACGATCGGCTTCGGCCTCGGCACGATGCTCAACCAGTCGCGCGAACTCGCGGATCTCGCCGGCGTGCTCGCCACGATCCTGCTCATCCTCGCGATCGGCATTCTGATCGAACTGGCACTGTTCGGCCCGATCGAGCGGCGGATGCTCCGCAACCGCGGCCTGATGCTGGGCGGTTCGCGATGACCGGCCGCGTCACTCTCGTCGGTGCCGGGCCGGGCGATGCCGGGCTGCTGACGCTGCGCGGGCTCCGCGCTCTGCAGGAGGCCGACGTCATCGTCGCCGACCGACTCGGCGCGCGCACGGTGCTGGAGCAGCTCGTGGACGAGGGCGAGCAGATCGACGCCGAGGTGATCGACGTCGGCAAGCTCCCTGGCCACCACCCGATTCCGCAGGACGGCATCAACGCCCTGCTCGTCGAGCTCGCGGTCGCCGGGAAGCGTGTCGTCCGTCTGAAGGGCGGCGATCCGTTCGTGTTCGGCCGCGGCCGCGAGGAGCAGTTGTTCTGCGAGGCCGCCGGCATCCCGGTCGACGTCGTGCCCGGCGTCACCAGCGCCGTCTCGGTGCCGGCCGTCGCCGGCATCCCACTCACCCACCGCGGCATCGCCGCATCCTTCACCGTGGTGAGCGGCCACGACCAGATCGAGCAGGTCCGCGGTGGCGGCGAACACACCGTCGTGCTGCTGATGGGCGTCGGCAGCCTCGCGCATTCCGCGCATGTGCTCGCCTCAGGACCACGTGGCGCCGACTGCCCGGTCGCGATCATCGAGGACGGGTTCGGTGATGGGCAACGGATCACCCTCGGAACACTCGGCACGATCGCGCACCTCGCAGCCGCACGACAGGTGCGCTCCCCCGCGGTAGTCGTCATCGGCGATGTGGTCCGTCTCAGCCCGGATGCGGACTTCGCGGCCCCCGAGGCTCTTCCGGTGGCCGCGGATGCTGCGCGCCCTGCTCGTTCGCGCTGGACCGATGCCCTCGACGCCGGCCTCGCGGCCGACACCGGCCTGATCCAGGCCGTCGACACGCTCGATCCGCCGTCTGATCGCCAGCCCCGTTCTTCTTCCCCCTCCCTCTTCTCGCGCACCCGTTGAGCCTGCAGCCCGAAAGGCCTCCTTCGTCATGACCTCTTCCTCTCCCACCCTGCGCGTCGCGATCGTCGGCGCCGGCCCCGCCGGCATCTACGCGGGCAATCTGCTCGCCGGAGCCGTCGCCGAACGCGGGCGTCGCGTCGAGATCGATCTGTTCGAGTCGCTTCCGGCCCCGTACGGCCTCATCCGCTACGGCGTCGCTCCCGATCACCCCCGCATCAAGGGCATCGTCAACTCGCTGCACGAGATGCTCGACGCCTTCCCCGTGGCATCCGATGACGAGCCGGCGGCGACGCGACGCACCATCCGCTTCATCGGCAACGTCGAGGTCGGCCGCGACATCTCCATCGACGAGCTGCGCGAGCGCTACCACGCCGTGATCCTCGCCACCGGCGCGATCCGCGATGCCGCGCTCAACGTGCCAGGCGTCGACCTTCCCGGCTCCTACGGCGCCGCCGATTTCGTCGCCTGGTTCGACGGGCACCCCGATGTGGCGCGCACCTGGCCCCTGGATGCCGAATCGGTCGCGGTCATCGGCAACGGCAACGTCGCCCTCGACGTGGCCCGCGTGCTCGCGAAGCACGCGGTCGACCTGCGCACCACCGAGGTGCCGGACAACGTGCTCGAAGGCCTCGCGTCGTCGGCGGTCACCGACGTGCACGTGTTCGGCCGCCGCGGCCCCGCCGACATCAAGTTCACGCCGATCGAGTTGCGTGAACTCGGCGAGGTGAACGACGTCGACATCGTGCTCTACGACGAGGACTTCGACGGTGTCGACCCGGCATCCGCTTCGACCAACCAGCTGAAGGTGATGCTGCGCACCCTGAACGGCTGGCGCGACCGCCCCCAGTCCGGAGCATCCCGCCGTCTGCACCTGCACTTCTGGCACGCTCCGGTGGAGATCACCGGTGACGATCGCGTCACCGGCATCCGCTTCGCGCGCACTGCTCCCGGCGCCGATGGCACCCTCGTCACGACGGGCGAGTTCCGTGACTACCCGATCCAGGCCGTATACCGGGCTGTCGGCTACTACGGCACCCGCGTCGCAGGAGCGCCCTTCGACGAGAAGCGCGGTGTCGTGCCGAACGACGGCGGCCGGGTCGACGGCGAGCCGGGGCTGTACGCGACCGGCTGGATCAAGCGCGGACCGGTCGGCCTCATCGGGCACACGAAGTCGGATGCCCTGGAGACGATCTCGAACGTCGTCGCGGATGCCGAAGCGGGGCTGCTGACCGCGCCCGACGACTCCGAAGACGTCCTCACGGTTCTGGAGGAGCGCGAGACCGAGTTCACGACGTGGGACGGCTGGCTCGCCCTCGACGCGCACGAGCGTCACCTCGGCGAGAACCACGAGCACACCCGCGAGCGCGTCAAGGTCGTGCCCCGCGATGAGCAGGTGGCGGTGTCCCGCGACGGAGCGCTGGTGCAATGACATATGTGATCGCTCTGCCGTGTGTCGATGTGAAGGATCGTGCCTGCATCGACGAGTGCCCCGTGGACTGCATCTACGAGGGCGAGCGTTCGCTGTACATCCACCCGGATGAATGCGTGGACTGCGGTGCCTGTGAACCGGTGTGCCCGGTCGAGGCGATCTACTACGAGGACGACCTCCCCGAGGAGTGGGCCGACTACTACAAGGCGAACGTCGAGTTCTTCGACGAGATCGGTTCCCCTGGTGGCGCGGCCAAGACCGGCGTCCTCGCCTTCGACCACCCCGTCATCGCGGCCCTCCCGCCCCAGGACGGCGAGCATGGCTGAGACGGCCGCGGCGGAGGTGCCACCCGGCCCCGCCGCCGACCCGCCGACAGAGTACGACGTTCTCATCGTCGGCGGCGGACCGGCAGGACTCTCCGCCGCCCTCAACCTCGGACGCTCTCTGGTGCGCGTGCTCGTCATCGACGCGGATCGCCCGCGGAACGCCGCCACCCTGAACTCGCACGGCTTCCTCACCCGCGACGGCGTGCCCCCGCACGAGCTGCGCCGACTCGCGCGGGAAGAACTCGCCGCCTACCCCAACGTCGAGGTGCGGACCCGGGTGCGGGTCGCGTCGCTGGCGAAGACGGATGCCGGCTTCACGGCCGCCATCGGCCGGCGCGAGCCCACCGAAGTGATCTCGGCGCGGTCGGTGCTGCTGGCCACCGGGCTTCGCGAGACGCTGCCGGATGTGCCGAATCTGCGCGGCTTCTACGGCATGAGCCTGTTCAGTTGCGCGGCCTGCGATGCCTGGGAGCTGCGGGGGCGGCGGCTGGCCCTGATCGGAGAATCCGCGGATCTCGCCGATCGCGCCCGGCTCATCGGACGCTGGACCGAGAGCCTCACGGTGTTCACGAACGGCGCCGACACGGTCACGACGACCGAGGAGGCCGAGCTGGCCGCGGCCGGAGTGGCCGTGCAGCGGCATCCGATCACCGAACTCGTCGGCGACCGAGGCCGGCTCGAGGCCGTGCGCCTCGCCGATGGCAGCGAGGTCATCCTCGACGGCGGATTCGTGCGCCCCGTCTGGGAGGCGGATCTGTCGTTCCTCGACGGCATCACGCCACCGCTCGACGACGCGGGGCATCTGCTGACCGACCGCTCCGGGCGCACCGGGGTTGCTGGGTTGTACGCCGCCGGCGATGTCGCAGCTCCCGGACCTCAGCAGCTCATCGTCGCGGCCGGCGCCGGCGCGCGGGTCGCCGCGGTGATCGTGCACGACACGATCGGCGTCGCGACGGCGCACTGACGCGGCCCTGCTCGCCGAGGCCGAGGGATAGGCTGACCGGCATGACACGCACCGACGAGGTCCCGACGACGTTCCGTCTCATGGCCGTGGCTGCGGTGATCGCCCTGGCTCTGCCGCTCAGCGGGTGCATGTTCGGTCAGATCCCCCCGAACGATCCGGGTGTCGACAAGCCTGTCGACGAGCCGGAGCCCAGCGACGAGCCGGCCGAAGATCCGGCCGGGGATCTCCCCGCCGCTCTGTCGTTCGCCCAGGGCCAGGAACTCCCCTCGACCGCGTACATCGAGTGGGGCGACGGCCTCATGACCGACGATGGCTGGACCGTCGTGTCACCCGACAACGGCGACGGCGGTTGGAAGTACGGCACGGGCGACGGCACCTGCACCGCCCAGTTCTGGCAGGGCTTCATCGCCGACGTTCCTGTCGTCGCCGGCGACGACAGCGCGTCGTCGGATGCGATCCTCGGTGTGCTCCTGAAGACCGATACCGCCACCATCACGCCCGCCGCGACCACCGGCGAGTTCGGTTACCAGCCCGGTGGAGACGGTGGCGTCGAGAACCGTCAGGTGCTCGGCATGGAGGGCGATCGGTCCTGGATCATGGCCGCTCGCGCGTTCACCGCCACCGGCGTCGGGCTGTATCTCATCGTCGACTGCACCGGCGGCGACCCGAACGCCGTGCTCGCGGAGGTCGTCGAGAAGAACGCGATCGTCGTCACTCCCTGACCCGACGCCGTTCGGTCATTTCCCGCCGGGCGGACCGACCAGCAGCAGGATGACGTAGAGCGCGACGATCCCGACGACGAGGAGGGCCGCGAGCATCCACGGGCGGCGCAGGAACCAGCGCATCAGCCGGTCGAACCAGCGGCGGTCGCGCGAATCGTCGGTCTCCTCCAGGCGCCATGCGCCGCGCAGACGCCCGGTGCGGTGCAGCCACATCTCGACGGGGATCGTCGCGTAGGGCACGATCGCACTCGCGACGGCGAGGACGGCGACACTCAGTTTCCAGCGCTGATTGATGGCGACGAGGACTGCCGTCGCGGCGTAGGCAAGGAAGACGAAACCGTGGATGCCGCCGCCGATCGTGACCACGACACCGGGGGCGCCGAGCGCGCGGGCGATGATCGCCGAGATCAAGATCGTCCAGGTGATCGCCTCCGCGATCGCAAGAACACGGAACAGACGGTCGGGCGTACGGAACACGGCACTCCTCGGGTGGTTTCTGTCAGCGTAGAGGAGCGGAGCTATGCGTCAGCTCGGGCGGAATAACCTGCCGTCCGCCGACGTTCCTCACGTCATGGCGACAGTCGACTCGGATGCCCTCTCCCAGGTGCTCGGCTCCGTCGACCTCCGCGTCGGCGTGGCTCGCCGCGTGAGCCTGTCCACCGGCTCGCTCCTGCCGCTCGCGCCCGGTGCAGCCACTCTGATCTACGTCGCCGCCGGCAGCGTGCACGGGCATCCGCCCCTGAGCACCGGGTGCCATCTCGATGTCGACCGCGCATCGCAGCACGTCGCCGTCGACCTGCGGGGCGACCGCGAGCACCTCGTCGCCGGTGACGCGTTCCTGACCCTGGGCGAACGGCCCTTCGCGCTGGAAGCCGACGCCGATGCGGCCCTGATGATCGTCGACCTCGAGCTCTCGGACGCCATGGCGCAGTTGGGCTCCGTGCTGCCGCAGAACATCACCGTGACCGGGTTCGATGCTCTCGAGCCCGCCGCCGCGGCCCTCGCCGAGAACATGGGCCAGGTCGATGCCGGCGCGTGCCCGGTGCGCCAAGGCGACCCCGTCATCTGCCGGATGATGGCGACGACCGTGCTGCTCTCGGTGATCCGCGCATGGGCGGAGAACGGATGCGCTCCCGAGGGCTGGCCCTCCCTGTCAAAGGATCCGTTCCTCGACCGCGTCGTCGACGCGATCCACGACGAACCGGGTCGGGACTGGACCGTCGAACGCCTCGCGAGCGTCGGGGCCATGTCTCGCTCGGTGTTCGCCGAGCGCTTCCGCAGCGCCCTCGGTCGCTCCCCGGCGGACTACGTCACCGAGGTGCGTGTCGACGCTGCGAAGCGGATGCTCGACGCCGGCCACCCCGTCTCGACGATCTCGCGCGACCTCGGTTACGCCTCGGATGAGGGCTTCAGCCGCGCCTTCCGCCGTCGCACCGGGCTGACGCCCTCCGCCTGGCGGATGGCGCACCGCACCGCCGTTCCGGCGTAGCGGCAAGGGCCCGCGGCATCCGCCCCGCGCCCCTCAGGCCCGGATCCGGTTCGACAGCCCGAACAGCACCGCACCGACCATGAGCGCTGCTGCACCGGCGATGTACACGAGCTCCACACCGAGAGTGTCGACGAGCAGCCCGCCGACGCCGGCGGCGACCATGATCGCTCCCTGGAAGCCGACCACCACGAGGCTGCCTCCGGCCTCGAGCCGGTCCGGCATCCGGTGTCCCACCCAGGTGTTCACGACGATGAGCCACGAGGCGAAGAAGAAGCCCCAGACGGTCACGACGATCCCGAGCCCGACCACCGTTCCGGAGAGCAGAATCATCGCTGCGACGGCCACCGCGATGACCACCGGCGCGAGCACCGCGAAGAACTCGAAGGAACGGTCGATCACGATGCCGATGATGATGTTGCCCACGAGTCCGCCGGCGCCGAAGAGCGCCAGCAGCACCACGATCGTGGAGGCATCGACGTCGGGAATGCGCTCCAGCGCGAGGCGCACGTAGGTGTAGGCGAGGAAGTGGCCGAGCACGACGAGGACGTGGCCGATGAGGCCGAGACCGACGCCCGGCCGGCGCACGGTGTCGACGAGCAGGCGGATGCTGGACGCCTGAGCGGCCGGCACCGAGGGCAGAAGCGTGCGCAGGCCGATGGCCAGCAGCCCGGTCGCGACGCCGGCAACCGCGAAGACCACGCGCCAGTCGGCAAGCTCTGACAGCATCACACCGAGCGGGACGCCGGCGACGGTTGCCAGTGACGCACCGGCCGAGGTGAACATGACCGCTCGGCCGAGGCGCTCGGGACCGGCGATCCGGACCGCGACCGTGATCGACATCGACCAGAAGGCGCTGATCGCCGCACCCAGCAGGAATCGCGCGAGCAGCACGATCAGCAGGCTCGGCGCGATGGCGACGATGAGATTGGAGACAGCCGCGGCGAGCGCCATCCAGACGAGCAGCGAACGGCGATCGAGCCGCGGGAACATCAGTCCGACCGTCGGCGCGACGATGAAGCCGACGAGCGCGGTGACCGTCACCGTCTGGCCCGCCTGTCCTGGCGTGACGCCGAGGGCTTCCGCCATCTCGGTGAGCATGCCGTTGGGGAGGAACTCGGCGGTCACCAGCAGGAAGCTCATCAGCATGACGACGATGAGCCCGCCGTAGCGGATTCTCTCCGCACGGGAGGCGGGGGCGGTGGGAACAGGAGCGGTGATCGTCATGGTTCCACGTTCGCACCGAACGGATGCCTCCACCCGACCGGTCGTCCACGGCATCCGACCATTCGTCCGGCGCCGCCTTCAGGAGGCTCGCAGGCGGGGCCGCAAGAGTGAGCGGGTGCGCATGACCGGGTGGAGGCGACGGATGCTGCACCTCGCCGCGCTCGCGACCGCCGGCCTCGCCCTCTCGGCGTGCGCTCCCCAGGTCGGGGACGATGACTGGACGCTGGAGCCGATCGGCTTCCACAACCAGATGACCGGACGCCCTGGCGACACGTTCTTCGGCGACACCCCGTTCGCGAACGAGCCTCGGATCGACGTCGCCTTCGGCATGTCGATGCTCGCGGCAGACGGCACCGGCGGGTTCTGGGCGATGTCGGCCGGCTCGTGGCTGCACCTCGGCGCTGATGGCGAGAAGCTGGCACGCTTCAACACCGAGTTCGACGATCCGCTCACGCGCATCAAGGCGATCTCGGCGCTCTCCTCCACCGAGCTCGCGGTGGTCCGCGACGACGGGCACCCCGTGCTGGCCGTGCTCGACACCACGACGATGACGATGCGCGACCTGCCCGGCGTGCCGCCCACCGAGTTCCCCGACTTCGGCGACTTCGTCTTCGGCGATGTGGCCGTGCACGACCGCGACGCGATCGTCGTGCGCTACCAGCCCCGGCCGCCCGCGTACATGGACTACGAGGTGCTCCGCATCGACCTGGACGACGGCGAGCGCGAGCTGCTGTACAGCCGGCCGCTCGCGCTGTCGGAAGCGGATGCCGCACCTCCCGCCGTTCCTCCGATCGACGTCGATGTCGACGCTTCGGGGCGCATCTATCTCGCGACCCCCACGGCCCGGATCGTACTCGAGCCGGACGGCACTGAGCGGAGTGTCGAACGGCAGGACGCCGATCTCGCCCGGGTCGCCGCCCGCCCGGATGGAGTGGCCCTGTGGTGGGGCGGGGCCCCGGGTCCACCCGCCGCGAACGGAGTGATCGTGGGCGGTTCGGGCGAAGCCCGCGCCTCGATCGAGCTCCGCGAAGGATGCGCCGAACCCCCTCTGTACCGCGCGGATGCCCTACGGATGACGGACGGGATGGCGGAGCATCCGCTGCCCTTCCTCTGCGGTGCGAACGCAGCAATCTGGACCGGATCGTCGTGGGTGGTGGCGATCGGCGGCGAGGGCGACGGCGTGCTCGTGCGACTGACCCCGCCGGCAGACTGACTCTGGACACCCGACCTCGTCAGGGCCTAGGCTCGACGACGCACCGGGATGAGCCCGGAAGGCCAGAGCGAGAGGAGCCGAAGACATGAACACCGTCTTTGTCGCGCCCCTCGCCGACATCCTTCCCTGAGGCCGCCCGCTCCTGTTCCGCGGTGTGGCCCTTCTCCTGGAGCCACACCTTGTCAGAACTATTCGCGTCTTTCGACGCATCCCCTTTCGAAACCACCCTCGCCTTCGCCGACGTCGAACCCGGCGAGGGCCAACGCTGGACCACCTGGCCGGCGGTCACCCCGTCCGAGCGCGGACCGGAGCCGCGCCCGTCATGGGTCGTGACGTCGGCCGGCGCACTCGACACCGAGCTCGGCATCCTCAAGACGGGCAAGGAAGCGGATGTCTTCCTGCTCGAGCGTGCGGTGCCGGATGACCCCACCCAACGCACCCTGCTGGCGGCGAAGCGGTACCGGAGCAGCGACCATTCGAGCTTTCACCGCTCGGCCGTCTACACGGAGGGACGGAGCACTCGCAACACCCGCGACACCCGAGCGCTCGCCAAGAAGTCGAGTCACGGCCGCGAGGTCGCAGCCGGCGCCTGGTCGTTCGCCGAGTTCGAGGCGCTCTGCCGGATGTGGGAGCTGGGCGCCCCGGTGCCTTATCCGGTGCAGGTCAGCGGCACCGAGGTGCTGATGGAGTTCCTCGGCGATGCGACCGGCACCGCCGCTCCGCGCCTCGCGCAGGTGCGAAGCGACCGCGCCGAGCTCGCCGACTTCTTCGCGCAGATCGTCGACCTCATGCGGATCTTCGCCGCTGCCGGCTTCGCACACGGCGACCTGTCCGCGTACAACCTGCTCGTGCACGAGGGCCGGGTGCGGGTCATCGATCTGCCGCAGATCGTCGACATCATCGCGAATCCGCAGGGGCTCGACCTGTTGCACCGCGACTGCGTGAACGTCTGCGACTGGTTCACCCGCCGCCGCGTGGAGTGCGATGCCGAAGAGCTGTTCGCCGAACTGCTCGCGGCCTCGTACACGTGAGGCTCGGCATCCACCCATTCCCTACCGCTCCCGTCGCGAAATAGCCCGGTATTCGGCTGCCATACCGGGCTGTTCTGCGACGGGAACGAAGGGAAGCACGCTCCGCGACCCGTTCACGGGGTCGTCCGGCGCCGAGAACGCAGGAACTGCTCTCATTCCCGTCGGTTGAGAGCAGTTCGCGCGTTCTCGACGGATTCCGGATGCTGCAGCACCGCATCGAGCAGAGCGACCAGGGGCGGCGGCATCCGCTCGATCGGTAGCGCATCGACGATGTCGGCCGCGAACCGTGCCTTGCGCCCCGCGGCCGTGCCGGCGAAGCGATGCAACTGCGCCTGGATCGTGCGGGCACGCTGCGCCGGCTGATCCTGGAAGACACGAAATCGCGCGAGCTCGCCACGCTCGGCGAGGGTGTCCAGCACGAGGTCCGACCCTGCGGCCGCGATCACCTCTTCCTCGAGGTCACGCTCACAGCCGAAGAAGCCTGCGGCATCCGGCTCGCCACCCTCCTCGAGGATCCCCGAGTCGACGAGGACCCCGACCACGTATCGCCGCTCAGCGGTGTCGTAGAGACCGAGCACCCGTGTCGAACCGGACTCCCCTGCCGAACCGGCGGCAGGGCGCATCTCGGCGAGTCGGCGACGCAGGTTCGTGATGCCGCCCATGTTGACGAGACTGACCGCCTTCGGATCGATCACCGCGTCGAACCGGCGCCCGAGCGCCTCGAAGGCGAGCAGGTCGCTCTCCCCTTCGAACAGCACGACCGTGTGCGACGCAGCATCCGTCTTCGGCATGCGTCGACACTACTTGAGCCCGATGCCGGCCGGATTGCGCGCGGCGCGCCGTCACCGGCCGTTCACCGGGCAGCGCCAGACTTCGATCATGAGCGACGATGCGATGATCCCGAAGCCGCAGGCGCCCGCGAACAGCGGAGCCGTCGGCGTGATCGGGCTGGACCTGCGCGGCGAGACACCGGCGCCGAAGAAGCAGGTCTACTCCTGGGCTCTGTGGGACTGGGCGACGCAGCCGTTCAACACCGTCATCCTCACGTTCATCTTCACCGCGCTCTACCTCGTCACCGATGCGTTCCTGCCGGCCGATATCGCGGCGCTCGGCAAGAACGACCCGGTGAAGGAAGCAGCGATCGCCGAACTCACCTCGGGCCTGGGGCTCGGGTCGACCATCGCCGCTTTCGCGATCCTGCTCGTCGCTCCGGTGCTCGGCCAGCGGGCGGATGCCGCCGGGCGGCAGAAGCTCTGGCTCGGCATCGGCACCGGGGCCCTCGTGCTGTGCATGTTCGGCCTGTGGTTCGTCGAACCCGTGCCGAGCCTGTTCTGGGTGGGCGTTGCCCTGATCTCGGCAGGATCGGTGTTCGGTGAGATCGCAGCGGTGAACTCGAACGCCATGCTGATCGGCATCGCCAATCCGAAGACCGTGGGACGCATCTCGGGCCTCGGCTGGGGCTTCGGCTACCTCGGCGGCATCGTCGCGCTCGTGATCGTCGTCGTGCTCGACGCCGTCGACTGGCTCGGGATGTCGACCGACAACGGCCTGCCGTTCCGGCTCATCGCCGTCGGTTGCGCGGTGTGGGCGATCGTGTTCAGCATCCCGATCTTCCTGAATGTGCCGGAGCCGTCGCTCGGGCGCCCCGACCGGAAGGTGGGATTCTTCGCGTCGTACCGGCTGCTCGTGCGCGATGTGGTCGGCTTGTACCGCGACCCCGAGACGCGGCCGACCTTCTGGTTCCTGCTGTCGAGCGCCGTCTTCCGCGACGGCCTGGGCGGCGTGTTCGCGTTCGGCGCGGTCATCGCCGGCACCGTGTTCGGGTTCGAGTTCCAGCAGCTGGTGATCTTCGGCATCGCCGCCAACCTCATCGCCGGCGTCTCGACGATCATCGCCGGCCGGTTCGACGATCGGTTCGGGCCGAAGCCCATCATCCTGGTGTCGCTCGCGTCGATGGTCGTGGCCGGGCTCGCCGTGTTCTTCCTGGTGGATGCCGGCACCACGGTGTTCTGGATCGGAGGCCTGATCCTGTGCGCCTTCGTCGGCCCCGCGCAGGCGGCGTCTCGCTCCTTCCTCGCCCGAGTGACTCCGGCCGGACGCGAGGGCGAGATCTTCGGCCTCTACGCGACGACGGGACGGGCCGCGAGCTGGATGGCGTCGGGAGCCTGGACGGTGCTGATCGCCCTCACCCACCAGACCTCGTTCGGCATCCTCGGCATCGTGATCGTGCTCCTGGCCGGATTCCTCCTGCTGCTCCCGGTCAAGGCGGCCCGCTGAGTCTCAGTTCTCCCAGTTGTCGGCGAGCTTGCCGAGAAGGCGGGCGAGGTCGCGCTGCTCGTCGTCGGTGAACGCCGCGAGCGCGCGGCCGAGCAGTTCGCGCCGTTCTCCCCGCATCCCTCTGGCGAGCTTGCGCCCCTCATCGGTGAGCGCGATGCGCGTTCGACGGGCGTCGTCGGGGTCGGCCTCGCGACGCACGTAGCCGAGTTCGACGCCCTGCTGCACGAGGCGTGAGGCACGCGGCTGATCGACGCCGATCGCCTCTCCCAGCGCGCTGACGCTGAGCGGGGCGGATGCTGCGGCGAGCGCCTCCAGCATCCGCAGCCGCGCAGGCGCGCCGAGTCGTCCCGGCCCCTCGGCCATCCACGGCGGCATCCCCGGGTGCCCATGCCGGCCGAACTTCTCGCCGTGCGGACCGTCATGCCCGTGCGGGCCGCCATGCCAGCCGTGCGGACCACCGTGGCCGCGCCCCGGCGGGCGGCGGCCGCGCAGACGAGACAACGCCTGGGCGATTGCTTCAGCGGGGTCGATCTCTTCGGAACTCACCCTCTGACTTTACATGCGACTTGACATGCATTCACATCGCATGTCACACTACATATACATGCATGGTGACAACCACATGCACATTGACATTCACTATCGAGATCAAAGGATTTCACCCATGAACACCACTGACACACGCAACCCCGACAACACGTCCCGTCCCTTCGGCTACTGGCTGAAGGCCGCTGACCGGCTCATGGCCGCCGAGTTCGTCACTGCTTTCGAGTCCGAGGGCATCACCCGGCGCGACTGGCGGATGCTGAACATCATCGACGGCACGGTTCCGTCGCGGCGCCCCGTGAACGAGCACAAGCTGCACCGACTCGTGGAGCGCGAGTGGGTCGTCGCCGATGGCGATGGCTGGACACTCACCGATGACGGCCGCGCGGCCAAGGAGCGCCTCGGCGTGACCGTCGACGAGATCCGCGCTCGCGTCTCGAATGCTGTCTCCCCCGAGGACTTGGCGATCACCCTCGCCTCGCTCGAGAAGATCGCCAAGGCTTTCGGCTGGGACGAGGAGACGGAGATTCCTCGCGGTCGCGGCCGCCGGTTCGGATTCGGTCCTCGCGGTTTCGGACGGCACGGCTTCGGCCCGCACGGCTTCGACCGTCACGGATTCGGACCCCACGGCCACGGCCACTGCGACCAGGCCTCCGAGGGCGACCACGGCCACGGCCACGGCCACGGCGACCGTCGCCGCCACGGTCGGCCCCCGTTCGCGCACGTCGCGCAGGGTGCCTACGAGCGAGGCTTCGACGCCGGCTTCACCCGCGGGCGCGACGCCTGACGGGCACTCACGAATCCAGGGGGACGGATGCTGCGGCATCCGTCCCCCTGGTGTTTTCGCCGACAGATGCCGGTGCGACCGCGCTCATGAAGACATCGACGGGGTCTTCCGCGTCGACGACGAAACCGTGCCGTTCGTAGAGCCGACGCGCCGGACTCCCGGCGAGAACATTGAGGCGAACGCACTGCCCGGCGTTCTCCGCCAGCACGGCCGCGAGAATCGCAGCCCCGATCCCGCGCCCCTGCAGTTCGGGTCGGAGGTAGAAGTGCTCCAGCCAGACGCTGTCGCCGTCGGGGCGCATCGAGATCGAGCCGGCGTCCGTGCCGTCCACGACGATCACGCGCGTCCGCGCAGGAATGAAAGCGTCGATGAACCGCTGCCGGACCCGGGCCGCGTCGTAGCGCCCCAGCCTCTGCAGGTCGTCCAGGAGGACGACGGCACGGAGCTCAGCGATCCACCCGGCATCCGCAGCTGCACTCGGCCGCAGGCTCCACATGCCCCGTGCCCTGCTCAGATCGGCAGCGAATAGTAGAACTGCCGGACGGCCTCATCGTCGGGACCTTCGACGAACAGCACCCAGGGCTGCGACTCGTCACCAGTGACGGACCACAGAATGCTCAATGACCCGGCCCCGAGATAGTCGTTCCGGATTCCCTTGCCCTCGAAGACTTCGTCGGTGACGTCGGGTTCGCCGCGCTCGCCGGCGAGCGTCGCGTACGCCGCATCGGCTCCCGCATCGTTGTCGAAACCCCAGACGGTGAAGCTGATCGTGCCGACCGACGACTCGTACTTCGCTCCAGCTGTCTCCGAGGCCGGGACCACGGCGACGTCGGCGGTCTCCCATGCGTCGGAGAGCTGCCAGGTGACCGCTCCATCGGCACCGGTCACGCTCTCACCGACCACGGACGAGACCTCGACGCAGAGCTCGCCGCACCGGTCTGAAACCGGCTGCGCGACGGGTACGGGTTCGGCAGCCGTGGTCTCGACGGGGCGTGCAGCGCTCGGCTCCGCCGTCGACGATTCGATCACCGAGGGCTCCTGGGCCGCGAACTCCCAGGGAGCGTTGTTGAAGAGATAGACGAGCGCGATGATCGCGCCGATGAGCAGCACGACGAGCCCCGTGAAGATGCCGATCGTCCAGCCGCGGTAGCTGTTGGGGGCCGCCGTCCCCGGCTCGAGGTACGGATTCGCGTCGGTGTAGCCGCTCGAGACGGCTTCACCCGGGGAGTCTGCGATGGCCTCGCGGGTCACTGGCGCAGGAGCGGGCGGGGCCGGCGGTGCCGCGGGTGCGGGCGATACGACTCGCTCCGGCAGAGCCGATGCGGGGAGCACCGGCTCCGGGATGATCGGATCCGGGACGACCGTCTCCGCGCCCGGAGCAGACGTTGCGCTGCCGAACGTCGGCGGAGCCGGCACCTCGAAGTCGGGCACGACCGAATTCGGGTCGGCGAGGTCCGGCTCGACCACGGGCGGGTTCGCGGCCGTCAGAGCCGGCTCGCCCACCGGCATCGGAGGTGCGGCGGCAGCATCCGGATTCGAGTCCTGCGGAGCATCCGTACTGTCGCCGCTCATGTCAGCCTCCGAGGGAGCCGACATCGGTGGTGCCGACGTCGGTGCGGTGGAAATTCTGGAAGGAGCGGGATGCCGTCGGCCCGCGCTGCCCCTGGTAGCGGTTGCCGTAGGGGCCGGAACCGTAGGGGTTCTCAGACGGCGACGTGAGGCGGAAGAAGCAGAGCTGACCGATCTTCATCCCTGGCCACAGCTTGATCGGCAGCGTCGCGACGTTCGCCAGTTCGAGCGTGACATGCCCCGTGAAGCCCGGGTCGATGAATCCGGCCGTGGAGTGCGTGATGAGGCCGAGACGGCCGAGTGACGACTTGCCCTCGAGGCGCGCGGCGATGTCATCCGACAGCGTCACCTGCTCGAATGTCGCGCCGAGCGCGAACTCCCCCGGGTGCAGGATGAACGGCTCGTCCGGATCGACCTCGATCAGCCGCGTGAGTTCGGGCTGATCCTCGGAAGGATCGATGAACGGGTACTTGTGGTTGTCGAACAGGCGGAAGTAGCGGTCCAGGCGCACGTCGATGCTCGACGGCTGGATCATCTCCGGCTCGTGCGGGTCCAGGCCGATGCGGCCTGATGCGAGTTCTGCCCTGATGTCGCGGTCGCTGAGAAGCACGGCCCCAGCCTACGGGCAGATGGCGCCCGGCGCTTTTGCCATCCGCGACGCGGCAGGTAGGCTTGCCTTCACCTGATCCCTCGGGACCGGGTCCGGGACTGTAGTTCAATGGCAGAACTTCTGCTTCCCAAGCAGATAGCGCGGGTTCGATTCCCGTCAGTCCCTCCACGAGATGTTTCCTGTCGCAGCGACCGTCAGCTGGGCCGGTCGAAGGCCCCGGCCGACGGCGCATCACCGGCGGAGCCGGGAACGATCAGTCCCATCTCGTACGCGCTGATGGCCGCCTGGGCCCGATCGCGCAGATGGAGCTTGGTCAGCACGTTGCTCACGTGCGTCTTGACAGTGTGCTCGCTCACCACGAGCTCTGCGGCCATCTCCGCGTTCGAGAGGGCGCGGCCGAGCAGGACGAGGATCTCCAGCTCTCGCGCGGTCAGCACGTCTCGGTACCGCACGGGGATATCGGGAAGAGTCCGCCCCTGCACCACCGCTTCGATGAGGCGCCTGGTCACCGAGGGCGCGATCAGCGCGTCACCGGCGGCGACCACTCGTACGGCATGCACGAGGTCGTCGCGGCGCAGATCCTTGAGCAGGTAGCCGCTGGCTCCGGAGCGGAGGGCGTCGAAGACGTAGTCGTCCTGGTCGAAGGTGGTCAGCATGATGACCCGGGTCGGCGTGGCGGCGCAGATGGCCTTCGTCGCCGCGATGCCGTCGAGCTGCGGCATCCGGATGTCCATCAGCATCACATCGGGCCGGTGCACGTGGGCGGCCGCGATCGCCTGCAACCCGTCGCTCGCTTCTCCGACGACGTCGATGTCCGGCTGGGCGTCGAGGATCATGACGAAGCCCGTCCTGACCAGCTCCTGATCATCGGCTACGACCACCCGGATGCTCATGGGGTGGGAATCCTGGCTACGACCTCGAACCCGTTCGCACCCACTCGCGGACCGAACCGCGCCGATCCGCCGCACGCCGCCGCTCGTTCCCGGATGCCGATCAGTCCAGCCCCGCTGCCGATGTCCTCTCCAGGCACGGCGGCATGGGCGCCATCATCGACGACCGAGATCCTGAGCTCGGCATCCTCCCATCGCAGCCCGACCACGACGCTCTCGGCGTCGGCGTGCTTGATCACGTTGGTGAGCGCCTCCTGGACGATTCGGTACACCGCCACCTCGACGTCGGGCGGCAGGGCACGTGGGGTGCCGCTCGACTGGAGGGTCCCGTGCAGGCCGACGCCGGCGACGAGGTCGGGGAGCCGGGCGAGGGTCGGTTGCGGCGCGCGGGCGAGGTCCGGCTCGGCGAGCAGTCCCAGTGTTCTTCGCAACTGCGTCATCGCGTCGCGGCCTGCCTCTGCGATCGCGTCGAAGATGGCTTCGGTGCGCCCGGCGACAGCGGCCCCGGCCGCCGCGCCGGCTTCCGCCTGCACGACCATCAGGCTGACTGCGTGGGCGAGGATGTCGTGCATATCCCTGGCGATCCTGGCGCGCTCCCGCTCGGCCGCGCGCTCCGTCTCCACCGCACGCTCGCGCGCCACCCGCGCCGCCCGTTCCTCGAGCATCGTCGTGTTCTCCCGGTGCAGCTCCGCGCTTCGGCCCAGCGCGTAGGCGGCTCCCCACAGGATCGCCTCCCGGATCCCGACCGCCAGCGATCCGAACACGCCGCCGATGACCGTGATGCCGACCGCCGCCAGGATGAGGGTGATCCGTCGCTGGCGCTGCGGCGCCCGATCCGCCACCGCATACATCAGCGTGAGCGCGCCGTACCAGATCGGCTGCTCCGGCCCCTCGCTTCCGACGACGGCGTAGACGCCGATCCCCGCCGCGGAGATCAGCAGACACACGATCGGTGCGTAGCGTCGACCGAGGACAGGAAGCGAGACGAGCAGGACCGGGAGGAACTCAGCGGCGGTCCACGGGCGGCCGTCGCTGCGGGTAGTGGCCAGGAACGGCGTGACCTGCCCGGCCAGAGCCAGCACCGTGAGCGCCGCGTCGACACCGGCGGGGGGAAGCGTACGCAGGCGCGCAGACCACCCGTGCAACGCACGTCGTATCGCTGAACCGTCGGACATCGACTCCTCCTCGGATCGCGCCTGCGACCGACGCTACTCCCGTGGCGACCTGCCGTCCTCACTCGTGCGAGGGAGGGAGGAGATCGGTCGCACCGGCGATCCGCTCTCCCCTCGGAACGAGCACTGTGGGCGGTGTCCCATCCAGCGGAGGAGTCGTCATGTCATCGAATCACCTGTCCACAACGTCATCATCGCCTCGCCAGGAACCGTCCCGTGCGACACGGGCGGCTGCCCTGGTCACCGGGCCCGCCCTGCTCCTCGTCGGCGTGGTGCTCATGATCCTCCCGGGGTTCTGGACGCTGTCCCACCTGGTCTTCCTCGCCGGCAGTCTCGCGATGCTGTTGACCGGCCTCGCGCTGATCGGTCTGTGTGCCGACAGGCGTTCGGCCTGGCCCGGCCGGACAGCACTCGCACTGACCGCGGCGGGCGCGTTGGCGCTGGCCGGCCAGTTCGTCATCGACTTCGTCGTCATCCGCCTCGGTGACGGTGATGCCGAGGCTGTCGATCGCCTGTTCGATCGGATCCAGAGTGCTGCGCCGCTGGATCTGATCTTCTACACCGTCGGCCCCGCGCTGCTGTTCACAGGACTCGCGGTCTTCGGCATCCTCCTGGTCCTTCGCCCGCGCCTGCAGCGGGTGCCGGGATGGATGCTCGTGGCCGGCGCCTCACTCATGGGTGTGGCCAGGGTCGTCGAGTCCCGGCCGACGGAGGTCGTTGCGCTCGCAATCATCCTCATCGGGCTCGCGCTGACCGCGCGAGCAGCAGGTGGCCGAGACGGATCGTACGACGTGACGATCGACCGGCCCACGAACTCGAACACCACTGCAGGAAGGAACGCACATGAATGATCGACTGCTCACCGACAGGACCGCCGTGATCTACGGAGGTGGTGCCATCGGCGGCGCCACCGCACGGGTGTTCGCCCGAGAGGGTGCGAGGGTGTTCATCGCCGGACGGACGCCGGCGCGTCTCGACGCCCTCGCGAGCGCCATCGCAGCCGAAGGCGGAACGGTTGTGACCGCGCAGTTGGACGTGCACGATCAGCGCGCGGTCGAGCGGCATGCCGAGCAGGTCGCATCGACCGCAGGGGGCATCGACATCGCCATGAATGCGGTGAGCATCCCGCACGATCAGGGCACGGTCTTGGCAGATCTCTCGGTGGAAGCGTTCATGGAGCCGATCGACGGCTTCCTGCGGGCGCTGTTCATCACCAGCAAGGCTGTCGCGCCGTTCATGGGTCGTGAACGCCCAGGCGTCATCCTCACGCTTTCCGAGCCGGGCGCCAAGCTCGCGGCGCCCGGAATCCTCGGGCACGGCGTCAGCGCAGCAGGCAAGGAGGCGTTCTCGCGGCTGCTCGCAGCTGAGCTGGCGCCGAGCAACATCCGGGTCGTGGACATCCGTCCGCACGCGATCGTCGATGCTCCGGCCGCGGGCTCCTACACTCGTGAGCTCTTCTACCAGTTCGCCGAGGCGAGCGGGACGTCGGTCCAGGGATTCCTCGCGGACGCGCTCGCGCAGGGAACCCTCCTGAAGCGTCTCCCCACTCTCGCGGAGGTCGCGGAGATGGCGGTCTTCCTAGCGTCGGATCGAGCGAGTTCGGTGACCGGAACCGTGATCAACCTCTCCGCCGGCGCGCTTGTCGATTGACGACGATCATAAGCTCCCGCAAGAGCCCCGGTCGCAGAGTTCCGCGAAGCATCCTCCCTGCATCGCTCCGCTCAGGGCAACAGGATCGTGGCGAGCGTCACGGCTCGAGCATCCTTCCTGTCGGCATCGGCGTAGGGCGCGAGCAGTTCCCCGAGGCGCGTCTGCAACTCGGCGAGGTCATCCGTGGTGACGTGGAGCTGAGTCATCCCGAAGCCGAGATAATCTCGCGCCTGCGCCTCGCCTGATGCCAGCGAGGCGTCGAAGCGCTCAGCCACCCGCCCCAGGTAGGTGAGGAAAGCGTGGCGCAACTGCTCGGCGCCCATCGCCTGCAGCTCGTCGCGGTCCACGTGCGCCATCCGCTCACCGAGCGCGAGCGTCCGCTCGACCGCGCCGCGGATCTTCCTTTCGCCGACCACCGCGACGATGCCCGCGTCGACGAGCGCGGCGACGTGGCGGTAGAGGGTCGCCGTCGCGACATCGGGGAGAGCCTCGCGCAGCGCGGTCGTCGTGACTTCGTGCGTTCTGATGTGCTGGATGATCCGCATCCGCAGGGGGTGCATGATCACGTCGGCGATCGGTGTCGTCTTGCGCATCTGCTCTCGTTTCATTATTCTCATCATGAGAACATTCGCATTGTTCTCATATCTGAAGACTAACCGAGGAGGCAACATGGCCACTATCCCCGTCGAGGCGAAAGCCGTGCGGATCGAAGTCCGCGGGATCTCGAAGAGGTTCGCCGGGGTCACCGCGGTGGACGACATCACCTTCACAGCCGAGCCCGGTCGGGTCACCGGATTCCTCGGCCCGAACGGCGCCGGCAAATCGACAACCCTGCGCATCCTGCTCGGACTCACCCGCCCGGACGCCGGAGCCGCCCTCATCGGCGGGGTCCGCTACCGCGATCTGCCCGCGCCGGCGCGCACGGTCGGCGCCGTCCTCGACATCGTCGGAGCGCACCCCGCGATGACGGCCAGAGCACATCTCGGCGTGAGCGCAGCCCTCGCCGGCGTCCGCGATCGTCGCATCGAAGAGGTGGCGGAGACAGCAGGCATCACCGAGTTCCTCGATCGTCGTATTCGCGGCTTCTCGACGGGCATGCGGCAACGACTCGCAATCGCGAACGCCCTGATCGGCGATCCGAAGGTGCTGGTCCTCGATGAACCGTCGAACGGGCTCGACCCCGCGGGAATCGCCTGGCTGCGATCCTTCCTCCGTGATTTCGCCACCCGTGGAGGCACCGTCGTGCTCTCGAGTCATGTGCTGTCCGAGCTGGAGCAGTGCATCGACGACCTCGCGCTCATCGACAGCGGCCGCATCACGTGGGCGGGATCCCTCCCCGAATTCATCGCAGAGGGCGGAACTCTCGAAGAAGCCTTCCTGCGCGCCACTCAGAACCTCGAACCCGTCGCCCCCACGCTGGAGCACACGTCATGATCCCCTTCGTCCGCGGAGAGTTCCGCCGGCTGTTCGCCACACGTCTCGTCTGGTGGTCTCTGCTCACCGCAGCCCTGTGCGGTGGGCTCCTGCCCGGACTCATCGCCGTCATCGGACCCGAGAACGCCAACCCTCCGCTACCAGGACTCGACACGGGCGCGGGCGTGGAGATGCTGCTCAGCCTCACCTCCGTCCTCCTGTTCGTTCCTGCCCTGATCGGCACGGTCGCGATCACCTCCGAGTATCGGCATCGCACCGTCGGCACGACCTTCCTCCTCGCGCCTCGCCGCGTCGGCGTCGTGCTCGCCAAACTGGTGGTCTACGCGCTGTTCGGCCTGGCCTACGGCGTGATCGCATCCGCTTCCGCGGCGGCGGCCGTCGCCGGTGGCGCCGCACTCCACGGCGAGACGCTCGGAATGCCGTGGAGCGAGCTCGTCCCCCTCCTCGTCCGACTCGCTCTCGCGGCGGCGATCTACATGATCATCGGCGTCGCGATCGGCGCCCTCGCCCGCCACCAGCTGATCGCGATCGGCGTGACTCTCGGGTACTTCTACGTGCTCGAGTACGTGCTGATGCTCATCCCGGGAGTGAACACGGTCTACCCCTTCCTCCCAGGCGGCGCGACGGCCGCGCTCACCGATTTCACATTCCTCCGCGATGCCCTCTCGGCGGAGCTCCCGGCCGCGGCGCCGCCCGCAGGCCTCACGCCCCTGGGCGGGGGCATCGTGCTCCTGGCCTACGCCGCCGTCGCCATCATCGTTGCCATCGCCGCTCCCCTGCGGCGCGACCTTCGCTGAAACCAACGGGGGATCGGACTGACACGGGCCAGCGATCTCACGAGGGCCTCGCGAACCTGAGCACCTGCGCAGACGTGGCGACTGCACTCAGGGGCTCTGCCGAGTCGAAGATGATCGCGGACTCCCTGCCCGCAGCCACCGACCCGACCTTGACGCCGCCGCGCAGAACGACGAGAGCGAGTGTGCTCGGCGACACCCGGAAGTCGCCGTCGGCCGCGGTGGCGTCGAACGTCGCGTCAGCCAAGGAGGCGGCGGAACTGAGAACCAGCACCCGGCTGAGACCGATGCCGCGAATGCCCGGTCGATGGAAGTCGACGAACGAGGCATGGCTGAGAAGAGCCTGGTCGCGCCGGAGCGGAGCAGGTCTTGTGTTGTCGGCCTGAACATTCACCTGAGCGCCGGAGATTCCGACGATGAGCTGGTCCGTGTTCTCCGGCAACTGTATGAGTCCGTGCGGCCCTCGCAGTTCGACCAGTTGCAGCTGCCATTGCAGGCCCCGAACGTCATCCCGCTCGACCCACAGGTCGCGGACACCGCCTGCCCCGGCGGCGAGCGCGTGCCGTGGAGACTCTGCGAACCGTTGAACCCCCGCCGATGACATCGCGAAGTCACTCCCGCCGCGAATGGATCCGTGTGTCACGATGCCTCGTCAAATACAGAGTGTCACTGTGCTGGACGCGCGGCGGCGTCCAGCACAGTGACACCGCGAGCGAGCTATGCGCGGATCGGGTCGAGGACGTAGCCCTCTTCTCCGTGCACGACGGTGTCGATTCCCGCGACCTCGTCTTCGTTCTTCACCCGGAATCCGATCGTCTTCTGGATGGCGAAGCCGATGGCCAAGGCCAGTACGAACGAGTAGATCATCACGCTGAATGCGGCGATCGCCTGGACCAGCAGCTGGGTTCCGTCGCCGCCCATGAACAGGCCGGTGCCGTTGGCGAAGAAGCCGAGGTACAGGGTTCCGATGAGGCCGCCGATGAGGTGGATGCCGACGACGTCGAGCGAGTCATCGAAGCCCAGCTTGTACTTCAGCTCGACGGCGAGGGCGCAGGCGGCACCGGCGATGAAGCCGAGGAGGATCGCCCACACCGGGTGCAGCGACGCGCACGCGGGTGTGATCGCGACGAGTCCGGCGACAGCTCCAGACGCAGCACCCACCGAGGTCGGCTTGCCGTCTTTGAACTTCTCGACGACGAGCCAGGCGAGGAGCGCCGCAGCGGGAGCGGCGATCGTGTTGACGAAGGCCAGAGCCGCAGTGCCGTCGGCGGCGAGCTCGGAACCGGCGTTGAAACCGAACCAGCCGAACCAGAGCAGACCAGCACCGAGCAGGACGAACGGCGGGTTGTGCGGCACGTGCGCGCCCTTTTGGAAGCCGACGCGGCGGCCGAGCACGAGCGCCAGAGCGAGAGCCGCGGCACCGGCGTTGATGTGGACGGCCGTACCACCGGCGAAGTCGATCGCGCCGAGCCCGAAGGTCTCCTGGAGTCCGTGCGTGATCCAGCCGCCGTACGCGAAGCTGCCGTCGTCTGCGAGACCGAAGTTGAACACCCAGCTCGCGACCGGGAAGTACACGATCGTCGCCCAGATGGCGGCGAAGATCATCCAGGAGCCGAACTTCGCGCGGTCGGCGATCGCTCCCGAGATGAGTGCGACGGTGATGATCGCGAAGGTCGCCTGGAATGCGACGAACGCCAGCGGCGGGTAGGCGGCGCCCTCCGGCGTCTCGAGGAGGCTGTTGAGCCCCACTGCCGCCGCGTCGATCGACCACGGCGCCACGGTGCCCTCGGCGCCGGGGAACGCGATCGCGTATCCGTACAGCACCCACAGAACTCCGATGAGCCCCAGCGCACCGAAGCTGAGCATCATCATGCTGATGACACTCTTGGCTTTCACGAGGCCGCCGTAGAAGAACGCCAGTCCTGGCGTCATCAACAGCACGAGTGCGGCAGCTATGAGAATGAACGCGGTATTGCCTTGATCCATGACGGTCGAGCCTCTCTCCGAGGACGCACGGAGGCGTCGGGTGAGTCTCAGAGTGGCGCACCGTCGTTTCGTGACCAGGTCCGGTTCGTTACAGTCGCATTTCCAAGATCACGCCACCACGCTCGCGTCGAGCGCCTGCACGATGACGGGAGCGTCGTCGTCCGGCATCCCGACGCTCCAGATCCGCACTCGGGAACCGATCGCGGGGATTTGCGTCTGCAGCAGGGCCTCATCGCGATTGTCCGGATTGCTGCGATGCCAGCGCGCGCGGATCGACCAGCCGGCATCGCCTGCGACAGTCAACGTGAAGGCCGACACCCCGCCGTGCTCCATGAGAGACACTTCACGATCGCTGACGCGTCCTCCGGTCGAGGTCGCGCGCTCTCGCGTCAGCGCCCACCGTTCGGCGAGCCGCCCTTCGCGACGAGAGAGACGCCCCGATTCCCCCAGCGCGACCGCGCACCCGAAGACGAAGAATGCGGGCATCAGGGTGAAGATCACGCCGAACCACCAGGGCGGGCCATCCGTCCACAGCGCGACCACCAGCCACACCGTCCCGAGGGCAGCCAGCGTGATGAGCATCCACAGCACGCTTCGCGCTCCCGGACGCAACCGCGTACCGAATCCCGCACGAGCCGGCGCCCCGGTCTCGTCGAATGCCCGAACCAGGTGCACGACGTGCCCGACCGGTGCTTCTTCGTCCACGACCGCCTCCATCCGTCCCGAGCCCGGGGTCAGATCATCAGATCAGACCGTCGTGAACTCCAGGGGAACTCGGTGTGACGCGGCTTCGCGTTCCAGTATCGGCAGCAGCGGGCTGATCTCTGCCGCCGGCTTCAATCCCAGCGCGCACTGGGCATAGCCCGCCTTACCGCCGATGTCATCGATGAGGGCGAGCTTCTGCATCTTGGTCGCACGGGCGATGGCGGCCTTGCAGTCATGCAGGTGGATCCGCACCGCGATGTCCGCGCCCTCGTGCTGAGCGAGCCGCGAAGCGAGGAAAGCTCCCGCCTGAGCAGGAACGCTTCCGCGCACCGACTTCGGTACGAAGGTGACGACCTCGAGCTTGCTCACTTCTTGCCACGGGATCACGAACCCGCCCTGTGTGATGAATCCCTGAGGCACCACGATCAGGTCGATGAGGTCGTCGCCGGTCAGGCCAGCGGCCTTGCGGGCGCCGACGAAGAGAAGCGTGAAGAGCAGTGCGCTCACGACGGCCAGAACCGCGACCACGATCAGGAGCGGACGCTGGCCAGGGAAGAACGGGAACGCGAGTCCGGCGAGCACCAGGATCACGATCGAAGCGATGAGGATGCGCAGGTGTCGGCTGGCCGCGCCGGACTGCTCCTGCGGCGTGCTGACGAAGCGGATGAACTCACCCTCGCGGAGTGCGGGCACGGAGATGGATGTTTCGGCGGGCATGCTCTCACCGTAGCGGCGCGACTTCCGCACGCCCGGGACCTCCAGAAGTTTTTTGCTATTCAGTGTTGCTAACTACCGGTACTTAGTGTTACCGTCTACCAGTAGCCAGCAACACTAAGTAGAAGGAGGTGATCCGAATGGGCAACCAGATGACGGAGATGCTGAAAGGCACTCTGGAGGGCATCGTCCTCGCGACCCTGTCCGAACACCCGGCATACGGGTACGAGATCACAGCACGGCTTCGCGACGAAGGATTCGCCGAGATCGCCGAGGGCACGATCTACGCCCTGCTCGTACGGATCGAGCAGCGCGGTCTCGTCGATGTGGAGAAGGTCCCGTCCGAGAAGGGCCCCCCACGAAAGGTCTACTCGCTCAACACACAGGGGCGAGAACAGCTCGACGAGTTCTGGAAGACATGGCGCTTCCTCTCGGAACGGATCGAACAGCTCCACCAGCACATCGCACGCACACACGACAACTCGCAGGACGAAGGAGAGTAATCATGGCCGCGAAATGGATCGAAGCCCTCACCGGCTCACTCGAACAGAAGAAGCAGTACAAGCAGGACAAGGCCCGCATCGACGGCCTCCCCGAGCCGTACGCCACGGCAGCCAAGGCGATGCACCGGTACTTCATGTACTTCGGCGGCATCACCGACGGCGAGACGCTCATGAAGATGTTCACCGATCTGGCGGACCTCTGGGAGCGCGCCGCGGTCGACGGCACTCCGGTCGGCGACATCGTGGGCGACGACCCCGTCGAATTCGCCGAGACCTTCGCGCAGTCCTACGGAGGCAAGCACTGGATCGACAAGGAGCGCGCCCGTCTGCTCAAGGACATCGGCGACGCGAAGCGGGGTGAGCAGCGATGACCACCACACCCGCCATCCGCGTCCAGGGCATCACGAAGGCCTTCAAGGAGCTGGAGGTGCTGCGCGGCGTCGACTTCGAGGTCAAGCGCGGCAGCATCTTCGCCCTCCTCGGGTCGAACGGTGCCGGTAAGACCACGCTCGTCCGCATCCTCTCCACCCTGCTGAAGGCGGATGCCGGCACCGCCGTCGTCCACGGCTTCGATGTCGCTGCGGCTCCGAACGACGTTCGTCAGTCGATCAGCCTCACAGGACAGTTCGCGGCCGTCGACGAGGTGCTCAGCGGTCGGGAGAACCTCGTACTGGTCGCGAAACTCCGGCACCTGAAGAATCCGGGTGCGATCGCCGATGACATGCTCGCCCGCTTCTCGCTGACGGATGCCGGCAGCCGCAAGGCCGGCACCTACTCCGGCGGCATGCGCCGCCGTCTCGACATCGCGATGAGCCTGATCGGCAACCCGCCGATCATCTTCCTCGACGAGCCCACCACCGGACTCGACCCGCAGGCGCGCATCGAGGTGTGGCAGACCGTCAAGGAGCTCGCGAACGGCGGCACCACCGTGCTGCTGACCACGCAGTACCTCGATGAGGCCGAACAGCTCGCCGACCGCATCGCGATCCTGCACAAGGGCACCATCATCCAGAACGGAACCCTCGCCGAGCTGAAGAAGCTCCTCCCGTCCGCCAAGGTCGAGTACGTCGAGAAGCAGCCCTCCCTCGAGGATGTCTTCCTGGCCCTCGTCGGCGAGACCGGCGTCGGCGAGCCTGCAGCAGTAGAAGGGAAATGACATGACCTCCCACGTCCTCAGCGACACCCGCGTCCTTACCGGCCGGTCGCTGCGCCACATCCTCCGCAGCCCTGACACGATCATCACCACGGCGGTCACCCCGATCGCCCTGATGCTCCTGTTCGTGTACGTGCTCGGAGGCGCGATCAACACCGGATCCGACGAGTCGTACATCAACTACATGCTTCCCGGCATCCTGTTGATCACGATCGCCTCCGGCATCGCGTACACCGCGTACCGGCTGTTCCTCGACATGCAGGGCGGCATCTTCGAGCGGTTCCAGTCGATGCCGATCGCCCGGTCCAGCGTCCTCTGGGCGCACGTGATCACGTCGCTCGTGTCGAACCTGGTGTCGGTTGCGATCGTCATCGGCGTTGCCCTGCTGATGGGGTTCCGCACCGGAGCATCCGTCGGCGCCTGGCTCGGCGTGACCGGGATCCTGGTCCTGTTCACCCTCGCCCTGACCTGGCTCGCAGTGATCGCCGGACTCTCCGCGAAGACGGTCGACGGCGCGAGCGCATTCAGCTACCCGCTCATCTTCCTGCCGTTCATCAGTTCGGCGTTCGTGCCCACCGACACGATGCCTGGACCGGTGGCCTGGTTCGCCGAGAACCAGCCGGTGACCTCGATCGTGAACTCGATCAGGGCGCTGTTCGCCCAGCAGCCGGTCGGCAACGAGCTCTGGATCGCCCTCGCCTGGTGCGTCGGCATCCTCGTGGTCGCCTACGCCTTCGCCATCGCGATCTACCGCAAGAAGATCAGCTGACGCCGCACCTCCTGTTCGCAGAGCGCAAACGGCTCTATCCACACCTCGGATAGAGCCGTTTGCGCTCTGTGAACGCCAGCTCAGGCCGCAGGCACCCCGAGCTTCGCGAGCCGCAGCCAGGTCTCCACGACGGTGTCGGGGTTCAGCGACATCGACTCGATACCCTGGCCGACCAGCCACTCGGCGAGGTCGGGGTGGTCGCTCGGGCCCTGACCGCAGATGCCGACGTACTTGCCCGCACGGCGGCAGGCCTCGATCGCCATCGACAGCATCTTCAGCACGGCGGGATCGCGCTCGTCGAAGGTCGCCGCGACCAGACCGGAGTCCCGGTCCAGGCCCAGAGTGAGCTGGGTCATGTCGTTGGAGCCGATCGAGAAGCCATCGAAGTACTCGAGGAACTCGTCGGCCAGCACGGCGTTCGACGGCAGCTCGCACATCATGATGACGCGCAGGCCGTTCTCGCCGCGGCGCAGCCCGTTCTCGCCGAGCAGCTCGGTGACCGCGTGCGCCTCGCCGACCGTGCGTACGAACGGCACCATGATCTCGACGTTGGTGAGACCCATCTCCTCGCGTACGAACCGCAGCGCCTCGCACTCCATGTCGAAGCACTCGCGGAAGTCGGCGGAGATGTACCTGGACGCGCCGCGGTACCCGAGCATCGGGTTCTCCTCGTGCGGCTCGTAGATGTCGCCGCCGATGAGATTCGCGTACTCGTTGGACTTGAAGTCGCTGAGCCTGACGATCACCGGCTCCGGCGCGAAGGCCGCGGCGATCATCGAGACGCCTTCGGCGACGCGCTTGACGAAGTACTCGCGCGGCGAGTCGTACGCGGCGATCCGCTCGGAGATGTCAGCACGCAGCTCGGCGGGCAGGGTCGCGTGGTCGAGCAGCGCACGGGGGTGGATGCCGATCTGGCGGTTGATCACGAACTCCAGGCGCGCGAGGCCGACGCCCTTGTTCGGGAGTTTCGAGAACGCGAACGCCTGATCGGGGGTTCCGACGTTGAGCATGATCTTCGTCGGGCTCTCCGGCATCTCGTCGAGCCGGGTGATGACCTCTTCGAACCCGAGGATGCCCTCGTAGACGAAGCCGTTGTCGCCCTCGGCGCAGGAGACGGTCACATCCTGTCCGTCGCGCAGTACGGCGGTGGCATCGCCGGTGCCGACGACGGCAGGGATGCCGAGCTCGCGCGCGATGATCGCCGCGTGGCAGGTGCGTCCGCCGCGGTTCGTGACGATCGCCGAGGCGCGCTTCATGATCGGCTCCCAGTCAGGGTCGGTCATGTCGGCGACGAGCACGTCGCCGGGCCGGAACGCGTCCATCTGCTCCAGCGAGGTCATCACCCGTACCGGACCCGCGCCGATCTTCTGCCCGATCGCGCGCCCCACGGTGATCACCGAACCCGGCTCCTCGAGCACGAAGCGGCGCGTGACGTTGCCATCGGTGCGTGAGACGACCGTCTCGGGGCGTGCCTGCAGGATGTAGAGCTTCCCGTCGACGCCGTCCTTGCCCCACTCGATGTCCATCGGACGTCCGTAGTGCGCCTCGATGGTCAACGCCTGCCGCCCGAGTTCTTCGACCTCGGCATCCGTGATGCTGAAGCGCGCACGCTCGGCCGGCGCGACATCGGTGAAGACCGTGCTGGCGCCCGCGTGGGTGCCGTCGGCGTAGACCATTTTCACGGCCTTCTCGCCGACCGACCGCTTCAGGATCGCCGGGCGCCCCTCGCGCAGGGCCGGCTTGTAGGCGTAGAACTCGTCAGGGTTCACCGCGCCTTGCACGACGGCCTCACCGAGACCGTAGGAGCTGGTGATGAACACGGCCCGGTCGAAACCCGACTCGGTGTCGACCGTGAAGAGGACGCCGGACGCACCGACATCCGACCTCACCATGCGCTGGATGCCGGCGGACAGCGCGACGTCGTGGTGATCGAACCCGTGGTGCACCCGGTACGCGATCGCCCTGTCGTTGTAGAGGGAGGCGAAGACGCTGCGGATCGCGGCGAGGATGTGGTCGATTCCGCTGATGTTCAGGAACGTCTCCTGCTGCCCGGCGAACGAGGCGTCGGGAAGATCCTCGGCTGTCGCGCTGGAGCGGACGGCCCAGGAGACGGATTCCGGCTGCGGGTCGGCGGCGACCAGGGTGGCGTACGCCTCGCGGATGTCGGTCTCGAATCCGGCCGGGAGCGGCTGGTTCTCGATCCATTCGCGCACGGTCGCCCCCACACGAGCGAGCTCGGCGACGTCATCGACATCGAGGGCCTCGACGGTTGTGCGGATGCGGTCGTACAGGCCGTTCGCTGCGAGGAATTCGCGGTACGCGTCTGCGGTGGTGGCGAAGCCGCCGGGCACACTCACTCCCGCCCCCGAGAGGTTGGAGACCATCTCGCCCAGCGAGGCGTTCTTGCCGCCGACCTGGGCGACGTCGGCCATACCGATCTGCGTGAACCAGAGGATGTTGGTCATGAGGACTCCTGAGAGGTGTGCGTTGTGCGCGGGTCGAGGATGAAACGTGGATGCTGCGTGGGCTGGTCAGCTGCGCAGTCGCATGGACTGCATGATCACGGCGGACATCTCCTCGACCGACTTCGTCGAGGAGTTGAGGAACGGAACGCGGTTGCGGCGGTAGAGATCTTCGGCGCGACGGATCTCGAGCGTGCACTGGGCGAGGCTCGAGTAGGTGCTGTCCGGGCGTCGCTCGTGACGTACCTGACTGAGCCGGAGCGGCGTGGTGGTCAGACCGAAGCACTTGGCGGCGAACTTCGCGACGGTAC
Source organism: Microbacterium sp. LWH12-1.2 (assembly GCF_040675825.1). NCBI lineage: Bacteria > Bacillati > Actinomycetota > Actinomycetes > Micrococcales > Microbacteriaceae > Microbacterium > Microbacterium sp. LWH12-1.2. Next base: position 2,786,054 of record NZ_JBEGIJ010000001.1, read on the forward strand.
GAGGCAGCGCATCGGCGGGGAAGTCGTCGTCGGTGAGCGGGTAGTTCGCGACGAGGAGCCCGTACTGCAGGGCCAGATACATGGTCGTCGGGGTCTTGCCGCAGCGGGACGGCGCGATGATGATCACGTCGGCGATGTCGAGGGCACGCATGCTCTGCCCGTCGTCGTGCTCGATCGCGTACTCGACGGCGCGCATCCTGGCGAAGTAGCGTTCGATGTCGCCCACGCCGTGGTACTGCCCCAGTTGCTCGGATGCTGCGCTGCCCAGGCTCGTTTCGAGCTCGCGCAGGTGCCCGCCGAGGAGATCGATCATCACCGCGCCGGACTCGCCCAGTTCCGTGAGGATCTTCGCCGACTTCACGGTGGTGAAGACGATCGGGACGCCGCCAGCCGAATCGCTCGAGCGGATGCTGCCGACGACGTTCTGCGCGCCTTCGACCGTGTCGACGAACGGCACGGTGTGCCGACGGAACCGCACGCCCGGGAAGTTCGCGAGCAGCGCGTTGCCGAGGGTTTCCGCAGTGATACCCGTGCTGTCGGACACGAAGTAGGCGTCGCGGGTCTCGATGGCCACGCCGATGGGCTGCACGGGATTCGTCAGAGACACAGCGGGCGAACCTCACTTCGGGAACGGGATCTAGGTCGAGCCTAAGAAAGAAGTGCGGTCAGTGTTCCGGAAGTCGACGATAAGAATTACCACATTTATCGTCACAGCAAACGTTCGAACCGCCCCGATGACCTCTGCGGATCCTAGGGTGGAGCCATGCCCCTCAGCGACAGCTCGCGACGCGTGGTCTTCCAACGCTTCGGCGGACCCGAAGTGCTGGAGATCGAGCGGCGCCCGACACCTGTTCCGGCACCGAACGAGGTTCTCGTGCGCGTCGCCGCTGCCGGGGTGAACCCCGTCGACTGGAAGCTTTTCAGCGGCAAGCCCATGCACGATCCCTACGAGCGCAGCCTGCCCTCGGGCAACGGCTACGACTTCGCGGGAACCATCGCCGGGATCGGCGCAGATGTCACTGACTGGAGCGTGGGGGAACGCGTGTTCGGCGGGCTGCGCTTCCACGCGCAGGCCGACCACCTCGTGATCGATCCCTCGTTGCTGGTCCGCGTTCCGGACGACCTGTCGCTCATCATCGCCGGGGCGTTGAACGTGGTCGGGCGCACCGCCTTCGCGAGCGTGGAGTCCCAGTCCATCGGCGCGGGCGACACCGTGCTTGTCAGCGGAGCCGCCGGCGGCGTCGGCATCCTCACGGCTCAGCTCTGCGTCCTCCGTGGAGCGCGCGTGATCGGCACCGCGAGTCCGGGCAATCACGACAGGCTCCGCTCGTTGGGGATCGCCCCCGTCGCCTACGGCGCGGACCTCCCCGCAGCTTTGCGAGCGGCCGCACCCGAAGGGTTCACGACCGTCCTCGACACGGTCGGCCACGGCACGGTCGACATCGCGCTCGGACTCGGTGTGAGCCCGGAGCGGATCAACACGGTCGCCGACTACGACGCCAGACATCGGCATCCCGTCGGCGGAGTCGGCGGCGCAGCGGCAGGAGCGGCTGAACTCGCGATCGTGGGGCAGATGCTGGCCGACGGCAACCTCGACCTGCCGATCGACTCCGTGCACCCGCTCGAGCGAGTGCGCGACGCCTACGTCCGCTCGATCGCCGGCCACGCCACCGGCAAGATCGTCATCGTCACCGAGGGGACGGGCGAGGCCGCCTGACGAGCGACGGTCCTGAGACCGCGACAGCGCCGCAACGAAGAACGCCGCGTACTCGTGAGAGCACGCGGCGTTCTTCGTTGCAGGTCTTACTCGCCGGCGATCTTCTTCGCGTCGTCGGCGTTGATCACGCGGAAGAGCAGCGCAGCCAACGCAGCACCGACGAGCGGCGCGACGATGTACAGCCACAGCGAGCTCCACGCGAAGTGTCCGCTGACGGACAGACCGAGAGCGACCGCGGGGTTGAAGCCGCCGCCCGAGATGGCTCCGACCGTGGTCGCGCCGACGAAGACCGTGCCGCCGATGGCGAGCCCGTAGAAGGAGTTTCCGTCGTTCGCCTTGGTGGTCGCGACGTTCAGCACCACCCAGACGAGCACGAAAGTGAACAGCGCCTCGACCAGGAACGCCGGCCCGACCTCGATGACCATCGCCTTCTCGCCTGCCGGCCACACGACGCTGCTGACCAGGGCCGCGAGCGCGCCAGCGACGAACTGTGCGATGACGTACGCGATCAGGTCGACCACGCTCATGCCGCCGCGCAGGAAGACGCCGAACGAGACGGCCGGGTTCAGATGCGCACCCGAGATGTGACCGACCGAGTAGATGAGTACCGCGAGCGCGAGACCGATCGCGAGGGTCGTCAGAGGGCTTCCGCTGTTGATCGCCCCGATGATGCTAAAGACGAAGAGGAACGTGGCGACCGCTTCCGCGACCACCTTTCGTGCTGTACCGGTCATGAGAATGCTCGTTTCTTGTCAGGTGATGATGAGGACGGTCGCACCGCCGCCCTCGTGCCTCGGCCGGCACACCCGCCTCCGACGCGTCGACAATATATCGGCAAGTTCGCGGGGCTGCTGGTGCGCCGCGCGGACGAGCGGCAGCTCCGCGGATGTCGGAGACGGACCGTAGGCTCAGCACATGCGATACTTCGGCACGCTGCAGACGCCGGTCGGCACGATCGGCGTGGTGTCCGACGGCGCGGCGATCACCCGCGTCAGCTGGCGGCCGACGCGGCCCAACGACGCCTCCGATGAACCCGACCCGTTGCTGGTTGAGGCACTGCGGCAGCTGACGGCCTACTTCGCCGGCGAACTGCAGCACTTCACGGTGCCGGTCGATCTCGGAGAGCAGTCCGCCACGACGCACGCGGTGCTGACGACGCTGTTCGAGGGCGTCGACTACGGCGAAGCAGTCACGTACGGCGAGCTCGCGGCGCTGAGCAGCACCGGCGTGCCGGCCCGCGGCATCGGCGCGATCATGGGCGCGAACCCGATCCCGATCATCGTTCCGTGCCACCGAGTGCTGGCAAGCGACGGCCTGGGCGGGTACTCAGGCGGCGACACCGGCGCCGGCCTCGAGACGAAGCGCGCCCTGCTCGAACTCGAGGGCGCACTCCCGGCGCCGCTCTTCTGACACGAAAGCTCTACAGCCAGCCCTTGCGCTTGAACACCGCGTACAGTCCGATCCCCATGGCGAGCATGAGGCCGATGGCCATCGGATACCCCCACGCCCAGTGCAGCTCGGGCATGACGTCGAAGTTCATGCCGTAGATGCCGCCGATCAGGGTCGGCGCGAACAGGATCGCCGCCCAGCCCGAGATCTTCTTGACCTCGTCGTTCTGACGGATGCTCAGCTCCGTCATCCGTCGCATCTCCTCGTTCTGCCGGCGCGCCACGATCGTCGATTCGACGGTGAGCGCGTTGTCCAGCACCGTGCGGAAGGTCGTGGCGCGGTCGGTGACCCGCAAGGTGTGGTCGAGCACGTCCCGCAGGTAGCGCTGCAGTTCCACGTCGACCTGGTATTTCGCGGATCCGCGCAGCAGCGCATCGAGCATCCCGGACAAAGGCTGCGTCGCACGCTGGAAGTCGATCACTTCGCGGCCCAGCTCATAGATGCGCTGCGTGGCGTCGACGTCATCCTCGAAAAGTTGGCTCTCGATCTCGTCGATATCGTTCTCGAGTCCGGCGAGCACCGGCGAGTACTCGTCGACGACCTCATCCAGGATCGCATAGAGCACCGCCTCCGGTCCTCGGGCGAGAAGCTCAGGGTCGCCCTCCAACCGCTGGCGCACCCGCCCGAGGTCGGGCGACTCCGCATGCCGGATGGTGACGACGAAGTCGGGTCCGACGAGCACATGCACCTCGCCGAACTCCACCTCCTCGACGGCATCGAGGTAGCGGGCGGGGCGGAGCACCATGAAGAGCACTTCGCCGTAGCGCTCCAGCTTCGCCCGCTGATGGCCGGCCAGCGCATCCTCCACGACCAGCTGGTGGATGCCGAATTCATCGGCGACCTCGCGGATCTCCTGCGCGCTCGGGCGGTACAGGCCGATCCAGCTCATGCCGCCGCGTTCGCGCATCCGCTCGAACGTCTCACTCAGGCTCTGCGGATTCTCCGTGCGGATGCCGTTGACGTAGATCGCGTTATCGATGATCGCCATCGCGCCACCCCTTCACATTCCGCCCAGCGGGCGGCTCGGCTCAGACGGCTCAGCCCTCGGGCTCTTCTGCGGGCTCCTCCGCCGGCGGTGCGACACAGGGCAGCGCCGCGGCTGCGATCTGCTCGTGATACTGCTCAGCAGTGAACGGGAGGCCGAACTCCGGGGCCGTCTGCCCCGAGGCAGCAGGGGCCTTCGACGCGATCGCCGCGAGCTCCCAGGCAAGAGCAGTCACGACAGCATTGCCAGCAGTGGAATCGTTCAGGACGACGGCCACAGTGAAGCCTGTGGTCGGATCCGAGTAGGCCGCGGTGGCGTAACCGGGCGTCCAGCCGTGCTGCCCTACCATCGATCCTACGAGGTAGGCGCCGCCTGTCACCTGCAGCCAAGACGGCGCATCCTGGTATGCGGCGAGTGGAGCGGCGAAGCGATCCGGCTGCTTCTTCGAGCGGAGCGCCTGCTCCGCCTCTGCCTGCATGTAGCGACCGAGGTCCGTGATCGTAGAGACGGCTCCCGAGTCGGTGAAGCCGGAGCTCGCAGACAACTTGGTGATGTCCACCGGCGCGGCGCAGTCGTAGCCGCCCTCGACGGGGTTCAGATAGTGGCCGTTCAGCACGGGTCCCGTCGACGGCGGCGCCGCCGTCCTGCCGGGCAGCGACGTGTTCTTGAGATCGAGGGGCCCGGTGACGTACTTGGCGATCAGCGCCGATGCGCTCATCCCGGAGGCGCGCTCGAGGGCGAGGCCCAGCAGGAGATAGCCCGCATCGGAGTCCCGGTAGGTGGTGTGCGCCGGAACCCGAGTGCGGCCGAGTCCGTAACTGGCGAGCTCGAGCGGCCCCCATTCGCGCTCCGGTGTGTTCAGCCACGAGGCCTTCACGATTTCCTCTGACGACCCAGCCCCGCTGGTTCCGTTGCAGAGGTCGACGAGGGTGACGTCTTTCATGTCGGCCACGCCGGAAACGTAGTCCGGCACCTTGGCGTCCACCTTCACGACACCGTCGTCGACGAGCCCGTAGAACACGTCGCAGGTCATCAGGCGGGTAACGTCCGCGATCCGGAATGACATGTCGGTGCTGATCTCGGCGCCGCCCGGCTCCTGCGTTCCCAATGCAGCGACCCAGCTGCCGCTCCAGGGAACCCAGACGCCGACGATGGCACCAGAGGCTCCTGCCGCCGCCATCGCTGCCGTGACAGCATCCTGCAGGGGCACGAGAATCTGCTCGGGCAGGTCGCCGTCGACCTGCGCGGGTGGCGTGTAGCTGAATGTGCTGTCGCCGGGCGCGCAGCCCGTGAGGATGAGCGCGAGTGCGGCGGCACCGGCCGCGGCCGCGCGCCATTTGCGCGACGAGAGAAGCTGCATGGATGAAACCCCCGGAGACGTGTTCCCCGAGTCTAGAACGCGGATCCTGAGAGATCACATCGGAAGGGGTCTCCCGCGCACCCGTACAGTGAGTTCGTGCCGCACATCTTCGATGCCGACGTGGTGACCGCCGTCCTTCGCCACATGAACGGCGATCATGCCGACGACAACCTTCTCATCGCTCGCGCGTTCGCGGATTCCGAAGCCGACGCCGTGACGGATGCCGTGATGACCGGGTTCGATGGCGACGGCGGCGTCTGGGAAGTCACGCGCGACGCAGCAGTGAGCGAGTTGCGGGTGGCATGGCCGGGCGGCCGGATCTCGGATCGACCGGCCGTGCGGCGCGAGGTCGTCGCGATCTATGACGCCGCGTGCGCACGGCTGGGCCTCGAGCCCCGCCCGCACGCCTGAAGTCTCAGTCCAGCCAAAGGGTTGGCTGGAAGTTAGGTGAGCCTTACACTGGGGCCATGTCCGAGCTCCTCTCCTTCTCCGCGGCCCTGCGCGAGCGCTCCTCCGGATCGCACTCCTCCAGCGAGCACGCCGGCTTCATGGCCAGCCTCCTGAGCGGCGACGCATCGCGTGACGACTACACCGCGCTCGTCGCGCAGCACTACTTCATCTATGAGGCTCTGGAGAGCGCCGCCGAGCGGATGCGCCACGATGCCGTGGCATCCGTCTTCCTCAGCGACAAGCTCACCCGCCTGCCCGCACTCGAGGCCGACCTCGAGTTCCTCGTCGGCCCGGACTGGCGCGAACGGATCACGGTCCTCCCGACCACGCGGCGCTACGTCGATCGGATCCGTCAGGTCGGCGCGACGTGGCCGGGCGGCTTCGTCGCCCACCACTACACGCGCTACCTCGGCGATCTCTCGGGCGGCGTCTTCATCGGCCGAGTGATGGCACGTCGATTCGGGTTCCAGACCAACGGCGTCGGGTTCTATCTCTTCGACGACATCGCCGACCCGTCCGCTTTCAAGGACGTCTACCGCGAGCAGCTCGACGCCGCCCCGTGGGACGAGGCCGAGCGCGAACGTGTGATCGACGAGGTGCTCCTCGCCTACCGCTTCAACACCGAGCTGTTCGAGGACCTCGACCGCGCCCGCGCAGCCGCTTGACGCTCGCCTCATCGACGCGCGGGAAGGTCAGGACTTCGGGATCTCCGGAGTGGATGCGGCGAGATACGCCTCCCGCATGAAGCGGCGCACGTCTTCGTCGACGCGGATGTCGCTCGGCCGCAGCGCCCGTGACAGGTAGAGGCCGTCCAGGGACGTGAGCCGGCTCAGCGCCACGTAGGTCTGCCCCGGCGCGAACGCCCCCGAGCCGAGATCGATGATCGCGCGCTCATAGGTCTTGCCCTGCGACTTGTGGATGGTGACCGCCCAGGCCAGCCGAAGCGGGAACTGCGTGAACTCGGCGACCACATCGCGGCTCAGCTTCTTGGTCGACGGCTCGTAGGCGTAGCGATACCGCTCCCAGACGGCCGGTTCGACGTCGACCTCCTCGCCGTCGATGTCGACGCACACCGCGCCGCCCAGGATGCGGGTCACCGTGCCGATCGTGCCGTTGACCCAGCGCGGCGGCTCCCCGGACATCGATGTGTCGTTGCGCAGGAACATCACCTGCGCGCCGACCTTCAGCTTCAGCTCGGCCTCAGCGGGCAGCGCCGCTTCGCCGCGGCCGAAGTCGCCGGAGACCTCGGCGCGTGCGGTCTGCTCCTTGCCCGGCAGCGCGGTGAGGTGGCGCCCGTTGATGTTGTTGACGATGTCGTTGCGCGTGGCGAGGGTGATCATCGGCGTCTCGCCCGGGTCGGGATCCGGCGGAATCCGCGCGCCCTGCGTGTTCAGCACACCGGCGATCTCGGCGGTGACCCGCCCGTAGCGCACGGCGTTGAGCATCGCCTTGAATCCGTCGTCGGACTGGCGGTGGATCTGCACGAGTTCGCGGACGTGCAGCTCGGCACCATGTCGACCCAGGTCGAAGAGTCCGCCCTCGGCATCCGACGACCCGGCCCACACCTTCGCGTCGAAGAACCAGAACGAGCGGTAGTGATCTTGGATGTAGCGCAGTTCGTCGCCACGGGGCGGCACCGGAGCCAGCTGGTACGGGTCTCCGAACATCACGACCTGCACGCCCCCGAACGGTTCTCCGCGACGGCCTCGAGCCTGTCGCAGCGAACGGTCGATCGCGTCCATGAGGTCAGCGTTCACCATCGAGATCTCATCGATGACGAGCGTCTCGATCGCGTTCAAGATGCGTCGGGTGGCGTCGTTCTGATCGATGTCGCCGCCGGCGATGAGCCCGATCGGCAGACGGAACAGCGAGTGGATCGTCTGCCCCTCGACGTTGAGCGCCGCCACTCCGGTCGGCGCGCAGATCGCGATCTGCTTCTTGGTGTTCCACGCGAAATGCTGCAGCAGCGTCGACTTGCCGGTGCCGGCGCGTCCGGTGATGAAGACGTGCTCGCTGGTGTCCTCGATGAGACGGAACAGCTCTTGCTGTTCCTCGGACAGGGCGGGAAGGGACACGGATCTCTCACGGGGAGCGGGCGGATGCGGATGCCCATCCATGCTACGGCGCGACGGCACCTCGGTATCCGCTCGACACCCGCGACGCTCGGCATCGTCTCAGGACGCCCTCTTAGACTGGCGCCATGAAGCCGGTAGAGACGAAAGCGCCTCGGCGCTCCCGTCTCGGCGTCGACCTCGCGCTCCTCGCCCTCGTCGGCGTGATGCTCGTCGCCGCCATCGGCGCCGGCGGGGCAACGCTCTACCAGCAGTTCTACGGGCCTGCCGCCTTCGTGGAGCGCTATCTCGACCTCCTCTCGTCCGGACGCGCCGCAGATGCGCTCCACGTGCCCGGTGTCGCACTCGACCGCGAGACGCTGGCGACGGCCGGCATCGACCCCGCGGCCTCCGAGGCCCTCCTGCGCCAGACCGCGCTCGCGCCGCTCACCGCAGCCGAGATCGTCTCCGAGGAGACCGTCGATGGCATCACATCCGTGGCCGTGTCCTACCGCGCGGGCAAGCACGAGGGATCCACCACCTTCACCGTCGAACAGGACGGATGGGTGGGCGTCACGCCGAACTGGCGCTTCTCCACCAGCCCGCTCGCGGCCATCGAGTTGACCGTGCGCGGCGCCGACCAGTTCGCCGTGAACGGCTTCGAGATCGACCGACGTCAGGTCTCGGTGGCGGGTACGGAGGCGGCGCCGCTCGACCCGCTCCCGCTCCTGGTGTTCACCCCCGGCCTGTACTCGGTCACTGTCGACACGCCGATCTCGACGTCACCCGGAGTGAGCGTGCTCGCGGACGCCCCCCTGGCGACGACCCCCATCGAGCTGCAGACCGAACCGACCGCGGAGTTCGTCGCCGTCGTGCAGGAACGGGTCGAGGAGTTCCTCGTCGAGTGCACGGCTCAGGAAGTGCTGCAGCCCACGGCCTGCCCGTTCGGCATGGAGGTGGCGAACCGGATCGCATCCGCCCCGAAGTGGACGATCACCGCGCAGCCGGAGGTCACCGTCGCTCCGGACGGCGCGCACTGGATGATCCCCGCGGCGGATGCCGTCGCCCACATCGACGTCGACGTCAAGTCACTGTTCGACGGCTCTGTGGACCCGATCTCCGAGGATGTGCCCTTCCAGGTGAACGGCACGATCGTGATCCTCCCTGACGGGTCGGCCTCGATCAAGGTCGGATCCCCGAGCGACGTGCCCGAACCGGACTGACCGGCGCTCAGCGCCCCGCGCGCTCCTCGCGACGTCGCTCGCGCTCGGCGAGCGCCACCAGGTTCGCGTTGTACTCCTCGAGCTCGGCTTCGCCCGTGCGGTCGGCATGGCGGTCCCGGCGGCGCTGCAGTTTCGTATCGCTGCGGCTCCATTGGATCGCGACGGTGATCGCCAGGATCAACGTGGGGATCTCACCGATCGACCAGGCGATGCCGCCCCCGATGTACTGATCCTGCAGCGGCGTCGGGCCCCAGTCACGACCCATCGCGCCGAACCAGTCGGCGACCATCAGGCCCTCCTGCATCATGATCGCGACGCCGAAGAAGGCGTGCATCGCCATCACGGCGATGAGCGTGATGAGGCGCCCGGGGTAGGGCAGCCGGTACGGAACCGGGTCGGCGCCGATGAGGCTCATCACGAACAGGTAGCCGGATGTCAGGAAGTGGATGACCATCCACTCGTGGCCGAGGTGCTCGAACATCGACCAGCGGACGAGGTCGGTGAAATAGAAGGCCCAGAGCGACACGATGAAGACCGCGGCGGCGACGAAGGGATGGGTGACGACGCGGGCGAAGGGCGAGTGCACCGCCCACATGATCCACTCCCGGCCGCCGCGGGTGCCGTCGTCGCGCTTGCGGACCGCGCGCAGTGCGAGTGTGATCGGGGCGCCGGATACGAGCAGCAGCGGGATCGCCATCGAGAGCATCATGTGGCCGAGCATGTGCACGCTGAACAGGTACTCCTGATAGGCGTTGATCGGCCCACCCGTGACCCACACCAGCATCAGCATCCCGAGCACCCAGAAGACGGTGCGGTGGATCGGCCACCGATCGCCGCGCCGGTGGAGTCGCCAGGCGCCGGCGAGATAGAAGAACAGCCCGAATCCGGCGACGACGAGCCAGAGGACGTCGAGATCCCAGGATGTGAACCAGCGGTCGAGGGTGAACTCCGGCGGCAGCGGCGAGCGGGTGAGGATCTCGGCGGGCGTCTGCGCGAACGACTCCTCCCCCGTCGGTGGCGGAGTGCGCGCGAGGGCTGCAGCGGCACCCGAGGCGAGGCCCATCAGCCCGACTTCGCAGAGCACCAGCATCCAGAACCAGCGGGCGGCACGCTCGGCCGTGAGCTTCGGGATGAGCCGGGCGCGGTACCAGGCGCCGAGCGCGCCCATGGCGACGAGCAGCACGACCTTCGCGAGCAGGATGGTGCCGTACGGCGTCCAGAGCTGGTTCCAGTCGCCGAGCGCCACGACGGAGCGCGCCACGCCCGAGACGGCGACGACGGCGAAGGCGGCGATCGCGAGAGTCGAGTAGCGGCTCACCAGCGCCGGGAGGTCGACGTCACGGCGCCCGCGCAGCAGCACGACCAGCAGCAGACCACCGAGCCAGACCGCGGCGCCGATCGTGTGCAGCAGGATCGAGTTGACCGCGACGTTGTGTCCGGCGAGGTCTCCGGCGTGCCCCTGCGTGGCGAGCGGGAGGAAGGACGCCGCGGCCAGAAGCGCTGTGAGGAGGGTGGGCGTCCAGGTGCGCCACGCGAAGGCGAGCACCGTGATCACGCTGCCGAGGATCGTCGTGATGAGCCACGACTGGCCCAGCGGCAGCTCCAGCAGGAAGCGACCGAGCTGGCTGCCGAACTCGCGCTCGATGCTGAGCTTCGGGTTGAACGCCGCCATGAACGCGAGGAAGCCGGCGAGGCCGGACGCGATGGTGAAGACCGCGGCACCGATCGACGCGATGTTCAGCGCGAAATCGAACGGCTTCTCCTCGCTGCGCAGGCCGAAGAGCGCCAGCACGAGGGAGCCCAGCATCACGGCTGCGCCGACGTTCATGACCGTTTTCGCGAGCGGCGTCGCCCAGCGCACGAACGGCCCAGGGTCGCCGAGCAGGAGAGGAGCCGCACCGCCGCCCACCAGCAGCCCGATGACGAGCGCCGCGAGAGCTGCCGCCGCCAGAACCATGATCCCGGCGACGCGATACGCCGAACTGCTTCGGGTCGACTTCGCAGGGGAACTCACCTGTCAAGCCTAAGCCGCGCGGTCGGCGTCGCGTTCCGGCCGTCGACGACCGCCGGCGGCGCCCACTATCGATGCCGGGAACGCCGAAGGCCGTCCCCGACGAATCGGAGACGGCCTTCGAAGAGGAGCAGTCTTACTTGACGGCAGCCTTGAGCTTGGAACCAGCGGTCACCTTGACGCGCTTGCCGGCCGGGATCTTGATCTCGGCGCCGGTCTGCGGGTTGCGGCCCGTACGAGCGGCGGTGTCGACCTGCTCGAAGGAGATCCAGCCCGGGATCGAGACCTTGCTGCCCTTGGCAACAGCGTCGGAGACAGTGCCGAAGAGCGCGTCGAGGACACCCGAGACGGTGGCCTGGCTCTGGCCGGTGGCGGAAGCGATGCTCGCGACGAGCTCGGTCTTGGTGATGGACTTGTCAGCCATGTCATCCTCCAGCGACGAGGTTCCCGTCGCATCGTTGTTGGTGTCGGAGCGGGTGCTCCTGGTCGAGTGACCGCCTTGAATGTATCAACGACAACCCACATTTCCGCGTCATTTCGCGGGTTTTGGCCAATTCCGTGGCGTGTCGCGCCACATTCGTCACTCTGGCAACAGATTTCGGGGCCGATCGGGGGCCTGGCGGGGCGCGTGGGCAGGCTTCGCGCGGCAGTCGGGAGGTCCTCTGCGGGCGACCGCACCCTCAGAGCGTGTGGTTCTCGATCAGCGATCGGGCGGTGCGCTCGAACGCGGTCGTCGCTTCCTCGCCGTCGAGGTAGCCGCCGACGAGGGCGGCGTCACGGAGCAGGACGAGGGATGCCGCGACCGCGGCCGCGTCGTCGAGACCGGCCAGAGCCGCGGCCTCCGTCAGCGTCGCGCGAAACCACTCTCGATGCTCGGTGATGAGCTGCCGGACGGCGCCTGTCGCGTCGGGGAACTCTGCGGCCGCGTTGATGAACGGGCACCCACGCGTGTGACGCTGACGGATATCCGCGACGATGCCGTCGATCACGGCATCCATCAGGTGCCCCGGATCCGCGATCGTGGCACTCGCCGCGGCGAACATCCCGCGCAGCAGCTCGTCCTCACTGCGCAGGTACGCGAGGACGAGGTTCTCCTTGCCGCCGAACTGCTTGTACAGAGTCGCCCTGGTGACGCCCGCTTCTTCGATCACTCTGTCCACGCCGACGGAATGAATGCCCTCGGCGTAGAAGAGACGCGTGGCGGCATCGATCAGCCGTGTGCGGGCAGGGCTCGGTGGTTTCTGGATGCTGGTGCTCATGATGGTCCTCCCTCATCGTGGCATCCGTTTCCCGGATCTTCACGATTTCGGGAATAGGTTGCGGTAGATAGAACGTTCGGTCTACTATCAGCGTAACGCAATCCCGACACCCGGGATCCGAAAGAGGAGAAGAACCATGAGCAGCACCGAGAAGACCCCCATCGTCCTCATCCATGGCCTATGGATGACCACGGCCAGCTGGAACACCTGGGCCGAGCGCTTCCGTGCACAGGGTCACGAGGTCATCTCCCCGGGGTGGCCTGGGATCGACGACCGGTCGGTCGCAGACATCCGCCGCAACCCGGAGGCCCTCAAGGGCATCGGACTGAAGCAGATCGCCGACAACTACGAGCGCATCATCCGCGCCCTCCCGGTGAAGCCGATCATCATGGGGCACTCGTTCGGCGGCGTGCTCACCCAGATGCTCGCCGATCGAGGACTCGGCGCCGCCTACGTCGGCGTCGCACCGGGACAGACCGCCGGCATCACGACGCTCCCGCTCCCGACCCTGTGGACCGGCACGCCGATCCTGTCGAACCCGTTCGGCATCAATGGAGCGAAGCCGCTGTCCAAGCGGCACTTCCACTTCACCTTCGGCAACGACCTCTCCCGCGCAGCATCCGATGCCCTGTGGGAGGAGTACGCCGTGAACTCCTACAACCGCGTGTTCTTCGAGGGCGTCAGCTCGGTGCTCAACGAGAAGGGCGGCGTCACGCACGTCGACTACGCGCGCAAGGACCGCGCACCCCTGCTCGTGATCACCGGCGAGATCGACCATGTCGTGCCGCCGGCGATCGGTCGCGCGATCGTGAAGAAGTACCGCTCCTCGGGGAGCCCGGCGACCGTCGACTACAAGGAGTACGCCGGCCGCACTCACCGGCTCGTCAGCCAGGACGGCTGGGAGGAGATCGCGGACTACGCCCTGAACTGGGCGGTGTCGCACGTCGGCGTGACCGTGGCCTGATGCGGGCACGCAAAAGGGGCGAGGATCCGAAGATCCTCGCCCCTTTCAGAAAGCGATGCTTACCAGCTCGACTTGGTCACGCCGGGCAGCTCGCCACGGTGCGCCATGTCACGGAAGCGGACACGCGAGATGCCGAACTTCGTGAGGACACCGCGGGGGCGGCCGTCGATGACGTCGCGCGAACGGACGCGAGCCGGCGACGCGTTGCGCGGCAGCTTCTGCAGTCCGACACGAGCGGCCTCGCGGGCCTCATCGGTCGCGTTCGGGTCGACGAGGGTCTTCTTCAGCTCGGCGCGACGCTCTGCGTAACGCTCGACGATGACCTTGCGCTGCTCGTTACGAGCGATCTTGCTCTTCTTCGCCATGATTAACGCTCCTCGCGGAATTCGACGTGCCGACGGATGACCGGGTCGTACTTCTTCAGAACCAGGCGGTCGGGGGTGTTGCGACGGTTCTTCTTGGTCACGTAGGTGTAACCGGTGCCTGCAGTCGAACGCATCTTGATGATCGGACGAACGTCCTGAGCCTTCTTGGCCATTAGAGCTTCACACCCTTCGCCTGGAGGTCCTTGACGACGTTCTCGATGCCGCGCACGTCGATCACCTTGATGCCCTTGGCGGACACGTTCAGCGTGACCTTACGGCCGAGCGACGCGACGAAATAGGTCTTCTTCTGCACGTTCGGGTCGAAGCGACGCTTCGTCCGGCGGTGCGAGTGCGAGATGTTGTGTCCGAAGCCGGGAACAGCTCCGGTCACCTGGCACACTGCTGCCATGATGTGACTCCTTCATTACCGTGAGACCGGACGGCCTCACCCAAGATCCCTTGTCTGCGCGCCGCCCTTGCGGGCCGGCACACGAACTGCGCACAGGAGTGTGCGCAGACAAAGAGTCAGTTTAGCACGGATGCCGCGCCCGGTGATTCGCCCTGCAGCCCGGCCGCTTCGGCGGCGCCGCGGCCCCATCGGAATGGCGATACCGTCGGGTCGTCGGCGATCCAGAACCGCCACGGGAAAGCGGCGGTTCCGGCGACACCGGCGACGCCGACCCGCGGACCCGACTTCTGCTCCACGGGCTGTCCCGGCATCCAGAGCTCTGCCTGAGCCCCGTGCAGCTCGATGCCCGAGATCGCGTCGATGCCGTCGTGCAACGGATGCCGGAGCCCCACCGCTTGGCCGAGTCGGCCGGGGCCGCGCGCGAGGTCACGCAAGGCCGTGCGGCTCAGCGGCGTGGCGACTCCGCGGCGCGCGGCCGCGGCATCCGCCCCGAAGACGACCTCCCCCGCGCGCAGCAGCACACCGCCCGCCTGCCCTTCCGGCCCGCACACGACATTGACGCAGGAGTGGATGCCGTGGCTGAGATAGACGTACAGATGACCGGGCTCCGCCCACATGGTCGCGTTGCGTGCGGTGCGCCCCATCCGCGCGTGCGATCCCGGATCCGGCTCGGAGCCCGTTCCGTGCCCGTGGTAGGCCTCGACCTCGGTGATGCGCAGGTGCATCTCCACGCGCTCATCCCCCGCAGTCACGACGGTGCGCAGCTGCCCCCCGAGCAACCGCGGCGCGACCTCGAGCGGGAGGCCGCTCAGTTCGGCGCGGGTGGCGCGCCGGAGCGCACCTGCGTCCATCAGAACCGCGGGGCCGTCTGGCACCAGGAGGCGTCGAACCCGGTGAGTGCGACGAGTTCCTTGCCGGAGGCGAGGTCGATGAGGTGGGTCTCCAGGGTCCGCGGAAGCGGCAGCAGCATGTCGTCGTAGGGATTGTCGACGAGTTCCGGCGCGATCACGACCGCCGCGTACTGACCGCTCGGTGAGGCGCATGCCTGCAGGATCGAGTCCGTGGATCCGACTTCGACGAGCGGCTCGGCCGCGCCCTTATCGTCGACGCGGATGATCGCCTGACCGGTGGGCATCCCGACGTCGTTCCTGGCGACGATGTGACGCAGGGTGCCACCCGGGAACGGCGTGATCGTCGTTGCGATGCCGTAGTCGGGATCGGATGCCTCGAGCGGCTCCTCCGACCCGTCGGCGAGGTTCAATTCGACGACGGCACCGTCGACGCGTTCCACGATCGCCGTGTAGGTGCCGCGCGAGATCCCCTGGATCGTCGCGGCGAGACCGAGCGACTGCACACCCGCATCGCTGGAATGGTCGACGAGAGCGAGCGCTCCGTCGAAGTCGATGAACAGCACAGCCGCGCTGTCCGGCACGAACTGCCAGGAGAAGATGCTCGCCTCCTTGCCCCCGACCTCGACGACCTGCGGCTTGTCGTCGCTGTTCAGAGACTGCGTCACCAGCACACTGGCGCGGCCGGAGGTGTCGCTGAGCTTACGATCGGAGTAGCTGTAGCCGACGAGGCCACCCCGTTCGGACACCTGGATCGCGCCGACGTACCCCTCGCCCGGAAGCGACAGCTCGCGCTCGTTCTTGCCGTTGCGATCCATCACGAGCAACCGGGAGAGATCGTCCTTGCCTTCGGCGACCGACACGACGAGCTGCGTCGACGTCGCCCGGAAGTCGTTGATGCGCTCATGCGAGAACACCGGCACGGCCTTCTCGCCGCTCAAGTCGGTGCGGAAGATCTTGTCCTTGCCGTCGGCGTCGCGGCGCAGCAGATAGATGCTGGATGCCGGGGTCTTGAAGCTCGTGGTCAGATCGGCGCTCGGGCCGCCGCCGACACCGACCGCATCATTGACCGTCACGGTGTACTTCGTCGAGTCGTCCAGGGGAACCGTGAATCGGATGCCGACACCGCGACCAGCCGCATCGACGGTGAAGGGCACGGCCGGTTCGACCGTGACCTGCGCGGGGTCGATGTCGGCGAGCGCCTGGTTCGCGGTGAGGATGATCCTGCTGCCGGACGAGTCGATGGCTTCTGCCGGGTCGACCTGGGTACTGGTCAGCCGTGGCCCCTGCACCAGGCTCGCGGCTCCCAGGCCGGCGCCGACGAGCACCAGGGCGCCGACGACGGCGGCGAGCGCGACCAGGAACCGACGGTTCGGGCGCGCGCCGGATGCTTTCGCGGGCGGGCTGCCTTCGGGCGGAGCGCTCTCGGGTGGGATGCCCTCGGGGCGAGCATCGTCACTTTGTCGGCTCAGATCACGAATGTCGGTCGGAACCTCGGCGTTTCGGCCGACAACCGTGCTTTCAGCCGACAAGGTGGCCAGCACCGGGTCGGATGCCGGGACGAGGACGGGGTCGGGGTCGGATGCCGGGACCGGGTCGGATGCCGAGACGGGTTCCGGTGCCGCCGCGGGGACGGATGCCTGCGCCGGGTCGGGGTCGGATGCCGGGGCCGGAGTGCCGGCTGGGGTCTCGCCCGCCGCAGCCGCCTCGGCGGCTTCCCGCGCCGCGCGCATCTCGGCGCGCGTTCGGGGGATGGCCGGCGTCTCCTCCGGACGCTCCTCGTCAGTACTCATACGGGTCACCCGGCTCGTCGATCTCGACCACCGATGTCGGCACGATACGCAGTGTGCCGTCGGCATCCGCCTTGACCGTCCCGGTGACCTCCACCCACTGCCCAGTCGCGTAGGTGCCGGCGTCGGCGCTGACCGACACCGCGGCCGGCTGCGCGTCGATGACGCAGTGAGTGATCACCATGCGGGTGAGCCGCACCTCGTCCGAGCGGGAGTCGGCCGGCGTCACGAATCCGGTGAGGGTGACGGACGACCCGTCGTACGCCTCGGGCCTGGTCGCTGTCGCGAACACGCTCGCCCAGTCCCCCACCCCGAAGGTGGTGGTGTCGGCGACGCCGAGCGTGACGTCATCCGCACCGGCGAACAGCGTGGTGTCCACCCTCGCACGAGACATCGCGAGGTCGACCGAGAGAGATGCGGGCGGCAGCACGAGAGCCGCGGCGACGACTCCGGTCGCCACGATGCCGGCCGAGACCGTGCCGACGCGGGCGAGGGTGCGACGCGGGGCGCCGGCGGGAGCATCCGCGTCATGCCCGTGATCGTGCCCGTGATCTCCCTCGCTGCCGAGCGGGAGCGTGCACGACCAGATCGCCCCGGCGAGGGTGAGGACGGCGGCCGCGCACGCGAACCACACCGTCTCCGGGCTGATGTACAGCGTCAGCCGACCGGAGATGCCGAGTCCGAGAGTGACCACCGCGATGACGGCCGCGAGCCCGACGCCGAGCCAGCGGGAGCCGAGCGCCTGCGCGCGAGAGGGAGCGTGATCAGACAAAGACGTTCACCCCGATCCCGATCGCGAACGCCGCGAGCACGACCACGCCCACGATGCCGGCAAGAGTGCGGGTGGTGAAGGTGGTGCGCATGATCGCGAGCATCTTGATGTCGACGAGCGGGCCGACCAGCAGGAAGGCGATGATCGCTCCTGAGGAGAAGGTCGAGAGGAAGGACAGCGCGAAGAACGCATCGACGTTGGAGCAGATGGCAACCGTCATCGCCAGCACCATCATCGCCACGATCGACAGCACCGGGTTCGATCCGATCGCGATCAGCACGTCCTGCGGGATGAGCACCTGCACCGCTCCGGCGAGCGCCGATCCGATCACCAGCGCCGGCATCACCGCCCGCAGTTCGACGAGGAACTGCGTCAGGCTGCGCCGCACCGGTGTGCCGGGTTCGTGCGTCACGCGTTCGCAGGTGTCGACGAAGCGTTCGGTCAGGAGCGCGTTCGGCGAGGGGTGCCGGCTGTAGAGCCAGCCGATGAGGTTGGCGATCAGGTAGCCGCCGACGAGACGGGCGACGAGGATGCCGCCGTCCCAGCCGAACGCGGCGTGCGTGGTGAGGATCACGATCGGGTTGACGATGGGAGCCGCGATCAGGAACGTCAGCGCCTCAGCCGGTGCGAGGCCGCGCATCATCAGGCCGCGAGCGAACGGCACGTTGCCGCATTCACAGACCGGGATCAGCATCCCGAGCAGCGACAGCACCGCGCGCCGGGCCCATGCCCGCTTCGGCAGCCAGCGATGGATGACATCGGCCGGAAGCCAGACCTGCACCACGATCGACAGGATCACCCCGAGGATCACGAACGGCAGCGCCTCGATGAGCACGCTCAGCGCGAGCGTCAGGCCATCTTCGGCCCGCGTCGGCAGCGACGCGGTGAACAGCGTCGGCAGGAACCGGTCGATGAGGAAGAGCGCGGCGAGGATGCCGACGCCGATGCCCAGCCCGACCCACGCCGACCGCGGCGAGCGCGACGTCTGGTGTGCATGCCGTGACGGGGTGAGCACGCTCACGCGGTCGGCGCTCCCTCGGCGTCTCGCTTGTTCGCACACGGCGTGCAGAGGCCGAAGATGTCGACGACGTGCGCGGCTTCGGTGAAGCCGTGCAGCGCCGCTGTGCGATGCGCCCACTGCTCGACGTCTTTCGCCTCGATCTCCACGGTCAGCCCGCAGGATCGGCAGATGAGGTGGTGATGATGCTCCTGGGTCGAACAGGCACGATACAGCGCCTCGCCCTCAGGGCTCTGCAGCGAGTCGGCATCGCCCGTGGCGGCGAGGCCGGCGAGTGCACGATAGACGGTTGCCAGGCCGATGCCGGTGTTCTCTCCGCGGAGGGTGGCGTGCAGGCTCTGCGCGCTCACGAATCCGCGCGCGTCGCCGAGTGCTTCGCGCACTCGTTCACGCTGCCAGGTATTGCGCTGAGCCATACCGAGAGTCTAAGCGGCGTGGCTTGCCCGCGGCTGGGAGGGCGATCACGGCGGATCATTACGGTGGATGCCGACCGAATGGGTCTCCTCCGCCCCGCGCCGGTATGGTTGCCGCATCGAGACGAAGGAGCCTCATGACCGGCTGGCGACTGCGCGAGTTCCACAACGATGACCTGGGCGGCATCCTGCACCTGTGGGAGGAGCTCAAGCGCGCCGGCAGCGAACCGGTCTACGACCTCAGCGAGGTGGTGGCTTCCTGCCAGAAGGATCACGCGATCGTCGCGGTGCATGGCGATGACATCGTCGGGGCCATCGTCGGTCGGGCGGCCCATGACCAGGGCTGGATCGTGTTCTTCGCCATCGACGACGACTGGCGCGGTCGCGGAATCGGATCGGCGCTCCTGGCCGCGCTGGAGAAGAGCATGGCGCAGCACGGTCTCACCAAGCTGTCGGCCCTGATGCCGGAGGTGGAGACGCGCCTCGCCGCGTTCGACGCCCAGGGCTTCGAACTCAAGCAGCATCTGCGGTACTTCGAGCGGCGCATCCCGGTGCAGCGGCAGGAGCTCTCCTCGCTCGCCGAACTCGGTGGGCGCCTGATGCCGCGCGACCTGTGGGGGTCGGTTTCGGGGATGCGGCGGGAGAAGGAGATTCTCGAGCAGCGGCTGGTGCTGCCGCTCGCTGAGCCCGACCTGGCCGAGAGCTTCGGCGTCGTTCCGCCCCGCGCGGTGGTGCTGTTCGGTCCCCCAGGCACCGGCAAGACGACATTCGCGAAGGCGATCGCGTCGCGCCTGGAGTGGTCGTTCGTCGAGGTCTTCCCCTCGCGACTCGCCGCCGATCCGAAGGGACTGGCCGGCGCCCTGCGGGAGACGTTCAACAAGATCTCCGAGCTCGAGCACGCGGTGGTGTTCATCGACGAGGTCGAGGAGATCGCTGCACAGCGGTCGGGCGAGCCGCCGTCGCCGCTGCAGGGCGTGACGAACGAGCTGCTGAAGATCATCCCGGCGTTCCGAGAGCAGCCAGGACGCCTGCTCGTGTGCGCGACGAACTTCATCCGCGCGCTCGACAGCGCCTTCCTCCGGCATGGCCGCTTCGACTATGTGATCCCGATCGGGCTCCCCGATCAGGCCGCGCGGCGATCGATCTGGCGCCGGTACATCCCGGAGCTGGTCGCGGATGCCGTCGACATCGACCTTCTCGTCGAGCGCACGGCCGGGTTCTCACCGGCCGACATCGAGTTCGCCGCACGCAGCGCCTCGCAGCGTGCGTTCGAGGCGGCGGTCGGCGCCGGGGATGCGGCATCCGACGTCACAGGACCCGGCACCGAGGACTATCTGGAGGCCGTCGCCGGAACCCGCACGACCGTGTCGGCAGAGACCGCCGCCGAGTTCCTGGAAGACATCGAGGCGCTCGCGCGGGTGTAACCGGATTCAGGAACGCGGCGCGCGACGCACGCGCGCCCTGGCCCGCTGCACCAGCCAGCACACGGCGTAGATCAGGAACGACAGGGTCGTGATGTACGGACTCACCGGCAGCGTGCCGGCGAGCGCGAGCAGGATGCCGCCGACGGCCGAGACGAAACCGAACAGCGCGGCGAGCAGCGGTACCGCGACCGGGCCGGCGCTGACGCGCATCGCTGCGGCCGCAGGGGTCACCAGCAGCGCCATCACCAGCAGGGCGCCGATGATGTGCACGCTGACGGCGACGATGAGACCGAGCAGCACCATGAACACGAGGCTCACGGCCCTGGTCGGCACGCCGCGCGCCGCGGCCGACTCGGGGTCGAGCGAGTCGAAGCGCAGCGGGTTCCACATCAGCAGCAGTCCGAGCAGGACGACGATGCTGATGCCGAGCAGCCAGCCGAGGTCAGGACTGGACACCGAGACGATCTGCCCGGTGAGCAGGCTGAACCGGTTCGCGCTTCGGCCCTCGTAGAGCGACAGGAACAGGATGCCGAGGCCGAGGCCGAACGGCATCAGCACGCCGACGATTGAGTTGCGGTCCCTGGCCTTCGCGCCGAGGATCCCGATCAGGATCGCCGCGATGAGCGCACCGCCCAACGAGCCGGCGACCACGCTCCCGCCGAACAGCAGCGCGGCGGCGGCGCCGGCGAACGAGAGCTCGCTCACCCCGTGCACAGCGAAGGCGAGATCGCGCTGCATGACGAAGACGCCGATGAGCCCGCCGACGATGCCGAGCACGGCGCCGGCGAGGATCGAGTTGGCGAGCAGCGCGACGAGCGCGCCGTAGTCCTGGAACGAGAACACGTCCGACCAGTCCACGAGGGGCCTCATGCGATCTCCCCGTGGTCGTGGTGCGGCTCGGCATCCGGCACTCCGACCACGACCAGGCGGTCACCGGCACGGAGCACGAAGACGGGGGTTCCGTAGAGGTCGGTGAGGACGCGGCTCTGCAGGACTTCGTCGGGGGTGCCGAGCACGAAGCGGCCGCCGGCGATGTAGAGGATGCGGTCGACGCGGCCGAGGATCGGATTGATGTCGTGGGTCACGAACAGCACCGCGGCGCCGCGCTCACGACGCTCCCGGTCGATGATGTCGGTGATGCCGCGCTGGTTGGCCAGGTCGAGGTTCGACAGCGGCTCGTCGCACAGCAGCAGGCTCGGCGCATCGGCGAGAGCCTGGCCGACACGGAGGCGCTGCTGCTCGCCTCCGGAGAGCAGTCCCACCGGTCGTTCGGCGTAGTGCGCCGCACCGACGCCGTCGAGCAGGGCGTCGACGCGCGCTCGATCACCGCGCCGCGGAATCGGGAATCCGAATCGGGTGCCCTGCACGCCGAGAGCGACCACATCGCGCGCACGCATGCTGGTGTCGGGGGCCATCGGTCGCTGCTGAGGGATGTACCCGATGCGCGGATTCCCCCGATGCACCTTCTCGCCGCCGACGAGAATGTTCCCGGCCGACAGCGGCTGCAGGCCCAGGATGCTGCGCAGCAGCGTGGTCTTGCCGGAGCCGGACGGACCGAGCACGGCGATGAACTCCCCGGGCTCGACGGTCAGGTCGAGGCCTGCCCAGAGCTCATGGTTGCTGCGATGAAGGGCTGCCCCAGTGATCTCGAGGATGGGTCCTGGTGCATGGGCGCGCGCGTCAGCGCCGCCGCTCACGAGTGGAGTGCGTCGGCGAGGTTCTGGATCGCGTCGCGCATCCACTCAGAGTACGACGATCCGTCCTCGAGAAGTTCACTGAAGGCGACAATCGGGATGCCGGCCGCTTCGGCCGCATCCTCGACGCGCTCCGTCTCGGATCCGCCGGTCTGCGCGTTGGTGAGCAGCACCTTCGCCTGACCGTTCTCGATCACCGCGAGCGCCTCGAGCAGTGTGGCCGGTGCGACATCGGCGCCTTCTTCGACGGCCTCGGCGAACCCTTCCGGGGTGACGTCGGTGAGTCCGGCCGCCGCGGCGATGTACCCCGGAAGCGGTTCGGTGATGAAGACGGGTGCGCCTGCGGCTTCGGTCTTGAGCGTGTCGAGATCGGCCTCGAAGCCCTCCAAGTCGGCGACGATCTCGGCGGCCGCTGCCGTGAAGTCGGCTTCGCCCTCGGGGTCGAGCGCGGTCAGCTCGTCAGCGATCGCCTCGACGACGTGGACCATCGTGTGCGGGTCGAACCAGACGTGCTCGTTGAACCCTTCGATGTGATCGTGGCCCTCATGGTCGTGCCCCTCTTCGGCGTGGGCGTCGCCTTCCGCTTCGTCCGCGTGGTCGTGCTCGGCCTCTGCTTCGTGTCCCTCGTTGCCGGGGAAGTCGTGCGAGAACTCGACGGCCGTGACGACTTCGGGGTCAGCGCCCTCGAGGAGCTCGTCGATGAACGAGTCGTAACCGCCGCCGTTCTCGATCACCAGTTCAGCCTTCTGCAGCGTCAGCCGATCGCGGGCGCTCGACTCGTAGGAGTGCGGGTCCTGCGCAGCCGACGTGATGATCGACGTGACCTCGACCCGGTCGCCGCCGATCTGCGCGGCGAGCGAGCCGTAGACGTTCGTGCTCGCAACGACCTGGATCTTGCCGTCATCCGCTCCGCCCGCGGCCGGTGCAGCTGAGCATCCGGCGAGCGCGAGAACTGCGACGGAGACGAGGGAGAGGGCGAGAGCGGGCTTCTTCATGCTCCCACTCTAAACGCTAATGAGAACCATTATCAAACGCGCGTTGTTGCCCTGCTCCCCCGCCCCCAGAAATATGCGGCTCAGCCGACGAGCCCCGCCGGGGCGATCCAGACCGTCGTCTCGCCGGGGACCGAGCGTCCGTCGACAGTGCCGCTCGAGAGCACGATGCCCTCGGCATCCGCACCGATCTCGAACGGCTCGGTGCCGAAGTTCGCCACGATCTGCCAGCCGTTTGGGCGCTCGAACCGCAGCACGTCATCGCGGCCAGTGGGAATCCATTCCAGACGTTCGTCCGTCTGCAGGCGGTGCCGCAGCGACAGGGCCTCGCGGTAGAGCGACAGCGTCGAAGCCGGGTCCGCCGCCTCGGCATCCACCGCGTACTCGGCGAACCAGGCCGGCTGCGGCAGGTGCGCATCGCCGGACCCGAATCCGAACGACGCCCCGGTCGCCGTCCACGGCAGTGGCACACGGCATCCGTCCCTGCCAAGCCCGTCGAACTCTCCGCCGCGGAAGAAGGCAGGGTCCTGTCGCTCCTGCGGTGCGATCTCGGCGACCTCGTGCAGCCCGAGTTCCTCGCCCTGGTAGAGATAGGTGCTGCCGGGCAGGCCGAGCAGGAGCAGCGTCGCCGCACGCGCCCTGCGCCGCCCCCGTTCGCGATCGAGCCGGTCCTCGGGCCCGCCCGCGGCCACCCATTCGGTGCCCTGCTTGACCGGGCGCCCGTTCAGTGCCGGCAGCCCGTAGCGGGTGGCGTGCCTGGTGACGTCGTGGTTCGAGAGCACCCAGGTCGTCGATGATCCGCTCATCTGCGACTGCGCCAGATTCTCGGCGATGATCGAGCGGAACTGCCCGGCGTCGAAGTCCGCGACCAGCAGATCGAAGTTGAACGCCTGGCCGAGACCCTCCGCGGAGGCGTACTTCGCGCGGCGCTCGGGAGTTGCGACCCAGGCCTCGGCGACCGCGGTGCGGGGCGGGTCGTACTCGTCGAACACCCTCCGCCACTCGGCGTAGATCTCGTGCACGTCATCCCGGTCGATCAGCGGATGCTTGCCGTCCTGCGGGATGAGCTCGAGCTCGGCGCGTGACGGCAGCGGCTCGGTGAGATCCTTCGTCAGCATGTGCGCGACGTCGATGCGGAACCCGTCGACGCCGCGGTCCGACCAGAAGCGCAGGGTCGTCAGGAAGTCCTCGCGGACCTCCGGGTTGTCCCAGTTCAGATCCGGCTGCTCGGTGGCGAAGTTGTGGAAGTACCACTGGCCGTCCTCGACGCGCTCCCATGCGGGCCCGCCGAACACCGACACCCAGTCGGTCGGCGGCAGCTCGCCGTTCTCGCCACTGCCCTCGCGGAAGATGTAACGGTCACGTGCGACCGACCCGCGCCCGGCGGCGAGCGCCTCCTGGAACCACTCGTGCAGGTCCGAGGTGTGGTTGGGGACGATGTCGACCACGACGCGGATGCCGCGGGCGTGGAGGGCCGCGACCATCGCGTCGAAGTCCTCCAGCGTTCCGAGGCGCGGATCGACGTCGCGGTAGTCGGCGACGTCATATCCGCCGTCGGCGAGCGCCGACGGATAGAACGGGCTCAGCCACACGGCGTCGATGCCGAGGTCGTCGAGATAGTCGACACGGGAGACGATGCCGGGGATGTCTCCGAGCCCGTCACCGTTCGCATCGGCGAAGCTCCGCGGGTAGATCTGATAGACGGCGGCCTGTCGCCACCAGGTGGCGGGATCGGCCTTGCGGGTCTCGACGAGTAGCGCGTCGGTCATGAGTGGGACTGCTCCTTCTTGTGGGGGTTCGAGTGTGCCTTGTTCTCGCCGGACCGGCTCAGCCCTTGACAGCGCCCTGAGTGACGCCTTCCATGACCCAGCGCTGCGTGAACAGGTAGGCCACGATGGCAGGCGCCATCGCCATCAGGTACGAGGCGAAGGACACGTGGTAGTTGTTGCTGAACTGCGTCTGGAAGAGGTTCTGTCGCACGGGGAGCGTCTGCAACGCAGGGTCGGAGATGATCAGCGACGGCATCATGAAGTCGTTCCAGGCGTACAGGAAGGCGAAGATCCCGACGGTGGCGCTCATCGGAGCGAGCAGCGGGAAGATCAGCTTCCAGAAGGTCTGCCAGGTCGTCGCGCCGTCGATGCGCGCGCTCTCCTCGAGCTCGAGCGGTATCGACCGCAGGAACGCGGTGAACAGCAGGACGCTGAAGCTCATCTGGAACATCGTCGCGAGGATGATGACGCCGAAGGGGTTGTCCAGCCCCACCTGGCCGGTGAGCTGGATCTGCGGCAGCGCGACCACGGGGAACGGGATGAACATCGCGGCCAGCAGGTAGAAGAACGAGTACCGGAAGAGCTTCCGATCCCAATTGCGCACGATGGCGTAGGAGGCGAACGCCGCCAGCACGATCGTGGCGAAGACGGTGCCGGCGGTGACCAGCAGCGAGATTCCGGCACCCACCGGGAACTTCGTGAGGGTCCAGGCCTGAACGAAGCCCTCGATGCTGAAGGGCGCCGGGAACGAGAAGGCGTTGCCGTCGACAGCCTGCGCCTGCGTCTTGAACGCCATCGAGAGCGTGACGTACAGCGGCAGCAGCACGGTGACGGCGCACAGGATCAGGATGATCGTTCCCGACCAGTTCACCCGCTCCATCCTGACGCGGGGCTTGCGGCCGGAGGCGGTGACGGTGGTGAGCGTCTGCGTCGACATCAGAGTGCGTTCCTTCCGCGTGTCAGCGAGAGCTGGAAGAGGGAGACGATGATCGCGACGATGAAGAAGATCGTCGCGTTCGCCATCTGGTAGGCGTAGTCGCCGCCGTTGAAGCCGGCGATCACTGTCATCGAGATACTCCTCGTCGCGGTGCCCGGCCCGCCGTTGGTGAGGCCGACGATGATGTCGTATGCCCCGAGGAAGCCCTTGAATCCGAGGATGACGTTGATCACGACGTAGCCGGCCACCAGCGGCAGCGTGATGCGGGTCAGTTGCTGGAGCTTGTTGGCGCCGTCGATGTCGGCGGCCTCGTACACCTCGCCCGGCACCGAAAGCAGCCCTGCGATGTAGATCAGGAGCGTGCCAGGGACGGCCTGCCATGCGGTCACGATCACGATCGCGACCCAGGCCAGATCGGGGTTCGCCAGCATGCTCGTCTCGAGCCACGGGATGCCGGTCGCGGCCCCCGCTGCGGGGAGGGAGTTGGAGAACAGGAAGTTGAAGACGTAGGCGATGATGATGCCGGAGATCACCATCGGGATCACGAAGATCGTCCGCAGCCCCGTCTTGAAACGGATGCGGGAGGTCAGCCCGACCGCGAGCAGGAATGCCACCACGTTGACGGCGAGCACCGTCGCGATCGAGAACCCGAACGTGAACAGGTAGCTCTGCAGGATGGCGGGGTCACTGAAAAGCGCGATGTAGTTGGTCAGCCCGTTGAAGCTCCAGTCCCCGATGCCGATGGAGTCGGTGAAGCTGAAGAAGATGCCCATCACCGCCGGCACGGTGATCGCCAGGGTGAATAGCACCAGTGTCGGCACCAGGAACAGGTAGTAGATCGGCTCGACGCGCTTCGTGGGGCGGCGCAACCGGCGCGCGCCCCCGGTGACGATGGTCGTTGTCGTGGTCATTTCGCGGACTCCTCTGTCTCGCTCGACACGGCGGGGGCGCGGAAGGCGACACGCGCCCAGTCCGCGTCCATGGTGCGCAGGGTGGCGGCGGGGTCGGCGCCGAGCACGATCGCCTGCACGTAGTTGAAGACCGGGATCGTCTTCGGCACGAGCACCGAGGGGCCTTGATACACCTGGGCGTCGTCGTAGTACTCGATCATCCCCTCGATCCGCGGATCGTCGGGAGCCGCGGCATCCTTCGTGGGCGTGAACCCGAGCTGGGACGCGTTGTACGCCTCGATGTTCTCGGGCTCATAGAGGAACTCCAGGAAGTCGCGGGCGGCATCCTGATGACGCGAGCCCTCCGGGATCATCGCGGCGAGATCCATGTTGACGCGCACCGCGAGGTCGGACGGGTCGTCCGTCATCGGCAGAGGGAAGGTGCCGAGCTCAAGGTCCGGCGCGGTCTTCGCGATCTCGCTGAACGCCCACGGCCCCTGCAGGTACATGGCGGCCTCGCCCTTCGAGAAGGCGAGGTTGCCGTCGCCGTAGCCGCGGCTCGAGGCATCCTCGTTGACATAGTTCTCCGTGAGCTGGAGCATCCTGTCGATCGGCTCGGCGAAGTCGTTCTGGAACGAGACGGCCGAATCCGGGCCGACGTCGGCGCCCTCCGCGGCCAGCTGCTCGAAGAAGTCGATGACGTCGATCGAACCGCCCAGCGCGTAGTCGTACCAGCCCTGGCCGGCCGTCCAGTCGTCCTTGAATGTCGCGTAGAACGGCGTGATGCCGGCCGCCTTCAGCTGCTCGCACACGGCGATCAGCTCGTCCCAGGTCTGCGGGACCTCGAGGCCGTTGGCCGCGAAGATGTCCTTGTTGTAGATGACGGATGCCGCCATCACCGAGTACGGCAGGGCGCTGGTGCGCCCCTCGCAGAATCCGTACTGGTCGAGCAGCGGCTGCAGGTCCTCGCGGGTACTGGCTGCGGCATCGGTGCCGGCGAGATCGGACAGCGTGCAGCGCTGCACGAAGCGCGCGATCTCCATGTTGTAGTTGGCCAGCATGATGTCGGGCGGGCTGCCTCGCACGAAGCTCGCCGAGACGACATCCACGCCGGAGGTGTCGATCTCGACGCGGACCTCATCCTGCGCGGAGTTGTACTCGGCGACGAGTTCAGTCATGAACTGGATCGCCTCTCGCTTGCTGAACGTGAAGCGGATGGTTTCGCGATCCGATCCGGCCGCGCAGGCGGTGAGCGATGCGGCGAGCAGCCCGAGGGCGGTCGCGCCGGCGGCGAGCCGGATCGGGCGTGTGCGTTTCAGAGACACCGTTGTCCTTTCATGCGTAGATTCATGGATTAAATCTAGTGAGCAAATCTACTGATGAAGGGTACTCTCTCATCTGAGGGAGAGCGAGGTCAAGAGCTGTGGCAGATGTTTCCGCAGACCTCGGCACCGGCCGCGCGAGCGTCGGCGCTGTTCTCGACTTCGCCTGGACCGCGGGAGAATTCACCGCCACGGAGGCGATGGCGAGCACTTCGCTGACCCGATCGACGGCGATCGATGCCATCGACACGCTCGTCGGTGCCGAGGTGCTTCAAGAGCTGCCCAATGCGCGAGCCGCCGGCAGCTACCGCTCCGGCCGTCCCGCGCGGCGCTTCGCGCTCTCGCCCGACATCGGCATCGTGATCGGCGTGGACGCCGGCGACACCCACCTCGCGGTGACGGTCGCCGATCCGCTGGATCGCACCCTCGTGCACCACCGCACAGATCTGGATCCGTCTCAGTCGGCGACCGAGCGACTCCGGACGATCATCGGGCAGTTGCAGCTCGCTCTCGATGAGGCTGATCGCTCGCAAAGCGACATTCTCGCGATGTGCATCGGCGTCGCCGCGCCCGTCGACCGCGACGGCGTCTCACCGCCGCATCCGGACGGCTTCTGGGAACGCACCAACCCCGGCCTCGCCGAGGCCCTGCGCGACTGGGCACCCGTCGTGGAGATCAAGAACGACGCACAGCTCGCCGCGATAGCGGAGGGCTCGTCCGGAGCTGCGATCGGATGCCGCGACTACGTGGCACTTCTCTCCAGCGAACGCTTCGGCGGGGGTGTCGTGGTCGACGGCCACGTGCTGCACGGCGCTCATGGCGGGGTCGGCGAGGGCGTCGTCTTCGACCACGTCATCGGCGTCGGCTCGGCGTTCGGGCTCCGCTATGCGCTGCAGGATCAAGTGCGCGCCGGTGTCGAGAGCGGCGAGATCGATCGCGGCAGCGCGATAGGCCGGCTCACCGACGCCCGCCGTATCGACCCTCGCGCGGTTCTCACCGCAGCCGCGGCGGGAGATCCGGATGCCCTTCTCGTCAGCTCCCGGGTCGGCGAGACCCTGGCACGCGTGGTCGGCGTGCTCGGCAGCATGTACGACCCGGCGCGCGTGATCGTCTGCGGCGCCGTCGCCGAGAGCATCGAACCCGTGCTCGCCGCCGCTCGCCGGATCCTCCCGGAGCAGCTGCACCTTCCGGCCCCCGAACTGCTTGCCTCGACGCTCGGCGGCGAGGTGGTGTCGATCGGTGCCGTCGCGACCGCTCGCCGCGCGGCGCGGGAGCAGGCCGTGCCGCTGCTCGCCGAGCGGCGACTGAGCGCGCGGGCGTAGGCCGCGGCATCCGCCCGGGTCTGCATCCGTCCGGCGTCTGTCAGAACCGCAGCCATGTCACAGAAGCGGCGGGTGCGTTGCTGGCAAACCCGCATCTTCTGTGCCGCGGGTCGACTGTGCGTCACACAAATCGTCAGTGCGGATGCCGAGCACCCGCAGCTTCTGCGACACGGCACGCGCACCGGCCACGAACCTGGCCAACGGACCGTCAGTCGACGAGCAGCGCTGGCTCCTCGAGAATGGACGCGACGTCGGCGATGAACCGACTCATGCCGTCGCCGTCGACCACACGGTGATCGAACGAACCGGCGACCGTCGTCACCCAGCGCGGGCGCACCTCGCCGTCGACGACCCAGGGCTTCTGGCTGATGGTTCCCAGCGCGACGATTCCGGCCTCGCCGGGGTTGATGATCGGCGTGCCGGCATCCATCCCGAACACACCGATGTTCGTGATCGTGATCGTGCCGCCCTGCTGGTCGGCCGGCGTCGTCTTTCCTTCGCGGGCGGTCAGCGTCAGGCGGTTCAAGGCACGGGCGAGATCCTTCATCCCGAGGTCCTGCGCGTCCTTGATGTTCGGGACGAGCAGACCGCGCGGGGTCGCCGCGGCGATGCCGAGGTTCACGTAGTGGCGGACGGCGATCTCGGCGCCGCCATCCTTGTCGACCCAGGCCGCGTTCACCATCGGCGTCCGGCGGGCGGCCCAGATCACGGCGCGGGCCATGATCAGCAGCGGCGAGACGCGGATCTCGGCGTAGTCCGGCGATGCCTTGAGCCGCTTGACGAGCTCCATCGTGCGGGAGGCGTCGATCTCCTTCCACACCGTGACGTGCGGCGCGGAGTAGGCGCTCTGCACCATGGCCGACGACGTCGCCTTGCGCACGCCCTTGACCGGAATGGATTCGGTGCGGTCCTCGGATGCCGCAGACGCCGCGATGCCGCGGGCGATCCCGCCCGGTGCCGTGTGCGGGGCCGGAACGGTCTCCTCGCGCACGTCTCCCCACTCCGGAGTCTGGATGTTGCGGAAGACGCTGGCCTGAGATGCGTGATTCACGACATCGTCGCGCGTGACCTCGCCGTCGCCGCCGGTGGCGGTGACCGCGGTGAGGTCGACCCCGAGGTCGCGGGCGAGCTTGCGGATCGGCGGCTTCGCGATGACGCCGACCGAGGAGAGCACCGAGCGCTCCGGCGGCTTGCGTCGGCGCGAGGTGGCGCCTCCTCCGGTGCCGTAGCCGACGAGCACCGAGCCGCCGGCCTCCTCGACAGCAGGTGCCGGAGCGGCGGGTGCAGCATCCACGGCATCCGTCAGGAAGGTGATGATCGGCGACCCGACCTCGACCGTGGTGCCCTCACCGACGAGCAGCTCACCGACGATACCGGCATGCGGCGACGGCAGCTCGACCAGCGATTTGGCGGTCTCGATCTCGCAGATCACGTCGTTGATCGCGACCGTGTCGCCGGGGGCGACCTTCCACGTCACGATCTCGGCCTCGGTGAGGCCTTCGCCGACATCGGGGAGGTTGAAGTTCTGCGTGCTCATAGCGAGTCCTTCCGGACGGTGGAGTCAGTAGGCCAGCGAGCGATCGACGGCCTCGAGGATGCGGTCGGCATCAGGGAGATACGTGCCCTCGAGCTTCGCGGGCGGGAACGGGGTGTCGTAGCCGGACACACGCAGCACCGGCGCTTCGAGCGCATAGAAGGCGCGCTCCATGACGGTCGCGGCGACCTCGCTGCCGAGGCTGGTGAAGCCCTGCGCCTCCTGCGCGTAGACCATGCGACCGGTCTTGCGCACCGAGTCGAGGATCGGCTCGTAGTCGATCGGCGACAGCGAACGCACATCGACGACCTCGCAGCTGGTGCCCTCGGACTCGGCGAGCGCTGCTGCCTGCAGCAGCGTGGTGACGATCGCGCCGTGACCGACGAGAGTGACGTCGGAGCCCGTGCGCACCACGCGCGAGGAATGCAGGGGAACGGCGGATGACTCGACGTCGACCTCGCCCTTCTGCCAGTACCGGCTCTTCGGCTCCATGAAGATCACCGGATCGTTGGAACGGATCGCCTCTTGGATCATCCAATACGCGTCGTTCGGTGTCGACGGCGACACCACCCGCAGTCCGGGGGTGTGCGTGAAGTACGCCTCCGGGCTCTCCTGGTGGTGCTCGACGGCGCCGATGTGACCGCCGTAGGGGATGCGGATGACGATCGGCATCGAGAGCCGACCCTCATGCCGGTTGGTCAGCTTGGCGAGCTGGGTGGTGATCTGGTCGAACGCGGGGAACACGAATCCGTCGAACTGGATCTCGCAGACCGGACGGAAGCCGGTCATCGCCAGACCGATGGCGGTGCCGACGATTCCGGATTCCGCGAGCGGGGTGTCCAGCACGCGCCGCTCGCCGAAGTCGCGCTGCAGGTGCTCGGTGACGCGGAACACGCCGCCGAGCTTGCCGATGTCCTCGCCCATCATCAGAACGCGGGGGTCGTCTTCCATGGCCTTGCGCAGCCCGGCGTTGAGGGCCTTGCTGAACGGCATCGTCTCGAGGGTCACTTCGCGCCCCCTTCGAACGACGACTCATAACTGTCGCGCCAGGCGCGCTGTTCGTCGATCAGCGGATGCGGCTCGCTGTAGACATGGTCGAAGACCTTGGATGCCGGCGGCGGGCCGAGCTCCACGGTGCGGGAGCGCAGACCCTCTGCGGCATCCGCCCCCTCTGTCTCGACGTCGTCGAAGAACGCGGCCGATGCCCCGCGGCCTTCGAGGAAGGCGCGCATCCGGATGATCGGATCGCGCTCGGCCCAGGACTGCTCCTCGTCGGAACCGCGGTACTTCGTCGGGTCATCGCTCGTGGTGTGCGCACCGAGGCGGTAGGTGACGGCCTCGATCGCGCGGGGGCCGAGCCCGCTGCGCGCCTCGTCGAGAGCGACACGGGAGACCGCGTAGCTGGCGAGCACGTCGTTGCCGTCGACCCGGACGCTCGGGATGCCGTAGCCGGCGCTGCGCTGAACCAGCGGCACCGGTGACTGGGTGGAGACCGGGACCGAGATCGCCCAGTGGTTGTTCTGCAGGAAGAAGACCTCTGGCGTCTTGTAGCTGGCCGCGAAGACCATGGCCTCGTGCACGTCGCCCTGGCTGGAGGCGCCGTCGCCGTAGTAGACGATGACGGCCTGGTCGGCCTCGACGTCGCCGGTGCCGGACTTTCCGTCGAAGGCGAGGCCCATCGCATAGCCCGTGGCGTGCAGCGCCTGTGAGCCGAGCACCAGCGTGTACAGGCGGGTGTTGCCGTTCTTCGGATCGCTCGGATCCCAGCCGCCGTGCGAGACGCCGCGCATCAGCTTGATGATGTCGAGAGGGTCGACGCCGCGGATGCGGGTGACCGCGTGCTCGCGGTAGGAGGGGAAGATCGTGTCCTGCGGACGGGCGGCGCGAGCCGAGCCGACCTGCGCGGCCTCCTGACCACGGCTCGGCGGCCAGAGGGCGAGCTGTCCCTGCCGCTGCAGATTGGTGGCCTGGACGTCGATCGCGCGGATGACGACCATGTCGCGGTAGAACTGCTCGAGCTCTGCGTCCGTGATCGCGTCGATCAGGGGCAGGTACGGCTCGGCGGCGTCCGACGGAGTGAACCGTCCGGTCGCATCGAGCACGCGCACGAGGGGGGTCTCGGAGGTAGTCACGGCTCTTACGCTACCCGCGCCGGCATTCCCGGGCACGCATACCTAGGACGCCCTTGTATCTGTCGGGAACCCGGAGGAATGCGCCGATCAGCGGGTAGCGGCGGCCACCTCGAGCACGCGGGCGATGGACGCCTCCTCGCCGACGGAGATGCGGATGCCGTCGCCGCTGAACGGGCGCACGACCACGTCGGCCGCAGTGAAGGCGGCGGCCACCTCATCGGTGCGCTCTGCTGCGGGCAACCAGACGAAGTTGCCCTGAGCGTCCGGGACATCCCACCCCTGAGCGCGCAGACCGTCGCGAAGGAGCGTGCGCCGCTCGACGATCACGGCGACCCGATCGAGCAGCTCGGCTTCGGCGTCGAGGCTGGCGATCGCCGCGTTCTCAGCGGCGGACGTGACCGACAGGGGGATGCCGGTGGCGCGCGCGGCATCCAGCACCTTGCTGTTGCCGATCGCGTAGCCGATGCGAAGCCCGGCGAGTCCGTAGGCCTTGGAGAACGTGCGCAGGACGACCACGTTGGGATGCGCTTCGAATGCGCGTTCCTTCAGCCCGTCGACGGCGTCCGGCGCAGTCACGAACTCGGCGTAGGCCTCATCGAGGACGATCAGCACATCGGCCGGAACACGGCCGACGAAGGACGCGAACTCGGCGCTCGTGATGATCGGGCCGGTCGGGTTGTTGGGAGTGCACAGGATGATGGCGCTGGTGCGTTCGGTGACGGCATCCGCCATCGCGTCGAGGTCGTGGCGCGACTCGGCCGTCAGCGGCACCTGCACACCCGTGGCCCCGGCGACGAGAGGAAGGCTCGGGTAGGCCTCGAACGAGCGCCACGCGTAGACGACCTCATCGCCCACGGAGGAGGTGGCGAGGATCAGCTGGTGCAGGATCGAGACGGAACCTGCGGCGACGTGCACCTGGTCGGAGTCGACGCCGTAACGGACGGCGAGGCGCTCACGCAGGCGGCCGGCCGATGCATCCGGGTAGCGGTTGATCGGGGTCGTGTGCTGCAGAGCGGCGACGACCGAGGGCAGCGGATCGAAGGGGTTCTCGTTGCTGGACAGCTTGAACGCGTCGGGTCCTGCCTGCTTGCCTTGCCGGTACGGCGCGAGCGCGGCGATGGCGGGGCGGATGCGGGGCAGAATCGGCTCGGTCACGAGTCGAGTCTAGGAGCGGGCGTCGAGCTCTGGCGAGCGTCCGCCCGGTGAACCGCTGACATCCGGCGCCGATCGTGCCACACTGAAACGACCATGCGCTTCATCATTCGAGTCATCGTGAACGCCTTCGCCCTCTGGGTGGTGACGTTGATCCCCGTGCTGCAGGTGGCGATCACCGCCTTCCCGCCCGCCGAGACGCTGCAGCTGGTCCTCACGCTGCTCGCCGTCGGTGCGATCTTCGCCCTGGTGAACACGATCATCGGCACCGTCGTGAAGATCGTCGCCTTCCCGCTCTACATCCTCACCATCGGCCTCATCGGCTTCGTCATCAACGGCTTCCTGCTGTGGCTGACCGCCTGGATCACGAGCGGCTTCGGCTGGGGCCTCACCGTCGGTCACTTCTGGTGGGGCGTGGTCGCCGCGATCATCATCTCGATCATCAACGGCATCTTCGGCTTCATCCTGCGTCCGCAGCGCAAGAAGTCCCGCCGCGACTGAGCGATATCCGCTCAGCCGGACCACCCGGTCCGCTCGGCGCGGTACTCCGTCGACTCGATCACCTCGGCAGCGTCGAGCGTCCTCCAGTACTCGTCGAGTGCCACAGCCCGAGGATCGTCGGACCTGTCGACCATCTCGGCGGTCTCGATGTACGAGTGCATCCAGTGGGTGTCCAACCAGACGTCTTGCACACCGTCTGACGAGTCTCCTTCACGGGTCGCCGTGAAGCTGTCGGGCGATCCGGTACCGCCGGGAGACCCTCCGCCCGCGAGCGAAGACACGATGTCGTCGGAATGGATCAGCTGAACGAGCAGCTGATCTTCACGCAGTGTCGGCTCGGTGGGGCTGCCTGCCGTCGCCACCACCTGCACCTCGAACTCGCTCTCCATGGCGAGGCGAGACGCGATCATTCCCGCCTGCGAGTGCGCGAACAGATCGACGCGATCACCAGGCTGCGCACCCGCGGCCGCGAGCGCGTCGAGCGTGGCCTGATAGGAGGCCGAGGTCTTGCCGGCGTAGAGCTCGATGTTCGACTTCATGTCCCACGGCTCACCTGCGCCGAAGAACGGCGACTGTGTTCCCTTGATGTACGCGATGAACTGCGTCGAGCCGTCGCTCATGGTGAGGCGATCGACTCTGATCTGCGCTCCTGGCGCTTCCGGGAAGCGGCGGAAGGCATCGGCGAGGCTCGCGGGCGTTCCCACCGGAGTGGACGCCGCGACCGGCCGCACCGTCACCGGATCAGCCTTCCCGATCAGTGTCTTCCCTGCGTGCACCTTCCCGAGACCCAGCGTCGATCCGATCAGGCCGCCGCCCACGAACAAGTGCGCCATCGCGCCGCTGAGGTCGAACTGCGAATCCAGCCCTTCGAAACGCCGGTCCTTCCAGCCGGCGATGAGCATGTCGGCCATGCCGCCCACGCGGTCATCGGATGCCTCGAGCTGCTCGATCCGCGCGTGCAGCGCATCCGCGGCGGCCGCATCGGTGAGCGCAAGAGCCTCCGCCTGCGCGCGGAGTTCGACGAGTTCGTAGGCGTCGGCCATCAACAGGGTGCCGACGCTCGCCTCTTCGCATCGACGCTGCAGTTCGTCCACCCGATCGGCGCTCGCCCACAGCGCGACCGTATCGAGCTGAGCACCGAGCCCCGGTGCGTCGACGATGATCCCGTGCGCTCGGCGGATCGATCCCTGGGTGTCCGCGAGGCGCTCTGCAACGACCGCGATGCGTACGCCGACATCGCGCAGCACCTCGGTGTCGACGGCGATCGCCCCGCCGTGCGTGATGTCCAGGTCATCACTCATGCGAACCCGACCCTCTCCAATTCCCGCGCCCGTTCGGACAGGCTCGCGATCTGCGCGGACGCACGCGACCGGAGATCGGAGAGCAACGCGTGCAGTGCGCGCAGGCCGTCGGACTGCCAGTCGCTGTCCGCGGCCAGTGCCACGAGGGCGGCTGCGGCTTCGTCGAGAGCGGCGATCGCCGACTCGATCTCACGCCGGGCCGCGAACCAGGCCCACAGGGCTTCCGAAGACCCGGCCCCTGCGATTGCGAATGAGTACATGCGCCCAGCATCCTTGTTCGCCACCGTGACCGGCCTCCCGATCCGCACGACCGGTGCAGAGTCCGCGGGGAATCGGTTCGGTGCAGAACGAGTGCACGCAGTCG
Source organism: Microbacterium sp. LWH12-1.2 (assembly GCF_040675825.1). Lineage (NCBI taxonomy): Bacteria > Bacillati > Actinomycetota > Actinomycetes > Micrococcales > Microbacteriaceae > Microbacterium > Microbacterium sp. LWH12-1.2. Next base: position 2,822,472 of record NZ_JBEGIJ010000001.1, read on the forward strand.
ACTGTGCAGAAGCGCCACCGGCGGGCACAATGGACTCTGTGACATCCCCGGATCCCTTTCGCGTGATCTTCGTCTGCACGGGGAACATCTGCCGCTCGCCGATGGCAGAGGTCGTGTTCCGCGATCTGGCAGAACGACAGGGCCTGGGCTCACGGATCGTGTCCCGCAGTGCCAGCACCGGCGATTGGCACCTCGGCGAACGCGCAGACCACCGGACGATCGACTCCCTCGCCCGGCGCGGCTACGACGGCTCCCAGCACCGGGCGCGGCAGTTCACCAGTGCATCCTTCGCCGACAACGACCTGATCGTCGCCCTCGACCGCACGCACGAGCGCGTCCTCCGCGAGTGGGCGAACAACGAGGACCAGGAGGGCAAGGTCACCCTGCTGCTCTCCTTCGACGCGAACGCCGACGGGCTCGACGTCCCCGACCCGTACTACGCGGGCGCGGATATGTTCGATTCCGTCCTCGGTATGATTGAGACCGCGACCAGGGGCCTCTTTCTTCAGCTCGAACCCGCCCTGCGTCTCCCCCGCACGCCCCGCGTTTGACGGGCCCGATCAGGAGGACTCCCCTGACTTTCCAGCCTTCGCTTCCGCCGCAGCCCCTGAGCCCGCTCGACGGACGCTACCGTGCCGCCGTCGCCGGCCTCGCCGATTTCCTCTCCGAGGCGGGCCTCAACCGCGCCAGGGTCGAGGTCGAGGTCGAGTGGCTGATCGCCCTCACCGACCGCTCACTGTTCGAGACCTCGCCGCTGCCGGATGCCGACAAGGAGCGCCTGCGCGCCCTCTACCGCGACTTCGGGCAGACCGAGATCGACTGGCTCGCCGAGAAGGAAGCCGTCACCCGCCACGACGTGAAGGCCATCGAGTATCTCGTGCGCGACCGGCTGTCGACGCTGGGCCTCGACTCGATCTCCGAGCTCACCCACTTCGCCTGCACCAGCGAAGACATCAACTCGGTCTCCTACGCGCTCACCGTGAAGCGCGCGGTCGAGAACGTCTGGCTGCCCGCCCTGGACTCGGTGATCGCCAAGCTCCGCGAGCTGTCGGTGGAGCACGCGGATGCCGCCATGCTGTCCCGCACGCACGGCCAGCCCGCGACCCCGTCGACGATGGGCAAGGAGATCGCCGTCTTCGCGTGGCGTCTCGAGCGGGTGCGCGCGCAGATCGCGGCATCCGACTACCTGGCGAAGTTCTCCGGCGCGACCGGCACCTGGTCGGCCCACCTCGCCGCCGACCCGGCCGTCGACTGGCCCGAGGTCGCCCGCGAGTACGTGGAGGGGCTGGGTCTCGGCTTCAACGTCCTCACCACGCAGATCGAGTCGCACGACTGGCAGGTCGAGCTCTACGACCGGGTGCGTCACGCCGGCGGCATCCTGCACAACCTCGCCACCGATATCTGGACCTACATCTCGCTCGGATACTTCGCGCAGATCCCGGTCGCCGGAGCCACCGGCTCGTCGACGATGCCGCACAAGATCAACCCGATCCGCTTCGAGAACGCCGAGGCGAACCTCGAGCTGTCGGCGGCCCTGCTCGGCTCGCTGTCACAGACGCTCGTCACCAGCCGCCTGCAGCGGGACCTCACCGACTCGACGACGCAGCGCAACATCGGCGTCGCTTTCGGGCACTCGCTGCTCGCTCTCGATAATCTGCGCCGCGGCCTGAACGAGATCTCACTGGCGCGCGATGTGCTGCTCGCCGACCTCGACGTGAACTGGGAAGTGCTCGCCGAGGCGATCCAGACCGTCATCCGTGCCGAGGTCGTCGCCGGCCGCTCCACGATCAGCGACCCGTACGCGCTGCTGAAGGAGCTCACCCGCGGTCACCGCGTCGGCGGGCCGGAGCTGGCGGAGTTCGTCGAGGGCCTCGAGATCGGCGATGCGGCGAAGCAGCGTCTGCTCGCCCTCACCCCCGCGACCTACATCGGTATCGCGGAGCGTCTCGCGCAGTAGGTTTCCGCTCTGCGGGATGCATTACGCCGGTTCAGGGGTACCCGAACTGGCGTAATGCATCTCCATCACCGGTGGGTGGTCGGAAAAGCATCCGAATCGGCCTCGGCCCGTGCGTTTTCGACCAGGCAGGCCCACTCGGCCGCAGAGCTGCGGAAGACTACGCGCGCGGAGCGCCCCCGGGATTCACGTCATCCGCGTCATCGGCCGGCTCCTTGTCGAAGAGCACCGGGCGATCGACCCTCTTGGTGACGTCGGCGGGATCCACGGCGAGGATCAGCATCGCCAGGATCAGCAGGGTGGCGATGAACGCGCCACCGCCGACGACGAGTCCCAGCGCGATGGGCGTCAGCCCTTCATAGGTGCCGGCGGCGATCGCCGCGTTCACCCGCGCGGTGAAGGCACCGGTCGAAACCAGCGTCACGACCATCGCGAAGACACCGCAGACGAGCGCGATGCCGAGCAGGTGCAGCGGTCGCAGGATGTCCCGACGGGTCGGTTTCTCGTCGCTCATCGCTCTCCTCCACGGTCCGCCGCTTCCGGCGCCGCGCTCTGGTCGGGTTCGGTGATTCCGGCATCCTCTGCTGCGGCCTTGGCTCGGGGCGTGAGCCCGGCGATGCCGAGGAACACCGCGACGATCGCCGCATAGGCGCCGAACATCCCGACGCCGAGGATGATCCCGGTGAGTTCGAATGTGCCGGCGCTCTCGATCGAGTACTCCTGCACGAGGCCGGCCGGGATCAGCAGGAGCAGGATGCCGAGCAGGACGCCGAAGGCGCCGACCGCGATGGCGTCACGGGCAGTCGGGTCGTCGGAGCGGCGGGCACGGATGCCGGCGAGCAGCTCGACGCCACCGGAGACCAGCGCCCATGTGCAGACGACGCCGAAGAACAGATCGTCATTGCGCCACGGTGGGATCCCGCTGACCATTCCGGCCGCGAAACCGAGTGCCGCCAGCAGCAGGTACGACCAGCGGGAACCCGCAGGAAGGACGAGCCAGGCGGCGAGCACGAGGACGAACGCGCTGACGAAGGCGAAGCCGCTGAAGACCGAAAGCCCGACGGCCGCCGAGTGGTCCGGCGAGAAGGTGATCATCACGGCCGCAGCCGCCGCGAACAGTGCACGAATCAGCTGTACGTTGCGTACCGTGAACGTGCGAGCAGGGGCAGACATGACGATCCAGAGTCCTCCGGGGTGTTCCTCCCAGTCTACGCGGGCGTTCGCGGCCGGATCGCCGTGCCCGGGGCGCCCACGCGGCAACACGCAGACTCGAGGCGGCACATGATGAGGCCCGGCGGGTCTCCCCAGAATCGCCGCCGGGCCTCATTCAGTTTCGCAGCGTGGGTGTCCGCTGCGTCAGGCTGAATCCCTGCGCAGGGTCGGGCCCCTACCTACGTCGGATACCGCCTGTTGACCCCACATCAGCGCCTCCTCCCCTTGAGACGCCCGTACGGTCGTATGCTCACTGTAAACGGGAGTTCTTCACATACCGGAGGGGGTCTGTGATGAAGATCGAAGAGGATCAGCACGACCCGGAATCGGCGCAGATCGCACCGGCGCTGCGTGACGCCATCAACGCCCGCAGAGTGACGCTGGCCTGGCTGCACGAGCGGCTCAGAGAACGTGGCAACACCGTCTCGATGGCAACGCTGAGCTATTGGCGTTCCGGTGCCCGGCGCCCGGAAGGCGCGCAGTCCGTGGCCGCGCTGACCGACATCGAGGCGCTGCTCGACCTCGAAGTCGGCGCACTCACCCGTCTCCTCGGACGCAGCCACCGGACGGGTCCGGTGGGATCTGCCCACTTTCCGCTGGATGCCAACGACATCGAACGAGCGGTGACGGACGCGTACGCCGCGCTCGGGGTCCCCTACCCGAGCACGTCTCGCGAAGTCACCACCCATTCCGTCACCGACGTCGGACCCGACGGGAACGTCGCGCTGTGCAGCATCCGGAGCATCGTGCAGGCGACCACCGGCACCGTCGATGCGATCCCCTTTCTGGAGATGACGCCGGGCATCGACGCGCCGGCTCCGACCTTCACCGCTGTGGCGGGTGGGCGCCTCAACGCGCTCTACTCGCACCCGAACGGCGAGGTACACGGCGGGCGCTTCGACCTGGACGCGCCGCTCACGGCGCCCGACACCACGATGGTCGAGTGGTCGATCGCCTATCCGCAGGGGTATCCGCCGACCCGCGAATCCGGCTACGCCGTCAGCAGGCAGTGCCGCGAGCTTGTGCTGTGGATCCGGTTCCACCCCGATGCGCTGCCCGACTGGTGTGAGGAACGAGTGGAGACGCCGGAAGGGTCCGTCATCACTCCGGTGTCCGTGAAGCACGGGCGCGCGGTTCATCTGGTGCATCGCGCGTTCGGACCGGGAGCGGTAGAGCTGCGCTGGGGGTACGGCCCGCGGGAATGAGCCCGGCCGCTCAGCCCGGTTCCGACCCGATCGCGACGGGGCGACCAGACGTGTTCGACCACTGACTCCACGAGCCGGGGAACACCTTCGCGTCGACACCGGCCTCGGCGAGGACCATTGCCGTGTGCGCGGCAGTGACGCCGGAACCGCAGTAGGCGGCCACCGGGGTGCCCGCGGTCACGCCGAGCTCTGCGATGGTCGCACGGATGCTGTCGGGGTCGAGGATCGTGCCATCGGCATCCAGATGACGCAGCGTCGGCAGGTTCAGCGCGCCCGGGATGTGTCCGGCGACCGGGTCGAGCGGCTCGGTCTCACCGCGGTAGCGTTCCGGGGCGCGCACGTCGAGGAGCACGCCGGATGCAGGGAACGCGGCGGCCTCATCGATCGTGAGCGCGTCCGCGCCGATCTCCTCGAGGACGACGTCTCCCTGCTCTGTGGTCACATCGTCTGTGGTGAGCGCGTGTCCCGCCGCCGTCCAGGCGCCGAGTCCGCCGTCGAGCACCCGCACATCGACCCCGGCCTGGCGGAGCAGCCACCACGCGCGTGCCGCGGAGATTCCCTTCGCATCGTCGTACGCGACGACGACATCGCCTTCGCGGACGCCCCAACGGCGTGCCGCCTCCTGCAACGTCGCGGTCGACGGCAGCGGATGCCGCCCCTCGTCCGCCCGGCCGTGTGTGGAGAGCTCGGTGTCGAGGGGAACATAGACCGCACCGGGGATATGCCCGGCGAGATAATCGGCGCGGCCGTCCGGCCGATCCAACCGCCAGCGCACATCGATCAGGCGCACCGGGGCGCCCTGGGCGAGCAGAGCAGTCAGCTCTTCGACACTCAGGAAGTTCCTCATGATGCGAGGCTACCGGCGGTGGCGAGCACTCCAGGTCACACCCTGAGCAGCACCTTCGTGGCGCGACGCTCGTCCATGGCCCGATAACCCTCGGCTGCGTCCTCGAGCGGCAGCGTCAGGTCGAACACCGTGCCAGGGTCGATCTTCCGATCCCAGATGAGCTGAATGAGTTCCGGCAGGAACCGCCGCACCGGCGCGGGACCACCATGCAGGTGCACGCCGGAGAAGAACAACTCCTCGCCCGGCAGAGCGACCTCGTGCGCGACGCCCACGTATCCGACATGTCCGCCGGCGCGGGTCGAACGGATGGCCTGCATCATCGACTCCTGGGTGCCGACGGCCTCGATCACCGAGTGGGCGCCGAGCCCGTTCGTGAGCTCTTTGATCCTCGCGACGCCCTCGTCTCCGCGCTCTTCGACGATGTCCGTGGCCCCGAACGTCCGCGCCAGCTCCTGGCGGTCGGCGTGACGGCTCATGGCGATGATGCGCTCGGCGCCGAGCTGTTTGGCCGCGAGGACACCGAGCAGGCCGACCGCTCCGTCACCCACGACGGCGACGGTCTTGCCGGGACCGGCCTCGGCCGCGACGGCGGCGAACCAGCCGGTGCCGAGCACATCGGATGCCGCGAGCAGCGCCGGGATCAGATCGGCATCGGGCTGACCGGGCGTCGCGACGAGCGTGCCGTCGGCGTGCGGAACGAGGGTGTACTCGGCCTGCGTCCCGTACTTCCCCATCGGCACGACATGTACGCAACGGGACTGATAGCCCGCCTGGCAGATCTCACACGTGTTGTCGGATGCCATGAACGACCCCACGACGAAATCGCCGACCTTCACGTTCTTCACCTCCGCGCCGACCTCCTCGACGACTCCGACGTACTCGTGCCCCATCGGCGTCGCGTCGACGGCGTCAGCACCGCGGTAGGGCCAGAGGTCGGACCCGCAGATGCAGGTTGCGGCGATCTTGATGACGGCATCCGTCGGCCTGGTGATCTTCGGCTTCTCGCGTTCTTCAACCCGGACATCACCGGGTCCGTGCATGACTACTCCGCGCATGTGTGCTCCTTCTGTTGTTCTTTCTCGATCGTCGGGTCGGTGCTCGCCGAGATCGTCATCTTCAGTGTGGGTGCGCCCTGGCCGAGAAGGGAGGGCCTGTCGGAACCCCTGTCCGGCCGGGCTTCAGCCTCCGCAGACCCTGGTACCGGCAGAACCTCCCTTCTTACGTCGCAACGGCGTAGCGTCGGGGCATGGACACCCGCAGCGAGGTGCGCGAATTCCTCTCCACGAGGCGCGCACGGCTCACTCCCGATCAGGCCGGACTTCCCGCATACGGCGGCAACCGTCGCGTGCCGGGCCTGCGCCGCGAAGAAGTCTCACTGCTCGCCGGGGTCAGCGTGGACTACTACACCCGCCTTGAGCGCGGCGATCTCTCCGGAGTGTCCGACAGCGTGCTGGAGGCCCTCGCCAGAGCTCTGCAGCTCGACGACGCCGAGACGGCGCACCTGTTCGATCTCTCCCGCGCCGCGAACGCCTCGCCGATCGCACGGAAGCCGCGGAAGAAGGCTCAGTCGATCCGCCCCAGCATCCAGCGGCTGCTGGACGCGATGACCGGTGCTCCTGCGCTGGTGCGCAACAACTACTTCGAGTACCTCGGCGCGAATACTCTCGGCCGCGCGCTGTACGCCCCGGTTTTCACCGAGCCGGTGCCGAACAGTGCGCGTTTCGCCTTCTTGAATCCGGCCGCGCACGACTTCTACGTCGACTGGGAGCAGGTCACCCAGGACCTCGTCGCGGCGATGCGCGGCGAAGCCGGGCGCAACCCCTACGACCGGAAGTTCAGCGACCTCGTCGGAGAGCTCTCGACGCGCAGCGAGCGATTCCGGACGCTGTGGGCCGCGCACAATGTGCGCTATCACCGCAGCGGGGTGAAGCGGCTCCGGCATCCGATCGTCGGTGAACTCGAGATCGTGTACGAGGCGTTCGAGCTCCCCGCCGACCCGGGCTTGCACCTGTCGACGTACACGGCCGAGCCGGGAACGCCCTCGGAGGAGAAGCTGAAGATGCTCGCCAGCTGGGCGGCAACGGATGCCGACCAGGCATCGGCGAAGACCGAAGCCTGAGGCTGTTCGTCTGGCTGGTGCGCGCCGCTGAGCGGTTCACAATTCAGGAATCTTCGGCGCGGTGCATCCGACCGCCCGCGGAAATCCACGGGTCTCCGGCCGGGACGACAGCAGAACCAGAGGAATCTCCTGAGGTGTGAACACGAGACGCCGGCGTTCTGCTCTGAGCAGAACCGCTGGAGCCGACGGCGGGCGCGGAGTTACCGTGGGGCATGGCCGAGCTCCTGCATCTCCCGCGCAATCCCCGCCCGAAGGCGACCGATCCCGAGCCGCTCTGGCGCCAACTGCTCGGCGACCAGCTGCGCCGCCGTCGCCACGACCGCGAAGAGACCCTCACCGAGACCGCCGAGAAGGCCGGCGTCTCGCCGCAGTACCTCTCCGAGGTCGAGCGCGGACTCAAGGAGCCGTCGAGCGAGATGATCGCCGCGATCAGCGGGGCGCTGGAGACCTCGCTCATCGAGCTGACCAGTGCCGTGGCCGACGAGCTGCGCTCGACGACGGCATCCGTCGCCGTCTCGGCCGGCCGCGCGGCTTTCGCCCTCGCCGCCTGACTTCAGGCCGCGGCACCTGGGTCGAGCATCCGCTCGCCGCCGTACGACTTGCAGGACCGATGCACCCGGGGCAGACCGAATCACGGGTTTTCGTCCTGCATCCGTGATCCGGTCATGCAGATGGCACCGCTGCCGCGCGGTTCAGGGCACGGTCCGCTCCCCCAGCACGCTGTCGATCAGTCCGTAGTCGAGGGCCGCGGATGCCGCGAACACCCGGTCGCGATCGGTGTCGGCGCGCAATTCTGCGAGCGAGCGACCACTGTGCCTGGCCAGGATCTCCTCCATGTCGGCGCGCACCCGCACCACCTCGTCGGCCGCGAGGATGAGGTCGGGGATCGCGCCCCGCGACTGACCGGCCGGCTGGTGCAGCACGATCCTGGCGTGGGCGAGAGCCGCTCGTTGACCGGGCGCGCCCGACGCCACGAGCAGCGCCGCCGGCCCGATCGCCTGCCCCACGCACGTCGTCGCGATCGCCGGGCGGATGTGCTGCATCGTGTCGTAGATCGCGAGAGCCGCGCCGGGATCGCCGCCCTCGCTGTTGATGTAGAACTGGATGCCGGACTCGGGACTGTCGGCATCGAGGTGCAGCAGTTGGGCGATCAGCGCGTTCGCGACCCCGGCGTCGATGCCGGTGCCGAGATAGATGACCCGCTCGGCGAGGAGGTGCGAGTACACGTCCATGATGCGCTCACCACGCGGATGCTGCGCGATGACGTTCGGGATCGTGTAACTGCTCATGACTTCGCTCCTTTCGGGGCGGATGCCGCGGCATCCGTTCCCAGTCCGACCCGCGCACGTCGGCGCGGCATGACGTCTCCGATCGACGTGACGATCTCGTCGATGAAGCCGTACTCCTGCGCCTGGCCGGCGGTGTACCAGCGGTCGTGCAGGGAGTCCTCGAAGATGCGCTCGAGCGGCTGACCCGTGTCGCCGGCGATCAGGCCGAGCACGGTGTCGCGCATGTGCCGCAGATCGTCGGCCTGGGCCTCGATCTCGACCGCGGATCCACCGATGCCCGCCGATCCCTGGTGCATGAGGATCCGCGCGTGCGGCAGCGCCCGCCGCTTGCCCGGGGTTCCCGCCGAGAGCAGGAACTGCCCCGCGCTGCAGGCGAGGCCGAGGGCGAGGGTGGCGACGTCGTTGGGGATGAGCCGCATGATGTCGCGGATCGCGAGCATCGACGGCACCGAGCCGCCGGGCGAGTGGATCCAGAGGGCGATGTCGGTGACGGCATCCTCTGCGGCGAGCGCGAGCAACTGCGTCATCAGCAGCGTGCCGTTGTCGTCGTCGAGCACGCCGTCGAGCACGAGCACGCGTTCGTGGAACAGGGCGCGGCGCGCTTCGGGGCCGAACTGCGGGATGGGATTCTCTTCGCTCATGCCCCCATCGTGCGCGCCCATGCCGAGGCGCGGGGCGGAATCTGCTCTGAGCTGTTCTGCCCTGAGCAGTCCGACCTCGAGCAGGGCAACCACTGGTATGTTTTCGGTGTGCCTAAAAATTTGGTCCGTCGTGTGACTGCCGTCGTCGCTGCGTTGAGCGCTCTCGGCCTGACGGGCTGCGGAACCAGCCAACCCGACGAAGGCGATGGGCGGCCTGTCGTCCTGACGACGTTCACCGTGCTCGCCGACATCGCCGAGAACGTCGCCGGTGATCACCTGGTCGTGGAGTCGATCACCAAGCCGGGCGCGGAGATCCACGGATACGAGCCGACGCCCGGCGATATCCGCAAGGCCACCGACGCCGACCTGATCCTCGACAACGGGCTGAATCTCGAGGTGTGGTTCGGTCAGTTCGTCGAGTCCGTCGACGTGCCGCACGTCGTCGTGTCGGACGGTGTCGACGTGATCGACATCGCCGAGGACACCTACGAAGGAAAGCCCAACCCGCACGCGTGGATGAGCCCGGTGAATGTGCAGCTCTACGCCGACAACATGGCCGAGGCGTTCAGCGAACTCGATCCAGCGCACGCCGAGGACTTCGCCGCCAACGCCGAGAAGTACAAGGCGCAGGTGCAGGAGGTTCAGGACCAGCTGGTCAGTGAGCTCTCGGCGCTCCCGGAGAAAGAGCGCGCGCTGGTGACCTGCGAGGGGGCATTCTCCTACCTCGCCCGCGATGCCGGACTGACCGAGGCGTACATCTGGGCGGTGAACGCCGAGCAGCAGGCGACGCCGCAGCAGATCGCCGGAACGATCGAGTTCGTGAAGAAGAACGACGTCCCGGCGGTGTTCTGCGAGTCCACGGTGTCCGACAAGCCGATGCGACAGGTGGTCGAAGCCACCGGCGCCGAATTCGGCGGCACGCTCTACGTCGATTCGCTCTCCGAGCCGGACGGCCCGGTTCCGACCTACCTCGATCTGATCCGGCACGACGCGAAGACCATCATCGACGCCCTGACGGGACGCACCCCATGACCGCGGCGATCGAGGTGCGCGGCACGACCGTCCGCTACGGCGATGTCCTCGCCCTCGACGACGTGTCGCTGACCGTCGAGGCCGGACGCGTCACCGGTCTCATCGGCATGAACGGATCGGGCAAGTCCACGCTCTTCAAGACGATCGTCGGCATGGTCCGGCCGAGCACCGGGAGCGTCCTTCTCGACGGGGTCGACGCCGCCGCCGCACGCCGGCGCGGACTGATCGGATACGTTCCGCAGAGCGAAGACGTCGACTGGGCCTTCCCCGTCTCCGTCCGCGACGTGGTGATGATGGGACGGTACGGACGCCAGGGATTCACGCGCCGAACGAGGCCTTCCGACCGCGTCGCGGTGGATGAGGCTCTCGAGAGGGTCGAGTTGACGGCGTTAGCGGATCGCCAGATCGGTCAGCTCTCCGGCGGGCAGCGCAAGCGCGCGTTCGTCGCCCGCGGCATCGCCCAGGGGGCGGACATCCTGCTGCTCGACGAACCGTTCGCCGGCGTCGACAAGAGGTCGGAGGCGACGATCGTGCGACTCCTGCGCGAGCTCGCCGCTTCCGGGCAGACGGTCTTCGTCTCGACGCACGACCTGCACGCGCTTCCGTCTCTCGCCGATGAGGCGGTGCTGCTGCTGCATCGCGTGATCATGCACGGCCCCGTCGAGGAGGCCCTTCGGCCCGCGAATCTCGCTCGCGCCTTCGGGCTCGAGGACCCTACGCCCGAGGAGGGGTCCGCATGAGCATCCTCGATCTCATCTTCGAACCGCTGCAGTACGACTTCATGGTGCGCGCCCTGGCCACCACGGTGATCGCCGCTATCGTGTGCGCGCTCCTCTCGTGCTGGCTGGTTCTCGTCGGCTGGTCGCTGATGGGTGACGCCGTCTCGCACTCGGTGCTGCCCGGCGTCGTGCTCGCCTACATCTTCGGTGCGCCGTTCGCGCTCGGCGCCCTCGTCTTCGGGTTCCTCGCGGTCGCCCTGATCGGACTCATCCGCGGCACGAGCAGGATCAAGGAGGATGCCGCGATCGGCATCGTCTTCACGACCCTGTTCGCCCTGGGGCTGGTCCTGATCTCGGTCACGCCGAGCCAGACCGATCTGAACCACATCATCTTCGGGAACATCCTCGGCGTCTCGGTCTCGGACCTCGTGCAGATCAGCATCCTGGCGGCGATCGCGTTCACCGTGCTCATCGTGAAGCGACGCGACCTGACGCTCTACGCGTTCGACCCCACGCACGCGTTCGCGATCGGTCTCTCCCCGCGCATGCTCGGCGCCCTCCTCCTCGGCGTCCTGGCGCTCACCGCCGTCGTCGCTCTGCAGGTCGTCGGCGTGGTGCTGGTCGTGGCGATGCTCATCATCCCCGGAGCGACGGCATATCTGCTCACCGACAGGTTCGGGCGGATGCTGGTGATCGCGCCGATCATGTCGGCGGTGTCCAGCGTCATCGGCATCTACCTCAGCTACTGGATCGACGCCGCCTCCGGCGGGCTCGTCGTCGTCGTGCAGGGTGTCGTTTTCGGCCTCGTCTACTTGTTCAGTCCGCGGCAGGGAGTGATCGGAAAGCGCCTGGTGCGCGCGCGTCGGAGCTGAGACCGCACTGCCGTCCCGAGAAGGTTCGGAACGGCAGTGCGGCTGGCAGGAACCCGGATGCTCCGGCTGCCGTCACGCCGCGGCGAGACGGTTGCGATGACTGACGCGGTGCCCGATCCAGAATCCGAGCGCGATGAGTCCGACGAGTCCGATCCCGAGCGCCCAAGGGAGAACCGTCGGGGCGGCACCAGCGGTCGCAGTGGCGAGCGTTCCGGTTCCTTCGGCGATCAGACCGTTGCCCTCGGCGAGGCCGGTCGCACCGGTGGCGAGTTTGTCGCCCCCGGCAGCCAGGGTGTCGGTTCCCTTCGCGACCGTCGTCGCGCCCTCGGACAGCGCATCGAGGCCGGACACGAGACCGGCTGCGCCGGAGTGCAGCGTCGCAGTGCCCTCTGCGAGGGACGCCGCACCGTCGTTGAGTCGGCTTGCCCCGGAGCTGAGGTTCGCGGTGCCATCGTGCAACGAGATCGCGCCGGTCGAGAGCGTCTCCAAGCCGGCGGCAAGCGAGGAGGCACCGCCCGCCAGGCCCGCGGTGCCATCCTTCAGCGGCTGCAATCCGGATGCGAGCGTGGACGCACCGGCGGAGAGCTTCGATGTGCCGTCCTTCAGCGCTTGCGCGCCCTGCACGAGCGCCGGCGCCGCTGCCGGATCGACGAGCGCCACGGTGCCGGGCCATCCCTTTGTCGGGTCTCCTGCGATGATCGCGTTCACGCCACCCACCAGCTGCTGCGCGCCCTGCGAGGCCGCGATCACGCCCTGAGCGAGCACGGGTGCTGTCGCGGCCGGCGCCGCCAGCGCGTCGACCTGCTGGTCGACGCCGGCGGCGAGCCTGGCGAGCTCCTGAAGCTGGGCGTTGCTCGGATCGGCCGCAGCGAGCGCGGCGATCGAATCCGCCAGCGTCTGCGCATTTCCCGGCGCCGTTGCGGCGACGTTCGAGAGCGCGACCCTGGTCTCTTCAGCGGCGAGCCCTTGGAGTTGCGGTGTCACCTTCGACGACAGCGCGGTGCTGAACTCTGACGCCTTGGCGAGCACGCCGGACGAGTACTGGTGAGCCCCGGTGACGCCGGCGGCGAGCCTGGTCGCACCGTCGAGCACTGACTGCGCCCCGGCGTCTGCGGTGATCATGCCCGTTGACAACTGCTGAGCGCCCGAGAGCGCCGTGGCTGCACCGGCATCCGCTCGGGCCATGCCCGATGACAACTGCTGCGCACCCGACAGGGCAGCCTGCGCGCCAGCGCTGAGCCGCCCCGCCCCGGCGAGGGCGTTCGATGCGCCGATCGAGAGAGTGTCCGCCCCCGCAGCAAGGTTCACCGCCCCGGCCGCGGCGTTCGCCGCGCCTGCGCTGAGCTTCTCCGATCCGACGTGGGCGTTGGTCGCCCCGGTCGAGAGCTTCTCGGTGCCCTCGGCGAGGTCGCCCGCACCGTCGGCGAGGTCGTCGGCACCGGCCGCGAGCTGGGCGGAACCCTCCTGCGCCGAGGTCGTGCCATCGGCGAGTTCGGCAGCGCCGGCGGCGATCCGGCCGGTAGTGGCGAAATAGAGGATCACCATTGCAGCCAGCAGCAGGCTGAGCACGATCACGGTGATGCGCATGCCGAGGCCGTGCGCGTGGGGTCTTGTACTCGTCATTGAGGACTCCAGGGGTCAGTGGCGTCGTTGCCACCGGCGAGCGTATGGGCCGTCCTCGTGGTTGTGAGAACCTTGCCCGTCGGCATCAAGTTTCACTGCACCTGGAACTGAGTTTCTTGTCTGGAGTGCACAAACGCCGCGGAATGCGGCCCAGCTCAGCGAATCGGGTGCAGGGCCTCCGTGAGGACGGATGCGGCAGCATCCTGCCCCGCCGGCGCCGCCTCGAACGCCTGGCGCAGATCGGCGATCAGATCGTCGACGTTCTCCAGACCGATCGAGAGGCGGAGCACGTCGGCGGCCGGCCGAGCCTCGGGGGGAACCGGGCGGTGGGTGAGGGCGGCCGGATGCTGGATCAGCGAATCGACCCCGCCGAGCGAGACCGCGTGGGTGAACAGTCCCACCGCCGACGCGATGGAGCTCGCCGCCGCGTAACCGCCACTGAGACGCATCGCGATCATCGCTCCGGTGCCGCGCATCTGCCGGGCGACGATTCCGTGCGGGTCGCCGTCGAGGCCCGGGTAGTACACCTCGGCGACCTCGGGGCGGTCGATCAGCCACTGCACGATCTGCCGTGCGTTCTCCTGCTGCTGGCGCATCCGCACCGGGAGCGTGGTCAGTCCGCGGTGCAGCAGGTACGCACCGAGCGGATGCAGCAGCCCGCCCGTGACGGCACGCACGCGGCGCAGCGCCTCGGCCGTCTCCTCGCTGCAGGCCACGACTCCGGCGATGACGTCACCGTGCCCGCCGAGGTACTTCGTCGCGCTGTGCAGCGACATCGCCGCACCCAGGTCGATCGGATTCTGCAGGACCGGCGTCGCGAAGGTGTTGTCGACGACCACCGGCACGCCTCCCGCCTGCCGGACGATCTCGGCGATGTCGGTGAGCTCGAGGGTGGGGTTGGCCGGCGTCTCCACGACGACGAGACCGGTGTCCAGGCGGACGGATGCCGCAACTTCGTCCGGGTGACAGTACGTGGTCTCGACGCCGAGCAATCCAGAGCCGAGGAGGTGGTCGGTGCCGCCGTAGAGCGGACGCACCGCGACGACGTGAGGCTTGCCCGCCGCCGCGCAGTGGGCGAGGATCACCGCGGTCATCGCGGCCATGCCGGAGGAGAACGCGACGGCCGCCTCGGCGTGCTCGAGCTCCGCGAGCGCCTCCTCGAAGCGGGCGACCGTGGGGTTCCACAACCTGGCGTAGACCATGCTGCCGTCGGCGGGTGGCCGGCCGCCGGTCGCCATCGCCTCATAGGAGTCGCCACCGCGCTCGATGTCCGGAAGCGGGTTCGTCGTGGATAGGTCGATCGGCAGCGCGTGCACGCCGAGTCCCTCGAGGTCGGAACGGCCGCTGTGCACGGCGACGGTGTCAGGATGCAGCGGTGCAGTCATCCCTCCACATTGCCGGAAACGCAATGCCAGTAGTGAGAATCGACAGAGTCCGCTGGAATCAGGACGATTACCGCTATTCTGTGCAACATCTGCGGTATCGAGGAGGCGTGAGTTGATGAAAGCACAAGAAGGCCCGAGCCCTCTCGACGAGATCGACCTGGAGCTGCTCGCCGTCCTCACCCGCGATGCCGACGTCACGAACAAGGCGCTGGCCACCCGGCTCGGACTCGCCGAATCCACGTGCGCGCACCGGGTGCGTGCGCTGCGCGCTCGCGGGATCATCCGCGACACCCGCATCCGCGTCGACGAGGCCGCGCTGGGATTCCCGCTGCAGGCGATCATCAAGGTGCGGCTGGCGAATCACACCGGACCGAAGGTCATCGCCCTGTTCGATGCCCTCGTCGGCATCCCGCGGGTCCTCCAGGTGTTCCATGTCGCGGGGGTCGACGATTTCCTGGTGCACGTGGCGGTGCAGGACGCCACGGCGCTGCGCGACATCGTGCTCGAGCACATCACGATCCATCCGGTCGTGCGCGGCACCGAGACCCAGCTCGTGTTCGAGCTGCGCGACGGCAGCGGGCTGCTGCCGCGGTGACCTGCGGCGCCCTACGCCGCGTGAGCGGACTTCTGGACCGCGAGCGTTCCGGTCACCGGTGCCACCGTGCGGGTCGCCGCGCGAGCAGCCTTCGGCGCCACCACCGGCGTCGCGGCACTGCCGGTCGCCGGGGCCTGCGCCGTATTCACGATCGCACGCACGACGGCGCCGATCACGAGCATCCCGATCAGCGCTGCTGCGGACACCTGCAGTGGCATCCACTGACTTCCGAAGGAGGCCGAAGCGCTCACGATCGCGCACGGGATCCACAGCCCGACCGCTCCTCCGCACAGGCCTGCCGCCCCGCGCATGATCGCGATACCGGCGACGATCGCGCAGATCACGGCGAGTGCCGCCCCCACGATTCCGATCGGCACCATGATCGCCGAAAGTCCGTTAGCCACGCTCAGCGTTGTTGTCATGATGACCCCCCGGTCTGCGGAACTTCCGCACCATTCGACACTATGAAATGTACGTGACGAAGACATCCACCTCAAGGCCGATCAGGGTCATCCCGTAGGAGGACATTCCGGATCGGAGTGCGGGTCAGCGTCGCTTCAGGGGACGGCGGCGCGAAGGTCGCACGATCGGCACCGGCTGCGTGAAGACGGCATCGACGACCATCGACCCGTCTGTCGGGCCGACGATCGCGATCGCCGACGTCGCCGTCGGCTCGGCCGGCGACACGGGCATCCGCCCGAGTGCGCGGTGCGCGCTCACGTACGCCGGCACGAGCATCAGGATCGCCCCGACCCAGGCCAGCGGGTTGCTCAGGGCGACGCCGGTGAACCCGATGATCCCGCCCAGCACCACCGCTGCGCCCACCCGCATCACCAGTTCGATCACACCGGTCACCGTCGGAACGAGGGTGTGGCCGAGGCCCTGCAGCGCGCCGCGGAGCACGAACAGCACGCCGAGCGCCCAGTAGCCGCATCCGTTGACGATGAGCATGAGGTGGGCGAGCTCGACGACCTCGTCGGAACCGTCTCCGATGAACAACCGCACCATCGGAACGCCGAAGGCGATGAGCAGCCCGCCGAGCACGAGGGCTGCGACCACCGCCATCCATGTGGCCTGGACGACGCCACGGCGGATGCGATCCGGCCGCTGCCCGCCGTGATTCTGCGCCGCGTACATCGAGACGGCGAGCCCCAGCGAGCCGAGGAGTGCGACGGCCAGACCGTCGATTCGAGACGCTGTCGTGTAGGCGGCCACGGCGTCTGCACCCAGCGTGTTCAGCGCCACCTGCACGGTGAGGGTCCCGATCGCGATGATCGATGCCTGGAAACCCATCGGCAGGCCGAGCCGCAGGTGCTCGGCGAGCTCGGCACGATCGACGCGCCAGTCCTGCGTGCTCAGATGCAGCGTCGGCAGCCGGCGCCGGACGAGTTCGAGACAGAGCAGAACCGAGACGGCCTGGGCGACGACCGTCGCGAGCGCCGCCCCGCCCACGCCCCAGGCGAGGGGGCCGACCATCAGGATGACCAGACCGACGTTGAGCGCGCAGGAGACCGTGAGGAAGACCAGCGGAGTGCGCGAGTCGCCGATCGCGCGGATGATCGCCGACAGGTAGTTGAAGAACATCGTCGCGCCGGCGCCGATGAAACTGATCTGGGTGAACACGACGGCCTCGTCCATCAGCTCGGGCGGTGTCTGCAGCAGCGCCAGCGTCGGCGCGGCGATCAGCGGCGCACCGATGGTGAGGACGACGCTCGCGATGCCGGTGAGGATGACCCCGGCCGCAACCGAACGGCGTACGGCGGCGGCGTCACGCGCTCCGTATGCCTGTGCGATCGGAATCGCGAAGCCGCTCGTCAGACCCCAGGCGAAGCCGAGGAGCAGGAAGAGCAGGCTGCCGGTCGCCCCGACGGCGGCGAGCGAGTCCACGCCGAGGTGGCGGCCGACGACGACCGCGTCGACGAACTGGTACAGCTGCTGCACGACGTTGCCGATGAGAAGCGGCACGGAGAAGGCGAGGATGACGCGCCACGGTTTGCCCGTGGTGAGGGGGGTGGCCATGAGAGAAGCGGCTCGCAGAACTCGGGGGCGGATCGTGGAATGCACCCGTCACTGGGTGCATTCCCGTCAGCTTATCGAATCGATTCGGTGCTCCGCATCCGTTTTTTCTCCGCTCCGCGTGCGGATCGTTCAGCCAGCGGCGACTGCGGGCTTCACTGCGAACAGGCGCGTGCGCAGCGCGAGGAACAGCAGCACCATCCCGGCTGTCAACAGCATGTGGCCGACACCCGCGATGCCGGCGATCATCTTCGACGACTCCTGACCGAGCACCGTGAGGCAGCCGTGCCACACGAGCATCGCCGAAGTCAGCACGAGTCCGGCGTTGTAGACCCAGAAGAACCAGCCGAACAGGCGGCTCTCGGACAGCCCGAACGCCTTCTCCAGCAGCAGCACGATCAGCAGCACGACGAAGCCGAGCACGAGCAGGTGCGTGTGCACGAGGCCGAGTTGCGTGGCCTGCCCCTCGGGGAAGTCGTTGAGCTTGGTGAACTCACGGTAGAAGAGGCCGGAGGCGACGCCGATCAACATGTAGGCGAACGCGGCATAGAAGAGCTTGCGCAAGGGGATCCTTTCGAGACTGCATCCAGCCTCGCGCTGACGCCTGTCCCGTGAATCCATCGAACGGTTGAGATCCGGTCAGAGCACGCCGGTGTCGCGGGCGATCGCAATCGCACGGGCCCGGCTGTCGGCACCGAGCTTGTCGAAGATGTGCACCAGATGCGTCTTCACGGTGGCCTCGCTGACGAACAGCGTCTTCGCGATCTCGCGGTTCGACGCACCGGTGTCGAGCAGCCGCAGCACGTCGAGTTCACGCTCGGTCAGCCGCACCCGCGGGGCACGCATCACTTGCACGACACGTTCGGTGAGTTCGGGACTGAGTATCAGCTGGCCGGCGGCAGCGCGGCGGATCGCGTGCACGATGTCGTCGGGCGCGACGTCCTTGAGCAGGTATCCGGCGGCTCCCGCCTCGATCGCGCCGAGGATCTCGGCATCCCGGTCAAAGGTCGTCAGGATGATCACGGCGGGGGCCGGATGCTGCGACCGTAGCGCTGCCGTCGTCTGCACGCCGTCCATGCCGTCGCCGAGACGCAGATCGCACAGCACGACGTCGGGATGCAGATGTCGGGCGAGCACCACCGCCTCCTCGCCGGAAGCCGCCTCGCCGACGACGTCGACGTCATCACGGCGGTCGAACAGCGAACGCACGCCGGCGCGCACGATCGGATGGTCGTCGACGAGAAGCACCCGTACCGCGGTCATGACCGGCCTCCGAGCGGCACGTGAGCCGAGAGTGCGGTGCCGTCCCCGGGGGCGCTCTCCACATCGAGGCCTCCGCCGAGTTCTCGCAGCCGCGCCCGCATGGCGCGCAGGCCGTAGCCGCCGCCGGAACCGGGCGCGTCCAGCCGCGCCGGATCGAAGCCGCGCCCATCGTCGACCACGTCGAGGCGCACCGCGTCACCGGCATCCGCCAGTGTCACCACCACGAGCGCGGCACCGGAGTGCGTGCGGACGTTCGCCAACCCCGACTGCGCCGTGCGCAGCAGCGCGACCTCGACATCGAGTCCCAGAGACGGCAGATCGTCGTCGCTGTGCAGCGTCGCGGCGATCCCGGTCTCGGCGGTGAACCGCTGCAGCATCCGCCGCAGTGCATCACCGAGGGCCGTGCCGTCGAGTTCCGCCGGCATGAGGTCGTTCACGATGCGCCGTGCATCGGCGAGCCCCTCCGCGGCGAGCGCGCCGATCTGCTCAAGCGCGCGGGCGCGGTCGGCGTCCGAATCAGATTCCAGGGCCGAACGGGACAGCATCCCGATCGAGGACACGCTCTGCGCCACGGTGTCGTGGATATCACGCGACACCCGGGTGCGCTCGGCGCTCGCCCCGGACTCGCGCTGCGTGCGGGCGAGCTCGTCCTGCAGCGCCGCCATCTCCTCCTGCGTGGCGACGAGCGAGGCGATCAGACGCCGCCGTTCGCGGCCGTCCCGAACGAGTTCGAGATAACCGCGCGAGATTCCCAGCGCGAAGACCCCGCCGACAAGGGGACCGATCACATTCGCGTAGCTCGTTGCGCCGTGATGGAGCACCGGCGCCGCGATCACGACGGCGAGAACGATCGCGCTCAGCAGCACGGCCCACGGCATCCGCATCACGAAGCCGGCCAGCAGCCAGAGCGGGAAGGCGAGCCAGATGTACTCCGGGGAGACGGCCACGGCGCCGAGCCAGATGACCGTCAGCCCCAGCAGCCACCACGTGGCGAGCCGGCGGTCGCCGGTGCGCTCGGCCAGCAGCAGGCCGCCGGCGTACCAGCCGAGGAAGACGAACGATACCGCGAGGATCCACGGCAGCGGGACGCCGTCACCGGCCGCACGCACGGCGCCGACGGCCGTGAGCACGAGAGCGATCGCGGCCTGCCCGATGCGGATCGCGCCGACCAGCCCGGCCCAGGTCCGCGTTCCCGACTCCGCCACAATGGCCGCGTCCTCAGCGGACTGCTGAGGGGAAGGAGTGCGTCTGGGCATCCTCACATTCTTCCCCCTGCGCTCCCGCTTCGCTCTGCTCCCTCTGGCGGGGCGGCCGCGGTGCCCGAGAAGGCCACCACATCGCGTCGCCGATCACCGCGAACAAGGCCGGAACGACCACCGTACGCACGACGAACGTGTCGACGATCACGCCGATGCCGACGATGAGCCCGATCTGGCCGAGCGTGACCAGCGGCAGCAGCCCAAGAGCGGCGAACACAGCGGCCAGCACGATGCCCGCGCTGGTGATCACGCCGCCCGTCGAAGCGACGGCATTCACCATGCCAGCCGTCGTCCCGACGGATCCGGCTTCGGCGCGCGCCCGGTGCACGAGGAAGATCGTGTAATCGATACCGAGGGCGACCAGGAACAGGAACGACAGCAGCGGCACCTGCAGGTCGAGGGAGTCCCATCCGAACACCGTGCGGCTGATCCAGGTTCCCGCGCCGATCGCCGCGACGGCGCTCAGGGTGTTCACGACGAGGAGAACGACCGGCGCGACCACGGCGCGCAAAAGCATCATGAGCACGAGCAGGCAGACGGCCAGAACGAGGGGCACGATCAGCAGGAAGTCCTGCAGGTTGCCGGCACGCGCGTCGACATCGACGGCGACGGGTCCGCCGACCAGGGCGCCTGCTCCGGCGACGCCGTGCGCAGCCTTCCGAACATCTTCCACGAGACGCAGGCTCTCATCGGTGCCGGGTGCGGGCTCTCCGGTGACGACCAGCCGGGTCCGGTCCCCGTCGGAGCTCTCGCCGGCCGGCGTGACCCGGATGATGCCGGCGACACCCTCGATCGCCTCGGTCGCGGCATCCGCTTCCGCGCTGTCGACGAGCACGATCATGGGCTGCGCCTCGCCGGGTGGGAAGTGCTCCCCGAGCACCTCGAGTCCGACCGCCGACTCGGACGGCACCCGGAACTTCTCCGCCTGGCTCAACCCGACGGAAGCGCCGAGCACGCCGGTCGCGAGCACGCCGAGCAGGGCGACTCCGCCGAGCAGCGGCAGCCAGGGGCGGCGCGCCACTCCGGTCGCCACCGCCCGCCAGCCCCGACCCCCGGCCGGCGACGACGAGCCGTCCTCGCTCACCCGTGGCACGAAAGGCCAGAACACGCCGCGTCCGCATACAGCGAGCGCGGGCGGCAGCACCAGCAGGACGGCTGCGAGCGCGATGATCAGCCCGACCGCCGAGGCGATGCCGAGTCCGCGGGTTCCGGGGATGACCGCGAGCACGAGAGTCAGCAGCGAGAGCACGACCGTCGCGTTCGAGGCGAGGACCGCGGGCCCCGTGCGACGCCACGCGGTGACGAGTGCGCGGCGATGGTCGCTCTCCCTGGTCAGCTCGTCCCGATACCGCGAGACGAGCAGCAGGGCGTAGTTGGTTCCGGCCCCGAACACCAGCACGCTGACGATCCCGGAGTCGAACTGCAGCCCCATCGCGGTGCCGATCGCCGCGGTCGCCTTGTTCGCGGCCTGGTCGGCGAGCGCGACGACGACGAGCGGCACGATCCAGAGCACCGGCGATCGGTAGGTGAGGATGAGCAGGAGCGCCACGATGCCGAGCGTCACGAGCAGCAGGGTGAAGTCGGCGCCATCGAAGGCGGCGGCGACATCGACGCCGAATGCGGGCCCGCCGGTGACCTGCACGGTCAGGCCGTCGATCGGATGCTCCTCGAGCAAGGCACGAAGTCCGTGCACCGCGCTCTCGGCGCCCTCGTCGTCGCCGCCGATCTCGACGGTCACCGGGAGGACTGCCGCCTCGCCGTCTTCGCTCGGGATCGGCCCGGATGCGGCGGCCCCGGTCACCGCCTCGATCGCGGGGAGCAGCCCGGCGAAGGCTTCGAGATCATCGGCGGTCAGCTCGGCCCCGTCCGCTCTGCTCGCCACGAGCAGGACGGTCTGCTCATCGGCATCGGGAAAGGTCTCCGCCTCCGCGGCGACCAGGGAGGATTCGGATGCGGCGGGCGCTGCGGCGTTCCCCGCCGGCACGGAGGCCCTGCCGAGCGCACCGATCACGGCGACGAGAGCGAGGATCCCGATCGCCAGCGCGATCCAGGCGCCGCGACGGGAGGTGAGACGTTCGGGCAGGGAGCGGAGTGCACGGAGCATTCCCCCAGTCCAGCGGGAGCATCGCGGGCGGGGATCGAGGAGAAGGCGGAACCCGATCTCCACCTTTCAGACGATGTGGGCCCGCCTTCGCGCATCACGCACCGGTATCGTTGCGTCGATGACCTCCGGCAGCTCCTATCCGGCGACGATCGCCGCCGCCGTGGAGAAGGAGATCGTCATCAAGAAGTCCCGATTCATCGCGCGCATCGAACCGGTCCGTTCGGTCTCGGAGGCAGAGGCCGTGATCGCCGGCATCCGCAAGCGGGCGTGGGATGCCGGGCACAACTGCAGCGCGATGATCACCGGGTTGCGCGGAGATCAGGCACGCTCCTCGGACGACGGCGAGCCGTCGGGTACCGCCGGCGTACCGATGCTGGAGGTGCTTCTCCGCCGCGAACTGACCGACGTGGTCGCCGTCGTGACGCGGTACTGGGGCGGCGTGAAGCTCGGCGCCGGCGGACTGGTGCGCGCCTACTCGTCGGCCGTCTCGGAAGCCCTCGGTGGCGCGTCGCTTCTGCGCCGGGAATCGCTGACGCAGGTGACGATCGAGGTCGCGCACGCGGATGCCGGGCGATTCGACAACCTGCTGCGGGAGTGGGTCGCACAGCACGGATCGACCCTCGGCTCGCCGCTCTACGGCGCCACCGCGGTGCTCGAGGCGTGGGTTCCGGCCGAGGAACTCGACCGGCTCTCGGCGGATCTCGCCGCGGCATCCGGTGGGGCGGTCCTCCCGGTGTTCGGCGGCGAGCGCATCGTCGACGTTCCCGTATAGAGGGGTACCAGCGGACCCTCCCGCGTCGGTACGGACCGGGCGTAGCGTCGGGATCACACGATCTCCACGATGAAAGGACCGCTCATGCACACGCGCACACTCGGACAGGGCCTCGAGGTCTCGGCCATCGGACTCGGCTGCATGGGCATGTCGCAGAGCTACGGACCGAACCCCGGCACGCGCGAGGAGATGATCGGGGTGCTGCGCTCTGCACTCGATCTCGGCGTCACCTTCTTCGACACGGCGGAGGTCTACGGACCGTACGTGAACGAGGAACTCGTCGGCGAGGCGCTCGCGCCGATCCGCGACGAGGTCGTCATCGCCACGAAGTTCGGCTGGGACATCGTGGACGGCAAGAGCGTCGGACTCGACAGCCGGCCGGAGCAGATCCGTCGCGTGGCCGAGGATTCGCTGCGACGCCTGCGCACCGACGTCATCGACCTCTTCTACCAGCACCGCGTCGACCCCGCCGTTCCGATCGAGGACGTCGCCGGAGCCGTGGGCGAGCTCATCGCCGAGGGCAAGGTGCGGCACTTCGGGCTCTCCGAGGCATCCGCCGACACGATCCGCCGCGCCCACGCCGTGCACCCGGTGACTGCTCTCCAGAGCGAGTACTCGCTGTGGACCCGCGATCCGGAGGCGGAGATCCTGCCCGTCCTCGGCGAGCTCGGCATCGGCTTCGTACCGTTCAGCCCGCTCGGCAAGGGATTCCTCACCGGGACGGTCGACCAGAACACCGACTTCGCCGCCGGAGATATCCGCGGCACGATCCCGCGCTTCTCCGAGGAGAACAGAGCAGCCAATCAGGCGCTGGTCGGTCAGATCGCAGGACTGGCCGCGGCCAAGCAGGCCACCGCCGGGCAGATCGCCCTCGCCTGGCTGCTCGCCCGCCAGCCCTGGATCGTGCCGATCCCCGGCACCCGCCGCACGTCTCGCATCGCCGAGAACGCCGGTGCCGCCGCCGTCGCGCTCTCCGCAGACGAGGTCGCCGACCTCGACCTCCTCGCCGCCCGGGTCGGCGTGAGCGGCGACCGGTACAACGCGCAGCAGATGTCCTTCGTCGATCGCTGACGGTCATCGGCCGGGCCGGAGGCCCGCCGGCCCTTCTCGCGCCTCCTGAGACAGGCCCGACAAGCAGCCGGGATATCCTGGATGCCGCGGTCGGAGGGAGAGCGATGTTCGACAGTCCGCTCTCCGCCTCGGCGTACGAGGTACTCGGCGTCGCGCCCACGGTCGACCACGACGAGTTGCGACGCGCATACCGACTCCGGATGCGTCAGACGCATCCGGACACCGGGGGCGATGCGGCGGTGTTCATTCAGGTGCAGTACGCCTGGGAGCTCGTCGGCACCCCGGAGGGGCGGGCCGCGTACGACCGTGGTCATGGATTCGCCGCGCAGAGCGAGTGGAGCGGATGGCGCCCACCGGCCGCTCGGACGGATACGCGCCCAAGAGCCCGATCGTATGGTCATCCGGGCGGATGGCGCCGGGAGCGCTACCTGCTGCTCATCCGGGAATGGGCCGGTCACGGCGTCGAGGTTCCCGACCCGTACGACCCGGCACTCGTACGGCAGGCGCCGCGCGAACTGCGCCGCCTGCTCGCCGACGCCCTTGCCGAAGAGACGACGGCACGCACGGTCGCCGACCTCGGCATGGGCTTCACCGTGTGGCACGACGTCGCCGTCGGCACGGATCCCGAAGACAAGCTCGACCACGTCGTGCTGAGCCCCTCAGGCTTGTATGGCGTGATGTCGGAGGACTTCGGCGGCGTCGTCGGATTCCGCAGGGGCGAGATCACCGGCCCCAGCCTCGGGCATCGCGCGCCGGTCACCACGCTGCTCGCCCGCATGCGATCCTTGTCGCGCGCGGCCAAGGCGCGCTTCGGCGGTGCGATCATCGTGCTGCCCGATGACGACCTCGCACTCGCGGTCACGCCACTGGGAAGCATCCGCGGCGTGCCGGTGGTCGTCGTTCGCCGCAGCGCACTGGCGATGGTGCTGCGCCAGGGCGTACCGGGGGCACGGGCGATCGGCGGGAACGAGCTGTTCGACGTCCGCACCCGCCTGCAGCAGACCGTCCGGTTCGTCTGAGCAGACTCGCGGCCCGCCTGGTATTTTTAGCAATTCAAAACAACTCGTGTAGCGTGAAGGCATGGAAACCGATCTCGACACGGCGTTGCGCAGCGTCGGGCTGAGGGCGACTGCGGGCCGCATCGCGGTTCTGGAAGCCTTGGATTCCATGGCTCACACGGATGCGGAGCGGGTCTACCGCACCGTGTCCGACGTGCTTCCGACCACGTCGATCCAGTCGGTGCACAACATCCTCGCGGACCTGACGACGGCGGGTCTGCTCCGTCGGATCGAACCGGCAGGGTCCGCAGCGCTCTACGAGCGGCGCATCGATGACAACCACCACCACGTCGTCTGCACCGAATGCGGTGCGGTCGCCGATGTGGACTGCGTCATCGGCGAAGCGCCGTGCCTCACCCCGTCCTCTGCGGCGGGGTTCACCGTCCAGACAGCCGAAGTCACCTTCTGGGGCGTCTGCCCCAGTTGCCAGAACGCCGCGCAGTAGCATCCCCCGTTCATCTGTGTCTGCTGACATGGCTGTTCGTCGCGCTCGCGCGCAGAAGGAGAAGAATATGACCGACCCGTCCACGACCACCCAGACCGGAACCCCGGTCGCCAGCGACGCACACTCGCTGACCGTCGGGGCCGACGGCCCCACCGTCCTGCACGACCGCTACCTCGTCGAGAAGCTCGCCTCGTTCAACCGCGAGCGGGTGCCGGAGCGCAACCCGCACGCCAAGGGCGGCGGCGCCTTCGGAACGTTCACCGTCACGGAGGACGTCTCGGCGTACACCCGCGCCGCAGCCTTCCAGCCCGGAGCGGTGAGCGAGACGCTGCTGCGCTTCTCATCGGTCGCCGGCGAGCAGGGCTCCCCGGACACCTGGCGCGACGTGCGCGGCTTCGCGCTACGGTTCTACACGCCGGAGGGCAACCTCGACATCGTCGGCAACAACACCCCGACGTTCTTCCTGCGCGATGCGATGAAGTTCCCCGACTTCATCCACTCGCAGAAGCGCCTCGGCGACTCCGGGCTGCGCAACTCCGACATGCAGTGGGACTTCTGGACCCTGTCGCCGGAGACCGCGCACCAGGTCACCTACCTGATGGGCGACCGGGGCCTCCCCCGCAGCTGGCGCCACATGAACGGCTACGGCTCGCACACCTACCAGTGGGTGAACGCCGAAGGCGAGCGGTTCTGGGTGCAGTACCACTTCCTCTCCCACCAGGGCGTGGAGAGCATGGGGGCCGACGAGGCGCAGCAGCTCGCCGGCTCGGATGCCGACTTCTACCGTCGCGACCTGTTCGACGCGATCGATCGTGGCGAGCACCCGTCCTGGGATGTCTTCGTGCAGGTCATGCCCTACGAGGAGGCCAAGGAGTACCGGTTCAACCCGTTCGACCTCACCAAGACCTGGTCGAAGAAGGACTACCCGCGCATCAAGGTCGGCACGTTCACGCTGGACCGCAACCCGCAGAACTTCTTCGCCGAGATCGAGCAGGCTGCCTTCTCCCCCGGCAACCAGGTGCCCGGCACCGGCATCTCGCCGGACAAGATGCTGATGGCGCGCGTCTTCGCCTACGCGGATGCGCAGCGCTACCGCATCGGCGCGAACTACAACCAGCTGCCGGTCAACCAGCCGCATGCGGCCGAAGTGCGCAACTACATGCACGAGGGCCAGATGCAGTACAAGTTCAACGGGCCCGAGCACCGGGTCTACACGCCGAACTCGTTCGGCGCGGCCGGCGGCCCGGTCGCCGACCCCGCCGCCGGAGTCGAGGCCAGCTGGGAATCGGACGGCGAGCTGATCCGCTCGGCCGCGACTCTGCACCTGGACGACGACGACTTCGGGCAGGCGGGAACGCTGTACCGCGTGGTCTTCGATGACGAGCAGCGCGCTCGCTTCATCGAGACGCTCACCGGTCAGGGCCGGTCGATCACGATCCCCGAGATCCGTGAGCGCTTCTTCCAGTACTGGACGAGCGTGGACGCATCGCTCGGCGAGGAACTGCGCACGCGGGTCTGACCTTCGCGAGATCGGGAACGCCGGCGGGATCCACATCCCCCGGCGTTCTCGGCGTTCAGGCCGGGACTTCGAGCCGCTCCGCCCCGCCGGTCAGCTCTCCGGTGAGGAGACCGCCATCTCGACCATGGCCTCTGTCGACTCGGCGACGATCGCCTGCATCGCCCGCTCTGCCCCCGCCGCATCCCCGGACTGCACGGCAGCAGCGACATCCGCATGCAGCTGGAGTGCCGCCGCCTCGGCGACGGACGGCATCAGCGCGTGATGCGTACGCCCTTCGAGCACCGCGATGACGATGGACCCGAGGCTGGCGAGCATCACGTTGCCGGATGCCTGCAGCATCACGGTATGGAAGTCGATGTCATGGCGGAGGTAGTCGTCGGCGTTGGCCGCACGCGCGGTCGAAGCCATTCCGATCACTGCCGCGGCGAGCGCTCCGCACTGCTCCGGAGTGGCGCGCTCGGCCGCGAGTCGCGCAGCCACGGGCTCGACGGCACCGCGCAGTTCGCTGAGACTGCGCAGCAGTTCGACGCGATCGGGCCCGTCCAGGCGCCAGCGCAGCACGCGCGAGTCATAGGGACTCCACGAGTCGGGTGGGAGCACGGTGATGCCCACGCGCTGACGGGACTCCACCATGCCCAGCGATTCGAGCACGCGCACCGCCTCGCGGATCGCACTCCGGGAGGCCCCGAACTCGAGCACGGCCTGGTCCATGACGATGCGGCTGCCTGCGGGGCGCCGCGCCGCGCCGATGTCGGCACCCCAGCGCTCTACGATCACGTCGTGCAACGGAGTCTGGCCCATGCCGCCAGGGTACGGGACGAGACCGATCTTTCCCCAGCTGATCGATCGATAACCACGTTATTTTAGACCGATCCTTGCAATAGTCGTACTATTTGGCTATCGTGGCTTCAAATATCTGACAGAAGCGCAGTCGCTCTCGCTGCACATCCCTCAATGGAGAGGAACACTATGGTTCCCTTGTCACTTCTGCCGATGGCCGATCCTGCGCCGATCGTCCCCGTCGGCTCAGATGCGCAGCTGATCACGGCCGCGCTCATCGGCTTCACCGTCATCATCGTGCTGATCACCTGGCTGAAGGTGAATCCGTTCCTCGCCCTGACGGTCGGCGCACTCGGCGTCGGCATCGGTGCGGGAATGGCGACCGACCAGGCTCTGACCAGCTTCGCGACCGGCTTCGGCTCGACGATGGGCGGGGTCGGCGTCCTCATCGCCCTCGGCGCGATGTTCGGCAAGCTGCTCGCCGACTCCGGCGGTGCGGATCGTGTCGTCGACACCCTGGTCGCGCGATCGAGCCCCCGCGCGCTTCCGTGGACGATGGGTGTCGTCGGCGCCGTTATCGGCCTGCCGATGTTCTTCGAGATCGGGCTCGTCCTCCTGATCCCGGTGATCATCCTCGTCGCCCGCCGTTCCGGTGTCGCACTCATGAAGATCGCGATCCCCACTCTCGCCGGACTCTCCGCGATGCACGGCCTGGTACCGCCGCATCCGGGTCCCCTCATCGCGATCGACGCCCTCGGGGCGAACCTCGGACTCACCCTCGCGTTCGGCGTGATCATCGCCATTCCGACCATCATCGTCGCCGGCCCGCTGTTCAGCGGGTTCGCCGCGAAGTGGGCCCCGGTGCCGGTGCCGGACATGTTCGTCACCGCCGAAGATCAGGGTGAAGACGTCACCCGGCGTCCGCGCCCCTCGTTCATCGCGGCACTCGCCAGCATCCTCCTCCCCGTCGTGCTGATGATGGCCAAAGCGCTCGCAGCGGTCTTCGCGCCCGACTCCACCGACGCGTGGAAGGGCTTCATCGACTTCATCGGAACACCCACGATCGCGCTGCTCATCACGCTCGTCTTCGGAATCTTCGTGCTGGGCGCCGGTGGCAAGATGAACCGCACGTCGGTCGCGCACTCGCTCGAGAGCAGCCTCCCGCCCATCGCGGCGATCCTGCTCGTCGTGGGAGCCGGCGGCGCTTTCAAGCAGGTGCTGATCGACACCGGGATCGGCGAGGTCATCACCCGGGCCGTCCTCGAGAGCGGCATCTCGGTGCTGCTGCTCGGCTGGCTCGTTGCAGTGCTGGTCCGGATCGCGACCGGTTCCGCCACCATCGCCACCATCACGGCGGCAGGACTGATGACGCCGGTCGCCGCGACGCTTCCCAGCCCTGAGGTCGCGCTCCTCGTGCTCGCGATCGGCTCGGGATCGGTGTTCCTCTCGCACGTGAACGACGCCGGATTCTGGCTCGTCAAGCAGTATCTCGGCACGAGCCTCCCCCAGACGTTCAAGACCTGGACGGTGCTGGAGTGCCTCATCTCGGTCGTCGGCCTGGTCGGCGTGCTCCTTCTCGACCTGGTGGTGTGATCATGACGACGAACGAATCAGCATCTGAGACCGCTGTCAGGCCCGACCCGCCGATCGTGCTGGTGGTGATGGGCGTCTCCGGCTCAGGCAAGTCCACCGTCGCCGGCATGCTCGCCGGCCGCCTCGGCTGGGACCTCGAGGAGGGCGATGACCTTCACCCTGCGGAGAACGTCGCCAAGATGGCGTCGGGTGTGCCTCTCACCGATGAGGACCGATGGCCCTGGCTCGACAAGATCGCCGCCTGGATCCACCTGCACACCGCATCGGGCACCCCGGCCATCATCACCTGCTCCGCGCTGCGCCGCGTCTACCGCGACCGGCTGAGCGGACCCGGTGTGGCGTTCGTGCATCTGGACGGCACGCGCGAAGCGATCGCGACCAGGCTGAGCAACCGGCTCGACCACTTCATGCCGCAGAATCTGCTCGGCTCTCAGTTCGCGACGTTGGAGCCGCTAGAAGAGGACGAGAATGGTGTCGTCATCCAGCTCGGCCGCGGGCCGAAGGACGAAGTCAAAGAGATCATGCGCCGGCTGCGCCTCGAAGCGCTCCCGGCACCCGAATACAACGAGGACGGCCTCCTGGCCGACTGAGACGAAGGAGCAGGCATGCAACTCGGAATGGTCGGCCTCGGCCGAATGGGCGCCAACATCGCGCGGCGCATCATGCGCGATGGCCACGACTGCGTCGCCTACGACGTCAATCCCGAATCGGTCGCGGCCCTCGTCGCCGACGGAGCGACCGGTGCCACGAGCCTGGCCGACCTCGTCGCCTCGATGAGCGCACCCCGCGCGATCTGGCTGATGATCCCGGCAGGATTCACCGGCGGGGTCGTCGACGAACTCGCCGCGCTCCTCGACCCCGGTGACATCCTCATCGACGGCGGCAACTCCAACTACCGTGACGATGTCCGTCGGGCGGCGGCGCTGCGGAAGCGCGGCATCGACTACGTCGACGTCGGAACCAGCGGCGGCGTCTTCGGTCTCGAACGGGGCTACTGCCTCATGGTCGGCGGTCCGGACGCAGCCGTCGCGACGATCGACCCGCTCCTGCAGACGATCGCCCCCGGATCGGGAGAGATCCCCCGCACACCCGGCCGCGACGGCGAGCTCGCCCCCGAAGAGCGCGGGTACCTGCACTGCGGACCCGCGGGCGCCGGGCACTTCGTGAAAATGGTGCACAACGGCATCGAGTACGGCATCATGGCCGCGTTCGCGGAGGGACTCAACATTCTGGAGAACGCGGATGCCGGCATCCGCGAGGCGGAGCACTCCGCCGAGGTGGCGCCGCTGGAGGAGCCGGAGTTCTACCAGTTCGACATCGACACCGCGAAGGTGTCGGAACTGTGGCGACGCGGTTCGGTCATCTCCTCCTGGCTGCTCGATCTCACCGCGGCCGCGCTGCACGCGAACCCCACCCTGGACGGACTCGCCGGCCGCGTCTCCGATTCCGGCGAGGGCCGGTGGACCGTCAAGGCCGCCGTCGACATCGGCGTGCCCGTGCCGGTGCTCGCCGCGTCGCTCTTCGAGCGCTTCGCATCACGCGATGAGGACCGCTTCGCCAACCAGGTGCTCTCCGCGATGCGCCAGCAGTTCGGCGGACATCAGGAGCTTCCAGCCGGCGACGTCCTCGAGGCCGGCGGGAAGAAGGCGGACTGAGCCGTCTCAGTCGGCAACGGCGGTTTTCGAGGGCGCGTAGAGCAGCCGATGGCCGAGCGCGACGACGACGACGGTGAGCAACGCGGCGAGCAGCAGCGGCACGGCCAACCCGAAGAAGCGCAGCAGCAGCGCACCGACGAGCGCGCCCGAGAAGATGACCGCGATCGCGGCGAAGCGCCGGTTCCACAGCCCCCTCACCCCGCCGTTGACGAGTGACTCACTGGCGAGCGACGTCAGCGTGGAGGTGACCACCACCGTCGTCACGTCCGCTACGGCGAGGCTGCGCGCGACCGCGGCCTGCGCGCCCATCGCCGCCGCAGTGCACGACGAGGCGATGAGCTCGAGCGCCGGCGCGTCCTCCCAGCCGGGCACGACGTACGCGACTCCGAGCAGCATCAGCACGACGGCTCCGGCGATCAGCAAGGTCGACACGGCGCCGCCCCACACCTTGCGGCGCCGGCGCAGCAGCATCCCGCCGATGAACGCGCCGAGCGTGAACGTACCGAGTGCGATCGCCGGCCCGAGCACCGGCAGATCATCGGCGCCGGCGACAGCCATGCCGAGGATCACGATGTTTCCGGTCATGTTGCCGACGAAGACCCGGTCGAGTCCGAGAAAGCCGACGGCGTCGACGACCCCGGTCACGAAGGTCAGCACCATCATCATCCACAGCGTGACGCCGGCGACGCGGTTGCCGGCGCGGGGAAGGATGATCGAGGTCGACGTCATCGATTCTTCCTCGCGTCGTACCGCGCACGGGACTTCTCGATGGCCGGGTGGTTCTCCATGGCCCAGTCGCCGATGGTCCGAGCGATCAGGATCAGCGTGCCGCCGAGTTCGGTCAATTCGTACTCGACCCGTGGCGGCACTTCGGCGTGAGCGGTGCGGGTGATCAGCCCGTCGCGTTCGAGCTGGCGAAGCGTGAGCGTCAGCATCCGCTGCGAGATCCCGGGGATGTGCCGAAGCAGCTCACTGAAACGAAGCCGATCGCCCTGCAGGGTCGCGATGAGCAGCAGCGACCATTTGTCTCCGACCCGATCGAGCACCTCGCGGATGGCGCGTCCGGCGTCTTCATCCACCGAGCACGAGCTCTCGTAGTCGGGGAATCCCGCGAGGGCGCTCTCATCCATGTGCGTCAGTGACACCGATGTGCCTTTTGTATCGGTCATGGCTGTGCTCCATTCTTGTTACTGATCGTAACAAGCGCACAAGAAGGAACCTAGGAGGATCATGCTCATCGCCCTGTGGATCGTCAACGGACTGCTCGCCCTCGCGATGCTCGGCGGCGGCGCCATGAAGCTGATCACCCCGAAGGAGACACTTGCCGCACGAGGCATGGCGTGGACCGAGGACTTCTCGGCCGGTGCGGTCAAGGCGATCGCGGCGCTCGAGGTCGTCGGAGCGCTCGGACTGATCCTGCCTCTGCTCACCGGCGTCACGCCGATCCTCACGCCGATGGCCGGCGCCGGCCTCGCGATCATCATGATCGGCGCAACCGTCGTGCACCTGCGCCGCAGAGAGCCGTTCACTCCCGCACTGGTTCTGGCCCTGCTGGGTGTGACAAGCGCGGTGCTGGGCTTCCTCGTCATCCTCTGAGCCGTACCCGCCGGATGGGGCCATGATGGATGACGTGGCCCTTCCTCTCTCCGATCTGACGACGATGCCGGAGCCGCAGCATGTGTACACGGCTGATGGCATCAGGCTCGCGACGTACACCTGGGGCGATGTCGATGCCCCCGTGATCGTGGCCGTGCACGGCTTCGCGTCCAACGCCCGCGACAACTGGGTGCTCACGGGCTGGGTGCGTGACCTCACCCGTGCGGGTTACCGCGTGCTCGCCCTGGATCAGCGCGGACACGGCCTGAGCCAGAAGCCGCACCTGCCGCCGGACTACGCCATCCGCACCCTGGCGACCGACGTCGAGGCGGTGATGGACGCGTACCTCGTGGATGACGCGTTCTACGTCGGCTACTCGCTCGGCGCGCGGGTCGGCTGGGAAGTGGTCCGCGATCTGCCGCAGCGGATCGGGCGCGCGGTGCTCGGCGGTGTGCCGGACGGCATCCCCCTCGCCCGACTCGATCTCGACCAGGTGCGGGCATTCGTCGCCGACGGCACGCCGGTGCAGGATCCCACGACGCAGAACTACATCGCCCTCACCGAACGGGTTGCCGGCAACGACCTGCAGGCCCTCGTCGCTCTGGCCGAGGGGATGCGGCGGTCACGGACAATCGACCCGGATCCGGCGGATGCTCCGCCTCAGCCGATCCTGTTCGCCACCGGCTCGAAGGACGCCATCATCGAGGGCTCCCGGAATCTCGCCTCCGCGGCCCCGCAGGGACGCTTCTTCGAGATCCCGGACCGGAACCACTTCAACGCTCCGGGTTCACGGGCGTTCCGCGAGACGGCGCTGGCGTTCTTCGCAGAGGCCTGACGCCGGCGATGCGCGGGGTCAGGCCTCGCGCCGCGGCAGCACCCAGCCGGCGCGCGGGAAGTGGCACGTGTAACCGTTCGGGTAGCGGATCAGGTAGTCCTGGTGCTCGGGCTCGGCCTCCCAGAACGGCCCTTCCGGCTCGATCGCGGTGACGGCCTTCGCCGGCCAGAGGCCGGACGCATCCACGTCGGCGATGGTGTTGCGTGCGACCTGCTCCTGCTCGGGCGAGAGCGGGAAGATCGCCGAGCGGTAGCTCGAGCCGACGTCGTTGCCCTGGCGGTCCAGGGTCGACGGGTCGTGGATCTGGAAGAAGAAGGCGAGGATGTCGCGGTACGTCGTCTTGGTCGGATCGAAGACGATCTCGACGGCCTCGGCGTGCCCCGGGTGGTTCCGGTAGGTGGCGTGATCGTTCGATCCGCCGGTGTAGCCGACGCGCGTACCGAGCACGCCGGGCTGGCGGCGGATCAGGTCTTCCATGCCCCAGAAGCATCCGCCGGCGAGGACCGCCGTCTCAGCGCCTGGGGTGCGGGTGATGTTTCCGGTGTCGCTCATGGTGTCTGCTCCTCGATGCTGATGAGTCTGGTGCCGCCGGCTCGTGGCACCACCGGGTACAACGCACGGATGCTTCGTTTTGGTCCCGCGATGTCACCAGTCTTGCGCGTCCCGCTTCGGAGCGCACGCTCCGGCGTTCGCCGCGCCATCCGACGTGGATAGAGTTGCTAACCGAATCCACACACAGGGGGACACATGTCGGTTGGTCTGCTCGCCGTCGTCGACGACATCCTGAGCGCAGCGCTCAAGGCATCCGCGAAAGCCGCGGGCGTCGTCATCGACGATGCCGCCGTGACCCCGCAATATGTCCAGGGCATCACGCCCGCACGAGAGCTGCCGGTCGTCGGCAAGATCGCCCTCGGATCGCTGGCGAACAAGTTCCTCGTCATCATCCCGGCCGCACTTCTGCTGACGGCTTTCGCGCCGTTCGTGCTGCCGTACCTGCTCATCATCGGTGGCGCGTATCTGTGCTTCGAAGGCGCCGAGAAGGTGCTGGAGTGGTTCGGAGTGCAGCACGGACACGGCGAGGAGGAGTCCCGCGATGAGAAGCGCCTCGTCCTCGGCGCCGTGCGCACCGACCTGATCCTCTCCACCGAGATCATGCTCATCTCGCTCGCCGGCCTCGACGCGGACATGGGCATCTGGATGACCCTCGCCGTGCTCTCGGTCATCGCCCTGCTGATGACCGGTGTCGTCTACGGTGCAGTGGCGCTGCTGGTGAAGATCGACGACATCGGCTTGCGGATGGCCCAGAGCGGCACCGCGCACGTCGTCCGCACCGGCAACCGCATCGTGAACTCGATGCCCGCCGTGTTCCGCTTCATCAGCATCCTCGGGACCGTCGCGATGCTCTGGGTCGGCGGCCACCTCGTGCTCGTGAACCTCGCCGAGGTGGGTGTGCACTTCGGTGCCGACATCCTGCACGGCATCGAGCACGCCCTCGAACCTCTCGGGCCCGTCATCGTCTGGATCGGCGACACGCTCTTCTCCGCGATCGCTGGCCTGGCGTTGGGCCTCGCAATCGTCGGGCTGGTACTGCTGGTCGTGCGGATGCTGGGCAAGAAGCCGAACTTCCACGAGGGCGAGGTGTCCCCGGCAGACGTTCACGTCTGACAGGCCTCACGATCGAAGGAGTCTGCCGTGACGAATGCTGTGCACCCCGCTCCTTCGGCAAAGTCGACCAACCTGGGCGCTGCGGTCTTCGTCTGGGTTTCAGCCCTCGGGCCGGCCGTCCTTGCGTGGTCCTCGCTGACCGCTGGTTTCTCGATGCTCGGCGCAGAGGGCATGAGCGGAGCATTCGCTCACGTCCCCCTTGCACTCGGCGCGCTCGCCGTCATCCTTGTCGCTGCCACGATCTACATCGGCGTCCTCGCTCACCGCGGATCCCGCATTGCTCTGGTCTGGTCGACCATCTCCGCCGCCCTGCAGGTGCTCATCCCGTTGTTTCTCGCGCCTATTTCCTTGCGCCCTTTAGTCGACCCCATCATCGAGGATAAGTCGCCCTATCTCCTCGTGGGCGTCGGTCCTCTCGTGAGCGCGGTGCTCGCCATCATCGCCGTGATCATCATCGCCCGGTCACGCAAAGCACCGACGCACGCCTGAGTTTCAGCAGAAGGAGGTCGCCGCCTCCCACGCCTGCGGAACCTCGGCCTGTCCCTCGCGGGTCACCGTCGCCTCGATCAGACCGTAGGAGCGATCCGAGGCGAAGAAGACCTCGTTCGGGTTGTCGAGTCCGAACGGGGAGAGATCGACGACGAAGTGGTGCTTGTTCGGCATCGACAGGCGGATCTCGGCGATCTCGGGGTGCGCTTCGAGCACGAGGCGCCCCATGTCGAACAGAGTCGTCTGCAGAGCTGCCGAATAGCGACGGGTGAACTCCTCCAGGAGCAGGCGCTTGACGTCGTCGTAGATCGCGGTGAAGTCGAGGTCTCGTGCACCTTCACCCTCGGCATACCGCCAGCGGGCCGTGACGTCGGTCGCGAGGATACGGTCGGTCGTCTCCTGCAGCGAGGTGTACCGATCCTTCGGGTACCCGACGAAGCCCGACTGCGTGGTCTTCAGCACGGTGAGGCCCTTGAGCCCCGCGATGATGTGCCGCCTCTGTCCCTCGGCGACGACGACCGCGGTGCGTGTGACCTGGCCGTTGCGGACGAACGAGTGATCGTGGTCTGCGCCGTCGACCTGGATGCGGTCCCAGGTGTAGCTCTCGGCGAGCCAACGTCCGCCGTCGACCCAGGCGAACTCACCCGTGAAGTGGTCGGACAGGCGCAGCAGGAACTTCTCGGGCGAGCCGATGCCATCGCGGGCGAAGGCGAAGATGGTGTTCTTCTGGGTATCGGTGGCCACGACGTGCGCGTTGTCGCCCGCCAAGTGCGCGGCCTGGAAGTCGCCTCGCAACTGCGAGGTGACGTTCAGATCTTCGATCTCGTGTCGTTCGCTGTCGCGGGTCACCTTGACGACGCGGACCTCCGCTTTGCCGTATTGGTTGTGGCCCAGGACGATGCGGTCAGTCTCGGTCATGTTCTCGGTCTCCGTCGAGCGAGTCAGGGTGTCGGTCATGATGGTTCAGCTTCCTCGGTAGGTCGAATAGGCGAAGGGGCTCAGCAGCAACGGCACGTGATAGTGGCGTGCTTCGTCATCGATGACGAAGGTGAGCTGGGCCTCCGGAAAGAAGGTAGGAATGCTCCGGGTCGCGAAGTACGCTCCGGTGTCGAACCGGAGGCGATAGGCGCCGGCGGGGACAGTCTCCGGGCCGAGCTGCTTCGCTCGGCCATCGGCATCGGTCACGGCTTCGGCGAGGAGCTGCCACTCCCCGTCACGGAGAGCGGACAACTGGACCGCCACACCAGAGGCGGGAAGCCCCTGCACGGCATCGAGCACGTGCGTCGTGATGTGCGAGACGGAAGGCGATGCACTCATGCGGTCACGGTTCCTTTCAATCGGAGCAGCGCGATCTCGCGCAGTTGACCTGCGACGACGCGTTCCTCGGCGACGGCATCATTCTGCAGGCGATCCTGCAGAATCGACAGGATCTGGTCGGCACTGCGGCCGGCAGCACGGATCAGGAAGACCCGACCGAACTGCTCTTCGTAGCGCCGGTTCCCCGCCTGAAGCGCCTGCTGGATCTCACCGTCCGCGGGGTCGATGCCCGCCTGCTCCGAACGCGACATCGTCGCCTCACGGCTTTGGCCGTCGGCACGCTCACCGATCCGCGGATGGTGCGCCAGAGCCGCCTCGATCTCCTGGGCCGTGAAGGGGTCGGCGGCTCGAGCGGCCTCAGCCAAGAAGTCGTCGACGGTGGCATACGGCCGGTGATCGGCGATCTCCTGACACCATCGCGTCACGTCGACGCAGGGCCGGAGCACGGCGATGGCGTCGCTCCGATCCGCGCGGTTGAACTCATCGAGCAGCATCCGTCACTCTCCGCTCTGCATCGCAAGCGACTCCCGGAGCCGGGCGACGTGCCCTGCCGGGTCGACGTTGTATTCGATCGAGGTGACCACACCCGCTGCGTCGATGACGGCCGTCGTGCGGATCAGTCCGTCGAAGGTTCGCCCGTTGCGGGTCTTCTGCCCCCACGCTCCCCACGCCTTGGCGACGTCCGCGCTCTCGTCGGAGAGCAGCGGGAAGCTCAGCTGCTCCGCCGCCGCGAACTCGGCGAGCTTCGCGACCGGGTCGGGCGAGATCCCGATGACCGCGTAGCCCGCCCCCTGGAAGGAGCCGAGATTGTCACGGAAGTCGCATGCTTCGGTCGTGCAGCCCGGGGTGAAGGCGGCCGGGTAGAAGTAGACGATCACCGGCGTGCCGCGCCGCTCTGCGAGGGTGCGCACCGTGCCGGTCGCGTCGGTGAGGGAGAAGTCGGGGGCGGACTGACCGACCTCCAGTTCTTCTGAGGAATTGATCATGAGCATGCTCCATTCTCGATACCGGCGCGACGCAGCAGCCGTCCGCGCGGAACGTCCTTCTCGACCGGAATACCGGCCAGGTAGGTCGACCGCACGACACCGCTCAGCTCGCGGCCGTCGTAGGGGGTGATCGGATGCCGGTGCGCCAGCGCCGCGGCATCCACGGTGAACGTCTCGTCGGGAGCGAAGACGGCGAAGTCCGCCGCGTTGCCTTCGCGGATGCGGCCCTTGTCGGACAATCCGACGCGATCCGCCGGCTTCTCGGACATGAGCGCGACGACGTGCTCGAGCGTGAGACCGCGTCGGCGGGCCTCCGTCCACACCAGCGGAAGACCCAGCTGCAGTGAGGCGATGCCACCCCACGCGACCGCGAAGTCTCCGTCGCCGGCGAACTTCATCTCGGGCGTGGAGGGCGAGTGGTCCGAGACGATGAAGTCGATCACACCGTCGGCGATTCCTCGCCACAGCTCGTCGCGGTTGCCCTCCTCGCGGATCGGCGGGCAGCACTTGAACGCGGTGTTTCCGGCCGGAATGTCTTCGGCGGCGAGCGTCAGGTAGTGCGGACACGTCTCGACGGTCAGGTCGACGCCGTCGGCGCGGGCAGCGGCGATGCGGCCCAGTGAATCGGCGTTGGACAAGTGCAGGATGTGCGCCCGCACGCCGGTGTCGACGGCCCCGCGGATGACTTCGGCGATCGCCGCGTCCTCGGCGGACCGAGGGCGCGAAGCGAGGAACGGCGCGTACTCGCGGCTGCCCGGCTGCACGGATTCCTCGATGATGTGCGCGTCTTCGGCGTGCACGATCAGCATCGATCCGAGGCCGGCGAGCACCGCCATCGCCTGACGCATCTCTTTCACCGACAGGTCGGGGAACTCGTCGACGCCCGACGGCAGCAGGAAGCACTTGAAACCGAAGACGCCTTCGTCGTGCAACGGCGCCAGGTCGGCGAGATTGCCCGGAACGGCACCGCCCCAGAATCCGACGTCGACGAAGACGCGGCCATCGGCGACGGCACGCTTCTCGTCGAGGGCTGCGACCGACACGGTCGGCGGGATGCTGTTCAGCGGCATGTCGACGATGGTGGTGACGCCGCCGGCTGCGGCGGCGCGCGTCGCGGACTCGAAGCCCTCCCACTCGGTGCGGCCTGGCTCGTTGACGTGCACGTGCGTGTCGACGAGGCCGGGGAGCAGCACCTCGTCGTCGGCGAGTTCGACGATGTGGTCGGCATCCAGTTCGGCCCCGGCAGGAGTGATCCGAGCGATGCGGCCAGCGCGCACGCCGATCTCGGCATCCGCGAATGCGCCGTCGATGAGCGCGCGGCCGCGAAGGACGACGTCGTAGCGGGGCACCGGCATGGCCCGCACCATACTCTCTGCGAGCTCTTCGAGCAGCACTCCGGCGTTCTTCATGCTCCGCTCGGGATCCGGCTCCAGCTCCGAGAGTGCGCGCACCCCGGCGAAACCGGCATCGGCGACGACCTCTGCGGAGAGCGTGCTGCGCCCGCACACGGCGTACACGGGAACCCCGGCAGCGGCTGCGGCACGGGCGACCCCGATCGGAGTCTTGCCCATCAGGCTCTGCTCGTCGAGGCTGCCCTCGCCGGTGATGACGGCGTCGGCCCCGCGCAGACGCTCGGCCAGACCCGTCATCTCCAGGACGACGTCGATGCCCGCTCGCCGGACGGCGCCCAGAGCGATGGCCGCGAAACCGACGCCGCCCGCCGCTCCGGCACCGGCACGCGACGCCGCCTCAGCGGCCGGGACCGAAAGCGCGCCACCGGCCGCGCCGAGCACCGCGACCAGATGCGCGAGTGCAGCATCCAGCACAGCGACATCGTCCGGCGAGGCGCCCTTCTGCGGGCCGAACACCGCTGCGGCGCCCGACGGCCCGACGAGCACGTTGTCGACGTCGCTGGCGAGAACGATCTCCGCCTCGGCGATGCGCGGATCGAGGCCCGTCAGGTCGACCTCGGCCAGGCGCGCAAGAGCGGCACCACCGAGCGGAAGCTCGCGACCCGCATCGTCGAGGAAGCGCGCGCCGAGCCCTTGCAGCAGGCCGGCGCCGCCGTCGGTGGACGCACTGCCGCCGATTCCGAGCACGATCCGCCGGCATCCGGCATCCAGCGCCGCCCGCACGAGCTGACCGGTGCCCAGACTCGTCGCGCCGAGGGCGTCTTTGCGGCCCTCGGGAAGCAGATCGAGTCCTGATGCCCGCGCCATCTCGACGACCGCCTCATCATCGCGCACGGCGAACGCCGCCTCGACCTGCTCGCCCGTGGGACCGGCCACCACCGCGGTGCGCTGCTCGAACCCGGCTGCGAGCACGGCGTCGAGCGTTCCCTCGCCGCCATCGGCGACGGGGACGGTGAGGACTTCGATCGAGGAGTCGGCTCGACGAGCCCCCGAGGCGACCCGTTCGGCCACCTCGGGAGCCGTGAGCGACCCCTTGAACTTGTCCGGAGCCATGACCAGCCGCATGTCAGACCCTGGCGAGAGAGAGGATCGCCGTCGGAGCATCCTCCGGCGTGATCGCGAGATCTTCGAACTCGTTGATGTTGTCGATCTCGGCGCCCATCGGCACGTTGGTCACGCGCTCCAGGATCGCCTCGACCACGACGGGCACCTGGAACCGCTCGATGAGCGACTGGGCCTCGGTGAACGCTGCGGCCAGATCCTCGGGGCGCTCCACACGGATCGCCTTGCAGCCCAGGCCCTCGGCCACCTTGACGTGGTCGACGCCGTAGCCGTTCGCCGTGCTGCCCTCGACGTGGGGCGAGTTGACGTTGTCGAAGGCGAGCGAGACGTGGTAATCCATGTCGAACGGGCGCTGCGACTGGCGGATGAGCCCCAGATAACTGTTGTTCACCACGACGTGGATGTAAGGCAGCTTGTGCTGCGCACCGACCGCGAGCTCTTCGATCATGAACTGGAAGTCGTAGTCGCCGGACAGCGCGACCACGGTCTCCCCCGGCTTGCCGCGGACCACGCCGAGGGCCGCAGGGCCGGTCCAGCCGAGGGGCCCGGCCTGCGCGGCGTTGATC
This sequence comes from Microbacterium sp. LWH12-1.2, assembly GCF_040675825.1. Lineage (NCBI taxonomy): Bacteria > Bacillati > Actinomycetota > Actinomycetes > Micrococcales > Microbacteriaceae > Microbacterium > Microbacterium sp. LWH12-1.2. Next base: position 2,863,428 of record NZ_JBEGIJ010000001.1, read on the forward strand.
CACCGGCGAGGACCGAACACGTGCAGCAGCTGTGCGCCGGCGATCTGCGAGAGGCCGATGGTCGTGACGTAGGTGACGTCCTTGCCGAAGGCGCGGTTCATCTCCTCGTAGACGCGCTGCGGCTTCATCGGCACGTTGTCGAAGTGCGTCTTGCGCTGCAGCGTCGCCTTGCGCGCGCGGCTCTCCGCCGCCCATGCCGAGTAGTCCGGCAGGGTGCCAGCGGCACGACGCTCCCGAGCGATCTCGATGAAGGCGTCGAGGGCGGACCCGGCATCCGAGACGATGCCGAAGTCGGGAGCGAACACGCGGCCGATCTGCGTCGGCTCGATGTCGACGTGCACGAACGTGCGGCCCTCGGTGTACTTCTCGACGCTGCCGGTGTGCCGGTTCGCCCACCGGTTGCCGATGCCGATCACGAAGTCGGCCGCGAGCATGGTCTGGTTGCCGTAGCGGTGCGACGTCTGCAGACCCACCATGCCGGCGTTCAGCTCGTGGTCGTCGGGGATCGTGCCCCAGCCCATCAGGGTCGGGATCACCGGGACGCCGAGGATCTCGGCCAGCTCCACGAGCTGCTCCGACGCACCGGCGTTGATGATGCCGCCACCCGCGACGATCAGCGGGTGTGCGCTCGCGGTGAGCATGTCGATCGCCTTCTCGGCCTGACGGCGGGATGCCGCGGGCCTGGCCACCGGAAGCGGCTCGTACGTGTCGATGTCGAACTCGATCTCGGTCTGCTGCACGTCGATCGGCAGGTCGATGAGCACCGGCCCCGGCCGCCCCTCGCGCATCAGCTGGAAGGCCTTCTGGAAGGCGCCGGGAACCTGGGCCGCCTCGAGGACGGTCATCGCCATCTTCGTGAGCGGCTTCGCGATGGTCTCGATGTCGACCGCCTGGAAGTCCTCCTTGTGCAGCTTCGCCACCGGCGCCTGGCCGGTGATGCAGAGGATCGGCAGCGAATCGGCCCACGCGGCGTAGAGGCCGGTGATCATGTCGGTGCCGGCCGGGCCGGACGTGCCGATGCAGAGGCCGATGTTGCCGTCGGCGGCACGGGTGTAGCCGTCGGCCATGTGGGCTGCGCCCTCGACGTGACGGGCCAGGGTGTGCCGGATGCCGCCGTTGGCGCGCATCGCGGAGTAGAACGGGTTGATCGCCGCCCCGGGAAGGCCGAACGCCTCGGTGGCGCCCTCCTTCACCAGGATGGCCACGGCGGCATCCACCGCACGCATACGAGTCATGAGAGTCTCCTGTTTTCTGGACGTCAGCTGCGGCCGGCGAATGCGGCGGTCAGCTTAAAGAGTCCGGAGTGGTCGAGGCCGCCGTCGCCCTGCTGCACGGTCGAACCGACGAGCTGGGCCACGTGGGCGCCGAGCGGGATGGTGATGCCGGCCTGTCGTGCGGCGGCGGTGATGATGCCCATGTCCTTGTTGTGCAGGGCGAGGCGGAAGCCGGGGGCGAAGTCGCGATCGAGCATCTTCTGCCCCTTCTGGTCGAGGACCTTGGAGCCGGCGAGGCCGCCGCCGAGGACCTTGAGCGCGGCGTCCGTGTCGACGCCGTACGCCTCGAGGAAGATGATCGCCTCGGCGAGCGCCTGGATGTTCACTGCGACGATGAGTTGATTGGCGGCCTTGACCGTCTGTCCGGCGCCGGCGGGGCCGACGTGGACGATGGTCTTGCCGACGGATTCCAGGATCGGGAGCGCGGCGGCGAAGTCCTCGTCGGTACCGCCGACCATGATCGACAGTGCAACGTCGATCGCGCCCTGTTCGCCGCCCGAGACGGGGGCGTCGACGGCACGCAGGCCGCCGGCGATCGCCTCTTCGGCGAGCTCCTTGGCCACGTCGGGACGGATGCTGGAGGCATCGATCCACAGCGCACCCTGGCGGGCGTTGGCGAAGACGCCGTCTTCACCGCGGACGGCGGCCGCGACATCCGGCGAGTCCGGGACCATCGTGATGATGATGTCGGCGTCGGCGACGGCATCCGCGATACCGCTCGCGCCCTGGCCTCCGGCCTCGACGAGAGCGTCGATGCGGTCCTGAGTGAGGTTGAATCCGATGACGGAGTGGCCGGCGGCGAGGAGGTTCTTGGCCATGGGCAGGCCCATGATTCCGAGGCCGATGACTGCGATGCTGCTCATGATGTTTCCTTCTGTACGGGATGCGGCAGACGATGCTGCCGCAGAGTCGGGGTGGTTCAGCGGGTCCCGCTGATGCTCGCGGTCGCCCAGGTGAAGGCGGTCTCGATGGGTGCCTTGTACTCGAGCCCGATGTAGCCGGAGTAGCCGAGTTCTTGACTGCGGGCGATCCAGGCGTCGATCGGGAGCGTTCCGGTGCCGGGAGCGCCCCGGCCCGGGTTGTCCGCGATCTGGATGTGACCGAACGACGGGGCGTGCTCCTCGATCACGGCCGCCACATCGTCGCCGTTGACGGCGAGGTGGTAGAAGTCCGCGAGGAGGGCGAGGTTGCGTTCGCCGGTCGAGGTGCGCACGTGGTCGATGACGTCGAGCACCTGAGCCGCGGTGCGCAGCGGGTAGCGGTCGGCGCCGCTGACCGGCTCGACCAGCACGGTGCCCCCGATCGGGGCGACGGCCGCGGCCGCTGCGGCGAGGTTCTCGACCGCGACGGCATCCTGCGCCGCGGGGTCTATGCCGGAGATGCGGTTGCCGTACAGGGCGTTGAAGCCCTTGGTGCCGAGCATGTCACCGATTCCCGCGACGACCGCGAGGTTGTCACGGAACTCGGCGCCGCGCGCCGGCCAGGACAACAGGCCGCGGTCTCCGCCCGGCATGTCGCCCGCGTTGAAGTTCAGGCCCGTCAGCCGCACTCCGGCGTCGCGGACCGCAGCGATGAAGGCGTCGACCTCGGCATCCAGGGGCACCGACGTGGAGAAGGGCCACCAGAACTCGACCGCGTCGAATCCGGCCGCCTTCGCAGCCGCCGGACGCTCGAGCAGGGGCAGCTCCGTGAGGAGGATCGAGCAGTTCACCGTGTACGTCATCGTTCACTCGCTTTCACGTTTTCGGTTCCACGATACGGAAGAAGATTTCTACTAGATGAAACTATAGGCGAAGGGCAGGATCGCGTCAACCATCCGATCCAGGCTCGATCCGGACTCCGTCGGACACGCACGAACGCCTCGCACTCCGAGGAGTGCGAGGCGTTCGAGGGCTCTCGGGACTGACCCGCTGCTACCGGGTGCCGCCGGGGGTCAGCAGCACCTGGCGGTTGACGTCCTTGTACAGCAGGTACCGGAACGGGCCGGGGCCCCCGGCGTAGCAGGCCTGCGGGCAGAAGGCGCGAAGCCACATGAAGTCCCCCGCCTCGACCTCGACCCAGTCGTCGTTGAGTCGGTACACGGCCTTGCCTTCGAGCACGAAGAGTCCGTGCTCCATCACGTGCGTCTCCGCGAACGGGATCGACCCGCCCGGCTGGAAGGTGACGATGTTCACGTGCATGTCGTGCGCGAGGTCGTCAGGGTCGACGAATCGTGTCGTCGCCCACGCACCGCCGGTGTCCGGCATCGGTCGGGGCTCGACATCCTGGTCACGCGTGACGAACGATGACGGCGCGTCGATGCCCTGCACCTTCTCATACGCCTTGCGCACCCAGTGGAACGAGGTCAGCACCGACCCGTCGTTGGACAGCGACCAGCTCTCGCCCGCCGCGAGATACGCGTAGCCGCCTTCGCCGAGCACGTGCGGCGCCCCCGCGATGGTGACCGTCAGCTCCCCGGCGGTGACGAAGATCACGCCTTCGACCGCAGCCTCAGGTTCGGGGTGCGCAGCACCGCCACCCGGTTGGATCTCGACGATCAGCTGTGAGAACGTCGTCGCGAATCCCGCGATCGGCCGGGCGATGATCCACGAGCGCGTCTTCGTGAACCCCGGCAGGTTGCTGGTGACGATATCGCGCAGCACCCCTTTCGGAATGACGGTGTACGCCTCTTTGACGATGGCGCGATCGGTGAGCAGTTCGCTCTGGCCCGGTAGTCCTCCGGCCGGCGTGTAGTAGCCCATGTTTCTCCTCGGTGTGGGGTTGTTCGGCCGTCAGACGTGCACGAGCCGGGGGTGGGCGAGGGCGGTGAGGCCGTCGATGTCGATGCCGATGTCGGCGAAGATCTCATCACCGTCGATCGCGCCGCACTGCGCACCCCGCAGCACGAACCACGCCAGCGCGCGAGCCGTCGCCGGTTCATCGAGCACGGCTCCCGTCGCCTGCTCGAGGTAGACGCGCAGCCGCGATGCGGCTTCGGGATACCCCTCGCGGTAGAAGGCGTAGGTGGCCAGGTAGCGCGTCGGCAGCTGATGCGGGTGCAGATCCCAGCCCTGATAGAAGCCGCGCTCCAGCGATCGCCGGACGAGCCGCGCGTGCAGCTGCCATGCTTCCTCGGCGCGCTCACCGAGCGGCAGGATGTTGGTGGATCCGTCGGAGACGCGGATCCCGGTGCCGGCGACGGCGAGCTGCATGATCTCCTTGGCGAGGTCGGCGACCGGATGCTCCATGGATTGGCACTGCGCGGCGATGCCGAGCGAAGCGCTGTAGTCGTAGGTGCCGTAGTGCAGCCCCGAGATCCGCCCGGGAGCGGCCAGGGGCAGCTGCGCCAGCGGCGAGCGCCCGTCGGGTCCGAGCACGAGTTGCGGGGTCTCCACCTGCACTTCGAAGCGGATGCGACCGGGCGCCAGACCGTGCGCCTTTTCGAGCGTCTCCGCGACGTCGGCCATCGCCTCGACCTGCGCCACCGTGGTCACCTTGGGCAGCGTGAGCACGAGTCCTTCCGGCAGGCCCCCGGCGTCGATCAGCCCACCGACGAAGAGGTCGAGGGTGCGCAATGCCCGCGCTCGTGTCGGCTTCTCGAAGCACTTGAAGCGGATGCCGATGAACGGCGGCGCCGTTCCGGCCGTGACGGCAGCCGACACCAGTGCGGCTGCCTGCACGGCATCCGCATCCTCGACAGGGCCGCGGTCGCCGTAGCCGTCCTCGAAATCCAATCGGAGGTCTTCGATGGGTTCTGCACGGAGTTTCGCCGCCACTCGGTCCGCGATGCTATCGATGAGCGACGGCGAGATGCCGATGAGTTCAGCGAGCCGCGCCATGCCCCCGGCGCTCTCGACCGCGGCGAGCGCCTGTGCTCCCCACTCCGCGGCGAGCGCGGGGGTGAATCGGTCGGCCGGCACGTAGACGGTGTGCACCGGTTGGCGCGCGCCGCTGTCACCGGGGTAGGCGCTCTCGAGCAGTTCGTCGGTCGCCGCGAGGCGATTCTCGATCCGCAGCATGTCCGCATCGCCGAGTGCGGTGCTCACGCGGGTTCCCCGGCGTTCACGGAGTGGATGAGCAGCTCGTATGCAGGCAGGGTGAGGAAGTCGACGTAGTCGTCGTCGAGGCAGATCGTCGAGATGAGGCGGGCTGCCGGCTGATAGAACGCGGCGAAGTCGGCATCCGGAACCTGCGCGCGGAGCTTCGCGACCTCTTCGGTGAGGAGCCTCTCGACGAGTGCCGGGGTCACCTGCTCGCCCGTATCGGCGAGACGGGTACCGTTGCGGAGCTGCTGCCAGACCTGCGAGCGAGAGATCTCGGCAGTGGCCGCATCCTCCATCAGGTTGTTGATCGCGACGGCGCCGTTTCCGGAGAGCCACACGGCTGTGTAGGTGACCGCCACAGCGAGATTGGTTCGCAGGCCGACCTCGGTCGCACTCCCCGAAGCGGAAGCCACATCCAGCAGCTGATCCGCGGTGACCGACACCTCCGGCCGCTGGCGATCGAGCTGATTGGGCCGCTCGCCGAGGACCGCATCGAAGACCTCACGGCACACCGGCACGAGATCGGGATGCGCGACCCATGATCCGTCGAAACCGTCGTTCGCCTCACGGGTCTTGTCGGCCCGCACCTTCTCGAACGCCGCCCTGGTCGCGTCGAGGTCGTTGCGGTTGGGCACGAAGGCAGCCATCCCGCCCATCGCGAACGCGCCTCGTCGATGACAGGTCTTGACGAGGAGCTCCGTGTAGGCGCGCATGAAGGGGGCGGTCATCGCGACGTCGGCACGGTCGGGCAGCGTGAAGGCCTCGCCCTGATCGCGGAACACCTTGATGAGACTGAACAGATAGTCCCAGCGGCCCGCGTTGAGACCCGAGGCATGGTCGCGGAGCTCGTAGAGGATCTCGTCCATCTCGAATGCCGCCGGAATCGTCTCGATCAGCACGGTGGCTCGGACCGTGCCCTGCGGGATGCCGAGCGCGTTCTGCGCGTGCACGAAGATGTCGTTCCAGAGCCGCGCCTCGAGGTGGCTCTCCATCTTCGGCAGGTAGTAGTAGGGCCCGTGCCCGTTGGCGATCAGCTGGCGTGCGGTGTGGAAGAAGTGCAGTCCGAAGTCGACGAGCGCTCCCGCCGTCGGCTCACCGTCGACGAGCACATGCCGCTCGGGCAGGTGCCAGCCGCGAGGCCGGGCGACCACGGTGGGGCGATGCACGTCGGTGCGCAGCGCGTACGCCTTGCCGGCCGGTGACGTGTACGCGAGCGTCCCGCGTGCGGCGTCACGGAGGTTCTTCACTCCGGCGACGACGTTCTCCCAGGTGGGGCTCGCGGCATCCTCGAGGTCTGCCAGCCAGATCCGTGCCTGCGAGTTGAGCGCGTTGATCGCCATCTTCGGCGGCGCCGCGGGTCCGGTGATCTCGACCCGCCGGTCCCGCAGGGCTTCGGGCGCAGGAGCCACCTGCCACTCGGATTCGCGGATGTGCGCGGTCTCCGGCAGAAAGTCGAGGCGTCCAGTGCGGGCGACCTCTGCTCGGCGCTCGCGACGTGCGTCGAGCAGCTCGAGCCGACGCGCATCGAACCGGCGATGCAGCTCTTCGACGAAGGCGAGCGCATCGGCGGTGAGAATGTCTTCTGCGCCGTCGATGCGGCATTCACGGGTGATCTGGATGGTCATGCGACCGCTCCTCCTTCGTCGGCGCGAGCTCCGGGTCCGTTGTTCGTTATGTGGATATTAACCTCCACTATACGGAATTTCAAGAGCGGCGAGTGGCTGATCAGGCACTCCTGGCCATCCTGCCCCGCCCCGTGCCGATGGGATAGCCTGTTCGACAGATCATTTCCACGATGCGGATACTTTGCCGCAGACAAGAGGTTCGCGAATGCCTGCAGGCGCAACCGACGGCGTCAAGTCCGTCGCCCGAGTCTTCGACTTGCTTGAGCTCATCGCCGATGCCGGCGGTGACGTCACCCTGAGCGAGCTGTCGACCTCAGCGAACCTGCCGCTGCCGACGATCCATCGACTGCTCCGCACACTCGTCTCGCTCGGATACGCACGCCAGCTCGCGAACCGTCGCTACGCACTCGGCCCGAAGCTGGTGCGCCTGGGCGAGGTGGCGAACCGCAAGTTCGGGCAGATCGCCATGCCTCAGCTGAAAGACCTCGTCGAGCGCCTCGGCGAAACGGCGAACCTCGCCACCATCGACGGCGACCGGGTGATCTACGTGTCACAGGCTCCGTCACCGCATGCGATGCGAATGTTCACGGAGGTCGGGCGGCGCTCGTTCCTGCACTCGACCGGCGTCGGCAAGGCGATCCTCGCCCAGCTCGACGACAATGCCGTGCGCGAGATCATCGCCCGTACCGGAATGCCCCGCGCCACTGAGCGCTCTCTCGACTCCATCGACGCGCTCCTGGCCGATCTCGCGCTGACGCGGGAGCGGGGATATGCGATCGACGACGGCGAGCAGGAGATCGGCGTGCGCTGCTACGCGATGTCCGTGCCCGACATGCCGGTGCTCACTGCGGTCTCGGTATCCGGCCCGGTCGCGCGCGTCGACGAAGGCTTCGCCGAGCGCTCCGTCCCGGTGCTGCGTGAGATCGTCGCGGAGATCTCCTCCCTCGCCACTTGACCACATCCTCAGACCGGCATACCCTTTCCATAGTTCAAAATTGCATTTCCGAATCATGGAATAAGGCAAAACGGACTCTCGATGGAAAAGGGACGGCCCGGAGCATAGACTCGCATCACTCGAGTCGGAACCGGCACCGCTCCCCGCACCACCGCCGGATCTGAGGAGATCTCCATGAATGACATCGCCGTCAACGTCAATGGCAAGCGCCGCCCACTCGCCGGCACCGCAGCTCATGCGACCGCGCTCGACTGGCTGCGCGACACCGGACTGACCGGAAGCAAAGAGGGCTGCGCCGAAGGCGAATGCGGTGCGTGTGCGATGCTGCTGGCCACGCCGACGCCGGATGGCGGCACGGCCTGGACACCGGTGAACGCGTGCCTCGTGCCCGTCTACGCCCTCAACGGTCAGGAGATCGTCACCGCTGAGGGACTGGGATCGACCGAGGCCATGCATCCGGTCCAGGAGAAGCTGGCCGAGGCGGGAGGATCTCAGTGCGGCTACTGCACGCCCGGTTTCGCGTGCAGCATGGCGGGCGAGTTCTACCGCAGCGACCGCGCGCCCCAGGCTGCCGATGAGCACGCCGACGGATGCCCCGAGCACGACGCCGAGCACGGACCGAACGGCTTCGACCTGCACGCCCTCAGCGGCAACCTGTGCCGCTGCACCGGCTACCGCCCCATTCGCGATGCCGCGTACACCCTGGGGTCCCCCGAGCAGAGCGATCCACTGCAGCAGCGGCTGACACAACCCGCACCCCGCGCCATCCCGACGGATGCCGAGGTCGAGGGGGCACGCTTCATCCGCCCGGCCTCCCTCGACGAAGCGCTGCGGTTGCTGCGCGATGAGCCGGATGCGCTCCTGGTCGCCGGTTCCACCGACTGGGGTGTCGAGGTGAACATCCGCGGCCGTCGCGCCCCGCTCGTCATCGCGATCGAACAGCTCGAGGAGCTGCGCACCCTGCGCGTCACCGACGACGTCGCCTCTGGCGCAGAAGGCGACATCGAGATCGGCGCAGCCCTTTCGCTGTCCGAGATCGAGAAGCGCCTGGACGGCACGGTGCCGCTGCTGGCCCAGTTGTTCCCCCAGTTCGCCTCCCGCCTGATCCGCAACCGGGGAACGCTCGGCGGAAACCTGGGCACCGGCTCGCCGATCGGCGATACGCCGCCGGCGCTCCTCGCCCTCGGGGCGCGCCTCGTGCTGGCATCCGCCGCCGAAGACGGCTCCGGGGTCGTCGAGCGCGAGGTCGACCTCGCCGAGTACTTCACCGGGTACCGCCAGACCGTCAGGCGTGCCGACGAACTGATCCGCGCGATCCGCATCCCGCGGCCATTGGCGCAGGTCACGGCCTTCCAGAAGATCGCCAAGCGGCGCTTCGACGACATCTCCAGCGTCGCCATCGCCTTCGCTCTCGACATCGAAGACGGGATCGTCACCGCGGCCAGGATCGGCCTGGGCGGCGTCGCCGCCACGCCCCTGCGCGCCCGTGCCACCGAGGACGTCCTGATCGGACGGCCGTGGAACATCGCGACCGTGCGGGCGGCATCCGAAGTCCTCGGCAGTGAAGGCACCCCGATGTCGGACCACCGTGCGAGCGCGGACTACCGCTCGCTCATGCTCAACACCGCACTGCTGAAGCTGTACAGCACGACGGTCATCGAATCGAAGGAGGTGTCGGCATGAGCGCTCTCGCCGATCGTCCGGCCCACCCCGTCGTCGGAACCCGTGCACCGCATGAGAGCGCGGTGCTCCACGTCACCGGGGCGGCCATGTACACCGATGACCTCGCCGCCCAGACCGCGGGGGTGCTCACCGCGTGGCCGGTGCAGTCCACCAGCGCGCACGCGAAAGTCACCATCGACGTCTCCGGGGCCTACGAGGTTCCCGGTGTCGTCCGGGTTCTCACCGCCGACGATGTGCCGGGGGTCAACGACGCCGGCATCAAGCACGATGAGCCTCTCTTCCCCAGCGAGGCGATGTTCTACGGGCACGCGCTGGTGTGGGTGCTCGGCGAGACGCAGGAGGCCGCCCGTCTCGGCGCCGAACGCGTCACGGTCGACTACGAGCCGCTGCCGTCACTGATCACCGTGCAGGAGGCCATCGCGGCCGGTTCGTTCCAGGGCATCGCCCGAACGGTGCAGCGCGGGGATGCGGCATCGGCGCTGACCTCCGCGGCGCACGTCTTCGAGGGCAGCACCGAATTCGGCGGCCAGGAGCACTTCTACCTCGAGACGAACGCCTCACTCGCGCTGCGCGACTCCGAGGGTCAGTACTTCGTGCAGTGCTCGACGCAGCATCCCTCCGAGACGCAGGACATCGTCGCCCACGTGCTCGGAATCTCCGCCAGCGAGGTCACCGTGCAGTCCCTGCGCATGGGCGGCGCTTTCGGCGGCAAGGAGATGCAGCCTCACGGTTTCGCCGCCATCGCGGCGCTGGGGGCCAAACTCACCGGTCGCCCGGTGCGTCTGCGGTTGAACCGCACACAGGACATCACGATGACCGGCAAGCGGCATCCGTTCCTCATCGAGTGGAAGGTCGGCTTCGACGCCGACGGCCACCTGCAGGCGCTGGATGCCGTGCTCACGTGCGACGGCGGGTGGAGCCTCGATCTCTCGGAGCCGGTGCTCGGGCGCGCGCTCTGCCACCTCGACAACGCCTACTGGATCCCGAACGTGCACGCGCACGGGCGGATCGTGAGGACCAACAAGGCCTCGAACACCGCGTTCCGTGGCTTCGGCGGCCCGCAGGGCGTGTTCCTCATCGAAGACATCCTGGGCCGAGTCGCCCCCGCGCTCGGCATCGACCCGCTCGAACTGCGCCGCAAGAACTTCTATCGACCGGGTCAGTCCACCCCCTACGGCCAGCTCGTCAAGGACGCCGACCGGATGGTGACGATCTGGGACCAGCTGCACGGCGAGGCCGACATCGATGCCCGTCGCGCCGAGATCGAAGCCTTCAACGCCACCAGCCCGCACGTGAAGCGGGCGCTGGCGATGACTCCGGTGAAGTTCGGCATCTCCTTCAACTTCGCCGCCTTCAACCAGGCCGGCGCCCTCGTGCACGTGTACAAGGACGGTTCGGTTCTCATCAATCACGGCGGCACCGAGATGGGCCAGGGCCTGCACACGAAGATGATGCAGGTGGCGGCGACCGCGCTCGGGCTGGAGCTGCACCAGGTGCGGCTGGCTCCCACCCGCACCGACAAGGTTCCCAACACCTCGGCGACCGCGGCGTCGTCGGGCGCCGACCTCAACGGCGGTGCGGTGAAGAACGCGTGCGAGCAGATCCGCGAGCGGATGGCGAGCGTCGCCGGGCGCATGCTCAACGTCAACGAACGCGACGTGCAGTTCGAGGGCGGTTACGTGACCGGCCTCGGCAACCGCGACCAGCGCCTGACCTTCGGCGAGGTCGCCAACGCCGCCTACCTGCAGCGCGTGCAGCTCTTCGCTGCGGGGTACTACCGCACCGAGGGCCTGCACTGGAATCCAGAGATCATGCAGGGTTCGCCCTTCAAGTACTTCGCCTACGGGGCTGCGGCGACCGAAGTCGAAGTCGACGGATTCACGGGCGGTTACACGCTGCGCCGGGTCGACATCGTCCACGATGTCGGCGACTCGCTCTCTCCGATGCTCGACATCGGCCAGATCGAGGGCGCATACGTGCAGGGCGCCGGCTGGCTCACGCTCGAGGAACTGCGCTGGGACACCGGCGACGGCCCGAACCGCGGTCGGCTGCAGACCCAGTCCGCGTCGACGTACAAACTGCCCAGCTTCTCGGAGATGCCGGAGCAGTTCCACGTGCGCCTGTTCGAGAACGCCCGCGAGGACGGCGCCGTGTACGGGTCCAAAGCCGTCGGCGAACCGCCGTTCATGCTCGCTTTCAGCGCGCGTGAGGCGCTCCGTGAAGCGGTCGCCGCCTTCGGCCCGGCCGGACGCACGGTCGAGCTCGGTTCGCCCGCCACCCCGGAGGCCGTCTTCTGGGCGGTCCGCGCGGCGCAGCAGGCGGCCGACCCGGCATCCGATCACACCGAGCGCGAGCTCGCGGCCGCTCGCTGAGCGGAGTCATCGATGGACTGGCTCGACGCTCTGCAGGACCTGCGCTCACAGCGCGTGCCAGCCGTCATCGTGACCCTGGCCGTCGTGCGCGGCCACGCGCCCCGCAATGGCGGCGCGAAGATGGTGGTCTCCCCCGACGGTGTCTTCGGAACCGTCGGCGGGGGCAACCTCGAAGCGACGGCGATCGAGAAGGCCAGGGAGATGCTCGCGGCAGGAGCCGCCGAGCCCGAGCTCCTGGCGCTCACGCTCAGCGACAAGGCCGTCACCGAGTACGGTGTGCAGTGCTGCGGAGGAGAGGTCACCATGTTGCTCGAGCCGATGCGCGTAACGCCGACGATCGCGATCTTCGGTGTCGGCCATGTCGGGCTCGAGCTCTCCCGCATCCTCGCCAGACACGAGCTGGACCTGCACCTGATCGACTCACGACGCGAGATGCTCGCGCCCGATCGGGTCGGCGTACCCGGTGCCTCCGGCGTCTTCGCGGACAGTGTCGCGCGGGTGCACATCACACACGCGCCGGTGCCGGAAGCCGCCCTGACCGGACTCCCGCCTGGCGCACACGTGCTCGTGATGACGCATGACCACGTCGAAGACCTCGCCGTCGTCGATCAGTCGCTGCGCACCGACGGCATCGCGTCGATCGGTCTCATCGGATCGTCGTCGAAATGGTCGCGCTTCCGGAAGAAGCTGCTCGAGCTCGGCCAGACCGAGAGCGATCTCGCGCGGGTGACCACTCCCATCGGCATCCCCGAGGTGCCGGGCAAACAGCCGGCGGCCATCGCCGTCAGTGTCGCCGCCCGGATGCTGCAACTCATCGACGAGGCAGCACCCGTCGATGTCTCGCGCGACTGACCCCGCGGCATCCGCCGCCCGCCCCGGCCTGCCGCGCGCCCGATCACTCCCCGCGCCCGATCACTTTGTCGGCGCGACGTGCGTTCCGTCGGCCGAAACGGCCGGATCCGACCGGCATCCGGAGTTCTGAGCCGACGAAGTGATCGTGATCCGCGTCGCGCGTTCCACCCGCACACGCAGATGAGGCTGCCCCCGTTCGGGGCAGCCTCATCTCGTGGTGTGCGGCTCAGCCGGCGAGTAAAGTCTCGATCGGCCCGCGCACGAAGTACACGGCGAAGCCGATGGCGACGATCCACAGCAGCCAGTGCACCTTGCGGGCCCGACCGGCGAGTGTGTTGACGACGGCCCAGGCGATGAAACCGGCGCCGATGCCGTTCGCGATCGAGTAGGTCAGCGGCATCGTCACGATCGTGAGGAACGCCGGCATCGCGACGGCGAACTTGTCGAACTTGATCTCGCGGATCTGCGACATCATCAGCGCGCCGACGATGACCAGCGCCGCGGCGCCCACCTCGATCGGCACGATCGCCGTCAGCGGAGTGAAGAACATCGACAGCAGGAAGAGCCCGCCGGTGATCAGGGCGGCGAGGCCGGTGCGAGCCCCCTCGGCGATACCCGCCGCGCTGTCGATGAAGACGGTGGCCGACGAGCTCGACGTGCCGCCCCCCATCACCGCACCGGCGCCCTCCACCACGAAAGCGCTGCGCAGGCGGGGGAAGGTCGAGTCCTTGCGGGCGATACCGGCCTCTCTGGCGAGACCCGTCATCGCGCCCATGGCGTCGAAGAAGTTCGTGAACAGCAGCGTGAAGACGAGCATGACCGCCGACAGGACACCGATCCGGCCGAAGGATCCGAACAGGTCGAACTGTCCGATCAGGGAGAAGTCGGGGATGCTCAGCCACTGGGTCGGTAGCCCCGGCACGGACATGTGCCAGCCACCGGGGTTCTCGCCGTCGGCGCCGAACAGTGGTCCGAGCTTCATCGTCGCTTCGACGATGATCGACCCGATCGTGCCGGCGACGATGCCGATGAGGATCGCACCGGGCACCTTGCGGGCGATGAGGATGCCCATCAGCACCAGCGTCCCGACGAAGATGAGGGTCGGGATCGACGTCAGCGAACCGTTGTCGCCCAGCTGCACCGGAGGACCGGCGGGCGTCCGATTGACGAATCCGGCGTCGACGAATCCGATGAAGGCGATGAACAGGCCGATGCCGACGGTGATCGCCGCCTTCAGGGCCTGTGGGACGGCGTGGAAGATCGCGGTCCGGATGCCGGTGGCACCGAGCAGCACGATGAGCACGCCGTTGATCATCACCAGGCCCATGGCCTCCGGCCAGCTGACATCGCCGACCACCGAGACGGCGAGGAAGGAGTTGATGCCGAGGCCTGCGGCGAGCGCGAACGGAACCCTGGCGAACAGTCCCATCAGCACCGTCATCACACCGGCGGTGAGTCCGGTGACGGCGCCGACCTGTGCGAAGTCGAGCGCGGTGCCGGTGACGTCCTCGCCGCTGCTGAGGATGATCGGGTTGAGGATGACGATGTAGGCCATCGCGAAGAAGGTGACGAGCCCGCCGCGGATCTCCTGCGGGATGCTCGATCCGCGTTTGGTGATCTCGAAGAAGCGGTCGAGCGCGCTCACAGGCGGCTGTTCATCCGGGGCGTCCGCGCCTTTGCGGACTTCGGCGGTCTGAGACATGAAAGTACTCTCCTGCTCGGGTGGGGTGAGGCTGAGGAAGTCGGGGAGATCAGTAGTCGATGCGAGTGGCCGTCTGGCTCCACTCGGTGAAGGCGGCGACGCGCTGCGCCGGCGGAAGGGGCTCCTGCACGACGGGCATGATCGCCCGGTCTTCGTCGCCGCCTTCGAAGTAGCGATAGAAGACCGCGTCGTCGAAGCCGGCGTCTGCGGCGTCGTCGCGGTTCGCGGCGAAGTAGACCTTCTCGATCCGCGCCCACAGCGAGGTCGCGAGACACATCGGGCACGGCTCGCAGCTGGTGTAGAGCACCGCGCCGCTGAGGTCGAAGGTGCCGAGGCCCTGGCAGGCGTTACGAATCGCGGTGACCTCGGCGTGTGCTGAGGGGTCGAGATTCGCGGTGACGCGATTCACGCCCTCGAACACGCGGCCGTCGGCCGAGACGACGATGGCTCCGAAGGGACCGCCTTCATTGCGGACGTTCTCGGTGGCGAGGTCGACGGCGCGAGCCAGGTACTCGGCCGGTGACGGCTGAACGTCTGCGTGCGTCGTGACGATGGACGTGGTGATGCCGGTGGAGTCCATGGTGAAGAGCTTCCTTGCGTTCGATCGGATGCTCGAGGACTCACGGGTTTCGTGCGTGATCCTCGTCGATCCGCTGACTGTGATTTCGTGCCTGACCGCGACCCTCGAGAGGGCTCCGGCGGGACTCTCCGACAGTAACAGCGAAACGGCTGTCCGTCCAGTTTTTTTGGAATTCCTATTCCACCATACGGTATTGTTGATTGCGCTTCCGCAAATGCGCCACTAGTGTACGTTTCATGACGCATTTCCGGATTAGTGAGGCTGCCTCCCTCCTCGGCGTGAGCGACGACACCGTGCGCCGGTGGGTCGCCGACGGCGTGCTCGCACTGGGGCACGACTCTTCCGGACGCCAGGTCGTCGACGGTGCCGAACTCGCCGCGCGCGCTCAAGCGCTGGCGACAGCGGCCTCCGATGTCGGCGACGTCCGCCGCAGTGCGCGGAACCGCTTCACCGGGCTGGTCACGCACGTCGAGATCGACGGCCTGATGGCCCAGGTCGAGCTGCAATGCGGTCCGCACCGCGTGATCACGCTGATGTCATCGGAAGCCGCGCGCGAGATGAATCTCCACGTCGGATCGAAGGCCGTCGCCGTGGTCAAGGCGACCATGGTCATCCTCGAGACGGAACGGGATGCTGCGCAGTGACTGCCCTGTCCCTTCGGCGCCTGGTCGCCGCCGTCACCCTGGTCGGCTGTCTCGGGATCGTCGGATGCTCGGCATCCGGCCCTTCGGGTGAGACGGATGCCGCGAGCTCACCGGACCACCAGGGCGGAGCGGGGCTGAGCGGCGAACTCACGATCTTCGCGGCCGCTTCCCTCTCCGGAGCGTTCGATCAGTTGGCAGCGGACTTCGAGGAGCAGCATCCGGGGGTCGATGTCCGCCCGATCAGCTACGACGGCTCCTCGGTGCTGGCCGTCCAGCTGATCGAGGGGGCGGCGGCCGACGTCTTCGCCGCGGCGGACGAGAAGAACATGACGAAGGTGGTCGATGCAGGGCTCGTCGTCGAACCGGAGTCGTTCGCGAGCAACGTCCTGCAGATCGCGGTGGCACCGGGCAACCCCGAGGGCATCGACTCGCTCGCCGCCCTCGCGAGCGACGGGCTCGCGGTGGTGCTGTGCGCCCCCGAGGTGCCGTGCGGCACGGCCGCGCAAGCGCTCCTCCACGACGCCGGCATCGAGCTCACGCCGGCCAGTGAGGAGCAGAACGTCACCGCTGTGCTCAGCAAGGTGAAGTCGGGCGAGGCCGACGCGGGCCTGGTCTACCGCACCGATGTCGCGGCGGCCGCCGGTGATGTGACCGGAGTCGACATCGCCGGCGCCGAGCGCGCCACCAACGTGTACCCGCTGTCCGCACTGCGGGGCGCCGCGAATCCGACCGCGGCAACGGCGTTCGTCGCGTTCGTGCTGTCCGAGTCCGGCCAGCGCGTGCTCGCCGAGTACGGTTTCGGAGCGCCATGACCCTGCTCGCGTCGTCGCCACGCAGCACCAGGGCACCGCGTCCGCCGTTCTGGATCGTGATTCCCGCGACGCTGGCGACGCTGCTGCTCGTGCTGCCGTTCATCGCCTTGCTCCTTCGCCTGGATTGGGCAGGCGTGCCCGCGACGATCGCCTCGCCCGAGGCTCTGCAGGCACTCGGGCTGTCGATGTCGACGGCGACGATCGCCACGCTGATCTGCGCCGTCCTCGGCATCCCGCTGGCGGTCGTGATCGCTCGCAGCCCCGCCTGGCTGGCGTCGATCCTGCGCACCCTGGCGACTCTCCCGCTCGTCCTTCCTCCGCTCGTCGGGGGCATCGCGCTGCTCTCGCTGCTCGGCCGCGGCGGCATCCTGGGCGGCGCCCTGACGGCAGCAGGCGTGCAGATCCCGTTCACCACCGCCGCCGTCGTGATCGCCCAGGTGTTCGTGGCGCTGCCGTTCCTGGTCATCTCGGTCGAGGGTGCATTGCGCACCGCCGGCACCGGGCACGAGCTGGTCGCCTCGACGCTCGGGGCCGGCCGGTTCACCGTGTTCCGCCGGGTGACGCTGCCACTCGTCGCACCAGGGCTGGTCGCCGGCTCTGTGCTCTGCTTCGCCCGCGCACTCGGCGAGTTCGGCGCGACGGCCCTGTTCGCGGGAAACGCGCCCGGTGTCACCCGCACGATGCCGCTCGCGATCTACACCGCGTTCAACGGCGCCGGCGTGCGCGAGGACACCGCGATCGCCCTGTCGCTCATGCTCATCATCGTGGCCATCAGCGTGCTCGTGCTCATGCGCGGCTGGCGAGCGGATGCGATCCGATGACGCTCGATGTCGACATCCGTGCCCGCGTCGGAGTGTTCCTGCTGGAGGCCGCGATCACGGCGAACGCGGGCGAGGTGCTCGCCGTGATCGGACCGAACGGCTCGGGCAAGTCGACGCTCCTCGGCGCGATCGCCGGTCACCACAGTGCCGTCGAAGGCCGGATCACCCTCGGCGGGCGGACGCTGGATCGCTCAGTGCCGCCGGAGCGCCGCCGGATCGGTCTGCTCGGGCAGCGCCCGATGCTGTTTCCGCACCTGACCGCACTGGAGAACGTCGCATTCGGGCCACGCTCACAGGGGATGCCGCGCACCGAGGCCCGCGATGTCGCGCACGCACAGCTCGCCGATGTGGGACTCGACGAACTGGCGCAGCGGCGCCCGGCGCAACTGTCCGGCGGGCAGCAGCAACGCGTCGCTCTGGCTCGCGCCCTGGCGGCTGCGCCCGACGCGCTGCTGCTGGACGAGCCGTTCGCCGCCCTCGACGCGCAGACGGCGGGCCAGGCCAGACGACTCGTCTCAGAACTGCGTGACCGGGCCGGCATCCCGATCGTCCTGGTCACCCACGACCCCCTGGATGCGGTCGTGCTCGCTGCGCAGACCGCGGTGCTGCAGGACGGACGCGTGGTGCAGCAGGGCACGACCGCTGAAGTGCTGGGGCACCCGAACTCGCCCTTCGTGGCGGCCGTGGCCGGCGTGAATCTCGTGGCAGGCTCGGCCGATGCCGACGGCATCCTGCAGACGGGTTCCGGCTTGCGCTGGGCAGGGCAGGGCGACCGGCTGCACTCAGGGGATGCCGGAACCGCGGTGTTCGCCCCCGGCTCGGTGCGAATCCAGTCCCCCGAGACTCTCGCCGACACGGCTGCCAATACCTGGACCGGCACGGTCGCGCTGATGGAGCCGGTCCCCGGCGGGGTGCGGCTTTTCACGGCGGAGCATCCGGATATCGCCGTCGATTGCCCGTCGTCCACCGCCCTCACCGCAGGGGCGCGACCGGGCGCGCACCTCCGGTTCTCCATTTCCGACCACGACGTCTCGATGCGCCGCTCGTCCTGAGCGGTGCTACCGTAGCCACTCAAAGGGGACGCGATGTCGATCACTCCAGATCCCGCTGCGCATTCGCGGGCCACAGGGGTCATGCGCCTGCCCTCGACCGGCGGCCTGACCGACCGATTCGACCGCTCGCTGCGCGACCTGCGCATCTCGGTGACCGACCGCTGCAACTTCCGCTGCGTCTACTGCATGCCTCGATCGGTGTTCGGTCGGGACTATGCGTTCCTCGATCGGGAGGAGTTGCTCAGCTTCGAGGAGATCGAGAGGATCGCGCGGGTCGCCGCCGCCCACGGCGTGCGCAAACTGCGGCTGACCGGCGGCGAACCGCTGCTGCGCCGCGGCATCGAAGACCTCATCGCACGGCTCGCCGCTCTGCGCACCCCCGAAGGCGAGCGACTCGAGATCGCTCTGACCACGAACGGCTCGGCGCTGACTCTCAAAGCGCAGGCGCTGAAGGATGCCGGACTCGACCGGCTGACCGTCTCGATCGACTCGCTCGACGACGAACTGTTCCAGCGGATGAACGATGTGCGCTTCCCGGTCGCCCGGGTACTCGACGGCATCGATGCCGCGCACGCCGCCGGGCTCGGGCCGATCAAGCTGAACATGGTCGTCAAGCGCGGGCTGAACGACGGTGAGATCGAGGGGATGGCGGCGCGGTTCAAGGGAACCCCGTACGTGCTGCGGTTCATCGAATACATGGACGTCGGCACCTCCAACGGCTGGTCGCTCGACGAGGTCGTGCCCTCGGCCGAGATCGTCGAGCGCATCGGTGCGCTCTTCCCCCTCGAACCGGTCGGTGCGGCGGTGCCGGGTGAGACGGCGCAGCGATGGCGGTACACCGACGGCTCCGGAGAGATCGGCGTGATCTCGTCGGTGACGAACACGTTCTGCGGCACGTGCAATCGGGCAAGGATCTCGACGGAGGGCAAGCTGTTCACCTGCCTGTTCGCCACCGAAGGCCACGATCTGCGGGCACTGCTGCGCGGCGGTGCCGATGACGAGGAATTGGCGACGGCGATGGCCTCGATCTGGGGCGCCAGAGACGATCGCTACTCCGAGGTGCGCGCGAGCCTCACGCCGGAACTGCGCGAAGCGCGCCAGCGCATCGAGATGAGCTACATCGGCGGCTGACGCCGCCCGGCTCCTGCTAACGTCGGCGATGCGCTCCCGAAAGCGCGGATGCAGGAAACGATGAACGCGCTGCACTGGCTGGTCGACAGCTTCAACTCGTACTGGACCCTCCCCGGCGGACAGGTCCTCCTCGTGCGAGAGGTGGTCGGCAACGCCTTCGGCCTCGCGAGTGCGCTCGGGGGCATGCGTCGCAAGATCTGGGCCTGGCCGGTCGGAATCATCGGAAACCTGCTGCTGCTCACCGTGTTCCTCGGTTCGGTCCTCAGCCCTGACCACTCGCTTCCGCATCTGCTCGGGCAGGCCGGACGTCAGGTGATGTTCATCGCGGTCGCGATCTATGGATGGATGCGGTGGCGACAGGCCGCGGCCGGGGGCGGTCGCTTGACTCCGCGCTGGGCACCGACGGGCGCGCGGATCGGTCTCGTCCTCGGGATGATCGTCGGCACCGTCGCCCTCACGCCGCTGTTCCGAGCACTCGGCTCCTGGGAGCCGGTATGGGCGGATGCCTGGACCTTCGTCGGATCCCTGCTGGCCACCTACGGCATGGCCAAGGGCTGGACGGAGTTCTGGCTGATCTGGATCGCGGTCGATGTGGTGGGGGTGCCGCTGCTCTTCGGCGCCGGCTACTACGCCACCGGGTTCATGTACGTGTTCTACGGCATCTTCACCGCGATCGGCTTCGTGGTCTGGTGGCGGGCGCACGCGGCATCCGCTCCGCCGGTGAACATCACCCCGCCCGATCCGAGCCCGCGGCACGCCCAGGGCGAGCGGGACTGACGTTCATTATCCCGATCAGGCGACGACCAGAGGACGCACCTCGTGCGCTCTTCCGGCCAATTCGCGCGCGAGATCGTAGTTGGTCTGCATCGCGAGCCATGCCCGCGCAGTCCCCACGCCGGATCGCTCCAGGCGCACGGCGAGATTCGGACTGATCCCGGCGTGACCGTGGATCACTCGGCTGAGCGTGACACGGGCGACCCCAAGTCGCGATGCCGCTTCGGCGACGCTGAGACCCAGTTCGGCGAGAACGTCCTCGCGGATGATCGAGCCGGGATGCGGCGGATTCTTCATCATGTCCCACTCCCTCAGTGATAATCCCGATAGTCGACGAGTTCGACATCCAGCCCGATGAAACGAAACGTCACGCGCCAGTTTCCGTTCACCCAGATCGACCAGTGCCCCGCGAGTTCGCCCTTGAGCTCATGAGTACGAAAGGACGGAATCGCAAGGTCCGTGGAGGTCTGCGCAACGTCCAGAGCAGCCAGGATTCGGAGCAACTTGGCCGCGTGGTCGGGTTGGATGCCCCGCTTCGAGTCGTCCTGGTAGAGCGCCTCCAGACCCTTATGCCTGAAGCTGACGATCACAATTCCACCGTATCGCGTATCGCATCACGATACAATCCCATCCATTCCGGTAGCCGCGCCGCGAATGTCACGTTCAAGCCGTAGGCCAAGATACTTGCGGGTTCGATGCGCAGGGCTTCCTCGAGGTAGGCGATCGCGACGGCGCGGCGCCCCTGCGCCCATTGCAGCCAGGCGATGACGCAGAGGAGAGGAGGACGGAACGGTTCCGGTGCGAGCGCCGAAGTGCGGCGGAGCAGCGCGATGGCGCGCTGCATCCGGACACACGACGGAACCCGGCGAGACTCGCCTCGGAAGAGCCGAACCGGGCGATCGTGCGGGATAGCATCCGCGACCCTGAGGTCTTCGACGTACTCGTCGACTGTGATTCCGCGATTGTGCGCGCGAACCGCGAAACGAGCGATCTTTCGAAACTGCTCCTCACCGATCTTGCGACCGAACGCGACCTGCAGCGCAAGCGATTCGGGGATGCTGGGGAAGGCGCACATGAGGATCAGTTGGGCGTGGAATTCCAGCCCGAGCTCGCGAACGTCGTCGTCGAACAGCGACTCGACGACAGGCACGATCAGCCCGAGAGTTTCGGCGTGCGTCAGCGCCCCGGAGCCGCCATTGCTCTCCAGATCGTCCAGAGCACGCCACGCCTCATTGGAGGACATCACGATCGTCACCTCCGGCAGACCGTCCCGAACCACCATCAGGTGCTCCCACACCTTGTCCCGTTCCTCCGGGTCGACTGGAGGCAGGTGGATAGTGCGTTCGGAGGCGTCGAGTGCGGAGCCGGTGTCCATGTGCCGATCTTCTCGAAGCGGCGATCGAACCGCACCGCCGATCCGCTTCATCATCAAGATCTGTGGAGAACTCGGGCGACATCAGCTGTGTGCAGAACGAGTCACCGACCGCAGGGCTGACGCGCCTCGACGCGATCCGGCCGCGACGAGCATCGACGTCGGTGGCATCGGCCACGATGGATGACATGACCGATGGCTACGACGCACAGTTCCTCGCCACCCCGCTGCCCCTGCCGAGTCTCGAGCGCCCGACGCGGTTGCTCCCCTACCCGCGGTTCTCCGTGCTGCTCGACCCTGCACGCAGACTCGCGGCCGTCACCGCGGTGAACATCGACGGCGCGCGACTGCGCGAACTCCCCCGCACCGGCGAGTGGCGCCTTGACCCGCGCGCCGATGCAGGCGAGCAGACCGGCCCCGAGGTCTACGCCCGCAACGACCTCGACCGCGGCCACCTGGTGCGCCGACGCGATCCCGGTTGGGGAGACACCGACGAGGCACGCGACGCCACGGAGGCGACGTTCTTCTACCCGAACGCCGCTCCCCAGGCGGCCGGCTTCAACCAGTCCAAAGAACTCTGGCTGGGCCTCGAGGATCACGTGCTCGGCTACGCCGAGACGACGGATCAGCGTCTGTCGGTGTTCACCGCCCCGGTTCTCGGCGCCGAAGATCCGGCCTACCGCGGCATCCGCATCCCGCTCCGCTTCTGGAAGGTCGCGGCCTGGCAGGGTCCCACCGGCCTCGCCGCCGCCGGTTTCCTGCTGGACCAGTCCGAACTCGTCGACACCCCCGAAGGACTTCTGGCCGCACCACCACTGGGGGCGTTCCGCACATTCCAGGTGCCGGTGGCCGACCTCGCCGGCATCATCGATATCGACCTGGGTGCGTTGCCGGATGCCGACGTGCTGCCCGGACGATCCGCGCGCCCGGGCAGCTGGCTCACTCTCCGTGAGCCCTCCGACATCGTGCTCTGAGGGCGCTCCCCTACCCCCAGGCCGAGATCGCTCCCAGCACGAACACGACGACGCAGAAGAGTCCCGCGATCGCGAGCCTGACGATGCGCAGTCCCAGCCGGCGGCGCTCGTGCAGCCACGGGAGAGTCGGGACGCGGAGTACGAGACCCGCGACTCCGCCGGCTGCGAGCACGACGGACACCACCCACAGCACCACCGGAACCCCGGCCCACCCCGTCGCGAAATGCAGCACCGTGAACAGAGCGAGCAGTCCGGTCGACTCCGCGATGGCGCCGATCCGATCCGCGATGCCGAATCGCTTCCGTTTCCAGGCCCTGAGCGCGTAGAGCGCCGAGAAGATGACGAGGACGAAAGCGAGCAGGGAGGAGGGCGACAGGCTCATTCGGTGATGCCTTTCTTGACGAGGTTCAGGACGACATCCGGAAGCTGAGCCGCCGAGTTGGACAGCACCACCGCTCCTTTGCCGCTTTCGCGATCGAGGACGAGGAACGAGGCGAAGCCCCCGGTCTGCCCGTTGTGAAGCGTCAGTGTCGAGCCGTCGTCCTGGTCGAGGATGAGCCAGGCGTACCCTTCCGCCCCGTCTTCGCCGTCGAGGTGGCGGTCCATCGCGGATGCCCCTGGGGCGGTGCCGTCGAGAAGCGCCTGCACGTAGCTGGCCATGTCGCCGATCGTCGAGCGGATGCCGCCGGCCGGCGCGAACGGTCCGATCGACCACGCCTCCTGCGGGATCCCCGTGGCCGAGTATCCGGTGGTGAGATCCGGCTGGTCGGCCCCGTCGAGGACGATTCTGCTGTGCGTCATCTGCAGCGGATCGAAGATCCTCTCCTGCACGAGTTCGGGGTACGAGAGACCTGCGCGCTGAGCCAGGGCCTGCCCGAGCAGCGACATCCCCAGGTTCGAGTAGAGGAAGTGTCCGGGGGCGACGAGTTGCTGACGCCCCGCCTGTTCGAGCAGCTCATCTACGGTGCCGCGATACGGATTGCGATTGGTGACGGTGTCGAGGAGAACCTGCGGGGTGGAGGCCTCATCCAGACCCGGCATCCCCGAGTGATGATTCGACAGACTCTCCAACGTGACCCCGCCGGCCGGGGTTCCGTCCAACTCGGGGAAGACCGCGGCCAGGGTCTCCGTCGGTGTCACCTCACCGCGGTCGATCGCGATCGCGAACAGGTTGCCGGTGAAGGTCTTCGTGACGGAGCCGATCTCGTATTCGGTGTCGTCGTCGGCTCCGAAGCCGGCGGTCACCGTCTCGTCGTCGGAGTCCAGATCGATGAAAGCGACGCTCACGCGATCGAGCGCGCCAGCCGAACGGGCGTCCTGTTCGACCGTCCGAGCGAGGGCGGCGTCACCGCTCGTATGCGGCTGAAGGCTCGGAGAGGGTGGAGTGGCGAAGAGGCCGACGGCGACGGCGACACCCGCTGCCACGACGGCGGATCCGATTGCGAGGGGAGATGACCTGGTCATGCATCCATGCCATCAAGAGCGAGCGCGCTGCAGAAGTGACCTCGTGTCATCCCTTTCCGTGACAAATTGCACGGGCGTGCATTCGCGTACGGCGCTGAGCCAGGAGCCGAACCGGCGGAGTACGGTGGCGGTGTGGATGAATCCGACCAACTGCCTGATCACCCGGCCCCCGACAATCCGCAGGGCAAGCTCGTGCTGCTCCGGCACGGCGAGACGGAATGGTCCAGAACCGGCAAGCACACCGGGCGCACCGACATCCCGCTCACCCCGCGCGGGGAGGACCTGGCCAGAGCGGCCGGCGAGCTCGTGCGGGATTACGACTTCCAGCTCGTCCTGAGCTCACCGCTGCAGCGAGCACGACGAACGGCCGAGCTGGCCGGGCTGGATGCCCAGATCGACCCGCTGCTGATCGAGTGGGACTACGGCGGGTACGAAGGGCGCACGACCAAGGAGATCCGCGCGGAACTCGGCTACAACTGGACCGCCTTCGCCCACGGCGTGATCAGGGGCGAGACCCCGGGCGAGACGGTCGAAGAGGTCGCCGCGCGCGCCTCGCGGGTCCTCACCCGCGTGCTGCCGGCGATGGCCGACGGCGACGTCGCGTTGATCGCACACGGGCACTACCTGCGCATCCTCGCGGCGGTATTCCTGCGTGAGGCTCCTCGTTTCGGCGCGCAGATCACCCTGGATGCCGGCTCCGTCTCGGTGCTGGGCTTCGACCGTGAACAACCAGCGATCCTCGCGTGGAACCACGGTCCGCGCCTGCCGTTGAAACCGTCCGAGTCCTGAGGCCGGAATCGGCGGTCGCCGTCGCGGCAGTCAGTCGCGAAGCACCGCGAACAGCGAGTGGATGTTCCCCTCGGGGTCCGCGAAGAACGCGGAGTAGTGCCCCCAGGTCGTCTGCACCGGTGCCGCGACCACGAGGCCACCGAGCCTCGTGATCTTCGCGAGCTGCTGATCGACTGCCGGAGCATCGGCGCACTCGAAGTTCAGCTCGAACGCTTGGCCCGATCTCGGCATCCGGTAGTCGGGGTGATCGTGCGTGTTCGGCCCCATGCCGGGGCGGGAGAACACGGCGAACCGCACGCCCTCCCCCTCGAACGCCGCATAGTCGTTCTCGACGACGGCCGGTTGCAGCCCGAGTGCGTCACGGAAGAACGCCGTCAGCGCCGCCACGTCGTCGGCCAGAACGGTGATTCCCTCGAGGCGCACGTCAGTCACGTGACCACGCTAGCGGCGGCCTCTGACATCTGCTCTTCGTGCGTCAGCGCCGCACGTGCGCGAGGAACTCGGCGGTGTCCGGATGCTGCGGCGCGTCGAAGATCTGCTCGGGTGGACCCTGCTCGATCAGCACACCCTCCTTGAGGAAGACGACGCGGTCGGCGACCTCCCGCGCGAACGACATCTCGTGCGTCGCCATCACGATCGTGGTGCCGCGGCGCTTGAGCTCGCGCACCAGATCGAGAACCTCGCCGACCAGCTGCGGATCGAGCGCGCTCGTGATCTCGTCGAGAAGCAGAACGGCGGGGTTCGTGAGGATGGCCCGCACGATGGCCACGCGCTGCTGCTGGCCGCCGGAGAGCCGGTCGGGGTACTCATCGGCCTTGGCGCCGAGCCCGAGGGCCTCGAGAAGTTCGCGGCCGCGGGCGTGCGCCTCTGCCGTCGGCATCCGGTGCACCTTGCGCGCCGCCAGCGTGACGTTGTCGAGCACGCTGAGGTGCGGGAACAGGTTGAAGTGCTGGAAGACCACGCCGATGCGGGCACGCACGGCGTCGGCATCCACCCGGGGGTCGGTGATGTCCTCGTCCGTGAGGAAGATCTGACCGTCGTCGACGCGCTCGATGAGGTTCATCGTCTTCAGCAGAGTGGATTTGCCCGACCCCGATGCGCCGATGAGCACGACCACCTCGTGTGCACCGACCGCGAGGTCGACGCCACGGAGCACCTCGTGGTCGCCGAAGCGCTTGCGCACGCCCCGGGTCTCGATGACGGGAGGAGTTTGACCCTCGGGAACGGTCATACGACGCCTCCGGCCTGCTCGCGCTTGTTCAGTCGCGCCGTGAGAGCGTCCGTGAGCCGGATCATCGGCCAGCTGAGGGCGATGAAGAACAGACCGGCGACGATGTACGGCGTGTAGTTGTATGTGTCGGCGACCTGCAGCTGCGCCGCGCGCACCGCATCGATGACGCCGAGCACCGAGATCAGGCCGACGTCCTTCTGCATGGACACGAAGTCGTTCATGAGCGCAGGGACCACCTTGCGGACGCCCTGCGGGATGACGACGATCCGCAACGTCTGCGCGTGGCTGAGTCCCAGCGATCGGGCGGCGACGCGCTGCGAGGGGTGCACGGCCTCCATCCCGGCGCGCAGCACCTCGGCGACGTACGCCGAATAGGTGAGGATGATCGCGATCGTTCCCCAGAACGCCGGGGGCATCCGCGGGAAGATCATCAGGGCCGGGATGCCGAAGCCGATCAGGTAGAGCACGATCAGAAGCGGGATGCCGCGGAAGAAGTCGGTGTACGCCGCGGCGAGCGCACGCAGCGGGAAGAACACCGGGCCCCGCAGCGATCTCGTCGTGGCGAGGAGCGTGCCGAGGATGGCGACGCCGACCGCGGCGATGACCAGCACCAGGAGGTTCGTCAGCAGCCCCTGGAAGATCGGTCCGATGCTCTTCACCGCGATCTCGGGGTCGAAGAACGTTTGACGGACGACGGCCCAGCCCGGGGTGTTGACGATGATGACAGCGAGCACCGCGACGAGCACGACGCTGCTGACGAGGGCGATCAGGACCGAACGGGTCGTCGCCCGACGCCGCAGAGCACGGCGTGACAGCTCGAGGTCGCTCGGCTGCCACGCCGTGTCGGCGGAGGTGCTGGTCACTTCAGGACGGGAACGTCGACCGCGTCGCTGAGCCATTCCTGCTGCAGCTCGTCGAGCGTGCCGGCCTCGCGCAGGGCGTCGACCGCATCGGTGACCGCTGCCGTGAGCGCCGAGCCCTTCGGCAGCACGAACGCGAACTGGTCGCCGCCGTCGGTGCTCGCGAACTGGCCGGTCACGGTGGCGTTGTCGACCAGAGCGCCGGTGACGTAGAACGCGCCGGGCAGGTCGGTGATCATGGCATCGATCTGGCCGCCCTTGAGGGCGAGCACGACGTCATCGACAGTGTTGAAGACGCTGAGGTTCGCCTCGCCGAGCTGCTCCTTGGCGACGGTGTAGCTGGTGGTGCCGGATGCGACACCGACCGTGGCCTTCTTGAGGTCGGCGATCGAGGTCGAGGATGCGGCAGGCGAGTCGTTCAGCGCGACGACGGCCTGAGTGGTCGTGTAGTACGGCGAGGAGAAGTCGACGGCCTTCTTGCGCTCGTCGGTCACCGAGAACTGCTGGATGTTGATGTCCCAGTCCTTGGGGCCCGGTGCGATCGCTGCGTCGAAGCCGGTGCGCACCCAGACGATATCGTCGGCGTCGAAGCCGAGCTGCTCGGCGACGGCGAGCGCCACGGCGCCTTCGAATCCTTCACCGTTGGACGGGTCGTCGTCGACGAACCACGGTTCGTAGTTGGGCTCACCCGTCGCGATCGTGAGCTTGCCGGCGGTGACGGTCTGCAGCGAGCCGTCATCAGTGCCGGCGGACGAGTCTGCCGGCGCACCGGCGCAGGCGGCGAGAGAGGCAGCGGCGAAGACGGCGACGGCTGCGGCCGCGGCGCGGCGAAGGGTGGTGGCAAGGGGCACGGCTACTCCTGAATAGAGTTCGGTTTTGGTACCAGCGTAGGCGAGTGCCCCCGCCGTGAATCAGCGGCATCGAAACCTGGCGACACGAAGTCGTTCGGCGTCTCGATGGCGGTCATGAGATCGACCCAGGGATCACGGGGAACGACGGTGCGGCATAGCGGAGCACGCCCGACACGACGGTGGCCGCGGCTCGGCCCGCGCCCGTCTCGACGAGCTCGGCGATCGAATCGCCCCCAGCCGGCACGTCGAAGAACGTCAGATCGGCGAGTGCGCCGACGGCGAGGTAACCGGTGCGGTCGGGGCCGACGTCGATCCCCATCGCGTGAGCGCCGCCGATGGTCGCAGCTCCCAGCAGACGTGCGTGCAGGTCGCGGTCGGTGTACCCCTGCGCGCGGGCGATGCGGGCGAGTTCGGCGACGTCGGCGAGCACATCGAGCGAGGGACTGGACGAAAGGGAGTCGGTGCCGACCGCGATCGGGCTGCCCTCGCGCAGGTACGCGGCGATCGGTGGTTCCTCGAGTCCGATGACGGCGTTGGAACGCGGGCACAGCGCGACGGTGGTGCGGCGCTCGCGAAGGATCGCCCGGTCTCGTGCACTCATGTAGACGCCGTGCGCGATGTGGCAGTCGGGTCCCAGGACGCCGAGCTGGTCGACGAACTCGGTCGCGCTCGTGCCGAATCCGGCATCCCGCAGCTCCTGGAAGCTCGCGAGCCCTGCGGTGTGCCAGGCCTGCGGATGCTCGTGCGCGAACTCGCTCTCGAACGCGGCCTCACCGAGGTGGATGTGGATGCGCCCGCCGCGCTCGCGCACGATGTCGGGGATCTCCAGCAGCGGCTCGATGTCGAGGGAGTAGGGCGCGTGGGGAGAAAGCCCGGTTCCTGGAGGGGTGGGCAGGGCGTCCAACGCCTGCTCGACCTGAGCCCGTCCCGTGCGTGCCCATTCCGTGTTGGTCCAGCTCATCACCTCCCAGTAGGTGATGCCGTGCAGGCCCGCATCGTGGAGCGCCGTCGCGGCGACGTCATCGGTCACCACATCGGCGATGGCAGTGGTTCCGGAGCGCAGCGCCATCTCGGCGCCGGCTGCCGCATCCACCCCCCAATCACGTCCGCCTTCGTAGACGGGATCGAACGCCCGGACCCAGTCGTCGAAGCCGTCGTACTGTCCTCGTCCCACCTGCGCCATGCCGGTGTACTGCAGGTGCGTATGCGCGTTCACGAGCCCCGGAGTGAGAACACCGAGCCAGTGCACCTCCTCCGCGACGATTCCGCGATCAGCCAGAGAGCCCAGAACCCACGCCCGCTCACCGACGTGCATGATGCGTCCGTCGCGGACAGCGACGGCGCCGTCGACGATCGGGGGCGCCGTGATCGGCACCACGAGCCCGGCCGAGAACACCGTGACCGCACTCATGCCATCGCTCCGCGGAATCGCGGCGAGCGCCATTCGCGCTGCGCCTCGACCTGTGCCGGGCTGCGTTCGTCGATCCGCTCACCACTGACCGCGAGGGCGGCGACCGCGATCGCCGTGTCGGCGGCAGCCGGGAACGAATGCACGCCCGGCGGCAACGCCGATGTAAGGAGCTGTTCGACAGCGGCGAGCTGCACCGCGAACGAGAGGTCCATGATCTCGATCGGATTGCCCTCGGCCGCAGCGAGGTTCACGCACCCGCCGCGAGCGATCAGCACTGCCCCTTCACCCGCGCGCTCGAGGAAGGGCGAGGTCGCGCCGCCCTCGGTCACGTAGGGGCGCAGGCTCGACAGATCGACGTCGACCTCATGGGGCACACCGCCCGCGACGGCGACGATTCGCGCGGCGCGCAGCGCTGCGGCGCCGATCGTGTGTGGAACTCCGGTCGCCGAGACGACGAGCGCACCCGGCGCAAGGTCTTCGAGCCGTCCGATGTCGTAGCCGTCGTGCGCGGCGCGGAGTGCCCGGACCGGATCGGTCTCCGTGACGCGAACACGCGCGCCGAGGGCACTCAGGTGCGCAGCCACGCCTTCTCCGACGGGGCCGTAGCCGATGACGACGGCCGGCTGGTCGCGGATCCCGATGCCGACAGCATCCAAGGCGTCGGCGATCGCGAACACGCACGACTGCCCCGTGCCGTATCGGTTGTCGAAGGATGTCTTCATCGGAGCGTCGTTGACGGCGATCACCGCGATGTCGAGTACGCCCTCGCGCTCCATCA
The DNA here is from genome assembly GCF_040675825.1 of Microbacterium sp. LWH12-1.2. Classification (NCBI taxonomy): domain Bacteria; kingdom Bacillati; phylum Actinomycetota; class Actinomycetes; order Micrococcales; family Microbacteriaceae; genus Microbacterium; species Microbacterium sp. LWH12-1.2. The sequence continues at coordinate 2,893,457 of NZ_JBEGIJ010000001.1, forward strand.
AACGGAGCGGCGTGAGCCCACTCGTGGTCTCCTCGGCGGCACCGCGCAGTGACGAAGCGAGACCCTCCTCGTGAGCGAGGCGGATGAGGTGCGATCCGTCGTCGAGCAGCAGGTCGAAGCCGCGGCGCAGGAAGGAGACGGCAGCGGCCCGCTCGACGGCACCGGAGATCTCGGGGTCACCGTCGACGGGGATGCCGCGGGCACGCAGAACGTCGGCGACGGATACGTCGATCTCGTCGGGGTGAGCGTAGACCGCGACCGTGGCACCCGCGTCGCGCAACAGCAATGCGAGCTGCGCCGTCTTCGGCTCGAGCACCATGGCGATGCCGATCCGAACCCCTCGCACTGTTCCGGCATCACGCAGTCGCCGAGCGAGGTCGGTCGAGACCGGCATGTGCGCACCCGCGGCGTCGACCCGCGCCGCTGCGGTGTCTCGCGGAGGCAGCGGGCGTCCATTGAGCCGAATCTCCGGCGACTCGCTCGGAGCGAAGACGACACCGCCGTCACCGAAGCGGGCGCCGAGCGCCGGGAGGAGTTCGCGCAGTGCGTCAGCGACAGCATCCGTCCCGACCACCGAGAACTCGCGACCGGCGACGAGCAGGTTCGCCTCGCGGGCGAAACGGCGCACAAGACGCTCAGCAGTGGCGGTCGCTTCGGTCACTCGTTCAGCGTAGACGCACCGGGCAAGGCACCATGCGGTGCGTCCTGAGCCGTCAGTTGCCGTCGGAGCGGAACAGGTTTCGCAGCACGAAGAACACCACGACCGCCACCACGGCGACGATCGCCAGCTTCGCGATGAACCAGAGCAGCGAGAACAGCGCGCCGACGACCCACCAGGCGATGACCACGGCGATGACGACGCCGACGACAGTCCAGAGAGAGTTCTTGGTCATGGGTCCAGCCTAGGGCGGGCCGCTTGACGCAGTCTCTACTGTGGAAGGCGCATCCGCGTCGGAACGAAGGAGACACCGTGTCGCATGTGAACATCGGCAAGATCTACGCTGCCCCATACCGGGCGATGCTGGAGTTCAGCGCCAAGGCCGCTGAGGCCGGAGTGGATGCCGGACTCTCGCCGTTGCTCGTCGAACTGGTCAAGGTGCGGGCCTCCCAGCTCAACGGTTGCGCCTACTGCCTGAGGATGCACTGCGCCGATGCGGTCACGCACGGCGAGACGCCCGAACGACTGGCGGTGCTCGCTGCGTGGTGGGAGTCGCAGTACTTCAGCGCCGAGGAGCAGGCGGCGCTGAAGATCACCGAGCGGGTGACCATGATCGGCGACCATGGCCGGCTCGCGGATCGTGGCGTCGACGTGGAGAGCATCCTGAACGAGAAGCAGATCGCGGCCGTGACCTGGCTCGCCGTCGCGATCAACAGCTGGAATCGCATCGCGGTCAGCAGCCACTATCCGGTGGGTCCCTGATGGGATCTCCGCAGGCATTGAGTGAGACCGATCGCCGAGTCGCCGCCGCCTGGGCAGCGGACTGCGCGGAACGAGTACTGGCGTTGTTCGAAGCCGAAGAGCCCGCAGATCCGCGCCCACGGGATGCGATCGCTCGAGCTCGCGCCTTTGCCGGCGGCGACCTCGATACCGCCGGGGAGATCCGTCGCCGCTTCGTCGCGGGTCGCGCCGCGAAAGCCGTGACTGCTCCGGCCGCTGTGGCAGCCGCCAGGGCAGCCGCGCAGGCCTCTGGCGTCGCTCACATGGGCGCTCATGCTCTCGGTGCAGCGGCATACGCTGCGAAGGCCGCAGGTTTGGCAGCCCCGAATCGCCCAGATGCCATGCGTGACGAGATCCACTGGCAGCTGGGTCATCTGTCCGCCGAGGCAAGGGCCGCGCTTCAGCGCCTCCCTCTCCTGGGCGAAGACTCTGCCGGCCCACTCGGACCTGGGCTTCTCGGTTCCGGCGTTCTCGCAGAGGTCATCCGCGTCATCCAGGCCGACCTGCATGGATGAGCACCCGAGTGCGGCATGCTCCGCCTCGAGGACGGTTAGCATTCAGGAATGACGAGCACGGATCCGATCGAAGACGTTCCCACCGGAGGCGAGGTCATCCGCCTCGGACAGTTCCTCAAGTTCTCCGGTCTGCTCGACTCCGGCGGCAACGCCAAGGAGGTCGTCATCGATGGGTACGTCAACGTGAACGGTGAGGAAGAGCGTCGCCGGGGGCGGCAGCTGCAGGACGGCGACCTGGTCACGTTCGAGGGGCGCACGGTTCGCGTTCGCCGCTGACCTCGGCTCCCCTGGGGTGACGCCGCCACTACCTACACTGAGGTAATGCCCAGCCCGCGACCGCTCACCTTCGAGATCGTCGACCCCCACAGCGAGGATGGGGCGAGGGTGCTCGTGCAGTACTACACGGACATCGTCGGCCGGTACTGGGGGCGCGCGGCGACGCCGGCCGAGACCGAGAATGCGATGCTCGACGAGCCCAGTGACCACCTGCGCGGTGACGGAGGGTTCCTCGTACTCGTTCGAGATGGAGCGGATGCGGTCGGGTGCGGCGGTGTCCGCATCGTCGAGCAGCACGTCGGCGAACTCACGCGGATCTACCTCGATCCCGTTGTCCGCGGCCGCGGTGCGGGACGAGCCTTGCTGAGCGAACTCGAGGCGATCAGCATCCGTCGGGGAATCCGGACTCTGCGGCTGACCGTGCGCCAGGACCTGGTGGAGGCTCATGGGCTCTATCGGCGTTCAGGGTATGAGCCGGTCGAGGCGTTCTCGACGTCGCCTTATGCCGATCACTTCCTTGCGAAAGAACTCGAGCCACTCGAAGGGGCACCATGATCTCCATCCATCTCCGATACGAAATCGATCCGGACAAGCTTGACGAATTCCGTGAGTACGGGCGCCTCTGGATCCCTCTCGTCGAGCGTTTCGGCGGACGTCATCACGGTTATTTCCTCCCCAGCGAAGGAGACAGCGACGAGGCATTCGCGCTCTTCACCTTCGATTCCCTCGCGGCATACGAGCGTTACCGTCAGGATTCTGCGAACGATCCGGACTGCGTGGAGGCGTATCTCTACGCGAAGCGCACCGGGTGCATCCGACGCTACGAACGTCGGTTCCTGACTCCGCTGTTCGGCGCAGCCGACGAGTAGGAACACCTCGCACTGGTGGATGCAACGCACTGTTCGCGAACGATACGGCGCGTCCGATCACTAGGCGAAGTCCCCACCCGGCGCCATGTCGCGGAAGCGCGAGTAGTGACCCTGGAAGGCGACGGTGATCGTCGCGGTCGGGCCGTTACGGTGCTTGGCCACGATGAGGTCGGCCTCGCCGGGGCGGATGTCCTTGTCGTAGACCGAATCGCGGTGCAGCAGGATCACCATGTCGGCGTCCTGCTCGATCGAGCCCGACTCACGAAGGTCGCTGATCGCGGGCTTCTTGTCGGTGCGCTGCTCGGGACCACGGTTCAACTGCGACAGTGCGATGACCGGAACCTGCAGCTCCTTCGCAATGAGCTTGAGGCTACGTGAGAACTCCGAGACTTCCTGCTGACGCGACTCGACGCGCTTGCCCGAGGTCATCAGCTGGAGGTAGTCGATGATGACCATGCGCAGGCCCTCGCGCTGCTTGAGTCGACGGCACTTCGCGCGGATCTCGACGAGCGTCATGTTGGGGCTGTCGTCGATGTAGAGCGGAGCATCATTGATGCGCCCTCGGGTCGCGGCGACCGTGGTCCAGTCCCGAGGGTCGAGGTTTCCCTTGCGCAGGTTCTGCAGGGGGATCGCACCCTCGGCACTGAGCAGACGCATCGCGATCTCGCTCTTGCCCATCTCGAGCGAGAAGAAGACGGAGGGGATGTTGTTGCCGATGGATGCCGAGCGCGCGAAGTCGAGTGCGAGCGTCGACTTACCCATGGCAGGACGCGCGGCGACGACGATCATCTGCCCACCGTGAAGACCGTTGGTCAGTTCGTCGAGCTCTTTGAAGCCCGTCGGTACGCCTGTCATCGATCCGTCGCGGCCGCTCGCAGCTTCGATCTCCTCGAGCGCGGCGTCGACCGCGACCTGCAGGGGAACGTAGTCCTCTGCCGTCTCGGACCCGGTGATCGAGTAGATCTCGGCCTGCGCGTTGTTGACGATGTCGGTCGCGTCGCCCTGACCGTCGTATCCGAGCTGCACGATGCGCGTGCCGGCGTCGACGAGCCGACGCAGGATCGAGCGCTCGGACACGATGCCGGCGTAGTAGCCGGCATTGGCGGCCGTCGGCACGATCGACGTCAGCGTGTGCAGATAGTCGGCGCCGCCGGCCCGGCCGAGCTCGCCGGTCTTGATCAGCTCGTCGGTGACCGCGACGACGTCTGTCGGCTCGCCGTGCGAGTAGAGCGAGAGGATCGCCTCGAAGATGAGCTCGTGCTTGGGGATGTAGAAGTCGGCGCCCTTGAGCGTCTCGATCACATCGGCGACCGCGTCCTTCGACAACAGCATGCCGCCGAGCGCGCTCTGCTCCGCGAGAAGATCATGAGGCGGCACGCGCTCCGGCGTGCGCTTTCCCCCGAGACGCTCCTCCGAGATGTCGGCGATCGACACACTGCTCCCTTCGACGCGACGTGATTGCTTCGGATGCTGCTCGAGCCCGATTCGGTGCGGTGGGCGGTGAGGTGGGCCCACGCAGACAGGGTAATCAGGACCCCCCGACATTCGGTCGCTCGACCACGCTAGGAGCGGCCGAATCCACACGCAACACAGGCTGTGGATAACTATGTGGAAAGCGTGCGGACAAAGTCGGAGTGTCTGTGCACAACGCCTGTGGATAACCCCGTGGACTCCCCCACATCTGAAGTTTCTTTTTCCCTACGACCAGGAGTTTCACGTTTCCCCAGCCTGTGGATGGGAATCAACCTAAAGGTTTGATTGAAGGTTTTGCCTTCAAGAGGGGGATGTGCAGAACCTGGGGAAAGTCAAGCCGGATCTCTCCCGGGCGCGCCATCGGGGACGCCCCGTCCTGCCGCACCGAATTCTCCTGGACAACGACCGGGCCCAGGAGTACTCTCGGCGGCACGATGCATGGCGCGTTGTGACGAAGTTTGCCTTCAGGGGGAGGTCGGCGTGGGCGATCGAGCCACCCGGCGCAGCACTCCTGAGGTTGCCATCTGGGGCGGTTTCTGTGTTCTCGCGTGGGCGATCCTCAGCGTCTTCGCATCCCGGACGCTCGATCAACTCCCCAGAAGTTCGACCCTCGCCACCCCGAGGAACGTGGCGAGCAGCTTTCCCTCCGTGACCAACTCCCCCGCAGCGGCGTCGTCGAGTGCCGTGAACGGAGTGATGCGCAAGGCATCTCCGTCGCGACTCCAGGTGCCGCGGAAGAGACCGTCCAGAAGGAACGTGCCGGCGCGTGCTCCGTTGCCGGGCGGCAACGGCACGCGGCGGGACGTGTCGATGATCCGCCGTCGATCCCGATGCGAGAAGAGGACGTTGTCGTACTCGGGGAGGAACCGTGGCGGCACCGGGATGTCCGCATCCGGCCGCGGTGCGTCGGGGAGGTCGTACAGCGCGTCTCCATGCTCCGAGGTGAACACCCGCAGCTGCGGCGCCAGGCGATCGAGAACCTCGCGCAGCCCGGTCAGTCCCGACCACGCCTGCACGTCACCAACACTGGCGGGTCCGAAGGCACCGATGTACCGCAGCACGACATCGTCGATCGACGGCGCGGGGACGAGGGGCCTTCCAATCCAGGCGTCCATCAGGGCGAGTCGTGCCGCGCCCTGCGGTTGCCCCCACACACCCCTCGGTGTCGGCTGGACCGTCGGCAGCAGATAACTGACGGCATACGCCATGGCATCGGCATCCAGCTCCGGCCACCGCTCCAGGAAGAGCCGGCGCAGTTCGACCCGCGATCGAGGCCCCTGCGCCAGCAGTTCGCGACCGAGCTCCACGACCTTCCGTTCGTCGTCGTGCGTGAGCTGACTGCTGAATCCGCCCTTGAACCCGCGGGCGATCGCCGGTTCCACCAGCGGCCGCAGCTGCAGCGCATCGTCGGCCGTCACCAGATGCACCGTGCCGCGCATCAGGGTCGCGCGGACGAGAGAGCGCTCCTCGAGCGCATCCGCGAGCGCACGAGGCGCGAAGTCGCCGAGCCGTGTCCACAGTCCGACATAGGGAGCCAGCGGCGCTTGCCCCTGCATGCCGACGAGCAGGTGGACCGCATCGGTCACGGACTGGCACCCCGCTCGATCAACAACTGCCGGGAGAGCAGCGCCCTGTTCAGCGCCCGGTCGCTGAGAATGTGCTCCGGCATGATCAGCGGTGCTCGCCGAAGAAGCGGCGAAGATCCGTGACGAGGACTTCGGGTGCTTCCATCGCCGGGAAGTGGCCGGCGATATCGTGCTCGGTCCAGGACTCGAATGCGGATGCCGGATCGACGACGGGGCGGACCGAGAAGTCGGCGGCGAAGACCGAGACCGCAGCCGGGGGCATCGCCGGGGCCTCCCAGCCGCCGGAGTCGCCTCCCTGCCAACCACCGGAGTCCCCCGTCTCCCCGTCGCCGGAGTCGCTCCCTCGTAGAGCGCATGCGCAGACGACCAGCCGCCCTCCGTGAACCAGTACAGGCTGACGGTCGTCAGCAGGCGGTCGATGTCGACGGCATCCTCGGGCAGGGCGGCCGTCGGATCGCTCCACTCCTTGAACTTCTCCACGATCCACGCCAGCTGGGCGACGGGCGAATCGTTGAGACCGTAGGCGATGGTCTGCGGGCGGGTGGCCTGGATGTGCAGGTAGCCCGCGCCGTCTTCACGGAAGGTGTTGAACCGCTCCGCGCGTTCCCGATCAGCCTCGTCGAGGCCCTCGACCGGGATCGCCGGGCCCAGCGGGAACGGGCTCGGGCCGTTGACGTGCGTGGCGATGATCCGTCCTGGCGCCACCATCGGCAGCATCCCCACGATGCCCGATCCGACATCGGTGCCCTGCGCGAGGAATCGGTCGTAGCCGAGTCTCGTCATCACCTCGACCATGGCGCCGGCGACACGGAACAGATCTCCCCACCCCGCACCTGCCAGCGGCGAGAACCCGAAACCGGGCAGTGACGGGATGACAACGTGCACGGCATCCTCTTCTCGCCCACCGTGCGCGACCGGGTCGGTGAGCGGTCCGATCACGTCGAGGAACTCGACGAACGAGCTCGGCCAGCCGTGCAGAAGCAGCAGCGGCCGTGCCCCTGGCACCGCGGAGCGCACGTGCACGAAGTGGATCGTCTGGCCGTCCACGTCGGTGATGAAGTGAGGCAGCTCGTTCAATTGCGCCTCCTGAGCTCTCCAGTCGAACCGGTCGCGCCAGTACTCGGCGAGCGGGCGGAGGTAGCTGACCGGAACGCCGCGCTCCCACGCGGTCTCCTCGAGGTCGCGCGGCCACCGGGCCTGCGAGATCCGATCACGCAGATCGTCGAGGACGCTGTCGTAGATGTCGATGCGGAAGGGCTGGATGCTGCTCGATGTGTTTGTCATGATGCCAAAGTAGAAGTAGTTGCGGAAGGTTTGCTTCCGCAATGTAAAAGAAACTGGAACCATGTTGAGAACCTCCGAGCGCCTGCTGCAGCTGCTGTCCCTCTTGCAGGTCAGACCGTACTGGCCAGGGCACGAGCTCGCCGAGCGCTTCGAGGTGACCACACGGACGATCCGCACCGATATCGAGCGTCTGCGCGAGCTGGGCTACCCCATCCAGAGCACCCCAGGCGTCGCGGGCGGGTACCGGCTCGGCGCGGGAGCCGCCCTGCCCCCGCTGCTCCTCGACGATGAGGAGGCGATCGCGGTGGCTGTGGGTCTGAGCACCGCCGCAGACGGGTCGATCGCCGATCTCGAGGAAGCGTCCGTCCGCGCCCTCGCGAAGCTGCACCAGGTACTGCCGTCGCACCTCCGCCATCGCATCCGCACCATGCAGTCGACGATGGTCGCCGTGCCGTTCCATGGACCCTCGGTCGGCTCCGACTTGCTCCTCACCCTGGCGACCGCGTGCCGGGATGCAGTGCAGCTCAGGTTCGACTACCGATCGCACTCCGACTCGGCGTCGCGCCGCATCGTCGAACCGTACCGACTCGCTCTGCGCGCCGGACGCTGGTATCTGCTCGCCTTCGATCTCGAGCGCGACGATTGGCGCACCTTCCGCGTCGACCGGCTCTCCCCCCGTCTTCCCACGGGCCGGCGATTCACCCCTCGCGAGCTGCCGCCAGAAGGCCCGGCCGACCACGTCGACCGCGGCGTGGCCTCGGCGCCGTGGGAGTACCGTGCGCGCATCGTGATCCTCGCACCCCTGTCTGTCGTCGCCGAACGCCTGCCCTCGTCGGCGGGTCGTCTGACGCAGCGGGATGACGAGAGCTGTGTGCTGGAAAGCGGCTCAGACGACCCGGCCGCGCTGCTGCGTCACCTCAGCATGCTCGACCTCGACTTCTCGGTCGCCGACACACCAGCGCTTGCCGCCGAAGCCCGCCGGCTCGCCGATCGTCTGTCGCGCGCCGCCGGTCGAGAGTGACGGCCCCGGAGATCAGGACGTCATCGCGTCTCGAACTGAGGCTCACCCTCTCGTCCGTGTTCTGCTTGCCCCACACGGCCACGGATGAAGAAGAGCAGCACGACACCGACCACGATGACGGCGATGTTGCCCAAACCGGCGATGCCGGTGAGCGTCCCGCCGGCTGGGAACAATGTCTGCAGGAAGATCGACGGGTCGGTCATGGCGTGCAGCAGGATCGGCCAGATCAGGTTGCCGGTGACCCGCAACGTCAGATACATGCACAGCCCGAACGCGAACGTGTAGACGAGCTGCAGCAGGGTCACGAACACCGATTGCCCGTTCAACAGGTTGCCGGCGTGCATCGCGGCGAAGAGCGCTGCCGACACCAGAGCGACCACGATCTCTGTATAGCCGTGCTTGCGCATCAGCTTCACGACGAACCCGCGGGTGAGCAGTTCTTCGGCAATGCCGATGAAGAGACCGGCCACAAGCCAGGCGACCACGATGCCGACGCCGGCCTTGCCGTAGTCGATCGTCGCGAAACGCAGCACGTTGAACAGGATGACGACCGCGACCGCGATCCACATCCAACGGCGCCCCGCGATCGGCTGCGGACCGAAGAGTTCTCGCAACCACCCCAGGGACCAACCGAACGCCAGGAGGATCACCGCGCCGAGCGCGATGGGCAGTCCGGTGCCGACGAGCACTTGCAGCGCCGGATCACGGGTCGAGGTGAGAAGCGGAAGGAACAGCAGCGACCCGAGCTGATACAGCACGAAATACGCCCCGACGGCGAGCAGCGAACGCCACCAGCCGCCGCGCTCCCAGAAACGTCGCCATCCCGAGGGGGTCATCTGCTCTGCCACGACTGGCCTCCGTCTCCTTGTTCGCCGCTTGCTGATCAGCCGCCACGAGAGCGTCTGCGCGACGAAGTGCGACGATTTCGTCTGGAACCACGGTAGTGGCAGAAGCGCCGATGCGAGGTCGATTCCGCATCCGCGCAGGCCCAGTCCGATGCGTTTCAGACCTCGCACCGCGGCGCACCTCGGACGCCACGAACGACGAATGCCCCCGTCCCGAAGGACAGGGGCATTCGTACGGGTATCGCGCCTTACTTGGCGGCGACGACCTGCAGCGTGATGACTGCGGTCACGTCGTCGTGCAGACGAACCGTGGCCTCGTGCTCACCGGTCACCTTGATCGGCGACGTGATGTGCACCTTGCGCTTGTCGATCGCACCGAGGCCCGCGGCTGCGACTGCATCCGCGATGTGCTCGGTCTTGACGGAACCGAAGAGACGGCCTTCGCCGCCCGCCTTGACGGCGAGGCGAACCTTGGTGCCCTCCAGAGCGTTCTTCAGCGCCACAGCGTCGTCACGGTCGTGGATCGCGCGTGCCTGACGCGCGGCCTGGATCGATGCGACCTGCTTTTCGCCACCACGGGTCCACGCCGTAGCGAAGCCCTGGGGGATGAGGTAGTTACGGGCGAACCCGTTCTTGACCTCGACCACGTCACCGGCGCTACCGAGCCCGGCGACCTCGTTCTTGAGAATCAGCTTTGCCATGTCCCTACCCCTCAGCGTCCGGCGCCGGCGTAAGGCAGGAGTGCCATTTCGCGTGCGTTCTTGACCGCCGTGGCGATCAGACGCTGCTCCTGCACCGAGACACCGGTGATACGACGGGCACGGATCTTGCCGCGCTCCGAGACGAACTTGCGAAGGGTTGCGACGTCCTTGTAATCAATGACGCCAACCCGGATGGACTTCGCGGGAGCGGTGGGCTTGCCACCCTTCCGCGGCTTGCGGCGGTCGCCGCTCGACTTTCCAGCCATAGTTATTCCTTATTGATGAGCGGATGCCGAGGCATCCGGAATCCTGTTAAAACGGGGTGTCGTCGCCGAAGCTGCCCGGAGTGCTCCAGGCATCTGCGCTGGTCGAAGAACCGGGCGTCGACCACGGCTCCTCCGACACCTGCTGCTGCGCGGGACGAGACTGTCCACCGCCACCGCCACCGCCGGCACCGCCGGTCGAGGCCGCACGGGTGACCTGCGCCGTTGCGTATCGCAGCGAGGGGCCGATCTCGTCGACCTCCAGCTCGATCGCGGTGCGCTGGTTGCCCTCGCGGTCCTGGTAGGAGCGCTGACGGAGGCGACCCTGCGCGATGACGCGCATGCCCTTCGTCAGCGAACCCGCCACGTGCTCCGCGAACTCGCGCCAGACGGATGCGCGGAGGAACAGCGCGTCGCCGTCCTTCCACTCATTCGCAGCACGGTCGAAGTTGCGCGGCGTCGATGCGATGGTGAAGTTCGCCACCGGCAGCCCGTTCTGCGTGTACCGCAGCTCGGGGTCGGCCGTGAGGTTTCCCACAACGGTGATGACGGTTTCGCCGGCCATGAGACTTAGGCCTTCGCAGCCTTGGCAGCCTTGCGGGCAGCCTTCTCGTCGGAGCGCTTCGCCTCTGCGATGACCATCGCCTGAGCCTCTTCAGACCGCAGCACCTTGGTGCGCATGATCTGCTCGTTCAGCTTCAGCTGACGGTCGAGCTCCTGCGTGGCCTCGCTGGTCGCGGTGAAGTTGACGACGGCGTAGATGCCCTCGTTCTTCTTCTGGATCTCGTATGCAAGACGGCGCTTGCCCCAGATGTCGACCTTGTCAATCGAGCCACCATCGTTGGTGATGACCTTCAGGAACTTGTCGAGCGTAGGGGCTACCTGGCGCTCGTCGATCTCGGGGGTCAGAATGACCATGAGTTCGTACTGGTGCGTCACTTACCCACCTCCTTCGGACTAGAACGGCTTCCGGGAATTTCCCGAAAGCAGGAGGGTGTGTGAACGTGTCGGCCGTTTTCCGGAGATCCCGGAATCGAGCAGACAACCTTGGCAGTCTAGCGGAGATCCGGGCGTGTCGCGAACGCTGCGCCCGTGGTCAGCGGCGGATCGGATCGCGGTGCGGGGTCGGCTCGAGGGTGTAGTCGGTCCCGGCATCCGCCCAGGTGTCCTCCGCGGCACGCCCGCGGGCCTGCCGCAGCGCGACGATGCCGCGCACCAGCGGACTGCCGATTCCGAGCGCGACGCGTCCGACGAGCGTGCGGTCCTCGGCACCGAGCACGCTCGCGCGGTGCCAGGCGGCGTGCAACGCACCACCGCGCCCGACGGGCACGGGCCTGGCGCGCAGTCCGCCCTCGCGACGCAGCACGACCAGCTGCTCGACCTGCTCCCACCAGGTCGATTCCGCAGCCCGATGGAAGTAGTTGTCGCGCAACCACTGCGGATGCGGATGCCGGAACCGGCGACCGATGACCTCCTCCGCGCCGCCCAGAAGTCCGCTGCCGACGAAGACGGTGTTCAGCAGCGGCTTGCTCACGCCGAACATGTCGAGCGCGATCACCGGGATGTCGCGCGCGATCGCCTCGACGATCGCGGTGGAGCTGACCGTGACCAGTCCTTCTGCGCTCTCCAGGGCGGTCGCCATCGGCTGATGGGAGAACACCAGGTTCGCGGGTCGCGCACCGAGCAGATCCGCATAGGCGTCGCGCTCGAGATGCGTCTCGGCCTCGCCCGGCCGCGAGCGCAGCTTCACGACCACACGCCGGGTCGGATCGGCCTCAGCCGCCTGGCGCAGCACCTGGGCGAGGGCCGCCCGGTCGTGCCGTTCGGCCGGCACCAGGGCCTGCGCGGCGAACACGAGGTCCGTACCGAGCACCCGAGGCGCGGGGCGTTCGGCGAGAGCGACCGCCCGCGCCGAGAAGGCGCGCGTGCTGCCGTGGCCGACGGCGCCGCTCGCCGTGCGGTGACCCGCTGATCCGGCGTGCGTCGAGCCATCCGCCCGCGCGATCCCCGCGGAATCCGGCCGCGCGAACGGCAGCGTGGCCAGTGCCGTCGGCATCACCACACCGATCCGGCGCCCGAGCTCCGCGAACGCGCGCTCCTCCCGATGCGAGTGCAGCACGAGGAGGTCGCTCTCGCGGCGGTACTCGAGGGCTCCGCGCTGCGCCGGGATCGACATTCCCGGCAGCCCGCTGACGACCACAGGGCGACGTCGCAGCCGGTCGATGCGACGCGCCACGAGCCGCACGAACGGCCCGCGCCCCGCCAGCACGACGACGTCAGGGCTGTGACCGCCCAGCCAGCCGTCGAGCTCGTCGAATCCGATGCGCGTCACTCCGCCATCGGCGAAGGACGTGCCGGCGAGCGCCGCCCGTTGCTGCGACGGGCTCACGGTCAGCGGCGTGCGCACGATCAGCAGGTGACGACGGATGCCCGGCACCGTGTCGAGCAGCGACGCCGACCACTTCACGAACGAATCGGCGTCGGCGATCGCGACGACCCGCAGCGGATCCCGGAACGACGCGGAGGCGCTCATGCCGGAACGCGACGCAGCTTCGCCATCGGAGCCTGCTCGCCGGGGAAGACCCGCTTCACTCCGTCGCCGAGAGCGGTCTCGATGACACGGATGTCGCGCACCAGATGGGCGAGACCGGCCGGCTCCAGCGACGCGGCATGATCCGAACCCCACATGGTGCGGTCGAGGGTGATGTGCCGCTCGACGGCCACGGCGCCGAGCGCAGCGGCCGCAAGGGAGATCTGCAGCCCGCGCTCGTGCCCGGAGTATCCGACCGGTACGCCGGGGTAGCGGTCGCGAAGCGTGCTGATGACCCGCAGGTTCGCCTCCTCCGGCTCCATCGGATACGTCGAGGTGGCATGCATGAGAACGACCCGATCGGTGCCGAGGGTGTCCAGAGCCCGGTCGATCTGCTCGATCGTCGACATGCCGGTGGAGAGGATGATCGGCTTGCCGGTCGCGCGGAGCGCCTCGAGCAGCTCGATGTCGGTGAGGCTGGCCGAGGCGACCTTGTGCGCCACGACGTTGAGGTCTTCCAGGAATGCCACGCTGGGCACGTCCCACGGGGAGGCGAACCAGTCCAGGCCCTGCAGGGTGGCGTGGTCGCCGATCTCGACGTACTCGTCGCGGCCGAACTCCACGCGGCGGCGGTAGTCGAGGTAGGTCATGGTGCCCCAGGGCGTCTCGCGCGGCACGTTGCGCATGTGTTCCGGCGTCGAGATCTCCGGAGTGCGCTTCTGGAACTTCACCGCATCGGCACCCGCGCGCGCCGCGACGTCGATGAGCTGCTTGGCGATGTCCACGTCGCCGTTGTGGTTCAGGCCGATCTCCGCGATGACATATGCGGGACGGCCCCCTCCGATCACACGCGATCCGATTGTGACGGTCATGTCGTCCTCCAGTCGTAGCCTTAGCTTCCTGGGTACGCGCCGGGGGTGAACATCGCGCGAATCGCGGGTTACCGGGGTCGGTCGACCTGCAGAACGCGCTCGATCAGCTCGCGGACGGCACCCTGTCCGCCGGCGGCGCTGAGCACCACGCGCGCTTCGGATCGCACCAGCGGATGCGCGTTCGCAACGGCCACCGGCCAGCCCACCGACCGCATCGCGGCCAGGTCGTTGACGTCGTTGCCGAGGTAGGCGATGTCCGAGAGTGCGATGCCGTTCTCGGCGGCCCAGTCGGCCAGCGCCGCCTGCTTGTCATCGATGCCGTGCAGCACCGGTACGCGCAGCTTGTCAGCGCGGGCGCGCACGACGGGGTTCGTCTCGGTGGAGAGGATGAGCATCGGGATGCCGGCACGCCGCAGCAGCGACACCCCCATGCCGTCCTCCCGGCTCACGCGCACGAACTCGCGGCCGTCGCTGTCGATGAGGGCGGTGTCGTCGGTGTGCACGCCGTCGAAGTCGGTCACGACTGCCCGCACGTCGATCGCCTCGGTCTCGATCACGAGACCGGCCACGGCGGATGCCACGGCGAGGTGCTGAGCATCGTCGATCTCGACCGCCGTCCACTCCGGCACTTCGACGACCCCGATCCTGCCGAAGAACCGGTGCCCCGCGCGGTGGAACCCCTCGGTGCCGAAGGCGTAGAAGGCTCCGGTCTCGAGGTAGTGCGGTTCGCGGTCCTGGCGCCGCGGGCGGTGCGCGGCATCATGGTTGACGGCGACAGCGGTGCCGTCCTCGCAGCGTGCCCACAGGAACCCGTACGTCTCATGCGCCGAGAAGACGCTGTCGTAGCTTCCGGAGCGCACCTGCTCGATGGCCTCGTCGATCCCCTCGCTCGGGATGAACGGCGAGGTGGCCTGCACGAAGACGACGATGTCGACCGGTATCCCCTCGCGCTCCAGATCGTCGAGGGCATGCAGCACTGCACTCTCCGACGACGCCGTATCTCCGGAGAGCTCGGGCGGGCGCCGGACGACGTGCGCACCGGCGGCGGCGCTCACCGCGGCGATCTCATCGTCGTCGGTGGTGACGACGACGATGTCCACCCCCTCGGCAGCGGCAGCAGCACGCACGGCGCGCACGATCAGCGGAACGCCGCCGACCCTGCTGAGGTTCTTCCGCGGGACCTGCTTGGATCCGCCTCGTGCGGGAATGATCGCTGCCACTCGGATCATCGGCCACGCACCACCTTCCATGCTCGTGCGGCGCGCGTCCGCGCTCCGGCGATCGTCAATCGAAGTTCCTCGGCGCGTCCGACGCCGCCGGTGGACCGCAGCGCCCGGCGGACGATTCCCTCGTGCGGTGCGCCGGGCAGGCGCAGCTCGATGAGGCGCTCCGGGGAGAAATACCGGGCCCGCTCGGCGGCGTTCAGAGACCCGAGCAGTTCCTCCGCACGCGGCCGCAGATGCGCGGCGATGACCGGCTGCATGGCATAGCCGACGGCGTCGATGAGCAGCTGCAGCCGCTCGGGGTCTCGGTACGGGGATCCCGGCCGGGTCAGCGCATCCACGATCGTCGCCGGCACCCGATTGCTGTTCTCGCACGGTGTCAGCCTGCGCAGCACGGTCGCCGTTCCCGCCGCGGCGATCGGGCGGCCGGAGAGCGCCTGCACGGTGGGCAGCGCCGTCGAGAAGCCGGCGACCACGCCGACGGCCTCCAATCGGTCGGCGACGAGCTCGGCCGATTCCGGTCCGTCGTACACGGCGAACTCCATGTCGTGGCTGCGCGCTTGCTCGCGCAGTGCCTCGACGACCTGCGGCGGGGCGGCCGGGTGCGGCTTGAAGACGATGCGCCCCGGTGCCCACTGCGCCGCGTGGTCGACCATCGCCTGCTGCATCGCGATCTCCTCGGCGGGGGCGACGAGGCCGAGAGCGGCGAGGTACTGACCGAGCACGAGCGCCGTCGGCGTGCCATCGGCGAGAGCATCCAGGTCGGGGTCGGATGCCGCCGTCTCGGCGAGCACGGCACCGAACCGGCTCGGCGGCACCGGCACTCGTGCCGCGCCGGTCTCGGTGAAAACGAGCGGCTCGACACCGGGCACGACATCGGCGTAGACGACCCGGCCGATGCGCTCGACGACCGTGCGCGGCAGCGCGACGCGGATCGGCGAATAGGTCATCAACCCGTCGCCGATGATCGTCAGTCGCGCGTCAGGGAACAGCGACAGCAGGGTGCGCGCCGGCGCGACCTGCGGGCTCTGCACGCACAGCTCCAGGTCGTCGTCGAGTTCCCAGGCGCGGGTGAGCAGGCGCCGCAGCACGACCAGGTCACCGTCAGAGGGGTCCCAGGAACTCGGATGCAGCGGCGTGAGCAGCGCATCCAGCGACTCGACCCGGTCGAACCGGGCGCGCAGCGGGGCGAGGTTCGGGAGCTCATCGATGCCGTGCGTCGTCTCCGGTACCCGGGCGGAGTTGAAGGGCACGAGGATGCGCGGGCCGCCGGCGTCGAAGACACCCTCGTCGATGGCCGCGGCGGCGGTGGCCAGGCCATAGGCGCTGTGCAGGGCGAAGAGCTGCGTCATGCTGCGCGCCCCGCTCCTCGGAGGGACCGTGCGAGGACTCTTCGCCGCGCTCCGGAGAAGTCATCGAGAACCGCGGCGACCTCGGCGGCGGGCAGGCGGCGAAGCAGGTCGCGGATGCCACCGCGCATCTCCGCACGAAGCCGAGGCGTCATCTGCCGGGAACGGACGAGGTGGTGCGAGCTCAGAGCGAGCGCCGTCCAGACCGCTTTGGGCAGGAAGCGCTGCGCCTCGGCATCCTGTTCCACGATGTCGATCACCTGGCTGAGCGAACGGGCGAAATCGAGCTGACGGCGATCGTGGACGCGGGTGAGCGAGGTCGAGACGCCTCGGCGATAGAGGAGTGCGGGTGCGTCGACCACGGCGAAGGTATCGGCGTTCAGGTGCAGACGCCAGATCCACGGCCGGTCCTCGGCGGTGAACAGCCCATCCGGGAATGCGGCGAGGCCGCGATCGATGAGGCTCCGGTGGAAGATCCCTGCCCAGGCGTACGGGTAGTCGACCATCGTCGTGTCGTCGGCGGGGAGGATCGCCTCGCGCGGCGAGGCCACCACACCGCGCCAGGCGAACGGAGCGCGCACGAGCGTGCGCTCGGTGCCGGTCACGCGCACGTGGTCGGTGCGCACGAAATCGCAGTCCAGCGCGCGCAGCCGATCGGCGAGCACCTGCAGGCGACGCGGCTGCATCCAGTCATCCCCGTCGACGAAGCAGAAGGCCTCGCCCTCGACGTGCGCCAGCCCCTGGTTGCGGGCGGTCGCGAGACCGACCGGGCGAGGATTGACGAGCACCTCCGCGTGCGCGAAGCGCTCCGCGTAGCGACGCATCTGCGCTCCGGTGTCGTCGCTCGATCCGTCGTCGATCGCCACGAGCTTCAGCGCGGCCGGATCATCGAACTGCCGCAGCAGCGTCTCCAGCGTCGTGCCGATGAACGCTCCGGCGTCCTTCGCGGGAAGGATGACGGTGACGGATGGCGTGCGCACAGAACTCCCCGGGGCTGGACGGTATCCGGCATGGTGGCACTCCCCGCTTTCCGGCGAGCGACGCCCCGGTGAACAGCGAGTGACCGGTGTCGGCCCGCTCAGCGCACGATCGGCGCGACCTCGATCCAGTTCAGCCGGTCCTCGGCCGTCGGCGCATCGGGAATTCGCCCTGCCCCATCCGGCTCCGGGATCGCGGCCAGCAGCGATCGGGTGTACGGATGCTGCGGCTCAGCCCACAACTCGGCAGTGGGGCCGGATTCCAGCACCTGGCCGCCGTACATGACGAGCGTGCGGTCGGCGATGCGCTGCACCACCGCGAGGTCGTGCGAGATGAACAGCATCCCCGCCCCCGCTTCCGCGACGAGGTCGCGCATCAGGGCAGCGACGCTCGTCTGGGTGGACGCGTCCAGCGCCGAGATCGGCTCGTCGGCGACCAGCAGAGCAGGTCGTGCGGCGAGCGCCCTGGCGATGGCGATGCGCTGCTTCTGACCGCCGGAGAACTGGTGCGGGAAGCGCGTCGCGACCTGGGTGGGCAGACCGACGCGCTCCAGCCACTCCTCGACCCGTGACCCTGCTTCGCCGCGGTGTCTCGCGGTGGCGATGCCGTCGGCGATCTGGTCGCCGACCCGGCGACGCGGGTTGAGCGAGGTCGACGGGTCCTGGAACACCATCTGGATGCCGGTGAGGGCGGTCGGGCGACGGCGGATGCCGAGCGGCGCGACCTCGGCATCGCGGAATCGCACGCTCCCGGCCGCGATCTTCTCGATGCCGACCACGGCGCGGGCGAGGCTCGACTTGCCGCTGCCGGATTCGCCGACCAGCGCCACGGTCTCACCCGCGGCCACCTGCAGGGACACCCCGTCGACGGCGATCACCGGAGGATTGCCGGGGTATCGCACCACGACGTCCCTCGCATCGAGGACAGCGACCTCACTCATTCCCGTCCTCCTCGATCCGTGACCCGGGCAGTGCCGCGAGAAGCTTCCTGGTGTACTCGTGCTGCGGTGAACGGAACAGCGTCTCTCTGTCGGCACGCTCGACGACCTGGCCGTCCTTCATCACCATCACTTCGTCGGCGATGGCGCTCATGACGCCCAGATCGTGCGTGACGAGCAGCACCGCGAGTTCGCGCTCGGACGCGAGGTCGCGCAGCAGGCGCAGGATCCCCGCCTGCACGGTGACATCGAGCGCCGTCGTCGGCTCGTCGGCGAGGAGCACCTCGGGGTCGCAGGCGAGGGCGCACGCGATCGCGATGCGCTGGCGCTGACCTCCCGAGAACTGGTGCGGATAGCGTTTGAGGGCCTCGGCGGGATTCGGCACCTGCACGGTCTCGAGCAGTTCCACCGCGCGGTTCCGCGCCGCGTCGCCGCGGAGTCCGAGGTGCACCCGCATGTGGTCGGTGAGCTGGCGGCCGACCGGGAGTTGCGGATGCAGAGATGCCGATGGGTCCTGGAAGACCATCGCGACCCGTCGGCCGCGGATGCGATTCAGCGCGCGACGGGGCATGCCGAGCAGTTCTTCACCACCGAGCGTGATGGAACCGCCGGCGCGCGCCTGCCGCGGCAGCAGGCCGAGCACGGCCAGTGCGGTCAGTGTCTTGCCAGAACCGGATTCACCCGCCAGGCCGTGGATGCGACCCGGCTCGAGTTCCAGGGAGACACCGCGGACGAGAGGACGACCGATGTCGATGGTCAGGTCCCGGATACTGAGGACGCTCGCGGCGCTCATGCGGCCACCCCCTTCGCATCCGCGACGCGCTCCGCCTGCTTCTCGTGCGTCACCTCAGCCGTCGGGTCGAGGACATCGCGCATCGCGTCCCCGAGGAAGTTGAACGCGAGGACGACCGTGAGGATCGCGAGTCCGGGGAACACGCCCAGCCACCAGGCATCGAAGTTCTGGATCGCGGCCGAGATCATCGACCCCCACTCGGCGGTCGGCGGTTGTGCACCGAGCCCGAGGAAGGACAGCCCGGACAGCAGCAGGATCGCCGCGCCGATGTCGAGGGTGGCGAGCACCAGCACGGGACCGGCGATGTTCGGGAGGATGTCGACGAAGAGCGTCCGCAGCGGCGAGTGGCCGAGCAGGCGCCCGGCGATCACGTAGTTCTGCCCGCGGAGCCCTAGCACGATGCTTCTGGTGACACGGGAGTACTGCGGCCATGACACCACGACCGCGGCGATCACCGCATTGAACAGCGAGGGGCCGAGGGATGCGGCGACGACCATCGCGAGGATGACGGTGGGGAACGCCATGAAGAGATCGGTGATGCGCATGAGGGTCTCGTCGACCCAGCCGCCGAAGTATCCGGCAACGGCGCCGATGACGGTGCCGATCACCATCGCGGCGATCACGAGCATGAGTGCGAGCGGAAGGCTCACGGTCGCGCCGGTCATCAGCCGCGAGAAGATGTCACGGCCGTTGCCGTCGGTGCCGAGAAGCGTGTCGATGCCCGGCGGCTGCAGGCGCGGCAGCACCTGCGCGTTCGGGCCGAACGGCACCCACCACTGCGCGGTGAAGGCGACGACGATCCAGGCGGCCGCGATCAGCGTGCCGATCACGCCGAGCGGAGTGCGCCAGGCGCGCGGCCAGCGGAAGCGGAACCGCCAGGGTCCGGATGCTGCGTCGATGCGGCTCATGCGATCCTCACTCTCGGGTCGAGGACGCCGTAGAGCAGATCGACGACGAAGTTGATGAGGAGGTAGATGAGTCCGACGACGAGGCCGACGCCCATGATGCCCGGGAGGTCGAGGTTCGCCGCCGAGTTGTAGGCGTAGGTACCCAGGCCCGGCCAGGCGAACACCGACTCGACGAGCACGGTGCCCGACAGCAGCGATCCGAACGCGACGCCGACGACGGTGAGGATCGGAAGGGATGCACCACGGAGCACGTAGCCGAGGATCACGCGCATGGCGGGCAAGCCCTTTGCCCTCGCCGCCCTGACGTAGTCGCTGCCGAGCACTTCGAGCACCGAGGTGCGGATGAAGCGCGTGAGCAGGCCGATGGTGACCAGCGACAGCACCATCACCGGCAGACCGAGGTGTGCCAGTGCGTCGAAGTACCCGACGCCGTCCCCGTTCAGGAGGTAGTCGATCGTGTACATGCCCGTCACCTTCGGCGGCGGAGTGATCGATGGCGAGATGCGTCCGGATCCCGGTGCGATGTGCAGCTGCAGGAAGAAGATGTAGAAGCTGACCAGAGCCAGCCAGAAGGTCGGCACGCTCAGCCCGATCAGGGTCACCACGCGGATCACCTGGTCGGTGACGAGGCCACGGCGGTACGCGGCGAGGGTTCCGAGCACGGTGCTCACCGCGAGGCTGAGGATGATCGCGGCGATCGCGATCTCGATCGTGGCCGGCACGGCGGTGGCGAGGTCGCTGGCGACCGGGCGACCGGTCACCAGCGACGTACCGAGGTCTCCGCGGAGCAGGTTCCCCATATAGATGAAGTACTGCACGATCAGCGGCTGGTCGAGGCCGTGCTCCTTGATGAACGCCTCGCGCGTCGCCGGGTTCTGCGATGCCCCCTCACCCAGCGCCGCGGAGACGGGGTCTCCGGGCACCAGGTTGGTCAGCGCGAACGTGACGATGGTGACGCCAACGAGCAGGAGCAGCGAGGTGCCGATGCGGCGCAGCAGGTAGCCGGCGAGCGGCGACCTGCGCCGCGTCGCCTGCTGCCTCACCGCAACTGTCGTCATGAGAGCGGCCCGCTCAGCCGGCGGGGTTGATCTCGGCAATGTCCATCTCCCACACCGAGTTGTACACGGCGCCGGTGACGGCGTCCGCCGTGGCGATGTTGCGACCGGGGACGATCAGCGGCACGAAGGGGCCTTCGGCCTGCATCGCCTCGGCGAATGCCGTGAACGCGGAGGTGCGCTGCGCAGCATCCGTGGCGCTGGCGGCATCCGCAGCGATGCCCGCGATCTCCGGGGTCGCCTCTGCGGCCCAACCTGAGCGCAGGCCGACCTTCAGGCCCGGCCCGAAGGGGAGGAAGTTCGCCGAGTCGGCGTAGTCCGGACCCCAGAACCACAGGCCGAAGCCTTCGGTGCCGTTGACGTAGGCGTCGAGCTCCGTGGCGAACGGCTGCGGGGCGAGCTCGACCTTGATGCCGGCGTCGCCCAGCTGGGCCTGAACGCGCTCGGCGAGCGGAGTGAACTCCACGCCGCCGACCGGGTAGTCGTTCGGGAACTGCAGCTTCAGGGTCTGGCCTGCGTAGCCTGCCTCGGCGAGCGCGGCCTCTGCCTTGTCGAGATCCTGCTCGACACCGCTGTCCAGGGCGCCCTCGAATCCGGGCGGGATGACGCCGGTGGCCTGCACGGCGCCGGCACCGGCCAGTTCGAGCAGCGCGTCGTAGTCGAGCGCGTAGCGGATCGCCTCGGCGATCTTCACGTTCGCGAGCTCTCCTGCGACGGCATCCGACTGGTTGAGGAGCAGGAAGATCGTCTGGCCGGACGGCACCGATTCGACCTCGAGTCCGTCGCCGAGTCCCGCGACCTGGTCGCCGTTGAGGTCCATCGCGACCATGGAGTCGCCGCCCTTGAGGTTGGCGAGCTGCGTGGCGCTCTCGGAGACGTTCCGCACGACGACGCGGTCGTACCCGGCCTCTTCGTCGCCGTTGTACTCATCGTTCTTCGCCAGGACGACCTGCGAGGAGAGATCGAGCGTGTCGAGCGTGAACGGACCGGATCCGGCGGACTCGCCGTCGAGGAACTTCTGCGCGCTGTCGGTGCCGTCGATCGCACCGCCGTTCTCGATCACGACGTCGGAGTTGACGATGCCGAGCGCGGGGTTCGCGAGGATCGCGGGCAGCTGCAGGAGCGGGGTCTCGGACGTGATCGAGATCGTCTTCTCGTCGACCTCGGTGATCGTGAGACCGCCGAGGAGGAAGTTGGGCTTCGCGTCGACCATGCCCTGGACGCGCTGCAGCGTGAAGACCACGTCCTTCGCCTCGATCGCCGAGCCGTCGGAGAAGACGCGGTCTCCCTCCAGCGTGAAGGTGAACTCGGTCGCGGTGTCGTTCTGCTCCCACGAGGCGAGACCGGCGACCGGGGTCGAGACATCCGAGCCCTCGAAGTCGACGAGGGTCTCGTAGAGCGCCTTCGCGATCATGTTGCCCGTCGGGTCGTAGGTGTGACCGGGGTCACCCGTCTCGATGGAGAACGCCGTGTCGATGACGAGCGAGCCGCCACCGTCGGAGTCTCCGCCGCCGTTGTTCGCGGAGTTTCCGCCGGAGCAGCCGGCGAGGGCCAGGAGCGCGACGGCTCCCAGGGCGATGAACGATGTGCTTCGGGGCGACACCATGGCGACCTCCAAGGGCGAGGAGTACATTCGGGTAAGTCGGCACCGTTGTGGACGACCGGGATCAGATTCCCACGATATGCGACGATCCGTCTATCAAGAATGCGTAACGCTGTGAAGTTCTGATGCCAAACCCCTTATTGAGGAGCAGTATGTCCAGTAGAGACACGGAAGTCCCGAAGCAATCTGGACGAAGTGCCATGCCACTGGATGATGTGTCGTACAGAATTCTGGACGCGCTGCGCGAGAACGGCCGCGTCTCGATCGCGGCTCTCGCCGAGCGGGTCGGCATCTCGCGGGCGAGTGCGTACACGCGGGTCGAATCCCTCGTGCACGATGGCGTGATCACCGGGTTCAGCGCCCGAGTGGATCCGGCGAAGGCAGGACTGTCGATCGCCGCCCTCGTATTCGTGACGGTCATGCCGCAGTCCTGGGCGTCGTTCCGCGAGCGCGTGACGGAGATGCCGGATGTGGAGTGGTGCGCCATCACCACGGGCGAGCACGACGCGATGCTCCTGATCCGCGCCGTCGATGTCGGCGGCGTGCATGAATTCTCCACCGGTGTGATCGCGCAACTTCCGGAGGTGCGCACGGTGGTCAGCGTCGTCGTTCTCGACGAGGTGATCCGCCGTGCCTACCTGCTGCCGTCGGATCTTCCCGAGCGCAACACCGAGATCCCGTTGGGAATGACCCGCTGGACGCCGGCATCGCCCGGCCGGGACACGCTGCCGCCGCGCTGATGCCCGCCCCTGCGGTCAGATCGCGGCAACCTCTTCGCACACGCTGAGCTGCGGTGCGCCGTGCATCTCGTAGTGCTCCACGAGGCGGATGAGTCCGTCCGCGGTGAGTTCGAGCTCGCTCTCGCCGTCGCCGGTGACCACCGTGCCGTCTGACACCAGCACGTGCACGAACGACACCCAGATCGAGTCGGCCGTGCGCGTGCCGACGAATCGGCCGAACGTCACGGTGTCGCCGGAGTACTCGCCCCAGATCGCACCGTCCCGCTCCCAGTAGACGAACTCGCTCGGCGCGTCAGGGTCGACAGCCGACGTCGTGGAGGACACCATCCGGAATCGGCGGCCGTCGAGGGAGGGGATGGTTGCAGTCGGGTTCACCCCTCGATTATGAGGGATGCACTCCGACACCAGCCGCGCGTCCGGCGCGCCACTCCCTGTCGAGCAGGCCGTAGATCAGCAGCGTCGTCCACTCCTCCTTGAACCAGGAGCTCTCCACCAGGCGCGCCTCCTGACGAAACCCCAGCCGATCCACGACCCGCGCGGATGAGGTGTTCCGTTCGTCGATGCGTGCCGCGATCCGGTGCAGCCCGAGCCCCTCGAACCCGAGCTCGAGAAGGGCGGCCACGGCTTCCGTCGCATAGCCCTTGCCGGATTGTGCGGGGTCGAGGATGTAGCCGACCTCGCCCTCACGATCTCTCTCGCTCCGCCAGAACAGCACCACGTCCCCGACCAGCCGGCCGGTCTCCCGTTCCTCGATGCCCAGGCAGACGGCGTCGTCCTGCTTCTCGAAGCGGGTGGTCGACCACCGAGTCTGAATCCTCTCCTCGATGTCGGGGAGGGAGAGCTGCCCGTACGGGACGTAGCGCACCGCATCGGCATCCGATTTGTAGACGAGCATCGGCGCGGCGTCATCCAGCGTGAGCGGGCGCAACAGCAGCCGTTCAGTGCGGATCGGATACTCCGGTGCGTGCATTCTTCCTCCTGGTGGTGCGGACCCGAACGGCTTCCACCGTAGCCGGGGGCGCGGCGGGTAGGCGCGGCCGGTCCGCAGCGCCCGGGTAGCGTGGTCCCCATGGAGTGGACAGCGGATCCGTCGGCCGGGAGCTGGCTGCGCGAGCGACTCGACGACGGCGTTTCGACGGGCACGGACGCCTGGACCATGCACGTCGTGGTGCCGCGCGGCTACCCGGCGTACGCGCGCGTGTTCCACCCCGCGCGCCGCGACCGCCCGGTCGGAGACGAGTGGCCGGGACTCCCCTACGATGCGCACCGCCACGCGTGGGATGCCTTCCAGGCACGCGACCCGGAGATCATCGGTGAACAGGTGAGCTGGGCAGACACCGCCGCCGCGATGGGCACGAAGATGCATCGCGAAGCGCAGTGGCAGCACCTCGTCGCGCCAGGGCGCATCGTCGAGAACGAGGACGGCCCGCGCGACAGCGCCGGGTGGCGTTACCAGGATCCGCCGATCGGCGGGCTGGAGATCGAGTCGCTCGCCGCCGTCGCCGAGCACCTCGTCGCGCACACGTCGACCCCGGATGCCGGGTGGGCGGCGGTCTGGGAGGGATGGGGCGGCCTCCTCGGATTCCGTGGTCACGGCCCGTCACGAGCATTCCTCACGTTCAGTGACGATCCGAACCATCAGGCGATGCTCGGCCGCAGCGGTCGCGACCCCTTCAACAGCGTGTTCCGGAAGAAGACGTGGCAGGAGGGAATCCTCTCCCGAGAGATCTCCGAGGGCCCGAGACTCGAACTCCCCGACCGTCGACATGTCTTGTTCTCTGCAGCACCGCGGACCTTCGCGCACCCCGATTGGATCCTCGACGCGCCGTGGCGCGACCGCCTGGCCGAGGAGCACGGCTTCCCGCCCGCGGCGCAGAGTCCCAGCATCCTCTGGCCCGACGACCACGCCTGGGTGCTGGTCAGCGAGGTCGACTTCGATTCGACGATCGTCGCCGGATCGGAAGCACTGATCGCGACGATCTGCGCCGACGAACGGCTCGAGGCTCTGCAGATCCCCGAGGGCGCCGACCTCACCAACGATGCCGACGAGGTGAACCGATGACATCCACCCGACCGGAGTTCACATTCGACGCCCGCCCGCTCACGGATGCGGTCGATCCTCGAGGAGTGAGCGCTTTCGCCGCGGAGCTGCGGGCGCGGGGCACGTCTGGACCCTCCGTGTCGACGATCATCGCCATCGTCTCGCTCGTCATCGCTGCGATGGTGTTCATTCCGGTGACCGCGACGGTCGTCGTCGCGATCGCCTCGTCGAGCAGGTCGCCCTGGACCGCCGCCATCCCGCTGGTCATCCTCGCCGTGATCCTCGTCGGCGGCGGTGCGCTGGCGTGGGTCGGTGTTCGCGGAGCACGCGAACGCCGCTACCGCCTGCA
Source organism: Microbacterium sp. LWH12-1.2 (assembly GCF_040675825.1). Lineage (NCBI taxonomy): Bacteria > Bacillati > Actinomycetota > Actinomycetes > Micrococcales > Microbacteriaceae > Microbacterium > Microbacterium sp. LWH12-1.2. Next base: position 2,919,106 of record NZ_JBEGIJ010000001.1, read on the forward strand.
TCGCTTCGCACAGGCGAACGGGATGAGTTACGAGGCGAAGGTTTCTGATCCACCGCTGCCCGGCATGATCTTCAGCATCGGTGGCGGACGTGTCGCGAAAGACCTGGTGCGCGGAACCTCACCGCGGTTCGTCGAGTTCGGGAACTACCAGTACACGGTGAAATCCGGGAAGAACTCGACCACCTACAGCTGGGGCTACGTCGCCGTGAAGCTCGACGTGCCGCTGCCGAACATCGTCCTCGACGCCGAAGGCAACAACTCGATGTTCGGGTCGAACCTGCCGGCGGCGTTCCAGAAGGAGCAGCGCCTCTCTCTCGAGGGCGATTTCGACAAGTACTTCGCGCTGTACTGCCCGGCCGGCTACGAGCGCGATGCTCTGTACCTGTTCACGCCCGACATCATGGCGCGATTCATCGACAACGCCGCGCAGCTCGATGTCGAGATCGTCGACGACTGGTTGTTCCTCTACACGAAGCGCCAGGTCTCGACCCTCGATGCAGCGACCTGGGCGTGGTTGTTCGGCACCGTCGGCGCACTGATCACCAAGTTCGACCAGTGGGCGCGCTGGCGCGACGAACGACTGCTCGAAGAGAACCCCACCGCAGCATCCGTGGCGGGAACCCACCAGGCGCTGCCCTTCGCGGCGCCTGCCGGAATGCTCACTCCCCCGCCGGGCGTCGCGCAGCAGGGGCGTCGTCTCAAGCGCCGCTTCACCTGGCTGCCGATCGTGGTCATGATCGGGTTCGGCGTGCTCTGGTTCTGGATGCAGCTGCGCTGAGCGCTACCGGATGAGAAGCGGGTGTCGGGGTGGGCGCCTGTTGGGGAACCAGCGTCCACCCCATCCCCCCTCGGGATCGGAAGAAGATCGACTCCCCCTCCGTACGACGGCAAAGCCGCCCACGCCTGCGGTCAGCTGGGGACTGACGCTGCACGGCGTATGCGGGAAAGGGTATACCCGCGTAGGTTGCGGGCGGTTGCGTCCATGCGTCTGAATGCGGCGTGACCTCAGGTCGAGGACTGCGCGAGGCCGAAGTGCTCCAGCTCTGCGTCGTTCAGCATGCGGGAACGGATGAGGAACCGCATGCCCGTCGGACCCTCAACGCTGAAGCCGGCGCCACGTCCCGCTACGACATCAATGGTGAGATGGGTGTACTTCCAGTACTCGAACTGCGACTCCGACATGAACACGTCGATCTCGGCATCCAGGCCCACGTCCAGTGAACCGAGAAGAACGTCACTCGGCCCGGTGATGAACATCCCCACGGGATAGCACATCGGTGACGAACCATCGCAGCATCCGCCGGACTGATGGAACATGAGCGGCCCGTGCTGCGCCGAGAGCTCACGGACGAGGGATGCCGCGGCATCCGTGACCGCAACCCGTCGGCACGTGTCGGTACTGACCATGATCGTGCTCCTTCCTGCGTGGTGCCGGGCGGGTGTCCCCCGACACCCGCCCGGATCTGTTGGCAGCTCAGAAGAAGCCCATCGGCCCTTCGGCGTACGAGACGAGCAGATTCTTCGTCTGCTGATAGTGATCGAGCATCATCTTGTGATTCTCGCGGCCGATGCCCGACTGCTTGTACCCGCCGAACGCGGCATGCGCCGGGTACTGGTGGTAGGTGTTCGTCCACACTCGCCCGGCCTCGATCGCCCGCCCCGCGCGATAGGCGATGTCACCGCTGCGGCTCCAGACGCCGGCACCGAGGCCGTAGAGAGTGTCGTTCGCGATGCCGATCGCGTCGTCGAAGCCATCGAACGAGGTCACCGACAGCACCGGACCGAAGATCTCCTCCTGGAAGATGCGCATGTCGTTCGTACCCTCGAAGACGGTGGGGGCGACGTAATAGCCGTCGCTGAGATCACCACCGAGGTCGACGCGTTCTCCGCCGGTCAGCAGCCGCGCCCCGCCCTGCGTGCCGATGTCGATGTAGCTGAGGATCTTCTCGAGCTGGTCGTTCGACGCCTGCGCACCGATCATCGTGGCAGGGTCGAGTGGGTTGCCCTGGATGACCTTGCCGACGCGCTCGAGTCCGTCGGCGAGGAAGCCGTCGTAGATCGACCGCTGGATCAATGCTCGGGACGGGCACGTGCACACCTCACCCTGGTTGAGGGCGAACATCGTGAAACCCTCCAGGGCCTTGTCGTAGTACGGGTCGGATGTCGAACGGGCGACGTCCTCGAAGAAGACGTTCGGACTCTTCCCCCCGAGCTCGAGGGTGACCGGGATGAGGTTCTGCGAGGCGTACTGCATGATGAGGCGCCCGGTCGTCGTCTCTCCCGTGAACGCCACCTTGCGAATGCGCTTGTGCTGGGCGAGCGGCGCCCCCGCCTCGATACCGAAGCCGTTGACGATGTTGACGACGCCGGCCGGAAGCAGGTCGCCGATGATCTCGAACAGGAAGAGCAGGGATGCCGGTGTCTGCTCGGCGGGCTTGATGACGACGCAGTTGCCAGCGGCGAGCGCCGGCGCGAGTTTCCAGACGGCCATCAGGATCGGGAAGTTCCAGGGGATGATCTGTCCGACCACGCCGAGCGGTTCGTGGAAGTGGTACGCGACGGTGTTCTCATCCAACTGACTGATCCCGCCCTCCTGGGCCCGAAGCACCCCCGCGAAGTAGCGGAAATGATCGACGGCGAGAGGGATGTCGGCCGCGAGGGTCTCGCGGATCGGCTTTCCGTTCTCCCAGGTCTCGGCGATCGCGATGCGCTCCAGGTTCTCCTCGATGCGATCCGCGATTCTGTTGAGGACGACAGCGCGCTCCGCCGGGCTGGTCTTGCCCCAGCCCGCGAACGCCTTCCAGGCGACATCGACCGCGCGGTCGATGTCCTCACTGGTGCCGCGGCCGACCTCGGTGAACGGCTTGCCGTTGACCGGGCTGATGTTCTCGAAATACTGGCCCTTGACCGGGGCGACGAACTCGCCGCCGATGTAGTGGCCGTAGCGGGGGCGGTAGTCGGCAAGCGCTCCGGGCCGACCCGGGGCCGCATAGGCGGTGGACACGTTCTCTTCGACGATGGTCATCGTGACTCCTTCGACGGGCCGCAGCGTCGATGCTGCGTGGCTGTCCCTCGACGGTAGGTCGGCGGAGGTTGCACCCCGGTGCGCAACGTTGCGCCGGGTTGCAGGTCCTGTCGGCTCAGGCGCTCTCGAGGCGTTCGATCCTCGCGACGAGGCTGGCCCGCTTCGGCGAACGCGCCGGAAGCATCTCCAGCGCGAGCCGGAGCGCCTCGGCATCCACCTGTCCCTCCGGGATCTCCGCGTATGCCAGGAGCACGTCGAGGCTCGCCTCGGACCGCATCGCCTCCCGCAGCGCCGATCTCACGGTTTCCCGGAACTCCTCCACGCCGGGGGAGGTCGATTCGGGCAGGACCGGACCCCGATAGGCCGTCAGAGCGACTCGGTGCGCGCCGCGATCGAGGAGCGAGAGCACGTCATGCGCATCGGTCTCCAATACGGCGGTGAGCCGATACGGACGAGACTCCGGCACGAGTTCAGGTGCGCTGCGCTCGAGCACCTTGCGCAGGCGCACCATCTCGGGGCGCAACGTATCCGGCGAGACGTCGCCGCCGTAGACGAGTTCGCACAGACGCTCAGCCGACAGACCTTGACGGTGCACGGCGAGCATCAGCAGAATCGCCGCGTGCCGGGCGCTGAGTTCGGTGACGATCTCCTCGTGCGCCGACATCGCCTCCAGTCGCGCGCGATCCCGTCCGAGTACTCGCAGCGTCGCGCGGGCCGCGCTCGGCGCCTGGTGCTTCGGCGTGCGCGCCCGCGGCGCCTCGCTCCGCGCACGCAGACGGGCGACCATGATCTCCGACTCGACCGCGCGCGCCGTGGCATCCACCAGCATGCGCGCCTGCAGCGTGACCGCCTCCGCCCCGCCCGTGACATCGATCACACCCAGCACCCGCATCGTCTCGGGGTCGCGCACCGGCGCGGCCGTGCAGGACCACGGATGCACGAGCCTGTTGTAGTGCTCCGCGCCATGGATCTGCACCGTCTGCCCGAGGGCGAGCGCAGTGCCGGGGGCTGCCGTTCCGACGGCATCCTCCGACCAGTTCGCGCCGGCCACGAAGCCCATGTCGCCTGTGAGCGACCGCAGCTGCCGGTCACCCTCCACCCAGAGCAGTCGTCCCGCCTGATCGCCGACGGCGACGATCACACCGGAATCCTCGGCGGTGCCGGGAAGCAGCAGGGCGCGGATCATGTCCATCACCGAAGCGAGCGGGTGTGACAGCCGGTACGCCTCCAGTTCCTCGGGGACGAATTCCAGCAGCGGGGCGCCCTCTGGGCCGACACGGCCACGCCAGGAGCGCTCCCAGGATGCTCGGATGAGCGGCCGGACATGCTGCAGCCGCTGATCGTCGAGGTTGCCGGCGAGCAGTTCTTCGTGCGCACGCTCGATGAGGAGGCGCGACGCGGCGGGTTCGCCGTCACGCGAGGAAGACCATGATGCCGCCAACGGGCCTCCGATCCTCTCCGACCTGCCCCGCACCCCAGCATAGGAGCGTTCCCATCCGCGCGGAACAGGCTCTCGAACGGTCAGCTTCGGGCGGCCCACCACTCGCGCAGGCGCTGCTCGGCGGCATCCGCCCCCAGCACACCCTCGTCGAGGCGCAGATCCAGCAGGAAGCGGTAGGCCTCGCCGACCTCGCGGCCCGGTTTGATCCCGAGCACCTCTTGGATGCGGTTGCCGTCGACCTCGGGGCGGATCGAGTCGAGCTCCTCCTGCTCGCGGAGGGCCGCGATGCGCGACTCGATGTCGTCATAGGCGCTGGCGAGACGCGAAGCCTTGCGCTTGTTCCGGGTGGTCACGTCGGCGCGGGTGAGGATGTGCAGCCGCTCCAGCAGATCGCCGGCGTCGCGTACATACCGGCGCACCGCGGCATCCGTCCATGCACCTTCGGCGTAGCCGAAGAAACGCAGATGCAGTTCGATCAGGGTCGCGACGGCATCCGTCGTGTCACCGTCGAAGCGCAGGGACTGCATCCGCTTGCGCGCCATCCGCGCCCCGACGATGTCGTGGTGGTGGAAGGTGACGACGCCGCCGTCTTCGAGCTTGCGCGTGCGCGGCTTGCCGATGTCGTGCAACAGCGCGGCGATGCGCAGCGCGACATCGGGCTCGGCGCCCGGGTTGCGGGTGTGTTCGAGCTCGATGGCCTGGGTCAGAACCGTCAGCGAGTGCTCGTAGACGTCTTTGTGGTGGTGGTGCTCATCGACCTCGAGGCGCAGCGCGCTGACCTCGGGGAGGAACTCTTCGATGAGACCGGTATCGACGAGCACGCGGATGCCGCGCACCGGATCGTCGGTCTGCATGAGGCGCACCAGCTCGGATTGGATGCGTTCGGGACTGACGATCTTCAGGGTCGCGCGAAGACGCTCGATCGCGGCGCGGGTGCCCTCTTCGATGTCGAAGCCGAGCTGGGCGCTGAACCGAGCGGCACGGAGCATCCGCAGCGGGTCATCGCCGAAGCTCACGGCCGGGTCGGCCGGCGTGCGCAAGATGCGGGCGACGAGGTCTTCGACGCCGCCGGTCGGGTCGACCAGCTTGACCGCGGGAACCTGCAGCGCCATCGCGTTGACGGTGAAGTCCCGGCGGGCGAGGTCGCCGTCGATCGTGTCGCCGAACTCGACGGTCGGCTTGCGGGTGACGCCGTCGTAGCTGTCGGCCCGATAGGTGGTGATCTCGACCTGCTCGCCCTGCACGCGGGCGCCGATCGTGCCGAAGGCGCGGCCGATGTCCCAGTGCGCAGTGGCGATGGGCTTCACGATGCGGAGGATGTCGTCCGGCAACGCGTCGGTGGTGAAGTCGAGGTCATTCGTCGGGCGTCCCAGCAGTGCATCGCGCACCGGACCACCGACGACGGCGAGGTCGAAGCCGGCGTCGGCGAAGGCACGCGCGAGCGTCGCGACGACGGGATGCGCGGCGAGCGCGCCGAGGCGGGCCAGGCCGTCGGCCATGTTGAGCATGGGTTCCAGCGTACCGGGGCCGGTGCGGGGTGCCCCTGCCCCGCCGGCATACGCCGAGTCCTTCCTCCCGAGTTCCGACGGCGATATATAGGATCGGCGTCATGACCGACAACGACGAGCCGTCCCCCGAAGAGCTCGCGGCGGCCCAGCGCGCCACCTCTCGGCGCGACTTCTTCAAGATCGGCGGCGCGGCCGTCGCGGGCGCGGTGGCGGGCGGCGTCGGCGGGGCAGTGATCGGGAATGCGATCGGTGAACGGCAGGGATTCCTCGAGGGGTCGACCGACTTCGGCGCTCTCGCTCCGCGCCACGCGCCCGGGTTCGATCACCTCGTCGTCGTGATGGGCGAGAACCGCTCGTTCGACAACCTGCTCGGCTATCTGTATTCGAAGGAGGATCTGCCGGAGGGGCAGACCTTCGACGGCCTCAACTTCGGCGACTACGGCAACTTCTCGGTCGACGGCACGACGTGGGTTCCCGCGCACATCTACCAGGGCGACACCGACAAGATCATGGGCTATCCCAACCCTGATCCCGGTGAGGAGTTCCCGCACGTCAACACCCAGATCTTCAACACGGTCGTGCCGGAATCGAACTCGGCCCTGTTCGTGGAGCAGATGCAGCCGCCGTTCAACACACCGCAGAACGGTGAGCAGCCGACGATGAGCGGCTTCCTCACCGACTACATCATCAACTACATGCGTCTGAAGAAGGGCACCGCTCCCACCGCCGACGAAGCCAGTCAGATCATGGGTTCGTTCTCGCCGCAGATGCTGCCGACTCTCTCGACGCTGGCGAAGGAGTTCGCCGTCTTCGACAGCTGGTTCTGCGCCGTTCCGTCGCAGACGTTCTGCAACCGGTCGTTCTTCCACGCCTCCACCTCGCATGGCTTCGTCACGAACAAGCACGGCGGCGGCTACGACAAGTGGCTCGACGCCCCCGCGGCACCGACGATCTTCAACCGCCTCGAAGACGCCGGCCTGAGCTGGAAGATCTACTTCGACGAACTGCAGATGGTGTCCTTCACCGGGGTGCTGCACGCGCCGGTGCTGGAGAAGTTCTGGAAGACCGAGCACTTCGGCACGATGGACGATTTCTACGCGGATGCCGAGCATGGCGAGCTGCCGGCGTACGCGTTCATCGAGCCGCGCATGGTCTACAACCACAACGACTTCCACCCGCCGTTCGGAGCGCTGCACGAGAGCGACGTGTTCGGTTCCGACGTGATCAACAGCGCACACTCCGACGTACGCGCCGGTGACGAGCTCATCCACGACATCTACACGGCGATCCGGCAGAGCAAGTCCGCCAAGGGCTCCAACGCGGTCAACACGATGCTGTTGATCACGTTCGACGAGCACGGCGGATGCTACGACCACGTGCCGCCGCCGGAGGCGACTTCGCCGAGCCCGGCAGATGATCCCGGCGAGATGGGGTTCGAGTTCGACCGGCTCGGCTGCCGTGTTCCCGCCATCGCCGTATCCGCGTACACCCGGCGCGGCACTGTCATCAATGACGAGATGCACCACGGCTCGGTCATCGCGACGCTGAGCAGGCTGCACGGCCTCAAGCCGCTCACCCGACGCGATGCCACGGCGAACACCATGTTCAACGTCATCAACCTCGACAAGCCGCGGCATCCGGCGGACTGGCCCGAGACGACGCCGTCGTTCACTCCGGAGAACCCCGAGGCGACCCCGCCGCATCCGGCGCACGCGCACAAGGACAAGCCGCTCACGCCGCCGGCGCACGGGCTCCTCGGTCTGCTGCTCGCGCGCTACGGCCTGCCGGACGACGAAGAGCCGCAGACCTACGAAGATGCCTACAACCTGCTGCACCAGCACGGACGAGGCCTCTTCGGCGTCGAGCAGGGCTGAGGCCGGCTGCCGTCGGCGCGCGGCGGGGGCGTCGGCGTGGTCAGAACAGCGGGTTCTCGCCCCTGGCCTGCGCGAGGGCCGCGGCGCGGTTCTTCAGGTGCCGCATGAGGAGCGTGCTGAGCGCCACGCCTCCGATCAACGCGACACCGGCGAGGATCCAGACTCCCACCTCGGAGTCGACGAGTCCGAGCACGTAGACGGCCACCACCACGATCAGCAGCACGGTTCCCTCGACGAGGGCGAAGTTGCGGAACAGCTTCGTCTGGCGCTGTGCGTAGTCCTTCTCGACATCTCTCACGCGTCCACCGACCGACGAGTCCCCTGCGTAGCTCATGCGTCCCACCGTAGCGAAGGCGGTTCCTCGGTCGGGACGGATGTGCGTCCAGCGGTGCTCAGGCGAGCTCGAAGAACAGAAGCCTGTCACGCGCGTCCCAGGGAGCGGCGGGAGAGAATCCCAACTTTCGATACAAGAGGATCGCCGGCTCGCGCCAATCCCACACCGAAAGTCTCACCGGTCGAGAAGCATCCCGAAGTGCTTCACGGATCAGTGCGCTTCCCACGCCGTGACCTCTCGCTGGCGGTGTCGTCCAGAAGCGCTTGACCTCTGACGCGCCCGCCGTCCTCGTGACGACGATGATCCCGCAATCCGCACTGTCGACCGATGCGACGAGCACGCGCATCCCGGCCAGCGATTTCTCGGGGTCGGAGATCTCGCCCGCGTAGCGATCCGGGAGTACAGCTGCTCGTGGGGTGAGGCCGTGATCCCCCTTCTCCGCCTCCGTCTGCCGGAGATAGTCCCCGAGCAGAGCAGACACGGATGCTTCGTCCTCTGGGAAGGAGGCCTCACGGATATCGACCTTGCTCAGGCGGCCTGTCATGCGCGGTCTTTCGTTGCAGCGCGACGCGCGCGGAGGAGCTTGATGCCTCCGACGGTCAGAAGCACTGCGCCGAGCAGAACGACCCCGGCACTGAACCAGGCGACGACATCCCATCCGGACCCGGGTACCAGGACCACAAGGCCCGCGCCTCCACCGATGAGGCAGAGCGCACCGCCGAGAATCGGTCCGCCCGCTCCTGGTGTGGGTGTGTGCTCCCAATCGGTCATGGCGCCAGTATCCCACTGGCGGTTCGTCGACCTAGATCGCGTACCCCTCGACGGGTCCTTCCGTGTTCGGCTTCCAGCCCAGTGCCGGCGCGACGTGCTTCGCGAACGACTCCAGCACGTGCAGGTTGTAGTCGACGCCAAGCTGGTTCGGGATGGTCAGCATGAGGGTGTCGGCGGCCATCACCGCCTCATCAGCGAGAAGCTGCGAGATGAGCACGTCCGGCTCCGCGGCATACGTCTTGCCGAACGTCGAGCGGAAGCCGTCGATGATGCCGACCTGATCGCTGCTCTCCTCGGAACGAAGGCCGAAGTAGGCGCGGTCCATGTCGGATATGAGGGGGAAGACACTTCGGCTGACCGAGACCCGGGGAGTGCCGGTGTGACCCGCCGCCTTGTAGGCGGCGCGGTACAGGTCGATCTGCTCGCGCTGCAGTTCGTGGAACGGCACGCCCGTCGCTTCGGTGAGGAGTGTCGAGCTCATCATGTTGAGGCCGCGGCGCCCGGTGTCCTCGGCGGTCGCCCGCGAACCGGATCCCCACCAGATGTGATCGCGCAGGGTCGGTGACTGCGGCTCGATCGCCAGGTAATGCCCGGCGCCGACCATCCTCGGGTCGCCGGGAGCGATGCGCTCACCCTCGATGGCGGCGAGGAACAGGTCGAACTTCTCGCGGGCGAGCACGCTGCCACGCTCGGCATCCTCTTCATCGACGTACCCGAACGTCTCGTACCCGCGCAGCGCCGTCTCGGGTGACCCGCGGCTCACGCCGAGCGCGATGCGCCCGTCGGCGATGAAGTCGAGAGCGGCCGCCTCCTCGGCGAACTGCAGAGGGTTCTCGTACCGCATGTCGATGACGCCGGTGCCGACCTCGATGCGCTTCGTCCGCGCAGCCATCGCGCTGAGCAGCGGCATCGGGGACGCCGCCTGACGAGCCCAGTGGTGCACGCGCACGTAGGCGCCGTTCACGCCGATCTCGTCGGCACCCTCGGCGATCTCGATGGTCTGCTTCAGCATGTCCCCGGCGGTGCGGGTCGCCGAACCGGGCACGTCGGCGTAGTGCCCGAACGAGAGGAATCCGAAAGCCTTCATGATCTATGCGAACGAATGGATGCGGTCGACTATTCCCGTGAACGGACGCTCACGATGCGGCAGGGGCCAGGAATCCGTCGAACACGAGCGAACGTATGCGGGGCTCGAGATCGGCCCACAGGTCGGCGAACGGCACCTCGAACAGATCGGCGAGCGCCGCGGCGATCTGCATGACGGTCAGTTCGCCGTCGCAGGCGCCGACGAACGCGGCGAGCGCCGGATCGACCGACAGCGTGCGGGCGAAGCCGCCGCCCTGACGCAGTTCGATCACGCTCGGATCATCGTCTCCGGGGAGCAGGTGCCGCGCCTCCGTGACGTCAGCAGCCGTGACGAGAGTCACCGGCAGCCCGGAGCTGAGCAGATCATGCGCGGCAAGGCCGTTGCGCAGCGCCACCCCGACACCCGACACCGGCTGCGACACGGTCTCGATCCGCCGAAGCGGCGAACCATCGACAGGACGACGCCGCAGCAGCACGTACCCGAATCCGATCGACGTCACGCCACGCTCCGCGAAATCGTCGAGCCACGCGGTGAGCAACGGCGTGAATGCGGCGTCCCTCGGCGTCGTGCCTCCGTCGCGGATCCACAGCTCCGCGTAGCCCAGTGGAGTGAGTTCCTCCCGCTGGATCACCCATAGGTCGAGATCATCCCGAACCCACGAGGACAGCCGATCCAGCCCGGACGCACCGTTTCGCGACTCCCAGTTGCCGAGCAGTTGAGCGACCCCGCCGGGCGTCAGGTACGCCGGCACGTCACGGATGAACTGCTCGACGAGTGCATCGCCGATGAGTCCGCCGTCACGGTACTCGTACTCCGGCACACCGTCGCCGCGCGGGGTGATCACGAACGGCGGGTTCGACACCACCAGATCGAACGCCTCGCCTTCGACCGGTTCGAACATGCTGCCCTGGCGGAACGTGATGTTCGAGACGCCGTTGATCCGGGCATTGATCTCCGCGTAGGCCAGGGCGCGTGCCGAGATGTCGGTCGCGATGACCGTGCCCGCGTATCGGGCGACCAGAAGGGCCTGGATGCCGCATCCGGTGCCCAGATCGAGGGCACGATCGACCTCGATCGGCAAGATGATCTCGGCAAGGGTGCGCGAGGCACCGCCGACGCCGAGCACGTGATCGGCAGGAAGAGCCGTTCCGAGCGCGACCTCGTCGAGATCGCTCGCGATCCACCACTCCCCGACGCCGTCGGCGTCGACGAACGACTGCGGCCGCAGCAGCGCGGTCGGCACTACTGTCTCCGCGCTGACCTCCGCCAGCCCGAGAGCGGCCAGACCTGCCACGCCGAGCCGTGGAACAGCGGCCTCTACGAGGTGCGACGGCTGCGGCATCCCGAGCACGAACAGACGCCCGAGCGTCGCGAGCACTCCCTCGTCGCCCGCGATCGCGCGCAGGATCGGCTCGCGCATCCCTCGCCCGAGAGCGTCGTCGGCGTCCTCTCCCCACAACCGTCGGAGCGGTTCGGAGCGGAAGTCCGCGGCATCGAGGTCGGCGGCGAGAGCCGCGCAGTGCAGGGGCTCCGGAACGGGTGCAGAGGTGTCGGACACGGCCGTCACTCTACGCGTGTTCAGGGTTCTCCTTCAGTCGCCCACCTAGAATCACAAGGTCAGTACTCACGAGCAGCCAGCGTCGCCGGCGTTCGAGGAAGACCCTATGACCGTGAACACTCCCGAAACCGGCCTTCGCGCGCAACTGCTGCGGCTCGCGCGCGGCGCGGTCGCATTCGCGATCGTTCTGGGCGTCTGCGGTGGGGGGGCGTCTGCGAGCTACGCCGCAACCGACAAGCAGGTCGAAGACGGATCGGTGGAACTGTTCATCTCCATCGGCGTGCACGGATCGGTGGCGCCGGGAACCGCGACCACGGCTGCGCTCACCGTGCAGAACAGCACCGATGCCGAGGTCTCCGCGGGGCGCGTGGTGCTCGAACTGGGCCGCACTCCTCTTGCCGACAGCGCGGCCCTGACGGCCTGGCTGGATGAAGGAACGACCGACGCCGTGTTCGCGCCGCTGGGCGCCGATGACACGGCATCCGTCGATCCCCGTGGGTCGACGACGGCGAACGTGGTCGTTCCGCAGGAGTCGCTCGCCGACCTCGCCCCCGGCATCTATCCCCTGCGCGCCGGACTCGACGGGGCCACCACCGACGACCTCGATTCCGACACGGCCATCCTGACCGAGGTCTCGTCGACGAGCGTCCTCGTCATCACCGCCGCAACGGCCCCGCAGGTGGGCGTGCTCGTGCCGATCACCGCGACTCCCACTGGTGGGGCGCTGCTCACCCTCGACGAACTGACCACTCTGACCGCCCCGGACGGCGCGCTCACCGCTCAACTCGACGGCGTCGTCGGCACCGCCGCGGCGCTCGCGATCGACCCGGCCATCCTCGCCGCCATCCGTGCCCTGGGTACGGCAGCGCCGACGAGTGTCGTCGAATGGCTCACTCGTCTCGAGGAGCTCCCCAACGAACGCTTCGCCCTGCAGTTCGGCGACGCGGATGCCGCCACGCAGGCGCACGCCGCACTCCCCGCGCTGCTCGAGCCGACCAGTCTGCGCACCTTCCTCGACCCGAAGATGTTCCCGAGCATCCCGAGCACGGCGACGCCGACACCCACACCGGAACCGACCGCTGAGCCGAGCCTGCCCGACGATGCCGAACTGACGACGGTTCCCGGGGCGATGCCCGGCATCCTGTGGCCGCGTGGCGACGTCACCGGCGACGACCTCGCCACGTTCGCCGGATACCTGGGCGGGCCGGGAACGACGATCCTGCCCTCCACCTCCATCGGCGAGAAGTTCAGCGGGCACGCCGCCGTGGGAGAGAACGACCTCCTCATCACGGACGCCGCCGTCTCGGCCGCCCTCTCCTCTGCCGCGACCGAGCCCGACGCCGACGCGCGGGCGCGCTCCCTCGCGGCGGCGAATGCGCATCTCGTCCTGGCGGCGCAGAGCGCGCCGGGCGTTCCGCTTCTCGTCGCGCTGGAGCGGAACGAGACGCGCACCGCCGAAGCGCTGCGCGCCGCCATCTCGGCCGTCGACACCCCGGCCTTCGAGCTCTCCGCGCTGCGGGCCGCACCGCCGGCATCCGTCACTCTGACGGCGGAACCTGATGCGTCCCGAGCCACGGCGCTGCAGAACCTGCTCGCTGACGAGGCGACCCTGAACGAGTTCTCGTCGATCCTCACCGACCCGCAGGTGCTCCTCAGTCCTGAACGCATCCGGATCCTCCGCGTGATCGGGGTCGGCTCGACGGCCGAGGAGTTCGCGGAGGCGATCACCACCCATCGCGCGGCCACGCAGACCACTCTCGACGCCGTCGGCATCGAGCCGTCGAGCCTGATCCAGCTGTACGGCGCGAATGCCGAGTTCGGCTTCTGGGTGCGCAACGACCTGCCGTGGCCGGTGAACGTGCGCCTCTTCGCGGAGCCCTCCGACCTGCGCCTCGACGTGCAACGCGAGACCGAGGTCACCGCGGACGCCGCCAGCAACACCCGCGTCAAGGTTCCGGTGGCCGCGCGCCTCGGCAGCGGCGACCTCGACGTGGAACTGAGCCTGAAGAGCCCGACCGGGGTCGACATCGGAACGACGCGGTACGCGGACGTCTCGGTGCGCGCCGAATGGGAGAGCATCGGCCTGATCATCTTCGGCGGGCTGGCCGCACTGCTGATCGTCGTGGGCGTTGTGCGCACGGTGCGTCGCCGACGGCGGCATGAGGCGGCTGAGACGTCGGATGCATCGGATGCCGATACAGACGTTGAGGAAGCGGATGCGGAGGCCGAGGCGGCCCCGCTCGAGGAGGAACGTTGAGCAGTCTCGGCCGAGCGAGCGCGATTCTCGGCGCGGGAACGCTCGTCTCACGCCTGACCGGGCTGCTGCGCACGATCGTGCTGGTGGCGGCGATCGGCGAGATCGGTCGTGCGCCGGACGCCTTCGGCATCGCGAACCAGCTTCCGAACAATGTCTTCACGCTCATTCAGACCGGCATCCTGACCGCGGTGATCATTCCTCAGATCATCAAGTCCGCGGCTCACAAGGACGGCGGTCAGGCCTTCATCTCGAAGGTCTTCACGCTCGGCACCATCGTCTTCCTCGCCGCGACAACCCTGGCCGTCATCGCGGCGCCGTGGCTCGTCCATCTCTACGGGCCCGAGTTCACCCCCGCACAGCTCGCCCTCGGCACGGCGTTCGCGTATTGGTGCCTGCCGCAGATCCTGTTCTACGGTCTCTATGCCCTCATCGGCGAGACCCTCAACGCGAAACGCATCTTCGGTCCGTACACCTGGGCGCCGATTGCGAACAACGTCATCTCCATCGCCGGTTTCCTCGTGTTCATCGCCCTGTTCGGCGGAGACCGCAGGCACGTCGACATGTGGGATCCGACCATGATCGCCGTCCTCGGCGGCACCGCGACCCTCGGCATCGCCGTCCAGGCACTGATCCTTCTCGCTGCCTGGCGGCGCACCGGTCTGCACCTGCGACCGGACTTCCATTGGCGCGGTGTGGGCCTGCGCGACATCGGCCGGCTCGCCGGCTGGACCTTCATCATGGTGATCGCCGGTCAGCTGGCCGGGCTCGTGCAGTCGATGGTCGTCTCGGCTGCGTCCGGGCAGTTCCCCGCCGGCTTCATGATGGGCAACGCCTGGCTGCTGTTCATGCTGCCGTACTCGATCTTCGCCGTCTCGATCGGTACTCCCTACTTCACGCAGATCTCCGAGCACGCGGCGGAAGGCCGCGACGAAGAGGTCCGCGGAGACGTCGCGCGCTGCATCCGAGCCGTCTCGCTCTTCATCGTGGTCTCGATCGCCGCTCTGGTGGCGGCCTCGGTCCCGGCGACCCGCATCTTCACCAACAGTGCGGAGGGCGCCGCTCTCGGGGCCCCGGTGCTCGTCGGCTACCTCGTCGGTCTCCTGCCGCTCTCCGTGCTCTTCATCGTGCAGCGCACGTTCTACGCATACGGCGACACCCGCACCCCGTTCTGGATCACGATCGTGCAGTGCGCGATCATCGTCGGCACGGCACTCGTGATCCCGCTGTTCGTTCCGCTCTCGCACCTCGCAGCGGCGGTCGCACTCAGCCAATCCGCTGCCGGCACCGTGCAGATGATCATCTCGGTCTGGGTACTACGGCGTCGCCTAGGCGGCCTCGAGCTGAGACAGACGCTGCTCTCGATCGGCCGTTTCGTCATCGCGGCCGTCCCGGCCGGCTTCGCCGGCTGGGGAACGTTCCTGCTTCTCGGCGGCGTCGACGGCTGGTCCGCCGCCGACAAACTACTCGGCGCCCTTGGTACCAGTGTGATCGGCGGGGTCACCGTCATCGTCTACGCCGTCGTCCTGATCGTGCTGCGCGCCCCGGAACTCAAGGTCGCCACCGTGATCCTGCAGCGTTTCCTGCCGAAGCGCTGATCGACCAGGAGCTCGACGAACCCGCGTCATCCGCAGACTGTTCACCTTGCAGCGTCCGTCGGCGCTGTCTCAGGGAATGACCCGCGGTTACCATGGGTTGAAGCAGGGGAACAGACTTTCAGCAACGGAGAGCACATGCGTCAGGTCATCATCATCGGGTCCGGCCCGGCCGGTTTCACAGCTGCCATCTACGCGGCGCGTGCGAGCCTGCAGCCGCTTCTCATCGCCAGCTCGGTCGAGGTCGGCGGCGAGCTGATGAACACCACCGAGGTCGAGAACTACCCGGGCTTCCCCGAGGGCATCCAGGGCCCCGAACTGATGGCCAAGTTCCAGGAGCAGGCCGAGAAGTTCGGCACCGAGGTGCTCTACGACGACGTCACATCGCTCGACCTGAACGGTCCGGTCAAGACGGTCACTCTGGGCAGCGGCGCAGTGCATGAGGCGTCCACCGTCATCTACGCGACCGGCTCGGCCTATCGCAAGCTCGACGTCGCCGGCGAGGAGCGCCTCTCCGGATATGGCGTGTCGTGGTGCGCGACCTGCGACGGCTTCTTCTTCCGCGAGAAGACGATCGCGGTCGTCGGGGGCGGCGACTCGGCGATGGAGGAGGCGACCTTCCTCACCCGCTTCGCCTCGAAGGTGTACATCATCCACCGCAAGGACTCCCTGCGCGCATCGAAGATCATGCAGGAACGCGCGTTCGCGAACGAGAAGATCGAGTTCATCTGGAACGCCGAGGTCGCAGAGATCCGTGGCGAGAGCGCGGTCTCGGGTGTGCAGCTGCGCTCGACCGTCGACGGCTCGCTGTCGGAGCTGCCCCTGGACGGCCTGTTCGTCGCGATCGGAAACGACCCGCGCACGCACCTCGTGCACGGCAAGCTCGACCTCACCGCCGAAGGCACGATCTGGGTCGACGGTCGCTCTTCGCGCACCTCGGTACCCGGGGTGTTCGCTGCCGGTGACGTCATCGACCCCACCTACCGTCAGGCGATCACCGCTGCCGGCACCGGAACGGTCGCCGCTCTCGACGCGGAGCACTTCCTCGCCGACCTCGAGGATGCGTCGGTGGAAGTACCCGCTGCGGAGGCCGCGGAGATCATCGTCGCCTGACCAGGCGGGAACACATACCGGTCGCCCGCTGTTGTAGCAGGCGAATCCCACGATCAAGGAGAGTTTCTGATGAGTGCACAGGCGACGAGCCAGGCGACCTGGGAGCAGGACGTTCTGCAGGCCGATGGTCCCGTTCTGGTCGACTTCTGGGCGGAATGGTGCGGCCCGTGTCGCATGGTCTCCCCCGTGCTCGACGAAATCCAGTCGGAGCATCCCGAGAAGATCACGATCCTCAAGCTCAACGTCGATGAGAACCCCGAGCTCGCCATGAAGTACCAGATCACGTCGATCCCGGCGATGAAGGTCTTCCAGGGCGGCGAGGTCAAGCAGACCATCATCGGCGCGAAGCCGAAGTTCGCCCTCGAGAAGGATCTCGAAGCGTTCATCGGCTGACCCATCGACGCATCGAAGCCCGTCACCTCCCTACGGAGGTGACGGGCTTCGTCGTTCGGAGCGGAAGGTTCATGGCGGAGTTTCACGTGAAACATGGTCAGCAGGGTCATCGCACCCACCTCGTGCCCGCTAGTGTCCTCCGTATGACGCCAAATGCACCGAGCAGCTCCCGCCGCGGCCTCGCGATCACCTCCGTCGTTCTGGGGGCGGTGGCTACGCTGATGATCCTCGGTTATTGGCTCATCGGCGGCGCCTTGGACGGACAGGGCCTCTCGAACGGCGCCGTTCTCGCGGTCCTGTCGTTCTACGCGTCCGTCGTCGTCGGCGCGGCGGCCGTTCTTGTCGGTATCGCCGCAGTCATCGTCTCTCGGCCGAGAATCCTCGGGATTGTCGGATTCATTCTGGGTGCTGTGCCCGTCGTCGGGTTCTTCGCAACACTCTGGGGCCAAGCCGGCTGATCCGGGGCTGATCCCGCGAGTGCCGTCACGGCGATCCCGCCCGCGGGTCAAGGCTCAGGAGGCGACCGTCGGGTCCCAACGCCGGTGCTTCCGCTTCTCGTCGAGAAGCCCCCACACCGCCGGGGTCAACTCGGGGTATTCCAGGGCGATCTGGCGGAGCACTCGGTAGTGGCGAGCGGCATTCGGGCGCAGCCCGTCATTGGCATTGATGTTGTCGGCGCGGAGCAGATACACGACGAGCTCGTCCACGCTGGGGAGGTCCTCCATGAACTCCCACGGGTCCTCACCTCCGAGCAGACGCTCCTGAATCAGCACCGCAAGTTCATCCGCCGCCTCCGCGCGCAGCACTTCGAGGCTGGCGCGGCGGGGGATGGATTCGGACACGATTCCAGCCTAAACGCTCCCGGAAACGGGGCGGGCGCGGATGCCGCGGTTTGCAGCATCCGGCCCGATTCTCAGCGCTTTCTCGGCGCCGCCGCCCCTTCGGTCATGTCCTCCAGCGACTTGCCCTTCGTCTCCTGCACGAATCTCCAGACGAACAGCAGCGAGAGGAGCGCGAAGGTCGCGTACAGACCGTACGCGAGGCCCAGCGAGATGTCCTTGAGTCCGGGGAACGACACCGTGATGATCCAGTTCGCGACCCATTGGCCGGCAGCGGCGAGGGACAGCGCCGCCGCACGCATCCGGTTCGGGAACATCTCCCCCAGGAGCACCCAGACCACCGGACCCCACGACATGCCGAAGGACACGACGAACAGGTTCGCCGCGACGAGCGCGATCGGTCCTGCCATTCCTTCAAGGTGCGGAGATCCGTCGATGACGGGTGCGGTCCCGAAGATGAATGCCATCGTCGTCAGTGTGATCGTCATGCCGATCGATCCGATGATCAGCAGCGGCTTGCGACCGAACTTGTCGATCGTGGCGATCGCGATCAGTGTCGTCAGGATGTTGATGATCGCACCGATCACCGTGATCACGAACGCCTGCGACTCGTCGAAACCGACGGCCTCCCAGAGGATGTTCGAGTAGTAGAAGATCACGTTGATTCCGACGAACTGCTGGAAAACTGACAGCAGGAGTCCGACCCAGACAATCGCGGCGACCTTGCCCGAAGGAGTCCGCAGATCGGCCCAGGACGGCTTCGTCGTGCGCTCCATGGTCTGCTGGATGCGGATGATCGTGGTCTCGATCTTGTCGGGGCCGAGCATCTGCGCGAGCACGACCTTGGCATCGTCGACGCGGTGCTGCGCGACGAGGTACCGAGGCGATTCGGGGATGGTCAAGGCGAGGCCGCCGTAGATGACCGAGGGGATCGCCATGGCCAGGAACATCCACCGCCAGGCGTCCAGGCCGAACCAGAACGGCTCAGAGGAGCCGCCCGCCGCGGTCGCGATGAGGAAGTCGACGAGCAGTGAGATGAAGATACCGGTGACGATGGCGAGCTGCTGCAGGGATGCGAGACGGCCGCGGATGCGGGCCGGGGCGATCTCCGCGATGTAGGCCGGGGCGATGACCGAGGCCATGCCAACGCCGAGGCCGCCGATCACGCGTCCGACGACGAAGACCCAGAGCCCATCAGGAGCGGGCGCGAACCCGGTCACGATCGCGGAGACCAGGAACAGGACGGCGGCGATCTTCATCACCGCGAGGCGTCCGATCGCATCGGCGATCCGCCCGGCGAGCAACGCACCCACAGCCGCCCCGATGAGAGCCGATGCGACAGCGAAGCCCAGGGCGACCGGATCGGCGTTGAAGGATTTCTCGACCGCTGATACTGCGCCGTTGATCACCGCGCTGTCGTAGCCGAACAGGAAGCCACCCAAGGCGGCGACGATCGCGATCCGGATCACTCCGGCGCTCTTCGAGGAATCGTCATCGTCGAAGATCGATTCCTCTGTCGGTGATGCTCCTCCGTGGCCGGCCATGGCAACTCCATCCGCGATCGAGAACACCGACATCATTGCCGGTGGGGAACACCTTGCCATACCGCAACAGAGGAAGCCACCGTTCGAGACGATCCGTTCGGTGGCTTCCCCTGCTTCGCTATTTCAGACGCAGTTCAACTGCTGCCGTAGCCCTCTTCGCCGATCTCGTTCAGGATTCGGTTGAGATCCTGAATCGAGGCGAAATCGATCGTGACCTGGCCTTTGCGTGCACCGAGTGAGATCTTCACTCGGGTGTTCAGGCGGTCTCCGAGCTTGCCGGACACCTCGTCGAGGTACGCACGGCGCGCTCCCGGTGTGGGCTTGGGAGCCTTACCTGCGGCGGCCGGCTGGGACTTGGCAGCCTCCTCCGTGGCGCGCACGGAAAGATCTTCATTCACGACTTTGTCGGCCAGTCGCTGCATCGCCTCCGGTGTCTGGAGACTGAGGATGGCTCGGGCATGTCCGGCCGTCAGCACACCCGCGGCAACCCGCTGCTGCACCGGTACGGGCAGCTTCAGGAGGCGGATCGTGTTGCTGATCTGCGGACGCGAGCGCCCGATGCGGGTGGCCAGCTGTTCCTGCGTGATTCCGAAGTCCTCGAGGAGCTGCTGATAAGCCGATGCCTCTTCCAGAGGGTTGAGTTCAGAACGATGCAGGTTCTCGAGCAGGGCGTCGCGAAGCAGATCTTCATCCGCAGTCTCGCGCACGATGGCAGGGATCGCCTCGAGCCCCGCTTCGCGCGCAGCCCGGGTGCGCCGCTCCCCCATGATGAGCTCGTACTCACCGTCGGAGTTCTTGCGAACGACCACCGGCTGCAGCACACCGAACTCACGGACGCTGTGCACCAGCTCGGCGAGATCTTCGGTGTCGAAGTGCGTGCGCGGCTGACGCGGGTTCGGAACGATCTTGTGGGGATCGATCTGCACCAGGTGAATGCCAGGGACTTCCGCGAGCTCCGCCTTCGGCTGAACGTCAGGACCGTTGACCTCGATCCCTTGCGACGGTCGGAGGTTCGCGCCGGGGAAGAACACGTCCACCGGACGCTCCACCTGATCTGCAGTGGGGATCAGTGCGCCGATCCCCCGGCCCAGTCCAGTGCGCTTGGCCATCATTTCTCCTTGCTCTGCGACGCGGTACGCGACGCGATCTCGACGGCTGCCTCGCGATAGGCGATTGCGCCGACGGACTGCCCATCGTAGGCGATCACGGTCTGGCCGAAGCTCGGCGCCTCCGACACCCGCACCGAGCGCGGGATCACGGTGTTCAGCACCTGGCTCGGGAAGTGATTGCGGACCTCTTCAGCCACCTGCTGCGCGAGCCGAGTCCGTCCATCGAACATCGTCAGCAGGATGGTGGACAGGTGAAGTTCCGGATTCAGGTGCTTCTGGATCATCTGGATGCTGCCGAGAAGCTGACTCAACCCCTCCAGGGCGTAGTACTCGCACTGGATGGGGATGAACACCTCGGATGCCGCGGTGAATGCGTTGATCGTCAACAAGCCCAGCGACGGCGGGCAGTCGATGATCACGAAGTCGACGGGGCTGTCGCGGAGATACTCCTGGAGCGCACGACGAAGGCGGTGCTCGCGGGCGACCTGTGCGACGAGTTCGATCTCAGCCCCGGCCAGGTGGATGGTGCTCGGCGCGCAGAAGAGGTTGGGATTCTCTGGGCTGACCTGCACGATGTCTGCCAGCGGAAATTCCTCGATCAGGACGTCGTAGACACTCGGAACATCCGCGCTGTGCGGGACGCCAAGGGCGGTCGATGCGTTGCCCTGCGGGTCTAAGTCGATGACGAGCACCTTCGCGCCCAGGCTCACAAGAGCCGACGCGATATTCACCGCGGTCGTGGTCTTTCCGACCCCGCCCTTCTGGTTGGAAACGGTGAGAACACGCGTCTCCCCCGTGAACTCGACCTTCACAGCTTCCAACGCACGGCGGCGGGCAGTGAGGTCGGCAAGTTCCCGCGCAAGCGGCGTATCCATCCCGAAAGAACTCTTCGGTGATGCCTTTTCGGATTGTTTCACGTGAAACATCCACTCCTTTCGGGGCCGCATTCCACTCTAATCGCAACGGGGGACGTTACTTGTCGCCTTGTCTGGTCAGACGGCTCGGGTTTCTTGGAGACCGGGCTCCGGGATGCTCCCCCTCGTTCGCAGAGCGGGTTCCTTCCCGCTTCGCGGGCCCCTCCCGATGCTCACTCTGGGGGCATCCCTGCGCCCTTGGCATCGTGCCGAAGATGGTTTCCGCGAGCAATCAGTGGGATGTTGCGGCACTGGGTATCAGCGTCTCGCTGCGCTCGACGACTGCGCCGGAGGAAGTACGTCTATGTTTCACGTGAAACAACGTCGCGACACTGGGCCAATGTATGGGTAGTTGTGAGGGTGGGGAGTACATGGTGAAACTGTCCCTTTTTGGCCCGTTTCACGCGAAACATCAGGGTGAGTGGAGCGATTCCTGGATCAGATCGCGCGCCTGTGCGATCGCGTCGTCGTCCTCGTACGGCATCCACCTGTCGAGTTGGGTGAGTACCCACTCCCAATGGGCACACTGAAGCACTACAGGCAAGGGATGATCTTGAGGTGGCCACCCGTGCTCATCGGTTTCACCGACAAACGAGGCTGCGACTCGCCAACCTTCGTCACGCACGCACGATCCGATGCTCACCGACTCCAGGACCGATTCCACGACATCGACCGCCATGCTGTTATCGACGCAACCATCGACGCGTTGCCACAGCCACACCGGCACATCGATCGACAAGTACTCCACCCGCTCATCATGTCGATGTTTCACGTGAAACGTCCACACACAGAGCCCAACCCACCACCCCACCGTAACCATACGATGACCCCCGCACGCAGTCGTCGAGCGAAGCGAGACGCTGCCCCACCCCTACTACCAACCTCATGATGGGATGCCATCATCATCCACACGACGAAGGGCGCAGGGATGTCCCCCGAGTGAGCATCGGGAGGGGCCCGCGAAGCGGGAAGGAACCCGCTCTGCGAACGAGGGGGAGCATCCCGGAGCCCGGCCTCCAAGATGCCCCACGCACCGACGAAGCCAACGAAACGAACGAAACCAACCGACCCAGCACCTCAATGTTTCACGTGAAACACCGACAAACCGACTTCAGCCGCGAACAACCGCTCGCACAACGCGCGTCGTCTCCTCGAGCACACCTTCACCAAGGATCTCCACGCGCACCCCGGAAAGCCGGAACTTCTTGATCTGCTTCTCCGCTGCGTCGATCTCGTTGGCCACGTTCATCCCCTTGAGGAGAATGAGCTCTCCCCCACTGCGGACCAGCGGGGCCGTGATCGGGATCAGCGTACGCAACGCACTGACGGCACGTGCGGTGACGACGTCGAAGCCCTGAGGGCGGCGTACTTCTTCGGCACGAGCACGCAGAACTTCGACGTTGTCTAGTCCGAGAGCTGTCACCTGCTCATTGAGCCAGGTCACGCGGCGCTCCATCGGCTCGACGAGAGTCCACTGCACATCAGGACGCGCAATGGCGAGCACCACTCCGGGCAGGCCGGCGCCAGACCCGATGTCCGCCACAGACCCTGAGAACAGTGGGGCCGCGACCGCACTGTTGAGGATGTGTCGCGTCCACAGCCGTGGCAGTTCCAGCGGACCGATGAGGCCGCGCTCCTCGCCCTCGCGTGCCAGCGCCTCGGTGAAGGCGCGAGCAAGGTCGAGCCGATCCCCGAAGAGATCGGCTGCGACGGCAGGCTCGACCTCTACTGCACTCATGAACGATCTCCGCGTGAATGTTTCACGTGAAACATCAACGACGACGAAGAACCGTGTGCCGGTCCGCACCCTCGCCGTACGACTCGGATACGAGTCCGCGTTCGGCCGCGACGTCGTGCACCAGCTTGCGCTCGTAGCTCGACATCGCCGGAAGGGACGCCTGCGACGCTCCCTCGTCGAGCTTCACAGCCGCAGCATCCACCAAGGTCTCCAGCTGACGACGACGAGCATCGCGGGAACCGCCGACATCGAGGATGAGCCGGGAGAACTGCCCCGTCTTGTTCTGCACGGCGAGGCGGGTGATCTCCTGGAGCGCCTGGACGGTGTCCGGTGCGGAGAGCAGCGCGAGGCCGTTTCCTTCCGCCTCTACCGAGACATACGCGCGGGCCTGACGGACATCGAGGTTGAGGTCTCCGTCGATGTCAGCGATGTCCAGCAGCTCCTCGAGGAAGTCCGCGGCGATGTCGCCCTCGTTCTCCAGCTCGGCCACTGTCGGCTCGGTCCGCTCGGTCACGCTCTCGGTCGTCATGAGCCGGTCCCCTTCTTCTTCGCACGCTTCTTACCCACCGGCTGCTGACGCTTCGGTGCTTCGGCCTTCGCCTTCTCGACCGCGTCCAGCAGACGCTGCTGCTCAGCCTCGTAGACCGACATCGGAACGACCTTGCCCGAGGAATCGATCGCCTTGCCCTTGCGAGCCAGCCGCTCTTCGCGGGCCTTCGCCGCCTCAGAACCGGGGGTGGGCATCTCACGGATGACGAGGAACTGCTGGCCCATGGTCCACAGGTTCGAGATGAACCAGTACACGACGACGCCGAGGGGGAAGAAGACGCCAGAGAAGATGAAGCCCAGCGGAAGCACGTAGAGCATGATCTTCTGCATCTGGTACGCCTGCCCGGTCTTGGCTTCCGGGGAGAGGTTCTTCGAGATGATCTGCAGCTGCGTGAAGAACTGCGACCCGATCATGAGGACGACCAGGGTGGCGAGGATGATGATCGCGGTGACGTTCTGTGCGTCCACCGCGTTGCCGAGCGTCTCATGCAGAGATGCGCCGAAGACCTTGGCGTCGTAGAACTCTCGCGTGAGATCGGCATTCAAGAGCCCGACACCGCCGACACCCCAGCCGGCGTGCTTGGTCACATCGTTCAGCACGCTGAACAGGGCGAAGAAGATCGGCATCTGCATCAGGAGAGGCAGACAGCTCGACATCGGCGTCGTGCCGTGCTTCTTGTACAGCGCCATCGTCTCGCGGCTCATGGCCTCACGAGAGAGCTGATCCTTCTTGCCGCGGTACTTCTCCTGGACTTTCCGCAGTTCAGGAGCGATTTCCATCATCTTTCGCTGACTCTTGATCTGCTTCACGAAGAGCGGGATCAGAGCGGCACGGACGACGATGACAAGACCGACGATCGAGAGCACCCAGGTGATGCCGGATGCCGCGGGCAGCCCGACAGCAGTGAACAGGGCGTGCCACGCGACGAGGACCAACTCGACGACCCACTTCAGGGGCCAGAGGATGGTGCTGAGCAGATCGAACCCGCCCGCGGCCGGCGGGGGCGAGGTACTAGCGAACAGAAGGTCGAGACCCACCGATCAGTCCTTTCGAGCAGGGACGACGAAACCGTTCGAGGTCAAGTCGTGGCGGAAGTGTTCGTGCGGCGGTACGTCGTCGACGCCACCGCGAGTCCAGGGATTGCATCGCAGGATGCGCCAGGCCGAGAGCAACGCTCCCCGTCCGGCGCCATGCTGCTGCACCGCACCTACAGCGTAGGCGGAACATGACGGGTAGTACGCACAGACATCTCCATACAGCGGGGATATCAGCTTGCGATAGCCGGCCAGGAACCCCAGCACCAGATTGCGGGGGATGAGCGGGATGCTGCGAACAGCGTCGTGCGCGTGAAACTGCGCCGTCCCGACCGACGAACCGGGAAGAGCCGTCATGGCAGGGTCCGATCGGTGGCGAGTCGACCCAGGCAGCGGTCCACATCAGCGCGCAGTTCGGCGAAACTCGCCGCGGCAGACGCAGGAAGGGCACGGATGACGACATCCGTGCCCTCAGGGACGCGCTCGAGCGCCTCCGCGCAGACGGCTTTGAGCCGTCGACGAACGGTGTTGCGCACCACAGCGGTACCCACTTGCTTGCTGATGATGAAGCCGAATCGCGCGGCTCTGCTCTCGCCCGTCGACAACATGGAGGTGACGACGCGCGCCCCGCCACAGCGTGACCCACGTCGAACGACCAGTCGGTAGTCGCTCCCGCGGGTCAATCGATACGGGCGGGCGAGCACAGCGGGCTACGCGGAGAGCTCGGTGCGGCCCTTCGCGCGGCGAGCCGCGAGGATGCCGCGGCCGGCACGCGTGCGCATGCGGGCACGGAAACCGTGCTTCTTGGCGCGACGACGGTTGTTGGGCTGGAAGGTGCGCTTGCTCATGGAATCACTCCGGGAATACTGCCACCGGGTTCACTGCGACCGGAGACATGGGGAACTGCCAAAAATGGCATAAGTCAACCGACTAAGGGTACGTCTTGACGGCGCCCAGAGCAAATCTGCGCACAACGAGTGACCGCATCCGACACGATGCGCACAGCCATTATCCACAACCGGGCCGCCCGCGTGCGTGCAACACGCGCGCGGAATCTCCTGGGCAGGTTGCCGTTCACAGCTGCGGTGACTACCGTGGCATCCGAAGTTATCCACAGGGGGGCCGTACGTTTTTGACCACCCGCGATCCGCGTCCGGAGCACCATGTCCTCACCTGCCCTGCCCGATGTGCCGATCTGGACGACAGTGCAGGAGCTCCTGGCAGATGACGATCGAGTCACACCGCAGCTGCAGGGGTTCCTCAGCCTCGCGGTTCCGGCTGGAGTCATGGGCGCAACGCTCTACCTCGACGTCCCCAATGATCTGACCGCCGCACAGATCAACAAGCGCCTGCGCCTGCCGATCATGGAAGCCCTCTCCCTCATCGGCGAGGAAGTCACCTCATACCGGGTGGTCGTGAATCACGAGCTCGTCGAGCAGGCGACGGCCCCGATCGCCGTCGCGGACTACGGACGTCCGGAGCAGCCTCGCCCCGAATCGCCGATGGAGCAGCCGACACCCATCCGGCACGAGTCACGACTCAACCCCAAGTACACCTTCGACAACTTCGTCATCGGCCAATCGAACCGTTTCTCGCACGCGGCCGCGGTCGCTGTGGCAGAGGCACCGGCGAAGGCGTACAACCCTCTCTTCATCTACGGCGACTCCGGACTGGGCAAGACGCACCTTTTGCACGCCATCGGCGACTACGCGCAGTCGCTGTACACCGGGGTGAAGGTGAGATACGTCTCCAGCGAGGAGTTCACCAACGACTTCATCAACTCGATCGCGAACAACCGTGGAGCCGCCTTCCAGGCGCGATACCGCGACGTCGACATCCTCCTGATCGATGACATCCAGTTCCTGCAGGGCCGCGCCGAGACGCAGGAGGCGTTCTTCCACACCTTCAACACTCTCCACGATCACAACAAGCAGGTCGTGATCACGAGTGATGTCGCGCCCAAGCACCTCACCGGTTTCGAGGATCGGATGCGCAGTCGCTTCGAGTGGGGTCTGATCACCGACGTGCAGGCTCCTGACCTCGAGACCCGCATCGCGATCCTCCGCAAGAAGGCGCAGAGCGAATCGCTGCATATCCCGGACGAGGTGCTGGAGTACATCGCGACGGTCGTCTCCTCGAACATCCGCGAACTCGAGGGGGCGCTCATCCGGGTGTCTGCGTTCGCGAGCCTGAACCGGTCTGCGCTCGACATCTCTCTGGCCCAGACGGTCCTCCGCGACATCATCGACACGGCCGAAGACAACATCATCTCGCCGACCGACATCATCACTGCGACGGCGGGGTACTTCAAGCTCACCGTCGACGACCTCTACGGCTCGAGCCGCTCTCAGCAGATCGCCACCGCCCGTCAGATCGCCATGTACCTGTGCCGGGAGCGCACGAGTCTCTCCCTGCCGAAGATCGGTCAGCTGTTCGGCAACCGCGATCACACGACGGTGATGTACGCGTACAAGAAGATCAGCGAGCTCATGAAGGAGCGGCGCTCGATCTACAACCAAGTCACCGAGATCACCACGCAGCTCGGCCGTCGCTGACGCGTCTCAACGGCCCGATGACACTCCTGCGAGGGGGCACGGACATCCCATGGATGCTGTGTCCCCCTTTTCTGTCGGTCGACACGGCCGCGCCACGCCGATAAATGCCTCTATGCACATGTGGATAACTTGTGGATGAGACGGACTCAAGTCGGGACGAATGTGGGTGAATACGGAGAACCTGTGGATAACTATGGGGTTGGTCCAGTCGCTGTGGATCACCCCCAACCGCGGATTCCTCAGGGATTCCACAAGTCACAGCCGTGTAGTTCCCTACTCGCGACTACTATCCACCGAGTTATCCACAGAATCCACAGCGGTTAACACCGTTAAGGAGTTAACCCTTCATGAGCGCGATCCGATCACCAGAAGTCGGCGGAACCCCGGCGTAGGGAACCGCCGGACTGTGGGGCTAGCATGGGAAGCCCTGCACAGGGACCGGATGATGACGACACATCAGAGCACGACGACAAGGGAGCACCCGTGAGGTTTCAGGTCAACCGCGATGTCTTCAGCGAGGCTGTGTCGTTCGTCGTCAAGCTTCTGCCCCAGCGCAATCCGCAGCCGATCCTGGCCGGTGTGCTGATCGAGGCGGATGGTTCCGGACTCACACTTTCGGCTTTCGACTACGAAGCATCCGCACGGACGACCATCGAAGCAACGGTCGAGACTCCGGGCACGATCCTCGTTCACGGCCGTCTGCTCTCCGACATCGCGAGCCGGCTGCCGAACGCCCCGATCGAGATCGCGGTCGAGGACGACGGCAGCATCACCGTCAGCTGCGGATCCGCCCGATTCACTCTCGCGGCCATGCCGGTCGAGGAATACCCGTCGATTCCCGAGGTCGCCGGATCCACCGGCGTCGTTCCGGCTGATGATTTCGGCACGGCGATCGCTCAGGTCGGCTTCGCCGCATCGCGCGATGATGTGACTCCCGTGCTCACCGGTGTGCAGCTCGAAGTCACGGGTCAGAGCCTGAGCCTGGTCGCGACGGACCGCTACCGGGTGTCGCTGCGCGACATCCCGTGGGACGGCGCCGCCGTCGAACAGGCCGCTCTCGTTCCGGCGCGCACGTTGCTCGAGGTCGGAAAGACCTTCGGTCACGCCGGCACCATCCAGATCGCGTTCTCCGGAGCAGGTGAGCGCGAGATCATCGCCTTCACGGCGGGGAACAAGACTGTCACGTCGCTGCTCATCAAGGGCAACTTCCCGCCCGTACGCCGGTTGTTCCCCGAGCAGACCGATCACTACGCGGTTGTGAACACGGCCGACCTCGTCGAGGCCGTTCGTCGTGTGTCGCTGGTGCTGGACCGAGCCGCTCCGCTGCGGTTCACGTTCACCAGCGAAAGCGTCACGATGGACGCGTCCGGCAATGAGCACGCTCGTGCATCGGAGTCGGTCGATGCGATCCTCTCCGGTGGCGACGACGTCGCTCTCGGGCTCAACCCGCAGTACCTGATCGAAGCGCTCGGTGCCGTGAAGAGCGAGTTCGTCCGCGTGACGTTCACGTCGAGCGACAACGCGAACAAGCTGAGCCCGGTGCTGATCACCAGCCAGACGTCGGTGGAGCAGGCCGGCCTGGATTCGTTCAAGTACCTGCTGCAGCCCAACCTTCTTCTCCGCTGATCGGCCTCGCGTCTCGCGAGATTCCGCAGGATCAACGCGTTTCGTCTCGGTCGCTGGCGCTCCCTCGCTCAACGACCGGGGATGGTGCGAACCGGGGTGTGGCGCAATGAACCTCCTGAAACAGGCCTCGTCAGTCGCAGCATCCGACGCAGTCGTCGAGCGAAGCGAGACGCTGCCACCCCCTACTCCCTCGAAACGCGCAACTCAGTGCGTATCAACAAGAAACGTCAGGGTGCCGGGAGGTCCCCGGAGCGAGCATCGGGAGGGGCCCGCGAAGCGGGAGGGAACCCGCTCTGCGAGCGAAGGGGAGCCTCCCGGCAACCGGTCCCCAGACAAACCAAGACTGTCCGACCCAACGACTAGGCTGACCCCCGTGATTGTGGAACATCTGAGCTTGGTCGATTTCCGCAATTACGCGACCGCCGAACTCTCCCTCCACCCGGGGCCGAACGTGCTCGTCGGTCGCAACGGCCAAGGCAAGACGAATCTCGCCGAGGCGGTCGTCTTCCTCGCCACACTCGGTTCGCATCGGGTGTCGTCGGATGCTCCGATGGTGCGAGACGGCCAGGAGTTCGCGATCATCCGGGCCCGTCTGTCGCACGGCGAACGCAAGGTGCTCGCCGAGGTGCAGGTCAATCGCCAGGGCTCGAACAAGGCGCGCATCAACGGCTCACCGTCGAAGATCAATGAGCTCCCCCGCTATGCGCACGTCGTCCTCTTCGCTCCAGAGGATCTGCAGATCGTCCGCGGCGACCCTTCATCCCGACGCCGCTTCGCCGATCAGCTGCTCATCCAGCGCACACCTCGCATGGCAGCCGTGCTCGGTGACTACGACCGGGTGCTCAAGCAGCGCACCGCACTGCTGAAGTCGGCGCGCGCCCGCGGCGTCCGCGGTGAAGGACTGACCACGCTCGACGTGTGGGATGACAAGCTCGTCGCCCTCGGCTCCGAGATCATCGATGCCAGGCAGCGACTCGCGACCGATATGCAGGGTCCGGTCGCGACCGCCTATGCGGCGATCGCCGGTGCTGATCACCAGCCGCAATTGGAATGGGCGCTCTCCGTACGCGGTGGCGATCCTGAAGAGGGCGAGGAGGCCGCATCCGACACCCGAGGCGAGATCGCCGATCTGTTCCGCGCCGCGCTGCAGGCGAAGCGCACTCAGGAACTCGACCGAGGACTCACCCTGGTCGGCCCTCATCGCGACGACCTGATCCTGCGCGTGCGGGGTCTCCCAGTGAAGGGCTATGCCTCGCACGGCGAGTCCTGGTCGGTGGCGCTCGCATTGCGACTGGCGTCGGCCGAGCTGCTGCGCAGCGAGTCGCCGGCCGGGGACCCGGTGCTGATCCTCGATGATGTCTTCGCCGAACTCGATGCGGACCGTCGCCAGCGGCTGGCCGCGCTGACCGCGGGTTATGAGCAGGTGGTGGTGACAGCAGCGGTGGAGGAGGATATCCCTGCGGTGCTGCACGCACACGTGGTGCGGATCGACGCGGGCACCATCAGCGATGAACGTCCTGCGATGGACGCAGAGATCCAGCCGGGAGGAGTAGATGACTGATACATCGGCAGCCGAAACTCCGGAGACCGTCGCCACGTATCTGCGCCTGCGGGGACTGAAGCCGAGCTCGAAGTCGTGGAAGCGCAAGCGCCGCATCGCGGACGATGATGACAACGCCCCGTTCACTCCCGGCCGTGATCCGGGAGCCCTCGGTTCGGTGCTCGACAAGCTCAGCCGGGATTCCGGCTGGCAGATCACGCTCGCAAGAGAAGACCTCGTGCGGCAGTGGGCGGATCTCGCCGGCGCCGGCACGGCCCAGCACTCGGAGCCCGTGTCGCTGGAGAACGGCGTCCTGACCGTCAAATGCGACTCGACGGCCTGGGCGAAGAACCTCCAATTCATGCGCGCGACGATCCTCACCGAGATCGGCAGACGGTACCCGGACGCAGGTGTCGAGAACCTCCGTTTCATCGGACCGGACGTTCCCTCCTGGAAATGGGGTCCCAGAGTCGTTCCAGGGCGGGGCCCGCGCGATACCTACGGGTAGGGCATCATCGAGGGGGTTCGGATCGATTACAGGGCCGCACATGGCCGCTGAGCCGCATGAGGCACGAAAATCCCGCTAGAATGGGAGTTCGTGATATCGATGTGGAGAACGCCCTCTGATGACGCCTGAATCCCCTGCTGACGAGACGGAATCGACCACCGGGGGAACCCCCGTATCCGCGAGCACAGCCTCTTCGCGCCCAGCCAAGCAGCCCGGCGAATACGGTGCCGACGAGATCCAGGTCCTCGAGGGACTTGAGGCCGTCCGCAAGCGCCCCGGCATGTACATCGGTTCCACCGGACCACGCGGTCTGCACCACCTCGTGCAGGAGATCGTCGACAACTCCGTCGATGAGGCGATGGCCGGTCACGCCGACTCGATCCTGGTGACCCTTCTCGAAGACGGCGGCGTGCGCGTCGTCGACAACGGTCGTGGCATCCCTGTCGACCCGCACTCCTCCGACCCGACGAAATCGACGGTCGAGGTCGTGCTCACGATCCTCCACGCCGGTGGCAAGTTCGGTGGCGGCGGTTACGCGGTCTCCGGCGGTCTGCACGGCGTCGGTTCCTCGGTCGTGAACGCGCTGTCGACCCGCTTCGAGGTCGAGATCAAACGCCAGGGTCACGTCTGGCGCCACAGCTTCGCGAACGGCGGCGTCCCGCAGCAGGCTCTGGAGAAGGGCGAGGAGACCGACGAGACCGGAACGGTCATCACCTTCTGGCCTGACGCTGCGATCTTCACCGAGACCATCGAGTTCGATTACGACACGCTGCGCACCCGCTTCCAGCAGATGGCGTTCCTGAACAAGGGCCTGCGTATCGAGCTGCAGGACGAGCGCCCGGCATCCGCCTATGAGGTGGAGGAGAACGGCGCGACCGTCGAGAAGCAGCCAAGCGATGTGTTCCTCTACGAGCGCGGCCTCGTCGACTACGTCGAGTATCTGAACAAGGTGCGCCACGCCGAGGTCGTCAACGACGAGATCATCGCGTTCGAGACCGAGGACACCGAGCGCAAGATCTCTCTCGAGGTCGCGATGCAGTGGACGACGTCGTACACCGAGAACGTGTTCACCTACGCGAACACGATCAACACCCACGAGGGCGGTACGCACGAAGAGGGATTCCGCGCGGCGTTGACCACTCTGGTGAACAAGTACGCTCGCGCGAACAACATCATCAAGGAGAAGGACGAGAATCTCTCCGGTGACGATGTCCGTGAGGGCCTGACCGCGGTCATCTCGATCAAGCTCGGCGAGCCGCAGTTCGAGGGCCAGACGAAGACCAAGCTCGGCAACACCGAGGCCAAAGCGTTCGTGCAGAAGGTCGTCGGAGATCAGCTCGGAGACTGGTTCGAGCGCAACCCGGTGCAGGCGAAGAACGTCATCCGCAAGGCGATCGACGCGGCCACCGCCCGTCTCGCCGCGCGCAAGGCCCGCGAGACGGCGCGTCGCAAGAGCGTCTTCGAGTCGGCCGCGATGCCGGACAAGCTCAAGGACTGCACCAGCAAGGACCCGTCGATCAGCGAGATCTTCCTCGTCGAGGGTGACTCGGCAGGTGGCTCCGCAGTGCAGGGCCGCGATCCGCACACCCAGGCGATCCTGGCGCTGCGCGGCAAGATCCTGAACGTCGAGCGTGCCCGCCTCGACAAGGCGCTGGGCAACAAAGAGGTCCAGGCGATGATCCAGGCCTTCGGCACCGGTATCGGCGAGGAGTTCGATATCGAGAAGGCGCGGTATCACAAGATCGTGCTGATGGCCGATGCCGATGTCGATGGCCAGCACATCACGACGCTGCTGCTGACACTGCTGTTCCGCTACATGCGCGGCCTGATCGAAGCGGGCTTCGTCTACCTGGCGATGCCGCCGCTGTACCGCTTGAAGTGGTCGAACTCGGCACACGAGTACGTCTTCAGCGATGCCGAGCGCGATGCTCTGCTGAAGCACGGCCTCGACAACGGCAAGCGGATCCCGAAGGATGCCGGTATCCAGCGCTACAAGGGTCTCGGTGAGATGAACCCGAAGGAGCTGTGGGAGACCACGATGGATCACTCCACCCGCACCCTGCAGCAGATCACGATCGAGGATGCTGCTGCCGCTGATGAGATCTTCAGTGTGCTGATGGGTGAGGACGTCGAATCTCGCCGTAGCTTCATCCAGCGCAACGCCAAGGACGTCCGCTTCCTCGACATCTGAGTGCGAGTGTCCATCTCGCCACGCTCGCTCAACGACCGGAATTGAAACACACACATGACTGACGAAAACCGCCCAGAGCCGGCGCACGACCACGGCAAGATCGATCAGGTCGACCTGCAGTTCGAGATGCAGCGCAGTTATCTCGACTACGCGATGGCCGTCATCGTCGGCCGCGCCCTTCCCGACGTCCGTGATGGGCTGAAGCCCGTGCATCGCCGCGTCATCTACGGCATGTACGACGGCGGCTTCCGCCCCGACAAGTCGTTCTCGAAGTGCGCCCGCATCGTCGGCGAGGTCATGGGGCAGTACCACCCGCACGGCGACTCGGCGATCTACGACGCCCTCGTCCGTCTCGTGCAGCCGTGGTCGCTGCGGTATCCGCTGGCGCTCGGACAGGGCAACTTCGGGTCCCCCGGCAACATGGGCGCCGCCGCCCCTCGGTACACCGAGACCAAGATGGCTCCGCTTGCCCTCGAGATGGTGCGGGACATCGAAGAGGACACGGTCAACTTCACCGACAACTACGACGGGCAGACCCAGGAACCGACGGTGCTCCCGGCCCGGTTCCCGAACCTGCTCGTGAACGGTTCGGTCGGCATCGCGGTCGGCATGGCGACCAACATCCCGCCGCACAACCTGCGCGAGGTGTCGGACGCCGCACTGTGGGCGCTGGACAATCCCGGCATCCCGCGCGAGGAGCTTCTCGACGGCCTCATCCAGCGCGTCCCCGGTCCGGACTTCCCCACCGGCGCGCAGATTCTCGGCACTAAGGGCATCCACGAGGCGTACCGCACCGGTCGCGGCTCGATCACGATGCGTGCGGTCGTCAACGTCGAGGAGATCCAGGGCCGGACCTGCCTGGTCGTCACCGAGCTGCCGTACCAGGTCAACCCCGACAACGTCGCGGTGAAGATCGGCGACCTCGCTCGCGACGGCAAGATCACCGGCATCGCCGACATCCGTGACGAGTCGTCCGACCGCACCGGCCAGCGCCTGGTCGTCGTGCTCAAGCGCGACGCCGTCGCCAAGGTCGTGCTGAACAACCTGTACAAGCACACGCAGCTCCAGGAGAACTTCGGCGCGAACATGCTGGCGATCGTCGATGGCGTGCCTCGCACGCTCGCGATCGACGGCTTCATCACGCACTGGATCGCCCACCAGATCGAAGTGATCGTGCGGCGCACGCAGTACCGGCTCAACGAGGCCGAGAAGCGCATGCACATCCTGCGCGGCTACCTCAAGGCGCTGGATGCTCTCGACGAGGTCATCGCGCTCATCCGCCGATCGCAGACCACGCAGGAGGCGAACGAGGGACTGCAGAAGCTCCTCGACATCGACGACATCCAGGCCGACGCCATCCTGCAGATGCAGTTGCGCCGACTCGCCGCCCTGGAACGCCAGAAGATCATCGATCAGGCCACCGAGCTCGAGGCGCAGATCACCGAGTACAAGGCGATCCTCGCCGATGAGCTGCGCCAGCGCACCATCATCCGCGAAGAGCTCACGGGCATCGTCGAGCGTTTCGGCGACGAGCGTCGCACGCACATCCTGCACGGGTTCGACGGCGACGTGTCGATGGAAGATCTCATCGCCGAAGAGGAGATGGTGGTCACCGTCACGCGTGACGGGTACATCAAGCGCACGCGCAGCGATAACTACCGTTCGCAGCACCGCGGCGGCAAGGGCATCAAGGGCGCGCAGTTGCGGGCGGATGACATCGTCGAGCACTTCTTCGTGACGACGACGCACCACTGGCTGCTGTTCTTCACCGACAAGGGACGCGTCTACCGGTCCAAGACCTACGAGGTGCCCGAGTCCGGACGCGACGCGAAGGGCACGCACGTCGCGAACCTGCTCGCGCTGCAGCCCGGCGAGAGTATCGCCCAGGTCCTCGACATCCGCGACTATCAGGTCGCCGATTACCTGGTGCTGGCCACCCGCGACGGTCTCGTCAAGAAGAGCCGCCTCGGTGACTACGACACCAACCGTCAGGGCGGGGTGATCGCGATCCGCCTGAACGAGGAGGACGAACTCGTCAGCGCGCTGATGGTGAACAAGGAGGATGACATCCTCCTGATCAGCCGTCGCGGCATGTCGGTGCGCTTCCAGGCGACCGACGAGGCGCTGCGCCCGATGGGTCGTGCGACTGCCGGCGTCAAGGGAATGAAGTTCCGTGAAGGCGACAGCCTGCTCTCGGCATCCGTCGCAGCGCCCGGGCAGTTCGTGTTCGTGGTGACGGACGGCGGCTACGCCAAGCGCACCGCGGTGGAGGAATACCGCGTGCAGGGACGCGGTGGATTCGGCATCAAGGTCGCCAAACTCCACGATGATCGGGGCACTCTCGCGGGTGGTCTGATCGTCGCTGAGGACGACGAGGTCTTGGTGGTTCTGTCCAGCGGCAAGGTGGTACGCTCTGCCGTGGCCGAGGTGCCCGCCAAGGGCCGAGACACCATGGGAGTGGTTTTCGCCCGGACGACGGAAGCCGACCGGATCCTCGCCATTGCCCGCAACATCGAGCGGGGCCTCGCTGAAGAAGTCGAGGAAGCAGCGGATGCTGCGGCAGCCGCGACCGAGACCACACAGACCCCTGAGGAAAGCCAAGACGCATGAGCACAGTAGCTGACAAGCTGGCGAAGAAGTCGACGCGCAAGACCGGCGGCAAGCAGGTTCGCCTGCGCCTGGTCTACGTCGACTTCTGGTCGGCCGTGAAGTTGTCGTTCCTCGGCGCGGTTGCCTTGGCGATCGTCACGATGGTGTCGTTCTTCCTCATCTACCTGGTGGTCCAGGCGACTGTCCTGCCCAAGGCCGATGAGTTCGTCGCGAGCTTCACCGACGGCAGCATCCAGCTCTCCGAAGTCGTGGGTCTGCCCCAGGTGATGGCCTTCGCCGCCGTCGTCTCGATCCTGAACCTGATCGTCTTCACCGTGCTCGGCGCCGTGATCGCCGGAATCTACAACCTCGCCGTGAAGGTGACGGGCGGACTGCTCGTCGGGTTCATGTCGAACTGATCTCTTTTCAGCGAAGGGGCGGATGCTGCGGCATCCGCCCCTTTGTCGTTCCTTCCGGATAACCCGAACTCTGATCTCCGGTCTGCTCGGTGTTGCGGCGTCAGCTGTCGCCGTACCTTGGGAACCATGACGACACAGACTTCGACCCCACCGCAGGTGAAGGCGGCGAAACTCCCGCTGCGGGTGTTCATCACCACGCTGCATCTGGCAGCACTCGGCGTGCTGGGATCAGTAATTCTCACGATGCTCACCGGCCTCCTCGGCGCCGGACTCGGGCTTCTCTTCGCCGCGGGCATCGGGATCATCCTCCTCGTCGGCCTGGTCTACGCCCTGTTCGGCCTCGGCTGGTTCGAGGTGGCCCGTATCGGCACGCTGTACAGCGTCGATATCGCTCCCCTGCGCTGGCGGACCAATGAACGAACCGGATTCAGCGGATGGATCCGCTCGCTCGGGCGACAGTCGATCGATGGGCGGATGTGGCGTTCCATTGTGAACTTCACACTCGCCTGCATCGCCGGAGTGATCGTGCTCCGTCTGTTCTCCGGCCTGATCTGGTCGGTGTTCATAGCGTTCGCTCCATTCACCGACGTGGACTCCGTCAACGGTCCGTTCGGCAGCATCCCGGCCATGTGGGCGCCGCTGTTCGGCATCATCGGAGTGCTCTTCTCCGCCGCCGGCATCATCGGCCTCGCGCTTCTGCACCGTGTGCTCGCCTTCTCGATCGTCGTGCGCAGCCGCGAGGCAGAACTCACGGAACGAGTCAGGACGACCACCGCGCAGCGCGAGGGGGCGGTGCGGGCTGCCGACCTCGAGCGCACTCGCATCGAGCGCGACCTGCATGACGGAGTTCAGCCACGCCTCGTGTCGGTCGGAATGACCTTGGGCCTCGCCCAGCAGAAGATCGACGAAGACCCGGCGACGGCCAAGGCTCTCGTCGAAGAGGCGCACACCTCGACGAAGGCCGCGATCACCGAACTGCGCCAGCTCGCTCGCGGCATCCACGCCTCGGTGCTGGACGATCGCGGGCTGGATGCGGCGCTCTCGGCGCTCGCCGGACGCTCGCACATTCCGGTGAACCTGGACGTGCGGATGGAAGGGCGGTGCAGCCGCGACGCGGAAGCCGCTGTCTACTTCGCCATCGCGGAGTCTCTGACCAATGCGGCCAAGCACTCCCGTGCCAGTGACGCGAGGGTGATCGTCCGGATCCGAGAGGGCGGAACGCTCTGGGCTCGGGTCGAGGACAACGGGATGGGTGGAGCACAGGTGCAGCCGGGCGGTGGCCTCGATGGCATCGCCAACCGCATCCTCGCTGCCGGCGGAACCTTCCGTCTGGACAGCCCTCAGGGTGGACCGACGTCGCTGGAGGTGAATGTGCCATGCGCATCCTGATCTGTGAGGATTCGGTCCTGCTGCGCGAGGGCCTCGTACGACTTCTGGAAGACGCCGGTCACACCGTGGTCGCCGCGCTTCCCGACACGACCGCTCTCACCGAGAGCGTGGCCGAGACCGACCCGGAGCTCTGCATCCTCGATGTGCGCCTCCCTCCGACGTTCACCGATGAAGGCATCAGGGCCGCACTCGGCCTGAGGTCGACGCATCCGTCGCTCCCGCTACTCGTTCTCTCGCAGTACGTCGAGGAGCGCTACGCCAGCGATCTGATCGCCGCTCAGGGAGGCCCGCTCGGGTACCTCCTCAAAGACCGGGTCGCCGACGTCTCGGAGTTCCTGGCTTCGGTCGAGCGGATCTCGGACGGTGCCACGGTGCTCGATCCCGAGGTCGTCGCTCAGCTGCTGACACGGCGAAACCGGGATGACCGGATGCTGCGGCTCACCGAGCGTGAGCGCACGGTGCTCGCACTGATCGCCGAAGGCAAGTCGAATCAGTCGATCGCCGGGCTGCTCTTCCTCTCCGAGGCGAGCGTGGAGAAGCACATCACGGCCATCTTCCAGAAGTTGGGCCTCGAGCCCGAGTCGGGAAACCGACGCGTACTCGCCGCCCTTGCACACATTGAGAATCACGGCGGGGCCAACCCCCCGACCACCCAGACAGGAGCGGCACGATGAGTACCGAAGATCGGAACCTGCAGAGCGGAACCACTCCCCTGACTCCTCCGTCGGCGGATGCCGGCGCGACCACAGGATCGGCGGCAGATGGCGGGCAGGACGTGCGCCGGGCCTCCGGTGCCAGAGCGATCGTGATCGTGACCGCCGTGATCGGCGGTGTCGCCCTCCTCGGAACCGGGGGATCGGCCGCCTTCGCCGCAGCGAGCGACCTCTCGCGCACCGACTCCGAGCAGAGTCTCGACGTCGACGGCATCGAGGGCATCGATCTCGACGCCAGCGCGAGCGACGTCACGGTGCAGTTCGACGACGTCGAAGAGGCGGAACTGACGGTCACGGGCGGACGCGGCAACTGGACGATGGAGCGCAACGAAGACGACCTGATCGTGCGCAGCCCTGATACGGGCTTCGGCTGGTGGTTCGGCGGAAACTGGTTCAGTGGACCCGAGACCGTCGTCCTGACCCTTCCGGAGAGCCTGCGCGCGACCAAGCTCGATGCCGAGTTCACTCTCAGCGCCGGGAGCCTCGAGGCCGTGGGTGATTTCGGTGATCTCGACGTCGAGGTGGGGGCCGGATTCTTCTCCATCGAAGGCAGCGCCCATGTGCTCGACATCGACATGAGCGCGGGTCGTGCCTCCATCGAACTGGACGGAGTGACGGAAGCAGACCTCGCCGTCTCCGCCGGCGACCTGATGGTCGAACTCACCGGAACAGCGCCGGACACCGTGACGATCGACGTGAGCGCGGGTTCGGTGAACCTGGCGCTCCCGAACGTCGACTACAACATCGTGCAGGACGTCAGCGCCGGAACACTGGACAGCAGAGTCGAAGAATCGTCGAGCTCGAGGCGCACGATCGACGTCTCACTCTCGGCCGGCAGCGTGACTCTGCGCCCCGAGGATTGATCGGTCGCGTTCGACGCAGGGACACGACGGAGGGGCCGCGGCATCGAGTCGCGGCCCCTCCGTCCGCTCGATTCGGATTCTCCGTCAGAATCGGGTAAAGTCTTGGAGGTTGACGGGGATATAGCTCAGGCGGTTAGAGCGCTTCACTGATAATGAAGAGGTCCCAGGTTCAAGTCCTGGTATCCCCACTCTGTAACTCAAATTGAACACCCTTTCGGGGCCTTAGCTCAGTTGGTAGAGCGCCTGCTTTGCAAGCAGGATGTCAGGAGTTCGAATCTCCTAGGCTCCACATACGAACCCCGGTTCTGCGTCACGCAGACCCGGGGTTTCTTCGTTCATTCCTCGTCGTCGTACTGCGTCGCGAGCGCGCTCGCGCGGTCGCGAAGAGCCGCGCGCAGGGAGTGCGGCGCCAGCACCTCGGCATTCGTGCTGAGCTGCCAGAACGCCCACTCGGCATGCCGGAGGTCCTGGAAGCTCACCTCGAGGAGCAGCCCTCCCGCAGGATCTGCCGATTCGGAGAGCACCGCGAGTGCGGTGCCGACGAGCTCCTCGCGCCGTGACGGTTCCACCCGTGCGCGTACGATCAGCTGGTCGCCGCCGGTGCGGAATCGGATGCTGCGCTCCTGCCAGATCCGGTCGAGATCGACCTGCGCTGGTCGGTCAGCGGTCTCGGTGAGTTCTTCTGCCTCGAGGATTCGCGAGAGTCGATAGGTGCGGTCTGCCCCGGAGACGGCGGCGAGGAGGTAGCCCTTGTCGCGCACGGTGACCAGACCGATCGGGTCGACGGTGCGCCAGACCGCGTCGCGATCTGCGGCCGAGTAGTGGATGCGCAGCTTGCGTCCGGCGAGAACGGCGCGGCGGACCGCGCTCATGACCGTGGCGGAGATGTCCTCGCTCGATTGGCGACGGGCGAGCAGATCTGTCGAAGGCTCGATGAGGATGCGCTGGGCGGCGTTATCGGCTGCCGCGCGATGGCCGTCGGGCAGGGCGTCGACGACCTTGCGCATGGCCGAGGCGAGCGCCGATCCCAGGCCGAAGACCTGCTCCCCCCTTCCTGATCCGGCGGTGAGCAGAGCCAACGCTTCGTCGTGGTTCAGTCCGGTGAGTTCGGTGCGGAATCCCGGGAGAAGCTCGAACCCGCCGTGCCGACCGCGCTCCGCGTACACCGGCACGCCGGCGGCGGAGAGGGCTTCGATGTCGCGCAGCACGGTGCGGGTCGACACCTCCAGCTCGCGTGCGAGCGCAGTGGCGGACAGCCGGCCGCGTTGGCGCAGGAGCAGCACCAAAGAGACGAGGCGGTCGGCGCGCATGTGAGAACTCTATTTCGAATACATGACACAGGGTGTCGTGAATCATTGAAAGGCTCGTTGGAGAGGGCAGAACAGCGTCATCCGGCCGGTATCTGCGCTCGCAACGAATCGAATGGAGCTGAAGTGGCAATCGAACGAACAGCGGTCAACCCGGTGACGTGGTCGCAGGAACTGGGATTCAACCAGGGTGAGATCGTCTCCGGGCACACCCGCACCCTGTACATCTCGGGACAGACTGCG
The DNA here is from genome assembly GCF_040675825.1 of Microbacterium sp. LWH12-1.2. NCBI lineage: Bacteria > Bacillati > Actinomycetota > Actinomycetes > Micrococcales > Microbacteriaceae > Microbacterium > Microbacterium sp. LWH12-1.2. Next base: position 2,959,730 of record NZ_JBEGIJ010000001.1, read on the forward strand.
ATGAGCGCGGAGGGCGTTCCCCAGCATGACGGCGATATGGCTGCACAGCTGGCCCTCGCCGTCGACAACCTGGAAGCCGTGCTCGACGGCGCGGGCATGACGCTGGCGAACCTCATCCGCCTCAACGTGTACACGACCGACGTCGACCTGCTGTTCCCCCACTACGGCGTCCTCGCCGCTCGGCTGGGAGCGGCACAGATCGCGCCGACCACGACGATGCTCGGGGTCAGTCGACTGGCGATCCCCGGTCAGCTGGTGGAACTGGAGGGCACAGCCGTCGGCTGATCAGGGCGCCTGCTCGAGCGGGGCGGTCTGTCGTCCGGCGTCCAGGTGCCGGGCAAGGCCGGCCCGCGAGCGCAGCCCTGTCTTCTGCAGGATCCGGGCGACATGGCTCTCCACGGTCCGGGGACTCAGGTGCAGCCTTTCGGCGATCGCCCGATTGCTGTGGCCGTCCGCGACCAGGTCCGCGACATCGCGCTCCCGTGGTGTGAGCTGGTCGAGGCGGAGGCCCGCCGTCTCGATGCGATCGGACAGCTGAGCCAGCCACGCGCGCGCGAGGCGGCGATAGAGGAGAGCGCCGGCCTCGTCGAAGAGTTCCGCGGCCCGCTGGGCTTCCCCCAGAGCCTCCTCGGCGCGGTCAAGAGTCACCAGGACCTGGGCGCGGAACAGGGTGCCGTGGCCCGCCTGCGACGGATGCTCCGCCTCGACACCCCACGCGATCGCCGCGTCTGCATGACGAAGAGCGGCGGCAGCATCCCCGCGCTTCAACGCGAGTTCTCCCAGACCGATGTGCTTCTGCGAGGCGAAGATGTCCCCGTCGGCGACGTCGAGCTCCGAGGCATCCACCGGGATCCCGAGCAGAATCTCTGCCCGAGACCGCATCAGTCGTACGATGCGGCGCCACCAGCCGACCTGCGGGAGTCCTGCTGCGGCGAGACGTTGATATCGGGCGACGATCTCCTCCGGTCCGACCCTGCCCGGTGCTGCGACGATCGATGCCGTGAGGGCGAGGGGAACGGCATCCGGCCAGTTGTACTTCTCTGCCGCGTCGATCGCGAGCTCGATGAGCTCCTCGGCCTCCTCGCATCGATCGAGGGGAATGTAGATGAAGCCCAGAATCAGATAGAGGTGAGGGAGCACATGGAAGCGTCCGTGCGTCTCCGCCAGGCGGATCGCGCGCTCGAGAAAACGGGCACCCTCTGCGAAGTCGGCGAGGAAGTGCGCGCACCACCCCATCGCCGTGGTCACATCGATCACCAGCAGCATCTCGGATGCTGGCAGGTCCGAGAAGCCGTCCTTCGCCACCTGGTACGAGGTCCTCGCGCGCGCAAGGTCGCCTTCCCGGAGGGACGCGAGGGCGCGCAGGCCGGCGAGTGCGGCGGCGTAAGCGGGTACGTCGCCGTCGTTCTGCTCCAGCCAGGTGCGTGAGGCCACCTCGGAATCACTGTCGTGCATCACTTCGAGCGTCACGAGTTCGAGGGCGACCTCCGGATCGAGTGTCATCGCTCGTGCCTCCCGCACCAGTTCGACCGCCTCATCGGGGCGGCTCTGGATGCGGAGGGACTGGATCAGCAGGGCAAAGGACTCCCCGGTCGACTCCTTCGTGGAATGCACTTCGCGCAGCAATGACTCGGCTTCGACGGGCTGCCCGTCGATGAGGAGGGCGCGGGCCAGCATCAGATCGCGCGCACGGTGCGGAATGCGACGACTGCGGTGAAGCATGGCGATGCAGCTCTGCGGCGACGTCGCCAAGACGATCCCCGCCGCTTCGAGGACGGTCTCCAGCTCATCCGAGGTGAGATGGGAGCCGAGATGCTGCAGGTGCGATGCCTGCTGAAGGACGTTGGAAGCGCTGCGAGCCGCCGTGCGATGGGCCAGTCGCCGTTCCTGGGGCGTCATGCTGCGGTAGGCGGCTGCGCGGATGAAGGGATGCACGACCCGCAGGCTCTCGGCCTCGATCAGGCCGCGCTGCGCCAGGCGGTCAGCCGCCTGGGCGATGTCCCCGACGCCCAGATCCGCGATGGCGCCGAGCGTCTCCGGTGCGACGGGGGGCGTGAGTGACAGCGCCTGCATCACACGACGTGATTCCTCGCCCAGAGTGAGGAGTTCGCCGCGCAGCGTGTCACCGATCTCCTGATGCGAGACGTCGTCGGCGTGGTCACCGCGGCCGGATTCCGCGAGCAGGCGGAGGAAGAGAGGGTTTCCGGCGGCGAGCTCGATGTACCCCTTCCCCTGGGCGCCGTGAGCTGCCAGCAGCGCCGCCGAATCCGCTTCGTCGAGCGGCCCGAGTATGACGCGGTGCACGGCGGATCCTCCACGCGTGGCCGCACGGATCAGGGTTTCGGGTGCTGCTCCGGTGCGAAAGACGAAGAGGAAGGAGAGGGGGGTGGGCGAAGGTTCCGACAGGAGGCGCTCGATGATGTCGCGCGCCGGCGCGTCGAGCCAATGGGCGTCGTCGATCACGATGACGGTCGGTTCGGCGGCGAGGCCTTCGCGAATGCTGCGCAGGAGGACGCGCGCCGGTCGCTGCTCCGCCAGGAGGACCGGGAGGTCCTCATCGAGGAGCTCTTCGATGATCGAGCGGATGCCATCAAGAGGGATGTTCGTGGCGAGTTCGGCCGGGCGGCTGAAGAGCACGCGCTCGGTGAGGCCGGACCGCAGGAACTCGTTCACCACGGCTGTCTTGCCGATCCCGATCGGACCCTCCAGCAGCACGACGCGGTGCGCGCTGTCGTCCGGGTCGGTGAGGTGCGAGCGAAGTCGGGTGAGTTCGGCCATACGCCCGATGAACATGCGGCCCCCTCTTCTCGAACACATGAAGGATATCGGGATGACGCTGGTCAGGACCAGTTTCTCGAGTCATTCGAAGAACTCCCGTATTTCTACGGATGCGGCACGCATCGCGGCCTTCATAGCCTGAGCCTGATTGTGTTCGCCCCCCTTCTCGTCAGGAACAGCTCGATGACATCGCATCCACGCTCCCGCGCCTCCCGTCTTCTCGGTGCCGTGACAAGCGTCGCCCTCGCCGTCGGTTTCAGTGCCGTCGCGATCGCGGCTCCCGCCCACGCCGCCACGGAAGACGGCGTCTACGTCGGTGAGAACAGCCACGGCTACGACTTCTCGATCACCGTCGAGGGCGGGATGGTCACCGACGTCGCCACGACCGCATGGATCGCGTGCGGCGTTCCTCCGATCCAGACCCCTCTCGCCTTCAACGCGATTCCGGACACCGCCATCGCGGCTGACGGCTCATTCTCGGCGAACTGGACGTACCAGATCGATGCGGACTACAGCGCGGAGTACTGGCTGGGCGGTGTCTTCCACGCGGACGGCACCGTCACGAGCGCGGGCTCGAACGCCGCGGACATGATCGGTACCGGCCTGTTCTGCAGCGGCCAGCAATTCACCTACGAAGCGGCGATCGATGCCGCGGCGCCGACCATCTCGGTGTCGCCGAACCCGGCGACGCTCTCCCAGATCACCGATCCTGCGGGCGCTGTGCGCATCACCGGTGCGGGCTTCGCGCCGGGGAGCACGGTCAACCTCGTCATCGACGGACAGCAGGCTGCCGCGCGCACCGCCGACGCCGAGGGTGACGTCGAGGTGCTCCTCTCCTGGCCGAACGCGACGGTCGGCGATCACACGATGCGGTTGGTCAGCGGCATCCGCTCGGCCGAAACGACCCTGACCATCATCGAAGACCCGACCTACAATCCCACCGCGGCGGTCGATCCTGCGACCGCGACGGTCTCCCGGCTCGGCGGGGCGGGCGTGACTGTCACCGGCGCCGGATTCCCCGCCTCGGTTCCTGTCGACATCGCCTTCGATGGATCGGTCGTCTCGACCGTGACGAGCGGCACCGACGGATCGCTCAGCTACACCCTGGTTCACGCCGGCGCGGCCGTCGGGGCCCACAGCATCACGCTGACGAACGGTCAGTGGGCGGCATCCGCGACGCTGACCGTCGAAGCGGACCCGATCGTCTACGACCCGACGGCGGCGGTCTCGCCGGACAAGCTCACGGTTTCCGCGATGGCCGCGGGCGGCGTGCAGATCTCCGGCGCCGAGTTCCCGCCCAATGCGCCGGTTTCGATCCAGGTCGCCGGTGAGCCCGTTGCGACGGTGGACTCCTCCGGTACCGGCGACGTGTCGTACACGTACGTGAAGTCGGGGGCCGCGGTTGCGCAGTATCCGGTCGTCCTGACCAGTGGTCAGTGGAGCGCGAGCAGCTCGTTCGAGGTGACCGCCGACCCGATCGTGTACGACCCGACGGTGGCCGTGCTCCCCGAGACGCTCACGCAGTCGGCGCTCGCCGACACCGGTGTGCAGGTCGAGGGAACGGGTTTCCCGGAGAACGCCGAGATCGAGGTGCTGTTCGACGGCGCCGTCGTCTCGACGGCGACGAGCAGCGCCGACGGATCGGTCGCAACCACGATCACCCGCGCCGGCGTCGGTGTCGGAACGTCGACGGTGCTGCTGCGCAGCGGACAGTGGGAGGCATCTGACACGATCGTCGTGACCGCAGACCCGATCGATCCGGCCGAGGTGACCCTCTCGCCGACCACGATCGCCACCGGTGCTCTCGAGACCGACGGTGTCGACGTCACGGCCGAAGGGCTCCCCGCGGACGTTCCGGTGCGCGTGCTGTTCGACGGAGTCGAGGTGGCCGCGTTCACGGCCTCCGCCACCGGTACGGGGTCTGCCTCGTTCACGATCGCCGACGCTGTTCCGGGCGCGCACACCGTGCGGCTCGTCCAGGGCCCTGGGTTTGCCCCCGGCGACGTCCTCGGTGAGGCGGTTCTGACCGTCACCGAAGACCCGCTCCCCGGTGACCCGCAGCTGGTGCTGAGCCTGTCCTCGATCGCGCCGGACGCCCTCGCGACGACCGGTGTGCTGCTCACCGGAACCGGGTTCACGCCCGGTCAGGATGTGTCCGTGTTCTTCGACGGACAAGAGGTCGGCGTCGTCACCGCGAACGCGGCGGGCCACGTGTCATACACGCTGAGGGTTGCGAACGCCGCACCGGGCGCCCACCCGGTCGCTCTCGTGCAAGGCGACCGCAGCAGCGAAGTGACTCTCACCGTGAAGGCGGCCGCGGAGCCCGGCAACCCCGGCACCCCCGGTAACCCGACGCAGCCAGGAGACTCTGACGGCGGTGGGCTTGCCACGACCGGAGCGGATGCGGGGCTCTGGGCGGGCGTCGCGGGTGTCGCGCTCGCACTGATGGCCGCCGGCGGACTCATTCTGATCCGCCGCCGCGGCGTCGCCTGACCCTCCCCGCACGGCGACGTACGAACTGCTCTCACTCCGATGAAGTGAGAGCAGTTCGTGCGTGTCAGGGAACGGGGATCAGCCCATGCTCGACGACGTTCAGTCGCTCGCTGCCGTCGGCGGTCACGACGACGATGTCCTCGATGCGCGCACCCCACTCGCCTGCGAAGTAGATTCCGGGCTCGATGCTGAACGCCATCCCCTCCCGCAGCACCAGGTCGTTGCCCGGAGCGATGTACGGCTCTTCGTGCACCGAGACGCCGATCCCGTGACCGGTGCGGTGCACGAAGGCGTCGCCGAGACCGGCGTCGGAGAGCACCTCTCGTGCGGCAGCATCCACCTCCGAAGCCGTCGCTCCGGGTCGGGCTGCGTCTACCGCAGCCTGCTGCGCACGCACGAGCACAGCGATGCGATCGGATGCCTCGGGCGTCGGTGTTCCGACCACGTATGTCCGCGTGCTGTCGGAGTTGTATCCGCTGGGAACCGCTCCCCCGATGTCGACCACGACGATGTCGCCGTTCTCGATGATGCGATCCGACACCTCGTGGTGCGGGTCGGCTCCGTTCGGTCCTGATCCGACGATGACGAACTCGACCGTGCGGTGCCCCTCGGCGACGATGGCCTCGGCGATGTCTGCAGCCACTTCGCGTTCGGTCCGGCCGGCGCGCAACCATTCCGGCACCCGGCGATGCACGGCGTCGATGGCGGCGCCGGCCCGGCGCAGTTCGGCGATCTCGGCGGCATCCTTGATCATCCGCCCCTCGCGCAGCACCGGCGTGGCGAGTTCCAGGCGCACCCCGAGGCGTTCCCCGATCGGGATCACGTGCAGGGCCGTGAGCGCGTCCGAGATACCCACGCGCGATGCCGATCCCAGGGCCTCGGCGACGAGGTCGTACGGATTCTCACCGTCGACCCAGTCGGCGATGGTGAGGCCGAGTTCACCGATCGCGGTGTCGCGCACCTTGGCGAGCTCCATATGCGGAACCACCACGGTGGCCGGTCGGCCGGGGCGGACGATCAGCGCCGTCAGGCGCTCGATCGTGTCGCCTTCGACGCCGGCCAGATACTGCAGATCGGGTCCTGGGCCGATGATCATCCCATCGAAGCCCGCCTCGGCGGCGAGGTCAGCGGCACGGTCGAGACGGGCGGCGTACACGGAGGTTGCGAAGGGAAGGGTGCTCACCCGCCCCACGCTACTCCGCACGGCGCATCAGCTCACGGCGAGACGGATGCGCTCCGCGAAGAACTCCAGGTCTGCGTCGGTGAGATCGGTGACGGCGTAAGCGGTGGGCCAGACGGTGCCGTCGTCGAGGTTCGAGATCGGTTCGAAGCCGAAGGTGCCGTAGCGCACCTTGAACTTGCTCGCCGGCTGGAAGAAGCACAGGACCTTGCCGTCCTTGCCCCAGGCGGGCATGCCGTAGTACGTGCGCGGGACGAGCTCTGGCGCGACCTTCGAGACCAGATCGTGCAGCTTCAACGCGAGCTTCTGGTCCGCGGTGTCCGGGAGTTTGGCGATGGCCTCCTTGAGATCCGCTTCACCCTCCGCCCGCTGTTCCTCCGGAGACTTCTTCGCCCGTGAGCGCCGCGCCTTGGATTCCTTGGCGGCGGCCTGCATGGCTTCACGCTCTTCGTCGGTGAAGTTCTTCGTTTCCTCGGTCATCAGCGGATCCTCTCGTTCGGTGACGCCTGATGGATCCGAGGATACGCGCGTGCGCTCATCGATGCTTCTCGATTTCTGATCGCTTCCGGCAGTGGCCGGTGCCGTCCTGGCGCGCCGGGCGGAGCATCCGAGAGACTGTCGCCATGACGACAGTCTTCACCGGCCGCATCCGTCCCCTCTCACCCGTGACCGATGCCGAGGCGGAGGCGATGGCTGTCGAGGTCGGACGAGTGGTGGCCATCGGCACCGCCGAGGAGATGGCCGCTCGATTCCCGGATGCCGAGATCGTCGCGCTCGACGGCTGGATCATGCCAGGACTCATCGAACCGCACGGCCACCCGGCGTACTCGTCGATTCTGCTCTCTGATCTCGTCGTCGACATCCGCCCCGTCACGATCCCCGATGCAGACGGCGTGCTCGCCGCTCTCAGGGCGGCGGTGGCGGATGCCGGCAGTGAGGCGGTCTTCGCGAACGGGTGGGATGCCCTGCTGCAGCGGGGTCTCCCAGACCCCGATATCCGCTTCCTCGATGAACTCGCAGGATCCGTGCCTCTTGTCATCATCCACAACTCCGGCCACTCCGCCTACTTCAACAGCGCCGCCGCCCGCGCTGCCGGTGTGGACGGTCGTACTCCGGACCCCGCCGGCGCCTCGTTCGGGCGCGACTCCGACGGCGCCCTCACCGGCGTCGCATTGGAGGAAGCAGCCGTCGAGAAGCTCGTCGCGCCGATGCTCGCGAGTGCGCAGCAGCATCTCCCCCGCCTGCTCAGCGCGCATCTGCGAGATCTGGCTGCGCGCGGGATCACGACCGTGTCCGACCTCTCCTGGAATCCCGATCTCAACCCCCTCATCGAGGCCCTGCGCGCGAACCGTGCGCTCCCGGTGCGGCTGCGCTGGTACGAGATGTCCCATCCTGGAGGCACAGCAGCCCCGCGGGGCCAGGGCGACTCCGTGATCCGTCAGGTCGGAGTGAAGACGTGGTCCGACGGTTCGCCCTGGATCGGGAACATCGCCACCTCTTTCCCCTACCTCGACACCGAGTCCACCCGTGACCTGGGGCTCGAGCCGCACCATGTCGGTCGCGCGAACTACACAGCCGACCAGTTGCTCGCGATCGCGGAGCCGTACGCGGCCGGCGCCTGGCAACTGGCCTGCCATGCGCACGGCGACCGTGCCATCGAAGCGACCCTCGACGTGTACGAGCAGATCATCACCCGGCACGGACTCAGCGATCACCGCTTCCGCCTCGAGCATTGCGGGGCGATGACCGCCGCGCAGTTCCGGCGCGCGGCGTCCCTCGGCGTCACCGTCAGCCTTTTCGTCGACCACATCACCTACTGGGGAGAGGTGCTCGTCGATGATCTCTTCGGTGCGGAGCGCGGCGGCGCATGGGCCGACGCCGGAGCAGCCTTCGCCGCCGGTCACCGGGCGACCTTCCACAATGACGGCTGGGTCACCCCCAACGAGCCATTCCGCAATATGGCGGTCGCCGAGACCCGTACGACCCGCAACGGCTACCGGATGCCCGGGGGAACCCCGGTGACGCGCGATCAGGCCCTCCGCGCACACACCACGAACGCGGCGTGGCAGCTGTTCAGCGAGCACGAGGTCGGCGCGCTCGCGCCGGGACTCTTCGCCGACTTCATCGTCATCGACCGCGACCCGGTCGCAGTGCCACCGGAGGATCTCGCGATGACCGTGGTGCGGGCCACCTATCTGGCGGGCAGCCGCGTCGTCTGATTCCATCGGACGACTATGGTGAGAGCCATGGATATGCGGGTCGCGGCATACGCGGTCGTCACCGATGACGATGACCGGATCCTGCTGGCGCGCTGGATCGAGGGACGCCGCGTCGCGTGGACCATGCCGGGCGGAGGACTGGAACCCGGCGAAGACCCCGAGGAAGCGGTCCGTCGTGAGCTCCGTGAGGAGACCGGTTACAGCGTGCAGGTCGGCGAGTTGCTCGGCATCCACTCCCGCGTCATCCCGGCGACGCAACGGGTGAACCGCCCAGGCCAGCAGCGGGCCGACGCTCCCCTGCACACCCTGCGCATCGTCTATCGGGCGCGGGTCACGGGCGGAAAACTCCGTTTCGAGACCGACGGATCGACGGACATGGCCGACTGGTTCACGCTGCCGGCGGTCGCCGAGCTTCAGCGCGTCAAGCTCGTCGACATCGCTTTGCGGATGGCGAAGATCCTGTAGTCGACCGCGTCAATCGCGTGTGGTCTCGGGCACCGAGATGTCGGCGACCGTCGCGCCGTAGGCGGCGATGAGATCGTCGGCCTCGACGAACAGGCTGTAGCCGTGCGATCCCGCCCCCATCGCGATCCGTCGCCCCACGATCGACTCGTCGGCGAAGATCGGCCACTCCGTGCTGCTGCCGATCGGCACGATCGTGCCGCGCTCATAGCCGGTTGCGGCGAGGGCGAGTTCCGGCTCTGGCAGCCGCAGCTTGTTGACGCCGACCACGGCGCGCAGCTTGGGCCACGAGATGGATCGGCCGCCTGGGATCAGCGCGAACAGATACGTGTCGTCGGCGCGCTTGACGACGAGGGTCTTCACGATTCCCGATGGCAGGATGCCGAGAAGCTCGGCCGCCTCCGCAAGGCTGTTCGCCTTCGGGCGTTCGCGGATCTCGATGGCGAGGCCATGCGCGGTGGCCGCATCCTGCACCCGGGCATGACGATCACCGCTGTCAGCAGGTACCGACTCTTCGCCGACCAGGTCGGCTGTGCTCACGCGTCAGGCGCGGACAGCGGGTCGTCCGCCACCCAGAGCTCGTCGTCGGCGCGCAGCGCCTGCCATGCGGCGTAGAGCACGCCGACAGCTGCGGCTGCACCGAGGATGATCGCCACGACGGAGCCGAGGCCGGGTCCCGACTTCTGCTTCTTGCCGAAGGCTCCACGAGGTGCAGGAACTGCGACGCCGTGACGCTTGGCGTTCGCGAAGTCCCATGCCGTGAGGGCACTTCCGACGACGCCGCCGACGATCGGGACGACCTTGTCGTCGACGACGTGACGACCGATCTTCACGCTACGGTCGACGACCGGTGCGACGCGGCGGTTGTAGGTGTCCTGCACGACGGGGAGCACCTGCTCGCGGCCGAGGCCGGCGAGCTGTCGGCTCGCCTCACGGGCGACGTCGGCTGCGTGTCCGACGAGCACCTGCTGCGACTCCCACAGCTCGGTGGCGTCGTGCTGCAGACGTCGCAGTTCCTTCTTGCGCTTGCGGCTGAGGCTCACGATGCTCTCCTGTCCATTGGAGTACGGGTTCCCCATCTTGCCAGACGAGTCTGGAAGTGGGGAGGGAATCACCCGACCCTTGCCAGATCGGATGCGGCGCGCTACCTTCTGCGCCCCGATCGCCCTGGACCGGGCGAACTCACCACAAGCTCTGCGAGAATAGGGACATGCCTCATGCTTCCCACGTCGCGACCCTGCACACCAACCACGGTGACATCGTCATCAACCTCTTCGGCGACCAGGCCCCGAAGACCGTGAAGAACTTCGTCGGCCTCGCCGACGGCACCCAGGACTGGACGCACCCCGCCACCGGCAAGCCCGGTGAGGGTCCTCTCTACAAGGACGTCGTCTTCCACCGCATCATCCCGAACTTCATGATCCAGGGCGGCGACCCGCTCGGTCAGGGCGTCGGCGGCCCCGGCTACAACTTCAACGACGAGATCAACGCCGAGCTCAACTTCGACGCGCCCTACATCCTCGCGATGGCGAACGCCGGCCTGCGCCGCAACCCCGCCACTGGCGACCTCGAGGGCACCAACGGCTCGCAGTTCTTCATCACCACCGACCCGACCCCGTGGCTCATGGGCAAGCACACCATCTTCGGCGCCGTCGCCGATGACGCCTCGAAGGCTGTCGTCGACGCGATCGCCGCTGTGCCCACCGCTGCCGGCGACCGCCCGATCGAGCCGGTCGTGCTGCAGTCGGTCGACATCGTCGCGGCCTGACCCGCGCTGCCGATCCGGATGACGAGCTCCGAGTTCACGGGCAATCGTGACAACTTCTGCTACCGGCATCCGGATCGGCAGAGCTTCGTGCTCTGCCAGCGCTGCATGCGCACCGTCTGCCCCGAGTGCCAGACGCAGGCGCCGGTCGGCGTCATCTGCCCGGAGTGCATGACGGCAGAGCGCAAGAATCGCACCCCCGCCCAGAAGCGCGCACAGCGTCGCTGGGGAGGCGGCGGCACCATCACCGCCGTCCGCAGCGGCAAACCCGTCGTCACCTACGCACTGCTCGCGGTGACCTCCTTCATCAGCCTGCTCCAGATGATTCCCGGCGTCGGTGGCCAGATCACGGACGCGTTGCTGTTCGCGGCCCCCTACCTGTACCCAAGCCTCTCGCCCTACCCGTTCGAGCCGTGGCGTCTGTTGACTGCGATGCTCGTGCACGGCGGCTTCGTCCATCTCGCCCTGAACATGTTGGCGCTGTGGATGCTCGGGCAGACCCTCGAGCCGATGCTCGGCCGCGCCCGCTACCTCGCGCTCTACCTGATCAGCGGCCTGGGCGGATCGGTGGCCGTCGCCGTCATCGCTCCGACCACGGCGACGGTGGGAGCATCCGGCGCGATCTTCGGCCTGATGGCGTCCTTGCTGATCATCGGGCGTCATCTCGGCGCCAATGTCACCGGGATCCTCGTGATCCTCGGCATCAACTTCGCGTTCGGCTTCTTCGTCGGGGGCATCGCCTGGCAGGCCCACCTCGGTGGCGCCATTGTGGGGGCACTGATCGCCTTCATCTTGACCAGAACCCGCCGTCGCGAGCAGCGCACCCTGCAGATCATCCTGCTCACGGCCGTCGCCGTGATCCTGCTCGTGATCGTCGCCTTCATCCCACCGCTGATCCTTCTCGCCTGATCAGGCCTGGTCAGAGGTTCTTAACAGGTTTGTTAACACCTGTGAATAACAACCGTGTAATTCTCCCCACCCTGTGCACAAGCCTGTGGATAACTCCGTGGATCGCCGCTTTTGGTGGCGGGCTCCGGGATGTTCTCTTCGTTCGCAGAGCGGGTTCCTTCCCGCTTCGCGGGCCCCTCCCGATGCTCACTCCGAGAACATCCCTCCGCCCTTACGCCGCGAGTCGGTAACTCCGTGGACAAGCGAAAGGACCCCTCGCTGCGCGAGGAGTCCTTTCGGAAAAGCAGAGGTGGGGTTCAGCGCCAGCGCGTCGTCATCAGGAAGCCGATCAGGGCGATGCCGAGGCCGATGCCGAGGTTCCAGTTGCCGATGCCGGGGATCGGCAACGTCGTGCCGGAGATGTAGAAGACGAGGATCCAGGCGAGTCCGAGCAGCATGAAGCCGATCATCACCGGCTTGAACCACACCGCGTTGGGAGCGGCATCGCCCTCGGCGCGCTCGACAACGGGTTCTTCGGAATTGCGGTCTCGTGCCATGCCGACATTCTACCCATGTGTCCGCGTATCCACCGAAGAGCCCCGCAGCCGATTCGAGCGTCACCGGCGTCCCTGTGCCTCTCGGGGTTCTGTTCACCGCCGCGGGATAGGATCGCGCCATGACTGCATCCGCCGTGTCCGGGACACGACGAACGCGTCGCGGTGCGGCCCGCCGCCGTGCGACGTTCACGAGTGTTCTCGGCGAGCTGCTGCTCACGGCCGGCGTGCTGGTGATGCTGTTCGTCGCCTGGCAGATGTGGATCGGTGACATCATCATCGCGGCGCAGAAGAACGACGAAGGCGCAGCCATCTCGCAGCAGCTGGCCGAGGCTCCGGCTCCGCCCCCGCCGCCGCTCGTCAAGGCCGAAGACGGCACCACCTTCTACGAGCCGGTGATCCCGGCGGCGCCTGCGGACGCCGAGTGGTTCGGGCAGATGATCATTCCGCGGTTCGGGGCCGACTACAACTTCGGGATCTACGGCGGCACCTCGCGCGCGCGCACCCTCGACGACCTCGGCATCGGCGTCTACAAGGACTCGAAGATGCCCGGCGAGGTCGGGAACTTCTCGATGGCGGGCCACCGCACCACCTGGGGCAAGCCGTTCAATCAGATCGACAAGCTGCAGTTGAACGACGCGATCGTCGTCGAGACGCCCGACGGCTGGTACACCTACCGGTTCCGCACGCTGGAGTATGTGCAGCCGAGCGCTGTCGATGTGCTGCTCGACGTTCCGCAGATGCCGGGCGCGCAGACCGGGGAGCGGTACATCACTCTCACCGCCTGTTCACCGCTGTACTCTCTCGCCGAGCGGATCGTCGCCTACGGTGTCTTCGAGAGCTTCCAGCCCCGGGCCGAGGGACCGCCGAAAGCACTGACCGATCCGCCGCCGGCACCGGCCGCGCCGTCGGTGTGAGGGTGAGTATGGACACCGACGAAGGAGACGACTGATGTACGCCGCACTCTGGCGCCTGCTGCCCGGTCCGTGGTGGCTGCGGTTGCTCATCCTGCTCGTCGTGATCGCCGCGGTCCTGTACGGGCTGTTCTTCTACGTCTTCCCCTGGGTGAGTCCGTTCGTGACCCCCGGCGAGGTCGACCTCGAATGACCAGCGTGCTCGTGGTCGACAACCACGACAGCTTCGTGCACACCCTGGTCGGCTACCTGCGTGAGCTGGGTGCTGACGTCGCGATGATCGAAGCGGATGCGGTCGATGCCGATGGTCTCGAGCGGCTGCTCCCGCAGTATGAGGCGGTCATGCTCTCCCCCGGACCCGGGACCCCCTCCGACGCCGGAGCCTCGCTCGAGGCGGTGCGGATCGCGGCGCGGATGCGGATGCCGCTGCTCGGCGTGTGCCTCGGCCATCAGGCGATCGGCGAGGCGTTCGGTGCCGCAGTGACGGAGGCGCCCGAGCTGATGCACGGCATGGTGTCGACGGTCGTCCATGATGGCTCGACGCTGTTCACCGGCATCCCCTCGCGATTCGAGGTCGGGCGCTACCACTCCCTCGCCCTGGCGGCATCCGACCTACCGCCGGAGCTCGTCGTGACCGCGCGAACCGACAGCGGAACCGTCATGGCGATCGCACACGCCGACCTCCCGATTCTCGGGGTGCAGTTCCACCCCGAGAGCGTGCTCACCGAAGGCGGCTACCGGCTGCTCGCGAACTGGCTCGAGCTCTGCGGCGATCGGGATGCCGTGCGGCGCTCGGCGTCCCTGCACCCCCTCTCCGCGGAGTGAGTTAGCGTGGGCTGATGGTCACTGTTATCAGGTCGGCGGCGTTCACCTCGGACCCGGCAGGGGGGAACCCGGCGGGTGTCGTCCTGCACGCCGAAGGACTCGATGACGCTGCCATGCAACGTATCGCGGCCGAAGTGGACTACGCAGAGACGGCCTTCGTCACGGGAGTCGGCGAATCCAACCCGTCGATTCGGTACTTCTCGCCCATCGCTGAAGTCCCGTTCTGCGGGCACGCGACGATAGCCACCGCGGTGGCCCTGGTCGAGCACGATCACGTGCAGGTGGGGGAACTCACGTTCCGCACCCCTGTGGGACCGATCATCATCCGCACCGCGCGCTCAGACGGAGCAGTGAGCGCCTCGTTCACGAGCGTCGAACCCGTTGTCGAGCCGATGGCCGACGAAACGCTCGCGCAGCTGACGGACCTGATCGGTGTGGGCGCGGGTGACGTGAGCCGGGTGATGCCGCCTGCCCTCGTGTTCGCCGGCAACATTCATCCGCTGCTCGCGCTCTCCGATCGGACGGTGTTCGACTCGTTCGCCTTCGACCCTGTTGCGGCGCGATCGCTGATGGATCGCAATGGCTGGCCGGCGACGATAGTGATCATTCACGGCACGGTCGATGGTGGCATCACCGCCAGGAACATCTTCCCCGTCGGCCGGATCACGGAAGACCCGGCGACCGGCTCAGCCGCCGCCGCGATTGGCGCCTTCGTACGCGCGCACGGCTTGGTGTCTCCACCCGCGTCCCTCGTCATCCACCAGGGCGAGCACGTCGGACGGCCCAGTATCCTGACCGTCGAGATCCCCGAGTCGGGCGGGATCACGGTTTCCGGAACCGCCGTCGAGATCAGGAACGCGTCGGAGCATTAGTCGTCGGCGAAGCGGCTTCCCGGGCTGCCTAGTCGACGATGAAGAGCTTCGCACCCGTGGCCGTGGAGGAACGGTGCGCTTCTGCCATGTCGGCGACCTGGTACGAGGTCCCCGGTGACAGGGTCAGCTTCCGGCCGTCGTCGAGTTCGGTCTCGAGGGTTCCCTCGAGGCACAGCAGCACATGTCCCTTGGTGCACCAATGATCAGCGAGGTAGCCGGGGGTGTAGTCGACCATCCGGACACGGATTCCCCCGAACTCCTGCGTGCGCCAGTGCGCCTCTCCGCTGGTTCCCGGGTGGACGGTGGGCTCGATCGACGCCCAGTCGATGGTGCCGAATGGCACGTCGGAGATGTTCATTTGCCCGTGCAGTAGCGCAGCTCGATCGGCGATCCGACGGCCACGTCGCCCGGAGCCACCGACATCGAGGCCACGGTGTTCGGGTTCGTCGCCGCGCAGTCCGTGAGCGGTACGTGCGTCGCGACCAGGCCGAGATCTTCGAGAGCGGTCGTTGCAGAGGTCAGCGTCCAGCCCGTGACGTCATCGAGCGTGACCTTGCCGCTGGCGACGACGAGATTAATCGCGGTGCCAGGCGCGACCTCGGAATCTGCCGCCTCGCTCGCCTCGATCACGGTGTCGGCCGCGAGACTCTTGTCGTTGCGTTGGATCACGGAGCCGATCTCCAGACCGGCGGCGGTGAGAGCCGCCTCGGCAGCCGTGCGGGACAAGCCCTCCAGCGATGGCACGACGGATGTCTTGACTCCCGTCGAGACATAGACGGTGATCGAATCGCCCTCGGCCACGGTGACGCCCGGCTCGGGATCCGTGCGGATCACGTTGCCTTCGACGATGTCGGTACTCGACTCGAGCACGAGTTTGGCGGTGAGGTCGAGTTTGCCCAGGTCTTCCTGCGCGCGCTCGGCGGAGACGTTCACGAGATCGGGAACGGTGACCGCCGAACTCGGCACCTCCGGCGGGCGCATGCTGATAGTGAGAACCCAGAAGAGCACGGAGACGAGCAGCACCGCGAGTAGTGCGACCCCGGCCCAGATCCACGCCACCGGCGGCCCCGACTGGGTGCGGGCCATCGTCGTGTCCGTGCTGAGCTGCCGGAGGGAACGTGCCGTCTCCTGCGCGTGGCGCGGACTCGGGCCGTACAGTTCGCTGGTCAGCGCGCCGAGCTGTTTGCGGCTCGGCGCGTGTCCAGTTGTGGCGGCGTCGAGAGCGGCACGGAAATTCGAGGCATCCGGGAAGCGCTGGTACGGGTCTTTCGCGAGTGCTCGCAGCACGATCGGGTCGAGGGCGCCCGGAGACTCGTCGTTGACCTCGGTCGGCGGCACCGGGGTCTCGCTGACGTGCTGGTACGCGACGGCGACCGGCGATTCGCCACGGAACGGTTGCCGTCCGGTGAGCAGTTCGTAGAGCACGACGCCGGTGGAGTACAGGTCGGCGCGGGCGTCGACCGGTTCACCCTTCGCCTGCTCCGGTGAGAAGTACGCGGCGGTGCCGATGATCTGCGTGGTCTCGGCAACGGTCGACGACGAGTCGGACACCGCGCGTGCGATACCGAAGTCCATGACCTTGACCTGGCCCTTGTCGGTCACCATCACGTTGCCCGGCTTGATGTCGCGGTGGATGACCCCGGCGCGATGCGAGTAGTCCAGAGCCTCGAGGATGCCGTCGATATAGCGCACGGCGTCGGCGACCGGTACCGGACCCCCTGCGATGATGTCCTTCAGCAGCGTGCCCTTGACCAGCTCCATCACGATGTACGGGGGGTCCTCGGACCCGGCAGCCCCCGAGGTCGTCGTCGAGTCGCCGGCGTCGTAGACGCGCACGATCGATGGATGCGACATCCGCGACGCCGCCTGCGCCTCGAGGCGGAACCGGGTGCGGAAGGCCGTGTCACGGGCGAGATCGGGGTCGAGGATCTTGATCGCCACCTCGCGGCCGAGCGTCAGATCCTGACCGCGATAGACCTTCGCCATGCCGCCGTACCCGATGAGCTCGTCGACGCGGTATCGACCCGCGAGAACGCGTTGCTCTATGGACACGGATTGACCCCCTGGTACGACTGGTGAAGCTGTTCTCAGACTACGGCGCGGACTACGTTAATTGCCTGATTCCTCGCCATCCGGAAGGCCGGGAAGGATCGGCTCCTCCATCTGCGGAGAGTTGTCGGACGGACGACTCTCGCCGCAGAAGGCGCGGTACGTCGCGGTCACGTTCTGGCCGGCGGTGTCCGGATTGATCGTGATCTGCGCGTTGCGGACACTGGCGGCGAAACTCTGCGTTGTTGCGGTCCCGTCGAACGTGGCGTTCGTGAGGGTGACCTCGTAGGCGCTGCGCACCGGCAGGCCGGACGGGCACTCGAAGTTCGTCCAGTTCAGGGTGATCTTCTGGCCTGCCATCGCCGGGCCGCTGAGCGTCGGAGCCGAAGTCGGCCCGCCCACCTGCACCGCGCCGATGTAGAGCGTGAGGGTGATCGGCGTGCCCGTCTTGACCGAGCCGCGGGGGCTCACCGCCTCGACGGTGCCGGCGAGATCTTCGGACGGCGCGGGCGTGCCGCCGTCCTGGCAGGTCGGCACGAGTCCGGCGGCCGTCGCCGCCGCCAGGGCCTCATCACAGGTCATCCCGACGAGGTTGAGCCCGTCGACGTTGACCGGAGGCACCTCGGGCGCTTTCGTCGGAGTCGGTTTCGGAGTCGGCGTGGAGCTTGCAGTCGTCGGCGGAGGCGTCGTCGGATCTGCGCCGTCCTTCGCGGGATTCATCAGCATCCAGACTGTTCCGCCGAGCACGACGAGAAGAAGGACGATCAGAGCGATGAGCGGCCACGTCCACGGGCTGCGCTTCTTCTTCTCCTTCTCCGCCTCGGCACCCTCGACGGGGAGGGATGCCGTAGTCGGAAGGAGGCGGGTGGAGTCTGCGCCCGCGACGCCGGTCAACATGCGGGTGGCGTCATCGTCACCGGCGGCGCCGCCGGCGATGGCGGGAACAGCGATCGCCGCGGAGTTCAGGTCACCGCGACGCAACGCCTGAGCGGCGCGGGCGACGGTGGCAGACGACGACGGTCGATCGCTGGGCTTCTTCGCGATCATCGCCATCACGAGGTTCTGCACCGGGATCGGCACCGTCGGCGGCAGCGGCGGAGCCTGCTCGTTGATCTGGGCCATCGCGATGGCGACCTGCGACTCGCCGGTGAAGGGGCGTCTGCCGGCCAGGCATTCGTACGCGACGATGCCGAGGGAGTAGGTGTCGGTGGCGGGCGAAGCGGGGTGGCCGGATGCCTGCTCGGGCGACAGGTACTGCACCGTCCCCATCACCTGTCCGGTCGCGGTCAGCGGAACCTGGTCGGCGATGCGCGCGATGCCGAAGTCGGTGATCTTCACACGGCCGTCGGGCGTGATCAGCAGGTTGCCCGGCTTGATGTCGCGGTGCACGAGACCGGCGGCGTGCGCCGCCTGCAGTGCGGATGCCGTCTGGGCGACGATGTCGAGCGTCTTGTCGGCGCTCATCGCCCCGTCGCGCTCGAGGATCGTGGAGAGTGCCTCACCGGGCACGAGTTCCATAACCAGGTACGCGCTGCCGTTCTCCTCGCCATAGTCGAAGACGCTGGCGATGCCCTCGTGGTTGACGAGTGCCGCGTGCCGCGCCTCAGCGCGGAAACGCTCGAGGAACCCGGGGTCCCCCATGTACTCGTCCTTGAGGATCTTGATCGCGACGGTACGTCCGATGACGTGATCCGTCGCCTCCCATACCTCGCCCATGCCGCCGATCGCGATCCGCGATTGCAGCTCGTAGCGACCACCGAACGACACACCTTGCGTCGGCCTCATCTGCCCAGCACCGCCTCTATGACCTTCTTAGCAATCGGAGCGGCGATGGAGTCGCCGGATCCTGATTGTCCCTGTCCGCCGCCGTCTTCGACGACGACCGCTACTGCGACCGCGGGGTCGTCCGCCGGTGCGAAACCGGTGAACCACAACGTGTGCGGCTTGTTGCCGTTCTCGGCCGTTCCGGTCTTCCCGGCTACGTCGATCCCGTCTATTCTTGCACCCTGCGCTGCTCCGGTTGAGACGCCGGCGACCATCGCTGCCGTCACCTCGTCGGCCACGTCAGCATCGATCGCGCGGCCGAACTCGGTGTTCTCGAAGGCGCGCAGCACCGACAGGTCGTTGCCGATCACGGCATCCACCATGTGCGGGTTCATCACGACGCCGTCATTCGCAATACCTGCGGCGACCATCGCGATCTGCAGCGGAGTCGCAGTGACCTGTCCCTGCCCGAATCCGGTGAGGGCGGTCTGCGCGTCGTCGAGGGTGCGCGGGTAGCTGGACGGCGTCGAGGAGAGCGGCGTCTCGAAGCTGCGGTTGAATCCGAACTTCTCGGCCATCTCGAAGATCTTCTTGTCGCCGAGTTCGACGGCGAGTTCCGCCATCGGGATGTTGCAGCTCAGCCGGAGCGCCTCGGCGATGGTGACGGTCTCGCCGGCGCCGCAGGCGCCGCCCCAGGCGTTCGACACGGTGTTCGACGATCCGGGCAGCTGGTAGCGCGCCGGGTTCGGAAGCGTCGACTCCGGAGTCCAGTCGCCGCTCGCGTATGCCGCGGCCGCGACGAGGATCTTGAAGGTCGATCCTGGGGGGTTGAGCCCGCCGGCGATCGCGCGGTTGTACAGCGGGTTCGCCGGGTCATCGTCCAGGGATTCGTAGATCGTGTTCGCGGCCGTCGCGTCGTGCGTGGCCAGCTGGTTCGTGTCGAAGCCGGGGGTCGAGGCCATGGCGAGGATGCGACCCGTCTTGGGTTCGATCGCGATGACCGCGCCCTGCAGCCCCTGCAGCGCCTCATAGGCCGCACGCTGGGCCGCCGTGTTCAACGAAAGTTCGACGCTGAAACCGGTCTGCGGCTGGCCGGAGAGGAGGCGTTCAATCTCGGCGAAGAACGCGTTCGATCCGGTACCGGAGAGATCCGCGTTCATCGCGCGCTCGATGCCCGTGGCCGAGCCGAGAGCGGGGTTGTAGTAACCGGTCACCGGGGCCCACATCGCGGCATCCGTGTACACCCGCTGGAACTGGTACTTGTCGTCGCTGGGCACCGAGGTGGCGATGTTGACGCCGTCGACGATGATCGATCCGCGCTGAATCTCGTAGCTGTCGAGCTGCGTGCGGCGGTTGTGGCTGTTCTGTGCGAGGGTCTCGGCGTCGACGACCTGGATCCAGCTCGTCGCTGCGAACAGCGACAGGAACATGAACAGCATCACGATGCTGAGACGGCGGATTTCTTTCGTCATCCGATCACCACCCGTGGCTGAGAGCGGACGGCGTCGGAGATCCGCAGCAGGATGGCCACGATGAGCCAGTTCGCGATCAGCGACGACCCGCCGGCGGCGAGGAACGGAGTGGTGAGGCCGGTGAGGGGGATGACGCGCGTCACGCCGCCGACCATGATGAACACCTGCAGCGCGATGGTGAACGACAGGCCGGTCGCGAGCAGCTTGCCGAAGTCATCCTGACCGGCGAGGCCGATCCGCATCCCGCGGCTCACGAACACCATGTACAGCACGAGGATCGCGAACAGGCCGATCAGCCCGAGCTCCTCGCCGAGGCTGGTGATGATGTAGTCGCTGTGCGCGAGAGGCGTGACGTACGGGCGGCCTTGGCCCCAGCCGGTGCCGATGAGTCCGCCGTGTGCCAGCCCGAACAGGCCCTGCATCGGTTGGAAGCCCGCGTCTTCCGGGTCGACCTGAGTGGGATCGAACAGGAACAGCCAGTTGATGAAGCGGCCGCGCACGTAGGAGAGGATCTGTGTTGCGAGGGCGACGCCGGCGACGACGAGCGTCAGGCCGATGAGCACCCAGCTGGTCTTCCCGGTCGCGATGTAGAGCATCGCGACGAACATGCCGAAGATCAGCGTTCCGGTGCCGAGGTCGCGCTGGAAGACGATGATCCCCAGCGAGATCAACCACACCACGATCACCGGTCCCAGTTCGCGCATGCGCGGCCAGGTGATTCCGAGGAAGCGCGTGCCGACAGAGGTGAGACTCTCCCGAGTGCGCACGAGGTAGCCGGCGAAGAAGATCGCCAGGCAGATCTTCGCCAGCTCGCCGGGCTGGAACGCGAACATGCCGCCGAGCGACACCCAGACGGCGGCATTCGCGTCCGGGATGCGCAGTCCGGGGACGAACGGCAGGAGCAGCAGCACGATGCCGGACAGGCCGAAGATGTAGGTGTAGTTGAAGAGGATGCGGTAATTGCGGAGCAGGATCACCAACACGATGGCGCCGATGAGCGAGATGGCCGTCCACGCGAGTTGCTTCGCGGAGTACGCGTCCCAGCCGGTGAGATCCTTCGCCAGGTCGATCCGGTAGATCATCGCGATACCGAGACCGGTGAGCAGGGTCGCGATCGGCAGCACGAACGGGTCGGCGTCGCGGGCCACGAGGCGCAGGACCACGTGCAGCGCGAACGCCAGCACCGCGAGCCCGCCGCCGATGAAGAGGATCATCGGGTCGATCAGGCCGAGAGCACCCAGCTGCACCAGGGTGAGTGCGGCACCGCTGAGGGCGCAGGCGAACAGCAGCAGCCAGAACTCCCGGTTGCGCTGCGTCTGCGGCATCCGAATCCGCTTGAGGGCCTTGATGACGCTGGTGTCGGCCGTGACGTCGACGCTCATGGGGTGCCTGCCGTCGGGCTCGTCGTCGGCATCGGCGTCGGCAGCGGGGTCTCTTCGATGACGTTGGCCTCGGCGCCGGCCCGGAGCCGGTCGACGATCGCCATCGCGTCGGCGAGCGAGCGCGCCGTGATCGTGCTCTCCACCCGGGCGCGCTGGTACTCGGGAAGGTCTGCGAGCAGGATGTCGGTGTCGTCGAGCGGCGTGGAGAGCACGATCGGGCCGAGGTTCTGCTGCACGCCCTGGAAGATGACGACGCTGTCGTCATCGGCACCGATGAAGTAGCGGGTCTGCGTCCAGCTGTACGCGGCGAAGGCCGCGACGCCGAGCATCACCAGCACGACGAGGAGTCCGGCGATCCACCCGACGCGACGGCGCCGTGCGCGACGCCGATCTTCCTCGATGAGCTCCTCGAGGTACTCGGCCGCCGGCTCGAAGTGGCTCGGCTCGTTGGCGGCCTGGCGCACCGGATGCAGCCAGTTCGTGCGCGCCGGCCGTGCGGACGGCGCGATGAGGCCGGAGGGGTTCGCCGCCGAGCCGACGATGGTCGGTGTGCCGGACGACAGGGGGTGGTGCCCGCCGACGTCGACCAGCACGATCGTGACGTTATCCGGGGCGCCGCCGTCGAGTGCCTGCTTCAGAAGGTTGTCGGCCGTGCGACCCGGTGCCATCCCGAGGCGCATCGCCTTGAGCATGTGGGCCTCGTCGACGACCCCGGAGAGGCCGTCCGAGCAGAGCAGCCAGCGGTCGCCCGGCAGGGTCGGCATGACGAACATGTCGAGCTCGGGGTCGGAGTCCATGTCGCTGAGCACCCGCATCAGCACCGAGCGGCGCGGGTGGTACCTGGCCTCCTCCGGCGTGATGCGACCCGAATCGACCAGGCGCTGCACGAAGGTGTGGTCGGCAGTGATCTGCGTCAGCGCGTCGTCGCGGTAGAGATAGATGCGGGAGTCGCCGATGTGGCCGATGACCGCGTACTCGTCGACCATGATGATCGCGCTGAGGGTGGTGCCGAGCCCGGCGAGCTCCGGGCGCTCCCTGGCGGCGCGGATGAGGTCCCCGGCAGCGGTGGTCGCGGCGGCCTGCAGAGAGGCCTGGGCATCGTCGGTGGTCGCGTAGCCCTGGTCGAGGGGTTCCATGCGGTGGATGGCGATGCTCGAGGCGACGTCGCCGCCGGCGTGGCCGCCCATGCCGTCGGCGACGACGAACAGGTTCGCGCCGGCGTAACCGGAGTCCTGGTTGTTGGAGCGGATCTTCCCGGTATGGGAGATCGCGGCGCTCGAGCCCTCGAAGACCATGCCGGCGTCAGGCTCGCAGCTCGAAAGTCGTGGCGCCCACCTTGACGGGCGTGCCGAGGGTGAGCGCGACAGGCGAGCCGGTGACCCGGTTGCCGGCGAAGAAGGTGCCGTTGGTGGAGTCGAGGTCCTGGATGACCCAGGCGTCGCCGCGCAGCATCAGACGCGCATGATGGCTCGAGGTGTAGTCGTCGCGGATGACGAGGGCCGACTCGCTCGAGCGGCCGATCGTCATGGCCTCGGTGCCGAGGGGGAGTTCGAGACCCGCCTTGGGTCCCGAGGTGATCACGAGCCTCTTGGCGGTCGCGATTGTCGCAGGCCCGGTGCTGGGCTTCGCGGATGCCGGTTTCGTCGTGGCGGGCTTCGAGATGGGTGCCGCCGCGGCGGATGGTGCAGCCGCCGCGCCGTCGGCGGGAAGCTTGCGCACGCGCACGCCGAACAGATCGGCCCGCAGCGAATAGACGACGCCGAACACGAAGAACCACAGCAGCACGAGGAAACCCACGCGCAGCAGGAGGAGGACCAGTTCACTCGGAGTACTCACGGCATCACCCCGAACGCGCGGGTCGAGTCATCCATCGGGCGGGAGGGCGACGCGATCGGGACGATGCGGAAGACGAGGTCGGTGCGGCCGATGGTGATGGTGGTGTCGGTGGGGAGCGCGGCCTCGCGCACCTTCTGCCCGTTCACCTTCGTGCCATTGGTGGACCCGAGGTCGCGCATCATGGCGCGCTCACCGTCCCAGAGGACTTCGGCGTGCTTGCGGCTGGACCCGGCGTCGGCGATGGTGATCTCCGCGTCCGTGCCGCGGCCGATCACGGTGCGCGCCTTGTTGAGGGAATGGCGGCGTCCGTCGACGTCGATGACCGCCTGCCAGCTGACGCGGCCCTCGACGGTGCCAGAGGTCACGCGGACGGTGCCGGTCGCGACCTTCTCATCGGGTTCGAGATTGATCGAGAGAGCGCCGGCGAAGCTGTATCCCTGGGAGGTGGCGTGCTTGCTCAGCAGCGCGTGCAGTTCGTCGGTCAGGGCGCGGCCGAGTCCCCGCATCCGTTCGGCGTCGTCGCTGCTCAGGCGCACCACATAGTTGTTCGGCGCGATGATGCGGTCGCGGCTGACGACCGCTGCCTTGGTGTCGGCCTCACGCCGAAGGGCCGAAGCGATCTCCACTGGCTGGATGCCGCTGCGGAAGGTCTTCGCGAACGCGCTGTTCACAGCGCGCTCGAGACCCTTCTCAAAGCTGTCAAGTAGTCCCACTGGGCTCCTCTGGCATGCCGACCGGTAGGGACATCGTAGCCAGGTGTCCTGGGTGAACGCCTCTCGTGACGGCGTGAACACCGTGAGAACAGCATTCACGGTGCGTCTCGCCGCCGCGTCAGGGGTCCGCGCGCGTTGGGCGAGCGCGGAATCGCGTGATATTGTCGTGAAGTTGAGTTCTTCGGAACGAGACACTCGCGCGAGTGGCGGAATGGTAGACGCGCTGGCTTCAGGTGCCAGTGTCCTTATGGACGTGGGGGTTCAAGTCCCCCCTCGCGCACAGCGAGAAGAAGAGCCCCTGACCTGGGTTTCCCGGTCAGGGGCTTTTTCTGTGTGCGGGAAAGCTGTCAAGCCGGGCATCGACATATGCGGAGCGTATTGAAAAACGCAGACGCCAAGGCAACAGGCGTCCCGGTCAGATGGAAGGAATCACCTCAACGAGCCCAGGAGAGACGATGAGCATTCTCACGATCGAAAGAACCGAGCAGGAAGTCGCCCCGCCCCGCTCGCGCGTGCCGCTCGCGGCCGCGACCATCGCCTACACAGCGCTCGTCGCAGCAATCACCCTCGGCCCGCAAGGTGCGGTCGGGTCCTTCCGGGAGATCATCGAGCGCGTCGTCGGGAGCGTGCCCTTTCCGTTCCTGCCCATCTCCCCCTTCCTCTCTCTGTCCTTGAGCGTCCCGAGTCTCGACTTCCAGGTCGCCGCCAACGTGCTGATGTTCGTGCCCTTCGGGATGCTGGCCGCCCTCTGGTTCCGGCACGCCAGCTGGCTCGTGCTCGCCACGATCGGCTTCGCCGTGTCGGCCGCTGTCGAGGCGACCCAGCTCTTCCTGCCCGGCCGCGTCACGGACGTGAGCGACCTCATCGCGAACACCGTGGGCATGGTGCTCGGCAGTCTGATCGTCATGGCCGCGCGCAACAGTTACGAGCCGCGCCCCGTTTTCCCGAGCTCTTCCTGAACTGACGCTCCCCGTCGCGCCGCGCCGACGAGGCTACTTGGCGTCCGCGCGCCGCGACCTTTTCGACATCCGCACCTCGCCCAGGACGCGGGCGCTCGTCTGCGCCAGCGCGCGACGCGAGAGCAACCGCGTGCCCAATGCCGTGAGGTGGTTGACGCGGCCGGAGATGACGCTGGGCCCGCCGTTCGCGCGGTCGAGCTCGTGGAACGCCGCATCGATGACCTGACTCGCGGTCTGCTGGCGGCCGACGGAGGCATCGTCGGTGCCGACGACGTCGAAGAACTCCGTCTTCGTCGATCCAGGACTCACGGCGAGGACGCGCAGTCCGGTTCCTCGCGCCTCGGCCCACAGCGCCTCGGTGAAGCTCAGCACGAACGCCTTGGTCGCGCCGTACACGGCCATGCCGGGTGTCGGCTGATACGCCGCCGTGCTCGCGACCGTGACGAGCGCCCCGTGCCCTTCGAGCAGCTGCGGCATGAATGCACGCGACAGCTCGACGAGCGTGGCCACGTTCAGCTGGATCTCGCTCAGCATCCGCTCCGGATCGGCCTCATCGAACGCGCCGTGGGTGCCGAAACCCGCGTTGTTGACCAGCGAGGTGACGCGGATCCCGCGGCGGTCGAGCCCTTCGTGCAGGGCGCTCGCGGCACCGGTGACTCCGAGGTCGGCGGGAACGACCTCGACCTTCGCGCGCGTGGCGGCCCGCAACTCGGCGGCGAGCTTCTCGAGGCGGTCGACCCGACGGGCGACGAGCACCAGATCAGATCCGCGCGCGGCGAACCGTCGGGCGAACTCGACGCCGAGCCCTGAGCTCGCGCCGGTGATGAGTGCGGTTCCCCCGCGGAGGTCAAGCGTCATGGTGCAGTCCTTCAGTCGATTCAGCAATGTAGACAGTGACATCATTGTGTCGGCATCCGCTCTTGTTGTCAATGACAACATCGAGATAGACTCGTCGGGTGCCCCCGCAGCCCTACCATCACGGCGATCTGCGCCGGACCCTCCTTGAGGCCGCTGCATCCAGCATCGAGAACGACGGTGTCGACGCGCTGTCGTTGCGTCAGCTGGCCCGGCAAGCCGGGGTCAGCCATGCCGCGCCGAGCCGGCACTTCCGCGACAAGCAGGCGCTGCTCGACGCGCTCGCCGAAGACGGCTTCCACCGTCTGGCGGCGGCGCTCGAAGAGGCTACCCGCCGTGATGCGACGACCCCGGCCGCAGCCCGGAACAGGTTCGACGAGCTCGCCCGCGCGTATGTCGCCTTCGCGCTCGCGCAGCCCACTCTTCTCACCTTGATGTTCGGGATGAAGCACGCTCCTGACGCTCGCGCGGAGCTCCTCGCCGCGGGCCAGGCGTCGATGGAACTCACCATTCGGGTGGTCGTCGCAGCCCAGGAGGTGGGAGCGATCGGGCCGGGGGATCCGCACCGGATCGCGCTTGCCGCGTTCTCGGCGTTCCACGGCATCGCATCGCTCGCATCCGGGGGTCTGCTGGACGGTGTGCCGGTCGACGTGCTCGTCGACACCGCGGGTGACATCTTCTGGCGGGGTCTGCAGCGGGGATGAATCGCCCCCTTGTCAACCGTCCTGCGCTCGCCGCGGATCGGACGGACGATGGACGCTCGATCACGACCCAAGGAGCGCACCATGTCGAACATCGACGCATTCGCGAACAGCCTGCCGCCGGAGATGCCGGGCATTCCCCCGGTCGACGACGTCACGGATGACTCGTTCCCGACCGATCAGCAGCAGCCAGAGACGCAGGGCGAGGAGCCGCTCGACGCCGAGCTGGGCGAGGACGGACGGGGTGATCTCGCTCCGGGTGACGAACCGGAGGCCGTCCGCGACGAGCCGCGAGACCTCAGAGACGAAATCCGATGACGGACAGCCCTTCGGCTCAGCCCGTCATCGTCATAGGCTGTTCCGGTGAGCGATGCACGGGATGACGGTCCGTTCTTTCACGGCACGAAGGCGGATCTCGGCCGCGGCGATCTGTTGACGGCCGGCTTCCGGTCGAACTACCGGCCCGAGATCGTGATGAACCACATCTACTTCACGGCTCTGCCCGATGGAGCGGGGCTCGCGGCCGAACTCGCACCCGGCGACCGTGAACCACGCGTCTACGAGGTCGAGCCGACCGGCGAGTTCGAGAACGACCCGAACGTGACCGACAAGAAGTTCCCCGGAAATCCGACGCGGTCGTACCGCAGCAGCGCGCCGATACGCGTCGTGCGCGAGGTCACGGACTGGACGCGGCTCACTCCCGACGCACTCGCCGCGTGGAGAGAGCGACTCGCCGCCCTGCACGCCGACGATCGCGCCGAGATCATCAACTGACGCCGGGCCGCCCCGACGTCATCAGCGCCGTACGGGGTCGCCGGCGCCGTCGAGGAATCGTTCGAGCTCGCGCAGCGTCGGCGCGGCCTCCCAGTCACCGGGCACCAGGCAGGCCATCGCGCCGCACGCGTTCGCGCGCCGCAGCGTCGCATCGAGATCGAGGCCGTCGAGCAGCGCGCTCAGGTAGCCGGCGACGAACGCATCACCTGCACCGACGGTGTCGACGACGTCGATCGTGGATCCTGGTGACACGACGACGGCATCACCCGAGAACGCCGTCGCGCCGTCCGGGCCCTGCTTGAGCACGGTCGTCGCGCATCCGGCATCCCGCAACCTTGCAGCGGCATCCGCCCCGGACGATCCCGGGTACAGGATCGCGAACTCCTCGGCGCCGCCGAAGACGATGTCGGCCCGCTCGGCGAGCTCGCGCAGAAGGGGCGAAGCGGCCTCGGCGCTCGCCAGGGACGAACGGTAGTTGATGTCGAAGCTCACGATCGCGCCGGCGGCTCGCGCGCGGTCGATCGCCGTGTGCAACGTCGCCAGCGCCGTGTCGGAGAGCAGGGGAGTGATGCCGGTGATGTGCAGCAGCGACGCCTCTTCGATCCACCCCTGCGGAAGGTCATCCGGATGCAGTCGCGACCCCGCCGACCCCGCACGGTAATAGTGCACGGCGGTGGATGCGGCCGAGGGGCGCTCCTTCACCATCAGGCCGGTCGCGGCATCCGGATCGACGATCACGCGTACGTCGATGCCTTCGCCGCGGATCTCCCGCGCCACCCGTTCGCCGAGGGAGTCGTCTCCGACGCGGCCGAGCCACGACGTGGCGACGCCGAGGCGGGCGAGACCGATCGCGACGTTGCTCTCTGCACCACCGATGCCGAAGGCCAGGGAGTTCGCGTGACGCAGCGAGCCGATCTCGGTCGTGCGCACGAGCGCCATGGTCTCGCCGAGGGTGACGACAGACGCAGAGGTCACTCCGCGCTCCGAGCGCAGACCTCGACGAACGCGGCGGCGCGCTCGCGCAGAGCCTGCAGATCGCCGCCGCCGAAGGCATCGCCGAGCAGCGGGCCGCCGATGCTCACTGCGACCGCGCCGGAGCGAAGCCAGGCCTCGGCGCCGGCAAGGTCGACGCCTCCGGAGGGCACGGCGACGAGGTCGGGGAAGGGTCCGCGCAGATCTTTCAGATAGGAGGGTCCGACCTGTCCGGCCGGGAAGATCTTCACCGCCGACGCACCGGCGGACCACGAGGCGAACAGCTCGGTCGGCGTCAGCCCGCCCGGAACGATCGGCACACCGGCACCCTTCGCCTGCGTGACGAACGCGGTCGAGGTGATCGGCGTCACGATGTAATCGGCCCCGGCATCGATCGCACGCGCCAGGTCGTCCGAGTTCGTGACGGTGCCGACGCCGAGATCGATCGCGTCGCCGAATCGTTCGAGCAGCCGGGGGAGATGCCCGAATGTGCCAGGCGTCGTGAGCGTGAGCTCGACGCTGCGGATGCCGGCGTCGACGAGCACGTCGAGGACGGCGTCGTAGTCCGTCGCCCGCTGTGCGCGCGCCACGACGATCAGGCGCGATTCGACCGTGCGATCGGGCAGCGCGACCCGACCGAGCTCACCAGTCATGCACGGTCCCGTCGAGCAGACGGTTCACCGGCAGGTACGCCTTCGTGTACTCGTGTCCGGCCGCGGCTTCTTCGTCGAGCTCCACGCCGAGACCGGGCTGGTCACCGGGGTGCAGGAAGCCCTTGTCGAAGGTGAACGAGGTCTGGAACACCTCGAGCGTCTTCTCGTTGTGCGGCATGTACTCCTGGATGCCGAAGTTGTGGATCGCGAGATCCAGATGCAGCGCCGCGGCCATGCCGACCGGCGAGATGTCGGTCGGCCCGTGGATGCCGGACTTGATGCCGTAGATCGCGGCGAAATCGAGCAGCTTCTTCATCGCCGTGATGCCACCGGTGTGCGTGACGGCCGAGCGCACGTAGTCGATCAGCCGCTCGGTGATGAGGGTCTGATAGTCGAAGACGGAGTTGAACACCTCGCCGATCGCGAGCGGCGTCGTCGAGTGCTGGCGCACGAGGCGCAGGGCGGTCTGGTCCTCACCGGGGGTGCAGTCCTCGAGCCAGAACAGATCGTACGGCTCGATGTCCTTCGCGAAGCGTGCGGCCTCGATCGGCGACATCCGGTGGTGTCCGTCGTGCAGGATGCGCAGGTCGGTGCCGAAGTCCTCGCGGATCTGGGCGAAGATTCCGGGCATGTGATTGAGGTAGTTGCGGGTGTCCCACGTCTCCTCGCTGGGACGGTCGCCCGAGCGCTTGGCCGGCTCGTAGTCGTAGCGCACTCCAGGGCCGGTCGACGAGACGCCGTAGATCTGGCCGAGGCCGGGCACGCCGGTCTGCACGCGTACGGCGGTGTAGCCGAGCTCCTCGTAGCCGGTGATCGCGTTCTTCAGGGCCGCGTAGTCGGTGCCGGAGGCGTGCGCGTAGACGCGGACGCCCTCGCGGCTGGCGCCGCCCAGCAGCTGGTACAGCGGCATCCCGGCCTTCTTGGCCTTGATGTCCCACAGCGCCATGTCGACCGCGGCGATCGCCGCCATCGTGACCGGGCCGCGACGCCAGTACGGCCCGCGGTAGAGGTACTGCCAGGTGTCTTCGATCCGGTCCTCATCGCGGCCGATGAGCATCGAGGCGACATGGTCGGAGAGGTAGGAGGCGACGGCGAGCTCGCGTCCGTTGAGCGTGGCGTCACCCCAGCCGACGATCCCGTCGGAGGTCGTGATCTTGAGCGTGACGAAGTTGCGTCCTGGGCTGGTGATGTTGACGTCGACGAGCTCGATGGTCATGTCGTTTTCCTCGTGGTGTGGGGGTGCGGCCGTTCGGGCGGCCGCACCCCGGGTTCTCAGGTGGGACGGTGGGTCACATGGCGGCGCGCGGATCGGTGAGATCGCGCCCCGTCCACTCGGGAGCCCAGATGGCGGCCACGAGAGCGGATGCCGTGAAGACGCCCATCAGGATCATGACCGGGACGATGCTGCCCGTGGTCGCCGAGACCCACGCCGCGACGACGATCGGGCCGACGCCGGTGGCGATGATGGCCGCGATCTCGCGCACCATGGCGGTGAGCGTGTAGCGGTTGCGGGCGCCGAAGATCTCAGGGATCGAGATGTTCTCCATCGACGCGAGGCCGAGGACCGAGATGTTGTGGATCAGCGCGTAGCCGACGAAGACCCACACGAGCTCGGCGGTGTTGATCATGAGCAGGGTGGGCACGATCAGCACGAGAGACAGCGACGTCATGATGATGTACATCCGGCGACGGCCGAACTTGTCGCCGAGAAGGCCCATGAGCGGGATCGTGAGGAAGCCGATCAGTGACGAGACGATGACGACCTCCGGGCCGACCTCCTTCGACATCGCGAGGGTGATCGTGATGAACGAGATGAGGTACGTCTGCACCATGCCCGAGTTGCCGGCCTGGCCGAAGCGCAGGAAGAACGAGACGATGATCGCCTTGAGCGGCTTGCGTTCGAGCGACTCCAGCGTGCGGATGTCGTTGGTCTCGGTGGCGAGCTTGACGACCTCGTCGCGCGAAAGGGCCTTGCCGTCGACGACGTCGCTGCGCTCCTCGAAGACCGGGCTCTCCTTGAGGTTGAACCGCACCCACAGCGCGAAGAGCATGATGACGGCGCTGCCGATGAACGGGATGCGCCAGCCCCAGGCGATGACATCGCTCTCGAGCATGACGGCGAGCAGGATGGCCCAGATCGCCGAGGCGAACAGCGTGCCGCAGTTGGTGCCGAGGGCGACCAGCGAGGCGATGACGCCGCGGCGGTTGGCGGGCGCGTACTCCGACAGCATGACTCCGGCGCCCGAGATCTCGGCACCGGCGCCGAAGCCCTGAGCGAGACGCAGGATCACGAGGAGGATCGGAGCGAGGATGCCGACCTGCTCATACGTGGGCAGGAAGCCGATCAGCGTGGTCGCCGCACCCATGAGGAGGATCGTGTAGAACAGCACCTTGCGGCGGCCGACGCGATCACCGATGCGAGCGAACACGAATGCGCCGATCGGGCGGGCGACGTAGCCGACGCCGTACGTGGCCATCGCGAGCACGACCGCCATGCCGGGGTCTTCACCCGCGAAGAACAGCTGGCTGAACACGAGGGCTGCAGCGAGCGAGTACAGCTGGAAGTCCATGAACTCCAGGGCGGTGCCGAGCCAGCCGGAGACGGCGGCTCGAACGAGGTCGCCCATCGAGCGCTTGGCGGTGGGCGGCGCCGCGGGGGCCTCCACACCGGGGACGAAGGAACTGCTCATCGGAATACTCCTTTGTAGTGATGTGCGCGGGGGGCGCGGGGCAGCGAGGTGTCGCTAGAGGGAAAGCAGGACCTTGGCCGAAGCGGACGAGTCGCGAGCGAGCTCGAACGCCTGGACGGCGTCGGATGCCGGGAGAACGTGGGAGATGACGGAATCGAGGGCGTCGGACTCGGCCAGCAGGGCGACCGCGTCGTCGATCTCGGTGGAGAATCGGAAGGCGCCGCGGATGGTCAGCTCCTTCGCGAGCATCGGAGCGAGGTTCACCCCGATGTCGGCGTTGGGGAGCATCCCGACCTGCACGATGGTTCCGGCCCGGCGCGCAGCGCGCACGGCCTGCGTGAGGGCGACCCCGACGCCGGAGCACTCGAAGACGATGTCGTAGGACTCGTTCTCGATCGTGTCGCGGCGGACGAGCGACAGTTCGGTCGCGCCGAGGGACTGCGCACGCTCGAGCGGTTCGGCGCGCACGTCGCTCGCGCCGACGACGGCGGCCCCGGCGTTGACTGCTGCAGCCACGACGAGCAGACCGATCGGGCCGGCGCCGATCACGAGCACGCGACGGCCGGCGACGTCACCGGCGAGGTTGACGGCGTGGATCGCGACGGCCAGCGGCTCGGCCAGGGCCGCGCGCTCGAGGGGCAGCGAGGCGGGGAGCACGCGGACCATGTGGTCCTCGACGATCAGCAGCTCGGATGCTCCGCCCTGACGGTGCGGGTTCGCCGCCGCGCTGCCGAAGTAGTCGCCACCGGGGCGCAGGTGCGGGCGGTCTTCGAGGCCCGGCACGACGGGGCCGTAGCGCGCGGGGTGCACGGTGACGGGCGTACCCGGGGCCAGGCGGCCGGACGGGTCGAGGTCGACGACACCGGAGAGTTCGTGGCCGGGGGTCAGCGGCTCGCGGATCGTGTACTCGCCGTTGGCGCCGTGGAAGTAGTAGTGCAGGTCTGACCCGCAGATGCCCACATAGTGCACGCGGAGGCGGACCTCTCCGTCGCCGGGGGTCGGAGCATCGCGATCCTCCCAGCGGATGTCTTCCTTGCCGTGGATGGCGAGTGCCTTCATGGCTGCATCTCCTTCGTGGTGGTTCGGGATGCCGAGACGGCATCGGCGATCGCGTGATCGACGCCCCGCCTCTGGATGGTGTCGATCAGCTCGCCGACGCGGGTGATGAAGGCATCCTGTGCCCCGAGCTCCTCGCCGAACAGGTGGAGTTCGCCGATGACGCGCTGCGCCAGCTCGCGGCCGTTGCGCGCCGACGCCGCGTATCCGGCGAGACGCTCCCGTGCGCCATCGGTCATCGCCGCGGCGTGCGGGCCGGGGTCGAAGCCCGGAAGTGGAGCGATGCAGGAGAGGTACCCGGCGACGGTCAGGGCGATCAGGTGCGGCATCTCGCCGCCGCGGAGGCTGAGAAGTGCCGGCTCCGGGATGCGCTGGCGGAGCTTGACCGAGCCGTCGGTGCCGACCTGGCTGGTGCGGTGACCGAGGGCGCTGTTGGCCCAGCGCTCGAACAGCTCGCTCTCGTACGCGCGGATGTCGACACCGGTGGGCACGGCGATGGACGGTTCGTACTCGTCACGCAGAACCGCGCGGGCGGCGCTCTCGATGCCGTCGAGCCCGATCGCCTCGGGGATCGTGCCGACTCCGCTCAGGGCGCCGAGGTAGGCGATGAGGGAGTGCGTGCCGTTGAGCAGCCGCACCTTCATCTGCTCATAGCGTCCGACCTCGTCAGTGAAGACCGCGCCGCCCGCCTCCCAGGCGGGGCGACCGCCGGCGAAACGATCTTCGATCGCCCACATCGTGAACGGCTCGGCGGGCACGGGGACCTCGTCGCGGGCGCCGAGCAGGGCGCTGACGCGGACGCGCAGTTCGGCGGTCGTCGACGGCACGATGCGGTCGACCATGCTCGACGGGAACGAGACGGCGCGATCGAGGAACGCGAGGGCGTCGAGGGCCTCGGATCCGGGGAGCTCGTGCAGGAATTCGCGGACGAGTCCTTCGGTGTGGGCACCGTTGGCGGCGAGGTTGTCGCAGCTGAGGATCGAGATCGGCGCGCCGCCGGCGGCCGCGCGGGCCTGGAGCCCGCGGGCGAGCTGCCCGATCGTCGAGCGCGCGGCACCGCCGCGCAGGTCGGCGCGCACCGTGTCGTCGTCGAGGTCCAGGTGCTGCGTGGCAGGGGAGTAGCTGTAGCCGTTCTCGGTGACGGTGAGGGTCACGATGCGGATGCGGGGGTCGGCGATCTGGGCGACGACGCGCTCGGGCTGCTCAGCGCCCACGAAGGCGTCAGTGTGCACGCCGGGGATGCTGAGGGATGTGCTGCCGGGAGCGATCGTCGCGACCGAGTAGAGGAAGTCCTGGGCGTGCAGGGCGTCGACGATCGAGCGCGAGCGCGAGGCGACGCCGATGATGCCCCAGTCGCCGCCGGCGGACTGCAGGGCGGCGGCCGTGTAGACCGCCTGGTGCGCACGGTGGAAGCTCCCGAGCCCGAGGTGCAGGATGCCGGCCCCGGCGGGGGTGACCAGCGGAGCGACTGTCGTGGAGGCGGAGCGGTGCAGGGACTGCGCTTCGTTGCTCACGCGGCAGCTCCTTCGCTGTGGGCCGGGTACCACTCAGGGTGATCGGCGATGATCGTCATGCAAACAAGTGTGTATCAGTTGTACAAACATTGTCAACCCGTTTTACATCGAGGGGAAGGATCGTAGGATTGCTGCGAGGGTGGGAGGTGCACATGGCAGCGACGCTGACAGACGTGGCGCGGCGTGCAGGTGTGTCGATCGCGACCGCTTCTCGAGCCTTCGGAGAACCGGATCGTCTCGCGCCGAACACTCTCGGGCGCGTGCTCGAGGCCGCAGGGGAGCTCGGCTACGCCACGCCGCAATCCGCCACCGTCACCCGCACCTTCGGAGTCGTCGTGCCGGACGTCGCGAACCCGGTGTACGCGACTCTCCTCAAGGCGATTCAGGGGCAGGCCTGGCATGGCCGTCACCGCATCGTGCTGTTCGACGCCGATGAAGACCTTCGCCGAGAGCGCGAGCAGATCGAGCAGGCGCGCAAGCTCGACGGGATGCTGCTGTGCTCGCCGCGTCTGCCGGACGACGAGCTCCTCGAGCTGGTCGGCGACACTCCCTATGTGGTGATCAACCGTCAGATCGACGGCGCGCCGTGCGTGCTGATGGACACCGAGCACGGCCCCGGCCAGGCGATCGAACACCTTGCAGCGCTCGGGCACACCCACATCGCCTACGCCGCAGGGCCCCGTGGTTCGTGGGCCGACGTGCGCCGGGCGGACACGATCGCGCGGGCCTGTGAGCGTCACGGCATCCGTCTCACGCAGCTGAGCCACCACGCCGCATCCATCCAGGGCGGGCGCGCTGCCGCTGCCCCGGCCGTGGCGAGCGGCGCCACGGCCGTCGTCGCCTACAACGACCTCGTCGCGCTCGGCCTCGAGGCCGGGATGCTGGAACTCGGGCGTCGCTGCCCCGCCGACGTCAGCATCGTCGGCATCGACGACATCGATCTCGCCGGCGCGGTGACCCCAGCGCTCACGACCGTCCGGATGCCGATCGAGCGCAGCGGCGCACTCGGGGTCGATCTGCTCCTGCAGGCGATGTCGGGCGCTGTCATCGGCGACATCGCGACGCTGGGTTCGCAGCTGATCGTCCGCGCCTCCACAGCGGCACCGGCGGCCTGACCTCGGTCATTCCCCCGAGTTCTTCTTGAACTGACGCTCCCAGTCGCGCAGCTCCGACCGGCCGATCAGCGAGTCGAGCGAGACCTGGAACAACAGTCCCTTGCGGGCGTTCACCTGCTTGATGTTGTCGACGATCTGCGTCGAGACGGCGGAGAGGGCCTCGCGGACCTCACCCACTCGCTCGTCGGGGTCATCCCACAGGTCAGGGCGCGTCAACAGGTCGAGCAGGTAGTCGCGGTCGAGCGCGGCGACGAGCCTGGCGAGTTTGTCGGAGTACTCCGCCTCGGCGATGGTGGTCTGATCCTCGCCCGCCTTGGCATCGAGTCGAGCGAAGAGCTGCTCGACGTGCGAGGCGAGCGCGTCGATGCCCGCGGCGGTCTCGGCGGCGACCGGATTGCCGGGAAGAGCCGCGTAGTCGGCGCGCAATTCGCGCAGGCGGTTCACCCGAAGACGGATGCCGGCCGGCACCGGGTCTGTCGAGACGGCGGGCTTGCGACGGCGGCGAGCGATCAGCGCGATCGCCGTGCCGGCGGCGGCGGCGAGCACGACTCCGCCGATCACCACCGGGAGCAACAGGTCGACGCCTCCGCCTCCGCCGCCCCCGGGTGAGGTCGGTGTCTCGGCCGAGATCTCCTGCACGGTTTCGACGAGCGCCGCCTGGGTGCTTGCGGCCGACGTCTGATTCTCGTTGGCGATCCGCAGCGCGTCGACCCCGTCGATCGCGACGGAATCTGCCATCAGATCGTCACCGATTGCCAGGATCACCGTCTGCTGATCTGCAGCCTTCGTGAGCTGATCGAGGATGTAGGTGTCGTATTGCTGGTTCTCGATCGCGGCATCCGCTGGCAGCACCACGACGGCTATCGAGCCGTCGCCCGGGATCACCTCCGTCAGCGCGGACTGCAGATCGGAAGCCCCCGAAACGGCAGGATCGACGTACACGTCACCGGCCTGGATTCCGGCGATGGCGTCGTCGACCCATCCCGACGAAGACGTGGCGATGAACATTGCCATCTCAGAAGTTGTTGATCACGGAGGCGAACACGAGGTCGATCCGCGCGGCATCCGACGCATCGAAGAGCTGTCCGCCTGTGGCGTCCGCGATCCGCTGCAGCGCTGTGGGATCCGCGCCCTCGCCGTACACGATCGTGAAGATGCGCACCGGAGCGTCATCGCCGCCCTCCTTCGTGCTCTTGCCGATCTTCGCGATCAGCGAATCGAGTGAGATCGAGGAATCGGTGTCCTCACCATCCGAGAGCACCACGATCGCGTTGATGCGCCCCGGCTCCGCGCGCTCGCGCATGTCCTCGTACGCCAGGAGCACCGAATCGTAGAGGGGTGTGCCGTTGCGCTGCGCATAGTGCAGGTCCTCGAGGGACGAGTCGAGCTTCTCGCCATCGGAGCCGAGCGCCGAGACGTCGCGCAGCACCTGGATGCCGTCGCCCTCGTCGGAGGTGATGCCCGTGGTGAACGCCCACACGCCGATCTCATCGGTGGAGCGGAAGTGGTCGAGGGTCTTCTGCGCACCCTGGATCGCGCCGTCCAGACGGGAGCGGCCGTCGCCGATCGGGTCATCCATCGACCCCGAGATGTCGATCAGTTCCAGCACAGACGAAGGCTTGCGCACCTGGGTCCACTGATCGATCGCCGACGAGATCACGTCGACATCCGGCTTCGGCAGCGTCACTGCGGGCTGCGCGGGGTCGATGCCGTACTCGGCGGTGAACAGATCACCGAGCGGAACCGACTCGTCGAGAGGGCGGAAGCCGTATTCCGGCAGCACCTTCTGCGCCGCCGCGGTCTGCACGAACGCGGCGAAGGCCTCGCCCGCCGTGCGCTGCTCGGCCGTCACCCAGTCCGCGCCGAGCACCGTGATCGGGTTGTCCGACCACAACGAACCGCCCGCCGGGTACACCGCGACCAGCTTCGTCTTCGGCGGCGTGAGCGTCTCGCCCGGCTGCACCGTGTGCGAGTCGGGGTTTCCGGTGTTGTAGTTGATCAGCGACGTCTCCTCCAAGGCGACGGCCGACACGTACGCAGACCCGTTCGCACCGTTCTGCGTCTCGTCGTACAGCGTCGTGAGCACGTTGCCGGTGGTGTCTCCGTAGTGGATCACGCACTCCTCGAACACGCGGGAGAAGTCGGCGGAGGCATCGACGTCGGCAGCGGTGAGTCCCTCGGCCTTGCCCGATGCCTCATAGGACTGCATCAAGATCGTCGAGAGCCCGGTGGTGGAGGTGTTGGGGTTGGTCTTCGAGATCTTGAAGGCGCCCCAGATGTCCTTGCCCACCGCGCCCCAGCCGGCGGGATCCTGGCACAGGCGGGAGAGGTCGGTGATGCTGATCGGCTTGCCGGGCCAGCCCAGCGCCTCGGCCATCGGCTCCGGCATCCCGAAGACGATCGGGGTGCGGGTGAACGACTTCGGGTCTCCCACCAGGTTCTGGGATGCCGCGGCGGCGACGCGATCGGTCCAGACGGTGGATGCCGGAGACCACAGCGTGGGCCACAGCGTCTGGTCGTCGCTCGGCCAGTCCTCGCCGGAGGTCAGGAAGCGCGTGGCGTTGCCGGACGACACGTTGGTCGGGCGCACCGTCGCGCAGGTGTCGAGGCCCTTGTGCTCCGGCGAGTCCTTGAAGGCCTTCGCCAGCTCGTCGAGCATGTTGACCTTCTCGGAGGAGGTCGCGACGGTGATGTGCGTGCATCCGTCGTCGGGGAAGCCCTGGCCGCCCTCGGTGACGCCGGGGTCATCGCCACCGGTGCAGGCGGCGAGCGAGAGAGCGACCACGGTCGCCAGGGCGATCACCCCGGACATCCGCCGGGCGATGGACGGTCGAGCGGAGCGAGGCGCGGTCATGGGCCTAGGGTACCCAGGTATCGAGCTGTGAGCTCACGATCGTGAGGGGACTGCGATCTACCCGAGGTCGAGCCCGGCGACGACCCGGATTTGACCCTGCACCATGGTTCAGGGTCGACGATGGCGACATGACCCAATCCAGCACCATCACACGCCCCCTGACCGCCGACTTCGACCGACCGCGCTGGGGCCGCGCCGGAGCGGTCTACGACCTCATCGTGACCGTCGGATTCGCCACACCCTTCACGGCCTCGCTCCTCTTCGACGCCACACGCTGGATCCATGATGCGTTCGACCTCCCGGGCGCTCAGCTCCCAGCCTTCGACGCCGCTGGGCTCATGTTCGTGAGCATGTTCGGCACGGCCGTGACGATGTGGGCTCTGGCTCGAGTGCTCCGCCCTGAGCCGCGGTTCATCGCGATCGA
Source organism: Microbacterium sp. LWH12-1.2 (assembly GCF_040675825.1). Taxonomy (NCBI): domain Bacteria; kingdom Bacillati; phylum Actinomycetota; class Actinomycetes; order Micrococcales; family Microbacteriaceae; genus Microbacterium; species Microbacterium sp. LWH12-1.2. The sequence goes on from NZ_JBEGIJ010000001.1 coordinate 2,998,463, forward strand.
CACCGCCGGCAGGGCGGCATTCTCGCTGTGGATGATCTGGGCGCTGTTGAATGGGCAGAGCACGACCGTCGTCGTGTTCCTGATCGGGGAGGTCCTGTGGCTGGTTCTGCAGCTGAGCGGATTGCTGCGCCTGCGCCGGCGCTGAGCATCGGACGCCTCGCCGGCTCCGCCGGCGTGGCGGTGAGCACCGTCCGCTTCTACGAGCGGCAGGGGCTCGTCGAGCCCGACGAACGATCCGCCGCGGGCTACCGCTCGTACACGGCCGACGCGGTGCAGCGCGTGCGGTTCATCCGCCGTGCCCAGCGCCTCGGGTTCACCCTGCGCGAGGTGGGTGACGTGCTCCGTCTCTCCGACAGGCCTGAGCTCATCACCTTCGGCGACGTCGGCGACCAGGTCGCCGAGAAGCTCGTCGAACTCGATCAGAAGATCGTCGACCTGCAGCGCGTGCGAGACGCTCTTGCCCTGCTGATCGAGACCGGGCCCACGCACCCGCGATGCCCGGTGATCGCGGCCATCACCTGAGGTCAGACCGAGGACGCCCGCATGAACTCCTCGGCCGCGCGCACCTGCTCGGTACTGGGGCGGATGCCGGTGTACAGCACGAACTGCTCGAGCGCCTGCAGGGTGGCGACCTCGGCGCCGCTGATCACCGTCTTCCCCGCTGCGCGCCCCGCGACGACCAGCGGGGTCTCGGCCGGCAGCGCGACCACGTCGAACACCACGGATGCGGCGGCGATCGCCTCTTCGGTGAACGACAGGGCGTGCTCGTCCGGGCCTCCGGCCATGCCGATGGGGGTGATGTTCACCAGGATGTCGGCGGTGGAGTCGCCGGCATCCGGCATCCATCCGAAGCCGTACAGATCTGCCAGAGCACGCCCGGCGCCCTCGTTCCGCGCGACGATCGTCACGTTCACGAAGCCCGCGTCGCGGAACGCGGCGGCGGTCGCCTTCGCCATGCCGCCGGAGCCGCGAAGCAGCACCGATGCTGTGGAGTCGAGTCGGTTTCGTTCGATCAGCTGCGCGATCGCCGAGTAATCGGTGTTGTAGGCCGTGAGTACGCCGTCGTCGTTCACGATCGTGTTCACGGAGTCGATCGCCGTCGCAGAGGGATCCATCCGGTCGACGAGCGCGATCACGTCTTCCTTGTACGGCATCGAGACGGCGCAGCCCCGGATGCCGAGACCCCGCACGCCGGCGATGGCCTGACCGAGGTCGGTGGGCGCGAAGGCCTTGTAGATCCAGTTGAGGTCGAGCGCTTCGTAGAGGAAGTTATGGAAGCGTGTCCCGTTGTTGCTCGGCCGAGCTGACAGCGAGATGCACAGCGTCATGTCCTTGTTCAGCATCGGCATCTCCCCAGATTACCGATCTGAGGCACCGCGAGTCGCCCCGTCCAGAGACGTCACAGGAGGATACGGACATGATGGTGGTGCATGCGAAACGACGACCAGACCACGATGCGGCGAACAGGCCAGGCCGCTCGTCGTCGTACGGCGCGCAGGCTGGTCGGGGTCAACGTCGTCATCGCCGTCATCATCGCCTGCGGATGGATCCCCGGACCGATCGGTACGGCGGTGTCGGTCATCCTGCCGCTGCTCGGCGTGGTCTCGATCGCCGTCGCACTCGCCATCTTCATCATCTTTCGTCGCGCGGCCATTCCGGCTTCGGCAGCGGTGCTCCTCTGGCTCGTCGCCATAGCCCCCGCTCTTCCGGCCTTCCCTGGGACACCTACGGCGACCCCCCTGACGATCGCGAGTCAGAACGTGCGCGCGCAGTCCGGCGGCGGCGAGGGCTCGGCGACGGACATCCTGTCCCACCACCCGGATCTCATCACGCTCACCGAGCTGGACGACTCCAGTCGGGAAGCGGCGAATCGCGTCTTCGCGGCGAAGTATCCCTACTCCTATGGTGTCGGCACTGTCGGCATCTGGAGCATGAACCCCCTGGTGGCGGAGGAGCCGCTGGACCTCGGGCTCGGATGGAAGCGCGCGCTTCACGTGACGGTGCAGACCCCTGGCGGGGACACGAGCGTGTACCTCATCCATGCCGCGTCGCTGCGGCCGGGAGCGCAGACGGCCCGGGATGACATGCTCGCCGCACTGGCCGCGACCGTGCGCGACGATCCGTCTCCCCAGGTCATCGCCCTGGGAGACTTCAACGCGGCGACCACTGATCCCGCGCTCCGGTTCCTGGGCGCCGAACTGGATCTCGTGCGACCGAACATCGGGACCACCGGCTTCAGCTGGCCGGCTGCGCTTCCGCTCGTCAAGATCGACCACGTGTTCCAGCGCGGCTTCGACGTCGGGTCGGCCTCGACGATGCGCGCCGGTGAAAGCGACCATCTCGCCACGCTCACGACGCTGTCGCGACGGTGACCACCGCGGTCTCGGGGGCATCGGGCGCCGGGTGAATCACCCGTGCTGTGCGTCCGTCATCCCCGAAACCTGCGGTCGTGCTGACCATGTCCCTGGGGGTTGGCGATCGCTGCGCGTTGTCAACCCCCGAGGACCTGATCATCCTTCGCACCTATGGTGAAGGCGCATGCACGAGGGGACTCGATCGTCTCCGTCGTTCCCCAGATGGCGGGTGGCCTTCCCCAGATGGCCGACGATCCGTGCATGCGATCGGGCCCACTCGAGTAGTTCAATCCCCAATGGACTATTCGAGGGGGCCGCTCCAGTTCATCCTCCCACGAATTTTCGATTTTGTCCCCCATATGGGGGACAAATCTCCAGAACGTGCGATATGCTGATTCTGACGCACCCTCCGGTCGTCTTCGGCCCTCATCGCTCCCCCCGCGGTGAGGGCCACACAATTTTCCGGGCGAGAAACGCCCGATCCTCCACGCGGCTCAGCGCCGGAGCCACACCGCTCTTGCAACATTTGGATCACCTTCTGGCAGCGGCTATTGCCCTCGGCCCTCGCTCCACTACCGTTAGCGATGTCGGGGCATACCTGCGTCGGCTTCTTCATCAGCAGAACAGGCAGTACATGAGCACCCAAGGCACGGTCAAGTGGTTCAACTCGGAGAAGGGCTTCGGCTTCATCTCCCCCGACGACGGCGGCGCTGACGTTTTCGCGCACTACTCCGCCATCGAATCATCCGGCTACCGGTCTCTCGATGAGAACCAGCGAGTCGAGTTCGATGTCGCGCAGGGCCCCAAGGGCCTGCAGGCAGAGAACATCCGCCCCCTCTAAGGGCGGGCAATACAGAACTCCCTGACCGGAGACGCTTGCGTCTTCCGGCAGGGAGTTCTGTGCTTTTCGGGGATCAGTGGTGTGTCACGGCCTCGAACAGGTGATCGGGATCAGGTCAACAGCAGCGCGCGAAGCTCCTCGACGGTGGCCGCGCGGAACGCCGCCTCATCGCCCTCGTGCAGATCGCTGAACCCCCACTCGACGAAGATCACCGGCACGCCGTTCGCATTGCCGCCTTCGACATCGTGGTGCCGATCGCCGATCAACACGGGCCGCGAGGTGTCTGCCCCGCGCTCGCGAAGCCGGCGCAGCGCCTCGGCGACGATATCGGTCTTCGACGCGAGCGTCGCCTCGTCGGGTGTCGAGCCGACGGTCGCCAGGAACGCCGGCCGCAACCCGAAGTGGTCGACCAGCGCATCGACCTGCAGCTCGGGCTTCGAGCTCGCCGTCGCCTGCGGCACGCCCGCCGCGAGCAGGTCGTGGATGAGATCGGTCACGCCCGGGTAGGTGGCGACGTCGGTCGTGTAGCCGTCGGCCTTGCCGAGCGTGCGGTAGAACTTGACACCCTCGGCCGCCTCGGCCGGCGTCATTCCCACCTGGTCCTGGAAGGACTGGAACATCGGCGGACCGATCCAGTGCACGAGGTCCTCCCGCGTCGGTGCCGGGTGGCCGAAGTGGGTGAGGGCGATGTTCAGCCGACGGAGGATGCCGACGGAGGCGTCGACGATCGTGCCGTCGACATCCCACAGCACGCAGGAATAGGGGGAGTGAGGCATGGATCCAGCCTATGGCGGCGAGGCAGAGCCTCAGAACAGCCGGGGTACTCCGGACTCGATGCCCTTCATGTCGTCATAGTCGAGGACCAGGCAGCGGATGCCGCGGTCCTCGGCGAGCACGCGCGCCTGCGGCTTGATCTCCTGTGCGGCGAACACGCCCTGCACGGGGGAGAGGTGAGGGTCACGCCCGAGCAGTTCGAGGTAACGCGTGAGCTGTTCGACGCCGTCGATGTCGCCGCGGCGCTTCACCTCGACGGCGATCGCCATGCCGGCGGCATCCCGCACCATGAGATCGACCGGACCGATCGCCGTCGGGAATTCGCGGCGCACCAGCGTCGCGCCCTCGCTGATGAGGTCGACCTGTTCGGCGAGCAGTCGCTGCAGGTCGGCTTCGACGCCGTCCTTCTGCAGGCCGGGGTCGATGCCCAGTTCGTGCGAGGAGTCGTGGATGACCTCGTAGATCTGCACGCGCAGCGCATCTCCGGTCTTCTTGTGCGTGACCCGCCACACCTCGGTCACCCCGGCGATGGCCTCTTCCTCACCTGGTTCCTCGGTCGAGAGGGAGCAGGGCGGGCTCATCCAGTTCAGCGGCTTGTAGCTGCCGCCGTCGGAGTGCACGAGCAGACTCCCGTCGCCCTTGTGCACGAGCAGGCGCGTGGCGAGCGGCAGATGGGCGTTGAGTCGACCTGTGTAGTCGACGGAGCAGCGGGCGATGACAAGACGCACCCGTCGAGCCTAACCGTCTCAGCCGCCGAGCTTCGCCAGTGCATCGAAGATGCCGAGTTCGCTCGCCGCCGTGCGCGCGACGAGGAAGCCGATAATGCCGATGATCCAGGCCGTGTTCTCGGCGCCGGTGCGTTCCATCCAGGCGGCGAAACGCTGCAACGGGCGCGCCACGAGGGGAGCGGCGACGATCCGCAGCGCGAGCAGTACGAGCGCGGGCAGGATCATCAGCAGGCAGTAGCCGGCCAGAGCCAGGATCCGCACGCTCACCTCGACGCCGGCGTCGGCGTCGGCGAGCATCGTCATCGCCAGGATGTAGGGGAGCATCGTCGCGACCTCGACGACGCCCGCGGCGATCGCGACGCCCATCACCATTCCCCGCGACGTCTTCGGATCGAGCATCCGATCCCGCCAGCGCACGATCCGGCCGGGGCGGGGAGTGGTATCCGTGGCCGCCACCGCGGAACGCGCCGGGGACTCGGCGGATGCCTCCACCAGTTCGTGCTGCGCCGCGTGCGCAGCATCCGCCCGCTCCTTCGGCTTCGACGAAGGCACCGCGAACGCGGCGATCACCAGTCCGACGCCGACGACGAGTCGGCAGAAGAGACCGGTGGGGGAGCCCAGGAACTCGTTCGCGACATCGACGACGTTCACGAGTCCCCAGAGGAACAGCAAGCCGATGACGAGATAGAACCCGGCGATCGTCGCCAGGTAGAGCACGATGCGCCCTCCTCGGACGCGCCCTGGGCTCAGCAGGAGGAAGACGGGGATCAGCAGCGTGCCCACGCTCAGTCCGTCGAGCAGCGCGAGCACGACCAGCGAGAGGGCGAGCGGCGCCCCGGCGAAGAGTTCCATGACTCCACTGTGTGGCGCAGCGCGCAGAACCGGATCGGGCGAAGGTCGCGATCCCGCTCTCATCCCTTCGTCGGATGCAGCGGTGGGATCCGCGTGGTTGCATGAAGACATGGACGACCACACGGCTGCACGTCTGGGCGCGTGGTGCCGACGACACGGAGACGGCCTCACCGCCACCGGCATCGCCCTCTTCTGCGTTGTCGCGGCGGCGTTCGGATTCAACGGCGTGTGGGACGTGTTCTCGGTGATGCCGGAAGAGGTGTCGCCCTGGTGGACGCTCGCGACGGCCCTTCCCGGCACCGTGCTGATTCTCTTCAAGCGGCGGGCGCCGATGCTCACGCTGCTCGCCGCCTCCGCCCTGTTCCTCATCGACGTGATGACGGTCGGTGGGCTCGGCCCGCTGATCGTGCTGCTCGACGTGCTCTGGACGGCAGTGTTCCTCGCGACTCCCCGCGCCCGGAGCATGCTGCTGATTGCGCTCGCCGTCTCCGTGGTGCTGACCTTCGCCGCCGCGCTTCTCTTCACGGTCGCGACGCCGGCCATCGCCTTCCTGCTGGCGGTGCAGATGGGCGCGTTGCTCGGAACCGACTATTGGTGGGCGGTCGCGGTGTCGCAGGCGAATGAACTCACCGAGCTGCACCGGCAGCGTGCGGAGGATGCGGTGCTCGCCGCCGATCGCGACCGCGCCGAAGCCGTGCGACGCGAACGCGAGCAGATGGCTCGCGAGCTGCACGACGCCGTCGCCGGGCACGTGATGGCGATGGCCATCCGTTCGGAGGCGGCGCTCTCGACTCCACCCGACGAAACCGCCGATCGGTCTGCTCTCCGTGCGGTCCGCGATGCCGGGCTCGCCGCCCACGCCGAGCTCCGCTCGATGATCGCCGTGCTCCGGCAGGGCGGTGACGAGCTGCGACCCATGCTGCGGCTCGACGACCTCGAGGGAATCGTCGAAGCGTCTCGGCGGGCCGGCTTGAGCATCCGGCTCGCGCGTGAGGGCGACGGAGCGGTCGGGGCCGCGGCCGAACAGGCGATCGTCCGCGTCGTGCGGGAGGCCTTGGCGAACTGCGTGCGACATGCGTCGGGCGCAGACGTGGAGGTGCGGGTGGTCGCGCACGGCGGAGAAACCATGCGGGTGGAGGTGGCATCGCGAGGAGGGTCGCCGGTTTCGCAGCACGACTACTCGGGCAGCGGCTGGGGTCTGAGCCTGCTCACCGAGCGGGTTCGCGCGCTCGGAGGAACCTTCAGCGCCGGGCCGACGGACAGCGGCTGGTCGGTGCGAGCCGTGCTCCCCATCGAGGTGAGGGCATGACTTCCGCCGCATCGCCGCGCGTGCTGCTCGCCGACGACCATGGCGCCATTCGGGAGGCCTTGCGCATCATGCTCGAAGCGCACGGACTGACCGTGGTCGGCGAAGCGGCCGACGGCGATGTCGCCGTGCGCAATGCCGCCGCGCTGCGCCCGGACGTCGTGCTGATGGACCTGCGGATGCCGGGGCGCGATGGTGTCTCTGCAACCAGGGAGATCGTCGAGCGCGGCCTCGGCGAAGTGCTCGTGCTCACCAGCTTCGATGAGGACGAGCTCGTGTTCGGCGCGATCCGGGCGGGCGCCGCGGGATTCCTGCTCAAGACGGCGGATGCCCAGACCCTCGTTCAGGCGGTGCGGACCGTCGCCGCAGGTGAGGGAGTGCTCGACTCTCGGGTGACCCGGCGTGCGCTCGCCGCCATATCGAACTCGCCCTCCGCGACCGACGTCGACGCGACGGGCGAAGGCGTGACCCGTGCCGACCTCACGGCCAGGGAGCAGGAGGTGCTCGACGGCATCCTGCGCGGGTGGTCGAACGCCCAGCTCTCGCATCGCCTGGGGATCTCGGTGCCGACGGTCAAGACGCACGTGTCGAACGTGCTCGCCAAGCTCGGGGCCAGGAGTCGCTCGCATGCGGCGGCCCTGGCTCGTCAGCGCGATCGCTGACGAGCGTCCCGCCGATCAGTTCGCTGAGGTCTTCTCGTCGTCGCGGAGCGGGCGTGCGGCTCCGGAGAACAATCCGGATGCCACGACGAGCGCGACCAGGATGAACAGGGTGTTCAGCAGCCCGATGTGCTCGCTGATCACGCCGAGCACCGGAGGGCCGCCGAGGAAGGCGACATAGCCGATGGTCGCGGCCGCGCTCACCCGCGCGGCCGCCTTCGCCGGGTCATCCGCTGCCGCCGACATGCCGAGGGGGAAGCCGAGCGAGGCCCCGACACCCCAGAGCGCTGCGCCGACGAGGACGATCGGCAGGGAGGAGCCGAGGATGAACAGCAGGATGCCGGACGCCGCTGCCACCGCGAGCACGCGCAGCACAGCGACGCGGCCGAAGCGATCGACGAGCGGTCCGCCGAACAGGCGCAGCACCGTCATGCCGACCGAGAACACCGCCAGCGCGATCGCGCCGGTGCCCTCGTCGAAGCCGTGGCCCTGTTCGGCGCCGAGCGCGATCCAGTCGTTGGCCCCACCCTCGGCGAACGACATGCCGAGCATGACCATGCCGAGCAGGTAGGTGCGCGGCTCGCGCCACGCCTCGAGGGCGACGTGCATCCGCTGGCGCCACGCCGGCTTCTCGTGGCCCTCGGGATCGAGAGCGGCTTCGCGCGCCGGGACCTGGAAGAAGCAGACGACGGCGATGACGGCGATGGCCGCAGCCATGATCGACGCGTGGGTCGCGACATCGATGCCCGAACCGGCGGCGAGAGCGCCAGCCCCGGCGCCGAGAACCGTGCCGAAGCTGAAGAAGGCGTGGAACACCGGCAGGATCGTCTTGCCCATCTGCTGCTCGATCGCCGTGGCCTCGACGTTCATCATCACGTCGACGCAGCCGTTGCCGAATCCGAACAGCGCCATGCCGAGGAGCACGACGGGGACCGAGGTGAAGACCGTCGCGCCCAGGCCGATGAGGGCGATGCCGGCGGCGAAGGTGAGCATCGCCATGAGCATTCCGCGCCGCGCGCCGGTGCGCGCCATCACGGCGGGGCTCGTCGAGATGCCGATGATCGACGCGATGCCCATGCCGAGGAGGATCATGCCGACCTGCGCGTTGTCGAGCCCGAGATCCATCTTGATGCTGGGAACCCGCGACGCCCACGTCGCGATCGACAGTCCGCTGGCGAGGAAGATGGCGAAGATGGCGGCGCGCCAGCGCACGAACTGCGAACGAGTGAGAACGGTATCCATCCCGGAAGCCTATCGAATCGATTCGACCTCAGCGAAACCGGGGGTATCCTCGGAGTATGAGCAGCTTGGACAGCCCGCGCCGCGCAACGATCGCCGATGTCGCGCGTAAAGCGGGAGTGGCGACTTCGACGGCATCGGTCGTCTTCAGCGGCAAGGCCAAGGTCGCCCCATCCACGAAGGAGCGCGTGCTCGCCGCTGCCGCGGAACTCGGCTATGCCGGCCCCGATCCCCGCGCGGCCTCACTGCGGCGCGGGCGCAGCGGAATCGTCGGCGTCGTCCTCGAGGGGCACCTGCGCACCGCCTTTCTCGATCCGGTCACCACGGCGATGATGGACGGCCTCACCGACGGCCTCGCCGAACTCAGCGCGGGCATCCTGCTGATGCGCGACGAGCCGGGTGAGGGCGGCAGCTCGGCGCTGTCGAGCGCCCCCGTCGACGCCGTCGTGCTGATCGGATGCTCCGGCCGCACTCGGGATTCGTTGGAGGTCGTCCGCAGCCGTGGGTTGCCGGTGGTCGTCATCGAGGGGGATGCCGGTGAGGGCATCCCGCGCATCACCCTGGACAACACCACCGCGGCCGCCGATGTCGCCCGGCACGTGCGCGAGCTCGGTCATGAGAATGTCGCCCTGGTCACCCTGCCCCTCGACAGCGCCCGCGAGCGCGGACAGGTCACGGCCGAACGGCTGGCCACTGCCACCGTCGACGTCACGATCCACCGGCTCCTCGGTGCGCGTGAGGTCTTCCCGAACGCTCCAGCCTTCGCGGCAGCCGGGAGCTTCATCGACGAGGGGCTTCTCGTCGGGCGCATGCTGCTCGCCGATCCGCTGCGACGTCCGACCGCGGTGATCGCGCAGAGCGACCTGCTCGCCGCCGGCGTCATCCGCGCCGCCGAGGAACTCGGGCTGAGCGTGCCTCACGACGTCAGCGTCGCCGGTTTCGACGGCATCAGCGTCGACGGGCTCGGGGCGCACACGCTCACCACGAGCGTGCAGCCGGCCGTCGAGAAGGGGCGGGCCGCGGGGGAGCAGGTGGCACGGATGCTTCGCGGCGAGCCTGCGGTCACGCAGAATCTCACCTGCCGCTTCCGCGCAGGCACCACCACAGCGCCGCCTTCCGCCGTTCGTTGACGCGTGCCGCGGCGTTTCCCTCGTCCCGTCAGGGGGAGAGGGGATGCAGCAGGTCGACCAGGAACACGCGCATCATCTCGACGGGATCGCTGCCGTCGGCCAGCCATCGAACCTGAATGCCTTCCCATCCGCCGATCACGACAGCGGCGAGCACCTCGGAATCGCGACCGTGCGCGAGGCGTCCGAGCTCGCGGTCGTAGTCGATGAGATCGGCGTACATCGCGGTGACGCGCGTGTACCGGCGCACCAGCCACGCGTGCGCCTCATGATCGGAATTGGTGGCCTCCGAGCTGACGATCGAGAACATCCGGACCAACTCCTGTCGGCGCTTGTTGCGCGCGACCATCTCGAGAATCGTCGGGATGAAACCGTCTGCTCGCGACCGCTTGGCCACGTCGGGGTCGGACGCGTCCTCCTGCTCGAGGACGGCGGCCAGGAGGGACACCTTGGTCGGAAAGTGGTGCATCACTGCGCCCAGACTCAGCTCGAGTTGCTTGGCGATCTGTCGGAGAGATCCGCTCTGATACCCGTGGGCAGCGAATGTCGCGGTGGCGGCGGCGACGATCTCCGCCTTGCGCGGAGTGGTCTTCGCGTAGGGGCCGCGCCGTGCGGGCTGGGACTGCTCCGCCATGGGAACAGCGTATCCGAAATAAAAACAATGCACCTGCACTGGTTTTGGGTATAGTCGATGTGACGTCACGGGCGTCGGCCGCCGCTCGACGCCCGCCCCATCGAATTCACCCGCCGTCACGGCATTGATGAAGGAGTCTCTCTGATGTTTCCGACGACATTCCCCGAGCCCCGCCTGTTCAGCCCGGGCGTAGACACGCCGGGCCTGCGCTGGGGCCTTCTGGCTCCGGGATGGATTGCGGATCTGTTCGTGTCTGCCGCCCATGCGCACACCGACCAGCGATTCGTCGCAGTGGCATCCCGTTCGGCCGAGCGTGCCAGCGCTTTCGCCAGCAAGCACGGGATTGCGCGCTCCTACGATTCATACGAGCAACTCGTCGATGATCCCGATGTCGACGTCGTGTACATCGCCGCCCCGCAGAGCGAGCATCTCGCCCTGGGACAGCTGGCGATCGCCGCGGGCAAGCACACCCTGATCGAGAAGCCGATCGCGACCACCCCCGATGAGGCTCGAATTCTCGTCGCAGCTGCACGCAGCGCCGGTGTTCTGCTGATGGAGGCACTGTGGAGCCGGTATCTCCCGCAGGCCGCTGTGGTTCGCGCGCTCCTCGATGACGGCGTCCTCGGGGAGATCCGCGGGGTGGCCGCCGATCACGGTCAGGCGATTCCCGACTACCCGCGGCATCGGCTTCATCGGCGCGATCTCGGCGGCGGAGCACTCCTCGATCTGGGTATCTACCCGGTCCAGCTGGATTCGATGGTGCTGGGAGCACCTACCTCGGTCACAGCGATCGGTGGACTCCTGGACACCGGAGTCGACGCGTACTCGACACTCGTCCTCGGACACGGAGGAATGGTGCAGTCGACTCTCACGACCACCCTGCTGGTACGTACTCCGTCAACCGCGGTGATCGCAGGAACCGAGGCGAGGATCGAGATGGACGGATCCTTCTACATGCCGACGAGTTTCCGCGTCGTGGGCAACGATGAGCAAGGATCCCTCGTGTGGAACGACCCGACCGGAGTGACATCGATGGCTGGGTTGTCGTGGGAGGCGTCGGCACTCGCCCGCTTCGTGGGTGAGGGGCGGACGGAATCGCCGGTGCACACCCTCGATGAGACGATCTCGATCCTCGAGACGCTCGACGAAGCGCGCCGTCAACTCGACGCAGCCGGCTGATATCTGCCTTCCTCGCGCTCGGAACCGCACTCGGTCCCGAGCGCGAAGAAGGTGTTGCCTGATCGGGCGGAACCTAGCTGTGCGGGGTCCCGAGAGGAAGGCTCGTCTCCCCGAAGTCGAGGATCGAATAGCGCCCGCACTGCACGACCTCGCCGGGGATCGCGGCCACCGGCAGTTCCCACTGCACGGTGCGCGAGTCCTCGATGAGGAACGAGACCCCGGAGACGGCGAAGTCGGTGCGATTCACCAACCACGCGTACCCGTTCAGCCGATGATCGACCTGCACGAGCTGCGTGGGATCTTCCAGATGCAGTTTCGGCAGTCGCACGGTCCAGAACTGTCCGGCACCGGGGCGACCCGCCTCGTTCACCCAGTCGGTGACGCAGACGAGATCCGCGTCCGGACGCGCGGCGGCCGAGGCGAGTCGGGGGATCCCGATCGCCGCACTGAGCAGGAGGAGCACGGCGGCGGAACCGAGAACGGCCTGCGGCACGAGCAGAGGGCGCGCGAACGGGATGCGAAGGGCACGTGGGGCCGCGACCAGAGCCAGTACCGGCGCGAAGGCGAGCGGCTGCAGGTACCGGGCCGCGTGCGTGCCTAGCGCGATCGCGCCCACGATCACCAGAACCGGTGTCACCCAGGCGATCGCGGCGACGAGATGTGCACCGCGCTCGCCGAAGGGTTCCGGGACGGAGCGGGCGCTCAGCCCCGCCGCCAGGGCGATCAGCGCCAGGAGCACCAGGGCCGCGAGCCACCCTCCGGGTGTGGTCAGCCGCTCACCGGCGAGGCCTGCGTAGTAGCCCAGCGACTGCATCCACTCCGCGGGCTGTGCGTACGAAGCACCGGTGTTCGCGATCCATGCTGAGAATGGAATACGGCCGAGGAAGCCCACGGCCGTCCCGACGATCAACGTCGCCGAGAGCACCAGAATGTGACCGCGGCCGGGTCGCCGGAGCGCGAAGATCGCGAGCACCAGGGTGAACGGCACCGTCGCCCAGGCCGCGTAGAGCGGATTCGAGGTCGTCGAGACGACAGCAGTGGCGAACAGCGCGAACAGCAGCCACGGGCGCAGGCGCTCGTGGTCGAGGGCGCGGCGCAGCATGCCGACCGTCGCCACCACCGCGACCACGGTCGCAGAGTAATAGGTCGTCGTGAGCTGCAGCGAGGCGAGCTCGAGCGCATCACGCGACGCGGACGCCTCCGTCATGGCGACGATGCCGAAGACGAGGAGCGCGAGCAATGACCAGGCCGCCGGTGCTGCGCCGTCTCGCCGACGGCCAGCAACAAGCCGCAGCGCACCGTAGAGAGCGACGAGGTTGAGAACGCCGTTCGCCGCCAGCACCCCGTTCACATCGAAGGGCAGCACGACCGAGAGCGCCGCGAAGACGGCGGTCTCCGGCAGGAACAACACGCTCGACATCGCCCAGTCGAGAGGCTGCCCGTCCAGAAGAGAGCGCGCGATCATCGCCACCACGAGCGAGTCCCCGTCGCGGAACAGCAGCTCCGAACGGGCGGATGCCGCCACCTGCGCCGACACGAGCAGTGCGACCGCGACCGCGCCGAGCCAGCCGGCCGCTTCCCGCATCCATCCCCCGCGCATGCGTCAACTCTCGCACGGGACGGCAACCGGTTCGTCTCGGTCCACCTGCATGACCGCACCACGGATGCCGGGTGAATCCGAGGTGTGTGGTCCTGCATCCGTGCATCCGCCCTGCAACTGTGCCGTGCCTGTAGCACGCTCCGGTGAGTGCTCCGAAACCCAGAGGCAACATGCGCCCCGTAAACTGGAACCAGATCCGCCCGCCTGTGCCGTATGGCCGACGAGCCCCGAGGAGTCGCACGATGCTGATGCTCCTCGCCGCGTTCCTCCTCGGATCGCTGCTCATGCCCGTTCTCGTCCGCTGGCTCGGCGCCCGCGCGTTCGCGATCGCCGCACTCGTGCCTGCCGCAGCCTTCGTTCAGGCCCTCGTGGTCACCCCGCAGGTGCTCGATCCGCGGGCCACGCCGTTCGAGACAGTGCCGTGGATCCCCCAGCTGGGACTCGAGCTCTCGATGCACATGGACGTTCTGGGTTGGGTGCTCACCCTGATCGTCACCGGCGTCGGAGCCCTCGTACTGCTGTACTGCCGCTGGTACTTCCACGACGACGCCACCGGCCTCGGTCAGTTCGCGGGTGTCCTCCTCGGCTTCGCCGGGGCGATGTACGGTCTCGTGCTCACCGACGACCTGGTCATGCTCGTGATGTTCTGGGAAGTCACGAGCATCCTCTCGTACCTGCTCATCGGCCATTACCGCCGACGTGCGGCCAGCCGCCGTGCCGCCCTGCAGGCGCTGCTGGTGACGACGCTCGGCGGGCTCATCATGTTCGTCGGCGTGGTTCTGCTGGTGGTGGATGCCGGCACGACGAGCATCACCGAGATCCTCGCGCTCGCGCCGACCGGCCCGGTGGTGGATGCCGCGATCGTGATGCTTCTCATCGGAGCGATCAGCAAGTCGGCGCTGTTCCCGTTCCACTTCTGGCTGCCGGGGGCCATGGCAGCGCCCACCCCGGTGAGCGCGTATCTGCACGCGGCCGCGATGGTCAAGGCCGGCATCTACCTCATCGCCCGATTCGCGCCGATCTTCGCCTTCACCGGTCCCTGGCGACCGATCGTCATCTCCCTCGGCGTGCTGACGATGCTGCTCGGCGGCATCCAGGCGCTCCGCGAGACCGACCTCAAACGCATCCTCGCCTTCGGGACCGTCAGTCAGCTCGGCTTGCTGGCCATCGTGGTCGGCTACGGCAGCAAAGCCACTGCACTCGCCGGACTCGCCCTCGTGATCGGGCACGCGCTGTTCAAGTCGGCGCTCTTCCTCATCGTCGGAGTCATCGACCGTCAGCTGTCGACGCGCGACATCGACGAACTCTCCGGAGTCGGGCGGCAGGCACCGGTCATGGCGACCGCGGCATTCATCTCCGTCGCCTCGATGGTCGGAATCGCCCCGACCGTGGGTTTCGTGGCCAAGGAGTCCACGCTCACCGCCCTGCTCGATGCCGCTGTCGCCGGCGAACCGTGGGGCCTGGTCGCCATCATCGGCGTCGTTCTCGGATCCATGCTCACTGCGGCATATGGCGCCAGGTTCCTGTGGGGCGCTTTCTGGACCAAGCGCGACGAGCGCGGCGACCGGGTGCCGGAGACAGTCTGGCCCGATCCGCCGGTCGGCTTCCTCTCTGCCCCGATCGTGCTCGCTGCTGCGACGCTCGCCGCGGGGATCGGCGCCCCCGCGCTCGACGTCGCCCTCCGTGGCTACGCGATCACCGCCGAAGCCCTCCTCTCCCGGGAATCCGATCCGGGTCATCTCGCGCTCTGGCACGGGTTCGAACCGGCGCTGGGCATCTCGATCCTCTCCATCCTGCTCGGCATCGGCGTCTTCGTGCTCACGCGGCGCAG
Source organism: Microbacterium sp. LWH12-1.2 (assembly GCF_040675825.1). Taxonomy (NCBI): domain Bacteria; kingdom Bacillati; phylum Actinomycetota; class Actinomycetes; order Micrococcales; family Microbacteriaceae; genus Microbacterium; species Microbacterium sp. LWH12-1.2. The sequence goes on from NZ_JBEGIJ010000001.1 coordinate 3,013,587, forward strand.
CGGCTGGGATCGCAAGGCTCGAGTGCTGCCTTTCACCGCCGCCGACGCCTACTACCTCGTCATGCGCGGGGTGGATCGACTCTCGGTGCTCAGCACCACGTTCACGCAGCGCGGTTCACTGCCGGTGTACGTCGGAACGATCTTCGTGGTCTTCGTCGCGGCGGAGGCGACAGCGCTCATCGCCAGCGACGTCGATCGCTTCCAGCTGTCGGCGTGGCACACTCCGGCGCAACTGGTCGTCGCGCCGATCATGGCCGTCGCCGGCGTCTTCGCCGTGCGCGCACAGAAGCGCTACACCGGCGTGGTGCTCGTCTCGGTGACCGGACTCGGCATGGTCGCGCTGTTCGCGACGAGCGGCGCACCCGATCTCGCCCTCACTCAGATCCTCGTCGAGACGGTCACCATGGTGACGTTCGCCCTGGTTCTGCGGCGGCTGCCCGCTCGGATGGGCGAGCACAATGCGTCCGTCGGGCGCATCCCGCGCGCCCTCCTCGGCGTCGGCGTCGGAGTGACGATGGCTCTGGTCGCCGTCGTCGCCACGCAGTCCCGCATTGCCGACCCGATCTCGCTCGCCTTCCCCGAACTCGCCTACGATCTCGGTCACGGCAAGAACGTGGTCAACGTCGCGCTCGTCGACCTGCGCGGCTGGGACACCATGGGCGAGCTGTCGGTCCTCGTGCTGGCGGCGACCGGTGTCGCCTCTCTCGTGTTCGTCACGCACCGGGCCGATCTGCTCGCGGCGACCAAGACGCTGCCCAAGGGCAGTCGCCGAGGAGCACGCCATCGGCCACTGGTCGAGACGACCAGGGGCATCCGCATCCAGACGTCGGAGAACCGCAGCAGCCCGAGGGCGTGGCTTGTCGGCGGGCCCAACATGAAGCCCGAGAACCGGTCGATCCTGCTCGAGGTGATCGTCCGCATCCTCTTCCACACCATCATCGTGGTGTCGATTTTCCTGCTCTTCGCCGGCCACAATCTGCCGGGCGGCGGCTTCGCCGGCGGGCTCGTCGCCGGGATGGCGCTCGTGATGCGCTACATCGCGGGTGGCCGCTGGGAGTTGGGTGCGGCTGCTCCCACTGACGCCGGTCGCCTCCTCGGAGCCGGCCTCATTCTCGCCGTCGGCGCCGCGGTCGTGCCGCTCTTCTTCGGCCTGTCGCCGCTCACGAGTTCGTTCTGGGAGTGGGAGATCCCGGTGCTGGGCCATATGGAGTTCGTCACCTCGACGATCTTCGACATCGGCGTCTATCTCGTCGTGATCGGACTGGTGCTCGACGTACTCCGCAGCCTTGGCGCCGAAGTCGACCGGCAGGCGCAGGACATGCGTGCGCGGGGGGTGAACATCTGATGGATGTCTCGCTCACCCTGATCGTGATCATGGCGGTGCTCTTCGCCTGCGGTGTCTACGCGATGTTGGAACGCAGCCTCACCCGGGTGCTGATCGGATTCCTGCTGCTGGGCAACGCGACGAACCTGCTGCTGCTGATCGTGATGGGGGTGCCAGGGGAAGCGCCGTTCCACGGGGCCGACGGACGTGTGAGCGACCCGCTGCCCCAGGCGCTCACCCTCACCGCCATCGTGATCACGTTCGCCGTCTCGGCGTTCCTGCTCGCGCTCATCTATCGTTCCTGGCAGCTGGGTCAGGCCGACACCGTCGAGGACGACGAGGTCGACATCGCTCTTCGCGCCCGTACCGATGCCGACGAGGACGTCATGGAGGACGAGGGCGACGAGAGCGACGAGGATGCCACGACCGACTTCGTCGGAGTGCAGACATCGCCGATCACCGTCCTGCACATGCGCGACCATCCGGCCATCCACGATGATGCGCCGATGGATCGACCCATGGACCGGGTCGAGCGGTCGAAGCCCGCGTCCCCTCGGTCGTCGCGCGAGTCGGAGGCTTCTTCCCGGTCGTTGAGCGAGCGAAGCGAGACGAAACGCATCGATCCAGCCCAGGACGCTCAGCCCCCGGCATCCACCGATGAAGAGGAGGACCGCCCATGAGTGCGCTCGTCCCTCTTCTCGTCGCCCTTCCCCTGCTCGGCGCCGCGATCACCCTCGTGTTCGGGCGGAACGCACGCCTGCAGGTCATCGTCACGGTGGCCACCCTCGCCGCCGTCTCGGTGATCGCCACGATCCTGCTGATCGCCGTCGACGGCGGCTCGGCGCTGGCCGTCTCGGTCGGCGGCTGGCCGGTGCCGTTCGGCATCGTGCTCTACGTCGACCGGCTCTCGGCCCTGCTGGTTCTGGTCTCCAGCATCGTGCTGCTCGCGGTGCTGCTGTTCTCGATCGGCCAGGGCGTCGCGGACGGCGCAGACGAGACGCCGATCTCGATCTTCAACCCGTCGTACCTCATCCTCGCGGCCGGAGTGTTCGACGCCTTCATCGCCGGCGACCTCTTCAATCTCTACGTCGGATTCGAGATCCTGCTCGTCGCCTCGTACGTGCTGATCACTCTCGGCAGCACCGAATCCCGCATCCGCGCCGGCGCCGTCTACATCGTCGTCTCCCTGGTGTCGTCGATCCTCTTCCTCGCCGCGATCGCGATGATCTACGGAGCGCTCGGCACCGTGAACATGGCGCAGATCGCCGAACGGATGGCCGAGCTGCCGCAGGAGACCCAGCTCGTGCTGCACGTCATCCTCGTGATCGCGTTCGGCATCAAGGCGGCCGTCTTCCCGGTGTCGTTCTGGTTGCCGGACTCCTACCCGACCGCTCCCGCCCCGGTCACCGCGGTCTTCGCCGGATTGCTGACGAAGGTCGGCGTCTATGCGCTGATCCGCACCGAGACCCAGCTGTTCGCAGAGAACAGCATCGATACCGTCCTGCTCATCGTGGCTCTGGCGACGATGATCGTCGGGGTGCTCGGCGCTGTCGCGCAGGCCGAGCTGAAGAGGATCCTCTCGTTCACGCTCGTCAGCCACGTCGGCTACATGATCTTCGGTCTGGCGATCGCGACCCCCGCGGCCATCGGCGCGACGGTGTACTACATCGTCCACCACATCGTGGTGCAGACGACCCTGTTCCTCGCGGTCGGACTCATCGAGCGTCGGGCGGGCAGTACCTCGATCCTGCGGGTGAAAGGCCTGCTGAAGGTCGCACCGGTCATCGCCCTGCTTTACTTCGTTCCGGCTATCAACCTCGGGGGCCTCCCGCCGTTCTCCGGTTTCATCGGCAAGTTCGCGCTGTTCGAGGCAGCGGCATCCGTCGGCACCCCCCTGATGATCGTGCTCATCTTCGGCGGCATCCTCACCTCCCTGCTGACGCTGTACGCGCTGATGCGCGCGTGGAATCTGGCGTTCTGGCGCGAGGAGGAGGACTCCACCGAGACCGAGGGACGCATCTCGCACCTCGGCAATGCACCGGCGGCCGACGAGCAGCAGGAGCGGCGCCGCATCCCCGCGATCATGACCGTCGCGACGGCCGGCATGGTCGCCGTCACCGTATCGCTGTCGATCTTCGCCGGGCCTCTCTATGCGCTCTGCGACCGGATCGGCGCAGCGCTTCTCGAACCGATCAGCCTCGTGCAGCTCGAAGACGAGGTGGGGTCATGACTCCGGACAACCGTCGCAGCGTTCTGCACGGCATCCGTGCGCAGCTTCCGTTCCTGGCTTGGCTGGTCGTGCTCTGGATGCTGCTGTGGGCGCAGTTCACCGTGCTCTCCTTCGTCAGTGGGCTGGTCGTCGCGATCTTCGTCACCCGCGTCTTCCGGCTGCCGACCGTCGAGCTGTCAGGGCGGATCAACTTCTGGTACGCCGCACTGTTCGTCGTGCAGTTCCTGTTCGCCGTCGTGCAGGGCGCACTCAGCGTCACGGTGCAGGTGTTCGACTTCCGTCGTCAGCCGGGAGCCGCGATCATCGCCGTCCCGCTGCGGTACGCCGACGACCTGATGATGGCGCACGTCGCGGTCGTCTCGTCGCTGATCCCCGGGTCGCTCGTGGTGGAGGCCGATCGCGATCGTCGCATCCTGTACCTGCATGTGATCGGTGTCCGCAGCCACGATGACGTGGAGAAGCAGCGCGCCGGCGTGCTGCGCTGGGAGCAGCGGATCGTCCGGGCGCTCGGCGACCCGGCGCAGTACCGTGCACTCAAAGCCGACGAGCGAACGGGAGGCGTCCGATGAACATCGTGCTGACGGCGATCATGGTCGTGTTCGGGCTTGCGGCGATCCTCACCGTGATCCGGATCGTGCGCGGCCCGTCGATTCTCGACCGTGCCGTGGCATCCGACGTGCTGCTCACGGAGGTGATGTGTGTGCTCGGTGCCGAGATGGCGATCAACGGCCACACGCGCTCCATCCCGGTGCTCCTCACGATCGCCGCCGTCGGCGTCTTCGGGTCGATCGCGGTCGCCCGGTTCGTGGCGAGAAGGGATAACACGACCTCATGAACGTCTTCGGTCTCGAGATCCCCGACGCCATCGTCGACGTCACGGTGCTCGTCCTCATCCTCATCGGAGCACTGCTCTGCCTGTCTGCCGCTGTGGGTCTGCTGCACTTCCGCGACGTGCCGTCGCGCCTGCACGCCGCGACCAAACCGCAGGTGCTCGGGCTCGTGCTGATCTGTGCGGCGGTCGCGCTGTCGCAGCGCAGCATCGGCGGCATCCTGATCGGGCTCGTGCTCGTGGCCCCGATCGTGCTCATGCAGTTCGCCACCGCCCCGCTCTCCGCCCATATGGTCGGTCGGCAGGCCTATCGCAACGGCACCATCGAGCAGCGAAACCTCGTGGTCGACGAGCTCGCCGAGTCGAAGCGCACCCCGCCCGCCGCGGGGTAGGCAGGGGTCGGTCTCTCTCAGATCCGGTCTGCGAAGCGCCGGATGAACTCGGCCGCAGGCCCGGAGTCGCTGATCAGCGTGCTGTGGCCGTGTCCGTCGATCTCCCGCAGCTCGGCTTCGGGGATCGCGGCGACGATGTCGCGGCACCAGTCGATCGGCGCGAGCGGATCGGTCTCGCCCCGCAGCACCAGCGTCGGCTGCACGATGCGCCCGTACGCACGCTCGGCGTCGTGGACGACGGTCGCGCGGATCTTCCTGATCAGATGCGGTCCGCCGCGGAGGTACTCCCGTGCACCCCGCCAGAGCACGATCGGTCGTTCGCCGATCAGGTCCCACAACAGGTAGGAGGCTTGGGCGCGGATGCTGCGCGCGGCACTGTTCACGGTGGGCCCCGCGAGCACGACACCGGCGACGAGCTCGGGATGCCGGTTCGCCAGTTCCGCGGCGATCTGGCTGCCCATCGAGTGTCCGATCACGACGATCCCGGTTTCGCCGATGCTGCGCAGATACGCCGCGACAAGATCGGCGTGACGTTCCATGGTGAGGGTGCGCGTCGGCTCCGGGGCCTCGCCGAAGCCCGGAAGGTCGAACGCGATCACGCGGCCGTGGCCGTCGAGTCTCCGCACGACGTCGAGATACACGCTGCGCCCCATGCCGATGCCGTGCAGCAGGATGAAGGTGTGCTCCCCGCGGCCGAAGGTCTCGGCGATCAGCGTGGCACCGCCGTGCTCGAACTCGACGACGGAGGCGGGAGCGTCCTGAGGCGCGAGCAGGCGTTGCGGCATCCGACCACGCTATCCGACCGGGCTGACCGCCGCGTGCGAGGATGAAGGGTGCTCTCTTCAGAATCCGCAACCGACGAGATCCCGGTGGTGGAGCCGAAGAAGGGCCTGTTCGCCCGGATCGCCGACGACCTGAGCGACCCCGTGCTCCGAGCGCTGGTATCGGCGACCGCCGTCTCGCGGATCGGCCGAGGTGTCTTCCTCGCCGTCACCGTGCTGTTCTTCACGCAGATCATCGGGCTCTCCGGCGGTGAAGCGGCCGTGGTGCTCGCGGTGTCGAGCGGGTGCGGCGCCGTGGCCTCCTTCCTCGGCGGCTGGCTCGCCGACCACTGGAGCGCGAGGCGCCTGACCTTCGGCTTCGAGGTGCTGGCCGGACTGATGCTGGCGGCGTACGCGTTCGTCGGCGACTTCGTCTCCGCGCTCGTGCTCGCCAGCCTGTCCGGCTTCTTCGATTCGATCGCATACTCGGCGCGCGCAGCGATCATCGCGCGCGGATTCGCCTCCGAGCGCCGAGTGCACGCCCGTGCCGTGCTCCGGACCGTCACCAACGTCTCGATCGCGGTGGGCTCCGGATTCGCGGCGATCGCGCTCGCACTCGGCACCGCGGAGGCGTATCGCCTGGTGATCGCGGCAGCAGGACTGCTGTGCGCTTTCGGGTCGTTGCCGCTGCTCCGGCTGACCGCAGCGGTCGACGCGCCGTCGCGCTCCCGCCTCGCGCCGGTGCGCACGGAGACCGGCTCGATCGACGTCGAGGCGGCCGCCTCGGCAGCGGCGGAGCACAGCGACTGGCGTCGGCGCTCGCCGTGGCGCGATCAGCGGTACCTGCTCATGTGCGCCCTCTCGGCGATCTTCGGGATGCAGTTCGGTGTCGCCGAGCTCGGAGTGCCGCTGTGGATCACGCAGAGCACCACCGCGCCGGAGGTGCTCGTCTCGGTGATCCTGATCGTGAACACGACGCTCGTCGTGATCTTCCAGGTGCCGGCCTCGCGCGGCACCCACGATCTGAGAGTCGCCGGCAAGGTCACGCTGATCGCGGGATGGCTGATGCTCGTCGCCTGCGTCGTGTACGCGCTCGCCGCAGGGTTGCCGACGTGGTTCGCGATCGCCGTGATCCTCGTCGCCGCCGTCGCCCACACCTTCGCTGAGATCCTGTCGCAGGCCGGGTCGTGGGGCCTGAGCTTCGAACTCGCCGACCCGGTGCGCGCCGGCGCCTACCAGGGCGTGTTCGGCATGGGCTTCTCGCTCGGCGCGCTGGCCGCTCCGATCATCGTGAACGCCACCGCGATCAGCCTCGGCCTCATCGGCTGGGTCATCCTCGGCGGGATCTTCCTCGCCGCGGCCGTCGGCATCTGGCTCATCGCCCGACGGGCAGCCGCGGCATCCCCCGTCGGATCCGCGATCTAACCGGCCGGAGTCAGCACCAGGGTTTCGACGGTCGCCGTGGCCACGGCCTTCGCCGTGAACGGCCAGGGGTTCTGGATGCCGGCTGCCCAGTCCGTGGTCTGATCGGTGTAGTTCGCGTGGAACGCGTGCCCGGAGGCACCGGTGAAGTGGTTCCACGTGGACGCGTCGAAGTCGGACAGGTCGACCACCATGCGCATGGACGGAACCGTGGTCGTGGCGTAGGACGTTCCCAGCTCCCAACCGGTCGCGTTCACGATCGACGAGCCTCCGCCCACCGGGAACGGACCGCGGTTGAAGAGCGCCTCGATGGGTGCGATGCCGGACGACCCGAGCGTGTCACTGGTGAGGGTGATCGCGTGCAGATCACCCCAGTTCCATCGCGTCATCGCATCGCCCTGCAGGGCGACGAGTTCACGGTAGGCCTCCTCGGCGGAGAGGGCGAGCATCTCTTCCATGCCCTTCACCCCGATCTCCTGGTTGGTCCAGAGCGGGTCCGACGGATCGTCGAGGAGCGCGGCGAGCACGGTGGACATGCGCCCCTGGTCTCCGAGGGGCAGGGGGGTCTCCCGCTCGGCGAACAGGTTCTGCGCGAGGTTCGACCACAGGACGTTCGCATAGGCCGCGGCCGCCGACGACGCCGAGTTCTGGGCATCCCAGGTGAGGAGCAGGTCCACGGCTGCTGCGGTACCCGCGCCGTCGACGTCGACATCCGACATCGCGATGGCCAGTTGCTTGCCGACCCACATCTCGTTGTCCATCTGGATGGCGCGCATGTCCTGAGCGGTCAGAGGGGCGGTCGCTGCGCGACGCTCGATCAGATGCGCGATCCGGGCCGCTCGGTAACCGTAGTCCCAGTCCCGGGAGAGGAAGTAGTCGTAGTCGTCTGTCACGATCGCGTTGTTCGCGGTGACGATGTATCCCGAGCTCGGGTTGTACGACACCGGCAGTTCGTCGAACGGGATGAATCCGATCCAGTCGTAGCTGCTGTCCCAGCCGGGCTGCGGCATCCATCCGTCTCCCGCCCCGCGGATCGGCAGGCGCCCTGGTGTCTGATAACCGATGTTCCCCTCGGCGTCGGCGTAGATCAGGTTCTGGGCCGGCACGTCGAACAGCGACGCCGCGCGGCGGAAGTCGTCGAAGTTCTGCGCCGTGGAGAGTGCGAAGACGGCGGTCGATGCCGTGCCGGGGTCGAGCGCGGTCCAGCGAAGACTCACCGCGTACTCCGCGTCGTCCCCGCCCGCCGGGGAAGTCGCTCCGGCGGTTCCGAGAGCGGGTACGGGGTCGTCCGCGATCGCCGTGAAGTCATCCGCGAGACCCGAGATGATCGGACCGTGGACGGTGGAGCGGATGGTGAGCTCGATGTCGTCGCCGCCGGCGACCTTGATGGTCTCGGTCCGCTCCTCGAGCGGGACGAGAGCGCCGTCGCGCCAGTACTGGTCGCCCTCGATCCGCTCGACGTAGAGGTCGGTGACATCGGTGGTGAGGTTCGTGAACCCCCAGGCGATCTGCGCGTTGTGGCCGATGACGATGCCCGGGAGGCCGGAGAACGAGAAGCCGCCGGCATCGAAGGGGCAGGCCTCGTTCACTTCGGAGCACTTGAGCTGCACCTGGTACCAGACCGAGGGCAGGGATGCGCCGAGGTGCGGGTCGTTCGCGAGCAGCGGCATCCCGGTCTCGGTGAGTGCGCCGGAGACGACCCACGAGTTGGAGCCGATGCCCTCGCCGATATCGCCGACCAGCACGCTCGCCGCCTCGATGACGCCGGACGTCTCCTGCCACTGGACGGTCGTCGACGCCTGCTGCAGTTCTCCGTCGCGTATCGGGCCGGCGGAGGCCGCCTCGGCGCCGGTGTCGAGAACCGGCAGCGTGGAGATCTTGGGGACGATCACCGGGTTCTCGCCGAACGGGTACGCCGGGTAGAGCTGCTCGAGAGTGGCCTGCGCCGTGTCCTCGTCGAGCGTCGCCGCGAGGAGCGCACGATCGGTCTCGTCTTCGACGTTGCCTCGGAGGTCCCAGGCCATCGCCTTCAGCCAGGCCACGGAATCCGCGGGTTCCCACGGCTCCGGGGCATAGTCCGGGTTCTGCATGCCGATGACGGCATATTCGAGGGAGAGCTCGGCACCCGAGCGGGAGGAGAGGTACGCATTCACGCCGTCTGCATAGGACTCGTAGTAACTGAGGGTCGTCTCGTCCATCGCCTCGACCTCCTGCTCGGCGACGTCGCGCCAGCCGAGCGTGCGGAGGAAGGCATCCGTTCCCGCCTGCGATTCGCCGAACATCTCGGCGACGCGCCCGCTGGTCACGTGGCGGCGGAAGTCCATCTCGAAGAAGCGGTCCTGCGCGTGCACGAACCCCTGGGCGTAGAACAGGTCATCGGTCGAGTCGGCGGTGATGGTCGGCACACCACGTTCGTCGCGCTGGACGGTGACCTCGGCCTTCAGCCCCTCGAGCGCGACCTCGCCGGCGGTCTGCGGGAACGAGCGCTGGATGGTCCAGGTGACGAAGAACGCGGCACCGACGGCGAGCACGACGATGGATGCGATCACGAGGAACGCGATGCGGCCGACGCGCACCCCTAGCGGGGGCCGGGAGGGTGCAGCTGTCGCCTGCGAATCAGTCGTCATCGTTGAGAGCTCTTTCGGGTAGCGTGCTGGGACCCAGTACCAACAAGCCCCGGTGCGCGTTTCAGGTGGCGCGCCCTCGAATCATACCTACCGAGGCGGCGACGGCACGCCCGTCACATGAGTTTCGTGGAAGCCAGGGCGCGCAGCAGCTTCTGGTTGAAGCCGATGAGCGGCAGGCGCAGCACCAGGCCGAGCAGCAGGGCGGGCAGGATGAACGCGGACAGCAAGCCCAGCGAGACCCAGAAGTCGTTGTTGTAGATGCCGGCGATCGCGGAGCGCATCGCGTTGACCGCGTGCGTGGCAGGCAGGAACGGACTGACGTTCTGGAACCACTGCGGAAGCACCTGCAGCGGGTAGGCGCCACCGGAACTGGAGATCTGCACGACGAGCATCAGCACGGCCAACGCCTTTCCCGCGTTTCCGAATGTCACCACGAACGTGTAGATGATCAGTGTGAACACCAGCGACATCACCCACCCGGTCAGGATGAGCAGGAACGGATGCTCTGGCTGCACCTGGGTGAACAGCACGCTGCCGAGACACACGAGCGTGCTCTGCAGGAGCCCGACGAGCGCGAAGATGCCGAACCGGCCGAGGTACGTCTGAGTGGGGGAGAGGAGAGGGAGCTCGGAGGCCCCGCTTTGCGGAGGGTCGACCCGGATCGACACCGAGATCAGGAGTGCTCCCACCCAGAGCGCGAGCACAGTGTAGAGCGGAGTCATCGCCGCGCCGAAGCTGACGACCGAGAAGACCGGGACCCGCTCGAGCGACACGGGTTCCGCGAGATGGGTTGCCAGCGCCTGCGGATCCGCACCGATGACCTTCGTGAGTTCGCTGAGGTCACCGGTATCGATGGCCTTCGTCAGCGCGGCCGCGAGGGCATCGAAACGATCTGCTGTCTCGGTGAGCGAGCCCGAGATGTCGGTCGTCAGCGACTCGGCGTCCGCCAGGGCAGTGCTCAGGGAGTCGGATCCGGAGAGCGACTCCGCCACGGAAGAGAGATCGCTGCCGATCGAGTCGATGTTGCCGCCGATGACGGCGAGAGTCTCGGCGAGCGCATCGAGTTTCGGCTGCAGGCTGCCGGTGTAGGCGTTCTGAGCATCCTTCACGGCAGCCTTCGCCTCGGCGATCAGGCCGGTGATCTCGGCGTGCGTGGCCTGCACGTCGGCATCGGTGTCGGTGATGTGCGTCGCTGCTTCGTCGAGGCGATCGTGCAGCTCCTGCTGTCGCGCGATCGCGCCATCGATCCGCGACACGGCCCGATCGAACGAGTCCAGCGCCGACTCGGGCAGGAGCGGGCGAACGTCGTTCACCAGGGTGTCGCGCAGCTCCTGTTGCTGGTCGATCTGCGTCTGCACCCGGGCCGCCACGGCTCGGATCGTGTCGGCCGAGCTCTGCGACTGCGCGCTCATCGACGAGAACACGTCGTCGACGCTGTCGGCGACGGCCTGATAGCTGTCGGCCGTGCCGGACAGGGCGCCGCCGAGCGTCGCCGCCGTCGAGGCAAGAATGTCCTTCAGCGACTGGGCGGCATCTTTCCCGTTACCGAGTGCGCCGGTGGCGTCGCGCAGTGCGTCGCCGGAAGCCGTTGCGAGTTCGGAGGCGCTGTCGACCAGGGGTCTGCTCGAGGCGATCAGAGACGTGAACATGTCGGCCGTCGCCGAGCCCGCGCGCAGTTGCGCGGCCACTTCGCTGACGTGTGCCTGCAGGCGCGACAGCGTCGCCTGCGTGTCGGCGTCGTCGAGATATGTGGACAGTGAGGTGATGATGTTCAGGCCGGCCTCGCTGAGCTTCTCCGTGAACACCTCGTTGATCGTGGTGGAGACCTCGCCCGCACCCTGCTCGGTGATCTTCGGAGCGAGGGCGTTCTTCTTCTCGTTGGTGTAGTACTCGATCTCGGTGCGCTCGGCGCCGTTCGAGTAGAAGGTCATCATGTCGGCGCTGAAGGTCGGCGGAAGCACGATCGCGGCGTAGTACTCGCCGGATTTCGTGCCATCGATCGCCTCCTCCTTCGAGGTGAACACCCAGTGCAGATCGTCGTTCGCGCGCAGCGCCGACTGCACCTGCTCGCCGACGTTCAGACGGATCGGAACAAGATCGCTCTGATATCCCTCGTCGGTGTTGGCGACCGCGACGGTCAGATTCTTGGTGTTCTCGAACGGATTCCAGCTGGCCATGACGTTGAACCAGGTGAACAGCGAAGGGATGATGACCAGCCCGAACAGCACGATGACGGCCATGACGTTGCTCGTCGCCCGGCGCAGGTCGTGCCGGAACACCTGCAGGATGTTCTTCATTCGCGCTCCTGCCGTTCCTGATCGGGGCCATCGTCCGGCCGCTTCGTGTCGTCTTCCGTGTCGTCGAGATCGGCGCCTTCGTGTCCGGAGGGCCCATCGTCGGCGGATTCGCCGGGGAGCCCGGCATCCGACTCCGCCTGTTCCGCGACCGGTTGGGTCGCACGCTCCTCGGCGTCGTCCTTGTCCGGTGTCGGGTCGGGATCGTCCGCGAAGAGATCTTCCAGAACGGCGGTGTCGTCGGCGACCGCGTGCGGCCGCTCGAGCACGGCGGTGCGCGCGGTCGAGGTCTCGGCGTCGGTTGCGTCGTGAGACACGGGGAGAAGAAGCGCATCGCGCCCGATCTCGACGGCCAGCGCATCGCGCAGATCAGCCTCCGGCATCTCCCCCACTTCGGCGGCTTGCTGGATGCTCTGCTTGACGTACTCGAGCGCGACCAGGACGGCGATGAGGATCAGGCACCACAGTGCCCACAAGCCGAGCATCGTGACCTTCGCTTCCGGGAGCAGCCAGGCGACGAGGCCGAGCAGCGCCATGACGGCGACCCCCACGATCAGCGTGAGTCGCAGCAGGGTCGGGTACCGGTCGGAGAACCGTCGAACGCGTTGGTCGACCTCGGCGCGGTAGCCGTCGCCGTCGGTCAGTGCGCGGATGATCTCCGGCGTCCGGCGGCGACCGGTGATCTGCACGTCCTCGCTCACCAGCAGTTGGCTCTCCGCCAGCCGACTGTTGAACAGAAGCGCGAAGTTCCCCAGCCGTCGACGCAGGAACAGCCCGAGTGTGAATGCCAGCACGACGAAGACGGCGAGCGCTCCCATGAACTGCCAGTAGTGGCCGTCGTAGAAGCCGCTGATGGTCTCACGGAGTGCGTCGATGCCGTAGGTGAACGGCAGGAACGGGTACAGCCCGCGGAAGAAGTCCGGCATCATCTCGATCGGGTAGAGCCCGGATGCTCCCGGGATCTGGAAGATCACCAGCAGGATGCAGAGCCCCTTGCCGACGTAGCCGAAGCACACCGACAGCGCGTAGATGATGCTGAGATAGGCCAGGCCGATGAGCACACCGGTCCCGACGAACGCGAACGGGTTCGCCGTCTGGACGCCGATGACCAGGTTGCCCACGCAGACGAGCACGGCCTGGAACACGGCGATCGATGCCAGCAGCATCCAGCGTCCCAAATACGCCTGCCGCACGGAGACGCCTTCCACACCCTCGGTGTCGACCTCGAGACGCATGATGACCATCAGCACGAACGCGCCGATCCACAGCGACAGGTTGGTGAACAGGGCGGCCATCGCCGAGCCGTAGGCCTTCGTGGGGAACAGGACGTTCTCGTGCACCTCGACAGGCGAGGCCATGAACTGGGCGATCTGTTCGGCATCCAATCCGCTGATCGTGCTGAGCCGATTCCAGATGTCGGCGGCGCTGAGCGCCAGCACATCGGTGCGCACACCGCCCAGTCCGGACTGCGCGGTGACGAGGTTGCCGTCGAGCGCAGTGAGTGCCTCGGCGGTCGCCGCGAGCTGAGTCCTCATGCCGGTCAGCAGGTTCTGTGCCTGCGTCACCTGGGTGCGCTGTGCGCCCAGGGCCGACGAGAACGCATCCGCACTGGAGGACAGCGCCGACATCGCACGGTTGAGTTCGGGGACGCTCTGCATGAGCGCATCGCGGATGGTGCCCGCCGAGGTCGCGGCGGTGCCCACGGCGGAATTGACCGTGTTCGCGGCCGCCTTGACCGAATCGATCGTGCTCGAGACGTCGCTGTTCAACTGCTTCAGTTGGTCGAGCACCTGCTGGTCGGCGGCGTTGCGTTCTTTCAGGTCGTCGATCGCCTTGCTGAGCTGTTGGGCTGCCGCGGAGCCGGGATCGGTCTTGTCGAGGACGGCCTGCAGCTCGCCGAGCGCCGTGCCGTTGGCCTTGATCACGGCGGAGAGGTCATCGATCGCAGAACCCACCGCGACGTTCGCCTGTCGCAGGCTGGTCGACAGGGTCGCGATCGAGGCGTTCATCTTCGAGGACGCGTCGGCGAGCAGGGTGGCCCCCGAGACGTAGGCGGATGTCACCTTGTCGGTGAAGGTGAGCAGTTCCTGCTGCGCCTCGGCGGCGATGGTCTGGGCCTGGGCGACGGCGCTCTGCACCTCGCCGAGCGTGTTGTCGACCTCGCCCAGCGTCGACACGGCGCCGTCGAGCCTGGTCTGCGCATCGGTGAGCCCGGTCTGCAGCCTGGTGATGCCCTGGCGTGCGGTGCTGACCTTGCCGACGGCGTCATCGAGGGCCGTGACGGTGGTGTCGCGGGCATCGCCCAGTCGGCCTTCTGCGTCTTCTCCGGCATCCTTCAGCTGCCCGGTGACGGCCTCGGCGACCACCGACACGAAGGTGCTGTTGATCTGGGTGTCGAGCGTCGAGGCGCCGACATCGGTGATCTTCGGGGCGATGGCGTTCGCCTTCTCGTTGACGAAGTACCGCAGGACGGGGCGCGTGAACTCGCCGCTCGTGATGCTGATGAAGTCGCGGCTGAAATCCTCGGGGATGACGATCGCCGCGTAGCTCCGCCCGCTCCGGACGGCGTCCATCGCTTCGTCCTCGTCCATGAACTCCCAGCCGAGCTGGTCGTTCTCCTTGAGCTGGCTGACGAGTTCGCCGCCCACGTCGATGTCACCGGTCAGATCCGATGTCGCTCCGTCGTCCTGGTTCACGATCGCGACGCTGACGTTCTGGGTGTTCGCGTACGGGTCCCAGAAGGCGACGATGTTGAACCACGCGTAGAGGGAGGGCGTCACGATGACGCCGATGATGATGATCCACGCCTTGCTCACGCGGGCCAGCCGGCGCACGTCGCGCCGGAAGACGCTCCAGGCGTTGGGCAGGTGGCCGTCGATCGGCGGCATCATGCGTCGACGCTGATGTCGGGGTGTGCGGCGAGGAGCTCGTCGGCCTCGTGCCAGGACAGCCCGGCGATCGAGAGCACGACGCGGACGGCGAGGCTTGCGGCGCCCGCGCTCGCCGCATCGGTGCGAGCGACGACGGTACGGGCCATCTCTTCGATGAGCCGCGCGAGCGTCGGGGCGGCCAGGTCGGTGCGGAAGCTGCCGTCATCCTGCCCACGGGTGACCAGAGCGGCGACGGCGCGCCGCAGCGGGGCGAGCGCCGCGGCGGTGTGCTCGACATGGGCCTCGTCGAGTGCGAGCGCGGCGGCGACCTGCACGTGCGCGGCCTCCTGCCAGAGGCGTGCGGCGAGGCGCGCGAGGGCGAGCCGGGAGTCGGCGTCGGTGACGGACTCGGCGATGGCGTTGAAGCGCTGGGCTCCGTTGGCGATGAGCTCTCGGATGAGAGCGTCGCGGTCGTCGAAGTGTCCGTACAGGGTGCGACGCGAGAGACCGGCGCTTCGGGCGATCACATCGACCGAAGCATGGGGGTCGTGGGCGAGCGTCTCGCTCGCGGCGGCGAGGATGCCGGCGCGATTCGCTCTGGCATCGCTGCGGGGTGCACGGGTGGACATGCGTCCATCGTAGCTAACATGCACAGTCGTGTGCAAGATAGTTCGGCGGACTCACAGCGAGAGCGCTCGTGCCGAACGACGATGGGGGCGGATGCCGCAGCATCCGCCCCCATCGAGGAGAAGCGTCAGTCGGTGCCGGAGTCGAAGGCCGCGCCCTCGGATGCCGTGTCCACCGCATCCGCGAGGGACTCGTCGGCCTCGGAGATCGAGCCGTGAACGGCTTCCGTGATCTCGCCGGATTCGCCGGCGGTCACGCGTCCGACCAGTTCGGCGGTCGCACCGCCCACGAGCCCCAGCCCCGCGTACTGCTCGAGGCGGGCACGCGAGTCCGCGATGTCGAGGTTGCGCATCGTGAGCTGCCCGATGCGGTCCACCGGGCCGAACGCGGCGTCGCCGACCCGCTCCATCGAGAGCTTCTCCGGGCCGTACGAAAGGTTCGGGGAGACCGTGTCGAGGATGGTCCAGTCATCACCGCGACGCAGGCGGATCGTGACGGAGCCGGAGATCGTGGACCCGACCCAGCGCTGGATCGACTCGCGCAGCATCAGCGACTGCGGCTCGAGCCAGCGGCCCTCGTACATCAGGCGCCCGAGACGGCGTCCCTGCTCGTGGTACGTGGCGAGGGTGTCTTCGTTGAGGATGCCGTTGACCAGGCGCTCGTAGGCGATGAACAGCAGTGCCATCGCGGGCGCCTCGTAGATGCCGCGAGACTTCGCCTCGATGATGCGGTTCTCGATCTGGTCGCTCATGCCGAGGCCGTGGCGGCCGCCGATCGTGTTCGCCTCCAGCACCAGCGCGACCGGGTCGGAGTACTCGACGCCGTTGAGCGCGACCGGGCGCCCCTTCTCGAAGGTGACGGTGACGTCTTCGGTCTCGATCGCGACGGAGGGGTCCCAGAACTTCACGCCCATGATCGGGTCGACCGTCTCGAGCGAGACGTCGAGGTGCTCGAGCGTCTTCGCCTCGTGCGTCGCGCCCCAGATGTTCGCGTCGGTGGAGTACGCCTTCTCGGCGGAGTCGCGGTACGGGAAGTCGTGGGCGACGAGCCAGTCGCTCATCTCCTTGCGGCCGCCGAGTTCGGTGACGAAGTCGGCGTCGAGCCACGGCTTGTAGATGCGCAGACGCGGGTTCGCGAGCAGTCCGTAGCGGTAGAACCGCTCGATGTCGTTGCCCTTGTAGGTCGAACCGTCGCCCCAGATGTCGACGCCGTCCTCCTTCATCGCGCGCACCAGCAGCGTGCCGGTGACCGCGCGGCCGAGGGGCGTCGTGTTGAAGTACGTCTTGCCGCCGGAGCGAATGTGGAAGGCGCCGCAGGCGAGGGCGACGAAGCCCTCCTCGACCAGAGCGGTCTTGCAGTCGATCAGGCGCGCGGCCTCGGCGCCGTACTCGAGCGCACGACCGGGGATCGATTCGATGTCGCCCTCGTCGGGCTGGCCGAGGTCGCCCGTATAGGTGAAGGGCACCGCGCCCTTCTCGCGCATCCACGCGACGGCCACGGAGGTGTCGAGGCCCCCCGAGAAAGCGATGCCGACGCGCTCGCCGACGGGCAGGGACTGGAGGACCTTGGACATGGTTCCCAGTCTATCGGCGGGCTGTCGGCTGTTTCGGCGGGCGACGAGCATTCCGCCGCCGACCCGCAACAGGACCCTCGAGGTCAGCGCGCGTCGGCGGCCTCGAGTTCGACGAGCAGCTCGGGCTCGGCTGCCGTCCGTGCCAGCTCGCGTCGCTGGTGCGCGGCGTAGCGACCGCCCCAGCTCGTCAGCGCGTCGACGAGCGGCATCGCCCCCCGGCCGAGGTCGCTCAGCCGGTACTCGACCTTGGGTGGGACCTGCCGATAGACAGTGCGGATGACGAGCCCGTCGTCTTCCAGCTCGCGCAGCTGTCGGGTCAGCACGCGAGCGGTCGGCTCGTCGAGCAGCCTGCTGAGCTCGCCGAACCGCAGCACCTCGTGCTGGCCGAGAAGGCTGAGGATGCTGGGCTTCCAGGCCCCGCCGAGCACCGCGATCGAGACCTCGGCGTCGCACGCGTCTGCCCAGTCCCGGATGATGCGCTCCGTTTTCTCCCTCATCGGTCTGCCTTCCATTCACGCCATAGTATCCAAAAGGTCACTATGTACCCTCAATGACCGTACTTGTCAGAAGTGTACTCGCCCCTGAGACTGAGATGGTGACCTTCCCGACACCCGTAATAGCCGCTCGCCCCCGCTCGGCCCTCCACCCGTGGCTCGCCATGATCCCGCTGCTTCTCGGCATCCTGATCGGCGCGCTCGCGATCAGCAGCATGTCGACAGCGCTTCCGGCGATCCGAGGCGACCTTACCCTCAGTGACAGCGGCGCTCTCTGGCTCGTCGACGTCTATGCGCTCTCTCTCGCCGCGACGCTGATCATCGCCGCGCGGATCGGCGACGCGTTCGGGCGCAAACGGATCGTGCTCCTCGGGCTCGCCGGCTTCGCAGTGCTCAACGCCGTGGGCGGGTTCGCTCAGGACGGGATGCTGCTGGTCGTGGTGCGGGCTCTGCTCGGCGTCGCCGAGGCCTTCGTCGTGGCCGGCGTAGTGGCCACGATCGGAGCGCACTATCACGCACGCCAGCGCGTGCTGGCATACGGGCTGTGGACCGCGACCTTCGGCGCAGGCAGCGCTCTGGGTCCGGTGCTCGGCGGACTCGTCACGGAGGGCCCAGGGTGGCGCTGGCTATTGCTGGGCAGCGTGCCGCTCGCGGTCGTCGCCGGCGTGCTCGCGATCTGGCTCGTTCCTGATTCGCGCAGCTCGCGGGCACCGTCGTGGGACATCCTCAGCATCGTGTCGTCGATCGTCGCCCTCGGGGCTCTCGTCTTCGCCCTGCACGAGGTGCTCGCGGCTCCGCTCGCCGCGGGCATCGCCGGACTCGTCGCCGTCGTGACGCTCGTGTTCTTCATCCGCCGCCAGCGCACCCTGCGCGAACCCCTCATCGACATGCGACTCTTCCGAGTGCCCGGGTTCAGCCCTGCCATCGTGCGCATCGTGGCGAGCGGCGGTGTGTCGACGGCATCCGTGCTCCTGGTGAGTCTGCACCTGCAGGATGCCAGGGGGTACAGCGCGGCCGAAGCCGGGATCGCGATCCTTCCGCAGGCGGTGGCGATCGCGCTCGGCGGGGTGCTCGCACCCTTGTTCCTCCGATGGCTGACGTCACCAGCGCTGACAGTGCTGGCGCTCATGGTGCAGGGGGCGGGACTCGCCTGGCTCGCGACAGGGGTCGATCTCGTTGCGATCCCGCTCGTGCTGGTCGGGGTGGGGTTCGGGATCGCGGCCACGCTCGCCGCGACGACCCTCTTCGACGTGACGACCGACGACGACGCCGGCCAGGTCGGGGCGATCCAGGAGGTCGGCTTCGCCCTCGGCGGCGGCCTCGGAATCGCCGTGCTCGGCACGATCGCCTCGATCGTCGGGCATCGCGGCTTCATCGTCGCGCTCCTCCTTGCGACCGGGATGGTCGTCGCCGCAGCGCTCCTGCCGCTCTGGAGGCGCGCGCCCAAGACCTCTGTCCGCGAATCCCGCTGAAGAAAGGCCGCCCGTGTCCGCAACGCGCCCGACCGTCCACTGGATCTACGCACACCCCCAGGAGAACTCGTTCAACGCCCGGCTGTTCCGTGACGGGCGGGAGGCGCTGTCGCGCGACTACGACGTGCAGACGACCGACCTCTATCGCCAGCAGTTCGACCCTGTGCTCGCGGCCCCGGATCTGGGCGACCCGCAGGGGAGGGAAGGCAACGTCGTCGACCTCATGGGCGAGGCGTATGCCGAGGGGCAGGTGCCGTCCGATGTGAGCGAGGAGCAGCGCAAGCTCCAGGCAGCCGATCTCGTCGTGCTCCAGTTCCCGCTGTGGTGGTACGGACCCCCGGCGATCCTCAAAGGGTGGTTCGATCGCGTGCTGACCAACGGGTTCGCCTACGGTCCGCTCGACCCGCACACCGGTCTGCCTCTGCGCTACGGCGACGGCCTGCTCGCCGGGCGCCGTGCCCTCGTGATCGTGACCGCCGGTGAGGACGACCGTTCCCTCGGAGAGCGGGGCGTGAGCGGCGACGTGGACTCGTTGCTGTTCCCGCTCACCCATGGCACCCTCTGGTACACGGGGATCGAGCCGCTCGAACTGCACGTCGTCCACGACGCCGACGGGTTGGAGTCGACGGGGGTCGATCACGAGAGCGCGCGGCTGGTCGAACGGCTCTCCGGGATCCGCGAAGAGTCGCCGAGCGCCCCGTTTCGCCGGCTCCGCGACGGCGAGTACCACGGCACCCGAACACTCCGAGCGGATCTGCTTCCCGGTCGCACCGACCTCGGCATCCATCGCGTCCCGATCGATTGAACGGCGTACGGAGAGAAGGCGACTCGAGCAGGCCCAGGACCCGCCACTCGGCGGTCGATCGTCGACGGATCGGCCGCGCTCGGCGGGTTACGCTCGTGTGCGACGTGCAGGAGGCTGGCGGAGCGCCGCTGCGCTGGCGGCCGAGAACAAAGGAGTTCTGATGACTGACGTCACTCTTCGCCCGCCCTTCGATCCCGAACTCGAGGCGGCTCTCGCGCTCATCGGCGACCAGATCCCTCCCACCCTGACGGCGGAGATGATCCCGCTGCTCCGGCAGGCGCCCGTCGGCGGTTCGGACGAGACGCTGCAGGTGCTCGCCGATCGCGGCTTCACCTGGCGCGATGTCACCATCGCCGGTCATGAGGGTGGAGAGATCATCGTCACGGTGATCGAGAAGGAGGGGCGCACGGGGACCGGTCCCGGCTTCTTCCACACGCACGGCGGCGGCATGATCATCGGCAACCGTTGGCTCGGAGTCGTCGGCTTCCTCGATTGGGCGGAGCGGTACAACGGGGCGATCGTGACGGTCGAGTACCGGCTCGCACCGGAGTTCCCCGATCCCTACCCGGTCGAGGACTGCTATGCCGGATTGGTCTGGACCGCGGAGAACGCGCAGGAGCTGGGAGTCGATCCGAACCGGTTGCTGATCGGCGGCGCAAGCGCGGGCGGTGGGCTGGCCGCCGGCACGGCCCTGCTCGCTCGGGACCGGAAGGGGCCGGCGCTGATCGGGCAGCTGCTCATCTGCCCGATGCTCGACGACCGCGACTCGACAGTATCGGCGCAGCAGATCGACGGCATCGGTGTCTGGGACCGAGGGTCGAATCTCACGGGCTGGACCGCACTGCTCGGAGACCGCCGCGGCTCCGCCGACGTCTCGGTGTACGCCTCGCCGGCGAGGGCCACCGATCTCTCCGGGCTTCCACCTGCGTTCATCGACTGCGGCAGCGCCGAGGTCTTCCGCGATGAGGATGTGGCCTACGCGACGAAGCTCTGGAAAGACGGGGTGCAGGCCGAACTGCACGTCTGGGCCGGCGGTTTCCACGGGTTCGACATGTTCGCACCCCACGCCGCCGTGTCGCAGGCGACCGCCGCCGCGCGCGACAACTGGGTGAACCGCCTGCTCGGTTGAACTCGCACCCTATGGGGTCGCGGCGCGCGACCCCATAGGGTGGAACTCCCGCGCGATGGAGCCCGACATGCAAGATCTGCTGGGGCGGCTCACCGCCCTCGACCCGGATGCGAGCGAGACGCTCAAAGTCGTCTCCTACTTCGATGCGCTCGTCCAGCACTCCGTCGGCGTCGAGAGCATGCTGCGGGGGGCAGCCGTGCTCAGCGGAGCCACGGTCGGGCAGCGCGACGGCCGGCAGCTCGTCCGAATCCGGGCCGACGGCGTGCGCATCGATCCCGTCGATCCCGGCGGTGCCTGGACGCTGCGGGAGGTCGGAACCGATGCCGTCGCCTGGATCGAGCGCGAGGGCGCGCCCCACACGAACGACGCGATGATCCTCGAGCGGCTCGCGCTGGCGCTCGGCATCATCCGCGCGCGTCGCTCCGTCGGGGCGGAGAGCGCCGTCGAGCTCGCGATCAGCACGTACGCGAACACGGAGGAGCGGGCAGCGGCCGTGTCGAGGCTTCGCCTGCCCGCCGGTCCGGTGCGTGTCGTCGCCTCGCCGCCGGAGCCGGCACCGCTGCCGCAGCATCCGTCCGCCGTGGTCGCGACCCGCCACGGCCTCACCCGCGCGACGATTGTGGATGCCGCCAGTGACGCGCTGCAGGCGTGGGGTGACGCCTCAGGCCTGCGTCTCGGCGTGGGACTTGCCGTCTCCGGCGCACAGATCCCGGCATCCTGGTCGGCTGCTCTGGTCGCCGCGCGACTTTCCAGTCCGGCGGAGCGGGTGATCCACGCCGATGAGCTCGGTCTCGGGCTCATCGTCGCCCAGGCGGCGGACGGCGAACCCCCGCATCCCGACGTGACTGCCCTGGCCCGCCTGGATGAGCGCAGTCTCGAACTGCTGGATGCTGTCATCGACGAGCACAGTGTGCGCGCGGCCGCCATCCGTCTGGGAAGGCATCATTCCAGCGTGCAAGAACGTCTGGCCTCGCTCGTCGAGACCCTCGGGTACGACCCGCGCACTTCCCGCGGGCACACCCGCTACGCGCTCGCACGGATGCTGTTGACGCTCGCCGGCTGAAGCCTGCTCACTTCGCTGTCGGCGGTGCCAGTGCAGTTTTCGTCATGGGGCCGGGATCGAGAGAATCGACAAGGGTTCCGACTTCTCGGCGATCGCGCGCGTCGGTACCGGAGTGGTGATCCGCCGCACGCGCGTGGCCGATGGCCGTTCGCCATAGCGTCGTTGATAGGAGTTGCTGAAGGTGCTCAGGTCGCGGAACCCGGATGCGGTTGAGATCTGCCCGATGCTCAGTGCTCGTGACTCGGGGTCCTTCAGGAGGCGCCGAGCGACCTTGAGACGCTCCTCCCGGATGAGGTCGGATGGTGTGGTTCCGTGCAGGCGAAGTTGCGCCTGGACGTGTCGCAAGGACCACCCGAGGCGCGCGGCCAGCGCGAAGCCGTCGAGCGCGGGGTCATGGGCGCGTTCCCGGATGATCTGCCGGAGCGACGCGAGCAGTGCCCAGGACAACTCTGTGGGGGGCTCCGTCGACGCGGGATTGGCGAGCATCACCAGGAGGTCGACGACATGGTCGAGCATGAGGTCGAATGAGGTGACATCCAGATGATCGCGTTCCTGATGGACGAGCCGGAGCTGGTCCTTCAGGATTCGCCCGATGCCTCGACTGAGATCGAGGTGGAGAGGGGCGGGATCTCCGGCGTTGTCCGGTGGAGGCATCCGGACCCGGTCGCGATGGATGATCAGTGCCATATAGGCGAAGCCATTTCCGTCGCGAAGCTCGAGAAGCTCGGAATCCGCACAGACCAGGGCGCCCCAGGGCCTCCCCGAATCGCGAGCGCCGCTGACCGATAGAGCTCCGGTGTCGTTGACGAAGGGTATGTAGAAGGACGCCACCTCGGGCGGAACGTGATGGGCCTTGTGCGGTGAACGCACCACTCCCGGGCACTCCTCACGCCATCCGACGACCTGATACCGGGTGGATCGCTGGCGCACGACGTCGGCGGACCAGTCCGTGGAGAGATCGACCCGATGCGGCGCGAGGAGCGACGACACCTGACTCATCCACCACTCACCCTGGATCCGTTGCGAGGGGTCGCGCGTGGTCAGCGTCTCAACCGAGTACACGAGCACCTCCATCGGAACTCTGCGCTGACGATGCACCGAGTGCGCGCCGAACGTGCAGTTTTCCAGCCATCCCCAGGCTTTCCGGCACAGGCTAACACCCGAATCGGAGAATTGGCAACCGTTTGCCAATTGTGAGCGGGAACGCTAGTCCGAAGCGAGACCATCTCCGAGATCGACGCCCTCGGCGTCGGCGAACTCGATGACGACCGGTGACGCGTCGTCGCCGCGGGGAAGCTCGACGCGGAGGAGCGTGCCGTCGCTCAGCACCCAGTAGTGTGCGCGATCCTCAATCGGCTGGGCAGACCCGCCTGAGGCGCTCGGGCCGACGAGCACGTGCGCCGTGACGCTCCCGGATTCGGTGCTGACGTCTTCTGTGCCGAGTGACACCGCATCGGACTGCCGCAGTAGTTGCGGGTTCTCGGGTCGGTCGGACCCGAGGGAGACCAGTACCGCGATGGCCCCCGCAAGGGCGGAATCCGACGGATCGAACTCCTGACTCAGCCACCCGTCTTCCGGGATCGGCAGGATGGGCTCGGTCGGCGTCGGCTGCTCGCGGATCGATAGCGTCTGGGCCGATGCCTTCAACAGGCCGACGGGGTTGTCGTCCTGGGTGACGGCCCCGTAGACGAAGCCTTCGGGAAAGTCGACGTAGCCGCTCACGGCGACCTCGCCCGCAGCATCCGGAGATGACAAGGTGAACGACCGCGTTCCGAGATCGAAGTTGTGGAAGCGCGTGACGGCGAAGAGCTCCGCTTCCTCCACGCTCAGCGGTTGCGGGTCGGGCTCCGATGGCGTCGCCGCGCAGCCGGCCATCGAGCCCAGCAGGAGAACCGAGGCGAGGATGACGCGGAAGGAAGTCGATCTGCGACACCGCACGCCCCGATCGTACTAGCCGCATATTTTCCCCTGACGCATCGTTTTTTCCCCACGTTGTGGCGCTTCCCGCCTTCTCGGTAATTTTCGTTACGAAGAACGGGCCGCGCTGCGGCCCGTTGGTTGTCGTGGGCAGGGGAGACCGTCGGTCGGACCTGCTCACCCTGGGATGGGGAGCCCCATGTTCGAGAGATTCAGTCCACACGCGCGCACACCGTTGCGCGCGGCCACCGCGGGAATAGCCACTGTCGCACTCGCGGCCAGCAGCATCCTGTTCATGAGCGCACCAGCGAGTGCAGCATCCGGGACGGTCACCGGCATGGTCTTCCGAGACCTGGCGAGCAACGGGGTGTTCGATTCCGACCCCCTCGCCGATCAGCCGCTCGCCGGCGTGACGGTCACGGCGTACGACTCCGCGGGGGCGGCAGTCGGAACGGCGCAGTCCGCAGCCGACGGCACCTACACCCTTGACGTCGTGGACGCCGCGACGGATGACGTGCGCGTCCAGTTCACCGGTGTGCCGGCAGGGTACGAGCCCGCTTCGCACGGAGCCGGAAACGGCACCAGCGTGCAGTTCGTCACCATCGGCGCCACCGACGTCGACTACGGCGTCAACGCGCCCGACGACTACTCGCAGGGCGGCAGCGTGCCGCTTGCTCTGCCGATCCGCTGGACCGGTCTGCGTGATGGTTTCTCCACCGCCGAGCGCCCCTCCATCGTGAGCGTGCCGTGGGATGCGACTCTCAACGGCAACGGCGAGTACGACCAGCGCACCACCCTCGCCGAGTACAGCGAGACCGGATCGCTGTGGGGTACTGCCTACCGGCGCACCACGGGCGACCTCTTCAGCTCGGCGACGCTGCAGCGTCACTCCGACCTCGGTCCCCTCGGCCTCGGCGGCATCTACCTCGTCCCGAACGCCCTGAACGAAGACGGCACCCTCGGCACGCCCGGAGCCGTCGAGGAATGGCTCGACGTGCAGGGCCTGCCCATCGCGGGCGGCGGCACCGTCGACCTCGGCGAGAGCACGATCGACTGGGACGCCCGTGGCCTGAACGGCCCGACGAACCCGGCTCACGACACGCAGGCCTATGACGCGATCGGCAAGATCGGCATCGGCGACATCGAGGTCAGCTCTGACCAGAAGACGCTGTACTTCGTCAACCTGTTCGACAAGAACCTCTACGCGATCGACATCGCGAACCCGACCGAGGCCACCCGCATTCCGCTGAACCTCGCCGAGGGCGAGCGTCCGTGGGCCATCGAGGTGCACCACGGTCAGGTCTACATCGGCTACGTGCAGACGGGCGAGGGCAACGGGAACGCCGCAGTGACGGACCAGCAGCTGTTCGTGCGTGCGGCATCTGATGCCGATCTCACCCCGCTCGGCACCGCCGGATCGCAGATCTTCGCGACCGGGCTCGACTACGTCAAGGGCTCGCCCGGATCAGACGGCATCGACTCGCGCTTCTTCACGTGGAAGAGCTGGACGACCGCGGCCGACTACGACCGCGACCTGTACTCCTTCGCGAACCTCAGCGACCCGGCGCCGATGATGAACTGGTCGCAGGCCATGCTCACCGACCTCACGTTCACGACCGAGGGCAACCTTGTTCTCGGCCTGGCAGACCGCTCCGGATGGCAGCTCGGCAACGAGAACTACGGCCCGCTGGACGGCCAGACCGATCTCACACAGGGCGTCTCGGCGGGCGATACGCTCGTCGCCGGCGTGCAGGGCGACGGTTCCTACGTGCTCGAGAACGACGGCGTCGTCGGAGACCTCGAGACCTCGGGCACGCTCCCGAACCAGGGCCCTGGTGGACGCGAGTTCATCGACGACTCCTTTATCAACGCGAGCAACGACCAGCGCCAGCACAACGAGATCACGCTCGGCGGCCTGGCTTCCATCGCCGGTTTCGAGGACGTCGTGACGACGGCCATGGACCCGACCGAGGGTGCATCGCGCACCGGCATCCGCTGGAGCAGCGCGACCGACGGCAGCAACTCCAACGGCTACCAGGTGACCCAGTCGGGTCACGAGGGCAGCTTCGAGAAGTCTGGCGGTCTCGGTGACCTGCAGGCGCTCGTGAACGCGGCACCGGTCGAGATCGGCAACCGCGTGTGGTTCGACGCCGACCGTGACGGCATCCAGGATGCCGGCGAGCCGGCCGTCCCCGGTGTCACCGTGACCCTGCTCGACGAGGGCGGCCAGCCGGTCGCCGGCGTCGACCCGGTCGTGACCGACGCGAGCGGCGAGTACTACTTCTCCGACATCGCGCCCGACCTCATCTACACGGTGGCGTTCGACTCCTCGACCGCCGACGTTTCAGGCCTTGCGGAGTTCGGTGTCACCGAACCGTCGCAGCTGTCCTGGACCGGCCGTGGTGACGACGCCGCTGCCGCCACGCGGGAGATCGACTCCAACGTCGATCCAGCGAACGGACGGGCTCCGGTCACGGTGGGTGGCCCCGGCCACAACGATCACACGATCGACGCCGGCCTGATCGTCCCGCCGACGGAGTGCACCGTGGGTGACTTCGTCTGGGTCGACGCGAACGAGAACGGGCTTCAGGACCAGGGCGAGGCCGGCGTCGCCGGAGCGACCGTGGAGCTGCTTGACGCCGAGGGCAATGTCGTGGACACGACGACGACAGACGCCAATGGCGCCTATCTCTTCGAGGGCATCGACTGCGGCACCTACCGGGTGCGGTTCACGATCGCCGAGGGCAACACGTTCACGACGCCTGGGGCGGGCGATGACACTGCGGTGGACTCCAACCCGACGCCCACGCAGGAGAACCCGCTGGTCGGTGTGACCCCGGAGTTCGAGGTCACGCCGGAGAACCCGGAGGATCTCACGATCGACGCGGGTATCGTCCCGGAATCTGAGCTCTGCACCGTGGGCGACTTCGTCTGGGTCGATGCGAACGAGAACGGAATCCAGGATGCCGGCGAGGCCGGTGTCGAGGGTGCGACCGTCGAGCTGCTGGATGCTGAAGGCAACGTTGTGGACACCACCACGACCGACGCTGCAGGCGCTTACCTCTTCGAGGACGTCGAGTGCACGACCTACAGCGTGCGCTTCACGATCCCCGAGGGCCACACGTTCACCTCGACCGCGACCGGCGATGACCGTGCTGTCGACTCGAACCCCACTCCCACGCAGGAGAACCCGCTCGTCGGCGTGACTCCGCAGTTCGAGGTCACCCCGCAGAACCGCGAGGACCTGACCATCGACGCCGGTGTGGTCCCGGAGGCGCCGTTGTGCACCGTCGGCGACTTCGTCTGGGTCGATGCAGATGCTGATGGCGTGCAGGATGCCGGGGAGGCCGGCGTTGCCGGTGTCACCGTCGAGCTGCTGAACGCAGAAGGCGACGTCGTCGCGACCGTCCAGACGGACGCGAACGGCGGATACGTGTTCTCCGGTGTGGAGTGCGCGACCTACCGGGTGCGGTTCACGATCCCTGAGGGCAACACCTTCACGACGCCGGATGCGGGTGATGACACTGCGGTGGACTCGAACCCGACGCCGACGCAGGAGAACCCGCTGATCGGTGTGACCCCGGAGTTCGAGGTCACCCCGGAGAACCCGGAGGATCTCACGATCGATGCCGGTATCGTCCCGGTTCCCGAGGTGCTGTGCACCGTGGGTGACTTCGTGTGGGTCGATGCGGATGCTGATGGCGTGCAGGATGCTGCTGAGGCCGGCGTTGCCGGTGTCACGGTCGAGCTGCTCGACGCTGAAGGCAACGTGATCGAGACGGCCACGACCGACGCCAACGGCGGGTACCTGTTCGACGACATCGAGTGCGGCACCTACCGGGTGCGGTTCACGATCCCCGAGGGCAACACCTTCACCACGCCGACGGCGGGCGACGACACGGAGGTGGACTCGAACCCGACGCCGACGCAGGAGAACCCGCTGGTCGGTGTGACCCCGGAGTTCACCGTCACCGAGGAGAACAACGAGGACCTCACGATCGATGCGGGCATCGTCCCCGAGGTGCTGTGCACCGTGGGTGACTTCGTCTGGCTCGATGCGGATCGCGACGGCATTCAGGACCAGGGCGAAGCCCCGGTCGCCGGTGTCACGGTCGAGCTGCTGAACGCTGAGGGTGCAGTGGTCGCCACTGTGACGACCGATGCTGCAGGCGCGTACCTGTTCGACGACATCGAGTGCGGCACGTACCGGGTGCGGTTCACGATCCCCGAGGGCAACACCTTCACCACGCCGACGGCGGGCGACGACACCGAGGTGGACTCGAACCCGACGCCGTCGGACGAGAACCCGCTGGTCGGTGTGACTCCGGAGTTCGAGGTCACCCCGGAGAACCCGGAGGATCTCACGATCGACGCGGGTATCGTTCCGGTTCTCTGCACCATCGGCAACTTCGTCTGGGTCGATGTGGATGCTGATGGCATCCAGGACGACAGCGAAGTGGGTATCGCCGGTGTCACCGTCGAGCTGCTCGATGCTGAAGGCAACGTCGTCGAGACGGCCACGACGGGTGCGGATGGTTCGTACCTGTTCGAGGACGTCGAGTGCGGCACCTACCGGGTGCGGTTCACGCTCCCTGAGGGAAACACGTTCACGACGCCGGATGCGGGTGATGACACTGCGGTGGACTCGAACCCGGTTCCGACGCAGGAGAACCCGCTTATCGGTGTGACTCCGGAGTTCGAGGTCACCCCCGTGGACCCGAAGGATCTCACGATCGACGCCGGTGTGGTTCCCGAGGCGCCGGTGTGCACCATCGGTGACTTCGTCTGGTTGGACGAGGACAGGGATGGGATCCAAGATGCGGGCGAGGCCGGCATCGCGGGCGTCAAGGTCGAGCTCCTGAACGCAGCGGGCGACGTCGTCGCCACTGTGACGACGGGTGCGGATGGTTCGTACCTGTTCGAGGGCGTCGAGTGCGGCACCTACCGGGTGCGGTTCACGCTCCCCGAGGGCAACACCTTCACGCCGCCGAACGCGGGCGACGATGAGACGGTCGACTCCAACCCGACGCCGACGACGGGGAACCCGCTGATCGGCGTGACCCCGGAGTTCGAGGTCACCCCCGAGAATCAGGAAGATCTGACGATCGATGCCGGTGTGGTCAAGGCTCAGCCGCCGCTGGCCATCACCGGTGGTGGGCCCATGACGATGTCCATCGTCGCTGGCCTGATGCTCCTCCTCATCGGTGGTGGGCTCGTGGCGCTCCGACGGCGCCGGACGGCATCGTCGGTCCTGTAAGGCACCAGCGAGCAGGTGGGCCGGTCATCATTCGATGGCCGGCCCGCCTGTCTTGTTCGCGTCTCCAGCCGGTACCACTCGAAGCGCCGTCCTCGAGAGGCGGCAGCGCCGCTGAGGGCGGTGATGAGCTCTGCGATGATTGACCGATCGACTCAGGAACATTGGTGGGCAGCGTGAGAACACGATTCATTCGCTCCTCGGTGGTGGCTGCCGTGGCGGTG
This sequence comes from Microbacterium sp. LWH12-1.2, assembly GCF_040675825.1. Lineage (NCBI taxonomy): Bacteria > Bacillati > Actinomycetota > Actinomycetes > Micrococcales > Microbacteriaceae > Microbacterium > Microbacterium sp. LWH12-1.2. The sequence continues at coordinate 3,042,894 of NZ_JBEGIJ010000001.1, forward strand.
ATCGCCGCATCCCTGTCCGGTTGCGCCGCGAGCGCACCCGAGCCTGCCGTCCGGGACCTCGTGCGCGTTCCCGAGGATTCGACGCTGGCCGAGGCGGGCGCCCTCATCGCCGATGGCGGGATCATCCTGATCTCGCCCGGTACGTACACCGAGTCGCTCGAGGTCCACGCCGACGACGTGACAGTTCGAGGGCTCGATCGGAATGGCGTTGTTCTCGACGGAGAACGCACGCGCAGCAACGGCGTGGTCGGCACCGGAGAGCGGGTGACCGTGGAGAACCTCACGGTGCGCAACTTCCTGCAGAACGGCGTGCTGATCACGGGCGTCACCGACGAGAGCGGCGCGGGCGTCGCACGCGGTCCCGACGGATACCTGCCAGGCAAGACGCCGCCGCCGGTGCCGGGGTACCTCGTGCAGGCCGTGACGGCCGAGAACAACGGGTTGTACGGGATCTACGCGTTCAACCGCACCGGCGGGGTCATCCGCGACAATCTGGCGAGTGGCGGCTCCGATTCCGGCATCTATGTCGGGCAGTGCGAAGACTGCAACGCCCTGGTGCAGGGCAACGTGCTCGTCTCCAACGCCGCCGGCCTCGAGCTGGCGAACGCTTCGCAGGTCGTCGTGCAGGGCAATCGCATCGTCGGCAATCGCATCGGCATCAGCGTCCTGAGCAACTATCTGGAGGCGCACGGTCCCACCGCGTCGGTCCAGATCGTGGGCAATCTCATCGCGGACAACAACGAGCACGAGACGCCGGTGCATGCCGGCGGCGCGTTCGGCATCGGCGTCGGACTCGCGGGCACCGTCGACGCGGAGGTGCGCGCGAACACGATCTCCGGCAATGCTTCGGTGGGGATCTGGGTCACCTCGTCAGAGGATTTCGCGCCGATGGGCACTCGCGTGTCGGGGAACGCCTGGGGCGGCAACGCCCTTGATGCGGCGTTCACGCCCGCCTCGGCCGCCCTCGGCTCGAACAACTGCTTCGAACTGGGGGCAGGAGCGACAGCCGATCCGGCTGAGCTCACCTCAGCCGGGTGTGCGGATCCTCTCCCCGCCGGCGTCTTCCGGCAGCCGCCGGCCCCGGACGGTGTGGTGTTCTCGGACGTGCCACTGCCTCCCGAGCGCACCGGCCTGAAAGACGTGACAGAGGAGCCGCGCTCCCTGCCGGATCGTGTCGAGCTTCCCGACCTTTCCGGAATCGTCCCGCCCGCCGTCGACCTGCTCGCCGAGGGGAACGGGTGAGCGGTACAGACGAAGCGAATGCCGCCATCCCGGAGGAGGCATCCAGCCCCGCGCCGCCCACCCGCCGAGGACTGTTCGCCGCAGCCGGAACCGCGCTGGTCGCCGGAGCCGCCGGATGGGCGCTGGGCCGGTCCGGCGAATCCGATGCACCCGCCGACACCCAGCCGGGAGAGCAACCGGGCGGTGCGGCGGCGTCTCCATCGGCGAGCCCCCTGCCGTCGGCGGAGCGGCGTCCAGGAATCACCTGGCCGGCGATTCCACAGCGGTACGTCTGGGTCGGCGTCGTGAGTGTCCCGGGCCGGGACGCATCGGCGATTCGTGAGCTCGCGATCCGCGTTTCGCAGGAGTTGCCTGCGCTCCCCGAGGACGCAGGCGAGCCCACCGTCACGGTCGGGTTCGCTCCTGCGGTGGCCCGGTCGCTCTGGGGCGAACGGGCCTCGGCCACGATCGAGCTGCCGGCCTTCGCCCACGATGAAGAGAGCGTCGCCACCGGCGGAGATCTCGCGCTGCAGGTCTGTGCGGAGACGGCGGCGGCGGTCACGCAGATCGTCGTCGGCATCCGCAGAATGCTGGGCGATCACGTCCTCGAGTGGGAGCGAAGCGGGTATCGGGACGCACCGACTCCGCACGGCACGGCCCGGACATCGACCGGATTCGTCGACGGGATCGTGAACCCGAGAACCGCCGAGCTGCTCGCGGCGGGCGTCTGGACCGATGCGAAGCACCGCGACACCCATCTGGTGCTGCGGCGCATGCGGATCGTCCCCTCCTTCATCGCGCTCTCGGATGCCGATCAGGAGCGCGCGATCGGGCGACGCAAGGACACCGGCGAACCGCTGTCCGGCGGGGGACCGCTCGACGACGTCGATCTGTTCAGCAAGGCGGCCGATGGGCATCCGCTCACGCCGCGCACCAGCCATGCCCGTCGCGCCCATCCGGCGAACCTCGGTCGCGCGTTGATGCTTCGACGCAGCTACAGCTTCGATCCGGCCGAGGGCGCGGGGCTTCTGTTCATCGCCTACCTGGCTGATCCGCAGACCTTCATCGCGACCCAGCGACGGCTCGACGAAGACGATGACCTGATCGCGCACACCCGCACCGATGCCTCCGGCTGCTTCTTCGTGCCGGGGGATCTCACCTGAGACCGATGCTGCCGCTGACGCTCGCCAGTTGAGTCCTGCTCACATCCCGATGGCGGCCCCGGTCGACCCGCGCGTCTCCAACCGCGGTGTCGAATCGAGGAAGGCGTTCGGCGCAGCACCGCCGAGCACGTCGAACAGCCGCCGGGTGGCGTGCGCGCCGAAGGCGACCACGTCGTGGCTCAGCGTCGTGAGCGCCGGTGCCATGTACCGGCAGATCAGAGAGTCGTCCCAGGCGATGACCGAGGCGTCCTCGGGTACGCGCAGGCCGGCGCGGGAGAAGACCGCGAGCGAGGCGATCGCCATGATGTCGTTGTCGTACACGAAGGCGGTCGGCGGATGCTCAGACGCCAGCGCCTGCTCCGTCGCACGCGCGCCCTCTTCCGGGGAGTAGTCGGTGCGCAGCAGCGTGCCCTCGCACCCGAGGGCATGGATCTCGTCATCGAACGCCGCATTGCGGATCTGCGTGTGGGCGAGGTCGGAGAGACCGGCGATGCGCGCGATCCGGCGGTGCCCGAGCCCGGCGAGGGCCCTGACCGCCTCGCGCATCGCCTCGGCGTCGTCGGTCCACACCGTGGTGAGTCCCGGCGCCGCGGAAGGATCCGCGACGGCGACAGCCGGGAACTCCGGATGCTTGGCGAAGTACTCGGCGCGCGGATCGTCGACATGCAGATCGACGAGGAGCACCCCGTCGACGCGCCTGGTCGTGCGCCAGCGACGAAGCGTCTTCAGCTCACTCGCGGAATCAGGCGCCACCTGCAGCAACAGGCCGTATCCGCGTGGCGACAGCTCGCTCTCCATCCCCGCGAGGAACTGCATGAAGAACGATTCGGCGCCGAGGCTTCGCGGGTCACGTGCCAGCACCAGGCCGAAGCTGTTCGTCTTCTTCGCCGTCAGCGCCTTGGCCGCGGCACCCGGCGCCCAGCCCAGCTCATCGGCCACCAGGAGGATCCGCGCCCTGGTGCTCTCCGAGACCCCCTTGCGTCCGTTGAGAGCGAAGGAGACCGCACCGGGAGACACACCGGCGCGCTCGGCGATCTCGGCGATCGTCACCGTCTGCTTCGCGTGCGCGCTGGTTCCCACCGTCGTACCCTAGACCGCTTCTGCGTGCAGCACGAAAGCCTGCAGCGGCCACAGCGTCGGCAGCTGGATTCCCACCTCGGTGAGTACGCCGCCCGGGAGTTCGATCCCCTCCCCGGTGAACCATTCCGGAGCGACCCACCCGCAGCGGGCCTCGCCGATCTCCCGGCGCACCCGCACCCGGTAGCGGCGCGTCGGGTCGAGGCCGGCGAACCGCAGGCGCTCGGCTCTGGCGTCTTCCAGGCTCGCGACGGTCGCGACGACGTAGACGGACGCGGCATCCGTGACGAATCCCGTGACGCGCCACGCCGGATCCCGCAGGTCCGGATGCACGGTGCGGCCGCCGTGGACGATGGGGCGCAGCTCCTTGTAGAGCGCGGCGAAGTGGGAGATGGCCTCCGTCTCCTCCGGTGAGCAGCCGAGGATGTCCCACTCCAGCCCGGACGATCCCATCAGGCTCGTCGCCATCCGGTAGGACAGGGGCGTGACCCGACCGTTGCTGTGCGTCTCTGCCGGTCCGACGTGGGCGCCGACGAGTTCCGGTGGCAGCAGCATCCCGGTCCAGCGCTGGATGTCCTGACGCTCGACCGGATCGTTGGAGTCGCTCGCCCAGACGCGGTCGGCGTGGGCGAGCATACCGAGGTCGGTGCGCGCCCCGCCGGACGAGCACGACTCGATCTCGAGGCCGGGATGTGCGGCCTTCAGCTCATCGAACATGCGATAGACCGCGAGGGTCTGCGCGTGCTCGCCGGGGCGGCCGTCGTGGACGCTGTCGACGAGATCGCGGTTGTGGTCCCATTTGATGAAGTCGATGCCGAGCTCGGCGACGAGGGCGTCGATCTGGCCGTACACGTGCGCGTACGCGCCGGGGTTCGCGAGGTCGAGAACGAACTGCGTGCGCCAGGACAGAGACGGGTCGTGATCGAGATGGCGGGGGTCGTGCAGCAGCCAATCAGGATGCGCCCGCGCGACGTCGGAGTCGAGGCTCACCATTTCGGGTTCGAACCACAGCCCGAACTCCATTCCGAGCTCATGGACGCGCGCGGCCAGCGGGCCGAGTCCATCCGGCCAGACACGGCGGTCCACGATCCAGTCGCCGAGACTCGTGGTGTCGTCGCGTCTGCCGGCGAACCAGCCGTCGTCGAGAACGAACCGCTCCACGCCGACCGCGGCCGCACGCTCGGCGAGCGCGGCGACCTTCTCGGGGTCGTGATCGAAGTACACGGCTTCCCAGGTGTTGAGCACGAACGGCCGGGGAGAGGACGGATGCTGTCGGCGGGCACGCAGAAGGGAGTGGAAGGCGGCTGCGATGCCGTCGAGCCCCTCCTCGGAGTGCGCGAAGAGCACCGAGGGTGCGGCCAGTTCATCACCGGGCGCGAGCACGATCTCTCCCGGGCGCAGGACCTCGCCTCCGCCGAACTGCGTCACCGAGTCGGTGATCCGGTCGATGCGATAGGTGGCGTCCGACGACCAGGCGACGTGGGTGGCCCACAGCCTTCCTTCGTTCCACCGCGGCGCACCCTCCGACGCCACCAGCAGGGTGGGCGAATCGTGGCCGGGGCGTCCGCGCCGCGACTGCCGCACGGTGGATCCGACCGGCATCGCCGTCACGACGGGGCGCTTCTCCCGCGCCCACCGCCCATCGAAGGTGAGCAGGTGGTCCGTCGTCGTCGGCACGGGGAGGATGCTCTCCAGCCAATCCACCTCGACCGACGGGGAGCCGGTGACGCCGATGTGCCGCAGTCGCTGGTCGACGCGCACGCCGCCGCCCGCCTCGATCGCGAGCTCGATCGTCAGCTCCACGCCGCCGGCTTCGTCCCTGGCCGTGAAGGCGCAGCGGTCCGGCGTGGCATCCGTTGAGCTCACCTGCCATCGCGGGTGCAGCAGGACACCTTCGGAACGCAGCTGCAGGCCGGGTCGGCCGCTCCATGCGTCGGCCTCCTGCGGAGAGAGCGATACCTGCCACGGTGCGTCGAGTGTGCGGGGCACGCTCTGGCGCGATAGCGCTGCCCGGAGGGCGTCATCGTGACCTTCGAGTCCGGTGCGGAGCGGCGCTCCCCAGTGCAGCACGCTGGGAAGGCCGACCGTCGAGAGGTCGATGATGACGGACGTACCGTGAGATTCGAGGTGCACGAGCGGAGCGGTCAACGGGATTCTCCTTCGACGATGGGGGGACGTTCGCCCGAACCGCGCTCGATCAGCCAGGTCGGCAGCTCGATCTGGCTCGTGAACCCGGTCGGCTCGGCCATGCGTGCGATGGCGAGCTTCGCGGCCTGACGGCCGAGCTCGACGGGATCATATGACACCACGGTGACGCCGAGCACGTCGGCCGTGTCGAAGTCGTCGAAGCCGATGAGCGCCGGTTCGGCGCGGTCGGGGCGTGCACGCAGAGCACGCAGGGCGCCGACCGTCATTCGGTTGTTGCCGGTGATGATCGCGGTCGGAGGATCGGATTCGTCGAGGAGTGCGCCGACGATCTCCTCGCCGCCGATCGCGCGGTCATCGACCAGCCGCTCGAGTGCGGCGGTGTCGTGCACGCCGTACGCGGCCATGGCCTCGCGATAGCCGCGCAGTCGTTCGGCTTGGGTGTAGACATCGGCCGGATTGCAGACGTACGCGATCTTCCGATGGCCCCGCTCGAGCAGCTTCACGGTCGCACCATGGGCGCCACGTCGGTTCTCCAGGACGATCGAGTCGGCGACGAGATTGCGGGCGGGGCGATCGAGCGCGATGACCGGCGTGCCCAGTTGCCGCTCTCCTTCGAGATACGACTGATCGTCGGCCACCGGAATGAGCAGGAGAGCGCCGATGCGCTGGGCGAGCAGGGCGTCGGCTACCCGTTCCTCGCCATCAGGGGTGTCATCGGTCGTCGCGACGATCAGGGCGTGGCCGCTGCTGCGCAGTTCTTCCTCGATGCCGGAGGCCACCTTGTAGTAGAAGGGGTTGCCGAGATCGCCCATGATGAAGCCGATCGCGTTCGTGGCGCCTCCGCGGCGAAGGCTGCGTGCCAGCGTGTTCGGGCGGAAGCGCAGCCGTTTCGCGGCGCTGAGCACGCGCTCGACGGTCTCGGGCGAGACCAGCTCACGATCGGCATAGACGCGGGAGACGGTCTTCGAACTGACCCCGGCGAGGCGGGCGACGTCGTCGAGTGTCGCCCTGGGCTGCACTGCCATCTTCTGCTCCTTCGCGACACCGATCGGCAGGGAGAGCCTAGCAAACACCCCTGACCGTGTCTATCGAAGGACATTTATGAGACATTAGTTCATTCTCCGTCGATGAGGCATTCAAAGAAAGCCCCGTTCAAAGCGATTTAGACCGGCCAAAATTGCAAAGAAATGATGCTAGACAGCGCTGACATTTAGTTGCAGATCGCGGGCTCAGCGGCCTAATCTGTCCCGAGCAGCCCCACCGCACACCGGGGCGGCCCCAGTTCAAGGGTGAACCTGACAAGGAGTCCTCACATGGCAAAGAAGACAGTGGTGGCAGCAGCAGCGCTCGCCGTGGCGGCGATCGCATTGAGCGGGTGCTCGGCAGGCGCGTCGAGCAATCCAGACAACACGATCGACGGCGAGGTGAAGGGTGACGTCAAGGTCGTGACCTGGCGCACCGACCTCGTCGAAGACGGCACGTTCGAGGCGTACGCCGAGGAGTTCAACAAGGAGTACCCCGACGTGAAGCTCACGTTCGAGGGCATCACCGACTACGAGGGGGAGATGAAGACGCGTCTCTCCACGAAGAACTACGGCGACGTGATCGGCATCCCGACCATGCAGCCCAGTCAGTTCGAGCAGTTCCTCGAGCCGCTCGGCGAGACGAGCGAATTCGCAGAGACCTACCGGTTCCTGAACACGCACACCTACGACGGCACCCAGTACGGCCTCGCCATCGGCGGGAACGCGCAGGGCGTGCTCTACAACAAGAAGGTCTTCGAAGCGGCCGGAGTCGCCGAACTCCCCAAGACGCCCGACGAGTTCCTCGACGCTCTGAAGAAGGTCAAGGACGGCACCGACGCGATTCCGCTGTACACCAACTACAAGGACGGATGGCCGCTGTCGCAGGCGTTCAGCAACCTCGGCTCCATCACGAACGACCCCGACGCCGGCATCCACATGGCCAAGGACGACGCTCCGTGGACGGAGGGCACCGACATCTACGCGATCGACTCCCTCCTCTACGACGCCGTCGAGGCCGGACTCACCGAGCCCGACCCGCTGACGACCAACTGGGAGCAGTCCAAGATCGACATCGGCACCGGCAAGATCGCTGCGATGACGCTCGGCTCGTGGGCGATCTCGCAGATGCAGGCTGCTGCGGAGGACAACGGGGCGTCAGCCGACGACATCGGCTACATGGCATTCCCCACGAGCGTCGACGGCACGCAGTACTCCATCATCGGCGGCGACTACAACCTCGGTGTCAGCAAGCACTCGAAGAACAAGGCGGCCGCCTGGGCGTTCATCCAGTGGCTCATCGAGGACTCGGGCTTCACCGAGACCCAGGGCATGATCTCGACCGTCACCGAGAAGGAGCTCCCGGCCAACCTGGGCGACTTCACCGTGGAGAAGGTCGAGCTCATGGAGACCAACCCGGCACCGGCCGGCGAGGAGAGCCTGCTCAGCGACGTGTCCAACGACTCCCAGATCGACCTGTGGGGTCAGATCTACCGGCAGAAGCTCGTCGACGTCGCCCGCGGCGCTGCCGACGGCGACAAGGAGAGCTACTTCGCCGAGCTCAACGAGCGCTGGGCGACCTCGGTCGAAACCCTCGCCGGCTGACGGACTGAATCGACGCGACGGAGAGTGTGACATGGCGATAACGACACCGGAGACGGTCGTCGGCAGCGCACCGGAGGGCCGCATCGAGCGGCCCTCCGGGCCCGCTTCGAGCCGGGCGGCGCGCGGAAAGATGATGCGGCGGCTCACGCCGTACCTGTTCATCGCCGTGGCCGTCAGCCTGCTGCTGCTGCTGACCTATTGGCCCGCCGTGAACCTGATCTGGTACAGCTTCACGGACTGGGACGGGCTCGATCTCGAGAAGAACTTCATCGGGTTCGACAACTACGTCCAGGTGTTCACCGACCCGCGCATCCTCCAGGTGTTCGGGGTCAGCCTGTACTACTTCGCCGCCTCGTTCGTGCAGATGGGCCTCGCTCTCTACTTCGCCACGATCCTCAGCTTCTCGACACGATTCCAGAACCTCTTCCGCGGAATCCTGTTCTTCCCCTACCTGATCAACGGCGTCGCGATCGGCTTCGTCTTCCTCTACCTCTTCCAGCCGGGCGGCACGCTCGACACGATGCTGTCGTGGTTCGGCGTCGCCGAGCCCCCGCAGTGGCTGGGCGACCCCGACATCGCGAACTGGTCGCTCGCGGGCACCAGCGTCTGGCGCTACATGGGCATGAACTTCGTGCTGTTCCTCGGTGCGATCCAATCGCTGCCCAGCGAACTGTACGAGGCGGCGGAGCTCGACGGTGCGAGCAAATGGCAGCAGTTCTGGGCGATCGTGTTCCCCGGCATCCGCCGTGTGATCGGGCTCTCGTTCATCCTCGCGGTCGCCGGCTCGCTCAGCGTCTTCGAGATCCCGTTCATCATGACCGGCGGCGCGAACGGCACTTCGACCTTCGTGATCCAGACGATCCAGTCCGCATTCAACTTCCGCCAGGTCGGTCTCGCCTCCGCGATGGCCGTGGTCCTACTCCTCATCGTGCTGGCGGTCACCTGGATCCAGCGCAGGCTCTTCCCCGACGAGAAGGTGGATCTGACATGACCGCCACGACCACGAACCCCGCCGTCAATCCGCGGGGTCGCACGCGCCGCGGACCCGACCTGATCGCAATACGCGCACGAGGCATCTCCGCGAGCACGGCGAAGTACCTCAGCCTGATCATCGCCGCGTTGTGCACCCTGCTGCCTCTGGTCTCCGTGGTGTTCGCCAGCCTCAAGACGGCGCAGGAGTACGGCGCAACGGGCGCGCTCGAACCGCCGCAGAACTGGTTCAACTTCGACAACTTCGTCACCGCGTTCACCCGCGGCGACATGTTCATGGGCTTCGTGAACACGCTGATCGTGCTCGGGGTATCCCTGGTCGGCACGATCATCCTGGGCACCATGACGGCGTATGCGCTCGACCGATTCGAGTTCCGTGGGCGCAAGCTCGTGATGGGCCTGTTCCTGGTGGCGACGCTCATTCCGAGCGTGACGAGTCAGGTGGCGACGTTCCAGGTGATCAACGGCCTGGGGCTCTACGACACCAAGGCCGCGCTGATCCTGCTCTTCATGGGCACCGACATCATCGCGATCTACCTGTTCATCCAGTTCATGGCGTCGATCCCCGTCTCGCTCGACGAGGCGGCGATGATCGACGGCGCGAACAGGTGGACGATCTACTGGCGCATCATCCTGCCGCTGCTCAAGCCGGCGATCGCAACCGTCGTGATCATCAAGGGCATCGCGGTGTACAACGAGTTCTACTCACCGTTCCTCTATCTCCCCTCAGAAGATCTCATCTCGACCTCCTTGTTCCGGTTCAAGGGCCCGTTCGGCTCGCAGTGGGAGATCATCTCCGCCGGCGCACTCATCGTCATCGTCCCGACCCTCATCGCGTTCCTCCTGCTTCAGCGGTGGATCTACAAGGGCCTCACCTCCGGAGCAGTCAAATGACCCTCGACATCCCCGCCACGCTCATCGCCCCGGTCCGCCGGGACCTGCACTCCGGATGGAGCCTGACCGCCGCATCCGGGCCGGCGCCCCAGACGTTCGCGCTCCCCGATGCCGTGCCGGCCGCTGTGCCGGGCTGTGTGCACACCGACCTGCTCGCCGCCGGTCTCATCCCCGACCCGTACCTCGATGACAACGAGGCGCTCCTCGCCTGGATCGGGTTGGTCGACTGGACATACGCGACGAGCTTCGAGTGGGTACCCGATGCTCACGAGCGGCACGACCTGGTGTTCGACGGCCTCGACACCGTGGCGACGGTCCGCCTGAACGGGCAGGTCGTGCTCGAGTCGGCGAACCAGCACCGCTCCTTCCGCGTCGACGTGCGTGCGCTGCTGGTCGAGGGCGCGAACACGCTCGAGGTCGCCTTCCGTTCGCCGATCCGGTACGCGAATGCGCAGAGTCTCGAGCTCGGCGCCCGCCCCCGCCCGTATCCGCTGCCGTACGAGGCGATCCGCAAATCCGCGTCGAACTTCGGTTGGGACTGGGGCATCGCGACCTACACCTCCGGCATCTGGCGCCCGGTGCGCCTGGAATCCTGGTCTGTCGCGCGCATCGCGGAGGCCCGGTTCGCGGCCGCTCCCACGTCAGCCGGAGGTCGGGTCGACATCGACATCGACATCGAGCGGGCGGATGCGGCCACCACGCCGCTCACGGTCGTGGCGTCGCTCGGCGGATCGAGTGTCTCGGCGCAGGTCGTCGGTGACACGGCCTCGGTCGCGGTCGAGGCCGCCGACGTCGAGCGCTGGTGGCCGGTCGGTCACGGCGATCAGCCGCTGTACGAGGCATCCGTCTCGCTTCGCAGCGACGACGGCGTGCGCGATGAGACGACCCGACGGGTCGGCTTCCGCACGGTCGAATGGAACACGACGCCGGATGCCGAGGGCACCCCGTTCACACTGGTCGTGAACGGCCGACCGATCTTCGTGAAGGGCGTCAACTGGATTCCCGACGACGCGCTGCCCGTGCGGGTCGATCGCGCTCGGTACGAGCGCCGACTGCGTCAGGCTGTAGCCGCGAACCTCAACCTCGTGCGGGTGTGGGGCGGCGGCATCTATGAATCCGAGGACTTCTACGAACTCTGCGACGAGCTGGGACTGCTGACCTGGCAGGACTTCCTGTTCGCCTGCGCGGCGTACCCGGAGGAAGAGCCGCTGCGCAGCGAGATCGAGGCGGAGGCACGCCAGCAGATCCCGCGGCTCGCGGTGCACCCCTCGCTGGTGCTGCTCACCGGCAACAACGAGAACCTGTGGGGGTTCGAGGACTGGGGGTGGAAGACCTCTCTCGACGGCAAGACCTGGGGCGCCTACTACTACCACGAGCTCTTCCCGAACCTCGTCGCTGAACTCGCCCCGCACGTGCCGTACAGCCCCGGCAGCCCGTTCAGTCCTGGCGGAGAGCATCCGAACGCCGAACCGCACGGCACCATGCACCTCTGGGAGCAGTGGAATCGCCTCGACTACCCGACATACCGCGACCAGCGCCCGAGATTCGTGGCCGAGTTCGGCTGGCAGGGGCCGCCGGCGTGGTCGACCCTGGTGCGCTCGGTCAGTGACGCACCGCTCACTCCCGAATCGCCGGGCATGATCGTGCATCAGAAGGCGATGGAGGGCAACGTCAAGCTGACCCACGGGTTGCTCCCGCACTTCCGGATGCCCGCCGACATGGAGAGCTGGCACTGGGCCATGCAGCTGAATCAGGCGAACGCTGTGCGCTTCGCCCTGGAGCACTTCCGCTCGTGGGCGCCGCACACGATGGGTGCCGTCGTCTGGCAGCTCAACGACTGCTGGCCGGTCACGTCGTGGGCCGCGATCGACGGCGATGAGCGCTTGAAGCCCCTCTGGCATGCGCTCAAGATCGCGTTCGCGCCGCGGGTGGTCTCGGTGCAGCCGCGAGGCGAGGGGCTCGCCGCCGTGCTGAGCAATGACACGGCTGATGAGTGGTCGGGAATGCTGTCGGTGCGGCGGCTGACGTTTGACGGCGCCGCACTGGCGAGCGTCGATGTGCCGTTCGCCGTCGAGGCGTGGGGCGCGGTGACGATCGCTCTCGATGCCGCGGTGACGACGCCGTCGGATGCCGCCGCCGAGGTATTGGTGGTCGATGCCGGTGAGCGCGGGTTCTGGTTCTACGCCGAGCCGCGCGACTCGGCGCTCGCCGCGGCTTCGCTGTCGTTCCAGACGACACCGGTCGAGGGCGGCACCGAGGTGCGGGTGAGCGCTGCCACCCTGGTGCGTGATCTCTCGCTGCTCGTCGACAAGGTCGATCCGGCGGCCTACACCGAGCAGGGACTCGTGACGCTGCTGCCCGGCGAGGCGGCGACGTTCCTGGTGCGGCATCCCGCCGAGGCCAGCGCCGAAGAGTTCACCTCCGAGCGCGTGGTCCGGACAGCGAATGATCTGGTCGCTCGATGAATGCCGATCCCCGTTCGTTGAGCGACACTTCGACTCGCTGGCGCTCGCTCAGTGCGGGTCTCCGCGAGACGAAACGCGCTGACGAGGCTCTCGCGCCCTACGTCGCGGGGATGACGTGGGGATGGACCGGCATCCGCGGCACGTGGGCCGCTCCCGCAGCATCCGCATCGATGGCGGCGATGGTGGATCACGGAGTGAACTGGACCGCCATCGCGTACGCGGTCGAACAGACCACGGCGCAGTCGACCGAGATGCCCTGGGACCAGGCTCCCACCGTCACCGTGAAGGAGATCGTCGGTGCCATTCGCGAAGCCAAGGCGCACGGATTGAAGGTGTGCCTGAAGCCGGTCGTGAACGTCAGCGACGGCACCTGGCGTGCCTACATCGGGTTCTTCGACTGGGATGTCCCCGGTGAGCCGAGTTGGAGCGAGTGGTTCGCCGCGTACACGGAGTTCATCCTGCACGCGGCCGGGATCGCCGAGGCCGAGGGCTGCGAGATGCTCTGCATCGGCTGCGAGATGGTGCGGGCAGACGCCCGTGAGAGCGAGTGGCGGGCACTGATCGCGGCCGTGCGCGAGGTGTACTCCGGCATCGTCACCTACAACTGCGACAAGTACCAGGAGGACCACGTCACGTGGTGGGATGCCGTCGACGTGATCACCTCGAGCGGGTACTACCCGATCGACAGCTGGGAGGCCGAGCTCGACCGTATCGAATCGGTCGTCGCGGCATCCGGGAAGCCGTTCTTCTTCATGGAGGCCGGCTGCCCGTCGCGCGTCGGCTCACCGGAGAAGCCGAACGACTGGAACCTCGTCGGCGCGCCCTCGGGCGAAGAGCAATTGCGCTACTACCGGGCCTTGTTCGACGCGTGCGATGCGCGGCCATGGATGCGCGGTTTCATGCTGTGGGACTGGCCGCCCGCGCTCTATGCGCAGGGTGATGCCGACGCCAATGACGGCTACTGCCCCTACGGCAAGCCCGCTGGCCGGTACCTGCGCGAGAGGTACCTGGCCAAGACTCGTCGCTGACCGCATCCCGCCCCCTCCGCCCCGTCCCGCCCCCTGACGCGAGGTCGAAAAGACATCGCAGAACGCCGAACGGGATGCGTTTCTGACCCCGCACCACACCGGAGCGGCGTCTGTCGACCTCGTCAGCCCCCGCTGACCGGGCTGCGGCTGCCTCATCACGCGGCCGCAGTTGCTGCACCCCACAACGCGAGCGCCGACGCTCGCAGCGAAGGAGATCAATGATGAAACGCCTTTTCGCACTGCTGATCGGCGCGGTGATCGCGCTCGCAGCGCTGTGCACCGCCCCCACGGCGGCCACCGCTGCAACCCCCGGATTCTCGGTGAGCGGCGGTCGCATCCTCGACGCCAACGGCACGGAGTTCGTCCCACAGGGGATCAATCACGCGCACGTCTGGTATCCGAGCCAGACCGGCTCGTTCGCGGCGATCCGCGCCGCGGGAGCCAATTCCGTTCGCGTCGTCATCAGTGGCGGCCGTTACGGAACCACATCGGCCGCGGAGGTGACCAGCGTCATCTCCCAGTGCAAGGAGAACCAGCTCGTCTGCATTCTGGAGAACCACGACACCACCGGCTACGGAGAGGATGCCGCCGCCGGAACGCTCGCCGCGGCGGCGCAGTACTGGACCAGCATCAAGCAGGCGCTGATCGGCCAGGAGAAGTACGTGATGATCAACCTCGGCAATGAGCCCTTCGGCAACGCGGGCTATCAGAACTGGACGTCGGCGACGATCTCGGCGATCCAGACGCTGCGCACGGCCGGTCTCACGCACACCCTCATCGCGGACGCTCCGAACTGGGGGCAGGACTGGTCGTTCACGATGCGCGATAACGCGACGACGGTCGCCGCGGCCGACGGCAACACGGTGTTCAGCGTGCACATGTACGGCGTCTTCGACACCGCGGCCGAGGTGCGCTCGTACATCGACTCGTTCCGCAGCCGCGGGCTGCCGCTCATGGTCGGCGAGTTCGGCATCGATCACTCCGACGGCAACCCCGACGAGGCGACCATCATGAGCTACACCCGCAGCACGGGCATCGGGATGCTCGGGTGGTCGTGGTCGGGCAACAGCGGCGGGGTCGAGTACCTCGACATGGCGAGCGGCTTCAACGCATCGTCGCTGACACCATGGGGCGAGCGCTTCATCAACGGCGCCGACGGCTTGAAGGCGCGCTCGCCGCAGGTCGCCAGTGTTTTCGGCACGGGTGGTGGTACCGGCGGTGACACCGCTCCGAACGGCTACCCGTACTGCGTGAGCGCGGCATCCGACCCCGACGGTGACGGCTGGGGCTGGGAGGACTCGCGTTCCTGCGTCGTGCGCGCAAGCGGGGGCACTGCTCCGAACGGGTACCCGTACTGCGTGAGCGCAGCATCCGACCCGGACGGTGATGGCTGGGGCTGGGAGAACTCGCGTTCCTGCGTGGTGAGGTAGACGATCCGGGGATGCCCGCGGGATACGTTCCGCGGGCATCCCCGTCGGCTGGAGAAACCTGCAAGGCAGATACCGGCTGTGCATCCCACCCTCTTATGTCACGATCAAGAGGTGAGTCCGAACGCTGACGATCCTCAAATCGGTTCGCTCGATGTCGATTCCGAGGCGCTCCTCGGCACCGGTGAGAGCTTTGTATCGCTGCTCGCTCAGCTCGGCGTGGAGTTCGAAGACGGTTCCCGTGGCGACGTGCCGGCTGACGGATGGCGTGTGCTCCGCCGGCAGGATTCCGGCGGCGTGGTGATAGGTGCGCCCGAGGGGGCCTCGGCGGCAAACTGGCGTGTGGCGCAGATCGGCGTCGACCAGTTCGGGGCACCAGCTCCCCCCGTGAGCGTCTACCCCGAATCGCTCCCAGTCCGTCGAAGCCGGGTGGAGCGTGCGCGGGGACTCGTTCTCCGGTGGGCGCCGCTCAGCCAGGACGAAGCAGCCAACGGCGTGTTCGTGATCGACATCGTGAACACGGGCGAGGCGAGATGGAGGCCGGACGGCGATCCCTTCCTCGTCATCGGCACCATCAAGGGACCTGGAATCGCAGACACGGGGACGAGCTTCGGTTACTTCGGCGGGCAGAACCCGGCCGTTCCGCTGGACCCGGGAGAATACGCGCGAGTCCACGTCAGCATCGACGAGTCGCAATGGCGACCGCTTCAACCTGGTCGCTATGAACTGCACGCGATGCTCGCGATGCTGCCCGTCGTGACGACCACACCCCTGCCGCTCGAGCTCACTCAGGAACAGATCGAACAGCACAGAACGCGATTCCATTCGCGCGCCCGCACGCCGGCTGAAGAAGTCGAGGACCTCCGCCAGAACCACCGTCACCAGAAGGCGCTCGTCGAGAGTGCCGGCGTGCTCGAAGAGATCGCACGTCTCGTCACGAACACGGCCACCGTCGATGAGGCCGCGGCTGCGGTGGAACTCCTGCTGCACGCAGACGCGGAGGCGGCTACCGCTGTCGTCCACACGCCCCTGATGCAATTCACGACGGACGCCATCCGACGGACGCGGGACAACGTCCTTCGGATCGAACGGAGGCTGGCGGCGCGCGAGAGCGAGAAAGTGGAGGACCTGCGCACCACCGAGGATTGATCAGGTGTTGTCCAGATGTTCCGCGGAGGGTCGGTAGCGAGCCAGCTCGTCTCGGGCGGTCCGCGTCAGAATCTCCTCGGCCGCCGCATCTCCGATGACGGAGGCGAGCGTGATCCCGGGATGCGCCACGGCGACGTACACGCCGGGCGTTCCGGCGTAGCCGACTCTTGGCTCGCCGTCCGCGGTCATCGGTCGCCACCCGATCTCCGCGCTCAGCAGGGCCGCTTCCTGTGCGCCTGTGAACGACTCCCCGAACAGACGGCGCGCGTCCTCGCCAGCCTGCATCAGCTCTTCCGTCGAAGACTCCTTGTTGTAGTCGAGTGGCATGAGCACGGTCCCGTCGACGTCCTGGCGCGCTTCGAACAGGTCGTTGGCGACGATGCCCCGGACGATGCCCGAGGGAGCCCGGAGTCTCACCATGATGGCGGGGCTCGAGACCATCGGCAGCTCCAGTCCGGCTGTCGCGCAGAGGGCCGATGACCCGATGCCTGCCGCCACGACCACCGTTGAAGCATTCAGCTTCTCCGAGCCAAGCTCGATACCGTCGATCACGCCACCTCGAGAGCTGACCAGTCGAGTGACGGGAGTGCCGAACCTCACAGAAGCGCCATTCGCCTGTGCGGCACTGATCAACGCCTCAGTGGCGCGGGTGGGATTCAGCCACCCGTCGTCCGGACGAAATTCCGAGAGCGCCGGCGGTGCCGTCAGGTGCGGCTCGCGCATCGCCGCCTGGCCATCCCGGGTTGCCACACTGGCGAAATGGTCGCCCCAGACGAGGGCGCCTGACCAATGGACATCGAGACCGGGGACTTCTCGTGCGAGGCGTTCCCAATGAAGACGGCCGAGCGCGCGCAATTCCCCTGCAGGGCTGAGATCGCTGGGCGAGCGGCCGATCCAGCCGAAGGAATGTCTCGTTGCGCCGGCGCCCGGCAGGCCCGCATCGACGAGGGCGACATCCGCGCCGCGGGCGGCAAGGTGATAGGTGATCGATGCGCCCAGGATTCCAGCGCCGATCACGATCACTGGGGGCGTCGACATAGATTTCAGCGTAGTTGCGACCCTGCCGCCGCGCGCCATAGCCGGGGTTCGTGATCGCTCAAAATCATTCTCTCATCAGCCTGAAATCGAGGCCGGAATGTCGGTGGCCCCGTGTTGAATGGGAGGTATGAACAGCCCCGACGAAGTCCTGGAAGAGGTCGTCTCCGACCTCTTCGGGCTGCTGCGCGCGGACTCCATCGCGGGGCTGTCGGATGCCGAGAAGCTAGCCGTTCTCCGTAGAGCCGGCGAGGCGCTGCGGCTCCTGGAAGCGGTGGTCGTGGAGACGGTGTCGTCGGTCGAACCCGGGTTCGAAGTCGCTTTCGGATGCCGCAGCATGAACGAGCTTCTTCAGCGTGCGCTCCTCACGGATGCCTCAGGAGCGAGCCGCGTCGTGAAGGCTGCAAGGGCGGTGGAGCGCGAGATCAGCCTTGTGTCCGGTGAGCGTCTGCCAGCTCGGTGGCCCGCGCTGCGCGATGCGATGCTGGACGGCGGAATCGGTGTCGCGGGGTTGCTGGCCGCGACCGGGGCACTCGATCAGGCAGCAGACCGGATCGGGGTAGAGGACAGGCTTCGCGCCGACACGCACCTCGCCGAGTACGCCCGGGGTTTCAGCGCAGAAGCGTCTGACGCGGGTTCCGAACCACAGGACCTGGCACCGCCGGCCACACCTGACGATCTGAGGCAGGCCTCGCAGTACCTTGCGATGGTGCTCGACCCCGATGGGGCCGAGCCCACCGACCGCGACGCCCAGCACCAGCGGTATCTGACCATCGGTCGTATCCGCAACGGGGTGCACCCGCTCCGCGGGAACATCCTTCCCGATACCGCCGCGCAACTGCAGTTGATCATGGACGCGCAGAACAATCCGAAGGTGGGCGGGGCACCCGCACCTGGTGTCGCGTTCCGGCCCACCGAGGAGGCACTCGGCGACGACGCCGACGAGGACCCGTTCAACTCCGACCCGCGGAACGTCATCGACCCCCGTACGGCCGGACAGAAGCGCCACGACGCGCTCGCCGCTGCCCTCGGGATCGCCGCTCGCCACCACGACATGCCGACGCTGGCCGGTGCTGCCCCGACGCTCGTCGTGCACGTCGACGCCAAGGACTACGCCGCCGGCACCGGATGGGCCACCATCCCCGGCGGCGACACCTCCGTTCCGCTCAGCGTCGCCGCGCACACGGGTTGCACCGGCACCATCCAGCGGGTGCTGTTCGACGAAGGTCGCATCATCGGGATCACCGTCACCGACCGGGTCTTCACCGTCCATCAGCGCCGCGCGATCATCGCCCGCGACAAGGAGTGCCTCATCCCCGGATGCCACGTGTCCGCGTCCTGGTGCGAGATCCACCACGTGACCGAACACGCCCGCGGTGGCCCGACGCACACCGACAACGGCGTCCCGTTGTGCTGGTGGCATCACCGATCTCTCGACCACTCCGGGTGGGAGATCCGCATGGCGAACGGTGTGCCCCAGATCCGTGGGCCCGCCTGGTGGGACCCCGCCCAGGCGTGGCGCACCCCGCGTGCATCCCGGACGCCGCTCCGAGTCTGAGCGACGGAGCTCGGTGATCGCGACGCGGCGCGTGACCGCCCGCGGATGTCATGCGCGGCGGGGCCGTCGAGCCGGTCGCGTGGCTCGGCCCGGCGCGCGACGGTCGCGAATGCCACGCGCGACCGGCGTCTCCGACGCGGTTGATCGACTCGGTTCAACGGTTCAACGGTTCAACGGTTCAACGGTTCAACGGCTCAGACGGTTCGCCGCGGGTGCTTGGCCCGGCGCCCGCTCAGCCTCGGCTCGGACACTCGACTCAGCACCGACTCGGGACCCGGCCCAGGTATCCGAATCGAGCACCGCCGCAGGTGCCCGGCCTCAGGCCCCGGTCGCGAGGAACAGCCGGCCTGCACCCTCGACGCGGATCGCCGCACTGCGCGCGATGAACACGGCTCGACCACGCGGAACCTCGATGTGCTCCCCTTCGGATTCGAGGGTGAAGGAACCATCCGTCACCAGCGCGATGCCCGGACCGGGGATGCTGATCTCACCGGAACCCTCGCTCGCATAGAGCTCGAACCCGGGATTGCCCTCATCTCCACCGGGGTGGAACAGGCGCACGCCGTCACCCCGTTCCTCCGGAACGAGCCGCGGGTCGCCGCCCTCGCGGGCATCCAGCACCCGCCCGAGCTCCTCGGTGTCGATGTGCTTCGGCGTGAGACCGCCGCGCAGAACATTGTCGCTCGGGCCCATCAACTCGATCCCCGCGCCGAGCAGGTACGCGTGGATGTTGCCCGCGGGCAGCCAGAGCGCCTCACCGGCCCGCAGCGTCACGTGCTGCAGCATCAGCGCGCCGAGGATGCCCGGGTCGCCAGGGTGAGCCGTGGCGATGGGTGTGAGCACGGTGAACCGGGCGTCGTGCGCACCGGCGGAAACCGCAGCCGATACCAGCGGCGGGATCGCATCGTCACCGGAGAGCAGCCAGAGGAACGCGCGGCGGATGCCGTCTTCCCCGGCGAGCAGGTCGCGCCAGGTCTGCAGCCCCGGCAGTTCGTCCGTTGCGGTCAGCGCGGCCAGTGCGTCAAGATCCGCCTGCACGTCGACCACCGCGCGGAATCCGCACAACGCCTCGAAGCCATCGTGCAATGCCACGATCAGTTCCGGCTTGGCGTGCGGGTCGCGGTAGTTGCGATGCGCGGCATCCAGCGGGATGCCGAGTTCGTTCTCCCGCGCGAAGCCCTCCTGGGCCTGCGCGGTGCTGGGATGCGCCTGCAGCGACAGCGGCTCGGCCGCGCACAGGATCTTCAGCAGGAACGGCAGGCGGCCACCACTGGCCCGCTCCCACTCGTCGAGCGCCGGCCATGGCGCATCCCCGACGAAGATGCTCGGGGCCGACGGGTGCGCGCCGAGCCAGAGCTCGGCCTCGCGGTTCCCATGCCCTGCGGTGCCGCGCACGCGCGCGACTCCGTCGATCTGGCCCCAGGCGTAGTCGCGGGGCGTGTTGTCGATCTCCCAGAACAGTGCGCTCATGCGGCCACCTCGCTCGACGTCCGAACCGCCTGTGCCAACTGCTCGCGAAGCGGATGCCGCGGCGCGAGGTCTGCGAGCGCGGCTGCCCCGTCGAGCCCGGTGCCCAGCGGCGGCACGAAGCGCACCTCTGGGCGCACGACGCGCACATTCACTTCGAAAGCCTCGCGGATGAGATCCGACTGCAGCACGCCTCCGATGGCGCCGACCGGAGCATCCGCGGGAGCATCCGTCGACCGCAGCGCCGACGTGACCGAGAGCGCCAGCTCCTCCGCGGCGGCGCGGCAGATCGCCAGGGCCACCGCGTCGCCGTTCGCCGCGAGCTCGGCAGTCGGCGCCGCGAACGAGGCCACGAGCCGCACCCGATCGGGGGCCGCCTGCAACTGGGTGTACGCCGCCTCCAGGTCGGGCCAGCGCTCCTGCACAACGGCGGTGAGAGCGGTCGCGGCCCCACGCCCGTCATGCGCGCGCATCACCGCATCCAGAGCTTTGCGTCCGATCCAGTACCCACTGCCCGCGTCGCCCATGATGTTGCCCCAGCCGTCCACGCGGACAGCCGACCGAGGGCCGACGCCGAGCGTCACCACACCAGTGCCGACGGCGAGAACCGCTCCGTGCCGATCGCCGAGGACGCCGAGGAACGAGGTCACCGAGTCGTGGGCGACGATCACCCGCTGCACGCCGGCGAGGCCAGGTCGACGGATCAGTCCTTCGGCCTCCGCGTGGACGTCGGTCACGCCGGAGACACCGATCGCCAGTGTCGCGGGGGCATCGCCGGCGACGTGCGCGATCCGCTCGGCGATGTCCGCCAGCTGCGGCAGCAGCGGGCGATCGGTCAGCACGCCGGGGAGCAGATCATCACGGGAGGTCCCGTCGTCCCAGCGCAGACGCACCTTGGTGCCGGTCTGCCCCGCATCCATCGCGAGAAGGTCGAGCGCGCTCATCGGAGTGCGGCCCGCTGGTGAGGGGAGTGCGGCATCGGCGTGAATCTCTCGTCTGCGGCCCCGAACGGCATCGGGGCAGGCGGCTGATCGAATGACAGCGTAAGACAACCGGGGCCTCGACGCGAGCCGGATCGGCGGCCGTTGTCCGAAGTTGTCTGGGGCGTCAGATGCCTGTGAATCAGGGGGATTCCGAGGCCGGGCGCGCCCTCTCGGATGGTTCAGAAGTGCGGGATGTCCGACCGAATGTCCATCGACGACATTCGGCGATCAGAACCCGGGATACTCGCCGAGCTTCTTCTCGAACTCCGCACGATCGGACTCGCTGAGCAGTTGACTGGCCAGGACGGCGATCTGCAATCCCTCGAGCGGCTCGCCAGTGCGGGTGTTCTGTGCCTCACGGGTCTTCAGGAAGTCTCCGGTGGAGTCGTTCGAGAGGTCAAAGACATTCGCGTAGAACCGCAGCGGCTCCGGATAGTTCTCGGTGTAGTACTCCCAGGTGTGTTGCGTGCGCGGGTCGTCGGTGCCGTAGAGCTTCGCGAGCATCGAAGGCTCGAGACCCGAGGACGGGTCGTTGAACGAGTACAGCTCCCACAGCCCGTGCGCGGTGACGACCTCGTTGATGACGGCCATCACCTCGAGCTTCTCGTCGTAGTCCTGGATCGGCTCGTTCGTCGCCCAGCCGGGCGAGGTGAACTCGACCAGCATGGATTCGCCACCGTAACCGTTGCGTTCGGGACGGAGATCCTCGGCACCCGCCTCGACCCAGGTGTACCCGAACTCCTCACTGAGGCGCTCGCGGATCTCGGTGAGGAGGCTCTCCGACGCGGCGCGCACCTCTTCCAGCGAGGACTGACCGAGGATGTCCCCCGGGTCGGTGTCCTTGATCCCCGGGTACGCCTCCTCGTGCTTCTGCTCGTCGGACTTCATTCCGTCGTAGTTGCCGGAGGCGGAGGTCTGCACCGCACTCATTGCGCCGACGGTCGCGACATTCAGCACCAGGGTGATCGCCAGCGCGACGGCGCCCAGCATCCGTCCTCTCTTCGTCACCAGCGCGGCGATGATGACGGCCACGACGACGAGCTGCAGCGCGAGCATCGTCACGCCGTACAGCAGGTCGGTGCCACCGGCGACGAGGGTGCCGAGCAGGATGAGCGCGAAGAGGATGCCACTGACCAGGGCGATCCAGCCGAGGGCGCTCGACGGCTGCGTGGTGGACTCGGCGGTCACCACTGTCGGCTGCGCGGGTGTCGCAGGGAGAGGCCATGACGGAGACTGCGCTCGCCGCGCACCGGCATAGCCGCCGGGCGGAGGCAGCGGCGGAGCGCCCTCGGTACCCGCCACGTACCGGGCGCGCTGCTTCTCGTGATCCGTCACCATGGCTTGTCCGTTCCCGATCCCCCGGGGTCGTCGCCGTTCTGCTGCTGGTCGCGCTCCTCGGTGCCCTGCTCCAGTTTCTCCTGCAGGTCCTCGAGTTTCTCCTCCGAGGGCTGCGGTTCCGGTTGCTGCTCCTCGGGCTGCTCCTGCTCCTCGGGTGACTGCTGCTCCTGCTGCTCCTGCTGCTTCTGCTGCAGGCGATCCTTGAGCTGCTCGAGAGACTCGCTCATGTCGCGGTTCGGATCCGGCGACTGGTTCTGCGCGTCCTCGCTGTTGCACTCCTCCGGAGTCTCCAGCGTCACCGTCAGCGCCTCGCCGTAGAACTCGGCCGCCGAGACACCGTCGCCCTCCGCTCTGGCCGCGTCGCCTCTCCGCTCGACGACCAGCGCCAGGTTGATGCGGACGGCGCACACTTCAAGGCCCTGCGCGAGTCGGAGTGCCTCCTCGAGCTTCACCTGCGCCTGCGGCAACTGTTCGGCGGCGCCGAGTGCCGTCCCGACGTTGTACGGAGCCTTGTACGGCTCGAACCAGTTGAGGAACTCCTGGCCGCGGGCCGCGGACTCCGACGACGAATAGTCGCCGACCACATAGGAGGTGATCGACTGGTGCGCGAATGCGTACATGCTCAGCAGCTTGCCGACGAACAGCAGCGCGGCGAGCGTGAGCGGGAGGGTGCCGATCGCGATCCAGAACCGGATGCGGCGGCGCCTGCGATTCGATGCCAGCAGGGCGGATGCCGCCTCGGCGTGGGGGGTCTCGCTCATGAGGCACCTCCCTCATTCGGCGTCGACGCCGGAGAGGCGCGTTTCGTCTCCTCGCTGCGCTCGTCGCTCAACGACCGGGGGGTGGATTCCCCGGTCGTTGAGCGAGCGGGGCTTTCTCCCCCGGTTGTTGAGCGAGCGGAGCTTTCTCCCCCGGTCGTTGAGCGAGCGGAGCGAGACGAAACGCCCGCAGCCGATGTCGATGCCGGCGCGCCCTGCTGCCGGAGCCGGGCGATCAGCATCGTCGCGCGTGCCAACTCGAAGCCGAGGAGGGCGACGACGGCAAGGGCTGCGATCCAGTACAGCTCGATGACGTTGCCGACCGAGCCGGACTCGGAGTAGCTGGTCGTGGTCGTCGGTGCCTCTGGCAGCTCCGGCTCGGCATCCGCCGTGCGGTGCTGGTACTCGAGCCCCAGTTCGCCGGCGAGGGTCTGCAGGGTCTGCTCGTCGATGACCGACATCGCGGGCTCGCCCTGATTCTCGATGTACTCCGCGTCGCCGTCGCCGACCGAACCGGTGGTCAATCTCATCGGTCCGCCCTCGCTGGTGCCGTAGCCGAAGACCATGCCGGCATCGGCATACTTCGCGCTGGAGCGGAAGGATTCGGGAGAGGAGCTGGCCGTCTGCTCGCCGTCGCCGAAGTAGAACACCATCCGCGAACGGTCGGACGCGCGTTCGGATGCCCCCTTCAGCGTGTCGGTGAGGAGCCGATTGGCGATGCCGATCGAGCTGCCGCGGGACTGACTGGTGACCTCCGGCCGGAGAACCTCCAGCGACGAGATGAGCGCCGTGGTGTCGGTGGTCAACGGCAACCGCAGCTGCGCCGACGCATCGAAGGTGATCAGGGCGAAGCGCGCACCGGGGTACTCGTCGACGATCGCCTGGATGTCGTCGCGCACGCCGTCCAGGCGCGGCTCTTCGCCATTCCAGTCCTCGGCGACGATGCTCGCCGTGGTGTCGACGACCAGCACGATGTCGGTGTCGGTGGCGAGAGTCTGGGTCGCGCCGCCCGGGATCCCTGGGCGCAGGAACATCACGAAGCAGGCGAGCAGCAGCACCAGACGCAGCGCCCAGAGAGCCTTGTCCTTGGAACGCACCATGGCCATCACCGCGACAGCGGCGACAGGGGCGCACAGCAGCAGGAGCAGCAGCGGATGCAGAACAGGCTGGAAGATCACAGTCGCACCCTCCACAGCATCACGATGAACGACAGCGCAGCGATCATGAGCACCACGATCCAGAGGTTCGGGGTGTCGGTCCACACCACCTGGGCCTGACCGCGCAGCTCGGTCGCCTCCTGCTCCTGCACCTGGGCGACGATGTCGGCGACGGTCGTCGTGTCGCGCAGCCCGTACGCGGTGCCGCCCGTCATCTCGGCGGCCTCCGTCAGTTGAGCGCTGACCTCCGCATCCTTTCCCTGCACCGGATTCAGGCCGAAGACCCGCACGCCTTTCGACTTGGCGTACGCAGCCGCTTCTTCGAGTGTGACGATGGAGGCTCCGTTCACCTCGTTGTCGGTGGCCAGGATGACCGAGCGCGAGCGCTCCTGGTCGGGGTGGTCGAAGCCCAGCGCGCACGCGGCGAGACCGTCGCCGATGAGCGATGCTCCGGCACCGTTGAGCGTGCCGACCCAGTGCTCCGGCACCTCGTCGATGTAGTCGAAGCTCTCCCGGATATCGGCGAGGTGCTCACGGATGAAGTCGTAGTCGTCGGTGAGGGGGAAGATCTGCACCGGCGAGCTGTTGAAGATCGTCAGTCCGATCCGTTCGCCCTCGAAGTCCGCGAGCAGCTCTTCGAAGACGGACAGCACCTCGACGTCGACCTCGCTCATCGAGCCGGAGACGTCGAGGCAGAGCATGATGTCGCGGCTGGTGTTCACGGGCTGGATCGTCTGCGACGACATGGGGCGCGCGGCAACGACCCCGGCGGCGACCGTCGCGATCGTGCCGAGGATCAGGATCCCCGAGAGCGCGAGCACGCGGCGGCGGAGCGCCTGCCGATAGGTCGGCAGCGCGCGCAGTCGCTCGGCGCGGGCGATCCGGGCCGTCTCCTCGGTGCCACCACGCGAACCGCGGCGCAGGCCGAGCACGAGTCCGATCGCGATGGCCACGACGATGACCGCGATCGCGACGATGATCATCCAGAAGTTCGCTAGTGCCATGTGCGCACCACCGTCCGTGCCGCCTCGGCGCCGGCGAGGGGATCGATCGCCGGACCCTGGCGGAAGATGCTCGGATAGTAGTGCCGGCCCATCGCGTCGATGAGCGCGGGGTGCACGCCGCGGGCGATGAGGTCGTCGAGCGCGAGCACCGGTGCTTCGAGGCCGCTGTACTCGTTCACGAAGGTGCGCACCACTCGACTGAGTTCGAGATTCGCGTGCCGCGCCGACAGGCGTCCCTCGCGATAATCGGTCTCGACCCGCTGGATGCGATCGAAGTACTCGACGCGCAGCTGGGAGAGGACGTCGACCGTCAGCAGCGGAGGCGCCTCGGATGCCCCGGCGATCGTGACGCTGCGGCGCGGCCGAGTGAGGAAGATCACCAGCCAGGCGGCGAGAACCAGCAGCGAGAGCACGCCGATCGCGAGCAGCATCCATCCCCAGCCGTACTGGGCGGGAGGGTAGAACTCGTCAGAGCCGGGCATTGGCACCCCGCACGGATCCTGATCGCGATGCCAGCAGCCGTAGCAGCTGCGGCACGGCGTCGTCCTGCCCGTCCAGGGAGGCATGGCTGATCTCGAGACGTTTCAGCACCTCAACCAGGCGCGCAGCATCCGCCTCGCTCTGCGCGGTGAGCTCCCGCACGATGTCGAGGTCGCCCTGCACGAACTCGGGAACCTCCCATCGGCTGTCCACATCGGAACGTATGCGTCCGGTGGCATGGTCGAGAACCGGGTCGGCGTCACGGAGCGTGAGCCACAGCACGTCGTGCTGCACGCGCATCCGGCGAAGCGTGCGCTCCGTCTCATCCGTGATCGGTGCTTCGTCCGTCACCACGACCACGATCATCCGCCGGGAGATCGTGCGGGTCACGAACGAGAGCAGGTCGTCTCGGGCGCTGGGTGCCGCGCTCTCGCGGATCGCGGTGTCGATCGTGCGCAGGGCATGCTCGAGCGCACCCTCGCTGCGACCGGGAGCGCGCCGCCGTACCCCACCGGCATCGCCGTAGACCACGGTGAAGTCGTCGCCATGCCGGAGGGCCAGGACGCCCAGGGCGCCGGTCGCGATGATGGCGAGGTCCTTCATGGGTTTCTCGTCATATGCCAGCGCCTGCATGGAACGGCCGGTGTCCACGATGAACAGCACCGTGTGCATCCGCAACGCTCGATGACGCTTCACCAGGGGCGTGCCCTGCTTGGCCGTCGCCCGCCAATCGATGTCGCGCACCTGATCGCCGTACTCGTACTTGCGCAGATCCTCGAAGTCGAGGCTGCGGCCGTGCAGCAGCGACGCATAGGCGCCGTCCAACGCATGCATCGACTTGCGCGAGGAGTGGATGAAGAGCTTGCTCTTCACCTGGGTGATCAGGCTGGCCATGGGTCGAAGGGTCAGGGGGTCGGTACAGCCGCGAAGATCTGGTCGATGATCTCCTCGCTGCGGATGCCTTCGGCGTCGGCCTCGAAGGTGAGGAGTACGCGGTGCCGGAGGATGAGGTGCCGCAGCTCCCTGATGTCCTCGGGGAGTACATGCGCACGGCCGTTCAGCAGCGCAAGAGCGCGGGACGCCTGCAGGAACGCGATGCTCGCGCGGGGGCTGGCGCCGTACTTGATGTAGCGGGCGCGCTCCTCGCCGATGTACGGTGCCGGGTTCCTGGTGACGTACGCGATCGACACGATGTAGTTGCGGATCGCCGGATCGACGTAGATGCGGCTGGCGACGTCCTGCAGCAGATGCACGTCGTCGAGGGTGACGGCGCTCGTCACATGGCGCTCGGGGTCGAGCACGCCGGAGTCGATGCGGGTGAGGATCTCGAGCTCGTCGGCCGGGCTCGGGTACTCGACGATCTCCTTGAGCAGGAAACGGTCCATCTGCGCCTCGGGCAGCTCGTACGTGCCCTCCTGCTCGATCGGGTTCTGCGTGGCGATCACGAGGAACGGCTTGGGCAGGTGGTGCACTTCACCGCCGATGGTGGTCTGGTGCTCCTGCATCGCTTCGAGCATCGCGCTCTGCGTCTTCGCGCTGGAGCGGTTGATCTCATCGAGCAGCACGAAGTTCGCGTGCACGGGGCCGAGGACCGTGCGGAACGACCCGGTGGCGGCGTCGTAGATCTGGTTTCCGGTGATGTCGCTCGGCAGCAGATCCGGTGTGCACTGGATGCGCTTGAACTGTGCCTTCACGGTGTCGGCGAGGGTGCTCGCGGCCGTGGTCTTGGCAAGCCCGGGGACGCTCTCGAGCAGGATGTGGCCGCCGGCGATGAGGGCGACGAGCAAGCTCATCCGCAGACGTTCCTGACCCACCATCTTCGCCGAGTACGCGTCGGAGATGATCTTGAGGATGTCGCCGGCACGCGCGATCTCAGAGTCCGTGGGGGCTGCCTTGGCTCCCGCAGCGACCGAGGGGGCGGGAGTCGGCGGTGCCGACGGTGCGGGCGGGGCCGGCGCCGGTGGCGCGGGCGGAGGCGGAGGAGCGGAGGCCGCACCTGCTGCGGGGTATGGATCGATCATGATTTGTCTCCTCGCTGACGCAGGGGAGGCGCGATGCGGTCATCTCCCCCAGACAGACAGCGTAACCGCTGGCGTTTGTGCGAGAACCATCCGGCCGTGGGCACAAATCCCCATCTGCGAGGGGCTGACGAGCCACTTAATACTTGCATTGTCCTATATATGTGTAATCCTATAAACATGCAGCTCCGTCATGCCATCCTCGGGCTCCTCGATCTCGCCCCGCAGAGCGGGTACGACCTCGGTCGCGCCTTCGAGCGCTCCGTCGCGCACTTCTGGCACGCCGACCAATCGCAGATCTATCGCACGCTGGACCGCCTCGAGGCGGACGGGGCGATCACCACCCGTACGATTCCGCAGCAGGGCAGGCCCGATCGTCGGGTGCACGCGCTGACAGAGACGGGGAGAGCAGAGCTGGCGGGATGGCTCCGTGCACCGCTGGAGGAC
This sequence comes from Microbacterium sp. LWH12-1.2, assembly GCF_040675825.1. Classification (NCBI taxonomy): domain Bacteria; kingdom Bacillati; phylum Actinomycetota; class Actinomycetes; order Micrococcales; family Microbacteriaceae; genus Microbacterium; species Microbacterium sp. LWH12-1.2. The sequence goes on from NZ_JBEGIJ010000001.1 coordinate 3,071,328, forward strand.
CTGCAGCCCAAGGAGCCGTTCCTCGCGCGGCTCTTCTTCGCCGCCCCTCTCGGCGTCGACGGCATCCTCGCGCTCCTCGATGAACGAGAGGCGATGGTGCGCGCCGGACTCGATCAGCTGCGAGCGCTGCCCCGGCCGAGCGGCGATCTCGACGCCCTGCTCCGTGTCGCGACGCTCGACTCGGGACTGCAGCAGGGAGAGGCAGAGCTCGACTGGCTCCGCTCGACCCGGCGGATGCTGGAAGCGCAGGTGGCTCGATGAATGCCGAGTACCCGATCGAGCACGGGCCGCGGTCGGGGGAGTCGATCATCCTGCTGCACGGCGGGAACGTCGGCAGCTGGATGTGGGAGCCGCAGGTCGAGGCCCTCATGGGCCGGCATCTGATCACCCCCGACGTGATCGGCTTCGACACGCGCGCCGCGGAGCGCTGGCCAGGACTCGGTGGAGCGGCCGACGACATCGCGGCGATCATCCGTGAGCGCGCCGTTGGCGGACGCGCGCACGTCGTCGGACTCTCGATGGGCGGAGTGATCGGCGTCCATCTTGCGGCCCGTCACCCTGACGTCGTGCGCTCCTGCATGGTGACCGGGGCGATGATGCTCGGCCTCGGCGGGATCGAGCGTCGCGTCGCCGAACTGCAGCTGGCCGTCTGGGAACGGCGATGGTTCTGGCGGATGCAGGCCGCGATGTTCCGCATTCCGGCGGACTCCCGAGAGCGGTTCATCGCGGCAGGGACCGGCGTGAGCAAGGAGACGGCGCACGGCATGTACGGCGAGGTCTTCGCCGGATCGATGCAGGCGGGGAGGTTCGACTACACCGGGCCGATGCTCGCGATCGCCGGGGAACGGGAGCCGAAGAGTGTGCGGGCGGCGTTCCCCGCGCTCGAGGCGGCGATGCCGCAGACGCGCACCTGGATCGCGCCGCGCATGCCGCACGTCTGGAGCATCCAGGACCCGGAGCTGTTCACTCGGACGATCGTGGATTTCGTCGATCGCGACGTCGTCCCACCCACACCACGAAGCAGGCGACGGCGATGATGGCTGCCGCGATGCCGACGACGTAGCCGCTGACACCCAGGTACCCTCCCGGAACGGAGTGCGGATTCAGGAACGGATACGGATACCACCAGGCTTCTCCCGTCGCCGGAGCGACGATGAGGTTCGCGCGGACGAGTGTGTACACGACCCAGACGATCGGATAGATCGCGGCGACGAGCACCGTGCTCCAGCCGACCATGCGGCGCCGCGGGGCGAACAGCACATCGGCGAGCAGGAACAGCGGGATGACGACGTGCAGCACCTCGTTCGCCCAGACGACGGTCACGCCCTGGGGCAGTTCCACATTCCTGAGCAGCAGGTTGTAGACGATGCCGGTCACGATCATGTACGTGCTCACACAGACGAGCAGCACCGCGAACCACTGCGGTTCGGAGTCTGTGTCGCCTCGATGGCGCAGCGCCCAGATGCCGCCGATGGCCAGCACGATCGCCACCAGGAGGTTCGACTCGATCGTGAAGAAACTGAGGAAGTTCGTGCCGACGGTGAGCAGATGCCCACCCCAGTCGGTCGTTGCAGCGAGGGCGTTCTGAAGTGAGCGGGACAGCTGCGCGATGATCGCGGCGAGTGCGAGTGCGGATGCTGCGAATCGTGCGTAGGGCCACCAGGTCGTCATGTTTCCTCCGCGCGTCAGAATACCGACCGCTCTGCCGAGCCGCGCGGCTTCGGCGCGTTCGAGGCCGGGGGCAGGGCTGATCCGCCCCGTTTCGTGGCTGGCACGCCGATATGTGGCTAGTGTCTGACCTGGGGGCCGGGGCGGGGAGACAACGGGCGGATCAGGCACAGCGGAGGGCACATGAGCGACACCGGCACGGGAATGGTCGGCACAGGCATCGGAGACAGGGTGCGGCGCCGGCGCGGCGGGCTCAGCATCCAGTCGAAACTCCTCATCATGCTGCTTGCGGTGAGCCTGCTGTCGTCGATCGTCATCGGCGCCGTCGGCTTCGTCAACGGGCGTCAGGCGCTGCATGACGCGGCCATCGACCAGCTCATCACGATCCGGTCCATGCGCGCCTCCGAAGTGCTCGAGGCCGTTGAGGACGCCAAAGAGGCGGCGTCGCTGCACTCGCGAAACCTCAGCGCGCAGACGCTTTCGACGACGTTGAACGCGGCCTTCGACGAGCTGCAGCAGACGGTGATCACCGACGAGCAGCAGGACCAGCTCGAGGCGTACTACTCGAACACCTTCGTTCCCGCGCTCGAGGATCGCACCGGCGAAGAGTACGGGACCGAGGCATTCATCCCCGAGTCGAATGCCGGCCGCTACCTCCAGCTCCAGTACACGACGCGCAACCTCGACTTCGACGCGGACTACGACACCCTGCTGCGCGCGAATGACTCCGGCGACGGATCGTCCTATTCCGCGGGGGCCGAGCGCTACGGCGACTACTTCTCACGGCTGATCGAGGAGGCCGGTTACGAAGATGCTCTGCTGCTCAACCTCGAGGGAGACGTCGTCTTCTCGGCGTACAAGGGCGTCGACCTCGGCACGAATCTCAACACCGGCCCGTACCGCGATACCGCCTTCGCGCAGACCTATCGCGACACCATCGCGACGAACTCGGTCGACGCGCTCGGCATCACCGACTTCATGCGCTGGATCCCCTCCATGAACATCCCCACGATGTGGGTGATCTCCCCGGTCGGCAACGACAGCGGCATCACGGGTGCCATCGCCTTCCAGGTCTCCCTCGATGCCGTCAACAACGTGATGACCGGCAATGAGGGGTGGAAGAGCCAGGGACTCGGCGACACCGGAGAGGTCTACCTGGTCGGTCGTGACGATCTCATGCGCAGCACCTCTCGCCGCCTCGAGGAAGACCCGGAGGCCTACGTCAAACAGCTCATCGCCGGCGGGATCGCCCCGACGATCGCGGAGCGCATCGGCGAGATCAAGGGGACGGTTCTTCTGCAGCCCGTGCAGACGACAGCGGTGCAGGAGGCCCAGGCCGGACGCAGTGGAACGATCGTGGGGCGCGACTACATCGGCGGCGACAGCGTCACCGCCTATGCCCCCCTGGAGATCGACGGCCTCGACTGGGTGATCATCGCGCGCATCGACACCGCTGAGGCGTTCGCGCCGGTCGCCGATTTCACGCGCAATGTGCTGCTCTCCTTGCTCGGCATCCTCCTCGGAGTCTCTCTGCTCTCGCTGGTACTCGCCCAGGTGTTCACGCGGCCGATCCACCGACTCGTCGAGGCGGTGCGTCGCGTGGCCGCCGGTGATCTCGCGGTGCAGGTGCCGCAGGGATCACGAGACGAATTCGGCGACCTCGGTAACGCATTCAACGACATGGCGTCGAGCCTGCGGATCAAGCAGGAGCTCATCGACGAGCAGCGCATCGAGAACGAGAAGCTGCTGCACACCCTGATGCCCGAGAGCGTCGCCGCACGGTACAAGCAGGGCGACGAGGCGATCGCCGAGGCGCACGAGAACGTATCGGTCGTCTTCGCGGAGCTCACCGGATTCGACGAACTCGCCAGCAATCTCAACGGCGAAGAGGAGATCGGTTACCTGAACGCGCTCATGCGCGGATTCGACGAAGCAGCGCAGAAGACCGGCGTCGAGAAAGTCCGCACCCTTCGCGGCGGCTACCTGGCGTCTTCGGGTCTTTCCGTGCCGCGGGTCGACAACGTGCGCCGCAGCGTGGAGTTCGCGAGAAGCCTGGTCGACGTGATCGAGCGGTTCAACGCGCAGAACGGCACGTCGATCGGATTGCGCGCCGGCGTCGACACCGGCACCGTCACCAGCGGCCTCGTCGGCCGCACGAGTCTCGCCTACGACCTGTGGGGGGATGCCGTGAGCCTGGCCTACCGGGTCAGATCGGTGACCGGTGAGCCAGGGGTCTACGTCAGCCAGACCGTCTACGACCGCACCCGCGAGGGCTACACCTACGTCGAGGCGGGGACCGTCGAGTCTCAGGGACGCACCGAGACCGTCTGGAAGGTGGCCTGAGATGATCGAGGAGGCGTTCGCAGACGGCTGGGGCTGGTGGGTGATCGCACTCGCCGTGGGGGTTCCGACCCTGCTCGTCGTCCTGACCGAGTTGATCGGATTCCTCAGTCGTCGTCAGCATCCGCTCGCAGGTCCGCTGACGCTCATGCGCAACTGGGTGGTCCCGGTCGGCGCCCTCTTCGCCCTGCTCGCCTTCGCCATCCAGTCCCCGGCCGACGCCGTATGGGTCAGGGTCGTCGCGACGGTGTTCGGGTTCCTGGTGATCCTGCTCGTGCTGTCATCCTTCAACGTCGCCCTCTTCGCCAATGCGCGAGTGGGCACCTGGCAGCAGCGCATCCCCACGATCTTCGTCGAGATCGCCCGCCTCATCCTCGTCGTGGTGGGTCTCGCCATCCTGTTCTCCTGGGTCTGGGGGGCCGACGTCGGAGGCCTCTTCGCCGCCCTCGGCGTCGGGTCGCTCGTCATCGGTCTGGCGCTTCAGAATGCCGTCGGCGGTGTGATCTCCGGGCTCCTCCTCCTGTTCGAACAGCCGTTCAAGATCGGGGACTGGCTCGACACCGGCGGTGTCAAAGGCCGGGTGGTCGAGGTGAACTGGCGCGCCGTGCACATCGAGACCGGCGGCGGCATCCAGATCGTGCCCAACGCGACCCTGTCCGGTGCCTCGTTCACGAACATGAGCGAACCGGCAGGACCGTACTGGGCGACGGCGTCGTTGAAGTTCTCCACGGACGACCCTCCGCACGAGGTGATGTCGCTGCTGGTCGAACTCGCCGACGGGCTGCCGATGCGAGCGGTCGGCGAGCGGGCCAGCGTCGAGTACTCGGGTGCTGCGGCATACACGGTCTCCGTTCCGGTCACTGCACCGCCCGACGCTCCACAGGCGCTGACCGTGTACCTCTCCTGGCTCTGGTACGCGGCGCGGCGCCGGGGGCTCGCCCTGGATGGAGATGCCACCGATCCGGTCGCCGATCCGGCTCGACTGGCTCAGGCTCTGGATGCCGTCGGTCCCACGCTGCACCTGCGTGAGGAGGATCGCGAGGGCGTTCTCGAGGGGGCGAGGCTCGAGCGCTACGGCGTCGCGGAGGTCGTGCTGCCGGCGGGAGTCGTTCCCGACGAGGTGCGGATCATCGTCTCGGGTCGTGCGTCATTGCGCGTGGAGATCGGCGACGCACGCATCGACGTCGGCGTCAGCGAGCCCGGCGAGCTCATCGGTCAGAGTGCACTCACCCGCGAGCGCACCAGGGTCGCGACGACCGCGAGTGAGATCCTCACGGTGCTGGTGCTGCCACTCGCCGTCGTGGACGACCTCGTGCGCGTGCGACCACGGCTCGCCGCGGAGATAGGGGCGTCGCTCGAACTGAAGCGGTCGCAGGCAGAGGAGGCTCTGGCGCGCTCCGGGGTCTCGGCGAACACGCTCTCCTCGCGCTGAACGCCGCGCGCGGTCAGGTTCGAGCGCGCCGTCGCATCCGCGTGACGAGAACGCCCAGCAGGCAGAGCGCCCCGCCGATGAACATCATCAGCGTGGGGACCTCGCCGAGGATCATCCACGACATCAGGATTGCGATCGCGGGCACGACATACGTCGTCGCCGAGGTCTGCCCTGCGGTGCTGCGCTGCAGAACGTAGGCCCAGGTCGTGAAGGCGATCGCGGTGGGGAAGATGCCCAGATAGACGACCCACAGGGTGGCATCGAGCGGCGCCGTCTGCAGGTCGGCGACGAGACGGCCCACCCACGGGAGCAGCGCGATGGTGCCGACGATCGCTCCGAGCCAGGTCAGCGTCGTCGCGTCGACCCCCGAGGTCAGCAGGTGCTTCTGCACCAGCGTGCAGCCCGCGTACATCACGGCCGCGAGCAGGGCGAGCAGCAGACCGGTGATGTCGAGACCGGCGCTCGTCGAGGAGTTCATGCCGATCAGCACCACGCCGAGGAAAGCGATCGGCGCCCCGATCAGCAGCGGTTTGGGGAAGCCCTCGCGCAGGAACAGGCCACTGAAGACGACGACCATGAGAGGCGCGAGATTCACGACCATCGCCGCGGTGCCGGCATCGAGCGTGAGCTCTGCGCTGTTGAGAGCCAGGTTGTAGACGCAGAACCAGCCGACGCCCCAGACGACCACGAGCAGCCAGTGGCGGCGCTCGGGCATGCGGATGCCGTGCCGCAGCGCGATGATCCCCAGCGCGACGGAGCCGACGGCCATCCGCAGCAGCGCCAAGGCGCCAGGGTCGTAGTGCGGGCCGGCTCCGCGGATGCCGATGAATGCCGACGCCCACAGCACGACCGTGACGAGCGCAGCGACGAGAACGAGCGGGGCGCGCGACTTGTCGACGGCGGCGCTCGACAGGGCCGGGGTGCGGCCGGTGACTTCTGGCATCTACCGATACTCCCAGCGGCCACCGACATCGGGCGACCGGCTGGAACGCCATCCGTCGTCCATTTCCCGCCAGGTCTGCCGAGCCAGCCTTTCCGGCATGAAGCAGAGTGAGGCTGACTCCGTCTCCTGAGGGAACCCTCGTTTCGGCGTGAGGCACCGGCCCAACGGCATCTGTACAGCCCTTCGGTAGGATGGGGACCGCCCGAATAGGGCCAGCTCATCGGCCGGTGCAAGCCCGGCGAAAGCAGGGGGGTTACCCATGCCAGGAATCGTGATCATCGGCGTGCAGTGGGGCGACGAAGGAAAGGGCAAGGCCACCGATCTGCTCGGTGAGCGCACCGACTGGGTGGTGAAGTTCAACGGCGGCAACAACGCCGGGCACACCGTCGTCGTCGGCGACGAGAAGTACGCGCTGCACCTGCTGCCTTCCGGCATCCTCTCGCCCGGAGTGACCCCGGTGATCGGCAACGGCGTGGTCATCGACCTCGAAGTGCTCTTCTTCGAGCTCGAGGCGCTCTCGGCCCGTGGCATCGACGTCTCCCGGCTGCGCGTCAGCGCGAACGCGCACATCATCACGCAGTACCACCGCACGCTCGACAAGGTCACCGAACGCTTCCTCGGCAAGCGCATGATCGGCACTACCGGCCGCGGCATCGGCCCGGCCTACGCCGACAAGATCAACCGCGTCGGCATCCGCGTGCAGGATCTCTTCGACGAGAACATCCTGCGCCAGAAGGTGGAGGGCGCACTCGACCAGAAGAACCACCTGCTGGTGAAGATCTTCAACCGTCGCGCGATCACCGCCGACGAGGTCGTCGAAGACCTGCTCTCCTACGCCGAGCGGCTGCGTCCGATGGTCGCCGACACCGGCTACCTCCTCGCCGAGGCCCTCGATCGCAATGAGGTCGTCGTCTTCGAAGGCGGCCAGGCGACCATGCTCGACGTCGACCACGGCACCTACCCGTTCGTGACCTCGTCGTCCGCGACCGCCGGTGGCGCCTCGACCGGATCGGGTGTCGGCCCCGGCAGCCTCGACCGCATCGTCGGCATCGTCAAGGCGTACACGACCCGCGTCGGCTCCGGTCCCTTCCCCACCGAGCTCTTCGATGAGCAGGGCGAATGGCTGCGCTCGCGCGGCTTCGAGTTCGGCACCACCACCGGGCGTCCCCGCCGGGTGGGCTGGTACGACGCCCCGATCACGCGCTACGCGACCAGGGTGAACGGCATCACGGATCTTGTGCTCACCAAGCTCGACATCCTCACCGGCCTTGAGCAGATCCCGGTCTGCGTCGCCTACGACGTCGACGGCGTGCGCTTCGACGAGGTGCCGGTGAACCAGACCGACTTCCACCACGCGAAGCCGATCCTGGAGTACTACCCGGGCTGGAGCGAGGACATCTCGACCGCGCGCACGTTCGAGGACATGCCGAAGAACGCGCAGGACTACGTTCTGGCACTCGAGGCGATGAGCGGCACCCGCATCTCGGTGATCGGCGTCGGGCCCGAGCGCGATCAGGTCATCGTCCGTCACGACCTGGTCGACTGAGCCTCGCACTCGTGACACGTTTCTGGATCGGCGGCTACGGCCCCGGCATGGATGGTTCGGCCGCGGGCATCGGGATGCTGGCGGGAGACGAAGGGCGTGAGGCCACGTCGCTCGCCTATCGCGGTGCGGTCACCGATACGCCGTCGCCGTCGTGGCTGGCGCAGCATCCGACCCTCGATGTCGTCTACGCGGCGCTGGAGGGTGATGCCGCGGTGCAGGCCTTCGCGCGCACCGGCGAGTCGTCGCTGTCGCCACTCGGAGAGCCGGTGCCGGTCGGGAAGTACGTCTGCCACGTCGCCGTCTCGCCGAGCGGCTCCTCGCTGATCGCCAGCTGCTACGGCGACGGCCGCGTGGTGCGCATCGGTGTCGACGCCGCCGGCCGGCTGATCCCGGATACCGACAACCGTGCGGCCGCGCTGCGTGCCGCATTCTTCGGCGAACCCGACCCGGATGACGCCGCCCCCGCGGGCACAGGCATCGCCGCATCCGACCCGTATGCCGAAAGCGGCATGGAACGCGAATCGCACGCGCACGCCGCCGCGTTCCTTCCGGACGGCCGCATCGCGACCACCGACCTCGGCTTCGATCTGGTGCGCATCTGGCGTGCCTCCGCGAGCGGTCTCATCCTCGACCACGAGGTCGTGCTGCCGCAGGGCACGGGGCCGCGGCACATGGTGATGCATCCGAGCGGACACCTGCACGTCGTCACCGAGTACTCGTGCGAGGTGTTCACGCTTGCGGCGTCCCGCGAAGGCCAGTGGGGTGTGGTGTCGTCCACGTTGTCGGCCCCCATCGCCCAGGTCGGATTCGACTTCCCCGCCGAGCTCGCCCGCACCCGCGATGGCGCCTTCCTGTACACGGCGCTGCGCGGCAGCAACACGATCGCGGCGCTACGGGTCCGTGACGGCGGTGCGGCCCTGGAACCGATCGCCCTCGCCGACTCCGGCGTGGACTGGCCGCGGCACCACCTCGTGCACGAGGGCAAGCTGCTCGTCGCCGGGCAGCGGTCCGACACGATCAGCCTGCTCGACCTCGACGAGCGCACGGGCGCGCCCCTGGGCATCCGCCATCAGGCACCCGCCCCGACGCCGACGCACTTCCTGCCGGTGCGCTGAGGCGCCCTCCCGCCCTCTCACGCGGGCCCGTCACCCGCTCGGTACGTTCACAACTCAGGAAAGTTGCGGCGAATCAGTCCGAAACACCCGGCTGCACCGGGTGTCGCTGCTGTTCTTCCTGAATTGTGAACACTCGGCGGGGGAGCCGTCACTCCGCGACGGGGTGTCCGCCCTTCGCGAGCCAGCGGATCGGGCCGGCGCCGTTGCGTCCGAGCACATCGCCGGGGTTCTGCAGCGCGCAGGAGTTCAGGCTCAGGCAACCGCACCCGATGCATCCGTCGAGGTCGCGCCGCAGATGCTCCAGCTGTCGGATGCGCGCGTCGAGTTCATCGCGCCAGCGCTGCGAGAGCCGCGCCCAGTCCCGCTTCGTGGGTGTGCGGCCTTCGGGAAGCGACTCGAGCGCCGTGCGGATGTCCTTGAGCGGGATGCCGACGCGCTGCGAGACCCTGATGAACGCGACGCGACGCAGAGTGTCGCGGCCGTAGCGGCGCTGGTTGCCCGCGGTGCGCTCGGAGAAGATCAGGCCGTTTCTTTCGTAGAAATGAAGGGCGGATGCGGCCACCCCGCTGCGGGCGGAGAGCTCGCCGATCGTGAGCTGGCGGTTCTTGTCGCCGACCAATTGGGGCATGCTCTTCTCCTCGCCACGCCGGTCACTTGACCTCAACCATAGTTGAAGTCTTAGCGTCGTCCTCATGACAACGAACACCGAAGAAGTGCGGACGGCGAAGACCTCCGCGCCCGGGATCATGAGCAGCGGGTATCTCTGGATCACCATCGGCGCGTGCGCGCTCGTGTTCCTCGGCGCATTCGAATCGCTGGCCGTGACCACCGTGATGCCCGTTGTGAGTGCCGATCTGAACGGCGAGAGTCTGTACGCGCTGGCGTTCGCAGGCCCGCTCGCCACCGGCGTGATCGGGATGGTCGCAGCGGGCAACTGGGCGGATCGGCGCGGGCCGAAGGGACCGCTGTACACGGCTGTCACCGTCTTCGTCGTCGGCCTGCTGATCGCCGGACTCGCGCCCAGTATGGAGGTCCTGGTCGCGGGACGCTTCGCCCAGGGGCTGGGAAGCGGAGCGCTGATGGTGGCCCTGTATGTCGTCGTCGCCCGGGTGTACCCGCCCGACCTCCACCCGGCGATCTTCGCCGGGTTCGCGGCAGCCTGGGTCGTGCCCTCGTTGATCGGACCGACGCTCGCTGGCGCGGTGACGGAGCTCTGGAGCTGGCACTGGGTGTTCCTCGGCGTCGTCATCCTCGTCCTGGCGGCACTGCTCATGGTGATTCCCGCGCTCCGAGGACTGTCCGATGACGCCGGCGACCCGTCGACGCCGTGGGCCTACGGTCGCCTCGGCTGGTCGGTGCTCGCGGCGCTGGCCGTGCTCGCACTAGACCTCCTGAGCGATGTGCCCGGCCTCGGGCCCGTACTCGCGATCGGCGCGGTGATCATCGCGCTCGTCGCGGTGCGGGCACTGGTTCCGCCGGGTACCCTGCGCGCAGGCCGCGGTCTTCCGGCGGTCATCCTGGTCCGCGGACTCGGTGCCGCCGCCTTCTTCGGCACGCAGGTCTACCTGCCGTACTTGCTGACCGATCGGTACGCCCTGTCACCCACGCTCGCGGGGCTCGCGCTGACCGGTGGTGCGCTGGCATGGTCCACCGCTGCGACGGTGCAGGGGCGGATGGGTGCGCGCTTGTCCAGCGTGACGGCGGTGCGGGTCGGCACCCTGCTGGTGCTGGCGGGCATCCTTCTGACGGTGCTGACGGCGGCGTTCCGCTGGGATGCCGCGACGATCGCCGTCGCGTGGATCATCGCGGGCACCGGGATGGGGCTGATGAGCCCGAGGTCGAGTGCGCTGACGCTCGGAATGTCGACCCCGGAGACCCAGGGGTTCAACAGCGCGGCGATGACGGTCGCCGACTCCTTCGGGAGCGCTCTGGCTCTCGCCATCACCGGGGCGTTGTTCGCCGCTGTGGCGACCACCGGGGATCCCTTCACGGCCGTCTTCGCCCTCGCCGGTGCCCTCGCCGTCGCGGCTGCCGTCCTGGCGCCCCGGGTACGGGCGGATATCAGCAGCGCCTCGACGAGCACGGAGGCGAAAGCATGACCACGGATATCGGGAGAGCGGGAACCATGAGAGCGGTCGTTCAGCGTGAACTCGGCGGGCCGGAAGTACTCACCGTTGAAGACGTGCCGATGCCGGAGCCCGGCGAGGGTCAGGTGCGCATCCGGGTCGGCGCGGCGGGCGTGCACGCCGTGGATACCGACATCCGCCGCGGCGAAGGCCCCGCGGCGATGCCGCAGACACTTCTTCCGATGACGCCCGGCCGTGAAGTCGCCGGCATCGTGGATGCCGTGGCGGCCGACGTCGACGAGAATCTCCTCGGCGCGCGCGTCGTCGCACACGTCGGATTCCTGAACGGCGGGTACGCCGAGTTCGCACTCGCTCCGGCGACCGCCCTTCACGTCATCCCGGACGCCGTGCCCTTTGCGCAAGCGGTCGCCGCGATCGGCACGGGGCGCACGGCGCAGCTCGTGCTCGAGCACGCGGGGATGCAGGAGGGCGACGTCGTCATCGTCCCCGGCGCATCCGGCGGGCTCGGCAGCCAGCTCGTCCAGCTGGCGCTGTCGGCGGGGTCCACGGTGGTCGCGCTCTTCGGGGGCGAGGCGAAGCGGGCCGTCGTCGAGCGGCTCGATGCCGTGTCTGCGGCTGATCGCGGTCGTTTTCTGCCACTGGATGCCACGGACGAGACATGGCCCGAACGCATGATCGCGGCACTCGGCGGGAAGACGCCGTCACTGCTGCTCGACGGCGTCGGCGGCGCGATCGGCAGGGCCGCTGTCGAGACACTCGGGCGCGGCGCACGCATCGTGATCATCGGATGGTCGAGCGGTGCGCCCGTGCGGCTCGACACCGACGACATCGTCGAACGCTCCCTCACGGTCACGGTTCCGCTCGGGCGTCCGGTCACGCAGCTGCGCGTGCTGGAGCGCCGTGCGCTCGATGCGGTCGCGGAGGGGCGAACGGCGCCTCCGGTCGACGAGTTCCCGCTGGAGGATGCCGCCGCCGCGCACGCGGCCATCGAGGAGCGTCGTCAGCGCGGAAAGGTCGTGCTGATTCCCTGAGCGCGTCGGATGCGGAACAAAGTCCGTGACTCGACGTTGCACTTCGGTGAGACTGGGCTCTGCGGCCAGACCCGGAGGAAGAGGCGACGATGGCGACCGAAGAGTTTGACCTGATCATCCTGGGCGGAGGGCCGGTCGGTGAGAACGTCGCCGATCGCGCCGTGCAGGCGGGGCTCAGCGCGATCATCGTGGAGAGCGAACTCGTGGGCGGCGAATGCTCCTACTGGGCGTGCATGCCGTCGAAGGCTTTGCTGCGTCCGGCGCAGGCGCTCCGCGCGGCTCAGCGCGTCGGTGGTGCGGCCGAGGCCGTGACCGGAGCGCTCGACGTGCGCGCGGTGCTCGCCCGCCGCGACGGGTTCGCCAGCAACTGGTCGGATGACGGACAGGTGCAGTGGCTGAACTCCGCCGGCATCGATCTCGCGCGCGGGCACGGCCGTCTCACCGGGGAACGCGAAGTCACCGTCACCGACGCGGACGGGGCGACCCGGGTGCTGAAGGCGCGGCACGCGGTCGCGATCAGCACCGGATCGGATGCGGTCATCCCGCCGATCGATGGATTGCGTGACGCGTCGCCCTGGACGAGCCGAGAGGCGACGAGCGCCCAGGAGGTGCCCGACGCGCTCGCGATCATCGGGGGTGGCGTTGTCGCGGTGGAGATGGCGACCGCCTACGCGAGCCTCGGCTCGACGGTGACGCTGATCGCCCGCGGGGAGCTGCTCGGATCGATGGAGCCGTTCGCGGGGGAGCGGGTCGCCGCAGGCCTTCGCGGGCTCGGCGTCGACCTCCGTACCAGCACCGGCACGACATCGGTGCGTCGAGACCCATCCGGAGTGACCATCGCGCTCGACGACGGCAGTGAGATCACGGCGAACGAGGTGCTGGTCGCGACCGGGCGTCGGGCCCGCAGTGACGACATCGGCCTGGAGGCCGTCGGCCTCACCCCCGGCCGATGGATCCAGACGGATGACACGCTGCGCGTACCCGGGATGGATTGGCTCTACGCGGTCGGCGACGTCAACGGCCGTGCGCTGCTCACCCACCAGGGCAAGTACCAGGCGCGGGCCGCCGGCGATGTCATCGCGGCGAGGGCCAAGGGGGAGACCGTGGATGCCGCAGGATGGGGCCGTCATGCCGCCACCGCCGACCACGCGGCCGTGCCTCAGGTCACGTTCTCCGAGCCGGAGGCCGCATCGGTCGGACTCACCGAGCATGCCGCGCGGGAAGCGGGAAACGCCGTGCGGGTTGTCGACTACGACCTGGGGCACGTGGACGGCGCGCGACTGTACGAGGACGGCTTCGAAGGCCAGGCGCGACTCGTCGTCGACACCGAGCGCGACGTGATCCTCGGGGCGACGTTCGTCGGCCCCGGCGTCGCCGAGCTCCTTCAGGCGGCCACCGTCGCCGTCGTCGGCGAAGTGCCGATCTCCCGCCTCTGGCATGCGGTGCCCGCGTATCCGACGATGAGCGAGGTCTGGCTCCGGCTGCTCGAGGCGTACGGACGGGACTCCGCGTGACTCGCTCACCTCGCACCTCCGAGCGCGGTGCACGGTCCAATCCGTCCGTGCTTCGGCTCCGAACAGACCAAGGATCTCCGCGGTAGGCCGCGCGTCCGGGTCAGCGGTGCATCTGTGTGCACATCGAACCCGGTCGGCACAACCCTGCCCAGGATGTCCGTGACCTCTTATACGCTCGAAATCGAGTCGATCGACCGTCTGGAGACCAGCCCATGATCGAGTTCCGTTCCGTCACGAAGCAGTTCCCCGATGGCACCGTGGCCGTCGACGATTTCAGCCTCGTGCTGCCCTCGCGAAAGACGACCGTGTTCGTCGGGTCATCGGGATGCGGCAAGACCACGCTCCTGCGGATGATCAACCGCATGGTCGAGCCGACGTCCGGTGACGTCGAGATCGACGGCGAGAGCGTGCTCGGCGGCGATCCGGTCGCGCTTCGCCGGAGCATCGGTTACGTCATGCAGAACTCCGGACTCATGCCGCACTTCACGGTGATCGACAACGTGGCGACCGTGCTGCGGCTGAACGGGGTGAGCCGGTCGGCCGCGCATCAGCGGGCACGGGAACTTCTCGACACCGTGGGCCTCGCCCAGAGTCTCGCCGATCGGTACCCGAGTCAGCTGTCCGGCGGACAGCAGCAGCGCGTCGGCGTCGCCCGCGGACTCGCCGCCGACCCGAACATCCTGCTCATGGACGAGCCGTTCGGAGCCGTCGATCCGATCGTCCGCGCCGATCTGCAGCAGGAGACCATCCGGCTGCAGCACGAGCTCGACAAGACGGTCGTCTTCGTGACCCACGACATCGACGAGGCATTCCTGCTCGGCGACCAGGTCGTGATCCTCGACAAGGGCGCGCGCATCGTGCAGGTGGGCAGCCCGAGCGAGATCATCGAGAATCCGGCGAATGATTTCGTCTCGGCGTTCATCGGCGTCGAGCGCGGCCGACGTGCACTGCACCTCAAGCAGACGCCACGCGGCACCGTCGTCGTCGACTCAGAGGGGCGCACGCAGGGCGCGATCGTCGAGCAGGCCGAAGTCGCCGACACGGCGGATGCCGTCGCCGGAAGTCGTGCGCAGGACGGCTCGCTGTGACCTGGGTCCTCGACAACCTCGGGCTCATCCTCGAGCTGACCGCGGCGCACCTCCGGCAGAGCGTCGTGCCGATCGTGCTCGGCTTCCTGCTGTCGCTGCCGCTCGGATGGGTGGCGTGGCGCTACCGCCTCGTCCGCGGTCCGATCATCGCGCTCACCGGGCTGCTGTACACGATCCCCTCGTTGGCGCTGCTGATCCTCCTGCCCTCCGTCGTCGGCTATTCGGCGAGGAGCGAGGCCAACCTCATCATCGCGCTGACGATCTACGCCGTCGCGATCCTGGTGCGGGCCGTCGCAGACGGGCTCGATTCGGTGGACGACGGTGTGCGCCAGGCCGCCACCGCCACCGGTTTCGCGCCGTTCCGGCGATTCTGGGCGGTCGAGTTCCCGCTCGCCGGGCCCGTGATCCTCGCGGGTCTCCGGGTGACCGCCGTCAGCACGATCTCCCTCGCCACGGTGGGCATCCTGATCGGCGTCCGAAACCTCGGATACCTGTTCACCGACGGTCTGCAGCGCCGCATCATCGCGGAGGTCCTCGCCGGAGTGATCGCCGTCGTGGTGATCGCGCTGATCGTCGACTTCCTGCTGCTGCTCGCGGGGCGGGCGCTGATGCCCTGGACTCGTGCAGTGGCGAAGACCGCGAAGACCGCGCCGAGCCCGGCGGCGACGATGAGGGCGGCCGCATGAACCTTTTCGCCGATGCTTTCGCCTGGCTGTTCTCGCCTGATCGGTGGCAGGGCACCTACGCTCTTCCGGTCCTGTTCGGCCAGCACATCGCCTACACGCTCATCTCGGTCCTGATCGCCGCGCTCATCGCCCTGCCCGCGGGATGGCTCATCGGGCACACCGGTCGCGGTCGAGAGATCGCCGTCGCGATCTCGGGGGCCGCCAGGGCGATCCCGTCGTTCGGCCTGATGGTGCTGATGGTCCTGCTGCTGGGCGTGCTGCGCGTGCCGGAGGCCGCGATCATCACCTTCGTGCTCCTCGCCATCCCGTCACTCCTCGCGGGCGCCTACACCGGGTTGGAGGCGATCGATCGCCGCGTGCTGGATGCCGCACGGGCGATGGGGATGACCGAGTGGCAGGTGTTCTGGAAAGTGGAGGTGCCACTGGGGTTGCCGCTGCTGGTCGGCGGGCTGCGGTCGGCGCTGCTCCAGGTCATCGCTACGGTCACCATCGCCGCCTACGTGAACCTGGGCGGCCTCGGCTGGCCGATCATCCAGGGCATTCCGCTGCAGAAGTTCGACCAGGTCCTCGGCGGTGCGATCCTCGTCGCGCTGCTCGCTCTGCTCGTCGACCTGCTGCTCGCCCTCGCCCAGCACGCCGCTGTCCCGGCGGGGGTGCGCGCGGTGCCCGCGCGGGAGCGCCGCCGCGCGCGATCCTCATCTGCCCACGCCTCACCGGCGCCCGCCTGACCGCATGCGTCCCCGACCTCAAGACCCCAGAAAGCTCCAGAGAAAGAGAAGCCCCATGTTCACAGCACGTAAGTCTCGACTCGCTCTCGCGGGGGGCCTCGCCCTTGCCGCATCCCTCGTTCTCGCCGGCTGTGCGAGCAGCAACCCGCTCGACGCGCCGTCCGAGGAGACCGGCGCAGGCGGCGGCGGTGACGACACCATCGTCATCGGATCGCAGGCGTACTACTCGAACGAGATCATCGCCGAGATCTACGCCCAGGCCCTCGAGGCGGCCGACTTCACGGTCGACCGCCAGTTCACCATCGGCCAGCGCGACGTGTACATGCCCGACGTGGAGTCCGGCGCGATCGACCTGTTCCCCGAGTACACGGGCAACCTGCTCGAGTATCTCGACGACAGCGCCACCGCGACCAGCCCCGACGACGTGTATGCGGCTCTGCAGGATGCACTGCCCGATGGCCTCACCGCACTCGAGTACGC
This sequence comes from Microbacterium sp. LWH12-1.2, assembly GCF_040675825.1. Lineage (NCBI taxonomy): Bacteria > Bacillati > Actinomycetota > Actinomycetes > Micrococcales > Microbacteriaceae > Microbacterium > Microbacterium sp. LWH12-1.2. The sequence continues at coordinate 3,087,986 of NZ_JBEGIJ010000001.1, forward strand.
CGAGGCATCCGATCAGGACACCTACACGGTGCTGAAGAGCTTCGCCGACGCGAACAAGCTGACGAGCATCTCCGACCTGTCGAAGGTCACCACTCCGGTCACGATCGGCGCCGCTCCCGAGTTCGAGGAGCGTCCGTATGGGCCGGCCGCGGCCAAGGAGGTCTACGGCGTCGACCTGGCGTTCTCCGCGACCGGGCCGACCACGCTGGAGTCGCTGCTGGCCGGCGAGATCCAGGTCGCCGACATCTACTCGGCAGACCCGGCTTTCCAGACGGAGGAGATCGTCGCACTCGAAGACCCGGAGAACATCATCCTGGCCTCGAACGTCGTGCCGATCGCCTCGAGCGACGTCGCCGACGAGATCGCCGACGTCATCAACGCCATCAGCGCGAAGCTCACCGCCGAGGAACTGGTGGGCCTCAACGTGCAGAGCACGGTCGACCAGAAGTCGGCGGCCGACATCGCGAAGTCCTGGCTGGAGAAGAACGGCCTGCTCTGACCGGACAGAGAGGGGGCTTTCCGATGACCATCGGAAGGCCCCCTCTGCGTGCGGGCGTGCGGCCTGAGACAATGGAGCCCATGGCAACGGATAGATCGGCATGATCTCGAAGCGAGATCTCGCCCAACGGCTCGACATCTCCCTGGAGATGGCCGACCGGCACGGATTCGGCGACGGGGCGAGCGAAGCCGAGCTCGTGGCGCTCGAACAGGACCCGCCCACGTGGCTCGTCCAGTCGCGGTCGAACCGCAAGAAGGGCGCCCGCCCCGTGTGGGTCACCCTGACCTGCGAAGTGTGCGGCTACAGCGAGACGACCAGGCCCAAGAAGTGGTGGCCCGATTTCACGTACGTCAGTTGCCGCCACCACGCACTCGGCGAACTTCCGAAGGCGGCTGATGGGCACCATCGCGGCCAGTTCGAGGGCGTCGGAAGCCGATTCGTCGGCATCGTCGATCAGGAGCTCTAGACCCTGGCGTCCTGACGCGGCACCCACACCTGCTTGATGATGATCAGGATGGATGCCGCAACCGGCACGGCCACCAGCGCGCCGAGGAGCCCGAGCAGTGTGCCTCCGGCGAGAGCGCCGATCACCACGAGTGAGCCAGGGATCGAGATCGCCCTGTTCATCACGCGGGGGGTGATCACATACGCCTCGACCTGCATGTAGACGAGGTAGATGATCCCGAAGATGAGCGCGGCCACCGGGTCGGTGAACAGGGCGAGTCCGGTGCCGATGACCCAGAACATCACGGAGCCGACCAGCGGGATCAGGGTGACGCAGAACGCGACGGTCGCCATCAGCGGCGGGAAGGGCAGGCCGAGCGCTGTGTACAGCACGAGAGCGATCATCGCGTTGAAGAAGGCCAGTACGACCATCCCCATCACGTAGCCGCCGACCGCATCGGTGATCAGATCGGTGATGTCTGCGGTGCGGGCGCGGTCGCGGGCCGGGGCGAGGCTGAGCATCCCCTTCTTCATCCCGGGAAGCGTGGCGACGAAATAGATCGTGAGCACGAGTACGACGATGGCGCCGGAGATGCCCGTCGCGATCGAGGCACCCACCTGCAGGGCGCCGCCGCCGATCGCGGCGATGTTGCCCGGGTCGGAGAGGAACTTCTGAATATCGGCGACGAGGGTCTGGAACTGGTCGCCGAACTGCCTGTCGAGGGTGGCGTAGAGATCGGTCGCGGTGAACTCCTGGATCATCGCCGGCACCGAGCGGACGAAGCTGGCGATCTGCTCGATCACGATCGGAAGCACCATCCACAGGATCAGCGCGACGACCACGATGAGTCCGAGGATCACGACGGCCACGGCCACGGCGCGGGAGAGGCCGCGCCGCTCGAGGAACCGGACGGCGGGGTCGAGGCCGAGAGCCGCGAAGAGCGCCAGCGCGATATAGATGAGCACGGTCGCGAGGTTCGACAGGGCAAGACCCAGCAGAACAGCCGCGAGTCCCCCGAGCGTGACCAGGAACCCGAAGACGAAGGGCCGGTCGATGCGCGTCCAGAACGAGCGGCTCGGCGTCATCGGCTCGATGACCACGGCGCGCGGCACTGATGCGAGGGAGGGGGCGGGCGACGGCGGCACCTCGACGGGCGGGGTGTCGTCGATGACGTCGGGTGTCGTCGATTCGTCGTTGCTCATGCCCTCACGATATCGGTGTCACAGCTGGGATCGACGGCGGCGGAACCTCCTAGAGTAGGGGCATGACAGCAGCCATGGACCCCCGGGAAGAACTGCTACGGCTGCGTGCCACGATCGACAACATCGATGCCGCCCTCATCTTCATGCTGGCCGAGCGTTTCCGCGCCACCCAGCAGGTCGGGCACCTCAAGGCCGAGCATGAGATGCCGGCATCCGACCCGCGGCGCGAAGAGCAGCAGACAGCCCGCCTTCGGGCGCTCGCCGAAGAGGCTCACCTCGACCCCGAGTTCGCCGAGAAGTGGTTCAACTTCGTCGTGGCCGAGGTCATCCGCCATCACACCGAGGCGGCCGAAGGCCGCTGACGAGGGTCCGCTGCGCTCGGCGGATATCACCGATGCCGCACGGAAGGCTTGACGGCGCCCTCGCACGCGCGCATAGTTAAGCCATCCACTAATTAAGGATTTGCTTACATGGATGCAGCGGACGAACTCAGCCTCGTCTTCCAGGCACTCGCCGATCCGACCAGGCGTGCGATGATCTCGCGCCTCAGCAGCGGCTCGACGACCGTCGGAGAACTGGCCGAGCCGTTCGCGATGAGCCGCCCCGCGATCTCGCAGCACCTCAAGGTGCTCGAGCGCGCCGGTCTCGTCGAGCGGACCGTCGACGCGCAATGGCGACGGTGCACGCTCCGCACGGAACCCCTCGACGAGGCCGCGGCCTGGGTCGAGCGGCACCGTGCCGAGTGGAACGCGCGCTTCGACGTGCTCAGTGAGCGACTCCAGGAGCTGAAAGGAACGACCGATGCCTGACCAGACGGCGACGAGCCAGAAGCAGTTCACCATCACCCGTGTCTTCGACGCGCCCCGCGACCTGGTGTGGCGCGCCTGGACCGATCCCGACGAGGCCATCTTCTGGTGGCATCCGCGAGGTGTGAATCTCCCCCGGGAGAGCGTCGAGATCGACGCGCGGCCAGGCGGCCGGTACCGCTACACGATGATCGCGCCGGACGGCACGGAATATCCCACCACCGGGGTGTACCGCGAGATCACGCCGCCGGAGCGGCTCGTCTTCACCTGGGGATCTCAGGGCGATCCTGACGAATCCGCCCCGGTCATCACCGTCGACTTCGCGACGCACGGCGATGCCGGCGATGAGACGCTGATGACGTTCCATCTGCAGGGTTTCGACGGTGCACCCGGCGATGAGTTCGTCTACGACGGCTGGGACTCGGCGTTCGACATCCTCGTCGAGCATCTCGGCGGGGAGGCATCCTGATGGGCCTCCTCACGGTCGAGCAGATCGTGAGCGTCGACGGATACGCCGCAGAACCCGACGGCGGCATCGGCTTCATGGATGCCGCCGATGTCGGCAACGCCAATGACGACGACCAGCTCGCGTTCCTTCAGGGCGTCGACGCGATCCTGCTGGGCGCGAACACCTACCGGATGTTCGCGGGGTACTGGCCGACGGCCGACCCCGAGGTCGAGGTCGTCGCAGAGCCGATCAACCGCCTGCCGAAGTTCGTCATCTCGAACACGCTCACCGAGGCGCCCTGGGGCGACGGGGCGATCGAGATTCTCCGAGGTGACGCCACACGTGCAGTCGCCGATCTCAAGAAGCGGTACGGCCGGATCGTCGTCTGGGGCAGCCTCGAGCTCGCCGACGCGCTGTTCGAGGCGGGTCTGATCGATGAGCTGCGCCTCCGCGTCGTACCGGTGCTCATCGGCGAGGGGCGCTCGTTCACGCCGACGTCGCTCGGCCAGCGTCGACTCGACCTGGTCCGTGTCGTCTCGCACCCGAGCGGTCATGTCGGAATGACCTACCGGGTCGTGGCATCCGCCTGAGAATGCTGAAGGCCCCGGAACGCAACGGCGTTCCGGGGCCTTCAGCGTGAGGCTACTTCGAGGTGCCCTGCGACACCGATCCCTGCAGCTGACGCTGGAAGAAGATGTACACCAGGAGCACCGGCACGATCGTGATGATCACCGCGGCGAACAGAGCGCCCTGGTCGACCTCGTACCCTGCGGCCGACGCGAACGCCGCCATTCCCTGCGACAGCACGTACTGCGATGAGTTCGGGTTCAACGCGACGGGCAGCAGGAACTGATTCCACAGGCCGAGGAAGTTCAGGATGCCGACCGCGGCCAGGCCGGGCTTGGCCATCGGAAGCATCACCTGGAAGAAGGTGCGCCATTCGCTCGCGCCGTCGACATAGGCGGCTTCCTGGATCTCGTACGGCAACGACTTGAAGAACGAGTAGAGGAAGAACACCGTGAACGGCAGGGCGAACGCCACATAGGTGATGATCAGACCCGGCAGGGTGCCGAGCAATCCGATCCCCTGCAGGACGAAGAACAGCGGAACGATCGCGAGGAACACCGGGAAGGTGAGGCCCGCGAGCATCAGGTAGTAGATCACCCTGCTGCCGGGCACCGAGAACCGCGCGAGCACGTAGGCGCACATCGCGCCGAGCAGCATCACCAGGACCAGCGAGACGCCGACCACGATGATCGTGTTCAGGAACATCTGGCCGAAGTTGTGCTTCGTCCAGGCGTTGATGTAGTTCGTGAAGTCCCACGACGACGGCAGCGTGAACGGCGATTCGAAGATCTCCGAGGTGGACTTGAACGAGCTGAACAGCGTCCACAGCAGCGGCAGGATCACCACGATCGACCAGATGGCCAGCACGATGTGCGAGATGGTGCCGACGACCTTGTCGCCGGTCGTCGTCCTGGTCTTGCGGACCAGAACCGGATTCTTGCGGGCGCGCTTCGGATCGATCGAGATCAGGGTCTGCGTCTTGTCGCTCATATGCGTCCCCCATCGTCTTTGCCGCCGGTGAGTCTGTTGACCAGGAACACGAGCGCGGCGAACAGCAGCGTGATCACCGCGAGCACGACGCCCATGGCGCTCGCCAGGCCGAACTGGCTCTTCTCGAATGCGGTGCGGTACAGGTACTGCGACATCACGAGGGTGGTGTTACCGGGGCCGCCGGTGGCGTTCAGGGCCGCCATGTAGACGAACGCGTCGAGTGCCATGATGCCGATATAGATGTACGCGGTCTGCACGTTGTCGCGGATCAGCGGGAGGGTGATCGAGATCGTCGTGCGGAATCGGCCGGCACCGTCGATGCGGGCGGCCTCATAGGTCTCGGCAGGGATGCCCTTGATCGCGGCGATGAACAGCACCATGTAGAAGCCGACCATGCCCCAGACGATCACGAAGATGGAAGCGCCCATCGCGGTGCGTTCGTCACCGAGCCAGGCGAAGCCCTTCACGTCCAGTCCGGCGGCATCGAGGATGCCGTTGAGCAGCCCCTCCGGCGAGTAGATCAGCGCCCAGAGGATGCCGATCACGATCGCGGGGATGACGTACGGGAAGAACGAGACGACGCGGTAGAAACTCGATCCGCCGAGGCCGCGAACCTGACCGCTGCTCGGGCCGCCGACCGTGATCATGCTCGCGAAGACGAGCGCGATCGACAGGGTGATCAGCGGCACGGCGATCGCCAGAAGGATGTTGTTGCCCATGGCCTGGAGGAACGTCGAGTCGGAGAAGAGTCGACCGAAGTTCTTGAGCCCGACGAAGTCCATCTCCGGCGAGAAGCCGGTCCAGTTCGTCATCGAGTAATACACGGCCTGCACGAACGGCGAGATCACGAAGATCAGGAAGATCGCCACCGGCAGGACGAGGAACACCAGCAGGAAGGAGACGTAATCGAAGGTCAGCGGGCGCTGCCCAAGACGGGGCGGCTTGCGCCGCCCCGTCTTGGGAGTGATGACTGCGGCGGTGTTCGTCGCCGAGTCAAGACCGGGAAGTGAGGTCACTTGATCTCGATCTTGTTGACCGAGTCGTCGTCGCGGACCTTGTCGGTGAGGGCCTGCAGCTGCTGCGTGATCTCAGCGACCGTCATCTTGCCGTCGAGGAACGAGTTCCAGATCGGCAGCTGGTCGCTGTTCATGCCGTACAGGTTGAACGACTTGATGGTGAAGACGTTCTCACCGGCGGTCGCCAGCAGTTCCGACTGCGACACGAGTGCGGTCGAGCCGAAGCCGTCTTCGGGAACGGTGCCCTTGACGATCGTCGGAGCGAGCTTCTCCTTCGCGAAGGCGGTCGCCGACTCCTTCGAGAGCATCGTGCGCAGCAGCTCCTTGCCACCGGCCGGGTTCTTCGCCTTGGTCGGAACGACGAACGGCTCGCCGGCCTCGGCGCGCATCGTGCCGGCCGGGGTCGTCTGGCTGGTGTTGAGGGGCAGCTCAGCGAGGCCCTTCATCGCGAAGCCCTCCTTCGTCTGCGACTTCATCTCGTTCTCGATCCACGAGCCCGACGGGTACAGCAGCGCCTCCTGCTTGTTGCTCCACTGCGCCTGCGCCTCGGTGAACTGCGTGCCCGAACCGCCCGGCTTCACGTAACCCGACGCGATCAGGTCGTGGAAGATCGTCAGGATGTCCTGGATGACCGGGTTGGACCAGCATCCCTCTTCGAGGTTCTCGAGCGGCAGGCGCACGTCGTCGCCACCCTGGATGACGGCCGAGTCGACGACCATCGTCTGGTAGTAGGTCGCCGCTTCCTTGCCCCAGAGGAACAGGAACTTGCCCTGTGCCTTTGCGGCCTCGCCGAGAGCCTTGAGGTCCTGCCAGCTCGTCGGCACCTTCCAGCCGTTCTCCTCGAACAGGCTCGACGAGTACCACAGGCCGTACACGGTCATGACGTAGTTCAGTGCGACGAACTTGCCGTCGAACGTACCGGGAGCCTCGACGCCGCCGTACAGCGTGTCGCGGATCTTCTCGCCCTCGAGGTTCTCGGAGTCGATCACCGAGGTGAGGTCTTCGAGCTGGTCGATGATCGTGTTCCAGCCGATCGAGTTCGCGCCGGAGTTGTCGATGAGGTCCGGCGGGTTGCCGCCGACGAAGCGCGGCTGCAGTTCGGTGGCGATCTTGGTCGAGGGCGAGACCTTGACGGTGACGCCGTCGAGGCCCTTGCTCTTCTCCATCAGCTTCGCGGCGTTCTCGACGTAGTCGACGCCGTAGCCGCCGTTGAAGATGACCGCGTCGACGGTCGTGTTGGCTGCGACACCGAACGGGTTGTCGGATGTCACCTCGCCCTTGGGTCCGGTGCTTCCGCCGCCGCCGGGTGCGGCGCAGGATGCGAGGGACATGCCAAAGGGCAGCAGCAGCGCCGTCGCGGCTGCACCGCGCAGCAGGTTGCGGCGGCTGATGGACTGGTTGTTGAGTTCCATCTTCGTACCTTTCGTTGTGGTGTGATCGGTGAGGGTGTGTCGGGTGCGCTCAGGCGCCCCGTCGGATGCGGCCGCGGTAGCGGTCTTCGAGGACTGAGTTGTGGTCGTCGCCGCCGGGAATGTTGGCGGAGATGTACATCGGGGGCGTCTCGCCGCGGTCGGCGATCGTGCGCGCCACCCCGAGCGTGAGCAGCTGAGCGATGTATGCGGCGGTGATCGACGAGATCGCGCCGGCTCCGATGCCGTCGGCGACCTCGAGAGTCGTGTCGCCGTAGGGGGCGAGGTTGTCGATGACGATGTCGGCGACCTCGCTGAGACGCGTGCCGGACGGATGCTTCGGCTGCACGCGTGCGGTGTGCTCCAGGCTGGTCACCGCGATCACGCTGTGCCCGTGCTCTTTCGCCCACAGCGCTGCGCCGACGATGGATCCGTTCACGCCGGAGTTCGAGGCGATCACGAAGATGTCGTTCTCGCCTACCGGGACGGTTGCCATGAGCTCGTCGACGACCCACGGTTCGCGCTCCAACGCGCCGGTGAGCACCTCGACGTCGCGATCTCCGTGCATCACGATGTCGCGGAGCGCGAAGCGGTTGGTCGGGATGAGTCCGCCTGCGCGCCCGGAGATCTCCATCGCGAAGGCTTCGGAGTGTCCGGTGCCGAAGGCGTGGATGACGCCGCCGCCGTCGAGAGCGCCGACCAGCAGTCCGATCGCACCGTCGAAGGCACCGGATTCGGCTCGAGCGGTCAGCTCCGCGAGTCGGGTCTGCGCCTCGCGGAACAGGTCTGACGCATCGGTCATCGCGGGTCTCCTTGCTGGAACTGCTTCACTGACAGGTCGTCGGGTTGCCGGCCTCGCCATTGCCGAGGCCCATGCTGCGTGGCACCATTGCCTCCAGAATCCGACCCCGGGATTTCCCTTGGGTTGAAGCTATGCTCACGGCGCATCAAGGTCAAGTTAGGACGCATAACAAATGGGTCACGACATGTTGATGTTGGGCGTGGACGCCGGTGGAACGTCGACCAGGGCGGTGCTGACGAACGCCGGCGGGGCGTGTCTCGGCTACGGCGTCGGCGGGCGCGGCAACCCGATCTCTGCGGGTCCTGAGCGGGCGGCGGACGGCGTGCTGGAGGCCGTTCAGGGGGCGGTCGCGTCGGCCGGCTGTGCGGTGGGCGACATCGCCGTGATCACCGCGGCCATGGCCGGACAGCGGGCGTCCGGTGCCGGGGCGGACCGGCTTCGCGACCGGCTGACCGCTGCCGGCTTCACCGGACGGCTCGCCTTCGAGTCCGACCTGCTGGCGACGTACTTCAGCGGGACTGCGGAGGAGTTCGGGTACGCGATCGTGTCCGGCACCGGGGCGAGCGTCATCCGCATCTCGGGCGGTCGGATCGACGTGGCGAGCGACGGTCTGGGCTGGCTGCTCGGCGACCGCGGCAGCGGCTTCTGGATCGGGCGCCGCGTCGCCAGGGCCGTAGTGCAGGATCTCGACGCCACGGGACCGGAGACGGCGCTGACGCGCGGGGTGCTCGATCATCTCGGCATCCCCTCGGAGCCCACGCGCGGCGACGGCCGCTCGGTCATGCTGGAGCGGATCGTCGACGCGCTGTACGCCCGGCCGCCGATCGAGCTCGCCTCGCTGGCGCCGCTCGCGTTCGCGACCGAAGGTGATCCGGTGGCCGAGCGCATCCTGCGCCGGGCGGGCGAGCATCTCGCCGACTCGCTGATCGCCGTCCTGACCGGACCGGGGCCGCTCGTCGCGGGAGGTGGCGTGCTGTCGCGCCCTGGAGCGGTGCGGGATGCTTTCATGAGGCGCCTCGGAGCTGCCGCGGTCGGCCTGGATCTGCGTCCGGTCGTCGACGGGGTCATCGGAGCGGGCGTGCTCGCGCTGCGCGCCGGCGGGGTGCCGACGACGGACGAAACGCTCGCGACGCTCACCGCGACGCTCGCCCGCTTTCGGTGACGCCCGGCGAATCTCGAACCCCATGTTGTTCTCATCGAGCGATACTCTATGATCGAAACCGGCTTAAAACAATCACAAATATGCATCTTTGATGAAAGGGTCCCATCGATGACCGATTCCCTGCCTGGCGCACACATGCGTGAAGAGCTCACTTCGCAGCCCGATATGTGGGCGCAGGCCGCCGATCTGCGTGAGGGGCAGCAAGCCCTTCCCGCCAAGGGCGCACGCGTCGCGGTCGTCGGATGCGGCACCTCCTGGTTCATGGCGCAGTCCTACGCCGTGCTGCGCGAGACCGCCGGCTTCGGCGAGACCGATGCGTTCGCGGCATCCGAGTCGTTCGTCGACCGCGGCTACGACGCCGTCGTCGCGCTCACCCGCTCCGGCACGACGACCGAGGTGCTCGAGCTCGTCGAAGGCCTCCGAGGACGCGTCCGGACGATCGGCGTGATCGGAGATCCGGAGTCGCCGCTCGTCTCGCTCGTCGACGACGCCGTGCTGCTGCCGTTCGCCGACGAGAAGTCGGTCGTGCAGACGCGGTTCGCGACCACCGCGCTGGCTCTCTTCCGCGCCTCGCTCGGAGAAGACCTCAGTCAGGCGATCGCCGACGCTCGCGCCGTTCTGGATTCGACGGATGACGCCGCGCTCCTCGATGCCGAGCAGTACTCGTTCCTCGGCCGTGGCTGGACCGTCGGTCTCGCGCACGAGGCCGCGCTGAAGATGCGCGAATCCTCGCAGTCCTGGACCGAGTCGTACCCCTCGATGGAGTACCGCCACGGTCCGATCGCGATCGCCGCGCCCGGCCGTGTGACCTGGCAGTTCGGAGAGGCGCCTGAGGGTCTCGCCGCGCAGGTCGAAGCCACCGGCGCGCGCTTCGAGCAGAGTTCGATCGACCCGATGGCCGACCTCGTTCGGCTGCACCGGGTCGCACTCGATCGCGCCGTCGCCCGCGGCCTCGACCCCGACCAGCCGCGGAACCTCAGCCGTTCCGTCATCCTGGACGCCTGAACGGATCGGTGATGGCCACGCCTGAGGATGCGGCGGTGCCGGACGTCGAGCGCGACGCCTCCGGCGAGACCCTCGCCGAGGTGCGTTCGCTCGGCGCCGGCGCCCCCGTGCTGGCCTTCGACGTGGGCGGCACCGACATCAAGTCGGCGCTGTTCGACGCCGACGGCACCGCGTGGGGTCTGCGGCGCACTCCGACCCCGGTGGCTCGGGGCGACCGCACCGAGGTTCTGATCGAGCGACTCGGCGTGCTCGCGGCCGAGCTGCGCGCCGCGTATCCGAATGTGGTGCCGCAGGCGGCGGGGCTGGTCGTTCCGGGCATCGTCGATGCGGATGCCGGGCTCGGCGTCTTCGCGAGCAATCTCGGCTGGCATGATTCACCGCTGCGTGACCTGGCCGCAGCGCGGCTCGGACTCCCGGTCGCGTTCGATCACGATGTGCGCGCCGCCAGCTGGGCCGAGCACCGGCTCGGCGGAGCGCGTGCGTACCAGAACTCGGTCGTGCTCGTCATCGGCACCGGGATCGCCGGTGCGCTGCTCGTGGGCGGAGTGCCGTACACCGCCGGCGGTTATGCGGGCGAGATCGGGCATTCGCCGATCGCCGACGGGCCGCTGTGCGCATGCGGTGCGCGCGGCTGCCTGGAGGCGGTCGCGTCGGCCGGTGCCATCGCGCGGCGCTACCGGGAAGCCACCGGCGTCACGCCGGACGGTGCGAAGGACGTCATCGCGCGCGCGGCGGCCGGTGATGAGGTCGCCGCCGAGATCTGGAGTTCCGCGTTGGATGCCCTCACGATGTCGCTCGCGCAGATCACGGCGGTCGTCGCACCGGAAGCGGTCGTGATCGGCGGAGGCCTTTCCCGGGCCGGGGGCGCGCTGTTCGACGAACTGCGGGCCCGTCTCGCCGCGCGTCTCAGTTTCCATCGCATCCCCGAACTGGTACCGGCCGAACTCTCCGGCAACGCCGGCATCCTCGGAGCCGCCCTCCGCGCGCGGGAGATCGCATGATCCTCACAGTCACACCGAACCCGGCGCTCGATCTCACCTGGCACCTCGACAGCATCCGGGTAGCCGAGACGCACCGTGCGGATGCCGCAGTGGCCCGCGCCGGCGGCAAGGGCCTCAACGTCGCCAGGGTCGCGCATGCGCAGGGCGCCGGTGCGCGAGCGATCACCACCGTCGGCGGGCGCACCGGCGAGGAGTTCGCGGCCGAGCTGCAGGCGAGTGGCGTTCCGCATCGGCTGGTGCCGGTCGCCGGCTCCACCAGGCGCAGTATCGCGCTCGTGGACGAGAGTCTCGGCGACACGACGGTCGTCAACGAGCGCGGAATCAACCCCACGGACGCCGAGTGGGCGATGCTCGTCGGCGAGGTCGCCGACGGGCTGCCTGGTGCCGGGGTGCTCGTGATCTCGGGCAGCCTCCCGCCCGGTGCCCCTGACACTCTGCTGCCCCTCCTGATCGGAATCGGCCGCGATGCCGGCGTTCCGGTCATCGTCGATACCTCCGGCCCTGCCCTGCTACAGGCAGCGGATGCCGGAGCATCCGTCCTCAAGCCCAATGCCGCCGAACTCGCCGAGGCCACCGGCCTCGACGACCCGATCGAGGGCGCCAGGGTGCTGCTGGATCGCGGAGCATCCCTGGTGCTGCTGTCTCGAGGAGCCGACGGGATGCTGGCGATCAGCGCGGCCGCCCCCCGGTCGTTGAGCGAGCGAAGCGAGACGAAACGCGTTGATCCTCTCGGTACGCTGCATATCCTCCACGCTCGCCTCCCCGCATCGCTCGCGGGCAATCCGACCGGAGCCGGCGACGCAGCCGTCGCCGCGTGTGCGGTGCTGCTGGATGCAGGAGTGGACGACCCCGAGCAGATCCTCCGCCGGGCGACGGCGTGGTCGGCGGCGGCCGTGCTGATGCCGCTCGCCGGCGAGATCCACAGCAGCTGGCCCGACCTGGAGCGCGCGGTCGAGATCCGTCCACTGCCTGCCGAGCCCGCGTCTCCCTCGCACGACTACGACCCGAAGGACCCCGAATGACTCTTGCCAGCGCCCGCGACCTCATCGCCGCCGCATCCGCCGCCGGCACCGGGATCGGCGCGTTCAACGTCATCCATCTCGAGACCGCGGAGGGGCTGGTGCGGGCATCGGAGCGATCGCAGCTGCCGGTGATCCTGCAGATCTCGCAGAACTGCGCCGACTATCACGGCGGACTCGAGCCGATCGCACTGGCGACGCTCGCTGTCGCGCGCCGAGCCACGACTCCGGTGGCGGTGCATCTCGACCATGCAGAGCGGCCCGAGCTCGTCGACGAGGCGATCGCCCTCGGCTTCGGGTCGGTGATGTTCGACGGCGGAGCCCTGCCGTACGACGACAACGTCGCCCTGACCGCCGCGGTCGCCGAGCGAGCGCATGCCGCCGGCGTCTACATCGAGGGTGAACTGGGCGAGGTCGGCGGCAAGGACGGCGCGCATGCACCGGGTGTGCGCACCGACCCGGACGAGGCCCGCGCGTTCGTCGCGGCCACCGGCGTGGATGCCCTCGCCGTGGCGGTCGGCTCCTCGCACGCGATGACGGCGAGGACGGCCTCTCTCGACCTCGAGCTCATCGCGCGATTGCATGCCGCGTTGGCGGTGCCCCTGGTGCTGCACGGTTCCTCCGGGGTCGCGGATGCCGTGATCGCCGACGCCGTGCGCGCCGGAATGACGAAGATCAACGTGTCGACGCACCTGAACGGTTTCTTCACCAGGGCGGTCAGAGAACGGCTCTCGGCCGATGAGCGTCTCGTCGACTCGCGCAAGTACCTCGCACCCGCGCGGGACGCCTTGGCGGCAGAGGCGAGCCGGATGCTGCAGCTGTTCGCGCTGCAAGACGTGGCGGTGCGCTCATGACCCGCGCTGCGCACCCGTTCCGTGGAGCGTCGGCATGAAGCGGGCAGCCCGCCTGAACGGCATCCTCGACCTGCTGGCGGTCGCCGGCGAGGTCACGGTGGACGACCTCGTCGAGCAGTTCGGGGCCTCTCCGGCGACGACGCGACGCGACCTCGACAGCCTCGCCGAGCAGCGCCTGCTCACCCGCACGCATGGCGGAGCGGTGGCGCAGACCGTCGCCTACGAGCTGCCGATCCGGTACAAGAGCCACTTGCGCACACATGAGAAGGAGAGCATCGCCCAGGCCGCGGCCGCTCTCGTCGCGCCAGGCACCGTGGTCGGCCTGTCCGGGGGCACGACCACCACCGCGATCGCCGCAGCGCTCGCCGCGAGAGACGACCTTGCGGTCCGCGGCATCACCGTGGTGACGAACGCGGTGAACATCGCCGCTCAGCTCGCCACCCGTCCCGACATCAAGGTCGTCGTCACCGGCGGCGTCATCCACTCGCGAAGCTACGAACTCGTCGGCCCGTTCGTCGAGCAGCTGCTGCGCGGAGTGCGGCTCGATATCGCGTTCATCGGGGTCAACGGGCTGGATGCCGAGGGCGGAGCGACCACGCAGGACGAGCGCGAAGCCGCGGTGAACCGGCTGATGGCCGAGCGCGCGCGCCGCGCCGTGGTCGTCACCGACGGCAGCAAACTCGGCATCACGGCCTTCACGGCGGTCGGCGGGGCTGACCTGTTCCCCACCGTGATCACGGATGTCGGAGCGGATGCGGCGGAGGTCGCGGCGCTGCGCGCCGCCGGCTACGAGGTGCTGCTCGCGGAGTAGCCGCTCGCCGCAGAACGCCGCGGTACCCAGGGATGGCAATACTCTGGCTACGGGGTTCGGGGAAGGGGGCGATCGTGACGATCGACGTGCTGGAAGGCGGGGGCAGGCCGCATCTCTCGGCAGCCGCGCTGGATCGGCCGAGGATTCACGCGCTCTTCGACACGCCGGCACAGCTCACCGTCGTTCGTGCGGTGCACGGCGCAGGCAAGGCCACTGCCATCGCCGCGTGGGACCGGCACCGTGACGGTGACGCCGTGTGGATTCGTGCACGCGCCCGCGACACGGGCGCCTCGGATCTGGCCGCGCGCATCTCGCGGCAGATGGCTGGTGCCGGCATCCGCTCGGGCGACGCCGGTGTCGACGCCGACGCCGCCGACACCGAGGCAAGAACCTGGCCCGCCCTCTCCGAGGTACTGGCGAACGCGCCCACCTGTGTGATCGTCCTCGACGACGCCGGCGGGATCTCGTCGCGCGATGCGCAGGAGCTCGTGAGAGCCGTCGTGCACGCACCGCACATCAGGCTCGTCATCGCCGTCGATCGAGTGACGTTCTTCGAGAGCCCCGCTGCGGCTCTGTATGTCGACAGGACGATCATCGGTCCGAAGGAGCTGATGTTCGATCTCGGGGAGGTCGCGCGTTTCCTCGAGGTGGACCACGGCGCGGCTGAACGTCTGCATCGTGCGACCGGCGGACTACCGGTGGCGCTCCGAGCGATCGCCGAGTCGCACCGCCCGAAGCAGCGGATCGCGTTCTCCACCGCCGCGATGGCTGTCGTGGACGACTATCTCCATCTGCAGTTCGAGGATGCCGCTCGTGGCGACGGATTCCTGGCCGCACTGGCGCGGATGAGTACCGCCGACGCCATCGATCACGGCACGTCCGTGGTGCTCAGCAGCGATCCTCGCGGCGAGGCGATTCTCGATGAGGCAGCCTCCCTCGGGTTCGGCACCTGGTCCGATGCCGGTCTGTTCTCCTTCACGCCTCCACTGCGGTCGTTCCTGCAGCACGAGAAGCGCCGTTCGTTCTCGACGGAATTGCCGGAGCTGCGCTCGACGGCGGCGCGGGAGGCACTACGACGAGGTGCCCCTCTCGATGCGCTGCGTCTCGCCATCGATGCGGACGACCTCGCGCTGGCGGCCCACGTCGTGCTCGTCGGCTGGTACGAACTGCTCGAACGGCATGGTCGAGCAGTGATCGACACGCTGGGGTCGTTGCCCACGGCGCGACTCAAGGACCAGCCTCTGCTCGTGATGCTGCTGGCGATCTGTTACCTGGGCACCAAGGTGAGGCGCCTGCGGGGGCTGCAGCTGCTACGGACCGCGATCGCGTCAGCGGACTCGCCGCGCCGCGCGGTTTCCACCTTGGAGCGCCTGTACATCTGGACCGCGCAGAGCGTCGCTCTCCGGCTCGTCGGGTGGAACCGACGCTCCAGCGAGGTCGCCGTGCGGGCGCTGCGGCTTCTCACTGAGATGCCCGAGAGCGACTGGGAGCCCTACCGGAACGCGATCCCACGGGTCTGCACGCAGCTGGGGCTCTGCCTTTTCTACGCGGGGCACGGACGGTCCGCGATTGAGGCGTGGGCGTTCGCCGCTGCTCTCGCGTCCGCACGGAACTCGCCGAGCGCTTTCCACAGTGTCGCCCTGCTCGCCGGCGCGCACGCACTCGACGGGAACATGCCCGAGGCGGAGCACTACGCGGGACTCATCCGCGAGGGCGACTGGGCCGCGCCGCTCCTGGACGGCTACCAGGGCACCTTCTACCGCGTCGCCGAAGCGCTTCTCGCTCTCGAAGGCGGAGATGTCGCGGCGGCGTCGGCACACGTGAGCGCTTTCGATCCGCACCGCGAGACCAGCGAGCATTGGCTGGTCATAGCATCGGTCGAGACGCGGGTGCTCCTGGAGGCGCATGCGCCCGAGGCCGGGCTCGAACGGCTGGAGTCGCTGGTCGCCGCACGAGGGAAGGAGGCGTCGCGAACGGTGGCGCGGCAGCGATTGGCTGCCTCCCGCGTCCACCTGCATCTCGCACGCGGCTCCGACCCCCGTGCGAAGCAGATCCTGGAACAGGATGCTGCCGGCGACGGCTTCGAGCGCGTCGTGCTGGCGGCCCGCATCGCGCTGACGGACGGTCGCCCGTTCGATGCTCTGCATCTGCTCTCGCGTACGGATTCCGTGGCACCGAACGCGCGGCTGCGCGCCGAGGCCGCGGCCATCACCGTGGCGGCGACGATCAAGACAGCGGGAGTCGGCGCGGCATCCCGGCCCCTTCGCGTGCTCGACGCCGTGCTCGCCGACCGACGGCTTCGCACACCGCTCACGCATCTTCCGCCGAGCGACCTGATGGTTGTCCGGGAGTTGCTCGGAAAGCGCGAAGGCGGGATCGCGCCCGAGTCGAGCATCTTTCCGCCGAGACGTCGGCGTCCCCGTCTCTCGGGGCGCGAGCGCGTGGTTCTCCGAGCGCTGCATTCCAGCGAACCGCTTCCGGGTATCGCCGATGAGCTCGGAGTCTCGGTGAACACGATCAAGACGCAACTGCGCAGCCTCTACCGGAAGCTCGACGTGCCGGATCGGGCCTCGGCGATCTCCCGGAGCCACGAACTGCGACTCCTCGACAGCGACGGCTGAGCGCCTAGCGGCCGACGCCGGCCCTTCGCAGCATCCGCGCAATCGTGCTCACGAGCACGGCGACCACGCTTTCGCCGATCAGTCTTCCGGCCAGGGTCGCCGTCAGCACGAAGGGCGTGAGGTGCTCGGGCGAGAACGCCGCCAACGAGATCCCGAAAAGAGCCACTGCCACGGCGGCGGCGCCGACGGTGAGGCGGAGCGTCGTCACCGGCCCCTTCCACGTCACGAGATCGAAGACGATGCCGGCTGTCAGCAGCGGTATCGCTGACAGCAAACCGATGGGTGAGAAGGCGACGATCATGATCGCTGTGATTCCCGCGGTGATCGTCGCCGTACCGGCGGCGCGGGTCACGATGCGGGCGAGCAGAGGCAGTGCCGTGTTCGCCGAGGCGAGAACGGCATAGAGGGGAGGCGCCGCCGGAGCCGCGGCGGCCATCACCGGAAGCAGCGCCAAGAAGATGCCGGTCTGCACCGCGGCGAGAGCTGCCGAGACGAGAAGTGCCCTCGTCGGCGTGGATGCCGCGAGGGCGGGACGAGGGGCGGCGGACACCCGTCGAGCTTACGGCGGCGTGCGGGGTGAAGGTCCGGGGTGAAGAAAACGAGGGGGCCAGGAGCGGCGATCCCGTCCGCCATAGGCTCATCGCGCCCGGTCGGTCGTCTGCCATGCCGTGGCAGATCCCCGATGTCGATGGCGACACGACGCCGTGCCCGAACGTGAGCACGACACGTCATCGCAGTCCGCGAGCTGCGCGCAGAACGTCGCGCGGCTCTTGGGCCGGCTCCTGTCGTGCCGTTTCCCGTGAGGACACGCCCTGATGCCTCGCCCTGAACAAGAAAGCCACACGTGAACGATCACTACCCCTCTGCATCCACTTCGATCTCCAAGCCGACCCGACGAACCCTGATCAAGGCGGCGGCATGGTCGGTGCCGGTGATCGCGGTGGCCGTCGCGACGCCGCTCGCCGCGGCCAGCGTCACTCCGCCGGAGCCGCAGCCGGCGCCCGGTGGCGGTCTCTCCGTGTGGCAGGGCGGCACGTCGCTGCAGACCTGGACGCTGACGCAGCCGAACCGCGTGCAGGTCAACACGGGGCAGAACGTCGGCTTCGAGTCCTTCAACCCTGACACCGGCGACGCGCAGCCCGCAGGCGCTTTCCGCTCCGGCGTGGTGACCGTGACGGTCCAGTGGGGCGCAGGCAACGGCGTCGCCGACCCGACGAGCTACCGGCTCGAAGAGCGCACCCTCAACGGCTGGGTCCGGGTCGGCCCCGCCCCCGCGGAGACCGCAAGCGGATCGGTGCAGTACACCTACGTCGGCATCCTCAACGGAGCGGCGAACCTCGTCCCGCTGCCCGTCGTCTGGCTCTACCCGTCTGCGGGCGGTGCGCTGACCCCGACTTACGTGAACACCTCGCTCTCCTCGGAGTTCCTGAGCGAGAAGACCTCAGGCTCGCGCGTGCCGTAAACCGCACAGGCCTCACCCCAGGAAGGAACCCCCGAGTCATCGGGGGTTCCTTCTTTCACAAACGGGCTGCGCGCCGGCGGGACGGTGCGTTCTGCAGGACGATGTCACAGTTGTCGGAGCATCCGATGGCGTGTCGTCCTGCAGGTGTGCATCGGTCCTGCAGGTCGCACCGGAATGCGGATGCCGGGTCAGGGCCGCGCGACGGGTTGCTGCAGTTCGGTGACCCAGTCGGATTGGTCCTCCGACACCGCGCGCACATAGAGCTCGCGGCACGGGCCGTTGGGCACGTAGCCGCGCGCGAGGATCTCGGAGTGCACGGCATCCCAGCTCTCCCGGATGCCGTCCATGGAGCCGAGGTGCACGCCGCAGATCGCGACCTCGACCGCAGGCAGATCAACGAACTCGAAGTCCGCGCGACGGTCGCCGTTGTACGCGTATCCGGCGGTGATCTCCATGCCGTCCTCGGTGAGCCGGTACTGGGCGATCGGGGTCGACAGTGCTCCATACTCGTCGCCGAGCACGTCCTCGATGCTTGCGAACAGCGGGCCGACCGCGTCTCCGACCTCGGCCTGCGGGACGGATGCCGTGTGCGCGGCGAGCTGCACTGCGGGCAGCGGCTTCTCGATGATCTCGATGGGTGACATGCGTTTCTCCTTCTCGATGAGGTGGAGCCTGCGTTCCACGTCGATGAGCCGGTTCGCGGCGACCCTGTGCTCCTCCTCGACCTCCGCCTGACGGACGCGCAGCAGCACCGCGATCCGGTCGGCGTCGATCCCCTGCTCGAGGATCAGCGCGATGTCGTCGAGGCCGAAGCCCAGGTGACGCAGCGCGACGATCCGGTGCAGTCTTTCCAGCTGCGAGGGGTCGTAAGAGCGGTAGCCGGTGAACTCGTCGACATGGACCGGAACGAGCAGGCCGGCGGTGTCCCAGTGCCGGAGCATCCGGTGGGTCACCTGTCCGATCTGCGCGAAGGCTCCGATTGACAACATGTCTCAGTTCTCCCGTCTTCCACAGTGTCAGAGTCAAGTCTCGCGTGAATGAGCCTTGCGTCTGGCATCGAGTGCACGCGCGATCCTCGGTCGGAGCAGCGCGATGAGAGCGCCGACGACGAGCCAGAGGATGACCGCCGTGACGAGGACATCGCCGGTCAGGGCGAACACGTCGACCGTCGTGGGAAGCGGATCGACCCTGTCCCCGACGATGTACATGTCGTCGGGGAATGTGGCGGGCTCGTAGCGGCTGAGATCCTGGTGATACCAGGGGAACGGCCACCCGAATGCCACGTTGCGCAGCTGCGCAGGAGTGTGCACAGTCGTCGGGACGACGTGTGCGACGGTCCAGGTCAGGATGAGCGCCGTCACCAGAGCACAGAAGACCTCCAGTGCCGTGCTCGACCACTTCGACCTGCGCATCGAGCCCCTCCCGAGATCTGCTCTCACGCCACCCTAGGGGAGTGTCTCGTACTGCTTCGCGTGCTCGACCCACCGTGACTCGACGGGAAGGGCGCGCAGTGCCTTGTTGGAGACCGCGAGGACGACGGCTGCGGCGCACAGCGCCGCACACACCAGAAGCGTCATCTCGCGGCCGAGCCAGGTGAGACCGAATCCGGCGATGAGCGGGGCGAGGGGCATCGCCCCCATGCCGAGGATGCCGGCCGCGCTGTTCGCCCGGCCCAGCAGGTGCGTCGGGGTGGCGACCATGAAGTACCCCATCATCGACGCGTTCAAGGCGGGAAGCAGGAACACGGCGGCACCGAGGACGACGGCGATCGTCCACGGCTCTGTGACCATCGAGACCACGGCGGCGCCGGCGGTGATGCCGATGATCCCGAAGACGGCCAGCGTGCCGGCTCCGATGCGCGGAACGAGCATCGGCGCGATCACTGCTCCTACCAGCATCACCGCACCGAACACCGCCGAAAGCGCGCCGATCAGTGCTTCCGAGTGTCCTGCCTGCTGCAGCGCGTAGACGACGGTGGTGGTCGCGGCGTTGAACCCGAGGTTCACGATGGTGATGATGAGCAGCACACCACCGAGGTCCGGGCGCGACATCAGCCACCCGAATCCCTCCCGGATCTCGGCCCACGCGCTGGGTCTGACCGGCGCGGTGTCATCCTTCTCGGCGATCGGGGGCGTGTCGTCGGTGATGGATCCCGCGTCGCTCTCGCGGCGGATCGCGCGCTGCAGCATCCATGCCGTCCCCGCGGCGACGAGGTGGCACAGCGTCATCGCGGCGCCGACCGCCCACCCGCCGATACCGAGCAGCAGACCGCCCAACGGGCCGCCCGCGAGCTGGAGGGCCGCATCCCGACCCTGATTGGCCGCCTGCGCACGCCCCATCGCCGCATCCGGAACGATCTCCTTGATTGCACTCTCGCCGGCGACGTCGAAGAGCCCGCTGCGCGCGGCGAGCAGTACGTCGGCGAGCAGCAGCGTGAAGAAGGTGAGCCCTCCACCGAGCGCGATCACCGTGAAGGCCGCGGCGAGAACGATGCCGATGAGTGATCCGAGCAGCATCAGCGCGATCCGCCGATGCCGGTCGGCGAGCACGCCGCCCGCAAGCGTGGTGAGCAGGCGGGTGACCATGCCGGCGCCGGCGATGATGCCCGCTTGCGCCGGGTCTCCGGTCACGATGAGCGCCAGCAGCGGGATGGCGAAGCCGAACAGGGAGGCCGCTAAACCCTTGCTCGTGTCGCTGATCAGCCAGACGAGGTAGCGCCGGTTACGGGAGAGGCGGTGCAGGGGCGGCGCGATCGTCATGGTTCGAGAGTAGATCCGCAAGAGAAATTGCGCAATGCTTATTGCGCGATTTCCGTTGCGGGTACACTCTCGATATGTCGGAGCAGCGAATCAAGCCGGATCCTGTCTGGATGACGTCGGCCATGATGAAGGCGTACAGTCACCCGCTCCGTCGGCAGATCATCCGGTTGTTCGGCCGCCGCGAGCACCTGCGTGCTGCCGACATCGCCGCCGACCTGTCGGTTCCGGCCAACAGCGTGAGCTTTCACCTGCGCGTCCTGGCCGACGCCGGTCTCATCGCAGAGGCCCCGGAGCACGCCCGCGACCGACGCGACCGGGTGTGGGCGGCGAAGAAGCTCGCGCTCAACGTCGGCGGCCCGGAGAGCCCCGTGCCCGATGAGGAGCTCAGCGGGGTCATGATCCGGGCGCTCGCCGAGGAGCATCACGCGATGATGCAGCGGGTCATCGCCTGGACGCCGGAGTATGTCTCGGGCCGGGACACCGATGTGCACGGCGCGTTCACTCAGCGGACGCTGCGGCTGAGCGTGGCCGAGTTCGACGCCCTGCTCGAGCGGATCAACGAGGCGATGGACGAGGCTGCCGAGTCGCATGACGGCAGCGATCCGGAGGCCCGCTTCTGGGATCTCGACCTGCTTGCGGCCGACGACCGCATCTGACCGCGACCGACGGGCGGCGCGGGAATCCAGACGAGGATGCCGCGACCGCACGAGCGTGCGATCGCGGCATCCGGGCCGGGCTGAGCCTGCGCTCAGGGAATCGCCCTCCGGAAGGCGAGGAACGAGACCCCGGCCATGATCGCGATGGCGACGAGCCCCCACAGCGCGAGGCCGAGGGCACCGAGGTCGAGGATGCCGGTCCAGACATTCCCCCAGAGCTCGAGGCTGGTTGCCAGGTACACCAGGCCGACCATGACCAGTCCGAGGCCCAGCCCGATGATGGTGAGCACCATCGTTCCCCAGCTCTTGTAGATCGTGGCGCAGGTGAATCCGATGATGAAGATGAACAGGGCCAGGGTGAAGTACACGAACCCGGCCGCGAGCGGCCCCGCCTCCCAGACCCAAGGCAGGTGGAAGAACCACCCGTTCACGCCCCACCCGTTCGTCGCCAGCTCGATCAGCCCGCCGACGATGAAGATCGCGCCCAGGATTGCGCTGGTCAGCGCCGCCGTGATGAGGGTCCCGAGATAGAACTCCCGGCGCGTGACGCTCAGCGCCTGCGAGAACGGGAACGTCATCGTCAGCGCTTGGATGCCGACGAACAGGAAGTACCACAGCGGAGCCTGGCTGCCGCCACCGTACTTGGGCTCATCGATCGGGATCATCGCGGAGATGAGGATCGAGATGAGCAGAGAGCCGCCGACGATCATCAGCGGAACCCAGATGTATGTCTGCTTGTTGATGAGCTGCAGACGGATGACCTTCAGAGTGCGAAGCATCAGCGGACCTCCTCGAGGATGTTCGCGCCCGATTCCTTCTGGGTCAGGCGCACGATCAGTTGCTGGAGCGAGACGGGTGCGAGATCGAGACCCTCGGCGTTCAGCGCTGTGCGGTCTTCGGCCGACAGCGTGCCGAGGATGGTGACGGATGCCACCCGGCCGAGCGATTCGCGGTGCAGCACTTCGCGCCCGGTCGTCCAGGCGTCGACCTTCGCGGCCTCGCCGACGATCGTGACGGCGCGGTCGCGCACGGCATCCGTGTCCTCGTCGAGGATGATGCGTCCGTTGTCGATGACGATCACCTTCTCGATGAGGTTGGAGACCTCGTCGATCAGATGCGACGACAGGATGATCGTGCGCGGATGCTCGGAGTAATCCGCCAGCAGGCGATCGTAGAAGATCTGCCGAGCGACCGCGTCGAGGCCGAGGTAGGGCTCGTCGAAGAAGGTGATCTCGGCGCGGGAAGCGAGGCCGATGATCACGCCGACGGCGGAGAGCTGCCCCCGAGAGAGCTTCTTGATCCGCTGCTTCATCGGCAGCTGGAAGTCCTCGATGAGCTGGTCGGCGAGGTCCTGATCCCAGTTCGGGAAGAACAGCGCCGCCGAACGGAGCGCGACCTTGGGAGTCGCATCCTCGGGGTACTTCTGGCTTTCCCTCACGAAGCACAGCCGGCTCAGAACGTGGGTGTTCTCGTACGGGTGCTCGCCGAACACCCGTACCGAACCTTCGCTGGCGAAGTTCTGCGCGGTGAGGATCGACATCAGAGTCGTCTTGCCGGCGCCGTTGCGACCCAGGAGGCCGTAGATGGCGCCGCCCTCGACGGTGAGCGAGACGTTGTCGAGCGCGCGCTTGTTCTTGTAGCGCTTGGTGAGGTTGTGCACCTCGATGACGGTGGTCATGCGGGGTTCTTCCCTTCTGCGTTGGTGATCTGGGCGGCGCGCTCGGTGAGCAGCGCCGCAAGGTCGGAGGCGTCGAGGCCGAGCGTGCGGGCTTCGGCGAGGAGCGGGTCGATGTAGCGGTCGGCGAAGACCTCGCGCCGTTCGCCGAGCAGCAGAGTTCGTGCTCCCTCGGAGACGAACATGCCGATGCCTCGGCGCTTGTAGATCACTCCCTTGTCGGTGAGCACGGCGACTCCCTTCGCTGCGGTTGCGGGGTTGATGCGGTAGAACGCGGCGAGCTCGTTGGTCGAGGGCGCCTGGGCCTCCTCGGCGAGCGAACCCTCGAGGATCGAGTCCTCGATCTGCTCGGCGATCTGGAGGAAGAGGGGTTTGCCTTCTTCGATCACGTGTCCTCCGCGGTTAGTGGGTTAGTTACTCGACTAAGTAACCATAGAACCCGGGAGCGTGTCAACCCGATTCGAGATCGAGTTTTCTCTTGACTCGTCTGTACCGGTACAGTAATGTCTTTCTGTACCGATACAGAAAGGAAGCATCATGGACCACTCGACGATCTCCGCGCTTGTCTCGGCGGAGTACATCGCGGGGACACTCGACCCCCACGATCAGCGGCGACGGGAGGCATTGAGCGCCCGCGATCGCCACTACGCGGCGCAGCGCCGCGCGGTCGCGATACGGCGAGTCCGAGAGGCGCTCGCTCGCGGACTGCGACGTGCCGCCGAGGTCATCGAGCCGCCTCGCCCGAGGTGCGCCGCCGTCGCCTCCGAACGCGCATAGGACTCGGTCGGGCAGAATGATGATGGAGGTGGACGGGATGGCGCGCGTGACGCTGCAGACCATAGCCGAGCATGTCGGTGTGAGCCGGATGACGGTTTCGAATGCGTTCTCGCGCCCGGATCAGCTGTCCGCCGATCTTCGGACCAGGATCATGGATGCCGCGCAGGCGTTGGGCTACTCCGGCCCCGACCCTGCAGCGCGCGCGCTGGCCTCGGGCCGCACGGGAGTCGTCGGCATGGTGCTGACGAACTCGCCTCGCGATGCGTTCACAGACGAAGTCGCGGTCGGGTTCGTCCGCGCAGTGGCGGGATCACTCGCCGATGCGGGCTACTCGCTCGTCCTCCTGCACTCCTCGTCTCACGACGGGGTCGTTCCTGCGCGCGACGTCGCGATGGACGGCGCGATCATCTACTCCTGCACGCCGCGGACCAAGGCCGTCACGGCGTTGACGGCGCGCCGTCTGCCGGTCGTGACGGTCGAAGGTGCGCCGATTCCCGGAATGCCGAGCATCTCGCTCGACAACAGCACAGGCGCCCATGAAGCGGCGCAGCACCTGATCGACCTGGGGCATTCCGATATCGCGCTCGTCGTGCCGACGGTCGATGCGGACGACGAGCCGCCCTCCGAGAGCGTGCTGGCCTCTGCGACATCGACCACCGCCGAGCGTCTGGGCGGCTGGATTCGGGCGCTGACGGAGAGCGGCATCGTGCCGCGCATCGTCGGAACGCCGGGCCTGGCGATCGACGAGATCCTGAAGACGCGGATCGGCCGGATGCTCGACGCTCCGCCGACCGCTGTCCTGGCGTGGTCCGACCTCGCCGCGCTGGAAGTGATCGAGCAGGCCAGAGCCAGAGGCATCCGTGTGCCCGAGGACCTGTCGGTCGTCGGATTCGATGACAGCCCGCTGGCCGCCCGCGTTTCGCCCGCGCTGACAACGGTCCGTCAGGACATCGACGCGAAAGGCGAAGCAGCGGCGGCCGCCCTGCTCGCGATGATGCGGAACGAGTCCACGCCTGGTTCTCAGGTGCTCACGACCGGACTCGTGATCCGGGAGTCCACGCGCTCTCCGTCCGTCGACAGGTAGGTCGTATCGGCGGCGCGTACAGTGGGCTGGTGCCGGAGTTCCCCTACAGTCGCTTGCGCCGCTGGCCCGACGTCGAGGCCGACAATCTGCAGGCATGGGATGCCACCGATGAGTTGCTCGTCAGGAGAGCGCTCGCGCTCGCCGAAGAGCGGGACATCGCCGGCCCTGAGATCGCGGTGATCGGCGACGAGTACGGGGCGATCACCCTGGCGCTGACGGATGCCGGATTCCGAGGCATCCGCGTGCACCAGGATCTGGCCACCGGTCGGCGTGCGCTCGCGCGCAACGCGGAAGAGATGGGCCTCGAAGGTTTCGCCGAACACGAACTCGAGCGCGACCTGCTCCCCGGTGCCCGGCTCGTGCTGCTGCAGCTGCCGAAGGCGCTCGCCGAACTCGAGGAGATCGCAGACGCTGTCGCCCGTTGGGCTGCGTCCGACGTCGTGCTCGTCGCCGGCGGGCGCGTCAAGCACATGACCCTCGCGCAGAACGAGGTGCTCGGTCGCACTTTCGCGCGGGTGCAGGCCGAGCGTGCGGAGCGGAAGTCTCGGCTGATCGTGGCGAGCGAGCCGCGCGAGGTTCCGGCCGAACCGCCGTTCCCGGTGCGTGCGGAGCATGACGGGCTCATCCTCGTTGCGCATGGCGGCGCCTTCGCCGGGGCGCGCCTCGACATCGGCACCCGGGTGCTGCTTGAGGTGCTCGGGCTGGGCGTCCCGCCTTCTCGGTCGTTGAGCGAGGACACTTCGACTCGCATGCGCTCGCTCAGTGCGGGTCTTCGCGACGAGACGAAACGCACCATCCATCCGGCGACGTTTGCATCGGGCGTTTCGTCTCGCTCCGCTCGCTCAACGACCGGGGAAACCGTCATCGACCTCGGCTGCGGCACCGGCGCGCTCGCCGTGGCCTATGCCCTCGCGCACCCCGACGCCCGCGTAGTCGCGACCGACCGCTCTGCCGCGGCCGTTGCGTCGGCGCGCGCGACCGTCGCCGCGAACGGAGTCGCCGATCGCGTCACGGTGACCCACGACGACGCCGGGTCCGACCTCGCAGACGCGAGCGCCGACATCGTGCTGCTCAACCCGCCGTTCCACCTCGGCAACAGCGTCCACACCGGTGCAGCGACCCGCCTGTTCGAGGCATCCGCTCGCCTGCTCCGGCCCGGTGGCGAACTCTGGACGGTCTACAACTCGTCCCTCGGATACAAGGCCGAGCTGACGAGGATCGTCGGCCCGACCGAGCAGGTGCACCGCACTCCGAAGTTCACGGTCACGCGGAGCGTTCACGGCTGAGGAATCCTCTGCTCACGATTCGCGCATGAGCGTCGGGGCGGCTCGGCGCGCGCAGGCGACCTCGTTTCGCACATCCGTCCAATCCCCCGGTCAGCCGACGAAACCCGGCACTCCGTCGATATGCGGATTTGCCCCTGATCGGCCATTTAGTTACGTTGGAATGCGGGCCGGAAGGCCCGAGACCAGTCCGCGGCCGCGTCCTTCCTTCGAAATCTGCACTACGAAGAGGCGCGGGCGTACGGTCGATGTTCTTTGCGGTGGATCCGAAATCCGCCGCCCGCGCCGTCAGTGCAGCATGTCGAGACGGCCACGTGAACGTCACCCGGGCGTGACCGAAGCAGGCGCGCATCACTGCGCGCCGCAGGGGAAACGTGTCCGAAACCGCACTTGAAGCGCGCCATCTGTACAAAGTGTTCGGGAGGAATCCGAACCAAGCCGTCCGTCGGCTGAAATCCGGCGAGAGCCGAACCGACATCGCGGATGCCGGAACCGCAGCCGTCATCGACGCGAGTTTCACCGTGAATCGCGGTGAGATCTTCGTGATCATGGGACTGTCCGGCTCCGGCAAGTCCACCATCATCCGCATGCTCAACGGCCTGCATGAGGCCACCGACGGATCCGTCACCGTGAACGGCGACACCATCACCGGCATCCCGACATCGCGCCTGCGCGAGATCCGTCGCGACCGCATCTCGATGGTCTTCCAGCACTTCGCCCTGCTGCCCCATCGCACCGTGGCAGCCAACGTCGCCTATCCGCTCGAGCTCAAGGGCACGCCCCGAGCCGAGCGGCTCGCCGAGGCCGAGGAGATCCTGACTCTCGTCGGACTCGCCGGCCAGGGCGACAAACTGCCCAGTGAGCTCTCCGGCGGCATGCAGCAGCGCGTCGGCATCGCCCGCGCTCTCGCGGCCGACAGCGACATCCTGCTCATGGACGAGGCGTTCAGCGCTCTCGACCCGCTCATCCGTCGTGAGATGCAGGAGCAGCTGCTCGAACTGCAGCAGAAATTGCAGAAGACGATCGTGTTCATCACGCACGACCTCAACGAGGCGATGTTCCTCGGCGACCGGATCGCCGTGATGCGCGATGGCCGCATCGTGCAGATCGGCACCCCGGAAGACATCCTGACCGACCCGGCGAACGACTACGTCGAGCAGTTCGTGCAGGACGTCGATCGTGCCCGTGTGCTCACCGCCGCGAACGTCATGGAGCGCCCTCGCCCTGTCGTCGCCGCGACCGCAGGCCCGCGTACGGCGCTGCGTCAGATGCGGGACGCCTACATGTCGGCGACGTACGTCGTGGATCGCGACCGTCAGCTGGTCGGCATCGTCACCGATCGGGATGCCGTCAAGCTCGTCCGTAAGGGAGTGACGACGCTCGAATCGATCATCAAGCCTGTTCCGCAGGCGGTGAACGAGGACGAGGTGCTGATGAATCTGTTCGTCCCGTCGGTCGAGTCGCCCGTGCCGCTGGCGGTGACGAACGCCGATGGACGCCTGGTGGGTGTCATTCCTCGCGTCACCCTGCTCGCAGCCCTCGGCCCCGGGCCCGGTGCGACCGGCGAGCTCACGCTCCCGCTCTTCCCGATGCCGCAGGCCGAGATCGACGCCGTGCTCGATGACGGCTGGACTGCTGAGGCGGCGACCGCCTCCGGGGCCCAGGCCGCGAACGAGGGGGCGACGCGATGAACTTCCATCTCCCCATCGGAACGTGGGTCGAATCCGGCGTCGACTGGATCAAGGACAACCTGGACGGCCTGCTCGACGTCATCTCCTTCGTCGTGACCTTCCTCGTCGAGGGCCTCACCTTCCTGCTCCTGCTGCCGTACTTCTACGTCGTCATCGTCGCCGCGGCGCTGATCGCGTGGCTGGTGCGATCGTGGCAGCTCGCCATCGGCACGGTGATCTCCTTCGGACTGATCGTCGCGATGGGCCTCTGGGTTCCGGCGATGCAGACGCTCGCCCTGGTGCTCGTCGCCGCGGTGGTCGCGGTACTCATCGTGATACCGCTCGGCATCTGGTCCGCGCGCAATTCGACGGTGCGCACCGTGCTGAAGCCGATCCTCGACTTCATGCAGACGATGCCCGCCTTCGTGTATCTGATTCCCGCGATCGTGTTCTTCAGTATCGGCGTGGTTCCCGGGCTCGTCGCGACGGTCATCTTCGCGCTGCCTCCTGGCGTCCGCCTCACCGAACTCGGCATCCGCGGAGTGGACTCGGAGACCGTCGAAGCAGGTCAGGCGTTCGGCGCGAAGCCGGGTCAGATCCTGCGGGGCATTCAGCTCCCGCTCGCGATGCCGACGATCCTCGCCGGCGTCAACCAGGTCATCATGCTCGCCCTGTCGATGGCCGTGATCGCCGGCATGGCCGGCGCCGACGGCCTCGGGAAGATGGTCGTCGAGGCGATCTCGACCGTGAACATCGCCAAGGGCGTCGAGGCGGGGCTGGGTGTCGTGCTCATCGCCGTCTTCCTCGATCGCGTCACGGCGGCACTCGGATCGCTGGGCAAGAACCCGGCGTCGCTGCTCGGAATGCTCGCACGGCGTCGCTCGGCGCAGCGCGCGGCCGCGGCATCCGCTCTGCTGGCGGATGCGACCCCGGTGCACGTCGAAGAGAAGGAGCTGCAGAATGCGTAAGAACAGACTCATGAGCATCGCGGCGCTCGGCGCCGTCGCATCCCTCGCTCTCGCCGGCTGCGCGACCGACGGGGCGGGCGGTACCAGCGACCTGACCGGAGGCGGCACCAGTGGTGCGACCGGCGACAAGGGCACGATCACCCTGGGCTATCTGCCGAGCTGGACCGATGGTCTCAGTACGGCCTACCTGATGCAGGATCAGCTCGAGAAGCTCGGCTACGACGTCGAGATGAAGACGCTCACCGAAGCCGGCCCCCTGTACGCGGGGCTGGCGCAGGGCGACGTCGACCTCTACCCTTCGGCGTGGCCAGAGCTCACCCATGCCGAGTACATCGAGAAGTACGGTGACGACATCGAGGATCTCGGCACGTACTACGCCAACGCCAAGCTCACGATCGCGGTTCCGGAGTACTCGGACATCGACTCGATCGATGATCTCGCCGGCCGCGGGGGCGACGTCGGCGGCAAGGTCATCGGGATCGAACCGGGGGCCGGGCTGACGGCGCAGGCAGGCGAGATGCTCTCGGCGTACGGCCTCGACGGCGAGTACACCCTGGTGACGTCGTCGACCGCGGCCATGCTCACCGAGCTGAAGGCGGCGACGGAGAAGCAGGAGGACATCGTCGTCACACTGTGGCGGCCGTTCTGGGCCAACGATGCCTTCCCGGTGAAGGACCTCGAAGACCCGAAGGGCGCGATGGGTGAGGCCGAGGGGCTGCACTTCCTCGGCGCCAAGGGCTTCGCGGCAGAGTTCCCCGAGGCGGCCGAACTGATCGAGCAGATCAAGCTCGACGACGAGCAGTACGGTGCGCTCGAGGATCTCGTGGTCAACGAGTTCGGCGAGGGCAAGGAAGCGGATGCCGTCGACGCCTGGCTCGAAGAGCACGGTGACCAGTTCGACTGGGTCGTCAGCGACTGAGAGCTGCCGCTGGGTGACGCGCGAGGCGCGGTGACTCGCACCGGGCTATGTTGGGTTCTGTTGTAATCGAAAGATCCTGACGGAGGAGCGGATGACCGCAGCTGCACGCCACGATGCGATCCTCCGAGAACTCGAACTCCGTGGCTCGGTGCAGAGTTCGTCGCTGGCGCCACGCCTCGGCGTCACGCCCATGACGCTCTGGCGCGATCTGGTCGTGCTGGAGGAACGAGGTCTGCTGGCGCGCGTGCACGGCGGAGCGATCTCGCTCGCCGTGGCCCAGCAGCAGGCGGCGCATACGCAGGGCTCGGTGGCCAGGGCGCGGCCCGTCGCGACCATCGGCATGATCGTCCCGACGACGAATTACTACTTCCCCGAAGTGATCCGCGGAGCGAGCCAGGCCGCCAGGGAATTGAACTGCCGCCTCGTCGTGGGCGCGACGAACTACTCGCCGGAAGAGGAGTACCGCCAGGCCGAGCGTCTCATCGCCAGCGGCGTCGACGCGCTCATGATCACTCCGCATGATGTGATCGTCGACCGATCGCCGCTGCAGCGGATACTCGAACAGGCCGATGTGCCCGTCGTCATGGTCGAGCGGTCGGTGGATGAACACATCGCGGGCCGGCTCGAGTGGGTGCGCACGGATCACGCGCACGGCGCCGAAGTGGCGGTTCGGCATCTCGCCGAACAGGGGCACACGGGCATCGCGCTCGCGGCGAGACCTTCGGCCACGGTCGCGGGCCTCGACGCGGGATTCCGGCGTGCCATGGGCGAGATCGATCAGGAGTCCGCCGTTGCGCTGCGTCATGACCTGGCGCGACCGCCCTTCGGTGAGAGCGCCGAGATCGCGGAGTTGGACGCTCTTCTCAGCACGTGCGTCGAGCAGGGTGTGACGGCGGCCATCCTCCTCGGTGACTCCGATGCCATGGCGTTCGTGGATCTGGTGCTGGAGCGTGGTCTCCGCGTGCCAGAGGACTTCGCGGTCATCGCGTACGACGACGAGGTCTCGGCGTTCGCGGCTGTGCCGCTGACGGCCGTCGCCCCACCGAAGCACGAACTCGGCCACGCGGCTCTGCGACTCTGCGTCGACCGTCTGAAGCAGGTTGCCGGCACGCCGCACACGATCGTGCGCATGGCCTTGCTTCCCTCGCTCGTGGTCAGGGAATCCACTGTCCGCGCCATCTGAATGTTAGGTTTTGTTAGAAAGTTAGCAATCGTCTAGGTTAATCTCCGCGGGTGTCGAATGATCGAAGGGCACGGTCAACGATTCAAAGGAGAACCCGCCGATGTCCCTGCGTCGCACCCTTACCGCCACTGGCGCCCTTGTGGTCGCCTCCGCCCTGCTTGCCGGCTGCGCCGGCAGCGCCACCCCGGTCGAGCCCGAGAAGACCGAGAGCGCTCCTCCCGCCACCGGTGAGGTGACCTTCTGGTCCTCGCTGAGCGGCATGGCCGATGTCGCCGCCGCGTTCAACGCGAGTCAGGATGACATCACGGTCAACTTCGAGGAGATCCCCAACGGCGCCAACGGAGGTTACACCAAGCTCTCCGCCGCCATCGAGTCCGGCAGCGGCCCCGACGTCGTCGGCATCGAGTACGACCGCCTCCCCGGCTTCGTCGCGGCAGAGCAGCTGAAGCCGGTCGACGAGCTCGTCTCGTCTGACATCCTCGGCGAGTACGACGAGCAGGTCCGCTCGCTCGTCTCCTTCGGCGACGCGGCCTACGCGCTGCCGTACGACGCGCCGCCCATGGTCATCTGGTATCGCCAGGACGTCCTCGAAGCCGCCGGTGTCGAGGTCCCCACCACCTGGGACGAGTTCGAGGATGCTGCACGCGCCGTCAAGGCCGTGAACCCGAACGCCTACCTCACCAGCTTCTTCACCAACGAGCCGCAGCTGGCTCCGATGTCGTGGCAGGCCGGTGCCGAATGGTTCGGCGTCGACAGCGATCACTGGAACGTCGCGATCGACGACAAGAAGTCGAACAAGGTCGCCGAGTACTGGCAGCGCCTCATCGACGAGGGCCTCGTCAAGAAGCAGCTCGGATTCAGCGACGAGTGGACCGCTGACCTCAACAGCGGCGTGGTCAACGCGTGGGTCGGCGGCTCCTGGAGCGCCTCCGGTCTGAAGACCCGCACCGAGGCGGCCGGCCAGGCCGGAAAGTGGATCGCAGCGGCCCCTCCCACCTGGGACGGCAAGCCCAGCGGCGCGCTGAGCGGCGGCACCGGCTTCGCCATCCCCGCCGACTCCGACAACGAGGCAGCCGCAGCGGTGTTCCTCACGTGGCTCACCACCTCCAAGGATGCGGTCGAGGCGCGTGGCGCCGTCGGCACCGCGTACCTCGCGTACCCGGGCTTGAACGAGACCGCAGCAGCAGTCGCCCCGACCGACTACTACGCGAACGACATCTACGAGGTGTTCGA
The DNA here is from genome assembly GCF_040675825.1 of Microbacterium sp. LWH12-1.2. Lineage (NCBI taxonomy): Bacteria > Bacillati > Actinomycetota > Actinomycetes > Micrococcales > Microbacteriaceae > Microbacterium > Microbacterium sp. LWH12-1.2. The sequence goes on from NZ_JBEGIJ010000001.1 coordinate 3,120,312, forward strand.
CGAGGCCTCCGCGAACCTGGGCTCGTGGGCCTGGGGTCCGAAGTACGACCTCACCAGCACCGCGCTCAAGGACTCCGTCACGAGCGCCGCCACCCTGAGTGACGCGCTGGCCGCGACGCAGACCAGCACCGTGGACGGGCTCGAGAAGCTCGGCCTCGACATCACGGAGTAACCGGATCGATCGTGGGGTGGGCCTCTTGACGCACCCACCCCACGATCCCGATCGAAGGGCATCGACGATGACCAGCCAGATCCGTGCGCCGCGGCGCACAATGCGAAAGACGATCCCGGGCACGGGAGGGCGCACCGCCTCGATCTTCCTGATTCCGTTCTTCGCCCTGTTCGCCCTGACGATGATCGCCCCGGTGATCTACGCGATCGGGATGAGCCTGTTCGCCGAGAAGCGCAGCGGCCTCGGCTTCGGCGGCGCCACCGTCGAGTTCGTCGGTATCGGGAACTACCTCGACGTCCTCGCCGACCGCACCTTCACGGATGGCTTCGGCCGGCTCGCGATCTACTGCATCCTCTACGTTCCCTCGCTGCTCGCCGTCGCCCTCGTGCTCGCCCTGCTGCTCGACGCGACCGTCGCCTACGCCAAGCGGGCCTTCCAGCTGCTCCTGTTCCTCCCGCACGCCGTACCCGGCGTGATCGCCGCCCTCATCTGGGCCTACCTGTACACGCCGGGCGTGAGCCCGATCGTGAAGGCACTGGAATCCGGCGGCATCGCCCTCGATTTCCTCTCGGTGCAGCTGGTCCTCCCCTCGATGGTCAACATCGCGGTGTGGGAGTGGGCCGGCTATAACGTGATCATCCTGTTCACCGCCCTGCAGGCGGTTCCCCGCGAAGTGCTCGAGGCCGCGAAGGTCGACGGCGCCGGCGAGATCCGCACCGCGCTCTCGATCAAGACCCCTCTCGTCTGGCCGGCCATCGGCGTCGCCCTGCTGTTCACCGTCATCGGCTCGCTGCAACTGTTCACCGAGCCGAAGATCCTGTCGTCCGCGACGACCGCCGTCACCAGTACCTGGGTGCCCAACATGTGGGCCTACGACGCGGCGTTCAACCGGAACGACCTGCCCCAGGCGGCGGCGGCATCCATCTTGCTCGCCCTGCTCGCCGGCGTCCTGTCCTGGGTCGTCACCCGATTCACCTCGAAGGAGCCGACGCGATGACAACCGTGACCGACCGTCCGAAGACGCGTGCCGCGGCATCCGCGAACACAGCGCGGAGTCCGCGCCGATCGCGCAGTTCTCGGCACCTGCCCTCCGTCTTCGGAGTCAACGCGCTCCTGATCATCGGCTCCGCCTACATGGTGCTGCCGCTGCTGTGGCTCGTCTTCGCGTCGACCAAGAACGCGGGTGAGCTCTATTCGGGCGATGCCTTCGCCTTCGGCAGCGACTTCGTCGTCAACATCCAGCGGCTGCTCGTCCAGGACGACGGCATCTTCCTGCGGTGGCTCGGCAACAGCATCCTCTACGCCGGCGGAGGCGCGATCATCGGCGGCTTCATCTCCCTGATGGCCGGCTATGCCTTCGACAAATTCGAGTTCCGCGGCAAGGGCGGACTGTACTCCGCCGTGCTCATCGGCGTGCTCATCCCGAACACGGCGACCGTCATCCCGCTGTACCTCCTCGCGGCGTCCGTCGGACTGACCAACACGATCTGGGCGGTGCTGATCCCGACGCTGTGCAACCCGTTCAGCGTGTACCTCGCCCGGGTGTTCTCCTCCGGATACCTCCCCGCGGAGACGCTCGAGGCCGCCCGGGTCGACGGTGCGGGGCCGATACGCAGCTTCCTCCAGGTCGGGATGCCGATGCTGATGCCCGGATTCGTCACGATCGCCCTCTTCCAGTTCGTCGGCATCTGGAACAACTTCATGCTGCCGCTGATCATGCTGCAGAACCGCGATCTGTTCCCGTCGAGCGTCGGCATCGCCCTGTGGCAGAGCCAGGTGCAGCAGAACCCCGAGTTCTCCACCCTCGTCATCGCCGGATCATTCATCTCGGTGCTCCCCCTCATCCTCGCCTTCGTGATGCTGCAGCGCTTCTGGCGCTCCGGCCTGTCCGCAGGGAGCGTCAAGTGAGCCGTCGTCCCCGCATCGCATTCGCGATGGGAGCATCCGTCCGTCAGCGCGTGTTCCCCCCGCATCGCATCGTCGATTTCGAGCAGGTCGCCGACATCGCCGGGTACCTCACGGAGTTCGGGTCGGATGCCGCGCGCGACGTGCTGTCGGACGTCGAGGTGCTCGTCACCGGGTGGGGCGCACCTCGCGTCGACGCCGATGTCCTGGCTGCCGCCCCGAAGCTGGAGGCGATCCTGCACGCGGCCGGGTCGGTGAAGGGCTATCTCGGGCCGGAGGTCATCGATCGCGGCATCGCCGTGAGCAGTGCCGCCGCGGTGAACGCCGTGCCCGTTGCGGAATACACCGTCGCGATGATCGTCCTGGCCGGCAAGCGGGTGCTGCCGATCGCGGCGCGCTACCAGGCCGAGCAGCAGGAGTTCGATGTGGAGGCCGCGTTCCCCGGCATGGGGAACTACGGCCTGCGGATCGGGATCGTCGGTGCGTCGAAGATCGGCCGCATCGTCATCGAGATGCTCCACGGCTACGCCTACGAGGTGGTCGTCTACGATCCCTACCTCTCCGCCGCCGAGGCAGGAGAACTGGGCGTCTCGTCCGTCTCGCTCGATGAGCTCCTCTCCACCAGCGACGTCGTCTCGATCCACGCGCCGTCCCTGCCGTCGACGCTGAACCTCGTCGACGCGCGGGGCATCGGCCTGATGCGCCGAGGCTCGACGCTGGTGAACACCGCGCGCGGCGAGCTCCTCGACCAGGATGCGCTCACCCGCCGGGTCCTCGCCGGAGAGCTGTTCGCGATCCTCGACGTCACTGTTCCGTGGGTCCTGGATCCGGAGCATCCGCTCTACCACTCCGACAACGCCCTGCTGACTCCGCACATCGCGGGGTCGCTGGGGCGAGAACTGGGCAGACTCTCGGGCGCTGTGCTCGACGAGCTCCGCCGCCTCGCCGCCGGAGAGCCGCTCGAATACGAAGTCGAAGCGGGTCTCCTCTCCATCACGGCCTGAAGGCCGGAAGAACCGTAATCATCCCCGTTCAATGAAGACCGAAGGAGTTCACATGTCCCCCTCACAGAACGTCTCCCGCCGCACCGCGCTGCAGCTCGGGCTGTCCGGCATCCTCGCCGCAGGTATGACGGCGGCCACCGTCTCACCGGCGTTCGCGGCCGCGCCGCGCCCTGCCGGGCCGAAGCGTCCCGCTGGCCGCAAGACCACGCGTATCACCGACATCGGTCCCGGCATGATGCAGTATTCGCTGATGAGCGGCGTGCTGCTCGACGGCGTCTGCTATATCGGCTCGCGCAACCTCGAGCCGGTCAGCATCCTGGCACTCGATGTCGCATCAGGCAAGGTCCTGCACACCACGAACCTCACCAGCGGGCACAGCATCCAGGCGCTGGCGCTGGACCGCGAACGCCGGATCCTCTACGCCGGTGTCCTGCAGAAAGCGGCGGGAACTCCGAACCTGTACCGCTGGGATCTGAACCAGCCTCAGAACCCGGCGGTCGCCCTCGGTGAGCTCGGCGATCGCGACGTGCGCGACCTCGCCGTGGCGCCAGACGGCGTCCTTTTCGCCGCCGGCGGAACGTCCGGCGCGGGCATCGCCCCGAAACTCTGGCAGTACGACCCCGCCACCGAGCAGATCACGGACCTGGGTGTCCCCGACCCGTCGGCGACACTGGCACGTGCCGTCGCGGCCACCGACACCACCGTCTACTACGGCGCGGGAACGACATTCGGGGGCGGATCAGGATCGAGCCGCGCCACGCTGTACGCGTACGACCGCGCGACGCGCGTGTACTCGGACATCACCCCGGCCGAGATGAAGGCCGACCCGAGCATCCGCGAATTGATGATCGATGGCGACCGATTGCTCGCCTCCACGGCGGGAGGGGCCGAACCGACCAAGGTTGCGGCGATAAGCCTCGCCGACCCCTCGACGTACCTGCTGGCGACCTCCATCGGAAAGACCGCGAAGAACTTCGCAGTGCTGGGGGACGACGTCTTCTTCGCCAATGAGACCCGCTTGATCCGCTGGACTCCCACCAGCGGCGCACTCGGCCTCTTCGACGTCGGGGTCGACCTCGGTGAGATGTGGGGCCTCGACCCGCTCGACGGTGAGCTTCTTGCCGTGTCGGGATACGGCTACGTCGCCACTGTGCGAGGCGACGGCACGGTATCGAGGACGATCGATCTCGGCGAGGCCGGTGCACCGGTCAGCCCACAGACCTGCATGGGCATCGCGGTGGGTGCCGGCTATGCATATGTCGGCGGAAACGGCGGTGTTGCGCGGCACGACCTCCGTGGTGGAGGCGTGATCAACCTGCGCTCACCGGGGGAGGCGAAAGATGCCGAAGTGCTCGGCGGTGTCCTCTACACGGGGCAGTACAGCTCGCAGGGCATCTGGCGGTACGACCCGGCATCGGGGCAGCCGATGCAGCAGGCGATGGAGGCGCCGACGGCGCAGAACCGCCCGCTCGACACCCGCTGGGACGACGTGAACGAACTGCTCCTGGTCGCTGCGCAGTCGGACACCGAGGGCGGCGGATCGATCTGGACGTTCGACCCGGTGACGGGGACGAGCACCTCCGTGATCAATCCGATCGACGACATCCAGATGGTCCGTGCGGTGACGACGTCGGGTGGCATCGCGTACCTCGGCGGCGACAACGCGCAGAAGACCGGTCCTCGCGGCACGGTCGTGGCGTGGGATCCGGTGGCGGGCCGTGAACTCTGGCGCATCGAGACCGGGTTGCCGAACGGGATCGCCGCGCTGGAGAGTCACGGGCGCTACGTCTTCGCGCTCACGATCAAGGGTGGGCTCGTCGTGATCGACGGGCCACGCCAGAAGATCGTGCACACCGCCGACCACGGCGCGCTGGTCAAGGGCTTCGCGGCGCTCAAGGCGGCACGCGGAGTGATCTATGGCGTGTCCGACTCGACCCTGTTCCGGATCGACCCGAAGACGTTCGCGGTGACAGTCGTCGTGGCGGACATCAACGGCGGCTGGTACAGCGGCCCGCACCTCAACGTCGACGAGGAGGGTGTCATCTACACGCTCCGCGGCCGCACGCTCGTCAAGGTCGAGGACTGGCCGCAGTCCTGATCTAGCGGCCGAGGCCTGCGGCGGTGTCTTCAGACGGTCGCCGCAGGTACGTGGAGGGCGGCGATCAGTCCGCCGCCCTCCCGAGCGGTCAGGTGCACCTCGCCGCCGTGGGTCGTCGCGATGCTCTGCACGATGGCGAGGCCGAGGCCGGTGCCGTCCGGCCCCGCGGAGGTGCGGCTCGCATCACCGCGGTAGAACGGCTCGGTGAGCAGCGACAGCGTCGATGCGGCGATGGGCGCTCCGGTGTTCTCCACCTCGATCACTGCGTGGTCGCCGTCACGGCGGCACCGCACCCACAATTCGCCGTCGGGCACGTTGTGACGTACGCCGTTCTCGAGAAGATTGCGCACGGCTCGCGCCAGCAGCACGCCGTCGCCCTCGACCGATATCGGTGCGATGTCCGTGTGCACGACCACGTCCTGCCGGGCGAGCTCGTCGACCTCGGCCTCGATCACCTCGCCGAGTTCGACGGTCTCGGTGCTCTCCAGACCTGTCCGTGAACGGGCGAGTGTGAGGAGTGCGGTGATGAGGCGCTCGCTCTGTTCGGTGGCGCGGAGCGCGCGGCGCATGTTGGGTTCGAGCTCGGCGGGCACGCTGCCCTGCTCCAGGGGGATCTCCAGGGCGGTGCGCGTCGTGGTGAGGGGCGTGCGCAGCTCGTGCGAGGCGTTCGCGACGAATCGGTCCTGTGCGGTGAAGGCCGTCTGCAGTCGGTCGAGCATGCCGTCGATCGTGTCGCCGAGTTCTTTGATCTCGTCGTCCGGTCCTGGCAGGTCGAGGCGACGGCCCAGATCGCGCTCGGAGATGTCGCGCGCGGTGGCGGTGACCTCTCCGATGCGATCGAGCGAACGCTGGGCGAGCCAGAACGCGATGGCGGCGGCGACCCCGGTGAAGGCCACGAGCGTCACGATCGACCACAGCAGCAGTCCGCCGCCGACCTCGTCGGCGAGGAACGTCGACTGCTGCAGCACCGCGCCGCCGACCGTGTCGATCTGCGCGCCCTCGAGGGGAGCCGCCGTCTCCGCTGCGATCGACACCGTGTCGAAGTAGGTGCAGCCGGTCGCGGTCGTGCCGTCGATCGTCGCCGAGGCATCCGGGATCGCTGTGTTCTCGACGAGACCGTTCATGTCGGTGAACCCCGGGGTGCCGGAGATCGAGGTCGCCGGTACGCAGCTCTGGGCGGTGAACGTGATCGCCGAGGCGAACAACCCCTGCACGACCAGGTACTGCACGGCGAGCAGAGCGGCTCCGGCCGCGATGAACACCCCGGTGATGATGATCACCAGCCGCGTGCGAAAACTCATGCGTCTCATGTCGTCCCCATCCGATAGCCGTGGCCGGCGGCGGATTGGATCACCGCTGGTGCCCCGAGTTTGCGGCGCAGCGTGTGCACCACGATCTTGACCACGCCGCGGGTGCGCTCCAGCGGCTCGTCCCACACGTCGTCGAGCAGGTCATCCGAGCTCACGTAGCCGCCCTCGGCCGCGAGCAGCGCCTCCAGCACACCGAACTCCTTGAGGGTGAGCCTCATCGGCACACCGTCTCGCTCGACGACGCGTCTCATCACATCGAGACGTACTCCGGCGAATTCGAGGACCGCGTTCGGCCTGGCCGAGTTGCTGCGGCGGCTGAGTGCTCGGATCCGGGCGAGCAGCTCCACATAGGCGAACGGCTTGGCGAGGTAGTCATCCGCACCGAGATCGAGCCCCTCGACCCGGTCATTGAGCGTGCCGGCGGCGGTGAGCATCAGGATGCGCGCCGGATACTGCTGCGCGACCAGCGTGCGGCACACCGCATCGCCGTTCAGCACCGGCAGATCGCGGTCGAGCACGATCACGTCGATGTCGGACGACGCGGCCGCGCTCAACGCGCTCGATCCGTCGCGTGCGACATCCACGAGGTACCCCTCGCGGCGCAGGCCATCGGCCAGCGTGTCGGCCAGATCGGCCTCATCCTCCACCAGCAGCAGCCGCATGGCACCTCCCTCATCCGAGGGTGCATGCGCCGCGGTTAGTTTCCGGTTAGGCGGGCTCATACCGCTAGCAAACCACCGCCTCCATAGAACTGACTGCAGGGTTGCGGACGAGCTGCGACCGCGAGAGAGGGAATGACATGTTCACCGTGAAAGCACGCCGCTCGCTAGCAGCGATCCCCGTCATCCTGACGGTCGTCGCACTCGCCGCCTGCGCGGCACCGGCAGCAGACAAGAAGGACGACGCGGCCAACGACGCCGCTGCCGCCCGATTCGTGACCTGCCTGACCGGCGAAGGTCAGACGGCGAAGATCATCGAAGGCGGTCAGGTCGGCATGCTCATGCCGGACGCCCCGGAAGACAGTCCCCTGGGAACTGTGGATGGCGGTTCCATGGCGTTCGGCGAAGGGGGCGGCGAAGACATGGGCATGACCATGATCTCGACGGACGACGACGGCACGTGGATGGCTTCGACCACCGCCAACGGCTACCCCGAGGAGGGCGGTCAGCGCGAGGCATGGGCGACCTGCGAGGAGAAGGTCCCCGAGTTCGAACAGCCCGAACCCGACATGTCGGGTGCGGAGGCGACGGAGGCGCTCAAGTTCGATGCGGAGGCCATGATCAAGGCGAGTCTGGCGTTCGCCGGCTGTGCACGCGAGAACGGCTTCGCCGACTTCGCCGATCCCGACGCCGAGGGAACGCTTCAGCTGCCCGCAGGGATCACCGAAGACGAAGCCCGCGCTCTGCTCACGGCCTGCGAGGACGAGCTGGGGGAGATGCCGCCGTTCATCGATCAGAAGAGCATCGAATCGCTCGACTTCGACTGGTTCGCGGTGATCGGCGAGTTCTTCGAAGGCGGCTTCATGCAGGCGACCGTGATCCCCGAGGGTGAGAAATGAGTCGCCGAGCAGCCTGGATCCTCTCCCCGATCGCACTCGTGCTGGTGGCGGCGGGAATAGCGCTCGCCGTATTGCAGCCGTGGCAATCGGCCGCCGAGGCCGCGGACAAGGGTGATGACGGCCCCGTCACGGCGCTCGCCGAGCTCACCACTCTCACCTCCGACCTGCGTCTCAACGGCAGCCTCAGCTACGGCGCATCCATTCCTCTCCCCGGTCGTGGCGGAACGATCACGAGGCTGCCGAAGGCCGGGGATGTCATCGGCGTCGGCCAAGCGGTCTACGAAGTCGACGGCAGGCCGGTGATCGCCGTTCGGGGTGAGCGGCCCTTCTGGCGCGACCTGGGTGCCGAGGTGGAGGACGGCCCCGATGTCCGCCAGCTGGAGCAGGCCCTCGCCGACCTCGGATTCGGCACCGATCTCACCGTCGACGACGAGTTCACGAAGGTCACGACAGCGTCGATCAAAGCGTGGCAGAAGTCGCTCGGCGTTCCTCAGACCGGGGTCGTCGCGCTGGGTGACATCGTGGCCATCACGGCCGCGTCGGTGCGCGTCGAAGCGGTCAAGGCGAAGCTGGGGGATCCGGCGAGTTCGAGCCCTCTCACCTACACGAGCACCGGTCTTCGCGTGATCGCCAAGCTCACCGATGCGCAGGCACGAGAGATCCTGCCCGGTACTCCGGTGACGGTCATCCTCCCGGACGGCACAGAGGTGCCGTCGACGATCACCGTCGTCGACCCCGGTGGTCAGCCGACCGAGAAGGAGGGCGAGACCACCCCGCCGACGGCAACCGTCGACTTCACCGACCCGGCGGCGGGGCAGGGGATCGGTCTGCGCGCGGTGAAGGTCGTGTTCGCGACCTCGGAGGTGAAGGATGCCCTCGTCGTTCCGGTCACCGCTCTCGTGGCGACCACAGACGGCGGCTACGCCGTGGACGTGCTGCGCAAGAAGTGGAAGGTCGAGCGCGTGGCCGTGGAGGTCGGCCTCATCGCCGACTCCCGGGTGCAGATCGTCGGTGGAGACCTCGCCGAAGGCGATGCCGTGGTGGTGGCGCAGTGATGCCGGGCACCACCGTGTCGACTCCGGCGGGGTCGGGCACAGTGATGTCGGAGGCAGCGCTCGCGGACATCGTGATCCCCGCCGGCCTCGAGTCGGACAGGGTCGACACCGACACCGTGGTGGAGCTCATCGACGTGGTCAAGGAGTACCCGGGCAGCCCGCCGCTTCGCGTGCTGCACGATGTGAGCCTGGCCATCGGGAGCGGCGAGCTGGTCTCGGTGGTCGGGGCATCGGGATCGGGAAAGAGCACCATGCTCTCGATCATGGGCACCCTCGACGATCCCACCAGCGGCACGGTGCTGATCGACGGGACCGATGTCGCCGCCCTCGGCGAACGGGAGCGGGCCGCCTTGCGCGCTCGCCGGATCGGTTTCGTGTTCCAGCAGTTCTTCCTGCTGCCGGCGCTCAGCGCGCTGGAGAACGTCGCCCTCGGTCTGCTGTACTCGGGCGTGCCCGCCGCAGAGCGGCTCTCGCGGGCCGCCCTCGCTCTCGAGCGGGTGGGTCTCGGCGCTCGCATGAAGCACCGCCCTGGGCAGCTGTCCGGCGGTGAGCAGCAACGCGTGGCGATCGCCAGAGCGGTGGTCGGAGAACCGTCGGTGCTGTTCGCCGATGAACCGACGGGAGCTCTCGACTCGAGCACCGGGGAACGCATCCTCGAGCTGCTCACCTCCATCTCGGACTCGGGCACGGCTGTCGTGATCATCACTCACGACTCTCATATCGCGTCGCGCACGCAGCGTCAGCTGAACATCCACGACGGACGACTGGTGAGCGACACGGCGCTGGTCGATCTGGCGGGGAGCGGACGATGAGGCGCAGAGGTGATCGGATGCCGCGACTGAGCGTCGCCGACAGCATCCGCACGGCCCTGATCGGCCCGCGCAGCCGCAAGATGCGGACGGCGCTCTCGGCGCTCGGAGTCGCGGTCGGGATCGCCGCGCTCACCGCGATCACGGGCATCGCAGCATCCAACCAGGCCGAACTGCTCGCCGAACTCGACTCGCTCGGAGCCAACATGCTCGTCGTCGAGCCGGGCTATGGGCCGGACAACAAGCCGGTCCCGTTGCCGGACACCTCTCCGGGAATGATCGGCCGCGTCGACGGTGTGGAAGAGGTCGGGGTGCTCGAGAAGGTGCCGGAGGGCACCGGCGTCTACCGCAACGACCTCATCCCGGAAAGCCAGGGAAACGGATTGACCGCGTACGCAGCCAGCCCGGACTTCCTGTCTTCGGTCGAGGGTTCCGTGGCGCAGGGCTCCTGGTTCGACGAGGCCAACCGCTCGCTGCCGGTGACAGTGCTCGGAGCATCCGCCGCGGCGCGCATGGGCGTCACGGCGCCGGGGGTGCGGGTCTGGATCGGCGAGCAGTGGTACACCGTCATCGGCATCCTCGATGCTGCCGGGCTCGCGGAGAGCATCGACGCGAGCGCGTTCCTCGGCGATCGCTGGGCAGCCGAGCACGTATCCGGCAAGGATGACGACACCATCGCGTCCATCTATGTGCGCATGGCCGACGGCAAGACCAGCGAGGCCGTGCGGGAAGCGGTCGCCCGTGCCGCCAACCCCTCCTCTGAATACGTTCAGGTGAGTGGGCTCGGTGACCTCGCCGGTGCGCGCGAGACGGCGAACGATTCGCTCTCAGGACTCGCGGTCGGCCTCGCGGCGATCGCACTGCTCGTCGGCGGCATCGGCATCGCGAACACCATGGTGGTGGCAGTGCTGGAGCGCCGAGGTGAGATCGGACTCCGGCGTGCGCTGGGTGCGCGATCGGGCCAGATCGCCGGACAGTTCGTGGCGGAGGCGATCGTGCTGGGGGGCCTCGGCGGCCTCGCCGGGGTCCTGCTGGGAGGTATCGGGGTCTTCGTCTATGCGGCGATCCAGTCGCAGGTCGCGACGATTCCGGTCGCCGTGCTGGTCGGCGGACCGATCGTCGCGCTCGCGGTCGGTGTGATCGCCGGGCTGTACCCGGCAGTCAGTGCGGCACGGCTGTCGCCGACGGCTGCGCTGCGCACCGTGTGACGGGCGCGACGAAACGCTCCGCCGGAGGGGGAACACCGGGCGGAGCGTTTCGTCGTGCCCGACGACAGGTGGTGGATGCCGAGGGTCAGCTGCGCAGATACGCCAGCACGGCGAGCACCCGGCGATGCCCGCTGTCGCTGGAGGCGAGGCCGAGCTTCGCGAAGATGTTGCCGATGTGCTTGCTCACCGCGGTCTCGGTGACGAAGAGGCGCCCGGCGATCGTGGTGTTGTCGAGGCCTTCGGCCATGAGGTCGAGCACTTCGCGTTCACGCGGGGTGAGGCTCTGCACCGGGTCGTCGGCGCGGCGCCGGCTCATCAGCTGAGAGATCACCTCCGGGTCCATCACGGTGCCGCCGGCGGCCACCCGGCGCAGCGCATCCACGAACGACGCCACCTTGCCGACGCGTTCCTTGAGCAGGTAGCCGAGCCCGTCGGCCCCGGCCGCGAGCAGCTCCCCGGCGTACCGGTCCTCGACATACGCAGAGAGCACCAGCACGGGGAACCCGGGGCGACGGGATCGTGCCTCGGCAGCAGCCTTCAGGCCCTCGCTGGTGAACGTCGGCGGCATCCGCACGTCGAGCACCGCGGCATCCGCGTCGTCGAGGTGGGTGAGGAAGTCGATCCCGTTGTCGACGGTGGCGATGACATCGAAACCTTCGCTGCGCAGCAGGAGAGCGAGCCCCTCGCGCAGCAGGGTGTCGTCTTCGGCGATCACGATCCGCACAGCAGCTCCGCTCTCATCTGAGTCGGGCCGCCGGCCGGACTCGTCACTGTCAGGGTGCCCTCGAAGGCCTCGACGCGCCGTCGAATGCCGGCGATCCCCCCACCGGGGCGCTCGGTGGCACCGCCGCCCCCGTCGTCTTCGACGTCGATCAGCAGACGGTCGTCGTCGCGCGAGACCCGCACCACCACGTGGGCGGCCTCACTGTACTTGTTCACATTGGTGAGCGCTTCGGCGACGACGAAGTAGCTCGCCGACTCGACCGCGGCCGGTACCCGACGCACATCATCGATCTCGAGGGTGCACGGAACGACGCTCCGCCCGGCCAATGACGCCAATGCGCCTTCGAGCCCCAGTTCGTCGAGGATCGGGGGGTAGATGTCGTGCACGGTGCGGCGCAGCCCGGCCAGCGCGTCGGTCGCGGCATCCTGCGCTCGTCGGAGCGGAGCGAGGGCGTCGCCCGCGCCGGTCTCGAGTGCGCGCTCCGCGAGGCCCAGCATCATCACCACGCTGACCAGCCGGTTCTGTGCGCCGTCGTGCAGGTCGCGTTCGATGCGACGCAGTTCTGACGCGTGCGCGTCGAGAGCCGCGGCGCGGCTGAGGGTCAGCGCATCCACTCGTTCAGCGAGGAGCGTCTTCGGGGGAGCGGCGAGCAGGCGTGCCGAGATCCACGACAGCAGCCGGGCCACTGCGGGGATCAACCACCATGAGACGAGCGCATACGCGATCGCGATGAGCGGCATGGTCGCAGCGAGTTCCCACGAGGTGATCGGATACGGTGCCGTGAGTGGGTCATCGGCGGGGGCGGACTGCCAGTAGAACGGAACAGCGAGCGAGCTGATGACGCCCAGCGGGATCATGGCGACCGGCAGCGAGACGAACATCACAGGGAGTGCGTGCACTGTGAGCCAGAGCGCATCGCGCCCCGAAGAACGCGAGAACGCATACCTCAGCCGCTGATCAAGGTTCGACCCCGGTGGAAGGGAGGCGTTCGATCCGAGGATCGTCTCTCCCCGATACCGGCCGATGCGGCGCCTGGCAACGTCACTCCATCGCTGCAGTGCCTTCACGGCCTCCGGCATCAACAGCACCCCGCCCGTGATGAGCATGAGCGGCAGCAGCACGAGACCCACGCAGAACAGGATGACGGAGACGACGGACGTCCCCGCCTCGACGGCGACGAATCGCCAGTCGCGCAGCCAGCGCCGCATCCGTTCACCCATCTTGCAAGTCTGCCGCAGCGGACGAGTTCGCACGGTATAGCCAGCACCACCATCGATGCGGTGTTCTGCTGGATGGGGCCGCCGTTCGAACCTTTCTATCGTCGAAGCATGACTTCACTTCTTCCCGGTGCCGCCCCAGCGATGCCGCAATCCACCGAGGCCCTGCGCCTTGAATCCGTCGTCAAGAAGTACGGTTCCGGCGCCAACGCCGTCACCGCACTCCGCGGCGTCAACCTCACTCTCGGGCGCGGCACCTTCACCGCGATCATGGGACCGTCCGGCTCCGGCAAGAGCACGCTGTTGCACTGCGCGGCCGGTCTCGACACTCCCAGCACGGGAACGGTCCGTCTCGGCGGAACCGAGATCTCGGGGATGCGGCGCAAGGCGCTCACCGTGTTCCGACGGGACCACGTGGGCTTCGTCTTCCAGGCGTACAACCTTCTTCCGGCGCTGTCGGTGGAGGAGAACATCACACTGCCGCTGCTGCTCGCCGGCCGTTCCGTCGAGCGATCATGGCTGGACTTCCTCCTCGAATCCGTCGGCCTCGCCGATCGCCGTGACCGTCGGCCCTCCGAGCTCTCCGGCGGTCAGCAGCAGCGGGTCGCGATCGCCCGCGCGCTCGTCACCCGTCCCTACGTCGTCTTCGGCGATGAACCCACTGGCGCCCTCGACTCGCGCTCCGGCAAGCAGGTGCTCGACCTTCTCGCGCACACCGCACGCGAACTGGATCAGACGGTCGTCGTCGTCACCCACGACCCGGTGGTCGCCTCGCACGCCGATCGGGTGATCTTCCTCGCAGACGGCGCCTTCGCCGGTCACCTCGACGGAGCGAGCCCCGCGCAGATCACCGACCGCATGAGCGCGCTCGGGGAGTGGTGATGGCGACCACTCACCTCGGCTTCGGCCGACTCGTCCGCGCCGATCTGCGCCACAACCCGGGCAGCTTCGTCGGCGTCGCCGTGTCTGTGCTCGTGGCCACGGCCCTCATCACGGGTCTCGGCGTTCTCGTCGAATCCGGCATGCGCGGCGGACTCGCCCCCGAGCGTTACACGAACGCCGATGTCATCGTCGGCGGCAGCCAGGCCGTCGATGTTCCGGAAGACCTCCCGGTACCGCTCGTCGAGCGGGCATCGCTGCCGGACGACGCGGCCGACGTCATCGCCGCGCTCCCCGGCGTCGAGGCCGTCGTCGCCGACGTCACGGTCACGCTCGCCTCGGATGCAGGTCCCATCGAGGCGCATCCGTGGTCGGCATCCGCTCTGAGCGGCTTCGAGATCAGTTCGGGCAACGCACCATCGGGGCGTGACGAGGTCGTCGTCACCGCCTCATCGACCGCCGGTCTCGGCGATGTGCTGACCCTGTCGCACGGCGGCGACCGCGCCGAGTACCGCGTCGTCGGCATCGCGGATGCCGCGACCGAACCGGTGCGAATCGGGCACGTGTTCCTCAGTGAGGCCCGCATCGCGCAGCTCGACTCCGGAAACGGCGACGCCCAGATCCTCGGCGTCTTCGCCGCCGACGGCACGACGTCGCAGGCTCTGGCCGACGCCATCTCCGAACGCTTCCCCGAGGTCACCGCGCAGACGGGCGCCGGCCGGGGCGATGTCGAGTTCCTCGATTCCGGGGCGGCGCGGGCATCGCTCGTCTCCATCGGCTCCGCCTTCGCCGGCACCTGCCTTCTCGTGGCGATGTTCATCGTCTCGGGTACGCTCTCGCTGTCGGTGCAGTCGCGCCGCCGCGACTTCGCTCTGCTCCGTGCGGTCGGGGCGAGCTCCGCACAGGTGCGCCGCCTGGTCGCACGAGAGGTGCTGACGGTCTCGGCGATCGCCGCGGCGATCGGCATCGTTCCCGGATACTTCCTCGCCACCGTGCTGCAGGGCGCGTTCGTCCAGGCCGGAGTGATCCCCGGTGACTTCGCACTCGCTGCGAGCCCGATTCCGGCCGCCGTCGCAGCGCTGCTCGTGCTCGGCGCTGCGTGGGGTGCGGCTCGGATCGCCGCCAGCCGTCCGGCGAAGATCGACCCGATCGAAGCGCTGCGCGAATCGGCCACCGGCCCGACATCGGTCAGCCTCGGACGCATGATCACCGGGATCGTCTTCGCCGCTGCCGGGCTCTCGATCTCGACGGTGCCGCTCGTCGTGCGCGGTCAGAGCGCAGCGGGTGCGGCGGCGGGAGCATCGATCATCCTGATCATCGCGCTCGCGCTGCTGGGGCCCGTGCTGGTGAGCTTCACCGTGCGTTTCCTCGGAGCGGTGCTCCGGAAGACGTCGGCGGCGGGGTTCCTCGCCTCTGCGAACGGCACGGCGAACGCGCGCCGACTGGCCAGTGCGATCACCCCGATCGCCTTGGGGATCTCGCTGGGGCTCGTGCAGCTCGGCGCCCCCGCCATGATCGCCAGCGAGGCGAACGCCCAGACGCAGGCGGGTGTGATCTCCCAGCTGCGGGTGAGCGCGCCCGGCGGGCTGTCGGATGAGGGCATCCAGCTGATCGAGGAGCAGTCCGGAGTCGTCGCGGTCAACCCGGTCACGGTGAGTCAGGCCGTTCTCGATCATCACGAACTCGGAAAAGAGGAGATCACCCGCACTGCGCTCGTGCTGCAGGGCATCGATACGGATGCCGCGGAGAGCACGATGGATCTTCAGGTCAAGGAGGGCTCTCTGGACGCCCTCGCCGGCGCCGGTGAGGTCGCGCTCAGCACGGATGCCAGGCAGACCCTCGGTCTCGATGTCGGCGACCCCCTCGTCGGACGCTTCGGCGACGGGGTGCCTTTCGAGGCGGAGGTCGTCGCGATCTACGGACGTGGACTGGGATTCGGCGACATCACGATGTCGGGCGAGGTGGTTCGACAGCACACCACCAGTGCGCTGAGCGGATTCGCCCTGGTCAACGCGGGTGACGACGTCGAGAACGTGCGCACCGCACTGACGGATGCCGGATTCGTGGTCGGCGGTGGCAGCGGAGCCCAGGCGGCCGGTGCCGACGGGCGCTCGCAGCAGGGCTGGGTGAACGCGGTCGCTCTGATCGTCATCCTCGGCTACATCGCGATCGCCGTGGTGAACACACTGATGATGGCGACCGGTGAGCGGTCGCGGGAGTTCGCGCTCCTGCAGCTGATCGGTGCCTCCCGCCGTCAGGTGCGCGGCATGATGCGCACCGAGGCGGTGATGCTCGCGCTGATCGCGATGGTGTTCGGCGTCGCGATCGCCATCCCGCCGCTCATCGGAATGAGCATGGGGATCAGCGGGCAGCCGATCCCGACGCTGCCGCTCCTGCAGTCGCTGGTCGTGATCGGTTCGATGTGCGCTCTTGCGCTGGCTGCGCTGGCCGTGGCGACGCGCTCGGCGATGCGAGGTCGACCGGTCGAGGAGATCGGTTCGCGACAGTAACGCGCGAACTGCGCGGGGTGGGGCCGGATCCGCAGGGATCCGGCCCCACTTTGCGCCGTTGGGAACGCCGCGCCCCATGCCGGGGCCGGATGCGAAAGACTGGTCTCATGTCTTCCGCTCAGCTCGATTCTCTCCTCGCACGCATCGTCGACAGCGGTCTGCTCGATGAACCGGTCGCCGAGAACGGGTTGATCTACGGGCGGGCGAGCATCGACGCCGCCGGCGCCGTCGTGACGGTCAACGTCGACCCGGAACTCCAGGACGAGGACGACGAGGACGAGCTCGATCAGGACGCGCTCATCGAGGCCGTCTCGCGCATCCTCTCTGTGGGTGAATCCCGCTGGCGGGCTGTGATCGACGAGGTCGCCGAGGACATCGAGGATGCGGTCGATGACGAGCCGGTGATCGAGCAGATCGACCTGCGCGACGATCTGGAGGCCACCTCGGTCGTCGTGTTCGCCGACGCCGTGCTGCTCTCCTTCCTCGCGCCGAAGCAGTTCCCCACGTCGCGGATCTTGGTGCAGCTCGATGACGAGCTCGAGGTCGACGGTGTCGAGGTCAGAGAGCTCGACACCGCTTCCTGAACGCTTTCGAGGCGTAGGCTTCTCGTTGTGAGTCCTGAAGCAGACAGACGCTAGGTCGCGGGTCGAGTCGCACGTCGTGCGCTCCCCGCATCCTGTCGACCCCTCTTCGCTCAGTCGCTCTCCTGCGGGATGACGCGACCTCGCACGTCTGGATGCTTCATGCCCTTTTTGCTCTATGTCCTTGCTCTGGCGATCTTCGCTCAGGGCACCAGCGAGTTCATGCTCGCCGGCCTCCTCCTTCCGATCTCCGACGAGCTGGCGGTATCGCCCGCGACCGTCGGGACTCTCACCTCGGCCTTCGCCATCGGCATGGTCGTCGGCGCTCCGGCGATGGCGCTGATCGGCGCGCGCTGGAGTCCACGCCGCGCGCTCATCTCGTTTCTCCTGGTGTTCGTGCTCGCGCACGTCGTCGGCGCGATCGCCCCGTCGTTCGAGGTGCTGTTGACCACGCGAGTGATTGCGGCTCTCGCGAACGCCGGTTTCCTCGCCATCGCTCTCGCGACGGTGGGCCGTCTGGTTCCGGCAGGTCAGACGACCCGGGCCGTCGCGACACTTCTCGCCGGCACCACGCTGGCCACGATCGTCGGTGTGCCGGCGGGAGCCCTCGTCGCGAACGCGTTCGGGTGGCGGGCGACGTTCTGGGGTGTGGTGCTGCTCTGTCTGCCGGCATTGATCGCCCTGCTCCTGGATCGTTCGCTCACGCAGAACGCGGTGACACCGCGCATCCGTCTCGTCGGTGAACTCGCAGAGCTCCGTCGGCGCCCGGTGCTCGGCGCGATCGTGCTCGCTGTTCTCGTCAACGCCGCGACCTTCGGGGTCTTCACCTTCCTCGGCGTGATCGGGGCGGATGCCGGCATTGATGCCGCTCTGATTCCTCTGCTCCTCGCCGGGTTCGGGATCGGCGCGTTTCTCGGCGTCGCCGCGACCGGTCGGTGGGCGGCACGGCGAGAGCGGTCCTGGATCTCGGTCGGAACGGTCGCTCTCGCCGGCGCATGGTCGGCATTCGCGGTCCTGATCTCGTCACCCGTGATGCTGTCGCTTCTCGCGGTGCTCTGCGGGGCGCTGTCGTTCGCCGTCGGATCCGCCCTGATCGGACGCATCGTCCGGGAGGCCACGGATGCCCCTGTTCTCGGTGGGGCGTATGCGACCGTCGCCCTGAACCTCGGAGCCTTCGTCGGGCCCATCGTCGCGGGCGTCGCGTACGAGCAGGGAGGTGCCGCAAGCGTGCCATGGGCAGCGGTCGCCGCCACGCTCGCCGCCGCTCTGCTCGGCATCTGGGCGCTCGCGCCGGTACGGCAGTTCCGTCCTACGAGGTGACAAGAGCCTCTCGTCGCAAAAAGTCCCGGTATTCGAGCCGAATTCCGGGACTTCTTGCGACCGGAGCGGGCTCTTTCGCTCAACTCGGTGAGGTTCGTCCTCGCCGCACGTCGTCCGCTGCGTGCGAGACTTCGATCATGCGGGACGACGAACGCGCGCCGACCATCGAATGGAGAACGGTCGTAGAGGCGGACTTCCCGCTGCTCAGCGACTGGCTCGCGAGGCCCCATGTTCACCGCTACTGGCATCACGACTTCACGCCGGAAGGGGTGGCGAGAGACTTCGGCCCCGGTACCCGCGGTGAGGAGGCGGGCGAAGATCTCCTCGTCTTCGTCGACGGTCAGCCGACCGCGCTCATGCAGCGATCCCGCATCGCCGACTACGCCGAGGACTTCGCGGAGCTCGGCGAGATCGTCGAGGTGCCGCCGGGTGCGGTGACGATCGACTATCTCATCGCCGATCTGTCCCGCACGGGTCAGGGGCTCGGCTCGGCGATCATCCGGGCCGTGGTCGCCGATACGTGGTCGAGCTATCCGGACTGCCCTGCGATCATCGTCGGCGTCGTCGCGGGCAACGTCGCATCCTGGCGGGCGCTCGAGAAGGCCGGTTTCCGACGGGTCGGTGAAGGGGACATGGAACCGGACAACCCGATCGACGCCCCACTCCACGTCATCTCACGCATCGACAGACCGGAGAGCGGGCCTCCTCAGCGTCGGTGACCGCGCACTCCCGTCGCAAGAAGTCCTGGTATTCGAGCCGAATTCCGGGACTTTCTGCGACCGGAGCGAGTGCTCGACGCCGCAACCGGAGCGAGCGTCAGGGCACGATCGAGTCGATGTACCCGCCGTCGACGCGCACCGCGGCGCCGGTCGTGGCCGATGCCAGCGGAGAGGAGAGGTAGGCGACCATGTTCGCGATCTCCTCCGGCTCGATGAGCCGCTGCAGCAGCGACTGCGGGCGGTGCACCTTCATGAACTCGCGCTGTGCTTCGTCCCACGGCAGCGAGCGGTCGACGAGTTCGTAGACGAAGTCCTCCACGCCACCGGTGTGCGTGGGTCCGGCGAGCACCGAGTTGACGGTGACGCCGGTGCCGGCGGCATCCTTCGCGAACCCGCGGGAGACGGCGAGAAGGGCCGTCTTCGACATTCCGTAGTGGATCATCTCGGTCGGGGTGACCACGGCCGAGTCGCTCGCGATGTTCAGCACGCGTCCCCAGCCCCGCTGCGTCATGCCGGGCAGCGTCTCGCGGGTCAGCCGCACCGCCGAGAGAACGTTCACCTCGAAATAACGGCGCCACTCCTCGTCGGTGATCTCGAGCGCCGGTGTCGCTCCGAAGATGCCGAGGTTGTTCACGAGTACGTCGACGTCACCGGTCGCCTCGAGCACCGCCGTCGCGCCGGCCTCGGTCGTCACATCACCAGGAGCGGCGATGAGGTCGCGATCGGCGGACTCCGCCGTGAGGTCGGCGATGACGGATGCCACGACGTCGGGCTTTCGTCCGTTCACGGCGACGCGCGCTCCGGCATCCGCCAATGTCGCGGCGATCGCGCGCCCGATTCCCTGGGTGGAGCCGGTGACGAGGGCGGTCTTGCCGGTCAGATCGATGCGCATGGCGTCCTTTCGAGGCGGATCAGGATGACTGTACGTGCAACCGCGCCGACCCTCGAGGTCTTCCCGTCTCAGCGTCGACTGCGCGCGACGTAGACCGTGTTGGAAGAGACGCCGCCGGTGACGGGGTTGTCGAAGTCGACGATGTGGGCAGCGGTGTCGTCGAACACCGCGTCGAGTTCGACCATGAAGACGTCGTCGGGCGGGTCATCCGACCAGAGTGCGAAGACGCCGCCAGAAGCGAGGTGTCGGTCGAGTCGGCGTAGACCGGCAGCGTCGTAGAGGTCGGCGTGCGTGGGATCCAGCTGATGGCGCGGCGAGTGATCCACGTCGAGCAGGATGGCCGAGTAACCCGGATGCCCCTCCGCGGGTTCCGCGCGCATGACGGCGAAGAAATCGTCCTCGACCAGGGTCGTGCGCGGGTCGCCGACGAGTTCGGTCGACGCCGGCAGCAGCATCCGTTCGTGCCAGCCGATCACCGCGCCGAGCCGGTCGATCACCGTGAGCGCACGCACCCGGTCGTCGCGCAACGCGGCGACCGCCGTGTACCCGAGGCCGAGGCCACCGACCAGCACCGACAGATCGTCGCCATCGACGGCGGCGAGGCCGAGGTTCGCGAGTTCTTCCTCTGCGACGGTGAACAGGCTCGACATCAGGTACTCGTCACCGAGCTTGACCTCGTAGATCTCCTGGCCGACCGCCGGCTCCGTGCGGCGCCGCAGCATGAGGTCCCCGATCGGGGTCTGCTGCCAGTCAAGTTCCTCGAACCGAGTGATCACGCGGCATCCCTCCGTCGGTGATCACCCTACCGCGGCGCCGCCTCCGTCCCGGCTCAGAGCCATCTCTTGTACTTGAACACCCCGTACAGCGCGACCGCGAACGCCGCCATCCCACCGATCGCGAGCGGGTAGCCGAAGCTCCAGTGCAGCTCCGGCATCACGTCGAAGTTCATGCCGTACACGGTGCCGACCAGCGTCGGCGCGAAGATGATCGCCGCCCACGAGGAGATCTTCTTGATCTCGTCGTTCTGCGCCAGGCTCGCGTCGGACTGCCGGCGCGAGACCAGGGCGGAGTGCACGGTGAGCGCGTTCTCCAGGATCGCGCGGAACGAGTCCACCCGCTCGTTGACCCGGATGACGTGGTCGAGCACATCGCGCAGCGACCGCTGCAGCTCTTCGTCGATGCGGTACTTGTCGGATCCTCGGCGCAGCCACTCGAGCATCCCGCTCAGCGGATGCACCGCCCGCTGGAAGTTGATGACCTCGCGCGAGAGCTGGTAGATGCGCCGGGAGAGAGCGTCGTCGTCGCTGTCGCCGAACAGCTGGTCCTCGATCTCGTCGATGTCGTTCTCGAGACCGGCGACGATCGGCTCGTACTCGTCGACGACCTCGTCGAGGATCGCGTAGAGCACGGCCTCGGGGCCCATCGCGAGCAGCTCGGGGTTCGCCTCCATGCGTCGGCGCACGGCCGCGAGATTCGGCGACTCGGCGTGCCGGATCGTCACGACGAAGTCGGGGCCGATGAACAGGTGCAGCTCGCCGAACTCGATCGACTCCTGCTCGTCGCGGTAGCGGGCGGGGCGCAGCACCGCGAAGAGGGTGTCGCCGTAGCGCTCCACCTTCGAGCGCTGGTGACCGGAGAGAGCGTCCTCCACGGCGAGCGGATGCAGGTCGAATTCGCGTGCGACCGACGCGACCTCCTGCGGGCTCGGCCGGTACAGGCCGATCCACGCGATGCCGCCGAGCGCACCGAGAGTGCGCGATGTGTCGTCGAGGTTGGTCAGGGTCTCCACGCGACGTCCGTAGACGTATACGCCGTTGTCGATGAGCGCCATGATGCGCTTCCGTTCTCGCAGGCGCACGGCAGCTTCAGGCTGAGTGCGCAGTTTTCGTCAGGGGTGCGGGGATGACGCCGCCGACGGCTGCAGAGAAGGACGTGCGAATGCGGAGCGGATGCTCAACGCGCAAGCGCAGGGAGTCGCGACGCAGCGAGGGCGGCGCCGTAACTATCGTCGGACATCGCCATCACCGCCTTTCGGACTCTCGGGGGCCTTTGGCCCGATTCGACAGCTTACTCCTGCGAATCGAGCGCAGGATGCCAGGATGCCGGGAGGCCGCGACAAGGAGAACAATGACGACCTCCCCCATCAAGAAGACGTACCAGGCATTGCGTACCCGCCCGCTCGGCATGCGGATCTTCAGCGCGATCGTGAGCATGAAGGCTCCGTACTTCCGCACCATCCGCCCCATGATCGTCTCGCTCGAGCCGGGGCGCGGCGAAGCGCGCATCCGCGACCGGTGGGGAGTGCACAATCACATCGGCACCGTGCACGCCATCGCGTGCTGCAACCTGGCCGAGCTCGTGGCCGGCACCACCATCGACTTCTCGCTGCCGGAGACGCACCGCTGGATCCCCAAGGGCATGAACGTCGGGTACCTCCTGAAGGCGAAGGGCACGCTCACCGCCGTCGGCACGATCGAGGGACTGGAGACGCTGGCCGCGGATGAGGCGCGTGACGTGATCGTCTCCGTCGATGTCACCGATCCCGGTGGCGCGGTCGTGGTGCACGCCGACATCACGATGTGGGTGACGCCGCGGCGGACCGCATCGAGCGGGGTCTGACGACCGCGGGAGGCGCGTCGCTGTAGCGTGGCTCGGATGACCTTCAGCGCATTCGAGACGTACGCGGCCGAGAAGGGGATCTCGGCGTCGGTCCTCCCTGAGCCGCAGAACAGCGACTACGAATCGGGTCGGATCGAGATCGACGGCGCTGCGTGGCACATCCGCACGGCGCGGAACACGCCGACCAAGCCGGGGGCGTTCGTCGCGTTCTGGCGACGGGACGATGACGGCAAGACCGTGCCGTTCGGCAGCAGCGATACCGCCGCCGGTCTGCTCGTCTTCGTGGAGCAGGGAGGCGGCCGCGGACTGTTCCGGTTCACCGCCGAGCATCTTGCGGAGCTGGGCATCACATCGGTGCGAGGCCCCGGCAAGCGCGGATTCCGTCTGTATCCGAGCTGGTGCGAGGGACTGAACCGTCAGGCGACCGCCACTCAGCGCGCGCAGGCGCCGGCATTCCAGGAATACTGACCCACCAGGGCTTCGGCCCTGGCGCGTTGTCTCCTCGCTGCTCGAGCCAGAGGGTGATGGCTCGGAGGCCGGATTCGCCGCGGTAGGTGTCAATTCAGGCTTCCACGACGTCGCGGCAGTTGTGGTCCTCGCCGTCCGGTCGATCACCCGACAGCTGAGGAGAAATGCCTAACCGTCGAGCTTGCCGGGATAATGTGAAATGACATTCAAAAATTTGGAGGGACTCGATGCATAAGCGGCCTCAGATTGCCCCTGTGACAGACCCTTTGTCGGTCGCAACGCTCGCCGCCCTGCGTGGGCGTGAATCGCTGACGGTTTCCGAGATAGCGGGGTTGACCGGCTTGTCGCGTCCGACAGTGCTGGCGGCGGCGACGGATCTGGAGCGCCACGGCTTGGTCAAGCGATTGAGCCCAGCAGTTCCCATGGGGGCTGGGCGGCCAGCCGTGCGCTTCGGATTCGCTGCGGACGCTGCCGTGATCGCCGGGGTGGACATCGGTGTGCACAAGATCGTCGTGCTGTTGCAAGATCTCAACGGCGAAACGGTGGGTGAGCAACGAGTCGAGACCTCGGCGAGTCTGACAGGATCGGTGAGAGTCAGGGCCGTCGTCGATGCGATTGCCCAGGCGGTCGATGCGAACGGCCATCATGCGAAGTTGCTCGCTGTTGGCCTCGGCGCGCCGGGCCTCAGCGATGCCTCCGGGCGGATCACGTTCTCGCCCGCGCTCCCGGAATGGGAGGGGATCGATCTCGGTCCGCAGGTCAGCAGGATGCTGAATTGCGAGGTCCTTGTCGAGAGCGACACGTTGGTCGCCACCCTCGGCGAGTTCCGATACGGCGCAGGCAGGGGAACGAATGATTTCGTGTATCTGCTCGCAGGCTTCCGAACAGCAGCCGGGTCAGTAATCGGAGGTCGTATTCACAGAGGGACGTCCGGTGCCGCCGGTGCCGTCGGTGAGATGAGGATCCTCGAGTGGGCGGACTCCTTCGCGCGCTTGATCTCCGACTACGCCGCGGCGACCGGCGCTCAGGAGGGGACGGCGCTCGAAGTGTTCGAGGCCGCGCGTGACGGTAATCCCGGAGCGATCGCCGCGGTTGAGCGCTATGCGAATGCGGTCGCGGTGGGTCTCGCCGCGTTGTCTCTCGCAATCGACCCAGAACTCATCGTTGTCGGTGGTGGTATCTCCAAGGCCGGTCCGTCCCTGGCAGCTGCTATCAGGCGCCGGCTCGCTGTGCATGCGGCCGTCCTTCACCCGCGTGTCGAGATCTCGGAGCTCGGTGACCGAGCAGTAGCGGTAGGTGCTGCGCGCCTCGCGCTTGACCACGTCGAGTCTCGCGTGCTCGGGCTGGTCGCCGACTTCTGAACCCGCAGATACACGGTTTTCCCGGTGTGAGCAGTCGAGCTAGAAATAATGGAAGTCGGATTCATATTTGTGTATATTGATCCGTGAACCGTTCTCTGGCTGCACCAGCGACCAGAGTGCGGGCGCATCCAGATATCAGGCTCCTCGCCGCGATGCGACAACGACGAAGTTGCTCCAAGATCACGAAGGGATCTCCCATGAAGGCACAGCACACGGCGGCCGCCGCCAGCGCAATCGCGCTTGCGCTCGGACTCACACTCGTCGGCTGCGCACCCGGCTCAGGCGGCCAGAGTGCGAGCGAGGCGCAGGCGGTTTCGACCGATGTCGGCTCCGAGAAAGTCACGATTAAGATCGTCTCCACGCCCGAGTCCGGTGCACCGCTGCCCGCGATCATCGAGGCGTTCAACGAGAAGTACCCGAACATCACGGTCGAGCACCAGGAGACCACTTTCGACGAGTACAACAAGCAGCTTCCGCTGCAGCTCGCGTCGAACAGCTCACCCGACATCGTGCTCGTCAACATCACCGGGAATCTGGCGAAGGACGGCCTGATCCTCAACTTGAACGACTACGTAGATGCATACGGCTGGGATGACGTGTACTCCGCGGGCCAGCTGGGGGACTACGCGGTCGGCGAGGACCTCGTGAGCGCCGGTGGCGCCAACCAGATCGCATTGCCCACGGGGTTCTTCCACGTCGGCGTGTATTACAACAAGGAACTCCTCGCGAAGGCTGGCGTCACCGAACTCCCGCAGTCGCTCGAAGAATTCGAAGCGGCTCTTGCGAAGGCGAAGAATGCTGGCGTCCTCCCGATCCAGTTCGGCAATGCACAGGGGCACGCCGGATTCACGATCCAGGAGATCGGGCAGTCCACAGGCGGCGCTTCCGAATGGCGCGATTGGGTGTGGGGAAAGCCCGGCAACACGTTCGACACACCCGCCAACCGCACGGCCGTCGACAAGCTTGTCGAGTGGAATGAGAGCGGCTACTTCCCCTCTTCGACGGAGGTGAATGGGACCGACCTCGGCGAAGCGGTCGGTAAGTTCACTGCCGGTGAGGGAATGTTCTTCATCGACGGGAACTGGGACTCCGCTGCTATCGACGACGCGATGGGAGAGAACGCCGGCTTCTTCAGCTTCCCGGGCACCAAACCGACCGGCGCGGGCGGCAGCATCGCCTATGCGATCTCCGAGAAGAGCAAGCACAAGAATGCGGCTGCGGCATTCCTGGATTTCTTCCACTCTTCTGAAGCCTCTGCAGCGATCTTCGCCGCGGGGTTCCTCCCGCAGGATACGAGCAAGCTCAGCCCGAAGGCTGGCGTCATTGACGACATCGTGAACAGCTTTGCTGCCACGAGCGCGGCGGACGGCTCCGTCACAGCATTCGCCGGAGCGACCGTGAGCATGAACGACACGTTCATTCGTGAAACCCAGGATCTCATCGCGGGGCGGACCACGGCGAGTGAACTGATCGAGGCAGTCCAACAGGACTGGGACTCGGTGCACGGATAAAACATGTCCTTGCCCCGATCCGGGCGGCGGACGCGAGGTGGAGTCGCATGGCTCTACCTCGCCCCGGCGGCCGCCTTCTACCTCGCGTTCGTCATCTACCCCTATGTCAACAGCCTCTGGTACTCGTTCTTTGAATGGAACGGTGTCGGCCTGGCGACCTGGGTCGGCCTCGAGAACTACGTCAGGGTCTTTACGGAGCCTGAGCAGTTCGCCGCACTCCTCAACGCCGTGCTCCTCATCTTCTTCTTCACGGTGTTGCCGATCACCTTCGCGCTGATCCTGGCGGCGGTCTTCGCACGGCGCCGCCACAGCTGGGGTGCAGTCCGGGCGATCGTGTTCCTCCCGCAGATCGTCCCGCTCGTCGCAGTCGGAGTGGCGTGGCGCTGGATCTACTCCGAGGATGGGCTGTTGAATCAGGCCCTCGAAACGGTCGGACTCGGCGTGTTCGCCCGGGCCTGGCTGGGCGACTACACCTGGGCGTTCCCCGCCGTCGGCCTCGTCGGCACGTGGGTCAGCACTGGGCTCTGCCTCGTGCTGCTGCTCTCGGGGATCCAGAAGATCGACCCGGGCCTGTATGAAGCGGTCCGACTCGACGGTGGCGGCGCCATCACGGAGTTCTTCACGGTGACCCTGCCGCAGCTCCGCGGCGAGATCGCGGTAGCGGCGACGCTAACGGTGATCTCCGCCCTGGCGAGTTTTGACGTCGTCTACATCATGACTCGGGGTGGCCCGGGAACGCAGACGATGGTTCCCGGCGTCGAGATCTACAACCAGGCGTTCACGAACGGCCGTGTGGGGCAGGCATCCGCCCTTGCCATCGTGTTGAGCCTGTTGGTCTACCTCGTCGTCATCCTTATCAACGGCCTGGTACGGGAGAAGAAATGATCCGCTCACGTCTCGAGGTCGTCATTGCGCCGGCCTTCCTGATCGCCGTCGCCGCAGCCATCATGGTGCCGTTCGTCGCGATCTTCGCGGCGGCGCTGCAACCTGCAGGCTCCATCGTTCGGGGAGTGAGCTGGCCTGCCCAACCGGCGTGGGGGAACTTTGCGAGGGCGTGGACCGACGGTGGGTTCCTCAGCCTCTTCATGTCGAGTGCCATCGTTGCGGTCGCCGTGGTGATCATCGGCGTGATCATGGCGAGCCTCGCGGGATACGCCATGGGAACCATGACTTTCCGGGGCCGGGCGGCGGTGCTCGCCGTGTTTCTCGCCGGGCTTACCCTCCCGTACGAGGTCGTCGTCGTGCCGCTGTTCTACATGTTCCGGCCGCTCGGGATCCTCGACACCTACTTCGCACTGATCTTGCCGCTCCTCGGACTTTTCATGCCCTTCGGCGTCTTCTGGATGCGCACGCACTTCGACTCCGTGCCGAAATCACTGCTGGAGGCCGGCGAGATCGACGGAGCGAACCATTGGCAGGTGTTCTGGCGCATCCTGATGCCGACCGCGCGCCCAGCAATTGGAACGCTCGCGCTCCTCTTCTTCCTGTGGAGCTGGAACCAGTATCTGCTGGCACTGATCCTCATCCAGGACGCGAGCCATCGCACCGCGCCTGCCGGACTCGGGCAGTTCATCACGCAGCACGGCAAGGATGTCCCGCTTCTGGCGGCCGGAACGATCATCGTCATGATCCCGGTGCTCATCGTGTTCCTCATCTTCCAGCGCCAACTGATCCGCGGGTTCCTGCAGGGAGCCGTCAAGGAATGAACATCGCTGTCTCCGCCCCCGCCACACCATCGAAAGGACTGTCCGTGGCTTCGCCTCGCACCATCCACGTTCTGCAGAAGACCCACCTCGACATCGGATACACGGATTATCCGGCGACCGTGATCGCACGATATGTCGACGAGTTCATTCCGGCAGCGATCGCCCTTGCAGACCGTCTCGCCGAGGGGGGCAGTCAAGAGCAATTCACCTGGACTACCGGTTCGTGGCTTGTCAGTCACGCGCTGCGCAACGGAACCGAGCAGCAACGCAGCAACGTCGACCGAGCCATCCGGGAAGGCAAGATCGCATGGCACGCAATGCCGATGACGATCCAGAGCGAGCTCACCGATCGCAGCCTCTTCGAGTTCGGTCTCGGCATCTCGCAGGAGCTTGATCGCATATATGGGCGCTCGACGGTGGCGGCGAAGATGACGGACGTGCCAGGCCACACCGTCGGCGTGGTTCCGCTGCTCCGTGCAGGGGGCGTGGAACTCCTGCATCTCGGCGTGAACCCGGTCAGTGCGGTACCTGACGTTCCGGACGCATTCCGCTGGCGAGCACCTGACGGATCGGAGATCGTCGTCATCTATGAGGGGGACTATGGAACCTCCCGCATCGACCCCGAGAAACTCACGATGGTCGGGGATCAAGCGCTCTACATTGCCTTCACGAACGACAACTATGGTCCTCCGACGGAGTCGTCGGTCATGGCTGTCTATGACGAACTCCGGACCAACTACCCGGACGCCGAGATCATGAGTTCCACGCTCGACCAGTTCGCAGTGGCGATCAACGAGTTCCGCGATGACCTGCCCTGCATCGAAAGCGAGATCGGCGACACCTGGATCCACGGCGTCGCGAGCGACCCGCAGGTGCTGTCGCGATACCGTCGTCTGTCACGCGCACACGATGCATGGACACACGGGTCCCCCGCACCACTCTCCGCCGATCAGATGGCAGATCTCGGCGAGGGACTGCTGCTTGTCGCCGAGCACACGTGGGGAGAATCCGGACAGGTGTTCCTGCCGGACTTCGTGAACTACGAGAAGTCGGCCTTCCAAGCAGCCAGAAAACGCGACGAGATCGACATCTCGGCGAACCCCGAGCGCTACGCACCGCAACTCGAGGCGGCCCTCAAGGTTCGGCCGCAACAGGGCTGGTCGTACTCGGCGTATGAACAGTCGTGGCAGGACAAGCGAGACTTCCTGGAGCACGCAATTGAGCGTCTACCTGAAGCGGCTCGATCCGCCGTTCAGGCGGCGATCGCTCCTCCGGTGAGGTCGGCTGAGCCCGCGGATTCTGTACCGGTTCTCGGAGACACGAAGCTCGGCGCGTTCGAGGTCGCAATCGCCGAGGACGGCGCGTTGAGCCTGCTCCGAGACCGTTCGGGCCACGACTGGGCGGCGCAGCAGCCCATCGGGCAGTACCGCTACGAGAGTTTCGCGCCAGAGGACTACCAGGTGTGGTTCGACAACTACTGCCGCCGCCTCGACCTGCACGCCGGTTGGGCGGTTGCCGACTTCGGAAAGCCGGGCTTCGAGTCCGGCACGCCCGCCCCTCGAAGAGAGGTGTTCCGGCCTTTCGTTCTCGACGCCCGGACCTGGCGGGAGGGAACTGCAGACGTGTTGCGTGTGACCGCCGCGATGTCAGTGGATGCTGCGGAACGCCTGGGTGCGCCTCGCATCGTCGAGATCGACTACCGGGCGTCAGACGACTGCTCGGGGCTTTCGATCGAACTGCGCGTCAGCCAGAAGGATGCGAATCGGCTCCCTGAGGCGAGTTGGTTCTCATTGGCGCCGTCGGTCGCCGAGACAGAAGGTTGGCGCATGCGCAAGCTCGGAATGCTCATCGACCCAAGCGATGTCGTGCGTGACGGAAACCGTCGGATGCATGCCGTGGAAGCGCTCGAGCACGCGGCGGAAGACGTGATGATCACCAGCCTCGACGCGGCTGTGGTTGCGATCGGCGAACAGAATCTGCTCCACTACGGCAACGCGTACGGCAACCTTCGAGAGGGGTTCCACTTCTTGCTCCACAACAACGTGTGGGGTACGAACTACCGGATGTGGTTCGAGGAAGATCAAACATACGAGTTCCGGTTGGAGTTCCCGAGCGCCTCTTTGCCTCACTGAGAAATCCATCCGGTGTGACCGGTCTCAGGCTCAGTGCGCAACTCTCGTGGGCGAACGCACGATTGCGGCGGGACGTGAGTACCTTGCGATCTTCGCGTCGATCGGCGTTCGCCCCGCCAACCCACCGCCTGAAAAAGGAGGACCTGCGCACAATGGGAACCGACACCAACGACGGTGATCTCGACACTGTCTCGATGCGGGGCGAGGTCCGTGCGCGGGACTCGAGCCGACGCAAGGGTGTGCGCAAGGGGTCGAGGGCGGTATCAGCGAACGAGGCATCCGCCATCGACGAGGTGCGGTGAAGATTGTGACAGGTTTCATTCCTCGCAGGCACGGAGGACGGGTCGTGCTCGTAACCGGAGGCTCTCAGGGCATCGGCCGCGGAATCGCGGAGACTCTTGCACGTGAAGGCGCCTCCGTCGTCGTGCACGGGCTCACCGAGGACTACGTCGACGAGACCGTTGAACACATCCGTGCCGTGGGCGGGACCGCTCTCGGAACTTTCGGCCCGATCGAAGAGGAGCGGACGGCGAAGAATGCCGTCGGAGCAGCTCTTGAGGCGTTCGGTCGGCTCGACCACCTGGTTACCGCGGCGGGCATCCAGCGGTACGGCGACACGATCTCCACCTCGCTTGAAACTTGGGGAGAGGTGTTCGACGTGAATGTGCGGGGCGTCTTCCTCGCCACCCGCGCGGCGCTGCTGGAGATTCGACGGAACGTCGGAACTGTGACGATCGTCTCGTCGGTTCAGGCAACGGCGACGCAGGCCTCCGTGGTCGCGTACGCAGCCAGTAAAGGCGCGCTCAATGCACTCTGCCGCGCAATGGCTGTCGACGAAGCCAAATACGGCGTGCGAGTCAACTCGGTCGCCCCAGGTTCGGTCGACACGCCGATGCTCCGCTCCGCGGCGGCGATGTGGTCCGACGGAACCGGGCAAGGGGTCGAGCAGACGATTGCGGACTGGGGCGCCGCCCACGCACTCGGAAGAGTCGCCCGGCCGAGCGAGATCGGCACCGCGGTCTCGTTCCTCGCCAGCGATGCCGCCAGCTTCGTCACCGGTGCAGAGCTTCGTGTCGATGGTGGTCTCCTGGCGCGGATCGCCGCCGCGCTGCCTACGAACACCGACCGCAGGCACGACTAGACCCAAGGGCGTCCCCCCAAAGAAGCTCCGTCTGTCCGCGAGTGTGAGCACGCCGATGATCACCGTTTTGTGTCTAAGTTTTTAAATTTCCTGCACGGCGGAGACTGAGCAGGTCCCAGACGGTGCTTGACCCAAATGCAGGCATCAGATAGGTTCAGATCGAGATAATGAAAACCCGCTTCATAAATCAGGTTCGACGATCCTGACCACGCGGGCGGAGTTCGCCGTCGCGCTAACGCTGAAGCGCACCGCAATCCAAAACACGCAAGGAGGCGTGAACATGCCCAACACGAAAAAAGCAAGAACCGTTCTGAGAACAATGCTCAGTGTGATGATCAGTGCGTCGATTCTGTCTGGTGCTCTCGTGCTTCAAGCGAGCGAAGGTAGTGCTGCAAGTGATGCGCGTACTGCAAGCGAAGCCAGCGCCGCAAGCGAACTTGTCACCTATCCCGACCCGCCTGAGGGAACGCCAAGTGTTTCGAATTTCACAGCACGCGTGCGAGCTCCTGATGGGGCGTTCTCGAACCTATTCCCGTACTCTGCCCGGGTGATGAAGAGCGGAGAATCCGATGTGACAACACCTGTCGGGTTTGTCATGTTCGACTGCTCGGGTCCTGTGGAATTGCAGATCACCTACACCGGCGGACCCGTCGATTCGGCAAAGGTCTGGCCCCAGTCCTACGGTATCGAGCCCTCAATCGACGGCAACGTGATCACGATCTCGCTCACCGAGCCGATGAACGTCGTGCTGGAAGTCAACGGCGATATGTATGAAGCGCTGCAGGTCTTCGCTAACCCGATCGAAACCGACATCCCTTCTCGGGATGATCCGAATGTGATGTTCTTCGAGGCGGGTCTTCATGCCTACGGCAACGATCCGAGGATCACACGGGAGACCCTCCCTACGCACTACGGAGGCGGTACAGCTACTCAGGATGTCATCTACGTGCCTAGCGGAACGACTGTCTATCTCCAAGGTGGTGCAGTCGTGCAGGCTCAGATCAAGACCAACCCTTTCGGTACCCAGCCGGGCTGGGAGCAGGCGCCGCGAACGACCGACATCACGATCAGGGGCCGGGGTGTGATCGATGTTTCAAGGTGGTGCGGCGATTTCACCAACGCGGATCGCTCGAGAAACCCTGAGATGCCTGGCATCGTGATCTTCAACTCGGACAATGTCACCGTTGAGGGCGTCGTAGTGGTCAACCCGGAAAGACAGCAGATCAACATCCACAAATCAACCCATGTAACGGTCGATAACTTCAAGGGGTTCACCGCGATGCTGGAGGGAGATGGCATCGTCAGCACCGGCGGCAACAGTTACGTGACCGTCAAGAACTCCTATCTCAGGACTTCCGATGACGCTCTCGTCAGCGATGCTTCGAACGATCACATTTCATGGGACAACGTCGTGATCTTCGGCCAGAAGGCGCACAGCATGATGACCGGCGTCGGCAACCTCTATGGAACGCCGCTCGATGATTTCTCCGCCACCAACATCTACATCATCAATCACTACGAAGCGGAAGTAGTGCAGAACGGTGTGATCGGAGTTGCCGCGGGGCAAGAGGGGCTCATGAGGAACATGGTCTTCAAGAACATTGTTGTGGAACGTAACTCCATGGGAAGTCTGTTCAAGGTCACACCATTTGCGCCATGGAACTCGACGAGCGGCAATATTAGAAATTTGACCTTCCAGGATATTTATTACACAACCGGGCCGAACGAAGAACCTTCACTGATCACCGGAATTGATTCGACCCATACCGTCGACGGTGTGCAGATCCACAATCTGGTCATCGATGGGCGTACCGCCTCGAATATTCAAGATGCGAATTTGTCCGTGGGGGAGTATGCGGTTGGTGTCCGACTGTACGCCGGCGACCCTCAGCCCACTGCGAGCCTTGTCGGCATCAATCCGTCGGCAGATGCGGTAGCGCATATCGGAGCAGCGAAGACACCAGAAGCTCTTGATCTGCCCGGCAAGGTATCGCTTGCAACGTCCTCCGGTGACGTGGACGCGTTTGTGAATTGGGACCCTAGTGGTGCCAGCTACGACCCGACTGCTACGACTCCGCAGACTTTTATGGTTACGGGCGTTGCAACGATGCCGATCGGAGTCGACAATCCGAACGGCGTTGCCCTGACGGCAAGCATTCGCGTAACGACGAAGTCCGCCGAATTGGTGGCGCACTGGAAGTTCGATGAAGGCTCCGGCGAAATCGTCGGCGATTCCTCAGGTAAGGACAATGCCGGAGCACTGATCGGCAACCCGACGTGGACCGATTCGGGCAAGTACGATGGTGCGCTCGCCTTCAACGGCGGCTCACGGGTCGAGGTCAGCCCTTCGGCAACTCTGACTCCCAGAGGAGACGAGACCGTGTCGCTGTGGTTCAAGACTTCACAGGCGTCAACAGGCTACGTCGGCGTTGTCCGTCACGATCAGCGTTTCACGCCACTGCAGTTTATTGGCGGAGGTAAAGCTCAGGTGGCCTATTGGCTCAATGGCTCGTCCAGTGCCAAGTCGCTGGTGTTCCCATGGACCTACGCAGACGACAGTTGGCACCACTATGTGGCTTCCTATGATCACACGTTGGGTATGAAGGTCTATGTCGACGGTGACCTGGTGGCAAGCGATGCAACGAATCTCGGGCCGCTTCCTGACACGACGACCAAAATGATGCTGGGAGCTGCTCCATGGGGAGAGGCTTACAACGGACTGCTGGATGACGTTTGTGTATTCGACCGTGCTCTGAGCCAGGCTCAAGTGACGCAGTTGAATCAGGCTGGCTGTCAGCCGGTCGTTGATCCGAAGCTGACGCTGAGTGCGACGTCCGTCGAGGCGGGAGGGTCGCTGGACGCGGCGCTGAGCGGATTCGGTCCGGGTGTGGCCGTGTCGATCTGGCTGGATGATGAGAAGTTGGCCGACGCGGTCATCAACGCTGAGGGCACGCTGGAGACGCAGTTGCTCATTCCCGCTGGTGCCGCTTTGGGCACACACCAGGTTGTCGTCAAGGATGACACCTCGACGACGGTCGTGAGCGCGGAGCTCGAGGTCACTGCCGCCGGAACGACCCCGACCCCGACCCCGACTCCGACTCCGCGTCCCGGAACGGGTGGCAACGGCGGAACCGGTGACGGCGGCCTCGCCGTGACAGGTGGCGACATGCTGGTGCCGCTCAGCGCGTCAGCCGGTGCCCTGCTCCTTGTTGCGGCAGGCATCATGCTGATGATTATGCGTCGTCGCAAGCTGATCCAGGACTGACGCTCGTCAGACCGCGAAGAGCCGGGTACCCGAAGATTCGGGTACCCGGCTCTTCGTGTAACGCGCCGGCTGGGGTTGAGCTGCGGATTCGGCGGAAAGATGACCAGGCTCTGACGCCGAGAACCGCGACCGCGAGGATGTTCGCCCCGTCGCCGCTGATCGCCGCGAGCCTCCGCTCACGGTGCGAGCGAGACGGGCTGCCCGGATGCGAGGGACGCATACGCCGCATCCACCAACGCCACGGCCGCGACGCCGTCCGCCGGAGATACTCGGGCATCGCGTCGCTCGCGGAGCGCCTCGACGAAGTCAGCGAGCTGGGCGAGATAGGGATCGGTGTCGGATGCCGGCGGCACATGCAGCAGGGGTGCCGAATCTTCGGAGTCGTCGTTGTTCCCGATCCGCAGCACTCCACCGGTACCGACGAACTTGGCTCGGGTGCGGAACGGCGTACCCGCCTCGGCCCACTCGGCGCAGACCCGGCTGACGACGCCGTTTCGATGCGTGAGCACGACCTCGGCACGCACCGGCGGAGTGACTCGGCCAGCGCCCGACGGCGGATCCTGGGTGGCCGACACCGTCGTCGCAGGGCCGGCGACCCAGACGGCCTGGTCGAGGTCGTGGATCATCAGATCGCGAATCAGTCCGCCCCCGGCATCCTCGTCGAAGAACCATCCGCTGGGAGGCGCGGCGACCCTGCGCAGCAGATTCTGCTCCACGAGGTCGCCGATGCGCCCCGCGTCGATCTCCTGCTTCGCCCAGGCGTAGTCGCTGAAGTACCGCACGACATGAGCGGGGAACAGCCGGGTGCCGGCTTCCGCAGCCGCACGCACCAGGCCGGCCGCCTCGTCGGCGTCTGCGGCGAGCGGCTTCTCGCAGATGACATGCCTTCCGCGGGCGATCGCACGCAGCGCGATGTCGGCATGCGTGGTCGTCGGCGTGAGGATGTCGATGACGTCGACCTGGTCGATCAGGTCGTCGAGGGAGTCGACGAGAGTGAGGCCGTGGCGATCGGCGAGTGCGCGAGCGCCGCTGCGGGCGAGGATGCTGACCTGAACGCCGAGAGCGAGGAGGGCCGTGATGTGCGGTGGCGCGATGCCACCGGCGCCGACGATTCCCACGCGCAGCGGAGACGCGTCGTCCACAGGGTCGGTCACCGATCAGCCGTTCGCATCGGGAAGGCGACGCGGGTCGGCCTGCGGCATCCGCTCGGGCTCGGGCGCCGGTTTCGGGGCCGGTGCCGCGATCTCCCGGGCGACCTGCTTCTCCAGCACAGTCACGGCATCGTCGGAGAGCAGGATCAGGCCGTCGAGCTCTTCACGCACGCGCTTGTACGCGACGTTGCGCTCGGCCTGCGTGGCCGAATCATCGATGGCGACCTTGAGTAGCTGCTGCGCGCGCTCAAGGCGCTTGCGCTCGGGTGCGGTGAAGGTCGAGTCGCGCAGGCGCCGGGCGTCCTTCTCGGCGATCTCGAACGCGACGGCGTAGTTGCCGACCGCGTCGAGGTACTCGGAGACCTGCTGCTCGGTCACCTTGGCGCCGGCTGACGTCGGGCGCAGAGCATCCGCCGTCTTCTTCGCGCGCAGGAACGCGGCCGTCAGCGGCTGACGTCCGTCGCTCATCGCCGGGAAGGCGATGAGCTTGGCCACGTCGAGCTCGTAGTCGAGCCAGCGGGCGGTGATCTCGTCGTGCTCGGTGAAGAGCCTGCCGAGGAGTTCGTTCGGGGCGACGGATGCCGTCGTGTCGACGATCTGCGGTCCGCCGCGCTTCTGCTGCTGAGTGAGCGTGCGGGCTTCGAACTCGGCCGTCTTCAGCTGTGCCTTCACGCGCAGCGTCTCGATGCGACGCTCGTGCCGGCGCTTCGCGCCCTGTTCCCATGCCTTCGCGGCACCGCCGGCCATCCCGAGGAGCGGGAACGCCAGCCACCAGTAGTGCCCGAGAAAGTCGAAGAGCGGTTGCATGATGGCCTCAGCCTACTTCGCGCGCCGATCGTCAGGTTCTGCGGATTCGGCGGAAGAACGACCAGGCGCTGACGCCGAGAACCACGACCGCGAGGATGATCGCCGTCCAGGCGACGGTGGGTTCCGCGGGGGCACCGGTCCAGCGTTCGACGGCGATCCAGGCGAGCCCCCAGTAGGTCGCGACGGCGGGTGCCCAGCGTCCGCCGCTCCATGCTGTGGCGATCGCCAGCAGACCCACGACGCAGAGCGCGACGATGGCCGGCCACGCCGGTGCCTCCGCCCATCCGTCGACGCCGATCGCCGTGAGCCAGGCGGCGAGGTTCGCCGCCGTCGCAACGGTGACCCATCCGAGATAGAGCCCGACGGTGCCGTCGACGAGGACGATCTCGGCGACGGTCCCACGGCGGGGGCGGCGGCGCAGCCGGGCGAACGTCGCCAGCAGCACCACGAGCAGCACGACGATGATCACCGTCGACTCGGCGATGCGCGACGCCTGCACGCAGGCGATCCATACCGCGTTGAGCAGCGACGATGCGGCGATCCCGTAGCCGACTGCGCGATGGATGGGCTTGGCCGCCTGCGCCGGGAACGCCTGCCAGACGGCGTAACCGAACAGACCGAGGTAGATGACCGACCAGATTCCGAACGCTGCCCCGGTGGGCGCGAGCACGGTCGCATCCGAGGCGAACGCGCCGCCAGCGGCATCCTTGATCGGGGTGCCTCCGAGCACACCCGATCCCACGAACGCGAGCACCACGGCCGCCAGCACCGTGACGGCGACGATCACCTGGCGGATGCGGTCGGACCTCATCGTCTCGCTCATGGCGTCAGCCTACGCAGAACCCCCGCCCAGACGGTCCGCCACTCTCACCAATCGTGAACGGTGCCGTCGGCGAGGCGGTTGTACGGCAGGTAGGCCTGCTCGTACGGGTACTTGCCTGCCTCGTCGAGTTCGAGTTCGACGCCGAGACCCGGGTTGTCGCCCGGGTGCAGCAGGCCGTTCTGCCAGGTGAACGACTGCTGGAACACCTCGTTCGTGCGGCTGCCGTGCTGCATGTACTCCTGGATGCCGAAGTTGTGGATCGCGAGGCCCAGGTGCATCGCCGCGGCCATGCCGACGGGCGAGATGTCGGTCGGGCCGTGCATGCCCGACTTGATCTGGTACATCGCGGCATAGTCGAGAGTCTTCTTGAGAGCCGTGATTCCGCCCATGTGGGTGACGGCGCCGCGCACGTAGTCGATGAGCTGGTCGCGGATGATGTCCTTGAAGTCCCAGACCGTGTTGAAGATCTCGCCGATCGCGAGCGGAGTGGTGGTGTGCTGGCGGACGAGCCGCAGCGCCTCCTGGTTCTCGGCCGGAGTGCAGTCCTCGAGCCAGAACAGGTCGTAGGGCTCGAGCGACTTGCCGAGCTTCGCGGCCTGGATCGGCGTCATCCGGTGGTGACCGTCGTGCAGCAGGGGGATATCGGGTCCGAACTCGTTGCGCACGGCTTCGAAGACGCCGGGAAGGTGGTGCAGGTACGAGCGGGTGTCCCAGTCCTCCTCGACCGGCTTCGCACCGCGCCGGGCGGGCTCGTGGTCGTAGCGGGACTCGCCGCCCCCGGCATCCGCCGACTGCGAGGCGATGCCGTAGATGGCCTTCAGCCCCGGCACGCCGGTCTGGATGCGGATCGCACGGTAGCCCTGCTCGAGGTGCGAGCGCACCGAGTCGAAGAGCTCGGGGATCTCCTTGCCGGACGCGTGGCCGTAGGCGAGGAGTCCGGTGCGGGATGCTCCGCCGAGCAGCTGGTAGACGGGCATGCCGGCCTTCTTGCCCTTGATGTCCCACAGAGCCATGTCCACGGCGGCGATGGCGGCCATCGTCACGGGTCCGCGGCGCCAGTAGCAGCTGCGGTAGAGGAACTGCCAGGTGTCTTCGATGCGGTCCTCGTCGGCGCCGATCAGCAGCGGGACGACGTGCTCGGTGAGATAGGCGACGACGGCGAGTTCGCGGCCGTTCAGAGTCGCATCGCCGAGGCCGGTCACTCCGTCGGCGGTCGTGATCTTGAGGGTGACGAAGTTGCGATCAGGGCTCGTGACGATGACTTCGGCCTTGTCGATGGGCATCTTTGCTCCTGCGCTCGTTGCGACGCATGCGCCGCGAAACTGGTATGGCAATCACCATCGTGTCACTGCCATACCAGTTGCGTCAAGCTATCGTGACCGTATGCCCGAGCCCGTGATCCGCCCCACCGCGCGTGCGCTCGCCTACGGCCGGATCCGCGACGACATCGTTCATGGCGTGTTCGCCCCCGGGGCGCTGCTGTCCGAGAACGAGCTCGCTGCGGCTCTCGGCCTCAGCCGGCAGCCGGTCCGCGAGGCGCTGCTGCTCATCGCGCAGGAGGGCCTCGTCGAGGTGCGGCCGCAGAGCGGCACCTACGTCACCCGCATCGATCCCGACCGGGTGCGAGAAGCGCAGTTCATCCGCGAGGCCATCGAGCTCGCTTCCCTCGCGGCATGCTCTGCGCCGTCGGAGGACGACGAGCGGATGCTGCGCGACATCATCGCCCGTCAGCGCTCCGCGTCCGATCGGGACGCGTTCTACCCGCTGGATGAAGAGTTCCATCGCGCGCTGCTGGGGCTCGCCGGACACGCCAACGCCTGGGCGGCGGTCAGTGCGGCGAAGGGTCATCTCGACCGTGCCCGCTACGTGGGTATGAGTGCCACCCGCGCCGTTCAGGACTACGTCGACGACCATGAGCGGGTGCTCGACGCGCTCGCCGCAGGCGATGCGGATGCCGCCATCGGCGCGCTGCGCGAGCATCTCCGTTTCGTCTTCGACGACCTCGAGGCGGTGCGGGCGCGTCATCCGGAGCTGTTCGACGTGACAACGCCGGCGCGCACGGGACGAAAGACGCGGCGCTGATACCTCCTGCTCGTTGAGCGAGCGCAGCGAGACGAAACGCGTCATCTGACGTCGACCGTGGGATCGACGCGTTTCGTCTCGGTCGCTGCGCTCCCTCGCTCAACGACCGGGGAGGGGCGCGAGCGACGGGCGAACCCTTGGTACCGTCAGTAGATGATCACCGCCGTCGTGCTGAAGTTCCTGCTCTTCGCGGCGGCGCTGATCCTGGTGGTGGTCCTCGTGCGCCGGGCGTTCAAGAAGCCGAATCGTGCGAAGAGCCAGCCGGACCGCATCCGGATGCCGAAGTTCGTCCTGATCACCGCCTGGGTGCTGCTCGGTCTGGGGTTGTTCATGTCGCTGCTGGCGTTCGGCAGCGGCAACATGCGCGACCCGGTTCCGTTCCGCATCGCCTCGGTCGTGATGGTCGCCGGCGGGCTGCTGTTCCTGCTGATGTACAACAACTGGTACATCGCGCCCGGACGCGACGAGATCGCCTTCGCGACCATCTTCGGCGTCGCCAAGGTGATCCGCTACAGCGACATCGCCGACTATCGGATGGTCGACCGAGGAGGACAGCGGATGCTGTTCGTGAAGTCCTCGACAGGGACGAAGTTCAGCGTCAACCTTGCGGCCTACGACGTGTCGCCGTTGCTCGCGCACATCGAGTTCCACCGGTTGAACGGGCGCTGGCCCGTCGGCGGAGAACTGCGCACGCCGCAGCGCTGAGGCGCCCGACGCGCCTGTCTCAGCGCTGCTTCTCGGCGCACGGCACGCACAGTTCGGCGAACGGCCGTACCTCGAGGCGTGCCGCGGGAATCGGCTGACCGCATCGGGTGCAGATGCCGTAGGTGCCGTCGTCGAGGCGCGCGAGCGCCGCGTGGACCTGTGTCAGCTCGGAACGTGCCGCCTCGGCGAGGCCCTGCAGCCGTGACCACTCCGCCGACAGCGGGACACCTTCCGGGTCATGTTCGTCATCATCGTTCAGGCTGCTCCGGTCGTGCGTGAGCGCGTCGAGCGCGTCTGCGACAGCGGTGACCCTGGCTGCGGCATCCGCTCGCAGTTCGTCCAGTCGCGCTCGCGCATCCTGAGGCATCCCCTCACCCTAGGTGGACCGTCTGACACTGGTGATGCAGCGAGGACGCGGCCGGTCAGCCGCTACAGTGACCGAATGACCGAGTGGCATGAGCCTCGATGAGGCAGGTGACGGGGATCCTGCTGTGGCTCGTCGCGACGGTGAGCGGCGTCTTCGGCGCAGGCTGGCTCGGGCTCGCCGGCGTCGGCTGGGACGGCGGCTTCATCGAGCGCGTCTACTGGGACGAATCGGAGAGCGGGATCGGCGTCGGTTTCGCGATCTTCTCCCTGATCGTCTGGCTCGGGCTGCTGGGCGGCTCATTCGCGGTGATGCGTGGTGGCCAGCAGCGGCCGTCACGTGGGGTGCGCGTGACGTCGGTGGTCCTCACGGCGATCAGCATCATCGGCGTCGTGGTGCTCTGCGTTCTGACCATCGGGTGGCCGGAGCCGCCGAGCGAGTTCCCGACGCCGCCCTGGAATCGAGCCTGAGTCGCTGACAGACCGGGCGCCTCACAGACCGATCGATGCCAGTGGGCGGATCACGTACGTCGCGGGGTCGAAGATCGAGCCGCCGTATTGTGCATGAACGATGAGGAGCGCCGCGCCGCACATCAGGGCGGCGGCGAGAAGTGCGAGCCCCGCTGCGCGGCGGACGTCGAGCAGGGCGAGCAGCGTCCAGGTGAGGGCGGCGGCGACGAAGATGAGCATCACGATCAGGGGGATGATCCCGAACGTGAAACCGAACCCCGCCACGGGCTCGTACTCATCGAATTCCCGTCGGTACTTCGTCGCGCACTCGTCCCAGCCCTTCATGAACAACAGCACGGAACTGAAGGCGGTCGCGGTGAAGAGGACGACATGCAGGGCGGTTCGGCCGGGTGGCTGGGCAGTCCCTCGCACCTCCGCGCCGCGTCGAGACGAGTGGATCACGGCACGTACGCCTCTCGATAACTGACAGGGTCGAATATCTGTCCCCCGAGTTCCGCCTCGACGAAGAGGAACGCCGCCCCACACGTCAGAGCCGTGACGAGAAGCGCCAATGCCGCGGCGCGCAGGACCCCGATCAGGATCGCCCACACGCCTGACCGGAAGGACTCGACCCGGCCGAAAAGCGTCCAGGTGAAGGCGGCGACGACCACGACGGACAGCGCGATCACGGGAACGACCCCGAACACGAACCCGAACCCGTCCATCGACCCGGGCATCCGTTGGCCCTCTTCGTACGCCTCGTTGTACGCGCTCGCACAGGCGAGCCACTGCCAGCGGAACAACAGAAGAGAGCCGGCCGCGACCAACACGAAGCGGACAACGCGCAGTGCGGTCCGGTTGGGCCCCTCAACAGCACGCATGCCTCATCCTCGCATCCGCACAGGGCTGGGTCGGGCGACTCAGCACGGCATTCCCTCACTCGAGGCGCAGTCGTACCATCGAGCCATGACCAAGTACCTCATCTCGTTTCCGAGCGAAGCCATGGTGCTCACCGCCGAGGAGTTCCCGATCGTCGTCGCCGAGTCGCACGCCGTGATTGAGGAGGCGAAGGCTGCCGGCGTCTACGTGTTCGGCGGCGGTATCAACGAGGAGGTCGGTCCGGTGCTGGTCTCCGCCAGCGGCTCGGTGAGCACCGAGATCCATCCGGGCTCCGAGCTCACCGGCGGGTTCACCGTGCTCGAGTTGCCGACCCGAGAGGACGCGATCGAGTGGGCAGGGAAGATCGCGGCAGCTTGCCGATGCGCGCAGGAGCTAAGAGAGTTCGGGTACGACCCGGCGAGCTGATCCCGCCCAGCACCGCTACTCGAGCCACTCCGTCACGAAGCGATCGTTCGCGTGCACGTGCGTCGCCTCGTACGTGCCGCCGTCGAGCACCTCGAAGCGGTGCGAGACGAGCGCCGGCACGACGAGGATCTGACCGCCCGCGCCGATGACCTGCTCGTCGCCGACGGTGAATAGGGCCCGGCCGCGGTGGATGACGAACGTCTCGACGTACGGATGCCGGTGCAGGCGCGGCCCTGTTCCGGGAGCCGAGGCGAACTCGCGGATGATGCTCACCGGCGACCCGATCAGGTAACCCTCGATGTTGTCGTCGAGGCTCACGTCGAAGGGCTGGATGGTCATGGGCGTCCTCCGTTCTCCGCCAGACGATACGCCTGCGGGCGCCGGTTGTGAACACACTGATGCCCCGGCGCCAGGGCCGGGGCATCAGTGAAGCGGATGCTTCGGGCTAGCCGACGGTCGCCGCGATGTCGGGCTGGTCGCTGAAGATGCCGTCCATTCCCGCATCGAGGAAGACCTGGATCTCGCCGGCGAGGTCACCCGCCGCGAACGGGTCGCTCGAGGAGCGGAACTCGGCGGGCAGGTACTGGTTCTCAAGACGGAACGTCCAGCCGTGCACCGAGAGGCCGGCCGCGTGCGCATCCGCGATTACGGGTGACGGCGCGGCGAGAGTGCCCGCCGGCGTGCGCGGGATCAGCACCGACTTCTCGACGCCCACCCCGTCGGCATAGCCCGCGATCTCGGCGAGGCCGGTCGGCGTCACCAGGTCGGCGTATGTGCGCGAGTCACCCGCGACCGTGAAGTCGTACGGGCGTCCCGACGAGCTCACCAGCTGGGCCAGTCGTACGTCGGTCCGCTCGTCGAGGTCCTGCAGATTCGACACCTCGAAGCTCTGCACGATCACGGGCGCATCCGCGTCGTTGACCCCGTTGCTCTCGAGGGCGTCGACGAGCGGCTCCTCGAGCGAGAGGCCGATCGAGTCGAAGTAGGACGGATGCTTCGTCTCGGGGTAGACGCCGATCTGGCGGCCGTCGCAGCTGACCGAGTGGCGCGCGAGGTCGATGACCTCGTCGAGCGTCGGAATGAGATACAGACCGTCGAAGGCAGTGTTTCCCGGGCGCACCTGCGGCAGGCGCTCCTTCGCCCGCAGTGTGCGCAGCTCGGCGAAGGTGAAGTCTTCGGTGAACCAGCCCGTGATGCTCGCCCCGTCGATGATCTTCGTCGTCTTGCGGTCGGCGAACTCGGGCCGGGCCGAGACATCGGTGGTGCCGCTGATCTCGTTCTCGTGGCGGGCGACGAGAACGCCGTCCTTGGTCGAGACCACGTCGGGCTCGATGTAGTCGGCGCACTGCACGATCGCCTGCTCGTAGGCGGCGAGGGTGTGCTCGGGGCGGTAGCCGCTCGCGCCCCGGTGGCCGATGACGGTGACGAGCTCGGGCTCGACCTTCGTGCGCTCGAGGTCGATGACGGCGAACTCGGTGTCGTCGGGGGTGCCGGGCACGCGGGCGTCGTTACCGGGGAAGTTGTTGTCGTTGGCGATCAGCAGGCGGCCGTCGCGCAGCTGCACGATCGTCTCGAGGGACTGCACGGGCATCGAGAACACCTCGCCGCTGCCGTAGCCGTTGCCGGCGCTGAGAC
This sequence comes from Microbacterium sp. LWH12-1.2, assembly GCF_040675825.1. Taxonomy (NCBI): domain Bacteria; kingdom Bacillati; phylum Actinomycetota; class Actinomycetes; order Micrococcales; family Microbacteriaceae; genus Microbacterium; species Microbacterium sp. LWH12-1.2. The sequence continues at coordinate 3,163,797 of NZ_JBEGIJ010000001.1, forward strand.
CGTCGGGGTTGGCGATGCGGAGGGCGTCGAGCACCAGGGTCTTCTCGAGGTAGCCGTCGGCATCCGTCTTCTTCAGGTTGATCTCGTAGATGCGCTTGGTCACCGCCTGGTCGCCCTCGAAGTCGTCGCGCTCGACGACGAGCAGCACGTTGTTCTTGACCGTGAAGGCGTCGCCGATGACGTTCGGCTCCTGGTCGGTCTGGTAGCTCCAGGTGCGCCCGGTGTAGGCGCCCTTCTTCGTGTCGAACTCGAGGATCTCGCGGCGGCGGAGGTCGGTGTCGTCGGCGTATGAGCCTTCGACGATCGGGTAGAGGTAGCGCCCGTTGACCGAGCTGGCGAGTGCTTCGAACCCGCGGCTCGCGCGCACCCGCGGGGTCTCGCCGAGCTGCAGGTACGGGTTCTGCGGCGACTTCGCACCGTCGATCGAGAAGGGCGTCTCGAGGAGCGTGCCCTCGGCGTCGAAGTGCAGCAGGAACGGACCGAACTCCTCGCCGACCCAGAAGCTGCCGTCCTTCGCCCGGACGACCGATTCGATGTCGAAGTCCGCACCGGTGAGCAGGCGCTCCGCGGTGCCGTCGTTCACGATCGGGAAGTCGAGCACCCCGTTGCGGTCGTTGTACGAGATGAAGCGCTCGACGGCGATCTCGCCGGACCCGCCCTCGGCGGTCTGCCAGTCCGGACGCACGAGGTAGCTGCGCAGCAGGAAGTCGGCCGAGTTGCCTTTCGCGCCGAAGCCGTTGTCGGGCTGCGCCCAGAAGGTGCCGTCGCCGTTGTCGATCACCGCCGAGAAGCCGGGGATCACCTGGCCGTCCCAGGGCCCCCGCCGGCCGTTGCCCGGCGATGCCTGCGCACCGGATGCGGGGCCTTCGGCGAGGAAGTCGGCCGAGAGCTCGGCCCACGCGACGAGCGTCGGCTCGAACGCGTGCATCTTCGAGGTCGGAGTGGTCTGATTCGATGCCTGCGCCGGAGCGGCGAGGAGCAAGGTGACTGCGGTCGCGGCGACGGTCGCGGCGGCGATGGCGCGGGAGACTCTTCTCATATCGATGAGTCAATCGGTGGCGCGCGCCGCCGCAGTGACACCGTGATGGCCGGTGGATGGCGGCCAGGTGAACGGATGCCGGACGACGCGATCCGCGCGCTCGTCAGCTCTTCGTGAGATCCTGCGCGAACATCACGAGGATGCCGCTGGGACCGCGAAGATAGGTGAGCGTGTAGACGTCCTGGTAGTTCGCGACCCCGCGGAGCGGGTGATACCCGTGCCGCGCGGCGATGGCCAGAGAAGCGTCGATATCGTCGACGGAGAAGGCGATGCGGTGCATCCCGATCTCGTTCGGCATCGTCGGATCGGTCTCGATCGCCTCGGGGTGGATGTACTCGAAGAGCTCGATCTGGCCCTGGCCGTCGGGCGTCTGGAGCACCGCGATCTTGGCGTGGTTGCCGTCGAGACCGACGGCGGTGTCGGCCCATTCTCCGCTGACCTCGTCACGCCCGAGCACGGTGAGACCGAGGTCGGAGAAGAACGAGATCGTCTCTTCGAGGTCGCGGACGGCGATGCCGATGTTCTCAAGTCTGATGGTCATGGCAGGGATGCTACTCGCGACCCCCGACGAGAGGTTCGCCGCCCCTTCTGCGGCGCGGCGGCATCGGGGTATTGTTTCGCAGAATGCGCGTCCGCAGACTCCCCGATCCCGGCTGACGCCGTCGAGGATTTCAACGAAGAAACGACCCCGGAAGCTGCGAGATGACCACCACGATCCGACAGTCCGTACTCACCCTGTCTGCGGGCGAGATCGGCCGACCGGGGCCGTTCCCGCCGCTCGAAGCGGAGGCCGTCACTCGCTTGCGCGCCGACGCCACGAGCGTGCCCGACGACATCGCCGCGCGCGTGGCTGCAGCGCCGCCGCCGTGGTCGTTCCCCTACCACCCGCAGTCGGAGTACGACCGGGAACGGCGCACGCGCGACATCGACGTCGTCGTTCTCGAGAACGAGCACCTCCGGGCGACGATCGTGCCGAGCCTCGGCGGGCGCATCTGGTCGCTCGTCGATGTGGCCAGCGGCGCCGAGCTGCTCTCTGCCAACAAGGCCTTCCAGCCGGCGAACCTGGCCCTCCGCGACGCGTGGTTCGCCGGAGGGGTCGAGTTCAACATCGGCATGCGCGGGCACTCGCCCACCACCTGCGACCCGCTCCATGCCGCCGTCGTGGACGGGCCTGGCGGCGCGCCGGGCCTGCGCATGTGGGAGTTCGAGCGGGCTCGCGGACTGGTCTTCGCGATCGACGTGCACCTCGCGCACGACTCCGATCTGCTGGCCGTGCACGTGCGAGTGGTGAATCCGGACACCGCCTCGGCATCGATGTACTGGTGGACGAACATCGCGGTCCCCGAGACGGACGGCACTCGTGTGATCGCGGCATCTCGCACGACGTACGCCTCGGACTACAGCGGCCGGCTGGTCGGGATCGATGCACCGTACCGTGGCGACATCGACATCACCCTGCCGGGACAGCATCCGGGCGCCGCCGACTACTTCTTCGACGGCACCGGGATCGACGTTCCCTGGATCACCGCCATCGGCGAAGACGGCACCGGGCTTCTGCACGCGTCGACCGCACGACTCGTGGGCAGGAAGCTGTTCTGCTGGGGCAACGGCCAGGGCGCGCGTCGCTGGCAGGAGTGGCTCTCGCCGGAGGGCGGGCGCTACGCCGAGATCCAGGCGGGGCTCGCGCCCACACAGTTCGAGTACCTCGAGATGCCCGCACGCGCGGAGTGGAGCTGGACCGAGGTGTTCGGGAAGGTCCGGGTCGACGGCGCCGGGCCCGAGCACGCCACCCCGGACGCGATCCAGGCGGCCGACCGAGACGTGCAGTCTCGGCTTTCCACGCACGACATCGACGCCCTCCACGGCGAGCTCTCCGACTTCGCGCGGCGTGCCCCGCTGAGCATCCTGAATCGCGGGTCGGGCTGGGGCGCTGTCGAGCGGACGCTGCGTCGCGCCGACGAGTGGATCGACGAGACGCCCACGCCGTTCCCCGTGGTCGAGGGCGACGACTCTGCGCCGTGGAACGACCTGGTCGTGCACGGGGTGATTCCGCCGACCGCGTTCGTGGGATCCCACGTCCGCGGTGACCGGTGGGAGCGCCAACTCCGGAGCATCCCTGGGGCCGATACCGATGCCTTCGCGCAGTACCACCTCGGCGTCCTCGCGCACGTCACCGGTGATGCCGAGGCGGCTCGGGTGCATCTGCGGGCATCGAACGTCGCAGCGCCGTCAGCGGCCGCGACGCGTGCGCTCGGTTTCGTCGCTCTGCAGCAGGGGGACGCGGCGGATGCTGCGCGGCGCCTCCGCGATGCGATCGCCCTCACCTCTGCCGGTTCACCGGAACGGGCGGCGCTGATCCTGGAAACGCTCGACGTCCTGCGGCGCGCGGAGGACTTCGAACAGGTTCGGGGCTTGGCGATCACGGCACTCCGCGACGAAGTGCTGACCGGATCGGTCACCGCTCGCGTGCGCCTTGCTCTCGTCGAGGCGGAACTGGAGGTCGGCGACCGCGAGTCCGCGGCCGCCCTGCTCCGTGGCGGCGGCATCCTTCCTGCGAACTTCCGTGAGGGAGAAGACCGCATCGCGATGCTGTGGCAGCGCACCTTCGGTGAGAAGCCCCCGCGCGAACTCGACTTCTCGATGTTCGAGGGAGCCGAGGTGCTCTGAGCGGTCTCGGGTGGCGGTGGCTCAGCCGAACAGCAGCGTCAGCACGGTCGCGCCGCCGCCGCCGAGGATCAGCGCGATGATCGTCGTCCACGCGACGATGCGGATGCGGCGGTTGCGGCGCTCGCCGAGATCGCCGTAGTCCTCGCCCCGGTCCTGCGTGCTGAGATCGCTCATGCCTTGACCGGCTCCGACACCGTCGGCCCGAAGTACGACGGCAGCGTCGCGCGCGAACGCTCGCGCAGCTCGGCGACCGGCACTGTGAAGACGTCCTGCACCTCGAGCGAGGCGCCATCCGGGTGGTTGTCCGTCACACCGATGCGCAGCACCGGGTAGTTGCGACCGGCGCAGAGGCCCTGGAACTTCACGTCGTCTTCGCGGGGCACGGTCACGATCACGCGGCCGGTCGACTCGGAGAACAGAGCGGATGCGGCATCCACTCCGTCGCGCTCGATGATCTCGTTCAGCCAGACGCGTGCGCCGACGCCGAAGCGCATGACGCCCTCGGCGAGGGTCTGCGCAAGGCCGCCCTCGGAGACATCGTGGGCCGACGAGATCAGCCACTCGTCGCGGGCGGCGGCGAGCAGGCCGGCGAGGCGCTTCTCTCCGGGGAGGTCGACCTTCGGCGGGAGTCCGCCGAGGTGGTTGTGCACGACGTCGGCCCATGCCGAACCCGAGAGTTCGGTGGCGGTGGTGCCGAGGAGGTAGATGTTCTGGCCCTCGTCCTGCCATCCGGAGGGGATGCGGCGCGAGACGTCGTCGATGATGCCGAGCACGCCGACCAGCGGGGTCGGGTGGATCGGCACGTCGCCGGTCTGGTTGTAGAACGAGACGTTGCCGCCGGTGACCGGGGTGCCCAGTTCGAAGCATCCGTCGGCGAGGCCGTCGACCGTCTGCCCGAACTGCCACATGACCTCGGGGTTCTCCGGCGAGCCGAAGTTCAGGCAGTCGGTGATCGCCGTCGGGGTGGCGCCGGTGACGGCGACGTTGCGGTACGCCTCGGCGAGGGCCAGCTGTGCACCCGCGTACGGGTCGAGCTGGCAGTAGCGGCCGTTGGCGTCGGTGGAGATCGCGAAGCCGAGGCCGGACTCCTCGTCGACGCGGATCATGCCGGCGTCATCGGGGAAGGCGAGGGCCGTGTTGCCGAGCACGAAGTAGTCGTACTGGTTGGTGATCCACGACGTGTCGGCGAGGTTCGGGGAGCCCACGAGGTTCAGGAACTGCGTCCGCAGCTCGGCCGGGTCGTTCGAGCGGGGCAGGTTCTCGGCAGCATCCGCCTGGAGCGCGTCGATCCACGTCGGGTAGGCGACCGGACGGTCGTAGACCGGGCCGTCGACCGCGACGGTCGAGGGGTCGACGTCGACGATGCGCTCGCCCTGCCAGTCGATGATGAGGCGGCCGTCTCCGGTGACCTCGCCGAGCACGGAGGTCTCGACCTCCCACTTGTTCACGACCTCGAAGAACGCGTCGAGCTTCTCGGGCGCCACGATCGCCATCATGCGCTCCTGCGACTCCGACATGAGGATCTCCTCGGCCGTGAGCGAGGGGTCGCGCAGCAGCACGTTGTCGAGCGAGACCTTCATGCCGCTGTTGCCGTTGGCGGCGAGCTCGCTGGTCGCGCAGGAGATACCCGCGGCACCGAGGTCCTGGATGGCCTCGACGAGCTCGGCCTTGTAGAGCTCGAGACAGCACTCGATGAGCACCTTCTCGGCGAAGGGGTCGCCGACCTGCACGGCGGGGCGCTTGGTCGGGCCGCCGTCGTCGAAGGAGTCGGATGCCAGGATGCTGGCGCCGCCGATGCCGTCGCCGCCGGTGCGGGCGCCGAAGAGCACGACCTTGTTGCCGACGCCCGTGGCGTTCGCGAGCTTGAGGTCTTCGTGGCGGAGCACGCCGACCGCGAGCGCGTTGACGAGCGGGTTGGCCTGGTAGACCGAGTCGAAGACGGTCTCGCCGCCGATGTTCGGCAGGCCGAGGCAGTTGCCGTAGAAGCTGATGCCGCTGGTGACGCCGTGCACGACGCGGGCGGTGTCGGGGTGGTCGATCGCGCCGAAGCGGAGAGCATCCATCACGGCGACCGGGCGTGCGCCCATCGAGATGATGTCGCGGACGATGCCGCCGACACCCGTGGCCGCGCCCTGGAACGGCTCGATGAAGGAGGGGTGGTTGTGCGACTCGGCCTTGAACGTGACGGCCCAGCCCTCGCCGACGTCGATGACGCCCGCGTTCTGGCCCATGCCCACCATCAGGCGTTCCTTCATCTCGTCGGAGACCTTCTGGCCGAAGCGGCGCAGGTAGTTCTTCGACGACTTGTAGGAGCAGTGCTCGCTCCACATCACCGAGTACATCGCCAGCTCGCCCGACGTGGGGCGGCGACCGAGGATCTCCTTGATGCGGGCGTACTCGTCGTCCTTGAGTCCGAGGGCGCCGTACGGCTGCTCCTTCTCGGGCGTCGCGACAGCGTTCGAAACGGAGTCGGGGACGTGCTTGTGGGCAGATGCTGCGGGGGCGGTGGTCACGCGCACTCCAAAGGAAGGGGCCGAGCGGGGCATGACCAGTCTACCGGCCGCGCCAGGCCCCGCTTCGAGGGATGGGTTTCGCTGGTGAGAAGGCGCCGGAACCAGCGAAACCCATCTCCCAGCGGAGGCGACGGGAGCGGATGCTGGCGCCGATCGGCGGGGTTTGCGGCACGCGATCCGACGCGCGGAACACTCCGTTATGTAAGCGCTTCCTTATCCCGATCTCGCAGAAGACCCCAAAAAACAAGCCATCTCGAACGATCGGCAATCCCATCCGACGTACTTCTGTAAACGCTTGCACTCCGTCCATCAACGTCGCTACGGTCGTCACAGCGCACGCTGACGTGCGTTCGATCGCGTGGCGATGACGCCGCGTGGGTGATCCCATCGGAAGGACTGTCGATGTTCCCGAACGCTCTGCACACTCGATCACCGAAGAGGACACGGGGGAGAACGGCGCTCGCCATCGCGGCTGCTGTCATGCTCGCCGTTCCCGCCTTCGCTATCACCGCACCACCCGCCCCTGCTGCCGCGGCCGCCCCCGGGCCGAACGACACCACCGCCGTGATGTTCTCGTACACCTGGAACGCCATCGCCAGCGAGTGCACCGACACACTCGGTCCCGCCGGGTACGGATTCGTGCAGACGTCGCCTCCGCAGGAGCACGTGCTCGGTGCGCAGTGGTGGACCCACTACCAGCCGGTTTCGTACAAGCTCGACTCACGGCTCGGTTCCGAGGCCGAGTTCCAGAGCATGATCGACACCTGTAATGACGCTGGCGTGAAGGTGATCGTCGACGCGGTGATCAACCACATGTCGGGGCAGTCCGCCGGGGGCACCGGCTGGGCGGGCACCCAGTACCAGCACTACAACTACCCGGGTTACTACCAGAGCCAGGACTTCCACTCGTGTCGGCGCGATATCGCCAACTATCAGAATCGGCGTCATCCGACAGCAGGAACGTGATCGATGCGGCGAGGTGCTCGGCCGTCGCGACGCTCGGGATCGCCTGCTGGAATGGGGCGAGGCGGCCGGAGCCGTACTCCGACATGTTCGGCGGCATCGGGATGCCGGTGGCGACGCCGCCGGGGGCGACGGAGTTCACGCGGATGCCTCGGGGGCCGTACATGAATGCGGCGGACTTCGTGACGCCGACGATGCCGTGCTTGCTGGCCGTGTAGGCGTTGCCGGAGGCATTACCGCGCAGGCCCGCCTCGCTGGAGACGTTGAGGATCGCCCCGCGACCCGCTGCTTCCATGATCGGGAGCACAGCCCGCATGAGCTTGAACGGCGCCGTGAGGTTGATCGCGATGACACGGTCCCACACGGCATCCGGCGTCTCGCCGGCGGGTGAGAAGTCGTCGTTGATGCCGGCGACGTTCGCGAGGGCATCGATCTGCCCCCCGGCGGTGGCGACGACCGCATCGATCGCGTCCTGCTTGGTGAGGTCTCCGGCGACAACGGTGATCTGGGGGAGCTCTGCCTTCAGGGCATCGAGCTTCTCGGCCGAGATGTCTGCGGCGATCACACGTCCGCCTTCGCGGGCGATGCGCGATGCCGTGGCCCTGCCGATTCCGGAGGCGGCACCGGTGACGATGACCGTCTTGCCGGTGAAGCGCCCTGGCGTGATCTGCTCGGCCCATCCGGTCGTGCCGGATTCGGTGGGAATCTCGCCGCCGTTCGCCGCGCGCACGAGGTCGTCGACGACCGACTGCGGCATGGCGCCCTGGCTCAGGACCACGAGCTGCTGCAGCGGCAGTCCGAGGACCGGCGTGAGGAGTTCGGGGTCGGCGCCGGTCTGCGCGAAGAGGGCGCGGACGATCGGTCCGCCGACCTCGTCGTCGAGCCATTCGCCGATAGTGGACTGTGCAGTGAGGGCCATGATCTCTCCTTCTGGCATTTCGCAACGGTGCGTCTACTTATGTTCGAGTGTACGCCTCGATACGCTCAGAGGGTGCCTCGTCCTCGCAGTGAGAAAGCACGCCAGTCGGTGCTGGCGGCGATGCGGCGCGCGCTCAGTGCCGAAGGGTACGACGCGGTGACGATCGAGGGGCTCGCTGCGGAGGCGGATGTCTCGAAGCAGACCATCTACCGGTGGTGGCCGTCGAAGGCGGCGATCCTCGGTGAGGCGCTGCTCGAGGGCGAGCTGCCGGGAGCCGACGTCTCGCTGCCGACGACGGATGACCTGGCCGGCGACCTGCGTGCCTGGGTGAAGCAGATGACGACCCACGTGGGCAGCGCCGAGAATACGGCGCTCGCGCGGGCGCTGATCGCGATTACGGCGACCGATCCGCAGCTGGGCGAGGTGCTGAACCAGCGGCTCGCCGGCCCGATCATCGCCTGGATCGTCGAGCGCATCGAGCGCGCGAAGGTGGCGGGCGACGTGCGGGCGGATGCGGATGCCGAGGTCATCGCCGACCAGTTCGTCGCGATGGCGTCGTACGCTGCGCTCCTCGGTCGGCCGTTCACGGCGGAGCGCGTCGATGCCACCGTCGACGTGCTGCTGCGCGGGATCGCCGCGCCGTAGCATCCGCCGCCTGTGCCGGATCGCGGCCTGGTCGGGCGTGCGCTTGGCTCGGCCAAGTGCGCTTCCCTCGGCCAGATTCCCGGAAAATGGCCGAGGCAAGCGCGCAAGTCCGAGCGGGGCGTACAGGTCCTACGGAGAGACGGATGCCTGGCGCGCGACGGGTTCCCGAGGTGTAACCGCCGTGCGTCCACTGTCGAAGCGGGCCCGCGCACGATCCTGCTTGCGACCGACTTCGACGAGCTCGGTCGCCTTGGGCAGACCCATCGGCTTCGTCGAGACGTAGATGCTCTCAGCGCGCTCGACGAGAAACGTCTCGTGCCAGATGCCGACGGCGCCAGGGGCCTTGCGGGCCGCCTTGTTGAAGCGGGTCCATGCCGGGCGGTGCTCCTGCGAGGGGCTCGAAGCGTAGGCGTAGAGCTTGTCGATCGATGACCAGTACTGCACGACGTACGGCCCGCCGCCACCGAGCAGCAGTTCGTAGCCGAGGAAGCCTGACTCCTTGTCGGTGGCGAGCTCGCGCAGCATCCGGGGCATGGCAAGGAATGCGGGCATCCACAGATCCGGACGCCACCAGCGGTTGATCTGCATTCCGATGTGGAACACGACCAGCTCGCCGTCGTAGCGATGGGTCATGCGTCCGGTGATGACTCGGGACATGGGATCCTTCTCTCAAATGGATAGTTCCACTATCCATAATGGATAGCGCTACTATCGATGTCAAGAGGTGGCGATGAGAATTTCCGAACTGTCGGCGCAGACCGGTGTGACGGTGCCGACGATCAAGTACTACCTGCGCGAGGGGTTGCTGCCTGAAGGCGAGCGGAGCGCGCCCACACAAGCCGCGTACGGCGAGGTGCACGCGCAGCGGCTGCGCGTCATCCGCGCGCTGCTCGATTCCGGAGTGAGCATCGCCGAGACCCGGCGTGTGCTGGATGCTCTCGACAACCCGCCGGCGAACGCGCACGATCTGCTGGGCACGGCCCACGCCGCCATCACTCCGCCCGTCGACGAGAGCCTGGATCTCACCGAGACGCAGCGGCTGGTGGCCGGGCTGGGGTGGAAGCCGGGGATGTGCGACGACGCTGTGCTGTATGCCGTCGCTCGCGCGCTGCAGGCGCTCGAGGGTGCCGGGTTCGAGGTGCCGGTCGACGTGATGCCGGTGCACCTGAAGAGCATCCGCCAGATCGCCGACGCGGAGGTCGCCGGGGTGCCGACCGAGTCGGCCGAGGCCGCAGTGCGGTACGTGGTGCTCGGTTCGGTGCTCGTCGAGCCCCTGCTGCTGGCCCTACGACGCGTGGCGCAGCAGGTCGCGTCGGCGGAGAGGTTCGGCGGCGTAAACGCCTGAGACCGCTTTTCGCCGCGCCATCCGGCGGCATCCGGCATCCTGTGACACGGTGTCCCCATGACTGACGAATCCGCTGTCGTGGCCACGAAGCGCCGACCGGGCATCCTGTCGTTCGTGATCGGTATCGCCGGCGGCATCCTGGGCCTGCTGCCATGGCTGGTCGGCGGCGGACAGCTGCCGTTGCAGAACCTCTGGGCGACGACGACGCGGCCCGAAGACATGCCGTTCGCCCTGCTGCCGCTCAGTCAGTACTACGCGACCCTGCTGTTCTCGCTCGTGCTGCTCGGCGGGGTGTTCTCCGGGCTCGCGGTGCACTTCCTGGCGCGGGGTCGAGGTCTCGCGGCGTGGCCGGGCGCGCTGGGAGTCTTGCTGGTGCATCTGATCGCCGTCGTGCAGTCCTTCGGGGTTCTCGCCGAGGGTCTGGGGATCGCCGACGGTGGGGATGCGCGGGCGTGGCTCTACTTCGCCGGGATGCTCGCCGGCAGCATCGCCGCCATGCTCATGGCGCAGCTGGGGTTCGTGATGACGTCGAGGCGTTCGGTGGGCGTGGTCTCGCTCGGCGTCGCGCTCGCCGCGGTGCCGTTCGCGAGCTGGGTCGCCCGGTGGGTCGTCGCGTTCACTGGTGAGGTCAGTCCACCGGAGTTCCTGTCGACCCTGGTCTACTGGCTGCCGGCCGTGATCGTCGGTGCGGCGCTCGTGTGGGGCGGCGTGCGTCCGCTCTGGCGGATCATCGTGTGGGCCGTGGCGCTGCTGGCGCTGTGGGTCGTGCCGGCGCTGTTCACGGCGATCCAGTACGGACTCGGGATGCGTGTGCTGAAGGGCGATGTCGTCGAGATGGCGAAGGCGTCGATGGAGGTGTTCCCGTTGGTGCTGCAGGAGATCTGGTTGCCGACGGTGGTCGCGCTCGTGATCGGGGTCGTGGGAACGGTGGTGCGGATGCTGGTCGGGCGGGGCGCGACGCGTGACGCCGACGACGCCTGACTCCCTGACGCTGCCCGACGGGCGGACAGCATCCGACAGCGTGGCCATGGGGCGGATGCCGGTGGGCTGAGCCGCCCGGTGTCAGCGCGCCGAAAGCCGACGGATTTCGGCAGCGTACGAATCGAGCACCTCGAAGATGCCGCGATGCTCCCAGACTCGGCTGCGAGCCCTCCCCGTGGTCTCGGTGAGGACGCCGCGCGCGGTGAGAGTGTCCAGCGCGCGCAACGCTGCCATCTCCCCGAAGCCGAGCTCGCTCATCAGGTACTTCGTGTTCACCGCAGGCTGGCCGACGAGAGCAGGAAGGACTCTCCACGCTGCTGCATCCGCTCGAATGCTCTGCATCTTCGCGCGGGCATCCTCAAGCTGGACCACGAGGTCGTCGACGAGTTTCGTGCCCGTGGACGCGGCGACTCGACTCGCTGAAGCGAACTCCCGGATGATCGGACCGGCGTCGCCGGCGCGGTAGGCGGTGAGCGCCGCGAAGTAACGCTCGGTGTTGACCAGGAGCCCCGCTGAGATGGGTACCGCGGTGGAGTCGACGAGACCCTTGTTGCGCAGGATCGATTGCGCGAGCGCCCTGCCAGTGCGGCCGTTTCCATCCGTGAACGGGTGGATGGTTTCGAACTGGGCGTGCGCGGCGGCGACCTGGACGAGTACCGGAACGTCGTGACGCTTGACGAAGCGCACGAGGTCGGCAATCGCACCGGGGATGCGGTCGTGATGCGGTGCGACGAAATCGGCCATCCGAGGGCCGGCCTCACCGGGGCCGATCCACACCTGCTCGGCGCGGAATCGGCCGGCATCATCCTTGGCGAAGTTGCGCTGGTGGAGCATCAGCGCCTTATGCATGGCGAGGATCGACTCCTCGCTGATGTCGTCAGCCAGCTGGAGTGCCGCCTCCATCGCTCGGACGTTGCCGATGACCGTGAGGGCGTTGGCCTTGTCGCCCTCGTCGATCTCGGCGAGGGCGAGCTGCTTCGCGGATGTCGTGAGCTGCTCGATCTGGGAGCTGGATGCCGACTCGGTGCGCAGCAGGATCGCCGTCATCGGGCCGAGGGCCGGATTGTCGGTGCCGAGAACGCGTTGTGCGTGCGTGTCGAACTCCACCACTTGACGGGTGGCATCTTCGATATCGGCGGAATCCTCAGCGTTGATGCGGGGAGTCCAGTCCGCAATGGGCGCCGTGATCGCCGCCTCATACGAGCCCGTCTGGCGGTCCACCTCCGCGCGCGAGTGCATCGCGGGCGCGCCAGGCTTCCAGTCGAACGTCTCATACGAGATCTGATCGACCGGAATGCGAATGTCGGCCGTAGGTGTGGGCACAAACCCATGTTACCAACACTTAAGGGGATAAGTGTTGGTAAGCAACGCGGTAGCCAACAGAAGCGAGCGCCTCGGCGCCGGCGGACTCAGTCCTTCTTCGTGCGCCTCGGCGCCGCAGATCGCGGCGGGTTGGCGCGCAGATGCCCGCTCACCTGTGTCATCACCCGCGCGAGCGTGTCGACATCGCCCTCCTCCAGCGACGCGAAAAGCATGCTGCTGACGACCTCGATGTGCCCGGGGAACACAGCTGCAAGAACCGCGCGGCCCTCGTCGGTGATCGTCACGATGGTGCTGCGTTCGTCGTCAGGCGAGGGTGCGCGCGTGATCAGCCCGCGCCCCTCGAGCAGCTGCGCCTGATACGTCAGGCCGCTGCGGCTGTAGACGACGCCGTCCGCCAGGTCGGTCATCCGCTGGCTGCCGTCCGCAGCGTCGCCGAGTCGCGCGAGCAGCTGGAACTGCACGTAGCTGAGCTTTCCGACCTCGCGCAGCTGCGTCTCGACCGCGTGCCGCAGCAGGCTGCTCACCTCGGTGAACGCGAAGTAGGCGGCGAGCTCCTGCGGGGTGAGCTGCGGGGCGGGTGTCGTCATGAGTCCAGTATACGTGTTGCTTCAAATTCGAAGCAGTGCTACCTTCGGGTTAATGCTTCGAATTCGAAGCACCCGATGAGAGGAAAAGACATGAAGGCAGTACGGTTCCACGAAGTGGGCGGCCCCGAGGTGCTCCAGTACGAGGAGATCGAGCAGCCGGTCCCGGCGTCAGGGCAGGTGCGAGTGCGCGTCGCAGCATCCGCGTTCAGTGCCGCCGACAACGGCATGCGCGCAGGGTTCCTGCCGATTCCGCTGACGCTGCCGCACGTGCCGGGGTACGACGTCTCCGGCACCGTCGACGCGATCGGCGAGGGCGTCGAGGGCTTCGCGCTGGGTGACGCGGTGATCGGCTTCCTGCCGATGGGCGAAGACGGCGGAGCGGCCGAGCATGTGCTCGCACCGGCGAATGCACTCGTGCCGGCGCCCACCCGCGTCCCGCTCGCGGATGCCGCCGCGTTCCCGTCCGTCGCACTGACCGCCCGGCAGGCGCTGTTCGACGACGGCGGACTCGAGGCCGGTCAGCGCGTACTCATCGTCGGCGCCGGTGGTGTCGTGGGCAAGTACGCGATCGCTCTCGCCAAGCGCGCCGGCGCGTACGTCATCGCCACAGCGAGTCCCCGGAGTGCGGATGCCGTCCGTGCAGCCGGTGCCGACGAGATCATCGACCACACCGAGGTCGACGTGCTCGACACGGTCGCCGAACCCGTGGATCTTCTGCTCAACCTCGCGCCCATCGAGCCGGCCGAGTTCACCGCCTTGGTGAGCCTCGTCCGATCCGGGGGAGTCGTCGTGAGCACCACCGCCTGGATGCCCGCTCCCGACGATGCCGAGCGCAACGTGCGCTCTGTCGTCGTCTACGTGCGCAGTGACGTCGAGAAGCTCGCCGAGCTGGTGTCGCTCGTTGACAGCGGCGATCTGCGCGTGGAGGTCACGCGTCGGATTCCGCTTACCGAGCTGAGGGCGCTCCACGCCGAGGCGGCGCAGGGGCGGATCCCTGGCAAGGTCATCGTGATCCCTTGACTCGGCGACGCCCGATGCAGTCGAGCGTGGTCACCCTCGTCCGTTCTCGGCGAGGGTGACCTGCTCTTTGCGATGGAGAGGATCAGCCGAGCATGAGCGAGTGCGGGTCCGTGGGCGAAACGCGAAACGGCAGAACCGACCCCGGCTGCCAGTTCGACAGAGCGCCGTCGGCGATCAGCGTCTGGTAGCTCGTGCGGTAGGCGTCCTGGCCCTCGAGCTTGAGATCGAGCTCCACGGCATAGATCGGCGTGGTCTCGACAACTGCGCCGGTGGGCGCAAGGCTCACCACGGTGCCGGAGCCTCGCAGCATGGTCTCGAACGCGGCCATGTTCGCGAAGGGGTTGGCCGTGGCGGCTCCGTGCGTGCCGTGCGGGGCGTTCGGGTCGTAGGCCGTGTACTGCTCGGCGAGGTCGGCCGAGTGCTTGAGGTTCGCCGCATAGTCGGTGTTCATGGTCTGCTTCGCACCGGCCTTCATCAAACGACCGATGTCGCCGAAGATGCCCATGCTCAGCTCGTGAAGGCGATGTTCTGGGCGTCGGCCGGATCGACCTTGACGTCGTGCGTGCTTCCCACCGCGTAGTTGGCGATGAACATCGGTGCCACCATCTCGCGCTTCGATACGACGTACGGCGCACCGCCGGCGAGCGTCACTTCCACCTCGAGCTGGAACCACGGGTTGCCGGAAATGCGTTCACCGGTGTCGACGGCTGAGCGGATGACCGAGGTGCCGCTGTGACCGATGGCGATGATCCGGTTCAGTTCATTGCCGTAGGCGGTGAGCACCTCGCGGTCGGCATACATGTCGGCGCCGACGCTTCCGGCGTTCGCCATGGTGACGGGAGAACCGTCGGTGTAGCCGGCATCGCGCAGATGTTGATTGGCGAGTTCCTGCGCCGCTGCAGCCTGTGCGGCCCAGTCCTGCCCGCCGGTGGCTTTGTCCTTCATGCGATCGAAGAGGCCCATGGATCCCCATTTCAGGTATCGGCGCCTGCCACCCGGCCGGGAGAATCCCGACGGAATCGGCGCAAGCCCCCAGTTTGTCAACTCGCTTGGGGTAAGACAATCGGTTTGCGGATGAAATCTCTATGTCGAGTGTTTGACCGGAGGAGGGACGCCCTCGTCAAGCCCGGCAGGGCTCGCGGCGGCCAACCCTAGAATCGCGGGATGGATCCGTTCGAGGTTGTTGTGCACGGAGAGCGATTTCGAGTCAGCGAACGAATCCAACCTGACGGCACCATGAGTTACGACTTTTCATGGCTCAACGGCCCGGCCGGCGGCACATATGGGTTCACCGTGGCTCCGTCTTCTGGTCAGATCGCTGCGCCGGAACTCGTCACACAGGCGCGTCGGTTCGTCGAAGCGTTCTATGGGCCCGGCGGTATCGGAGAGACAGACTTCCCGAACCACTTGCCGGCCGACGCGGAGCGCAAAGACCCTGACCTGCCGTAAGCGAGCGTGGCCCTCTCAGGAGAGAAGGGAGTCTCCGATGAAGCCGTCTTCGGCGCATCCGGGCGGGATCGCGAAGACGGCGGAGCCGATGGGCACGGTCCACTCGTTGAGCAGGTCGAGCTCATCGAGTCGTCGCTGCATCGGGATGAACTGGCTTTCGATGTCGGCCTGGTAGGAGACGAAGATGAGCCCTGATTCGGAGACCTCTGCTCCGAGGGGACGTTCGTCGTAGTTGTAGCCGCGGCGGAAGATGCGCTCTCCGTCGTCACCGCGCGCTCGGCGGATATGGGCGAACTGCGGGATCACCGGGAACCCGATGGCGGTCTTCGCTTCGAAGTCCGGTTCGTCGAACTCATCCGTCCCCGTCAGCGGCGCCCCATTCGCGATGCTCCTTCCCACCGACGCGTCGCGTCCGCTCCGGTCGAGGCGGTCCCACTTGTCCAGGTCCATCCGGATGCGTCGGATCACTACTCCGGTGCCGCCGGCGAGCCAGCCATCCTCTGCCCAGACGACCTGGTCGAAGTCCTTCGTCCCCGGTTGCGGGTTGGTCGTGCCGTCGACCTGCCCGAAGAGGTTGCGCATCGTCGTCCCGGGTCGCTCGGTGCCGTATGCACGCCGGAATCCGTGCTGCGTCCAACGGATCGTCGCGAATCCGCGCGCATCTTTCAGGAGCATGCGCATCGCGTGCGCCACCGTGAGCGGGTCGTCGCCGTTCACCTGCAGCAGCAGGTCACCATCGGAGAACTCCGGCTGCAACCGGTCGACCCCGAACGCAGGAAGAGGGGCGAGCCAGCCCGGCCCCGGAACGGCAGCCCGGGCGACGAACCCGGGGCCGAACCCGAAGGTGACCGTCAGACGCGCGGGCGACAGCGCGAGCTCGGGTTCGGAGTCGGCCAACGCCGGTGTCCCCTGGGTGAGCCGCGCCGCATCATCGGTGAGGATCCGCATCAGACGGACGAGAGACGCCGCGTCGACGCCCTCGTGCAGATCCAGCCCGACGAAGATCCCGTGAGCCTGGGCGGCGGTGTCGACACCAGCCTGGTGGGTTCCGAAGAAGGGCACCTTCTCATCACCGTTCATGGGTGTCGAGGGTGCTGTGCTCTCGTTCGTGTCTGGACGGTTGAGCGCGAAGTCCACACCGATCGCCGCGGCCGCGCCGATCCCGGCGACAGCTCCTCCGAGGAGGAACTGCCGCCGGGTCGACCGACCGAGACCGGTGGGCGCGCCCTCAGCGGGCGCAGGCATCAGTGATCCATGCCTTCGTGGTCGTCGCTCTCCTCGTAGTTCTCGTTGGCACCCGAGTAGTCCTTCACCGGAGCGGTGAATTCGTAGGTCGAGTCATCAGAGAACGTCAGGGTGAAGGTGGCCTCGCTGCCCGCGACGAGCGGCCGCGCGAGGTCCATCAGCATGATGTGGTTCGCACCCGGCTCAAGGGCCAGCTCACCCCCGGCGGGAATGACGAATCCCCCCTCGATCTGTCGCATCACCATCTCTCCGGCCTCGTTCTCCACCGTCTCGTGCAGCTCGATCATCGACGAGGAGTCGGATTCGACGGAGACGACCGTCACATCCTCGTCACCGGTGTTCTCGAGCACCCCGAAGGCGGCGGACATGCCGTCAGGGGCGGACTTCACCCACGCGTCCTCGATCGTCACGACATCACCGGCAGGTTTCGAATCCTCGGATGCCGGCGCAGCCGTTGTGGCGCAACCGGTCAGAGCGAGCAACGAGACGGCCAGCAGCGCCGCGGCGCGAGGGAGGGTCTGGGAAGTGTTCATCGTGTAGTGCCTTTCAGATATGTTCTGCCGCGTCATCGCCGGGTTCCGGCGGTGCGGCTGTCGCCTTCCGGCGACGGAGGAATCGATAGAGGGCGAAGCCGGCGGCAGCGATCGCTGCGCCGCCTGCCCCGACGAGCAGCATCCGAACGACGCTGCTCGATTCGTCTGCGATCTGATCTGTTGCGGCGACGTCACTGTTCGTCGCGCTGTCGCTGTTCCCGGCGGTGACCATCGGAGCAGCGTCGCCGATCGTGAACGGGATCGCCCCCGAGATGGGATGCCCGTCTTCGGAGACGACCTGCCACCGCACCTGATAGCCCGCGACCGGCATGCCGGCTTCGAGCTGCGCGGTCACCGTGCGTCCATCGACGACGATCTCTCCCGAGACCCAGTCGCGTCCTGATGCATCGACGACCATGACCACCGCCCCCGTCATCGACGCATCGAGGACGATGAGATCGCCCGTGAACGTCATCACGACCTCGTCGGGAGCGGTCTCCAATGCTTCGCCTTCTGCCGGCGTGCTGGAGGCCAATTGGTCGTGGGCGGATGCCGGTACCGCCGTCGCCAGCACGGCGATCAGGACCACCGCCAACCCGGCACCGATTCGGCGCAATAAGGACATGAGAAAGCCTCTCGTCGGGCGCCGACGGGCGACGCCAACGGTTGTTCAGAAGCCCAGGGCACGCAGAGCGCCCGGGCGGGAACACACCGGTGTCAGACGAGAACCGGTGCGGATCAGATCGCGTGAGCCGCAGGCGGGGCGCGACCCCGAAGAGTCGCCAGTATCCGCGACTCGAGAGGGCGCGTGCGGTCCAGCGCCAGGCCGAGATCGCGCACGTCGAGGAGCTCGGGCGAGCCCAGCACAGCATCCACGCGACGGCGCACCCAGAGAACGGCCTGGATGGCGAGCTCACGAAGAGCGAGCAGCATCCGCTCCCCACGATGCGCGATGGCAACAGTGGCGATTGCAGCCAGCAGGTGCCCGAACCACATCGTGCCATCCGCGACAACGGCCTCCGTCATGCCGGCACCGCCGGGCAGGACGATGGGAGCGCCGTGCACGTGACCGACTGCGATTCCGGAGGGCTCGATCATGCCGAGAACGAACAGGACGTGGAACAGGAGCTGGCTGATCGCGACAGAGATGCTCAAACGGATGACGGAGAGCTTCCGTCCCGCGAGCAGCACGCACACCATGAACGAGAAGATCCAGGGCACCACGATGCCCAACGGGCCGGGCATCTGCCCGCCACCCGTCACGTGACCAGCCAGTGCGGCGAACGTCGCCAGCGACGCCGCCGAGAAGCCGCGCAGAACGGCAGGCATCCTCGACGGGGTCATGTCACCATCTTCCCATCAGCGCTGCGGTGACCCTGACTCCCCGCCTACTCGAGGGCAGACGCGGCTTTCTCGTCAGACAATGCGGTCGGCCCTATTTCGGAGAGTCTTCAGCGTGTTGGTCGGTAGCCTGCCGGTCGCGATCGATGGCGTCCGCGAGCATGCTCCCACCACTGCGCAGCAGGGCACGTCGCCACGGTACGACGCCCTCGATCTCGATCTGGATGGAGATCGACAGGACGGTCCGGATCAGGACGATCAGGCCGAGGACCAGCGCACTCTCGATGGATGGCTTCGACGTGATCGTGCGGATGAGGTCGGCGGCGACGAGGATCTCCAGTCCGAGCAGAATCGCTGAGCCCAGGGCATTGCGCACCACCGCGAACGCCTTCCGGCCACTCTCGCCGCGCCGAAGCGAGCGCACGCCAAGCACGACCGCGATCGCGAGCCCGACCACGATGGCGCCTGCGCCCAGCGCCTCGAACCCGATGGCCACAGCTGTGAAGGCATCCTCGATTTGCATGCGGCCAGCTTAGAGGCGTCCTCCTCGGGCGGGACCGGTGCGGTGCGGGGGATCGAGCCTCGCGGCCTCGGCCTGGTCAGGCCTTCTTCACGAGGCTCGATTTCAGCAGCATGGCTCCGAATCCATCAACCTTGCAGTCGATATCGTGCCCGTTCACGGGGTCGATGAGGCGGATGTTGCGGATTTTCGTTCCGGCCTTGATGCCCTGCGGAGAGCCTTTCACTTTGATCGAGGACGTGACCACGACTGTGTCTCCGTCGGCGAGCACGTTGCCGACCGCGTCTTTCACGACGAGGCCTTGCGGGGCAGTCTCGTTGTCTGACGGCGTGGACGCGGCCCATTCGAATCCGCACAGCGGGCAGACGTAGAGCGTGCTCATTTCGTAGGTGTGCTCACCGGAGCAGGAAGGGCAGAGAGGAAGGGCGTCGACCATGCTCTCCACGATACCGCGGCATGATGAACTCATCACACCGCGAGGCGGGTGAGGTCAGCCGAGGATGTGGCGGGGGAGCCATCCTTCGCGTCCGTCACGGGTGCGGCACCAGGATTGCCCGGTGTGCGGGTCGTCGACGACGACGGTGACGCGGTCACCCTCGGTGGCATCGAGTTCGCTGGTGTCGTAGGCGAAGCGGATGACGGCCGTGGGGCGGTCGTTCGTGAGGTGGCGTGCGGGTACCCATCCGTGCCCGTCGGCGGTGAGGACGAACTCGAATCCTTGGCGTGGGTGATCGGCGGAGCCGACGTGGACATGGTCCCCGCGGCGGAGCTGGATGGGTTTCCCAGTCGGTGACTGATATGTGCAGGTCAGGGTGGCGCGGCGCACGTGCGGAAGCTCGCGGTGCAGTGTGGTGGGGTTAGCGTCGTTCACGGGAGGGAAGGATGAGCAGGGGGATCATCCAGGCCAGGGCAATGCAGAGCAGGCCGCCGATGAAGACAAGTGCCTGCCCGGTTGCGGCGGAGAACGCGGTGCCGAGGAGCCAGATCCCGAACAGCAGCAACCCTAGGGTGAGGGTGAGAGCGAAGGCGTTCTTCATCGCAAGTCCAATCATGCAGCGGTGCGAACAAGAAATGTGTATTTCCATCATATGATGGATTCATCAAACTGGAGGTGTTCTTGTGGCGGAGACGTGGGGTGCGCAGCGTCCGTTGTACGAAGTGAAGGCGAACCTGTTCAAGGGGCTCTCGCATCCGGTGCGGGTGCGGGTGCTGGAGGTGCTGTCTTCACAACCGGAGACCTCGGTGGCCGACCTGCTGGCTGATACGGGGCTGGAGGCGTCGCATCTGTCGCAGCACCTGTCGGTGCTCCGTAAGCATCACCTTGTTTCAGCCGAACGTCGAGGAAGCCTGGTGTTCTACCGGGTGGCGCATCCACAGGTCGTGGATCTTCTCGGCGCCGCCCGCGCTTTGCTGACCGAGGTGCTGTATTCGACGCAGCAGCAGCTGGTATCCGCCGCGTCCCTTCCCGACATTTCGCGCCCCGGCACGGCGTAACAGATCCCAGGGTCGCACCGATGACTCGAGGACTGGCCGGGCTGCTGCCCCGGTGGGCGGACTACCGGGAGGTCCCGCGGTCGTGGCGGCGAGATCTGCTCGCCGGCGTGACGGTCGGCGTCGTGGCGCTGCCGCTCGCTTTGGCATTCGGGGTGTCCTCGGGTGCTGGTGCCGCCTCCGGTCTGGTGACCGCAATCATCGCCGGGGTCATTGCGGCCGTCTTCGGTGGGTCCAACGTGCAGGTCTCCGGCCCCACTGGGGCGATGGTCGTCGTTCTCGGCCCGGTGATCGCGACTCACGGGATCACCGTTCTCCCCCTGGTGTGCGTGATGGCTGGGGCTATCGTGCTCCTCGCGGGGATGCTGCGCCTGGGGAACGCGGTGACTTTCATCCCGTGGCCTGTCATCGAGGGCTTCACGCTGGGGATCGCGGTCATCATCTTCCTGCAGCAGATCCCTGCCGCTCTCGGGGTGGTCGCCGGCCACAGCAGTAACGCCGCTATCGCAGCCATCGAAGCAGCCGGGACGGTCGATCTGGGCCCGATGTGGTGGTCGCTGGCCGTCGCAGCTGGGGTCGCGGCGATCATGGTGCTGGCCCCGAAACTGCACAGGGCTCTCCCCGGTTCGATCATCGCGATCATCGTGGTCACCGTGCTGGTTGTGATGTTCCGGGTTCCGGTGCCGACGATCGGGGAACTCCCCACATCGCTGCCCGCCCCGATCCTCCCGATCGGGGATCCAGCGACGGTGCTGGCGCTGGTGGGGCCGGCATTCACGATCGCGGCTCTCGCGGCGATCGAGTCGCTTCTGTCCGCACGAGTCGCCGCCTCGATCTCCGACACCGGCCCGTATGACGCCGACCGGGAACTCGTCGGCCAGGGCCTCGCCTCCCTCGGATCCGGGCTGTTCGGGGGGATGCCTGCAACGGGCGCGATCGCTCGCACGGCGGTGAACATCCGCTCCGGCGCCCGCACCCGCCTCGCGGCCATCGTCCACTCCCTGATCCTGTTGATCGTCGTCTACGTCGCCAGCACCGTTGTCTCGATCATTCCCCTTGCTGCCCTGTCGGGGGTGCTGATGGTGACCGCAATCCGGATGATCTCCCTCACCACCGTCCGCACGATCCTCCGCTCCACTCGCTCCGACGCGGCTGTATTCGTGATCACCGCGGTGATCACCGTAAGCGTCGACCTCATCTACGCCGTTGGGATCGGCATCCTCGCCGCTGCGTTCTTCACCTTGCGCCGCCTCGCGAACTCCGCTGGCGTCCACCGGGAAGAACTTCCCCCGCCCGCGGAGCCTGGGGATGAACGCATCGCTGTGTTCCGCCTCGACGGGGCCCTGTTCTTCGGCGCGGCCGAGCGCATCGTCACCGGCATCGGGACCATCCAGAACGTGTCCGTGGTGATCCTGCGCCTCTCCGGCCTGCAGGTCCTCGATGCCACGGGCGCCCAGGTCCTCACCGAACTCGTCCACACCCTCGAGCGCCGCGGGATCACAGTCCTCATCAAAGGGATCCCGCCCGAACATCTGCAGCTCGCCACCCGCATCGGCGTGATCGCGTCCCTCCGTCACCACAACCACCTCTACACCGACCTCGCGCCCGCGATCGCCCACGCCCGCAGCCACATCCAGCGCGACATAGGTATCGACTCCAAGCCCGCCTGACGTCACGGACGGAAATGAGACGTGCGGCAGCGCGGGGGCATCCCTAGATTGGGTGTTCCGCGACGAAGGAGTGCCCCGTGCCCGAGATCCAGACCACGACCGCCGGCGATCAGCCGCGTCGCTCGTCCTGTCTCGGCCAGCGCGCGGAGGCCGGCTCGTCTCGTGTGAGCGCCGCCTGTCGATGTCGGCGAGTGAGCTGAGAGCCGCCCACCGTGATCGACGACGGCACGCGCACAGCCCAGCATCCATTCGACTCCCGGACCCGGTTCCATCTCGACCGCCCGGAGAGCCGCAAGTGGAGTCTGCACCCCGGACGCATCGGCGCCTGGGTGGCGGAGATGGACTTCGGCGTCGCCCCCGAGATCGCCGCGGCCATGCACCGCGCGATCGACGAGGAGAACCTCGGCTACCTCTCGCCCTCGGTGGCGGCGGAGCTCGGTGTCGCGACGTCCGACTGGATGCGCGACGAGTACGGCTGGACGGTCGATCCCGAGCGTGTGCACCCCGTCTCCGATGTGATGGCAGTGCTCCGCGTGGCCGTCGAGGAGTACGCGCCGGCCGGGTCTCCGGTGATCGTGCCGACGCCGGCGTACATGCCGTTCCTCTCGTACCTGCCCGCGATCGGGCATCCGGTGATCGAGGTTCCCGGTGTCGAGGTCGACGGACGCTGGCAGCACGACCTGCAGCGCATCGATGAGGCGTTCGCCGCCGGTGCGCGCACCCTCGTGCTGTGCAACCCGCACAACCCCACCGGCACCGTTGCGTCACGGGCCGAGCTGGAAGCCATCGCCAAGATCGTCGAGCGGCACGGCGGCCGGGTGTTCGCCGACGAGATCCACGCGCCGCTGCGGTTCGACGGGCGGCCGTTCATCCCGTACGCGTCGGTGTCGGATGCGACCGCTGCGCACACCGTGACCGGCACGAGTGCGTCGAAGGCGTGGAACATCCCGGGGCTCAAGACCGCGCAGCTGATCACCTCGAACGACGCCGACCAGGAGCTCTACCGCGGGTTTGGATTCTCGGTGCAGCATGGGGCGGCGACGCTGGGCGTGGTGGCGTCGACCGCCGCGTACCGGCTGGGCAAGCCGTGGCTCGACGGGGTTCTTGCGTACCTAGATGGATCGCGGTCGCTGCTCGGATCGCTGGTCTCGGAGCATCTCCCGGGTGCGGTGTATCGAGCGCCGGAGGCGACCTATATCGGGTGGATCGATACGAAGGCGCTCGGGATCGATGGACCGCCGGCGGAGTTCTTCCGCGAGCAGGCGGGCGTCGTGCTCACCGAAGGACGGCTGCTCGGGCGCGGGTATGAGGACTATGTGAGGGTCGTGTTTGCTACGCCGCGGCCGATTCTGGAAGAGGCGGTTGCGGCTATGGGGGCGGCGCTGCGGCGTCGCTGAACTGGATGCCGCTGGCTATGCATAATGCAGCAGACCCGGTGTTCGGATGAAGGGGCCGAGTTGTGGCGACAGCCTCGGTTGTTCCCTCTATGCGGCGAGCATGGAGTACCTGCGCCAGATGCTCTCGGTGCAGGTGACGCCGTAGCGTCCGCCGTCGAGCGAGTGGTCAGCGATCTTGCGCGATGTCCTCGCCCTTGATGCCCTGAACCGATGAGTTGAAGCGCGCGCACACGTACGTCAGCTTCGACCAGTCGACCTTGGCCCATGGTTCACCTCGATTGTGCGTCACCTGGACGCGGTCACGGACGGCAGGAGGCCGATAGCATGTGCGAATGAGCAACGCCGCCGAGGAACTGCACACGCTGTTTTCATCCTGGAGGCAAAGGGTTGCTGAGCAGCCCGGAGTGACAATGTCTGCCGTTCTCACCCCCGCCGACGAGGGGATCGAGGAGATCCGTAGGGCATTCGCCCTGATCGAGATCCTGTCTGGACAACTGCGCTTCTTGGCCAGTCGGAACTACCGCGTCGCGGTGCATCAACGTCACCTGAGGGTCTGGGCGCGGGTTCCGCTGATGCTGCAGTTTGGTTGGGGTACCCAAGTGAGTCATCCCGACCATGTGCTGGCTGAGGCCGCACTTGACCAACTCGAAAGCCTCAGCTCGTTCCTCGATGACAAGGTACTTGCTTTCGATGATTCGCGGATTCCGTCGCTACGGAGCCTCATGGATCAAGCTGACGTCTTGCTCACGGGTGACACCGAGATGGATTCGGCATTGATGTCGTACCTTCGGCGACTGATCGCTGAGATCAGGTATGCGCTTGACGACGACGTCGCGGGCCGAACGTTTGATTACACGGCCGCAGTCGAGCGCCTCCGTGTTGCATTTCAGGCAGCGGCGGAGGCATCGACGTCCGAGCGAAAGCGCGGTTGGCGGGGCCTGGTCCAGCAGATCTTCGTTGGCGTCACGAGCGGCGGACTGGTCGAGGGCGGCGCTGCGCTCGCCGCGATAACGATCGGCTAGCGCCGGAGCCCCGGCGACCACTCGCGAGGGCCGGCCTTGGCTTTGGGCGGAGCAATCAACATCTACGTTCTGACGTTCTCGTTTCGTGAACAAATGCACGCCAATCGATGGCAGCATTTCAGCGCCTCCGTCTCCGTGGCGCTTTGGACGCCGTGCTTTCGAGGCGCGTGATCGCCGTCCGGACGACTCTCGCTGACTGCCTCCCACAGGGCCGTACCGGTCAGTCGCAGGCGATGCCATCTCCATCCCGGTCGAGATCATAGATGTCGCTGCCGACGATGCGAACCGGGCCCTGAACGTAATCGGGGCCGTTGCCGCTGCCACCAGCGCAGTCCACGTCGCTGGATATTGGAACACACGCGTCCGCGTAGTTTGAATCGCAGTCTCCGCCGCCCTGTTGCGCGAATGGCACGGGCGCCGCGACGGGTGCCTTGCTGCCGATGGCGGTCACTTCGTTCACTGGCGCCGTTTGCACGACCTCTTTGATGACTTCGCGGGAGATTTCGGTGCCGTCGACCATCGTCACTCGATAGGTGATGACTTTGAGGCCGTTCACTCCGGCAGTGACCAGAGCGTTCGTACCCTGGTCAAGCAGAGGGTCATCGACGGTCGTCAATTCGAACGGCAGGGGCACTTCCTCGGTTGCCACCCCGAATGTCGTGGGAGTCGGCGTCGGAGTGGGCTTCGAGGTCGATGTCGGAACGCTCACGAAGGTCTGAGGATCGGATGCGGTTGGCCCGTCGGTACTGCCGGTGTTGGCGCTGGCGATGCCACCGCCCGTGACGAGCAACGCCGCAACTCCTAGCGCAGCAAGGCCTGATGCTCGAGATCGAAGCCCAAGTGCTGGCACTGGTCGTGAAAACAGTACGAACAAGGCGACGCCGATAACCGCGATGGCTGCGAGCCCGATCGCGACCGGAGACAAGCGTGCGAGGAGCCCTCCGACGACGAGCGATCCGACGATGATTCCGGCGGTGCGCCAGCCGGTTCGAGGCTTCGTAGGTACTTCTGGCGCGGCCTGCTGGAGCGGCGAAGACACGGCGACAGCTGGTGCCGGTGCCGTTGTGCTCGTCCACTGAGTGCCGTCCCACCACCGCAACTGGCCCGGATTCTGCGGATCGGGATGCCAGGCGGCAGGCGGCTGGGACATGTGGTGCACCTCTCGGGTCGAGGCGACGAATCGCAAGCGCGGCAGTGCGCCTCTGCTGTGTCTATCGCTTCGAGTGTCCCCTGACAAGCGCGAGTCTTCAGAAATGGACCCAACAGCTGCGACGCGCTCAGCTTAGGAGCGTACGCAACCGTTCACGCAACCCCAGATCGCACACGTACACGTAGGTTCCGAGCATCCCGCGCGTCAGCAGCACCCCGTAGATGTTCCGGATGAAAATGAGCAGGTCTTCGTCGGAGAATGCGCCCTTGAGGTGCCCGGTATTCTCCTTGCCCTTCTTGTCGCGGTAGTTCTCCCAATCGGCAACTATCAGGCCGGACGAGGGATCCACGCGCAAATCCGCGCCGACGATCACACCCGCGTAGTTCAGGTCGTACCCCTGCACGGTGTGGATTGAACCGACCTCCTCCAGCGCCCCGGGAGAGTTGATCCAGTCCTTGTCCGTGCTGTTCCAGCGCATCTGCTCACCGTCGAGCTCGATGTCGAACGCCGCGGGGTCTCGTCGAGATACCCAATCCCACGCATACCCGGCGACGAGCCGTGAAAGCCCGACCTCGGCATCCTTCTCACGGATCGCCGCTCGCATCTCGCCCAGGTCGTCGAAGAAGCGCAGGTCATACTCGCCGAGATCAGGCCGAGCGGCGTCCTCGCCCCGGAGCAAGGCGCGAACGAACTCCACGTAGTCCGCGCCGGCCTGTACTCGCATCTGCGTGGTCAGGCGATAGTGGCGATGAGCATCCTTCGCCGCCCGTAGTTCGGCGGCGAGCAGCGTCGGCGACAGGTCATGCGGACGCACACTCTGCTCACCGTCGACGAGCAACAGCTGATGCTTGGAACGCGCCTTGATCCAGTCGAGCTGGGTGTAGCGCTGATCATCCGCTCCGTAAAGCGCGGTGTTGATGTCGCGGAACTTCTTGTTCTGCACACCCGACGCCTGGTTCGCGCGCTGTCCGAGCCGGTGCGTCTCATCGACGAGCACTAGGTCGAACGTCTCAGAAGACTCACCGATCTGGAACGGCGTGAGCACCATTTTCGGGTCCAGCTTCGGGGTCTTTCGGAATACCTTCCGCACCGACTCGCGCAGCGATTGCTGCGGGATGACCAGAGCCATCCGCAGGTTCTTCAATAACTCGCGGTTCTCAGGCACGAAGAACTCCGAGAACATCGAGTCCGGTTCGACGTCCTCGTGATCCTGGTAGTCGCGGATGTCGGCGAGCAGCTTCATGAGGAAGATCGCGATGATCGTCTTGCCAGTTCCCGGATTGCCCTGGACGACAAGCGTCGATCTCGCATTCGGATGCTGCAGGTCCTCGAGTAGGCCCTCCACGATATCGGTGATCGCAACTGCCTGGTCGTCTGTCAGCGCTTTGAAGGGCGAGAGCTTGAACAGATCAGAATTCTCGATCTGCGGGATGCTGCGCGAGAAGAGACCCTCAGCGCGGAGCGCCTCGAAGACGTCGCGGAACGATTCGCGGTAGAGGTCGCGGTCGTAGTACTGCGCGTTGCTGAGCCCGTCATTGCCGTTGAGGATTTCGTACCGGCCGTCGCCGTGGAACCAGCGGATGAGATGGGCCTCGAGGTCGAGGCACACTGACTTGTTGAACTTCTGGTCGATGACGACCCGGACGGACTCAAGTCCTTCGTTCTTCTTCGAACCGGCGAGGTGCTGACGCATGCGCTTCTGCGCGCTGGTGGTCTCACCGACGTAGAGTCGGGGCGTCTTGGGCCGGGCAACGCCATCGATGACGTAGACGACGGGCCAGTCGCTGTGCTGCGGATTCGTCTTCGCCCATTCGTCGACGTGGCCGCGCCGGAACGGTAGACGATGGATGCTGAAGCCAGTCACTCCTGGTCCTCGACGAGTTCTGTGTACTTCGTCATGCGCCCTCTCGCGAGATCGACGGGGTACTTCTTTCCGGTGGACTCGAGCTTGCGCATGACGATCTCGTCGAGATCGACACCGATCTTGTTCGCCAGGTGGATGCAATAGGTGACGACGTCCGCCAGCTCTTCCTCGACGCGCTGCTGGTTGAAATCGGGGGACCACTGGAAGCACTCAAGTAGTTCGGATGCCTCGATCGAGATGCTCTTCGCCAGGTTCTCCGGCGAGTGAAACTGGTCCCAGTCCCGCTCGGCGACGAAGGCGCGGAGGGCGGCGAGAGTTGTGGGAGACGGCATGTGAGTGACGTTAGCAGCGACGAGTGACGTCACGATCAGGGAGAACACTCGGAGCGGAACGAAGGTCCTCAACGCCCAGCGAACAATCAGGACCCCCTTCCGAACTCGAAGTAACGACGTGGGGCCTGATGGCGGCTCGGATGGCGTGGTGAAATCAAAGAATGACCTCATCCCCGTTCAGGGTGCTTGAGGCCCACGCCATTGCGTCTGCCCCAGGCGATACCTTGAGCTCATGACCCGCGCGCGCTCGGAACAACAAGCTATCCGTGAAGACATTTTCCGCTGGCTTGACCTGCGACGGAATGCGGGCGCGTACGAGTTCAGCCGCGCCGAGCTGATCAATTACTCGTTCAACGGCGAGCGCATCCCGCTGCTCGACACCGGCCGCGGCATTCGAAATCCGGCCGACTTTGATTCGACTCTCACCATCATGACGAGTTCGAAGAAGACAGAATACTCGGACGGCATCAGCCCCGAAGGACTCGTTCGCTATTCGTATCAGTCGCGTGACGGTGGCGACAACGTGAAGCTGCGAAATGCCTACAACGATGCCGATCCCCTGGTCTATTTTCTTGGGGTGCGGGCAGGCTACTTTGTCGCCTTCTATCCGGCCTACGTCGTGCACGACGATCCTTCTCGACGCGAGGTGCACGTTGCGTTGGATGAGTCACTTCGGTTCTTCGATGATCCGCTGAATCTCAAAGAGACCGAACGGCGGTATGCCGAGAGACTGGTCAAAGCGCGGCTGCACCAACCGATGTTCCGTGCCCGCGTACTTCGTGCGTATGAAACGGCGTGCGCGATCTGCGAACTCAAGCATGCAGAGCTCCTCGATGCTGCGCACATCATCCCCGACTCCAATCTGGAGGGGGTCGCAGAGGTGACGAACGGGCTCGCCTTGTGCAAGATTCATCATGCTTCCTACGACCAGAACCTGTTAGGCATCACTCCTGACTACGAAGTACGGATCGACCGCGATCTTCTTGAGGAGGTCGACGGACCGATGCTCCGTCACGGACTGCAAGACATGCATGGGCGGTCTCTGATGTTGCCGAAGCGCAAAGCTGAGCATCCGTCCAAGGACAGGCTGGCGCAGAAGTATGCGTTGTTTGCCGCGTAGTTAGTCGCCGTGTTGTAGAAGGATTGCTTCGACCGTTGGCACGTCCGCCGGAGCCCAAGCCAAATGGCTGAGGTCTCGGAAGGGCACCCATCGGAGTTCAGCGTGCTCTGAAGCGTGTGGTTGTCCCGAGCGGATGGTCACGTAGAAGGTCGTCAACTCAATCGAGACCGTTTCATACGCGTGAGGCGTCGTCACGATCTCGACCCCGACGTCGATTTGGCAACCGAGCTCTTCAACAATCTCGCGACGTAAAGCGTCACTCGCGGATTCGCCGCTCTCGATCTTTCCGCCGGGGAACTCCCAGAGGCCCGCGAGATGCCGGCCGGATGCGCGTTGCGCCGCAAGAACGCTTCCATCGCGGATTATCACTGCACCGACGACAGTGATAGGTGGCCGACTAATCATGACGACGGCGCCTCCGCGGCTCGTTGAGCTGTGCAATTCACAAATGTGTTTGTGACGGTCAAGCTGCGGACTGAGATGCGATCATCGCGCACCGCGCGGTGGTCGAGTTGGTGCGCCAACGCTTCTTGCATGGTCCGATCATGGCGGATGCGAAGTGCCGAGGCGACACCGGCGGTGCGGCATTCAGCCGACACCTCCATATAGCCAGCCCCACCCCTAACCCGGTAGCCAGCAGGCTGGGCCCGCCCCTCCACACTTCGTAGCGTCGAACTATGAGCAGAGCGCCCCCACGTGCAGGTCGAGAAACCCGCCGATGAAGCCGGACTCATCGATTCGAACTCGCCTCACCTGCCCGTTGCAGAATGCACCAAAAGAAGGACTCACTCTTGTCTGGAATCACCTCAGTTCGCCGCATCGTCACCCGCTCGGCGGTCGCCGTCATCGCTGGCGCGGCCTGTTGCCTCGCCCTCACCGCCGGCGGTCTGCCCGGCGGTGTGAGCGCCGACCGTGGCGGCGTCAAGTCCATCATCAACGGCTCCCAGCCCACCGAGAAGTACCCGTTCATGGCCAGCATCCCCATCGAGGCTCCGCTCGCCGGCCTCAAGGGCGGCAATTGCGGCGCAGCGCTGATCGACGCGGAATGGGTGGTGACCGCCGCGCACTGCCTCGACGGGGAGATCGGATCGTTCGCCGAGGGGACTGTCCGCATCGGAAGCGAGAAGCGCACCTCCGGCGGAACCGTCCGCGACATCGCTCAGGTGTTCATGTCGCCGGACTACGCGCAGGGCCAGCCCAACCAGAACGACATCGCGCTGGTCAGGCTCGACCGCCCGGTCAAGAACAAGCCGATCGCGATCGCAGAGGCCGCAGGTGCACCGGGGACAGACACGCGCATCCTCGGCTTCGGCATCACCAAGACCAACGAGGATCCTTCGAAGTGGAAGATGTCGAAGAAGCTCCGTGAGCTCGACACCGTCCGCGGCGACATCGCCGACTGCGGGCCCGGATACGCGGGAGACACCCGCCTGTGCACGCTCAGCCAGACCCCCGACGCGATGGCCTGCAACGGCGACTCGGGTGGTCCCCAGATTCAGCGCGGCAGCGCCGGCCGCTGGGAGCTGATCGGCGTCACCTCCGGGCCCGGCGCGCAGAGCCCGTCATGCGAAAAGGGCCCCGGCCTGTACACCGACGTGACCGCATACGCGGGCTGGATCACCGAGACCATCGCCGCCAACAAGTAATCACGGAACGGCCGGCGAGGATGCTCTTGCCGGCCGTTCACGCCTTCGCGGCGCCGGTCATGCTCGCGATGCCGTCCAGGATGCGATCGAGGCCGAACCGCCATGCGTGCCGCGCATCGTAGGCGGCGTTGTGCTCAGCGCCGGCCGCGCTGCCAATCGCGTCGGCGAGCGGAAAGCGCTGCGGCGTCACATGCGCGGCGAGCGCGGGGCCGGCGACCTGCCACCACTCGGGATCCGGCGCCACAGCCGCCGCGAGGTCGGCGGCCGACGAACGGGCGAAGCCGATGATGAGGCTGAGGCTCGCATCGGTGTCGACTGCAGAAAGACCCAGCGGTGTGATCGCGGCGAGCTCTCGTTCGTACTTGCCGATGACGCCGGGGCCGAGCGGCGGCGTCTCGGCGCGGATCGCGCCGAGCCAGGGATGGGCGAGATGCAGGTCGAGGTTGTCGTGGGCGAGGCGATCGAGCCGCGCCCGCCAATCCGGGTCGTCGTAGTCTCCGTGGCGCATCGCCGCAGTGACCTGATCCGCCATGAGCGCGACCAGCGTGGACTTGTCGGGGACGTACGAGTAGAGCGACATCGCCGAACTTCCCAGCGCCGTCGCCACGCCGCGCATCGAGACGGCATCCGCCCCCTCGGCATCCGCGAGTTCGATCGCGGCCGAAACCAGGCCGTCGACCGTTAACCGGGGCTTCGGCCCTCGTCTCGGCGCTGCCGTGCGCTCATGCCGCCAGAGCAGGGCGATCAAGCCGGGAATATCTTCGGTCATGTTCTCATTGTATCTAACTACGTACAGCGTACGTAGATCTATGAGAGGATGCTTCCCATGAACATCACCGAATCCGCAATCTCCCTCAACGTCGCCGACCCGGAGGCGTCCGGCGCCTTCCTGACCGAGCACTTCGGCTTCGAGATCGCCATGGCGGCCGACGGTTTCGTCTCGCTGCGGCGCGACGACGCCGGGTTCAACGTCATCTATCTGCGCACCGGGCTCGCGACCTTCAAGCCCGAAACGCATGCCGCCGCGGCGGGCGCCGGGCTGCTCGTCGTGTTCGTCGTCGACGACATCGACGCGGAGTGGGAGCGCCTGCAGAACCTCGTGCCCGTCGCGACCCCGATCGAGACGGAGCCGTGGGGCGAGCGCTACTTCCAGGTGCTCGACCCGAACGGCGTGCTGATCCAGCTCGTGCAGTGGGTCTGAGCCGGATGGCGTGAGCCAACCGGCAGAACTCGACGCGGGGTCTCGGCATCACGCCGGGCCCCGCGTCTTCGTTTCGGTGTCTACTGGACGCCTGTCGGTGCGCCCCGGTACTGTGCGGAAGCAACGACTCTGAAGGCGGGTTCATGAGCATTGCATTCCTGATCACCACTCTCGTGGTCGTCGCCACTCCCGGCACGGGCGCCGTCTATTCGATCGCCGCAGGTCTCTCGCGCGGCACGAAGGCGGGCATCGTTGCTGCATTCGGTTGCACGCTCGGAGTGATCCCGCACATGGTCGCCGCCATCACGGGACTCGCCGCGATCCTGAACGCATCCGCCGTCGCGTTCGAGACCATCAAGTGGCTCGGCGTCGCGTACCTGCTGTTCCTCGCCTGGCAGACGCTGCGCGACACGTCGGCCATCCAGGTCGACGAGGATGCTGCTCCGGTCTCGTTCTGGCGAGTCATCCGCACCGCTGTGCTCATCAACCTGCTGAACCCGAAGCTGACGATCTTCTTCTTCGCGTTCCTGCCCCAGTTCGTGCCGGCCGGTGCCGCGAACGGAACCTGGCAGATGGTGGGGCTCAGCCTGGTATTCATGGCGCTCACCTTCATCGTGTTCGCCATCTACGGAGTGTTCGCCGCGACGATGCGCGCCCAGGTCATCAGCCGCCCCAAGGTGATGACGTGGCTTCGTCGCACCTTCGCCGCGACCTACGTTCTTCTCGCGGGCCGCCTGGCGATCGAGAGCCGCTGACCGCGCACGCTCTCTTAGGCTCGAGACATGAGCGATGACGTCCGCAATGTAGAGACCGCCCTGTCCACGATCTCCGAGCACTGGCAGCCGCACCGCCTCACCAGCGTCAACGACTACGACGTCAAGGTTGTGAAACTGCAGGGGGAGTTCGTCTGGCACACCCACCCCGACACCGACGAACTGTTCATGGTGATCCGCGGCGAGCTGACGATCCAGCTCCGTGATCGCGACGTCGTGCTTGGTCCGAACGACATCTTCGTCGTTCCGAAGGGCGTCGAGCACTGCCCGAAGGCGGCCGAAGAGGTGCACGCGATCCTGTTCGAGCCGAAGGGCACCGTCAACACCGGCGATGCCGGCGGCGACATGACGGCGCAGCTCCGCGAGTTCGACGAAGACGGGCCCGAAATGCCGTGACATACAATCGCGGGAACGAAGGGCGCTAGGCGGAGATCCGGCCCGAGTGCTGAAGGAGGGCTCAGGATGATCGGCAAGACGATCGGCAAAATGTTCGGCGGGAAGTTGGACAAGTTGTTCGACTCGGTGAACAACGACAAGGGCGTGATGGAGCAGCTCAGGCCCGACCTGAGTCGGGACTCGCTCGGCGTCGGGCCCGACTTTCCGGGCGTCACCCCGAATCCCGTCATGAGCAGCGATGCCCGCGCGCGCAATGCCGAACTGCGCGCGGGGACGCTTGCGCTCGGCGTTCTCGTCGACTGGCGCGAGGTCAACAGCAACCCACGCCTGGTCCTGATGCTCGACGTCGAGACCGCCGACGGCCTCTCGTTCCGCGGTATCGCAGACGAAGCCTTCACGATCACCGGGCTCACCCGACTCGCCCCAGGACAGACGATGCCCGTGCGCTACCGGCCGGCCGTCATGGACCACTACGTCGCCCTTGCCCGCGACGCGGATCCGGCCGAGGTGCAGCTGCTCACCGACAGGATCGCGAGCCGCAAGCGGGCCTGATCCGAAGGTCTTTCGGAGCCCCGCGTCAGGAGGCGATGCGGTCGCGGCGCTCCGCGCCGGCGGCATCCGTCCCGATCTCCGCCCACACCTCATCGAGCGACAGGCCCAGCACCCCGGCGATCGCTGCAACGGTCGAGAACGCGGGCGTGGCCACGCGGCCCGACTCGATCTTGCGCAGCGTCTCGGGCGATACGCCGGCATCGAGGGCGACCGTGAGCATGGAGCGCTCGCCGCGGGCCTGGCGCAGTACTGCGCCGAGGCGCTCGCCGCGCTCGACCTCGGCGGGCGTGAGGGGAAGCCTGACCATCATGATGCCTATTGTAATCCCGGGATAGTATTACCGGGATAGTTATTGGTGCGACGAGAAGGCAATCATGATCGAGATCCTCAATGCGGCAGAGCTCACCCGGGCGCGCGACGCCGGTGCCCTCGTCGCCGACATCCTGCAGACGCTGAAGAGTCGCAGTACCGCCGGCACGAACCTCCTCGATCTCGACCGATGGGCGAAGGAGATGATCGGCGCTGCCGGCGCGGAATCCTGCTACGTCGACTACGCGCCCTCGTTCGGCCGCGGGCCGTTCGGCCACTACATCTGCACGGCGGTCAACGATGCGGTGCTGCACGGGATGCCGCACGACTACGCGCTCCGTGACGGCGATCTGCTCACGCTCGACCTCGCCGTCTCGTTGCGAGGGATCGCCGCCGACTCGGCCGTCAGCTTCGTCGTCGGCTCCGCGTCGGCACCGGCCGATCTCGCCATGATCGATGCGACCGAGCGTGCGCTCGCCGTGGGAATCGCCGTCGCGCGGCCGGGCGCGCGCATCGGAGACATCTCGCACGCGATCGGGTCGGTGCTGAGCTCGGCGGGGTATCCGATCAACATGGAGTTCGGCGGCCACGGCATCGGAACGACGATGCACCAGGATCCGCACGTCGCCAACGACGGGCGCCCCGGTCGCGGATACCGGTTGCGCGCCGGGCTGCTGCTCGCCCTCGAACCCTGGCTCATGGCCGACACCGACCGGCTCGTCACCGACGCCGACGGCTGGACGCTGCGAAGCGCGACAGGATGCCGGACCGCACACAGCGAGCACACCATCGCCATCACCGATGACGGCGCCGAGATCCTGACCCTGTGGAGGTGACACGGACCTCGGCGCCGGCATCCATCGGAGCTCAGACCAGTTCCAGCACCGGCCCTTCGTGCACGGCCCGATAGATCGTGTTGCGGATCGCGTTGGCCTGGTCGGAGGTGAGTGTGCGGTCGATGGGACGCAGAACGATCCGCAGCAGAAGATTGACCTGACCGTCTCGAGTGCCCAGGCGGGATCGCGCCGCCACCGGAAGTTCCTCGTGCGTGGTACGGCTGAGCACATCGACGGATTCGATGACATCCGCGTCGTCTCCCAGTGCGGTGCGGATGCGGTCGCCGAGCGTCTCCTCGTCTTCCGCTGACGGCATCACGACCGAGATGTCGCGTCGAGATGCGGGGAGCGGGGAGACGTGCTGCCACGGTTCCAGGGTGAGCATCTGGGTGGCGATGCGCGGGTCTTCCGACCGGAGGTAGCGGATGTCGGGGATGCCCTTGCGCAGCATGAGCGCTCGTTCCAGCCCCATGCCGAGCGCAAGGCCGGACCACCGTTCGGGGTCGAGGCCAGACCCGCGCAGCACCTCGGGATGAATGCGTCCGCATTCGGCGAGCTCGAGCCATTCGCCGTCGTGGAGCACGTCGATCTGCCGCCCGCCGACGGTGTACGGGTGGGTGGCATCGGTCGTCTTCCACTCGGCGCCCGGAAGCACCGCCTGAACCAGGCGCTCGATCATCGTGATCATGTCTGCGTCATCGGTCTCGGGAGTACTGCGGATGCGCCAGAGATCCACCTGGTGCGGCTCGCCCACGTGGCTGCGGTCGACCTGGTCACGCCGGTAGGCGAGACCAGGGGTCACGATCAGCTCATCGACCTCGCTTCGTCCCGCGTAGTCTTCGAGGGCACGCGGGAGGTCGGCGCTCGTGTGACTGCGCAGCATCACGGTGGGGCTGATGTAGCGGGTGTAGCGACGAGCGCGAGTGACGTCTCCGGCGTCGTAGCCGAGGCGGTCGTAGTTCTCGCTCACCGGCACGATCGGGGTCGACCTCACGTAGCGGACGGTGTTGCCCCACTCGGACTGCAAGGCGGTCGCCACCGATCCGAGAAGGGCCTGGATGGCGTGCGCACCTTGCGCGGGGTTGGTGAGGTCGCGCAGGTTCAGTGCGCGGTGGAGCTGGGCAGGGGTCAGATAGTCGTGCGACATGGAGGTCTCCGAAACGATTGCAGGTGGCGAAAGAGTGGGGATTCCCCCGGCCGCACCTGCGGAGACCGACTGCGCTACGAGCGCACGTCTAGGACCCCGCGGCCATAACCCGGCCGGGGGTGCAAAAATCGCTGCTGCCAATGCACGACACCAGAGTACATCCGCACCAGTGATCCGATGCGCGCGCGATCAGCCCTCCCTTTCGGCCGCACCCGCGCCTAGAGTGTGTGCCATGAACCGTGCAGCGACGCTCGAATGGACGCAGGTCGACCTGGCCCGTCGCAGCGAGGTGACGGCGCAGCGGGTGACTGCGATCCTCGTGGCGCTGTTGGGTATCGGCGGGTTCGCACTGACTGTCCGGATGATCTTCGACTGGTGGGGGGTCGTGCTGGTGTTGCTCGGCTGCCTGATCATCGTGGCGCTCGGCGTCGGTCTTTGGCTCAACGCAGACGTCAACGCCGTGGCGGCCGCGAAGCTCAAAGAGGTCGGAACCACGGTCTCGTTGCCCGTGGTCGCGGCGTACGAGACGACCGATGAGAGCATTCGCTACCAACTTCAACTGCGGGTGCCGTCTGATGAGTTCGTCACGCACGCCTGTGGCCAGCCCGGGTGCGTGGCTGCAGCCCGCACCGCACCGGACTCAGAGGTGCCCGTGCTGCTGAACGAGTCGACGAAGACCTGGGGTGTCATTCACGGCTCGCTCGAGCCGTGAATCACTTCGACAGATCAGCACCCTCCGCCGCCCCCACGATCCGCGCCGCCATCCCCGCGAAGATGAACCCGTGGAACGGCAGTACCGCGAGCCAGTAGAGGCGGCCGCCCAACCCGCGCGGAAAGAAGACCGCGCGCTGCTCATACCGAGCGCCGCCACCATCGGGCACCGCGCGCAGCTCGAGCCACGCCGATCCGGGCACTTTCATCTCGGCGCGCAACCGCAGCAGCCCGCCGCGTCGCTCTTCGGCCGTCGGCCCGGTTCCCGGAACCTCCACGGCCTCGACGCGCCAGAAGTCGATCGCATCGCCGACCCGCGCCATCGCCCGACTGCGGCGTCCGCGCTGCAATCCGATCCCGCCGACGAGCCGGTCCATCCAGCCGCGCACCGCCCACAGCAGCGGCGATGAGTACCAGCCGTTCTCGCCGCCGATCCCGACGATCACCCGCCACAGATCCTCAACGGATGCCGCCGTCTTCACCGACCGCACATCGGTGAAGACCGTGCGCCCTGCCCAGTCCGGATCGCTCGGCAGCGGGTCGCTCGGAGCGCCGGACACTTCGGAATCCTGCCAGCTCGTCTCCACACTGTCGGCGCCCACGCGTCCGAGCGCGAGCGACACCGCCCGACGGTAGGGGGTGAGGCCCCCGGAAGGCGGCGGGATCAACTCGTCGACGGCGCGATCCTTCACGACGCACTCGTTCTGCAGCGACGCGACGAGCGGGCGGGCGATCGACCGCGGCACCGGCGTCACCAGGTTCACCCAGTGCGATGCGAGCCCCGGCGTCAGCACGGGCAGCGCGGCGATGGCGCGCTGGGGGAGTCCGGCCTCGACCGCGTAGCCGTTCATCATCTGGCCGTAGCGCAGCACGTCGGGCCCGCCGATGTCGACGGCCCGATTCACCTCGGGATCGACACGGGCGGCACCGAGCAGATAGTGCAGCACGTCGCGCACGGCGATCGGCTGGATACGGTTGCGCACCCACTTCGGCGCCGGCATGTACGGCAGCACATCGGTGAGGTGCCGGATCATCTCGAACGACGCCGACCCCGAACCGATCACGACGCCTGCCTGGAGCACGAGCGTCGGCACTCCCGACTCGAGGAAGATCTCACCCACCCGCACGCGTGACTGCAGGTGCGGCGACAGCTTCACGTCATCGGGATGCAGGCCGCCGAGGTACACGATCCGGCCCACGCCCGCCTCGGCCGCCGCCGTCGCGATCGTATGCGCGGCGAGATCGTCGGCCTCCTCGAACCCCTTGCCGGCGCTCATCGAATGGATCAGATAGAAGACGACGTCGACATCGGCCATGGCCGTCGCGACAGCATCCGCATCGGCCGCCTCTCCCTCGACCACCTCGCACTCGGCGCCCCACGGAAATGACGCCACGCGCGCCGCGTCTCGCGCGAGCACCCGCACGCGGTATCCGGCCGACAGCAGGCGGGGCGTGAGCCGCCCGCCGATGTAGCCGGTCGCTCCCAGCACGAGTGCGCGCGGAGCGGATCCGTCTGGTCGGGGTGCAGCGCGAAGGGCGGGTTCGTGGCCGGTGGGCTGTGTGAGCTCGGTCATGCCCCGAGCGTATGAGGGATCTTCTCCCGCGCCAGGTCCCTTGCGGATAGGCGTGCTTGCGGGTACGGGGAGCCGTAACTCAGTGCAACTTGATGGTTGCAATAAGAGGGATGCTGTGCAACTCTGGAGTTGCAGATGGTCGACCGGCCGTCAAACACCCGCACGTAACGCTCGAAAGGATCCATCATGGTGAACATGACTGAAAACGAGGCATCCGTCGTCGATGAGAGCACCTTCTCGGTGCGCCGGACGATCCGCATCGCCGCCACTCCCGACAAGGTGTGGCAGGCCGTGACCGAGCCGGAGTACATCTCCCGCTGGTTCGGCCAGGCCGTGCTCGACGGTGCCGGCGTCGGTGCCACTGGCACGCTGACGTTCCCCGAATACGGGTCGATCCCGCTGCGGATCGAAGCACGTGAAGAGCCGACCCTCATCGCCTACCGTTGGGGCAACGACGACGCGCTCGGCGGCCCGACCGCCGACCTCGAGGGTGGCTCTACCGTCTTCACCTTCACGCTCGAAGCGGTCGAGGGCGGCACGCAGCTGACCGTCGTCGAGACCGGCTTCGACCGCACCTCCGACCCGATCGCGAACCTCGAGAGCCACCGCACCGGATGGGACGAAGAGCTCGACAAGCTCGTCGCCCTGCTCGAAGGTGCCTCGTGACCACAGGCACCCTGGTTCCGATGTTCGCGGCACTCGGCGACGAGACCCGGTGGAGCATCCTGGCGGCGCTCGGCGAGGGGGATGCTTCGGCATCCGCCCTTGCCGGGCGCCTCCCGGTCACCCGCCAGGCCATCGCGAAGCACCTCGCAGTGCTGCAGGAAGTCGGTCTGGTCGAGCCCGTTCGCGTCGGCCGGGAGGTGCGGTTCCGGGTGATCGGCGCCGAACTCAGTGCGACCGCGCAGAAGCTCGACAGGATCGGCCGTGACTGGGATCGCCGTCTCGCCGCGATCAAGGAGATCGCGGAAGGTCTGTAGGCGGCGTCGCAGGGGTGCGGAGCGCACGCTTCGGACCCGGGTTGGAAACGCTCCCATCAATTTCCGAGAACCGCGTAATGAACGCGATCCATCAGCGTCTCTCTCAGTGCAGGGGATTGTCCCCCGCCTGGTCATCCATGCCCTGAGCCGGGGTTGATGATCGGGCGCCGCGATTGCGGTGTTGACGCAGGGACGCGTGTTTTCACACGTGTCCCTTTTTGTTGTTCTCTGGGGAGAATTTGATGTCTGAGTACATCGCGCCGCACTCGCGCGCGCGCACTTTCATGCACTGGTTGGCCGGAATCCTGGTCGCTTTGCTCGCTGTTGGGGGCCTCAGTACCCCGGCGTTCGCCGCGGGTGGCAAGGTCACCGTGATCCCGGTCGAATCCGGTAGCAGTCACAATGGCTCGCCCGTCCTCACCGAGGGAGGGACCTACGCGTTCCAGGTGGGCTACGGCAGCATGGATGACGGTGCCGTGGCCACCATCACGCTTCCGGAGGGGATCACGATCCCCGACGCCGCGCTGGTCGTGTCGGGCGGCAACACCGCCGTCGAATCACTCGTGGTCAACGATGCGGGTCAGCTCATCGTCACCTTCAAGGACCCGTTCCCCACCGATGTGAACCAGGGCGTCCTCGACCTGAGCTTCACCGTCGACGAGGTCGAGAACTCCGAGGTGCGCGACCTGGTCTGGAACGTGGATGGCGAAACCACCACTCAGCGCGTCATCGTGACCGAGCCGGGCAACACCCCGCAGGAGACCGGCACCTGGTCGAACAAGACGGTCGGCTGGGCCTCTATCCCGCACACGGTCGTCAACGGCGAGGTCGTCATCGACCCGAGCGTGCTCGACATCGAACTCGCCTACACGGTCACCGTGTCGAGCAAGGATGCCCGCGACGTCACCGTCAGCGACACCCTCGGCGCGAACCTCGCGTTCGTCGACGGCTCGCTCGCCGGCACCAAGGTCGTACGCGATGCCGACGACCTCAACCCGGTCAGTACCGCCCTCGACGGCCTCCCGGTGATCTCGGGCACGAGCTTCACTCATTCGTTCGCAGCCGAGGCGAACTCGGTCTACGCCTTCACCTACAAGGCCACCATCGCGGATGCCGCGGCACTCGATGATGTGCGCGCCCAGCTGCAGCAGGCCTACGACGGTGTCGACAAGGTCAACGGCGGAGGCTACTCCGTCTCGCTCACCAACCAGGTCGACGTCAACGGTCAGAAGCACTCCGCGACCACGACGATCCGGGGCAACGTTCAGGGGCAGCAGCGCCCCGGCACCGGAACCGCGTTCGGCAAGAGCGTCGACCCGTCATCCGTCGCGCTCGACAAGCCCCTCGCAGCCGGGGCCACCCTCGGTGAGGGCATCGAGGTCACCTACACGCTTCGCGCCGACCTGACCGTCTTCGCCGACTTCGCCGACGGCCCGTTCGCGCTGTCGCGCAACGTCGTCATCCTCGACGCGCTGCCGGCCGAAGCATCCTGGAACACCGACGCCGACACCTTCCTCGTCGTCACCGACCAGAACGGCGACGAGATCACCCTGACTCCGGCAGACGGACTCTCGGGAGACATCAGGACCACGATCGCCGCAGACGAGTACGTGCACACCTACGTCATCGACGGGCAGAACCTGTTCATCAACGTCGGCCAGGATGTCACCAAGACGTACACGCTGAAGGCCGAGGCGACCATCGACTCGCTGCCGCAGAACGCCAGCCACGAGACGCAGTACGAGACCCAGTACCGGGTCGACAACAGTGCCTTCTTCGAATACGCCGACGGACGGTACGAGTGGAAGGGTGCATCCACGACGATCACCGCCCCCAAAGACACCACAGGGGGCGTCGACGACCCGCAGCGGTTCGACAAGTCCACCGCAGGCGGCACCATCACGGCGACGAGCGGCACGTCCATCACCGTCCCGTACACGTTCACGATCGGTCGGGATGTCGGAGATGCGGCGTCCTCGCGCATCATCGATGTCGTCGACCACTCCGTCTTCGACGTGACCGAGGAGACGCTGCCGGCGATCCGGGCATCCATCACCGGGATGTACGAGTGGAACTACCCGCTCGACGGCGACACGTTCGACCTGTCGCTCGATGCCGACGGCAATCTCGTGATCGCCCCCAACGCGGCGTTCCCGAAGGATGCCGCGTGGGGCGCCTCTGCGGCAGAGCCTCTGACGGGCACATGGACGATCACACTCAAGCTGCCGACGCACGTGCTGCAGGGCAAGCAGACCATCGAGATCGCCAATACCGCGCGCTACGAGGGCGAGGGGCAGGAGATCGTCTACACGTCGAGCTCCAGCACGAAGGCCACCAGCTTCGGTAACGAGATGGAGGTCCGCAAGCGCGTCTACGACGCGGCGAACGACGCCTTCACCGGAAACCTTCGGGTCAAGACGGATGCGGAGGGAA
The DNA here is from genome assembly GCF_040675825.1 of Microbacterium sp. LWH12-1.2. Taxonomy (NCBI): domain Bacteria; kingdom Bacillati; phylum Actinomycetota; class Actinomycetes; order Micrococcales; family Microbacteriaceae; genus Microbacterium; species Microbacterium sp. LWH12-1.2. Next base: position 3,205,491 of record NZ_JBEGIJ010000001.1, read on the forward strand.
ACCTCGCACAGAGCGAATTCGTCTACCGCGTCGAGCTGATGCCGCATGGCACGTTCACCAACATGGTCGAAGACGTCGTCGACTTCCTGCCCGCGGGTGTGGAGTTCGTCGGATTCGTCGCACCGGGTGACATCGCATCCGGCCAGACCGTCGACGGCGCGAGCTACATGGTGCCCGGCTCGGCCATCACGGCCGTCTACGACGCGGATACGGACACCGTCACCGTCGAGAAGGGTCGACTGGTCAGCGGTGAGACGCTCGCGGTCTACTTCAAGGTTCGACTCGTCGACTACAAGGCGAACGTCGGTGTCACCAACATGATCGGGGCCGTCGGCGCCACGATCACCCCGACCAACGACTACCCGCTGAGCCTGCTCAAGCGCGACAGCACGGATGCCGCCAAGCTGATCACCGACTCCGGCGCGCGGTTCTCCGTGTTGGCGGACGACCAGCAGACCGTGGTGCTGAGTGACCTGCGCGTCGTCGACGGCAAGATCGTGACCGCCGAGGGGAAGACGCCGGTCGTCGCCGAGATCGGAACCTACTGGCTGCGCGAGGATGTCGCTCCGACCGGCTACGAGAAGACCGACCAGTTGAGCCCCATCACGGTCGAGGTGAGCGGAGCATCCGAGGACGTCGTGCTCTTCAACACCCCGGGCGAGACCGTCGAACCGGACAAGACGTACGCCATCGGCGACGTCGTCTGGATCGACGCAGACAAGGACGGCCGGCAGGATGATTCCGAGCAGGTGCTGCCAGGTGTCACGGTCGAGCTGATCAAGGACGGCGGGGTCATCGCGACCACGACGACCGACGATCGCGGCCGCTACGTGTTCGACGAGCTGCCTGCAGGTGAGTACGAGGTCACGTTCACGCTGACCGAGACGCAGCAGAAGGTCTACGTCTTCACGCAGCAGGATGCCGGCTCGGACGACGCGATCGATTCGGACGCCGACCCGTCGACCGGAATCACCCAGACGATCGTGCTGGGGGATGACAACATCCATCTCACGCATGACTACGAGTGGTTCGACGTTCGCGCGACAGAGGGCATCGATCCCACCTGGGATGCGGGTGTGATCGTTCGCGAGCCGGTGGAGCCTGTTGATCCGGTTGATCCGGTTGAGCCGGTCGACCCGGTGGTGCCCGTTGACCCGGCTCATCCCGGCACTCCCGGGGTGAACGAGCTGCCGCAGACCGGTGGCGCGCTTCCGCTCGGCATTGCAGGGGTCGCGCTGCTTCTGATGCTGTCTGGCGCCGCGATGTTCGCCTGGCGCCGCCGCACCGCCTAGCAACCGCACCGAGAGGGCGCGGGTCGGATTCGCTCCGGCCCGCGCCCTTTCGCGCGCTTCGGCCTGAAATGCAGAATGACAATTTATGTCTTGTACTGTTGACCAAAATGTAAAGCTCATTGCGAGCCAGAGTGTGCACATTTCTGTATGATTTGTCCCGTGGCCTCGCAACGCAGGATACTCGTCGCACACCGATGAGCACACTCGCCCCCTCCCTCGCGCCTGCAACGACCGTCGCCGTCCTCGGTGCCGGTCGCCTCGGCGGCGTACTCGCGCGGGCTCTCCGTGCGGCGGACATCGAGGTGTACGGGCCGATCCGGCGCGAGGAGCGGATCCCCGACGTCGACATCGCCCTGCTCTGTGTTCCTGACTCGGCGATCGCCGACGCCGCTCTCGCGGCGCGGCCGCACGCCGGTCTCATTGGCCATGTCTCCGGAGCGACGCCGCTCGACGACGTGGACTTCAGCCTGCACCCGCTGCAGACCTTCACGGGTGCCGAGGCGCCGGACGTGTTCCGCGGCGTCGGCTGCGCTGTCGATGGGCGTACCGACGAGGCGCTGGCCGCGGCCAGCGCGCTTACAGAGATGCTCGGCGCCCGTCCGTTCCGTGTCGAGGACAGCGGACGTGCGGGCTACCACGCCTCCGCGTCTCTCGCCTCGAACCTCGTGCTCGCCGTGCTCGACGCCGCCGAGCAGGTTGCGAACGCATCCGGCATCCCGGCGAGCGACGCCAGGATGCTGCTCGCTCCGCTCGTCCGCCGGAGCATCGAGAACTGGGCCGATGCCGGCGCAGCGGGGGCTCTCACCGGCCCGATCGCCCGGGGCGACGAAGCGACCGTGGATCGCCAGCGCGCCGCCATCGCCGAGACGCAGCCTGAGTTGCTCGCACTGTTCGACGAACTGTGCGACCGCACGCGCGTCATCGCCGCCAGCCGCGACGCCGTCGCCGTCCGTGAAGAGGAGCACCGGGCATGAGGATCATCCGCACGATCGCCGAGATACGCGACGCCGTCCGCGTCGCGCGCGACACCGGCGCATCCGTCGGGCTGGTGCCGACCATGGGCGCGTTCCACGAGGGGCACCTCTCGCTCATGCGGCGTGCGCGCGAAGCATCCGACCTCGTCGTCGTCTCGCTCTTCGTGAACCCGACCCAGTTCGGTGCCAACGAAGACCTCGGCGCCTACCCGCGCGACGAAGCAGGCGACGCCGCTCTCGCTGAGGCGGAGGGCGCCGACATCCTCTTCGCTCCTGCCGTCGAAGAGGTCTATCCCGACGGCTTCGCCACGACGATCCACGTCGCGGGCCTCACCGAGGTGCTCGACGGCGCCAGCCGTGGAACGCACCACTTCGACGGTGTCGCCACGGTCGTCACGAAGCTGTTCGGCATCGTGCGGCCCGACGTCGCCTACTTCGGGCAGAAGGATGCGCAGCAGGTGCTCGTCGTGCGTCGTGTCGTGCGTGACCTCGACCTCGACGTGCGCATCGAAGCGTGCCCGATCGTGCGCGAGGCCGACGGGCTCGCCATGAGCTCGCGCAACGTCTACCTCGACCCGGCCGCGCGGCAGCAGGCGGCCGCGCTCAATCGGGCGCTCGATGCGGCATCCGCTCTGTATCAGCAGGGCGAGCGCCAGAGCGAGCCGATTCTGGATGCCGCGCGCCGCGTGCTCGCCGACGCGGGCATCAGCCCTGAATACCTCGAGTTACGCGACGCCGACGATCTGCACGAGATCACCCGTGTCGAGAACGATGCCCTCCTCGCCGTCGCCGCTCGCGTCGGCGCCGCACGACTGATCGACAACCACATCTTGAGAGGGGACGCCTGATGCGTCGCGTCATGCTGAAGTCGAAGATCCACCGCGCCACGATCACCGGCAGCGACCTGAACTACGTCGGCTCGATCACGATCGACCCCGACCTGCTCGAGGCCGCCGACATCCTCGCGCACGAGCAGGTCCACGTGCTCGACGTCGACAACGGTGCCCGCTTCGAGACGTACACGATCGCCGGCGCGCGCGGCTCGGGCGTGATGCAGGTCAACGGTGCCGCGGCCCGGCTCGTGCACTCCGGCGACACGATCATCGTCGTCTCCTACGGCGACTACTCGCCGGAAGATCTCGAGACCTACGAGCCTGTCGTCGTGCACGTCGACCGCGGCAACGCGATCATCCAGGTCGACGCCGCGGTCGATCAGCTCCTGACGGCCGGTCGGGCATGAGCGCCCACGCCGCTCCGAAGAAGCGCATCACTCTCGGCGACCTCGCGGCGAAGAAGGCAGCGGGCGAGCCGATCGTGATGGTCACCGCCTACGACTACCCGAGTGCGCAGATCGTCGATGCCGCCGGCGTCGACGTCGTGCTCGTCGGCGACTCGGCTGCGATGACCGTTCTCGGATACGACAGCACCGTGCCGGTCACGGTCGACGAGATGATCATGCTGACCGCCGCGGTGCGGCGCGGCTTGCAGGCACCGTTGCTCATCGCGGATCTGCCCTTCGGCTCGTACGAGGCCTCTGATGCCATCGCCGTCGCGACAGCCCAGCGCTTCGTCAAGGAGACCGGCTGCGACCTGGTGAAGATCGAGCGCGGCGGCACCTCGGTCGATCGGGCCAGGGCGATCGTCGCGGCTGGCATCCCGGTGGTGGGGCACGTCGGCTTGACCCCGCAGACCGCCACCTCGCTCGGCGGCTATCGCGCACAGGGCCGCACGGCCGAGGAGGCGCTGCGCCTGCGCGACAGCGCCGTCGCGCTGCAGGAGGCCGGATGCTCCGCGATTGTCCTCGAGGCGATTCCGAGTGACGTGACCGCGGCGATCATGCCGCTCATGGAGATCCCGGTGATCGGGATCGGCGCCGGTGCCGCCACCGACGGCCAGGTGCTCGTGTTCCACGACCTGCTCGGCATCTACGACGGCGGCGCGGCTCGCTTCGTGAAGCGATATGCCGACCTGCGCACGGCCGCTATCGCCGGCGTCGAGCAGTACACCGCCGAGGTGCGCGAAGGCGTGTACCCGGCGCCGGAGCACGGGTACGGAATGCCGGCGGCCGAGGTTGAACGGATGCAGGAGCTGCTGGCGGGGCGGTAGCCGGCAGCATCCGCCTGCCTGGCCGTGCGCCTGTCTCGGCCTTGTGCGCTTGCCTCGGCCGTATTCCCGGATTCTGGCCGAGGGAAGCGTACTTCTCCGAGGCAGGCGCCCGGGCCGTGTGACTTCCCTCCCGATCGACCCGAGAGATTCAAAGCCCATCTCCAGGGTGAGCGATATATCGTTGAGTATCGTTCGAACCACTCACGGGAGGTCACCATGAACAACTCATTCCCCTCGAACCCGTTCGGCGGGTCGGGATTCGGCGGCGCCGGCGGTCCGGCATCCGCTCTCTTCGAAGCCATGGACCAGCTGCGCAAGACATTCGATCAGCGGCCCGGCGGCGGCTCCCGCATGGCCCGCGGCGATGTGCGCACGGCAGTGCTCACGCTCCTCGCCGAGAAGCCGATGCACGGCTACCAGATCATCAACGAGATCGCCGAGCGCAGCGGTGGATCGTGGAAGCCCAGCGCCGGCTCGGTCTACCCGACGCTGCAGCTGCTCGCCGACGAGGGACTCATCGAGGCGGAGGAGCAGAACGGTCGCAAGACCTACTCGCTCACCGAAGCCGGCCGCGCGGTCGCGGATGAGTCGAGCGACACCCCGGCACCCTGGGTGTCGTCGGCGGAGAAGGACGGCGGGCGCGACAGCGCTCGCTTCAGCGCACTGCCCAAGGCGGGCGTCGATCTCGCCGCTGCCGCCGCGCAGATCGGCCGAAGCGGAAGCCCGGAGCAGGTACAGCAGGCGATCGAGGTGCTCGACGAGGCCCGCCGTAGGCTGTACTCGATCCTCGCTCAGGACTGATCGGGGATGGCGGAGTCAGGTTCCCGCGTTGAGGACCGGCGAGCAGGGGGTGGGTCGATGACGGATGCCGCAGGCATGCCCGAGCCTTCCCAGTCGCTGAGCGAGCAGGTCCCCGGCGGCCGGGATGACACCCGGCTTCCGGCAGGGGAGGCGCGTCCGGCCCCGGCGGCCGCCGATCCGCCGCGTTCGATTCCCGGCATGCCGGCCCCTCGCCGCATTTCTGCCGGCTCGCTGCCGCCGGCATCCGCCCACCGCGCCCGCTATCGCCGCATCCTCTCGTTCGCGGCCCGCGAGTTCATCAAGATCTGGTGGTTCGAGCTCGTGCTGCCGCGCTTCGGCCTGAGCTCGGTGTCCGAGCGCACTCGCCCGGCGCGGATGCAGCGCTTCGCGCGGCGCTTCCACACGCTCGCCGTGAGTCTCGGGGGCTTGATGATCAAGGTCGGGCAGTTCATGTCCTCCCGGCTCGATGTGCTCCCGCCGGAGATCACCGCCGAGCTCGAGGGTCTGCAGGACGAGGTGCCCGCGGTGCCGTTCGCGGCCATCAAGCAGCTCGCTGAGGCCGAGCTGGGCGTGCCGCTGGAGCGTGCCTACGCCTGGTTCGACGAGGTGCCGGTCGCTGCGGCATCCCTCGGTCAGGTGCACCGTGCCCGGCTCTCCGCCCTCGACGCCGCCGACACCGGGCTCGGGAACGTCGTCGTGAAGGTGCAGCGCCCCGGCATCGACGAGATCGTCGCGGTCGACCTCGCCGCGCTCCGTCGGGTGGCCGGCTGGCTGCGGCGGGTGCGCATCGTCGCCGACCGGGTCGACGCCCCCGCCCTCGTCGAGGAGTTCGCGCAGACGAGCCGCGAAGAGATCGACTACCTGCACGAGGCGGCCAACGCCGAGCGGTTCGCCGCGAACTTCGCCGACGATCCGCGCGTCGACACTCCCCAGCTCGTCTGGGAGCGGATCACCCGCCGGGTGCTCACGCTGTCGGATGTCACGGCGATCAAGATCAACGACAAGACGGCACTGCGTGCGGCCGGCATCGACCCGTCCGAGGTGGCCGACGTGTTCGCCGAGGTCATGTTCGATCAGGTGTTCACGCACAGCTTCGTGCACGCCGATCCGCACCCGGGGAACATCTTCGTGACACCGGTTCCAGAGGCCGCCCCGGGCGCCCAGAACTTCCGACTGACGTTCATCGATTTCGGCATGATGGCCGAGGTCGCACCGAACCTGCGCGACGGCCTGCGCACGCTCCTCATCGCGGTCGCTGGACGCGACAGCAAGGGGCTCGTCGTGGCCGCACGCGAGATCGGCGTGCTGCTGCCGTCGGCCGACACCGTCGAACTCGAGCGCGCCCTCACCGCGCTGTTCGCCCGCTTCGGCGGCATGGGATTCGCCGAGCTGAGCAAGGTGGACCCGCGCGAGTTCAGCGACTTCGCCGATGAGTTCGGCGACATGGTGCGCTCGCTCCCGCTGCAGCTTCCGGAGAACATGCTGCTGCTCATCCGTGCGGTGTCGCTGACGTCAGGCATGTGCAGCGGCCTCAATCCGGCGTTCAACGTCTGGGATGCGGCCGAGCCGTACGCCGGGCGACTACTGCGCGACGAGAGCGGCAACCTGGCCATGACATTGGCGCAACAGGCGATGGAGACTGTCGCCGTCACGATGCGTCTCCCGAAGCGGATCGACGATGTCATCACGCGCATCGACGACGGCACGGTGTCGTTCGACACGTCGCGGCTCGAACGACGGCTGGATTCGCTCGTGCGCATCGGGCGTCGTGCTGTTGCGGCCGTGCTCTTCGCCGGGATGCTGGTCGGTGGCGGCGTCCTTCTCACACCCAATCCCGTTCTCGGTACGGTGCTCATCGCGGCATCCGCCGTGCCGCTGCTGTACGCGATGTTCGCCGGCATCGGGCGGCGCTGAGGGGCGGATGCTCGCGTCGGCAGTCATCCGCTTCCCATGGGAGCGATCCGCTCGCGTAGTCTGACCGGACGGTTGACGGATGAGAGGCCTCCATGGAACTCCGAGATCTTCTGGACGCGCTGAACGCGGGCGAGTCCATCCTGGGCGATTCGCCTCTGCATGCGGTGATGCTCCAGACGAGTCAGAACGCGATGCGCATCACGGGTGAGCTGAACAGCGGCTACCACGAGCCCGCTCGCGTGCGCGAACTGCTTTCCGAGCTGACGGGGCGACCGGTCGACGAGACGGTCACCGTGTTCCCGCCGTTCACGGCCGACTTCGGCAAGAACATCACCTTCGGCAGGCGCATCTTCATCAACGCGGGCTGCACTTTCCAGGATCAGGGCGGTGTGACCATCGGCGATGACTCTCTGATCGGCCACAACGTCGTGATCGCCACGCTCAACCACGACCTCGCGCCGAACAGGCGAGGCGACATGCATCCGCGTCCGGTGGTGATCGGTCGCAATGTCTGGGTCGGCTCCAATGCCACGATTCTCCCGGGTGTGACCATCGGCGATGACGCGGTCATCGGAGCGGCATCCGTCGTGACCAAGGACGTTCCCGCCGGGTCGGTCGCTGTCGGGTCGCCGGCCCGGGTGGTGCGCTCGGTTACAGAGTGACGCGAATCGGGCGGATGCTCGCGGCGTGAGATGACGATCGGTCGCCTGCGCGCCACATTCTGTTCATTCGCGCCCGGTATCTCTATCCCTCGGCCCGAACGTCCGCGGCCCTGCTCATCGGAGATCGCCGTGATTCCCCAGCCCCACCCGCCCCGCTCACGAACGATCGCCTCCGCGGCCGTCGCATTCGGTGTCGTCGCCGCGCTCGCCTTCGCTGCTCCCGCGCACGCCGAGGAGCAGTCATCCGACGACGGCTTCTACAGCAGCAAGCAGCCCTACATCGCCCCGACGCAGGCCGACATCGACGCCTATCAGGCGGCTCCCGCCGGATATGCGCCGATCGCCACGGAGTCCGTCGCCCGGCACGGATCGCGCGGACTCTCCGGATACAAGTACGACGCTCTCCTGCACCTCGTCGCAGCGACGGCCGAGGCCGAGAACGGGTTCCTCACACCCGAGATCGGCGCGCAGTTCGTCGCCAACCTCGACGCCATCACCGCAGCGAATGTCGAGAACGGCTACGGCATGCTGACCGGTCAGGGTGAGACTCAGCACCAGGGCATCGGCGCGCGCGCCTTCGAACGCAACACGGGTCTCTTCGCGGATGCCGCTGTCGGCGGCGATCGCATCATCGCCGAGACCTCGGGCGAAGCGCGGGCGACCGAGTCGGGAGAGAACTTCCTGCTCGGCTTCGGTGACGCGGGGGCGGATGCCGGAGCATCCGCCCCTGACCTCGCCGTGCCGCTGGAACCGCGCCCCGACCTGCTCTACTTCCACAAGGTCGAGAACCCCGACGGCACGGACAAGGCGGAGGGCAGCCCCGAGCGCGAGCGCGCGGAGGCGTACGAGGCGTACATCGAAGCCCAGACCGATGACGGCGGCACCATCGCCGCTGCGACGGACTACATCGAAGACCTGCCACGCTCGGTGGAGGTCGCCGAAGACCTGCTGTCCGGAATCTTCACGCCCGAGTTCATCGCCGCGATCGGCACGGATGATGCGCACATCTGGTTCAACACCGTGGATGGCACAGAACACGGTGCCGTCGCCTGCGCACCCGGCGCGGACCCGGCGGCCGACCCCGACGCCTGCGGCGACCCGGAGAAGTCGATCGAGAGCACCGTCGACGCGGCGATGACGCTGTACAACCTGTACATCATCGCCGTCGACATGGCCGAGGAGAACGTCGAGCCCCACACTTTCGACTTCAACGCCTACTTCGAGGGCCACGAGGCGGATGCCGAATGGTTCGCCTATCTCCTCGACTCCGAGGACTTCTACGAGAAGGGTCCGAGCCTCGCCGGCCACACCGAGACCTTCGCCATCGCCCAGCCGCTGCTCGACGACTTCTTCGCGACGATCGACGCGCGCGTCGCAGGTGGTGACGTGGCCGCGACCTTCCGCTTCGCGCATGCCGAGACGATCGTTCCCTTCGCTGCCCTGCTGGGGCTGCCCGGCTCGACCGTCGCCGCGCCCGACAATGCCGCACCGGCTTCCGCCGCCGACATCTACGACTACGCGACGAACCCGTGGCGCGGTGCCGAGGTGACGCCGATGGGAGCGAACGTGCAGTGGGATGTCGTGGCCCGCGAGGGTATCGATCCGGCGACGGGGACCGCCTTCACCCCGCTCGTGCGGATGCTCTACAACGAGCGCGAGATCGCTTTCGCCGAGGGCTGCCGTCCGGTCGCCGACGGCTCGCACTGGGTCAAGCTCACCGAGCTCAAGCGCTGCCTCACGGGGGTGGCGATGGCCGAGAGCCCGCTGATCGGGGACACGACTCCGATCGATGACACCGTGCCGGGGTCGGAGCTCGCCGCGACGGGTGTCGAAATGGATGCGTTCACCGGGGGGATCGGTGTGCTTCTGCTCACCGCCGGTGCCGCTGCGCTGGTGGTCGCGCGCCGGAAGGTGGCTCGGGCGTAGCCGGCAGCATCGTCAGAGACGGACGCTGGGCCCGGTCGAGAACGACCGGGCCCAGCGGATTCTGCGGTGAGGGGGTCTCAGCCGCCGTAGAGGCTGACGACACCGGTGCGGTCGGCGCTCGTCATCGACAGGTCGTCGGACGTGCCGTTGCACTGCGGGTAGTGCATGATCGACGACGAGTCGTACGGCGTCAGCGGACGCCAGTTGGTGTCCTCGAAGCACGTGCCCGATTCGGGGCGGGTGTGCTCGTGGCGGAAGCCGAGAACGTGGCCGAGCTCGTGGCCGAGGATGTTCGTCGGCGTCCACGAGCCGGAGGACCAGATCGAGTCGTCGATGAGCACGTTCTGCTGACGGTCCGCGGTGCTCGGGAAGAACGCGCGAGCGATGTACTGCGACGTCTGCACGGGCTCGACCGAGAACACGACCGACTTGTTGCGCGTGGTGCAGTTGCCGTCAGCGCTGCCGACGTACACGAAGTTGATCCTCGGGGATGCGGACTCCCAGAGCGCCGCACCGCTGGCCATCGCGCTCACGACATCGGCGTGACGCGTGCCGAACTTCGTACTGACGCAGTAGGTGAGATTGCTCACCTGCGAGGCCGACCACTTGTCGTCGATGCCGCCCACCGTGTTGACGATGAGGCCGTCGGTCGGTGTCTCGGGGCCGATGAGAAGGTCGTAGAACTCCCGCAACTCCCCTCGATCCGAGAGGACTTCGTCGCCGTTGACGATGTAGCTGCCGTCGATGTCTCGGTAGGTCGACGCCGCGAACTCCTGGAAGGAGGGAACGTCGGCGTCGTCATCGACCGAGGTCGCGCCGGCAGCGGGGATGACCGCGCCGATGGTGAGTACGGCTGCCGCGGTGGCGGCGAGCGCGAGTTTTCTCGTGAGTCGCATACAATGATCCTTTTTGATCTGAGCGATTCTGCTCGTCTGGTCGGCGAGCAGGCCGTGGAAGGTCGGGATCGGCTTCTTTGCCTCATCGACGCGTCCAAGCTCGCTCAAGGTATTGGCGTCGCTTCGGCGAGGTCAAGACTCCTCGTGGCGCGCCGAGCACTTTCTGCACTCAGGTCAGAATTCCGCGAGGTGTGGGCTGGCCGAAGGTGTCTGTTCTGCCTCGACGTACGTCAGGCTTTCTCCAGCGAGGCGAGTGACGTCATCGCCGCGGTCTCGATCGCTGCGATCTCTCGGAGCACTTCGGCCGCCTCGGTCAGGTGGTCCGCATCGCCCGCGCTGCCGGCGCGGGCGATCAGTTCTGAGACGCGTGTCCAGAGCAGAGCGGATTCCGCGAACCGGGCTGCGCCCTCACCGATGATGTCCGCGTGGGATCTGTGTTCGACGAGTTCCACGCTCTCGGTCAGGAAGTCCCGATACAGGTTTCGGAACAGCGCTCCTCCTGTGCCCGCCCGCTCCATCAGCATCGCGATGACGGGGAGATCACGAGCAGGGTCAGCGACTCGGTCGAACCACAGCGGAATGCGCTTCGCCGTCGTGAGGATGCCCCGGTTGCCGATGTTGGCAATCGGGGGTGCGAGGAACTCCTTCGCGCAGGCAGTGATCGCAGGGGCGATCGATTCGCGGATCCGCTCGGGCCGTGTCGCTGCGACGGGCACGTCAACGGTGAAGGCGCGGTGGTGCGCTGACATCGGCCCGCGTGCTGCTCGAGCCCGCGCCAGGCTCTCCAAGCTCGTCGAGACCTCGCCACCCTGCTGGGCCGTGTCGACGAGGTAAGCCGTGTCATCGTCGTACCCGTACATGGCGACGACGTGGCCGGCGAAATGCACCCGGGATCCGAAGTACTCCAGATCGTGGCTGTCGAGCTGCAGGCCGACGGGGATGCCGCGGTCGATCGTCATGCGCAGGTGATCCCATGCCTTCCGTGCCGAGGTCGTCTCCTCCGCACGCAAGGTCACTCCCAGGCGGGATGTCAGGGCCTGGGTGAGCGCGAACGGCTTGACCCGTCCGCCGAGGAACGGCAGGGCCTGCTGCTTGGAATCCCAATAGATGAACGACAGTCCTGCGCCCAGGCCGAACAGCATCGGCTCGGACAGCGAGAGTCCGGCATGCGTCAGGAGAACGCCGAGCGCCGTTGTCTCGCAATGCAATCCGCCGGAGGTGGGGATGCCGTCGATGACCTGCCTGGCACTGCTCGTTCGAGGCCGTGATTCATTCATGGGGCACCTGGACTCGCGTCGCGAGCCACGCCCTTTCTGCCTGGAGGAGGCTCAGCGAGTAGGAGAAGACTTCGCGGGCGGCGTGAGGGAGTGGGGCCTGAGAGTGCTCGGCGGCCGTGACGGCGCTGATCCGCGCATCGATCCAGGTCAGGCGTCGTTGCAGGGCGTCGAGGTAGTCCTTGTCGGAGATCAGCGGCAGGTTGGCGAGCCCGACGAGCATGGGATGCGCGACGGTTCGCTGGTCGGCGATGCATGCGACGGCGCCTTCTTCGGCGGCCTGCAGCCCGGCGGCGGTGGCGTGGAACACCCGCTTGGACTTGGCGCTGGTCTGCGTGTCGTCGGATGCGATGAGTCCTCGACCTTCGAGCTTCGTGAGCACGTAGTAGATCGACGAGAAGCCGATCTCTGCCCAGCGGCGGATCCCGCGCTGTTCGATCACCTGTTCGAGGTCGTAGCCGTGCCTCGGCTGCTCTGCGATGAGACCGAGGATCGTCAGTTCGGTCGGGGTGAGGGTCATGAGGGCTATTCTAGCGCTAGAATATCGAGATTTGTCGACTCGCTCGAAGGTGGGGCGCGAGCTCATCGTTCGCGGCACGTCATCCCCGGCGGCTGGCGTCTTGGACGCCGTGGCGTGCATAGTGAGAATCGTGAGTGATTTGCACATACGGGAGGCGCGGCCCGAGGAGCATGAAGAGATCTCAGCGTTGGCTCTGCGCTCGAAGGGTCACTGGGGGTATTCAGCCGAGTTTCTTGAAGCGTGCCGAGCTGAGTTGACTTTCGATGCGACGGTCTGTGGGTCAGGGCTGATGTGGGTCGTGGAGCAAGACGGTACGGTTCTTGGCTTCAGCCTTCTGAAAGGTGACCCGAACGACGGCGAACTATCGGCGTTGTTCATTGATCCGTCTGCGATCGGCACCGGCTGCGGCCGAATGCTGCTCGAGCACACGCTGCACGCCGCGCGGGCCGCAGGGTTCACGCGCCTGGAACTCGACGCTGATCCAGGCGCGGAGTCGTTCTATCTGCGCTTTGGCGCTCGACGGATTGGTGCCTCGCCTAGTGGTTCCATTCCCGGCCGCGAGCTTCCCCGACTGGCAATCGCCCTCGCTGAATAGCTGGGAGTCACCTCAATCGGCCCGCGTGCCGCGCAATGCGTGTTTGTCTCACCTCAACCCGCTCCCGCCGAAGAACCTCTTGACACGGCATCCGCTCCGTCGTAACCTACAACCAAATGGTTGTACAAAGAGAACTCAGCGAAGCGGAGATCGACCGTGTGTTCCACGCATTGGCGGCCTCGACCCGACGGGACATCCTCCGCCGGACGATCGAGCGAGAGCAGTCGGTGTCGACCCTCGCGGTCGACTACGAGATGTCGTTCGCGGCGGTGCAGAAGCACGTGGCCGTGCTCGAAGCAGCGAATCTCATCGTCAAGCGCGCCGAAGGACGCGAGCGGCTCGTCCGCGCGAATCCCGAGATGATCGCCCGAGCCAAAGCGCTCCTCGCCCGCTACGAAGAGCTCTGGCGGGCGCGTATTGCCCGCCTTGACGATCTGCTGGCCGAACCGCCGGCATCCCCCATCGCACGAACCGAACAAGGAGAGTGAAATGCCTGTCACCGATGTCACCACCGACACCGAGAACCTGACCATGACGGTCACGGCGGATTTCGCAGCACCCGTCGAGCGGGTCTGGAGCGCCTACAGCGACCCGCGCCAGCTCGAGCGCTTCTGGGGTCCTCCCGGATGGCCGGCGACGTTCACCTCCTGGGACCACACGGTCGGCGGCCGCGCGAACTACACGATGAACGGGCCCCGGGGCGAGCGCTCCTCGGCGTCGTGGGAGTTCCTCGCGATCGAGGCGCCGAGCCGTTTCGAGGTGATCGACACCTTCGCCGACGAAGAAGGCAAGCCGCTCGCGGACTTCCCCGCAACGCGCATGACGTTCGACTTCGAGCCGACTGCTGAGGGCACCCGCATGGTCTCGACGAGCCACTTCCCCTCTGTCGAAGCGATCGAACAGCTCGTCGGCATGGGCATGGTCGAGGGTCTGAAGATGTCGATGGCTCAGCTCGACACCGTACTGCAGGACCTCCGCGACTACGCGCAGGGCAAGGGCACCCGGGTCGAGCTGCTCGACGACACCCACGTGCGCATCACGCGTCTCGTCGATGGTCCGCGTGAGCTGGTCTGGCGCGCGTTCAACGAGGAGGAGCTGATGCGCAGGTGGATGCTCGGGCCGGACGGATGGGAGATGACCGAGTGCGTCATCGGTACCGAGCCGGGCCAGAGCTACCGCAATTCCTGGGCACCCGTGGGCGACACCGAGGGGCAGCCCTTCGGGTTCGAAGGTGAAGTACTGCTCATCGACGCCCCGCGCCGGGCCGTCACGACCGAGCGGATGCAGGGCATGGCGAGCCCCGAGACGCTGAACGACCTCAACCTCTACGAGGAGGACGGCGCGACGCTCATCACCGCCCTCATCGAGTACCCCGACAAGGAGACGCGCGACATGATCCTCGCCACCGGCATGGCCGACGGCATGGAGGCCTCGTACGCTCGCCTCGAGCGGGAGCTGCTTACGGTCTGACCGTTCACAACTCCTCAGAATCCGGCCGGTTCCCTCGGGAATCGGCCGGATTTCTGCGTCCGCCAGATTCTTGAGGTTGTGAACCGCGAGGGCGGATGCCTGTCAGCCCGGCAGGATCTCGCGGATCTGCACCGCGATCTCTTCGACGATTTCAGCGACCGAACGCTCGGCGTTGACGGTCGCAGCCATGCTGACGAACATGATCGCCGAGACGACATGAGCGAGCGTGCGAGCCGCTTCGGGGATCACTCGTCCGTCACGCACGATGACCTCGGCGAGGAGCTCCTCGGTCTGATTCGTGAGGTCGAGCGCCTGGCTGTGGTGCGGTTCCTCCGGATCGCCGAAGACCATCTCGCGGAGGTACGTGCGCCCATTGTCGATCTGCTTGCGGTTGCACTCGACGACCGGACGGATGACGGCCAGGGCGCCGTCATGCACGGTCTGCGTGGCCGCGGCATCGGTGCGACCCTGCTCGAGCGCCGCGGCGTACATCGAGTTCTGCACGAGCAGCAGGAGCTCGCCCTTCGTCTTCGCGTAGAGGAAGAGCGTTCCGGTGCCGATGTCGGCGCGGTCGGCGATCTCCTGCGTCGTGACATCGTCGACCCCGCGGTCTGCGAAGAGTTCGCTCGCCGCCGCGGTGATGCGCTCGAGCTTGTCGAGCTTGTTGCGCTCGCGCCGACCCAGTGCGGGGGTGTCGACAGTCATTGGTGTCCTCGAGAACGATATCGATAGCGTCTGACGATTCTCCCACGGCGGTCGAGCGGGCCGAACTCGGCTCTCGCGTCGTGGGATGCGCGAGTCATCGGGTGAGGAACTCGACTGCCGTCGGCGCGAACTGCTCGTGGTACTGGAAGATGCCGCCGTGGCCGGAATTCGGGTAGATGACGAGTTCGGAACCGGCGATGCGCCGGTGCAGATCCTCGGACAGCACCGAGGGGACCATCCGGTCGTTGTCGCCGTTGGCGATGAGCGTCGGCTGCGTGATCCGCGACAGATCGGAGGGACCCGAGCGACCGAAACGCTGGATCGCCTTGAGCTGAGTCTGGAATGCCTTCGTGCCGATCGCCGCATCCCGATCCACCGTGCGCTCGGAGAGACGCCGGATGAACGCCTTGCCGGCACGCTTGCCCAGGGCATCGCGGTTGAAGAAGAGGAACTCCTTCGGGTCCGAGCGGGTCAGCGTCGCCCGGACGATATCCCCGTACGTTGTGCGGACGACCTTGTCCATGTCCTTGCCACCCCGAGGGCCGGTGCCGGTCAGGATCAGCCTTCGCACGAGATTCGGATGCTTGATGACGAGATCCTGAGCGATCATGCCGCCCATCGAGAACGAGAACACGTCGATCGTGTCGTGGCCCAGCGCCGTGATGAACGCGTAGGCGTCGTCGGCTGCCGCCTCCAGCGTGCTCGGCACTGTGCCGCTCGAGGCGCCGACGCCGCGCTGGTCGAAGGTGATGATGTGCCGGTGCTGGGCGATGGGGTCGATGATCCGAGGATCCCAGTTGTCGAGCGTCGCGGCGAGGTGGACGAAGAACACGACGGGGATGCCGCCCTTCGGGCCGAGCTCGCGGTAGGCGTAGGTGACGCCTCCCGCGGTGATGGTCTTGGCCGGCGCCTGGGCGTACGACGTGATGACGGGTTCGTTCGATGTGCTGTTCATGATGGTGCTCCTTGTTCGTGGGATGGTGTGGGGTGCGGGCGCTGCAGAGGCGCGATCAGGGGTTGCTGATCACGGCCTTGCCGCGGATGCCGCCGGCCGTTAAAGACTCGAGGGCCTGGACGGTCTCGTCGAAGGGGAAGACGCGTCCGACGACGGGACGGATGACGCCACCGTCGAGGAGAGCCGTGATCTCGCGCAGCTGGTCGCCGCTCGCGCGCATGAGGAGGAACTGATAGCTGACGCCGAGTCGCTTCGCCTGCTTCCGGATCCTGCTGCTCATTCCGGCGACGGCGATCCGCAGCAGCGGGTTGAGTCCGGATGCTCTGGCGAAGTCGGGTGTGGGTGGCCCGGCGATGCTGATGGCCATTCCGCCGGGGCGCACGACGCGGAGCGACTTCTCGAGGTTCTCGCCGCCGAGGCTGTCGATGACGAGGTCATAGCCGCTGAGTGCCTGCTCGAAGTCCTCATTGCGATAGTCGATGACCCGGTCGGCGCCGAGTTCCCGGACGAACGACGCGTTCGACGCGCTGGCCGTGGTCGCCACGTACGCACCCAGATGCTTCGCGAGCTGGATCGCGATGGAGCCGACGCCGCCTGCCCCGGCGTGCACGAGCACCTTCTGCTCCGCGTGCACGTCGCCGAGCTCGACCAGCGCCTGCCATGCGGTGAGTGCGACCAGGGGTAGCGAGCCGGCCTCGTCCATGGTGCTCGATGCCGGCTTGAGCGCGGCATCGTCTTCGTGGATGGCGATCCGTTCGGCGAAGCCTCCGATGCGTCCGTCGCGGGGCCTCGCATAGACCTCATCGCCGGGCGTGAACCGGCGGACGGCGGCACCCACTCGAATGACGACGCCGGCCACGTCGTGGCCGAGAGTGATCGGCAGCCGGTAGGGCAGGATCGCCGTGAACTCACCCAGGCGGATCTTCTCGTCAAGCGGGTTGAGGCCGGCGGCCTGCACCCGAACGAGGATGTCGTGCTCGCCGACAACGGGTTCCGGCACATCCGCCTCACGCAGTGGGGTCTTGTACTTCGAGAGGATGAACGCTCTCATGGCTGATGCTCCTTCGGCTCCGCGGACGCGGGTTCGATCAAGATAACGAGTGTACTCAATTATGAGTCAACTCAGTTATCTTGTCAAGAAGGGCCGCCTGCCCATCGGATGCCGTCGGCTTTCCGGGCGCGCCGAAGGGGTCGCCGACGGTGCCCGTGGTGACGAGGGTGTGCTCGGGATGAACCCGAGGCTCAGATCAGGCGGCGCAGTGCCTCTTCGAGGGAGACGCCCTGGGCGGCAGCGCGATCCTGCAGGCGGGCGTGCTCGGGGCCGGAGAGCGTGAGGTGCAACTCGATCGGATCCGCGAGGGGGGCATCGAGGCCGTCGAGGAGATCGGACATCTCCGCCCAGAGCGGTGCTGCTGCCGCAACCGATGCGGATGCGGCCGGGCGCTGCTCGGAATCCGCGCCGCGATCGGCCGAAGTCTCGGCATCCGATCGTGCGGAGGCTGCCCCGGCCGCGACGGGCGCCGATGCCGCGACCGCAGCACCCGCGCCTCCGGCGCCGACGAACCCGGGTCCGCGGCGGGGTTCCTGCTTCTGCTGGTACGCCTTCGCGGCGGCGTTCGCCCGCTCATCGGCGGCCTCGTTCAGCGGGTGCCCGGCGTGCCCCTTCACCCACTCGAAACGGATGTCGCGCCCGCGCATCGCCTCGTCGATACCCTCGATCAGCTCGCGGTTGAGCACCGGTCCGCCATCGGCCTTGCGCCATCCGCGACGCTTCCAGCCCGGCATCCACTTGGTCACCGAGTCGATCACGTAGCGGCTGTCGCACTCGATCACGAGCTTCTCGTCACTGCCGGCTGTTGCCCGCAGCAGCTCGAGGACGGCCTGCAGCTCGCCCTGATTGTTCGTGCCGTGCGGCGATCCGCCCGCCGCCCAGTTCGCGTCGTCGATGTACCAGGCCCAGCCGTTCGGGCCCGGATTGCCCAGGGCGGAGCCGTCTGCGGCGGCGGTGATCGTCATCCCTCCACCGTAACGGTGGCCGGGTGGGTGCTCCGGCGCGTCCGGGCGTGCGCTTCCCACGCAGAATCGCACCAACTTCGCAGGAATTCCTCGGATTCGTGCGAAGAAGGCGCAGAAGTCCGGCAGAGCGCAGAGCGCGCTGCGCGCTCAGCTCAGTCCTCGGGGTCCT
The DNA here is from genome assembly GCF_040675825.1 of Microbacterium sp. LWH12-1.2. Taxonomy (NCBI): domain Bacteria; kingdom Bacillati; phylum Actinomycetota; class Actinomycetes; order Micrococcales; family Microbacteriaceae; genus Microbacterium; species Microbacterium sp. LWH12-1.2. The sequence continues at coordinate 3,223,766 of NZ_JBEGIJ010000001.1, forward strand.
TCGGCTCGGCATCCTCGATCACGACCGCCTCCGGCGCCGGCGGCGCGACGGGGAACACGATCGAGCTGACCGAGGCGCCGAGCCCCACGGTCAGCGGGTCGACCGACGAGGTCGAGAGCGTATCGACCTGGTCCTCGTCGCCGCGCGGCTCCGCGGGCAGGCCGGCCCACACGTTCTCTTGTTCTTCCGGTCGGTTCTGGAACAGTCCCATGAGTCCATCGTGCGCCGTCGGCGACTTTGCGGGGCCGAACTCCCGCGCCGGCACCGTGAGGGGACGCACATGGTCGCATCGTTCGCCCAGTGGTGACCATCTGCGACCCTCGTGTGGAGGGTGCGCGCCGTGAGGGGACGCACTTGGTCGCGTCGGCGGTCGAGAGGCGACCATCTGCGACCCGCGCATGGAGGAAGCGCACCGGGAGAGGACGTACTTGGTCGCATCATTCGCCGAGAGACGACCATCTGCGACCGTCGCTGCGCCGGCCGCTGACTCAGAGCAGTTCGTAGATGGTGGCGTTGGCCATGCCGCCGCCCTCGCACATCGTTTGCAGTCCGTAGCGGATGCCGTTCGCGCGCATGTGGTGCAGCAGCGTCGTGGTGAGTCGTGCGCCGGATGCTCCGAGCGGATGCCCCAGTGCGATCGCACCGCCGCGCGGATTGACCTTCGCCGGGTCCGCGCCGGTTTCCTGCAGCCAGGCGCCGAGCACGGACGCGAACGCCTCGTTCACCTCGAACGCTCCGATGTCGTCGACCGAGAGCCCGGCCCGTTGCAGCACCTTCGCGGTCGCCGCGATCGGACCGGTCAGCATCATGATCGGGTCCGATCCGACCACGGCGACGCTGTGCACCCGGGCGATCGGCGTCAGTCCCAGAGACGCGGCCTTCGCGCTCGTCATCATGAGCACGGCCGCCGCACCGTCGGAGATCTGCGAGGCGTTGCCCGCCGTCACGAGCCCGTTCTCGACGAACGGGCTCGGCAACGTCGCCAGCTTCTCGAGCGTGCTCCCGGGGCGGATGCCCTGATCCGTGACCACGTCACCGACCGGAACGATCTCCTCTGCGAAGAGTCCGCGCTGCACGGCATCCGCCGCCCGCGCATGCGACTCGACCGCGATGCTGTCGAGATCGGTGCGGCTGAGACCCCACTTCGCGGCGATCAGCTCGGCGCCGACGCCCTGGTTCCCCAGGTTCGGGTACCGCTCGTGCATGAGCGTGCCGAAGGGGTCGAGGCCGCCGGTGCTGGAGAACATCGGCGTACGGGACATCACCTCGACGCCGCCGGCGATCACGACGTCGGCGTACCCGGCGATGAGCGATGCCGCGGCATCCTGGATCGCCTGCTGTGAGGATCCGCACTGTCGGTCGACCGTCCGGCCCGGCACCGACTCCGGAAGCCCGGCCGCGAGCACGGCGTTGCGCCCGACGTTGAAGGACTGCTCGCCGACCTGCGACACGCACCCCCAGATGACGTCGTCGATCAGCGCCGGATCGATCCCGGTCTCGGCGAGGACCGCGCGGATCGGGTAGGTGGAGAGATCGACCGAATGGATGCCGGACAGGGCGCCCTTCTCGGGCTTGCCGACGCCGACCGCGGTACGTTTCGCGGCGACGATGACCGCGTCATTCGTGCTCATGGGGGCGAGCCTACTCGCCCGTTCAGAGTCCGAGGCCGCGCGCGATCAGCATCAGCTGGACCTCGGTCGTGCCCTCGCCGATCTCGAGGATCTTCGAGTCGCGGTAGTGCCGAGCGACCGGGTACTCGTTCATGAAGCCGTTGCCGCCGAAGATCTGCGTCGCGTCGCGGGAGTTGTCCATCGCGGCCTCGCTCGCGACGAGCTTCGCGATCGCCGCCTCCTGCTTGAACGGCTTGCCGGCCAGCAGCAGAGCAGCCGCCTGGTAGTAGGCACGACGGGCGACGTGGGCGCGCGCCTCCATCCGAGCGATCTTGAAGGCGATCGCCTGGTGGCTGCCGATGTTCGTGCCGAAGGCGTGGCGCTCCTTCGCATAGCGGACGCTCTCGTCGACGCATCCCTGTGCCGCCCCGACCGCGAGCGCGGCGATCGCGATGCGCCCCTCGTCGAGGATGCGCAGGAAGTTCGCGTAGCCGCGGCCGCGCTCGCCGAGGAGGTTCTCGCTCGGGATCCGCAGGTCGTCGAAGGCGAGGCCGTGCGTGTCGGAGGCGTTCCAGCCGACCTTGTCGTAGGGCGGCGCGACCGTCAGCCCCGGGGTGCCGGCGGGAACCAGGAACGTGGAGATCTCCTTGCCCTTGGCCGTCTCGCCGGTGACCGCGGTGAGTGTGATGAGAGAGGTGATGTCGGTGCCGGAGTTCGTGATGAACTGCTTGCTGCCGTTGATCACCCACTCGTCGCCGTCTTCCTTCGCGGTGGTGCGGGTGCCGCTGGCGTCGCTGCCGGCATCCGGTTCGGTCAGACCGAAGGCGCCGAGCGCCTCACCCGAGGCGAGCTGGGGGAGCCACTGCTGCTTCTGCTCCTCGGTGCCGAAGCGGTACACCGGCATCGCACCGAGCGAGACTCCGGCCTCAAGGGTGATCGCCACGCTCTGGTCGACCTTCGCGATCTCTTCGAGGGCGAGGCAGAGGGCGAAGTAGTCGCCACCCATGCCGCCGTACTCCTCGGGGAACGGCAGACCGAACAGGCCCATCTCGGCCATCCCGGCCACGACCTCGTAGGGGAACGAGTGCTCCCGGTCGTGCTTCGCCGAGACGGGAGCGACGACCTCGTTCGTGAAGTCGCGCACGGCGGCCGACAGCTGGCGGTACTCGTCGGGAAGCTCGGACTGCAGCGACTCGGACATGGGGACCCACTTTCCCTCGGGCACGCTTGGTAAACGATCGATAACTGAAATATAGGTTATCGACCGTTTACCGGAATGTCCAGGGGGCGGTAGCATCAGGACGTGATGGCAACGGCGCGAGCAACGGGCAAGGCGCGGACGCGCCGGCGGTTCCTCGACGCCGCCGCGCGGCTCTTCGCCGAGCGCGGATTCCACGCCGTCTCCATCGGTGAACTCGGAGCGGCGATCGGCGTCAGCGGACCGGCGCTCTACCGGCACTTCCCGAGCAAGGAGGCGATGCTCGAGGAGATCCTGCTCGGCATCAGCGAGTACCTCCTGCAAGGGGGCAAAGACATCGTCGAGAAGCCCCACGATTCCGACGAGGTGCTGCTGCGCGACCTGGTGGACTTCCATCTCGAATTCGCGCTCGCGCATCGCGACATCATCCGCGTGCAGGATCGCGAGCTCGGCACTCTTCCCGACGAGGCGAACCGGCGCGTGCGGATGCTGCAGCGCCAGTACCTCAACCTCTGGGTCGACGTCGTCAGCCGCATCCGCCCCGCCGTGCCGACCGCGCACCTGCAGATCGTCATGCACGCGGTCTTCGGCCTGCTCAACTCAACCTCGCACAATCCCGACAATGCCGAGTCTGACGACGTGCGTGACATCCTCGCGTCGTCGGCGCTGCGCGTGCTCGCCGCCTCCTGAGGTCTCTGGGCTCTCTCTCCTCGGGAGGGGTCGCGTACTGCCGCCTCACGCGACCAGAAGCGGCAATCTGCGTCCCCTGTTGGCTTCGGGCGGTGCCTTTCGCGCGGGGAAGGGGCACACATTGCCGCGTCGTCCGATGGGAAGCGGCAATCTGCGTCCCCTGCTGGCTTCGGGTGCGACGCGAACTTCGCAGATCTGCGCGAACTTCGCAGAGATGCGGCGGATGTCTGCGAGATTGCTGCTGTTCTGCGAGGTTCGGGCAGGCAGGCAGGCAGGCAGGCGGGCAGGCGGGCAGGCAGGCGAGCAGGCAGGCAGGCTGACGTACGCCGGGTGGAACGGCGGGACTAACGCCCGAGGATCGCGCGGGCCTGGCGCAGCACGGGCTCGTCGACCATCTTCCCCTCGAAGCGGAATACCCCGGGCTGCACGTCGGCTTCGGCGAGCACGCGCTCGGCCCATGCGGCCTCTTCCGGCGTCGCGGCGAATCCGTCGCGGATGACGGCGGCCTGCGACGGGTGGATGCAGGCCGTGGCGTCGAAGCCGCTGGCGGCGGCATCCGACACCTCGTCCTGAAGACCAGCGGTGTCCGCGATGTCGACGTGCACTGCGTCGATGGCGAGCTTCCCGGCGGCCTTCGCGGCGACGAGCACCCGTGAACGCGCGTAGCGGGCGACGTCGCGGTAGCGGCCGTCGTCGTAGCGGCTCGAGCGCCCGCCCATGCTCGCGATCAGGTCCTCCGCGCCCCACATCAGGCCGATTACGGCCGGATGCGCAGCGATCTCGCCCGCGCGCTCGACGCCGGTCGCCGTCTCGCAGAGCGCGAGCACCCGGTAGCCGCCGGCGTGCAGAGCATCGAGGTCGGTGGTGCTCTCGGTCTTGGCGAGCATCACGGTGCGGTACTCGGTGCGGGCCAGTGCCTCGAGGTCGAGCGGATGCTCGGCGGTGGTCGCCGGATTCACCCGCACGATCACACGGGCGGGATCGAGAGTGGATGCCGCCACCTGCTCCCGCGCGGCGGGCTTGTCGTCGGGCGCCACGGCGTCTTCGAGGTCGAGGATGACCGAGTCGGCCGCCGCGAGCGCCTTCTCGTACCGGTCGCCGCGGTCGCCGGGGCAGAACAGGAGAGCGGGACCGTTCATCAGGACTCCTCGGATGCCGGCTCGGCCTCGGATGCCGCGGGCAGGCACTGCATCAGCGTCGACCTGGTCGCGACGGCGACGACCGCGCCGTCCTGGTTGCGCATGGTGTGCGCGAACTGCACGATGCCCTGGGTGGGCCGCGACGACGAGCGCCGCTTCGACACGATCAGCGTCTCGGCGTACAGGGTGTCGCCGACGCGGACGGGCGCGGGGAACGATACGTCGCTGAAGCCGAGGTTCGCGACGATCGTGCCCATGGTCAGCTGCGACACCGAGAGCCCGACCAGGGTCGACAGGGTGAACATGCTGTTCACCACGCGCTCGCCGAACTCGGTGCCGGCGCTCCAGGCGGCATCCAGATGCAGCGCCTGCGTGTTCATCGTGAGCGTCGTGAAGAGGACATTGTCGGCCTCGGTGACCGTGCGACCGGGGCGGTGCAGGTACACCGATCCCTCTTCGAACTCCTCGAAGTAGAGTCCGCGCTGCTCGATGCGCTGGCCACTCATCGCTGCTCCTTCTCGTCACTGTCGTCGGCGTCACCGTCGTCGGCGGAAGCCGCGGGGGTGATGACGGCGAGTGTCTGCCCTCGCGACACGGTATCGCCCTGAGCGGCGCGCAACGACACGGTGCCGGAGACGCCGGCGCGCAGCACATGCTCCATCTTCATGGCCTCGACGACGATCACCGGATCGCCCTCCTCGACGTGCGCGCCGTTCTCGACTGACACCAGCACGACGGTGCCCGGCATCGGTGAATCGAGCTGGGGGACGCTCGCCGCATCGTCGCCGGCGCCGTGTGCGAGGCGCTCGACGGCGACGTCGAAGACCGCGCCGCCGTGTGCGACGGCGACCCGACCGGTCGATGTCATCGCCGAGATCGTGCGCGCCTCGCCGGCGATGTCGATCGTGTACCGGTGGTCGCCGCGCGGGCGGACGGATGCCGCGACAGGGGCGGCGTCCTCCGCAGGCTCGTCGCCGACCTGCTCGACCCGCACCGAGAGTCCGGTACCCGATCCGGACACGAAGGCCACGCGACGGTGCACGCCGGAGTGCAGCGCATAGCGCCGCGGCGCCGCATCCCCGAGACGCCAGCCGTCATGCCGTCGCCATGGGTCACCGCCGACCGGTGCCGCAGAGTCGAGCAGCAATGCCGCCTCGGCGAAGACCCGGTCGTCGGCCTCGGCGAACGCGATGTCGTCGAGCCGTCGGGCGATCAGGCCGGTGTCGAGATCGCCGGCGACCACCTCGGGCAGCTCGAGCAGCAGGCGCATGAACTCCACGTTCACCGGGAACCCGAAGACGGCCGTCTCGTCGAGTGCGCGCACCAGGCGGCGCCGGGCCTCATCGCGGGTCGCGCCCCAGGCGATGACCTTGGCCAGCATCGGGTCGTAGTCGATCGAGACGTCGAGTCCGGTGTCGATGGCGGTGTCCACCCTGATGCCGGGCCCGGCCGGATGCGAGACCAGGTCGACGTGACCGCCGGTGGGCAGGAAGCCCGCCGTCGGGTCCTCGGCGTAGACGCGTGCCTCGATGCTGTGGCCGTTCAGCACGACATCGTCCTGGGCGATGGCCAGGACCTCGCCCGCCGCGATACGCAGCTGCTGCTCGACGAGATCGATGCCGCTGATCTGCTCGGTGACCGGATGCTCCACCTGCAGCCGGGTGTTCATCTCCATGAAGAAGAACTCGTCCGGCCGAGTCGCCTCGACGATGAACTCGACTGTGCCGGCGCCCTCGTAGGCGACACTGCGGGCGGTCTCGCACGCGGCGAGACCGATCGCGGCGCGGGTCGTCTCGTCGAGCAGCGGCGACGGCGCCTCTTCGATGACCTTCTGATGGCGTCGCTGCAACGAGCACTCGCGCTCGCCGAGGTGGATCACATTGCCGTGCCGGTCGGCGAGCACCTGCACCTCGATGTGCCGGGGTGTCGTGAGGTAGCGCTCCAGGAACAGCGAGTCATCGCCGAAGCTGGCCTGTGCCTCACGGCGCGCGGCGGCGATCGCCGCCGCCAGTTCGCCGGCTTCGGAGACGACGTGCATGCCCTTGCCGCCGCCGCCGGCCGAAGGCTTGATGAGCAGCGGGTAGCCGATGCCCGGCGCCGCGTCGATGAGGTCGGCGTCCGCCAACCCGACGCGCGCGATGCCGGGGACTGTCGGCACATCGCGGGCGGAGACCGTGTTCTTCGCGGTGATCTTGTCGCCCATCGTGCGGATCGCCTCGGGCGTCGGCCCGATGAAGACGATGCCGGCATCGGCGCACGACTGCGCGAACTCGGCGTTCTCGGCGAGGAAACCGTAGCCCGGATGGATCGCCTGCGCCCCGGTCTCGCGGGCGGCGGCGATCACGGCGTCGATGCTCAGGTAGCTCTGCGCCGCAGGCGCCGGACCGATCCGGATGGCGACGTCGGCCAGCGCGACATGGCGAGCGCCGGCATCCGCATCGCTGTAGACGGCGACCGAACGGATGCCGAGACGGCGCAGCGTCGCGATGATGCGGCAGGCGATCTCGCCGCGATTGGCGATGAGGACGGTATCGAACACTTCACTCACATCCTGAAGACGCCGTAGCCCGGCTGGTCGAAGGGGGCCCGCATGATGACGTCGAGCGCGAGGCCGAGCACGTCTCTGGTCTGGTCCGGCTCGATGATGCCGTCATCCCACAGGCGAGCGGTGGAGTAGTATGGGCTGCCCTGCGTGTCGTAGGCGGCGCGGATCGGAGCCTGGAAGTCAGCCTCGTCCTCGGCCGACCAGGTGCCGCCGGCGGCTTCGATCTGGTCGCGACGGACGGTCGAGAGCACGGATGCCGCCTGCGGTCCGCCCATCACCGAGACGCGCGCGCCTGGCCAGAGCCAGAGGAAGCGCGGCGAGTAGGCGCGGCCGCACATCGAGTACGTGCCGGCACCGAAGGATCCGCCCACGACGACGGTGAGCTTCGGCACGGTGGCGCAGGCGACGGCGTTGACCATCTTGGCGCCGTGCTTGGCGATGCCGCCGGCCTCGTACTCGCGGCCGACCATGAAGCCGGTGATGTTCTGCAGGAACACCAGCGGGGTGCGGCGCTGGTCGCAAAGCTGGATGAAGTGCGCACCCTTCTCGGCCGATTCGCCGAAGAGCACGCCGTTGTTCGCGATGATGCCGACCCGGTGCCCGTGGATCCGCGCGAACGCGGTGATCAGGGTCGTGCCGTATTCGCGCTTGAACTCGGCGAACTCGCCGCCGTCGACGACCGCGCGGATGATCTCGCGGGCGTCGTAGGGCACGGTCAGCTCGACCGGGACCACATCGAGCAGGTCGACGGATGCCGGTGCAGCGACCTCTTCTTCGGGGGCAACGACGTAGGCGGGCGACGGCGGGAGCGTCGCAACGATGTCGCGGACGATCTGCAGCGCATGGGCGTCGTTCTCGGCGAGGTGATCGGCGACGCCGGAGACGCGGGTGTGCACCTCGCCTCCGCCGAGTTCTTCCGCCGTAACGACCTCACCGGTCGCGGCCTTCACCAGGGGCGGTCCGCCGAGGAAGATCGTGCCCTGGCCGCGGACGATCACCGTCTCGTCGCTCATCGCGGGGACGTAGGCGCCGCCGGCGGTGCTCGAGCCGAGGACCGCCGCGATCTGCGGGATGCCGTCGCGCGACATCCGCGCCTGGTTGTAGAAGATGCGCCCGAAGTGATCGCGGTCGGGGAAGACCTCGTCCTGCATCGGCAGGAAGGCGCCGCCGGAATCGACCAGGTAGACGCAGGGGAGCCGGTTCTCGGCGGCGATCTCCTGCGCGCGCAGGTGCTTCTTGACCGTGATCGGGTAGTAGGTGCCGCCCTTCACCGTGGCGTCGTTGGCGACGACCATCACGTGCCGGCCGTGGATCAGTCCGACGCCGGCGACCACGCCGCCGGATGGGCAGTCGCCACCGTAGAGGTCGTAGCCGGCGAGCGGGGCGACTTCGAGGAAGGGGCTGCCGACGTCGAGGAGCTGGTCGACGCGGTCGCGCGCGAGCAGTTTGCCGCGGGCGACATGCTTCTCGCGGGACTTCGCGGGCCCGCCGAGGCGGGCCGTGGCCGTCCGTTCGCGGAGCTCGTCGACGAGCTCACGGTAGGCAGACGCGTTCGGCACGGTGACCCTCCATCGGCAATGATCGGACGGAATTTAGATTACTGATCATTAACCGAAATGTCTACGTGCGCGGATGAGCACCGCAGTGCCGGGGTCGGCGACGGTGTCGTCAGACCCGGCGGAAGGTGAAGTAGCCCGCCACGGCGCCGTGGTTGACGACACCCGTTCCGGTGCTCAGCATCCGGGCCGAGGTCGTGGCTCCTGCTTCGACGAAGGTGTATCCGGTGTGCTCGAGACGCCAGCCGATCCCCTCGACCTGGCTGAGGAAGTAGCCGATGCTCTCGTTGCTCGCGAGGGCGTTCTCGGCGGAGCCCCACGATGACGCCTCGCCGGTGAGGCGGCTGACCTCGACCTGCAGGTGGAGGAGCAGATCGCCTCGGGTGCGGGCGTCTGTCGCATGCTGGAGGAGGCGGGTGGCTTCGTCGGCGGTGAGCATTCGATCTCTCTTTCCTGGTCCGTCACGGATTCCAGGAACAGCGTAGGCCGCTCAGCCCTTCGCCTTGCGCACCGCATCGACGAGCTCGCGCCACGGGCCGGAGAGCTCCGAATCCGGGACGTCCTGCTCCCTGCGCTCCGACGGCGTCCTGGCGCGGATGCTCCAGACGAATCGATCGGCGCCGGGCTGGTCGTTCGAGGTCTGATCCCAGGGGCACTGGTCGATGAGCGCGATCCACTGGGGGGCCTCGGCGGGCTCGGCTTCGACCTGCCAGCGACGAGAGATGCCCGCGATGCCGCCCATGCGCACGACCGCGATGACGACCGTGCCGCCCTGGCCGGACGGCTTCCGACCGCGCGCCGGTCCCAGGTCGTCCGGTTCGCGCTCCGCAGTCGGCTCGCGCTCCGCAGTCGGCTCGCGCTCCGCAGTCGGCTCGCGCTCCGCAGTCGGCTCGCGCTCCTCACCGAGTGGAGGGGACTCGCTCATCCTCATAGACTCCCACGGCGCGCCACGCGCGTCGAGCGGCATCCGCGGTCTTCGCACGCCCAGCGGGATCGCTGCTGTGCGCAGAATCGAGCGCGGAGGCGGCGGCGACCGTGGCGTCGGCGAACTCCGTGAAGGTGGCGGTGCTCGACAACCCTCCGGTCAGCGCGCGGTACCAGACGGTTCCGGCCCGCTCCCAGGCGTTGCCGCCGAGGTCGCGCGCGAACAGGGCGAAGGCGCGATTCGGGATGCCGGAGTTGATGTGCACGCCGCCGTTGTCTTCCGTGGTCTGCACGAAGTCGCTCATATGCGCCGGCTGCGGATCCTTGCCCAGCTCATCGTCGTCGTAGGCGGTGCCCGGCTCGAGCATGGAACGCAGTGCCTTGCCCTCGACGGCGTCGGTGAAGATCTCGGCGCCGATCAGCCATGTCGCCGCATCAGCCGTCTGGTCGAGGAGGAACTGCTCGGTCAGGGCGCCGAGGACGTCGGCGATCGACTCGTTCAGAGCGCCGGGCTGGCCCTGGTACTCGAGGTTCGCGGTGTGCTGGATGACGCCGTGCGCCAGCTCGTGCCCGATGACCGTGATCGAACCGGTGAACCCGCGGAACACCTCGCCGTCGCCGTCGCCGAAGACCATGCGCTCGCCGTCCCAGAACGCGTTGTCGTAGTCGACGCCGTAGTGCACCGTGGCGTCGAGCGGGGCTCCGGCGTCGTTGAGCGAGTTGCGGCCGAAGGCTGACAGCAACAGCTCGAAGGTCGCACCGAGGCCATCGAACGCCTCGTTCACCGAGGTGTCGGCCACCGGCGGATCGTCTTCGTTGCGCACCACGGCGCCCGGAAGCTGCTGCGTGTTGCCGGCATCGCTGATCGTGCGGTTCGGGGCGTCGGAGAGCTGTGCGACGAGGTCGCCGTTCTCGTCGATCGACAGGTCGATGCGTGCCCGGAAAGGAGGGCGCCCGCTGGTCAGCGTCTGTCGCGCCGCAGCGGCGGCGCGGGGGAATCGGCCGGATTCGGCGAGACGCGCGAGCAGGTAGGACGGGACGACCCCGTGACGTTCTGCAGATGCTGAGCTGCTCATGCTCCGACCCTACGCCGGGCCTCCGACTTCGCCGCTCGGTCATCCGCGAGTCGTCGGGTCGGCGGTCGAAAGCGACGACGCCACCCTCACCGAATTGATATTGATAACCCTTCTCAATAAGGTGGGCATTCTATGCATCGCATCGCTCACCGCCGCCTCGTTCTCCTGCCCGCCGCGCTCCTCACGGCGTTCGCCGTCTCGGCGTGTGCGCCGTCTGCTGCACCGACGCCCGACGCCGCGCCGCGCACCAGTGACATCGAAGGGGTCGGCGAGATCGCAGAGCCGGCACGTGCCCTGGTCGTCGGCGACGAGAACGGCGAACTGACTCTCATCGACCTGGCGACTCAGGACCGTTCGGTGCTCGCGAAGGCTCGAGCAGGCGTCGCGAGCGTCCAGGGCGATGGGCGCTTCATCGCCGTCACCCGCCAGGACGGCGCGCGCACTGCCGTCGACGTCGTCGACACCGGTCGCTGGACCATGCCTCACGGAGACCACTCGCACTCGTTCCAGACCGAGGCGCGCACCCTCGGGGCGATCGACGGTGCCGGCGCGGTCACCGTCGGCGTGGGTGACCGTCGTATCGCGTTGTTCGGCGAAGACGGAGACCTCGTCGATCTCACCCACGACGACCTCGACGGTGATCTCGTCGACCCGCCGCGCAGCGCTGCCCCGCTCGCACCCGCTGGCCCGGTTCTTCCCTTCGCCGGACATCTGCTCGTGGCATCCGATTCCGCCGCGATCGAGGTCGTCGACGACTCCGGGGCCCTCCAGCCGGATCGGGGGATGCCGTGCCCGGGAGTGACGGATGCCGACACCACCCGTGTGGGCGCGGTCTTCGCCTGCACCACCGGCGCCGTGCTCTTCACTCGCGAGACCGGGGGCGAGGTCGTCGCTGAAGCCATCCCGTATCCCGAGGGGGCGACTCCGGTCGCCGAGCTGTCCGGCCGCCCCGATCGGCCCGATCTCGCCGGCGTCGCCGGTACGCAGGGCGCCTGGCTCCTGGACGTGCGGCAGCGCACCTGGACGCTGCTTCCCTCGGACGAACCTCTGGTGCGCGCCGTGGCCATCGGCGACGACGCCGATCGGACGGTCGTGGTCGACGCCGGCGGACGCGTACGCGTGCTCGCCGCCGACGGCGCCGTGCTCGCCCGCACCGAACCGCTGGTCGCCGCATCCGTCAGCGACCCCGCCCTTCGCGAACGCGTGCGATTGATCGTCGACGCCGACCACGCCTACCTCACCGACCCCGCGGCGGGAGCGGTCCATGAGATCGATCATCGCGACGGCGCGGTCGTCACCCGGACCTTCGCCGACCTGCAGCCCTGGTTCCTCCAGCAGGTCGGCTGAGACGCCGCGCCCCCACACCACAGAAGAAAGAGAGAACACCATGTTCCGACCTGCCCGCACCCGCTTCGCGGCCGGGGCCCTCGCGGCCTTCGCCGTCGTCGCGCTCGCCGGATGCGCGACTCCGGCGCCATCGGCATCCGGATCCGGCGATCCCGACGCCTCCGCCGAGCACCAGCACGAAGGCGACACCCGCGTCGCGGTCTCCTATGACGGCGGCATCCTCGTGCTCGACGGCGAGACCCTCGAAACCGTCGGCGGCGTGGAACGCGATGGATTCCTTCGCGTCAACAGCGCCGGCGACCACGACGGACACGTCTTCGTCACGGCGGAGGACGGTTTCCATGTGCTCGGCACCGGCCTCGCCTCCGGAGGGGTGGAGTTCACCGGAGAGGTGTTCGATGCCATCGCGGCCGGCCACGTCGTTCCGCACGCCGGGCGCACGGCGCTCTTCGACGACGGCACCGGCGAGGTGCGCATCTTCGACACCGACGACATCGGCAGCGGTACGCTGCCCGAGGCCGACACGCTCTCCTCGGAGTCCGCTCACCACGGGGTCGCGATCGAGTTGTCCGACGGCTCCGTGCTCTCGACGATCGGGACGCCCGACACCCGCAGCGGTGTGCGCCACCTCGCCGCTGACGGCTCCGAGCTCGCCCGCAACGAGCAGTGCCCGTCCGTGCACGGCGAAGGTGCGCTGAAGGGTGAGGTCATCATGTTCGGCTGCGAGGACGGCGTGCTGCTCTTCGCCGACGGCGCCTTCACGAAGCTCGACGCGCCCGATGAGTTCGGCCGCACCGGCAACGCCTACGTCACCGAGACGAGCTCCATCGCGGTCGGCGACTACAAGTCCGATCCCGACCAGGAGGGGTACCTGCTCTCCGAACTCGCCATCGTCGACACGAAGGCGAACGCGCTGTCCGTCGTCGAACTGCCGGACGGCGTCGAGTACACCTGGCGTGGTGTCGGCCGCGACGGCCATGACAACATCGTCGTGCTGGGCGCGGACGGTTCGCTGTACCTGCTCGACGAAGCCGGCGCGGTTCAGGATTCGTGGAGCGTCATCGAGCCCTGGGAGAGCCCGGGGGAGTGGCAGCAGCCGCACCCCGGCCTGCGCGTGGTCGGCGACATCGCGTACGTGACCGAGCCGGCGGCGAAGAAGATCCACGCGATCGACCTGCACACCGGTGAGTCGGTGGCCACGGCCGATCTGGACGTCGTGCCGAACGAGTTCGTCGTGGTCGGCGGTGCCGGTCACTGAGGTCGACGCTGAATCGAGAGGGCGGGCGCCGGGGAACCGGGCCCGCCCTTTTGTGTGCTCGAGTGAACCGTCGTCAGTCCCGCTCGATGCTCACGACGATGGTCCGGATCACGCCGCCATCGGCCGGCGCCTCGTAGCGCACCGGCATCCCCGGGTGGGCGATCGAGAACCAGAACGTCTCCGGCTCAGTGTCCGGCGCATCGCGCGTGACGTAGCGCAGGCACTCCACTCGTCCGATCGGCAGCTCCAGGGTCTCGGTCGACAGGGTGGTGCGCTCGGCAGGGAAAGCAGCGTGGCCCTGGAGCTCGACCCAGGTGACCCGCCCGGAGGCGACGTCATCCGGTGTTTCGCTGTTCCAGCGGTCGAGCGTCGCGCCCTCGGCATCCGTCTCCCGAAACCGGTTCACCCGCTCGAAAGACGATCCGTCCGGCAGTTCGACACGCAGTCTGATCGTCTTTCCCGCGCCGGTGGCGTCGCGGATCGCGGCGGCGGTGAAGGGAGTAGGAAGCAGGCCGGGGCCGATCAGGTGCGGGTCGGATGCGCTCATGGAGACATTCTGCGCCAGCGTCGGTGGGTGAGCCAACGAGGCACCTCTTGACAACCTCTGCGTTTTGTAAAGTGGCGCTCGTCGTCCACGGCGGCGGTCCGCACGAGTACTTCAATCCGCGCACCGGCCAGAAGGCCGACCGTGCGACCACCGCCTTCGGCTGGTCGGCCGCACTGTTCATCGACCTCGCGGTGGGGCTGTCGCGGTAGCCCTCCTCCCGCGTTCACGGAGCGCAAAGGGCTCGATCTTGGTCTGGAATCGAACCCTTTGCGCTCTGTGAACGGGGCGGATGCCGAGACGGATGCCGGGGCAGAGTCTGGGGTGCCTATATATAGCAGGACGATTTACTAAAACGGGCCCTCGGGTCCCAGGCCTCTGCTTAGATGATCGGGTGCAGAAGATGGATGAGACCCGGAGCGCGGGTGTCGGGGCGTTGCTGTGGTTGGCCGTGGCGACCTTCTCGATGGGGATCGACGGGTATGTGCTCGCCGGGCTCCTGCCGCAGATCGCCGACGACTTCGAGGTCACCGAGGCGGCCGCCGGGCAGCTCATGACGGTGTTCGCGTTCACCGGTGCCGTCGCCGGACCTCTGCTCGGCGCGCTGACCGGGCGCTGGGAGCGCAAGGCCACCATCATCGGTTCGCTGGCCGTGTTCGTCGTCGGCAACCTCATCGTCGCCCTCGCGCCTTCCTACGCGTGGGCGATGACCGGTCGCGTGATCTCCGCCCTGGGCGGCGGGCTGCTGAACGCCGTGATCGCCGCCTACGTGATCGCGAAGGCGCGGCCCGAGCGCCGCGGGCGCGCGTTGTCGCTCGTCATGGGCGGATGGCTGGCGGCCACCGCACTGGGTGTGCCGATCGGGCTCGTGGTCGGCCAGCAGGACTGGCGCGTTCCATTGTTCATGGTCGTGGGTGCCGGAACCGCAGCACTCGTCGGGATCATCCTGAGAGTGCCGCGCCTGCACCTTCCGCCGCTGAAGCTGCGGGAATCCCTTCGGCCGTTGACGCAGGGGAACATTCTCTTCGCCCTGCTGATCCCGGCCGGCCTCATGTGCGCGAGCTACTTCTGCTTCACCTACGCGACGCTGATCTTCGTCCCCCGGGTGGGAGACGGATTCGGGATGATCGCCGTGATGTTCGGGTACGGGATCGTGAGCCTGGCCGGCAACATCATCTCGGGGCACCTCACCGACCGCATCTCGCCGACCCGCGTGATCACCCTGATCATCGGCTCGCTCATCGTCGCGGCGCTCCTGGGCGCGGCCGGACTCCTCCTTCCCGGTGTGCTCGGAGCGACCGCCGCGGTGCTGTGGTTCGTCGCCTGCGCGTTCTTCAACGGCGGATCCGGGGTGCCGCTGCAGGCGCGTCTGGGCGCGATGGCGCCCGAATCGGCGGCGTTCGTGCTCGCGCTCAACGGCAGTGCGATGTCGATGGGCAGCGCGTTGGGCAGTGCCCTCGGCGGTCTGGCGCTGACCGTCGGAGTCGCCGCCGACCGGCTGCCGCTGCTGTCTGCCGGAATCGTCGCGCTGACCCTGGTGCTGCACCTGATCAGCGTCCGGTCCGTGGCGCGGGCCGACGCTCGTGAGGTCAGTCCGCTCGGCGCGTCGGTCTGAGTCTCCCTTCGCTCGTTCCGGTCGCAGTTCGTGCGGGTGTGGGGCCGGCCGGGCGACGTCACGTGCGACCGGAGCGGGGCGCGGCGGATGCGGTGGGGATGCGCGGGTGGGCCGGATCCGTGACATTACTCCAGTCTTATGAGTATCTTTGTTTGATCAACGGAACAAGATGATTCGAGGACACCGTGACCCCGGCGACACAGACCCTGCATTCCGAGGGCGAGCTCTTTCGGCTGGTGCGCACCGGCCGTGCCCAATCCCGCGCTGATCTGGCGCGCCTGACCGGACTGTCGGCGTCGACGGTCGCGCTCCGGGTCGAGGAGCTCATCTCCCACGGCTTCATCGAGGAGAACGGCCAGGGCGAATCCCGGGGAGGGCGTCGTCCGCGCGTGCTGGCGGTGAAGGGCGGCGGCAGTGTCGTCGCCGGCGTCGACCTCGGTGAGCGCCACGCGACGATCGCACTCCTCGACCGCCGGGCGGACATCGTCGCATCCACCGTCGTGCAGGTCTCGCTGTTCGACGGTGTCGAGAGCGTCGTCAGCCAGGTCTGGGAGTTCGCGCAGCAGTTGGCGGCTGAGCACGATGGCCTGCGCATCGAGGGGATCGCGATGAGCCTGCCAGGGCCGGTGGATTCGCGCACCTCGCGGCTGCTCGCGCCCACCCGGATGCCGGGTTGGAACGGCGTCGACGTGGGCGAGGTCCTCGGATCCGTCACCGGTCTGCCGTACCTCATCGACAACGACGCCAACGCCATGGCCGTCGGCGAGTACATCGAGCGCGGCGGCGACGAGAAGCAGCTGGTCTTCGTCAAAGCCGGCAGCGGAATCGGCTGCGGGATCATTCTCGATGGCGCGGTGTACCGGGGGTTCCGCGGGGTCGCCGGCGACATCAGCCACGTGGCGTTGCACAACGCCCCACCGATCATCTGCTCCTGCGGTCGGGTGGGCTGCCTCGACGTGGTCGCGAGCGGGGCGGCGATCGTCGATGCGCTGAAGGAAGCGGGCGTGTCGGTGGAGACGCTCGACGACGTCCTCGCCCTCGCGCAGGATGCGCACCCCAAGGCCACGTCGCTGCTGCGAGAGGCCGGTGCGCGAACGGGTGAGGTGCTCGCCACCATCATCAACTTCTTCAACCCGCAGGCGTTGGCGCTCGGCGGGCGCCTCGCCACGGCCGACGCCTTCGTCGCGGGAGTCCGGCAGGCGCTGTTCACGCTCTGCCTGCCGATGTCGACCGATTCGCTCGAGATCGGCGTGAGCCGAGCCGGTGCGCTTGCCGGCGCGCGTGGCGTCGGCTGGGAGCTGCTGGAGCGGATGCTCGACCCGGCGCGCATCGATGAGGAACTGCGCACACCGGCATAAAGTGCGGCAATCGATCTAAGTTTTCGCGGATTCGGATCAAGTATTGCGTTTGGCTTCGAGTGGAGCCCTAAACTCGTAGGCATGACGGAAACCCCCTCGCGCCCCCGCATCGCGATCGCCGGCATGGCGATCGAGTCCAGCACCTTCTCGCCGCATCGAGCCGGCGAACGGGACTTCCAGCGCGTCGAGGGCGACGATCTGGTGAATCGCTACGACGCCCTGCGCGACGGCGAGCTCACGGACCGTGCCGATTGGCTGCCCGTCTACTACGCGCGATCGATTCCCGGCGGCGCCGTGCTCCGCGAGGTCTACGACAGCATCAAGGCGCGGATCTGCGACGGTCTTGCCGACCTCGTCGCCGACGGTGCGACGCTCGACGGACTGTTCTTCGACATCCACGGCGCGATGAGCGTCGTCGGGATGGATGACGCCGAGGGCGACCTCATCAGCGCCATCCGCGCGGTGATCGGACCCGACGTCGTCGTCTCCGCATCGATGGACCTGCACGGCAATGTCTCGCGGACTCTCGTCGAGAACGTCGACATCATCACCTGCTACCGCCTCGCCCCGCACGAGGACACCTGGGAGACCCGCGACCGCGCGATCCGCAACCTCGTGCACGCCCTGGAGGACGGCGTCACTCGGCACCGCGCCTGGGTGCGTGTGCCGATCCTTCTTCCCGGCGAGAAGACCAGCACCCGCGTCGAGCCGGCCAAGAGCCTGTACGCCCGCATCCCGGAGATCGAGGCGCGTCCCGGCATCACGGATGCCGCGATCTGGATCGGCTACGCCTGGGCGGACGAGCCGCGCTGCCACGCCACCGTGGTGGTCACCGGCGACGACGAGACGGCGACCGCGAGTGCTGCCGAGGAACTCGGGCGGGCGTTCTGGGATGTGCGCGACGACTTCGAGTTCGTCGGCCCTCCGGGAACCCTCGATGAGGGAGTCGCCGCGGGTCTGGCGGCATCCGACACCCCGTACTTCATCAGCGACTCGGGCGACAACCCCGGCGCCGGTGGCACCGGCGACGTCACCTGGACGCTCGCGCAGCTGCTGCAGAAGCCAGAGCTCACCTCCGACGATGCGCCGGTGACGCTCTGCGCATCCGTGTTCGACAAGGGCGCCATCGACGTCCTGCGCGCTCATGCGATCGGGGATCGGGTCTCGGTCGAGGTCGGCGCGCGCATCGACAGCGGGCCGCATGGTCCCGTGGTCGTCGACGGGATCCTGCACAGTCTGCAGGAGGGGGATGTGGATGCCGGTGGCATCGCCGTGATCCGGGTGGGCGGCCTCCACGTGATCGTGACGGAGTTCCGCAAGGCCTACCACGACGTCTCGGATTTCACGTCGATCGGACTCGACCCGGCATCCGCGCAGATCGTGGTGACGAAGATCGGCTACCTCGAGCCAGAGCTCTACGCCATCATGCGCGGCTGGACGCTGGCGCTCACCCCCGGTGGCGTCGATCAGGATCTGGATCGACTCGGTCATCACCGGATCGAGCGCCCGATGCACCCCTTCGATGCTTTCGCGGAGTCTCCGGACCTGAAGGCCGAGATCGTTCGCTGAGCGAAGCCGTCGAGTTTCTTCGATTGCGAACTAAGTAAGTTACTCAAACGTAACAAGGCTGACCATTTTCCCGTACTTACTTCGGGCATGATGCAAAGTACGTCACATTTCGGACGAACGTCTCCCCGGTGAGGCGTTGAACAAGGAGGTTTCTATGCGAACTCAGTCGCTGCGTCGCCGGTTGCTCGCCCCGCTGGGCGCGCTTGCCGTCGCGACCCTCGCCCTGACCGCCTGTCAGGCGGGCACGCAGGGCGGCAACGGAGCAGAGTCCGAGAAGGACTCGGTCAGCTTCGCGCTCCAGGTGGGCACCGGACCGAACTGGATCCTGCCGATCTCGTCGCCGGACAAGATGGCCACGCACAACAGCGCCATCAAGGCGACGATGTGGCCGCGCCTGTTCGAATACAACGGCGTCGACGGAGAGATGGGCTGGGACGAGCTCGCCTCCGCCGCGAAGTCCTACGAATTCTCCGAGGACCAGAAGACGATCACCATCACGCTCAACGACCTCGACTGGTCCGATGGCGAGCCCGTCACCTCTCGTGACGTGGAGTTCTGGTACAACCTCGTGCGCTTCAACGGCGAGCGGACCGGCGGGTATTCGGCCGGTCTCATGCCCGACAACATCGTCGCGTTCACGACCATCGACGAGAAGACCTTCTCGCTGACGATGGACAAGGTCTACAACGAGGAGTTCCTCCTCGGCAACCAGCTCAGCCTCATCTACCCGATGCCGCAGCACGTCTGGGACAAGACGAGCGCCGACGGCGAGATCGGTGACCACGACCGCGACGCCGCCGGTTCGACGCAGGTGCTCGACTACCTCTTCTCCGAGGCCGAGGACATGAAGACCTACGCCACCAATGAGCTGTGGAAGACCGTCGCCGGCCCCTACACGGTGAAGAGCTGGTCGGACTCCGGCCTCGTCGAGCTCACCGCGAACAAGAAGTACACGGGTGAAGACAAGCCCAGCATCGAGAACGTGGAGTTCCTGCCGTTCACCTCGGCAGACGCCGAGATGAACGTCGTGCGCTCCGGCGATGTCGACTACGGCTACGTCACCAGCTCGCAGCTGACGAACGAGAAGCAGTTCACTGACCTGGGTTACAGCATCGAGCCGTGGGCCGGTTGGTCGATCACGTACATGCCGTACAACTTCGCCAACCCGACCAAGGGCGCCTTCTACAAGCAGCTCTACGTGCGTCAGGCGCTGCAGCAGGCCATCGACCAGGAGACCATCTCCGAGGTCGTGTGGCACGGTGCGGCCACCCCCGACTACGGCCCCATCCCGCAGACGGCGGACTCCATCGGTCTGTCCGACGTGCAGAAGAACAACCCGTACCCCTTCGATGTGAAGGCGGCCGCGAAGCTCTTCACGGACAACGGCTGGAAGAAGAACTCCGAAGGCACGCTCGAGTGCGTGGATGCCGGAGCCGGCGCCGGACAGTGCGGCGAGGGCATCGCTGCCGGTGAGAAGGCGGAGATCGTCGTCACCACCCAGAGCGGCTCGCAGGAGACCGACAACATGATGGCGGAGATCCAGTCCTCGCTCGGCAAGGTCGGCGTCAAGATGACGATCGACTCGAAGCCGCTGGACAGCGTTCTCACCCAGGCCCAGGAGTGCAAGACCGGCACCACCTGCACGTGGGAGCTCGTCTTCTTCGGCACGGCAGGCAGCTGGTACTTCCCGCCCTACGCCACCGGTGAGCGCGTCTTCGCGAAGGACACCAAGTGGAACGCGGGACAGTACGACAACGCCGAGGCCGAGGAGCTCGTCCAGGCGATGGCGTTCTCGACCGACCCGGAGATCGCCAAGAAGTACTCGGAGTTCCTCGCCACCGACCTTCCGGTCATGTGGATGCCGAACCCGGTCTACCAGGTCTCGGTCGTCCGTGACGGACTCGACATCGCCCACCAGGACCCGGGTGCGTCGTTCCTGCCGCAGCGCTGGTCCTGGACCAAGTAACAGGTAGGTGACATGAGCGTGGTGGAAGCAGCGCAGAGCGCGCAGAAGAAGGAGAGGGCCGGCGGCTCTCGGTTCTGGTGGTACCTGTTGCGACGGGTCGGCCAGGGCGGGATCGTCATCCTCATCGTGACGCTGATCGTGTTCGCGCTGCTCCACCTCGCCATGCCGCAAGGGCCTGCGGCCGGCATCCTCGGGATGCAGGCGTCGCAGGAGCAGATCGACGCGTTCAACCGTGAGAACGGGTTCGACCTGCCGCTCTGGCAGCAGTACTTCAACTTCCTCGGGCAGCTGGTCCAGGGCGATCTCGGCGATTCGTTCAAGCTCAATCGGCCGGTGGCGGATGCCATCGGCCAGCGGCTCCCGAAGACGCTGATCCTCGCCCTCATCTCGATGCTGGTCGCGCTCATCGTCGCGATCCCGATGGGCATCTTCCAGGCGGTTCGCCGCGGCAAGACCGCGGACTACGTGCTGACGACCTGGAACTTCATCGTCTACTCGACGCCGTCGTTCTTCCTCGGGCTGATCCTCGTGATCGTGTTCGCGCAGTGGCTGCGGCTCGTGCCCGCGCAGGCACCGCAGGGAGAGACCGTCGGCGACGTGCTGGCGAATCCGGCCGGTCTGGTGCTTCCAGTGCTCACCGCCGCGCTCGGCATCATCGCCACGTTCTCGCGATACATGCGATCGGCCACGATCGACAACCTCTCCGAAGACTACGTCCGCACGGCGCGGGCGAAGGGCACCTCGGTGCGCGTCGTGATCACCCGTCACGTCGTGCGCAACTCCCTGACGCCGGTGATCGCGATGCTGGGCTATTACCTGCCCGTGATGTTCGGCGGCATGATCGTCGTCGAGTCGCTCTTCAACTACCCCGGCATGGGTCTGCTGTTCTGGACATCGGCCCAGACATCCGACTACCCCGTCCTGCTCGGCTGCATCCTGGTCATCGCGCTCGCGACCGTCATCGGCTCGCTGCTCGCCGACATCATCCAGGCGCTGCTCGACCCGCGCACCCGTGAGGAGCTCTCGTGAGCACGACGACCATCCTGACCCGCACGTTGACCCCGCGTCAGCGCGGCATGCGGCGCTTCCTGCAGAACAAGCTCGCGGTCTTCGGCATCGTGACCATCGTGCTGTTCCTGCTCTTCTGCTTCCTGGGCCCGCTCGTGCACCCGACCGATCAGATCCACACGGACCTGCGCAGCACGATGCTTCCCCCAGGAACGGCCGGTCACCCGCTGGGCACCGACGACGTCGGCTACGACGTGCTCGGTCGCCTGATGATGGGCGGGCAGGTATCGATCCTCATCGGTCTCGCCGCCGGTGTGCTCGCCACGGTCATCGGAACGCTGTGGGGAGCCATCGCCGGATACGTCGGCGGTGCGGTCGACACCGTGATGATGCGCGTCGTCGACGCCGGCATCGCGATCCCGGCGACATTCCTGCTGCTCATCCTCTCCGCGATCCTGCGACCGAGCGTGCCGCTGATGATCTGCGTCATCGGACTCGTCTCCTGGCTCGTGCCTGCGCGTCTCGTGCGTGCAGAGTCGATCTCGCTGAAGTCGCGGGAGTACGTGCTGGCTCTGCGCGCGATGGGCGGCACCCACCCCCGCGCGGTTCTCAAGCACATCGTGCCGAACACGGTCGGCACGATCGTCGTCAATGCGACGTTCCAGGTCGCCGACGCCATCCTGCTCGTCGCGTACATCTCGTTCCTCGGCATGGGCCTGCAGAAGCCGGCCACCGACTGGGGTGCCATGCTCACCAGCGGCATCACGTACACCTACGCCGGCGCATGGTGGCTGATCTTCCCCGCCGGTTTCTGCATCGTCCTCACCGTGTGCGCGTTCAACAGCATCGGTGACGGGCTCCGTGACTTCTTCGACGTGAAGGGGCGTGCCGCATGAGCGACGCACTGCTGTCGATCACCGACCTCGAGGTCACCTTCCGCACCGAGGACGGTCCCGTCCAGGCCGTGAAGGGGATCGATCTCGAGGTTCATCCGGGCGAGGTCCTCGCTCTCGTCGGCGAGTCGGGTTCCGGCAAGTCGGTCACGGCCATGGCTGTGCTGAAGCTGCTGCCGCGCTCGGCCACCGTCACCGGTTCGATCCGTCTCGGCGGGCGCGAACTGCTGCCTCTCGGCGAGTCCGAGATGAACGCCGTGCGCGGCGCCGAGATCTCGATGGTGTTCCAGGAGCCGATGACCGCGCTGAATCCCAGCATGCGGATCGGTGACCAGATCACCGAGGCGATCCTCAACCACAGTCCCGTCTCGAAGGCCGCCGCGTGGGAGAGCGCCGTCGAGCTCCTGCAGCGGGTCGGAATCCCCGAGCCGGTCCGTCGGGCCAAGAGCTACCCGCATGAGCTGTCTGGGGGACAGCGTCAGCGCGTCGTCATCGCGATCGCCCTCGCGTGCGAGCCCCAGTTGATCATCGCCGACGAACCGACGACCGCGCTCGACGTCACCGTGCAGGCCGAGATCCTCGACCTCATCCGGCGCCTCGCGGCGGAATCGGGAACGGCGTTCCTCCTCGTCACGCACAACATGGGCGTCGTCGCCGACATCGCCGATCGCGTCGCCGTGATGTTCCGCGGCACGATGGTCGAGGTGGGCGACACCCGCACTGTCCTCACTGCACCGCGCGAGGAGTACACGAAGAAACTGCTGAGCGCCGTGCCGTCGCTTCCCGATCTCGCCTCCGTCGTCGAGCGGAGCGTCGAAGTCCCCCAGACGGCGGCCGTGCTCGAGCTGGTCGACGCGAGCGTGACGTATCGCCGCGCGGGACGCCCGTTCCTCGCGCTCGACGGCGTGAGCCTGCGCATCCAACCGGGAGAGATCCTCGGTCTCGTCGGTGAATCCGGGTCCGGGAAATCGACGCTCGGACGCGCTGCCCTCGGCCTGCTGCCGCTGTCCGGTGGCGAGATCACGCTGTTCGGCGAGAAGGTCGGCCGCGGCGGAGCATCGCGTCGCCGCGAGCGCGAGCTCCGCGGACGCGTCGGAGCGATCTTCCAGGACCCCGGTTCGAGCCTGGACCCGCGGATGACCGTCGGCGAAGCGATCGCGGAGCCGATGCTGGTGCAGCGACGGAAGTTCCCCACGACGGCTGCGCAGCGCCGAATCAGAGTGGCCGAGCTGCTCGACGCGGTCGAGCTGCCGACAAACTACGCGACCCGGTACCCGCATGAACTCTCCGGCGGCCAGCGTCAGCGCATCGGCCTCGCCAGGGCGATCGCGCTGGAGCCGGAACTCATCATCGCCGACGAGCCGACCTCCGCTCTCGATGTCTCCGTGCAGGCGGCGGTGCTCGAGGTCCTGCGCACGCTGCAGGAGAAGATGCACTTCGCCTGCCTCTTCATCAGCCATGACCTCGCCGTCGTGCACGAGATCTCCGATCGCGTCGCCGTGATGCTGAAGGGAGAGATCGTCGAGACGGGCTCTGCCGACGACGTGCTCCTCGCGCCGCAGCATCCGTACAGTCGTCGACTGCTGGCATCCGTCCCCGTTCCCGACCCGGACAAACAGGCGCTCCGGCGGGAGGCCCGGGCCGCAGCCCGGGCGATGGCGTCGTGATCGGCGCTGCCACCGACGCGACAAAGGGCCCGGAGGGACGAACGGCTGCCGAGCACGGCGGGTCCGCCGTGCTCGGCATCGACGTCGGCGGATCGAGCGTCAAGCATCTGCTCGCCAGGGCGGATGCTTCGATCGCCGAGCCTCCCGTACCGCTGGCCCGTGGACGGAACGCGACGCCGAAGCGGGCGCCGGTGGACGGGCTCGCCGCGATCGCCGAGGCGGTGCGAGGCGAACGGACGCTGACCCGGCTCGTCCTCTCGATCCCGGGGATCGTCGACGAACGCAACGGCGTCGTCGTGCGGTCCACGAACATCCCCGCCCTCGACGGGTGCGCCCTCGGCGAGCGGCTCGGAGCAGAACTCGGAATCCCGGTGGATGTCATCAACGACGGCCACGCCGCCGCCATCGCCGAAGCGTCGTGGGGCGCGGGCAAGGGCGTCGAGGACATCTTCGTGCTCGCGCTCGGCACCGGTATCGCCGGTGCGCACGTGGTCGACGGCCGGGTCGTGCCCGGCGCTCACGGGTCAGCCGGCGAACTCGGGCACATCACGATCGACCCGGCCGGAAGCATGTGCTCGTGCGGAAGGCTCGGCTGCCTGGAGACGATCATCGGTGCTCCGGCGCTGCATACCGCCTGGACGGCAGCCGGCGGCTCGGGCGGAACGGAGTCGCTCTTCACCGCGTTCAGTGCGGGCGACACGGCCGCGACGACGATCGTGCAGCATGCCTCGTCGGCGCTCGCCGAGGCGATCCTCACGCTGTGCGCTCTCGTGGACCCGGGAGGCATCGTCATCGGCGGCGGTCTCGCTCAGGCGCCGCACCACCTGGTCACGCTCGCGGAACGCTACGTCGCGGAGCGCGCGACGTTCCATCGCGTGCCGCCGATCATCCCGGCATCCCTCGGGGAATGGGCCGGCGCGAACGGGACCGTCCTCACCGCGCTTCGTCGGCAGCGCGCGCTGGGCTGAGCGGCCTGCTGCGCGCTGCGCGTTCTTCGCAGATCTGCACGTTCTTCGGACGAATTCGGCCACATCGTGCGAAGAAGCTGCTGATCTCCGAGATCCGCGCTGGCAGGCGGCGCTCTCGGACGGACCGAACGCCCAGCTCAGTCGCGTAAAATCGGCACAATGACCGACGCCCCGACTGCTCCCGCTGACGACGGCGCCGGCATCGACCCCGAAGACCTCGCCACCGCGTTGCGCGTCCTCACGCAGATGGACCAGCTCGACGAGGAGCATCCGGACTTCGTCACCATGCGCCGCGCGACGGCCGCGATGTTCAAGGCCGTCAAGCGCGTCCGGCGCAAGCAGATCCGGGATGCCATCGCCGAGGCCGACAAGGCGGTGGTCGCACGCACCGCGACCGGCGCTCCGGACCGCATCGACGACGAGACGCGCGGCAACGACCTCGCGACCAGTGTCATCGACGCACCGATCGCCGGCGAGCTGCTGAAGCCCCGCAACTGCTACATCTGCAAGCAGCCGTACACGCTCGTCGACGCCTTCTATCACCAGCTGTGCCCCGATTGTGCGCGCTTCAGCCACGGCAAGCGCAACGCCCACGCCGACCTGACAGGCAAGCGCGCGCTGCTCACCGGCGGCCGCGCGAAGATCGGCATGCACATCGCGCTGCGGCTGCTCCGCGACGGCGCGCACACCACGATCACGACGCGCTTCCCCCGCGACGCCGTTCGCCGCTTCTCGGCCCTGCCCGATTCGGGCGAGTGGCTGCACCGCCTGCGCGTCGTGGGCATCGACCTGCGCGATCCCGCTCAGGTGATCGGCCTGGCCGACTCCGTCGCCGCCCAGGGGCCGCTCGACATCCTCATCAACAACGCGGCGCAGACCGTGCGGCGCTCGCCGGGTTCGTACTCGCTGCTGGCGGATGCCGAGCTGCAGCCGCTTCCCGACGGTCCCCTGCCCGAGATGGAGACCTTCGGGCACACGAACGATCAGCATCCTCAGGCGCTGCAGGCGTCCGTCGATGCGCATCCGCTGCTGTCTGTCGCCGCCCTCGGCGGCACCGTCGCCGAGCAGGGCGGCCAGTCGCTCACCGCCGAGGACCTCGCGCGGCTCGCGATGGCTCCTGGGTCGTCGTCGCTGGCGAAGCACGCGGACGGCACGGCGATCGACGCAGGCGGACTCGTTCCCGACGTGAACCGCGTGAACAGCTGGGTGCAGTCGATCGACCAGGTCGATCCGCTCGAGATGCTCGAGGTGCAGCTCTGCAACACCACGGCGCCGTTCCTGCTGATCAGCCGACTGCGGCCCTCGATGGCAGCATCCGCTTCGCACCGGAAGTACGTCGTCAACGTCTCGGCGATGGAGGGGCAGTTCTCGCGCCGCTACAAGGGCCCGGGGCATCCGCACACGAACATGGCGAAGGCCGCGCTGAACATGCTCACCCGCACCAGTGCCGGCGAGATGCTCGAGACCGACGGCATCCTGATGACCGCCGTCGACACCGGCTGGATCACCGACGAGCGCCCGCACTACACGAAGGTCCGCCTCGCCGAAGAGGGTTTCCACGCCCCGCTCGATCTCGTCGACGGCGCGGCCCGGGTGTACGACCCGATCGTGCGCGGCGAGGCCGGCGAAGACATCCACGGCGTGTTCCTGAAGGACTACGAGCCCAGTCCCTGGTGAGTGTCGCTGCTTCGGGCGCGATTTGTCGGCGAACACCGCAAGAATCGTCAAACCGGGGCGGGCAGGCTGAAGCCATGACAATCACACAGGAGCAGTTCACCGTCGTCGGCCTTCCCCTGCGCACGAACAACCGGGAGGCTGCGGCGACGATCCCGCCGCACTGGGCGGCATTCGTGCAGGCGGATGTCGCGGGCAGGACGGATGCCGGAGGAGACGTTTACGCCGTGTACGCCGATCACGAGAATGCGGGTGTCGACAACCTCGGGGACTACACGCTCATCATCGGCCACCGTGTCGCCGATGGGGCCGCCGTTCCGGAGGGGTTGGCCTCCGTGGTCGTGCCGCGATCCGAGCGCGAGGTCGTCGAACTGGAAGCAGGCCGCCCCGACCTCGTCGGCGAGGCATGGCAACGGATCTGGGCACGAGAAGGCCTCGATCTCAGCTATCTCGCCGACTTCGAGCGGTACGCGGCGGATGGCGGCATCGAGATCTCGCTGGGTCTACGCTCGGCATCGTGAGAGCCGCGCAGTACCACCAGCAACTCGATGAGGTGACTGCGTACATCTACGAGCATCTCGATGACGATCTGGACCTCGGGATCCTCGCGGAGGTGGCGAGGTTCTCGCCGTATCACTGGCATCGCGTCTACCGTGCGGTGCGTGGAGAGACCGCGGCTCAAGCCGTGCAGCGGCTTCGGCTCGAACGCGCAGCCTCGATGCTGGTCGAGACGGACCTGTCGATCCCGCGGATCGCACGTCGGGCCGGCTTCTCCGGGGTGGAGACGTTCACTCGTGC
The DNA here is from genome assembly GCF_040675825.1 of Microbacterium sp. LWH12-1.2. NCBI lineage: Bacteria > Bacillati > Actinomycetota > Actinomycetes > Micrococcales > Microbacteriaceae > Microbacterium > Microbacterium sp. LWH12-1.2. The sequence continues at coordinate 3,251,169 of NZ_JBEGIJ010000001.1, forward strand.
TCTGTCGCGCGGCTACGGCATGCCGCCCGGCCGCTTTCGCGAAGACGGTGCGCATGCGGTCTTTCGAACCGCCCAGCCGGAGCGCCTCGATGCGCATCCGGTGGAGATCCGCGAGACGGAGGAGTTCGTTCTCGCCGTCTCCCCGCATCGAGGGGCGTACATCGACATCGGCCAGGCGTTCGCGCGCGTGCGGGATCGGATGGGTGACGGTCGACGGATGATCGCGATCTACGAGGATGATCCCGAGGCCGTTCCCGTCTCCGCACTGCGTTCGGCGGCGGGAGTCGTCCTCACCGAGGATGCCGCAGTTCCGGCGCCCCTGGAACGAAGGACGATCCCGGCCGGGCGCCACGCGGTCATGCGCTATGTCGGGCCGTACGCGTCGATGCACCGGGCCTACCTCTGGCTGTACGGTCAGTGGCTGCCCGCATCCGGCGAAGAGCCTCGGGATCATCCGGTGTTCGAGGCGTACCTCACCGACCCGGCGGTCACCGCGCCGAATGACTCGGTCACCGAGATCCTGCTCCCGCTGGTCGGCTGATCATCTCGTGCCACTTGTCGGACCATGTTGCAGTTGTCGGACCGATCTCGAGGAATCGTCCTGCAGGTGCAACGTGGTCCGACAAGTGGCGCAGATCACTGTGTCGGCGAGAGACTCAGCGGAGTTCGCGAATGAACGCCCGCACGTCGGACACGAGCATCTCGGGCTCCTCGAGAGCGGCGAAGTGTCCGCCGCGCCCTTCGACGTCGGTCCAGCGGACGATGTTGTTCGTCTTCTCCTCGGCGAAGCGCAGACCGACGTCGTGCGCGAAGACGATGACGGCGGTGGGGACACCCGAGCTCTCGGGCTGCGCGCCCCACTCGGCATCCTGCGCATAGGCGACATAGGCGGACGTGCCGCCTGAGGATGTGAACCAGTACAGCGAGGCGTTCTCGAACAGGAAGCGCTCGCCGACGATCTCGGCCGCGGGCTTCTCGGCCGGATGCGTCCACTCCTGGAACTTGTCGAGGATCCAGGCGAACTGCGCGACCGGACTGTCTGCGAGCATCGCGCCGATCAGGCCAGGGCGCGTCGACTGGATCGCGATGTAGCCGAACTCCTTCTGCATGAACTCCGAGACCCGGCGCAGGCGGTCGTGTTCCACGGGCTTCAGCGATGCAGCGGTCTCCTCGTCGAGTTCGCCCAGGAACGTTCCGAGCGAGCCGTTCGCGTGCACCCCGATCACCCGTTCCGGAGCGAGGCGCGCCATCTCCGGAGCGACACCCGCGCCCACGTCGCCGCCCTGCACCACGAAGCGCTCGTATCCGAGTCTGGTCATCAGCTCGAGCATCACGACGGCGATGTCGCCGCGCCCCCAGTCCGTGCCGACCAGGGGCATCGAGAACCCGAACCCCGGATGCGAGGGGATGACGATGTCGAAGGCGTCGGAGGCGTCTCCGCCATGGGCGACCGGATCGGTGAGCGGGCCGATGAGTCCTTCGAACTCCAGGAAGGATCCCGGCCAGCCGTGCATCAGCAGCAGGGGTGTCGCATCGGGGTGCGGGGAGCGCACGTGTACGGCGTGGATGTTCTGGCCGTCGATGTTCGTGATGATCTGCGGCAGCGCGTTCAGCCGCTCCTCGGTCGCGCGCCAGTCGTGCTGCGCCCATCGAGTCACGAGGTCACGCAGTTCGGCGGAGGGGATGCCGGTGCTCCGGTCATCCACCGGGAGCGGGTCGGCGAAGCGCGCGTTCTGCAGCCGCGAGCGGAGGTCGTCGACCCCCGTCTCGGGGATCTCGATGCGGAAGGGGCGGATGCGGCTGTCGGTCTGGTTCGTGTTCATATCTTCAGGCTCTCGCCATAACCGGCCATAATATGTCCTGATAACGAAAGAGACTCGGAGCATGACACGGACGACCGGACGCACTCTCGAACTGCTCTCGCTTCTGCAGGCACGACGGGAATGGAGCGGGGCGGAACTGCGCGACCGCCTCGAAGTGAGCGGGCGCACCCTCCGGCGCGACATCGACGATCTGCGTGAACTCGGCTACGGGATCGAGGCGACCCGAGGGCGTCACGGCGGCTACCGGCTCGGCGCCGGAGCGGCTGTCCCTCCACTGACCCTCTCCGCTGACGAGTCCGTCGCGATCGCCGTCGGGCTGCGCGCCGCCGCGACCAGCGTCGTCACCGGCATCGAAGACGCCTCGGCGCGCGCACTGGCGAAGCTGGAGCAATCGCTGTCGCCGGCGACCCGCCGCCAGATCATCGACGTCGAGCGGGCGATGGTGTCACTGTCGTCGCGCCGTGACGACGTCGACCTCGACGTGGTCACGACCGTCGCATCCGCGATCGCCGAGCGACGGCGGATGCAGATCGACTACACGCGCCACGACGGCGTCGAGGTGCGGCGAGCGGTCGAACCGCACCGCATCGTGCACACGGCGGAGCGTTGGTACCTCGTCGCCTGGGATCCGGAGCGCGAAGGCTGGCGCACCCTGCGGGTCGATCGGATGCGGCATCCGCTCATCCTGCGCGACGAGTTCCCGGAGCGTGACATCCCCGACGACGCCCTCCGTCAGTTCACGACGCGGAGCATCACCACCGCGCCCTATCCGTACCGCGCCCGACTGCGGATGCACGCACCGGCCGCTGTCGTCTCCCGCCACTTCGATGTCACGGTCGCCGAGGTCGTCGACGAGGGCGGCGGCACCAGCATCCTCACCGCCGGCTCGCGCTCACCCGAGGAGTTCGCCTTGTACCTCGGGATGTCCGGGATCGAGTTCGAGCTACTGGAGGGGGAGGACGTCCGACGGGCTCTCGTCGACATGGCGGCGAGGTTCACCAGGGCTGCCGGGGTGGCCGAGTAGATCACGAGGCTCGATCGGATGCCACTTGTCGGACCATGTTGCAGATGTCGGACCGATCCCGACGGATCGTCCTGCAGATGCAACTTCGTCCGACAGGTGGCACACGCGAGACCACGAAAAGGACCCGAACGCGGAGGCCGGAAGGTCAGACCAGGGGCCCGGGATACGGATGCGGCAGCCACACCGTCACGTTCAACCCGCCGCCGACGCGGGGAGTGAGGTGCAGGGAGCCGTCGTGAGCCTCGGTGATCCGTTGCGCGATGGCGAGGCCCAGCCCGATGCCGGCATGATCGTCGCCACGGGTGCGCGAGGCGCCGCGCTGGAACGGCTCGGCGAGGATCGCGACCAGGTGCGGCGGAAGCACGGCTCCGGTGTTCTCCACGACGAGCGCGATCGCCTCGGGGCGCGCATAGGTGCGCACCGTCACGGTGCCGCCCTCGGCAAGGTTGTGCACGATGGCGTTGTGCACGAGGTTCGTGACCAGCTGCTGCAGGAGCGCCGGCGATCCGAGGGTGCGGGCGGCGTCGCCGCCGACGTCCAGGGAGACACGGCGCCGATCGGCGAGCGGGGCCAGCGTCTCGACCGCCTCTTCGGAGGAGAGCGAGAGATCGACGACCTCACGGACGAATGCGCGACCGTCGGCACGGCTCAGCAGCAGCAACGCCTCGGTCAGATCGATCGCCCTGGTGTTGACCTCCTGCAGGCGATCGATGAGAGCATCCACATCGCGACCCGGATCAGACCGAGCGACCTCCAGCAGGGCCTGGGAGATCGCGAGCGGGGTTCGGAGTTCGTGCGAGGCGTTCGCGGCGAAGCGCTGCTGTTCTGCGACATGCGCCTCGAGCTGCTCGAGCATCGAGTCGAACACGTCGGCCAGGTCGCGGAACTCGTCACGCGGGCCGGGGAGCGCGATCCGGTGCGAGAGCGATCCCTGTGCGGCCAGCGTCGCAGCATCGCCGATGCGGGCGAGGGGAGCGAGCATGCGTCCCGCGAGGATCCAGCCGCCCACGAACCCGCACACGACCAGGAGGAGCATCACCTTAACCGCCACAGGCGCGAAGGCACGCAGCAGATCGGAGCGGTTGGGGATGAATTCACCGGGGAGCATCTGCGGAATCTGCACATCAGGCACGTATCGCAGCAGGAACAGCCCCACGGCAGTGAGGAGAGCGGCTCCGGCCAGCACGACGACGAGCGCGTAGCTCAGCGTGAGCTTCATCCGGGCGCTCATCCCCCGACGCCTAGGCACCGGCATCCGCCCCTTCGGCATCCGCTTCCGTCTCGATCCGGTAGCCCACCCCGGGAACCGTGAGGATCAGCCAGGGCTCGCCCAGCCGCTTGCGCAGCGACGACACCGTGATCCGCACGGCGTTCGTGAACGGGTCGGCATTCTCGTCCCATGCGCGTTCGAGCAGCTCCTCGGCGCTGACGACACCGCCGGCCGCATCGACGAGCACCTCGAGCACGGCGAACTGCTTGCGGGTCAGCGCGACATAGCGGCCGTCTCGAAAGACCTCGCGCCGGAACGGATCCAGGCGGAGCCCCGCGATCTCGTGCACGGGTGGCCGCGTACGCACGCGCCGACGGTCGAGAGCACGCAGCCGCAGCACGAGCTCGCGCATCTCGAAGGGCTTGGTGAGGTAGTCGTCGGCGCCCAGCTCGAACCCCGTCGCCTTATCGTCGAGACGGTCGGCGGCCGTGAGCATCAGGATGGGGATGCCGCTGCCCGACGCCACGATCCACTGCGCCACCTCATCGCCGGAGGGGCCGGGGATGTCGCGGTCGAGCACGGCGATGTCATACGCGTTGATGCTCAATTGCTCGAGGGCGGTGTCGCCGTCGCCGGCGATGTCGGACGCGATCGCCTCGAGCCGCAGACCGTCGCGGATGGCCTCGGCGAGATAGAGCTCGTCCTCGACGATCAGCACACGCATGGCTCAGATCCTACGCACCCCGACATATCGCGAGCATATGCAAATGTGCATACGGCAGGGCAACACGCGGCCCCCTTGACTGGGGAACATGAACGACACCTCTGCTCCCCGCTTCCTCGGCCGGCGTCTCGCCGCGGCCGGCATCGCGATCGGCCTCGTCGCCGCTGGAGTGATCGTCACCCAGCAGGCGCTGGAGGCGGCATCCGCCAACACGCCGACTTCCACCGCGACGTCCGGCGATCCTGGTCATGCCCCCGCTGGCACCACCCTTGCCCCGAGCGAAGCCGACGGCGTGATCCGCGACGATGCTCGGCCCTCGGTGTTCGACGATCACCTTCCCGCGGTGAGCAAGCTCGATCCCGCACTCCTCGAGGCTCTGCGGCGTGCGGCGACGGATGCCGCTGTCGACGGCGTCGAGTTCGAGGTCAACGGCGGGTGGCGTTCGACGGCGCTGCAGGAGAAACTGCTGACGGATGCCGTCGCCGACTACGGCTCGATCGAAGAGGCGTCGCGCTGGGTGGCGCCGCCCACGGCATCGGCGCACGTGAGCGGCCAAGCGGTCGATCTGGGGCCGCTCACCGCGCTCGACTGGCTGATGCAGAACGGCGCGCAGTACGGCCTCTGCCAGATCTACGCCAATGAGTCCTGGCACTACGAACTGCGTCCGGAGGCGATCGACGACGGTTGCCCGGAGATGTACAGCGATGCCAGCGTCGACCCGCGGATGACCCGATGACGCTCTTCCGGTCTGCTGCCACGATGACCTCAGCAGGGCCGCACCTGCAGGGCCCCACGTTGCAGGTGCTGCCGGTCGCGGTTGCAGCCAATGTCCGCCGCGTGCAGGCGCGGACCGACGCGCGGATCATGGCCGTCGTGAAGGCCGACGGTTACGGGCACGGGGCGATCGCGGTGGCCCAGGCGGCGGTCGCGGCCGGCGCCGAGCAGCTCGGGGTCACCGATATCACCGAGGGGTCTGCGCTGAGGGCGGCAGGGCTGACCGTGCCGATCCTCGCCTGGCTGCATCCTTCCGGCATCGACGCCGCGCGCGCGGCCGCCGACCGGATCGACGTCGCGGTGGCCTCGGTCGACGAGCTGCGGCAGTTGATCGTGGATGCCGGGCCGCTGGGTGACCCCGCGATCCGTGTGCACCTGAACGTCGACACCGGGATGGCTCGCGGCGGATGCCCGAGTGAGCACTGGGAGGAGCTCTTCCGTCTGGCGCGTGCGGGCCACGGCCTCGGCAGGATCGACGTCGTGGCCCTCATGGGGCATCTGCCACTGGCCGACTACGCCGATCCCGCGCAGAACGCCGCCGCCGTCCTACGGATGGATGCCGCCGTCACCGCGGCACACCGCTCAGGACTCGGACGGCTGTTCGTCCATCTCGCCGCGACATCGGGGGCGCTGACCGATCGCGCGACGCATTTCGACATGGTCAGGATCGGTGCAGGACTCGTCGGCATCGATCCGTCCGGCACCATCGCCCTGAACGGCGCCTCGCGGCTGACCGCGCCGATCGTGCACACCGCCCGAGCGTCGAGGGGCACGCCCGTCGGCTACGGAGGGTTCCACGTCACCGACCGCGACACGCACCTGAGCGTCATCGGACTCGGCTACGCCGACGGCATCCCCCGCGGACTGTCGGCGAACGCCGCCGTCGAGATCGGCGGCCGGCGGCATCGCATCGTCGGCCACGTGTCGATGGACCAGATCGTGATCGACACCGGTGCCGAGGCCTTCCCGCACGGCACGGTCGCGACCGTGTTCGGCCCCGACGGGGGAGCCGTTCCGAGCATCCATGAATGGGCCGATTGGGCCGCAACCATCCCGCATACGATCGTCGCCGGCATCGGGCCGCGAGTGAAGAGGAGCACCACATGAGCACGAACGTCCTGGTCATCGGCGGGGGGCAGAACGCCGAGCACGAGGTCTCTCTGGCGTCCGCCGCTGCCGTCGGAAGCGCGCTGCGATCGGGCGGTTTCGCCGTCACCGCCGTGACGATCGCGCGGGACGGCACCTGGATCCAGGAGGGCATCGCGCTGGGCGCGGGTGCGGCGGGATCGCTCGCGGCTGCGGTGGCGCTGATCGACCGGGCCGACGTGGTGTTCCCCGCGGTGCACGGTGCACTCGGCGAGGACGGTGCGCTCGCCGCGCTGTGCGCTCTCGCGCACACGCCGGTGGTCGGGTCCGGGTCGGGTGCCGGGGCGATCGGCATGGACAAGTGGGTGACGAAGCTCGTGGCGGATGCGGTCGGCGTCCGCACCGCGCCGGGAATCGCCATCTCCGTCGACGAGATCGACGACCTCGAGTTCGATGAGGACGTGGTGGTCAAACCGGTCTCGGCCGGATCCAGCTACGGCGTGACACTGGTGCGCGACGCCGCGCAGCTGCGTTCGGCGCTGCGCACCGCGGCGGAGTACGACCGCCGCATCCTCGTCGAGCGGGTGATGCGCGGCCGCGAGATCGACGTGGCCGTGATGCGCGATGCGGACGGGACCGTCTGGGCGCCGCCGCCGCTGGAGATCCACGCCGAGGGCCTGTTCGACACCGCGGCGAAGTACGACGGCTCTGCACGTTTCACGGTGCCGGCGGAGCTGAGCGACGCGGATCGGCGCGCTCTGACGGAGGCTGCGCTGACCATGTTCGACGCGCTCGGGTGCTCGGGCGTCGCCCGGATGGACTTCTTCCTCACCGAAGACGGGCCGGTGCTGAACGAGGTCAACACCATGCCGGGCATGACCGCGGCGTCGCAGGTCCCGCGGATGTTCCAGGCTGCGGGGGTCGCCTATCCCGAGCTCGTCGCGCGCCTGGTGCACAGTGCCATGGTGCCGGCACTCGCCCCCGTCGTCCGCTGAGCGAGCTCGCCCCGGTCGTTGAGCGAGGGAGCGCAGCGACCGAGACGAAACGCGTTGTTCTGACGTGGGCGGTCAGATCGACCCGTTTCGTCTCGCGGGGACCCACGCAACGACCGGGAGGGCACTGAAACATGACGCTCGGTTTCGCGCCGGAACTTCTCACTATGTAGGGTAGGCATACCTAACTTGAGGAGTCTGGTTGAATGTCTGAGCTGCTGACCGCGTCCACGACGGATGACTATCGCTCGTTGGTCGATGAGAGCTCTGCTCGGGTCGCCGCGCGTTTCGCCGAAGTGACCCAACCCTCGTCCGGCGCGTCGCGCGCCGAACTGCAGCGGCTCGTCGACGGCGTCGATCTCGCCGGATCGGGAGTCGGCGGGGCGGCGGCCATCCAGGAGATCGACGAGCTCTTCCTCGCGAACGCCGTGTGGTTCCACCACCCGGGCTACGCCGCGCATCTCAACTGCCCGGTCGTGATTCCCGCTGTCGCCGCAGAGAGCATCCTCGCCGCGGTGAACACCTCGGTCGACACCTATGACCAGTCCACGGTGGGCACCTTGATGGAGCGCCGCCTCATCGAGACGGCGACCGGATGGGTCGGATTCGACTCGGGTGACGGTGTCTTCACCTCCGGGGGCACGCAGTCGAACTTCCACGCCCTGTTCCTCGCCAGGGAGGCGGCCGTGTCGACGATCGAGGAGCCGCGATCGATCGCGCTCTCGCGCATGGTCGTGTTCGCGACGGCGTCGAGTCACTTCAGCGTGGGGAAGTCGGCGCTGCTGCTCGGCCTCGCCGACGACGCGGTCATCGAGGTCGCCGACGACGGCGAAGGACGGATGCTGCCGTCCGCACTCGACGCGGCGATCGACGCGGCAACCGCAGAAGGGCGCGTGCCGATGGCGGTCGTCGCCACCGGCGGCACGACCGATCGCGGCGTGATCGACCCGATCATGCGGATCGCCGACGTGTGCGACGCGCATAGCGTCTGGCTGCACGTCGATGCCGCCTACGGGTGCGGGCTCCTGGTGTCGCGCCGTCGCCGGCACCTGCTGACGGGCATCGAGCGAGCGCGGTCGGTAACGGTCGACTTCCACAAGAGCTTCTTCCAGCCGGTCTCGTCGAGCGCGATCCTGGTGCGCGAGCGCCGCGACCTCGCGGCCGGAGCGTGGCACGCCGACTACCTCAACCCGCTCGAGAACGACGAGCCGAATCAGGTCGACAAGTCGCTGCAGACGACTCGTCGCTTCGACGCACTGAAGCTGTGGGTGTCGCTGCGGGCGATCGGAGCCGACCACATCGGTGAGATGTTCGACGCCGTGATCGACCTGGCCGTCGAGGTCGGCGACGTCGTCGACGACGACCCAGAACTCGAACTCGTCGGCCGCACCCAGCTCAGCACCGTGCTGTTCCGCGTGCGTCCGGACGGCGCCTCTGCTGCCGAGCAGGACGCGCTCGTCGCCGGTGTGCGTCGGGTGCTCTTCGAGTCGGGGCGCGCGCTCGTCGCGAAGACGGTCATCGCGGGGCGGCCGTGCCTCAAGTTCACGCTGCTCAACCCCGAGACCACGCTCGATGACGTGCGCGAGATCCTCGCGATGGTGAAGGATGCCGCCTCGACGCTGGCCAGCATCGATGACGAACTCGAACTGGTCGGGGCCGACGCATGAGCGGCCACATCCACGACCTGGTCGGCGTCGGAATCGGGCCGTTCAATCTGGGGCTCGCCTGCCTCGCGCATCCGACCGGGCTCGATGCGGTCTTCCTCGATCGGGAAGACGGATTCCGGTGGCACCACGGAATGATGATCGAGGGCGCGACCATCCAGGTGCCGTTCCTCGCCGATCTCGTGACGATGGCCGATCCGACCTCGGAGTTCTCGTTCCTCAACTGGTTGAAGCACACCGGCCGGCTCTACCCCTTCTACATCCGGGAGAGCTTCTACGCACTGCGCGCCGAATACGACTCCTACTGCCGCTGGGCGGCGAGCCGGCTCCCCAACCTGCGGTGGAATCACGAAGTCGTCTCGATCGAGCACGACGAAGCCGAAGGCGTGTACACGGTGCGGGCGATGCGCACCGACACCGGCGAGGAGCGCGAGATCCGCGCGCGTCATGTCGTCGTCGGCGTCGGCACCCGCCCGTCCGTGCCCCGCGAACTGCGCGACGTCGCCGGCCAGGCCGTGCACAGCTCGGAGTACATGGAGCGCCGTGACGAGCTGCGCGCGACGGATTCGATCACCGTCGTCGGCAGCGGGCAGTCGGCGGCGGAGATCTACCGCGACCTCCTCGACGGCGCCCGCGACGGCGGATACCGCCTCGACTGGATCACGCGATCGCCGCGGTTCTTCCCGATGGAGTACACCAAGCTCACTCTCGAGATGACCTCTCCCGAGTACACCGACCACTTCCATGCGCTTCCGATCGGCCAGCGCCAGCACCTCGGCCGCGAGCAGCGGAGCCTGTACAAGGGCATCTCCGCCGACCTCATCGACGACATCTACGACACCCTCTACCGGCTCAGCGCCGACGGCCCGGTGCGCACAACGCTGCTGACCGACACCGAGGTGACCTCGGCCGAGTGGGACGGCAGCACCTACCGGCTCGGACTGCGGCACGGGCAACTCGGCCAGGACCACGAGCGCGAGACCGCATCGCTGATCCTCGCCACCGGGTACGCCGCCGAGACGCCGCCGTTCCTCGCCGGCGTCGCCGACCGACTCGACTGGGATGCACTCGGCAGGCTCGACGTCGCCCGCGATTACAGCGTCGACGGCGGCCGTGGCCGGATCTTCGTGCAGAACGGCGAGGAGCACACCCACGGGCTGACCGCGCCGGACCTCGGCTTCGGGGCCTGGCGCAACTCGTCGATCCTCGCGTCGATCCTCGGCCGCGAGGTCTATCCCATCGAGCGCCGCATCGCGTTCCAGGAGTTCGGGGTACCACAGGGCGCCGTGCGTCCGGAGCAGCCGGCGACGGAGGCGGTCCGATGATCGTCTCCACCGACCTCGCCATCGCGCTCATCGCCGCCGATCCGCAACGCGACGCGGCCGTGCTGCGGGCATGGCTCGCCGATCCGCACGCGGCGTTCTGGGGCATGGGCGACGTGGACACGGCCGGCGTCGTGGCCTATCTCGACGGCATCCTGGCGCATCCGGCACAGGACGCCTGGCTCGGCCTGGTCGACGGTATCCCCACCTTCTACGCCGAGACCTACGACCCGTCTCGCGTGCTGCTGACCGGCATCCACGACGCGATCCCCGGCGACCTCGGCATGCACGTGCTGATCTCACCCCCGATCGGCGAGCCCAGGCACGGACTCACCGACGCCGTCTTCGGCGCCGTGATGGCCTGGTGCTTCGAGGGACTCGGCGCACAGCGGGTCGTCGTCGAGCCCGATGTGCGCAACGACCGCATCCGCACGAAGAACGTGCGGGCCGGCTTCACAGAGCTGCGCGAAGTCGCCGTCGACGATGGCGGCCACACCAAGACCGCGATGCTGTCGGTGTGCGCGCGCGCCGCGTTCGCGGCATCCGAACTCGCTGAGACGCACGATCCCGTCCGAGGAGGACGCGCATGACCGCCCCCGCCACCCACCTGACCCCCGTCGCGCTCGAGCGCGCTCAGCGCCACCTCGTCGCCAAGGCGATCGCAGAGTTCAGCCACGAGCGACTCATCACCCCCGAGCCGCTCGCCGACGGAGGATGGCGCCTCGCGGTTCCGTCCGGCGACGCCGAGTACCGGTTCGACGCCGTTCGCACGGCGCTGGCGCACTGGATCATCGACGAGGACAGCATCCATCGCTTCGTCGACGGACGCACGGCGCCCCTCGATGCGCAGGCGCTCATCCTCGAACTGCAGCCGCTTCTCGGCCTGTCGGACGAGTTGTTGCCGCTCTACCTCGAAGAGATCGCCTCCACCCTGGCCGGGGCGATGTTCAAGATCGCGCAGGGCGGGCCGACGGCGGATGCTCTCGCCGATGCCGACTTCCAGACGATCGAGGGGGCGATGACCGAGGGGCACCCCGGGTTCGTCGCGAACAACGGACGCATCGGCTTCGGCGTCGCCGACCACGCCGCCTTCGCGCCGGAGGCCGGCCGCCCGTTCCGCCTGGTCTGGGTGGCCGCTCGCCGATCGGCATCGCACCTGGCGCTCGGCGCCGGGCTCGATGAGGAGACGCTGCTCGCCGGCGAACTGAACCCCGCCGAGCGCGAGCGCTTCGCCTCTCGACTCGCCGACGTCGGCGAGGATCCCGCCGACTTCCACCTGCTGCCGGTGCATCCGTGGCAGTGGGAGAACCGGGTCGCGATCACCTTCGCCCCCGACCTGGCCCGTCGTGATCTGGTGCTGATCGGTGAGAGCGACGACGAGTACCGCGCCCAGCAGTCTGTGCGGACGATGTTCAACGTCTCGCATCCGCAGCGGCACTACGTGAAGACCGCGCTGGCCGTGCAGAACATGGGGTTCCTCCGCGGCCTCTCGCCGGCCTACATGCGCGTCACTCCGGCCATCAACGACTGGGTCGCCGACCTCGTCGCGGGGGACGCGACGCTGCGCGAATCCGGGTTCCGCGTGCTGCGGGAACGCGCATCGATCGGGTACACCGGCGACGCGTACCACCGCACCCCTGAGCCGTCGGCGCACCGCAAGATGCTCGCGGCGCTCTGGCGGGAGAGCCCGATGCCACTGATCACCGGATCACAGCAGCTCGCCACGATGGCGTCGCTGCTGCACCGCGACCACGACGGTGCGTCGATGGCCACGTCTCTCATCCGCGCATCCGGTCGCTCTGCCGCCGAGTGGGTGCGTGCCTACCTGCGGGTGTACCTGCGCCCGATCGTGCACTGCCTGCTCGCGCACGACCTCGCATTCATGCCGCACGGCGAGAACCTCATCCTCATCCTCGAGAACCATGTGCCCACCGGCGTCTTCATGAAGGACATCGGCGAGGAGATCGCCCTGCTCGCCGAGCGCGACGTTCCGGAGGACATCCGCCGGACCGTGTCGCCGGTCGACGATCAGGAGAAGGCGCTCGCGATCTTCACCGACGTCTTCGACGGCGTGCTGCGCCACCTCGCCGGCATCCTGCACATCGACGGGACGCTGCCCGAGACGGAGTTCTGGCGGATCGTGGCCGAGACCGTCGACGAGCATGCCGCCGAGCATCCTGGGCTGGACTCCCTCGTCGACCTGCGGGCGGATTCCTTCGCGCACTCGTGCCTCAACCGGCTCCAGCTGCGCAACACCCTGCGGATGGTCGACCTCGCGGACCAGTCGGCATCGTTGATGTACGCCGGCACCCTGGTGAACCCGATCGGGCGGGCACGGATCCCGCAGCTCGCGCCCGTGGGAAGCTGACGGGATGGCAGAGGTCTACCGCGATGAACTCGGCATCCCGCACATCCGCGCGACCGACCTGCGTGACCTCGCCGTCGCGCAGGGCGAGGTCACGGCTCGTGACCGCGGATGGCAGATCGAGGTCGATCGGCTGCGCTCCTCGGGGCAGCTCTCCGAGCTCATCGGCGCGGCGGGCGTCCCGTGGGACGTCTTCGCGCGCCGGGCTCGGCTGGACGACACCGCGCGCCGCGCCTTCGAGCGGCTCGACGGGGAGACGTGGCGGTTCATCGGCGACTACGCGACGGGGGTTCGGCGCGGCATGGACGCCGTCGGGCAGCATGCTGCCGAGTTCCGCGCCCTGGATCAGGCGTTCGGCGACGCTCGCCCGCTGACGCCGTGGAGCGACCACGATCCGCTCGGGGTGCTGCACGTCGCGCACGTGCTGTTCTCGACATTCCCGACGGTGCTGTGGCGCGAGCACGTCGCCGCGGCGCTGGGCGACGACTGGGTCGATGTCTTCGCCGGTGATGCCGCCGACGAGACCACCCCCACGTCGGGGAGCAACGCGTGGGCACTGCACGGTTCGCGCACGGAGAGTGGGATGCCGCTGCTCGCCGGCGACCCGCATCGGATCTTCGAGCTCCCCGGCGTCTATCAGCAGATCCGCCTCGCCTGCGACGAGTTCGACGTGATCGGCCTGGCCTTTCCCGGCGTGCCAGGCGTGCCGCACTTCGGCCACACCGGATCGGCGGCATGGGGCATCACGAATGCGATCGCGCACAGCGTCGACATCTTCCAGGAGCGGATCCGCGTGCGCGGCGACGGGTACGAGGCGCTCGGGCCCGACGGCTGGGACGTGGTCGACGTGCAGCGATCCGTGGTCCGGGTGCGCGGCGGCGCCGACGTCGAGGTCGAGGCGCTGGAGACGGCGCGCGGATGCGTCGTCACCGACCTGCGCCCGCACGGTGACGAACTGCGGGCATGGAGCATCCGCCACCCGGCTCGGACGAACGCCGACCTCGGAGCCGACGCGCTGCTTCCGCTGCTGCGCGCCCGCACTGCGGGCGACGTGGTTGCCGCGTTCGCGTCGTGGGTCGATCCCGTCAACCGCCTCCTCGCCGCCGACCGTGAGGGGACGGTGCTGTCGGCAACGGTGGGCACCGTGCCGCAGCGGGGGAGGAATGAGCGTCGTCTGGCACTGGATGCGGTGGTCGCCGTATCCGCTCCCGACCGGACGATGCCCGCTGCCGTCGCGGTCACCGATGTCGCCGTCGACGCCAACGAACGTCCGTCGACCGAGCAGATCGACCTGGGCTGGGCGTACCCCTCTGCGCATCGCGCCGAGCGGATCACGCTGCTGCTCGACGCGGTGCGCCCGCGCCGCGCGACCGACTTCCCCGAGATCTGGGGTGACACCGTGAGCGGCTCGTGGTTCGCATTGCGGGCGCTGCTCCCCGCGGGAGAGCTCGCCGCACCGGTCGCTGCGGCTCGCGATCTGCTCGCCGACTGGGACGGGCGCATGGACGCCGGATCTCTCGCCGCCGGGATCTTCGCCGCCTGGCGCAGCGCTCTGGTGCAGGCGGTCGCGGCGCATCCGGCTCTCGCCCCGCTGCACGCAGCGCACGGGTTCGGGGCGGTCTTCGATCCCTGGCTGCGTATCGAAGGGCAGGTGGCTGCGGCGCTTCCTCGACTGCTGCGCCACCCGCTGCTGCAAGCGGATGCCGACGAGATCGCCGCGGCCGCACTGACCCGAGCCGCATCGGCATCCGCGTGGGGTACCAGGCATCGGATGCTCCCCCTGCACGTTCTTGCGGACGTGCCCGGTATCAACTCGTCGGGGCCGTCTTTCGACGCGGAACTCTCCGGAGACGGAGACTCGGTGCGCTGCACCGGCTCGACGCCCGGCCTCACCGACCGCAGTTGGCGCGGATCCGTCGCCCGGTGGGCGTGGGACCTCGCCGACCGCGACGCGAGCCTCTGGAGTGTGCCCTTCGGCGCCTCCGGAGCCCCCGACTCACCGCACTTCAGCAACCAGTTCGATCCCTGGGTCGGCGTCCGCCCGACGCGGGTCGTCACCGACTGGAGCATCCTCCGACTCGATCGATCAACGGGAGCAGCATGACCGCCACACGAAGCGCCCGGCTGGTGTCCGGCCCGGCCGGCACCACCGTCTACACCACGGATTCCCCGGTGCTGGGGAGCATCACCTTCACGGTGCTCGACCCGGTGGCCGATCTCGACGTCATCCACGAATGGGTGACCCGTCCTGATTCCCGGTTCTGGGGTCTGGCTGAGCTGTCCCGCGACGACCTGCGTGATCTGTACCTCTTTGTCGACGGGCTGCCCAGCCACCATGCGTTCCTCGTGCGGCGTGATGGGGTGCCGATCGTGCTGCTCCAGACCTACGAGCCCGAGCACGACCCGCTCGGCGAGGTCTACGACGTGCAACCGGGTGACGCGGGAATCCACTTCCTCCTCGGTGGTCGAGGGGAGCGGGTTCCCGGTTACACCGCGCGGGTCGGCGGCGTGATCGCCGAGTTCCTGTTCGCGCGTCCCGAGGTCGATCGCATCGTGGTCGAACCGGACATCCGCAACGAGCGCGCCGTCGACAGGATCCGGAGATCGGGATTCACCTTCGGCCCAGAGGTCGAGCTTCCCGATAAGACCGGCCAGCTGGCGTTCCTGACCCGCGAGCAGTGGGAGCAGCTGCGGTCGGCCTGACCGACGACGACCGCGAGCTCGGCGAACGTTTGATCGGCGCTCAGCGTTCCCCGATCACCGTCGCAGGCACTCGGTCGGGCGCGATGCGGATCACGCGCTCGAGGCGTTCTAGCGTCTCCCGGCGATGCGAGGCGGCGATCACCGTGCCGTCGAAGCCCGCGAGCACGTCGGAGATGCGGCGCTCGGTCGCCGGGTCGAGACTCGCGGTGATCTCGTCGACGATGAGCACCCGCGGCTCCCGCACGAGGGCGCGGGCCAGCGCCAGCCGGGCCCGCTGACCTCCCGAGAGCCGGACGCCGTGTTCGCCGATCTGATCATCGAGCGTGATCCAGGTGTCGGCGCCGACACGTTCGAGCACAGCGTGGAGGGCGCCATCGTCACGAGGCGATGCTCCGCGCAGGAGGTTCTCACGCACGGTGCCGTGGAACAGGCGGGCGTCCTGCTCGACCACGGCGACCGCGGTGCGGAGGTCTTCTTCCGCGATGGCATCGAGTGGGTAGACCCTGCCTGCATCGTCGACGAGCGCGATGGTGCCGTGCTCCGGATCCCAGAGGCGCGCGGCCAACGCGATGACCGTGCTCTTGCCGGCACCGGAAGCTCCGGCGAGGCCGACGTGCTCCCGCGGCGCGATCTCCATCGACCATCTGTGCAGCGCCCGAGTCTGATCGTCGTACGAGAACGAGACGTCGTCGAAGCGAACGCCGAGCGGGCCTTGGGGGAGGTGGATCGGATCGGCGACATCGGCCACCACCGCCGGGCGAGAGATCGCCGCGGCGACGCGCCGTGCGCTCGCCGCGAGGGGATGGAGTTCCGTGACGGTGTGGCTGGCCTCAGCGATCGCGGCCACCCCGGCGACGGACAGCGTGACGAGGGCGGGAAGCAGCGCGGCTACCCCGCCTCCCTGCGCTCCGATCCCGCCGGGACCGGACGTGACGAGTGCGAGCAGGATGATGCTGATGACGACCGCGGTCAGGATGAGCTCGCGCGTGCCGTTGACGGCTTCGGCGATCAGAGCGCGCCGTCGTGAGGTGCGCGCCGCGCGCCGGGTGCCGTCCACGGCTTCCCGTACGATCCTGTCCTGCAGTCCGTACGCGAGGATCTCCCGCATCGCACCGAGAGCGTCGACGAGCTTCTCCGACTGATCCTCGCGCTCTCGCTGCTCCTGGGCGCCGATCCGTCGCGCGGGCGCAGCCCCGAGAAGCGCAGTGAGGGCGACGATGGCGCCACCGAAGAGCACGACCAGGGCGGCCGCCGGCATGATCACTGCCGCTCCGATCAGGGACAGCAGGAAGAGCGTGACGGATGCGCCGATCTGCGCAAGCGTGTGCGCGTAGAAGAACTCGAGCTTCTCGATATCGGTCATCACCACGGCGGCCGCACGGCCGGAGTGCTCCCGCCTGCGACCGGGAACACTGCGCGAGTAGGCGTCGAAGAGGGTGACCCGCAGGCGTGCGAGCACCCGGTAGGCGAGCGCGTGGGAGACATCCATCTCCCGCCAGGTGAGGATCGCGCGCAACAGCACGAGTGCCGAAAGGCTGACCCACCACGCGGTGGGTGGCCAATCGCCGCTCACGACCGCGTGTCCGACGCCGAGCGCGGCGAGCACGGCGATCGCGGTCAGCGCGACGGTGCTCGCCGTTCCGATCAGGTAGCTCCCGATGATCCCCCGCCACTCCGGTCTCAGCGGCGGGAGCAGGCGTGCGAAAACGGTCGCGGTCGTGGCCTCGGTCATGATGCCGCCTTCACGAGGACGCCCTGATCGAGAAGCCGCACGTCGGTCACGCGCTCCAGCGCCTCTGGCCGGTGGCTGATCATGATGACGATGCGCTCCGCGGCGACCCGTTCCAGGGTGTCCGCGACGGTCAGCGCGCTGCGGTCATCGAGCGCGCTCGTCGGTTCATCGACGAGCAGCACCGGCCGGCGCGCGAGAAGCGCACGGGCGAGGGCGAGCCGTTGGCGCTGCCCGCCTGACAGGCTCGTGCCGGCTTCGCTCACGGCCGCGTCGAATCCTCCCGGAATCGCTCGGATCTCGTCCAGGATGCCTGCGGCTGCGCACGCGGCTTCGACATCGAGGTCGTCGGCTCCGAAGAGGTCGACGTTTTCGCGGATCGTCCCGGCGAAGAGCACGGGGCGCTGCGAGACGACGGCGATGTCGGCCGCGCGGAGAGCGCGACCGTCGATCTCGATGGTGCCCGCTGTCGGCGTGAGGAAACCGAGGAGGAGGTCGAACAGCGTCGACTTTCCGGATCCGGATGCCCCGACGATCGCGTGCACGGTGCCCTTCTCCGCGCGGAGATCGACACCACGGAGGACGTCTTCAGACGCACCGGGGTATCGATAGGTGAGGCCCGAGACCCGCAACACCTCGCCGCCGGCGGAAGGGGTCGAGGCGTCGCGGATCGCCTCAGTACCGGCTGCGGTGCCCGCCTCGGTGCCGGCCTCGGGAATGCGGAAGGCACCGAGCGCGGCGAGACCCGGCACCGCGGTCAAACCGAGGAACCCGGCGTGCCAGTGCCGCGAGAGCTCACGCACGGGGCGGAACACCTCGGACGAGAGGAGCAGAATCGCGTACACCTCGACGCGGGGCGGCGCGCCCGTCACGACATCGATGACGGCGACGAAGGCGGCCGAGACAGATCCCGCCTGGACGGCGACGTCGGTCACGGCGGTCTCGGCCAAAGACGAACGCATCACGCGCTCCGTCGCGCGGCGCAGCGCCTCCGACCTCGAGTGCAGCAGCGCCCGGGTTCCAGCGACATCGCCCAGCACCCGCAGCGTCGCCATGCCCCGGAGCGATTCCAGCATGTCGCCGCCGAGCGCCTCGTAACTGTCCCAGTGCTCGAAGCCGCGCCGCGCGAGCATCCGCTTCCATGCCAGGGGACCGACGATTGCCAGGAGCACTCCCACCCCCACGCAGAGCGCGGCGACCGGTGATATCGACCCCAGTAGGACGACGGCGACAAGACTGCCGACGGCGAGTTGCACGACGGCGGGGATGTACCTCGAGACGTAGGCATCGGTGCCGTCGATCCCATCCCCGAGCGTCGCCTGGACCGAGCCATCACGCAGCGAAGCATCGTGCAGGCGCGCGGGGTCGAGCGCGGCGGTGACGGCTCGCCGGCGCAGCCCCTCGCGCACTCTTCCGCCGAGCGCGGCGGCGGCACTCGCCTGAGCGAGCGACAGCAGGATCCGCGACACTCCGATGCCGAGGATCCCACCGATTCCGACAAGAGCATCGGTCATATCGCCGTCGACGAATGCGGCCAGCGACCAGGCGAGCGCCCAGGCCTGCAGCAGGTGAGTGCCGAAGACGAGCAGGAGCAGGACGACGCTCATCGTGAGCTCACGCGGGAAGGCGCGGGCTTCTCGCCACAGTTCGGGCACGATCATCATGGGTGGCCTCCGGAGGTCGGGATGGTGGCGAGGGCGTGCAGGATCCAGCGATCGCGAACGGGGGTGAATCCTGAGACAGGACGGGTGCGGAGAGTCCCGGAGAGCGCGGCCGTGTAGCACTGGCCGGCGGCGGAGAGGTGGGCGCTCCACAGGGCGGTCCCGATCTCTGATGTCGACGCGGTGCGCGGGATCGACCACGACCGCACCGAAGATGCGCCCCGCACCCATGTCTGGCCGGATGCTCGTGCCACAGTCTCGACAGCAGCGGGTGGCGGTGCGAGCTCGGCGCGCTCGAGGAACTCGATGAGAGAGGGGGAACGGCGCGCCCGCAGCGCCCGCACACGCTCCGGATGCACCTCGCGCTCACCACTGAGCTCCACGGCCGCGAGCGGAATCTCCGGAACGAGCCCGCGGCGCATCCAGGCCTCGGTATCGGCGGCAGGAGGCACACCGAGAAGGGCGCGCAGGCGCGTGGATGGACCGAAGTGTTCGGCGCCGGCCCGACCGGTCAGCAGAAATCTCACCGCCGCGACGGCGTAGGCGACATCAGCGATCCACAGCGGCCAGGCGCGGTGACGGTAGCGGCCGAAGGTGCGCCCTGGCAGCACGGTGAACACCAGATGATCGTTCGGATTCGTGTCCGTGCCGACCGGCCACCCGGCCGCGAGATCGCGCGCCGCGTCTCGTCGCCACAGCGTGACGCTCTCCGTGTCGAGGATGCGCCGCGTGCCATCGGCCGAAACGATGTGGGTCTGCACGCCGTAGCAGGCGCCGGCCGACGGTACCGGGCGCCGACGAATCTTCGTGGGTGTTCCGTCGGTGTTCTGATGGAGCTCACCGGCACGCCAGAGCGCCGGTAGCAGGTCACCGAGTGGTCCGTGAACGTGCCCCTGCACGGCGCCGGCCGCAGCCCAGGCGTTCATGCGGGGGCCAGGAGGCAGCGTCGTTCCGGGGACGGCGCCGGAGAACGCCGCGTCGAGCGGCGCGGGCAGGTGATCGCCGTTCGTCGTTCCGTGCGGAGAGAGAGGCATCGGACGCTCACATGTGGGGAGGGGGAACGAGAGTGAAGTCGTCGGGCCCTCCGGTCCACGACGAGCGCCAGCCGCGCTCTTCCGCGGCCTCGCGGAACCGCGGCATCCCCAGGTAGGAGAACGCGGCAGGAGCATTGGGGACGAGCCCGGTGATGAAGGTGCGCACGACGCGCAGAGCGGTCTGCCGCACATCCGAGGTGGTGAGGTCGCGGGTCAGGACCCGATGGCCGCGAAGCCGAAGCCGCTCGTAGACATCGGCCATCGTTGCCGGTTGTAGAGCACTCAGGGGACGGATGCCGAGGCTCGGCGATCGGAATCGGCGCGCCTCCTGATGGGTCGCCGGGTCGAGCCAGACCTGCACGTGCGCGCCGAGATCGATGACCTTCTCGAACTGCGGCCCGGCGGCTGCGGCGTAGTCGGCGTCCGGTCGGAAGTCGAGGGTGAGTCCCTTCGCCATCAGGCCCTCGGCGACCGCGCGGAAGACCCAGCCGTCGGCACTCGTGCATCCCTGGGTGTAGATCCAGGTGTGCACCGCTTCCAGCACGGCCTTGCGCGCCGCTCGCGCGGGATCGAGAGCCGCCGAGAACCCCGCCGCGTAGATTCCTCTCTTCTCGTCGTAGACGAGCGCGGCGACGGCCGGAGCGAACTCGGAGGGCATCGCCACCAGCCACACCTGGAGGTCACTTCCGCGGAGGTCGTCCATGAGACCGGGAACGGTCGCCGGATCGATGCCGAAAGTGGGGCCGTCCAGGTGCCACCACACTTCGAGAGCGTCGCGTTCGACGATCTCGAGCACGCCCCGGTCGCGCGCATCGTCGACACCCGCCCCGGTGGCGATGCCGGCGTAGTTGAGATGGTGCGTGCGCGGGAGCGAACGGAATCTCGACTGCCGCCAGTTCAGGTACACGAGGGATGCCGGGAGCCACAGGGGCTCGCCGTCGAGATCCACGCACCGGGACCAGAGCGTCGGTGTATCCGCCCGCAGGGGCTCATAAGGAAACCTCGGTCGCGCGAGCTGCCAGGACGAGAACCGGGGGAGGTCCTCGGCTGTGGCGCAGGGCAGGCCGTCGGCCGTCAGGTCTGCCGAGGTGCCCACGCGCAGCTCCGTCGGGGGGAGGTCGGCGGGAAGCCAGTTTCCGCAGTACCGCTCGACGCCCTCGCCGATGGCGGCGATGCGCGCCTGGGCGACATCGCCGAACGATGTGCCGAGCGAGACCCGATCGGCCGGCCATTCACCCAGGCGCCGCGCATCCGACACCGACGCGGTCAACGCGAGATAGGCGTGCGGGGCGCCCTCGGGGTGCTCCACGGCGCGAACCGAACGGATGATTCCGCATTCGGCGTCGACGAGCGAATCTGCAGACAGCGCTGTCGGTGGGGCCGGTGCGTCGATGCGCGGCATCATGGTGTCCTTTCGTGGCGCCAGTCGCCGAGATCGGTGTCGAACACCGAACGCGATCGTCGACTGTCGGGGAGATCGATGACGGCATCCGCGATGTCGCCGGCGACGAGTCCGTTCTTCGCCAGCCACGCGTCGAGAACACCGCCGAGCCCACCGGCCGCCTTCAGCCGAGCGCGGAGCGTTTCGTCGGTGATGCCGGCGCTCAGGCGATGCCCCCATGGCCCATCGACGACGTGCACCGGTCCTTGCCATGCACTCGCCAGGAGCCCGGCATCCGAGAAGAAGAAGTCGTCGTCACCGCGGACCAGCATCAGAGGAACAGAGACAGAGCCGTATTCGTGGTGCAGATCGAGGCGCGAGGCCGACCAGAGTCGTCGCCATCCGGCGAGAGTGCCGTCGGGCCAGCCCCATTCCTCAGCGGCCTTCTGCACGCCGATCGTGGCCGCGCGTTCGACCCGGTCGGCGAGTTCGGCGGCGGAGAGTGCGGGCAGGGAGCGCGGTCCGCGCGCATGCTGATGCCACCAGCCGATGCGGTGCCAGAGCTGCGGCTCGCCCTGCTCGTCCCACGCGGTCTCGGCGAGGCCGAGCGCCGGGACCTGGAGCGCAAGCGCCTGGGCGTGCCCGGAGTGCGCTGCTTCGAGGGCGGTGTGCGCGGCGTACGATCCGCCCGAGAAGACGAGGGGGAGCCCGGGGTTCTCGGCGGCGACAGCATCCGCCGTCGCGCAGCCGTCGCGTCGTTCGGTGAGGTAGGGGTTCCACGAGCCGTCTGAGGAATGCCGGCCGCGGACGTCCTGGATGATGCAGCGGAAACCTCGACGAGTCCAGGCGAGCGCCGTCTCGGCATGGCGCCAGGCGCCGTAGGGCGTCCGGATGAGGACGACGCCGCGGATCGAGGGCGGATCCCAGCGCCACCCGCGCAGCGTTGCCCCGTCCTCGGCCAGGCAATGGTGGGGGTGCGCGCCCCGGGGCGGCGTCACGCCAGGACCGATCGGGGTGCTTCGGGGTAAGCGACGACGGTGTGCTCGGTCACGGTCCCGGTCGCCGGGACGAGCTTCCACAGGGTGCGGCGGAACGATTCGAGGGCATCACTGCCCTGCGCCCAGGCAAGCAGGATCTGCAGGACCCGGGCGACGGCGAGAGCTGAGGCTGCGGCGTCGATGGGCGTGCCGGCGTCGGCGATGTTGCGCTGCCAGGCATCGACCTCGTCTGGAACGAGGCTTGCGGCGACCCGCCGTCGAGAGACCTGCTCCGACGTGGCGTCGCCTGCTGTCACGGCGAGGGGGTCGATGAGCACGCACTCTCCCTCGCGGTACACGCGGAGCCAGGCGACGCCGCGGCCGGGGAGCTCATCGAACCGCGTCCAGCGGGAGCGTTCGCCACCGTGGTCGGCGTATGCGAGCACGAGAGTCGCATCGCGGGGTGGAGCTTCGTCGGCTCCCAGTCGGGTCGTGCGGATGCCCCACGCGTCGAGCGCGATCGTCAGATCATCGAGGACTCGGCCTTCGCCGAGCAGGCATACGGAGCGGCGATGCGGGGGCCACCTCGTGGCGTCGTCGGCGGCGTCTCGTGCACCGAGTTCCGCGGATAGGCGTTCGAGGTAGGCGCGCTGGTCCTCTCGAGCCCGCTCGGGCGCCCGGGTGAGAGCACCCTCAAGGCCTTCGGGCTGCGCGCTCAGAACGGCATAACGACCGGTGCGCATCCGGACGACGCTTCGACCGTCATCGCTCGCGATGAGGTGCGCCCCGTGGCCGGCGAGGGGGATGACCCGGCGTTCTCGACTCATTCGACTCTTCCTTCATAGCCCGGCCGGACGCGCGTGGCGCCCGGCCGGGGGTGGTCACGTCAGACGACGCGGGGCAGCACTGCGATCAGTCGAAGGGGTTCTCGACCAGCGCGTTGGAGTGCGTTGCCGAGAGGTGGGCCAGCTGCTCGGTCTCTTCGATCTCGGAGAGGATCTGCTTGTCCATGAGTTGCTCCTTCTGTGGGGAATTCCGCTCGGCGGTCTCGCCGAGCGGGTTCACGAGGTGAACGGCTCCGACTCTAAATGATAATGATTCTCAATATCTACTATTGTTTCAGACATGCCCTCTTCGCCCCCTCTCCTCGTCGCTGATTACCGCGCAGATGTCGTCTACGCGGTCGACGGTTCGCTCCCGCGTGTCGTCGTCGAGGCGACGCTCGCCGAGCACGCCGGATTCCTCGCACTGCCGAAGGGCGCGAGCGGTCGCTGGGCGTTCGCGGATGACGCCGACGGCGCTCTCGTGGTCGGCGACGATTCCTCGGTGCGGCGGATCCCGATCGCGATCCCCGCCGAGCACATCGCCTGCGACCACGACGGTCGACACGTGGTCGTCACCTCGGGGACGGGGATGAACGAGGCTCCGTGGAGCGATGTCGTCACCGTCGTCGATCTGGTGCGCGAGAGTTCCGTGCGCTTCCGAGCGAGGACCGGTGAGCCCGGCGTGGTCGTCGCCGCGGATCAGACCACCGGGGAGCCGACGATCCTGCTGCGCCACCGCGAACCCGGCGCGATCGAAGCGGTGCCGCTGGGGTCGGCCCTCGAAGTCGGCCCGCATGTGCCGGTGCTTCGGGGACGGATCCTGGATGACCTCGCGGCAGACGGTCACGGCGATGTCGTGCATCCGCAGACGGGGATCATGGCCGTGGCGACCGGTCGAGGGCTCGAACGATTCGTCGTCGATCGCGGTGAGCCCCGCGCTCTCGGAGTGATCCCCTGGCCGGGAGACGGCAGGCCGTACTACCTACGGCTCGACCCGGACAGCGGGCATGCGACGGGCATCGTTCGAGGGGGTTCTCCTGCGGCCGGCGCCTGGGCGGTGTGGACCAACACCTTCGTCGACATCGATCTCGACACCGGTGCCACAAGATCGGTGCCGTTGCCGCCGGGTCTCGCCTTCCGCTTCGCGCTCGGGGCCGGAACGGCTGCCGTGGCGGTCATCCACCCCGACGGCGATGCCGTGGTCACCGTCGACAGGGCCGAAGATCGCGTGGCGCAGCACCTCCCGATCCCGGCGATGACACACCCGCCGCGCCCCGGTCACCTGCCGTGGGATTCCGTCGACGGCCTGCCCGCGCAGCGCCGGTCGATCGCTCTCGACCCGTCCGGTGACACGATCGCGGTGACCAGCGGTGGCGATTCCCGCCTCCTCCTCATCCGCGACGGCGATACGGAGATCGTGGAGTTCCCCACGCCGCTGAACGAGGGCGGACACCTCTTCTGGGCGGCATCCGACCGACCGCTGAACGACCTGGTCGGCCGATGAGCGCGCTCACGGATTCGCTCTCCGCCGCGCTCTCGCAGGGGGAGGAGTACGGGCGTCCCGGCCTGCCGAACGCGGGATTCTCACTCGGGCGCAAGGCGGGGCGGGTCCGCCGCGGTGTGTATCGGAGCGATGGGCGGTGCGTCGCCGAGCCCGAAGGGCACCTCCACCGGATCGCGCCATCGCCGGACGGTCGGCTGATCGCTGCCGAATGGGCCGCGGATGCCGACGAGAACGCCGTACTCGCCATCATCGACGCGCATACCGGAGAGATGCGCGTGCATCCGCACATCCGTATTCGTTACGACACGGTCCTCTGGAAGGCGGACTCGCGGCGGCTCGAGGTCGTCGCGAGCAGGGACGACCAGATCGTCAGCCTCGACGTCGAGAGCGGCGAGTGGGAGGCGACCGCCACCGCCCAGGGCACCCGCGTACGTTTCTTCCGCGGCGGTCGCGGCGGGCTGCTGGCTCGACGTGCGACAGACGGGGGCACGGTGCTCATCGACCGCGCGTCGGACACCTGCCTGGGTACCTTCGCCGCGCTGTTCCGGGCGATGCCCCTCGCAGACGGCATCCTCGTCTGGCGCGATGCGGGCCTGGACGCCGTCGACATCGACGGCGGCATCCGGTGGAGATGGGACTCCACCGAGCAGATCGTCGACGTCGCGGTGCAGGGCGAGCAGGTCGTCGTGCTGGTGGTGCGCGGCGGGCGGAGCGTCATCGTCACTCTCCGCGACGGACAGATCGTGCGCACACAGGAAGTGACCGCCGGCCACGACGCCGTGTCGGCGACCGGAATCAGCGTGGACGCTGGAGTACTCCACGTCGCTGTGGAAGGACCATTGACTCCGCCGCAGATCGTCGAGTGTGACAGGATCGCGACCCTGGATCGACGCGCGGCGCCGGCGCCCTCCGGGGCAACCACGGTTCGGCACGAGATCCGCACCGATGACGGAGCGGATCTCGTGGTGCACGTCACGTCCGATCCGGATCCGTCCATCCCGAGGCCTCTCATCCTCACCTGCTACGGCGGGTTCGGTGTTGCGTACCTGCCCGCATTCGAGCCGACGATCCCGGCATGGCTCGCACACGGCGGCGCGTACGCGACAGCGCAGCTCCGAGGGGGTGGCGAGCACGGCGTGCAGTGGCGGGATGCCGGGAGCGGGTCGAACAAGCACCGCACGATCGCAGATCTGGCCGCCGTGGCACGAGCCCTTGTCGATCGGGGGATCACCCGACCCGAGCTGCTCGTCCTGGTGGGGGCATCGCTCGGCGGCGTCATCGTCGCGAGCTGCGCGCTCGAGCATCCCGGCCTGTGCGCCGGGGTGGTGACGACCGGAGCTCCGCTCGATCTCCTCGGCCTTGATGGTCACCCTTTGGGAAGGCTCTGGAAGTCGGAGTTCGGCGATGACGGCACTCCGGAAGGGCGCGAGCGGGTGCGACGGATCTCACCGCTCTCGCAGGCCGAGGCGTTGCCGCGTGGGTCCGCGACCCCGGAGTTTCTCGGAATCGTGCTGGAGAAGGACACGCGCGTCATCGCTCGGGACACCGTGCGCACGGTGGAGGCGCTCCTGCGGGCAGGGGGCTCCGCGCGCATGTGGACCGCTCCGGCCGCGGGGCACGGTTCCAATGATCTGACGAGTCTCCACGAACTGGGACTGACCGCGCTGGACTTCGCCGCCCGCCTCACGATGGAACACAGCGAATGACCAGCGCGGCACAGCCGACCATCCACAAGAAAGGCCGAGAACGAGGAAGCCGGCGCAGGCTCTCGCTGGCGATCCCGATCTCTGCGCTGGTGGCGTCGATTCTCGCCGTGCTCGTCGTATCCGGAGCAACGGGGCAGGTCGAGGTCAGTGGGATCGACGCCGCGAAGATCGTGATCGGTCATCTGGTGGCCGACATGCCGTGGATGTCGGACGGCAGCCTGTCGACGCTGCAGGACCAGGCGGTGTGGCAGTTCCGGCTGCCGCGCGCGCTCCTCGCCGGGCTCTCCGGAGCCGGCCTCGCCCTCGCCGGGGCGATCATGCAGGTCGTCGTTCGAAACCCGCTCGCCGAGCCGTACATCCTCGGCGTCTCCTCGGGAGCGAGTGTCGGAGCGGTGCTCGTCATCGTCTCGGGTGGGGCGGCGTTCGCCGGGCTCACCATGAGCGGCGCGGCCTTCGCCGGCGCCGTGATCGCTTGCATCCTGGTGGCGCTTCTCGCACGGCGCCGCGGTGAGCTGTCGCCGACCAGAATGATCCTCGCCGGTGTGGCGCTGGGGTCACTGCTGAGTGCGGTGACGAGCTATCTCACGATCACGACAGACGCTCAGAACGTCGTGAGCGTGATGTTCTTCCTGCTGGGAAGCGTGTCGGCAGCGACGATGTCGTCGCTTCTCATCCCGACGGTGGCTCTCCTGATCGCATCCGTCGCCGTGTTCGGCCTCGCCAGGTCGATGAACGCGCTGCTGGCCGGCGATGAATCCGCGCTCGCCGTCGGGGTGCGCACGACGCGACTGCGCGGAGCGCTCCTCGTCATCGCGTCGCTCCTCACCGGGGCGATCGTCGCCGTCAGCGGAGGCATCGGTTTCGTCGGGCTCGTGATCCCCCATGTCGCGCGCATCTTCGTCGGCTCCGATCACCGGCGGATGCTCCCCATCACCGTGCTCGCCGGCACACTCTTCCTGATGGTCGCCGACCTGCTCGCGCGCACGGTCGCCGCTCCATCCGAGATCCCCCTCGGCATCCTCACCGCCTTCGTCGGGGCCCCGTTCTTCCTCTGGCTGATGCGCCGGGGCGGCGAGAAAGCGGGAATCGACAGATGACCATCTCCTTCGAAGGCGTCGACGTCGCGCTCGGCGGTCGCGTCGTACTCCGCGGAATCGACCTGACGATCGGCCGCGGCCGGATCGTCGGACTCGTCGGTCCGAACGGCAGCGGCAAATCGACCCTCCTGCGCACATTGTTCACCGGCCGTCGGCCTCTCCGTGGCCGGGTCTGCGTCGACGGCGATGACGTCGCAGAACTCGCACCCCGGGTGCTCGCACGGACGGTGTCGGTGATGCTGCAGGATGCGCCGTCCGATTTCGATCTCACAGTGCGGGAGACGGTGCTCGTCGGCCGCGCGCCGCACCGGCCGCCCTTCACGCGAGACTCTCCGGAGGATCTGCGGATCGCCGACGAGTCGCTGCGCGCCGCCGACGTCGCCGATCTCGGAGACCGCCTGATGCGTCAGCTCTCCGGCGGACAGCGGCAGCGCGTGATGCTGGCCCGTGCCCTCGCGCAGGACGGCGAGATCCTCGTGCTCGATGAACCCACCAACCACCTCGACATCTCTCATCAACTCGACCTGATGCGCGTCGTCACCGGTCTCGGCAAGACCGTCATCGCCGCTCTCCACGACCTGAACATCGCGGCGTCATTCTGCGACGACATCGCCGTTCTCGACGCCGGGAACCTGGTGGCCTTCGGGCGACCCGACGTGGTGCTCACACCGGCGCGTGTGAGCGACGTGTTCCGCGTGACGGCACGCGTCGCGGTGGAAGAGGGCACGGGCGCCCGGGCGATGACTTTCCACCCTCTCACCCCCTCGGGCGGGAACCACCCGCCCTCATCACCAAGGAGAACCGAATGAAACCCCGCACGCGATCCGCCAGCATCCTGATGACTGCACTGGGAGGGTTGAGCATCCTCGGTCTGACCGGATGCGGGGCGGGAGTCGCCTCCGCCCAGCCGCCCTCCTCATCGGCGGGCTCGGTCACGATCGAGAACTGCGGCCGCACTGTCGTGGTGCCCGAGACACCGACCGCCGTGGTCGGCCTGCACCCCTCGCAGACCGAGCTGCTGCTGCGCCTGGGGCTCGCCGACCGGCTCGTCGGTCAGGCGCAGGCCACAGCGCAGGCGCTTCCCGCCGACGTCGCCGCACTGGCAGCCGATGTCCCCGTGCTCGGGGCGGACTCGCCGCCGAACCGCGAAGCGCTCCTCGCAGTCGAACCCGATTTCGTCTACTCGCCGACGACCTACGAGTTCACCGCCGAGCAGGGCTTCGCCAGCATCGAACAGCTGCAGGAGGCCGGCGTCGCCGCGTACGTCGCCACCGGCGGATGCTTCGAGCGACGCATGGAAGGAACGGTCGACGATCTCTTCATCGACCTCGAGAACCTCGGGACGATCTTCGACGTCGAAGACAAGGCGGAGTCCCTCATCGATGAATCGAAGGCCGACCTCGCCGTGGTCGACGCCGCCGTGGAGCAGGTCGACGACAAGCTGCGTGTGGCGCAGATCTACGTCGACGGAACGTCGCTGACGGCGGTCGGCGCGGGAATCGAGTACGACATTCTTCGACGGGCCGGCGCCGACAACGTGTTCAGCCCGGAGGATGCCGCGTTCGGCGACTTCTTCGCCGCAGAGATCACCCCGGAATCGCTCGCGGCGGAATCGCCTGACGCTCTCGTGTTCGCCGTGACGGATCCGGCGCACGAGGCCGCCACCCGTGCGTACCTCACGGCCACCTTCCCCGACATGCCAGCGGTTCGCGACGATCGCCTGATCGCCATCTCGACCGCGGACACATTCCCGGGCACGCTGGGGAACATCTCGGTCGTGCACCAGATCGCGCAGGCGCTGTACCCCGACGCCTTCGCGTGATTCGGAACCGGAGGCGGGTGCGGCGGACGGCCGCACCCGTCCGTCGAGCTAGAGCCGATCGACCGCGGTCACGGTGACGACGGCTTCGCCGGCCTCATCGGATGCCGCGAGGTCGACGGTCGCGGTGATGCGCCAGTCATGATCGCCGGCCGGGTCGTCGATGATCTGATGCGCGGTCCACACGGTCGTGCCCTCGTCGAGCAGCAGCAGCTTGGAGCTGCGGGCATCCGCGCCGGTGAGGATCTCGTCGTGCTCGGCGAAGTAGGCGTCGAGGGCGGCATCCCACCCGGCCGCTCCGAAGTCGGTGTCCAACTCGGCCAGCGCGTCGACGTCTTCGCGGGCGGCCAGCTGCACGCGACGGAACAGCTCGTTGCGCACCAGGATGCGGAAGGCGCGGGTGTTGCTGGTGAGGCGCTTCGGCGCGGGCGGGACGATCGGTTCGTCGGAGCCGTGCGGCGGGATGTGCCCGGCGATCAGCTCCTCCCACTCGTCGAGCAGGCTGGAGTCGACCTGGCGCACCAGTTCGCCGAGCCACTCGATGAGATCGCGCAGATCCTCGGTCTTCAGTTCCTCCGGGATGGTCTGCGATGCCGCACGGTACGCATCGGAGAGGTAGCGCAGCACCACACCCTCGGAACGGGCGATCTTGTAGTAGGCGACATATTCCCCGAACGACATGGCTCGTTCGTACATGTCGCGGACCACGGCCTTCGGATGCAGTTCGAAGTCGCGGATCCACGGCTGCGCGGCGCTGAACGTCTCGAAGGCGGCGGTGAGCAGCTCGTCGAGGGGCTTCGGGTAGGTGATCTCCTCGAGCAGTTCCATCCGCTCGTCGTACTCGATGCCCTCGCGCTTCATCGTGGCGACAGCCTCGCCGCGAGCGAGGAACTCCTGCTGGCTCAGCACGGCACGCGGGTCATCCAGTGTCGACTCCACGATCGAGACCATGTCCAGCGCGAAGCCGGGCGCCTCGGGGTCGAGTAGCTCGAACGCCGCCAGGGCGAACGGCGACAGCGGCTGGTTCAGGGCGAAGTTCGGCTGCAAGTCGACGGTGAGGCGGATCTCCCCGTCGGCGGTGCGTTCGACGATGCCGGATTCGCGGAGCGTGCGGTAGATGCCAATGGCACGGATGGCGAGCTCGCGCTGGCGGGAACGCGGTTCGTGGTTGTCGTATACCAGTGAGCGCATATTGGCGAATACGTCGCCACCGCGGCCGATCACGTTCAGCATCATGCTGCTCGTGATCTGCATGTGCGAGGTAAGTGTTTCGGGGGTGGCGTCGATCAGCTTGCGGAACGACGGCTCGCCCCACGACACGAATCCGTCCGGTGCCTTCTTGCGGATGAGCTTGCGCTTCTTCTTCGGATCATCGCCCGCCTTGCGGATCGCAGCGGCATTCTCGGTCTCGTGATCGGGTGCCTCGGCGACGACGGTGCCAGAGGTGTCGTACCCCGCGCGTCCCGCTCGCCCGGCGATCTGGTGGAACTCGCGGGCGTTGAGCTGGCGCATCCGGGTGCCGTCGAACTTCGTGAGTGCGGTGAGCAGCACGGTGCGGATCGGCACGTTGATGCCGACGCCGAGAGTGTCGGTGCCGCAGATCACGCGCAGCAGGCCGCGCTGGGCGAGCTGTTCGACGAGGCGGCGGTACTTCGGCAGCATGCCAGCGTGGTGCACGCCGATGCCGGCGCGCAGGAACCGCGACAGCGTCTTGCCGAATGCCGTGGTGAACCGGAACCCGCCGATCAGCTCAGCGATCACGTCGCGTTGCTCCCGGGTCGCGATCTTCGTGCTGGACAGGGACTGGGCGCGCTCCATCGCCGCGGCCTGCGAGAAGTGCACGATGTAGATCGGCGCCTGGCCGGTGTTCAGCAGATCGTCGATCGTCTCGTGGATCGGCGTCATCTCATAGAAGAAGTGCAGCGGCACCGGACGCTCCACGCCGGTGACTGTGGCCGTCTCACGGCCGGTGCGCCGGGTCAGATCCTCCGCCAGCACGGTCACATCACCGAGCGTCGCCGACATCAGGATGAACTGCGCCTGCGGAAGCGTCAGCAGCGGCACCTGCCATGCCCAGCCGCGATCGGGGTCGGCGTAGAAGTGGAACTCGTCCATGACGACCTGGCCGACATTCGCCGTCGGCCCCTGACGCAGTGCGAGGTTCGCGAGGATCTCTGCCGTGCAGCAGATGATCGGCGCATCGGCGTTGACGGCCGAGTCGCCCGTCACCATGCCGACGTTCTCTGCACCGAAGACATCGACCAGGGCGAAGAACTTCTCGCTCACCAGGGCCTTGATCGGCGCGGTGTAGTAGCTGCGACGCCCGGCTGCGAGGGCCGCGAAGTGCGCGCCGACCGCGACGAGAGACTTGCCGGTGCCGGTCGGCGTGCTGAGGATCAGGTTGTTCCCCGACACGATCTCGATGACCGCCTCGTCCTGTGCCGGGTACATGCTGATGCCGGTCGACTCGACCCACTCCGCGAAGGCCAGGTACACGGCATCCGGGTCGGCGGCATCGGGAACGGCGGCGGGATCGAGCCGCGAAGGGGAAGTCATGGTCCTTCGATCATCCCTCACCCGAGCGTCAGACCGAGATTCCCTGCAGTCGGGTCGGATCAGCGAGGACGTGCAGAGCGACGACGCGATCGTCGTCGGAGATCTCGAACCACATCAGCGACACGACGCGATCGTCGAAGGCAGCGGCGACTCCGGGGTGACCATCGATCAAGACGGGCGTGGAGTGAGCGGCGAGCCGGGCGGCGAGCACGGCTTGAGCGGCGATCTCATCGGCACCTGTCAACGTCTGCGTGCTCGTCCCGTAGTCGGCGTGCAGGGTGGCGTCGTCGTGCAGTAAGCCGAGCAGTCCGCCGAGGTCGCCGTTCTGCACTGCCGCGAGCCACGCCTCGACGAGAGCGCGCCCTCGGCGGCGGTCAGCGCGGGCGGGTGCTGATGTATCGCGCAGGCGGCGCCGCGCGCGAGAAGCCAGTTGCCTGGCAGCCTCCGGGGAACGCCCCACCGCCTCGGCCACCTCATCGAACGGTTGGCCGAAGATGTCGTGCAGGACGAAGGCGATCCGCTCGGCGGGCGTCAGGGCGTCCAGCACCACGAGCAGCGCCACGTTGACGCGGTCCGACTGATCGACGAGGTCGGCAAGATCCGGGGCAGGATCCACGGGCTCATCGCGCCACGGCTCGACGTGCCACGACCTCTCTCGGCTCGACCGGGGGGCACGGAGCATGTCGAGGCTGATGCGGGAGACGACGGTCGTGCACCAGGCGTCGAGGTTGTCGATCTCGGCAGCATTCGATCGCGCCAGGCGCAGCCACGTCTCCTGAACCGCGTCCTCGGCATCGGCGCTCGATCCGAGGAGTCGTGTCGCGATGGACCTGAGCCGCGGGCGGGTGCACTCGAACCGCCGGGCAAGTTCTTCGTCATTCATGTCACATCTCCTCATCGTCGATCGTCATGATCTCGACGGATGAACTGACCGAGATGTGACAGGTCGGCACGACGAAACGAAAGGACGACATCATGAGCACTCCCATTCTGGTCACAGGGGGCACCGGAAACATCGGACGGCACACCGTTCCGCTCCTGCGTGCGGCAGGGCGAGAGGTCCGCATTCTCAGCAGACACTCCCGGCAGGCTGAGCCCGGCATCGAGTACGTCGAAGGCGACACGGTGCAGGGCACTGGGCTTGATCTTGCGCTCGACGGAGTCGAGACCGTGCTCCACCTCGCCGGTGGAGCCAAGGGCGACGACATTGCGGCGCAGAACCTCGTGGCGGCCGCCCGGCGAGCCGGTGCGCGGCACCTCGTGCTCATCTCCGTGACCGGCGCTGACCGCATGCCCATCGGCTACTTCCGGGCCAAGGCAGCCGCCGAGGCCGCGTTCCAGACATCGGGAATCCCCTGGACCATCCTGCGCGTGGCGCAACTGCATGACTTCGCCCTGCCGATGGTGAAGGTCCTGTCCCGGATGCGGTCGGCTCCGCGTGGGTTGTGCTTCGAGTCCGTCGCTGTGACGGAAGTCGCAGCGCGACTCGCTGAGCTCACTCTCGGAGACCCGGTCGGTCGCGCAGCGGATCTCGTCGGGCCGCGCGTGCAGGAGATCGCCGACATGGTGCGCTCCTTCGACAGTGCACGCGGGCGCGGGCATCGGCTTCTGCGATTCGGGATCCCCGGTGCCGTCGGTCGTGCCTACCGAGCCGGCGACAACCTCGCCGGTGATGCCGCTGTCCGAGGCGAGTCGACGTGGGAGGACTACCTCGCCTCCCGTGCGACGGAGGACGCGCCTGTCCGCTGAGCTGGCGGGGCTCAGCCCGAGGTCGCCGCACGCAGCGCGATGCGGATCATGTCGCCGAACGTCTGCTCGCGCTCCTGCGCCGTCGTCTCTTCGCCGGTGACGATGTGATCGGAGACGGTGCAGATGCTGAGTGCACGCCGACCGTAGTACGCAGCCAGTGTGTACAGCCCGCTCGTCTCCATCTCGACTCCGAGTACCCCGTGCTTCACGAACGGATCGTTGAGCTCGGGGCGGGTGCTGTAGAACTGATCGCTCGAGAGCAGCAGGCCGACGTGCGCCGCGCTGTCGAGGGTCATCTGCTCGCTCGCCTCGACGGCAGCGCGCAGCAGGCCGAAGTCGGCAACCGGCGCGTAGTCCAATCCGTGGAAGCGCACCCGGTTGATCCCGGAGTCGGTGCAGGCGCCGTTGGCGATGATGATGTCTCGCACCGCCAGGCGCTCGGTGAGCGCGCCGCATGAGCCCACGCGGACCACGGTCTGCACGTCGTACGAGTCGAACAGCTCGTTCGCGTAGATCGCCATCGACGGCTGGCCCATGCCGGAGCCCTGAACCGAGACGCGGTGGCCCTCCCACGTTCCGGTGAAGCCGAGCATCCCGCGGGTCTGCGAGTACAGCTCGGCGTCCTCGAGGAAGGTCTCCGCGATCCACTTCGCCCGCAGCGGGTCCCCGGGGAAGAGGACGACGGGGGCGATCTGGCCGGGCTCTGCGGCGATGTGGGTGCTCATGTGATCAGCGTAGTGAGGGCGGATGCTGCACCGGCGTGATGGCGCTGCCGCGACCGCACGCGGTCGGCGACATCCCCGTAGGACGGCGACGGTACACCTGTCTGCTCAGATCTCGGATGCAGGTCGAGAAGCACGGTTTCGACCTGCATCTGTGTTTTGGGCATGCACGTGTTCCGCGGGGCGGGGCGGATGCTCAGGGTCGGACGGATGCTCAGGGGGCGGGAGGGGGCGGATGCTCAGGCGGGCGGCGGCGCCGTCGATGACCGCACGACGAGCGTGGGGGTGATCGGCGGGATGTCGCCGACGGGATCCGTGCCCTCGATCTCGGCGATCAGACGCAGCGCGGCGGCCCGGCCGAGCGCCTCGAAGGGCTGACGCACCGTGGTGAGCGCCGGGGAGGCGTAGGCGGCGAGGGCGATGTCGTCGACGCTGACCACCGAGACCTCCTCCGGCACGTTCCGACCGGCCTCGTGCAGGGCCCGGATGACGCCGAAAGCCATCTCGTCGCTGCTGACGAATACGGCGGTGGCGCCCGGGATCGCGGCGATCGTCCGGCCGGCGCGATAACCGGATTCCGGTGTCCAATCGCCGGGGATGACCGGCGGCGGCGTGATGCCGCGCTCGATGAGCACCTGCTCCCAGACCTGGCGGCGCTGTACGGTTTCGGCCCAGTACTCGTCGCCGGAGACGTGCCACACCGTCTGATGTCCGAGATCGAGGAGGTGCTCGACGGCGAGCCGGGCGATCTCGTTCTGGTCCACGGCCAGCGGTGCGCCGGTCTCCAGGGTGACGCGATCGGTGCGGGTCGCCGGGGTGCGCTGTGTTCGCGTTCTCATCGAGGGGCTGTCGAGCTCGATAGGCACGCCGAGCACGATGCCTTCGGCCCCCTGGCGCTCCAAGCGGTCGAAGGCGTCGAGGAAGGCGTCGGTGGAAGCGTGATCGGCGACGGCCGCTGTGGTGACGGTATAGCCGTTCGCGGCCGCGGCCTGCTCGATGCCGACGCCGAGGGCCGCCGAAGAATACCGATCGGTCGAGACGACGATCACACCGAGGATGCGGGTGCGCCCGGACGCGAGCGAGGCGGCTGCGGCGTGCACGCGGTAGCCGAGCTGCTCGACAGCGGAATGCACGCGGCGGGCCGTGTCAGGACGGACGTTGTCCAGTCCCGACATCACCCGGGAGACGGTCTGGGCCGAGACTCCGGCCAGGCGAGCGACATCCACCTGGCTGGGGGCACGATCCTCAGGGGCGCGGCGCGGAGACATGGGCCCATGGTAGCGATCATTCGGCGCAGACACGGGATGCTGCAGTGACAGCGGTGCGATAATGTGAACGCAAACACTGCCTCAGGAGTTTCATGACCGACACCCTCATGCCGGCTGCACACGCGGCCGCCCGCACCACGTCGACGCTGACGTGGCGCAACGGGGAGATGCTGCGTGACGGACGTCCGCATCGCATCCTCTCCGGAGCGATCCACTACTTCCGTGTGCACCCCGACCAGTGGGAGGACCGGCTGCGCCGACTTGCCGCGATGGGGGCGAACACCGTCGACACCTACATCGCCTGGAACTTCCACGAGCGCATCCAGGGCGATGTCCGCTTCGATGGCTGGCGCGATATCGAGCGGTTCATCCGCATCGCCGGCGAGGTCGGGCTCGACGTCTTCGTCCGGCCGAGCCCCTACATCTGTGCCGAATGGTCGAACGGCGGCATCCCGTTCTGGCTCAGCGGTCAGACGCCGGCCGTCCGGACGGGCGATCCGATCTTCCTCGCCGGCGTCGACGCCTGGTACGACGAGCTGCTGCCGCGGCTCGTGCCGCTCCAGGCCGCTCACGGCGGGCCGATCGTCGCCGTGCAGGTCGAGAACGAGTACGGATCCTTCGGGAGCGATGCCGCCTACCTCACGCACCTGCGCGATGGACTGCGTGCGCGCGGCATCGTCGAGCTGCTGACCACGGCAGACGGGATCACCGCGGACATGGTCCGCAACGGCAGCGTCGCAGGTGCCATGCCCACGTTCACGTTCGGAACCGGAGTCGCCCAGGCCCAGGAGCTGAAGCCCGACGACGTCGCACTCATGTGCAGCGAACTCTGGGGCGGCTGGTTCGATCACTGGGGTGAGCGTCACCACGTTCGTTCGGCCGACGGCATGATCGGCACCGTGGACGAGCTGCTGGACGCCGGGGGTTCCGTGAGCCTCTACATGGCTCACGGCGGCACGAACTTCGGTCTGTGGAACGGCGCGAACCACGACGGCGTCCTCCAGCCCACCGTCACCAGCTACGACTCGGACGCCCCCATCGGCGAGGACGGCTCGCTGAACGCGAAGTTCCATGCGCTGCGTGCGGCGTTCGCGCCGTTCCACACCGAGCCGCTCCCGGCGATCCCGGAGCCGCCCCGTCGGCAGTCCGCGGCTCGTGCCGCCCTGGTCGCTCGGGCCTCGCTTCTGGATGCGGTCGGCGCGGCATCCGTCGTCGCCGAAGCGCCCGCGCCGCTCACGTTCGATCAGATCGGGGCGGAGGACGGGTTCGTCGCGTATCAGGCCGACTGCACCTTCGATGTCGACGCGATGCTCAGCGTGCCCGTGCTGCACGACCGCGCGATCGTGTTCCTCGACGAGCAGCGCCTCGGCGTGCTCGAGCGCGACGGCTCGACCTCGCTCGCCCTCCCGGCAGCGGGTGGCAGCGGACGGCTGACCATCGTCGTCGAGAGCCTCGGCCGCATCAACTACGGTCCTCGCACTGGCGAGGACAAGGGCATCATGAACGGAGTGATGATCGGCCGGCGCTTCGTGCACGGCTGGACGCACCGCATCCTCCCGCAGGATGCGCCGACGACGTCCGGCGCGGCGTCGGTCGCGGGTGTCGCGACGGCGGTGTTCGACATCGCCGAGCCTGCCGACGCCTGGCTCGCGTTCCCCGGCGGAGCGAAGGGGATGGTGTGGCTGAACGGCTTCCTGCTCGGCCGCTACTGGGAGATCGGCCCGCAGGAGACGCTGTACGCCCCGGCACCGCTGTGGCGCGAGGGCCGGAATGAGATTCATGTGCTCGACACGGATCGCCTCGGCGATGTCGTCGAGATCCGGGAGCAGCCCGGTTTCGGCGAGGTCGAGGAGTTCATCGGCTCCTGAGCGCAGGCGATACAGCGAACCGCCCCGAGGTCAAAGCCTCGGGGCGGTTCTCATGTGCGGGCCGGTCGCCCGCGTCGCGTGAGCGCTGGTTGCTCACGGTACGAAGAAGGGCGGATGCCGAAGCATCCGCCCTTCCGTCTGCTCAGCGACTACGGCGCGCAGACCACCTTCGCGTCCGCCCAGTTCGCGTGGTCCCTGAAGTCCACGCCGTTGCGGTCGACGACGAGCTCGAGCACGTCGACGCCGGTGACGTCGATCTCGATCGGCGTGCCGGGATCGCTCCACAGCACGGCCGCCGACTGATGCAGGAGAGCGTCATCGCCCGAGACCTTGTAGATCACGTTGCCCTCTCCCTTCTCGTCCTTCGAGTCGTCGAGTCCGAGCACGGCGGTGAAGGTCGTGCACGCCCCGCCGAGGTAGACCTTCACCGAGGAATCGGCGTGCGTGCCGAGACCCTTGGCGAAAGCGACTCCGCCGATGGTGAGGGCTGTGCCGTCGCCGGCCGCGTCCTCGCCGTTCGACAGGTCCCGTTCGATCGGCCCCCACCCGTTGGCCTCGCTCAGGAAGGGGAGGTCGCTGACGTATGCGGTTCCCTTCGGTGCGACAGGATCCCCGCCGTCGACGGGAGTGTCCGAGCAGCGGAACTTCGCATCGGCCCAGTCGCCATGGTCGTTGCCGACGCCATCGCCCGCATCGCCCAGAACGAGGTCGACGAACTGTGCACCCGTGACGTCGGCGCTGAGCTCGAAGGTCGTGCTGGTCGCCTTCATCACCGGGGAGGTGACGACGGTGCGGCCGTCGGCGATCACCGAGAAGGTCACGGATCCGCGCGTCGCCTGCTTGTCGTCGATGCCGACGGAGCTGGTGAACGCCGTGCAGTAGCCGCCGAGGTAGTACCGGACGGTGCTCGCCGCGTGCGCTCCGAGTCCCTTCTCGTAGACGACCCCGTTGAGTGTGAGCGGCGAGCCGTCGCCGGTTCCCTGCTCTCCGTTGGAGAGGTCGCGTTCGACCGGCCCCCACCCGTTCGTCGCCCGCACCCAGTCGTGGTCGCTCGCGAACACGTCGCTCTGCGGTGGCTTGGGCAGGGTGCGTACGGTGGTGGTCGCGCTGATGCTCCGCTCACCGATCGGATCGACCGTCGTGCGGTACGACGCGTTCGCGATCACCGGATATGCCCCGTCTGCGGATGCCGGAGCGGTGATGCTCCAGGTCGTGACGAGTCGTTCGGTCGGAGCGAGCTCGGCCGCGGTAGCGGCGGTCTTCGCCTCTGCCGTCCAGCCCTCAGGCAGCTCCAGCGTCACCGCCACATCCGAGATGGGAGCGGGCTCGTCAGAGGTGAACGTCGTGACGAACTCCTGCGGAACGCCCTGCTGCACGACGTCCGGTCCGAGGTCGCCGCTCAACTGGGCGCATGCGGGGATGGAGTCGGCCGGGCCCAGGTCCTCCACGACGAAGTCGTCGAGGATCAGGTCGGCGACGCCGCCTCCGGTCCGCTGCAGACCGACGAACGTCGCGCCACAGGGGCTCGCGTCGATGATCTGCTCGAAGCGAGTCGTTTCGCGCACGGTGTCGAACGGCGTCGTCTGCGTCACCACCGGCCCGGTCGTCGAGTCGTATCCGTTCACCCAGGCGTACTCGTCGGCGAGGGTCGACTGGTAGTCGAAGCTCACCCGGTAACGGTGGCCCTGCTCGAAGGGCACGGTGTAGTCGGACGTCCGGTAGACGAGCCCGGAGTTCTCCTCGTGCGCCATCAGCGACCAGTCGCCGTTCAGGATCGTGTCGATGGGACGATCGTTCCACCCGGCTTGCGTATACGGCTCGTTCCGCTCGGAGATGTGCGTGCGCGGGTCGGTGACACCGCCGGCATCTCCCTTGAAGAACGGACCCCAACCGGCATCCACGTTCTCGAAGTCCTCGGAGACGATCACACCGTCACCGAGCTCGGAACCCGTGGTCTTGATCACGCGCACGTTGTCGATGCGCACCGAAGCGTCACCAGCGCCGGCCGCGATCGTGAGGGTCGGCTTCGTGCCGTCCTCCGGGATCGTGACCGTGGCCTTCAGACGCTGCAGGTTCGTGCTGTGCCACTCGTCGGCGGCCACCGTGTTCGTGATCGTCGAGGCGTCGACGGTCACCGACCCGTTCTCGCCTCCAGGCACCTTCACGCTGAGCGTGGTGGGGCGCGTCGCACCAGGGTCGATGCCGACCCACGCGCTCACGGTGTAGGTACCGGCATCGAGTGCGCGCAGCTTCTGGCTGATCGACGCCTCGCCGGCTCCGAGCAGGGCCGAACGTCGGCCGAGGCCATCGAGGTCGACGGATGCCGCGCCTTGCGGGTTCCACGAGGCGAGGTCGGTCTCATTGAAGCCGGGATCCTGCACCGGCGTGTGCTGCCCGAACTTCGCGGTCTGCGGAAGCGCGCTCGCGGCATCAATCTTCGTGCCAGCCGCGAGCACGTACGGCTGCCCGGGCTGCGCGTCGATCGTGACAGCGCCACCGGTGACAGGCAGATCGGCGACCTTGGTGCGGCCGTTGTCACCCAGCGCGAAAAGCTGCAGCGAGCTGTTTCCGCTGAACTCCGAGGTCAGCTGCCACGTGGTGCTGCCGCCGCTCGGGTTGTAGTGGTAGAGCTTGTCGCGAGTGTCCTTGTCCTTCGACGACCACGGCAGCAGGTACGTGTCGCCTCGAAGCACCTCTGCGCCTCCGTCGGTGATCGAGCGATCGGCGGCGGTGGTCCCGGTGACGCGCACGTCGTCCTCGAGCTCGATCGCCTCGTCCGTCCACCGGGTGATCTCGTGGTGCTGGAGGAACTTCGTCGGCAGGTTCGCCTGCCACACATTCCGGGTGAACGCGGTGTAGTCGTTCTGCCCCGTCCAGCCCTCGAACTCGATGATGTGGCTCGTGCCCAGGCGCGCGTCGGGGTTCCAGACATCGGCCTGGGTGTTGTTCACGAAGCGCAGGATCTGCGAGTTGACGCCCTTGTTGCTCGAGCCGCCGTATTTCTCGTCATTGGCCCAGTGCGACCAGGTGTTGTTCTCGGCGAGCTTGTCGGCCCACTCGGAACCGACGCGGAACCCGTGATCGATGAGGGAGTCCTGCAGCGTCTGTGCCAGCCACCCGTGCTCGTAGTAGACGTCGACGTAGGCGAAGTCCAGGTTGTCGTTGGTGGCATCCGCGAGTTCGCCGATCCGCTTGTCCAGCTCGCCGGAAACCCGGTCGTAGCGCTGATCGATGTAGAACGACTGATCGAGCCAGTTCCAGCCCTTCGCGCCCTCGTCGGCGATCTCATCGCTGAAGGAGTTCGCCTCCGGGTAGATCTCCGTGGCGTTGATGTGCACGCCGAACGATGCGTTCCACTTCTTCCCTGTGGCGAGGGCCTCGTTGAGTTCCTCCAGGCCGCCCGCGCGCTCGTTGAAGTTGTCGCCGTAGTCGGTGTTCGCCGAGTCGTGGCCCTCGCTCGTGTACCCCTTGAGCATCGCGACCTGTCCGAGCCCGTCGGTCGCCAGCGAGATCCGCTTGACGTCGTCGAGAGTGCGCAGGAACGGATGCGTCGCCTGCGAGGCGAAGTTGAACGGGATGTGAGTGATGACGTTGTCCGGCGTCTGGTCGCCCTTGTTCGGGGCGATGCGGATGCCGCGGAGCGCGATGGCGCCGTCCTGCCAGTCCACAGCGCCGTCCGCGTTGGCGTCGGGTGTGATGGCGACCTTGACCCAGGGAAGCTCCTCCGTCGCTTCGGACTCTGCGGCGCGATAGAGCCACTGTCCGCTGGAGATTCCGACCTCGACCTGGCCGTCGGCCGCCGTGGCCTGGCGCCAGAAGTTCCCCGAGTCCTTCTGGGAAGGGCCGGAGGAGGTGTCGTACAGAGCGTTCGTCGTGAAGGCGGCGGCCAGCTGTCCGGTGTTCGCGATGATCGTGTTCGACGACTTCGGTGCGGCATCGAGCGGTGTCTCGGCCGTGACCGGCAGGAAGACGTCACCGGAGGCGTTGCGGTCGACGGAGAGATTGGCCGCGGCGACGGCGGCCCCCGGCTCGGCGGACGAGACGGTGACGAGGTTGTGCCCCGGGATGCGCAGGCTCTTGACCACGCCGTCGGGATCGATGATCTCGGTGATCGCGAGCGTGACGACGTTCTTCTTCACGCTGATTTCGGCGGTGAGCCGGACACCCGGCAGGTCACCGGGAGTGATCTGGTACCGCGCACTGTTCTTGCTCGTCTTCTCCGATGTGACCTCGACCGCGTGTGCGGTGCCGTTGATCTCGAGTGAGGTGAGGGCGGTGTCGTTGCCGTTCATCACGGCGCCGCTGTCGCGGTCGGTGTACGTGATCACCTGGGGGAAGCCGCTGGATGCACGTACTTCCAGGGTGCCCGTGCGGAGCACGAGATCGGCCGAGGCCTCAGCGCTCCAGGCCGGGGACGCGGCGAACGGCGAGAGGCCGGCGGCGACGAGCGCGCAGCCCACTCCGATTCCGGTCAGTCGCCGCCTCGGGCGGTTCGGGGGATTCATCACTGGCTCTCCTTCGAATCAGCATCCGGAAGTCGGATCGTCACTGATCGTTGCAGGAAATGTTTGCGAAAACAAGGCTGCGGGGCCGGGAAATCAATCGTGAATGTGGCTTACTGTTATCGCAACCACGCGGGCGTCGGAGGTGCGAAGACGTCCTGTGGCCTCCGTAGAACGTCGACGGGACGCATCATGCCGGCGCACCGCGGCCGTGAAAGGCCGAAGCAAGGTGGTTCTCCGGGCCAAGACCCGCGCGGATGCCGGAACTCAGCGCTCCTGGCGGCGCACCATCTCGCCGATCCAGAGCGGGGCGAACGGAGACGTGCATCCGGGCGGAGTGGGGTAGTCGGCCAGTACCTGCAGGCGCTCACCGATCTCGAGCGCCCTGGCGCGGTGCTCCGGATGGTGGATGCCGATCTGGGCAAGGGACTCGTTCATCGACCACTGCAGGCGGGCAGGCGCGTCCTTCAGATCGCGTTCGATGAGGTCGAGCAGACGCTCGAGGTCGAGCCCTTCGGGTTTCTTGACGACGCGGTCGGTGGTGAGTGACCATGCGGCAGCGGCGACAGTCGGGTCGGCGTCCTCGAACCAGCGCCGTCGCAGCTCCTCGGCGAGCGGCGTCTTCTTCGCGACGTAGTTCACGAACCAGTCGTTCACCTTCGGGGCCGCCGTCTCGCGGAGCATCGCGTCGAGTTCGTCGGCGGTGAATTCGCGGGGCTTGCAGA
Organism: Microbacterium sp. LWH12-1.2; assembly: GCF_040675825.1. Lineage (NCBI taxonomy): Bacteria > Bacillati > Actinomycetota > Actinomycetes > Micrococcales > Microbacteriaceae > Microbacterium > Microbacterium sp. LWH12-1.2. The sequence continues at coordinate 3,293,978 of NZ_JBEGIJ010000001.1, forward strand.
TCAGGAGGGCCAGCAGTCGGGCCGGGGTCTCACCGGTCGCCCACAACTCGTGTGCAAGCGGCTGATCGATCTTGACGCGCTTCGCGAGCGCACGCATCCTGCTGAGGTTGATGCCATGATCGTCGCCGCGCTTCTCGTTCGCGGCGCGCATCTTCGGGTCTTCGAGGGCGGCGAGTTCGGCGAGGGCCTTCGGCAGGGTCATTTCGGCCATGGGACCAGGGTAGGCCGGTTCGCAGAGCGCAAAGGGCTTGATCTGCGCCGCAGATGCAACCCTTTGCGCTCTTCGAAGGTGATGGTCGCCGGGAACGCCTCAGGTGTAGAGGTCGATGGCCGGCTCCGGGCGGTGCACGCCGCGAGGGCGATAGTCCAGGGATTCCGCCAGATCGCACAGGTCGGCGAGGTACCAGAGGGTGGCCAGCCACATCTCCGTCCCCTGCAGTCCCGGTCGGTGTGATGCCCGAGTCGGGCCGCTCGTCGGTGCATGGGCGAACGAGAATCCCTGCCCGTCGCGCCATTGGTCGATGACCGTGCCGATTTGGCTCAGGGCCCAGGCCTCGATCTCGGCGCGGCGATGTCCCGACTGGCGGCTGGTCAGCCAGAGCGGATGCGCCACGTCGAGCACGTTGCAGGCAGTGGTCCGGCCGGGCCCGAAATGACGGCGGTCCTCGGCGTGCTCGAGGACCGCATCGATGGCCTGGTCGGGATGCGGCAGCGGGATGCCGAACTGCGCGAACGTGCCCCGGGTGGCCCGGTAATAACCGTTGACCGGCTGCAGCATCCCGTCGGATTGCCGGGGGCGCGACCACATGCCCGTTTCGCGGTGCGCGTGTGTGACCAGCCAGCCGATCAGCGCATCGAAGTGGGCCGTGGACCGGGCCGAGCGCTCGCCTTCGGCGAGGAAGTTGCGCAGCATCGCGGTGCCCAGGGCATCGACCGTGGCTCCGGCGCTCCACCCATGATCGCGCCATGGCAGGGTGTTCAAGGAATCGATCAGGTCGGTCGTGCTCATCGTCTGGATCGTGCGGATCGGATGCTCGAATCGGGCGCCGAGCAGATCGAGCGCGTAGCCCTGGCTGAGCACGTGATAGTGCGTTTCGCCTTGCTCCCATCCGGTGGGAGCGGGTCCATGCAGACCGTCGCCAGTGAGCAGCGGGATGAGCCCGGTCAGCGGATCCTGGTTCTGCCGGAGGCGCTCGACGTGGTCGTGCGCGCTGAGCTGAGCGGGAGGTTCATCGCTCAGCAGGAAGGAGATCTCGACAGCATCCGCATGCGCCCGAAGAGTCGGCTGACCCGCCTGCGGGTCGAAGAAGCGACCGGTCGGGGTGCCGTCGGGCGCCAGCGCCCCCGGTTGCCAATAGTGGTCGAGCACCTGCTCGCGCTGATCTCGCGCCCGGGCCGAGAACTCGGCCAGGAGAGCAGCCGTCTCCGCGCGCGCTGCGCCCCGGGCGGGCTTCGTCTGGCGACGATCCCGGATGAACCGCGCCGGGTTGCCCGCGACGACGGCCCACTCGGCGACGTCCTTGGTCACCACGGATCCGGCACCGATCACGGCGTGACTCCCGATCATCACACCGTCGACGATGACCGCGTTGGAGCCGATCCAGACGTCGTCTCCGATCGTGATGCCGATCTCGGTTCCCGGCTGCTTGTGCACTGGCCGGTCAGGGGCCATCGAATGATTGAAGCCCAGGATCGAGGTGTGGGCGCCGATCCGCACGCCGTCACCGAGCGTCACGGTTCCGCGCACCACGGTGAAGGCGTTGACGGTGCAGTCCGCGCCGATGGCGATGCTGCCGGTGACATAGGCGTGGGCTGCGATATAGCTGCGGTCGCCGAGGCGGAACCGGGTGGGTTGCACCATGGCCAGCTCCGAGATGAAGCATTCCGAGGCGATCGTGCCCTCGGCCGCGGCCAGGATCGCCGCCTGGCGCTCTGCCTGGCCGGCGCGCTGCTCGTCTGTCGCCTGAGACTGGAAGAGCCAGGCGTTGTAGTCGAGCAGCTTGGGGTCGTCGGTCATGGTCGTCGTCGACGCCGGGGAAGTCATGATCCTCATTGTGTGCGCGGCGGCACCAGAGAGTCAACGACGAATGATCGCGGTAACAGCATCCGTCGACTGGCAGGCGGCGTCGGTCCATGACATCGTGGCGGGGGGAGGGTGAGCGCTCGCGCTCACAGTGAGGGGTGACGTCGTGAACAGGTTCTTCCAACGAACCGTCGGTCTGGCGGTGATCGTGATCGTGCTGCTCGCCGCCGGGCTGCTGTGGTGGGGGATCGCGGTGACCGATCCGCCCGTCCTCTGGGAGCCGGCGCAGTTGACCCTCGCCGGTGCGTGGAAGATCCTCTACAGCACCGAGCTGCCTCACCTCGGCGTGCTGGCCGCTGCTGTCGGTATCGCCCTGCTGCTCGTGCTCTTCGTCGTGATCAGCGAACGGGTGGTCGCCGGCCGCTATCGCCGTGCCGACACCGAGGTGACCGGGCTCCTGCTCGCGCCGCGCGCGGTGATGGAACGCACCCGCGGGGTGTTCGCCGGCGATGTGACGGTGACGGTGCTGATCCCCGCGCACAACGAAGAGGCCTCGCTGCCGCTCACGCTGCGGTCGCTGCAGCAGCAGACGTCGCCTCCTGCCCGAGTCGTCGTGGTCGCCGACAACTGCACGGATCGCACCGTCGCCGTCGCCAGAGAGCACGGTGCCGAGGTCTTCGAGACCGTCGGGAACACGCACAAGAAGGGCGGCGCCCTCAATCAGGCGCTGCAGGATCTGCTGCCGGATCTGGGTGACAACGACACCGTGATGGTGATGGATGCCGACAGCCAGATCGGCGATGACTTCCTCGCCGAGGCGATGCGCCGCTTCAGCGACGATCGTGCCCTGATGGCTGTCGGGGGCCTCTTCGAAGGGGAGGAAGGCCACGGCCTCCTCGGTCAGTTCCAGCGCAACGAGTACACCCGCTACCAGCGCGAGATCCGCCGCCGGGATGGTCGCGTCTTCGTGCTCACCGGCACGGCATCCGTGTTCCGCTCGGCAGCGCTGCGCGCCGTCGCGGACGCCCGCGGCACGGAGCTGCCCGGCACTCACGGCGAGGTCTACGACACCTTCGCCCTCACCGAGGACAACGAGCTCACGATCGCGATCAAGTCGCTCGGCGGCCTCACCATCTCACCGACCGCCTGCTCGGTGGTGACCGAGCTCATGCCGAGTTGGCGGATGCTGTGGGCGCAGCGTCTGCGCTGGCAGCGCGGGGCCCTCGAGAACCTCGGAGCATACGGGGTGACGCCGCAGACCCTCCGCTACTGGGCGCAGCAGATCGGCATCGGCTACGGCGTGCTCGCGCTGTTCACGTACTTCGCGCTGATCATCCTGATGATCGTCGCGATGGACACATGGGTGTGGTTCCCGTTCTGGATCGGCATCGGAGTGCTCTTCTCGATCGAGCGCACCGTCACGGTCTGGCGCGGAGGGTGGCGGGCGAGGATCATCGCGATGCTCGTGTTCCCCGAGCTCGTGTACGACTGCTTCCTGAACCTCGCCTTCCTCCGGGGCGTGTTCGAGATCGCCTTCGGGCGAAGCGCCACCTGGAAGCACGTCGACCACGGAGCCGAGAAGGCGGTCGTCGCATGATCGCACCCGCCGGATTCCTGCTGCCGGAGTCGGTTCTGTATTCCGACTGGTTCGGCGTACTGGCGACGTTCGTCGCGATCAACACGGTGATCTACGTGGTGCTCGGCAGCATCAAGATCTTCCCGAAGGTGCGGCTGCGTCGCCATCGCGGCGCGAGCCGACGGTCAGAGACCCGGAGCATCCACCCCGACGCGCCGGTGTAGCTCGGCGAGCATCTCGGGGACGCCCTCGGCCGGGGTGGGGACCCCGAGATGGAAGCCCTGCGCGAGATCCGAGCCGAGAGCGCGCGCCCGTTCGACCTCGGCGTCGTCGGAGACGCCTTCGACGAGGATTTTCGCGCCGCTTTCGCGCGCCGCGGCGAGCAGGCCTTCGAGCACGCCCCGCGCTGTGTCGTCGGCGGCCACCTGCCAGAACAGGGTGCGATCGATCTTGACGACTTCGGGGCGCAGCGTCGTGATCCTCGCCTCGTCGGCGCTGGCTGCACCGGCGTCATCGACGAGGAGTTGTCCGCCGAGACCGGTGACCCGCTCTCGCACGGCGGCGAGGCTCGCGGTGGTCGCCCCCTCATAGATCTCGAGTCCCCAGGGTCGCGCACAGGGTTCGAGGATCTCGGCCATCTCTGGCCGAAGGATGGTGGAACCGGAGGCGTTGAGCGTGACGAACGCGTCAGAGGGCAAGGCGACCGCAGCGCTCACGGCGTTGCGGATCAGGTCGAGCTCCAGTTCCTCCCGGGAACCGGCGGCCTCTGCCCTGGCGAGGTGGGCGGGCGGCGGAGCGCCGTCTGCGAAGCGGGCGAGTGCTTCGAAACCGACGACGCGCCAGAGATGGAGGTCGACGATCGGCTGGAAAACGATCGTCATGCGCGTCGTGGCACCCTCGGCGTCGAGGCTGGCGTGGTTTGGCACGATTCAGTGTAGCTCCGGACAGCGTCTTCACCGGAGGAGCGTCTAGCCTGGATGTCGGGACGGTGTCAGAACGCGCCGGGGGGAGTAGGAACATGGTCGTCCAGGACATCCGCGCTGCTGACGCGGAGGATCTCCGCTGGCTGCGGACGGGATGGTTGCGGCATGTGCGCGAGCGCACGTCGACCTATTCCGTGGTGACAGCCGCCATCGCCCTCTTGTTCGCCGCCCTGGGCGCTTTCGAGTTGTTCGAGAAAGATCTCACCCTGTTCGAGCAGGTGCTCTCGATCGGTATTCTCGGCATCTGTCTTGCGCTCGTCGTGATGGTCGCCCTCTTCGGGGTGGAACTCGCGCGTTGGACCGGAATCGCCCTCGTCGTCGCGCACGCGGTCGTCTCGGCCTATTACCTCGGGTTCTCCGACGAACGGCAGAACGCCATCGCCGCGCTGCAGGAGCTTCCGCTCATGGCCATGTACTTCTCCTGGTTCTACGGCGCCCGTATCGCGCGGCTCGGCGAACTCGCGATCCTTGCATTCGTGGGCGGCGCGATCGTCTACGGGCCGTACACGACAGCCGTCGAAGGGACCAATGCCCTTCTGGGGCCGGTGAATCTCTTCGGTGCGGCCCTGTTCACCTGGCTCTGCCTGGAAGCGGGGCTTTTCGTCCGTCACCGCATCCGGCTCGAATCGCACACCGACGAGCTCACCGGCGCGCTCAATCGTCGCGGCTTCGTGGCGAAATCCGGGATGGAGTTCCGGCGCGCCGCGCGTCATGATCGCCCCGTCAGCATCGCGGTCCTCGATCTCGACAAGTTCAAGTCGGTCAACGACGGGGCCGGGCACGCGGCAGGGGATTTCGTGCTCAGATCGCTCTCTGCACAGTGGATGTCGCTCTCGCGCTCGTCCGACATCGTGGGCCGGCTCGGCGGTGACGAGTTCGCGATGCTGCTGCCGGAGACGGACGCCGAAGAGGCCAGGTTGTTGATGCATCGGCTCCGTGAGTTCGCGACGCACCCGTGGTCATGGGGAGTCGCGCAGATGAAACCCGGCGATACCGTCGACACCGCTCTGGTCCGCGCCGATCAGGCGATGTACGACGACAAGCGCAACGACGCCGATCCGCTCCTCTGACGACGGGTCGCCGGCGTTCGCAGAGCGCAAACGGCTCCATTTCGGGCTGAGATCCAGCCGTTCGCGCTCTCTGAACTCGAGGTCAGTCCTCCCCGACGAGCTGCCCGCGGATGCGCCGGAGATCCTCCATCAGCGAGCCGACGAGAATCCAGTGCGCCGATGACGGTGGGCGGATGACGAGCGGCGCGGTCAGCGCGGGGATCGACGAGGTCAGAGTCTCGGGGTCGGGCGACACCTCGGCGATCTGCACGGCGAGGCGCACATCGTGCCCCGCGCGCCGCAGCTGTTCCGCGATCGCCGCGACGGCCGGCTCCTCGCCGAGCGCATCGTCGTAGTGATCGAAGTAGGCGCGCGTCATCCCGATCACCTGGGTGACGATCGGTGACATCTTCTGCAGAAGAGCGCGCATCTCCTGCAGGTCGGCGCGGTGCGTGGAGCGGCGCGGGTTCAGCGTCAGGGACTCCTCGCCGGCGGCGATGGATGCTTCGGCGGCATTCTTCATCGGCCGCAGCAGTCGCACCTCCAGCATCAGCTCCTGCAGAGCCGCCGGCGCCTGCGGTTCCGGCAGGGCATCGGCGAGGCGGTCGAGGCTTGCGGCGAGCTCGGCGCCGAGAAGCCCCAGGTCGCGCCGGGCGGGAGCGATGAGCACGGGCGGGACGATGAGCGCATTGACGACGATGCCGATGACGACGCCGATGAGCGTCTCCGCGATGCGCGCGATGGCGTACTCCGGACTGGATGACCCCAGGGCGAGGACGAGCATCGCCGAGATCGCCACCTGATTGCCGGTCCCAGGAGTCGCTCTGAGCACCCACGCGACGAGCATCGCGACCACGATCGCCAGGAGCACGATCCAGCTCGGGGATCCGAGGAGCAGACCGAGGGCGACGGCGATGACGACGCCCACGATGACACCGATGCTGCGCTCGAGTGCCTTCGACAGCGACTGGTTCACGCTCGGCTGCACGACCAGCAGCGCCGCGATCGCGGCGAAGACCGGAAGCTGCCCGGGAAACGCCCAGCCCGCCAGCAACCACGCGGCGATCGTCGCCGCGGCGGATTTCACGACCTGCAGCAGTGGGGCCCGCTTCGCAGCGCGGATCGTGGCAGGGATGCGCATGCCGATAACGCTAGCCGTGCATGCTGCATCCCCCGGGATCGCTAGGGCGCGCCCGTCGTCTTTCGAAGAGGCCCCTTCGCGATGTCGTCGATGAGCCATTGCCCGTCGACCTTCGTCAGCGTGTACTCGCGCGGCTGGGCGAGCTGGGTTCCGGCTGCGACGTCGAGCTCATGAAGATATCCCTCCGATGCGCCGACGATCTGGAAGAGCGATTCGAATCCGACCGTCGCGTGCGCGCGGTCGGCATCGATGCTCGACGGCATCCACGCGACCCCTGTCTGCTCGATCGTCAGATCGTTGTCGACGTACAGCGCGACGACGGCATCGTTGTATCCCTGTACGGAGAGCCTCTCGGCGAACGCGGGGGTGAAGTACGACGTCTCGGCCGCGACCGACGCGGTGGCGGTACCCGGCGACCGATTGTCGGATGCTCCGGAGTGGAGCGCGACGACCTTCTGCAACGCCTGCACGTCGGCATCCTCGAGGTCCAGTTGCTCCCCCGTCGATGCGATGGTCCACAGCGTGGCGTCGGGGTCGAATCGCGGGGTGGGACTCGCATCGGCCTGGGGGGATGCCGCCGGCGGCGTATCGGTGCACCCCGACAGTCCTGCGGCGCTGACCGAGGCGACCGCGAGGGCGATGGCGATCGAGACGAGTCTGCTCGAACGGATGCTCTTCATGATGTGCTCCTCACGGGAGGAGGGCCGTCAGCCCTCCTCCCGGTTCGCGGATCGTCAGTTGGCGGGTGCGGCGTTCAGCTGCCAGTGGGAGGACCACCACGTGCTGGGCACGCTGCCGAACTCGACTTTGCCGTTGCCGTTCTCGACGTGCAGGGCGCCGGACGCATTCTGGATGCGGACGTAGCCGCTGCCCGCAGACGGCGCCGACCACTCGGCCGCCGTTCCCGCCGTTGCGGCGGTGCCGTGACGCACGGTCGTGCCGTTCACGTAGAGGTACTGGTTCGTCCATCGGTTGCGGTACTTGATCGCACCTGATGCCGTCGTCTCCGGAACCCATTGCGCGCTCCAGTAGGTGCTGGGCACTTCACCGAACCGGACGAGGCCGTCGTTCGGCTCGACGTTGACGGCTCCTGCCCTGTGCCGGTTGTTGATGAGTTTCCAGGTGGGAGACACTGCCTCGGTGTACCCGGCGTTGTCCTTGTAGACGCGCAGGTAGTCGACTTCCCACTGCTTCGGCCACACGTCGTTCGGCTGGCCGGAGCCGGCGCCGGTGTAGATGTTCATGATGATGCCCATGGCCGTGTTCGGGGCGTCGTTGATCGTCTTCACCAGCTGGCCGTCGTAGTAGAACTTCAGTTCGGTGGGCGTCCAGTCCATCGAGTAGATGTGGAACTCGGTCGTGGGCGAGCCGGAGACCGGGACGTTGGACAGGTGCCACGAGCTCAGGAAGTTCGGGTCGCCCCAGCCGTAGGCCGCGATGCGCCAATTGGTCGGGGTGCTGAAGAACGTCTCGATGAAGTCGATCTCGGCCTGGCCGCCCGTCGTGTTGGTGCCGACGAGCCACACGGCCTGATGGCCGCCGCCGCCCGCGTTCGACTTCTTCGCCCTGACCTCGAAGTACCCGTACTTGGTCGAGTAGCCGTTGAAGGTGGGAAGGTTGTTCCGGTTCACGGCACTGCCGTTGAACGGATGCCAGTTGTTCTGGTTGTACGTCTGGATCGCCGAAGACACGACGGTGCCGTCCTGGTCGGGGTTCCACGGCGGCTGGTCCTGATCGACGCGGAGTTTGATGGTGCCGTTCGAGATCGTGTACCGCGCCGCTGTGTCGGCGATGTCGGAGGCCGGTACCCAGTGCGGGAGGTAATTGGGCAGCCACTTGTCGGTGTTGAGCGTCGTCCCGCTGAACTCTTCGCTGAAGTCCAGGGTGTAGCCCGGCTTGTCGACCGGATTCGGGGGCGTATCGGCGGCCCATGCCGGCGGGGCTGCGAGCACGAGGGCGCTCAGGGCGGTCGCGGTGACGGCAGCCGCCGCGAGTCTGCGGGGGAATGTTCGGCGGATCATCTTGCTCCTCAAGGATCGACTTTGATCGATAGATCGGAGGGTCGCGGGGGTGCGCCGGTCCGACGAGGACAATTAACCCGGACTCTTACGTAATTGTCAAGACGTGTGTGCGAAGAGCTGCTCGCGACCGGAGGCACTGCTCACTGCGAGAGCTCCGAGGCACGGTGCCGCTGCCCCGAGCGTCGACGCGCGGAGCTCGGGGATGAACAGGGCGCGCTCCGAGAGCTCGACCCGCAGGGCATCGGCGATCCGACCGGACCCTTCGGGGATGCTGCTGCTGACCACGACCGCATGGGGGTCTATCGCGAGCACGAGCGCGCCGAGGCCGTCGGCGATCCCGGCGGCGAACTCGGCCACGGCGTCATCGTTGCCGCCGGTGAACAGGGTCTCGATGCCTCCCTCGGCTCGGGCGGAAAGTCGTTCCTGAGCCTGCGGCCACGCCACGCGACCGAGAGCGCCGATCTCGCCGGCCGCGCCGTGCGCGCCACGTGCGACTCGCCCGTCCACGACGGACGCGGCCGAGATCCGATTGCCGATACGCAGAACCACGGCGGTCTCGTCGGAGCCGATCGTGCCGTTCTCGATCTCGGCGAGCGCGGCGAGCTTGGTGTCGTTGTCGAAGAAGATCGTCGTCTGCGGGTAGGCCCGCCGGAGGTGCGCATCGATGTCGATCACGAGCCAATCCGGAACGACGGTCGTCTTCACCGGGTGGCCGTTGGCGTCGACGATGCCCGGGATGCCGACGGTGAGTGCGGCGAGATCGTCGGCCGACTTTCCCGCTTCCGCGAGCAGTGCGTCCACGACCCCGAGGATCGCGGTCACCGCGTCTTCGCCGCCGGAGAGGTCCTGTTCGATGCGGCGGTGGGGAGCGGTGACCGTGCCGCGCAGATCACCGGCGATGCCGGCGATGCCGTGGGGGCCGATGTCGATCCCGATGACGATGCCGCGATCAGCGGCGAGCCGATATCCGCGTGCCGGACGGCCGGCGCGTGTCGGTCGCAGCTGCTCGGCGCGGATCAGCTCGTTCTCGAGCATCCCGGAGAGCACAGCCTCGACGGTGGTGCGGGAAAGTCCTGTCGATGCGGCCAGGTGGGTGGCCGTCATCGGTTCGGTCGTGTCCCAGAGTGTGGTCAGCACGGCCTGGTCGTTGAGGCGCCGCATTGCTGCGAGGTCGGTTCCGAGCGCGGGGGATGTCACGTCTCCTGACTATCACATCCGCGCGTCATGCGGCTTGACAGCCTGCAGGTGGTGACCTATCTTGGGGAATTACCACGGAGAGTTGCAAAATAAAGACTCCCCTCACCTGGAAAGCGACAATCACATGCAACGACGCACCCGACTCGTGCTCGCGCCCCTCGCGGCGAGCACGCTTCTCGGCATCGCTCTCACTGCCTGCGCTCCCGGCGCGACGACCAACGACAGCGCAGCCGACATCGAGGCCAGCACCGAGCTGACCACCGACGAGATCACCCTCACCCTGATGTCCACCCCCGAGTCCGGCGCAGCCACCGAGGCGACGATCGCGGCTTTCGAAGCCGAACACCCGAACATCGCCATCGAGTACTCGCAGACGAACTACGACGACTACAACCAGAGCGTCAACCTGAACCTGTCCGGAGATCAGTCCCCGGACATCGTGCTGCTCAACGCCGTCGCCAACACCGTCAAGAACAAGCTCGTGCTGCCCCTCGACGACTACGCCGGCCTGTACGGATGGGACGACTTCTTCCCCGCCAATCAGCTCAACCAGTGGCGCGTGGCCGAGGACGGATCAACCCTCGGCGATGGCGGCGCTCTCGTCGCAGCGCCGGCGGGCTTCTCGCTCGTCGGCGTCTACTACAACAAGGCTCTCGCCGCACAGCTCGGCATCACGGCGCCGACGTCGCTGGCGGAGCTCGAGGCCTCTCTGGAGAAGGCGAGCAGCGCCGGTGCGCTGCCCGTCCAGCTCGGCAATGCCGAGGGACATGCGGCCTTCATCGTCCAGCTCCTCGGGCAGGGTGAAGCAGGCGCCGACGACGCCAACGCCTGGGCCTTCGGTCACGAGGGGGAGACCTTCGACACGGCGGCCAACCGCACCGCCGCCGAGACGCTCGCCGCCTGGCAGAAGGCCGGGTACCTCGGCGATGCCACGACAGCCAACGGCACGGATCTGCAGGGCGCGGTGGACAACTTCATCGCGGGTAAGGGGCTGTTCCTCGTCGACGGCATCTGGGATGCGGGCAAGATCGGCGACGGGCTGGGTGACAGTGCGGGCTTCCTGCCCTTCCCCGGTGCGAACGTCACCGGAATCGGCACGTCCGTCGCCTACGCCATCTCGGCGCAGAGCGAGCACCCGAATGAAGCGGCCGCGTTCCTCGACTTCCTGCGATCCTCAGAGGCGAGCGAGCAGCAGTTCGCTCAGGGGTTCATGCCGAACGACCCGACCGTCGCCGTCGCCGAGGAGGGGACCCTCCAGGGCGACATCGTCGCCTCCTGGGCGAAGGTCGCCGAGGCAGACGGACTGGTCGCGTTCAACAACAACGCCACGGCCACGATGAACGACACGCTGAAGGCGGGCACCCAGCAGCTCATCGCCGGGCAGCTCTCGGTGGACGACTTCCTGGCATCGATCCAGGATGACTGGGCGAAGGCGCACGCGGGCTGACCATGACGACATCGTTGTCCCGCACGCGGGGGGAGTCGGCGCACATCGCCGGCTCCCCTCGCCGCCCCCGCCGCGGCTGGAGCGCACTCCTCTACATCCTTCCGGCGTTCGTGTTCTACGGAACTTTCATCGTCGCGCCCTGGGTGCAGAGCATCTGGCTCTCGTTCTGGAACTGGGACGGCATCGGCGCGGCCACATGGGCCGGTGTCGAGAACTACGTCAAGGTCGTCACCGACGAGCGCCTGCTCACCGCGCTCCGCAACGGCCTCGGGTTCATCGTGTTCTATACGGTGTTCCCCGTCATCCTGGGCCTGATCATCGCCGCGGTGATCGCCGCCCGCCCTCGGCGCGGATCGGGACTGGTGCGGACCATCCTCTTCCTTCCGCAGATCCTTCCGCTCGTCGCCGTCGGCGTCATCTGGCGGTATCTCTATGCAGCCGACGGGCCCATCAACCAGGGCCTCACCGCGATCGGCCTCGGCGACGTGGCGCGTGCGTGGCTCGGCGACTTCACCTGGGCCTATCCCGCCGTCGGCGTGATCGGCACCTGGGTGACGACCGGGCTCTGCATGATGCTTCTGCTCGCCGGCATCCAGAAGATCGATCCCTCGCTCTACGAAGCCGCGCGCCTGGATCGCTGCGGACCGATCCGGCAGTTCTGGCACGTGACCGTGCCAGGCGTGCGGGCCGAGATCGTCGTCGCGGCCACGGTCACCCTCATCTCTGCGCTCGCGAGTTTCGACATCGTCTACGTCACCACCGGTGGAGGTCCCGGATACCAGACCATCGTCCCTGGGGTGCTCATCTACAAGCTCGTCTTCACGTCCAACGAGGTCGGTCTCGCGTGCGCGCTGGCCACCGTCCTCAGCGCGATCATCCTCGTCTTCGTCGCGCTCATCGGCCGAGCCGGAAGGCGCAACGCATGAGATCCCCCGCCTCCCGCATCCTTTCCGCGGCGTTCCTCCTGGTCGCGGCACTCAGCGTCGTGCTCCCTTTCCTCGCGCTGGTCTCGGCCGCTCTGCAGCCCGCCGACACTCTGGTCCCGCGGCTGACCTGGCCCACCGACCCGCAGTGGGGAAACTTCCTCACGGCGTGGAGCATGGCCGGCTTCGGATCCCTCCTCGCATCCAGCGCGATCATCGCCGTGGTGGTCGTGCCGATCGCGGTGATCTGCTCCACGCTCGCCGGCTACGCGATGGGGATGATGCGGATGCCCGCGAAGGGGGCGCTCTTCGCCTTCTTCATCGCCGGTCTCACCCTGCCCTACGAAGCGATCGTGATCCCGCTGTACTTCGCGATGAGGTCGACCGGACTCATCGACACCTATTGGGCGGTCATCCTGCCTCTGGTCGGCGCGTTCATGCCGTTCGGGATCTTCTGGATGCGGACGCACTTCGAGTCCGTGCCTGCCGAGATCATCGAGGCTGCGCAGCTCGACGGCGCCGGCCGCTTCCGCACGCTCGTGCAGATCCTCATCCCCGGTGCGCGGCCGGCCATCATCACGTACGCCTTGCTGACGTTCATGTGGGCCTGGAACCAGTTCCTGCTCGCGCTCATCCTGATCCGCGATCCTGCCCGCCGCACCGCGCCGTCGGGCCTGGGCACCTTCGTCCAGCAGTACGGCGAGAACATTCCGCTGCTCGCCGCCGGAACCCTCATCGTCATCCTGCCGATCGTCGTCCTCTACTTCATCTTCCAGCGCAAATTCGTCGCTGGGCTCGTTCAAGGAGCTCTTAAATGACCGCCGTCGTCCCCACCCGTCTCGCCATCATCGGCGCGGGCTCACGAGGAACCGGTTATGCGCGACGCGCGGTCGCCGAGGGTGCGCTGATCACCGCCGTCGTCGAACCGGACGAAGCGCGGCTGCGGGCATTCCTCGCGGAGCTCTCCGCGCAGCCCGTGATCGTCTACGACACGTGGCAGGAGATCGCCGCACTGCCGACGATGATCGCGGACGCGGTCGTCGTCTCGACCCCCGACCGGCTGCATGCCGAGCCGGCGATCGGCCTCGCTCGTGCCGGCTACCACTTGCTGCTGGAGAAGCCGATGGCTCCGACCGAGGAGGAATCGGCGCGCATCGTGGCGGCGGCCGAAGAGGCCGGAGTGATGCTCGCGGTCTGCCATGTGATGCGGTATTCGAGCTACTCGCAGACCCTCAAGAACCTGCTCGACGAGGGGGCGATCGGCCGTCTGGTCTCGGTCGAGCACCTCGAGCCGATCGGCTGGTGGCATTTCGCCCACTCCTACGTGCGAGGCAACTGGGCTCGCGAGGAGGACTCCGGACCGATGCTGCTCACCAAGAGCAGTCACGACATCGACTGGCTGTCGTACATCGTGGGGCTTCCCGTCGAGAGGGTGTCGTCCTTCGGGAGCCTCCTGCACTTCCGGCCGGAGAGCAAGCCGGCCAACGCGACGGCACGCTGCCTGGATTGCCCGCTGCAGAACACCTGCGCCTACTCCGCGACGAAGATCTATCGTGGCTTCCTCGGCGACGAGACGTTCGAGCGGTGGCCCCTCGCCGTGCTCACCACCGATGTCACGGCATCCGGCATCGATCGCGCTCTTCGGGACGGGCCGTACGGCCGCTGCGTCTTCGACGGACAGAACGATGTCGTCGATCATCAAGTCGTGAACATCGAGTACCAGGGCGGCGTCACCGCATCCTTCACCGTCACGGCATTCACGGAGCTGGACTTCCGCAAGACCAGGCTGTTCGGAACAGCCGGGAGCATCGAGGGGGATGGGCGCACGCTGGTGGTCCATGACTTCGTGGAGGACCGCAAGTACGAGGTCGTTCCCGAGTCGCGGGGCAACGCCAGTGCCGCCGACGGCCATGGCGGTGCGGATGACGCGCTCGTCCAGGCGTTCCTCCACGCGGTGCGCACCGGGGACCGATCGGTCCTGCTGTCCGGGCCGGAGGAGAGCCTCGCGACGCACCGAGTGGTCTGGCTCGCCGAGGAGGCGCGGCGGACGAACGCCGTCGTGTCAGTGGCGCACGTGACCGGATGACCGCGCGGCAGCCCGGGCCTTACCGCGGCACCAGCGGAGCGCCTCCACCTCGTGGTCGCGCAGCCAGTGCCCGCCGCCGGGCACGAGGTGCATCTCCGCGTGCGGGATCAACTCGAGCCAGGCTTCGCCGTGCGACGCAGGAACGAGCACATCGGCACAGCCGTAGATGAGCCTTGTCGGCATCCGCACGTCGTCTGTGTCGAATGCCCACTCCCTGTTGAACAATGCGAGGTCGTCCTCCACCCAGCCGTCGATGCCGTGCACGGCCCACTCCGTCGCCTCGACCGCTTCCTCGTGTTGCACATCGGCACGGCCGAGCACCTCGCGATCGCTCTCGGGCAGTCGAGCCATCCAGTCGTTCAAGGCATCCGTGCCGGGGCCGAGCGATCCCAGATGCTCGCGCAGCGCGTTCTCGCCTCGGCGCGCGGCATCGATCTCGGCGACCGTCTCGTCCACCATCCCGCTCGCGGCGTCGAAGCCGAGACGGGCGGGGCCGAGACCCACGTCGACGCAGAGCGCAGTGACCCGCTCCGGCAGAAGCGCGGCGGCCGCGACGGCGTGCGGCCCCCCACCCGATGTGCCCATCACCGCGAAAAGATCCGCACCGCAAGCGTCTGCGATGCGTGCGCTCCACTCCGCAGCATCGGCGACCGTTCGCCCTGGTGTCGAAGGTGAGCCGCCATAGCCTGGCCTGTCGTACGAGCACAGCCTGACGCCGGCCGCAGAGGGACCGTCCCAGCCGCCAGGAACGGCGATCGAACTGCTCGGCGTGCCGTGATGGAAGACGACGAGAGGGCCGTCGGGATCACCCCACTCGCGCACGCGGATCGAACCTGCCGCCGTGTGCAGCACGAACTGCTCATTCCAGGGCGCCGCGGTCATGCGAACTCCAGGACGTCGCGCGGCAGTGACGAGAGGAATCGAGGACCGGCCTCCTCGAAGACGACGGTGTCGACGAGGATCAGCGACGTCCAGGACTCGAAGTTCGTCACAAGTCCCGCTTCGATGACGTCGTCTCTTTCGTCGTCCATCCCCCAGGTGAATTCACCGACGAAGTCGGTGGGTGCGACGGAGAGCCCGAGTTCGTACGCGGCTGAGCCGGCACCTGGCGCCCCGCTGTCCGCGAAGTAGGAGCGAAGGGCGCCGATCAGCTGTCCCCACGGTGCGCCGACCTTCCCGTACTGCAGGACCAGGTCGTACGCCCCGGCGGCGATGGCGACCTGTCGCCGGCTCTCATCGGAGACCCCGTCGAACATCAAGGGTCGGGTGGCCCTGGCGTGGTATCCGTCGACAGACGAGGCCATGTCAGGATGCACGACCGGGCCGGAGCCGAGGGCTGTACGCCCGCTGAGTCGGTGCAAGGCGGAGACCGTGGCGCCTGCGGCTACCGTCTCGTGCAGCGCCGCCGGCTCCCCGCCCGCGCGCACCATGCCCAGTGAATAGATGCCCCACGCCTCGAGCTCGGTCGTCTGGGGAGTGGCCTCTGCCAGGATCGCGCGGATGCCGGCATCCGTCGCCGCCTGCGCCTGTTCGACCTTGCTGATCTCGGCGGGGCTCTTCAGACGCCGGATGCCGCGGAACGGCAGCGTGACATCGACGATGCGGCATCCGAGACCCTCGAGCATGGCGTCGACGACGTCGGCGACGGCGGGGCTCGGGATGCAGCTCCACCGTTCCATCCCCACCCGTGTGCCCGCCCATGGGCGTATCTGGTCGGCGAGGAAGGCGACATAGTCGGCGAGTGACGCCTCGTGCATCTCCGAGGACGTGGGGAGCGTGCGGACGTCGTCGAGCACAGTCCCGGTGCGAGCGAGCTCCTCGTGGTAGCCGGCATCGATGATGAACGGGCTTCCCTCCTCGACGTGCACGACGATGCACTGCGCCGGCGGCATCGACGTCGACGTGTGCTGGCGATACCAGCGGACGCGATAGCCGGTCAGCCACGCCATCGTGTCGGGGGCGGTGAGGATGGCGACCGTGACGTCGGCGTCTGCCATCGCTCGTCGCATGCGTCGAAGGCGGTCGGTGTACTCGTCTCGGGAGAAGGGGAGATCTGCGTCGTTGCTCACTCGACCATCGTCACCGCTCCGACGAGGATCGCGTCTGCGACACTCGTCGTATTTCTCGTCTCAGATTTCCACCGCTGTCGAAACCGCCGGAGTCCGCGATCGGATTGACTCTCGACAACCCGAAGCCGCATCGCGGCACCCCATGCACCAATGGAGGCGCAATGACCGTCAGCAGCTCGACCAGCGCTCCACCGACAGCGCGTACGTTCTTCGGCCTGCCCCGGACGATGTATCCCGTGGCCGGCTTTGCGGGATTCGATGCCCTCGCCTACTACGGCATGCAGACGATCCTCGTGTATTACGTGTACTTCGCCAGCAGTGAGGGGGGACTCGAATTGTCCCCCTCTGTGGCGATCGCGATCGTGTCGACGTACAGCGCCTCGACCTTCCTCGCGACGATCTTCGCCGGCTGGTTGGCCGACAATGTGCTCGGTGCCGGCCGTGGGTTGCGATGGGGCGCGGTGCTCGCGTTCATCGGCTACCTCGTGCTCGCGCTCGTACCGGGTCATATCGGTCTGACGATCGGGCTCCTCGCGATCGCATTCGGGGCCGCGTCGATGTGGGTCAGCGAGGGCACGTTGCTGGGAGGAACGCTCAACACGCACGAGTCCAAGCGCGAGTCGGGCTTCACCATCTACTACCTCGGAAGCGCGGGCGGCGCCATGGTCGGCATCACTCTCACCGGCGTGCTGCAGACGGAGTACGGCTTCCGGATCGGGTTCCTCACGTCCGCGATCGCGATCCTGGTCGGTCTGCTCGTGTACCTGCCGTTCCGCCGCGGGACCGAGGCCACAGCCCCCGTCCTCGTGGGCCGCGGCGTTCACGGCTGGGCGCTCGCCTGGCCGATCCTCGGCGTCGTCATGGCTGTTGCGGTTGTCATCGGCACGGTGTCAGCCGGCTGGAACCCGGCGACGTTCGTCGGTATCGGAGCGCTCGTCGTCGCCGTCGGGGTGCTGGCCAAGCTGCTCACCCGCCACGACCTCGACCGCGAGCACAAGCGACGGGTGCTGCGCTATCTGCCTTTCTTCTGCGCGACGGGTGTATTCGCGATGCTCTATCAGCAGCTGTACACGACCGTGGCGATCCACTCCGAGGCGAGCACCGACCGGGTCATCTTCGGTGTCGAACTCCCGCCGTCGATGGTGCTCGGCATCGCGCCGCTGTGCACGATCATCGTCGCGCCGATCCTCGCAGCAGTCTGGGGAGCGCTGGGGGAGCGGCAGCCGTCGCTGCCTGTGAAGTTCGCCGTCGCGTTCGCCGGATGCGCGCTCGGGATGGGGTGGCTCGCCGCGGCCTCCGGAGTCGGCGGACTCACTCCGATCATCGTGCTCGTCTTCATCGTGTTCGTCTTCGGCGCCTCCGACGTCGTCGTCTCGCCATCCGGTATTTCCCTTGCCACAGCCGTCGCTCCCGAGGGATTCGAGACGCGCATGCTCTCGGTGCACTACCTCTCCGTCGCGATCGGCATCGCCGCGGCCGGCGTCGCCGGCGAAGGGTTCATCCCGGGAGAGAACGAGACCGGCTATTTCGCCGGCTTCGCCATCGTCGGCGCTGTCGTCGCCGTCGCCATGATCATCGTGCGGGTCGTCGTCGGTAGACGCCTGGTCACCACCGAGGAAAGAGAGGTCGTTCGATGACCACTGCAACGAACACCGTCAGGACCATCCGTGCCGGAGCAATCGCCGATGTGCTCACCGGAGAGGTGCTGACCGACCATGCCATCGTTCTCGAGGGTGAGCGCATCGCCGCCGTCGAGCCATGGTCCATCTCGCGGCACGGCGGTGACGACGTACTCGACCTGAGCGAGCACCTCGTCGCCCCCGGGCTGATTGATCTGCACACGCACCTCATCGGCGAGCTCGAACGAGGCAGCTACAGTCCATTCCTGACCGGCTCGCCGGCCCGCGACGCGCTCCTGGGAGTGCGCCACGCTCGTGCCACGCTGCGCGCGGGATTCACGACCGTTCGTGACGTCGGCAGCTTCCGCGCCTTCGTCGACTGCGACTTGCGTGATGCCATCGACTCCGGCATCTGCGAAGGTCCGCGCATGGTGTGCGCCGGCGCCTACGTCACCTGCTCGTCCGGCGGAGGAGAGATCACCGACCTCGCCGTCGACATCGAACTTCCGAAGTCCTACCGCTTCGGCGTGGCCGATTCGGTCGACGAGGTGCGCTCGGCGGTGCGTCGGATCGCGCACCGCGGAGCAGATGTGATCAAGGTCATCACCACCGGGGCCGTCTACGCCTCGGGCACGAACCCCGGCGCGCCCGAGTACACCGAGGCCGAGCTGCGGGCCTGTGTCGAAGAGGCGGCTCTCTACGGTCTCTACGTCGCGGCCCACGCGCACGGTGAAGAGGGCGCGCTGCGGGCGATCCGCGCCGGTGCCCGGACCATCGAGCACGGCACCCTGCTCGGCGAGGCCGCCATGTCGGCGATGATCGAGCACGGCACCTATTACGTGCCGACCACCTATCTGCTGCAGTGGGTCGAGGAGCACGCCGAGCGGGAGAATCATCCGGCCGGCGTCCGGGCGAAGACGGCTGCGGTGGGTGCCTCGGCGCGTGCCGCCGTGCGGCTCGCCATCGAGGCCGGCGTGCGCATCGCGTACGGCACCGACGCGATCGTGTTCCCCCATGGCAGGAACGCCGGCCAGTTGGCGGAGTTCGTCGAGTGGGGAATGACTCCCATGCAGGCGCTGCAATCGGCGACGACCGTCGCGGCCGACTGCCTCGGGCGATCGGCCGATATCGGAGCGATCGCTCCCGGGCGGTACGCCGACCTCGTTGCGGTCCGTGGAGCGCACCTTGGGGCGATCGAGCGTTTCTGCGATGTTTCGGCAGTCGTGAAGGGTGGAGAGCTCGTCGTGTGACGGGTCCTCGTGCGGTCCGCGGCGTAGGATCAGAGGCGTCTCGCCGGTCAGGTAGCGGAGGCCCGATGTTCGACACCGTGCAGGAGACCGTCGATCGGCTCGCGATGTCGCTGCGCCGGTCCGTGGTGCTCGAAGATGCCGAGTTCGTGCTGCTCGCCAGTAGCGCTCACTACGGCGATCTCGACCCGGCGCGGCTGCAGACGTTGTCGGAGCGGCGCCCGACGGATGCCCTCGCCGCCGAGCTGCGCAACCGACGGCTGCACGCACAACGCGCGCCCCGTGTGATCGAGCCCGATCCCGCTTTCGGGATCGAGTACGCGCGACTCTCGATCACGCTGCGCTCGCGCTACGGCGTGCTCGGGTTTCTGTGGGTCACTCTCGTCGAGCCGCTCACCCCCGGCGAGGTCGTCCTCATCACGGAGACGGTCGAGACGCTGCGCGCCGTGCTGGTGAACATCTCACAGTCGATCGAAGCGGTGAACGCCGAGGTCGAATCCGAGATGCTCGGTCTGCTCACCTCTGATGCACCGAGCAGAGAAAATGCAGCGAACGAGCTCATCGAGCTCGGCATGTTCACGCGATCGCGTCGATTCGTGGCGCTCTGCCTCTCGCTGAATGCCGAGTGGGCGCCGTGGGGAGGGCCACCCCCACGCGAGGTGATCTCGCACGCGCTGCTGCGCGCGATCACCACCCCGATGATCGACGCTTACAGCTTCGTGCCGACCATGCCGGAGACGTTCATCCTGATCGGTTTCCGGAATGAGCCGACTCCGGAAGCGATCGGCAGTGTCGTTGCCGCGATCATTCGCGAGACGGACGCCTCCGACGCGCAGGAGCCGCTCGGCGCCGTCCTCGGCATCGGGGCGCCGGTCGACGAACTGGTCGCGTCGTGGGAGTCGTACGAGCAGGCGCTGATCGCGGTGCGCGTCGCGCGGTCGCGGGGCAGTCGATCGGCATCCTGGAGCGCCGACCCGATCGCCGCGTCGATTGCGACTCTCCTCGCGGACGAGCCGCCGGAGCACCTGCTCCCGGAGCCGCTTCGTCGTCTGGCCGAGGCCCCAGCCGAGACGATCGAGCTGTTCGAGGCGTACGTGACGCACGGCGGCCGGATCGCCGAGGTGGCAGATCAACTCGGTGTGCATCGGGCGACCGTGCACTATCGCCTGCGCCGCGCCGCTGCATCGATCGGTGTCGACATCGATGCCGACGACACGCGATTCGTGATCGGAGCATGGCTCCGGCAGCGATGGTTGCGGGGGTGACCGGCGCGATCTCGGCGGGGTTGGACGCCGCGTCGGCGACCCGTGCTTCGATGGAGTCATGGACACGGCGCGGCGGCTTCGGCAGGAGACCCAGGCGATCTGGGCCATGGTGCTGTGCTTCGCCGTTGGCACCGGCGCGGGGATGCTGCTGCTTCAGGGGGTTCCGCGTCCGCTGGCCGGGGACGGCTCCGTCGTGTTCCCCGCGGCAGGCGTCGCCGCGATCTGTGCGGCGACCGCGTTCGTGGCCAGCACCGTTCTGCACCGACGCGGTGAGACCGCGCCGATGCCGCGCTGGCAGGCGGTGATCTCCGACGTCTCTGCGATCGCGCTCACCATCGCGTTCGGCGCCGTCGCCGCGATGGGGGTGCTCCTCGCCGGCGAGATCCTCGGCGTCGGTCTGCAGGGGCTGGAGCTCTCCGCTCTCGGCGGCGGTCTGCTCACCGGTGCGGCGAGTGCGTTCGCCGGCCGATTCGCGTTCGACGCCGGGATCACCCTGCGCACCGGAGACCTCGCCGGTCTCCTCTTCGGATTCCTCATCATCGGCACGCTCTTCGCGATGCTCACCGCCACCGACCCGCGCTGGTGGGAGCGCAACTTCTCGCAGCTCGGCCTCGGGACCGGCTCCTGGGCCTTCAACGGCACGCTCGTCGTCGCCGGGCTCCTGGTGGCGACGGTCGGCTCGTACATCGGACGCGACCTGCATCGGCTGCGCGGTGATGCTCCACTGCCCCGCATCGGCGGAGTGGTCGCGCTCTGGGCGGCGACCGGGGTCGCGCTCGCCGCGGTCGGGCTGTTCCCGCTGCACGCGGCGCCCGTCGTGCACAACATCGTCGCGTTCGGCGCGCTGGTGCTGTTCGGGGCAGCCGCTGCATCCACCACATTCGTGATCTCGAAGCCGCCGCGTGCTCTCGTGGTGACCACGATCGGGGTGGTCGCCCTCGTCGTGCTCGCGGTGCTGCTGTGGGTGTTCTTCGGGCTCTACTCGGTCACGGCATTGGAAGCGATCGTGATCGGGCTCGGCCTGGTGTGGATGACGACACTCGTGCGGATGCTCGCCATCGTCGTCCCGCCGGAATCTCGGCCGTCGCTGCGCGCCACGCTCCTGCGCGCCTGACCGGTCCGCGGCTCAGTCCGGCTGGTCGTCCGTCACGAAGGACAGCTGCACGGCATGGTGGCGCAGCAGGAACGCGCTCTCATCGAGCCCGCGGCGCCGCAGCCAGCTCGTCACCTCGCCGTTCGACTTGCTGGCGTTGCAGGAGCCGCACGCGGGGACCACGTTCGTCACCGTGTAGCGGCCGCCGCGTGAGATCGGCTGCACGCAGTCCTTCTGCAACGGGACGTCGCCGATGCCGCAGTACGCGCATCCGCCCCACTCCCGCCGCAGCGCGTCCCATTCCGCCGGCGTCAGGTCGTTGTCGGCTGCCGCCACCCGCCGGCGTCGCCGACGATCCACGCGGGCACGGCGGCTGCGACTGACGGGCATGAGGCCACCCTAGACGGATGCCGCCTCAGATCCGCGCCGAAGATAGGGCATCCGTCCGATGTCGGCAGGGGGCCTCAGAGCGGAATGTAGGGGTACAGCAAACCGTCAGGAGAACCTCATGTTCGAACACCCCTATCTCAGCCAACGTACGACCGAGCTCGAACTCGAGCAGCTGGAGCGGGCGCTCGCACGCCGTCGCTTCATCAAGGAGCACGCCGACCAGGTCGTCCTCCGTCCTGAGGGCGTTCTGCGTCGGGCGATCCGCCGCATGGTGGGCCGCGCACCGCGGGCGACCGCGGCGCCCGTATCGGCGACGACGGGGACGGCCCCGGATGTCGCCTCCCGCCGGGTGGCGTCGGATTCCGCATCCGCATCCGCATCCGCATCGCGTCGTGCCGCGGCGCCGTGCGAGCCCGCTGCAGCCCGGTGATCCCTGCGGTGACGGTGAATGCCATGAAGACAGCCGCCCCGGACGCCCCTGATGTCCGTGGAGAGTGGGACGATGTCTTCATGCTCCCATCCGTCCCGATCGCGGCGATGGTCGGCCGCGACGCCGACCTCGCCCTGCTGCGCGGGATGTTCGAGCGCACCACCGAAGGAACACCCGCCGCCGTGCTCGTCGAGGGCGAGGCGGGCATCGGCAAGTCCCGGCTGCTGCGCGAGTTCGGCGAAGAGATCGCCACCCGTGCCGACGTGCACGTCGGCTGGTGCCTCGATCTGGGATCGGCGCGCACGCCGTACGGCCCCCTCACCGGCATCCTGCGCTCGCTCGTCGCTCTGCTGGGCATCGAGCAGACGCGGGCGGCGGTCGGCGTCGGCGCCGAGGCACTCGGGATGCTGTTGCCCGAACTCGTCGACGTTCCCACCGACCGTGCGCACACCAGCCCGGAGCGGCTGCGTGATGCGATCGCCACCCTCATCGAAGTGGCGGCAGAGCGTGCGCCGCAGGTACTGATCGTCGAGGACGTGCACTGGGCGGATGATTCGACCCTGGCGATGCTGTCGTTCCTCCTGCGCACGCTCACCCGCGGGCGCATCCTGCTGGTGATCAGCTGCCGCAGCGATGACGTGCGCCGCGGCGACGCCGTGAGCGGCTTCATCGGTGAGGCGAGCAGGGCGCGACTGCTGGAACGCATCGCATTGAAGCGTCTCGATGAGGGCGCGGTGCGCCAGCTCGCGGAGCAGCTCGTCGGACGGCCTCTCACCGAGGGTGCGCTGGAGCGGATGCAGGAGCGCGCCGAGGGCGTGCCGTTCTTCATCGAGGAGATCGCCTGCTGCGCGTCCGGTCCGTTGCCCGAGGGGCTTCGCGACCTTCTGCTCGGCCGCTTCGACCGACTCGGCGCCGATGCCCGCCGTGTGGTCCAGGTGACGTCGGGCTCCGAGCGGCCGCTGTCGCATTCGCTGCTCTCGCGGCTGGTCGACATCTCCGAGACTCAGCTCGACGATGCGCTGCGCGAGGCTGCGCGCAGCGGCATTCTCATCGTCGTCGACGACGGCTACCGCTTCCGGCATGCGCTGCTGCGCGAGGCCGTGCACGGCGATCTTCTCCCCGGTGAGCGTGCTCGGCTGCACCGCGCGTATGCGGAGATGCTCGAAGAGAACTGCGCGGGAACCGGCAGCGGCGATGCGGCCGCGCTCGCGTATCACTGGCAACTCGCGCAGGACGATCGGCGGACGCTCACGGCATCCGTCGCCGCGATGCTGCACGCCAAGACCCGCTATGCCTTCGCGAGCGCTGCCCGTTTCGGCGAGTTGGCGCTCGAACTCTGGCCGCGGGTTTCAGATGCGGCGGATGCGGCCGGCATCGAACGCATCCCGTTGCTCGCGCTGCTCGGCTCCGTGCTGCGCAACGCCGGCGACGGCGAGCGTGCGCTGGCGGTGGTGAACGTCGCCCTCGGCGAGATCGATCCGGCGGTGGTCGACCCCCGGACCCATGTGCGCCTGCTGCGCGACAAGGCGCTGTACCTGACCAATCTGGGCCGCCCTGGGCCGATCGAACTGCTGAGCGAGGCGCTTGACGTGCTCGATGCCGGGGTCGATGACGATCGCCTGCGCGCCTCGATCCTGAACTACCTCGCCAGCCGGCACATGGTCGCAGGTCACCGGCAGAAGGCGATCGATTTCGCGGCGCGCGCACAGGAATTCGCCGAGCGCGCCGGTTCCGACACCGAGATCTCCGTTGCGGCCAACGTTCGCGGGGGGAGCCTGGTGCATCTCGGCGACCTCGTCGGTGGCTTCACCGCCTACGAGACCGCGCGGGTGCGCGCCGTGGAGTCGAACGCCGAGCTGCGCTACCGGGTGAACTTCTCGGACACGCTGACCCTGCTCGGTCGCTATCGCGAGGCGGTGCAGGTCGCGGAAGAGGGGTTCGGGCGCGCGCGCTCGCTCGGTGTCGAGCGCACGTCGGGGTCGATCCTCACGCAGAACATGGTGTCGCCGCTTCTCGAACTCGGATACATCGAGAGGGCGGAGCAGCTTCTCGCACGCGATCTGGAGAAGAGCACGCTGCGGGTGTTCCGCCTGTACACGACCATGTCGCAGGTGCGATTGCTCGCTTGGCGTGGGCGGTCCGAGGAAGCCGCCGAACTGCTGCGGGGGCTGATGCCGGCGTTCGAAGAGACCGGACAGGTGGAGCGCCAGATCTGGTACGACGGTGTGGTCATGAAGGTGGCGGTGGCCGAGAGCAGTGGCGACCTCACCGGCGCTCTCGACGCGATTCTCGCGATGCTGAACGACGAGGGCCCGGTCCTTCTGCACCAGCGACGGTTGCTGCTGCAAGCCGGATGGATCATCGCCGCGCTGCGTGCCGACGGCGGTGTCGTCGCTCCCGCCGTCGACGCCGTACGTGCGGCCTGGCAGGCTCAGCCCGAGCAGTTGCGCGCCGGGGCATGGTGGTCGATTCTCGACGCGTTGCTCGCGCCGACCATTCCCGCCCTGCAGCACGCGGTGTCCGTCGCCGATGGCGACGACATGCCCGTCACTTTCCGGGTGATCACCCGGTTGGAGCTGGGACGGATGCTGGTCGACAGCGGCGACCGCGCGGCTGCCGCCGTCTTGCTCGCCGAAGCGTCGACCGTCGCCGAGAAGCTCGGCCACGTGCAGCTCCAGACCGCCGTCAGCACCTTCGCCGATGCCGCCGGGCTGCGCGCGGATGCCAGTGCCGGCGTCGACTCCGGGGAGGCCGAGCACCTCACGGCGAGGGAGCGTCAGGTGCTCGCGCTCGTCGCCGAGGGGCTCAGCAACCGGCAGATCGGCGAACGTCTCTACATCAGTGTGAAGACCGTCAGCGTGCATGTGTCGGCTGTGCTTCGCAAACTCGGAGTCAGTACGCGCACCGAAGCGGCGCTGGCCGCGCGGCAGATCGACGCGGTCGAACTGGTGGCCCGTTGACCGTGGGGAGAACTGCCAGGTCCAATTCCGGGTGGGCATGGTACGGTGGGAACGTCCCTCCTACCGGAGGCATCATTCATCACCGGCCCGCGAACGCATTGTGCGACGTGTGTGGCCCTAATACCAGGATCCGAATCTCTGTGCCCCGATCGGTTCGGCACGGATCCCACCGAAAGCTTCTTCACTTGTCAAACGCAGTCGGCTGCGGTGCATGCGCACCCAGCCAAGAACTCCACTGGCGCGACGCCGACGTCGACGTCCGAGTGGCCACCCGTGCCGGCGAATACGCCGGCTACGTCGTCGTTGAATTCGACGGCGCCGCCGCTTTCGGCGCGCGCGGCCAGGACCTCGGTCATCACGACTCGGCGCACGACGCCGAGGCCGCCGTCGCGGCATCCGCCATCATCGGGCTCGTCGCAGCCCGTCCCGCCGGCGCTGAAGGACACGTCCTCAGCGCCCCCCATTCCGTGGCCTCTCTTCATGAGAGCGTCCCCGCACGTGCCCGCCGGAGGTTCCGGCGCGGCGCTCAAGGCCGTGCAAACGGCCCGATCAACAGAAAGAAGAAACACATGGCCACTGGCACTGTGAAATGGTTCAACTCGGAAAAGGGCTTCGGCTTCATCGCTCCCGATGACGGCTCGGACGATCTTTTCGCCCACTTCTCGGCTATCTCCGGCTCTGGCTTCAAGGAGCTTCGCGAGAACCAGAAGGTCGAATTCGACGCTGAGCGTGGCCCCAAGGGCATGCAGGCTGCGAACATTCGCCCGCTCTGAATGCGAGAACCGCTCCGAGTTTGATCTCTGAGCGCTTCAAGCCGGTCGCTGCCTTCGGGCGCGGCCGGCTTTTCGCATGTCCGGGCGCGGGCTCGCGGCATGGCGGGCGGGAACTGAGGCAACCCTAACCATCTGATAAGTTAGGACAGGCTTACCAAAGCCTCCGCGCATTCGCGCCTCCCCCCGTTCCATACCCGAAGGGAATGCCCGTGCGCACTTCTCGACTCATCGGCCTCGGCTCCGCCGTGGTCCTCTCTCTCGGCCTCGCGGCCTGCGCGACCGCACCGACCAGCGACTCTGCTGCCGGCTCCGGCAACCCGGCGTCCGCCGGTGCTTTCCCCGTGACCATCGAGCATGTCTACGGTGAGACCACCATCACCGAGAAGCCCGAACGCATCGCGACCATCGCATGGGCGAACCACGAGGTGCCGCTGGCGCTCGGCGTCGTTCCCGTCGGAATGGCCGCGGCCACGTGGGGCGATGACGACGGTGACGGCGTGCTGCCCTGGGTCGAAGACAAGCTCGAAGAGCTGGGGGCCGAGACCCCCGTCCTGTTCAACAACGACGACGGTCTCGACTACGAGGCGATCGCCGACACCCAGCCCGACGTCATCCTCGCCTCCTACTCCGGCCTGACGCAGGAGGAGTACGACCAGCTCACGAAGATCGCGCCGGTCGTCGCCTACCCCGAGGTCGCCTGGGGCACCTCGGTCGATGACATGATCACGATGAACTCCGAAGCGATCGGCCTCGCCGACGAGGGCGCGGCACTCATCGAGCAGCTGCACGCCGACGCGGATGCGGCGATCGATGCGCACAACGGCTTGAAGGACAAGAAGCTCCTGTTCTCCTACATCGATCCGACCGACCTCAGCCAGATCGGCTACTACACCGCGATCGACACGCGCCCCGGCTACCTGCACGGAATCGGCTTCCCGATGCCCTCGATCGTCGAGGACAACGCCGACAGCGACCAGTTCTACCTGACGGTCAGCTCCGAAGAAGCCGAGCTGTTCGACGATGTCGACGTGTTCGTCACCTACGGCGACGAGTCGATCATCCCTTTGCTGCAGGCCGACCCGCTGCTGTCGAAGATCCCCGCGATCGCTGAAGGGCGCATCGCCGTGCTCGGCGACGCCACACCGCTCGCCGCGTCGGCCAACCCGTCGCCGCTGTCGATCCCGTGGGGCCTTGACGACTACTTCGCCGTCCTCGAGGCACCTCTCCTCGCGGCGGAGTGACCACCGCGACTCGGATCCTCACGCCGGGCGCCGCTGCACTGCGGCGCCCGGCGCTGGTGCGTACCCTCTGGCTGCTCGCCGGGGTCGGAGTCATCCTCGTCCTCAGCATCCTCTCCATCTCCTTCGGGACGCGATCCGTGAGCGCCGGTGACATCGCCGCCGCGCTTACGGGTCATGACGACACCGTCGCGCAGGCGGCGGTCATCAAACGGATCCCGCGCACGGTCCTGGCCATCGCGATCGGGGCGGCACTCGCGCTCTCCGGGGCGACCATGCAGGCCGTCACCCGCAACCCGATCGCCGACCCCGGCATCCTCGGTGTCTCCAACGGCGCCTCTCTCGCCGTCGTCATCGGCATCGCGTTCTTCGGACTCTCGAGCCAGTACGGCTACATGATCGTGGCGATCGTCGGCGCGGCCATCGCGGCGACCTTCGTCTACGCGGTCGGCGCCCTCGGCCGCGGCGGGGCGACGCCTCTCAAGCTGGCTCTCGCCGGGGCGGCGACATCCGCCGCCCTCGGTTCGCTCATCAGCGCCATCATGCTCCCCCGGGTCGATCTGCTTCAGGTGTTCCAGTCCTGGCAGATCGGCGGCGTCGGCGGCGCGGACTGGACACGCCTCGCCATCACCGCGCCCGTGCTCGCCCTCGGCGCTCTCATCTGCTTCGCGTGTGCACGCGGCATGAACTCGCTCGCCCTCGGTGACGACCTCGCCGCCGGCCTCGGTGAGCACGTCTTCCGCACCCGCCTCGTCTCCGCCCTCGGCGCGGTGATCCTCGCCGGAGCCGCGACGGCCATCGCCGGACCCATCGGCTTCGTCGGCCTGGTCGTTCCGCACATCTGCCGGATGCTCATCGGCACCGACCACCGGTGGTTGCTGCCCTTCTCCGCTCTCGCCGGCTCGGCGCTGCTCGTCGCCAGCGATGTCATCGGACGCGTCATCGCTCCTTCCTCCGAAGAGATCCAGGTCGGCATCATCACCGCGGTGATCGGCGCTCCGTTCTTCATCTGGATCGTCCGCCGCCAGAAGGTGCGCGAACTGTGACCGCCGCGATCATCGCCGGGCGCCGTGCCCGCCACCGCCGCCACGCCACTGCCAGCGTGGTGCTCGGCGTGCTGCTTCTCGTCCTCGCCGCGGTGGCGCTCATGGTCGGCAACACGTTCTACGGGCCTGGCGAAGTGATCCGTGTCATCCTCGGCGAGACGGTGCCTGGAGCCTCATACTCCATCGGTGAACTGCGCCTTCCGCGCACTGTGCTCGCCGTGCTCGCCGGCGCCTGCTTCGGCATCGCGGGCGTCGCGTTCCAGACGCTGCTGCGCAATCCACTGGCCTCCCCCGACATCATCGGCATCGCCGAAGGCGCCAGCGCCGCGGCGGTGGTCGGTATCGTGGTGCTCTCGGTCAGCGGCCCGCTCGTGTCGGTGATGGCACTGGCCGGTGCCCTCCTCACGGCGATCGCGATCTACCTGCTCTCCAACAAGGGCGGGTTCGCGGGCACCAGGCTGATCCTCATCGGGATCGGCGTCGCGGCGATGCTGCAGAGCATCGTCTCGTACGTGCTCTCGCGCGCCGCCCAATGGGACATTCAGACGGCGATGCTGTGGTTGACCGGCAGCCTCAACAGTGCTTCCTGGGATCGCATCGCCCCGCTCGCCATCGCGTGCCTGGTGATCCTGCCGTTGATGTTCTCCCAGGGGAGGGCGCTGGGGATGCTGCAACTCGGCGACGATTCCGCTGCCGGGCTCGGTCTGCGGGTGAACGGCACTCGACTGCTGTTCATCCTGGGTGCTGTCGCGCTGCTCGCCTTCGCGACGGCGGCAACCGGCCCGATCGCGTTCGTCGCGTTCATGGCCGGACCCATTGCGGCGCGCATCACGGGACCGGGTGCGAACCTCCTGCTGCCGTCGGCGCTCGTCGGCGCCGCCCTGGTGCTCGCCGGCGATCTGATCGGTCAGAACCTGTTCGACGCGCGCTACCCCGTCGGCGTCATCACCGGCGTCCTCGGTGCCCCGTATCTCATCTACCTCCTCATCCGCACCAACCGCTCGGGAGGCTCGCTATGACGCAGTCGCACACACTCTCCGCCGAGGGGGTCACCCTCGCCTATGGCGATCGGACCGTCATCGACGCGCTCGACCTGGCGATCGCGCCGGGCAAGATCACCACGATCGTCGGAGCGAACGGATGCGGCAAGTCGACGCTGCTGCGATCGCTGGCGCGCCTGCAGTCGCCGAGCGCGGGTCACGTGATCCTCGACGGCAAGTCCGTGCACGCCCGCCCGACGAAGGAAGTCGCCAGGATCCTAGGTCTCCTACCGCAATCGCCGATCGCGCCCGAGGGCATCGCCGTCGCCGATCTGGTCGGCCGGGGGCGGCATCCGCACCAGAAGGTGCTCTCGCGCTGGAGCATGCACGACTACGAGATCGTGGCCGACGCGCTCGCGGCCACCGGCACCGCCGACCTCGCCGACCGCAGTGTCGACGAGCTCTCCGGCGGACAGCGCCAGCGCGTCTGGATCGCGATGGCCCTGGCGCAGGAGACCGATATTCTCCTGCTCGACGAGCCGACCACCTTTCTCGATGTCGCGCATCAGGTCGAGGTGCTCGACCTGCTCACCGATCTCAGCGTCTCGCGCGGCACCACGATCGTCATGGTCCTGCACGACCTCAATCTCGCCGCGCGATACGCGGACGAGCTCGTCGCGATGAAGGACGGCCGGGTCCACGCGGTCGGCGCACCACACGACGTCCTCACCAGTGCGCTCGTCGAAGAGGTCTTCGGCCTGGCGAATCAGATCACCACAGACCCGGTTTCCGGAAAGCCGCTGGTCACACCAATCGGGAGGCACCATGTCCGCTGAGGCAACCACGCGCACGCGTCCGTCGTACATCCTCGCTCGCGCCGAGGTGCGCGCCGTCGAGCGGGTCTCGCCGAACTTCGTGCGGATCACGTTCGGCGGCGATGAGCTCCACGAGTTCGGCATGCCGGGGGAGATGTTCGACGTCAGGATCAAGATCATCTTCCCGCCGGCATCCGGCATCCTCCCGCCGCTCGACCGCACGGACGACGATTGGTGGGGCGCGTATCTGGCAGTGCCGGAGGACGAGCGCGGGTCGATGCGCACGTATTCCGTGCGGGAACTGCGAGTCTCGGACGCCGGCACCGAGGTGGTCGTCGATTTCGTGCTGCACCTGCAGCCCGGGCTCACCGGTCCGGCATCGAGCTGGGCGAGCACCGCGGCCGTGGGCGACGCGCTGATGATCGTCGGCCCGCGGCGCGGACGCGAGGACCGAGGCGGCATCGAGTACGACCCCGGCGCCGCGCGGTCCGTCGTGCTCGCCGGCGATGAGACGGCCGCTCCCGCGATCGCCCGCGTCCTGGAGGATGCCCCACGAGATCTTCGCGGCATCGCGTTCATCGAGGTGCCGCTGGCCGAGGACATCCTGCAGATCGATGCCCCGGCTGGCGTCGAGGTGCACTGGTTGCCCCGCGGCGACGCGCTGCACGGGCTGCGGCTGATCCCGACGGTGCTCGACTATCTCGGCGATTCCGATGCCAGCGCCGAGATCACCGTGAAGGACATCGAGGGTGAAGATCTGGTGTGGGAGACGCCGGACTACTCCGGCCTCGGTGAGGAGATCGCCTCCGGCGATGGCCCGGCCGAGCGCTACTTCTGGATCGCCGGAGAGAGCGGAGTCGTGACGACGCTGCGTCGCCACCTCGTCAAGGATCTCGGTATCGACCGGTCCCAGGTCGCATTCATGGGCTACTGGCGTCGCGGCGTCGCGATGCGGGGCTGAGGGGCCGCCTTGACGCCCAGTAGGCTCTTCGGATGACGTTCGATGCGAACGATGCGGGCACCCGCATCGACGGAATGCGCCGCGAGATCCTCACCGGGGACCAGTTCCGTGAGGCGGCACCATCGCGTGCCGTCGCAGCGGGGGACGGTGTCGCATGAGCGTGCACCTCATCGGCGGCGGCGCGACCACGGCTGCGGATGCCGCGCTCTACGCGCCGTTCGTCGCCGAAGCGGCGCTGCGAGCGGGCCACGCGCGGCCGCGGATCGCCGTGATCTCACTGCACCCCGAGGCCGAGGAGAAGGCGGCGGCGCTGGGCGAGCTTCTCGCCGAGTCCGCAACGGGAACCGCGATCGAGGTGCACCTCACCGCGGGGCGACCCGGCGAGCCGATCGGGCTCGGCGCGATCGCCGACGTCGATGGCATCGCGGTGGGGGGCGGCGTCGTCGAGGATGTGCGCGCAGGGCTCGAGCCGGTGTTCGGTGAGTTGCGCCGGCTGGTTGCCGAGGGCGTGCCCTACCTCGGCGTGTCGGCCGGAGCGATGATCGCCGCGGAGGGCTCGCTCGGAAGCGGCTCGCGCATCGGTGGCACGGTCGTCTCACCCGAGGACCCCGACGAAGCGGGCGACGAGTTGGAGATCGAGACCGGCATCGGCCTCGTCGACGTGGCCATCGAGGTACATGTGGCTCAGCGCGGCATGCTTTCCCGACTGGTCGCCGCGGTCGAGTCCGGGCTGGTCCAGGGCGGGCTCGGCATCGACGAGCGCACCGCCCTGATCGTGGGCCATGGCGAGCTCCGGGTCGAAGGCAAAGGCAGCGTCTGGCGGGTGTTGCCGACCGAGGGTGGCGTGCTGGTCTCCACGATCGGCGTCTGATGGCGCCCCGAAGTCCCTCGCATGGGTAGGGCCTCCCCCTTTCGCGGATGCCGACAGGCCGTTTCCTGACCGGTGGTGGGAGCTCGCTCCTGTCTCTGGCGCCAAGAGGCGTGGTCGGTTCATGGTTCGATGGATGCGTGGACCAGAGCCGACAGATGAGGCAGGAGTTCCGCGCGATCCGGGCGACGGCGATCTGCTTCCTCGTCGGAATCGGCGTGGGCACTCTCGTGCTCTGGGGCAACCCGCGCCCGGTCGCCGGCGCCGGCTCTGTCGGCATCCCGGCTGCGGTGGTCGCCGGCGTCATCGCAGCCGCGACCTTCATCCTCGGCACGTTGCTGCGTCGACGTGTCGAGCAGGCGGTGATGCCGCGGTGGCAGCGGATCATCTCGGCGGGGTCGGCCGCGGCCCTCACCGTCGCGTTCGCCGGGGTCACGGCTCTCGGCGTGCTTCTAGCGAGCGAGATCCTCGGCGTCGCGCTGAAAGGGCTCGAGCTGCCGCCCTTCGGGGGCGGGATCGTGATCGGCATCGCGAGCGCTGTCGGCGGGCGCCTGGCATTCGACGCCGTGGCGGGGTTGCGCACCTCCGATCTCGCAACCCTGCTGCTCGGATACGTCGTGATCGGCACTCTTCTCGCCATGCTCACGGCCACCGACCCGCGGTGGTGGGAACTGAACTTCTCGCAGCTCGGCGTCGGCGCGGGTTCCTGGGCGTTCAACGGCACACTCGTGGTGGCGGGGCTTCTGGTCGCGACCGTCGGAGCGTACATCGGACGCGATCTGCACAGGTTGCGGGGCGACAGCGCGCTCGGCCGGATCGGCGCTGTGGTCGTGCTGTGGTCGTCCACCGGCGTCGCGCTCGCCGCCGTGGGCGCGCTCCCGGTGCATCGTGGCGAGATCGCGCACAACGTCGCGACGATCAGCACCCTGGTCCTGTTCCTCGCCGCAGCGGCGCTGACGACGGCGGTCATGCCCGGCCCGCCGCGCATGCTGGTCCTCTTCACCATCGGCGTCTGCGTGCTGCTCGTCGTCGCGGTCGTGCTCCGTGATCCGCTGCGGGTGTACTCGCTCACCGTGCTGGAGGTGATCGTCGTCGGGCTGGGACTGGGGTGGATGACTGTGCTCGTACGCACGCTCTCCTGGCTTGCTCCGCCCGATCCGCGCCCCTCGGAGCGCGAGTACCTGCTGCACAGGGCTTCACGGGCGGCAGCGCAATAGGTTAGGCTCTCCTAACGTGACCACCAACGAGCTCCCGGCATCCGCCGCTCTGCGTGGCGATGCGCTCGCGCTGAGCTACGGACGAACCCGTGTCGTGCACGACGTGTCGCTGCGACTCACGCCGGGGCGCGTGACCGCCCTGATCGGTCCGAACGGCAGTGGCAAGTCGACGGCGCTCCGTGCCCTCGCCCGCCTGCATCGCATCGGCGGCGGAACGGTGCAGGTCGGAGAAGGGGCAGATGCGCGCGACGTGTCGACGCTCTCCGCGAAGGAGTTCGCTCGCACGGTCGCGATGCTCTCGCAGTCGCGTCCGCATCCGTCGGGCATCGAGGTCGCAGACGTCGTCGCGTACGGCCGCCACCCGCACCGCGGGAGGTTTTCCGGAACGACCGACGCTGACCGGGCGGCCATCGCGCACGCGCTCGCTCTCACCGGGTTGAGCGAGATGGCGCATCGCGCCGTCGATCAGCTCTCCGGCGGCGAGCTGCAGCGGGTGTGGCTCGCCACGGCGCTGGCGCAGGACACCGGAGTGCTGCTTCTGGACGAGCCGACCAACCACCTCGATCTGCGCTACCAGATCGAAACGCTCGACCTGGTGCGCGACCTCGCTGACAACCACGGCACGGCCCTCGGTGTTGTGCTGCACGACCTCGACCATGCCGCATCGGTCGCCGATGAGATCGTGCTGCTGCACCAGGGCCGAGTGCACGCGTCCGGGCTCCCCGCCGACGTACTGACCGGCGAGAACCTCTCTCTCGTGTACGGGCTGCGCATCGACACCGTGGTGGATGCCGAGACCGGCCTCGTCCGCGTCATCCCCCGTGGCCGTCACCACGAGCGGCACCGTGCCGTCCCGGCATCCCGATAGATCTCCCTCGTCCCCGACCCCGATAGAGGAACCATGAAGAAGACTCCCTTGACCGCGCTCGCTCTCGGCAGCGCCCTGCTACTCGCGCTCACCGCGTGCGGTACGACTCAGCCGACTTCGGCCGGCACGGACAAGCCGGTCTCCGCGGCCAGCGAGGACTGCTCCGCCGACTCCACGGAGACCTCGACCGGTGCGGTGACGCTCACCGATGCGTTCGACCGCAAGATCGAGCTCGACAAGCCCGCCGAGCGGATCGCGGTGCTCGAGTGGCAGCAGATCGAGGACGCTCTCACGCTCTGCGTCACCCCGGTCGCCGTCGCAGACGTCGAGGGATACAACACGTGGGTCAAGGCGGAGGAACTCCCAGCAGATGTGAAGGATGTCGGCACCCGGCAGGAGCCGAACCTCGATGCGCTGGTCGCCGCGGATCCCGACCTCGTCATCGTCGAGGCCTTCGTGCGCGATGACGCGATCATCGCTCAGCTCGAGGCATACGGCATCCCGGTACTCGCGACCCTCGGTGCCGACACCGCCGACCCGCTCGCCCAGATGCTCACCACGTTCGACCTGATCGCCCAGGCGACCGGTCGCGAAGATCGAGCTGCGGTCGTGACCGACGAGTTCGAAGCACACCTGGCCTCCGCGAAGGCGGAGGTCGCCGACCGCGTTGCCGACACCGACGAGTTCGTCTTCTTCGACGGCTGGGTCGATGGCAGCAACGTGCGACTGCGCCCCTACGGTCAGGGCTCGCTGGTCGGCGAGGTCGGCGAGGCGCTCGGCCTGACCAACGCATGGACTGGTGAGGTCGACGCAGCGTACGGTCTCGGCCAGACCGACATCGAAGGCATGACGGCAGCGGGTGACGCGAGCCTCTTCTACGCAGGCACCAGGGAGACCGACGGCAGCATCTTCATCGATGCCGTCGCCGACAACGCGGTCTGGAAGTCGCTGCCCGCAGTGCAGGACAAGCGCATCCACGCGTTCCCGGCGGGTGTGTGGATGTTCGGCGGACCGCGCTCGACCGAGCAGATCATCGACGCCTACCTTGAGGTCCTCTCGAAGTGACCCGCCTCCAGCTCCCGTCCGCGTCGGATGAACAGACGGCCTCCGGGTCAGGCGTCGCGCAGGCGTCGTCCGGGTCGTCGGTCGTCTCGCCCGGCACGGACGGGGCTGGAGACGCCCGGACCGGCGGATCAAGCGTCGTCCGGGGGATCGTCGTTCTCGGCGCTCTCGTGGTCGCGCTCGCCGCGGTCGGGTTCTGGCACCTCACGCAGGGAACCAGCGACGCCTCGTTCACAGATGGGGCGATCCTCGTCGGATCGCGCCTTCCGCGCCTCGCCGCGGGGGCTGCGGTCGGCATCGCGCTCGGCGTCGCCGGCCTCATCCTGCAGTCCCTCGCGCGTAACGCGCTGGCCTCACCCGACACCCTGGGTGTCACCGCTGGTTCCTACCTGGCCGTGACAGCCGTCGCCGCGTTCGGCATCGCGATTCCGGTGTGGGCATCGGGTGCCGTCGCGTTCGCCGGCGGTATCATCGCCGCCGGTATCGTCCTGGGCCTCGCCGGGGGCGCAGGCTCTTCGACGACCCGCCTCATCCTCGCCGGCTCCGCCCTCGCGCTCGCCTTCCAGGCGTGCACATCGACGCTGCTGGTGCTCTTCGACGAGGAGACCGAGGGGTTGTTCGCCTGGGGCAGTGGCAGTCTGTCGCAGCTCGGGTTGGATGCGTTCCTGCAAGCAGCGCCCGTCGTCGTGGTGGCCACGATTCTGGCGCTCCTGCTCTCCCGGCGCTTCGACGTTCTCGCTCTCGGCGATGATACGGCGTCGTCGCTCGGGGTTCCGATCCGGTCGACCCGGGTCGTCGGCATCCTGCTCGCCGTCGTGCTGATCGCTGTATCGGTCACGCTCGCCGGCCCGATGGGATTCGTCGGACTGTGCGCTCCGGTACTCGCGCGACTGCTCGCCCGTGTCGTGCCGATCCTGCACCGTCACGTGCTGCTCATCCCGGTCTCCGGACTGCTCGGTGCGATCGTGGTGATCCTCTCCGACGCGCTGCTGCGGGCCATCATCGGCGCGGAGGCGGCGATCGCGGTGCCAACCGGTGTCGCCACGACGCTGCTCGGCGCCGTCGTGCTCGTCTTGATGGCGCGCCGACTGCGCGACTCCGGACCGACGCGCGAGCCGCCGAAGGTGCGGTTCGGTGTCCGTAGCACGCGGCGGTTCCGCCTTGTTCTCGTCGTGACGGTGGCCGCCGTGATCGGGGCTGTGCTGCTCGGCCTGCTGGCAGGGAGCACCTGGCTGCTCACCGGAGACATCGCCCTGTGGCTGCGCGGCGAGGCTCCGCCGCTGATCTCGTTCTCGCTCGACGAGCGCGCGCCGCGGGTGATCGCCGCGGTCGTGGCCGGGGGAGCACTCGCACTGTCGGGCGGCATCTTCCAGGCCGTCAGCCGCAATCCGCTGGCCGATCCCGGCATCCTCGGTGTCACCGGCGGCGCCGGTCTCGGCGCGGTCCTGGTGGTGACCAGCGCCGTCGCCTCGACCGCCGGCATGATCGCCGCTGCGCTGGTCGGTTCGCTCCTCGCGTTCGCCCTCGTCTACGGCCTGGCCTGGCGGCGCGGGCTGAACGCCGACCGGTTCATCCTCATCGGCATCGGGGTGTCCTACGGCACGACCGCATTGACGACGTTCTTCCTCCTGCGCGCGAATCCGTGGGACACCCCGAAGGTGTACACCTGGCTCTCCGGTACGACGTACGGGCGGATCTGGGAGCAGGTCGTGCCGGTCGCCGTCGTGCTCGCCATCGCCCTGCCGCTGGTCTTCATGGCCCGGCGGGAGCTCGATGTGATGTCTCTCGATGAGGACACCCCGCGCCTGGTCGGCATCAGCCTGGAGCGCACCCGGCTCGGCCTGCTGCTCCTTGCCGCCGTGCTGGCATCGTTCAGCGTCGCGGCTGTCGGCGTAATCGGCTTCGTCGGGCTGGTCGCCCCGCATGCCGCCCGCGCGCTGGTCGGCTCACGGCACGCGCGCGTGATCCCGGTATCCGTGCTGCTCGGGGCCGTGCTCGTCGCCCTCGCCGACACCCTCGGACGCACGGTCATCCAGCCGGCCCAGCTGCCTGCCGGGCTCATCGTGGCACTGCTCGGAGCGCCGTACTTCGTCTGGCTGCTCTGGCGCTCGCGCGACGCCTAGGCGCACCGGCCGCCGTCTCATTGCTGCGGTGGCGCCATCGCCGAAAACAGGAGGACCGCCCGAGATCAGGAGAATCTTCGCGGGATTCTCCTGATCTCGGGCGGTCCTCCTGATCTCGGGACGCCGGATGACGCGGCATCCGCTCCCCAGATCTGGAAGAGCGGATGCCACGGCGAGGCGCTACTTCGTGAGGAACTCCTTCAGCGCGGCGTTGACCTCGTCGGCGTGGGTCCAGAGGAGGCCGTGCGGCGCGCCCTCGACCTCGACGTAGTCGGCCTCAGGCACCGCCTGGTGGAAGCGGCGGGCGGTGGCGTCGATGGGGAGGATGTTGTCCTTCGTGCCGTGCAGGATCAGCGTGGGCTTGCCCGCCGCGCGCACCGCCTCGACGTCGCCGCGGAAGTCCTCGATCCAGGCCGGCACGACGGCGTAGGCCGCGACCGGAGCGCTGGTGACGGAGAGGTTCCAGTTGGCGGTGACGACCTCCTGGCTGATGCGCGAGCCGAGGTTCTCGTCGAGGTTGTAGAAGTCGTTGTAGAACTGCGTGAACCAGGCGTAGCGATCGCCCTTCGCGGCCGCGGCGATCCCGTCGAAGACCTCCTGCGGAACGCCTTCGGGGTTGTCATCGCGCTGCACGAGGAAGGGCTCGAGCGAGGCGAGGAACGCCAGCTTCGCGACACGCTCGTGTCCATAGCGGGCGACATAGCGGGCGAGTTCGCCGGTGCCCATCGAGAAGCCGACGAGGACGACATCGCGCAGATCCAGGGTCTCGAGCACGGTGTTCAGATCGGCGGCGAAGGTGTCGTAGTCATAGCCGGTGCCCACCTTCGACGACTGGCCGAAGCCGCGACGGTCGTAGGTGATGACGCGGTAGCCCTGGTCGAGGAGTTCGCGGGTCTGGCGCTCCCAGCTGTGGCCGTTCAGCGGGTAGCCGTGGATCAGCACGACGGGCTGGCCGGCGCCCTGGTCCTCGTAGTAGAGCTCGATGGACGTGCTGTTCTCCGTGCCGACGGTGATGTAACCCATGATCGTTTCCTCTCTGTCTGCGAGAACGATCGTTCTCACTTGATGTCATCAATCTAGAGAACGAACGTTCTCTTGTCAAGTAAACTCTTGGTATGACCGAAGAAGAGGCTCGCGAGCGCATCCTCGCCGCCGCCGAGGAGCTCTACTACCGCAAGGGATACGCGGCCGTCGGGATGGATGAGCTGCGCACGGCGGCCGGCGTGTCGCTGCGCCGGCTGTATGCGCTGTTCCCCGCCAAGACGGACATCGTCGCCGCGGTCCTGCAACGCAAGCACCACGAGTGGGAGACGTCGCTCACGGCCGCGGTGGCGGATGCCGGCACCGACCCGCGCACCCGACTGCTCGCGGTCTATCGATACCTCGAGGGATGGTTCTGCACGGACGGCTTCCGCGGCTGCGCCTTCATCAACGCGTTCGGCGAGCTCGGCGGCACCAACCCTGAGGTCGCGCAGATCGTGCGCGAACACAAGGCGTCGTTCCAGAAGTACATGGCCTCGCTCGCCGCAGAGTCGGGCGCGCCCGCGACGCTCGCAGCTCAGCTGTCCATCCTCGCCGAAGGGGCGCAGAGCACCGCGGCGATCTCCGCCGACCCGCAGGTCGCCGCGCAGGCCAGGGCGGCCGCCGAGGTGCTCATCGACGCTGCGCTGGTGCAGAGCATCCATAACAGCGCTCGGTAACCTGTTTCCCTATGAACGACCCCTTTCAGCAGATCCCGGTGCTGCCGGTGGTCATCCCCCTCGGCGCCGTGATCTTCGCGCTGCTGCTCTGGCGCCTCAATGCCGAGCGGATCTTCTCCGTTCCGCGCGCCATGGTGGCCGCAGCTCTCGCCGTGTACGCCGCCGGCATCGTGGGGAACACGATCTTCCCGATCTATCTCAACCCCATCACCGGCGGCACCAACTGGATTCCCGGGCTGACGATCATCCCCTTCGCCGACTACGAGTGGGGCGACGCTGTGACGAACATCCTGGTGTTCGTGCCGCTCGGCATCCTCAGTGCGCTGCTGCTGGCGAAGCCATCCTGGTGGAAGGTCCTCATCGCCGTGGCCGGAACCAGCCTCGGCATCGAGGTGGCTCAGTTGGCGGCGCAGAAATTCTTCGCCGGAGGGCACATCGCAGACGTCAATGACCTCCTCTCCAACATCGCGGGAGGGATGCTGGGCTACGGTCTGCTGCTGATCCTGTCGCGCGTTCCTCAGGTGTCCGGTCTCGTCGACCGCTTCCGCTGGTCGCAGGTTCCCGCTCCAGCGGAGATCCCGGCGCCTGTTGCCGCTTAGGGCGCTGGCGGCACCGCCGCCGCAGATCTGAGGCGCACGAGCGTGCTCACAGCACGAGGCGGTAGCCCATCCCTGACTCGGTCAGCAGGTGCACGGGTGCGGCGGGCGAGAGCTCGAGCTTCTTGCGCAGCTGGGACATGTACAGGCGCAGATAGCCGGAGTCGGACACCTGTTCGCTGCCCCAGATCTCCTTCAGCAGGTCCTGCCGTGTGACGAGGGCGCCCGGATGCCGGCACAGATGCTCCAGCATCCGCCACTCCGTCGGAGTCAGGTGCACGCGTGCGCCCGCTCGGGTCACCGCCTTCGCTGACAGGTCGACGACGACGTCGCCGAAGCTCACCGTCGACTCTCCGGCCGCGGGAGCCGTGCGTCGGGCGAGCGCGCGCAGCCGCGCGAGCAGCTCGTCGACCTGGAAGGGCTTGGTGACGAAGTCGTCGGCTCCGGCATCCAGCGCATCGACCTTGTCGGCAGAGCCGGTGCGGCCAGAGACGACGATGATCGGTGCGCTCGTCCAGCCGCGCAGAGCCTGGATGACCTCGATGCCGTTCATCTTCGGCATCCCCAGATCGAGCAGGATGATGTCCGGATGCGTCTGCGCCGCGGTGGTGATGGCGGCGGCGCCGTCGGCGGCGGTGATCACCTCGTAGCCGTGCGCCGCCAGGGTGATGCGCAGGGCCCTCACCATCTGGGGGTCGTCGTCGGCGATGAGGAGCTTCACTGCTGCGCTTCCTCCGTGTCGGACTGTTCTGCGGCCAGGGGCAGAGAGATGACCATGGTGAGGCCGCCTCCCGGCGTATCCTCCGGAGTCAGGCTACCGCCCATGCCCTCGGTGAACCCGCGAGACAGCGCGAGTCCCAGACCGAGTCCGGTGGTGTTGTCGGTGTCGCCATAGCGTTGGAACGGCTGGAACATGCTGTCGCGCCGGTTCGCGGGCACGCCCTCTCCGCGGTCGATGATCCGGATCTCCGCGCGCGCACCGAGCCGGCTCGTCGACACGATCACCTGTCGTCCATCCGGGGAATGCCGGTGCGCGTTGGCGAGGACGTTCACCAGCACCCGCTGCAGCAGCACCGGATCGGCCTGCAGCGGCGGCAGCGAGGGGTCGAGCGCGAGTTCGACATCGGACGGGCCGAAAGACAGCTCGTCGATGGCGGCGAGGATGCTGCCGGCGGCATCCATCCGCGTCGCGGACACGGCGAGCACACCCGCCTGCACTCGACTCACGTCGAGCAGATCGGTGATGAGCGTCGACAGCGTGCCCAGGCTTTCATCGGCGGTGGCGAGGAGCTCGTCCCGATCGGCGGCGGACAGTGCACCGGCCCCCCGCAGACCGCCGATGGCGGCGACCGCTGATGCGAGCGGGCGGCGGAGGTCGTGACTCAGCGCCGAGAGCAGGGCGCTTCGCACCTGATCGGTCTCGGCGAGGGTGACCGCCTCGCGCGCCGTCGCACGGAGGTCGGTGTGCTCGATCGCTGCCGACAACTGGGCGACGATCGCGTCGAGCAGTCGCCGGGCCGGACCGTCCAGCGGCCCGCCATGCAGTTCGAGCATCGCGCGCGGGGCATCGCCGGATCCGACCGGCACCGTGATCGCTCTTCCGTCCCGCAACGGCTCCCCGTCGCGCGCGAGCACCTCGCCGTCGGCGTCGAGCAGGCGCACCCCGCTCAGCCCGAACGCCTCACGGGTACGACTCACGAGCGCGAGCACGGCGTTGTCACCGCGGAGCACGTTGCCCGCGACCGCGGCCAGCAACTCGGCCTCAGCCGTGGCGCGCTTGGCGGTGCGAGCCCGACGCGCGGCCTGATCGACGATGATGCTCACCAGGATCGCGATCGTGACGTACAGGGCGAGCGCGAGCACATGCAGGGGATGAGCGATCGTGATCGTGAACTGCGGCGCGACGAAGAGGAAGTCCAGGGTGATGCCGGAGAGCACGGCGGCGAACACCGCAGGGCGCAGCCCTCCGATGAGCGCGACCACCACGACGAGCAGCTGATATGCGAGAACCTCGGCGGTGATCGACTCGGGGCTGCGGAACGTGAACATCAGCCAGGACAGCAGCGGCCCGAAGGCGAGCGCGACGGCGAATCCGAGCACCTGGCGGCGCCATCCGAGCGCCCCACCCGTGATCTTCGGGAGCGAGGCGCGTCCGCCGGCCGCCGCGTGGGTGACGATGTGCACGTCGATGTCGCCGGAGTGACGGATGATCTCCGCACCGATCCCCGGGCCCGTCAGTGCTGTCATCAGACGACCGCGTCGGCTCACGCCGATCACCACCTGAGTGGCATCGACGGACTGGGCGAACTCCACCAGGGTCTCCGGGATGTCGTTGCCGACGATCTGGTGATAGCTGCCACCCAGCGACTCGACCAGGGTGCGCTGGGCCGTCAACGCCCCGGGTGAGTCGTTTCGCAACCCGTCCTGCGCCGATACGTGCACGGCGAGGAGCACCCCGCCCGCGGATCGGGCAGCGATCCTGGCACCGCGGCGAAGCAGGGTCTCGCCCTCAGGGCCACCGGTCAATGCGACGACCACGCGTTCCCTGGCCTGCCACGTGCCCTCGATGCCGTGGTCGGCCCGATAGCTGCGCAGGGCACTGTCGACTTCATCGGCCAGCCACAGCAGGGCGAGCTCGCGGAGTGCGGTCAGGTTGCCGAGACGGAAGTAGTTCGACAGCGCCGCATCGATGCGCTCGGCCGGGTAGACGAGCCCCGCCGAGAGCCTGTCCCGCAGCGACTGCGGGGCGAGGTCCACGACTTCGATCTCGTCGGCGGCACGGACGACGGCATCGGGGATCGTCTCCTGCTGGGCGATGCCGGTGATCTTCTCCACGACCGCGTTCAACGACTCGATGTGCTGGACGTTGACC
Organism: Microbacterium sp. LWH12-1.2; assembly: GCF_040675825.1. NCBI lineage: Bacteria > Bacillati > Actinomycetota > Actinomycetes > Micrococcales > Microbacteriaceae > Microbacterium > Microbacterium sp. LWH12-1.2. The sequence goes on from NZ_JBEGIJ010000001.1 coordinate 3,336,616, forward strand.
GTCGTGATGACGTCGATGCCGGCATCCAGCAGCACTTCGACGTCCTGCCAGCGCTTCGAATGCTGCGAACCGGGGATGTTCGTGTGCGCGAGCTCGTCGACGAGGGCGATCTCCGGGGCGCGGGCGATGACCGCATCGAGGTCGAGTTCGGAGAGCTCGACGCCGCGGTGGCTGTCGATCCGTCGGGCCACCTCGGGCAGGCCGACGGTCTGCGCCAGCGTCGCCTCGCGTTCATGGGTCTCGACGATCGCGATGACGACATCCCGGCCCTCGTCGTGAAGCCGACGGCCCTCGGCGAGCATCTCGTAGGTCTTCCCGACCCCAGGGGCTGCACCGAGCAGCACGCGGAGGCGACCACGTCGCTGCATCCGCTCTCCGGTCATGCGCCCTCCCGCTCGTCAAGAGCGAGATTGAGTTCTGCGACGTTGACGCGCTCTTCGCCGAGGAATCCCAGATCCCGCCCTTGAATCCTAGACTCCACGAGCGAGAGCACCTCTGCTTCGGAGAGGCCTCGCTCCGCTGCCACCCTGGGGACCTGGAGCAACGCATAGGCGACGCTGATGTGCGGGTCGAGTCCGGATGCGGATGCCGTGACGGCATCCGCCGGAACCTGCGCGGGCGCGACGCCCTCGCGCTCGGCGATCGTCGTGCGACGCTCCTCGATCGCGGCGACGAGATCGGGGTTCTCCGGCCCGAGGTTGCTGCCGCTGGAGCTGGCTCCGTCATAGCCGTCGCCGGCCGCCGACGGTCGTGACTGGAAGTACTCCGGCAGCGCCTCGCCGTCGGCATCGGTGAAGGACTGGCCGATCAGCGCACTGCCGACCACGGTGCCTTTTCCGTCGGCGAGGGGAGAGCCATTCGCCTGCCAGGGGAGGAGGAGCTGCCCGGCGCCGGTGACGACGAGGGTGTAGCCGACGCCAAGGATCAGCGTGAGGACGAGCATCGCGCGGACCGCGACGCCGGTGGTGCGCACGGTGGTGCGGAATGAAGACATGTCTCTTCCTTGTCGGATCGGGGAGGGTCAGAAGCCGGGGATCAGGCTGACGACGAGGTCGATGAGCTTGATCCCGATGAACGGCGCGATCACACCGCCCAGGCCGTAGATGAGCAGGTTGCGCTGCAGGATCTGCGAGGCGCTCGCCGGCCGGTACTTCACCCCGCGCAGGGCGAGCGGGATGAGGAAGACGATCACGATCGCGTTGAAGATGATCGCGCTCGTCACGGCGGATGCCGGCGAGTGCAGCTGCATGATGTTGAGCGCTGCCAGTCCGGGGAAGACCCCCATGAACATCGCCGGGATGATCGCGAAGTACTTCGCGATGTCGTTCGCCAGGGAGAAGGTCGTGAGAGCTCCCCTGGTGATCAGCAGCTGCTTGCCGATGCGCACGATGTCGATGAGCTTCGTGGGATCGGAATCGAGGTCGACCATGTTGCCGGCCTCCTTCGCGGCGGAGGTGCCGGTGTTCATCGCCACCCCGACGTCCGCCTGGGCGAGGGCCGGGGCATCGTTGGTGCCGTCGCCGGTCATCGCGACGAGCCGGCCGCCATCCTGCTCCCGGCGGATGAGCGCGAGCTTGTCCTCGGGAGTGGCCTCCGCGAGGAAGTCGTCGACGCCGGCCTCGGCGGCGATCGCCTTCGCCGTGAGCGGGTTGTCGCCGGTGATCATGACCGTGCGGATTCCCATGCTGCGCAGTTCCTCGAAGCGCTCCCTCAGGCCCTCCTTCACGATGTCCTTGAGGTGGACGACGCCGAGCACGCGGCCGGCGCCTGCAGGCGCTTTCACGGCGACGACGAGGGGCGTGCCGCCGCTCTGCGCGACGGCATCGGTACGGCTCGTCAGCTCGACGTCGTCTCCGGTGATCTCGAGCCAGGCGCGAACCGCTGATCCGGCGCCCTTGCGGATCTGGGTGCCGTCGGCGAGATCCAGTCCGCTCATCCGGGTCTGCGCGGTGAACGGCACGACGATCGCATCCGCCGGTTCCGCGACCCGGATGCCGCGTGCCGCAGCCAGTTCGACGATCGATGCGCCCTCCGGTGTCGGGTCTGCCAGCGAGGAGAGAGCGGCCGTGCGGAGCAGCTCGTCGGCGTCGACGCCCGGAAGCGGCAGCACCTCGTGTGCACGGCGGTTTCCGTAGGTGATGGTTCCGGTCTTGTCGAGCAGAAGCGTCGTCACGTCTCCGGCGGCCTCGACCGCGCGCCCGGACATCGCCAGCACGTTGCGCTGCACCAGTCGGTCCATGCCGGCGATGCCGATGGCCGACAGCAGGGCGCCGATCGTCGTCGGGATGAGGCAGACGAGCAGGGCGATGAGCACCGGGATGCTCACGGGCGACGCGGCGTAGGCGGCGATCGGGTTGAGGGCGAGGACCACGATCAGGAACACGATGGACAGGCTCGCCAGCAGGATGTTGAGGGCGATCTCGTTCGGCGTGCGCTGGCGGCTCGCACCCTCGACGAGGGCGATCATCCGGTCGACGAAGGTCTCGCCCGGTTTCGACGTGATGCGCATCACGATCCGGTCGGACAGCACGCGGGTGCCACCGGTGACGGCGCTGCGGTCGCCGCCGGACTCGCGGATGACGGGGGCGCTCTCGCCCGTGATCGCCGATTCGTCGACGGTCGCGATACCGGAGACGATGTCGCCGTCACCGGGGATCAGTTCGCCGGCCTCCACGATCACGATGTCGTCGCGCTGCAGGTCGGCCGAGGAGACCTGCTCCGTCTCGGTGCGTACGGCGGCGGCGTCCTGCGCCGCGTCGTAGCCGGTGACCCGACGGGCGAGGGTGCTGGTGCGCGTCTCGCGCAGACTCGCCGCCTGCGCCTTGCCGCGGCCCTCGGCCACGGACTCGGCGACGTTCGCGAAGAGCACGGTCAACCACAGCCAGACCGCGATGCCCCAGGTGAACATCGGCGGCACGGCAGTGCCGCCGGATTCCCCGGGGCCGCCGAGGAAGGGTTCGGCGATCGCGAGAACGGTCGTGAACACGGCGCCGGCCCAGACGAGAAGCATGACGGGGTTGCGCACGAGGGCTCGGGGATCGAGCTTGCGCAGGGCGCCGGGCAGGGCCTGGACGAGTTGCGCCCAGCCGAACGCGCGAGGCTTCGCGGTCTCGGATGAAGCGGAGGCGGATGCCGCGGCATCCTGCATCTCGGGGGTGGAGGTGACGATGGTCATGTCAGACGAGTCCTTCAGCGAGCGGCCCCAGAGTGAGGACCGGGAAATAGGTGAGTGCGGTGACGATGACCGTCACGGCGAGGAGGAGGCCGACGAACTGCGGCCGATGGGTGGGGAGGGTGCCCGCGGTGGCCGGTACTCGCTCCTGCGCGGCGAACGAACCGGCCAGTGCGAGCACGAGCACGATCGGGAGGAATCGCCCGAGCAGCATCGCCACGCCCAGCGCCGTGTTGAACCACGGGGTGTTCGCCGTGAGTCCGGCGAAGGCCGAGCCGTTGTTGTTCGCCGCCGAGGTGAACGCATAGAGCACCTCGCTCATCCCATGGACGCCCGGGTTCAGGATGCTGGTCGACTCGACGTCTTCCCGGATCCCGGGAATCGCGAAGCTCAGGGCGGTACCGCCGAGCACGAGCGCAGGGACGACGAGGATGTAGAGGCTCGCGAGCTTGATCTCGCGCGGGCCGATCCGCTTGCCGAGGTATTCCGGGGAGCGTCCGACGAGCAGCCCGCCCACGAAGACGGCGATGATCGCGAGTACGAGCATCCCGTACAGGCCGGAGCCCACACCGCCGGGAGCGACCTCTCCGAGCATCATGTTCAGCATCGGCATCATGCCACCGAGAGCGGTGTACGAGTCGTGCATCGAGTTGACCGCTCCGGTCGAGGTGAGCGTGCTCGCGCTGCCGAAGAGGGTGGATCCCAGGATGCCGAAGCGCTGTTCCTTGCCCTCCATCGCCGCTCCGGCGAGTTCCGGCGCCGAGCCGCGTCCTGCCAGTTCGAGTGCCGAGAGCGCGAAGGTCGAGACCAGGAAGATCGTGCCCATGACGGCGGCGATCGCGTACCCCTGGCGGTTGTCGCCGATCATGCGTCCGAAGGCGCGGGGGAGCGCGAACGGGATGGCGAGGATGAGCAGGATCTGCAGCAGGTTGGTCCACCCGGTCGGGTTCTCGAACGGGTGCGCCGAGTTGGCGTTGAAGAAGCCGCCGCCGTTCGTGCCGAGCAGCTTGATCGCCTCCTGCGACGCGACCGGTCCGCCCGGAATCGACTGCGCCGTGCCGCCGATGGTCTGCACCTCGGTGAAGCCGGCGAAGTTCTGCACGACGCCGCCGATGATGAGCGCGACTGCGCCGATGAACGCGATCGGCAGCAGCAGCCGGCCGAGCCCGCGGATCAGGTCGACCCAGAAGTTGCCGATCGTCGCCGAGCCCCGGCGGGCGAGCCCACGGGTCAGTGCGATGGCGACGGTGAGGCCGACGGCGGCGGAGACGAAGTTCTGCACGGTGAGGCCGGCGAGCTGCACCGTGTAGCCCATCGTCTGCTCGGGGGAGTAGGACTGCCAGTTCGTGTTGGCGACGAAGGATGCCGCGGTGTTGAATGCGAGGCCCGCGGGGACGGCCGGGAGGCCCAGGGATTCCGGAAGGAACGCCTGGAGCCGCTGCAGGCCGTAGACGAGGAGGAGCCCGGCCGCGGAGAACACGAGCACGCTGCGGGCGTACGCGCGCCAGGTCTGCTCGGACGAAGGGTTCACGCCGATGAGGCGGTAGAAGCCGCGTTCGACGCGCAGATCGCGTGCCGAGGTGTACACGTGGGCGATGTAGTCGCCGAGGGGCCGGTACAGGAGCACGAGCGCGATGATGAGCGTCGCCGCCTGCAGGATGCCGAACCAGATGCCCGCGCCCATCAGAACTTCTCCGGGGCGACGAGGGCGACCACGAGGTAGGCGATCGCTGCGAGTGCGAGAGCTGCAGCGATGATCTCGAAGACGATCACAGCCGCTCCACCCCCTTTGCGGTCAGCGAGACGAGGGCGAAGAGCGCGAGAGTCAGCGCGAGGTAGAGGATGTCGAGCACGGAGTCGATACAACTCCGGCTGACGCGTGTCGACGACGATCCTCACGGTTCCCCTACGCCCTTCGCCGTGACGCATGCGGCTTGCTCACGGCAGGTGTCCAAGGGGAAGCCGTCGTATGCTCTCGGAGTGACTGCGGCACGACGAACGCTCAGCAGGGGGTCGATCATCGTCCTCGTGCTGGCCGGCGTCGCCGCGATCGTCGTCGTCACCGGCATCCTTCCTGCACCGGATGCCGGTGCGCTCGGGCTGCGCATCGTGCCCGTGCTGGGATTCGTGGTCGCGATCACGATCGTCGCCGAACTCGCCCGCGATGCCGGTGTCTTCGATGTGCTCGCGCAGAGGCTCGCCCGCTGGGGGCGGGGGCAGGTTCTGGCGCTCTGGGCATCGGTCGTCGCGCTCGCCGTGGTCAGCACGGTGTTCCTCTCGCTCGACACGACGGCAGTGATCGTGACCCCGGTCGTCGTGGTGCTGGCGCAGAGCATCGGCGTCTCACCGCTCCCGTTCGCGCTCGCGACGGTGTGGCTGGCGAACACGGCATCCCTCGCGCTGCCGGTCTCGAACCTCGCGAACCTGCTCGCCGCGCCAGCGGTGGGCGGTGACCCGGCAGCGTTCATCGCGCTCAGCTGGGCGCCGACGCTGATCGGGGTCCTCATCCCGGTCGCGATCCTCACCATCGTGCACCGGCGCACTCTGTTCGGCGGCTACCGCGTGCCGCCGCCGGGGACACCCTCTGACCGTGTGCTCTTCTGGGGCGCAGCCGCGGTGCTGATCGCGCTGCTTCCGTTGCTCACGGTGACGCACGACGTGTGGATCCCCGCCACGGCCGCCGCCCTGCTCCTGGTCGTGCTGTTCGCGGTGCGGCGTCGACATGTGCTGCGGCTCGGTCTGGTGCCGTGGTCCGCGGTCGGACTCGCGGCTGCGCTGTTCGTCCTGGTGGAGACCGCGCACGCCAACGGCATCCTCGATTTCCTGACGGCGCTGGCCCCCGACGATCACGGGCCGGCGGCGCTCCTGCAACTCGCGGGAATCGGCGCCCTCGCCGCCAACGGCGTGAACAACCTCCCGGCGTACCTGATCCTGGAGCCTGCCGCAGGAGACCCGGTGGCGTTGATGGCGTTGCTGATCGGCGTCAACCTCGGCCCCCTCGTCACGCCGTGGGCATCGCTCGCGACGCTGTTGTGGCATCACCGGATCGTGGCGCTCGGCGTGACGATCAGCTGGCCCCGCTTCATGCTGTGGGGCCTCGCCGTCGCGGTACCGACGGTCGTCGCAGCCACTCTGGTGCTCGCCCTCGTCGCCGGGTGACGCGCGGCATCAGTCCTGCGGCGGACCGGCAGGCCGGTGCGCACGCCGGCCGTTCACGACGACGGGGCGGCCGGCACGCTCCTGGCCCGGCAGCGGGCGGGAGCGACGTCCGTAGATGAGCTCGGAGGAGTCCAGCAGCCACGGCACGAGCGTGATCGAGACGCCGTGCACGAGCATCAGCTGGTTCGCCAACCGACGGGCGCGTCGGTTGTGCAGGAACGTCTCCCACCAGTGCCCGACGATGTACTGCGGAAGATAGACCGTCACGACGGACGAGCCGTGCTTCTCGCGGTACTGGTTGATGAACTGCGCCACCGGCTGCGCGAACGACCGGTACGGCGATTCGATGATCACCAGGGGGACCGGCATCAGATGATCGGCCCACTGCTGCTGCAGCTCGGTGGCGTCATCGGCGGCAACCCCCACGTGCACAGCGAGAGTCTTGCCGTGCTTCGCCGCGACGGCATACTCGACGGCTTTCACGACCGGCTTCTGCAGCCGGTTGACCAGCACGAGGGCGAGGTCTCCGTTGGCGCCGAAATGCGTGACGTCATCGATCGCGATCTCGTGCTCGACATCGCGGTAGTACCGCTTCACGCCCATCATCAGGAACGCGAGCACCGGGATGGCGAAGAACACCAGATACGCGCCGTGGGTGAATTTCGTGATCGTGACGATGACGAGCACGAGGATCGTGAGGCTCGCGCCGACGGAGTTGATGATCAGGCCGACGCGCGCAGAGCGGCGATCGGATGCCGTGGCCTGCACGCCGGTGCTTCCTTCGGCCGGCCGGCGCAGGATGCGTCGCCAGTGCCGCACCATGCCGAGCTGGCCGAGCGAGAACGACACGAAGACGCCGATGATGTACAGCTGGATGAGCGTAGTCAACTTCGCCTGGAACACGATGAGCACGATCATCGCGACGATGCCCAGGGCGATCATGCCGTTCGAGAAGACGAGCCGGTCGCCGCGGGTGTTCAGAGCCTTCGGGGCATAGCCGTCGCGGGCGAGCACCGAGCCGAGCAACGGGAAGCCGTTGAACGCGGTGTTCGCGGCGAGCAGCAGCACGCAGGCGGTCGCCGCCTGCACGATGAAGAAGAGGATGCTGCCGCCACCGAACGTGGCGCTCGCCACCTGTGCCATCAGGCTCGGCTGCGGGTTCGTGCAGTCGAAGCCGACCAGGTCGCAGGGGTTCTCGGCGTAGTGCACGCCGGTGATCAGGGCGAGCGCGGTCAGACCGGCGAACAGGCCGATTGCGATCGTGCCCATCAATACGAGGGTGGACTGCGCGTTTCGCACCTTGGGCGCGCGGAAGGCGGGAACGCCGTTCGAGACGGCTTCGACGCCGGTGAGGGCGGAGCATCCGCTCGAGAAGGCCCGCAGAACGAGCAGGATCGCTGCCGCCTGGCTGAGGTCTTCGGCGTGCACGGCGAACTCGGCGCTGGAAGCGACCGGTGCATCGCCGAGGAACGTGCGGACCAGACCGGTGACGATCATGAAGCCGACCGAGGCGATGAAGACGTAGGTCGGGATCGCGAACACGAGGGACGCCTCACGCACACCGCGCAGATTCACGACGATGATCAGGATGACGAAGCCGACGGCGAGCCATACCCGGAACGGGTCGAGCGCCGGAACGGCCGAGATGATGTTGTCGACGCCGGATGCCACCGACACAGCGACCGTCAGTACGTAATCCACGAGGAGGGCAGCCGCCACGACGACGCCGGGGATCTCGCCGAGATTCTTCGACGCCACCTCGTAGTCGCCGCCGCCGGAGGGGTACGCCTTGATGAGCTGGCGATAGCTGAGCACGACCACGAGCAGCAGCACGATGACGCATACGGCCACGATCGGCGTGAATGACAGAAAGGTGAGTCCGCCGATCAGCAGGATCATCACCAGTTCCTGCGGGGCGTACGCCACGGAGCTCAGCGCGTCGGAGGCGAAGATCGGCAGCGCCATGCGCTTCGGCAGCAGCTGACCCTCGAGGTGCTCGTTGGTCAGCGGATCCCCGATGAGGATGCGCTTCGCGAGCTGCGGGGTGTCCGGCAGGCTCCGGGATTCATTTGCCACGAGCGGCGACGATACGCCTGCGGTGGCGATCCTCACGACATCCTTACGGAATCCCTACGGGGTGTGCGGACGCCCTTACGGAATTCTTACGCTTCGGCGACGCCGGCCCTCGGGACGGGTTCTCTGGATCTGCGCTCATAGGATTCGCATCGTTGAGCCACAGCATCCGCTCCGCCCCGACCTATCGTTCGCACAGCGTGCCTTGATTCTCTGGCTCCAGACGACGGGAGAGATCATGAGCGAGATGACGACCGATCCGCGCTGGATCGATAAGGATGGCAACGAGATCGACGAGGACCACCGCGGGCTGGTCTACGACATCCGCACGCTGGTGAACCGGCGACGGGCCCTGGGCATCTTCGGCGGAGTGGCCGCGACGGCGCTGCTCGCCGCGTGCGCGCCGGTGGCATCCTCGGCAGGGAACTCGTCCGGAGAGGCCAGCGGTTCCGGTGCGCCGAGCGGATCCGGCGGACCCGGCGGAGCACCAGAGGCGGAGGGCGACGGTGTGACGGTGGAAGGCGAAGTGCCGGACGAGACGGCCGGGCCTTACCCCGCCGACGGATCGAACGGCGTGAACGTCCTCGATGATTCCGGGATCGTGCGCCGGGACATCCGCTCCAGCTTCGGATCCTCGACGACGACCGCCGAGGGCGTCCCGCTGGAGATCGTGCTCACGGTGCGCGACGCCGCGACTGGCAGCGCCCTCGTCGGGGCCGGCGTCTACCTCTGGCACTGCGACCGGGACGGGAACTACTCGCTGTACTCGGATGCTGCGAAAGACGAGAACTATCTCCGCGGAGTCCAGGAGACCGACGACACCGGCACTGTGCGATTCACCTCGATCTACCCGGCCTGCTACGACGGCCGCTGGCCGCATATCCACTTCGAGGTCTACCGGGATGTCGCATCGGCGGTCGCGACCGGCCCGATCGTGAAGACATCGCAGATCGCCCTCCCCGAGGAGAGCAACGCGGCGGTGTACGCGACCGGCGGCTACGAGAAGAGCGTGACCAACGCATCCAGGGTGACGCTGGCCGGTGACAACGTCTTCGGCGACGACGACGGCATCCACCAGATCGCGACCATGACCGGCGGCGTCTCCCAGGGATACACGGCCGCACTGACGATCGGCGTGTGAGGGCATCCGCTGCGGGCGAACACCCAGGCGATTCCGATCACGGATGCGTAACGTCAGGATCATGAGCACGGTTTCCGTCGACGAGCAGGCCATCGCCGAGGCGAAGGATCTCCGCGATCAGTTCCAGCGCTTCCTCCGGGAGTACGAGTTCGGGATGCGGGAGGTCGAGACCAAGATCTCGATCCTCCGTGACGAGTTCACGCACAACCACGCGTACAACCCGATCGAGCACGTCAAGAGCCGGATCAAGACTCCGGACAGCATCGTCGAGAAGGTCGCCCGCAAGGGGATCGAGCCCGACTTCGACACCATCCGTGCGGAGATCACCGACATCGCGGGCATCCGGGTGACCTGCAGTTTCGTCGCCGACGTGTACCGCCTCTTCGATCTGCTCACCCAGCAGGACGACGTCAGCATCCGACTGGTCAAGGACTACATCGCCGACCCGAAGCCGAACGGCTACAAGAGTCTGCACACGATCATCGAGGTTCCCGTGTTCCTCTCGACCGGCCCGATCGCGGTGCCGGTCGAGGTGCAGTTCCGCACCATCGCGATGGACTTCTGGGCCAGCCTCGAGCACAAGATCCATTACAAGTTCCAGGGCCAGGTTCCCGGCCACCTCGTCGACAGCCTCACCGATGCGGCCGATGCAGCGAGCGAGCTCGACGTGCGCATGGAGCGCCTGCACCGCGAGGCGCACGGCGTGCGGCCGCGCGAGCTCGCTCCGCCGCGTGTGATCGCGGTGTAGTCGGCCGCTCAGGCTGGTGCTTCGCGGTTCACAACTCAGGAAGAACTCCAGCGACCGGGCCTATTCGGGCGCGGACGGTGAGTACCGGAGCGGATCTTCCTGAGTTGTGCACGGAGCGTGGCAGCCGCGACTCAGCCGAGGAACTCCCGCGCCGCCGCGGACAGCGCCGTGACGCCGACCTCGATGGTGGGGTGGATCTCCGGCGCGTAGTACGGCGAGTGGTTCGTCGGGATGTCCTCGGCCTGCCGGCCCGCTGCCGTCGCCTCGGCGAACTTCACCGGATCCGCTCCGCCCCAGAACCAGAACACCAGGGGAGCACCGGCATCGCGGGCGAACCAGGACACGTCCTCGCTGCCGGTGAACATGCCGGGGTCCATGACGGATGCTTCACCGAGGGCGCGCTGCAGCGCACTGGTGACCCGCGCCGTGGCGTCTTCGTCGTTGATGGTGGCCGGCAGAGTGTGGTCGGTGCGGATCTCGGGTTCGCGCTCTGCGCCGGATGCCGCGGCCTCGGCCCGCACGATGCGCTCGACGCTCGCGAGCACCTTGTCGCGCATCTCGTCGTTCGGGTACCGGAGGCTGAGCTCGAGCTTCGCCTCGGCGGGGATGATGTTGTTCTTCAGCCCGGCGTGGATCGAACCGACCGTCACGACGGCGACGCCCTGCGGATCGATCTCGCGAGAGGTGATGGTCTGCAGGCGCATCACGGTCGCCGCCGCCATCACGACGGGGTCGATCGTGGCGTGCGGGCGCGAACCGTGTCCGCCGCGACCATGCAGGGTCACGGTGAGGCCGTCGGATGCGGCCATCTGGGTGCCGCTGCGCACTCCGATGATGCCGGCAGGCAGCGGGGTGACGTGCTGACCGAGCACGATGTCCGGTTTCGGGTAGCGGGCCAGAATGCCGTCGTCGAGCATCGCTCGTGCGCCTGCTCCGTATTCCTCAGCGGGCTGGATGATGACGACCAGCGTTCCCGACCAGTCGTCGCGTTCGGCGACGAGCTTCTCGACGGCGCCGATCATGGCGGTGACGTGCATGTCGTGGCCGCAGGCGTGCATGACGGGGACGGCGGTTCCCGTCGGGTCGATGCCCTTCGCCGTGCTCGCATACGCGAGCCCGGTCTGCTCCTCGACGGGCAGTCCGTCCATGTCGGCGCGGAGCCAGACGACAGGCCCGTCGCCGTTGCGCAGCAGCCCGACGACGCCGGTGATCCCGACGCCCTCCTCCACCTCGAGCCCCAGGTCACGCAGGTGGCCGGCGGCGACGCCGGCCGTGCGCGTCTCCTGGAAGGACAGCTCCGGATGCTGGTGCAGGTCGATGTACAGGGCCTCGAGGTCGATCGTCATGCCATCACCCTAGTGCGCCGCCATCTCGCATCAGTGGCCAGGCGGCGTCCGGGTCAGTGGCGGGGTGCGGGGTCATCCGAACCCTGCAATCGCTGTGGACCCGCACCTCGGCTGGCGAGTGCATCGTCAGGGTTGAGCAGGCCGCAGGCCTTCATGGACAGGCAGCCGCAGCCGATGCATCCGGTCAGCTCCTTCTCCAGGCGTTCGATGCCTTCTCGGCGTCGTTCCAGCGCGCGCTTCCAGCGACGCGATGCGCGCTGCCAGTCCTCATGGCTGGGGGTGACGGCGAGCGGGACGTCGGCGAAGGCATCCTGCACGTCCGCGAGCGGAATGCCGAGCCGCTTGGCCACGGTGATGAGGGAGACCCGGCGCAGCATGTGGCGCGCGTATCGGCGCTGATTGCCCGGAGTGCGCGTCGAAGCGATCAGGCCGAGCTTCTCGTAGAAGTGCAGTGCTGACACGGCCACGCCTGTCCGTCGGCTCATCTCACCGATGCTGAGCAATTCGTCCGGCGCGTGCGGTGGTGCGTCCGTGATGTCTTCAGGCGTCAATCCGGACCCTCCCGCTGCTCGATTTGACCTCAAGCCTACTTGAGGTTTTACCGTGGAGAACGTGACAAGAACCCGAATGAACGTCGCTGAACCGCGAGTCGCCATCGTCGGAGCCGGCCCCGCCGGCATCTACACCGCCGACATCCTGCTCGGGCTCTCGCCCACCGCAACCGTCGACCTGTTCGAGAAGCTCCCCGCCCCTTACGGTCTGGTGCGATACGGGGTCGCCCCTGATCACCCGCGGATCCGGAAAATCACCGACGCCCTGCACGAGGTGCTCACGAACCCGCGGATCCGGCTGCGCTGCAATGTCGAAGTCGGTGCCGACATCGGCATCGCCGAGCTCCGAGCCGCCTACGACGGCGTGATCGTCGCGACCGGCGCCGACCTCGACGTGCCGCTCGACATCCCCGGCATCGATCTGCCCGGTTCCTTCGGAGCCGCCGACTTCGTCGCCTGGTACGACGGGCATCCCGATGTGCCGCGCAGCTGGCCGCTCACCGCCGAGTCCGTCGCCGTGCTCGGAGCGGGCAACGTCGCGCTCGACGTCACCCGGATCCTCGCCAAGCACGCCGCAGCGCTCGCGCACACCGATACTCCCGACATCGTCCTCGAGCAGCTCGCGGCCAGCCCCGTGCGCGATGTGCATCTGTTCGCGCGGCGTGGCCCCGCCGACGTGCGCTTCTCGGCGCTCGAGCTGCGCGAGCTCGCCGATCAGCACGATGTCGACGTCATCGTCGACCCGGATGAGCTGGTGCTCGACGCGCATGCCGAACGGATGATCGAACAGTTCTCGCAGCGCAGGATCATCGTTCGCACACTCACCGAGTGGGCGAGTCGCACTCCGTCGACGAAGACCGCGTCGCGTCGTATCCACCTGCACCTGCGGCAGCGACCGGTGCGGTTGCTCGGCACAGGGGCCGTGACCGGGATCGAGATGGAACGGACCGCCTCCGACGAACTCGGGCGGATGGTCGGCACCGGAGAGATGCTCCGCTACGACGTCGCGGCCGTCTACCGCGCGATCGGATACCGATCCACTCCGGTTCCCGGCATGCCGTTCGATGCCGAGCGCGGTGTGGTGCCGCACGTCGAGGGACGCGTCACCGACGCCGACGGCGCCCGCATCCCCCGCCTGTACGCCACCGGCTGGATCAAGAGAGGACCGGTCGGGCTCATCGGTTCGACCAAGTCGGACGCCGCCCAGACCGTGCGGCACGTGCTCGATGACCTCGGTGATCTGGTCGAGGAGCCTGCTGAGCGTGCGGCCGATCCGCTCGACGCGCTCGCCGGTGCCGTCGACTTCGCCGGCTGGCTGCGCATCGACGACGCAGAACGCCGCGCAGGCGCCGAGCGTGGGCGGGAGCGGACCAAGCTCGTGGCCAGAGAAGAGATGCTCGGTCACGCGCTCCCGATCGGGGAGGCGGTCCGATGACGGCGAATCCCGTTCCGACGCCCGTCGGCGAAGGACTCAAGGCGGCCTTCCGCACCCATCCGGCCGGCGTCGCCATCATCACCGCGATGACCGACGACGGCCCGGTCGGCCTCACAGCATCGAGCGTCGCCTCCGTCGCCGTTGACCCGGCCGCGATCGTCTTCTCGGTGACGCGGGCGACAGGCTCCGCCGGCGCGATCCTCGGCGCCGACACCTTCGTCGTGCATCTCATCGACGATGAGCACGCCGCCCTCGCCCAGAGCTTCGCGACGAGCGGTGCTGATCGCTTCACTGCGGAACAGGGCTGGACGGCACTCGAGACCGGCGAACCGTTTCTCGCTTCCGCACGCGCCGCACTGCGCTGCCGGTCGCTGCACACGGTAGCCGTCGGCTCGTCGACGGTCGTCATCGCCGAAGTGCTCGACGTGCTCCACGGCCCGCAGGGTCGACCGGTCGTCTACCTGGACCGCGGGTTCCACTCGCTCGCGCACCCTGCGCCACTCGTCGCACCTCTGACCTGAACCACCCTGAACCACGCTCGAAAGGAACCCCCCCCATGTCTGCCCTGTACACGCTTCCCGAACTGCCGTACGACTTCTCCGCCCTCGAACCGCACATCTCCGGCACGATCATGGAGCTGCACCACACCAAGCACCACCAGGCCTACGTCACCGGTGCCAACACGGCTCTGGAGCAGCTCGCGGCCGCGCGAGATGCGGGGGATCTCTCGAACGTGAACAAGCTCGAGAAGGATCTCGCCTTCAATCTGGGTGGTCACATCAACCACTCGGTGTTCTGGCAGAACCTCTCGCCGAACGGCGGTGGGGTGCCCGAGGGCGAGCTCGCCGCTGCGCTCGCCGACTCGTTCGGATCGATCGACGCTTTCCGTGCGCACTTCACCGCCACTGCGCTCGGTGTGCAGGGCTCCGGGTGGGCTGTGCTCGCCTGGGACAGCATCGGGGCCAGGCCCGTGATCTTCCAGCTGTTCGATCAGCAGGGGAACGCGCCGCTCGGCGTGATCCCGCTGCTGCAGCTCGACGTCTGGGAGCACGCGTACTACCTGGACTACCGCAATGTGCGCGCCGATTACGTCAAGGCGTTCTGGGAGATCGTGAACTGGGCCGACGTTCAGGAGCGGTTCAGCAGGGCGCAGACGGCGACGCGCGGACTCATCGCCGCGCGCTGATTCGGCGCGGGGTCGTCACAAACAAACACTTGTACAAGTGGCTGTTTGTGGAGCATGATGAGCGCGGAGGTGCTCATGGAAGCTCTGAGTCTTGACCACGCGTTTCACGCCCTGTCGGATGGCAACCGTCGGGCCATCCTCGCGCTGGTGCGCACCGGTCATCGACCGGTCGGCGAGATCGCGAGCGAGCTCGGCCTGTCGCAGCAGATCGTGTCGCATCACCTGAAGGTGCTTCGCGAAGCGGGCCTGGTGTCGGGCACACGATCGGGCACCCGGCACCTGTACGCAGTCCGGGTGGAGGGTCTTGTGGTGGGCAAGGCGTTCTTCGACGACTTCTGGCCGGAGCGGCTGACGCGGCTCAAGAATGCGATCGAGGGAGCCGGGGTGGGTGAGGACGATGGCTGAGCACCGCTCGAGCATCGACATCGCCGCGCCCCCGGAACGGGTCTTCGAGTACCTGGTGACCGCAAAGGGGATCACGGCATGGATGGGCGACTGGGCTCAGGTCGAGCCGACTCCGGGCGGAGAGTTCTCCGTGAACATCGCCGGGTACGGCGCCCGGGGGATCTTCCTCGAAGTCGACCGGCCGCGTCGGGTGACGGTGTCATGGGGTTTCGAGGGGAGCGAGGAGCTGCCACCCGGATCGTCGACGGTGTCGTTCGAGCTGAGTGCGACCGACGGCGGCACGCGAGTCGAGGTCGTGCACACAGACCTGCCGGAGAGCGCGGTGCCAGGACACGTCGACGGATGGGACCACTTCGTTGCCCGGCTCGCCCTCGCCGCCACCGGGCAGCGGCTTCCGCCTGACACCTGGACGCCGTCGCAATGACCGATACCGAAGGAGTGCAAGAGATGACGAACGTACCGACGCCTGTTGCCACCGTGGAGGCGTATCACCGAGCCTGGACCGGAGGAGACGTCGAGCTCGCGCTGACGTACCTGTCGGACTCCGTCGTATGTGCAGCGCCGGATCCCGCGATCACGACGAAGGCCCACTGGCGGGAGTACCTCTCCAGATTCGTCCCCATGCTCACCGGGGCTCCCGAACTCACTCGTATGACGGACGGCGACCGGGTGGCGCTCTGGTACTTCCCGCAAACCGCCGTCACCGACACCACACTGGCCAGTGAACTCTTCCGTGTGGAGGATGGGCGAATCACCGATATCCGGCTGTGCTTCGACAGGCTCAGCTACATGCCACCGCCATCGGCGTGACGCTCTCCTGATCAGCCCACCAGTTCGCCCCAAACGTGACCCCCATCGGGGGTCACGTTTCCGGGGAGTGCGAGCTCGAGACGACACCGTCGGTGTTTGGATTTTCGCATGTGACCTGGGCAAAAACCGACACCTGACGCTCGCGTGACTTCATGAAGTATCGCTTTCCATTTGCTGGATCCGGCTATCTTTGAGGTCGCCGAGTGCACCTGCTCGGCTTCACGATCTGCGGTGCCCCCACGAGCGCGATTTCCGGCGCGTCGACGTGCCGCCTCGAATGGGAGTGTTCTGTGAAGAGATTTGTTGCTGGAGGTGCAGTCGGCGCGTTGGCGGTGACGCTCCTCTCTGTGGGAGGTGCGAGTTCAGCCGTCGCAGCGACGGGTGACGGGACCATCTCCGTGACCGTGGTGCAGGACGCCAACGTCAATCGGACGCATGACGGGCTGGACGTCGCGCTGTCGGGCGTGCAAGTCCGTATCCACGACATCGACGGCGAGTTCATCACCGTTGAGACGGATGGCGACGGCGTCGCCACACTCGCTGCAGCCGAGAACACTCTGGTCGGTGGTCGGTATCGCATCGAAGTGGTCAACCCGAACGCCTCGATCTACAGCGAGGCGCAGATCGCCGATGGCCACTCCGGTGCGGAGTTCGCACCCGCCGTGTCCTTCGTCGACGTGCGCAACGGCGCGGATACCGCCTTCTCGGTCGGATACGTGGACTACACCACGCTCGGTGTCGACGGTGCACGTCTGTACTCGGCTGTCCTCCCCAACGACATCTGGCCCGAGCAGAACAACGGCGTCGAGGTCTACGGGATCGACTACAAGCTGAATGGGAGTGCGTCGCAGATCACATCGACGAACACCATCGGCGCCGTCTACGGCATCGGCATCGACAGCGAGAACCTCGACCTCTACGCGGGCGCATACGCCAAGCGTGGATCGCTGTACGGCCCCGGCGGGTCCGGCGCCATTTACCGTGTGAACACCGTCACCGGTGACTGGGAGATCTACACCACGGTCGCTGACGCGGGAGGCACCGAGCACGACCTCGGGCCGATGAACCCTGCAGACGGCTTCGTGCACCACGACTTCGACTTCCGTACGGCCGTCGGCCGTGAGGCGCTGGGTGATGTCGACGTCACCCCGGACAACCGCTTCCTCACCACGATCAACCTGAACACCGAGGAGCTGGTGGTCTACCCGGTGCAGGAGGCCCTCAACCCGGCGCCGCTGCAGACGCTGCAGATCGCGGCACCGGACACCTGCGAGAGCGACTGGGCGCCTATGGGCCTCGGACAGCGTGAGGGGAACCTGTTCGTCGGGGCGGTCTGCGGCAGTGACATGGAGAGCTACGTCCTCGAGTACGAGCGCGCGGAGGACGGCACGGTCGGTGCCACGCCGATCAGCGTGGTGCAGGGCCAGGTCTCGGAGACCGTGCCCCGCGCCGGCCAGAACGGCCCGTTCGGCGGCTCGTTGCACTCCAGCTGCGACCCGGTGGACTGGCGTGTCTGGACGGATGACGTTCCGCAGCTGTGCATCAACGGTGGACTGAACGCTCCGGCGGTCGGTTGGTGGCCGCAGTTCGTCGTGCCGCAGCCGATGCTCGGTGACGTCGAGTTCGTTGAGAACGGCGAGATGGTGCTGAGCTTCCGCGACCGCAGCGGCGACCAGTACGGACTCGGCATGTACGTGGGCCAGAAGGAGGGCGACACCCCGTCCTACGGGAACGTCGTCGCGACGGGTGACCTCGTCGCGTTCGCCGAGGATGTCACCGCCCTCGACTTCGCCAACCCCGCACACGACTTCAGCGACACCGGCGCGTTCCACGCCCAGGCAGCGTTCTCGGGTGTGGCGACGGTTCCCGGCAGCGGGACGATCGTCAGCAACACCATGGACGCGACCGGCGCTATCAACTCCAACGGGCTGCGCGCCTACGACGTGAATACCGGCCAGAACCGCGGCAATGCACTGGTGACCACCGCGTTCTTCAAGGGCATGGGTCTCGCTGACCTCGAGGCGCTGGTGCTCGAGCAGACGCAGCAGATCGGCAACCGGATCTGGTCTGACACTGATCAGGATGGTGTCCAGGGTCCGACTGAGGGCGGTATCGCCGGTATTCAGGTGAGCCTGTATGACGTTGATGGCAACGTGGTTGCGACGACGGAGACCGATGCCAACGGTGAGTACTGGTTCGATACCGCTGACGGTCTGCTTCCGGACACAGAGTACGAGGTCCGTCTGGACCGTGCGAGTGACTTCGAGGCTGGTGGACCGCTCGCGGGGTACTCGCCGACCGAGTTCGGCGCGGGTCCGAACCGGGGAATCGACAGCAACGGTGAGGTGTCTGATGCGGACATCGTGTTCGCGTCGGTGACCACCCCGGCGGCTGGTGTCAACGATCACTCCATCGACTTCGGGTTCGTGCCGACGCTGGTGTCGGTCGGTGACTATGTCTGGTTCGACGAGGACCGTGACGGCATCCAGGACGCCGATGAGACGCCGGTTGCGGGTGTCGAGGTGATCCTCCACGACCGCAACGGTGTCGAGGTCGCGCGGACGACGACGGATGCGGACGGGTACTACGTGTTCACCGATCTCGTCGCGAGCTCGGAGTACTCGATCCAGTTCCCGATGACGGCGACCATCGATGGTGAGACTGTGGCACTGACGCGGCCGAACGCCGGTGATGACGACGCGGCGGACTCGGACGCCGACCCCGAGACGGGTCGCGTGACGTTCACGACACCCGTCGACGGTGAGAACTCGGCTGAGCCAGGTCTGGCTGATGACCCGACCATCGACGCCGG
Source organism: Microbacterium sp. LWH12-1.2 (assembly GCF_040675825.1). Taxonomy (NCBI): domain Bacteria; kingdom Bacillati; phylum Actinomycetota; class Actinomycetes; order Micrococcales; family Microbacteriaceae; genus Microbacterium; species Microbacterium sp. LWH12-1.2. The sequence continues at coordinate 3,355,454 of NZ_JBEGIJ010000001.1, forward strand.
GTACGTCCTGCCGGTACTGGTCTCCGTCGGTGACTATGTGTGGCTTGACACGGACCGCGATGGCATCCAGGAGGCGGGCGAGCGTCCGCTGCCGGGTGTCGAGGTGATCCTGTACGACGGTGAGGGTGTCGAGGTTGCTCGCACCACGACCGACTCGGACGGATACTACGTGTTCACGGACCTGACTCCGTCGGGTGAGTACACGATCCAGTTCCCGACCACGGTGACCGTCGACGGCGAACAGCTCCCGCTGACGCAGCCGGGCGCAGGGTCGGATCGTGGCGCTGACTCGAACCCCGGTGCGGATGGACGATACTCGTTCACCGCTCCGGCATCGGGTGACAACTCGGGTGAGCCCGGTCAGGCTGATGACCCGACGATCGATGCGGGGTACGTGATTCCGAGCGTGTCGGTCGGTGACTTCGTGTGGATCGACACGGACGGCGATGGCGTGCAGGATGCGGGTGAGCCCGGTATCCCGGATGCGGTGCTGACGCTGACCGGTCCTGACGGCGAGCCGGTGACCAATGTGTTCGGCGATCCGGTCCCTGCAACGAAGACCGATTCGGACGGGAAGTACTCGTTCGACGATCTGCCCGCGCTTGAGCCCGGTCAGTCGTACACCGTCACCGTGACGCCTCCGGCGGGCTACAAGCCCACCACGCCGGGCGTCGGCGAAGGCGAGACGGACTCGTCGACCGGAAGCGCGGCCTCGGGCGACCTGACCGTCGATGGTGCACGCGATGCCACGCTCGACTTCGGTTTCGTGCCGGACCTCGTATCCATCGGCGACTATGTCTGGCTCGATGACGACCGCGATGGGATCCAGGACGCCGGTGAGCGCCCGCTTCCTGGCGTGACCGTCAAGCTGTTCGACGAGGACGGTGAGCTCGTCGCCGAGACGACGACGGATGAGAACGGCTACTACGCGTTCACCGATCTGCAGCCGAGCACGGACTACTTCCTCGAGTTCCCGACCTCGGTCGAACTCGACGGTGAGTGGTTCACACTGACCCAGCCGGGTCAGGGCAGCGACCGTGCTGCTGACTCGAACGCCGACCCGGCGACCGGACGCGTGCCGGTCACCACCCCGGCCGAGGGCAACAACTCCGGAGCGCCCGGCGAGGCAGACGAACCGACCTACGACGTGGGCTACGTTCTCTCGCCGGTCGAGCCGACACCCACGCCGGCCGGGGGCGGGCTCCCGGCGACCGGTGGAGCCAACCTCCTGCCGATCGGCGGGCTGGCGCTCGCGCTGATGATCGGTGGTGCTGTGATCTTCATCGCACGCCGCCGAGCCGCTCAGCAGTAACACCCATCAAACCGGGCCCGTCGCGAACAGCGGCGGGCCCGGTTTCGTCTGCAAGACTCGGTGTCGATCTGAAGGAGTTCCGTGCCCATGCGTTCTTCCGTGAAGCCCTATGCGGGTGCCCTGCGTGTGCTCGTCGGTGTGCTCGCCGTATCGGGTGTCGTTTCGGCACTCGTCGCGTGCAGTAGCCCGGAGGCTGCGCCGTCCGCGCTGGAGGTCGTCCATGTGCCGGCTGACGCGACGCTGGACGAGGCGGGCGGGCTCGTCGCTGACGGTGGCATCATCCTCATCGCGCCCGGCACTTATCACGGGACACTCGCAGTGACCGCCGATGACGTCACGGTGCGCGGCGAGGACCGCAACGAGGTCGTGCTGGACGGCGAGCTCACGCTCAGCCACGGCGTGGTCGGCACCGGTGAGCGCGTGACGGTCGAGAACCTCACCGTGCGGAACTACCTGCAGAACGGCGTGCTCATCACCGGCGTCACCGACGAGAACGGCGCGGGTATCGCGCGCGGTCCGGACGGCTACGTCCCGGAGGCCGCGCCGGATCCCGTGCCCGGCTACCTCGTACAGTTCGTCACTGCACAGAACAATGGTCTGTACGGCATCTACGCGTTCAACAGAACCGACGGTGTCATCCGTGACAACCTGGCCAGCGGCGGCTCGGACTCCGGCATCTACATCGGTCAGTGTGCAGACTGCACCGCACTCGTCGCCGACAACGTGATGCAGTGGAATGCGGTCGGGCTCGAGCTCGCCAATGCGTCGAACGTCGTGATCACCGGCAATCGCATCGTCGAGAATCGCATCGGTATCAGCGTGCTGTCCAACTACCTCGAAGCACACGGGCCGACCGAGGGCGTCCGCATTGTCGGCAATGTGATCGCCGACAACGTCGAGGAGCGGACGCCGACGCAGGCGAGCGGCGCATTCGGAACCGGCATCGGCCTCGGTGGCACCGTGGCTGCGGAGGTGCGTGCGAATCTGATCACCGGTAACGCGAACGTCGGCGTCTGGTTGACGTCGTCGGAGGACTTCGCGCCGACGGACAACCGCATCGCTGACAACGCGTGGGCGGGCAACGGCCTGGACGTCGCATACACCGCGACCGCGCATGCACTCGGCGCCGACAATTGCTTCGCGCTCAGCGCCGGGGCCACTGCAGACCCCTCCACGCTGCTCGCCGGTGGCTGTGCCGAGCCGGATGTCGCGCCTGGCGGCTACACGCAGCCCGCGGCTCCTGCCGGCGTCAGTTTCGCAGCGGTCGATCTGCCTCCGACACGCCCCGGCCTCGACGATGTGGACGAGACGCCGCGCAGACTGCCGACAACCGTCAACCTCCCCGACACCGATGCCATCCCCGTCCCCGACGCCGCTCTGCTCGAGGACGCGTCGTGAGACGGGCTGGCATCGTCGCCGCGCTCATCGCCGGGACGCTGCTGCTCGGCGGCTGCGGCGGGCTGTCCGACACCGGTGAGCCGCTCACCGTCGAGCAGTCGGAGCAGCTCGCCCAGACACGCTTCCAGCTCTCGACGGCCGGTGAGCTCGTCGTCGATGCGACGATCGGCGATCCCGCGGCGACAGATCACGTCACGGCAGCGCTCACCGTCGACACCGGCGACCATCTGGCGTGGGGCACCATTCGGCGTGGCCCCGCCGAGCTCGCCGTCGAACAGCGTGTGCTGCTGCACGAGGACGGGTACGCGCTGGAGTCCGCCGGCCGCTGGCAGAGCGTGTCGTGGAGCGAGGGCGATCTCGGTCTGCTGCTCGTGGTGTTCTCCCTCGCCACCGACCGCCCGGAGAACGCGCAGCTGCTGCGGCAGTCCGACGCGCGCTACCTCGGCAGCGAGGACGGACTCGACGTCTATCGGCTGCCTTCGCCGGATGGTGCCGGCGGCACCACTCGACTGTGGCTCGATGGCGGCCTGCTCGCCAGATTCGATGACGGCGGCGACGCACTGGTCTTCACCGTCGATCGCGAAGCCACGCCCGAGCCGGTACCGAGCGAGCTCAGCGAGCTGGTCGGCACGGATGACTGAGCACGAGCCTGAGCACGAGGCTCGGCGGCGGTCCACAGCACACAGCCGCAGGGATCTGTTCACCGTCGCCGGTGCCGCGGCGGTCGCCGGTGCTGCGGGGTGGCTGTTGCACGGTGTCGCTGCCGGCGGAGACCCACCGTCGTCAGTGCTGCCGCCTGGCCGGCCGACCCCGTTGCCGTCGGGCGGTTCCTCGGCGACGCCGGTTTCCGGGATCGCCGGCATCACATACCCGGCCGTCCCACAGCGCCACGTGCTGGTCAGCGTGCTTCGCCTCCCTGGCCGGGGCGCCGCAGACATCCTGGACAGCGCGAGACAGCTCGCGGACGTGCCCCGTGATGTGCCGACAGACGCCGGTGACGTCACGGTCACGATCGGCTTCTCCGCGCCGATCGCCCGCGAGCTGTGGCCGGACCGTGCGGCGCTGGCGGCCGACCTGCCCGCGTTCGCCGGCGACCGCGCTGACCTGCTCGCCGACGGCGACATCATGCTGCAGATCTGCGCCGAGACGTCGTTCGCGGTGGCAGAGGTTCACGCGACACTTCTCGATGTGCTCGGTGCCGTTGACGTCGTGTGGTCGAGAACCGGGTACCGCGACGCGCCGACGCCGGAGGGCACGATGCGCACCGGAATCGGGTTCGTCGACGGCATCATCAATCCACGGAGCGCGGACGAGCAGGCCTCGGGTGTGTGGATCCATGGCTCTGACGACACGTTCGTCGTGCTGCGTCGGATGACTGTCGGCGGCGCATTTCTCAGTGCCTCCGTCGACGAGCAGGAGCGGGCGATCGGTCGTCGACGCGACACCGGTGCTCCGCTGTCTGGCGGCGACACCATGGCTGAGGTCGACCTGTTCGCGAAGACCGTCGACGGGCAGACGCTCACCCCGAATGCATCACATGCGCGTCGTGCGCACCCCGCGAACATCGGTCGCCCGCTGATGCTGCGACGCAGCTACAGCTTCGACGTCGACGGCGCGGCCGGCGTCCTGTTCGTCGCGTTCATGAACGACCCGCAGACCTTCATCGCCACGCAGCGCAGGCTCGACGAGCTCGACGACCTGATCCGTCACACCACGACGGACGCCACCGGTTGCTTCTTCGTACCCGGTGCCGACCTTCGCTGACCGGCGGCGCGCCAGACGGTTGCCGGGCGCGCCGACGGATCCCCGACGTCCTCGTGGCACCGGGTCCGCTCGCCCTCAGCCCAGCAGTTCGCCCACGAGCGCCTCGATGCGGTCGCGGATCTCGTCGCGGATCGGACGCACGGAGTCGATGCCCTGGCCTGCCGGATCATCGAGCTTCCAGTCTTCGTAGCGCTTGCCGGGGAAGAACGGGCAGGCATCGCCGCAGCCCATCGTGATGACGACGTCGGATGCCTGCACGGCCTCGGTCGTCAGCACCTTCGGAGCTTCGGCGGTGATGTCGATTCCGAGCTCGGCCATCGCCTCGACGGCGATCGGGTTGATCTGGTCGGCTGGCATGGAACCGGCAGAGCGCACCTCGACGCGGTCGCCGGCGATGTCGCGGAGGAATCCTGCGGCCATCTGCGAGCGGCCGGCGTTGTGCACGCAGACGAAGAGAACAGAGGGCTTGGTGGTGGTGTCAGTCATGGTGTCTCCCGAGTGAGTGGTCAGTTGAGAACGTCGTCGACGAGGATGCGGACGCGGGCGGCGATGTCGTCACGGATGGCTTCGACGCCCTCCACAGAGGCGAGGGCCGGGTCACCCACGGCCCAGTCCTCGTAGCGGACGCCGGGGATGATGGGGCAGACGTCGCCGCATCCCATCGTGACGACGACGTCGGCTGCGCGGACGGCGTCGTCGGTGAGCGGCTTCGGGAAGCGCTCGGATGCCGCGTCCCCCTCGATCTCCGCAAGGAGCGACCGCACGTGCGGGTGGATGACGTCGGCCGGGCTGGACCCGGCCGAGCGGGCGACGACCTTGCCGCCGGCGATCTGATTCACAAGGGCCGCGGCGAGCTGCGACCGGCCGGCGTTGGCGACGCAGACGAACAGTACCTGAGGCACGCCCGCGTCGCGGTCGCGGGTGAGGTCGCTCAGGCGCTGACGGGCGAAGCGCTCGGTGAGGGGGATCAGCGCCGAGCTGACCCGCGCCGTGCGGGCGAGGCCGGTGTACGACTCGCGCACGATCGCGAACACGACCCCCGCGTCGAGTTGCGGCACCTCAGCGGCGAGCTCGCCGGCGAGGCGTGTGACGCGCGCGTCGAAGTCCGGCCGCAGCCCATCGTCCACTGAGTCGTTGCGCCATGGAGCGGCGACCGTGGCGGGCGCGAACGAGTCCAGGAGCGCGGTGACGGCACGGCGGCGGTCCGGATTGATGCGGTACCAGACCCAGGTGCCGCGCCGCTCGGAAGTCAGGACGCCGACGTCCTTGAGGACCTTGAGGTGATGCGAGACGGTCGGCTGGGCGACCTCTGCGAGCTCTGCCAGGTCGCAGACGCAGGACTCGCCCCGCGGGTCGGAGGCGATGGCCGACAGCATCCGCAGTCGCAACGGATCGGCGAGCGCCTTGAGCGTCGTGGCGACGGATGCTGCGGCATCCTGCCCGATCGCATGGGTGGCGACGGGACTGCAGAAGTCTGCAGCCATGGATGTCGCGTTCATGACGGGGTCCTTTCACCAGTGAACGGGGCGGTGGTGAGCGCCAGAAGATGAGCAGCGTGAATCGATATGTATCTATATTGACGGATATCAATTCAAGCCGCAAGCTGCCCTGGAAGAGTTCACTTGCTGGTCATCTGGCGGCTCGAAGCCGGGTTTCGTCCTGCTCCCGCGCTCGCCTCGCACGGGAGGCCGATACTCTCCTCTCTATATGAGCGACAGCCGCGGTGGTTGGAATGCTCTCATCAGACAGGAAGACCATGGACGCGCTGGACGTTCTCGGCAGTATCGCCGACATCATCGCGTGGATCGGGCTCGGCATCGGGATCCCGCTGCTCCTGGTTGTCGCCATCGGCAGGGCTCACGACGGCCGGTGGCATCCCATCGAGGTCGTCATCCTGGAGGAAGCCGAGCGAGCGCGCGCGCGCTGGTACACCGCCGGTGACTTCTGGGAACGTCCCCTCCGCGCATCCGAAGCCGAGCACTGGCGCGGGCGCGAAGAAGCCCCGGCCTTCATCAGCGAGAAGCACCCGCGCGTGATGAGTTTCGAACCCCGGCGACCTGCCCTCCACGCGATCCAGGTCGTTGCGATCGCCCTTGCCAGCGCCGGGGGAGCGGGACTGGTGCTGTCGTTCGTCCTGCTCTTCGTGGCGTAAGACGGCTCCTGGCGGCAGAGACGCACTTGACCTAAGAGGATTCCGATGCAATTCAATTAGTCAGTGGTGACTGTATAGTCATTGCATGCTGACTATTGCCTCACGGCTCGACGTGATGAACCGGCTCGGCCGTGCGATGGCCGATCCGACGAGATCCCGCATCCTGATGACGCTCATTGCCGGGCCCAGCTACCCTGCGGTGCTGTCGCGCACTCTCGATCTCACCCGCTCGAACGTCTCGAACCACCTGACGTGCCTCCGCGACTGCGGCATCGTGGTCGCCGAGCCGGAGGGCCGCCAGACGCGATACGAGATCGCCGACCCGCATCTTGCTGCAGCGCTGACGGCACTCGTGGACGTGACCCTCGCGGTCGATGAGAACGCCCCCTGCATGGATGCCGCCTGCGCGGTGCCCGGATGCTGCGGAACGGATGCCGGCGCGTGACCGAGCTCACCGTGGAAAGGCGCGTCCGGCTGCACCGACGGGTCCGGTTCATCGTCGCCTTCACGATCACCTACAACGTGATCGAGGGCCTCATCGCGGTGTGGGCCGGAGTCGTCGCCTCGTCGGCGGCACTGATCGGGTTCGGCCTTGATTCGGCAGTAGAGGTGCTCTCGGCTGCCGCGATCGCGTGGCAGTTCACCCGGAAGAACCCCGAGCGCTGGGAGAAGCGCACCGTCCGCGTCGTCGGCCTCGCCTTCTTCCTCCTCGCCGCCTACGTCACGATCGACGCGGTACTGGCCCTGTTCGGACAGGAAGGTCCAACGCATACTCCGCTCGGATTGGGGATCACGGCGCTCAGCCTCATCGTCATGCCGCTGCTGGCATGGCTCGAGGTGCGTACCGGTCGCGAGCTGGACTCGAAGAGCGTTGTCGCAGATGCGAAGCAACTCATCCTGTGCGTCTATCTCTCCGGCGCCGTCTTCCTCGGTCTCCTCCTGAACAGCCTGCTCGGCTGGTGGTGGGCGGATTCGGCCGCCGCTCTCATCGTGGCGGCCCTCGCGATCCGGGAGGGCATCGAGGCGTGGCGCGGCGACGTCGAATCACCGTTCGAGGTGCTCGAAGAGCTCGAGGACGCCCACACCTGAGTACCGGAACCGGGCCGCCGACACGCGCCGCCCCGGCTCCGCGAATCACGTCAGACGGATGCTCCCACCGGCCGGCCGATCTGCAGCACCGCCGGAGCGGCGCAGCATCCGCCCGCCGCCGCCTCATCGAAGTCGCCGGAGCCGCCGCAGACCCCGGTCTCCGGAAGGGCGAGCTCGTTGCGCGCCGCCGCCTCATGATCGCCGGCGAGATGGGCGACCACACTGCGCACCTGCTCGTACCCGGTCAGGGCGAGGAAGGTCGGCGCGCGCCCGTAGGACTTCACGCCGACGATGAAGAGGCCGGGTTCGGGTTGAGCGAGCTGGCGTGCGCCCGTCGCCGACACCGAGCCGCAGGAGTGGATGTTGGGGTCGATGTCGGCTGCGATTCCGGCGACGGCGTCGAGCACCGGATCCAGATCGATGCGCAGTTCGCGCAGGATGCCGGTGTCCGGCCGGAATCCGGTGAGGGCGTAGACATGCGCGACGTCGGTGATCTCCCTGCCGTCCTCGGCGATGACCGTGAGGGCATCGGCATCCGTCTGGAGCTCGGCGACGCGGAATCCGGTCACCAGGTCGACGACACCGGATTCGATCACTTTGCGCGCGCGCGACCCCAGTGCTGCGCGTTCCGGAAGATCGTCTCCCGCACCTCCGCCGAAGACATTCGTCGCGCTGCCTCGGCGCAGCAGCCAGGTCACACGCGTTCCCGGCGAGCGGCGTGCGAGCTCGCTCAGCCGCAGGACGGCGTGCGTGGCGGAGTGCCCGGCGCCCACGACGACGATGTGCTGGCCAGCGAGAGCGGCGACATCATTCGGGATGCGATAGGAGATCCGTTCAGCGGCGCCGGCCTCGCCGAGTGCCGGGAAGCCGTCGGCGCCGGCGGGATTGGGGAGTGACCAGGTGCCGCTCGCGTCGATGACCGCTCGGGCGAGGAGCCGGGCGTCGTTGCCGTTCGCATCGACGGTGTGCACCGCGAAGGGCTGGCTCTTGCGACCGGCGTCGACGACCTTGTCTCGGCCCTGGCGGGACACGCCGGTCACCGTGGTCGCATACCGGATGCGCTCGCCGAGGGCATCCGCGAGGGGAGCGAGGTATCCGCTCACCCACTCAGCGCCGGTCGGGAAGCCTGACGCAGGCGCGCTCCATCCGGTCGGTTCGAGAAGCCGCCTTCCCGCCGTGTCGGTGAGTTCGGCCCACGCGGAGAAGAGGCGCACATGTCCCCAGTCCGAAACCGCGGCCGCAGGCCCATCCCCGCGTTCGACGACGACGACGTCGAGGCCGCGTTCGACGAGGTGCGCTGCGGCGGCGAGGCCCTGCGGGCCTGCTCCGATGACGACGACAGGAAGCTCAGACATCACATCTCCTCAAATCGAGATTCTTCAATATGACGACTGTTACGCATCTATCGAAGAATGTCAATACGTGGCAGACTGGAGGGGTGAGCCTGCCAATGACCATCGAAGCGCCGTCGTGCTGCGTGCCGCCGATCACGTCTTCGCTCACTGCGGAAGACGCCGAGCGCATCGCGCACGTCTTCAAGGCGCTGGGCGATCCGACGCGCATCCGGTTGCTCTCGCTCATCGCCGCGGCCGATGGCGGCGAGGCCTGCATCTGCGACCTCATCGATCCGGTCGGCCTGTCGCAGGGCACCGTCTCCCACCACATGAAACTGCTCGCCGACGCCGGCTTCGTCACGCGCGAGCAGCGCGGCAAGTGGGCGTATTTCGCGCTCACCGAGGGCGCGCTGGATGCCGCCGCCGACGCGCTCCGCTCCGTCTGACCTCAGCGCAGCTGCGCGAACTTCTCGACGTCGATCGTCGGTCCCACCACGAGCACCGTGTCGCCGTCGCGGAGGATGGTGTCGGCCTGAGCGTTTCGCCACTCTCCGTGGGTCGATGAACGGTACGCGGCGATCGTGACGCCATGGGTGCCGCGCACCTGTCCTTCGGTGAGAGTGATGCCGTGCAGATGCTGGGGTGCGACCGTCTTCACGATCGCGTAGCCCTTGTCGATCTCGAGGTAGTCGGCCGCTGCGCCGCGCACGAGGTGCGCCACCCGGCGGCCCATGTCCTTCTCCGGATACACGACCTTGTGCACGCCGAGCTGCTCGAGCACCGCGCCGTGGCGTTCGTCAACGGCCTTCGCCCAGATCACAGGCACCTTGAGCTGCAGCAGAAGTGAAGCCGTGAGGATCGATGCGGTGATGTCGGAGCCGATGGACACCACGACCCGGTCGAACTCGCCGATCGCGAGCTGTTCCAGAACGTCGAGACGCGTCGAATCGGCGCGGACGACCTGGGTGAGTTCGCCATTCAACGCCTGGACGATGTCTTCGTCGGCGTCGATTCCGAGCACCTCGGTGCCGGATGCCATCAGCTCGAGCGCGAGCGAGGTGCCGAACCGGCCGAGGCCGATGACGGCGACCGAGTCGGCCTCGGCGATCCGCCGGGCGTCCTGGCCGAACGAGAGAAACTTGGGCACGTGAGTCCTTTCGAGGGGTGAGAAATGCTCGGCGTCGGGGCGTTCAGCCGATCGCGGGCCGCTCCTTGGGGAGTTCGTAGGCAGTCCTGCGCTCCCGGAGAGCGAGCGCCGACCCGAGGGTGAGCGGGCCGAGTCGGCCGAGGAACATGAGCAGGATGAGGATGATCTGCGCGGCCTGCGGCAGCTGTGCGGTGATTCCGGTGGACATGCCGACCGTGCCGAAGGCAGAGACGACTTCGAACAGCACCTGATCGAGGTCGAGGTCGGTCATCGCGAGGATGGCGATCACCGCTGCCATGATCGCTCCCAGTGCGACGATGACGACGGTGATGGCCTCTCGGTGCACGGCGCGAGAGAGCCGCTTGCCGAAGACGTTCACGGCGGTGCCTCCGCGCAACTCTGTCCACATGATGAAGAACAGCACCGCGAATGTCGTCACCTTGATGCCACCGGCGGTACCGGCGGGACCGCCGCCGATGAACATCAAGACGTCCGTGCCCAGCCATGTCTCGTCGTGCATCTGCGCGACGTCGACCGAGTTGAAGCCGGCCGTCCGCGCCTGCACGGCGTGGAAGAAGCCGGCGAGCACTCGAGAACCCGGTGTGAGCGTGCCCAGCGTGCCCGGGTTGTTCCACTCCATGAGCAGCACATAGGCGGTGCTGAGTGCTAGGAGGGCACCCGTCGTGGCGAGGACGATCCGCGTGTTCATCGTCCAGTGCAGCGGGCGTCGGAACTCTCGGCGCAGCTGGCGAAGCACGGGGAAACCGAGACCTCCCAGGATGATCGCGATGCAGATCGGCAGGCAGATCCAGGGGTCCGAGACGAATCCCATCAGGCTGTCGGTGTAGAGCGCGAAGCCGGCGTTGTTGAACGAGGACACGGAGTGGAAGACAGCATGCCAGGTTGCACGGCCGACGTCGTATCCGTATCCCGTGGTGAATCGGACGAAGAGCACCAGAGCCACCATCACCTCGATCGCAACAGTCGTGACGAGGATGCCGGTGGCGATCCTCTTCAGGTCTCCGGCGCCAGCGGTCTTGGTCTCGGTACTGGTGATCAAGCGCGAGCGCACCGTGAACCGGCGGGCCAACGCCAAGCCCACCAACGCGGCGAAGAGCATGATGCCGAGACCGCCGAGTTGGATCAGCGCCAGGATCACGATCTTCCCGAACGGGCTCCAGTGCACAGCTGTGTCGACCACGATCAGTCCGGTGACGCACACCGCCGATGTCGACGTGAACAGGGCTTCGATCGGTCCCGTCCAGGTGCCCGCGGCCGAGGAGGCAGGCAGCATCAGGATGACCGCCCCCACGAGGATCGCCACCCCGAACCCGACGGCGATCGTCTGAGCGGGCGCCAGGGGGCGGCTCTTCGCGAGCCGGCGGCGGACGGAAGTGTGTGAAGCCACGAGCAAGGACACTACTCCACGAAATCGGCCGCCGCGTCACACGATGCTCGCTGCGTTCTCAGTGACCTCCGCCGAGGTTGCCTGTCAGGCGCCGGTGGAGGGCCGCCGCGGTGTCGTTGAGGCCACGGATCTCGACCGTCTTGCCCCGCTGCTCGTACTTGGTGACGACGGCGTCGAGTGCGGCGACGGTCGACGCATCCCAGATGTGGGAGCCGCTCATGTCGATGATGATGCGCTCGGGGTCGTCGGTGTACTCGAACTGGGTGGTGAGGTCGTTGCTGGAGGCGAAGAACAGTTCGCCGTCGACCGCGTAGTGGGCTGTCGACTCGGTGACTGCGCGCGTCACCGTGACGAAATGGGCGACGCGCCGGGCGAACATGACCATCGCGGCGAGAACGCCGAGGATCACTCCGATCGCGAGGTTGTGGGTCCAGACGGTGGCGATCACGGTGATGAGCATGACGGCGGTCTCGCTCTTCGGCATCCGCTTCAAAGTCGCGGGGCGGATGCTGTGCCAGTCGAACGTCGCGAAGGAGACCAGGAACATCACTGCGACGAGCGCGGCCATCGGGATGATCTCGACGACGTCGCCGAGAGCGAGGATCAGTACGAGCAGGAAGACGCCGGCGAGGAAGGTCGAGATGCGCGTCCTGGCACCGGATGCCTTGACGTTGATCATCGTCTGACCGATCATCGCGCAGCCGCCCATGCCGCCGAAGGCACCCGAGAGGATGTTCGCCACGCCCTGGCCCCAGGCCTCGCGGGTCTTGCGTGAGTGCGTGTCGGTGATGTCGTCGACGAGCTTGGCGGTCATCAGGGACTCCAGCAGGCCGACGGCGGCCATCGCCAGGGCGTAGGGCGCGATGATGCCGAGCGTCTCGAGATTCAGCGGCACGTTCGGGATGAACAACTCCGGCAGGCTCTGCGGGAGCTCGCCCTGGTCACCGACGTTCGGCACGTTCCATCCGAAGACGACGACAGCAGCGGTGAGGAAGACGATGGCCACCAGCGGTGCGGGGATCACTTTCGTGATGCGTGGCATCAGGAAGAGGATGAGCAGGCCCGCGGCGACGAGCGGGTAGACGAGCCACGGCACATCGAAGAGCTGGGGGAGCTGGGCGAGGAAGATCAGGATCGCCAGCGCGTTGACGAATCCGACCATTACCGAGCGGGGAATGAAGCGCATCAGCTTCGCGACGCCGAGCAGCGCCAGCACGATCTGGATGACGCCACCGAGCAGCACGGTGGCGATGAAGTAGTCCATGCCGTACTCGCGGACGACCGGGGCGATGACCAGGGCAATCGCTCCGGTCGCGGCCGTGATCATCGCCGGGCGGCCGCCGAGGAAAGCGATCGCGACGGCCATGATGAACGAGGAGAACAGGCCGAGCCGAGGGTCGACACCGGCGATGATCGAGAAAGCGATCGCCTCCGGGATGAGCGCGAGCGCGACGACCAGGCCGGCCAGCACCTCACGGGTCAGCAGGCGCGGGCTCCGCAGCGCCTGCATGACCGTCGGCTCGATTCGGTAACGGGACGCGCCGTCGCGCGTCGGACTGACGGCAGTCATGAACCCTCCTGGGGGTGCGGCTCGCGGCGAGCGATCGTCGGAGTGCGCGCTGCTGCGCAGGCGTCGGTCGGCCGACGCAGAAGAATCGGGTGTCGAGCGCCGAGAAAAGCACTCGACACCGACTCTAACGTGAGGCCGAGCGCTGCAGCGGAGGCGTCAAGAATCTGCGTACTCAGGCGTCCGCAGCCCCACTTTTTGGCGCCTCAGACGCCGCGAACGGTCACCCCACGACGTCGCGCCGCCGCAAGGCCCAGGCGCTGCCCGCGATGAGCACGGCCGTCGTGATCCACAGTGCTGCGCATCCGGCGGGATCCAGTCCGTCGACGAGCGGCGGTTGGTGGAAGGCCCAGGAGTACGGCGAGAGGATGCGCAGCCATTCCGCATCCGCGGTCTGATTCGCGATCGCGTTGAACGCGTATCCGAGCACGGCGATCCCGGCGCCCGCGGCGACCCCGCGGCTGCGACGACCGGTCAACGCACCGATGAACAGGGCGATGGCGCCGGACAGCATCGTGACACCGACGAACACGACGGTCGCGTCGACGATGCGCCCCGGCTCGATGCCGAGTGACGCGGAATCGTTCAGGGCGAGAACGACGATCGCGGCGAAGAGGCCGAGCCAGATCACTCTGATCAGAATCGCCGCAGCGGCCTGCAGCGCATACGCCGCCCTGCTGACGCCGTGGGTGAGATCCAGCTCCAGGCGGCCGGATTCCTCCGCCCCGCCGATAGCCTCGCCTCCCCAGCTGACGGCGGCGATCGTCACCAGCAGGAATCCGATGAGCCCGTAGAACGTGCCCTGCGCATATCCGGCGCCGGTGCCGATCTGGTCGTAGCCGAGAGCGTTCACCAATTCGGGGGGCATGCTGTCGATGATCTGCTGCATCTGCCCGTTGCCGCCGATGCTCGGGAACAGCGGCAGGTACATGAAAAGGACTCCGGCGATGCCGATGGTCCACCCCAGCAGGCCACGCCATGATTCGCGCAGCGCCCGCCGGAAGACAGGCAGCGGCTTACGCATGGTCGCCTCCCTCTGTCGTCGAGCCCGGACTGCCGTAGAGCCGCAGGACGGACTCCTCGAGATCCGGTTCCTCGACCGCGAGGTCGACGAGGTGATGACGGGCGATCGCCTTGATGAACGGATCGATGTCGCCGTCGACGGTGGCGGAGAGCCGCACCGATCCATCCCCGCTCGTGATCTCCAGATCGGCGATGTGCGGGATGCGCGTGAGTGCGACGCGCAGCACCTCAGGGTCGGTCTCACTGAACCCGGCTCGCACCCGGCGGATGGCGCCGAGGCGAAGGGATGCGACGTCGCCCTCGGCGACGATGCGACCCGCGCTCAGCACGGCCACGGCATCAGCCGTCTGCTGAATCTCGCTGAGCACGTGCGAGCTCAGCAGCACCGTCTGGCCTCGTCCGCGCGCCTCACGCACGAGTTGGAGGAACTCCCGCTGCACCAGCGGGTCCAGCCCGCTCGTCGGCTCATCGAGCACCAGCAGCTCAGGCTCGTGCATGAACGCCTGCACGATCCCGAGCTTCTGCTTGTTGCCCTTCGACAGGGTGTGGACGGGGCGCGTCAGATCAAGCCCGAGCCTGGAGGAGAGCTGGTCGATGGCGCCGGAGCGCACCGGCCCGGACACCTCGGCATAGAAATCCAGCATCCGCCGGCCGGTCGTCCGGCCCTCCAGTCGGAGCTCTCCGGGGATGAAGCCGATGCGACGGCGGAGCGACGGGCCGGCGGTGCGGGGATCCTCGCCGAGCACGCGGATGGCGCCGGAGGTCGGGCGGATGATGTCCAGGATCATCCGCAGGGTGGTGGTCTTGCCGGCGCCGTTCGGGCCGATCAAGCCGAAGACCGATCCTGGCTCGATGGAGAGGTTCAGGCCGTCGACCGCCGTGTGGCGGCCGTATTTCTTGTGCAGGTCGGAGAGGTCGATGGCAGGGTTCATTGTCCCTGCTCCTTTCAGGTGGAGACGATCAGGGTCACGGAGAGCACGCCTCACCGAGGCGGATCGGGATCCTGATTCGGGTCGTTCTCACCCTTGTCCGAGCGGGGGCCGGTTTTGCGGTTCAGCGCCTCATGGGCGGCCACGAGCAGCCGGTCATCCGTATAGAGCCCGTGCGTGAAGATCTCGAGCACGGGGAGAGTGGACCGTTCGAGCAGCTGCGTCGTCAGCCTGTCCTCGCCGAGGCTCCGCGCCAAGTGGCGCTGCAGGAGCACAGGGCCGAGTCCGTAGAGCGTCATGTACGCGGCCGTGGCATCGAGATCAGGTTGCGGGCGCATGATCCCCACCTCGATCTGACGCTCGAGCATCTCGCGAGTCCCCGCGAGAAACGCGTCGAACAGGCGATCGGATGCCGCAGAGGAGTCCACGAGCATCCGGGCCATGTACTCCAGCAGGGGCGTGTACTTCTCCGGGGTGTCGAGAGCGGCGCGCATCATGTCGGCCGCGGCTGTCCCGGTGATCCCGTCCCTGTCGTCTATGAATGACCCGACCACGAAGGCGTCGCACGCGTCACGCAGGCCGTCCTTGCTGCCGAAGTGGTGCAGGATCAGCGCAGCGCTCACATCGGCCTCGGTCGCGATCTGGCGCAGTGTCGTGCCGCCGAACCCGCGTCGAGCGAAGCATCCGATCGCCGCGTCGCGGATACGCGCGCGTGTCGTTAGATCGTCCGGTGCTGAACGCATGTTCAGGAGTATAAACAGTTGTTCAGCCCGGCGGAAGGGGCTCCGGTGTCAGGGCCGGCGCGCGCTCCCGGAGACCGGAATCGGCCCGGTGACGCTGAGCTCGTCCTCCCAGCACTCGATGCCGGTCACCTCCGGCAGCCGAGCCCGCGTGAACACCGGATCGAGTCCCGCACGGCGCTGATCGGAGTAATCCTTCAGGAGCTTGAACGCGATGCCGGACAGTAGAGCGATGGCGATGAGGTTGATGATCGCCATGACCCCCATGATCCCGTCGGCCGTGTTCCAGATGAGGTCGGCCGAGGCGATCGACCCGAGGAACACGACGGCGACGACGACTACCCGGAACGCGGTGAGCACCGCGGGCTTGGAGTTGATGAACTCGATGTTGGACTCGCCGTAGTAGTAGTTGCCGAGGATCGAGCTGAAGGCGAGCAGGAAGATGATGATGCTCAGCAGGATGTTCGACCACGATCCGAGCGAACTCACCAGGGCGTTCTGCGTCAGCACGATGCCGCGCTCGGCATTCGCCAGATCAGGCGTCGCGATGAGCACGATGAACGCCGTGATCGAGCACACCAGGAACGTGTCGAAGTACACGCCGAGCGTCTGAACCAGGCCCTGCTTGACCGGGTGGGTGACGGCCGCGGTGGCGCCCGCGTTCGGCGCCGATCCGAGACCGGCCTCGTTGGAGAACATGCCGCGCTGCGCGCCGACCATGATGATCGCCCCGATCGTGCCGCCGACGACCTCCTGTGTGCCCCAGGCCTGCGTGTAGATCGAGAGGAACACCTCAGGGAGCCGCTCGATGTGGATGCCGACGATGACGAGGCCGAGGATCAGGTACAGCAGGGCCATCAGCGGGACGACCGCCTGTGAGACCGAGGCGATGCGGCGGACGCCGCCGAAGATCACGAGCGACGTGAGAACAGCGAGGACACCGCCGACCAGCCACGGAATCCAGCCGACCTCGCCGCCGAAGCTCCCGGAGACGGTGGCACTGATCGTGTTCGCCTGCAAAGAGTTGAACGCCATCGGGAAGCACAGGATGAGCACAATGGCGAACGTGATGCCCATCCACCGCGCCTTCAGGCCGTTCTGCATGTAATAGGCGGGTCCGCCGCGGAAGCCGTCCTTGTCGCGCACCTTGAACGTCTGTCCGAGCGTCGACTCGATGAAGCTCGACGCTCCGCCGATGAAGGCCATCGTCCACATCCAGAACACGGCCCCGGGGCCGCCGATCGCGATCGCGGTACCGACGCCGGCGATGTTGCCGACACCGACGCGGGATGCCGCGGAGATCGTGAACGCCTGGAATGCCGACACCGATTGCGGCTTGCCGTCGTTGCCCAACGGAGTCTTGTTCGTGAGCGTGCGGAACATCTCGGGGATCATCCGGAACTGCACGACGCCGGAGCGGACGGTGAAGTACAGCCCGAGCACGACGAGGATCGGAAGAACGATCCAGGTCCACAGCTGTCCGCCGAGCGAGGTCACAAGGTCGTTGATAGCGTCCATCGCCCCAGTATGCCGGTTGCGTGGACGGTGTCCATCTTTTGTTCGGGGCTCAGACGCGGGAAGTGGTTCCTCGAACGATGAGCTCGAACGGGAGATCGGCGTGCTTCCTCGCCGGAGCGGCGGTGCCGTCCTCGAGCTTGGCGAGGACGGCGTCCGCGGCCCGCTCGCCCTGCCCGAGGGGGAACTGATCGACCGTCGTGAGCTGGAAGAACTCCCCGAGCTCGTGGCCGTCGATGCCGACGATCGAGAGGTCCTCCGGCACCCGGAAGCCCAGGTCCCGTGCGGCGAGGATCGCGCCGATCGCCATCTCGTCGGATGCTGCGAACACCGCCGTCGGCCGGGGGCCGGGGCGGCCGAGCAGTTGCTTGGCCGCTCGATAGCCACCGCCGACGGTGAAGTCGGCCGGCTCCAGGAAGGCCGGATTCAACGGGATGCCGGCCGCCGCCAACCCCTTCTCGAATCCGAGGCGCCGGTTCGTCGGGATGTGGAAGTCGAGGTCGAACTCCGGGTTCGCGCCGATGTGCGCGATGTCGCGGTGGCCGAGCCCGATCAGATGCTCGGTGGCGAGTTGCGCCACGGCCACATCGTCGACCGTCAGGGTGTCGAGGTTCGGATTCGGACCGCCGATCGCGATGACGGGGAGTCCGAGGTCGATCAGTTGACGTGTCTCGTTCTCGTCGAGCTCGATCGACACCGCGATGACGGCATCCACCCGCTGACGCCGCAGGAAGGTGTCGAACACCTCGCTGCGGACGTCGCGGTCGGCGGTGATGTTGTACAGCGTGATGTCGTAGCCCTGACGCATCAGAGCGCTGGAAACCCCCGACAGTACCGCGCTGAAGAACCATCGATCCAGGAACGGGACGACGACGCCGATGTTCTTCGTGCGCCCGGAGGCCAGGCTCGATGCCCGTGATGAGACGACGTAGCCGAGCTGGTGAGCCGCCGCGCGCACTCGTTCCCGAGATGATTCGGAGACGTGCCCGCGTCCGCTGAGGGCGCGCGACACCGTCGCCGTGGAGACTCCGGCCAGTCGCGCGACCTCATCGATGCTCGCCATGACAGGCGTTCAGCCCTTGGTGTACCAGGCGGCGGTGTCGACGGGCAGCGCCGTGCCATCGAACGGCTGGCTCTGCAGCACGAACGTGACATCCTCGCCGAGCTCGAGCGGTTCGGTGCCCAGGTTCGCCGCGACGTGGATGTCGCCACGGCGGAAGGCCACAGCATCCGCTCCGGCGTCCTCCCAGACCAGCGAGCCGCTGCCGAGGCCGCGCGCGCGGCGCTCGGCCAGCAGCTCCTTGTACAGGGACAGGGTCGAGGTGGGGTCCGCGCTCTCGGTGTCGCGCGCGTACTGCGTCCACTCGGCCGGCTGCGGGAGCCAGGAGTCTCCGGTGTCGTTGAAGCCGAAGGCCGGAGCATCCGCCTCCCACGGCAGCGGAACGCGGCAGCCGTCGCGGCCGTAGCGCTCACCGTTCGTGCGGAACCAGGTCGGGTCCTGACGGAACTCGTCGGGGATCTCCATCGCCTCGGGCAGGCCGAGCTCTTCACCCTGATACAGGTACGACGAGCCGGGGAGGGCGAGCATCAGCGTGGTCGCCGCGCGGGCGCGGGCCAGCCCGATGGCGGTGTCCGGCTTGTCGGGAGTCTCCGGTCCGATGCCCTCGCCCTGCGGGTTCTCTGCCGTCAGGGCAAGACGCGAGGCGTGCCGCACGACATCGTGATTCGAGAGCACCCAGGTGCTGGGCGCGCCGACCTTGCCGAACTCGTCCAGCGATTCGCGGATCACCGCGCCGAGAGCCTCAGCGTCCCAGGCAGTCATCAGATACGGGAAGTTGAACGTCTGGTGCATCTCATCCGGTCGCACCCAGAGCGCCGTCTTCTTCAGAGTCGGCAGCCAGGCCTCGCCGCACAGGGCGCGATCGCCGTCGTACTCCGCGAGCAGCTGGTGCCAGTCGCGGTAGATGTCGTGCACCTCGTCCTGGCCCCAGTAGGGGACGTTCTCCTCGCCGCCACCCATCGAGTCGGCATCCGCGACCGGTGCGTAGTCGGGAAGACCCGCCTCCTTGACCATGCCGTGCGCGACGTCGACGCGGAAGCCGTCGACTCCGCGGTCGAGCCAGAAGCGCAGGATCGAGCGGAACTCCTCGCGGACCTCGGCGTTGGTCCAGTCGAAATCCGGCTGGCTGGGGTCGAAGATGTGCAGGTACCACTGGCCGGGAGTGCCGTCGGCCTCGATCACGCGCTCCCACATCCCGCCGCCGAACACGGATTCCCAGTTGTTCGGAGGAAGCTCGCCGTTCTTGCCGCGACCGTCGCGGAACACGTAGCGCCCGCGCTCGCGGCTGCCGGGGGCGGCCTTCAGGGCCTCCTGGAACCAGACGTGCTGATCCGAGGAGTGGTTGGGGACGAGGTCGACGATGACGCGGATGCTGCGGGCGTGCGCCTGCGCGAGCATCTCGTCGAAGTCGGCGAGCGTGCCGAAGATCGGGTCGACGTCGCGGTAGTCGGCGACGTCGTAACCCGCATCCTTCTGCGGGCTCGTCATGAACGGGCTCAGCCAGATCGCGTCGATGCCCAACTCCTGGAGGTCATCGAGGCGCGAGGTGATACCGGGAAGATCGCCGATGCCGTCGCCGGACGCGTCCGCGAAGGAGCGGGGGTAGATCTGGTAGATGACCGCGCTGCGCCACCACTCGGAACCGGGGGCTGCGATCTGCTCAAGCTGTGCCATGCGATCAGAATAGTGCAAACGCTTACAGTCTTGGTAGATGCGGGATCGAATCGGTTCGGTGAGGTTTTGCGCCTGCGTGCCTCTGCCGCGCTTGCAGGCGCAGGGCTACGCTCAGCGCAAGACGGGTCTTCCGGATCCGCCCTGACGGCGAGGAGACATCATGGTTCCTGAGATCAACTACTGGGCGGTGCTGCTGGCGACGGCGTCGAGCATGCTCGTCGGATCGATCTGGTACGCGCCGAAGGTCTTCGGCACGCGCTGGTCGAAACTGGCGAACGTCGACATGGACAAGCCGGCTGCCAGCGCGACGATGGCCATCATCACGACCGTGATCGTGAGCTTCATCACCGCATGGGTGCTCGCCGGTGCAACGGCGATCGCCTGGCACTTCTACGACGGGTCGTTCTTCGGTGCGGCCCTCATCACCGGGGTCACGCTGTGGGCCGGATTCACCGCGGCGCGTTTCATCACGCACGACGCGTTCGAAGGGCGCCCGACGGCGCTGACCACGATGAACATCGCACACGAACTCGTCACGGTCCTCGTGATGGCCGTGCTGATCGGGGTGTGGCCGCCGGCCCTCGGATAGCACCGAGCATCCGTCCCCGCCTGCTGTGCCACGTGCAGGGCCGAATCACGGATGCAGGATGAAACGCCGTTGATCGGTCCTGCATCCGTACGTTCGTCCTGCATGTGGAACGCGACGGACGGATGCCGCGGACGGACGGATGCCGCGGACGACGGATGCCGGAACGGACGGATGCCGCGACGGACGGATGCTTCCGCGACGCCTTAAGCTGCGACGCGGGCGACCGCGGCGATCGCGCTCGCGAAGAAGCCGATGCCATCGATGCCGGATCGCATCGCTGCTGCCGTGTCGGGGCCGAAGCCGGCCTCGGTCGCGTGCTCCGGATGCGGCATCAGACCGACGACGTTCCCGGCCTCGTTCGTGAGGCCGGCGATGTCGCGGAGCGAGCCGTTCGGGTTCACGCCCGCGTAGCGGAAGGCGACGAGGCCCTCGCCTTCGATGCGGTCGAGTGTCTGCTCGTCGGCGATGTAGCCGCCATCGGCGTTCTTGAGCGGGATCACGATCTCCTGGCCGGTGCGGAAGGAGTTGGTCCACGCGGTGTCGGAGTTCTCGACCGTCAGTCGCTGGTCGCGGCGCACGAAGTGCTGGTGGCCGTTGCGGATCAGGCCGCCGGGCAGCAGATGCGCCTCGACGAGCATCTGGAAGCCGTTGCAGATGCCGAGGACGGGCATGCCCTTGGCTGCGGCGTCCTTCACCTCGGCCATGATCGGCGAGAGAGCGGCGATCGCGCCGGCGCGCAGGTAGTCGCCGTAGCTGAAGCCACCGGGAAGCACGAGGGCGTCGACACCGTCGAGGTCGTGCGAACCGTGCCAGAGCGCGACGGGCTCGGCCCCCGCGATGCGGACGGCGCGCTGCGCGTCGCGGTCGTCGAGCGAGCCGGGGAAGGTGATGACACCGATGCGGACGGTCACTCGGCGACCTCGATGCCGACGACGTCTTCGATCACGGAGTTGGAGAGCACCTCGTCTGCGATGCGCTTGGCCTCGGCGAGAATCTCGTCGGTGACCTCGCCCTCGACGGTGAGTTCGAAGCGCTTTCCGATGCGGACATCGGTGAAGCCCTCGACGCCCAGGCGTGCGAACGCTCCGGAGACGGCCTTCCCCTGCGGGTCGAGCAGTTCGGGCTTGGGCATGACGTCGACGACGATGATGGGCATGAACGGCTCCAGAAGTCGCGGGAAGGCTGGCCGCCTCAGTCTACCGGCCCGCGGCATCCCCCCACGCGGCGGTCAGGAGTGGAAGACCGTGTGCACGTCGCCGATGACGTCGCGGCCGCCGAGGCCCTGGATCTCGAAGAGCACCGAGATGCCGGCGACCTGGCAGCCGAGGCGCTCGAGGATCTGGCGACCGGCCGCGAGAGTGCCGCCGGTGGCGAGCACGTCGTCGATGAGCAGAACGCGTGAACCCGCCGGCAGATCATCGTGCATCTCGATCGTCGCGGTGCCGTACTCGAGGGCATAGTCGACGGATGCCGCCGGCCGGGGCAGTTTGCCCGCCTTGCGGATCGGGATGAACCCGACTCCGGCGGCGATCGCGGCGGCTCCGGCCAGGATGAACCCGCGCGCCTCGACGCCGGCGACTACATCGAACTGGCCGGCGAACGGCTCGATGATGGCCTCGGTCGTGACGCGCAGCGCCTCGGCATCCGCCAGCAACGGCGTGATGTCGCGGAACACGATGCCCGGCTGCGGGTAGTCCGGCACAGAGCGGATCAGCGTTTCGGCGCGGACGAGGGAAGGCGACAGTTCGGCGGGAGGCACCGGGCAAGGTTACCCCGCTGAGGGTCTGCGAGCCCCGTCGATCGGCATCGCTTGACTTTCGTGGGAGCGCTCCCATACAGTGGCTGACACCTCGTGGGAGCGCTCCCACGGTATTGAAGATCAACGCCGAGCGCCCACGACCTGCACCACTGCATCCCATCCACACACAAAGGAGTGACCTGTGAATACACGCGCCCAACGGCGGATCCTCACGACGGCCGCCGTCGCCTCCATCTCTGCTCTCGCCCTCGCCGGCTGCGCATCCGGCGCGGAGGGCGGCAGCAGCGACCCGAACGCCGAGGTGACGCTGACCGTCGCCACGTTCAACGACTTCGGCTACACCGACGAGCTCCTCCAGGAGTACATGGACGAGCACCCGAACGTGAAGATCGTGCACAACCGCGCCGCGACCAGCAACGACGCACGCGAGAACTACTTCCAGAAGCTCGGCAAGACCGGTCTCGCCGACATCGAGGCCATCGAGGTCGACTGGCTCCCCGAGGTCATGAAGTACTCCGACCTGCTCGCTCCGGTCGGCGACGACCTGAAGGACCGCTGGCTGGACTGGAAGACCGAGGCGGCGACGGATGCCGAGGGCAACCTCATCGGCTACGGCACCGACATCGGCCCCGAAGGCGTCTGCTACCGCACCGACCTGTTCGCCGCAGCCGGGCTGCCGACCGACCGCGAGGAAGTCGCCGCTCTCCTCGAGGGGGACTGGGCGAAGTACTTCGAGGTCGGCCAGAAGTACACGGATGCCACGGGCAAGGCCTTCTTCGATTCGGCCGGCGGCACCTACCAGGGCATGATCAACCAGATCGAGGCCGCCTACGAGGACCCGAAGTCCGGTGACATCGTCGCCACCGAGAACGGCGAGGTCAAGGACATCTACGACCAGCTGCTCGCGGCCAGCAAGAGCCAGTCGGCGCACCTCGGCCAGTGGTCCGACGACTGGTTCGCCGGCGTCTCCAACGGCGCGTTCGCGACCATGCTCTGCCCCGGCTGGATGCTCGGTGTCATCGAGGGCAACGCGAAGGACGTCACCACCTGGGACATCGCCGACGTCTTCCCGAACGGCGGCGGCAACTGGGGCGGCTCGTACTTGACCGTCCCGTCCACCGGCAAGAACGTGGCCGCTGCCCAGGAGCTCGCAGACTGGCTGACCGCACCCGAGCAGCAGGTCAAGGCATTCGCGAACGCGGGGACCTTCCCGAGCCAGAACGACGCCCTCACCGACTCGACGCTGCTCGACAGCACCAACGAATACTTCGGCGGGGCGCCGGTCGGTCAGATCCTCTCCGAGCGCGCGAAGGCCGTGACGGTCGCGCCGTTCAAGGGCGAGTTCTACTTCCAGATCAACGACGCCATGCAGAAGGCGCTCACCCGCGTCGAGGACGGCACGCAGGATGCCACGACCAGCTGGGACCAGTGGGTCTCCGAAGTCGAGGCCATCAAGTAGCAAGCGCCCTCCGGTCGTTGAGCGAGCGGAGCGAGACGAAACGCGGCTACGCAATCACCGCGTTTCGTCTCGGTCGCTGCGCTCCCTCGCTCAACGACCGGAACCGGTCGAGCCATCGACGAACCCAAGGATCCTCATGACCGTCGCATCCGTCGCATCCGCCGCACCGCCGAGGCGAGTCGGCTTCAGTCAGCGCCGTGCGCGCTGGGATCTGAAGCTTTCGCCGTACCTCTACATCTCGCCGTTCTTCCTGCTCTTCCTCGTGGTCGGGATGTTCCCGATCGCCTATACCGCCGTCATCTCGTTCATGGACTGGGACCAGGTCCGCGGGAACGGCGAGTTCATCGGCTTCGAGCAGTACGCCTACATCCTCGGCCAGCCGAAGTTCTGGGTGGCGCTGCGCAATACATTCAGCATCTTCCTGCTCTCCAGCATCCCCCAGCTGATCGCGGCCGTCGCGATCGCCGCCGTGCTCGATCAGAACATCCGGGGGAAGACCTTCTGGCGGATGGGCGTCCTGGTGCCGTACGTGATGGCGCCCGTCGCGGTGGCCCTCATCTTCAGCAACATGTTCGGCGACAAGTACGGCATCGTGAACTCGCTGCTGGCCGACATCGGCATCGGTGCGATCCCCTGGCATTCCAACGCCTTCGCGAGTCACATCGCGATCGCGACCATGGTGAACTTCCGCTGGACCGGGTACAACACGCTCATCCTGCTCGCGGCGATGCAGGCCATCCCGCGGGACTACTACGAGGCGGCCACCGTCGACGGCGCCGGCAAGGTGCGCCAGTTCTTCGCGATCACGCTGCCGAGTTTGCGGCCGACGCTCATCTTCGTGATCATCACGTCGACGATCGGCGGCCTGCAGATCTTCGACGAGCCCCGCATGTACGACCAGTACGGCACCGGCGGCGCGAACAGCCAGTGGCTGACGATCACGCTGTACCTCTACAACATCGGCTGGGGGGAGTGGAACTTCGGCCGCGCCGCGGCGCTCGCGTGGATCCTCTTCGTCATCGTGCTGGTGATCGGCATGATCAACCTTCTCGTCACGCGGGCACTCGTCCGTGGCGATGCCGCGAACTCGGTCCGCACACCGATCAAGAAAAAGGGACGGATGCCGTCATGAGCGTGATCGACAAGACGGACGCCGTGGAAGAGACGAGTCCGCGGACTGGTCGGAGGGCCCTGGGCGGTTCGGCGGGGGGTCGCAGTCGGAGGACCCGCCATGTGAGGGGCTCGCGTCCTGGGTGGATCGTCTACGCGACGCTCGGCATCGTGCTGCTCGGCAGTGTGTTCCCCTTCTACTGGTCCTTCCTCATCGGCTCGGGCGACGCCTATACCCTCCGCGATCCGAACATGTCGTGGATCCCCGGCGGGAACTTCTGGCAGAACGCGCTGGCTGTCATGAATGATCCGGCGGTGAACTTCTGGCGTGCGCTGTGGAACTCGATCTACACGTCGGCGCTGATCGCGGCATCCGTCGTGTTCTTCTCCACGCTCGCGGGCTGGGCGTTCGCGAAACTGAAGTTCAAGGGACGCGGCTGGCTGCTGGCGTTCGTCGTCGGAACGATGGCGGTGCCGACCCAGCTCGGCGTCGTGCCGCTCTACGTGCTGTTCAGCGAACTCGGCTGGACGGGCAGCACCGGCGCGATCATCATCCCGGCGCTGACGAGCGCGTTCGGCGTCTTCTGGATGACGCAGTACCTGGGGCAGGCGGTGCCGGACGAGCTCATCGAGGCGGCGCGCATGGATGGTGCATCCTCGTTCCGCACCTTCTGGACGATCGGCGTACCGGCGGCGCGGCCCGCAGCAGCGATGCTCGGGCTCTTCACATTCGTCTCGGCCTGGAACAACTTCTTCTGGCCCTTCATCGTGCTCGATCGCCAGGACCCGACGCTCCCCGTCGCCCTCTCCCTGCTCCAGTCGAACCACTTCGTCGACTACTCGATCGTGCTCGCCGGGGTGCTGCTGTCGACCATTCCGCTGCTCCTGCTCTTCGTCGTGGCTGGCCGTCAGCTGGTCAGTGGCATCATGCAGGGCGCAGTGAAAGGATGACCTCCATGACCCGACCCTTCCCAGAGAACTTCCTCTTCGGTGCTGCGACGGCCGCGTACCAGATCGAGGGCGCGGCTTTCGAAGACGGTCGCACCGCTTCGATCTGGGATGCGTTCGCCCGTGTGCCTGGCGCGGTGATCAACGCCGACAACGGCGACGTGGCCTGCGACCACTACCACCGGTACCCGCAGGACGTCGCGCTGATGAAGGAACTGGGGCTGCAGACGTACCGCTTCTCGACCTCGTGGTCGCGGGTTCGTCCTGACGGCGGAGCCGTCAACGCGAAGGGCGTCGACTTCTACAAGCGGCTCGTCGACGAGTTGCTCGGCAAGGACATCGTGCCGTGGCTGACCCTTTACCACTGGGACATGCCGCAGGCGCTGGAGCTGCAGGGCGGCTGGACGAACCGCGACACCGTGAGCCGTTTCCTGGAGTACGCGGACACCATGCACGACGCCCTGGGCGATCGGGTGCACTACTGGACGACGCTCAACGAGCCGTGGTGCTCATCGTTCCTCTCCTACACCGCGGGCGTCCATGCCCCAGGGCGCATGGACGTCGGCGACGGGATGCTCGCCGCGCATCATCTCCTTCTGGCCCACGGCAAGACCGTGCAGGAGCTGCGTACGCGCGACCCGAAGCTCGAACTCGGCATCACCCTGAACCTCACCGTCGCGGATCCCGCTGACCCGGATGCTCCCGCCGACATCGACGCCGCCCGTCGCATCGACGGACAGTTCAACCGCTGGTTCCTCGACCCGATCTTCCGCGGGAACTACCCCGACGACGTCATCCGCGACTTCCGCAAGGTCGACAGCGACGCAGTCTCCCGTTGGGAACAGGCGGTTCTGCCTGGCGATCTCGATGCGATCTCCACTCCGCTCGACGCCCTGGGCGTGAACTACTACCACGGCGAGATGGTGGCCGGAAGTGTTCCGGAGCAGGCGGCGCCAGGCGGCGATGCGCCGACGGAGCGGAAGACGGCCTCCCCGTTCCCGTCGACCGACGGTATCCACTGGGTCGAGCGCGGGCTGCCGCGCACCGCCATGGGGTGGGAGGTGCAGCCGGAAGGGCTGACCCGTCTGCTGCGACGCGTCTCCGACGAGTACGCCGACGGCATTCCGCTGTACGTCACCGAGAACGGCGCCGCCTACGATGACGTGCGCGAAGGCGACACGGTTCCGGATGCCGAGCGCCGTACATTCCTCGTCGAGCATGTCAAGGCGATCGTCGATGCGATCGACGCCGGCATCGACGTGCGCGGCTACTTCTACTGGTCGCTGCTCGACAATTACGAGTGGGCGTGGGGCTACGAGAAGCGCTTCGGCATCGTCCGCGTCGAGTACGACACCCAGGAGCGGATCCTCAAGGACAGCGGCCGGGAGTACGCTCGAATCATCGCAGCGCGCGCCGTGTGACCACGGTCGATCAGCCTTCCGTGAATCGATCCCGGCGGGCCGGCCCGGAACGTTGCGCCACAGGAGGATGCCGATGACGAGGGCGACGATCGAAGAGGTCGCCGCGACCGCCGGAGTGTCGCGCTCCACGGTTTCGCGGGTCGTCAACGGCTCGACGGCGGTGAGCGCGGAAGCACTCACCGCGGTGCAGGATGCGATCCAGCGTCTGAACTACGTGCCGAACCGTGCGGCGCGAACCCTCGCCAGTCGGCAGACGCACGCCATCGCGCTGATCGTTCCCGAAGACACCACGCGTTTCTTCGGCGACCCGTTCTTCGCGGCCATCGTCGCCGGCATCAGCGCGCGGATGATCCGGTCGGACTACATCTTGAACCTCCTGATCGCCAGCGACGATCCAGGGGAGAAGACGACGAGCTTCGTGCGCAACGGGGGCGTCGACGGGGCGATCATCGTGTCGCACCACACCAGCGACTCCTTCGTGGACCGCATCGCCGAGTCGGTGCCGGTCGTGTTCGGCGGCCGGCCGATCACGGCGCGGCCCAACGACTACATGGTCGACGTCGACAATGTGCTGGGCGGCCGCGACGCAGCCCAGTACCTGATCGACCGCGGGCACCGTCGGATCGCCACCGTGACCGGATCACTGACGATGCCCGCAGCCGTCGACCGTCTTCATGGGTTCCGGGAGGCGCTCGCCGGGGCGGGTCTCGAGCCGGTCGCCGAGATCGACGGCGGGTTCAGTGAGGAGGGCGCTGCCGAGGCCGCGCGCCGGCTGCTGGCATCCGGGTCAGCCTTGCCCGATGCCATCTTCGTGGCCAGCGACCTGATGGCGAGGGGTGTGCTGCAGGTGCTCCGCGGCGCAGGGGTCCGGGTTCCGGATGACGTCGCCGTCATCGGCTTCGACGACTCGCAGGTCGCGGTCGCGGTGGATCCGCCGCTCACCACGATCCGTCAGCCCATGTACGCGCAGGGCGAGACGATGGCTTCGGTCCTGCTCGACGTGCTCGCGGGCCTCGAGCCCGCGCACGCGACGATCCTGTCGACCGAACTCGTGGTGCGCGCCTCGGCCTAAGTCGCTCGGTTCAGGGTTTCGCCCGGCCAGGGCCGCCCAGCCAGGGGTCGTCCGTGGCCGCATCCACGACCCTTTGGCGACCATCTGCGTCCCCGCCTGGTGGGGAGGAGGCGCCCGTGGCCGCATCCGTCGCCGAATGGCGACCATCTGCGTCTCCTCATGCGCCGCGATGCCGGGCGGGGCCTCGGGTATCCGCCGCTGAGCAACACACGGGCGCGGGCCCGCTGCTCCCCCTGAACGGGCCCGCGCTCGTGGTCTGTGCTGGCTGCGCGCGAACGGCAGCGGCAACGAGGATGCTCGATCACTTAAGTTGAATGAGCATTCAACGAGTAATCTATACGGCAGAGAGCCCGTGAGGAAAATCCGGTGGTCACGGGAGGAGGATGCCGCATGGCCCGCTCCGAGGAGCAGAACCGAATCGCCCGCGAACGCTCGCGCGAGAGCATCCTGCAGGCGGCCGTCGAGCTTTTCAGCGAACGCGGCGTCGCCGGAGCGAGCATTGCCGAGATCACCGGTCGCGCGCGCGTCGCCCAGGGTCTGGTCAATTACTATTTCGGCGGCAAGGAGCAACTCGTCGCTGCCGTGATCGACCGCTGGTTCGACATGCTCTTCGGTCTCGCCCGCGCGCAGGGCGACGCCGATGCGCGACTGGCCGGCGTGATCGATTCGGCGTTGATGGCGACAGCCTTCGCCCTACCGTTGCAGCGCGCCGTGCTCGCCATGCAGCAGCAGCCGTCGACGCACCGGCTGTTCGCCGAGGCGGAAGAGCGGCATGCTGCGGCTGTCATCGCCGCGGAGGACGCGGTTCGAGACATGTTCCGCGAGCGGGGCGCCGATGACCCCGCTGTCGAAGAGATCATGCTGCGCACGACGCTCGAGGGCATCGTCGTGAAGTACGCGGTGTACGGCGCCACATATCCGCTGGAAGCCGCGCGGCGGTGGGTCTACCGGATCTACGATCTCCCCGCCCCTGCCGAGCCGCTCCCACTGGCGCCCGGATCAGGCGACGGTGAGCACCGGCCGCGGGCGGCTGGCGCCGTCGCCGACTAGTCTCGGTGTCGCTCAGCCCTTGCCCATGCGCGCGAAGGCGCCGAGCACCGTGCGTTCGGACTGGACGAGATACCGCTCCAATTCCTCAGCACCCGCATCCGCCCCGTGTTCGAGAAAGGCCGTGAGCACGGCGCGGTTCCTGCGTACGAAGGGCTCGTGCAACGAACGCGGATCGTCGATCTCGAGGAAGGCGAGACGCAGCTCGGCTGCGACGTCGCGGTAGGTGCGAGCCAGGCGGGGGCTGTCGGCGAGGTCGACGATGGCCACGTGGAACGCCATGTTCGCGCTTCCAACCTCACGCCACGCTGCCTCATCGCGCGGGGTGGCGCGGGAGATCCCGGCCTCGGCGGCCTCGACGGCATCGCGCATGCGCTGGACGGCAGGATGTTCGGGCTCGGAATGCCGCAGTGCGGTGCATTCGATCACCCGGCGAGCGCGGTAGATGTCGACCACGTCGGCGATCGTGGGAGAGGCCACCGAGACCCCGCGATGGGGGATGTGTTCGATCAGCCCCTGCTCCTCGAGGACGCGGAAAGCCTCGCGGAGTGTGTTCCGGGAGACCTCGAAGCGCTCGGCGAGAACCGTTTCAGAGAGGCGTGCGCCCGGTGAGAACTCGCCGTCGATGATCTGCTGGCGAAGGACGTCGGCCAGCACTGCCTGTTGTGCCACGGCATCAGCGTAGGGCAGTTCCCGGCTGCATCCTCCGCACTATGGTGAAAATTGTTGAACAATCTTGCCGGGAATGTTCTACACTCTTGGAAACCCGCACTCGACCCGCACCCGCCAATGACGATGGGAACCTCATGTCCGAGCAGACTCCTGCTGCCGCCCCTCCCGCCACTTCCACCCCCGAAAACGATGCGCGACTGGCCGCCGCGAAGAAGCGTGTGGGCCGCAGCGCCGTCATCGGCGCGATCTTCCTCATGGCGACCTCCGCCATCGGCCCCGGTTTCATCACCCAGACCGCCACGTTCACCGCGACGATGGGCGCCGCGTTCGCGTTCGCGATCCTGATCTCGATCCTGGTCGACATCGCGGTGCAGCTGAACATCTGGCGGATGATCACCTCGTCAGGCAAGCGCGCCGGCGAGCTGGCGAACTCCGCGATCCCGTTCTCCGGTCATGTGATCGCCGTGCTCGTGGTCATCGGAGGCCTCGCCTTCAACATCGGAAACATCGCCGGCGGCGGGCTGGGGCTGAACGCCCTGCTCGGCATCGACGCGAAGCTCGGCGGCATGATCACCGGCGGCATCGCGATCGCGCTGTTCCTGGTGAAGCGCGCCGGCAAGGTCATGGACATCGTCGTGCTGATCCTCGGCGTCGGAATGATCGTCATGACCGTGATCGTCGCCTTCATCACCAATCCGCCCGTCGGCGATGCGCTTCGGCAGACCTTCCTGCCGGACCAGCTGAACTTCGCCACGATCACCACGATCGTCGGCGGCACCGTCGGCGGGTACATCACGTACTCCGGCGCGCACCGCTACCTCGACTCCGGCCACACCGGACCTGCGTACGCCGGGCCGGTGATGAAGGCCGCAGCCAACGGCATCCTGGTCACCGGCCTGATGCGTTACGTGCTCTTCCTCGCGATCCTCGGGGTCGTGGCCTCCGGCGTGACCCTCGACCTCACCACCAACGCTGCCAACCCCGCGGGGCAGGCCTTCGGCGCGGCGCTGGGCGACGGCGGCATCCGCATCTTCGGAGCGATCTTCTGGGCGGCTGCGATCAGCTCGGTCATCGGTGCGGCATACACCTCGGCGACCTTCCTCTCCACGTTCAACAAGAAGCTCGCCGGCGGATGGCCGTTGCAGTTGGCGACCGTCGCCTTCATCGTGGTGTCGTTCATCGTCTACGTGTCGATCGGCACCGCCCCGGCAGCGATCCTGGTCTTCGTCGGCGGATTCAACGGGCTCATCCTCCCGATCGGTCTCACCGTCTTCATGTACATCGGCTGGTTCCGTCGCGACCTGCTCGGCGCCAAGAAGTACCCGATCTGGCTCCTGGTCGCCGGGACCCTGGCCACCGCGCTCACCTGGTACATGGGCGCCGTCTCGATCGTCCCCATCTTCGCGCTGCTCGGAACCGGAGCGTGATCTGATGGCGACCATCGATCTGAACTCGGACCTCGGGGAGAACGTTCCCGACCGGATCGTGAGCGACGACGACGCGATGCTCGCAATCGTCACCAGCGCCAACGTCTCCTGCGGCTTCCACGCCGGTAGCCCCGAGGGGATCCGGGCGACCGTCGCCGCAGCGGTGCGCAACGGCGTCACGATCGGCGCGCACCCGGGTTACCGTGACTACGAGAACTTCGGTCGCACGATTGTCGACATCGACTCCGCGACGCTGCAGGCGCATGTCGAGTACCAGCTCGGCGCGCTGGAGGCGCTCACCCGCTCGGTCGGCGGCACCGTCGCCTACGTCAAGCCCCATGGCGCGCTCTACAACACCATCGCCCGCGACGAACGTCAGGCGAAGGATGTCGTCGCGGCGATCCGTGCGGTGAATCCACGGCTCGTGCTGCTGGGTCTCGCCGGCGGAGTCGTTCTCGACGTCGCCCGACGTGCGGGTCTCGCCGTCGCGGCCGAGGCCTTCGCCGACCGGGCCTATCTGCCGGACGGTCAGCTGGTCTCGCGAACGCAGGAGGGCGCGGTGCTGCACGATGCGTCCGCCGTCGCCGAGCGGATGCTGCGACTGGCGCAAGAGGGGGTCGTCCGCGCGATCGACGGGACCGACGTGCGGGTGGAAGCGCAATCGATCTGCGTGCACGGTGACAGCCGCGGATCCGTGGCGATGGCGGCGGAGACGCGGCGCCTGCTTGAAAGCGCCGGAATCGTCATCGCGACGTTCGCCGGAGTCTGAGATGACGCTCCCGTCCATCACAGGCCCTCACGACGCGGAGCGCCGCGGCTGATGCGCATCCTCACGGCATCCGATCGGGCTCTTCTCGTCGAAGCGGCCGACCTCGACGAGGCCATGCGCCT
The DNA here is from genome assembly GCF_040675825.1 of Microbacterium sp. LWH12-1.2. Lineage (NCBI taxonomy): Bacteria > Bacillati > Actinomycetota > Actinomycetes > Micrococcales > Microbacteriaceae > Microbacterium > Microbacterium sp. LWH12-1.2. The sequence continues at coordinate 3,387,961 of NZ_JBEGIJ010000001.1, forward strand.
CAATCTCGCCTGGGCGGACGTTGCGGGGATCGACGAGCTCATCCCCGCTGCCCGCACTGTCCTGGTGCGGTTCGACCCGCTGCGGATCTCGGCATCCGAGCTCGCGACAGTTCTCAGGACCACGCGCATCGACGCCGCCCACGTGCCGCACGTCCGGGACGTGACCATCCCGGTGCGCTACGACGGTGAAGACCTGGAGGACGTGTCGACTCTGCTCGGCGAGTCCGTTGAGGCGGTGATCGCCCGGCACCTCGCGGCCGAATGGCAGGTCGCGTTCTCCGGCTTCGCGCCCGGATTCGGATACGCGGTCTCGTCGGATCCGTTGTTCGACGTGCCCCGGCGTTCCTCGCCCCGCACGCGGGTTCCCGCGGGCTCCGTCGCCCTCGCGGGGCACTTCACCGGCGTGTACCCGAGGGAGAGTCCGGGCGGCTGGCAGCTGATCGGACACACGGATGCGGCGATGTGGGACATCGACCGCGATCCGCCGGCGCTCCTCTCGCCGGGCACGTCGGTGCGCTTCGAGCGGGCTGACCGGGAAGCCGTCGTGACGGGGAGTCGAACGTCGGAGACTGCGTTTCGTCTCGGTCGCTCCGCTCCCTCGCTCAACGACCAGAATGACAACCCGCGGTCGTTGAGCGAGGAGCGCCAGCGACGAGACGAAACGCTCTCCTCCGACGACCAGAATGACAACCCGCGGTCGTTGAGCGACACTTCGAGCGCGACGTCAGCCCCGCGCATCGAGATCGTCCGCGCCTCGCTGCAGCTGCTCGTGCAGGACCTCGGCCGCCCGGGGCACGCGGCTCTCGGCGTCTCGGCATCCGGCGCGGCCGACCGCACCGCGGTCCGCGATGCGAATCGCGCGGTGGGAAACGCCCGAGGGGCCGGCGTCCTGGAAAGCGTGGGCGGTGCGGTGCTCCGCTTCCACGGTGCGGACGTCGCCGCCGTCACCGGGGCGATGGGGGAGATCACCCTCACCGACCGAGACGGCGTTCGCCGCAGCATCCCGCATGGCGTGCCTTTCGCGCTCGCCGACGGCGACGAACTCCAGCTCGGGCATCCCGATCGTGGCCTGCGCTTCGTGATCGCGGTGCGCGGCGGGATCGTCGCCCCGCCCTCCCTCGGCAGTGTGTCCACCGACACTCTCGCCGGCCTCGGCCCGGAACCGTTGGCGGTCAGTGACGTCGTCGCCCTGGGCGACCCCCGTACGGCACCGCACGCGGTCTCCCCGCAGCCGATCCCGCGTCGTCTGCCCGCGTCGGGGGAGACGGTCGAACTCGAGATCACGCTCGGTCCGCGCGACGACTGGTTCACCGAGCCCGCCCTCGATGCGCTCCTCGGCCAGGACTGGGAGGTGACTCCGCGCTCCGATCGCGTCGGGATCCGGCTGCAGGGAGAAGTCCCGCTGGAGCGGGCCGTCGCAGGCGAACTGCCCAGCGAAGGCGCTGTCACCGGCGCGATCCAGGTGCCGCCGGACGGTCAGCCGGTGCTGTTCCTGCCCGACCACCCGCTCACCGGTGGCTATCCGATCATCGGCGCACTCACCGATCGCAGTCTCGACCTCGCCGGGCAACTGCCGCCGGGCGTTCGCATCCGATTCGTCGCTGCGACCGGTGCCGAACCCGTCGCACACTCCGCAGAGGGAACATCATGAAGAAGATCCTGATCGCCAACCGCGGCGAGATCGCCGTCCGTGTCATCCGGGCGTGTGCGGAGGCGGGTCACCACTCGATCGCGGTGTACGCCGATCAGGATGCCGACGCGATGCACGTGCGTCTGGCCGACGAAGCCGCAGGGCTCGGCGGCACGACGGCCGCCACCACCTACCTCTCCGTCGACGCGCTGCTGGATGCCGCGAAGCGGACGGGAGCGGATGCCGTGCACCCCGGCTACGGCTTCCTCTCCGAGAGTGCCGAGTTCGCTCGGGCGGTCGAGGACGCCGGACTCGTCTGGATCGGCCCGGCGCCGGCGAGCATCGAGGCCCTGGGTGACAAGATGACGGCGCGCCGCATCGCGCAGCGCGTCGGAGCGCCGCTCGCAGCCGGCACCGATCAGCCGCTCGCCGGCCCGGCTGAGGCGGTCGCCTTCGCCGAGCAGCACGGACTCCCGATCGCGATCAAGGCCGCGTTCGGTGGCGGCGGGCGCGGGCTGAAGGTCGTCCGCGAGCTGGCAGAGGTCGCCGATGCCTTCGACGCGGCGACCCGTGAGGCGATCGCCGCGTTCGGCCGTGGCGAGTGCTTCGTGGAGCGGTTCCTGGAGAGTCCGCGTCACATCGAGGTGCAGGTGCTCGGCGACGGTCGCGGCACGGTGGTCGTCGTGGGCGACCGGGACTGCTCGATGCAGCGCCGCAATCAGAAGCTCATCGAGGAGGCCCCGGCTCCCGGCCTCACTGAGGAGCAGCGCTCCCTGATCCACCAGGCGTCGCGGGAGATCTGCGCCGAGGTGCAGTACCGCGGGGCGGGGACCGTCGAGTTCCTCCTCGCTGCGGACGGCACGATCTCCTTTCTCGAGGTGAACACCCGGCTCCAGGTGGAGCATCCGGTCACCGAAGAGGTCACCGGCGTCGATCTGGTGCGCGAGCAGTTCCGCATCGCGTTCGGCGAGGGGATGTCGATCTCCACGACTCCGGCGCCTATCGGGCACGCCTTCGAGTTCCGGATCAACGCCGAGGACCCCGGTCGCGGGTTCCTGCCGAGTCCTGGCCTCGTCGAGACGCTGCGCGTACCCGGCGGCCCCGGCGTGCGCTGGGACAGCGGCATCGAGGCGGGCGATGTCGTCCAGCCCGCCTTCGACTCGATGATCGCGAAGCTCATCGTGCACGCCGGCACGCGCGACGACGCCCTCGTGCGCGCACACAGGGCGCTGCGCGAGCTCGCGGTCGAGGGCCCGGCGACCGTCATCCCGTTCGACAGGCTCGCACTCGACGAAGAGGCGTTCGCGACGGCGACCTTCGCCGTGCACACGCAGTGGATCGAGAGCACGCTGCTGCCCCGGCTCGAGCCTCAGCTGCGGCCCGCTCCGTCGGCGGATGCCGCGCTGCAGCGCTTCCCGGTCGAGATCGACGGTCGACGGGTGATGCTCGGCCTGCCGCTCACGCTGCTGGCGGGGTTCGGGCAGGGCGTGACGGTCGGACCGGAGGCATCCGGCCCGGATCCGCGCGAGCTGCGTGCCCCGGCACCGGGAACGATCGTGCGCTGGCTCGTCGGGGAGGGGGCGGAAGTCGCCGAGGGAACCCCCGTCGCCGTGATCGACGCGATGAAGATGGAGACCACGGTCGCCGCCCATCGAGCCGGCACACTGTCGGCGCGCGCCGATGTCGGTTCCGCGGTCATGGCTGACGGACTGCTCGCCGTCATCCTCTGAATCCGCGCCCGGCGCCGCGCGTCAGCCGACGCCCAGCACCCGCAGCACATCGCCGCCGAAGAACGTGAACGCGGTCATCCCTGCGGAGAGCAGGAGCACTCCCGCGGTGCCGGCGATCGCGATCACAGAGATGCCGCGACCGGCGAGCCGCTGACCGCGCAGTCCGACCGAGACCCCCGCATGGGCCGCGAGTGCACCCGCGCTGTCGTCGCGGTACAGCTCGGTGCGGGCGGCGAAGCGCCGGTGGAACTCTTCGGCGAGGACGAGCGCGGCCGTCATCGTTTCGGGGCGATCGAATCTCGTGCTGTTCGGCAGATACACGTAGAGCCGATCGGAGACGAGTTCGATCTCGGTGGCCGAGCCGAGGTCGAGCACCCGGGCCATCAGATCAGGGGTGAAGATGTAGAGCGCGTCCTGTTGATACCCCTGCGGGACGATGAGGCGGAAGATCTTCGCGAACTCCCCCTCGAGTTCCATTCGCGCGGCTCCTCGGCCGAGGCCCAGCGTCGGGATGATGCTGCGCTTCCGATTCGCCAGCACGATGTGCGGCACCGCGGTGGGCAGCGGCAGCTCGATGAAGGCGAACGGTCGCTGAATCGTCGCGGCTTCCTGACCGCGTGCGATCGAGAAGTGCCTGCCGAGCTCGAACGGCATCCGCGGATCTTCGCACGCCACGACCGCTCGTTCCCGTCCGCGTGCGACGCGAGCGAACGCGGCGCCGGGGCGTCGAGTGCGCTCGAGGCTGTCGGCATAGGCCCAGCCGTTCTGCCACGCGAAGGCGGCGACCTTCACCCGGCGGCTCAGGTCGATGGCGTACCAGATGAAGCCGACGGCGGCGAGAAGCGGGTAGACGACGACGAATGCCCCGAGGACCGGGGCGACGGCGAGCACATCGTTGCGACCGAGCCACCAGAGCCCGGCGAGCATGGCCGCCGCGAACAGCAGCACCGCGATGAGGATGACGACGAAGCGCCGGTACAGCGGCGTGCCGCAGATGCGCTCGTACGCGAGGATGTCGCGGAATCCGGCGCTGCGTCGCAGCGGGTCCAGATCGACGGCTACCGGCTCCACGACAGCGTCGCCCACGGACCGTTGCGCTTCTCGGTGCCGGCCGCCTTGAAGTCCGACCAGCCGTCGCCGAACTTCTCGAACGACTTCTCGTCGACATCTCCGTCGCTCCAGTGCATGACACGGCCGGCGATGTAGCTGAGGCCGAAGTCCGCCCACGACGAGAAGGCTCCTCGGGACTCGCTGTTGATGCGGTGGATGATCGACCGCGCCTCGGCGACGTCACCGTGACCGAGGGCGACTCCCCAGGTGGTCATCGCGACGGCTTGCCCGATGGCGTAGCCGTCGAGGGTTTTCACGAAGAGGCCGGGGGTGACGATGTCCTTCCCGACGCGCTTGCGCACTTCCTGCTCGATGTACTCGATCGCCGTGACGAAGGAGCGGGCGTCGCGCTTGTCGCCGCCCTCCTCGACGATGGCGGCGAGCCATTCCTTCGCCTTCGGCGTGCGTCCCAGTCGCTCGGCCGCCGTCGCGCGCACGGCGAGGTAGAGGGTCCACATCTCGCGGCGGCGGCGCACCGTCGTCAAGCGCTCGATGTTCTCCAGCCAGTCCTCGCGGGTGGCCACGCCCCACTGGGCGACGAGGGCCGCTTTCTCGCGGTCACCGAGGTCGGAGGCCGTCGGATCGTTCCACGGACCGGATGGCATGTTGGTGATCTGCAGGAATCCGAGCGCGATCTCGTTGGCCTCGGTGTCGGTCGTCGAGTACTGCTCGGATGCCTTCACCTTGGCGTCCGGCAGGATCCACACCACGAGGAAGAACAGCACCACGACGCCGACGATCGCCCAGACCCACCACTGTCCGATGAGCCAGCCGATGATCGAGCCGAGGTCGTTGAGGTCGACGCGGGCAGAGGGGTGCATGGGCGCTCCTGAAGGGGGATCCGGTGCTCTTCATAGGCTGAATGAGCATTCAGCGATAAATCTATACGGCAGTGAGTGCGTTGCGGAAGTTCGGAGATCGGAACGAGTGGATCCGGATGCTCCTGACGACGCATCCGGATCCCACAGCTGCTCCCGTTAAGCGGGGTCGCCGCCCAGCGGACCGACAGCCGGAATCGGGCCGCCGTCATCGGCGCCGCTCTTGCGCCACCGGGCGATCGCGTTGCCCAGGTGGTAGATGAGCAGAGCCGCGACCGTGCCGAGCACGATCGCGCCGAGCTGGAAGCTGCCCCAGCTCATCGCGAAGCCGGCGATCGCGATGACGAACGACACGGCCACGGTGTACTGGTTCACCGGGCGTGAGAAGTCGACGCGGTTGTCGACCCAGATCTTGATGCCGATGACGCCGATCAGGCCGTAGAGCGCCGTGGTGACGCCACCGAGAACACCGGCGGGGATCGTGTTGAAGATGACGCCGACCTTCGGCGAGAACGCGAGCAGGATCGCGACGACGCCGGCGACCCAGTACGCGGCGGTCGAGTAGACGCGAGTCGCCGCCATCACGCCGATGTTCTCTCCGTAGGTCGTCGTTCCCGATCCGCCGAAGCCACCCGCGAGAGTGGTCGCCAGGCCGTCGGCAAGGAGGGCGCGGCCGGTGTGCTTGTTGATCGACGGGTCGTTCGTCATGGTCGCGACACCGCGCACGTGTCCGACGTTCTCGGCGATGAGCACGAGTACGACGGGCAGGAACATCGGTACCAGACCCCAGGCGACCGGATCGCCGACCGCGGCGAGGTGGAAGTCGGGCAGTCCGACCCAGGCCGCCTCGGCGACGCCGTCGAACTTCACCTGACCGGTGAAGAGCGCGACGATGTACCCGACGATGACGCCGAGGAAGATCGAGATGCGCCCGAGGAACCCGCGGAACAGCACGCTGAAGAGAACCACGGCTGTCAGCGTCACGGTCGCGAGCTCCGGCTGCTGCTGGAAGTTGTTCCATGCGGCCGGAGCGAGGTTGAAGCCGATCAGAGCGACGATGGAGCCGGCCACCACCGGCGGCATGAGCCGGTCGATCCAGCCGGTGCCGACCGCCTGTACGAGGAATCCGACGAGTGCGAGCAGCACACCGGCGGCGACGACACCGAGTAGCGCCTGCGTGATCTGTTCGGCGGACTCGAGGGCCTGACCTGCATTGAGCGCCGTGATCGGGGCGATGAAGGCGAAAGAGGAGCCGAGGTAGCTGGGCAGACGGTTGCGGGTCAGCAGCAGGAACAGCAAGGTCCCCAGGCCGGAGAACAGCAGTGTCGTCGAGACGGGGAACCCGGTGAGGATCGGAACCAGGAAGGTCGCGCCGAACATCGCGACGACGTGCTGCACGCCGATCGCGATCGTGGCGGGCCAGTTCAGACGCTCATCGGGTCGGACGACGGCACCGGGTTCGACGGTGCGACCGTCTCCGTGCAGGTTCCACAGCGGCATGCGTGCTCCTCAGGGTCAGGGTAGAACTGGGGAAACACTATCGGCTCGCCGTCGATGAGCTCGTGCGCCCGATCGCACGTGCGGACGGGGCCCGACGCCGGACGTCAGTCGAGGACGAAGGTGACCTCGAGCGTCACCTGCCACTCGGTGATCGCGCCGTCGCTGACGCCGACCTTGTGCTCTTTGACCCAGGCGCCGCTGACGTTGCGAAGAGTCTCGCTCGACCTCGCGATCCCGAGCCGGACGGCATCCTCGAAGCTCTCTGTCGAGCGGGCGGTGATGGTGGTAACGCGTGCAACGGACATGGCGATCCTCCTTGACGGCCTGTGGACCTCCCATGCAACGCGTGTTCCGCGGCATGCGCAAGAGGCAGCGCCGATCCTGTCGGAGAAGCGTCAGGCCCCCAGGCGGTCGATCAGCTCGCGGTATCGGTCTGCGGTGCGGGCGACGATGTCCTTCGGAAGCAGCGGCGGCTCGCCCTGCTTGTCCCAGTTGGCCGCCAGCCAGTCGCGGACGATCTGCTTGTCGAAGCTCGCCATGCGCTCGTTCGGAGTCGAGCCCGCACGCCAGGATTCGGCATCCCAGTACCGGGACGAGTCGCTCGTGAGCACCTCGTCGGCGAGGCGCAGCGTGCCGTCGGCATCCGTCCCGAACTCGAACTTCGTGTCGGCGAGGATCAGACCCTTCTCCTCGGCGATGGCTGCGGCCCGCGCGTAGATCGCCAGCGACGTATCGCGCAGCTCGGCAGCGCGTTCGGCGCCGACCAGCTCGACCGTCTGCTCGAAGGTGATGTTCTCGTCGTGCTCGCCCATCGGGGCCTTGTACGCCGGGGTGAACAGCGGTTCCGGCAGTCGGTCGCCGTTCTGCAGCCCCGCCGGCAGCGGAATGCCGCACACGGTGCCGCTCTCCTGATACTCGGCCCACCCCGAGCCGGTGATGTACCCGCGCACCACGCATTCGATGGGCAGCATTTCGAGCGACTGCGCGAGCATGGCCCGGTCGGCCACGGACGCCGGGATCTCGCCCTCGGCGAGGTGATTGGGCACGTCGGAGAGCTGGGCGAACCACCAGCGGCTGAGCCGCGTGAGCAGCGCGCCTTTCTCCGGGATACCCGGTGAAAGTACGAAATCGAAGGCGCTCACCCGATCGCTGGCGACGACGAGGATGCGGGTGTCCGCAGCATCCGCCGACGCGAACAGGTCGCGGACCTTGCCGGAGTAGATGTGCCGCCAGCCGGGGACGCTCTGTGCCGTGCCTTCAGAAGGAGTGCTCACCCTGCCATTATCGCGGTTCGGCCGGTGTCGCTCTGCGGTGGGGCCGGATACCGGGCGCGGACTGCGTCGACGAGCATCCGGATGTCGTCGGGACTGCCTACCCTGGAACGGTGTCCGACGACCTGCTCACCCCGCGCCTGCGCTTGTCTCGCCCGAGTCCCGCGGATCTGGATGCCGTTCACACGATCAACGCGGATCCCAGAGTGTGGACGCACTTCCCGAGCCTGCGGCACAGGGAGCTCGCCACGACCGTGGCGATGATGGAGCGCTGGGAGCGCAGCTGGAACGAGGCCGGGCTGGGATCGTCGGTGGTGCGGCTGCGGAGTACCGGCGACGTGATCGGAAACGGCGGGTGCACGCTGCTGGGCGGCGAAGTGTGGAACGTGGGCTACCGGATCGCGGCCGATCATCACGGTCACGGCTATGCGACCGAGATCGCCGGCGCCGCCATCGAGCGCGCGCGGGCGATTCGTCCCGACCGCCCGGTGATCGCCTTCCTCGTCGAGCACAATCACGCCTCCGCTCGAGTAGCTGAGAAGCTCGGGCTGCATCTGGTGCACCGCGGGCCGGATGCAGGGAACCCTGACCCTTCGGTGATGCGGCTCGTCTACGCCGACCGGGACCTGACCGCGGAGCAGCTCGCAGCGACGCTCCGGTAGCGACCCGGTGCGGGAGCGATCCCTGGATGTCGTCCTGCGGTTCGCCGAGACCCACACTCGGCGCCGAGACCCACGTCTGTGAGCGTGGGTCTCGGCGGCAGGTGTGGGTCTCGATATCACCTGCGCACGCGGGGGAGGGATGCCGTCCGCATGTCGGATCCCGGGTGTAGCGTTGCGCCGTGACTTCCCCTGAGCGCACCACGACCGGTTCGATCCTGCAACCGCGCAGCCCCTGGCCGGCGCTCTGGGCGATGGTGATCGGCTTCTTCATGATCCTCGTCGACACGACGATCGTGTCGGTGGCGAATCCGGCGATCAAGGCCGCACTCGATCCGGACACGAACAATCTCGACAACGTCGTCTGGGTCACCAGCGCCTATCTGCTCGCCTACGCGGTGCCGCTGCTGATCACCGGGCGGCTCGGCGACCGCTTCGGGCCGAAGAACATCTACCTGATCGGCCTCGCCGTCTTCACGCTCGCGTCGCTGTGGTGCGGGCTGTCGACGACGCTCGAGGGCCTCATCATCGCGCGCGCGGCGCAGGGGCTTGGTGCGGCCTGCATGACCCCGCAGACGATGGCTGTGATCACCCGCACGTTCCCGCCCGACCGCCGAGGTGCGGCGATGGGACTGTGGGGCGGCACATCCGGCGTGGCGATGCTCGTCGGGCCGCTGGCCGGTGGACTGCTGGTCGACGCATTCGGGTGGGAGGCGATCTTCTTCGTGAACCTCCCCATCGGCATCCTGGGTTTCGTGCTCGCTCTGTTGCTGGTGCCGAAGCTCGAGACGCATCCGCACCGCTTCGACATTCCCGGGGTCTTTCTCAGTGCGGTCGCGCTGTTCCTCATCGTCTTCGGGCTGCAGGAGGGCGAGGCTCACGACTGGGGCATGATCTGGGGGCCGATCTCGGTGTGGGGTCTCATCGCGGCGGGTGTCGTGGTGCTCACGTTCTTCCTCTGGTACCAGGCGCGCACCAAGAACGAACCGCTGGTGCCGATGGCGCTGTTCCGCGACCGCAACTTCTCCTGGTCGAACGTCGCCATCGCGACCGTCGGCTTCACCGTGACGAGCATGTCGCTGCCGTTGATGTTCTTCCTGCAGCTGGCCCGGGGGCTCACGCCCACCGAGGCGGCGCTGCTGATGATCCCGATGGCCGTGGCCGCCGGCGTGCTCTCGCCGTTCGCCGGGAAGGTGCTCGATCGGATCGACCCTCGCATCATGCTCGTGCCCGGACTGCTGCTCGTCTCCGCCGCGCTGTTCCTGTTCGCCTTCCTGATGAACACCGAGGTCGATACCGCATGGCTGCTCGTGCCGTCGGCGATCCTCGGGATCGGGAACGCCGGAATGTGGGGGCCGCTGGCCACCACGGCGACACGCAACCTGCCTCGGCTCCAGGCCGGCGCCGGCGCCGGCATCTACAACACCACCAGGACCGTCGGCTCGGTGCTCGGCTCCGCCGCGATCGCCGCGTTCATGCAGAGCCGCATCGAGGCGAACCTTCCGGGCGCAGGAGATGCGCCGGGTGGCATGGGCGGCGGGTCGCTGCCGCCGGCGGTCGCCGCGCCGTTCGCCGATGCGATGGCGCAGACGATGCTCATGCCGGCGGTGCTCATCCTGTTCGGGGTCGTCGCGGTGCTCTTCCTGCGCGGCAAACCGTCTTCCGCGGTCGACCTCCGCTAGACGCCCGCGTCGTTTTGCGTTCGCCGCATCCGTCTGCTGGGCTGGACCGATGACGATCGCACTCATGCGCCCCACTACCGAACTGTTCGACAGCTGGTCTTCGGCCATGGCCGAGTTCGGCGAATCGCACATCGACGGCTCGGGGCTGACGGCTCCGGTGACGCCGGACCGGGCGACACTCGACGCGCTCATCGCCAAGGCCGCACTGTTCGCCGACCCGGACGCGGAGCTGCCTGAGGGGTTCGTGCGCGACGACATGTACTGGATTGTCGATGACCACGAGGTCATCGGCACGCTGTCGTTCCGGCACGCGCTGAACGACTATCTCAGCGAGGTCGGCGGCCACATCGGCTACGCCGTCCGGGAATCCCGTCGTCGCCAGGGGTACGCATCCGCGGCGCTTGCGCTGAGCCTCGACCGTGCCAGGGAGGTCGGCCTCGAGCGCGTGCTGCTGACGTGCGATGACGACAACGTCGGATCCTCTCGCACCATCGAGCGTGCCGGCGGCGTTCTGCAGGACGTCACCGACCAATCGGCGCGCGGGCACGCGCTGCTGCGTCGGTACTGGATCGAGCTGTAGCGGAGACCGGCTCCACGCCCTCCCGTCGCGAAAGAGCCCGGTATTCCGCACGGGAACCGTGCTTTTTTGCGACGGGAACCAGCTGGTCGTCAGTGGTAGCGCTCGGCGCTACTCGGCGACGCGGGCGGCGATGTCGGTGCGGAAGTGCGAGCCCTCGAGCTCGATACGGCCGATCGCGTCGTAGGCGCGTTCGCGCGCGGTGCGGAAGTCGGATGCCACGGCGACGACGTTCAGCACACGACCGCCGGTCGCGACGAGCGAGCCGCCAGGAGCATCGGGGCCCGCGGTCGCGGCATGCACGATGCGGACGCCGTCGACGGCAGCGGCATCCGCCAGCCCTTCGATCGGGCGGCCGGTCTGCGGCGCCTCAGGGTAACCCTCGCTGGCGAGAACCACGGTGATCGCGACGTCGTCGCTGAAGACGGGGTCGGGCTGGTCTTCGAGGGTGCCGGATGCGGCGGCGAACAGCAGCTCTGACAGGGGTGTGACCAGGCGGGGAAGCACCACCTGCGTCTCGGGATCGCCGAAGCGCGCGTTGAACTCGATGACCCGTACCCCGGCAGGGGTGAGGATCAGTCCGGCGTACAGCAGACCGATGAACGGCGTGCCCTCGGCATCCAATTGGCGGATGACCGGAAGCGCGACATCGCGGGTGATCTCGTCGACGAACTCCTGCTCGCTGCCGAACTGCTCGGCCAGCCAGGGCAGGGGGGAGTATGCGCCCATGCCGCCGGTGTTGGGACCGGCGTCGCCGTCGAGCGCTCGCTTGAAGTCCTGCGCCGGGCTGAGCGCCCGTACGGTGTCGCCGTCGCTGAGGAAGAAGAGCGACACCTCGGGGCCGGAGAGGAACTCCTCGATGAGCAGGGGCCCGGCCGGCAGATAATGCGCGGCATGCGCGAGCGCTTCGGCGCGGTCGGAGGTGACGATGACGCCCTTGCCTGCGGCGAGTCCGTCGGCCTTCACGACGTAGGGGGCGCCGAGGTCATCGAATGCGGCCTCGACTTCTGACGCGGTGGCGGCGCGCACGGCGCGTCCGGTCGGCACGCCGGCAGCATCCATCACCCGCTTCGCGAAGGACTTCGAGCCCTCCAGCTGCGCGGCGGCCTTGCCCGGACCGAAGACCGGGATGCCGTGGGCGCGCAGCGCGTCGGCGACGCCCGCCACGAGAGGCGCTTCGGGACCGATCACCACGAGGTCGACGGCGTGCTCGTTCGCGAACGCGGTCACCGCGCCGCCGTCGAGCGGGTCGACGTTGACGGGGGTCGCATCCTGCGCGATGCCGGCATTGCCGGGCGAGACGAGAATGTCGTGCTCAGCCTGCTCTGCTCGCAGGGCGAGGATGATCGCGTGCTCACGGGCACCGGAACCGAGGACGAGGATCTTCACCTGTACAGCCTACCGAGGGGGTCAGCCGGGGTTTCCGTCCATAACTCCGGAGAGCGGGCGGCCCATGAGCCGGATTCGGGGCCAAGGCGCCCGCCGCGCGGTGTTTCTCCGGAGTTGTGGCACGCGCGGCCGCCGGTCACCGGTTCGCAATTCAGGAAACTTCGGGCCTTCGAGCCCCATCCGGGCCGCTCTGCGTTGTGTCGGTCAGGTTCTTCCTGAGTTATGAACGCGTCACGCCTCAGATCGGACGCTCATCAGCGACGTCCCAGGGCACGGTCCATCCCGCGGCCTCGAAGATCCCGTCGAGCACCATCGCCGTGAAGCCCCAGACGATCGTGCCGTCGACGTCGAAGGCCGGGGCGCGAAAGGTGAGGTCGCCGTGCTGTCGCACCGAGGTGTACCGCGTCGCCGGGTCGAGCAGTTGGGCCACCGGCACCCGGAACACGTCGACGGTCTCGGCGTGATCGACGGCTGCGACGCGGGAGGGCATGCGCCACCATGCGAGCACGGGCGTCACCCGGTGGTTGCTGACCGCGAGCGGGATCACCGGAAGCGGCGTGAGCACCTCGACACCGGCCGGGTCGAGCCCGGTCTCCTCCTGAGCCTCGCGCAAGGCGGTGGCGATCGCGTCGGCATCGCCCGGATCGCGGCGTCCACCAGGGAACGAGACCTGTCCCGGGTGCGAGGACAGGGTCGAAGCGCGGCGCTGCAGCAGCACATCGAGATCTTTTGCCACCGCGGTGTCGGAGTGCGGGGCCGGGATGCCGTCGAGCACGCCGAACAGGATGAGCACGGCCGCGTCGTTGGCTGCATCCGTGTCAGCGAGCTGCGGAAACCGGCCCGTCCAGTCGTAGTCCGAGGTCGCGGCGAGCAACTGGGCGCGGGCCCCCTCGGGATGCGGCGTGCTCATGGTCCGAGCCTAATCCGCACGGGGATGGACTGGTCCGGTGGCGGATCAGGATGCCGGAGGTAGGCTCGGCGGATCGACAGGACGCAGCGCGCGGGAAGGGACGACCGACTGATGGCCAAGAGGATCGACACCGGCGAGGGGCGAGCAGCCCTCGAAACGGTGCACCTCGCGGATGCTTCAGGAGTGAAGCCACCGCGAGCGGCGCTCGCGACCGCCGTCCGCTATCTGCTGCAGCTGCTCGACGAGAAGGCCCCGGGCAACAGCGTCGAGGTGCGCGTTCCTCCGTTCGGCGCGGTGCAGGTCATCCAGGGTCCCCGGCACACGCGCGGCACGCCGCCGAACGTGGTGGAGATGGATGCCGCGACCTGGATCGCCGTCGCGACAGGCTCCGAGCCCTGGGCTGACGCCGCAGCCTCGGGGCGCATCAGCGCCTCCGGCATCCGCGCCGACCTCAGCGACGTGCTGCCGGTGCGGCCGTAGTCCCGGGATTCGCCCCGCCGCGCCATCCGCCCGCCCGCCGTCCGACCAGTTTGTCGGCTCGGGATCATGGATGCCGGCTCCGATCGGCCGATCTCGCCGACATTCCGCACTTCGAGCCGAAAGAGTGATCCCGCGCGAGCGCAGGCCGAGGTACCGTTACCGGCGAACGGTGGGACAATGGTTCCATGGCCCCCACCGATTCTCACCAGACCGTCGAAGTGACGGTGCGCCGTGTGCCGCGGTACGGCGTGTTCATGGGAATCGGCGTCGTGCTCGGCATCATCGCAGCCGGCATCATCACCGTGACGGGCAGTTACGAGCAGTCCGTCGCCCTCGATGTCGTCTACCCGCCGAGCCAGGTGTTCGGGTTCGCCCTGCTGTGGACGGTCCCGATCGGCATCGCCCTCGGCGGGGTCGTCGCGCTGATCCTCGAGCGGGTGGCCCGCCGCCATGATCGCGTCGCCCTGGTCGACCGCGAGACGATCACCGAGTCCGACTGATCGGACTCACGCCAGCTCGGCGATGATCGGACGGATCGCCGCGTCGAAGGCGACGATGTCGCGACGCATGCCGTCGGTGACGGCCACGGTGAGCGCACCGATCCACCAGATGCCGCGTTGCGAGAACGGCAGCACTTGCACGTTCAGTTCGAACGAGTGCGCACGGCGCCCGATGTCGCGTTCGAATTCGGCGATCGCACTCGCGTAGGCACGGTACGAGTCGCCGCCGGGATGACTGATGCCGGCTCTGCCGCTCGTCGTGCTCCGAATCGAACGCACGTAGCGGTCGTGCGCTCCTCGCGCGAACTGCAGAGCGGATGCCGCATGCGGCGCGATCGCCGCGCGGAGCTCCTCGGCGCCCGTCGCCGGCAGGGCGACCAGCGTCTCGAAACCGTCGACGAGTTCGAGCGGTACGCCGGAGGGATGCGCGCGCGGTTCGACCGTCATGTCCCAGTACTCGCGCCATTGGGCCTCGACTTCAGGTGAGGCATCCGCCGCGTCCGGCGCGCGGACCGGCAGCTCGCGAAGACTGGGCAGATCTTCCGGAAGGCGCACGCCGAGCGTCTGCCGGAGTGCGAGCGCGAGGAGCACAGGGACGCTCGCGTCCTCTCGGATCAGCCACTGCGGCTTGTCGGCCATGGCCCCATCGTAGGCGCGTCCGGACCTGGCGTTCGAGGATCTTTCGGCGGAGTGCCGCCCCCCGTGCGGGCGGTAGGCTTGACGGGTGGCAGACTCCCCCACTAACACGTACGCCGCAGCAGGTGTCGACACCGCTGCAGGCGATCTGGCCGTCGAGCTGATGAAGTCGTCCGTGCGCGCGACGCACGGCCCCGAAGTGCTCGGAGGCGTCGGCGGATTCGCCGGA
This sequence comes from Microbacterium sp. LWH12-1.2, assembly GCF_040675825.1. Classification (NCBI taxonomy): domain Bacteria; kingdom Bacillati; phylum Actinomycetota; class Actinomycetes; order Micrococcales; family Microbacteriaceae; genus Microbacterium; species Microbacterium sp. LWH12-1.2. The sequence continues at coordinate 3,403,082 of NZ_JBEGIJ010000001.1, forward strand.
CTCTTCGACGCCAGTGCGCTTCTCGGCTATCGGCGCCCGTTGCTCGCCAGCAGCACCGACGGCGTCGGCACGAAGGTCGCGATCGCGCAGGCCATCGACAAGCACGACACCATCGGCCAGGATCTGGTCGGCATGGTCGTCGATGACATCGTCGTGGTGGGGGCGAAGCCCCTGTTCATGACCGACTACATCGCCTGCGGCAAGGTCGTGCCAGAGCGCATCGCCGACATCGTCCGCGGCATCGCGCAGGCCTGCTCCGCGACGGGAACCGCCCTCGTCGGTGGTGAGACCGCCGAGCACCCCGGCCTCCTCGGGCCGCGTGACTACGACGTGGCGGGAGCTGCGACGGGCGTGGTCGAGGCCGATGCCATCCTCGGCGCGGATCGTGTGCGCGACGGCGACGCCGTCATCGCGGTCGCCTCCAGCGGTCTGCACTCCAACGGCTTCTCCCTCGTGCGCCACATCGTCACGCGCGCAGGTATCGGCTACGGCGACAACGCTGCCGATCTCGGCACGACCTGGGGCGAGGCGCTTCTCGAGCCCACGCGCCTCTACACGCTTCCCCTACTGCGCCTGATCGAGACGCTCGGCGGCGGCGTCCACGCTCTCAGCCACGTCACCGGCGGCGGAATCGCGGCGAACCTCGCGCGCGTGCTCCCGCAGGGCAGCTGGGCCGAGGTCGACCGCAACTCCTGGTCGCCGAGCCCGGTGTTCCGGGTGCTCAGCGACATCGCCGGCTCCACTCTCGAGTCGGCCGAGGGCACCTGGAATCTCGGCATCGGCTTCCTCGCGGTCATCGCCGCAGACAAGAAGGATGCCGCGATCGCGGCGCTGTCCGCAGAGGGCATGCCTGCGTGGCAGGTCGGAACCGTGGGCTTCGGCGCGCGGCCGGCAGGAGAATTCGAACAGGGCGCCAAGGGCGTCGACGGCGGAGCGGTGCGCCTTGTCGGCGCGTACGCGGACGGAGCGAAATAACACCCCATGTGCGGCATCGTCGGAATGGTGGGGACAGCCCCGGTCAATCAGGACATCTACGACGCACTCCTGCTGCTGCAGCATCGCGGCCAGGATGCGACGGGCATCGCCACGGCAGAGCCGAACGGCATCATGCACAACGCCAAAGCGCAGGGGATGGTGCGTGAGGCGTTCCGCACCCGCGACATGCGTGCGCTTCTCGGCAATGTGGGCCTGGGCCATGTGCGTTACGCCACCAAGGGAACCGCCTCGAGCGAAGAGGAGATGCAGCCGTTCTACGTGAACGCGCCGTACGGCATCATCCTCATCCACAACGGCAACCTCACCAACACCCGTGAGCTCACCGCCGACATGGCACAGCGCGACCGTCGCCATCTGAACTCGTCGAGCGACACCGAGCTGCTGCTGAACGTCCTGGCCGGCGAACTGCAGTCGACGACCTCGGCCGTCGACCTCGAGCCCGAGCGCGTCTTCGAGGCCGTGGCGCGCACGCAGGAGCGCATCGAAGGCGCCTACGCGGTGATCGCGGTGATCGCCGGATACGGTCTGCTCGCGTTCCGCGATCCCTTCGGCATCCGCCCGCTCATCCTCGGTCACCGCATCGGACGCGACCAGGACGGCAACCCGAAGGGCGACGAGTGGGTCGTCGCGAGTGAGTCGCTCGTGCTGGAGAACGCCGACTACGAGGTCGTCCGCGAGATCGAGCCCGGCGAAGCGGTGTTCATCACCAGCGAGGGCGAGCTGCACAGCAAACAGTGCGCGACGGATCCCCGGCTCACGCCCTGCGCGTTCGAGTACGTCTACCTCGCCCGCCCTGACTCGGTGATGAACGGCATCTCGGTCTACGAGTCGCGGCTGCGGATGGGCGACCGGCTCGCCGACACGATCGCCAAGCACGTGCCGATGGACAAGATCGACGTCGTCATGCCGATCCCCGACTCGTCGCGCCCCGCAGCGATGGAGGTCGCGCGCAAGCTCGGGATCGAGTACCGCGAAGGCTTCTACAAGAACCGCTACGTCGGACGAACCTTCATCATGCCCGGCCAGGCAGTGCGCAAGAAGAGCGTCCGTCAGAAGCTCAATGCGATGTCGACGGAGTTCCAGGGCAAGAACGTGCTGCTCATCGACGACTCGATCGTGCGCGGCACGACGAGCAAGCAGATCATCCAGATGGCACGGGATGCCGGGGCGATCTCGGTGACCTTCGCTTCGGCGGCGCCGCCGGTGCGGCATCCGCACGTTTACGGCATCAACATGCCGTCGCGTCACGAACTCATCGCGCATGGGCGCACCATCCCGGAGATCGCCGAGGAACTCGGCTGCGACCATCTCGTCTACCAGGAGGTCGACGACCTGAAGGCCGCGATCACCGAGGGGTCGGCGGTGACCGAGCTCGATATGAGTTGCTTCGACGGTCACTATGTCACCGGCACCGTCACCGACGAGTATCTGGCGTGGGTCGAGGGGTCGCAGACGTCATGACGTCGAGCACTCGGCCGCTGTGGCAGGGCCGGGCGCTCGCGCTGCTGGGCATCTTGCTGGTCGCGTTCTCGCTGCGCTCGGCCGTCGCCTCGTTGTCGCCCGTGGTCGATCACATCGATCGTGACTTCGCGCTTTCGTCGGTCGTCATCGGGCTGATCGGTGCGGCACCGCCGGTGTGCTTCGCGATCTTCGGGCTGATCACCCCGCTGCTCGAGCGTCGCTTCGGACTGGAGCGGGTCGCCGTCGCGGCCATCGCCGTGATGGCTGCAGGTCTCCTGCTGCGCGGCTTCGCGGTCGATGCCACCACCCTGCTCGGTGCGACGGTGGTCGTGTTCGCGGGAGTCGGGTCGGGCAACGTGCTGCTGCCGCCGCTGGTCAAGAAGTACTTCCCCGACCGGCTCGGCGTCATGATGACGCTGTACTCCACCACGATGGCCGTCTCCACCTTCCTGCCGCCGATGCTCGCGGTCCCGGTGGCCGACACGCTGGGCTGGCGGGTATCACTGGGGATGTGGGGCGTCTGCGCCGCGCTCGCCCTGATCCCGTGGCTGACGCTGCTGGTGCAAGGAAAGGCCGACGTGGTGGTCGCCCCGCCCGTCGTCGAGGAGTCGGACCAGATCGCGCGCCCCTTCGCGCCGGATGCCGTCGAGGTCGCCACCGGACCGATCGCCGTCTCGCCGGCCAACCCTCGGATCTTCGGGCGGCTCTGGCGGCTACCGCTGGCGTGGGCGCTCGCCATCGTCTTCGGCGCCTCCTCCACGACCGCGTACGTGTCGTTCGCATGGTTGCCGACCCTGCTGGTCGACGTCGGCGGCGTGACGCCGGCGACGGCCGGGTTCCTGCTCTCGTTGTTCGCGCTGGTCGCGCTTCCGTGCTCGATGGTCGTGCCGATCCTGGTGGTGCGCTTCCAGGCGACGCGGCCGCTCTTCTTCTTCGCGGCCGGCGCGGGACTCGTCGGTCTCGCGGGTCTGCTCTTCGTGCCGACCCTGGCGCTCGCCGTGTGGGTGATGATCTACGGACTGTCGGCGATCATGTTCCCGTTGAGTCTGGTGCTGCTGAGCATCCGCGCGCGCACCCCGGAGAGCGCTGTCGCGCTGAGCGGGTTCGTGCAGAGCATCGGCTACGCGATCGCGGCGGTCTTCCCGCTGCTGATCGGCATGCTGCACGAGGTCACCGGTGGGTGGCAGGTGCCGTTGATCGTGATGGCCGGAGTGCTCATCGTCTCGCTGCCGGCCGGCTATATCGCCGGGCGCCGTCGCACGATCGAGGACGAGTGGGAACGCCGGCACGGTCGCTGGTGACCGGCTGATACGAAGAATCCCCCGCGCAAAGCGCGGGGGAGACCGAGGAATGAGTCGGCGGTTACGCCTTCTCGAGTTCGTCCTCGTCTTCGTCTTCGTATTGATCTGCCCACTTGTCGACGTACTCGTTCTCGTCGCTCGGATGCGCAAGCTCGCGCTCCAGCGCCGAGTAGTTCACCGACGGACTGTACGACTTGAGTTCGCGGGCGATCTTGGTGTGTTTCGCCTTCTGACGGCCACGGCCCATGCGCGACCCCCTTCACGAGTTGAGGTGCGGGCAAACTCGGGCCCGACGCATTCACGGCACCGGCGTGCGGCCGGTAAGAGTAGCATTCAGAATAGCACGCGCGTAAGGGCCTCTGGCCGCTGCCAGGCAGGTGAAGGGAACGATTCTCATGTCAGACAACACCTCCACTCCATCCGACGAAGCCGCACAGAACGTCGCATTGCAGAAAGCGGTGATCGTCGGGATGCAACCGGGCCAGGCCCGGCATGTGCTTGATGAGGCCGCCCGCTATGCCCGATTGCTGAACGCGCCGCTCATCGTCGTCCACGTCGACGTCACCCGTTTCGTCACCTACGAGGATCCAGACGGCTACGTGCACTCCGCGCCCATCGATCTCAACCTCGATGCGGGTGAGGCCGAGTTCGACGCTGTGCAGGCCGAAGCGGGGGAGATCCTCGACCGCACCGGCCTCACCTGGACGGCGCGGCAACTCGTCGGTGACCCGGCGCTGGCGATCAAGCAGCTCGCGGGTAAGGTCGATGCTCAGTTGATCGTCGTGGGCACACGCAAGCGCGGTATCGGTGAATCGATCAGAGAGTTCTTCACCGGGTCCGTCGCCGCGCGCCTCGCGCATCGGCAGCATCGTTCGATTCTTGTGGTCCCGCTCGGCGAATCCGTGCCGGACGACCAGAAGGAGATCTGGCCGGAGTCCTAGGCCGGAGCCGGTTGTCGAGCGAGCGCAGCGCGACGAAACGCGTCACTCCGATGTCGAGTGCGGAGTGACGCGTTTCGTCTCGTCGCTGCGCTCCTCGCTCAACGAACGGGTGAGGGTTGCGCGGTCAGCGGTCAGCGGTCAGCGGTCAGCGGCCCAGTGAGTTGAGCCCGACGGTGATGCCGCGGGCAGCGGTATCCAGGGCGCCCTCGAGGTCGGTGACGATGGATGCCGGCAGTTCGCCGCCCCGAGCGACATGCGTGCGCAGGTCGGTGCGCACCTGTGCACGGAAGGCATTGATCAGAGCATCCGCCCGGTGCAGCTCTTCGCGACTGGAAACCCGGGCGTCGCCCGCCGGTGTCCGCGGGCGGGCCTTCGCTGCGCTCCGCTCGTCGCGCTCGGCCGATGCGAGGTCGGCACGGAGGCTCTTCATCGCATCCTGCACGCTCTGGCGCACCTCGTTGGCGATCAGCCGCACCGAGTCCGCGAGGCCGGACTCGATGCCGGCCAGGTCCCCTTCGCGGGAGGCGAGCTCTGCGCGACCGGCTTCCGTGATGGAATAGATCGTGGTGCGGCCGTCGACGGTCTTCGTCACCAGGCCTTCTTCCTCGAGCTTCGCGAGCCGCGGATAGATGGTGCCGGCGCTGGGCGTGTAGGTGCCGCCGGTGCGATCGGTGAGAGCCTGGATGATGCCGTACCCGTGCTGCGGCGCCTCGGCGAGCAGCGACAACAGGTACAGGCGCAGATCGCCGTGCGAGAAGACTGCGGGGCTCATGATTCCCACTCCGCGTCGTCGGCGACGGATGCCGTGGCGCGGCGCAGCACGGTGATGGAACCCGACACCGAGTTGGCGCGCACGTCGACGAAGCGTCCGGCGAGTTCTCCGGTCGAGCCCGTGTAGTTGCTCGGACCGGAGGAGTTGCGCTCGATCCCGTCGATCAGGATCCGGCCGCTCATCGAGCGCGCGACGTAATTCGCGGGCAGCGTCTCGTCGAGGCGGACGGTGCTGGATCCGGCGACCGTGTTCAGGTTGATCGTGTTCACGTCTCCCACGGCGTCCACCAGGGCAGCGCCGGAGACGGTGTCGATCGTCGCCTTGCGCACGGCGCCGGTGACAGCCACATCGCCGGAGACGCTGTTGGCGCTGAGCGAGCCGGTGAGGCCGCGTACCTGCACGTCGCCGGAGACCGAGTTCACCGTCAGATCGCCGATGAGCGTGTCGACGATGATGTCGCCGGAGACGGTGCTGAGGCGGGCGTCGTTGCTGATGCCGGAGACGAGCGCCCCCGCGCTGACGACGCCCATGTTGAGGGCGATCGCGCGCGGAACGGCGACGCTCACCTCGGCGCGCGGTCCGCCCGAGCCGAAGTTGCGGAAGACCTCGAGGAAGTTGTCCCAGCCCAGCTGCGGGTGGTCGATCTCGACCTCGCCGCCGTGGGACTCCACGCGGAGGTCCTTGATGGTGACGCCGTGCACCTCGATGCGGATGCCCGGCTCGTCGTGGGCGATGATGTCGATCTGTCCGCCGACGAGGCCCACCTTGAGGCGCGTCACGGATTCGATGTCGATGACGCGTTCTTCGCCGGGGGCGATGAGCCACTTCTCGGTCATGTCCTTCTCCTGTGTCTGGGGATTCGCGATATATCGCGTGTCATCACAGTAACACGATATATCGCGAGTCTGTCAAGCCCTGTTCCGTTCAAAGAGCGCAAACGGCTGCATCCGCGGGCAAAATGCAGCCGTTTGCGCTCTTTGAACGCTGACAGGAGCGCGCCTCAGAACGCCGGCGGCGTGTGCCAGATGCGGTCGATGTAGTCGCGGATCGACCGGTCGGAGGAGAAATAGCCGCAGCGGGCGACGTTGAGGATGGCCGAGCGCGTCCAGGCATCCTGGTCGGCGTAGGCGGCATCCACCCTGGCCTGCGCCGCGATGTACGCGGAGTAGTCGGCGAGCACCATGAAGCGGTCGTCGTAGAGCAGATTCGACACGATCGGCTCGAAGACCGACCGATCGCCGCTGGAGAAGGTGCCGGAGGCGATCAGGTCGATCGCCCGGCGCAGCCCCTCATCGGCCTGGTAGAACTCGCTGGGGCGGTACCCGCGCACGGCGAGCGCCTCCACCTCTGGCTCGCTCATCCCGAACAGGAAGAAGTTCTCGTCGCCGACGAGTTCGCGGATCTCGACGTTCGCGCCGTCGTCGGTGCCGATCGTGAGAGCCCCGTTGAGCGCGAACTTCATGTTTCCGGTTCCGGATGCCTCCTTGCCGGCGAGTGAGATCTGCTCGGAGAGGTCGGCGGCGGGGATGACCCGCTCGGCGAGGGTGACGTTGTAGTTGGGCGGGAAGATCACCTTCAGCCGCCCCTCGAGGCGAGGATCGGTGTTGACGACAGCGCCGACCGCATTGATGAGGTGGATGATCCGCTTCGCCATCGCGTAGCCGGGGGCGGCCTTCGCGCCGAAGATGAACGTGCGCGGCTGAATCTCGCCGACGGCCACCCGCCCCGACACGACGCCCTCGTAGGCGCTGACGATGTGCAGCACCTTGAGCATCTGCCGCTTGTACTCGTGCAGCCGCTTCACCATCACGTCGAGCATGTGCCCGTCGCTGACCTCGAAGCCGTCCCGCTCCAGAAGGACCTCGCTCAGGCGGCGCTTGTTCGCCGCCTTCACCCCGGCGAACGCGGTGCGGAACTCGGCATCCGCTGCGAACGGCTCGAGGTCGCGGAGCCGCTCGAGGTCGGTGACCCAGCCGTCGCCGATCGCGGCCGTGATGAGGTCGGAGAGCTCTGGATTCGCCAGACGCAGGAACCGTCGCGGGGTGACCCCGTTCGTGACGTTGGTGAACTTGCCGGGGTAGAACTCGTTGAAGTCGGGCAGCACGTTGTCTCGCAGCAGCTGGGAGTGCAGCTCGGCGACGCCGTTCACCTGCGCGCCGGCGACCGTCGCGAGGTACGCCATCCGGACCGAGCGCTCAGGATGCTCGGCGATGATCGACATATTGCGGATGCGCATCTCGTCGTCACCGAAGCGCTCGCGCACCGCCGCGAGGAACTCCTCGTTGATGCGGTAGATGATCTCCAGGTGGCGGGGGAGCAGCCGGCCCAGCAGCTCGACCGACCACACCTCGAGCGCCTCCGGCAGCAGCGTGTGACAGGTGTAGGCGAAGCACTGCCGGGTGATCTGCCATGCGGCATCCCACGCCATTCCCTTCTCGTCGACGAGCACCCGCATGAACTCGGGCACCGCGATCACGGGATGGGTGTCGTTGAGCTGGAAGATCACCCGCCCAGGCAGCTCCGTCAGGTCGAAATCGTCGGCGATCATGGTGTCGAGGAAGTCGTGGATGGATGCTGCGACGAAGAAGTACTGCTGCTGCAGCCGCAGCTCCTTCCCCTGCGGGGTCGAGTCCTCGGGGTACAGCACTTTCGAGATGGTTGCGGCGTACGTCTGCGCGCGCACGGCCTCCTCGTAGTCGCCGGAGTTGAAGATGCGCAGGTCGAAGGCATCCGTGGCGACCGCGCTCCAGAGTCGCAGCGTGTTCACGCGCCCGTTCTGGAATCCGGGAACCATGTAGTTGTAGGGCACCGCCTGCACGTTCCACGCCGGGATCCACCGACTGCGCATCACGCCGCCGTCGTCGAACTGCTCCGTGCGACCGCCGAACGAGATGGTCTGCGCGGCCTCCGGGTGCGGGAACTCCCAGGGGGAGCCCATCGTCAGCCAGGCATCCGGCTGCTCGACCTGCTGGCCGTCGATGAAGGTCTGTCGGAAGATGCCGTACTCGTAGCGGATGCCGTAGCCGATGTTCGGCACGCCCATGGTCGCGAGGGAGTCGATGAAGCACGCGGCAAGACGACCGAGGCCGCCGTTGCCGAGGCCGGGCTCGACCTCCTGCGCGCGCAGGTCGTCGAGCTCGATCCCGCAGGCGGCGAGCGCCTCTGCCGCGATCTCGGTCAGACCGCTCGCCAGCAGATTGTTGTCGAGCTGGCGCCCCAGGAGGTACTCGGCGGAGAGATAGCAGACGCTCTTGGACGGTGCCTCCTTCTGGCGGCGCAGGTCTTCGAGCCAGCGCGCCATCAGGTAGTCGCGAACGGTGTAGGCAAGCGCGAGATAGCGATCGTTCGGGCTGGATGCCGAGAGGGCGACCCCGCAGTGGAAGTTGAGGTTGCGCAGGAACTCCTGCACGAACCCGTCCACCGTGCTCGGTGGAGCGGTGACGGGGGCAAGGGCGAGCGGGTGGGTGGCATCGCGGTTCTCTGGCACGTATCGACGGTAGCGAGCGGGTGTATCGCGCGCATCAACAAGTCGTGAAGAGTTCGCGCTTGACATTGACGTAGCGGCAACTTCTACGGTGGAGATATCGACACGGAAGGAGGATGCCATGGACAGGCGCGACTGGTCGATCCAGGAGATCGCCCGCCTCGCGGGCACCACGAGCCGCACGCTGCGTCACTACGACGACATCGGGCTGCTCGCGCCGTCGCGGATCGCGCGCAACGGGTATCGGCACTACGACGAACATGCCCTCGTGCGGCTGCAGAGGATTCTGCTGCTGCGCGAACTCGGCCTGGGTCTGCCGCAGGTGCGCGAAGTGCTCGAGAAGGAGCGCAGTGAGGCATCCGCGCTCGAGACCCACCTCGCGCTCCTGCGCGAGGAGCAGAACCGGCTGACGCGGCAGATCGTGTCGGTCGAATCCACAATCAACGCATTGAAAGGAGGTGAAACCCTCATGGCAGAGAACATGTTCGACGGTTTCGACCACACCCAGTACAAGGACGAGGTCGAAGAGCGCTGGGGCAAGAAGGCCTACGCCGACAGCGACCCCTGGTGGCGCGGGATGACGGATGCCGAGCGCACCGCATGGCAGCAGCGCGTGTCCGACCTCGGACGCGACTGGATCGCCGCCGCGGAGAGCGGCATCGATCCGGCATCCGCCGACGCCCAGGACGTCGCACGTCGCCACGTCGAGTGGCTGACGGACGTCCCTGGCACCCCGGCCGCCGTGCCCGGAGGCGACGCGAAGGCGTACGTGATCGGTCTCGGCGAGATGTACGTCGCCGATCCGCGCTTCGGCGCGAACTACGCGACGGCGGACGGCGGCACCCAGGGTGCCGAGTTCGTCCGTGACGCGCTCCGCATCTACGCGGAGGCCAACCTGTAGTCGGCGGGACGTTTCGTCTCGCTTCGCTCGCTCAACGACCGGGGGCTGTCGGCACCCGGTCGTTGAGCGACGAGCGCAGCGATGAGACGAAACGCGGCCGTGCGCTGCGATCGGTGCTCGTGGGCAGCGCGAGGCCGGATCTGACAGGTGCAGAACCTACGATCCGACGCGAACGGCGATGATCCCGGCCGTCGCTGCCACGGCCGCGGCGACGCCGATGGGGCCGGGCCTTTCCTTGAACACGAGTATGCCGATGAGGGCTGCGGCGATCACCCCGGTCTCGCGCAGCGCAGAGACGAGTGCGAGCGGAGCCTCAGCCTGGGCCCAGAGGACGATCGTGTAGGCGGCGAGAGACAGTATCCCGCTGACGATCCCGATCCGCGCGTTCTCGCCGAGTGCGACGAGATGCCTCCGTCGGTCGCGTGACAGTGCCAGGGCGCACAACGGAACGGCGGCGCCCTGCAGCAGGAAAAGCCAGGCCGCGTAGCCCAGCGGTGTTCCGGAGGCGCGCACGCCGACGCCGTCGACGAACGAGTACGTGGTCACGCACGCGCCCACCGCGATGGCCAGGAGCAATCCGCTGCGTGGCCAGCGTCGTCGTCGGCCGAGCGTCAGCGCGAACAGAGCGGTGATGACGATCGCGACGCCCGCGTACTGCACGGTGCTCAGCCGTTCCCCGAGCACCAGCACCGAAAGCACCGTCACGCCGAGAACGGCCAGTCCGCGCGTGAACGGGTAGGCGACACCCAGGTCGAGGTGCGAGTACACCGCGGTGAGCAGAATGAGGTACGCGGTCTGCAGGAGCGCCGAGACGATCAGGGCCGGCCAGGCTGCGGCGTGCGGCGCGGGAAGCACGAACACGCCGATGGCGCCGATCACGAAGTACACGCATCCGATCAGCGAGGACGAGACGAGCCGATCCGTGATCGCCTTCGCCATCGCGTTCCATGTCGCGTGCATGACCGCCGAGCCGAGCAGGGCGACGAGCACGACCGTGCTCATACCGGACGTGCACCGAACGGCCGCCCGGGAAGGTCTTCACGCACGCCCAGCCCGAGGGTCTGGAGCACGTGCGGCACCACGTCGGCGTGATCGACTCCGACGGGTGCCCTGTCGATTCCGGGTCCGCGCGCGGCGATCCATGCCAGGCGCTCCTCGTCGCTGTCGCCGCCGTGGTCGCCCTCGTCGCGGTGCCCATGATCGGTGAGGACGATGATCGTCCAGTCCTCCTGTCCGCCAGTCGGGCGCGCGTCGATCGCTGCCATGAGCACGCCGAGCTGCTCGTCGCAGGTCTCGACCGAGACGCGGTAGCGCTCCGTCACACCCTCGGTATGACCGACGATGTCCGGGAGTGCCGCGTAGGCGAAGACGACGGAGTGGTCGCGGTGGCGCAGTTCCCGCGCGACTCGCGAGATGACGGCCTCGTCCATGGCCGCGACAGTCTCGAGGGGGCCGTCCTCGGATCGCTCGGGCAGCCCTGGTCGGTAACCGCCTCCGGCGAAGAGCGGTCCGCCCGATGCTTCTTCTACGAGCGGCGCCCACGCGCCGGCGGCGAACGTCGTGGCGCCGGGCTGCGCGGCGCGGACCTGGGTGAGCACGTCGGGATACCGGTCGAAGGCGTTCGCGTGGAAGTCGTTGTCGTGCACTCCGTGGAGATCGCGGTAGACACCCGTGGCCATCGTCGACCACACAGGTCCGGAGATCGTCGGGTTCTTCTCGTGCACGCGCACGGTGGCGAGGAATCCGTCAGCGGCGATCTCGTCGAGATGTGGAGTGCGCGCCGCGCGGAGGGTGTCATCGCGGACGCCGTCCCACCCGACGATCAGGACGTGGTTCCGCCGTGCCGTCATCTCGTGCCCGCCCATCGTCGTCATGCGCTCAGACTAGGACTCGACGACGGAGAACTCCACGGAGTGAGGTTATGTGCACATAAGATTTGTTTATGTCGCTCGCGCAGCTCCGGGTCTTCGAGGCCATCGTCGCGTCCGGGAGCATCACGGCCGCTGCGCGGTTCCTCGGTATCACCCAGCCGGCCGTTTCGGCGCAACTGGCGGCGCTCGAACGTGCTCGCGACGTGCAGCTCATCGATCGCCGTACGGGCGCTCCCACCGAGGTCGGCGCTGCTCTGCACGAGATCACTCGGCCGCTTTTCGAACTCGCCGACGTCGCGGAGCGCCACCTCGCCGATGCCGCCCACCTCGGAGGTGAGGTCTTCCGGATCGCCGCTGACGCGCCGGGGTACCTGATGCCGTTGCTCGCCGAAGCGCGCCACGATCATCCGGGCGCCAGGTTCGAGGTCACTGCGGGGAACTCGACCGCGGTGATCGACGCCGTGCGCAGCCGTCGTGCCGATGCGGGCGTCGCGGCCGATGTGCCGGACGATCCGGCGCTGCACCGCGTTGCGCTCCGCGCGCAGGATCTCGTGGCTGTCGTGCGCACGGATCACCCGAGGGCCGGTGGGAAGAAGCTCGCGCTCGCCGACCTCGCCGGGGAACGGCTGATCGGACGCGAACGCGGCAGCGTCACACGGGCCTCGCTGGAGGAAGCAGCCGCGGACGCAGGGGTCGAGCTGTCGTACGGCATGGTCGCCGATACGCGAGAGGCCGTCCTCGCCGCTGTCGCGGCCGGATTGGGCATCGGCATCGTCGCAGAAGATGAGATGCTCGACGACCCGCGCCTGGTGATGCTCGACCTGAGCGATCCGGTGGTCACCGTCACCGAGTATCTCGTGTGCGTGTCCGGCGTGGAGCGGACATCGATCTGGCGAACGCTCGAGGCTGTGGCGAACGCACCCAGGGCGTACCGAGATCGGCCGGCGGGCTAGAGTGGCGGGCGTGAACACTGCCCCCCTCGTTCGCGTCCTGCTCGTCGCCGTGGGTGGCACGGTGGGAACGGCGGCCCGACTCGGGCTGGGTCTCGCGGTACCGGACGCCGGCGGTTTCCCGGTCGCGGTGCTCATGGCGAACCTCATCGGGGCCCTGCTGATCGGCATCCTCACTGCTCGGCTTCCCGCCACGACCGGACTGCGGCTCTTCCTCGGCACCGGTCTGCTCGGCGGGTTCACGACCTATAGCGCGTTCATGACGGGGACGGTGGCGCTGTGGGCGGATGCTCCGCTCATCGCGATCGCCTATGCCGGAGGCACCCTCGTGCTCGGCCTCGCTGCGGCGGCGGGCGGGCTGCGACTCGGACGTCCTCGTGCAGAGGCGACGTCATGAGTCCGTTGCTGTTCGTCGGCGCCGCGCTCGCCGGAGGCCTCGGTGCGACACTTCGCTACCTCGTCGATCTCGGTGTCGCGCAGGTGGCAGGGCGGCGCTTCCCCTGGGGGATTCTGCTGGTGAACCTCACCGGCTCCTTCGCGCTCGGTGTCGTCACCGCTGTTATCCCTGACCAGGCGTTTCTCCTCGGCGCCGGCCTGCTCGGCGGCTACACGACGTTCAGCACGGCGATGCTCGATACGGTCGCCCTCTGGCGCGACGGCGAGCGCCCGGCATCCGCTTTCAACGCGGTGGGGATGCTCGTGCTCGGGCTTCTCGCGGCGGGCCTCGGCCTCGCTCTCGGTTCCCTGATCTGAACCCGCGCTTGCGCAGGTCGCCAGCGCGGGCTACTCTCCTTGCTAATCGTTTAACACGATCGGTCACAGACCCGAGTGATCCCCCCTCGCACCCGTAGCACCCGTCAAAGGAGACACCCATGGCCCGCCTTTCCCGCCGCACCCTCGGCGCCTTCGCAGCCTCAGCGGCAGCCGTCCTCGCGCTCAGCGCATGCTCGTCCTCGACCGGGGGTGAAGGCTCCTCCGAGGGCGGCGACGTCACCCTCAGCTATGCGATCTGGGATGAGAACCAGAAGCCCGCGATGGAGGAGATCGCCGCCGCTTTCACCAAGGAGAACCCGAACGTCACGATCGACATCCAGGTCACGCCGTACAAGGAGTACTTCACCAAGCTGCAGACCGCAGCTACCGGTGGATCGGCCGCCGACGTCTTCTGGATGAACGGCCCGAACTTCCAGCTGTACGCGTCGAACGGCCAGCTCGCGCCTCTCGACGACGCCGGCGTCGACACCGCCGATTACCCCGAGGGTCTGGTCGACCTCTACACGTACGACGGCAAGCTCTTCGGCGCTCCCAAGGACTTCGACACCGTCGCCCTCTGGTACAACAAGGAACTCTTCGACGCGGCCGGTGTCGAGTACCCGACCGCGGGCTGGACCTGGGATGACTTCACCGCCGCGGCGGGCAAGCTCACCGACCCGGCGAAGGGCCAGTTCGGCATCGCTGCCAGCCAGTACGGGCAGGAGAACTTCTACAACTCGATCGCCCAGGCCGGCGGCGAGGTCGTCTCGGCGGATGGCACCGAGACGGGCTACGGCACGCCGGAGGCTCTCGCCGGCATCGAGCTGTGGACCGACCTCATCGCGGCCGGATCGTCGCCGACGGCGCAGCAGATGACCGACACGAACCCGGAGGATTTCTTCCTCTCGGGCAAGGTGGCCATGTTCCAGAACGGCTCGTGGGCGGCGATCGCCTACGGTGACAACGCCGACATCGCCGACAAGGTCGATGTGGCTCCCCTTCCCGCCGGCGCCGAGGGAAACCAGAGCGTGATCCACGGCGTGGGCAACGTCGCCAACGCGAAGAGCCCGCACCTGGCCGAGGCGAAGGCGTTCGCGGCGTTCGCGAGCGGTGAGGAAGCGGCGAAGATCCAGGCCGAGACCGGTACGGTGATCCCCGCTTTCAACGGCACTCAGCAGGGCTGGGTCGACGCGCTCCCGCAGTACGACTTGCAGGTCTACATCGACGCGCTCGAGACGGCCGTCCCGTACCCGGTCTCGAAGAACACCTCGGCGTGGACGAGCATCGAAAGCGAGATCCTCTCGCAGGTCTGGTCGGGTGCGGTCACCCCTGAGGCCGGACTCAAGGACCTCGCCGAGAAGATGCAGGCCGCGCTGGACGCGGAGCAGGAGTAACGACATATGAGCGTCGTCGCGTCTCGCGCCGGCACGTCGGCAGAGCGGATGCCGGAGGCCCCCAGCCCCGGCATCCGCCGCCGCCGGCGCAGCCCCGGAGCCTCCCCATGGTGGGCACTGGTGTTCATCGGCCCCACAGCGCTGGGTATCGCGGTCTTCTATCTCTGGCCGACCGTGCGCACCCTCATCATCTCCTTCACGAAATCCGGGCCGTTCGGCGGCGCCGAATGGGTGGGGATCGAGAACTACGCGCGGCTCTTCCAGGACCCCGAGCTGATCGGGGCCCTCCGCAACACCGCTCTGTACACGGTGATCGCGTTGATCGGCATCCCGCTCGCCGTCGCGATCGCCGCGCTCCTGAACACCACAGGACTCCAGGGGCGAAGCGCGTACCGGACGCTCTACTTCATCCCCGTCGTCACGATGCCCGCCGCGATCGCGCTGGTGTGGCGAATGATCTACAACGGCGACTACGGCGTGCTCAACGCCGGACTCGGCGCCATCGGGATCGACGGGCGCAGCTGGCTCACCGACCCGAACACGGCACTGATCGCGATCGCCGTCGTCGGCATCTGGGCGGGGCTCGGCACGAACATCGTCATCTTCCTCGCCGGACTCCAGGGCATTCCCGACACGATCATGGAGGCCGCGGACCTGGATGGCGCCGGCCCCGTGCGCAAGTTCTTCTCCATCACGATTCCGCTCCTGTCGCCGTCGATCTTCTTCGTGAGCGTCATCAGCGTGATCGGCGCCCTGCAGGTCTTCGACCTCATCTACATGATGCTCGGCCGCAGCAACCCTGCGATGCCGAACACCCGCACGGTGGTTTACCTGTTCTACGAAGCGGGTTTCCTCGACAACGACCGCGGGTACGCGGCCGCCGTCGCCTTCTTGCTGCTCGTGATCATCCTGCTGCTCACGGTCGTGCAGTTCCGCCTGCAGAAGAAGTGGGTGCACTATGAGTGACGTCTCGCTCGACACACGCGCCGTGGTCGGCGCCTCCCCCGCCGGCGAGGATCGCCGCGCCGGAAAGCCGAAGAACCGCGCGATCTGGATCGTGCACGTCGTGCTCGCCGTCGGGGCGGTGCTGATGGTCTTCCCCTTCATCTGGCAGCTGCTGACCTCGTTCAAGACGCTGTCCGACTCGGTTCAGGTGCCCCCGAGCTTCCTGCCCCGCGAATGGGTCTTCACGAACTTCGCGGAAGTGTTCGAGTCGATGCCGTTCGCGCAGATGTTCGCGAACTCGGTGCTGCTCACCGTCGGCCGCACGATCGGCCAGGTCGTGCTGTGCACGATGGCGGGCTATGCCTTCGCGCGCATTCCGTTCCCCGGACGCAACGCGCTGTTCGTCGTGTTCCTGTCGGTGCTCATGGTCCCCTCGCAGCTGTATCTGCTGCCGCAGTACGAGATCATCCAGGCGCTCGGCTGGCTGAACACGCTGCAAGCTCTGATCGTGCCCGGTATCTTCAGCGCCTTCGGGACGTTCCTGATGCGTCAGTTCTTCATGTCGATGCCGGCCGAACTCGAAGAGGCGGCGCGCATCGACGGAGCGAATCCGTGGCAGACGTTCTGGCAGATCATGGTTCCGCTGGCGAAGCCTGGCATCATCGCTCTCGTGGTGTTCACTGTGCTCTGGTCGTGGAACGACTTGCTCTGGCCGTTGATCGTGACGACCGACCCCGCCAAGATGCCGCTCTCGGTCGGGCTCTCCCAGCTCGTCGGGATCCACGGCACCGACTACCCGGTGCTGATGGCGGGCGCACTGCTGGCGACCCTGCCGATGCTGGTGACGTTCATGATCCTGCAGCGACAGTTCATCCAGGGCATCGCGTTCAGCGGATCGAAGGGCTGAGCGATGGCGGGGCGGAGACAACAGGAATCGCGTCGTCCGACGCTTCGGATGGTCGCCGAGCATGCCGGGGTGTCGACGGCGACGGTGTCGTACGTTCTCTCGGGACGTGCGGGCGCCGCGGGTCCCGGCGTCGCCGAGGCGACCGCGGCCCGCGTCCTCGCCTCGGCCGAAGCGCTCAACTACCGCCCGAACAGTGCCGCGCGCACCATCCGGACCGGTCGCAGCGGCACCGTGCAGCTCTCGCTGCACATGCTCAGCGACCCGTGGTCTCTGGCGGTGGCTGACGCCGTGAACGCCGAGGCGAACCGGCACGGCCTGACCACTCTCATCCTCGCCGACGGCGACTGGTACACGGCCCTCGACCGTCTCGAAAGCGACGTCGCATTTCTGGACGCCATCGGATCCGACGAGCAGACCCGCACGAGGATCAACGATCTGGTCAAACGCGGCCAGCGCCTCGTCGTCTTCTCCGAGCACCTCGAACCCGAGGGGTTCGATGTCGTCCGCTCCGATGCCCTTCCCGGGTGCGAGATCGCCATGGATCACCTTCTCGAGCGGCACACCGCCATCGGATGCCTCGCCGCCGAGGCCGCCGTCACGCTCTCGGCGACCCAGCGCACGCGGTACTCGGCCTACGTGCAGCGGATGGCGGATGCCGGCATCGACCCGGCTCCGTCGTGGACGGAGACCTACACGGAGACGCAGGCGAGCGCCTTCGCCGCCGCGGTCCGCTTGCTCACGGGCGAGAATCGGCCGTCCGCGATCTACGCCACCACCGACTTCGCTGCGATCGCCGCGATCAACGCGGCGCACATGCTCGGCCTGCGCGTGCCGCATGACGTCGCGGTGATCGGTGTGGGCAACACACCGGATGCCCGTCTCATCGCGCCGACGCTCACCACCGTCGGCCCCACCGACTTCTATGAGCGTCACGCGCGCATCCTCGTCGACTGCGCTCTCGCGAAGGACCCGCCGCGCGGGCAGCTTCACGAGTTCGAGTGGTCGCTCTTCCCCGGTGCGTCGACAGATCTCGACGCACCCCCGTCCCGCTCCCGGTGACGGTCTCGCCCTTTCCCTCACAATCGACTCCCAGAAGGACCATCGTGGATCTCAAGATCGGCATCATCGGCTTCGGCGCGCGCGCCTCTCTCCGAGAGGAGGTGCAGCGACCGGGCGAGGGATCGCGCATCACCGCGATCTGCGACCCCTCAGAGCGCGCCCGCGATGACGCGCGTCGCCTCGTGCCGGACGCACTCGTCACGGACTCGCTCGACGAACTGCTCGCCTCAGGGGTCGACGCCGTGATGGTGCTCACGCCGGACGACACGCACGCAGCCCTCAGCATCCGCGCCCTCGAAGCGGGCGTCGCCGTCTTCTGCGAGAAGCCGCTCGCGATCCATCTCGCCGACGCCGACGCGATGCTCGAGACTGCCCGCCGCACAGGCAGTCGGTTGTACATCGGTCACAACATGCGGCACATGCCCGTGATCACGCTGATGCGCGACCTCATCCAGGACGGGCGCATCGGTGACGTCAAGGCCGTCTGGGTGCGTCATTTCGTCGGCCACGGCGGGGACTTCTACTTCAAGGACTGGCACGCCGACCGTCGCCGCACCACCGGGTTGCTCCTGCAGAAGGGCGCGCACGACATCGACATCATCCATTGGCTGGCCGGCGCCTACACCGAGCAGGTCGCCGCGATGGGTGAGCTCAGCGTCTACGGAGACATCACCGATCGTCGCGAGCGCACCGGCGAGCGGATGCCGGACTGGTTCAGTGTCGACAACTGGCCGCCCACCTCGCTCACGGGTCTGCACCCGGTGATCGACGTCGAGGACATCTCGATGGTGAACATGCGGCTGACCGGCGGGATCATGGCCTCGTATCAGCAATGCCACTTCACGCCGGACTACTGGCGCAACTACACCGTCATCGGCACCGCGGGGCGCATCGAGAACTTCGGCGACACCGCGGGGAGCGAGGTCAAGCTCTGGAACCGCCGTCACCGTGGCGCGGCCGAGGCCGACGAGACCTTCATCGTGCCCGAGGTCCCGGACGCGGGGCACGATGGTGCCGACGCTCTGCTGGTCGCTGAATTCCTCCGGTTCGTCCGTGACGGCGGGCTCACCGAGACCTCGCCGGTTGCGGCGCGGGAAGCGGTGGCGGCCGGAATTCTCGCGACGCAGTCACTGCGCTCTGACGGCTCCGCGATCGACGTTCCGTCGCTCGATCCCGAGCTGGTCGAGTACTTCGCGCGGGGGCAGGTCGCGTAGGCCCGCCGACTACGAGGCGTCGTTGAACACGTCGCGGCCGATGAGAGTGTCCGTGAGGCGCCAGTCGGTCTCCTTCACAGTGTGGAAGAAGCCGACGAAGGAGGCCCCGGCGTCGCTCGCCCGCTCGATCAGCATCCGCGACCAGCCTTCCTGGGTGATCCAATCCTGTGGCGTCTGTTCGTACGGCGGGTTCGCAGGCCATTGGTGCACCCACGTGCCCCAGGCCCCGTAACCGGGGCCTCCCGGTTGGAAATCGGCGGGGTCGTCGGGGGCGGATGCCACTTCGGCGATGCCCCACGGCTTCGCGCCGGCCAGCGCTTTGAGCCTCGGCACCGGGCCGTTCGGAGTCGAGAACCCGAAGACGTCCTCCGGGCTCTGCCACCCGGCCGAGCCCGTCCGGACGTAGCCCCAGTTGAAGCCGTCGAGCGCGAGAGCGTCGACATGCGCAGATCCGGGGAAGTACGACTCGAAGGGATGCGGCCCGGCTCCGTAGTTCAGAGGATTCCAGAGGAAGACCACCTCGGGCGCGACCGCCTGCTTGATCGCGTACACGTGACGCCACATCGCGATGTACTCCGCCGGTGTGCTGCTCCCGGCGGCCGTGCCGCTCGACCAGGGGCGGCTCGAGTCGTCCATCTCGGGAGCGAAGCGCACGATGATCTCCGCGTCGGCGGTGCGCTGCGCGGCCTCGGTCAGCCACGCCGTCAGCTGGGTGTCGTACTCACCGGCGGCGATCCGGCGCGGGGCGAACTCGGGTTGCTGATCGGCGGGCCGATTCCAGTCCCATGGTTCCCAGGCGATCAGCAGGGCCGAGCCGCGGGCCTCGGCGGCATCGACGTCGTCGTGCGGGAATCCAGGAGACTGCACGAAATCGACGTAGGTGGAGAGCATCCCGTTGCTCCTGCCGAAGGCGGTTTCTTCCGTGGCCATCGTGGGCAGGTCGTGCGACGCCCACCCGAGGATCATCGTCGGATCGTCATCCAGAATGCTGACCGTCGGCGCCGTCGGCGCCGTCGAGCCGGTCGTGCCGCTCGCGGCGGGTGCGGCCCCTGCCAGCGCCGCGGTGAACACGATGGCGGCTGCGAGAAGTGCGAACGGGAAACGAGGCCTTGCGACCATGGGGGACCTCCGGGAACCGGCCTCCTGGGGGGAACGAGACCATGCCTTCCCATTCTCCGGAGGACGGTGTCGCGGAGACAGAGACGAATGTCCTGAGCGGGGCGGTCGAAAGGCGTGAACTTCGCCTCTCAGCGTTCTCCAAGCGCAGTGAATGTACAAATGTACAGAAGGGGGTGGGCGATGCCGGATGCGGTGACGCGCAGGAGACGCGACCCTGAGGCGCGCCGACGCGAGATCGTCGCCGCCGCCTCCGAGCTGATCGTCGAGATCGGCGTCGACGCGATCACGCACCGCAAGGTCGCCGCCCGAGCCGGGGTGCCGCTCGGCGCCACGACCCAGTACTTCGCCACGCTCGACGACCTCCGCGACGCCGCTCTGCATGCGCTCGCCGCCGAAGTCGAGCTGCGTATCGACATCACGCGGCAGGCCGTGATCGCCGACGGCGTCACACCGGCAGGGCTCGCGCGTCTCATCCACGGGGGTCTCGAAGACGCGCGTGCCGTCCAGGCGGACCGTGCCGTCGTCACCGCAGCCGTGCACGATCCTCGCGTGCGCGAGCTCGCCAGGCACTGGTCGGACGAGGTCGTCGCCTTCATCGCTCCCGTTCACGGAACCGATCGTGCCAGGGCGGCCGCCGTCTTCATCGACGGCGTACTCTGGCACGCACAGATCCACGACGAGCCGCTCGACGAGAGCCTCATCCGCGACGCCCTCAACGGCATCCTCACATCCGCATCCACCGCATCCGCACCTGCATCCGCCTGATCCGACCGAGAGAGAACAGCCGTGTCGAACCTCGCCGTCCTGAGCCTCAAGAACCGCGCGCTCATCGCACTCATCACGATCGTCGCCGCGGTGTTCGGCGGCCTCGCGCTGACGAACCTCAAGCAGGAGCTCATCCCGTCGCTGGAGCTGCCCAACCTGATCGTGATGACCACGTATCCCGGGGCCTCGCCCGAGGTCGTCGAGAACGACGTGTCCACGCCCATCGAGTCGGCGATCCAGGGCGTGCCAGGACTCGAATCGACGACGGCGACGAGCACGACGAACGCCTCGATCGTGCAGGCGACATTCGCGTACGGCACGAATCTCGCGACGGCCGAGCAGAAGATCCAGCAGGCGATCAACCGGGTCGCGCAGCAGCTTCCCGACGATGTGAGCCCGCAGGTGCTCGCCGTGGCGATCGATGACTTCCCGGTCATCCAGGTCGCCGTCACCGGCTTCGACGACGCCGAGAACGCCCAGGCCGAACTCGAGCGCGTCGCGATCCCCGACCTCGAAGACGTCGACGGCGTCAACGCCGCACAGATCGTCGGCGGCATCGGCCAGCGGATCACCATCACCCCTGACGCCGCAGCCCTCGCCGAACAGCGCCTCAGCACGCAGGCGATCAGTCAGGCGCTGCAGCAGAACGGCACGCTCTTCCCCGGCGGTGACATCACCGAGAACGGCCAGACGCTCACGGTGCAGACGGGTGCGAAGATCACCTCCGTCGAAGAACTCGCGGCACTCCCGCTGGTCGGCTCCGCGGCGACGATCGGCGACGTCGCGACGGTCGCGCAGGAATCCGACCCGGTCTCGTCCATCTCCCGTGTCGACGGCGAGGACGCGCTGTCGATCTCGATCACCAAGCTCCCGGCGGCGAACACCGTCGAGGTCTCGCAGGGCGTGCTCGCGGCACTCGACGAGATCGGCAAGGCGTTCCCGGATGCCGAGTTCACGGTGATCTTCGATCAGGCGCCGTTCATCGTGCAGTCGATCGAGACGCTCGCCACCGAGGGTCTGCTCGGGCTCGCTTTCGCGGTGATCATCATCCTCGTCTTCCTGCTGTCGATCCGATCGACGCTGGTGACGGCGATCTCCATCCCGACGTCGGTGCTGATCACGTTCATCGGTCTGCAGGCGTTCGGCTATTCGTTGAACATCCTCACGCTCGGTGCGTTGACGATCGCGATCGGTCGCGTCGTGGATGACTCGATCGTCGTCATCGAGAACATCAAGCGGCACTACGTCGGCGACGCCGACAAGGGCGATGCGATCCGGCTCGCCGTGCGCGAGGTCGCCATGGCGGTCACCTCCTCCACGATCACCACGGTCGCCGTATTCCTGCCGATCGTGTTCGTCGGCGACATGGTCGGCGAGCTCTTCCGTCCGTTCGCGGTGACGGTGTCGATCGCGATGATCGCCTCGCTGCTGGTCTCGCTGACGATCGTCCCGGTGCTCGCGTACTGGTTCCTCCGGCCGGGCAAGGAGCTGCTCGACGAGAACGGCAAGGCCATCGATCCGGAGCATCCGGACGCCCCGCCGACGCCGCTGCAGCGCATGTACCGCCCGATCCTCGGCTGGACTCTGAAGCACTCGGCGGTCACGGTGATCCTCGCCGTCGTCGTGCTCGGTGCCACCCTCGCGGCAGCGCCGTTGATGAAGGTGAACTTCCTCAGCGACTCCGGTCAGAACACGATGCGCGTCACGCAGGATCTCGGCCCGACCGCGAGCCTGGAGGCGAAGTCCGACGCGGCGATCGCCGTCGAGGAGGCGCTGCTCGGCGTCGACGGTGTCGAGCACGTGCAGGCCTCGATCGGCTCGAGCGGGTCGGCGCTGCGCGATGCGTTCTCCGGAAGCGCCGGTGTGACCTACTCGGTCCTGACCGACGGCGACGCCGACCAGGAGGCGCTGCGCGCCGACGTGCAGGATGCGATCGATTCGCTGTCGGATGTCGGCGAGATCGCCGTCGCGGCGAGCTCCGGCTTCGGATCCAGTGATATCGAGATCACCGTCACCGCTTCGAATTCCGAGGATCTGCAGACCGCGACGTCAGCGGTCGTCGACGAGCTCGAGGGACGAGACGGCGTCGGTCAGGTCACCGACAACCTTGCGGCGTCATTGCCGTACATCGCGGTCGTCGTCGATCGCGCGGCGGCAGCGGAACGCGGCCTCTCCGAGGTCGCGGTCGGCTCCATCGTGTCGAACACGATGCGTCCGGAACAGCTCGGCTCGATCGAGATCGGTGACACGGCGCTGACCGTCTACCTCGCCGCATCCGAGCCGCCGGCGACGGCGGATGCGCTGCGTGCGCTCACGATCCCGACTCCGCTCGGCCTCGTGCAGCTGCAGGACATCGCCACCGTTGAGGAGCGCAACGGGCCCACCTCCATCTCCACGGAGCAGGGGCGTCGCACGGCGACGGTCACGGTGCCGCCGGCATCCGACAACCTCGCCGTCGCCACCGCTTCGGTCAACGAGGCGCTCGCCGCTGTCGAGCTGCCGGATGGAGCGTCTGCCGCCGTCGGCGGCGTCGCGACTCAGCAGGCCGACTCGTTCTCGCAGCTGGGGCTGGCCATGCTCGCCGCGATCCTGATCGTCTACGTGGTGATGGTCGCGACGTTCAAGTCGTTGCGTCAGCCGCTGCTGCTGCTCGTCTCTGTGCCATTCGCGGCGACCGGTGCGATCCTGCTGCAGATCGTCACCGGTGTGCCGCTCGGTGTCGCTTCTCTCATCGGGGTGCTGATGCTCATCGGCATCGTGGTGACGAACGCGATCGTGCTCATCGACCTGGTCAACCAGTACCGCGAGAAGGGGCTGTCGACCGCCGACGCGGTGATGGCCGGTGGAGAGAAGCGTCTGCGTCCGATTCTGATGACCGCACTGGCGACGATCTTCGCGCTCACGCCGATGGCGCTCGGCATCACCGGGCACGGCGGGTTCATCTCGCAGCCGCTCGCGATCGTCGTGATCGGCGGGCTCATCTCGTCGACCGTCCTGACGCTCATCGTGCTGCCGACGCTGTACAACCTCGTCGAGGGCGCACGCGAGCGTCGGCGGGCGAAGCGGGCTGGTGCCGGCGATGTCGGCAGCGGTTCCGGCGATGCTTCGGAGTCGGGGACGGATGCCGCGGCATCCGAGTCCGTGCTGCCGCACGCGCATCCGCTGACCCGTCGGGAGCTCCGCGAGCACCCGTCGGAGTAGCTTCGGCGTCGAGGTCGGATGGGCGCGTTTCGTCTCAGTCGCTGGCGCTCCTTCGCTCAACGACCGATGGACTAACCCGGTCGTTGAGCGAGCGCAGCGAGACGAAACGCGTCATTCGAGAAGAGACGTCAGCCGAGCTCGATGCCCCAGTGCAGGGTCCAGCTCTCGCCGGGTGCGAGGTGGCGGATGCCGAGGCCGCTGTTGAACGCGTCGGCGGGAGCGGTCATCGGCTCGATGGCGACCGCGAGCTCCTGCCCGGGATAGCCGGTGGTCGTGTAGACCTGCACGTAGTCGAAGCCCTCGCCCTGCCACAGGGTGACGCGACGGCCGTCGGGAGCGGTGAGCGAATGCCGTACGCGGCCGTCGGCGTCGCGGCTCAGGTCGGTGAAGCCGGTGTCGAGCGTCACGTCGCCGAGCCTGACCCCGTCGCGGAGCGCCGCGTCGGCGGGCCGGGTGCCGATGGGCAGCATCCGCTCGTCGGTGTCGAATGTCGTCTCCGCGGGTACCCGCAGCACGAGGTCGTGCGCGTCGACATCGCCGATCGTGACGAAGGGATGCGTCCCGAGCGCGACCGGCGCGGACTCGGCCGACCGGTTCACGAGGACATGGATGACCTCGATGCCGGCGTCGGTCAGCAGATAGGTGACCGAGGTCTCGACCAGGTAGGGGTAGCCGGTCTGCGGCACGATTGTCGCCGTCAGGGTGGCCGCGGCATCCGTCTGATCGATCTCGTAGGCGCTGAAGCGGAGCAGACCATGGCTGGCATTGTTCTTCGCCGGCTCGGTGATGGCGAGCTGCCGCACGGTGTCGCCGTCGTTCCATCGACCGTCGCGCACACGGTTCGGCCACGGCGTCAGCACGACTCCGGAGCAGGCCGGCGTCGGCGCGTCGGCGGGGTACGGCGGCACGAGGTCGACGGTGCCGATGGCCAAGGAGCGCAGGGATGCTCCGACCTGCGAGATCTGCGCGGTGACGTCGCCGCGGCGGAGGTGCACCTGGGTGCCGGTGGGGGAGTACGTGGTCACCAAGTCATCGTACGGGGAGGTTTCTCAGGCGCATCCGCTAAACTTGTGCGGTCGGCTTCGGACACCCGCGCAGAGCGCGGACGTTTTTGTGTAAGAAGTGTGAGTCCAGGGGCCGATGGTGAGCGTCGATCGACGCAAATCAACCATCACATGAATGGCCCCGGCCGCTGACAGTCCGGACCCCGAGCTTTTGTCTTGATCTTTGATGAGGCGCTGGGTGCTCGCGCGTGCGCGCAGCGCTGTTCTCGTGCGAGAACCCAGAAGGACTGCATCAATGCCCAAGAACAAGAAGCCCCAGGGCGGCCGGCCCGCCCGTAACTTCGAGCCGCGTTTCGCCGCGAAGAAGACTTCCTTCCACGACCGTCACCACGGCGCACCGTCGTCGGACGGCGAGCGTGGAGGCCGAGCGGATTCCACCGAACGCCGCTCCTCTCCCGCAGCCGGCGGCTACGACCGCCGTCCGGGCAGCCGCAGCGCCGGCCACCGTGGACACCGCCCCGTCGAGGCGGAGTCGGGTGCGCCGAAGCAGCGCTGGAGCGCGCAGGAGCGCGCCGGCCGCGACGAGGCACGCGGCATCCGCAATCGCGCCGAGTCGGGACGCCGCGAGGCCCCGCACCACCGCGATGAGCGTCCGCGCACGTCCGGCGGCGCCGACCGTCCGCGTTACACCGACCGTCCGGCCGCCGGGTCGGCCCGTCGTTTCGACGACCGCCCCCGCCGTGACGACCGCGGCGCGGGTTCGTACCGCAGCAGTGGCGATGCCCGCCAGCGTTTCGAGCGGAACTCGACCGAGCGTCCGACCGGTGCAGGCACCTACCGCGATGACCGTGCCGGCCAGGACCGCGGGCAGCGCCCGTCGACCGGAACCGGGAACTACCGCGGCGGCGGCTCCGATCGCCCCCGTTTCGACCGGAACGCGTCCGAGCGTCCGCGGTCCGATCGTGACGAGCGTCCGAACCGTTCCTTCGACGGCGATCGCGCACGCCGCGCCTTCGATCGTGATCGACTGAACCGTTCCTTCGACGACAGCCGCGACGAGCGTCCCCGCCCGTCGACCGGATCCGGAGCACACCGCGACGCCGCAGGCCGTCCGCGCTTCGACCGCGATGCCCGCCCGAACCGCGATGACCGCGGTGGCGAGCGCACCCGCCCGTCGACGGGCGGCGCCTACCGCACCGAGCGTCCGCGTTTCGATCGTGACGAGCGTCCGCGTCGTGACGCGAGCGAGCGTCCGCGCTTCGATCGTGACGAGCGTCCGCGCCGCGACGATCGCGGCTCTGACCGCCCACGGTTCGATCGCACCTCCGCCGAGCGCCCGCGCTTCGACCGTGACGACCGCCCGCGTCGTGACGCGAGCGACCGCCCGCGTCGCGACTCCAACGACCGCCCGCGCCGCGAGGACCGTCCCACCCGCGACAACTGGGACAAGTCGTCCAAGGCGAAGACCGAGCAGACCGAGGACGTCGTGCACGAGCGTCTCGAGGCGCAGTCCATCGAGGCTGTCGCCGTCGACGGCGTGAGCTTCGGAGACCTCGGCCTCGGCTCGAACATCGTCGAGACGCTGAACAACATGGGCGCCGCCTCGCCGTTCGCGATCCAGGCCGCCAGCATTCCCGCGGTCCTCGAGGGCCGTGACGTGCTCGCCCGTGGCCGCACCGGCTCGGGCAAGACCATCGCGTTCGGTGCGCCGCTCGTCGAGAACGTCCTGAAGTCGCAGGCCGGCAAGCGCCGCGAGTTCGGTCGCTCCCCGCGCGCGATCATCCTCGCTCCGACGCGCGAGCTCGCTCTGCAGATCGACCGCACCATTCAGCCGATCGCACGCAGCGTCGGCCTGTTCACCACGCAGATCTACGGCGGCGTGCCGCAGGGTCGTCAGGTGGGCGCACTGAAGAAGGGCGTCGACATCATCATCGGCACCCCCGGTCGCGTCGAGGACCTCATCAACCAGGGCAAGCTCGACCTCTCGGACTGCCGCATCGCGGTGCTCGACGAGGCCGACCACATGTGCGAGCTCGGCTTCGTCGAGCCTGTGCAGCGCATCCTCCGGCACACCGCCGAGGGCAGCCAGAAGCTGCTCTTCTCGGCGACGCTCGACCGTGAGGTCGCGGCTCTCGTCGACGAATTCCTGGTGGACCCGGCCGTCTTCGAGGTCGCCGGTGAGGACCAGGACTCCAGCACGATCGAGCACCGCGTGCTCGTGATCGAGCACCGCGACAAGGCCGAGATCCTCACCTCGCTCGTCGACCGCGCAGGCAAGACGCTGGTCTTCGCCCGTACTCGCGCCTACGCCGACATGCTCGCCGAGCAGTTCGACGACGCGGGGATTCCCGCGGTTTCGCTGCACGGAGACCTCAACCAGGCCAAGCGCACGCGCAACCTCGAGCGTCTCACGTCGGGTCGAGTGAATGTTCTGGTCGCGACCGACGTCGCGGCTCGCGGCATCCACGTCGACGACATCGACCTCGTCGTGCAGGCGGATGCTCCGGACGAGTACAAGACGTACCTGCACCGCTCCGGCCGTACTGGCCGCGCTGGCCGCTCCGGCCGAGTGGTCACGCTGATCACACGCCAGCGTCAGCGCCGGATGACGGAACTGCTCGATCGTGCAGAGATCGACGCGCCGTTCGAGAACGCGCGCATCGATGACGACATCCTCGAGGAGATCACCGGTCGGGCGCCGAGCGCGGCCGACCTCACGGCGTGACCTCTCAGGACGCGCTGATCTGCTAAGAATATGGCTAGGAGTTCTGGGGGTGGCCGACGGCTGCCCCCAGAACGTTGATCGCCTTCCCGTGCGTCGTCGATCATGTGCGCAGTGACAGTCGACCGGGGGGTTATGAATGATCGTGTTTCGACCGAGTGCACGCGCGCGGAGGCGCGCTGCCGGAGCCGTTCTGATCACCGCAGTCCTCGCCTCGCTGCTCGCTGCGTGTGTCGCGCCGCCGACGGCGGAACCGACATCGACCGCGACCTCCACGCCGACGCCCACACCGCCCGCGAACTCCTTGACCGCGGCGCGCATCGCCGAGATCACCGAGCAGCAGTGCCCCGCGACGGTCGCCGCCGACGTGCTGAGCGAACTCCCCGAGTCCGCCGCAAACGCCATCGATTTCATGGCCGCCACGGCGCAGTGCGGCCTGATCGCTCTGGTCACGCAGGCTCCTGCGCAGCCGGCGACCTTCGTCTCACCCCTGCAGTACACGGCGCCCTGTGCCTCCGCGGCGACGGTCACGGTGTGGGCGCACTACGACGATGACCTGATCTTCGGCAGCCCGACGATCCCGAACGCGCTGGCCGCAGGCCAGTGCATCCGGACGCTCTTCATCACGGGCTCCGACGCCGGAAAGGGCCCGGAGTACGCAGCGAACCGAGAGCGGGGCATCCGGGCGGCGTATGACATCATCCGCGGCGCCGAGGGCGAGTGGGCCGATATGACGGTCGGGCTGCGCAGCGGTCTGACGATCACCACGACCTCGCCCGTCGGTGATGCTCGCGTCGCGTTGCTGTTCGTGCGGCTGCCGGACGGGGGCCTGGACTCGAGTGGTTTCAGCGCCACCGGCAACCAGGCGCTGCCCCAGCTCCTCTCAGGGGCCATCGAAGCGATAACGACGATCGACACCGGCCAGCAGGTCACGCTCGCGGCGCTGGAAGCCACCGTCGCCGAAGTGGTGACCGCGTATGCGCCGCAGGCGGTGCTCGCCCACATGCCTGCTGTGTCTCCGCTGGCGCATGGCGACCACCCTGACCACTCCGCCACCGGCACCCTGGTCGCGAACCTCGTCGATCGGGGTGTGGTCGAGAGCGCGAAGGTCCAGTACGCCGTCGGGTACCCCAGCGAGTGGAACGGCGTGAACCTCGGGGGCGACGAGCTGCAGCGCAAGCTCGAGGCCTTTGCTGCGTACGCCTCCCACGACTCCGTGTTGAAGTGCTCGACGGCCGAAAGCTGCCTGAACGTGCGGAAGTTCGGTGCCTGGCTGCAGCGGCAGTACCTGGTTCCGGATGCGGACGTCGCTCGCTGAGCCGAAGACGCCTGTCGCCGCGCTCTAGTCGAGTCGGTGCTCGTGGACCGCAGAGGTCAGCGTCGTCCCGTTCAGGTCGAGGTACAGCTCTCGTTCCGTGACCGAGAGCGTGAGGGTGTTGCGCCGCTCGAGCACGCCGACGGCGGAGTCGATGAAGCCCGGGTCGAAACTGTGCAGGGTGAGCGCGTCAGACTGATGGATGCGCTTCCCGACCCACGGTGCCATCACCTTCGCCGGATCACGGTGGGTGTAGACGGTGGTGCGCTCGGCGAGTTTGCTGCCGTAGTGCAGCCGTTCGGCATCCGGGGCTCCGACCTCGATCCAGGTGAGGATCCGGCCGGTGAGATCACGCACCAGCACGGCGGGCTCCTCGGTGGACGAGATGCCGTCGCCGAAGGTGATCCCCTCGCCGTACTCCAGGCAGTAGGCCAGCACACGAGTGAGCATGTACGCATCCGTCTCGGAGGGATGCCGTGCCACGCGGAGCGTGAAGTCGTCGTAGACGCCGCGGTCCATATCGGCGAGTTGCACGGTGAAGGTGTGGATCATTGCGCCGATGGCCATAACCGTCGAGCCTACGCGCTCACTGCTCTCCGCGAATCCACAGCCGTCAGAACAGCATCGCCGGCGCAGGAGCGGGTGCCGCGACCGGCGCGGAGCGAGCCGACATCCGTCGCGGTGGAGTGACGTCATCCTCGTCACGACCGTCCAGGCCATGCGCGCGGATGAGAGGGCGGGTGCGTTTCGCGAGCCACTGCCGGTACGCCTTCGGGGCGACGGATGCCGTACCCGGGTAGAGCGCCCGGTACGACGAGAGGAGGTCAGGACGGAACTCGCCCAGCCACTGGATGAACCAGGGCTTCACGCCCGGACGCAGGTGGAGGGCGCCGTAGATGACGTAGGCGGCACCGGATGCCTTGATGCGCTGGAGTGCCTCGTCGATCGCCGCGACCGAGTCGGTGAGGTGCGGCAGGATCGGCATCAGGAAGACCCCGACCCGGAACCCGGCGTCCGCGAGCGCCCGCACGGTGTCCAGACGCGCCTGGGTGCTGGGCGTGCCGGGCTCGATCGCCTTCTGGAGCTCATCGTCGTACATGGCGATGGACATCTGCACGTCGACGGGTACGCGCTGCGCGGCCTTTACGAGCAAGGGGATGTCGCGCCGGATCAAGGTGCCCTTGGTCAACACCGAGAACGGCGTGCCCGAGGCGGCGAGCGTCTCGATGATCCCGGGCATCAGCTGGTAACGGCCCTCAGCGCGCTGATACGGGTCGGTGTTCGTCCCCAGGGCGACCAGCTCATGATCCCAGCTGCCGCGACGGAGCTCCTTCTCCAACACTTCGGCGACGTTGACCTTCACGACGATCTGCGAATCGAAGTCCCCGCCGCCGTCGAGGTCGAGGTACTCGTGCGTGCCGCGGGCGAAGCAATAAACGCACGCATGACTGCACCCACGATAGGGATTGATCGTCCAGCTGAACGGCATCCGCGAGGCACCGGGCACGCGGTTGAGCGCCGACTTGCTGAGCACCTCGTGGAACGTCATCCCGGCGAACTCGGGCGTGGTCACCGAGCGGAGGACGCTGGAGCGATCTTCCATTCCTGGCAGGGCGGCGGCATCCACATCTCCGACCTTCTGTCCCTGCCACCGCATACTCTATGCGAACATATGAACGAATGAGTGTCAAGCCGAAAGGGGATTTATG
Organism: Microbacterium sp. LWH12-1.2; assembly: GCF_040675825.1. Classification (NCBI taxonomy): domain Bacteria; kingdom Bacillati; phylum Actinomycetota; class Actinomycetes; order Micrococcales; family Microbacteriaceae; genus Microbacterium; species Microbacterium sp. LWH12-1.2. Next base: position 3,433,866 of record NZ_JBEGIJ010000001.1, read on the forward strand.
TTCGATCAGTGAGGATGGGGGACAATGGAGGGATGTACGCCGCCCCGCAGCCACAGCATGCGGAGTCGCGATCCCCGATCCACGGACCTGCTCTGCCCATCGGTCTCGCGATCACCGCGCTCGGCGTGCTGCTCTCCTTGGCCGGCGCTTCCGATGCGTCGACGTCTGCGGCCGTGCAACCGGAGCCCTTGGCCGTGCTGGAGGTGCCGGCAGTCGACGTCGGAGCGACACCGGCGGTCGATCCGTGCGCGGACCCGGCGGTCCAGCAGGCGCTGGCGGCGGGAGACGACGCGGCGACGGTCGCAGGATTCGGCGGCGGCGAGAGCTTCCGCGCCGCTGTGGTCGCCGGCAACGCGCCGTGCATCGCCCTCGACGATCCTGCGCACAGCTGGGTCGTCGTGAACAAGGCACGACCTCTCGTGCCGATGGATTACGCCCCTCCGGTGCTGGCGCCGCTGCCGATGCAGACGACGACGAGCGCGAATCAGGTGCGGCCAGAAGTGGCTGCGGCCGCGGGTGAGCTGGCCCAGGCCGCGGATGCTGCCGGAGTGGGGCAGCTCGGGGCGAACAACGGATACCGCTCCTACGGGCTGCAGGTGGCCACGTACGAGTCGTACGTGGAGGACCTGGGGCAGGCCGAGGCGGATGCCGGATCGGCTCGCCCCGGACACAGTGAGCACCAGACCGGACTCGCGCTCGATGTCGTCGCCTGTGGAGGCGGCTGCGGAGGGATCGACGGTTTCGGTGGCACCCCGCAGAGCGACTGGGTGGCGGCGCACGGCTGGGAGCACGGATTCATCGTCCGGTACGAGACGGTCGGCACCGGGGTGACGGGCTACGAGCCCGAGCCCTGGCATATCCGCTACATCGGGGTGGACCTCGCGGCCGCCTATCACGACGGCGGCTTCCACACGCTCGAGGAGTTCTTCGGCCTGCCGGCTGCTCCCGACTACCCGCACTGAGTCGCGATACGGAGCCCGATGATCGCGGCTGGCGGCTTCCCACAATCGCGGTACCCAGTCTCATGAATTGTGGGATGCATTCTCACAATGGCTGTCTTCCCTGCGGCGTACCGACATAGAATCGCCGGAGCAATGACGCACGAACGTTCAGGAGGACGGCATGGAACGCGACATCTACGAAGAGGACCACGAGGCTTTTCGCGACCTCGTCAAGGATTTCGTCAAGCGCCACGTGAACAACGCGGCGATCGAGAAGTGGGATGCTGCGGGTGAGATCGACCGCGCGACCATGCTCGCAGCCGGCGAAGCCGGCCTGATCGGACTCTCCGTTCCGGAGGAGTTCGGCGGCGCGGGAATGCTGCAGGATTACCGCTTCCGCACGATCGTCATGGAGGAGGTCATCGCGGCCGGCGCCGGTTCGCTCGCCGGGGCATTCGGCATCCAGGACGACCTAGCCGTTCCCTACCTCGTGCACATGGGCACGCAGGAGCAGAAGGAGAAGTGGCTGCCCCGCATGGCGACCGGTGAGGTGCTCGGCGCACTCGCCATGACCGATCCGGGTGCCGGTTCCGACCTCCGTGGCATCAAGACCAACGCGAAGAAGGTCGACGGCGGCTACATCCTCAACGGCGCGAAGACGTTCATCTCGTCTGGCACGACGGCCGACGTGGTCGTGACCTTCGTGAAGACCGGAGAGGGCAACCGCCCCGACGCGTTCAGCCTGCTGCTCGTCGAGAAGGGCATGGAGGGCTTCGACCAGGGCAAGAAGCTCAGCAAGATGGGCTTCCACGGCTGGGACACCGCCGAGCTCAGCTTCACCGACGTGTTCGTCCCCGACGAGAACCTGATCAGCGGCAAGGAGGGTCAGGGTTTCATCCAGCTGATGCTGAACCTGCCCCTTGAGCGCCTGTCGATCGGCGTCGCCGCAGCGGCGGCCGCGCAGGCGGCCCTGGACTGGACCGTGGCCTACACGAAGGACCGCGAGGCGTTCGGCGAGCGCATCGCCGACTTCCAGAACACGCGCTTCCGGCTCGCTGACATGTCGGCGACCACTGACGCGATGTGGGCCTACATCGACCGCGCCCTGCTCGCGTACAAGGACAAGAAGCTCACCGCGGAAGACGCGGCGAAGGTCAAGTTCTGGGCGACGGAGCGCGAGTGGGAGGTGCTCGACACCGGCGTGCAGCTGCACGGCGGCTACGGCTACATCATGGAGTACCCGATCGCGCGGGCCTTCACCGATGCCCGCGTGCACCGCATCTACGGCGGCACCAATGAGATCATGCGCGACCTCGTCGGTCGCCAGATCGTCGGCAAGCGCTGACGTCACGTTTCACGAGGGCCCCGGATGCCGCATCCGGGGCCCTCGTTCATTTCGCCGTGGTGAACGACTTCTGAGTCGCCCCTTCGATGCGTGCACACCTTCGGAGTCGCTTCGCGATACCCCAGTGAGGGATGCCGCTGTGCGGCGTGTCGCCGAGACTCCCCGAAGGTGTGCGCGGGCGAGGATCCACCAGGGCGGGGCCCGGCCTGGCGGGTGACTCAGGCTCGCCGAGCGCGCCCGCCGACTCCGGCCGTGCGCAGGCGATCGGCGATGAGGATGCCGAGGGCGGTCGCGCCGACGCAGCTCGCCAGCGTGATGGCGAAGAACGCCACCTGCACGCCGGTGCTCATCGACCCGAGGTCGAACGAGACCCAGGCCAGCACCGGATAGACGATGCCGACGATGACCGCGCCGAGGTAGTGCAGCCACGTGCCCCAGTAGCGCCAGATCACGAACAGGAACGGCAGCTCGGTGAACGCCGCCCACCACAGGTTCGTGAGCACGCTGTTGAAGCCGTATCCGGAGAACGGCACGAGGATGAGCCCGGCGAGAAGGCCGACGAGCAGTCCGACCAACGGGCGCTTGAGCAGCCGGAGGGCGATCACCGACGGCAGCAGCCAGAGCCCGGCCAGCGCGACGCTCACGAACGGCAATCCAGCGAACATCAGGGTCGAGATCCAGTTCGCCGGGGCGAGCAGCAGCGCGCCGGCCACCCCGAGCGCTGCGCAGGTCAGCAGGATCGCCGTCGGCAGGCGGAATCGGCCCGCTGCTCCCGTGCGAGGTCGAGAAGGCACCCCGGACGGGTCTGCCGGATGGGTTTCTGACGTCGCACCGACATTGGGATTCGTCTCGGATGCCGCATGGCGGTCGGCCGTTGCATTCCCCGCATCCGTCCCGCTCATGCCAGGGGCTCCGCTGCGGCCTCGCGTGCGGCCTTGGACGCCGGGGATGCGGCCCCGATCTTCCAGTACCCGCAGAAGCTGACCAGGTTCTTGTCGACGTCGCGCTCGCCGACGAGATGCTTGCGCACGCCGGAGGCGAGAGCCTGTTCGCCGGCGCCGTAGGTGTGGAACGGTGCTTCCGGGAGTTCGGTCTCCCGGAGCCGGGCCAGTGCGACCGTGCCGGGCTGCTGCTCATGCGCGCGCACGACCCAGCTCACCTCGACTCCTGAGGGATGCGGGAATTCGAGCGCGTCATCGTCGGAGGGCACCTCGATGATCGCCGTTCCGGTGGCGTCGGCGGGAAGGGAGGCGCAGATGGATGCGATGGCCGGCAGTGCGGTCTCATCACCCACGAGTACAACCCGCTCCGTGCCGCGCTGCGGATTGAACGTCAGGCCCTCGTCGATGATCAGCACGTGCTCTCCCGGCTGGCAGGTCTCGGCCCAGCGCGATGCCGGGCCGGCAGTGCCGTCGGCGGCCGATCCGTGCAGCACGAAGTCGACGTCGATCTCCGCGCCCTGCTCGCCCACGGCCGGCCGGTAGGCGCGCACCGTGTAGTTGCGCATCACCGGGCGCTCGTCATCCGGGATGCGCAGGAACTTCAAGTATCCGAACATCTTGTTGGCCTTCGCCGGAACCCGCTCGAGCCCTGCTTCTCCCGCGATCGGCAGGAACAGCCGGAACCACTGGTCGAAGCCCATCGGGCGGAACTTCGCGATCTCGCCCTCGCCGAACGTGATTCTCATCCAGTGCGGTGAAAGTCGTTCCGAGCGCAGCACGGTGAGGTGGATGAGCTCCGACGACTCGGGCTTGACGAGCTTGCTGAACGCCATGGGGCGCCTTTCTCTCAAAAGCGGAAGGTGATGATGAAGATGAGGGCGGATGCCGCCAGGCACAGTGCGATGAAGATCCAATCGCGTGTGCGGAACGGCACGAGGTGGCGCTCGGTGCGGGTGGGGTGGGCTCCGAACGCGCGGGAGTCCATGGCGAGCGCGACGCGCTCCGCGTGCCGGATCGCGCCGGCAAGCAGCGGCACGATGTAGCCCCAGCCGCGGGCGATGCGCGAGAAGGGGCCGCTCCCACCGTGATGGCCGCGCACGCGATGCGCGGCACGGATCACTGCGAGCTCATGACCGAAGCGGGGGACGAATCGGAACGCCGCCAGTGCGGTGTATCCGATCCGGTACGGCACGCGCAGCTGCTGCACGCTCGCGCGCACCAGGTCGGGGCCGGTCGTGGTGAGGCCGCCGATGAGGGCGAGTGCGAGGATGGCGCCGAGCCGCAGCCCGGTCGCGAAGCCGATGTCGAGCGCGCCGGCGAACAGCGTCCAACCGCCGAGCTGCAGGACGGGGGCGGTGTCGTCGACGCGTGCCGCATCCACCCACAGCGAGAATCCGATGCCGATGGCCGTCACGCCGGCCGGCAGCGCGAGAAGCAGCAGCGCCGCGGTGCGCCGAGTGAGCCGAGCGCCGACCAGGATCAGTGCGTAGGCGACGAGGAGGAACGCGGTCGGGGTGGTCATGTCTCGGACGAAGACCAGCGCCACCATGGCCGGCGCGACGCCGATGACCTTCGAGAGCGGATTCAGGCCGTGCAGGAACTGCCGGCGTGATGCGGGCGCCGCGACGGCGTACGGGTCGATGACGGTCGTGGTCGTCATGCCTCGCGGATCCTTCCGCGCAGCGCGGGCGGCAGCATCCGGTGCAGCACGGGCAGTCGAAGACCCGCCTCGGCGAACAACGCCTCGTCGCGGAAGAGATCTGCTGTCGAGCCCGCCGCGTGCACGCGCCCCTCGGCGAGCACGACGGTGTGCGTCGTGTGGTCCGCGACGAGCTGCAGGTCATGGGTGACGAGCACGATTGTCGTGCCGGCGTCGCGGAGGGACTCCAGGAGCGTGAGCATCTCGGATGCCCGAGCCCTGTCCTGGCCGAAGGTCGGCTCGTCGAGGGCGAGCACACGCGGCCGGGCGATCAGGGCCGTGCCCACCGAGAGCCGGCGCTTCTCGCCTCCGGAGAGGAGGAACGGATGCACGTCGGTCTTGGCTTCGAGTCCGAAGCGCTCGAGCATCTCGTGGACGCGCTCTGCGACCTCGGCATCCGGCGTGTGCCGCAGCCGCAGGCCGTGGGCGAGCTCGTCGAACACCGTGTGCGCGATGAACTGATGTTCGGGATTCTGGAAGACGAAGCCGATGCGGGCGGCGAGATCCCGCGGGGAGGCGGAGCCCGCGTCGAGACCGTCGACGACGACCTGATGCCTCGGCGGCGGGACGACGCCTGCCAGCGCCTGGATCAGCGTCGTCTTGCCGGCACCGTTCGCACCGACGATCGCAGTGAGACTGCCGACGGCGATGTCGAGATCGATGCCGTGGAGGATCTCGGTGCGGTGCCGCCGGACGGTGAGCCCGCGGGCTCGGACGATCGAGTCGCCCTCGCCCGCATCGCCGGAGTGCACCTGTCGGGCGAAAGTACGGATGTCGGTCGAATCGGGCGCTTTTCGACCTGCATCCGTACTTTGGGCATGCATCTGTACCGTGCCCAGCGCCTCGGCCAGCTGTTCCGGCGTCACCGGGAGCGGGTCGAGGCGGATGCCGTCCGCTTCCAGCCGCCGCGCGGCGAGGGTCGCGGCCGGCAGCCACACGCCCATCTCGATCAGCTCGTCGGTATGCGCGCGGATGATCTCGGCCGCGGGGCCGTCGAAAGCGACGCGGCCCGTGCGATCGAGGACGATCGTCCGGGTGACGAGCTCCATCGCCGCATCCAGGTTGTGCTCGACGAGCAGGATGGCCCGATCGCCCTCGGCCACGACGTCGGCGAGAGCGGCGTAGACGTCGTCGATGCCCTGCGTGTCGAGGTTGGCCGTCGGCTCGTCGAGCACGATCAACGGCGAACCCAGAGCGAGTGCGCAGGCGATCGCGAGGCGTTGGCGACCGCCGCCGGAGAGCCGGTCGGGGTTGTCCGCGCGACGATCCCAGAGACCCACCCGGCGCAGGGCCTCCTCGGATCGCCGATGCACCTCTGCGACCGGCAGCAGCAGGTTCTCCGGGCCAAAGGCCACCTCGTCGTAGACGCTTCCGGTGACGATCTGCGCGTCGGGGTCCTGGAAGACCATACCGACCCGGGTGCTGAGCATCGCCGTCGGTGTGGTCGCGGTGTCGAGCCCGCCGGCCTCGACCGTGCCGGACATGCTCGTCGGCAGCGCGTGCGGGATGAGTCCGTTCAGCGCGAGCGTGAATGTCGATTTGCCCGAGCCGGATGGGCCGAGCAGCAGGACGACCTCGCCAGGGTGGATGTCGAGGTTCACCTCACGGGGGGAGGGGAACGCCGCATCCACGTGAGTGAGGGTGAGGTCACGCACGCGAAGCAGAGGCGCGGATGAGCGCACGGCGGAACCTCGGGTAGGCGGTCGAATACCCTCTTAACTTAGCCTAGCCTTACCTGATTCGCCATCCGGTGGTGGATGCCGGCGTTCGCCGCTCCGCGTTCGTCATCGCCGTGCCACGCCGGCGCGGCGCAGCGCCGAGCCGATCCCCAGGCCGACGGCCGTCCAGGCGATCGGACCGAGGACCGAGATCGTCAGGTACAGGATCTGCGCCCACGGCGCCATCACAGACAGGTGCGCGGCGAAGTAGACGACGACGGCGACGAGCACGCCGATCACCGCCGCGGAGATGAAGAAGCGCCACGGGCCCCAGGACCGGTACCGCGTGAGGGCGGCGACACCCTCCTGGATGGCGCCGAACAGGAGTGCGGTGCCGAGGAAGCGCAGCGTCCACGCCGGGTTGAACGCGCTTGCGATGAGAGCTGCGACGACATGCGTGACGAGCGCGACGAACGGCTGGCGGAGCACCTCCTGCGCGATGATCCCCGGCAGCACGTGGGAACCGAGCACCAGGCCGTAGAGGAAGAACGGTCCCAGCAGGACCGGGATCGTCAGCCAACCGGCGATCCCGCCGAGGATTCCGGTCGCGACTCCGATCGCCGCACAGACGAGCAGCGCTCGCGTCGACAGGGTGGAGGTGCGGGTCACTTTCTCAGCCTACTGGCGACGAAAGTCGCGAGGGCTGGACGTTCGTCTATGACACTGCGGCGCACCTGGTGTGAGACCGGGAGTCGCACTAGGTTGATCGACAATGTGGCAACCCGGCCGCATCATGACCACCGGGAGCAGTACATGGGTTCAATCCCACTCCGGATGGCAGCAGCCACAACCCTGGCTGCGCTGTTCATCGCTTCGACGGCAACCGCAGGATACGCAGGCGTGGAGGAGGTGACAGATCCTGTTCCGGTCGCCGGCACGCCGGGGCACTACATCGTGGTGATGAAGTCCGACCCGTTGGCCAGCTACACGGGCGACGTGAACGGACTCAAGGCGACCGAGCCGGATGCCGGCGCTCAGCTCGAGGCGCAGTCCGACGACGCTCAGCGCTACGTGAAGCACCTGAAGGGTGAGCAGAAGAGCCTCGCCGAGGAGATCGGGGTCACCCCGGACACCACCTACCAGGTCGTGCTCAACGGCTTCAGCGCCGAGCTCACCGGCGAACAGGTCGACAAGCTGCGCACCTCGAAGGACGTGTTCGGCGTCTTCCCTGACGAGATCCGTCACCCGGATGCCCAGACGTCGACCGATTTCCTCGGACTCGGCGATGACAAGAAGGGCCGCGGCGGCGTCTGGGAGGACACCGGCGGGGTCGGCAAGGCAGGCGAGGGCGTCGTGGTCGGCGTCATCGACACCGGCATCGCGCCGGAGCATCCCTCCTTCGACGGCAAGAAGCTGAAGAAGCAGAAGAAGCAGCAGAACCGCCACAAGGGCAACCAGCCCTACACCGACGGCACCTACGTCTACTTCGACAAGTCCGACGGCGGCCAGTTCCAGGCCGAGATGCTCGAGGCCCAGGACTGGGACAAGGGCGACTACTCGACCAAGCTCATCGGCGCCCAGTACTTCTCCGCAGGAGCTGCGGCGGCGGGCTTCGACTTCCAGTACGACTACCTGTCGCCCCGCGACGGCGACGGCCACGGTTCGCACACCGCCAGCACCGCAGCGGGCAACTTCAAGGTGAACGCGTCCGTCGGCGGTGTCGATTTCGGCAAGGTCTCCGGCGTCGCCCCCGGCGCGAAGGTGGCCGCATACAAGGCGTGCTACGTCGGCCCCGACACCACGGTCACCACTGATGACATCTGCGCGCTGAGCGATCTCGTCGGCGCGATCGACAAGGCCGTCGCCGACGGCGTCGACGTGATCAACTACTCGATCGGCGGCGGAGCAGCCTCGACGGTGCTCGCTCCCGAAGACATCGCGTTCCTGAACGCGGCGGCTGCCGGCGTGTTCGTCGCCGTCAGCGCCGGTAACGACGGTCCGGACTCGGCGACCGCCGATCATGCATCGCCGTGGTACACCACGGTGGCGGCATCCACGATCCCGACCTGGGAAGGAACCGTCCAGTTCGAGGGCTTCGAAGAGGCCGGCGCCTCGGTGAGCGTGCCCTTCGGCAGCACCGTGCAGGGCCCCTCGGTCTACGCGGGGGACGCGGCGGTGGCAGATGCCGTCGACGCACAGCTGTGCCTCCCCGGCACGCTCGATCCGGCGAAGGTCACCGGCCACATCGTCGTCTGCGACCGCGGTGGCAACGCGCGCGCTGAGAAGTCGCAGGTCGTGAAGGATGCCGGCGGCATCGGTGTCGTGCTGGTGAACGTGCCGGGTGGTGCGGATTCGCTCGACAACGACTTCCACGCCGTGCCGACGGTGCACCTCTCCTCGGTGCACCACGAAGCCGTGCTCGCGTACGTGCAGGGTGGAGCAGACCGTCCGATCACGCTCGTCGGCGAGAACACCACCGGCGAGACCACTCCGGTTCCGCAGATCGCCGGATTCTCCAGCCGAGGTCCGATGCTCGCCGACGGCAGCGACATCATGAAGCCGGACGTCACCGCCCCCGGTGTCGCGATCCTCGCGGCAGGGCACAATGCCGCAGGTGCGGATCCGACGTTCGAGATCCTCTCCGGAACCTCGATGTCGTCGCCGCACGTCGCGGGCCTCGGCGCCCTGTACCTCGGCGAGCGTCCGAACGCGACGCCTGCAGAGGTGAAGTCGGCGATGATGACCACCGCGTACGACACCGTGCTGGCCGATGGTTCGGCGAACACGAACCCCTTCGAGCAGGGCGCAGGTCACGTCGACCCGACGCGCTACTTCGAGCCGGGGCTGCTGTACCTCAACGGCATCGCCGACTGGGCGGCGTTCATCGAGGGCAAGGATCTCGCGGAGTTCGACGGCGTCGAGCCGATCGACGGCAGCGACCTCAACATCGCGTCGATCTCGATCGGTTCGCTGGCGAGTGCGCAGACGGTGACCCGCACGGTCACCTCGACCGAGGCGGGCACGTTCACGGCATCCGTCGACGTTCCCGGTGTCGACGTGACCGTCGAGCCGGCCACGCTCGAGTTCGGCGCCGCGGGCGAGACGGCGACGTTCAGCGTCACCTTCGACAACAAGAGCGCCCCGGTCGAGCAGTGGGCGACCGGCTCGCTCACCTGGTCGAGCGATTCGAACACGGTGCGTTCTCCGATCGCGGTGTTCCCGGTGACGGCGGATGCTCCGGCCGAGGTCGCGGGCACCGGCGTCGACGGTTCGACCGAGGTCGAGATCACGCCGGGTGTGGACGGCGACCTGCCGCTCAACCTGTCCGGTCTGACGCCGTTCGAACTGCTCGTGGACGAGGCCAACCCCGTCGAGGGGCACTCGGGCAACGAGAACTCGGGCGACGAGAACAAGGACGTGTCGTGGATCGTGACGGTGCCGGAGGGCACCGCGCTGTCGCGGTTCGACCTCGATTCCTCGGATGACGAAGGCAGCGATCTCGACCTCACGGTCTTCCGGGTCGTGTCGCCGGATGACCTGCGCTACCACCAGCGCTGGGCGTCGGCGACCGGCTCGGCGGACGAGCAGGTCACCGTCGTCGCACCGACCGCGGGAACGTATCTGGTGGTCGCGAACGTGTACTCGACGACCGGGCCGATGACGTGGGATATGTCCTACGCCAACGTCGTCCCGGGCGGAGAGGGCGCGTTCACCGCGACGCCGAATCCGATTCAGGCCGTCCGCGGTGAGAAGACGAGCTACGAGCTGAGTTGGACCGGCCTCACCGCCGGCACCGACTACCTCGGCGTCGTGCGGTACGGCGACTCCGAGGTGCGCACCGTCGTGACGGTCGCCGCCGAGTAGCCCCCTCGCACAGCGCCCCGCGGTCCACGGACCGCGGGGCGCTGTGCTGCGCGCGCCCGTTCATCGCGCGATCGGCGCCGCTCGTCGCAGCATCCGCTCGAGCGCTCACCCGTGGCGGCTGAGCTTTCTAGCGTGGGGAGACGCAACGATGCGCACACCGAGGAGATCTCCATGACTGCACCTTCATCGGGCCGCCGCGACGGCACCGCGATCGTCGATGACGAACCTCCTGTCGCCACCGACCCGAATCTTCCCCCGGTCGCCCTGACCGACGAGCATCACGAGAAGGCCGATCGCTGGACCTGGCCGAAGATCCTCATCTGGTCGGCGATCGCGCTGCTGGGTGCGGTGGCCTGGACGATGCTCGCGATCGTCCGCGGCGAGACGGTCAACGCGATCTGGTTCGTTTTCGCGGCCGTCTGCACGTACCTGATCGGCTACCGCTTCTACTCCAAGGTGATCGAGAAGTACATCACCCGACCCGACGACCGCCGGGCCACCCCGGCCGAGGTCAAGCAGGACGGAAAGGACTACGTCCCCACCGATCGCCGCGTGCTCTACGGTCACCACTTCGCCGCCATCGCCGGCGCCGGTCCGCTCGTGGGTCCGGTGCTCGCCGCCCAGATGGGCTACCTCCCCGGCACGATCTGGATCATCGTCGGCGTCGTGCTCGCCGGTGCGGTGCAGGACTACACGGTGCTGTTCTTCTCCATGCGCCGCGGTGGTCGCACGATCGGCCAGATGGCCAGGCAGGAGCTCGGCAGGATCGGCGGCACGGCCGCGATCGTGGCATCCCTCCTGATCATGCTGATCATCGTCGCGATCCTCGCGCTCGTCGTCGTCAACGCACTGGGAGAGAGCCCCTGGGGTGTCTTCTCGGTGGCGATGACCATTCCGATCGCGATCTTCATGGGCATCTACCTGCGGTACCTGCGCCCCGGCAAAGTCACCGAGGTCTCGATCATCGGGTTCGTGCTGCTGATGGCGGCCATCATCGGCGGCGGATGGGTCGCCGGCACCGACTGGGGTCAGGCGATCTTCCACCTCGACCGCACCACGATCGCGTGGGGCATCATCATCTACGGCTTCATCGCCGCAGTGCTCCCGGTCTGGCTGCTGCTCGCCCCTCGCGACTACCTGTCGACCTTCATGAAGATCGGCGTGATCGTGATGCTCGCCGGCGCCATCATCCTGGTGCGTCCGGAGATCACCGTCCCGGCCGTCAGCATCTTCGGCGAGAACGGCATGGGGCCGGTGTTCGCCGGCCCGCTCTTCCCCTTCCTGTTCGTGACGATCGCGTGCGGGGCGCTGTCGGGCTTCCACGCTCTGATCGCCTCGGGTACGACGCCGAAGCTCATCGAGAAGGAGCGCCAGTCGCGCTTCATCGGCTACGGCGGCATGCTCATGGAGTCGTTCGTCGCGATCATGGCGCTGGTCGCCGCGATCTCGATCGACCAGGGCATCTACTTCGCCATGAACGCGCCGGCGGCGGTGACGCAGGGCACGGTGGAAGGCGCGGTCGCGTTCGTGAACTCCCTCGGGTTGACCGGGGTGAACCTGACGCCGGAGATGCTGACGGGCACCGCCGAGGCAGTCGGCGAGGAATCGATCGTCTCCCGCACGGGTGGGGCTCCGACGCTCGCGCTCGGCCTCGCGCACATCATGCAGCAGGCCCTCGGCGGGCAGGCGCTGATGGCGTTCTGGTACCACTTCGCGATCATGTTCGAGGCCCTGTTCATCCTCACGGCCGTGGATGCCGGCACCCGTGTCGCCCGCTTCATGCTGCAGGACTCGATCGGCGCCTGGTTCCCGAAGTTCCGCGACGTGTCATGGCGCCCCGGCGTCTGGATCTGCACCGCGATCATGGTGGCCGGCTGGGGAGCGATCCTCATCCTCGGCGTGACCGACCCCCTCGGCGGCATCAACACGTTCTTCCCGCTGTTCGGCATCGCGAACCAGCTGCTCGCAGCGATCGCGCTCGCCGTGGTGCTGGCGATCGTCGCGAAGCGCGGCCGGAGCTACGTCAAGTGGCTGTGGATCATCGGTCTGCCGCTCGCATTCACCGCCGTCGTGACCATCACGGCGTCGCTGTACAAGATCGCCTCCCCGGTACCGGCGATCGGATACTGGGCGAACCACTTCCGGTACGTCGAGGCCCGCGACAGCGGCGACACGTCGCTGGGCGCTCCCGAGGTGCTCGACGCGGTCATCCGCAACACGGCAGTGCAGGGCACGCTGTCGATCATCTTCGTGACGCTCGCGATCATCGTGATGGTGGCGGCCGTCATCGTGACGATCAGGGCCATCCGCAACGGCGGCGGCGAGAACACCGAGGAGACCCCGGTGGCCTCGCGACGCTTCGCTCCGGCCGGCTTCCTGCCGAACGCGGCCGAGCGCGAGCTCGAGAAGCAGTGGGAACCGCTGCTCGCCGAGGAACGCAAGGCGACGACCCACTGATGAGTACGCGATGACGAACCACACGGATGCCGCGACCACCCCTCTGCGCACGCTCGCGCGTGCTGCAGGGCGGGTCGGCCGCGGCATCCGCTGGTACATGACCACGCTGATGGGCGACACGGCCTATGCGACATACGTCGCCCATCATCGGCGCCAGCATCCTGACGAGGAGCCGATGACGGAGCGGCAGTTCTGGCGGCAGCGGATGGATGACCAGGATCGCAATCCCGGTGCGCGCTGCTGCTGACGGCGAGGCTCGTGACGGCGCAGGATGCCGCGGTGCCTAGGCTGAGGGCATGACCGACGTCGTTCTCGCTGCGGTGCTCGGCGTGCTCGGCGGGATCGTCCTGACAGTCCTGCTGCTGCTCGCCCGTCGCCTGGCGCGCGGTGCGGCCGATCTCGGCAGCGAAGCCGAGCAGGCCGCACTCGACGCGCTGCACCACGCGAGCCTCGCCGCTCCCCACCTGCGCGCGGGTCTCGCAGCGCCGGCCGTCGTCAAGGCCGCCCGTCACCTGCGCGTGCTGCTCGGCAGCGCCGCGGTGGCCATCGTGAGCGCCGATGGCATCGTGTCATTCGACGGGCCCTCCGACGGGCTGGAGTCGGCTGCCGTCCGGATCGCCGGGCAGGTCACCGCTTCGGGTCGGCGGCAGGTGTTCCCCTCAGCGGGGCCGGACGACGATCTCGAGGCCGTCGGTGCGCCGATCCTCGTCGAAGGCCGGGCCGTCGGGGCCGTCGTCGCGTTCGCGGCACCGGTGCGGGCCGCGCTCGTCCGGGCGGCCGAGGAGGTCGCCGACTGGTGCGCAGCACAGGTCGAGCTCGGCGATCTGGAAGCTTCGCGCACCCAGCTGGCCGAGGCGGAGTTGCGATCACTGCGGGCGCAGATCTCGCCGCATTTCATCTACAACGCGCTGACGGCCATCGCATCATTCATCCTCAGCGACCCCACCCGTGCTCGCGAACTGGTTCTCGAGTTCGCCGACTTCACGCGCTACTCCTTCCGGCGGCAGGGCGAGTTCACCACCCTCGCCGAGGAACTGGGCAGCATCCACTCCTATCTCGAACTCGAAAGCGCGCGCTTCGGCGACCGGCTGAAGGTCACTCTGCAGATCGCCCCGGAGACCCTCGCGACGGTGATCCCCTTCCTCTCCGTGCAGCCGCTGGTCGAGAACGCCGTCCGGCACGGGCTGGAGCCGGGAGAGGGCGGAGGAGAGATCCGCATCGCGTCTCGTGACGACGGCACGCACACCGAGATCTCGGTGGAGGACGACGGCGTCGGCATGGACCCGGAGGGGCTGCGCGCCACGCTCACCGCCGCCGATGACGGTCTGCACGTCGGACTCCGAAACGTCGACACGCGCCTCCGTCAGCTCTACGGGGCCGAGAGCGGACTGATCGTCGAGACCAACACCGGCGCGGGTACCCTGGTGCGCATGCGGGTGCCGAAATCGCAACCGCTGCACGACCCGGACAACGACTGAGGTGCGCATGATCGACGTCCTCGTCGCCGACGACGAGAAGCCGGCACTCGATGAACTCGTCCACCTGCTGCGCACGGACGACCGCATCGGCGAGATCCTCACTGCCGCAAACGGTCCGGACGCGCTTCGCCAGCTCTCCGAGCGGGCCGTGCAGATCGCCTTCCTCGACATCCACATGCCCGGGTTGCTCGGTACCGCGCTCGCGCGTGCACTGCTCGCGCTGGCCAGGCCACCGGCCGTGGTGTTCGTGACGGCTGACGAGGCCCGAGCCGTGGAGGCGTTCGAGTTGCGCGCCGTGGACTACCTGCTCAAACCGGTCCGCGCGGAGCGCCTGCGTGGTGCCGTCGATCGCGTCCTCGAGATCGGCGACGCGGCGAGTGCCGGCGACGATGAGATGGTGCCTGTCACGGTCGGCGCCGCCGTGCGGTTCGTGCGGCGCAGCGACGTGCGCTGGGTGCAGGCGCAGGGCGACTACTCGCGTCTGCACACCGGAGACGGTGCCGGGCATCTCGTGCGCGTCCCGATCTCTGAGCTCGAGTCCCGGTGGGCGGATGCGGGGTTCATCCGCATCCATCGCTCCTCGCTCGTGCGCACCCTGGCGGTGACCGAGGCGCGCCTTTCCGGGGCGGAGCCCGTGGTGTCGATCGGTGACCTTTCGCTGCCGGTCAGTCGTCGTCTGGTGGCGACGGTGCGTGATGCCCTCGTGCGCGGCGAGGGTGCGGGATGACGGAGAAGCCCAAGCGCGTGCGGGTGACTGCCGACCTCCCCGCTCGGCGTGCGGCGGCATCGACCCGCGGCATCGCGCTGCCCGGTTCGCCGGTGGACGAGGCGGATGCCGTCTACGCACGAGCGCTCATGCGCAGCCAGCTCCGCCTCGCGCTCGGCACGATCGCCGGCTTCGTGCTCGTGGTGGTGGCGCTGACGCTGACGATCGCCTTGATTCCCGAGATCGGGCAGATCCTGGTGTGGGGTCTTCCCCTGTCCTGGCTGCTCCAGGCGTATGCGTTCTATCCGATCATCCTCGTGTTCGCGGTGCTCTACCTGCGCACCGCGGCTCGCAACGAGCGGCGCTATCGTGCGCTGCTGGCTCGCGAATGAACGCGGCCATGGACCTGGTGGGCGTCGCGCTCGTCGTCGCGGCGACGCTGCTCATCGGGGTGTACGGACTGCGCATCTCGCGAACGACGAGCGACTTCTTCGTGGCGTCGCGCACCGTGCGGCCGGTCTGGAACGCGTCGGCGATCAGCGGGGAGTATCTCTCGGCCGGCACGTTCCTCGGCCTGTCGGGGCTCGTGCTGCTCGACGGCGCCAGGGGGTTCTGGTTCCCCATCGGCTATGCAGCCGGGTATCTGCTGGTGCTCGCGTTCGTCGCCGCGCCGCTTCGACGCAGTGGCGCCTACACGATCCCCGATTTCATCGAGGCGCGACTGGAGTCGACTGCGGCTCGACGGGTGACGAGCATCGCGGTGCTCATCATCGGCTGGCTGTACATCGTGCCGCAGCTGCACGGAGCCGGGATCACGCTGCTCGTCGTGGCGGGGGTACCCGAGTGGGTCGGAGCGGTCACGGTGGCCGTGCTCGTGGCGGCGGCGGTGGCTGCCGGCGGCATGCGCGCGATCACCTATGTGCAGGCGTTCCAGTACTGGCTCAAGCTCACGGCGCTGCTCGTGCCGGTCGTCTTCATCGCCTTCGCGCTGAGCGGCGGGCCGCATGAGTTCGATCCTGCGCTGGTCTTCCCCGCCGAGGCCGGTCCCTCGGGTTTCGACGCCTATGAGACGGCATCCCTCCTGCTCGCGCTGCTGCTCGGAACCATGGGCCTGCCGCACGTTCTGGTGCGGTTCTACACGAGCCCGAACGGAGTGTCGGCGCGACGGACGACCGTGATCGTCATCGCCATGGTGAGCGCGTTCTACGCGGTTTCGAGCACGATGGGCCTGCTGGCGCGTATCGCCGCTCCCGACCTCGCAGTCCCCGGTCTCGCCGACACCGTCGTGCTGCAGCTCCCCTCGCGCGTCTTCCCCGGCCTGCTCGGCGAACTGCTCACGGCGCTCATCGTGGCCGGAGCATTCGCCGCGTTCCTCGCGACGTCAGCCGGGATCGTGGTGTCGCTCGCCGGCGTGATCAGCCAGGACGTGTTCTCCGGGTCGGTGCGCTCGTTCCGCCTGTCCGCCGTCCTGTGCGCGTTGGTGCCGCTCGCGGTTGCGTTGCTCACCGCGCCGGCCGGATTGGGGTCCAGCGTCGGTGTCGTCTTCGTCGTGGCGGCGTCGACGCTGTCACCCGTCGTGCTGTTGGGGGTGTGGTGGCGCGGGCTCACCGCCCGCGGTGCGGTGGCGGGGATGCTGTCCGGGGGCCTCGCGGCCGGACTCGCGCTGCTCGTGCATGCGGCGATCGGGGGAGTCGGAGTGGCGGCACCGTACCTCGCGCAGCCGGCCGCGTGGACGATTCCCCTCGCCGCGGTCGTCACGGTCGTCGTGTCCCTGCTCGATCCGCGCGCACCGTCGCCTCGCACCGACCGGTTCCTTGCGCGCGTGCATACGCCGGAGCGCGGCTGAGTCGCGGCATCCGACCGCTGGTGGCGTCGGGGCCCGTGTGAGCGGGCCTCAGATCGTGCGGGTCCGTGGCAGCAGGCGCACCGGCGGGAGCGGCGGAGCCGGAATGCGCTCATCGTGGCCGGGGACGACCCCGAAGCGTGCGGATGCCGCCTCCCAGTCCTCCCGAGCGGAGGCGATCTCGTCGTGCGTGCGGGCGGCGAAGTTCCACCACATCACGAGGTCCTCCTCGAACGGTTCGCCGCCGACGAGGAACAGCAGCGCGCCCTCGGCGGACGACACCTCCACACCGTCCCGTGAATCGCCGAGGTACAGCAGGTCGTTGAGTGCCATCGAGTGCGATGCGACCGACACCGCGCCGTCCACGAGCATCACGGCGTGCTCCCAATCCGCGCGCAGTGGCAGCGTCAGCCGGGTCCCGGCAGGCACTCTGATCTCCGCGCCGACGGTCGGGGTATGCACCGTCGCCGGCGATCGGGTCCCGGCGAACTCGCCGAGTACAACGGTGGCAGTGGCATCCGTCCCTGCGATCGACGGCAGATCGAGCGTGGGCAACGACGTGTGCCGCTCGAACCCGCCGTCGCCGTGCCGGGCGGACTCCGGCAGGACCACCCAGAGCTGCAGCGCGTCCAGTGGAACCGGGTCGTCGCCGATCGAATACTCCGAGTGCGAGATGCCGTTCCCGGCCGTCATCAGATTCAGCTGGCCGCGGCGCAGGTCCGCATCGCTGCCGAGAGAGTCGCGGTGGCGGATCTCGCCGACGAGAGGCCAGGTCACCGTCTGCAGCCCGATGTGCGGGTGCGGCTCCACCCGCATCCGGGTCTCGGCCGGACCGAACCGGTCGAGGAAGCACCAGGCTCCGATCGTCGGCAGGTTGCGGTGCGGGAGAGCGCGCAGCACGTTCATCCCGCGCACGCCGCCGAGCGGCACCTCGCGCGGCTCCAGAATGATCCGGCGCTGTCCGATCGTTCGACCGTCTCCCGGCGTGCCGGGCCCGTCGACGCGTGCGCCGTCTGCGAGGTCGCTCATCGGTTGCTCCTTCACGTGGGTACGTCCAAACTAATGCCGTCAGCCCTACCGGAGGGCTGCGTAGACTCGGCCGCATGCTCGCTCGACGCCCGATCCTGATGTCACTTGCGCTCGCCGCAACTCTCGCTGCAGCCGGCTGCGCCTCCGGCGGCGATGCGGGTTTCTGCGGTCCGTTGCATGACGCCAACGAGACCGCAGCCGTGGCGTTCACCCCGTTGATCCCCGGTGCGGACGACGCAGAGACAGCGCAGACGCGTCTCTCCCTCGTCGAGAAGCTCGAACCGACGTCGGAGCTGGCCGACGACCTGGAGGTATGGATCGGATATCTGAACCGCGCGGCCGAGACCATCGACGTCGATCCCGCCGCGCTGCTCGCCGCGTACGACCGCGAGGTGGCCGCGGCGGGTAGCGCCCTCGACGGGTACTACAAGGGGACCTGCCTCCAGTAGCCCCCGCCCGGTCAGGCTCCTCGACGCTCGGGCCAGCGGATCTTCGCGCCCTCGATCTCGTGCGTCTGCAGGTACTTGGCGATGTAGGGGCAGAACGGCACGATGACGTCACCGGATGCCGCGGCATCCGCCAGTGCGTCCGCCGCGAGCCGCCCGGCGAGCCCTTGGCCCTGGAAGGCGGGATCGACCTCGGTGTGGGTGAAACGGATCTCTCCCGGTCGTCGATCGAACTCCGCGAATCCGGCGAGGGTGCCGTCGGTGCGGATCTCATAGCGGGAGAGCTCGTCGTTGCGGGTGACGACGGAGGTGGCGGTCGTGTCGGTCATCGAATGCTCCTTCGGACGTGTGTCTCCAACCTAAGGCCGTCAGATCGGGTGAGGGCCGTCGCCGTCGCCGTCGCCGTCGCCGTCGACTCGCAACCCGGCGGCCTGCGGTACACCTGTCGGCCGAAAGGTACAGATGTCGGCCGGATCGGCCGATTTGGGCAGACATCTGTGATTCTCGGCCGACAAGTGTGCCGGGTGGAGTCGCTCAAGGGAAGGGCGTCCGAGATCGGTCGGCCTGTGGATGACGCCAGCCGACGTCGGTGCCGGTCGTTAGGCTGGACGGATGCCGCAGACTCCCCGTGACCCGTACGAGGATCTGCCGTACGCGGACGAGCCGTGGGACGACACCCCGCCCGAGGAGATGGACTGGGTGCCGCAGGGGGCGGACTACGAACCTCCCCTCGACTGGGGGCCGGGTCCTGTGACGCCGGTGGCGGCGGCATCCGCCCCGACCGCTCGCAAGGCCACGCCGAGCCAGTACGCGACCCCGGGCGAAGCGCTGCACGCGGTCTTCGGCTACGACGCGTTCCGAGGCGATCAGGCGGCGATCGTCGAGCACGTCATCGCCGGCGGCGACGCCGTCGTGCTGATGCCGACCGGTGGCGGCAAGAGCGTCACCTATCAGGTGCCGGCGCTGGTGCGCGAGGGCACCGGTCTGGTGATCAGCCCGCTGATCGCGCTCATGCACGATCAGGTCGACGCGCTCCGCGCCAACGGTGTGCGGGCGGCGTACCTCAACTCGACGCAAGCCCCTCAGGAGCGCGCCAGGGTCGAGCGCGAGTACCTCGCCGGCGAGCTCGACCTCATCTACGTCGCGCCGGAGCGGCTGTCGAGCGCGCAGACGACCGCTCTGCTGCAGCGCGGCACTCTCAGCGTCATCGCGATCGACGAGGCCCACTGCGTGTCGCAGTGGGGTCATGATTTCCGCCCGGACTATCTCGCCCTCGGCGACCTGGCCGAACGGTTCCCCGGTGTGCCGCGGATGGCGCTCACCGCGACGGCAACGCGCGAGACGCACAAGGAGCTCACCGAGCGGCTGCAGCTGCCGACCGCGAAGCACTTCGTCGCGAGCTTCGACCGGCCGAACATCCAGTACCGGATCGTTCCCAAGATCGATCCGCGCAAGCAGCTGGTGGCGTTCATCAAGTCCCAGACCGAGGGCGCTGCGGGTATCGTCTACGCGCTCAGCCGCAAGTCGGTCGAGCAGACGGCGACCTATCTCGCAGCCCAGGGTCTCGACGCGTTGCCGTACCACGCGGGCCTTCCGGCCGAGGTGCGTGCAGCCAACCAATCGCGCTTCCTCCGTGACGACGGCGTCGTGATGGTCGCGACCATCGCGTTCGGCATGGGCATCGACAAGCCGGATGTCCGATTCGTCGCGCACATCGACCTGCCGAAGTCGGTCGAGGGCTACTACCAGGAGACCGGTCGAGCCGGCCGCGACGGCGAGCCCGCCGTGGCCTGGATGGCGTACGGACTCGGCGACGTCGTGCAGCAGCGCCGGCTCATCGATCAGAGCCCCGGCGATCGCACCTTCAAGATGCGGCTCGGGCAGCATCTCGACGCGATGCTCGCGCTGTGCGAGACGGTCGAATGCCGCAGGCAGAACCTGCTCGGCTACTTCGGGCAGGACTCCCAGCCGTGCGGCAACTGCGACACCTGCCTGGAGTCGCCGGAGACGTTCGACGGACTCATCCCCGCGCAGAAGCTGCTGTCGACGATCGTTCGCCTGCAGCGCGAGCGCGGTCAGTCCTTCGGCGCCGGGCACCTCATCGACATCCTCCGCGGCGCATCCACTGAGCGGATGCGGCAGCAGGGGCACGAGCGCCTTTCGACCTTCGGCATCGGCGCGGATCTCTCAGATCAGGACTGGCGCAGCGTCGTCCGCCAGCTCCTCGCCCGCGGCATCCTCGTCGCCCAGGGCGACTACGGCACCCTCGCACCGGGTGAGCAGGGGGCTGGCGTGCTACGCGGCGAGCTGCCGGTGCCGTTGCGCAAAGACACCATCGGGCGCGTCACCACGACACGCGCACGCAAGGCGTCGGCGGCCGATGCGCTGGATGCCGGTGACCGGCCACTCTTCGAGGCGCTGCGCGCCTGGCGAGCGGAGACCGCGAAGGAGCAGGGCATGCCCGCGTACATCGTCTTCGGCGACGCGACGCTGCGGGCACTGGCCGAACACCGCCCGAACTCGCTCTCCGGCCTCGACGGCATCACCGGGATCGGTGAGAAGAAGCGCGAGGCCTATGGTGAGGCGGTCATCGCGGTGATCGCCGCCGCGTCCTGAGCGGGCCGCACTGCTCTGCCCGATCCGTCGCGGTGCGGGGTCGAAAAGCACCCGCCGTTGCCGTGGGAGATGCATTCCTGACCTCGCACCGCGTCTCGATCGCCGGCGCCTCTTCACAGCGATGGAAGATGCCCTGGTGCGCGCAATACGACAGGTCTAGTGTTGGCCCCATCTCGCCGACGACGGTGTCGACGAACCGGTTCTGGGGAACCGGCGAGATCAAGGGGACCACCATGAAGCGACGCCTCATCGCCATGCTCGCAGCACTGACTCTGGGCGGAGCAGCCCTCATCGGAGGAGCATCTCCGGCCCTGGCGGATGATCCGGGCGGGGTGACGTACGTCGCCATCGGCGACTCCGAGGCCGCGGGCACCGGCAACCTTCCGTACGTCGACCAGGAGTGCCTGCGTTCGAAGAAGTCCTACCCGATGCTCCTGGCCGGCATGGCGGGGGTACCGGTGGCATCGAGCGCCTGTGCCGGCGCCAGCACCCAGGACGTCGTGGCGCAGCAGCTCGGAGACCTCGGCCCGGCAACACAACTCGTGACCCTCACCGCCGGAGTCAACGATCTCGACTGGCAGGGGGTGCTCACTGCGTGCAGCAGTGCCGGCACTGCTGCGGCGTGCGGGGCGGCGATGAGCGCCGCGGGCGTCGCTCTGCAGGGTGTGCCGCTGGGCATCGCACAAGTGCTGGTCGCTGTGCGCACGCTCGCTCCGAACGCCCTGATCGTGGTCGCCGGTTACCCGATGCTCTTCGGTGCGTTCGCCGACTCCTGCAGCGTGGGGAACTACCAGGGTGTCTCGGTGAAGTTCACCGCGGCGCAGGCAGCGGGGGTCAACGCGGGGCTGATGGGTGTGAACACCGCAGTGCAGACGGGCGTCGCCGGATACGTCGGCCAGACCGGCGATCCAGGGGTCCGGTATGTCGATGTCACTCAGGGCTTCACCGGACACGCGCTGTGCGACACGGGGGATCGCTGGATCAGCGGCCTCGTCTCCGGCAAGCCGACGGTGGACCGCGGTTTCCATCCGAACGCGGCAGGGCAGCAGGCCTACGCAGCGATCGTGGCGGCAGCGCTCGCGCCGTGAGCATCCGCTCGTCCTGATCGGCCCGAGCGCGCGTTGCTGTCGCGAGCCGACAACCGGAACCGGAGCAGCCCCGGCATCGCGTTGGAGGATGCTCACAGCGGAGTTCCCCTGATGTTGTCGCAGACCTACGATATGAGCATCCCTACTTCTCCTTGAGAGGAATGCTCATGGTCGACGCCGCCGTCCGTCCTACGACGACCCCCAGCCTGACGAACGACGCGGAGAACACTCCGCAGATCGACGTCGATGCCGTCAACGAACTCCTGCTGGGCACCTGGGCCGACACTCGTCGGCAGGCGCGCGAGATGATCAAGGACCCGGCGTTCTGGCGCAAGGACGAGCTCGGCATGGACGAGCACCGCGAGCGTGTGCTCAGCCAGCTGCACCTGCTCGTCGAGAACAGGACCGTGCACCGCGCGTTCCCGAAGTCGCTGGGCGGCGAGGAGAACAACGGCGCGAACATCGCCGGCTTCGAAGAGCTCGTCGTCGCCGATCCGAGCCTTCAGATCAAGTCCGGCGTGCAGTGGGGCCTGTTCGGCTCGGCCATCCTGCAGCTCGGCACGAAGGAGCACCACGAGAAGTGGCTTCCCGGTGTGATGGATCTCTCGATCCCTGGCGCCTTCGCCATGACCGAGATCGGGCACGGCTCCGACGTGGCGTCGGCCGGCACCACCGCGACCTACGACCCGGCGACCGAGGAATTCGTCATCCACACGCCGTTCCGCGGCGCGACGAAGGAGTACCTCGGCAACGCCGCTCTGCACGGCATCGCCGCGACCGTGTTCGCGCAGCTGATCACGAACGGCGTGAGCCACGGCGTGCACTGCTTCTACGTGCCGCTCCGCGGGGAGGACGGGAACGACCTTCCCGGGATCACCCGTGAGGACGACGGGCTCAAGGGAGGATTGAACGGCATCGACAACGGCCGTCTGACCTTCGACCACGTTCGCATCCCGCGCACGAACCTGCTGAACCGCTACGGCGATGTCACCGCCGATGGCACCTACTCGAGCGCGATCGACAGCCCCGGCCGCCGATTCTTCACGATGCTCGGCACGCTGGTGCAGGGGCGGGTCTCCCTCGACGGTGCGGCCTGCTGGGCATCCGCCCTCGGCCTGCACATCGCGATCACCTACGCGTCGCAGCGCCGTCAGTTCGATGGCGTCGACGGGCAGGAGGTCGTCCTGCTCGACTACGGCAAGCACCAGCGCCGGCTGCTGCCGCGTCTGGCGACCACCTACGCGCAGATCTTCGCGCACGACGAGTTCCTGCAGAAGTTCGACGGCGTGTTCTCCGGCCGCACCGACACCCCGGATGACCGTGAGGACCTCGAGACGCTCGCTGCCGCTCTCAAGCCGCTGTCGACCTGGCATGCGCTCGATACCTTGCAGGAAGCGCGCGAAGCCTGCGGCGGCTCCGGCTTCATGTTCGAGAACCGCCTGGTCGGGCTGCGTCAGGACCTCGACATCTATGTGACCTTCGAGGGAGACAACAACATTCTCCTGCAGCTCGTCGGCAAGCGCCTGCTCACCGACTACGCGAAGCAGTTCCAGGGCAAGGATGCCGCCGCCCTGGCGAAGTTCGCGGTCGAGCAGACCGCCGGCAAGGTGTTCCACGGCGCGGGCCTCCGTCAGTTCGGGCAGGCCGTCGCCGACCTCGGCTCGACCGCGCGCTCGGTCGAGAAGGGTCTCCGCGAGGAGCAGCAGCACGAGCTGCTCGCCGACCGCGTGCAGCAGATGGTGGCCGACATCGCCGGACGCCTGCGCCCCGGCGCCAAGGACAAGGCGCTCGGTGCCCGCCTCTTCAATGAGAACCAGGCCGAGCTCATCGAGGCGGCTCGTGCGCACGGCGAGCTCTTGCAGTGGGAGGCGTTCACCGACGCCGTGCACAGCATCGAGGATGCCGAGACGAAGAAGGTGCTCACCTGGCTGCGCGACCTCTTCGGCCTGCAGCTCGTCGAGAAGCACCTCGCCTGGCACCTCATCAACGGACGACTGTCGACGCAGCGTGCCGCCGCCGTGTCGAGCTACATCGATCGCCTGTGTGCACGGCTGCGGCCTTACGCGCTCGACCTCGTGAACGCCTTCGGTTACGAGCCCGAGCACGTGCGGGCGCCGATCGCTTCGGGGGCCGAGGCCGAGCGTCAGGACGAAGCACGCGCCTATTACGCCGATCTCGCCGCCTCGGGGAACGCCCCGGTGCAGGAGAAGGCGCTGAAGAAGGCGAAGCGCTAGGGCGTCTTGCTGAAGGCGGGCCGGTCGAGAGTCCCGATGTTTCGTGGAACGATCGAGGCATGGCTCCTCGGGTTGTCGCTGTTCATTCCCACGCCTCGCACACCTTCAGCAAGCTGACGCGTGAGTCGATCACGCTCCTCGAGGGGCTCGGGGTGGAAGGGGATGCGCACTGTGGCGCGACCGTGCAGCACCGCTCACGGGTAGCCGCAGACCCCTCACAGCCGAACCTGCGACAGGTGCACCTGATCCATGGAGAGCTGTTCGACGAACTGCGCGCGAGCGGTCATGGCGTCGTACCCGGTGAACTCGGCGAGAACATCACCACTCGGGATGTCGACCTGCTGGCACTTCCCGTTGGCGCTCGCCTGCACTTCGGTGACGCGGTGGTGACGATCACAGGCCTCCGCAACCCGTGCCAGCAGATCAACGATTTTCAATCCGGCCTGCTCAAGCAAGTGATCAAGACCGATGATGAGGGCCACGTCGTCCGACTCGCCGGGGTCATGGGTATTGTCTCCCGCGGCGGACCTGTGGCCGCCGGAGACACGATCGATGTCGAGCTACCGCCGACACCGCACTTTCCACTCACGCGCGTTTGATCGCGGCCCAGAGCTTCACCCTGCAGGCGCGTCGCACGGGGATGAGCAGCATGCCCCAGGGGTCTGCACGATCGGGTCGGCTATCGTCGGACTGCACCGCGCAGAACGAAGGAGCAACCATGCCCAGCATCCACGCCTATGCAGCCCCGAGTGAAGCAGCGCCCCTCGCGCGTACCGTCATCGAGCGCCGTGACCTCGGCCTGCACGATGTGCTGATCGATATCGCCTTCGCGGGTATCTGCCACTCCGACATCCACACCGTCCGGGGCGACTGGGGGCCGCAGCAGTACCCGCTCGCGCCAGGGCATGAGATCGCAGGAGTCGTCGCGGCCGTCGGCGCCGAGGTGACGAAGCACGGCGTCGGCGACCGGGTCGGCGTCGGCTGCATGGTGAACTCCTGCGGCGAATGCCCGAGCTGCGTTCGAGGCGAGGAGCAGTTCTGCGCAGACGGCGCCGTGTTCACCTACGGCAGTACCGACCGCGACGGCACCGTCACCCAGGGCGGATACTCCGAGAAGGTCGTGGTGACGGAGTCGTTCGTCGTCCGCATCCCCGATGCGATCCCGCTTGACGCAGCGGCACCGCTGCTCTGCGCCGGAATCACCACATACTCGCCGCTGCGCCGATGGAAGGTCGGACCTGGCACCCGCGTCGCCGTCGTCGGGCTCGGCGGGCTCGGCCACATGGGAGTGCAGTTCGCGCACGCCCTCGGCGCGGAAGTGACCGTGCTGTCGCAGACCTTGAACAAGAAGGACGACGGTCTTCGGCTCGGAGCCGACCACTACCGTGCGACCGGCGATCCCGCGACGTTCAAGGAGCTGCGCGGGTCTTTCGATGTGATCCTCAACACCGTCAGCGCCGTCGTCGATCTGCGGGCGTATCTCGGCCTGCTCGACGTGGGAGGCGCGATGGTCTGCGTCGGCGCCCCCGGAGAGCCGCTGTCGCTCGGTGTGATGTCGCTGATCGGCGGCAACAAGACGCTCGCCGGCTCCAACATCGGCGGCATCCGCGAGACGCAGGAGATGCTCGACTTCTGTGCGGAGCACGGCATCCTCCCCGGCATCGAGGTCATTCCGGCATCCGCGATCAACGACGCCTACGAGCGCGTGCTCGCCTCCGATGTCCGCTACCGGTTCGTGATCGACGCATCGACCTTCGCCGCCTGACCCCAGGAGAAGGCGCTGAGGAAGGCGCAGCGCGCTAGCTCGCCGGCGGCGCCGCGGGCGGATACGGCGGCGCGGCCGGCGGGTACGGCGTGACATGCGGCGCCGGCGGGTACGGCTGAGCCGCTGACGCATCGGGCTGAGTCGCCGGCGACCACCGGCGGGACTGTGCTCGTACCCGCAGCAGCACGGCGGTGAACGCGAGATAGAGGAATGCGACGGCCGTGCCCGCTCCGATCAGCAGCAGAGTCGAGGCCGCGCGGCTCATCTCGATCGGCAGCGCAGAGAAGAGCACATGAGAGGTCGCCGGTACGACGAACAGCAGGCTCACCAGCAGCAGCGCCAGTGCCGGCAGCACCAGAGCGAATGAGGACCATCGGGTGGCGCCGATTCCGGCGAGTACGAACACGAGGCCACCGATCACGGCAGCCGCTGCATCGGGGGCGAAATCGAACCGGAACTGCTGCAGCGCGATCAGCTGGCCCCGGCCGATGCCCCAGCTCAGCAGGATGGCGCCCACGGCGAGCAGCGCCGGCGCGCCGATCAGCCCGGCGACGGACCATCCCGCTCCGGTCGACTCCGGGCGTCGCCGGACGATCGCGAGAACGACGCCCATCATGCCCAGCACGGGGAAGATGGCGAGCGGGATGCCGAAGCTCAGACCGTCGATCCACTCTCGGGGCAGCACCCGCGCGAGCAGTCGGTACGTCTCGAGCAGCAGCGCGGGGAAGAGCGCGTAGACAAGAGGAACGACGGAGAGTGCGCCGACCGCGATCAGACCCGCCGAACTCCACAACCCGGTGAGCACGACCCCGACCAGGAGGGCGATCGCGAGCAACTGGAGCAGGGCAGGCAGAATGAGCCGACTGATGCCGGGAACGCCGTAGCTCGAGAATTCGATCAGCCAGGGGTACCCGCCGGCGGAGAGGACTCCCGTGGCGATCGGCGTGACGAGGACGGCGATCACGACCGTGAGCACGCGGGCGAGTGTGGAAGAGCTGCGCATGGGACTTCCCTCCAGAGTCGTGCCCATCACGCTACCTCTATCCCTTCCGAGGGCACAGCGTGTCCGGGCCGGTCGATAGCCTGAGGAAATGGACACCGTGCTCGGCCCCGATGAACGCCACCGCTGTGCCTGGGTCGGTGACGACGCGGAATACCGCCGCTATCACGATGAAGAATGGGGCACCCCGCTGCGCGGTGACCGCGCTCTCTTCGAGAAGATGGCGCTGGAGGGGTTCCAGGCGGGGCTGAGCTGGATCACGATCCTGCGCAAGCGACCGCGCTTCCGTGAGGTGTTCGAGGGATTCGAACCGGCGGTGGTCGCCGCATTCGGCGAGGCTGAGATCGAGAAGCTGATGGCCGATGCCGGCATCATCCGCAATCGGGCGAAGATCGAGGCGACGATCGGCAACGCGCAGCTGGTGCAGACGATGGCCGAGGGCGAACTGGATGCCCTGATGTGGTCGTTCGCGCCCGCGGCATCCGCGTCCCGACCGGCGTCGATGGCCGATGTGCCGGCGGTCACGGTGGAGTCCACCGCGATGAGCAAAGAGCTGCGTCGGCGCGGATTCCGTTTCGTCGGTCCCACCACGATGTACGCGCTCATGCAGTCGGCCGGCATGGTGGATGACCATGTTGCGGGGTGCTGGCGGGCCTGACGCCCCCTTCGAGGCACGCTGGTCGATGGGTATTTCTCCCCGCCATCGCATTCAGATGACGCAACTAGGATGAAATGGTTACACTGCGGGCCATCAGATGCCGCGGGTGAGTTTCCTGGGGGGACCGGGTATGAAGGTGTTGTCGTGGATCCGCGCGCGGCCCAAAACGCTGGCGTCAGCCGCGGGTGTGACCGCCGGCGTCGTCGCGCTCACGACAATGGCACTGACCTATGAGGGCTTTCCGACGACGAAGGTCGATCTGAACGACGGCGGCGTCTGGATCACGAAGACGTCGAGTCTGCTCGTCGGGCATTTCAACCACGAGTCCACGGTGCTCGACGGCGGCGTGCGCACCACAGGTGAAGATTTCGACATCCTGCAGGATGCCACGAACGTGCTCGTCGTCGACGAGGGTGCCTCCACGGTCAGCTCGGTCGACCCGGCGCGCGTGTCGCTGGGGGATTCTGCCAGCATCCCGAGCGCCTCGAAGGTGGCGCTGGGAAATCAGACGGCGGCGATCCTCGACCAGAAATCGGGCGACCTGTGGGTCGTGCCGGTGAAGGGGATCGCGTCGTTCGAGATCGAGTCCGCCGATCCGGTCGCAGAGCTCGGCGAGGACGCCGATGTCGCCGTCGCCGACGATGGAACGGTCTTCGGCCTGTCGAGTGTGCGCGGCGAGGTCGTCACGGTCTCGGTCGACAACGAGGGGCAGGCGCTGGAGTCGTCGTCGGCCTCCGTCGGTGAGATCGATGCATCCGAAGCGACGCCGACGATCGCGGCGGTCGGCCGGACGCCGGTGGTGCTGGATCCTGCAGCGGGCGTGGTGATGACCCCGGGTGGCTTCCGTACCGAATTGCCGAACGCCGATGGGGCGGTGCTGCAGCACGCGTCGGCGGAGACGAACGCGGTTGCCGTCGCGACTAAGTCGGCATTGGTGCAGATTCCTCTGGATGGCAGCGAGCCGATCGTGACGGATGCCGGAGGAGACGGCGCTCCGGCGGCGCCGGTGTTCTTGAAGGGCTGTACGTACGGTGCCTGGGCGGGTGCTGCGCGGTTCGTTCGGGAGTGTCCTGGCGACAGCAATGACGTGGCGGCGTCGATCAAGGATGCGGCGGATTCGAAGAGCCTCACGTTCCGGGTGAACCGCGATGTGATCATCCTCAACGACGCTGTCGGCGGTGCGGCGTGGATGGCGAACGAGAGCCTGCAACGCGTCGACAACTGGAACGATCTGACTCCGCCGGAGGGGGAGACGGAGAACCAGGAGGATTCCACCGAGGAAACGGTGGAGACCACTCTGCCGGAGCGCAGCGAGGTGAACACCCCGCCGATCGCGGAGGATGATTCCTTCGGTGTGCGCCCAGGGGCATCCGCCCTGCTGCCGGTGATCGACAACGACAACGATCCGGATGGTGATGTGCTGGTCGCGGCGATCGCCGAGCAGCAGCCTTCTATCGGCACCGTGCAGCCGATCTACAACGGTGCTTCGTTGCAGATCGCCGTCGATAAGAAGGCGTCGGGTTCGACCTCCTTCCTGTACGAGGTCGATGACGGACGCGGCGGCAAAGACACCGCGACGGTCACTCTCTCCGTCCACGATTGGGGCGTCAACGGAGCTCCGGCTCCGAAACGCAAGACGTCGCTCACGGTCGAGGCCGGCGGCACGGTCTCCTACAACATCCTTCCCGACTGGATCGATCCGGACGGTGATGACATCTATCTCAAGGACGTCATCGCCGCCCCCGGTGACGAGGTCGATTTCAGCACCGATGGTCAGCTCACGTACAAGGCGACGGCGAGCCAGCAGGGTCGTAAAGACGTGCAAGTCACGGTCGCGGACGGTTCCGGCGAGACGTCGACGGCGACGATCTCCCTCGATGTGCGCCCGCAGGGAACCACGAAGCCGAAGACGAACGCCGATCACGTCGTCACCCGCGTCGGTGAGCAGATCACGGTCGCTCCGCTTGCGAACGACACGAGCTCGGGCCGTGAGCCGCTGCGACTCGGCCGTGTCGACGAGTCGCCCGGCGCGACGATCCTGCCTGACTTCACGAACAAGACGTTCACGTTCTCGGCGCCGACTGCCGGTGTCTATTACGTGCAGTACCTCGCGACGGCAGGGCCAGAGAACGGTGAAGGCCTCGTGCGCATCGACGTGACCGAGGGGACTGAGGTCGATCTGCCTCCGGTCGCCGTCCGCGACGTCGCGCTATTGCCCACCGGCGGCGATGTGCTCATCGGTGTGCTCAACAACGACACCGATCCGTCCGGCGGCATCCTCGTCGTGCAGTCCGTGACGATGGAGCCGAGTACCGGAGTGTCCGTTTCGGTGCTCAACCATGAAACCCTGCGCATCACCGATCAGGGTGCGCTGGACAAGCAGGTCCGGATCTCGTACCGCATCTCGAACGGCGAGCAATCCGCCGACGGTGAGGTCGTGGTGGTGCCGATTCCGGCTCCGGAGAAGATCCTGCAGCCTGTTGCGAATCCGGACACCGTCTACGTCCGTGCCGGAGATGTCGTGACGATTCCGGTGCTGGACAATGACACGCATCCCAGTGACGATGCGCTGCATCTGTCGCCGGAGCTGGTCGAGCCGCTGGTCGATCCGGAGGATGGTGAGGCGTTCGTCTCCCAGGATGTCGTGCGGTTCAAGGCCGGCGCCGAGGCCAAGACGGTCTACATCACCTATGAGGCGGTGGATTCCCGGCAGCAGAAGGCGGCCGGATACGTCACGGTCCAGATCCTGCCGATCGATGAAGAGACGAATGCGGCCCCGCGCCCCCGCGACCTCATCGCGCGCGCGCTCAGCGGCACCGAGGTGAACATCGCGGTGCCTCTGGACGGCATCGACGGCGACGGCGACTCCGTCGAGCTCCTCGACATCGCCTCGTCTCCTACGAAGGGGCGTATCACTGAGGTCGCGCAGAACTATTTCTCCTATGAGGCGTTCGACGGTTCGACCGGGGTGGACACGTTCAAGTACCGGGTGCGTGATCGCCTCGGTAAAGAGGGCACGGCGACCATCCGCGTCGGTATCGCTCCGGCGGAGCAGGTGAACCAGGCGCCCTACGCGGTGAAGGATGCCGTGGTGGTGCGTCCTGGGCGCGAGATCGCAGTGCCGGTGCTGGGCAACGACTCCGATCCGGAGGGTGACAAGCTCGCCCTCGTCAAGGACGGCCTCGAACTGCCGGACATCGATGGTCTATCCGCACGAGTATCCGGCGACCGCGTCCTCGTCCAGGCGCCCGACCGTTCGGTGGAGACGTCGTTGCAGTACACGGTCAGTGACGCGCGCGGAGCCACGGCATCCGCAGTGCTGCAAGTCACGGTCGACGAGGAAGTGCCGCTGCAGGCGCCGGTCGCGCGCGATGACCGCCTGCGCCCGGTCGACCTCAAGGACGGGACTCTGACGGCCGACATCGACATCCTCAGCAATGACGAGGACCCCGACGGAACGGTTGATCGTCTTGACCTGGAGGTCGGTGCGGGTGGTACGCCGCTGGAGAACGGCAAGATTCGGGTCACCGTCACTGACGAGCTGCAGCTGATCCGTTACACGCTCACGGATCAGGACGGTCTGGCGGCTTCGGCGTTCATCTTCGTGCCGTCGGTGGATGGTCTGCGCCCGACGTTGACGTCGACGAAGCCGCTGGAGGTCATCAGTGGTGAGACGAAGGAGCTCCCGCTGTCGGAGTACGTCACGGTCGCCGGCGGTGGTGATGTCGTGATCACCGAGCATGCGAAGGTGAGTGCGGCGAAGGGTGACGGTTCGAACCTGGTCAAGGATGAGCGGACTTTGGTCTACACGTCGGCGCCGGGCTATTTCGGTCAGGACTCCCTCACGTTCGAGGTGACGGATGGCACGGGCCCGGATGATCCTGAGGGCCGCAAGGCGACGCTGAGCATCTCGATC
The DNA here is from genome assembly GCF_040675825.1 of Microbacterium sp. LWH12-1.2. NCBI lineage: Bacteria > Bacillati > Actinomycetota > Actinomycetes > Micrococcales > Microbacteriaceae > Microbacterium > Microbacterium sp. LWH12-1.2. The sequence goes on from NZ_JBEGIJ010000001.1 coordinate 3,465,550, forward strand.
AATGTGCTCCCGCCGGAGAATCAGCAGCCGAAGTTCATCCGTGGTGAGGTGAACGTCGCGCCGGGGGAGACCGCGCAGGCATTGGACCTTGCGGCGTTGACGACGGATGCGGATCCGGAAGACGCGGGTAAGCACAAGTACACGCTCGTCGGCGGTGAGGGCAAGGGCATCACGGCGAAGGTCGATAAGGACCGGTTGCTGGTGGAAGCGTCGTCGAACGCGAAGAAGGGGACGGCGTTGACGCTGACTCTGCGCATCGATGACGGTGTGACCGAACCCGTCGAGGGCACCGTACAGGTGCTGGTCACCGCATCCAATCGGGCGATGCCGGCGGCGAACACCGACACGATCGCACAGGCGGATCAGGGCAAGCCGATCACGGTGCCGGTGCTCGCCAACGACTTCAACCCCTTCCCCGAAACCCCCTTGAAGCTGACCTCATGGGTCGTCGAGACGGGCAGCGGTTCGGTGGAGAAAGACGGGGACAAACTCGTCGTCACACCGTCCAAAGAGTTCGTCGGCACGCTGGTCGTCGCTTATCGGATCCAGGATGCGACAGAAGACGTGGACCGAGAGGTGACCGGTCAGGTCGTGGTGACGGTACAGGGGGTGCCGGCGGCGCCCGGAACGCCGACGGTGACGAGTGTGCAGGATCGCACCGTGGTCGTGTCGTATGGCGCGCCGTCGAACAACGGCGCGGAGATCACGAAGTACACCGTCAAGTCCGTGAGTGGCAGTGCCTATTCGAAGGATTGCGAGTCGACGACCTGCACGCTGACCGGGCTGACCAACAACGTCGAGTATGCGTTCCAGGTGACGGCGACGAACCGGGTGGGCGAGTCCGAGCCTTCGGGCACGTCGGCCGTGGCGCGCCCGGATGCCCGTCCGGATACCCCGAACCCGCCGACGTTGAAGTTCGGTGACAAGTCGTTGCAGGTGGCGTGGACGACGCCGACGACCCCGGGCTCGCCGGTCGAGCGGTACACGCTCGAGATCTCGCCGGCGCCGCCGTCTGGCATCACGCAGAAGGAAGTCACGGGGAACTCGATGACCTGGGAGGGGCTGGAGAACGGTGGCAACTACCAGGTGAAGGTGCAGGCGCATAACCGGGCCCCGGAGCCGTCGAGCTGGAGCAACTGGTCGACGTCTGAGGTTCCGGCTGGTCCGCCGTTCGCGGCGGGGGCTCCGACGACGACGGAGTTGACGCCGGTCGGCGACCAGGCGCAGATGCAGGTGAACTGGGTCGCTCCGAACAGCAACGGAGACGCGATCGACAGCTACCGGCTCGAGGTCTACGAGGGCTCGAGCCTGGTGCGCACGCACACGCCCAGTGCCGGTGCGACGAGCTTCGCGGTCGTGGTGCCGACGTCGGAGACCGCGTACACGTATCGGATCCTGGCGCATAACAAGGCCGGCTGGGGCGAGCCGAGCGCCGCGTCCGCACCACGCCGCGGCGTGATCGCGCCCGGCGCGCCGACCGGAGTCGTCGCGTCACCGGCGGACCAGGCGATCACGGTCGCGTATTCGGAGGGGTCGCGTAACGGCGCCCGTTCCGGCGAAATCTCGTACCAGTACCGCCTCAACGGCGGTGGTTGGGCCGGTCTCCCCGGAAACAACACCATCGGCGGGCTCTCGAACGGCACGGACTACACGGTCGAGCTGCGTGCCGTCGCGAACGTGGACGGAACGACGTATGCCGGTGCGACATCGAACGCGTCGACGGCGAGACCGTTCGGGCCCCCGCACACGCCCTTGGCATCGGCGCGACAGTTGCCGACCCAGGTCGAATTGTCATGGAACGCCAGCGGCTCACCCAACGGTCGCAACATCAAGGTCGTGCAGGTCAGCATCGACGGCGGTGGCTGGCAGAACGTCGGGATATCGGGCTCGGTCGTCGTCGGCAACGGCTACAGCGAGCCGCACAGCATTCGGGTCAGGGCCCAAGACGAAGCGAACCAGTGGACCGCGGAAGCCGCGGCATCCCAGCAGTCGGGCGATCGTCCGCAACCCGATGCCTGGGTGACGCGAGGCGATGCGAAGACCAACGGCTGCACGAGCGTGAACGGCGGTCCTTGCTACAACCTCCGGCTGAACACCTCGAACTTCGCCGCCGGGTCGTACAAGATCGAGTGCACGGCTGGCGGCGTGGTGTTCGCGAACAACGACGGATACTCGGTCAGCATCCCCGCGAACGGATCGATCATCATCAACTGCTGGAACGGCTACGAAACCACGAAGGGCTTGAACATCATCGGTGGCAATCCGGCCCAAGCGAGGGAAGGCTACTTCTAAGCCGCCATCACGGCCCTGGGCGCACCTGATGGGGAATACTCCCCATCAGGTGCGTCGACGGAGCCGGTTAGGATTACCGGGTATCTGCGGCGCTTTCGAGCGACCGACTCAGAGCCGAATCGTGCCACCAGGGGGAAATGAGTATGAAGGCGTTGTCGTGGATTCGCGCGCGGCCGAAGGTTCTGGCCTCGGCAGCAGGCGTGACCGCCGGCGTCGTCGCACTCACCACGATGGCCCTGACGTATGAAGGTTTTCCGACGACGAAGGTCGATCTGAACGACGGCGGCGTCTGGATCACGAAGACGTCGAGTCTGCTCGTCGGGCATTTCAACCACGAATCCACGGTGCTCGACGGGGGTCTGCGGACCACGGGCGAGAACTACGACATTCTGCAGGACGCCACCAGTGTGCTCGTCGTTGACGAAGGGTCGTCGACCGTCAGCTCGGTGGACCCGGCCAGGGTGTCGCTGGGCGATTCCACCGGCATCCCCGGATCCGCCAAGGTGGCGCTCGGGAATCAGACGGCGGCGATCCTCGACCAGAAGTCGGGCGACCTGTGGGTCGTGCCGGTGAAGGGGATCGCCTCCTTCGAGATCGAGTCCAAGGAGCCGGCGGCAGAGCTCGGCAAGGACGCCGATGTCGCTGTCGCGCAGGACGGCACAGTCTTCGGCCTGTCCAGCACGCGCGGCGAGGTCGTCACGGTCTCGGTCGACAACGAGGGAGAGCCGCTGGAGTCCTCGACGGCCTCGCTCGGCGAGATCGATCCGGCAGAGGCAACGATCACCGTCGTGGGCCGCACCCCGGTGGTGCTGGATGCGGTGTCTGGTGTCGTACTGACCCCGGGCGGGTTCCGTACTGAGATCCCGAATGCGGATGGCGCGGTGCTGCAGCAGGCGTCGGCGGAGACGAACGCGGTTGCCGTCGCGACCAAGTCGGCGTTGGTGCAGGTGCCTCTGGATGGCAGCGAGCCTGTTGTGACGGATGCCGGTGGCGAGGGTGCTCCGGCGGCGCCGGTGTTCTTGAAGGGCTGTACGTACGGCGCGTGGGCGGGTGCCGCGAGGTTCGTTCGCGAGTGCCCCGGCGACAGCGATGACGTGGCGGCGTCGATCAAGGATGCGAAGGATTCGAAGACCCTCACGTTCCGCGTGAACCGCGATGTGATCATCCTCAACGACGCCGTCGGCGGCGCAGCCTGGATGGCGAACGAGAGTCTGCAGCGCGTCGACAACTGGAACGATCTCACGCCGCCGGAGGGCGAGACGGAGAACCAGGAGGACTCCACCGAGGAGACGGTGGAGACGACCCTGCCGGAGCGCAGCGAGGTGAACACCCCGCCGATCGCGGAGGATGATTCCTTCGGCGTGCGTCCTGGGGCATCGGCTCTGCTCCCGGTGATCGACAACGACAACGACCCGGATGGTGATGTGCTGGTTGCGGCGATCGCCGAGCAGCAGCCCGCCATCGGCACCGTGCAGCCGATCTACAACGGGGCGTCTCTGCAGATTGCCGTGCCGGAGGACGCATCCGGCTCGGGATCGTTCACGTACGAGGTCGACGACGGCCGAGGCGGCAAGGACACCGCGACGGTGTCGCTGTCGGTGCACGGGTGGGACGTCAACGCGGCGCCATCACCCAAGCGCAAGACGTCGCTGACGGTCGAGGCCGGTGGCACGGTCTCTTACAACATTCTCCCGGACTGGATCGATCCCGACGGCGATGACATCTACCTCAAGGCAGTCGTGGCGGCTCCGGGCGATGAAGTCGATTTCAGCACCGATGGTCAACTGACATACAAGGCGACGGCGAGCCAGCAGGGTCGTAAAGACGTGCAGGTCACGGTCGCCGACGGCTCCGGCGAGACCTCGACGGCGACGATCACCCTCGATGTGCGCCCGCAGGGCACCACGAAGCCGAAGACGAACGCCGATCACGTGGTCACCCGCGTCGGTGAGCAGATCACCGTCGCGCCCCTCGCGAACGACACCAGCTCCGGCCGCGAGCCGCTGCGACTGGGCCGTGTCGACGAGTCGCCGGGTGCGACGATCCTGCCTGACTTCACGAACAAGACGTTCACGTTCTCGGCGCCGACCGCCGGTGTCTATTACGTGCAGTACCTCGCGACCGCGGGCCCTGAGAACGGCGAAGGGCTCGTGCGCATCGACGTGACCGAGGGGGCCGAGGTCGACCTGCCTCCGGTCGCCGTCCGCGACGTGGCGCTGCTGCCCACCGGCGGCGATGCGCTCATCGGTGTGCTCAACAACGACACCGATCCGTCCGGCGGCATCCTCGTCGTGCAGTCCGTGACGATGGAGCCAAGTACCGGCATCTCCGTGTCGGTGCTCAATCACGAGACCCTGCGCATCACCGACCAGGGAACGCTGGAGGAGACCGTCCGGATCAGCTATCGCATCTCGAACGGATCGAAGTCCGCCGACGGTGAGGTCGTGGTGGTGCCGATCCCGGCGCCCGAGAAGATCCTGCAGCCGATCGCGAACCCGGACACCGTCTATGTGCGGGCCGGTGACGTCGTCACCATCCCGGTCCTCGACAACGACACCCACCCCAGCGACGATGCACTGCACGTCGCCCCCGAACTCATCGAGCCGTTCGTCGATCCGGAGGATGGTGAGGCGTTCGTCTCCCAGGACGCAGTCCGGTTCAAGGCCGGTGCCGAGGCGAAGACGGTCTACTTCACGTATGAAGCGGTGGATTCTCGGCAGCAGAAATCCGCCGGCTACGTCACCGTGCAGATCCTTCCGATCGACGAAGAGACGAACGCCGCGCCCCGCCCACGGGATCTCGTCGCGCGCGCGCTCAGCGGCACCGAGGTGAACATCGCCGTGCCGCTCGACGGCATCGATGGCGACGGCGACTCCGTCGAACTCCTCGACATCGCCTCGTCCCCGACCAAGGGCCGCATCATCGAGGTCGCGCAGAACTACTTCACCTACGAGGCGTTCGACGACTCCACCGGCGTGGACACGTTCAAGTACCGGGTGCGTGATCGCCTCGGTAAAGAGGGCACGGCGACCATCCGCGTCGGTATCGCTCCGGCGGAGCAGGTGAACCAGGCCCCGTATGCGGTGAAGGATGCCGTGGTGGTGCGTCCGGGGCGCGAGATCGCGGTCCCCGTGCTGGTGAACGATTCCGACCCTGAGGGCGAGAAGGTGGCGCTCGTCAAGGACGGCCTCGAAGTGCCCGACATCGGTGGATTGTCGGCACGAGTGTCCGGCGACCGCGTCCTGGTCCAGGCTCCCGACAAGTCGTTGGAGACCTCGCTGCAGTACTCCATCAGCGACACACGCGGTGCGACCGCATCGGCCGTGCTGCAGATCACCGTCGACGAGGAAGTGCCGCTCGTGGCGCCGGTCGCTCGTGACGATCGGCTGCGTCCGGTCGACCTTGAGAAGGGAAGTCTGACCGCAGACCTCGACATCCTCGAGAACGACGAGGATCCCGATGGAACCGTCGAACGTCTTGACCTGGAGGTCGGCGACGGTGGTACGCCGCTGGAGAACGGCAAGATCAGAGTCACCGTCACCGACGAGCTGCAGCTGATCCGTTACACGCTCACCGATCAGGATGGCCTGGCGGCGTCGGCGTTCATCTTCGTGCCGTCGGTGGATGGGCTGCGCCCGACCCTCACGTCGACGAAGCCGCTGGAAGTCATCAGCGGTGAGACGAAAGAGCTCCCGCTCTCGAAGTACGTCACCGTAGCCGGCGGCGGCGATGTCGTGATCACCGAGCACGCGAAGGTGAGCGCAGCGAAGTCTGACGGTTCGAACCTGGTCAAGGACGAGCGGACCCTGGTCTACACGTCGGCACCCGGCTATTTCGGCCAGGACTCCCTCACGTTCGAGGTGACCGATGGCACGGGCCCGGACGACCCGGAGGGCCGCAAGGCGACGCTCAGCATCCCGATCAATGTGCTCCCACCGGAGAATCAGCAGCCCACGTTCATCCGCGGAGAGATCAACGTCTCCCCGGGCGAGAAGGCCGAAGTGCTCGACCTGGTACCGCTGACGGTCGATCCGGACCCGGAAGACGCGGGCAAGCACAAGTACACGCTCACCGGTGGCGAGGGCAAGGGCATCACGGCTCAGGTTCGCGGCGGGAAGCTCTCCGTCGAGGCCTCGTCGAATGCCAAGAAGGGCGCCGTCGCGACGCTGACCCTGCGCGTGGACGACGGCGAGACCGAACCCGTCGAGGGCACGGTGCTGGTGCAGGTCACCGCATCGAACCGGGCGATGCCGGCGGCGAACACCGACACGATCTCCGAGGCGGATCAGGGTAAGCCGATCACGGTGCCGGTGCTCGCCAACGACTTCAACCCCTTCCCCGAAACCCCGCTGAAGCTGACCTCATTCGTCGTCGAGACGGGCAGCGGTTCGGTGGAGAAAGACGGGGACAAACTCGTCGTCACACCGTCCAAAGAGTTCGTCGGCACGCTCGTGGTGCGCTATCGCATCCAGGATGCGACGGAAGACCCCGACCGGGAAGCCTCGGGACAGGTCGTCGTGACGGTGCAGGGCGTTCCGGCGGCACCGGGCGCCCCGACGGTCACGAGCGTGCAGGACCGCACCGTGGTGGTGTCGTATGGTGCGCCGTCGAACAACGGCGCGGAGATCACGAAGTACACCGTCAAGTCGGTGCAGGGCAGCGCGTATTCGAAGGAGTGCCAGTCGACGACGTGCACCCTCGACGGCCTGACGAACAACGTCGAGTACACCTTCCAGGTGACGGCGACGAACCGCGTGGGGGAGTCGGAGCCGTCCGGAGCATCGCAGATCGCGCGTCCGGATGCGCGTCCTGACACTCCGAATCCGCCGACGCTGAAGTTCGGGGACAAGTCGTTGCAGGTGGCGTGGACGACGCCGACTACCCCCGGTTCCCCCGTGGAGCGCTACACGCTTGAGATCTCGCCGGCGCCGCCGTCTGGCATCACGCAGAAGGAAGTCACCGGGAACTCAATGACCTGGGAGGGTCTGGAGAACGGTGGCAACTATCAGGTGAAGGTGCAGGCGCACAACCGGGCGCCGGAGCCGTCGAGCTGGAGCAATTGGTCGACGTCTGAGGTTCCGGCCGGCCCACCGTTCGCGGCAGCGGCTCCGACGACGACGGAGCTGGCGCCGGTGGGCAGCCAGGCGCAGATGCAGGTGAACTGGGTCGCGCCGAACAGCAACGGCGATGCGATCGACAGTTACACACTGGAGGTCTACGAGGGGTCGAGTCTGGTGCGCACGCACCAGCCGAGCGCGGGTGCGACGAGCTTCGCGGTCGTGGTGCCGACGTCGGAGACTGCGTACACGTACCGGATCCTGGCGCACAACAAGGCCGGGTGGGGTGAGCCGAGCGCCGCGTCGGCGCCACGCCGCGGCGTGATCGCACCCGGCGCGCCGCGCCTCGGGAGCGTGACCCCTCGCGACGGAGCACTCTTTGCCCACTTCTCGGAACCGGCGCGTAACGGCGCCCGCTCCGACGAGCTGAGGTACCAGTACCAGTTGAACGGCGGCGGATGGGCCGACTTCGGCAACATCACCCGCGATGCGGGCTTCGACCCGCCGCTCCTGGGGACCATCGGGGGGCTGCGCAACGGCGATTCCTACCGGGTCGAGGTGCGCGCTGTCGCGACCGTCGACGGCAGCACCTATGTAGGCAGCCCGTCGAATGCGATCGCCGAGATCCCGTACGGCGCACCGCGGGCCCCGGAGGCCAACGCCAGGAACCTCGGCACCAGCGTCGAGCTCACTTGGGACTCGAGAGGGTCCGCCAACGGCCGGCCGATCGAGCTCACCCAGATCAGCGTGAACAACGGCGCCTGGCAGGACGTGCCCCAGACGGGATCACGGACGCCGGGCAACGGGTACCAGCAGCGCTACACCATCGAGGTCAAAGCACGAGACTCCGCGGGTCAGTGGACACCGGTTGCCTCGGCATCCGCCGTGACCAGCGATCCGCCGGCACCGAAGGCGTGGGCGAGCAAGGGCGTTTCCGCGAAGGGCGAACCCGGCTGCAGTACCGACCCGTGCCGCTGGATCGTGGTGAACACCGAGAACTTCACGGCGGGCAATTTCACCGTGACGTGTCTCGAGAACGGAAGCCGTATCGGCGGAACGAGCCCGCGGACCATGTCGCTCCCGGCCAACGGAGCCACTCGGACCAGTTGCTACTTCGGGTATCCGGGTGAGCGCGTCTCCGTGTGGATCGAAGGACCCGGGTACAACAAGGAATCCGGATCCGTCACCTGGTGACGGCCGGCGCGACGACAACTTCGAAGAACCAAGAACGAATGGAATCCTCATGACAATGACACCCGAACAGGCCGCCTGGTTCCAGGGCACGTTCCACCGCCTCGTCGACAACATCGACAAGGCCGTGCAGGGCAAGCGCGAGGTCGTCAGCCTCGTGCTCTCCGCGATGCTCGCGGAGGGACATGTCCTCCTGGAGGACGCCCCGGGCACCGGCAAGACCAGCCTCGCGAAGGCGCTCGCGGCGACGGTGCAGGGCACCAGCTCCCGCATCCAGTTCACGCCCGACCTGCTGCCGTCCGACGTCACCGGTGTCACGATCTACGACCAGCAGTCGCACAAGTTCGAGTTCCACAAGGGACCGATCTTCGCGTCGATCGTGCTCGCGGACGAGATCAACCGCGCCTCCCCGAAGACGCAGTCCGCACTGCTCGAGGTGATGGAGGAGTCGCGGGTCACCATCGACGGCGTCACGCACGAAGCGGGGCGCCCCTTCCTCGTCATCGCGACGCAGAACCCGATCGAGCAGGCCGGTACCTACAAGCTCCCCGAGGCGCAGCTGGACCGCTTCCTGATCAAGACCTCGATCGGCTACCCCGACCTCGCAATCACCGAGAGCATCCTCGCCGGAGCCTCCGACCGCAACCCCTCGGCTGGCCTCAGTGCGATCATCACGACGAGCGCAGTCGCCGACATGGCCGACCTCGGTGCATCCGTGCACGTCGAGCCGGCGGTGCTGCGTTATGTCGCCGAACTCGTCGAAGCGACCCGCAACGACTCGGCGATCCGTCTGGGCGTCTCGGTGCGCGGCGCGATCTCGATGATCCGCATGGCCAAGGTATGGGCGGCAGCGCACGGCCGCCACTTCGTGCTCCCCGACGACATCAAGACGCTCGCCCGTCCGGTGTGGCAGCACCGTCTGCTGCTCGACGCCGAAGCGGAGTTCGCGGGCACGAGCAGCGACGTGGTCATCTCCCGCGTCCTGGATGCGGTGGCAGCGCCGCAGGCACGAACGGCGGCCTGATGACCGCGGAGACGCTTCAGGCGCCGCCGGTGCCGACCGACCGCGACGCCGGCTGGCAAGACATCGCGGCGGTCATCGGCGCGCGCATCCTGGCTCGTCTCCGGAAGATCACCGCATCCATCCGTCCGCTGGCCTGGGTGCTGATGGCGACCACTGTCGGCTTCTGGGTTCTCGGCCAGGTGGCCGGCTGGTCCGAGTTCACCGTTGCCGCGGTCGTCGTCGCCATCACGGTCGCGCTGTGCGCGCTGTTCTTGATCGGCCGCACCGCGTATGACGTCTCGCTCGATCTCGCGCGCACCCGCGTCGTGGTCGGCGAACGCGCCGTCGGCGCTCTGACTCTGGCGAACCGCGGCACGAGGGCGATCCTGCCCTCGCGCGTCGTGCTCCCGGTCGGCTCCGGTCGCGGCGAGTTCGGCATCCAGCGCCTTGCTCCGGGGGAGGAGGCGGAGGAGCTGTTCGCGATTCCCACGCAGAAGCGCGGTGTGGTCAAGGTCGGACCGGTGAGTGTCGTCCGCGGCGACCCGCTCGGCCTGTTCGAACGGGCACACCGTCGCGACGACCCTGTCGACCTGTACGTGCACCCGCGAACCGTGCTGTTCGACGGTCAATCGCTCGGATACCTGCGCGACCTCGAGGGTCTGCCTGCCGCTGACCTCTCGCGTGATGACGTGTCCTTCCATGCGCTGAACGAGTATCAGCCGGGCGACGACCTCCGGCACGTGCACTGGAAGTCCACGGCACGCACCGGGGTGATGATGGTGCGTCAGTACGAGGAGACCCGCCGGTCGCACTTCGTGATCGGCCTCTCCCGCTCGTCCGGTGATTACGCTACGAACGAGGACTTCGAGCTGGCGATCTCGGCTGCCGGGTCCATCGGCCTGCGCGCGATCAGGGACTCGCAGCGCGTCGACGTGCGCGTGCAGGGCAGGGACCTTCCCGCCGGCACCGGCAAGCAGCTGCTCGACTCCCTGTCAGCGGTGGAGCACAGCAAGCCGCGCGACGGCGGCATCGCTGAACTCGCCGGCGTCGTCGCCGCGCACATGCCCCTCGCCAGCGTCGTGGTTCTGGTGTGCGGGTCCAAGGTATCGACCGACAGCCTCCGCCTGGCATGCGCCCGGCTGCCGTTCGGCGCCAGAGTGCTCGCCATCGTCGCAGACGGCACGGTGTCATCGCCGGCCCTGCAGCGGATCGGCGATGCCGACGTGATGACCATCGGTGCCCTCGAACAGGTTCCCCTCGCTCTGCGGAAGGTGCTCGCATGACCTCGCCCGCGTCCTCGGCGCTTCCGCCGCGCCGCTGGATTCTCGATCTGGTTGCGACGGCGCTCGTCGTCGGCGTCTCGATCGTCGGCTTCTGGCCGACCTTCGCCGGTCCGTCCTACCTGCTCGCCGCCATCGGCGCTCTTCTGCTGGGTCTCGGCGTCGCGGCGCTCGCGACGTGGCGCCACTGGGGCATCCTCATCGTCAGCGGTCTCACGATCGCCGTCTACTTCGTGTTCGGCGGGGCGCTCGCGCTGCCGCATACGACGATCTTCGGGTTCGTTCCGACGCTGGAGACGTTGCGGCAACTGGCGCTCGGCGCCGTCACCTCGTGGAAGCAGTTGCTGACGACGGTGGCTCCGGTCGCCGCCGTCGACGGACACCTCCTCGTGCCGTTCCTGCTCACCCTGGTGATCACCGTGCTCACGGCATCCCTCGCGCTGCGTCTACGCCAGGTGGCCTGGGCACTGCTCCCCGCTGGGTTCATGCTCATCCTCGTGATCGCGCTGGGAACACCGGAACCGGCTTTCCCCGTCGTGCAGGGTTTCGTGTTCGCCGCGCTCACTGTCGCCTGGCTCGCGCTGCGCCAGCTCTGGGCTCCGCAGAACGCGGCCATCTCGGTCAGCGAGGTGGACCCGTCGCGGGCCGCTCACATGCGGATGCGCAGACTCCTCGCCGGCGTCGCTGTGCTCGCCATCGCCGGTGGTGCGGGAATCGCCACCAGCGCGGTCGCCGCTCCGGTCGCGCCGCGCCACATCTTCCGCGACGTGATCATCCCCCCGTTCAACATCCGCGACTATCCGAGCGCATTGCAGTCCTTCCGCAAGATCGTGCGCGACGACCTGAACGACACGCTCTTCACGGTGCGCGGGCTGCCCAAGGGCTCCCGCATCCGGATCGCGACCATGGACCAGTACGACGGAATGGTCTACAACGTCACCAACGGCGGGCCGGAGTCCTCCAGTGCCTTCGCGCCGCTGCGTTCCAACATGTCTCCGGATGCCGAAGGCGTGCCGGTCACCCTGCAGGTCGAGATCGACGAGTATCGCGGCGTATGGGTACCAGAGACCGGCGAGGTCTCCGCGATCGAGTTCGCGGGCGACCGCGCCGAGGAACTCCAGCGCGGCACGTACTACAACGGCTCGACCGGAACCGCTGTCGCCACACCGAAGCTGAAGGCGGGCGACTCGTACACGGTCGACACCGTCATCCCCGCCGAGTTCGATGACGAGCAGCTGGCCGATGTCGAATTCGGCACGGTGCCGATGCCCAAGCAGAGCAACGTTCCCGAGGAACTCACCTCGCTCGCATCCGACACCGTCGCCGGCGCCGAGTCGCCGATCGAGCAGGTCAGGGCGCTGGAGACCTTCCTCGCCGAGGGCGGATTCTTCAGCCACGGCCTCGAGGGCGAAGTGCTCTCACGCGCCGGCCACACCGCCGAGCGCATCTCGACGCTCATCGGCGGCGATCAGATGATCGGCGACGACGAACAGTACTCGGTGGCGATGGCGTTGCTCGCACGCGAGGCCGGCATCCCCGCTCGTGTCGTGATGGGGTTCTACCCCGAGGAGGAGCAGGACGGCGCGCCGCTGTTCGAGGCCACCGGTGACAACGTGCACGCCTGGGTGGAGATCAACTTCGACGGGCTCGGCTGGCTCACGTTCAACCCGACCCCGCCGGAGGACAAGGTCCCCAACGACCAGAACACGAAGCCGCGGGTCGATCCGAAGCCGCAGGTCCTGCAGCCGCCGCCCCCGCCCCAGGAGCCGGTCGACCTGCCGCCGACGCTTCCCGATGACCGTGAGTCCGAGGACGAGAACCTCAACCTCGCCGGCATCCTCGCGGCGATCCTCGTCATCGGCGGGATCTCGCTCGGGATCATCGCGCTGCTGATGTCGCCGTTCATCGTGATCGGCGCGTGGAAGGCGGCCAAGCGTCGCACTCGCCGTTCGGCGGCCCGCACCGCCGACCGGATCAGCGGTGGCTGGGACGAGCTCACCGACCGCGCCGTCGACTACGGAGCACGTCTCGCTCCCGGTGGAACCCGCATCGAGGAGGCCACCGCGGTGGCCAGTTCCCTCCCCGTTCCCACGGTCACCGCCCTCGCCGAGCGCGCGGATGCCGAGGTCTTCGGTCCGGCCGAGCCCACCCCGGAGGACGTGGATGCCTTCTGGAACGAGGTCGATGAGATCGTCGGCGGTCTCCACAGTGAGGCCGGCTTCTGGAAGCGCACCAAGGCGCGACTCAACCTTCGCTCGCTGATGGGCGACTCGGCTGTCTCGCAGCAGCTGCAGAGCCTGAAGGATGCCGCGGCTGCGCGCGTCCGGCGTGAACCTGGCACGATCAAGACCACTACTTCACCGTCACCCGAGAGTGAGACCCCATGACCCAGCTTGCGTTCGGACAGGTCGCCCCGATCTCTCGGCGCGCGGTGGCCTACGTCATCGACGCAGCGATCGCCACCGGCCTCACCATCGTGCTCGGCGGCGGTCTGATGATCGCCGCCTCCCTCACGGGTTCTATCGAAGGAACTCTCACGACGCTCCTGATCGGCGGGCCCATCGTCAGCCTGATCCTGCTCGGCTGGTTCATCGTGTACACCCTGATGCAGTCGAAGAACGGGTCGATCGGCATGCGCGCGCAGGGACTCCGGCTGGCCAGTGCCGTCGATGGCGCCCCGCTCGGGTTCGGTCGTGCATTGCTGCGAAACGTCATCTTCGGGCTCGCTGCCTCGATCGTCGTCGGCTACTTCACACCGCTGTTCGACGGCTCCGGCCGCTATCAGGGCTGGCATGACAAGGTCGCGAACTCGCTCATGCTGGACGCGCGGGCCACGGGTTCGCCGAGCGTGTGGATGACGGGGCCTGCCGTGGTTCCGCAGCGGCCGACGCGCGCGTCGGACCCTGCGCCCTCCGCCGCGCTGCCTGGCTTCCCGGCGCCCGCCGCAGCATCCGGACCTCCCGCCTTCCCTGCCGGTCTCGCCTCGGCGGCTGCTCCCGCCGGGCCGGGCGCTCCGGTCGCTTCGCCCGTCGCGCCGGCCGCTCCAGTCCTGCCGGCTTCCGCACGCCGACCGGTCGTCCCGGCCGCGCCGGTGGCCGAACCGGGTGCGCTCATCGCTTTCGTCCCCGGTGTGACGCAGGATGCACAGCCGCCGCGCGTCGCCCCCGCTGCGGCCCCGGAACCTGCGGTCGATATCCAGCCCGCACCGACATACGCACCCCCGGCGCCGACCTACACGCCCCCCGCGCCCGCATCCGCTCCCGCGGCCCCGGTCGCACCGGCGGCCCCGCCTGCCGCGGAATCCGCGGACGATGCCGAACTCGAAGACACGCGGATCAGCGTTCCCGGGCATCGGCTGATCTTCACGTGGGACGACGGCACGCGCGTCTCGGTCTCGCGCCGCACCGTTTTCGGACGCAATCCCGCACCGGAAGACGGCGCAACTCTGGTCTCGGTGCGCGATGAGACCCTTTCCCTCTCGAAGACGCATTTCGAGGCCGCAGCGGAGACGTCGGGCGGCTGGGTCCTCGACCGTCACTCGACCAACGGCATGACCATCGTGCGCGACGGTCAGCGGATCGCGTGCCCGGCAGGGCAACGCGTCCCGGTACGCCTCGGCGATGCCATCGAGATCGGTGACCGCATCGTGACGATCGGTGGTTACGCGTGAGTTCCGCAGTCAGCGTGTCGACGGGGTTCGCGACGCACCCCGGTCTCCGGCGCGCGCTCAACGAGGACGCGCTCCTGGCCAGCGCCCCGGTCTTCCTCGTCGCCGACGGCATGGGCGGACACGAGGCCGGCGAACGCGCCAGTGCCGCGGTGATCGCCGAATTCTCGCTCTTCGTCGGCCGGTCCGCCCTCGCGCTGGACGACGTCCGCGGCGCGTTGGCGCGAGCCAGGGATGCGGTGGAAGAACTCTCGACGTCGGGCAACGGCCGCGCGGGCACGACGCTCAGCGGCGTCGTGATCGCCTCGGTCGACGGCGTCGGTTACTGGCTGGCGATGAACATCGGCGACTCCCGCACGTATCGACTGGCCGACGGCGACCTGGAGCAGATCACGGTCGATCATTCCGTGGTGCAGGAACTCATCGAGGCCGGTGAGCTCACCATCGAGGATGCCGCCACGGATCGGCGCCGCAACATCATCACGAGGGCGATCGGTGCGAGCAGCACCGGGGATGCCGACTACTGGCTGTTCCCGGCGGAACTCGGGGACCGGATCATGGTCTGCTCCGACGGACTCACCTCGGAGGTGACGGATGCGCGGATCCGTGACATCCTGCTGACGACCCCGGATCCGCAGACAGCGGCCGACGTACTGGTCGAAGAGGCAGTGCAGGCGGGCGGACGGGACAACATCACCGTGGTGATCCTGGATGCCGTCTCGGTGGTGACCCGGCCGGGGACGCCGATTGAAGCCGATGACTTCGACATGGACACACGGCCGCGTACAGCTGCAGGAGGGACACGCTGATGCAGACGATCTACCGACCGGGACAGTGGTACCTGATGGTGATTCCGGGTGCACTCGTCGCACTGCCGCCCGACGTGCCCGGGGAGATCCTCGCGGGACTGTGGGAGCGGCTGCCGGGCACGAAGACACTCGCGACGGTCGTTGACGTGCTGACATCGCACGCCGGTGGTTCGTTCACGGCGCTTCCGCCGTTCGTGGCAGCGGTGGCTGAAGGTGCCGACCTGAGGATCGCGCTGCGCGGACGCGTCGTCGCACGGGTCAGCTCTGCGACCGATGCCGTGGAATTCTCGGGTGCCGAGGTCACGACCTGGAGCGAGCGTTTCGTTGCCGGTGCGACCAGGGTGGAGATCACCGTGGAGGAGACCGGTTCCGGTTCCGTCCTCACGGTGAACAGCGGTCTCGTGCTCGCGGCTGCGGTGAGCGCCGATCTCGAACCGGACGACGCCGAGCAGCTCACGAGTGCATTGGGGCCGACTCCGGTCGTGGTCTCCGCCTCGATGGGCGTCTCCGCGGCTGCCCTGGCCGGTGCGCCGGCCCCGCTTCTCGCTGCCTTCCCCGTTCCGGGTGGCTCGGGCTCTGCGTCGGAATCGACGGAGCACGACGCTTCCGTCGGGCTGGTCGTCGAAGCCGGCTCGTCCGAGCCCGTCGAGTCGGCTGCGGAGCCGCTCGTCGCGGCCGTGGACGATGCCGCCGAGTCACCGGAGCCCGTCGCCTCCGTCTTGGCGAGTGTCGGCTCCGTCGCCGAGTCGGCACCCTCGGACGTTCCCGCCGGCGCGGAGGCTCTGATCGACGCGGTGCCGACCGAAGCGCTGCCCGTTGCGTCGATCTCGGAGGATGACGGAGAGTCGGGTGACGTCGAGTCGGTCGAGACCTCCGCGGATGACGAGTCCGTCGTGCCCGTGATCGACGGCGTGACGCTGTTCCCGACCGAGGTGACGCTCGCGCCGTCCACCGACGACGACTTCGACCAGCTCTGGGGCGAGACGGTGCACTCCGTGTCCGCAGTCTCCGATCAGCCCGGTACGAAGGCGTCTCCCGTCGATGCGACGGGAGACCACGACGGTGCCACGATCTCTGCTGCTGAGTTGCGGGCGCTCCGTCAGCAGCCGCCGGCCGTGGCCGACGAGGTGGCGACAGCCGTGATTCCGGTCGCGGCGGCGCAGGGCGGTCGCATCCGGATGTCCACCGGCCAGGTCATCGGGCTCGACCGCACCGTGATCATCGGACGGCGCCCTCGATCCACGCGTGCGAGCGGCGCGAACATGCCGCACCTCGTCGCTGTCGAGAGCCCGCAGCAGGACATCTCCCGCAGCCATCTGGAGATCCGGCCAGAGGGCGACACGGTCGTCGTGATCGATCTGCACACGACGAACGGATCCACGTTGCTCCGGCCCGGCGCCGATCCACTGCGTCTGCACCCCGGCGAGCAGACGCTCGTCCTCTCCGGAGATGTGGTGGATCTTGGCGACGGCGTCACCGTCGCATTCGAGGATCTCCCATGAGTCGTCGTCCTTCGCCGCCGCCTGAGCTGCCCGGCTTCACCTATCTGGAGCCGCTCGGCACCGGTGGCTTCGCAGATGTGTTCCTGTACGAGCAGCAGATGCCGCGCAGGCGCGTGGCCGTGAAGGTGCTGCTGGCCGACCGGATCTCCAGCGGTGCCGCACGCGAGTTCGCCGATGAGGCGAACGTGATGGCGATGCTGTCCACGCACCCCGCGATCGTCACGATCTACCAGTCCGACGTCGCCGGAGACGGTCGTCCGTATCTGGTGATGGAGTACTGCCCGCGTCCGAACCTCCAGCTCCGTGCCCGCAAGGAGCCGTTCTCGGTGGCCGAAGCGCTGCGCGTCGGCATCCAGGTGTCCGGGGCCGTCGAGACCGCTCACCGGGCGGGCGTCCTGCACCGCGACATCAAGCCGGCGAACATCCTCGTCACCGAGTACAACCGGCCGGCGCTGACCGACTTCGGTATCGCCTCGACGACCGGTGCGACCGGTGAAGCATCCGGAATGTCCATCCCGTGGTCGCCGCCCGAGTCGTTCGCCGAGCCGCCGCAGAGCGGACCGCGTACCGACGTCTGGGCTCTCGGGGCGACGCTCTACACGCTGCTGGCCGGCCGTTCGCCCTTCGAGCGTCCGGGCGAGCGCAACTCGAGCGCCGATCTCATCGAGCGGATCGAGCGCGGCGCCCTGCCGCAGCTGGGCCGCCCGGACTCGCCGGCGAGCCTGCAGCGGCTCCTGGAACGTTCGATGGCGAAGAACCCGGACGACAGGTTCCCCAGTGCGGTCGCGTTCGGCCGCGCCCTGCAGAAGGTGCAGATCGAGCTCTCGCACTCGGTGACGCCGATCGATATCGTCGACGATCATCCGTCCCCGGAAGATCTCGAGGATGACGGCGACGGGCTCACGCGGGTACGCGAGATCGTCAGCATCGACCCTGACGTCGCCGCGTTCACCCGCCCGTCGGCCACGACGCAGCGGAAGAACCCGTCGGTGGTCCAGCCCGACATGCCGCGCTTCGACTCGCCAGCGCCGGCGGATTCGGCGATCGACGAGACCCAGCTCCGGATGCCGGTGGCACCTGTTCCTGTGACGGCGGCCAGCGCCGACGAGCGCACGATCCTGAGGGCGCCGATGGTCGTGGCGCCTGAGGGCGCCGCGACAGCTCCGGCGCCGACGATGACGCCGGCACCGGTGGCGGACCGGCCGGTGGGCGCTGCCGCGCACGCTCCAGCCCGCAGCCGCACCGGGCTGTGGGTCACCCTCGGCATCGCCGGCGTGGCGATCATCGTCGGTGCGATCATCGGACTGAATTTCCTCGTGTCCGGATTGACGCCGGAACCGATCGCCACCGACGACGACGTCGTCCCGCAGGACGTGACGTCGGATGCGGTGCCGAAGGTGGCCGAACTCACCGGCGCGCGCGACGGGGAACAGGTGACATTCACCTGGACGAATCCGGATCCGCGCGAGGGCGACAGCTTCATCTGGTCGGTCGTCGACGTAACCGGTGTGGTGGATCCGCAGCAGGCACCCGAACCGAAGGCGCAGTTCGTGCCGCCGGCCGCGGGCAAGGTGTGCATCGATGTGCTGCTGCGTCGTGATGACGGCCGGGCGTCGGAAGCGGTTCGGGGGTGCGTGGAATGAGCGGCACAGCAGGCGTGACGGTGGAATTCGCCGGCGAGTACTTCCCGATCGAGGCCGGCGGTCGATTCATCGTCGGGCGAGAGGGAGACCTCGAACTCGACGAGAATCTGTTCCTGCACCGGCATTTCCTGGAGATCAGCGACGACGACGGTCTCTGGTGGCTGGCGAACGTCGGGACGCGACTCACCGCGACGGTGACCGACTCGGTGGGCGGTGTACAGGCTTGGCTGGCGCCAGGTGCACGACTGCCTCTCGTGTTCGAGACGACGACCGTCGTGTTCAGCGCGGGCCCGACGACGTACGAACTCACCCTGCATGCCGCAGAGCCGACCTTCCGGACGACGAAGCGCGAGCACGATGACGGCGGAGCATCCACGATCGGTGCGGTTCCGCTGACCCTTAGTCAGAGGCTGCTGATCCTCGCCCTCGCCGAACCCCAGCTGCGCAGGGACGGCACCGGAATGAGCGAGATCCCCACATCTGCGAAGGCGGCCGAACGGCTCGGCTGGACGGTCACCCGTTTCAACCGAAAGCTCGACAACGTCTGCGACAAGTTCGATCGCATCGGTGTGCCCGGCATGCGCGGCGGTCAGCGCACCTTCGCCACGAACCGCCGTGCCCGTCTCGTCGAGCACGTGATCGCGTCGCGTCTGGTCAGCCGAGAAGACCTCGCGCTGCTCGACGTTCCCCTTCCCGCCGACGCCGAAGGCGAAGGGGAGTCGGAGTGATCTGGGAGATCGACGATCGCGCACCCGTGATCGAGGGACTCGACGCGCACGGACGGCCCGATCCCGCATACGCGGCATCGCTCGGACTGGTGCCCGCTCCTCGTGGTCGCCGCGTTCTGGCGGCGCTGCTGGAGTGGTTCGTGGCCGGGCTGATCATGATCCCGGCGATCATCGTCCTGGTGCCGTTGCTGGCGCAGGTGGCTGCCGGCGGATTCGACGGGGAGAAGTTCTTCGCTCGCGGCGACCTCGTCTGGATCATCGTCGCCCTGGCAGTCTCGCAGGGGCTGATGACGGTGTACATCATCGTGCAGCTCGTGTTGCACGGACGCAAGGGCGTCACCCTCGGTAAGGGGATCTGCGGGATCCGCTCGGTGAACGTCAGAACCCTTGAGCGCCCCCGATTCTGGCGGGGCGCTGTCGTGCGCTATCTGGTCGCGTACGTGTCGCTGGTCATCCCGCTCATCGGTCCGCTGCTCGTCGTCGTTCTCTCACCGCTGTTCGACATCGAGCGTCGCAACCGGGGGTGGCTGGATCTCGCCGCCGCGACCTGGTTCGTCGATGTACGCAAGGGGCTGAACCCCTACGACCAGAAGCGGATGCGCATCGCGCGCAAGCGCGTGAACACGCCGGAGCACGAGGAGAAGGCCCCGCTTCCCTCGTTGGCCACTCCGATGGCACGGGATGCCGTGGCGGAATACGTCCCGAGCGCGCGCCTGTCCGGCGGCGTGATCGGAGCGCACCGGAGCACGTCGACGGCGGCGCAGACCGACGCGCCGGCAGCGGACTCGATGGTGTCCGCGGTTCCTCCGTCGCTTGCGACGGGCGCGCCCGGGCCGTCGCAGTACGCGCCGCCGGCGGCGGCTCCTGCTCCGGCGGCGCCTGCTCCGGCGGCGCCTGCACCGCAGGCGCCTGTTCCGGCGCCGGTGCCGCAACCCGCTCCGGTCGCCGCGGCACCTCTGGCCGCTCCGGTCGCCCCAGCGCCTCAGCCCGCACCTGTCGTCGCCGTGTCTCCGCCCGCAGCGCCCGAATTTCCGGCATCCGATGTCGAACCGGTAGCTGCCGGCGTCCGGGCGGTGCTCGTGCTGGACAACGGCGATCGCATAGAGGTGCGCGGCACGACGATCTTCGGCCGGTCGCCCAGCGCCGCCGCCGGAGAGGGTGAAGCGCACCTGGTGCGGGTCCACGATGACACGCGTTCCGTGTCGAAGACCCACATCGCCGTGATCCCCGCGCGACGCGGTGTGTTCGTCGTCGACCGCGCATCGACGAACGGAAGCGCCGTCGTGCGGAACGGGTCGGAGACGGCTCTCGTCGCCGGGCACCCCGCAGAGGTGCAGCGTGGCGACACCGTGCGATTCGGTGACCGGACGCTGCAGGTGGAATGGGTATGAGCAGGATTCGTAAGATGGGCGCTCGGCGCCAGGAGGCCAACCGATGAGAGTCAAGCTGACACTGCGGCGCCCTGCGGCTCCCCTGACGGACATCGTCGTGATGGCCGACTCCACGGCGACCGTCGCCGACGTCGCGCGTCAGATCGCCGCCACGGACCCGCTGCGCAGCATCGCGGCGGACCCCGCCGACGTGCTGACGCTGTCGGTGTCGCCGCCGACCAGCGACAGCCCGGTGATGCTCACACCTGACCTCCTCATCGGCGATGCGCCGATCGGATCGGGCTTCCTCGCCGAGGTCGTCAACGTCGGTCCGAACCGGGCGGCGGTGGGGAGCGTCGGAGCGCGCCCGGCCGCGCTGCTCTCGGTCGTCTCCGGCCCCGCAGCAGGGCAGGAGTTCCCGCTTCCCATCGGCCACTTCCTGATCGGACGGGATGCCTCCAACAACGTCACCATCGCCGATCCGCTGGTGTCCAAGCGGCACGCGCGAATCGAAGTCGCAGCGACCTTCGTCGAACTCGTCGACCTGAACTCTGCGAACGGCATCCTCGTCGACGGCGGCCTCGTGCAGCGTCTGCGAGTCATTCCCGGCCAGAAGTTCGTGCTCGGAGACGGCGAGTTCGTCGTGCACATGGTCAGCGATTTCGACGGCTCGGCCGACGGCGACCCAGTGCTGGAGCGCGGCGGCGCCCTCATGTTCAACCGCAGCCCGCGGGTCGAGGAGCGATTCAAGGGCGAGGACCTCGACGAGCCGCGATACCCGCGCGAGGCGCCGTCGCGACTGTTCCCGTGGCCGATGCTCGTTGCGCCGATCCTGCTCGCCGTGACGATGTGGGCGGTCACCGGCCGCATGCTCTCGCTGCTCATGGCGGCGGCGTCGCCGATGATGATGTTCGGAAACTTCATCTCCCAGAAGACCAACGTCGGTCAGCGTCTGGGCAAGGAGGTCGAGACCTTCGAGGAGCAGATCGAGCGGCTCGAGGAGAAGCTCTACCACGCGCATCCCCGCGAACGCGAGGTCCGCCAGAACGAGGTGCCTGCCGTCGCGGTCGTCTTCGACGAGGCCATGCGCCTGGGGCCGCTGCTGTGGACGCGCCGACCGGAGCATTGGAACTTCCTCGCCGTGCGGCTGGGCGTATGCGAGAGCGAATCGCGCACCAAGATCAAGCGCACGGAGACCCCTGAGGCGCTCGCCGAGTACGTCGAACGCGTGAACCGCCTCGAAGAGCGCTACAAGATGATCGCCGATGTGCCGATCCTCGAGTCGCTGCAGAGCGTCGGATCGATCGGTGTCGCCGGACCCACGTCTCTCGCGAGCGACGCGCTGCGAGGCGTCGCCGTGCAGCTCTTCGGCATGCACTCGCCCAATGAGCTCGTCACGGTCGCCCTCACCGAGCCGGGCTGGGCGAACGAGCTCGACTGGCTCAAGTGGCTGCCGCACACCTCCAGCGAGCGGAACCCGTTCAAGGATGTGGCGCTGGCCGATTCGGCATCCACGGGCGCCGCCCTGCTCAGCGGGCTGGAGGAGATCGTGCTGCGCCGTGCCCGCGAGGCGAAGTCGCAGCGCCCGCCCTACGGCGACGACTGGGATCCGATGGTCTACGGCACCGACGTCAAGCGCGCTGCAGAGGACGCGACGTTCCCCGGCCAGGCGGCGATCATCGTCATCGTCACGAACGATGCGCCCGTCGACCGTGCCCGGCTCACGCAGATCCTCGAGCGGGGTGCCGATGTCGGCGTCTACGGGCTCTTCGTGGCGCCCGTCGTCGAGGCGCTGCCCGCCGCCTGCCGCACCTTCATCGACGTGAGCGGCGGCTTGAACCACGCCACCGTCGGAACGGTCCGCAGCGGCGTCGCATATCGCGACGCGCAGGTCGAGGGCGTCTCGCACGCGTACATGACCATGTTCGCCAAGCGGCTCGCACCCGTGGTGGATTCCAGCACGGTCATCGAGGATGCCTCGGACATCCCCAACTCGGTCATGTTCCTCTCCCTCGTCGGCGCCGACATCGCGGCGGACCCGAATGCCGTGATCGACCGGTGGCGGCAGAACAACACGATCCTCGATCGCTCAGGTGCCCCGCAGTCCCGTCTGAAGAAGGCCGGAAACCTGCGTGCGATCATCGGACAGTCCCAGACCGACGCGATGACCCTCGACCTGCGGACGCAGGGCCCGCACGCCCTCGTCGGCGGTACCACCGGTGCCGGAAAGAGCGAGTTCCTGCAGGCCTGGGTGCTCGGCATGGCCGCTGCGCACAGCCCCGATCGGGTCACCTTCCTCTTCGTCGACTACAAGGGCGGCTCGGCGTTCGCCGACTGCGTCGACCTGCCGCACACGGTCGGTCTCGTCACCGACCTCAGCCCGCACCTGGTGCGTCGAGCGCTGACCAGCCTGCGAGCCGAGCTGCACCATCGTGAGCACCTGTTCAACCGCAAGAAGGCCAAGGACCTCCTCGAGCTCGAGAAGCGCCGCGACCCGGAGACGCCTCCGGCCCTCGTTCTCGTCATCGACGAGTTCGCCGCGCTCGCCGGCGAAGTCCCCGAATTCGTCGACGGCGTCGTCGACGTCGCGCAGCGAGGCCGATCGCTCGGCATCCACCTGATCATGGCGACTCAGCGCCCTGCCGGCGTCATCAAGGACAACCTGCGAGCGAACACCAACCTGCGCGTCGCGCTGCGCATGGCCGACGAGTCCGACTCGAAGGACGTCGTCGACGATCCGGTGGCCGCCAGCTTCCCGCCCTCGATCCCCGGCCGAGGTATCGCCAAGACCGGCCCCGGCCGTCTCGTGTCGTTCCAGTCGGCTTATGCCGGTGGATGGACGACCGACGAGGTGCAGGCGGCAGAGGTCAAGGTGGCCGAACTCCGCTTCGGGTCGATCCAGACCTGGGAGGCCGACCAGGCGCCGGAGTCCGACTCGCACGACGAGGACCTCGGGCCGAACGACCAGAAGCGCATCGTCGCCAGCCTGGTGAAGGCTGCAGCGGCAGCCGGCATCCCGGCGCCTCGCCGGCCGTGGCTCGACGACCTCGAGCGCGCGGTCGACATCCGCGACCTGCCGGTGCTCGGTGACAGCCAGATCCTTCTCGGCAAGATGGACGTTCCGCAGCGTCAGTTGCAGGAGCCCGCCTACTTCCACCCCGACAAGGACGGCTCGCTGCTCGTCTACGGCACCAGCGGGTCGGGAAAATCGACCGTGCTGCGCACGCTGGCGATCGCCTCCGGCTTCCACGCCGGAACGTCCAATGCCGAGGTGTACGGAATCGACTTCGGATCCGGGTCGCTGCGGAGCCTCGAGGTGCTGCCGCACGTCGGATCGATCATCGCCGGTGATGACGCCGAGCGCGTCCAGCGCATCCTGCGCTCCCTCGCCCGTGTGCTCGATGACCGCGGGAAGCGGTTCAGCGCGGCGAACGCGGCCAGCCTCACGGAGTATCGCGAGATCACCGGCAAGGCCGAGTCGCGCATCCTGCTGCTCATCGACGGCTTCCCGCAGTTCCGCAGCGAGTGGGAGTCGACGACGGCGCGGATGCCGTTCTATCAGACGTTCATGCGGATCCTCGGCGAGGGGCGCCCGCTCGGAGTGCACGTCGTCGCGAGCGCCGACCGCTCCGGCTCGGTGCCGACCGCGGTGAGCGCCAACGTCTCACGACGCGTGGTGCTGCGTCTGGCCGACGAATCCAGCTACGCGATGCTGAACGCACCGAAGGACGTCCTCGACGAGCGCTCCGCCCCTGGCCGCGCGATCGTCGACGGTCTGGAGACGCAGATCGCCACGCTCGGTGGTACACCGAACGTCGCTGAGCAGACGAAGCTGCTGGACAAGCTGGCCGCCGACCTGCGCGCGGCCGGCGCCCGCGAGGTGGCCGAGATCGGCGCGCTGCCGACGCGGCTGTCCGCGCGGGACCTGCCGGATCGGATCGGCGAGTTCCCGGTTCTCGGTGTCGCCGAGGACACGCTCGCGCCCCGGGAGTTCGACCCCGTCGGCACCTTCGTGGTCGCCGGGCCTCCGCTGTCGGGCAAGACGAACGCGCTCAAGGCGATCATCGGATCGATGCGCCGTTTCGACCCCGAGATCAAGCTCTTCCACTTCGGTGGCCGTCGCGCGCAGCTCAAAGGCTACGCCGACTGGACCCGCAGTGCGGTCACGCCGGAGGATGCGAAGGAGCTCGCCAAGGAGATCGCCGAGATTGCCGCCGACGAGACGCTGCCGGTGCGGATGCTCATCGTCGTCGAGGATGTGCCGCAGTTCGCCGATGGACCGGCGGAGCGCGAGATGAAGGCTCTGTTCCAGGCGGTCAACCGCAGCGACCACCTGCTGATCGGCGACGCGGATGTGACCCAGGTCACGAGCGGGTTCGGCTTCATCGGCGACTTCAAGGCCGGTCGCAAGGGCATTATCATCAAGCCGGATGCGTTCGACGGCGACGCCGTGTTCAAGGTGCCGTTCCCGAAGGTCAAGCGCACCGACTTCCCGGACGGCCGAGGCATCTTCGTGCAGGCCGGCCGGCAGGTCACGGTGCAGTTGCCCCTGGTGGACGGGGATCGGCTCGGGTGATCGCCGGATGGGGAGTTGTCCCCATCGACAGTGTCGTGCGAGGTTTCGTAGGGTGTAGGTATCGGGCCGGAGGGGTTCGAGTTCTTGCGAGTTGAGGGAGTTGACGATGGCTGATTTCGGTGCATCTTATTCGGAGATGGAGCAGGTGGCGTCGTCGCTGTCGCAGGCTCGTGATGACATTCAGGGGCAGTTGGACACCCTGAAGGGTCAGGTCGACACCCTGCTGGGTGAGGACTTCAAGACGCAGCACGCGTCGGGCAAGTTCGGTGAGGGCTATGGCGAGCTGACCACGGGTCTGAAGACTGCGGTGGATGGCATCAACGACATGTCCGAGTCGCTGCTGGGCATGATGCGTGCGATCCAGGACCTGGACACGCAGCTCGCCGGCGGCTGAGCCACGGCACAAGAATTATCCGGGGGTCGGTTGCGAGACCGGCCCCCTTCACTTGACTTCTACCGGAGGAGAAGAGCGTGGGCGACGGGGTCAAGCTCAAGTACGACGATCTGGATGAACTGCAGACCGAGCTGAAGAACATCATCGACGAGTTCGAGGCGGCGGGAAGCCGCCGCAAGGACCTGTCCCGGGCCGTGGGACGGCCGTACGGCGAGGACGACCTGCAGGACGCCGCCGACGACTTCGAAGGTCGCTGGGACGACAAGCGCAAGACGCTGATGGATAACTGCAAGAAGGTCGCAGAGCATCTCGAAGGCGTCATCAAGGGCTTCAAGGACTTCGATGTCGAGGCCGCGAAGAAGTCCGACAACAGCGGAGGCAACTGACCATGCACGTGATGATGCCTCAGACGTCACCGGGCGGCCACCACATCCAGGTGGTCACCGGCGACCCGGCCGAGATCAAGGAACGCGGCACGCAGATCAGTGATCTCGCGACCGACATGAAGAACTCCGCCCTCCTGCTGCAGCGGCTCGTGGAGAACGGCGCCGACATGCGCGGCGACGCCATCGACAAGCTCAAGGAGCTGTCGGAGAAGGTCCACGGAGACCTCAAAAAGGGCGGCGACCTGTACAGCGCGGTGGCGCCCTACATCAAGACCTACGGGCAGGAGCTCGAGGACTCCCAGAAGACGATGACGACGATCATCGAGGACCTCTTCGATCTCTGGGACGAGTACAACCGCAAGCTGGAAGCCGCAGACGCGGCACGCAACGAGCGCCCCGACTACCCGACCGGTGAAGACGCCGATGACGAGACCCTCCGCGAGGAGGCCGAGAAGGCCAGAGACACCGCGGCAGGATCCGCGAACACGCTCGCGACCAACGCCAAGGGCGCCTGGGACGACAGGGCCAAGGACTACGACACGGAGTGGGACTCCTGGCACACGGCGTTCTCGAACGCCGCCAAGGGCATCCGCGACGACATGGCGGGCAAGATCGAAGACTCGTGGAACGATGACTTCGGCGGTTTCCTGCAGTTCATGTCCGACGTGCTCGCGGTCGCGGGCATCATCCTCGCGGTCCTCGCCATCATCGTCGGCGGACCCCTCATCGCGATCCTCGCCGGGATCGTCGCGGTTCTGACCCTTGCGGTCGCTCTCACGAGAGCGATACGGGGTGAGGGCAGCTGGGTCGACGTCGCCTTCGGCGTGATCGGCGTGATCCCCTTCATCGGCCCCGCCGCCCGCGGCCTCAAGTCGTTCGCCGCTGCAGACAATGCGCTCGGCTTCTTCGGACGTATGACGCCGAGCGCCGGGTGGAGCGCGTGGGCGACGAAGACCAACCCGGTGACGGGATTCGCGGACTTCAGTGCGCGCCTGTTCGGCGGCCACTCCATCGATGACTTCGGACGGTTGACGGATGGCACGGCGACCGGGGTGCAGACCCTGGAGATGGTCGGCAACATCTGGTCGTCGCAGTTCGCCATCGCCGGCGCGATCAAGGACTCGGCGGGCGGCGCATGGTCCGGCACGTTCGACGCGGATCAGAACCCGTTCAGCTGAGCCCTGCGCCCTCGGGAGTCGGCTGAGCCCGTGTGCGCGTTGAGAGAGATGACAGACTGATTCCATGAGCGATCTTCGTGCTGAGCTGCTCGGGCGCCGCGGCGCCGTCGTCCCCCCGTATCGGATGCTGCTGCCTCCGGGGTGGGAGGCGTACGACCTGAGCGAGCAGACCGAGAAGCAGCTGACGGATCGCGCGACCGCTCGGCTCAGGGCGGCGCAGGCGAGCGAGGCGCTCACGCTCAAGCTCTCCCGGCAGGTGCATGACGCGCTCGCCTCTGTGCGAGGGCAGAACGGCTTCGCGTACGCGTTCGCCGGCGAGAGTTCGCCGACCTGGGCGCTCGGCACAGCGAGCATGATCGGCATCAAGCGGGCAGCCACACCGGAAGCGCCGCTGAGTCGCGTCGTCGAGAGCATGATCACCAATCACGGTGGTGTCGCCGTCGGCGAGGGGCACCGGATCGTCCGCTGGACAGAGCGGCGGCCGGTCTCGATGGACGACGTGAGCGCCGTGTCCTTCATGATCAACTACCTCATCCCGATCCCCGGCTCCAAGCTCACGGAAGCCGTCCAGTGGACGGTCACCGTTCCTCATGAGGCGGATCTCCCGGAGGACGACCCGGTGATCGCGCTGTGGATATCCCTGTTCGACGCTCACGTGTCGACGTTCACCTGGCAGGAATGATGGACATCTTCTTCGATTACGAGCGCGCCGACGCCATCCCGATCTCGATCGGCGAGAACGGGCCGCAGAGCCCCGCCGAATGGGCGGCCGGCGCGCGGTCCGAGTACACCGCGGCAGTCGAGGTCCCGGAAGAGCTGCACGCGCGGCTCGAGCGTGCTCTCGAGACGCTTGCGACGCGGGCCACTCCGGACGCTCGACTCTTCCTGCTCGTGGGCCCGGATGCCGCCGCACTCGCCACACTGACGATCGTCGTCGCGCAGAGCGAGTTCTCCCGCCAGGAGCAGGCGGAGTTCCTGTGGTCGCCGACTGCGATCCTTCCGCCTGCACCGTTGCGCGTCGAGACCGAGCACCTCGGGGTGGGGTTCTCCGCGACCCTCGCGCAGCGCGAGAACGGCGAGGACTTCGGCACCAGGCGGTGGCTGTTCTTCGGCAGCGGCATGACCATCGGGGCCGTGCTCGGTCCGGTGCTGCCGTATCTGCTGGCAGTGGTCGAGCCTCTGGCCGAGGGTGTCCTCAACGGCATGAGGGTGGATGGCTTCACCCCGCTGCTCAGCGAGGAGCGCGTCGCCGAGCTGGTGTCCGCTGTCGTGAAGAAGGGTGACGAGTGGCAGGCGTGATGCCCCTCGCGTTCGACACGACGGCGCTCCGAGAACCGCTCGATGCGGCTGCGGCGCACTCCGAGGCGGAGAAGCGCGTACGCGAGATCGCCGGCGAGAACGGCAGGTCCGCTCTTGTCGCCCGGATCGTCGTCCGCTTCATCGTCCTGGTGGTCGGGTTCGGCCTCCTGGCTTCTCTCTTCGCCCTCGTCGTGCAGATGATCTTCGGCGGCTCAGGGGCCAACGTCTACACCTGGCTCATCGCCGCGGTGATGGTGATCCCGCTGGCCGTCTCGCAGATCAGGACGGAACTCAGAACCAGACGAGACGAGGAGGAGCGCTGGTACCGGCTCGCCCGCTTCGCCGCGTCGAACTCCCTTTCGTACGAGGCATTCCGCGAGAATCCCGAACTGCCGGCTTCGCTGTTCCGCCGGGGAGGGGCCCGGGCCATCCGCGACGGCCTCGCATCCGGCGCCGTCGGAGGGTTCCAGGTCGCGAACTACGGGTACGAGAGGATGTCGGCGCGCACGCGGATGCAGCACACCGCCTGCTTCGTCGCGTTCGATGCTCCTTCGGGCCTGCCGCCCATGACGCTGATCACCCGTCTCGGTGACGTGTGGGGTCAGCCTGCGGTCCCGCCGCCGACTCAGCGCGAGCAGGGGATCGACGTCGAGTTCGACAAGCACGTCACGGTGTACTGCGAACCGCAGCACGAGTCCGCGGTGCGCGAGGCGCTCACGGCGCCCGTCAGGGACGCCCTGCTGCAGCTCGCGTCGAGCTGCGACATCGAGGTGATCGGTGGACGCGTGTACATCATCGCCCGCCGCGAGCTCGCGCTCACTGACACTGCATTCTGGCGCTGGGTCGAAGATCTCGCCGTGCTCGTCGGATCAGTGCTGGTGCGCTCGGCGTCCGTCGACGATGCGTCGCGGACGGGCTGGGTGGAACGCAGCAAGGAGCGCACGGCGCTGTTCGCGGCACCCCCGTCCGGCAGGGCCTTCGTGATCGGATGCCTGATCCCCGCGGTGTTCGGCATCGTCGCCGCGGCGCTGACAGCGCAGCTGGCCTGACCTCGTCGGGTTCGGAGGATGGGGAGTTGTCCCCATCGACGTGTTCGTCTCATGTTCCGTAGGGTGTAGGTATCGGGCCGGAGGGGTTCGAGTTCTTGCGAGTTGAGGGAGTTGACGATGGCTGATTTCGGTGCATCTTATTCGGAGATGGAGCAGGTGGCGTCGTCGCTGTCGCAGGCTCGTGATGACATTCAGGGGCAGCTGGACACCCTGAAGGGTCAGGTCGACACCCTGCTGGGTGAGGACTTCAAGACGCAGCACGCTTCCGGCAAGTTCGGTGAGGGCTATGGCGAGCTGACCACGGGTCTGAAGACCGCGGTGGACGGCATCAACGACATGTCCGAGTCGCTGCTCGGCATGATGCGTGCGATCCAGGACCTGGACACGCAGCTCGCCGGCGGCTGAACCACGGCATCTTCTGGAGGGGGTCGACCATGACGGTCGGCCCCCTCTGTCGTGTCGTCGCATCGCCAGAGGCAGACGGGTCGGATGGGGAGTTGTCCCCATCGACGTGTTCGTCTCATGTTCCGTAGGGTGTAGGTATCGGGCCGGAGGGGTTCGAGTTCTTGCGAGTTGAGGGAGTTGACGATGGCTGATTTCGGTGCATCTTATTCGGAGATGGAGCAGGTGGCGTCGTCGCTGTCGCAGGCTCGTGATGACATTCAGGGGCAGCTGGACACCCTGAAGGGTCAGGTCGACACCCTGCTGGGTGAGGACTTCAAGACGCAGCACGCTTCCGGCAAGTTCGGTGAGGGTTATGGCGAGCTGACCACGGGTCTGAAGACCGCGGTGGATGGCATCAACGACATGTCCGAGTCGCTGCTCGGGATGATGCGTGCGATCCAGGACCTGGACACGCAGCTCGCCGGCGGCTGAACCACGGCATCTTCTGGAGGGGGTCGACCATGACGGTCGGCCCCCTCTGTCGTGTCGTGGCACGGGGAGTCGGAGGGCGATGGGGAGTAGTCCCCATCGCCCTTGACAGCTCGGCGTGCCGGGGACGTTCACGAACCTCAACGACTTCTACAGGGCCGAGGCGCAGGAGATCGGACAGTTCATGTTCGACAACGTTCCGGGGACCGTCGCGTTCGTGTACAAGGACGGCCCCTTTCCGGGTGAGGACAGCGAGAAGGGCGGCGTCAACTTCATTCGCATCACCGAAGCGAACGATCCGGACACCGCGCGAGGTTCGGGGGAGCAGCTCGCGCGGTTCGAGCTCGGGATGCGAACGGACCCGCAGTTCGCTGGCGCGGAGCATGATGCGTTCGGGCACAGTTGGGGCCTGGCCAACGTGACAAGCGCTGAGGTCGCGGGCGTGGACTATGACAAGGTGATCTCGCTGTCGGGTGCCGGGATGCTGCCGGAGTGGGAAGCGGACCCGGACACGCTGTATGTGGATCTGTCGTACCGGGATGCTCTCCAGGAGGCGCAGTCGATGGACCTGGTGTGGGGCGGGAACAATCCCCGCGAACATCCCGCATTCGATCACGGCGACTACTATCGAGGACCTGACGATGACGTGCTCGACCAGGTGTCGGTCGGGATGGTCGGTGAGTATCCGTCGATCTACGTGCCGCCGGACTACGGGAGTGTGCTTGTGGAGAACCACAACCTCATCGCAAGCAACAGCGACGACAACAAACGGGCTTTGAGGGACATGCTTGAAATGGTCAATCAATGAGGCGGGCGCACGTGGCCAAGGTAGTGCTTGTCGCGGTGCTCGCGACGTCGCTGACTGGCTGTATGCCCTCGAAGGAGGAGCCAGTGGATGACAGCGGTTTTACCTGGGAGGAGGCCAAGCGGACTTCGCAAGAGGTGGAGCTTGAGGTGGCTGAGCTGATCCCGCCGGAGGTCATCGTTAGCGTCGAGCAGAACCCGACGGGGTCGCTGTTCGCGTGCAATGAGACGCAGCACAGCTGGAACGGAGCGACGACAGTCACTCTGGCGCCGGGGACGGAGATTGAGTCGATCGTGAAGGCGATGGAAGCACATTTTCTAGATGATGATCGCTTCGAAATCAGGACACGCCTGAACATCTCTGACAAGTATGAAGTGCAGCTTATGTCGCCGGAAACAGCGGAGAACTACATCTTCGGTCAGGGCGTTTCAAACACGATCCGAATTGATTCGGGTTCGGCGTGCTTCACCTTGCCGGAGAGCGTGTA
This sequence comes from Microbacterium sp. LWH12-1.2, assembly GCF_040675825.1. Taxonomy (NCBI): domain Bacteria; kingdom Bacillati; phylum Actinomycetota; class Actinomycetes; order Micrococcales; family Microbacteriaceae; genus Microbacterium; species Microbacterium sp. LWH12-1.2. The sequence goes on from NZ_JBEGIJ010000001.1 coordinate 3,497,139, forward strand.
CCCGGGCGGCGCCTTCTGACGTGGATTCGACGACGCGTCGGATCCGTGTTCGAGTGTGATGGGCAGTTGTGCCCATCGACAGCGTCGTCCGCGGTTCCGTAGGGTGTGGATATCGGGCCGGAGGGGTTCGCACGGTAGGCGTATTCACGCAACAGGGGGGCGCACGATGTCGGATGAGTCTCTGGCGGCGGCACTGCAGGGGTTGCGGGTTCGCGTGCCCGTATCCGCCGCGGATGCCGCGGACCTGCGCGCTGAAGTGCGAGCAGCCGACGCCGCTCTGGGCGCGTGGTTGCGCACGGCGACGACCGAGCGCCTCGCGCAGCGCGACCGGCACGACGACGGGGGAGAGCGATGAGCGACGTCAAGATGGACCTCGCGCGGCTGCAGTCCACCGCACACACGGCCAAGGGGCTCGCCACGACCTTCGATGAGGCCGAAGCTCTCGCAGACGATCTCGGCGGACTCACCGGCCACGGCGGGCTCAGCGGCAAGATCGACGACTTCGGCGGCAAATGGGACATCGCGCGCGAGAAGCTGCGCGACAACCTGCGGTCGCAGGCCGATTTCATGCAGGCGATCGTCGACACGTTCCGTGACCTCGACGACAAGATGGCACAGGATGGGGAGAAATAGTCCATGAGCGTTCTTCCCGGGCGGCCCGCTGAACTGACATCGCGCGCCGCAGACCTCGCCTCCTCGGCAGAAGTGATCCTCGATGTGATCCGCGAACTGCGTGGCATCGTCGACGACGACGAGGGCAAGGCCGTTCAGGCTCTTCACGAGCAGAACGAGCAGATCGCCTCGGATCTGGATCGTATCCAGCCCCGCTACAAAGGCACCGCTGACGCGATCACCGAGTACGCCGTCGCCCTCACCGAGGCCCACGCCGATGCCGAGCGAGCGCAGGACGACCTCGACAATGCGCTTCTCGCGCAGAGCCGCGCCGACAGTGCGCTCGAAGACCTCAACGACAGGGTGGATGCCGCAGACGACGCAGCTCCCTCGCTGACCGGGCAGGTGCCTGGCGCGCAGCGGGCCGCTGACGACGCCCAGGCAGCCGTCGGATCCGCCAGCGGGCGGATCGACGCGGCGCGTGAAGCCATGAATGAGGCCGCAGAGGCAGCGATCCGCAAGATCGACGCGGCGATCGATTCGACGAATGAAGGATTCTGGGACAAGGTCGGCGACTTCTTCTCCGACATCGGCGACTTCCTCGAGGGCATCGGGGAGTGGATCGGCGACTTCCTGCAAGACGTCGTCGATCTGCTGAAGAGGATCGCGAACACGATCGTCGCGATCCTGGGCGTGCTGGTGATACTGCTCCTCATCATCGCGGTGGGGATGCTGTTCGGCACGATCGGGCTCATCATCGCGGCCATCATTGCAGGAGTACTCGCCGCGTTCCTCATCGCCAGCATCCTCTCCGACGTGCTCAAGGAGACGCCCAAGGTGAGCGAGACGGACCCGTACGCCGATGCGCTGCCGGAGGACGTTCCGGCGGATCCGAGCCTGGCCACGGTGCTCAACGGCACCGGGGAGGTGGATGAGCTCGGCGGGGAGACCGACTCCGTCGTCAAGATCACCAAGGTGCTCGGGCCCGACGGCTGGTACTACACCGTCACGCTTCCGAGCACACAGGAGTGGCTGTCGCGCTTCGGCGACCAGGGGGCCGTCAACGACCTCGACAGCAACCTGGCCTTGATGCTGACGCCGGCCCTGCAGACGCAATACGAGCGGGCCGTGCTCGAGGCCATGGAGCAGGCCGGAATCGGCGAGAACGACCCGGTCATGCTCGTCGGCTTCAGCCAGGGCGGCATCATGGCGGGGCATCTCGCGGCGTACAACTCCGACTACAACTGGCAGGCCGTCGTCGTCTCGGGAGCGCCCATCGATCACATGCCCATCCCGGATTCGGTGGACGTGGTCTCGGTGCAGCACAACGGCGACCCGGTTCCGAACCTCGACATCGTCGCGGGGGACCTCGGCACCGAGCACGGACCGAACTGGACGACCATCAACGTCGATCCGCCGAATCCGAACCCGGTCCTCGGCGTGGACGCCGGTGCCCACAACGCCGACAAGTACTCGCAGACCTATCAGGAGCATCTCGCCGAAGTGCAGGCGAACCATCCCGACCTGGGGAACTTCTTCAACGAAGATGGGTATACGGACACCTCGTACTACCACTGGAATGAATGAACATGAAGCGACGACACATCGGTACGCGCCGTCTCCTCGCCGTGACGCTCGCGGGTTCGTTGCTGAGCGGTGCACTGTCGGGTTGCGCGATCGCGACGCCCGGAACGGAACAGACGGAAGGAACGACAGTGGACTACGGTGACGTGGCGGATGCCGTGACGGCGGCCGAGCCGAGGATCGTGGGCGTGCGAGACCTCGCTCGTTCGGCCAACGGGTTCGGCCATCGGATCAGTCTCGGGCTCGAAGTCGACTCCGCCGAGCCGCTCACCGCCAGCGAGCTGGATGCCGTGGTCGAGGCCATTTGGGGCGCTCTGCCGTGGGAGCCGAACACGATCAAGATCACGGCCGGCGCCGACACGGCGCAGGGCCACGAGGTCGTCGATCTCAGGTCTGCCGCAGCGGAACTCGACCCCCTGGGCGTCACGGAGGCGGGCACGGGCGGCGTCAGCCTGACCGATATGAACGCCCGCTACGGAGAGTGGGCGGCACCCGAGTGAGCGGCCGCGGCCTGCGGTTCCGCCTTCCGGGGCGCTGGTTCTCGGTGGATCTGTCCACCGAGGAGGCGACGAACTCCTCCATCAGACGCATCGCACGAGATGCGATCGGCCCTGCCGACGATCGTGCCGTCGAGCGCGCTACGGTGCGCAACCAGCTGCACGAGGCGGTGGCAGCGGGCGCGCAGGGCGACGTCCGCGCCATCATGTTCTCGACCGAGATCGCACCGGGCACCCCGCTGCCGGTGACGCTGCTCGTATTCGAGCCGGCCGATCTTCGGATGAGTCCCGCGGTCGGCACTGCGCCGCAGAAGGTGCTGAAGGTCATGGCCGAGGGGTTGAAGCAGATCGATCCTGCAGCGTTCGCGTCGATGGTCGAGGTGCGCGGTCCTGGGGTCCCCGCGCTGCGTACGCACCGTGTCGAGCTGGTCGAGGAAGGTGCGGAGTCGGACGGAGTCATGCGGTTGATCGCCGACTACTGGATCCCCGTGCCCGACACGAAACGGATCCTGATGGTGCGTTTCTCCACCCCGTTGGGTGAGCTGGAGAACGTGATGTGCGCGCTGTTCGACGAGTTCGTCGCGGTCGCCTACTTCAGCGACGAGAAGCCCGAATCGCTGCGCGACCAGTTGCTCGCCGGAGGAGCCAGGGCGAGCTGATGCTGTGGCTCAGGCGCCGGCGCCGGCGTCGGCCAGGTGCCGGGAGTCGTGGCTGAGAACCTTCACCATGATGCCGCGGCGGCGCAGCTCGGCCACGGCGCGCGTGCCCTCATCGCTGTCCCGGCCGAGAGCGTTGAGGTTGGCGACCACGAGAACGTCACCGGGCTTCAAGGTCGCGATGAGTCGGCCCAGCCGCTCACTCCAGCTCTCCAGGATGTCGGGCGCCGGGTGGCGGAAGCCCTCGATGGGCACGCCGAAGCGGGTGAGGTCATCGCGCTGCTGCACGACCGATGGCATCCCCTCGCGGGCGACGACGAGCCCGACCAGACGTGAACCATCGGGTCGCGCCGACCAGAAATTGCGGTTCTGCTGCAACTCGGTGAAGCACTTCGGGCACTCGGCCGCAGCATGCGGCAGGTGCACCGGGCTGGTCCGCGGGTCGTCGATATGCACGTTCCCGGTCGTCAGCTCAGTTGAATCGCTCATCGGCGCACCTCCAGCATCCATTCTGCCTTGCTGCGTAGCCGGATGGCGACCGATTCAGAGCATCCCGAGCGCCCGTACGGCCTCGCGCTCCTCGACCAGTTCGGTCACGGAGGCGTCGACCCGCGCGCGTGCCCACTCGCTCAGCTCCAGCCCTTCGACGACCTGCCACTCGCCCGCAACGGAACGTACCGGGAACGAGGAGATCAGTCCCTCCGGAACTCCGTACTCGCCGTGCGAGACGACACCGGCGCTGGTCCAGTCCTCGGTGCCGTGCACCCAGTCCCGCACGTGGTCGATCGTCGCGCTCGCGGCCGACGCCACCGACGACGAACCGCGCACCTCGATGATCTCGGCGCCGCGCTTCGCCACCCGCGGGATGAACGTGCTCTCCAACCACGCCGGTACATCGCCGACGATCGCGGCCAGAGCCTCGGTGACCGGTCGCCCGTCGACGGTCGCGTGCGACACGTCAGGGAACTGCGTCGCCGAATGGTTGCCCCAGATCGGCACCCGACCGATGCTCCCGACGCGAGCCCCGAGGGCCTGAGCAAGCTGCGCCTTGGCGCGGTTCTCGTCGAGGCGGGTGAGTGCGGTGAAGCGCTCGGCCGGAACCCCGTCAGCGGATGCTGCCGCGATCAGCGCGTTCGTGTTCGCCGGGTTGCCGACGACCGTCACCCGCACACCGGATGCCGCGTTGGCGGCGATCGCCTCGCCTTGCGGGCCGAAGATCCCGGCGTTCGCAGCGAGTAGGTCGGCACGCTCCATGCCGGGACCCCGAGGACGGGCACCGACGAGCAACGCGAGATCGCAACCATCGAACCCGACGGCCGGGTCATCCGTCACCTCGACGTGCTCGAGCAGGCCGAACGCGCCGTCCTGCAGTTCGAGCGCCGCACCCTCGGCGGCGCCGAGCCCTTGGGGGATCTCCAGCAACCGCAGCCGCACCTTCTCCTCCGATCCGAGCATGTCGCCGGCCGCGATTCGAAACAGCAGCGCGTAACCGATCTGCCCGCCCGCGCCGGTGATGGTGATGGTCGTCGTCATGATTCCGAGCCTACGTCTGATCGGCACGGGAGTACCCTCGATTCATGACCTTCAACCCCGACGCCGACATCTCGGGCAACACCACGCGACGCCGCGGACGCAACGCGGCGATCGCCGGCGGTGGCGTGGGTGTCCTCGGCATCATCGCTCTCCTGGTCGGACCGCTCCTCGGTGTGGATCTCACCGGTCTTCTCGGTGGCGGCGCGACGGGCGGCGGTACGGAGCCCGCCGGCGGTTCAGTCATCGAGGACTGCAAGACCGGCGCGGACGCCAACGCGGATGTCGACTGCCGGATGGCAGGCGCGCAGGTCGCACTCGACGAGTTCTGGGCGGAGAACATCGAGGGCTATCGAGCCCCGCAGCTCACCGTCGTCGACGGGCAGACTCCGACGCAGTGCGGTACCGCATCCAACGCCGTCGGACCGTTCTACTGCCCGCCCGAAGAAGGCGTATACCTCGATCCGACGTTCTTCGATCTCATGCGGCAGCAGTTCGGAGCATCCGCCGGCAACCTCGCGCAGCTGTACATCGTCGGGCACGAGTGGGGTCACCACATCCAGAACATCACCGGCTACATGGAGCAGTACCCGAACAACGGCACCGGTCCCGGCAGCAACGGTGTGCGCATGGAGTTGCAGGCCGACTGCTACGCGGGCGCCTGGATCGGGCAGATGACCAAGCAGAAGGATCCCGATGGCGACCCGTACCTGCTGAAGCCCACGGAGGCGGAGCTGAACGACGCCATCAATGCGGCGGTCACGGTCGGCGACGACCACATCCAGGAGCAGTCCGGTTTCGTGAACCCGGAGAGCTTCACGCACGGCTCCAGCGATCAGCGCCAGTACTGGTTCGCGAACGGATACCAGAACGGCCTGGGCGTCTGCGACACCTTCACCGTCGCCGAGGGCGACCTGTAATACCAGGAGGTCGTCATCCCTCGGCTAGCGTGGAAGGTTGAACTTCTTTTCACCGGGTCGGGGGACCAATGATGATGAACCTGGATGCACTGTATCCATCGATCGAGCCGTACGACGAGGGGCAGCTGCTCGTCGGTGACGGGCACCGCATCCATTGGGAGGTCAGCGGCAACCCCGAGGGCAAGCCGGTGGTCTTCCTGCACGGCGGACCGGGCAGTGGCACCTCGCCCTGGCAGCGCCGCTTCTTCGACCCGGAGAAGTACCGGATCGTGCTCTTCGATCAGCGCGGTTGCGGCAAGAGCACTCCGCACGCCGCGGAGCCCGGCGCGGACCTGCGCTTCGTCACCACGGCGCACTTGATCGCCGACATGGAGCTGCTGCGCAGGAACCTCGGGATCGAGGCCTGGCAGGTGTTCGGCGGCTCCTGGGGCAGCAGCCTCGCCCTGGCCTACGCGCAGGCGCATCCGGATGCCGTCACCGGCCTCGTGCTCCGCGGCATCTTCACGCTGCGCCGTGAAGAGCTCGAGTGGTTCTACGAGGGCGGCGCGGCCGCGCTCTTCCCCGATCTGTGGGAGGACTTCATCGCACCGATCCCGGTGCTCGAGCGCTCACGGATGATCGAGGCGTACCACCGTCGCCTCTTCGACCCGGATCCCGCGGTGCACGTTCCCGCGGCGGTCGCCTGGACCACATGGGAGGCGTCGACCGTGACGATGCGCCCTGACCCGGAGCACATCGCCGAGATGGCAGATCCCGAGCGCGCCGTCGCGTTCGCCCGCATCGAGAACCACTTCTTCGTGAACCGCGGATGGTGGAGCGAGGGTCAGCTGCTTGCCGGCATCGATGCGATCCGCCATATCCCGGCGATCATCGTGCAGGGGCGGTACGACGTCTGCACCCCGGTAATGACGGCCTGGGATCTGCATCGTGCATGGCCGGAGGCGGAATTCGTCATCGTCGAGGCCGGACACTCGGCATCCGAGCCCGCGATCCAGCAGGCGCTGCGCGACGCGACGGATCTGCTCGCCGTCTGAGCGGCCCAGGTCTCGCTGGTCGTCGAGCGAGGGAGCGCAGCGACCGAGACGAAACGCATCGATCCGACCTCGAACGCTGGATGACGCGTTTCGACAGGCCCCTGAGCGAGGAGCGAAGCGACGAGACGAAGGGCGCTCGCTCAACGACCGGAAGTCGGGTCAGGCGCGAAGCGCCTGGAGCAGGGTTCGTACGAGTCCGGGGACGCTGCCGGTCACGCGGAAGCGGGTCAGGCCCTCGCTCACCACGGCGCCGGTGCGAGACGATACGAACCACGGCGGCTTCGGCAGGATGCTCAGGCGCCCGCCGCCGTTCAGCAGGGGAAGTGACCGCGGGAATGGCCGGAACGGTCCGCGGACGACCGAACGTTCGACACCGTCCAGCAGCAGCGCGTTGTGCACCACGCCGATCCCGCTGCCCACATCGTCGATCGTGCTGCCGGGAAAAGCGCCCCAGGTGAGGGTCGGGGTGATGAAGCCGAACGCCGTCCAGCCGTTGATCGCGATCGATCCGTAGCGCAGGGCGGTGATCGCCCGCTCGAAGCCGGCGCCGAGAGCCTTCTCGGTCGCCGGGTCGATCAGCAGGTTCGCACCGAGCGTGCCCTGCAACTCGTTGTTCGCGTGCGCGACGGCCGCATCGAGGAAGTCCTGGCCGTGACCCGGCACGGTGACGACGCCGAGCACCGGAGCGAAGTACTCGGTGTGCTCGAGGGGCGCGGCATCCTGACCGTTCTCGATCTCCACGAGCACGCGGTCGCCGAGTACGAGCGCGTCGGGGTAGGCATCCGCCGCCGACTGCATCCGCGATGGCGAGCCGGGGTACCAGGTCGGCCGCTCCGGGGCGTTCGCGTAGGCGCGGCGCAGAGCGGCGCGGAAGGCATCGGCCTGTGCCCAGTCCGAGGAGAGGATCACGACCTGGCCGGCGATGCAGTTGTGTCCGCTGTTCTGCAGCCGCATCGTCGCGATGTGCTCCGCCTGGAACGTGATGTCGGCATCGGTCCATTCCCCAGGTACGACGATGATCGGCGAGACACCGCCCAGCTCAGCCGTGATCGGCTTCTTCAACTGCGGACGGTTCTCGCGCCGGCGCCGTTTGGCCGCCGCGCCCTGGCCCCACACGATCGCATCGAACGTCGCTGCGGACCCGGTGATGTGCACGTGCACCAGGTCAGGGTGGCTTGTCAGGTGCGCCCCGACCGCCGGCCCGCCTCGGACGATCCGGAGGAACCCCGGCTCGATGAGAGCGGCGAACGCGCGCTTGTACACCGGCACGAGCGAGTCCTGCGTCGGGTTGACCTTGAGGAGGGCGGTGCGGTTGTGGGCGAGCAGCTCGTAGAGCACGTCGAGCACCGGGATGGAGGTGATATTGCCGGCGCCGAGCACCAGGCCGACGCCCCCGGACTCGGTGGGTGTGCGCTGGGCGAGGCCGGCCGCGGCGCGTGCGGCGTTCGGGGTGATGCCGGGCTCGAGCCAGACCTCTCCGGTGTACCCCGAGAGCAGGAACTTGTCGATCCCGGTGAGGGGGAACGCGTGCACGCGCGTACGGCCGCCCGGTGCCCGGTCGAGTCGCACGCCATCGAGCGGGTTGACGCCCTGGGCGAGACGGGAGAGGGTCTCGATGTAGGCGTCGAGCGCGCCGAGAACGCTGTACGGGCCGCTGAGCCACTCCTCGCCGCGCAGCGGATGCTTCGCGTCAAGGCCCTTGGATGCCGCCGCTGTCGTCGCCCAGTCCTCGGCGGTCGCCGCCACACCTGCGCGTACCGCGCGAAGCAGCGTTGCCCGCTGGCCGACGGTGAGGCTCGACCAGGTGCGGGTGCCGGTCTGGAGCGCGGCCACGTCCTGATCGAGACGTGCGCGCTCCGCGTCGTCGAGGTCAGCAGGGGCGGACGTGGTCGTAGAAGTCATCGACGTCTCCTTCGGGCGGGGTCCCAGCTTATGCGTGCGGATCGCGGATGCGAGCGGGAGCCTCGTCGATGTCCGCGCGGCGCAGCCGGTATCCCCGCAGCGTCACCAGGCTCGCCGCCATCAACGCGGCGGGAAGGATGCTGAAGCTGAGCACGATGCCCGTGATCGCGGCATCCGGCTGCTCCACCGAGACTCCGGCGACGGTGGAGACGTAGCCGGTCGCGGCCAGCGTGAGCGAGACCGCCGAAGCGCCGAGAGCGAAGCCGACCGTCTCGCCGGCCGTCCAGACGCCGGTGAAAGTGCCGGCCTGGCCGGCACCGTGCGTGCGTTCGTCGTGCGAGATCACATCGGGGAGCATCGCCATCGGCAGGGCCTGCAGCCCCGCATAGGCGATTCCCGCGACCGCCACCGAGGCGTATATCCACGGTCCGGGCGCCCAGACGGCGGCGGTGATGGATGCCGCGGCCAGCGTGAACAGCACACTGGCGATCATGAAGGCCCGCTCTTTGCCGAGGCGTCGGGCGAAGGTCGTCCATCCGGGCGCCGCGAGCAGCGCCGGCCCGACCAGGGCGATGAACACGAAGGTCACGGCATCCTCGGATCGCAGCACCCAGGTCGCAACGTATTGTGCGCCGGCGAGCATCGTGCCGGTGGCGAGGGCCTGCAGCAAGAACGTGCCGAGCAGCGCGCGGAACGGGATGCTGCGTCCCAGCGCGCGGAACCCGGCGAGATACTGCTCGCGGATTCCGGCCGGGGGAGCCGCAGTCCGAGAAGCGCCCTTCGTCCCGGCAACCGCAGTGCGTGCGGCGATGAACATTCCCGCCCCGATGACCACGCCGGCGACGACACCCATCAAGAGATAGCCCGCGACCGGATCAGATCCCGCCCTGCGCAGGGCAGGGCCGCCCGCTCCGAACATCAGGATCGCCGCGGTGAGCACGACCACGCGCCAGCCGAGCAGCCGGCTGCGTTCGTCGTAGCTGCCGGTCAGTTCGGCGGGAAGCGCGACGTACGGCACCTGGAAGAGGCTGAACGCCGTCGCCGTCGCGAGGAATGCCAGCAGCACGCAGGTCGCGCCGGCTGCAGGACCCCACGACGGCGGGACGGCGAAGGTGAGCGCGAAGAACAGCGGCAGGGTGAGCGCGCCGGTGACCATGAATCCGCGGCGCGAGCCGGTGCGCGCCAGCTGGCGGTCGGATGCCGCGCCGATGAGGGGGTCGATGATGACGTCCCAGATCTTCGCGGCGGTCACGATGAGTCCCGCGGCGAGAGCGGCGACACCGAGGTTGTCGGTGAGGAAGTACGTCAGCACCAGCCCCGGCAGGGTGGCGTAGCCTCCGGTGCCCAGCGAGCCGACCGCGTACAGCACGATCGTGCGGGGAGAGAGGCGGACGGATGCGCGCTCCGGTCGAGCGTCTGAGCTCATCGCGCCAGTGTATCGGCGCGCATGTCACAGGCGACGTCGCGGCGCGGGCCTCAGATCAGCGCGAGTTCGCGCAGTTTCGCTTCAACGTCGGCGTTCGACGGCTCGACGTGGTGCGAGGAGTCCGGGTAGACGACGACCGGGATGTTCATACGACCGGAGATGTCCTTCGCGATGTCTGCGGCAGCAGGGTCGGCGGCGAGATCGACGTAGGTGTACTCGATTCCCAGTCCGTCGAGCTGCTTCTTGGTACGGCGGCAGTCGCCGCACCACTCGGCGCCGAACATCGTGATGGTGTCAGAAGCAGGAGAAGTCATGTATCAAGGGTAGGGCCGTTCAGCAGAGCAAGCGCTGAGAGAAAGCACGGCGCGGCCAGACATGGAACGATGGAGCCGAATATCATCCGACGGGAAGGGTGCACGTGAAGACAACGGTCACGGTCATCGTGCCGACCTTCAACGAGCGTGACAACGTGGCCGAGCTCGTCGAGCGCACGGCGACGGCGCTGCGCGGGTGGGATGCCGAGATCCTCTTCGTCGACGACAGTGCCGATGACACCACGGCCGAGGTCGAGCGCGTCGCCGCAGACGCGCCCCTGCCGGTGCGCGTCATCCATCGCGCCGTGAACACCGGTGGGCTCGGCGGCGCAGTCGCCGAGGGGCTGGCCGCGGCGGCATCCGACATCTGCATCGTGATGGACGGCGACCTGCAGCATCCGCCGGAACTGCTGCCCCAGCTGCTCGCGCGACACGCGCAGGGCGATGCCGATGTGGTCGGCGCCTCGCGCTACATCGGCGGCGGGGACTCCGGCGGACTCGGCACGGCGCTGCGCTTCGGGGTTTCGCGGGCGGCGACCTGGCTGACGAAGGCGATGTTCCCGCTGCGACTGGCCCGGAGCACCGACCCGATGACGGGATTCTTCCTCGTCGACCGCAGCCGCGTCGATCTCCCCGGTCTGCGTCCGCAGGGCTTCAAGATCCTGCTCGAAATCCTGGCCCGCTCCGACCTGCGGATCGCCGAGATCCCGATGGAGTTCGGTGAGCGCCGGCACGGAACGTCCAAGGCGAGTCTGCGTCAGGGGATGACGTTCGTCGCCCACCTCACCCGCCTGCGCTTCGGAAAGATGTCGCTGTTCGCCCTGATCGGTCTCGTCGGGGCGATCGTGAACCTCGGCATCATGTGGCTGCTCACCACGGCCGGGATGGACTACATCTGGGCCGCGATCATCGGCGCCGGGACGACCATCATCGGCAACTTCATCCTGCAGGAGCGGTTCGTCTTCGCCGACATGCGCACCGGTGCCCGAGGCCTCGGCATCCGGTTCGCCACCTCCGTCACGTTCAACGGCATCGAGGCAGCGCTGCGCATCCCGTTGATGGCACTGATGGTCGAGTCCTGGCACATCTCGAGCGTGGTCGCCACAGGGATATCCCTCATCGTCGCGTTCTTCGCGCGGTTCCTGTTCCACTCCCTCGTCGTCTACGCGCCTCGCGGCCGGCGACCGGCAGGTGTCGCGGTTGAGCCGCCGGTCGACACCGCGACGCAGCGGATCATCCGCGCGATCGATGCCGAGGCGATGCGGCCGGGAGAGCTGTAGACGCCACCGTGTGAATGGGTAGGCACTATTCTGTCCCGGTGACTGACATCGCAACGGCCCCGCGCTTCCGGCTGACCCGCATGCACCCGCGCGACCCCCATCAGGGACACCGCGCGGCGACGCCGCTCGAGCTCTTCTTCGACCTCGTCTTCGTCGTCGCAGTGAGCACGGCTTCGGCCCAGCTGCACCACGAACTCTCGGCCGGACATGTGGAGAACGGCCTCGTCTCCTACGGGCTGGTCTTCTTCGCCATCTGGTGGGCGTGGATGAACTTCACCTGGTTCGCGACCTCGTTCTCGACCGACGACTGGCTGTACCGCATCCTCACCTTCGTGCAGATGGGCGGGGTCCTCGTGCTCGCGGCGGGGATCCCGGCCGCATTCCACGGTGACTTCACCGTGCCGGTCATCGCCTACATCGTGATGCGCGTCGCGATGATCGTGCAATGGCTTCGTGCGTCCCGGTCGGCAGGCAGCGCGCGCAAGGCGACGCTGTTCTATGCGGCAGGCATCACGATCGTTCAGCTCTGCTGGGTCGCCTTCCTGTTCGTCCCCGCAGAGGCGCAGATCGCGGTCTTCCTCCTGTTCGTGATCTTCGAGCTCGCGGTGCCGGTCATCGCCGAGCGCCAGGGGCAGACGCCGTGGCATCCGCACCACATCACCGAGCGTTACAGCCTGTTCACGCTGATCGTCCTCGGCGAGAGTCTGCTGGCCTCGTCCAACGCGATCATCGAAGCTCTCGACGAGGTCGAGTCGCTCGGACCGCTCATCTCCATCGCCGTCCTCACTCTCGTCGTCACCGCCGCGCTGTGGTGGATCTACTTCTGGCCGCCGCACCACCGCGCCATCACCACCCTGGCAAGCTCCGTCCGCTACGGCTACACCCACTTCTTCGTCTTCGCGGCCGCAGCGGCATTCTCCGCAGGCATCGAGGTCGAGATCGATCGCCTGACGCATCACTCAAAGCTCGATGCGGTCCAGGCGTCCTTCACGGTCACCGTTCCGATCGCGGTGTTCCTGCTCGGCATCTGGTGGATCGCGATCCGCGAGAACGCGGATCGCGTCGTCAACACGGCGATTCCGCTCGCGGCGGTGCTGGTGCTGCTGGACCCGTTGCTGCCGACTCCGGTGGTGTTCACGGCCATCGTGCTGGTGGTCGTCGTGGTGATCCTCGTGCTGCGGCCGCCGGTGGGCGAAGAGGCGCCAGGATCTCAGCCCTGAGTATCAGAAGGATCACACCTGCGTATGCCCGGTGGTGCATACACAGGGGCGTAGCCTGAGGTGAAGCCTTCGGCATCCGCCATCGGCTCCTGCAGCTCCAGGGCTCCCAACTGGCAGGAGAGCATCATCTCCATCACCAAGGTCGAATCGACCTCGAACACCCTCGGCCCCGTACGCCAGACGTACGCCGGGTCAGCCGAGATCCCGCCTATGGCTCAGGCCTTCAAGCAGGTTTCGCAAGTTGTCCGTGAGACCGGCCTTCTGCGCCGAGCGACCTGGTTCTACATCGCCGTAGCCTCCGGTATCGCCGTCGCCCTCGGCGGTTTGATCACCGGCTTCATCCTGCTCGGCGACAGCTGGTTCCAGCTGCTCATCGCCGCCGGACTCGGCATCGTCCTGACGCAGATCGCGTTCCTCGGACACGAGGCCGCACACCGTCAGATCCTCACCTCGGGGCCGGCGAACTTCAAGCTCGCCCGCATCGTGATCGCCAGCATCGGCATGAGCTACTCCTGGTGGGACTCGAAGCACACCAAGCACCACGGCAACCCGAACCAGGTCGGCAAAGACCCCGACATCGAAGTCGACACGATCTCGTTCCTCGAAGAGGATGCCGCGAAGGCCAAGGGCCTGATCAAGCTCATCACCCGCAAGCAGGGCTGGTTCTTCTTCCCGCTGCTCACCCTCGAGGGGCTGAACCTTCATTTCCTCGGCCTGAAGTACCTCCTGACGACGAAGAACGTCAAGGGACGCTGGATCGAGCTCAGCATCATCGCCGCTCGTTTCGTTCTCCTCCTGGTGCCGGTCTTCATGATGCTCCCGCTCGGAATGGCGTTCGCCTTCATGGGTGTGCAGTTCGCCGTCTTCGGCGTGTACATGGGCGCCGCGTTCGCACCGAACCACAAGGGCATGCCGATCATCGATCCGAACGCTCGTCTCGACTTCTTCTCCAAGCAGGTGCGCACCTCCCGGAACATCACCGGCGGATGGCGGACCACCTGGCTGATGGGCGGCCTGAACTACCAGGTCGAGCACCACCTCTTTCCGAACATGCCGCGCCCGCACCTGGCGAAGGCGCGCGAGATCGTCCGTGACTACTGCGCCGCGAACAACGTGCCGTACACCGAGACGACGCTCATCCAGTCGTACAAGATCGTCATCGAGTACCTGAACCGCGTGGGCCTCGCCGCGGGCAGCGACCCGTTCGACTGCCCCGCAGCCGGGCAGATGCGCCGAGCGTAGTCCGCTCCTCGAAACGCTGAATGGCTCGATCTCTCCGGAGATCGGGCCATTCGTGCTTTGCGGCGGCGTGACAGCAGCGGTGAGGAGGCGGAGTCCGGGGTCCGTCGGTCGGTGGGCCCTTGCACCGAGAGACGACTGAGGCGCGAACGGAAATCCGTTCGCGCCTCAGTTCGAGAGGACGGTGATCAGCGTCCTGCGTGCTCCTCGTCGGCCTCGACGACCTCGATGGTGATCTTGTTGGCGACGATCGACTCATCGTCGATCAATTCGTCGTCGAGCGCCTCATCGCCGAGGAAAGACTCGTCGCCGACGGGCGCTTCCGGCGCGGCGTCTGCGGCGTCTTCCACTTCGGCCTCGGTCACGAGCTCCGCCTCGGAATCGATCGCGTTCTTGGTGTCCTTGGCGTTCTTGGTGCTCTTGGTGCTGACGGCGGCCGCCGCGGAGTCGGCAGCGGTCGGCTCGGCGGCAAGGATGCCGTCGGGGCGGATCAGCTCGCGCACCTCGGACATGAAGCTCGACAACTGCTGCTGCTGCCAGCGCAGCTGGCGGGTGCGGTCCTCGGCGTCGCGCAGCACGGTCGTGGCGTGCTCCATGACAGTGTCGACGATCTTCTGCGACTTCACGCGAGCGCGGTCGAGGGTGTCGCGGGCACGCACATGAGTATCGGCCTCGATCGTCGCGGCCTGCGCGCGCATCAGGCGCTCGTAGTCGTCGGCCTTGCCGGAGATCCGCTGGGCGTGCTCCAGGGAGGCGGCAACCTGCTCGTTCGCGTCGGTGGTGATGCGCTCGGCGTGCGCGACCGCCTGGTTGTGCAGCACCAGGAACTCCTGCTGTGCGTCGTCCTGGCGGCGGGTGAGCGTCTCCTCGAATTCGAGAACGCGGGCGTTCATCTCGCGGACCTCGCGCTCGGCATCCGCTCGCAGCTGTGTCGTCTCGCGGGTCACCAGCGAGCGCAGTGCGGCCGCACCCTTCTCGGCCTCGGTGCGGATCGCAGTCGCTTCCTGAGCGGCCTGGGCGACCTTCTCGTCTGCGTGCGCGGCTTCGCGTTCGATCCGGGCCTCGTGCGCGGTGTACTCGGTGTCCATCTTCAGACGCACCTGGTCGGCATCGCGCTGCGCCTGCGCGGTGATCCGGGTGGCGTCTGCGTCGGCCTCGGCGCGCTGTGCGGCGACTTCTTCACGAGCGGCTGCCATCAGACGGTCGGCCTGCACTGCCGCGTTCTGGATGAGCACGTTGGCCTGCTCCTCGGCGACCCGCAGGATCGCCTCGAACTGCTGGCGCGACGGCGCTTCCTTGCCTTCCGGGCGGGGAGCGTCGACGAGCTCGGAGGTGAGCGTGCTGACCTGCTGCTCGGCCTCGGCAGCCTGGGCCTTGGCGGCGGCGATCTGCGACTCGAGAGCTTCTCGAACGGCGCTCTCCTCGGCGCGCACGGCTTCGAGCTCCGAAGTGTGGCGTTCGTTGATGTCGTTCAGATCGGCGGTGACCTGCTGCAGCTGGTGCCGCAGGCCCGAGAGCGCCGTATCGACCTCGCCCTTGTCGTATCCGCGGAAGCCCACGGTGAACGCGGACTGCTCACGGGGGTTGCTCTGAACCAGCTGGTCGAAGAAGTCGTCTCCGCGATCGCCGGTGCCGGGGGAGTCGCTCATGTGCTCAGGCCTTTCTGGGGTGGCGCATCCGTCGAACTCGGTCCGCCCGGATCATGCGGCAGGGGCGGAGCGATTTCGCGGGGCCAAGGGGATGTCGTGGGGAACGCCGCCACAATGCCCTTCCGGAAGCCGGAGAGACATGCGCCGCGCACACAGCTTATCTTTGCGTGCTGTGATTCGGGGATGGAGTCTTGGATCGAGGTCCGGCTACGGGAAGCGGAGGGCGAAGCTATTTTGCACTAGTGCTATATTGCAAATATGGAAGACGAAGCGACCTCAGTCTTCGAGGCGCTGGCGCATCCGACCCGACGGCAGATCCTCCAGGACTTGAAAGACGGCGAGCTGGCCGCTGGCCAGATCGCCGCGCAGTTCCACGCGACGGGGCCCACCATCTCTCGTCACCTTCGCGTTCTTCGAGGTGCAGGACTGATCAGCGAGCGGCGCGACGCCAATCGCATCCTGTACTCGCTCGTCAGCGGACGCCTCGCCCTCACGGTCGGAGACTTCCTCTCCACCGTGTGCCCGGAACAGGTCGTGGTGCGCGAAGTGCGCAAGAGACGTTCGGCGAATACTGCGAAGGGTGAGGCGATCGAATGACTGTTCTGCGAGAGGTACGGGCGCACCTTCGTCGGCGACTCCTCCTCAGTTACCGACTCGACCCGGAAGTGGCTCGCAGCCTCCTCCCCGCGCGGTTCCGCCCGCAGCTCATCAAGGGATATGCGCTCGCCGGGGTCTGCGTCCTGGGAATCGAGGACGTCCGCCCGACATGGCTTCGCGGACGGTGGGGCCTGCGCTCGGAGAACGCCGCGCACCGCATGGCCGTCGAGTGGGACGACGCCGGCGAGACTCATCGCGGTGTCTACATCTTCGAACGGCACAGTTCCGCGTGGAGTCCCGTGCTGTTCGGAGGGCGGCTGTTTCCCGGTGTTCACCGGAAGGCGCGATTCACGATCGACGAGTCCGGCGACAGGTATGCGCTGACGATGGATGCGAAAGGGGAGATCCTCGCCGCCGACGTCGAAGTCGGAGGCGAATGGCGCAGTGACTTCTTCGACACCGTCGACGACGCCTCGGAGTTCTACCGCGCCGGACGCATCGGGTGGTCGCGCCGGCACGACGGTGTGACCTTGGAGCCGGTGGTGCTCGCATCCGAGGAGTGGTCTGTGGAAGGGGCCAGAATGCGCAGCCTGCGCTCGTCGTTCTTCGACGCGTTGCCGCCTGGTGCGGCGGTGTTCGACAGCGTCGTCGTCATGCGGAATCTGCCGCTCACGCTTTCGGCGCCGCGGCTCGGCTGATCAGTCGAGCCGGAAGACCTGACCGGTCTGCACTCCGTCGACCGACTTCGTGAACGCCTGGCCGACGGCGACGGAGGAGACCGGGATGAATCCGGGGAACGCAGCGTGGTAACCCTTGGATTCTTCGAGAACCGTGGGGCTGACGGCGTTGACGCGGATGCCACGGGGCAGTTCGGTCGCCGCGGCGAGCACGAACGATTCCACGGCGCCGTTCGCCATCGAGGCGGCAGCGCCGGTGGCGATGGGTTCGCGTGCCAGGATGCCGGTGGTGAGCGTGAAAGAACCGCCGTCGGCGACGTAGGGCGTTCCGATCCGGACGACGTCGATCTGGGAGAGGACCTTGCCCTCGAAGGCGCTGCGGTAGTCGTCGGGTCCCAGTTCCGCGAGCGGCTCGAAGGGGACTGATCCCGCGGTGACGACGACGGCATCGACCTCGCCGACGGCTTCGAACAGCGCCGTGATCGAGGCGGCATCCGTGACGTCCACGCGCGGTGAGGTGGAGCGCCCGACCGGGATGACGGTGTGACGGGTCTCGAGCGCGCGTGTCGCAGCGGCGCCGACGTGTCCGCTTGCGCCGATCAGCAGAATTCTCATGTGTTCCTCACCTCGGTGGCCGTTGTGCCTTCGACTGCAACCGGAGTCGTTGCGGGCCTATTCCGCGCCCGGGCGACTAGCGGCTTCACTGCGAGGTGAAGTGGTCGAGGACCAGTTCTCCGGTCGCATTGAGCGCACCCATCATCTCGGTGATGCGGTGCGCATCGATGGGCGGGGCCTCGGCGTCATCGAATCCGAACTGCAGCGGGATGGCCGGGTGGATCCACACGGTCGCTCGGGCGTCGGGTCCTTGGCCGATCGGGCGCCACGTCATCATGAAGCTCTCCTGGCGTCGAAGCTTCGTGGCGATGATGATCTTGAGATGTGCCAGCGTCGCGTCCTCGATGAGGATCGGATCCGACGTGCCGTCGTACTTGAGTCTGCCCATGAGAGAACCGTAAGTCCTCCGTGACGTTCCCGTCTCATCGGGTCTGACACTTGCCTGTCAAAGATGCAACCCCCCTTACTTCCTCAAGCCTCCAGGGGTAGCGTTCGCCAGATGGACGAGGTGCAGACGATGGTGCGAACCCAGGTCGCCGTCAACGGCGGCAGCTTCTTCCTCGCGCAGGGGCAGAACGTCGATGACCTCAAAGGGCTGATCGAGGAAGCCGTTCGTGCCGGCGGAAGATTCGTCGACTTCACCGTCATGGGCAATCGTGTCGTGAGCGTGCTCATCTCGGCGGGCAGTCAAGTGGTGATCTCCGTCGAGACCGTTCAGTTCGATACCGACGACGACGGAGACGATGCCTTCCCATTCGGCGGCATGTTCGACCTGCTCTGAGCGAACCTATACGTGCCGCAGCGCCTTGGGCGTGTAGTAGATCACTTCGCCGTCGGCGTCTTCGACCCCGAAGATGAACTGCCCCGAAGGCGTGGCGCAGATGTCGATGATGATTCCGCGAGAGCGGGTTGTGAAGACCTCGTCGCCGGGCTTGAAAGTCGTTCTCGTCATGGCCAGACCGTACACCAGCGAAGCCTGAGACCGGCTGCGTCAGCTGTCAGCGGTGTGATCGGAATGCAGGCGAATCCGCCCGCGCAAGAAGGGCAGGGCCGGCGCCCGATATACGAGGGCCGGCGCGTCATGGGGTTCGAGTGCGAATTCGGCCTCGCCGAAGCGCCAGAGGCGGTTGAAGAGGAACACGCCCAGAGTGACTGTTCGGTCGGACGGAACCTGCCAGGTGCCAAGGCCCCATTGCGTCGGCTGACCGCGCCCCTCGATGACGAGGGTCGGCCGGACCCCGGCGTACAGCGCGAACCAGGGCTTGACGAGAGTCAGCTCGATGCGGCGAGAGGAGAGAAGGGCGTCAGCGCTCATGGGTGACTCGATTCTCTGTGGCCGGTCCAGGGAAAAGCAAAACCCCCGCCATGTAGAAGCTAGGCGAGGGTTTCTAAGGTGATTGTAATGATCACCCTGTGGCTCCGACGGGCGTCGATCCCGTGACCTCTCGATTTTCAGTCGAACGCTCTACCAACTGAGCTACAGAGCCGCGCGACCGGCGAACCTGTCGCGTCCTAGACGAAGAGCCTCCTCGAAAGAAGGCTCAACGCGTGGAGCGACCCTGACGGGACTTGAACCCGCGACCTCCGCCGTGACAGGGCGGCACGCTAACCAACTGCGCTACAGGGCCATACTTGTATTCAATTATATCGGATGAGTGACCCCAACGGGATTCGAACCCGTGCTACCGCCGTGAAAGGGCGGCGTCCTAGGCCGCTAAACGATGGGGCCGTTGTGCTTCCCGGGGGAGCACTCCTTGCCGACGCTCAAGCATAAACGACGATCGAGGCAAAACGCGAATCGAGGGCGAGTCTGCCCCCGGAGTGCCATGAAACGGAGGACGATGGAACCGTCACCGTGTCAACTCTCCAACACGCAGCCCTGGTGTGGATGTGGTTGTTGTTGTTAGTGTGACATGTGTGAATCCGGCGAAAGGGGCCGCGTGAACGACAAGACCACGCTGGATGCTGCTGCTGCGGCATCCTCTGAATGCGGGTGCGCGCCTACATCCGTGGAGCGCAAAGCGTTCTGGAACCGCGGCTCGATCAGCCGCCGCGGTGTTCTCGGCCTCGGTGCTCTCAGCGTCGTCGCGCTCAGCGCGTTCGGCGTCTCGTCCGGTGTGTCCGCCGCCAACGCTGCGTCGTACCCCAGCTGGGACGACGTGCAGGCGGCCATGCAGAACGAGGGAGCCAAGGCTGCCGAGATCACCCGCATCGAAGGACTGATCCAGTCCCTGACGCAGAAGGTCGCGGACGCGCAGGCGGCCGCGAAGCTCGCAGGCGAGGAGTTCTACGCCGCACAGCAGGCGTTCTTCCAGGCCGTCACCGATGCCGAAGAACTGCAGTCGAAGGCCGACGAGCAGGCCGGCATCGCCGATGATTCCGCTCGCAAGGCCGGCCAGGTCGCGGCTCAGCTCTACCGCAACGGCGGCGACGACACGTCGCTCGAACTCTTCTTCGCCGGCTCTGCCGCGAACGCCGACGAACTGCTCACGCGCCTCGGCACGATGGACAAGCTGCTGCAGTACAACCAGTCCATCTACGACGACGCTGTCGCCGCACGCAACTCTGCGCAGTCGCTCAGCGACCAGGCCGTCGTCGCGCGCACCGAGCGTGACCGCCTGCAACAGATCGCCGAGCAGAAGATGGTCGCGGCCCAGCAGGCGGCTCAGGCCGCTCAGGCCGCGCTCGACGAGCAGGCCGCGAACCTCAACACCCTGCAGGGGCAGCTCGCTGCGCTGAAGGATGCCACGGCCACCACGGTCGCCGGCTACCAGGCCGGTGTCGCGGCGCGTGAAGAGGAAGAGCGACAGCGTCGAGAGCGCGAGGCCGCGGAGGCTGCGGCCGGCGGTGGTGGCGGAAACGGTGGAGGTGGCGGAGGCGGAGGCACTCCTTCCTCCAGTGGCTGGGTTCGCCCGCATGGCGGAGGGAAGTCCTCCGGGTACGGTCCCCGTGAGTCGCAGTGCGGGTCGAACGGGTGCTCGTCGAGCTTCCACCGAGGTGTCGACCTGGCCAACGGCTGTGGCGCCCCCATCTACGCGGCATACTCCGGCACGGTCGATGCGGCCTTCTGGAACGACGGCTACGGCCGCTACATCCGGATCCAGCACGGCGGCGGCATCGCCACCGGGTACGCGCACATCAACGAGTTCGCCGTGGGTTACGGGCAGTGGGTGGAGGCCGGGCAGGTCATCGCGTACGCCGGCAACACCGGTGGTTCCTTCGGCTGCCACCTGCACTTCGAGGTCTACATCGACGGCTACCCCAACAACCCCGAGTGGTTCATGGGCGACCGCGGCGTCTACTTCTGAGCATCCGCCCGAAGAATTCCGAAAGAAAGACCCCCGGCCGCTGAGCGGACCGGGGGTCTTCTTCTGTCGCGAAGGGTCAGTGACCCTGCTCGCCGAACCGCACGATCGCCTCGTCGAGGATGCGCTGCGCCTCAGCGGCGTCGCCCCACGCGTCGACCTTGACCCACTTGTTGGGCTCGAGGTCCTTGTAGTGCTCGAAGAAGTGCTCGATCTCCTTCTTGGTGAACTCGGCGACGTCGCCGATGTCCTGGATGTGCGCCCAGCGCGGATCCTTGGACAGCACGGCGACGAGCTTGTCGTCTCCGCCGGCCTCGTCGCTCATCTTCAGCACGGCGACGGGGCGGACCTCGACGACGACGCCCGGGTAGATGGCGTGGTCGAGCAGCACCAGCACGTCGAGCGGGTCGCCGTCCTCGCCGAGGGTGTTGTCGAAGTAGCCGTAGTCGGCGGGGTAGCCGAAGGTCGTGTAGAGCACGCGGTCGAGGTGGACTCGTCCGGTCTCGTGGTCGACCTCGTACTTCACGCGGCTGCCGCGCGGGATCTCGATGACGGCGTCGTGTGCGCCCATGCGTGTGCTCCTCAGAAAGACGGTTGGATGCCGCCGACCAGCCTACCTGGGCAGCCGCGTCAGAATCCTGGTGACGGGTCCGGTCAGTGCGATCAGGAGGAGGGCGTAGTACCCGATCGGATGCACCCAGGCGGCGATCGGCATGGCGATGGCGAACAGGATGATCGCCGCGACGTCTCCGAGTGCGCCATGACGCAGCTCGCCGGCGGGGAAGTCATGAAGCTCCGGATGCCGCAGCAGATAGAGCTTCGCCGCGAGCGTCGTGACCTGGGTCAGGATCAGCGTGCCGATGTAGAGCACGGTCTGCAGGGCGTCGCCCTCCATCTGACCGAGCATCGCTGTCGGCACCGGAAGCCACACGATCGTCAGCATCCAGCCGGCGTTGATCCACAGCAGCGGACCGGTCATGCCCTCGACCCGCGAGTACATGCGGTGGTGCTCCATCCAGAACGCGGCGATGAGGACGAAGCTCAATCCGAAGCTCAGCAGCTGCCCGCTGTGCTCAGCGAGGAATTCCGCCGTGCCGAGTCCTTCGTTTGCCGCTTCGGACACCGATTCCAGCAGCGGCAGGATGAGCAGCGTCATCGCGATCGCGACCACCGCGTCGACGAACGCCTTGAATCGCTCGGCTTTGAGCGGATGGGGCGTTCTCTCGTCGGTCACGCGCTCAGAGTATGACGGCGGATGCGAAACGCGCCACCCCGGAGGAGTGCACGGCGCCTTCAGTACTCCAGAGGCGCGAGGCCCAGCAGCGCGTCGTGCACGGCGGCCGTGCGGCGACGCAGCGCGTCTGCCACCGCGGCGACGGCGGGTTGACGCAGCGAGTCGGGTCGCAGCACCATCCAGTAGGGCAGGCGTTCGGCGAAGTCTTCGGGCAGCAGCCGCACCAGATCAGGGTGTCGGCCCGCCATGAAGCACGGCAGGAAGCCGATGCCTGCTCCGGCGCGGGTGGCTTCGACATGGACGAAGACATTCGTCGAGCTGAGCGAATCCAGCATCCCGGGAACCAAGCGCCGCGGCGCGTCGAGGTCGTCGACCTGCAGCATGGAATCGACGAAGTACACCAGGGGGTGCGTGCTCAGATCCGCGATGCCGGCCGGAGTTCCGAATTCGTCGAGGTAGTCGCGCGAGGCGTACATCCCCAGCGTGTAATCGCCGAGCCGGATCGCCTCGGCCCTGTGCACCTGCGGCTCGCCGACCACGACCTCCAGATCAAGCCCAGAGCGGTGCTGCAGGGCGCGCCGGGTCACGTTGACGATCTCGACGCTGAGCCTCGGGTGCCGCCGTCGCAGATGCGCCACCGCCGGTGCGACGATGAACGCGCTGAACCCGTCGGTGGCGGAGATGCGCACGACGCCGGCGATCTGATCGGCCTCGTCATCGCCCTCGTGGATGGTGGCGACCGCGGTCTCGACGTCTTCGGCGGCGCGAACGGCGCGGCGGCCGAGGTCGGTCAGCTCCCAACCGCCGGCGGTGCGCGACAGCGTGCGTCCGCCGAGCGACATCTCCAGCGCGGCGATCCGGCGCGACACGGTGGTGTGATTCAGACCCAGGCTCTCGGCCGCGGTGGTGAACCGTCCGGTGCGCGCCACGGCGAGAAGGATCAGGAGGTCGTCGGGGTTCGCGGCGACGGTGCCACGAGTCGGGATATTCATATCTGCAATTGTGCACACGATCTCTGCTCGACTGGTCATTGATGCACACTGCCGCGCGTGCCCATACTTGCTGAGGCCGCCCTGCCCGTGAGAGCCCGGGCGCCGCACGCCGAGGTCAACGCGGACGTCGGCAGAACACGAAGGAGTGAGCGTGAGCGCCGATAAGACGACCATCGTCCCCGAGACGAAGACCTCGGGACTCAAGAAGATCGTGGCCGCCTCGATGGTGGGCACGGTGGTGGAGTGGTACGAGTTCTTCCTCTACGCGACCGCCGCCTCGCTGGTGTTCGGCACGTTCTTCTTCCCGAATGCCGGTACCGAGCTGGATGGCATCATCGCGGCATTCCTGACCTACGCGGTGGGCTTCGTGGCCCGCCCGCTCGGCGGCATCGTGTTCGGCCAAATCGGCGACAAGCTCGGCCGCAAGCACACGCTGCAGGTCACCATCATCCTGGTGGGCGTCGCCACCTTCCTCATGGGCTGTCTGCCCGGTTTCACCTCGATCGGCTACTGGGCGCCGGCGCTGCTGGTGATCCTTCGTTTCGTGCAGGGATTCGCCGTGGGCGGCGAGTGGGGTGGGGCCGTCCTGCTGGTGGCCGAGCACAGCCCCGACAAGTCACGTGGCTTCTGGTCCAGCTGGCCGCAGGCCGCCGTTCCGGTAGGGAACCTGCTGGCGACGCTGGTGCTGCTGGGCATGTCCTGGATCCTTCCCTCGGACCAGTTCCTGAGCTGGGGCTGGCGTGTGGCCTTCTGGGTGTCGGCCATCGTCGTCATCATCGGCTACTACATCCGCACCCACGTCAGCGAGGCGCCGATCTTCCTCGAGGCCCGTGCACAGGCGGAAGCCGAGAAGGCCGTCAGCTACGGCGTGCTGGAGGTCGTGAAGAAGTACCCGCGGGGCATCTTCGGAGCGATGGGCCTGCGCTTCGCCGAGAACATCCTGTACTACATCATCGTGTCCTTCACCATCGTGTACCTGAAGACCGTGCACGAGTACGACACGAGCCAGCTGCTGCTGGCGCTGCTGGTGGCCCACGTCATCCACTTCATCGTGATTCCGCAGGTCGGCCGGCTCTCCGACGCCTTCGGCCGCAAACCGGTCTACCTGGCCGGCGCGATACTCGGAGCATCCTGGGCGTTCTTCGCGTTCCCGATGTTCGACACTCTGAACCCGTTCATCATCACGGCTGCTGTCGCCATCGGCCTGTGCTTCCACGCCCTGATGTACGCCGGACAGCCGGCCATCATGGCCGAGATGTTCCCCACCCGCATGCGCTACTCCGGTGTCTCCCTCGGCTACCAGGTCACCTCGATCGTCGCCGGCTCGCTGGCGCCGATCATCGCGACGGCATTGCTGCAGGACTTCGGTTCCTGGCTGCCCGTGGCCGTATACGTGGCGGCCGCCTGTGCCGTCACAGCGGTCGCGGTGATCACCCTGAAGGAGACGAGGGGCATCTCCCTGCACGACATCGACGACGCCGACGCCCGCAAGCACGGTCTGAACACGGCGCGGGTGCGCAGTTGAGCCCCGCAGCGGAGCCGCTCTCCGGAAGACGGGCGTTGGTCACCGGCGGCGCCAGCGGGATCGGCGCGGCCGCGGTGCAGGCGCTGGCGGCCCGGGGTGCGCACGTCATCGTCGCGGACAAGGACCGGGCCGGTGCAGAGGCATTGGCGGCGGCGGTGGGCGGATCGAGCTGGGCCGCCGACCTGCTGGACCCCGCCGCCCTCACCGATCAGCGGTTGTCGGAAGCGCTGGCCGGGGTGGACATCCTGGTGAACAATGCTGGCATCCAGCACATCAGCCCGATCCAGGACTTCGACCCTCAGGACTTCCGCCGGATCATGTCGCTGATGCTCGAGGTCCCCTTCCTCCTGATCCGGGCGGCGCTGCCGGGGATGTACGCGCGGGGCTTCGGCCGGATCATCAACATCTCGTCTGTGCACGGACTGCGCGCTTCGCCCTTCAAATCGGCCTACGTCACGGCCAAGCACGGTCTCGAGGGGCTCTCCAAGGTCACCGCGCTCGAAGGCGGCGAGCACGGCGTGACCAGCAACTGCGTCAACCCCGGCTATGTCAGGACCCCGCTGGTGGAGAAGCAGATCGCGGACCAGGCGCGGGTCCACGGCATCCCCGAAACGGAGGTGCCGACGAAGATCATGCTCACCGAAAGCGCCATCAAGCGGCTCATCGAGCCGGAGGAGGTGGCCGCGCTGGTGGCGTGGCTCGCCGGCGACGAATCCGCGATGGTGACCGGTGCCAGCTACACGATGGACGGCGGCTGGGCTGCGCGGTAGGACTACCGTTGTGCTGTGCCTTCCCTGTCGCCGGCCATCGCCGAGATCCGCCTTGCGGTGCGCACCGCGCTCGCCGCCGTGCCCGACGGAGCCACCGTGCTCGTCGCCCTCTCGGGAGGCGCCGACTCGCTCGCGCTCGCCGCGGCCGTCGGTTTCGAGGCGCCGAAGCGGGGTCTACGGGTCGCGTCACTGACAGTGGATCACGGCCTGCAGCCGGGGTCGGATGCGGTCGCAGCCCAAGCCGGTCGGGCCGCCGCCCGCCTCGGCGTCGACCCGCTGATCGTGAAGGTGAAGGTCGGTACCGAGGGCGGTCCCGAGAACGCCGCGCGTGAGGTGCGCTACGGGGTGCTTCGCGATGCGGCTCTCGACTTGCGTGCGGCCGCAGTGCTGCTGGGGCATACCCTCGACGACCAGGCCGAGACTGTACTGCTGGGCCTCGCCCGAGGCTCGGGCGCGGCCAGCCTGCAGGGGATGGCTCCGGTCCGCGAGGATGAGGACGGCATCCGCTGGATGCGCCCGCTGCTGGGCGTGCGACGTGAGACGACCCGGGCCTTCTGCGCGGCATCCGATCTCGAGTTCTGGGATGACCCGCACAACGTCGACGAACGTTTCGCTCGGGTGCGCGTGCGCGCGCAGGTGCTGCCGGTGCTGGAGGCCGAGCTCGGCCCCGGGATTGCCGAAGCCCTCGCGCGCACGGCGGAGCAATTGCGTGAGGATGCCGAGGCCTTCGACGAGATGATCCACGAGACCATCGAAGACATCGTCGAGCACGCCGAGGCCGGCATCTCGGTCAGCGTCGCCGCTCTCGCCGCGAACCCCGCCGCGCTGCGCAACCGCATCATCCGCCTCGTCGTCGACAGCGAGTTCGGGGTGAGCCTGACGCGCACGCAGACGCTGGAGGTCGCGCGCCTCGTCACGGACTGGTCCGGTCAGGGGCCGATCGACCTGCCGGGATGCTCAGCGCAGCGCCACGGCGGACGGATCGTGTTCACCGCCCGCTGACGGTAACGCTTCCGGGTGCGGATCTTGTGGACCGCGTTCGGGCGCGGTAATGTCAGGCGCGTCAACTAAAGCGATTTAGTGATGCCCCCAGCATCTGTCGCTCCGCTCATCGAAGGAGATCTGCGTTGAACACCGTCC
The DNA here is from genome assembly GCF_040675825.1 of Microbacterium sp. LWH12-1.2. NCBI lineage: Bacteria > Bacillati > Actinomycetota > Actinomycetes > Micrococcales > Microbacteriaceae > Microbacterium > Microbacterium sp. LWH12-1.2. Next base: position 3,523,857 of record NZ_JBEGIJ010000001.1, read on the forward strand.
CCGCGCATACGCGCCCCCACCGAAACCGTCGCAGAGCGCTCGTCGGTACGACGCTCGGTGCAGCCCTCGTCGTGGCCGGCCTCGTGCCCGCCCACGCTGCCGATTCGCATCCGCCCGCCGGAGAGGCCGCCGTCGACGCTGCGCAGCCGTCATTCCCGGGCTATCGCGTCCGCGACATCCTGAACTGGTCTCCCGAGACCGACCCCGACGCCGAGATGCTGCGTGCCCGCATCCCGCTGCAGCCGCGGATCGAGCCTTTCGCCCCGACCCAGGCCAATCCCGACCTCACCGGCGACGCGCAGGTGCTGCTGATGCAGGGCGACTACGGCAACTCGTTCTTCGGCAGCACGCCGTACAACGACGAGTTCTCCGAACACACTCTCAACTTCTGGCAGTACACCGACATCTTCGCCCCATGGCACGGCGCCGCCACCCGGGCCACTCCCTCCGCGCTGTACGACCCCGCGACGTCCGATTGGCGCAACCGCGGCTTCGAATTCGGATCGGTCAACATCCCCAACCCCGCGTACACCAACGCGGCGCATCGCAACGGCGCTCTGTCGATCGCGACGATCTATTTCGACCCGTACTTCCGCCCCGGCGTCAGCGTCGACGAACTGCTGCTCGATCAGCGCGAGGACGGGTCTTTCCCCGTCGCGGACAAGCTCATCGAGATGGCCGAATACTTCGGCTACGACGGGTACTTCTTCAACAAGGAGGAGCACAGCCCGCACCCCGATGCCACGTTCAAGAAGTTCATGGCGTACCTCACGGCGAACGGCATGTACACGAACTACTACGACGTGAACAGCTCGATCGACGACGACAAGGTCGCCTGGCTGAAGGACGAGGAGCACGGGCAGATCCATGACTCGGTCTTCGTGAACTACGGGTGGCCGGAGTGGGCGCCGGATGCCACCGAATGGGATCGCATCCGAGACGCGTACGGGCCTGAACTCTATGACGAGTTCTTCCTCGGGGTGGAGGCCAACCAGGGCAAGCTCGGTGGCGGGCACCCGACGACCGCCGAGTTCCCGAGCATCTACGAGCCGGGCACGAAGAATCCGCGCACCTCGGTCGCGCTCTTCACCCCGTCCGACTTCTACCAGCGATCGCTCGACGACGACCTCGGCGCGGATCTGCAGAAGACCGAGCCGCTCCCGCTGATGCAGACCGACGCGTACCAGTGGATGGTCACCGAACGCGAGCGGATGTTCTTCTCCGGCGTTCGCGAAGACGTCACCCGAACAGGCGCCGAAGCCGGGTACGCCCGTCCGGATGTCGGCGTCGCCGATGCCGACGCGTGGACCGGCGTCGCCGACTTCACGCCCGAGCGATCGGTCGCCGGCGGCACCGAGTTCGCCAGCTGGTTCAACACGGGGCACGGCGTCGGATGGTGGGATGACGGGCGTCACTCCTCTGCGCAGGAGTGGACGAACATCAGCATCCAGTCGCTGCTGCCGTCGTGGCAGTGGTGGTTCGAGACGGCATCGGGTGCGGCATCTAGCCTGCACGCCGATTTCGACTACGGCACCGACCTCGCTCGTAAGGACACCCAGGGGGCGGAGACCGCGACGCCGTTCGCGCCGATCGGGGCGTTCCGGGGCGGCTCGTCGCTGGCGATCTACGGCGGCCTGGCCGAAGACACCACGATGCGACTGTTCAAGACCGATCTCGCCGTCGAATCCGCCACCGAGGTCGATGTCACCTACGCGGTGCCGTCCGGTGCAGGCGTCGGCGTGCAGCTCGCTGTGGTCTACGCCGACCAGCCGGACACCGTCGTGAACTACCCGCTGTCGCACAGCGGGGCGGACTGGGCGACCGAAACGGTCGACCTGGGCGAGCAGTCCGGCCGGCGCATCGCCACGCTCGGTCTGACGCTGGCAGGACAGTCGGACGGAGTGCAGGTCAATCTCGGCGGCATCCAGGTCGGCGCGGACGAGTCTGCACCGGCTGCGCCGAGCGCGCTCAGCGTCGATGCCCTGTACGCATCGGGCGAGGCGGTGCTGTCGTGGGACCTGCAGTCGTTCGACGAGGTCGATTCCTACGAGGTCTACGCCACTCGCGGCGACGGCGAGCGGGTCTGGGTCGGCGGCACCTACGACGGCACGCTGCATGTGCAGAACCTCGACATGGAGCCGGGGCGCGGCGACCTCGCCATCGAGGTCGTCGCGGTGGGCAAGGACGGCGCGCGATCCGAGCCGGAGACCCAGCTCATCGGCCTGGACAAGTCCGTCTCCGCGGTCAGCGTCGCGGAGACCACGGATGCTCGTGGCTTCCGCACGCAGGCGGCAGAGGCAGGTTCCGTGCAGGTGTCATGGCAGGCGCCCGCCTCGCCCGCGAGGGTCGGCGGGTACCTGGTGGAACTCACTGCGCAGGACGTCGCCGGTGCGGAGAAGATCGAGGTGCGGGTGGGTGCGGATGCCCGAACGGCTGTCGTTCCGGTGGCCGATCCTGAGGGGCGCCGCTACGACGTATCTGTGGTGCCGCTGAACCCGGCCGGGAAGCCGCGAGGCGTCATGCCGGTCTCGTACCGCGGGAACACCCACGATTCGCTCGCGGCTTCGTATCTGCCGGCGGACGTCGTATCGGATGCCGACGGATGGCGGCTGACACCGCCGAGTACGTGGGACTGGCACACGCTGACCGTCGCGTACGACGGCGTGGAGCAGTTCACGGCGACCCGCGGCGGCACCGACGCGAACCGCGAGCTGTTGACCACGCGGCCGTATCCCGACGCCGAGAAGATCTCCATCGTCGTGACGGATTACGCCGGCAACACGTCGGAACCGCTCGTCCTCGATACGGCGGACCTCCGGCAGTGACACCCACCGGATGCCGGGTGCGCTGAGCATCCGGCATCCGGAAACAGTTCGACGGGCTCAGGGATCACCTGAGCCCGTCGATGCGTTCGGTGCTGTTACTTCTTGCCGCCGAGGAGGCCGCCCAGGAGGTCGCCGATTCCGCCGCCGCCCGTGCCGCCGCCGGAGCCGCCGCCCAGGAGGCCGCCGAGGAGGTCGCCGATTCCGCCACCGCTGCTGCTGCCTCCCGAGCCGCTGCCGCCGCCGAGCAAGCCACCGATGAGGTCGCCGATCCCGCCGCCGGACTGCTCCGTCGCGGCCTCGGTCGTGCCGGTCTTGCCCTTGGTCGCGTTCGCGATCAGGCCCATCACGATCGGGGCGAGGATCGGCAGAAGCTTGCCGAAGTCGATGCCGGCGGTCTCCTTCGACTCGGTGAGAGTGGCGGTGACCTCCTTCTCCTTCGCGCCGAGGATGTGCGAGACGATCTTGCCGCCGTCGGCCTGATCGATGTCGTCGACGGTCGCCGCGCCCTTCGCACCCTTGTGCTTCTTGAGCGCGTTCTCGATCGCCGCGGACCCCTCTGAGGTCTCAGCGTTCTTCGCGAGACCGCTGAGCAGCACGGCGCCGCCCTGCTCGACCGCCTGCTTGGCGACGTCGGGGGAGACGCCCAGCTTCTTCGCGATGTCGTCGATCGGCACCTGCTTGAGGATGTCGTCAAGAGCCATGGGTGAATCCTTCCGTCAGTGGGCGTCCGCCCCTCTTCTCCCGCTCACAGTAGTGCGGATGCGGCCCGCTGAGGAGGGTTGGCAGTGTTGGATCGCAAGAGCTGTGCCCGAGCATCCGATCGCGTCACCTAAAATCGATCCATGCGCGCCGCGGAAATCCAGGATGACCTTGCTCAAATCCTCGTCACAGAGGAGGAGATCCTCGCCAAGCTCGAGGAGCTCGCCGCCCGCGTCGCCGCGGACTACGCGGGCAAGGACCTGATCCTCATCGGCGTGCTCAAGGGCGCGATCATGGTGATGGCTGACTTCGCCCGTGCGCTGCCGTTCCACGCTCCGATGGACTGGATGGCGGTGTCCAGCTATGGCGCGAGCACGAGGTCCAGCGGCGTCGTGCAGATCCGCAAGGACCTCGACGTCGACATCAACGGCAAGCATGTGCTGATCGTCGAGGACATCATCGATTCGGGCCTCACCCTCAGCTGGCTGCTGGAGAACTTCGAGTCCCGCGGCGCCGAGTCGATCGAGGTACTGGCACTGCTGCGCAAGCCGGAGGCGGCGAAGGTCGAGATCGACTGCCGCTACGTCGGCTTCGACATTCCCACCGACTTCGTCGTCGGCTACGGCCTCGACTACAACGAGCGCTACCGCAATCTTCGCGATGTCGCGGTGCTCGCACCGCACGTCTACTCCTAACGCTCGCGCCCGCGCGCGTACGCCGTGGGCGAATCACAGCCGACCGTAAAGTGCGGCGCGATACGCTGATCGGATCATGGATGTGAAGAAGATCACCCGGAATCCGCTGATCTACGTGGCGCTGATCGGACTGCTCCTGTTCGGCGGCTTCCTGCTGATCTCGAACCTCGGAGCCCCCAAGCAGATTTCCACGCAGGAGGGCCTGAAGCTGCTCGCCGGCAGCTCCGTCACCGAGGTGGTGAACACAGACGGCGATCAGCGCGTCGACATGAAACTGTCGAAGCCGTTCGAGGGCGCCGAGAACGTGCAGTTCTACTACGTGACCGCCCGGGCCGACGAAGTCGTCACCGCGATCAACGACGCCGAGCCCAAGGACGGCTTCAACGACGCCGTGCCGCGTGCGACCTGGTTCGACGGCTTCCTCTCGCTGCTGCTCCCGCTGGTGCTGCTCGGTCTGCTGTTCTGGTGGCTGCTCTCGTCCATGCAGGGCGGCGGCAGCAAGGTCATGCAGTTCGGCAAGTCCAAGGCGAAGCTGGTGAACAAGGAGACCCCGACGGTCACCTTCGCCGACGTCGCCGGGGCTGACGAGGCGATCGAGGAGCTCCACGAGATTAAGGAGTTCCTGCAGGACCCCGCGAAGTTCCAGGCCATCGGAGCGCGTATCCCGAAGGGCGTGCTGCTGTACGGCCCTCCCGGAACCGGTAAGACCCTCCTCGCCCGCGCTGTCGCCGGTGAGGCCGGAGCCCCGTTCTACTCCATCTCCGGATCGGACTTCGTCGAGATGTTCGTCGGTGTCGGAGCATCCCGCGTCCGCGACCTGTTCAACCAGGCGAAGGAAGCGGCGCCCGCGATCATCTTCATCGATGAGATCGACGCCGTCGGCCGTCACCGCGGTGCCGGCATGGGCGGCGGCAACGACGAGCGCGAGCAGACCCTCAACCAGATGCTCGTCGAGATGGACGGCTTCGACCCGAACGCGAACGTCATCGTGATCGCGGCGACGAACCGCCCCGACATCCTCGACCCTGCGCTGCTGCGCCCCGGCCGTTTCGACCGGCAGATCGGCGTGGATGCCCCTGACCTCAAGGGTCGCCAGAAGATCCTCGAGGTGCACTCGAAGGGCAAGCCGCTGGCCAAGAGCGTCGACCTCGAGATCGTCGCGCGCAAGACGCCGGGCTTCACCGGTGCGGACCTCGCCAACGTCCTCAACGAGGCGGCTCTGCTGACCGCTCGCTCCAACGCGCAGCTCGTCGACAACCGCGCGCTCGACGAGGCCATCGACCGCGTGATCGGCGGCCCGCAGCGCCGCACCCGCGTGATGAAGGACAAGGAGAAGCTCATCACGGCGTACCACGAGGGCGGACACGCGCTCGCGGCGGCGGCGATGAACTACACCGATCCGGTCACGAAGATCACGATCCTTCCGCGCGGCAAGGCCCTCGGCTACACGATGGTGCTGCCGCTCGACGACAAGTACTCGGTCACCCGCAACGAGCTGCAGGATCAGCTCGCCTACGCCATGGGCGGCCGCGTCGCCGAGGAGATCGTCTTCCACGACCCGACCACCGGTGCATCGAACGACATCGAGAAGGCGACGTCGATCGCCCGCAAGATGGTCATCGAGTACGGCATGACCACCGAGGTCGGCCCGGTCAAGCTCGGACACGAGGGTGGCGACATGTTCGTCGCCCGCGACGTCGGACGCGGCCGTGAGTACTCCGAGAGCGTCGCCGAGCGTGTCGATGCCGAGGTGCGCGCCCTCATCGAGCAGGCGCACAACGAGGCCTATCAGGTGATCAGCCAGAACCGCGACATCCTCGACCGACTCGCGCTGGCACTGCTCGAGCAGGAGACCCTCGACCACAACCAGATCGCCGAGATCTTCACCGAGGTGCAGAAGCTCCCCGAGCGCCCGCTGTGGTTGAGCAGCGAAGACCGCCCGGTCTCGCAGCGGCCTCCGATCGAGGTTCCCAAGCGCGATGTCTCGCTGGCTGCCTCCGTCGAGGCGCCGGCGGATGCCGTGTCGACGCGCAGTCAGGCCGGATCAGCGAACGCGACGGGTCACAGCCGACCAGCGACGGCGTGACCGTGGCCGTCGACAGGGCGCGTGTCGAGCGACTCACTCGTGAGCTGCTCGAGGCGATCGGCGAGGACCCGGATCGCCCCGGTCTGAAGCAGACGCCCGCACGGATGGCTGAGCTGTACTCGGAGTACTTCGCCGGCGTCGGTCAGGATGCGGCGGCACCGCTCGCACACACGATCAGCGTGGCCCGTGGTCCGGCTCCGGACACGCTTCCGTCCGGCGCCGTACTGCTGCGCGACATCCGCTTCCGCTCCGTCTGCGAGCATCACCTGCTCCCCTTCGCCGGTCACGCTCACCTCGCCTATCTTCCCGGCGAGCAGGTGGTCGGCCTGGGGGCGCTCGTGCGCGTCGTGGAGACGCTCGCCGCGCGACCGCAGGTGCAGGAGCGTCTCGGCGAACAGATCGCCGACACGATCGCCGAGCACCTCGACACGCGTGGCGTGCTCGTCGTCCTCGATGCCAGCCACGGGTGCGTCACGATGCGCGGCGGCCGTCAGCCCGAGGCATCCACGCTCACGATCGCAGCCCGCGGCGTGTACACCGAGCCGATCGCACGCGCCGAACTGATCACGCTGATCGGCAGCCCATCCGGGCGCTCATCGAGCGGTACGGGAAGCGCGTTGTGACGGCGATCTGGGGCATCCTCAATGTCACGCCCGATTCGTTCAGCGACGGCGGACGCTACCTCGACGTCGAGCACGCGGTCGCCCACGGCCTGCTGCTGCGCGAACAGGGAGCCACCATCCTTGACATCGGCGGTGAATCGACCCGCCCCGGCGCCGAGCGCATCGGTGCCGACGTCGAGCAGCAGCGCGTCATCCCGGTGATCGAACGCCTCGCCGAGTCGGGCGTGCCGGTGAGCATCGACACACTCAATGCAGCCACTGCGGCCGCAGCCGTTCATGCGGGCGCCCGCATCGTCAATGACGTCTCCGGCGGTCTGGCCGACCCGGAGATGCGCGCAGTGGTCGCCGAGTCCGGTGCAGACTTCGCGATCGGGCACTGGCGGGGTCCGTCCGCAGACATGTACGCCCACGCGGATTATCGCCGCGTCGCACGTGAGGTCGCCGGCGAGCTGCAGGAGCGCATCGGCGAGGCGGCTGCGGCTGGCATCGCCCCCTCGCGTCTCATCGTCGACCCTGGCATCGGTTTCGCGAAGGCCGGCGCCCAGAACTGGGACGTGCTGCGGGGCCTCGACGAGATCGTCGCCCTCGGCCCGCGGGTGCTCATCGGCACCTCCCGGAAGCGTTTCCTGGCGGAGACGCTGCAGGCGGATGCCGAAGCCTCCGTCTCCGAGGCGCGCCGCGATCTCGCGACCGCCGTCACGAGCGCCCTCGCCCTGCGCGCGGGCGTGTGGGCCGTTCGCGTGCACGATGTGGCTGCAACCCGCGACGCCCTCGCCATCGCTCACGCCTGGGAAGGGTAATCCTCATGTTCGAGCTCGACCACATCGTCCTCACCGGCCTCACCGTGTTCGGACGTCACGGCGTCTACGACCACGAGCGCGAGGACGGCCAGGAGTTCACCATCGATCTGCGCCTGTCGATGTCGCTGGCGCGGGCGGCCGAGTCCGATGACGTCACCGACACCGTGCACTATGGCGAACTCGCTGAGAAAGTCGCAGCGGTCGTCGCCGGCGAGCCGGTGAATCTCATCGAGACGCTCGCGGCGCGGATCGCCGACGTCGTCCTCGAACACCCGCGGGTGCAGCACGCCGCCGTCACCGTGCACAAGCCGCACGCCCCGATCCCGCTCACCTTCGCCGACGTCGCGGTGACACTGCACCGCGGACGCACGTCGGATGGCGCCTCCACGTCGGAGTGGCCGGCATGAGCCGCAACCTCACCAACCCGCCGCCGGCACCCCCCGTCCGCCCAGGACGAGAGGATGCTGTCGCGGTCGTCGCCTTCGGCGCCAACCTCGGCGATCGGCAGGCGACGATCCGTCATGCTGCCGAGCGCATCGGGCGTCTGCCGCTGGTGAGCGAGGTGCGGCTGTCCGAGCTCTTCGAGACCGTCGCGCTGCGCCTCGACGGTCCTGACCCGGATGCCCCGGGGTACGTGAATGCCGTGGCACTCGTGACCACGCAGCTCGCCCCCGAGATCCTCCTCGGGATGCTGCACGCCATCGAGGACGAGAACGGCAGGGTGCGACACGAACGCTGGGGCGATCGCACCCTCGACCTCGACCTGATCGCCTACGGCGATGTCACGTCCGTCGACGAGCGCCTCCAGCTGCCGCATCCGCGCGCTGCCGAACGGCTGTTCGTGCTCGAGCCGTGGCTGACGCTCGACCCGGAGGCCGAGCTCGTCGGGCACGGTCGGGTGGCCGACCTCGCGACGAGGCTGCGCGCACAGGACGCGGTATGAAACGCACCTCGGCAGGTCTCCTGGCGCTGCTCGCGCTCCTCGGGGTCGGAGCCGGTTTCCTGCTCGATCAGCTCCTCACCGCGACGGGCCGCGCGACGTTCACCCCGTCGCTTCTGCTTCCAGTTCTCCTGCTGCTCGTCGCCGCCGCGTCGCTCGGGGTGGCGTGGCCGGTGCGCCGGAGCGTGCGGGGCGCCGGACGGATCGACCCGTTCCGCGCCTTGCGGGCGGCCACGCTCGCTCGCGCGTCCAGCCTGCTCGGTGCGATCATGGCCGGAATCGGAGCGGGGCTCCTCGTGTTCCTGCTGACCCGTCCGATCGATCCCCCGGTAGGGTCGACTGTGGCCATGCTGGCGCTGATGGGGAGCGCGATCGCCCTCGTGATCGCCGGCCTCATCGCCGAACAGTTCTGCACCCTGCCGAAGGATCCTGATGACTCAGAACCCAGAGACCACGCCCCTGAACCCTACGGAGGGCACTGACCGCGCAGCCCTCGACCAGGGCACCTACGGACAGCTGCGCACAGCGCGCAACGAGAATCGACTCGAGCTCGACGGCGCCTGGCACCAGATCTCGCCGCGCTACGTGGTGTCGCAGATCGTGCAGAACGTGATCTTCATCGTGGTCGTCGCGATCGCGGCATCCGTCATGGCACTGGGATTCGAGCAGACCTGGGCCTGGATCCCCGCGGCAGTGATCGTCCTGGTCACGCTGATCACCCTGATCATCCTGCCCCGGCAGGCGAAGGCGATCGGGTACATGCTCCGCGCCGACGACATCGTCTTCCGCAAGGGCATCCTCTGGCAGCGCATGATCGCCGTTCCGTACGGGCGGATGCAGCTGGTCGACATCACACAGGGCCCGTTGGATCGTGCCTTCGGAGTGAGTCAGCTGAAGATGGTCACCGCCGCGGCGACGACCGGAGTGCAGATCCCCGGACTCACGCAGGGCGCGGCGGAGGCTCTCCGCGACACCCTCATCCAGGTCGCCGAGACGCGCCGGACCGGCCTGTGAGCGAGCCGCAGTTCCCGCCGCCCGCGGCCGCGCCTGTCGCGCCACCGGCGGATGACTCGACGTCGCTCGCGGACGGTGAGTGGCACCGGATGCATCCGCTCACCCCGCTGTTCAAGGGTGGGCTTGCTCTCCTCATCATCGGCGGCATCCTGATCACGAACATGCGCGATCGCGTCATCGCGTGGGTCGTCAACCTGTTCGCGCCGGAAGAGGCGCATTACGGGCAGAACGGCGGAGACCCCGTCGACTGGGTTCTCGAGAACAACCTGATTCTGATCGTGCTGCTGGGCGTGCTGGTCCTGGTCGTCGTGCTCGTCGGCGCGTTCTGGCTCGTCTGGCGCTTCCAGCAGTTCCGCATCACCGGCGACCATGTCGAGGTGCGCAAGGGGATCATCTTCCGATCGCATCGCCGCGCACCTCTCGACCGCGTGCAGGGCGTCAACCTCACGCGTCCGTTCCCTGCGCGCATCATCGGACTCGCCAAGCTCGAGGTCGTCGGTGCCGGCACCGATGCGAACGTGCCGCTCGAGTATCTGGCGACGGCGCGGGCGGAGTCCGTGCGCGCAGACATCCTGCGCCTCGCCTCGGGAGCGCGCGCGGCGCGCCACGCGGCGACGGATGCAGCGAGCGGCGAAGGCGCGACCATCGCTGCTCCTGGCACGCCCAGCGTTCCCGGTAGGGCGCGGGCTCAGCTCGTCGGCTCAGTGAATGCGGGTGTGACCGGCCTCATCGAGGGCGTGGACCTCGCGGATGTCGCCCCCGAGAGCGTCGTCAAGATCCCTACCGGTCGTCTGATCGGGTCACAGGTGATCGCCGGCGTGCTCTGGCTGTTGTTCTTCGGGGTGATCTTCGCGGTCGCGATGGGCAGTGCCGTCGTCGGGACCCTCGCCGAAGACGACGGGGAGACCGGGATCGTCGTGCTCGCCATCGGGCTGGGCATGGGCATCCCGCTGATCATCGCCGCCGTCGGTATCACCTGGGCGCAGATCTCGAAGTCGCTGCGATACTCCATCGCCCCGACCCCTGACGGCGTGCGGATCACGTACGGCCTGCTGACCACGGTGACCGAGACGCTCCCGCCCGGGCGCATCTTCGCAGTCGAGGTCTCGCAGTCGCTGCTGTGGCGCCCGTTCGGCTGGTGGACGGTCAAGATCAACCGGATGAGCGGCAAGAGCGTCGCGCAGCAGTCGTCCGGGAGCGCGCAGCAGTTCAACATCGTGCTTCCGGTCGGCAAGCGAGCCGATGTCGAACGCGTGCTCGCGCTGATGCTGCCGGATGCTCCGGTCTCCGACATCCCGCTGGTGTGGGAGCACGGCATCCTGGGTCCGGTGGAGGGCGATCCCTATCGCACGATGCCGGCGAGAGCATGGTGGCGTCGCCCGCTGTCGTGGAAGCGCCACGGATACGTGCTCACCGAGTTCGGCCTCGTGCTGCGCCGGGGCATCGTGTGGCGCAAGCTCGCCGTCTTCCCGCTCGCGCGACTGCAGGGCGTCTCGCTCTCGCAGGGGCCGATCGACCGCGCACAGCGCGTTTCCGGCGCACAGGTGCACACGGTTCCCGGGCCCATCCAGGGGTACCTCTCCGGCCTGGAACGCGACGACGCGCTCGCCCTGCTCGACGGGGTGGGTCGTGCCGCGGCGGAAGCGGCGCATCGGGACCACACGCACCGCTGGGGCGAGTACGCACCACAGGCGCCTGCGGTGTCGTGGGCGCCCGAGCAGGTGCCCTCGGCGGGGATCGTCGGGCAGCCCTTCCCCGGTGCGCCGGTTGCTCCGCCGATGCCAGGATTCGCGCCTGCTCCGCCTGCACCACCTGCGGGGTACGGGCAGCCGCCGGTGGCGCAGCCCCCCGCGCCTCCGACGTTCGCGCCCGCGCCGCCGCCGCCCGCTCCTCCGGCCGCGCCGGTTCCGCCAGCCGCGCCGCCGGTACCGCCCACAGCGACGCAGCCGGGGGAGTAGCGATGCCTCGTGACGGGCGCCTCGGCGTCGGCATCATCGGCGCGGGCCGGGTCGGTCCCGTGATCGGCGCGGCGCTCGCCGGGGCAGGCCACGCGATCATCGGGATCACCACGGGGTCCGATGACGATCGAGCCTCGGCCGTGCTCCCAGACGTGCCCGTGCTGGACGCACTGGAGATCGTTCGCCGCAGCGAGCTCATCGTGATCGCCGTCCCCCATGACCAGCTCCCGTCGCTCGTCGCCGGCATCGCGGAGATCGGCGGATGGCAGATCGGCCAGCTCGTGCTGCACACCGATCCCGCCTACGGCATCGAGGTGCTGCGTCCCGCTGCCGAGCGCGGCGCGATTCCCCTGGCGGTTCATCCGGCGATCACTTTCACCGGAACGTCGATCGACCTGCGCCAGTTGCAGGCGGGTTTCGCCGCCGTGACGGCACCTGCGGCCGTCCTGCCGATCGGTCAGGCGCTCGCCGTCGAGATGGGCTGCGAACCCGTGGTCATCGCAGAGGCGGATCGGACGGCGTACGCCGACGCGATCCAGACCGCCACCGAGTTCTCCCGCTCGATCATCGGCCAGTCGACGAGCCGGCTGCGAGAGATCGGTGTGGACAACCCTGGGAGCTACCTCTCCGCGCTCGTGCAATCCACCGTCGAACGGGCGCTGCGCGAAGCATCCGGCCCCATCGACACTCTGCCTGACTCCGGCGCCACTTTCATCTGACACCTCGGGTCGCTACACCACCGGGATTGCGGCCCGAGGTGTCAGATGAACGTGCTGGCGCGAGGCTGATCTGACACCTCGGGTCGGTATTCGGCGCGCATTCCGACCCGAGGTGTCAGACCAAGGGACGGGGCAAGAGGCGAGAGGCGCGGCCAGGCCAGGCGAGAGGCACGGCCAGGCCAGGGGAGAGCGGATGCGGCGCGCTCAGCGCCCTCCCGACGAGCCGCCGCCCCCGCCGCCGCCGGAGAATCCGCCGCCCGACGAGCCGCCCGCACTCGAGGAACTCTCCGAATACGTGGCCGCGGCGTGCGACGACACGGCGAATGCCGCGAGATGAGTGCGGAGATACGGGGAAGTCGGGTCGCCGATCCACCCCGGTCCGCGTTGCGCTTGCGCGTACGCGGCTTCGAGCACACCGCCCCATTGGTCTTCCTGCCCGAACAGCATCGCGTACGGCAGCAGAAGCTCGTAGAGCTCGATGACGTTCACGGTGCCGTCCTGGCGACGCTCGGCACCGGTGTACGACTGCAGCATCTGCAGCCGGTCGGCTTCGGCCACGCGGATGAACTCGCGCACGCCGAGCAGGTACTCGTGGGCGAGAGCACCCTCCGGCGTGAGGACCGTGTGCTTCGAGAACGTGAACAGGCTCGACATCAAGACGGCGAACCCGCCGAAGGAGATCGCGACGAGAGCCGGGATGCCGGTCACCCGGCCGGAGATCGCCCCCCACAGGCTCAAGCCGAGCCCGACAGCGACGACGGCGATCGCACACCACTGCAGGACCATCGCCCCACGGCTGCGGACTCTCGTAGTGAGTCCACGCGATGCGGCCGCTGTCTTCCCGCTCTGCAGGAGGCCGTTCATGCGCCCGGCGAAAGACTCGTCGGTCAACGGGAGGCTCACGACGCCCTCGGCATCCGCTCCGAGGAACAGCGCGTCGAGTGCCTCGACATCCAGCTGGTCGGGGATCCGGCCTCCTGGTGTTCTCCGCAACCGGGGCTGTCCGGTGGCGCCTTCGCTGTCGCCGGCTTCCTCGATGCGAAGAGTGCCGCGAACCGCGAGGTGCACGATCTCGGCGGGGATCGGATCCTTCGCACCAGGCACGATCGCGGCCGCGAGCAGCGGCGGCATCGAATCGGGCACGTCGTACTGCGCGATGACGACGCCGGTGGCGGTGCGGCGCCGGCGTTTGAGCACGGCTACAGCCGCACATCCGCCCGCAGAGAGCCCGAACGCTCCGAGGGCAGCCAGCGCCGGCACGGTGTCGGTCACCGTGTTGGGCGTGCGGGCGGAGGGTTGCGTGGCCGTGTTCGGCTCGAACCCGATCGCGACGGTCACACCATCACCGGCGGCGCGCTCACCGGACTCGACGCGGAACGAGGCCGCGTCGCCATCGGCGGACGGCCCCTGGATCGCGCACTCGTCGGTGGAACCCGCGTAGCCGGTGTAGCACCGCACCGAGCCGGTGAGCTGCGCGCTCATCGCCGCATCGAAGACGATCTCAGCGTGGAACGACTCGATCGCCTGACTGCTGTCCAGAGGGAGAAGATCCCAGTAGAACTCATCGGCCTGGCCGTCGTCGCGGTGCAGGATCACGTCGGTCATCTCGTACTCGATGACGTAGGTGTTGAGTCCCTGCACGTAGTCGTCGTCTCCGGTGAGGACGAGGACGAGGCCGTCGTCCTCCTCGGTCTCGAACGGTACTGCCGCGCCGGTCTCGTCGGTGACGGAGATCACACGGGTGTCCAGGTGCGCGTTGTCGTACGTGACCGGGAGCCCTCGGACGATGCCCCGGTTCTGGTCGAAATCGGGGAAGCGGGCGACGAGCGTTTCGGTGACGAGCATGTGCGACCGGCCGTCGTCATCCAGGCTGACCTCGTATCGGGCATCCCAGGACGCATAAGAGAAGTCATCGACGTCGGCCGAGACCGCCGATGCCTGCCGATCTGCGTCGACGGCGGATGCCGCGGCGGCGGCGGGGGCGAGCAGTCCCGCGCCCGCTATGGCGACCGCGGTAAGAACGGGGAGCATCCGGTTGACGGCCATTCTCCGAGGCTACCCAGCTGTCGCCATCGTCGGCAGAAATCGCCCCGGTAAACTGGGACCGACTTCCAAGGAGCCCCGAATGACTGACGCGTCTGCCGCGCCCGCTGCAACCCCCGCCGACACCCTCGAAGACGACGTCTTCGAGCAGAAGGCGGTGCGCCTGGCGAAGCGCGAGCGCCTGATCGCAGAGCGGTCGGATGCCGGTGGCGGTGCGTTCCCCGTCGCCGTTCCGGTGACGCACACCATTCCGGCGCTGCGCGCGGAGTACGGCGAGATCGAGGCGGACACCGCGACGGGCCTGATCGTCGGCGTGGCAGGGCGGATCGTCTTCAGCCGCAACACGGGCAAGCTCTGCTTCGCGACGCTGCAGGCCGGTGACGGCTCGCGCATCCAGGCGATGATCTCCCTCGCGAACGTCGGCGAGGAGTCCCTCGCCGACTGGAAGGCTCTCGTCGACCTGGGCGACCACGTCTTCGTGCACGGTGAGGTCATCTCCAGCCGCCGCGGCGAGCTGTCGATCATGGCCGATGCCTGGACGATCGCGTCGAAGTCGATCCTCCCGCTGCCGAACGCCTACTCCGAGCTCAGCGACGAGGGTCGAGTGCGCAGCCGCTACCTCGACCTCATCGTGCGCGAGCAGGCCCGGACGACCGTTCGCGCCCGCGCCGCGGTGAACGCCAGTCTGCGCGCCACTTTCGGCAGCCATGACTACCTCGAGGTGGAGACGCCGATGCTGCAGGTGCAGCACGGCGGAGCATCCGCTCGTCCGTTCATCACCCACTCGAACGCGTTCGACACCGACCTCTACCTGCGCATCGCGCCGGAGCTCTACCTCAAGCGCGCCGTCGTCGGCGGCATCGAGCGGGTGTACGAGATCAACCGCAACTTCCGCAACGAGGGCGCTGACTCCACGCACAGCCCCGAGTTCGCGATGCTCGAGGCGTACCAGGCCTACGGCGACTACAACCAGATGGCGGGGCTCACGCAGGAGCTCGTGCAGCAGGCGGCCATCGCGGTCACCGGGTCGACGACCGTGACCTGGGCCGACGGCACCGAATACGACCTCGGTGGCGAGTGGGACCGCATCTCGATGTACGAGTCACTCTCCGCGGCATCCGGTCGCACCGTCACTCCGCAGGACGATGTCGCCGACCTCATCGCGTTCGCCGAAGCATCCGGTGTCGACCTGCCGCCGCAGGCCACGCACGGGAAGCTCGTCGAAGAGCTCTGGGAGCACTTCGTGAAGGGCGACCTCGTGCGCCCGACGTTCGTGATGGACTTCCCGGTCGACACCTCGCCGCTGGTGCGTGAACATCGCTCGATCGCCGGCGTCGTCGAGAAGTGGGACCTGTACATCCGCGGTTTCGAACTCGCCACCGGATACTCCGAGCTCGTCGACCCGGTCATCCAGCGCGAGCGCTTCGTCGAGCAGGCGAAGCTCGCCGCGCGCGGTGACGTCGAGGCGATGCCCGTCGATGATGAGTTCCTGCGCGCTCTCGAGCACGGCATGCCGCCGTCCGGCGGCATGGGCATGGGCATCGACCGGCTGCTGATGGCGATCACCGGGCTCGGCATCCGCGAGACCATCCTGTTCCCGCTCGTCAAGTAGCGCCTCAGCCCCGCTGGAAGGCCCACTCGGGCAGCATCGCGGCGCTGATCATCGAGCCCAGGAGAGCGGCGAGCCCGTACTCGGGATCGATCTCGCGCACCAGATCGATGTAGTGAGCGGCGTGACTGGAGCGTCCGAGCGCCCACGACAGCCACGCCGCGACCGTCAGAGGCCCGGGTCGAGAAGCGCGCGGTGCTCGTGCGGCAGCGCCCCGGACGATGGCGAGGGCCAGCCGAAGCCGGTCGGGATCGGGCTTCGGACCGCGCCCGAGGAAGACGGCGCCGAGGTCGTCGGGGATCGTCTCGCCGCTGTGCGAATAGGCGAGCTGGGCGTCGAGCACGCGGATGCCGCGAGCGGCATCGGTCGCCCACTGGGTCAGCGCCACATCGCGGAAGATCGGTCGACCCAGGCACCACAGCAACGCCGCAGTCGCGAACGGAGGCAGATTCTCGGGCTCGTCGAGGAGCATCTCGAAGAAGGCCGGAATGTCGTCGAGAAGCACGACGGCGGCGAGCGCCTGCGGATTCTCGCCTCCGGTCAGCCGACCGGTGGCGTCATGGGCGAGCACCTCTTCGAGATCGTGGAGGGCCGTGCCCACGCGCTCCTTCTCCGCGAGGTCGATATGAGGCAGCGCTGTGCCGGCGAGCTGATCGCCGGCGACGTCGCCGATGCCCGGCGCTACCGGCGCGGCGGGGATGTCGGCGAGTGGAGCGAGCTTCGGCTCCTCCTCGAGGTAGCTCGCCCACCCGTCCGGCGTGACGCAGAGCGCATCGACGATGCGCAGACCGACATCCTCCGCACTGTCGAGGAGGTCGTCGACCGCCACCGCCACGGGGAGCACGAGTCCGTCGCGCGTCGGCAGTACAGGTTCATCGGTGTAGACGACGATCGCGACAGCATCCGTCCCCGTCACACGCGAGATGAGCGCGATGGCCGTCTCGACGTACTCGTCGAGGTCGACATCGTTGGAGGGAAGATCGAGGCGCATCGCACCGTAGGCGCGCTTGCCGCGGAAGGGGAGCAGGACGATGCTCTCGCGCGGCGTGAAGCCGGCGAGGGCGGGGACGAGGCCGAGGAAATCGGCGGAGCCGGATGCGTGGAGAACTGTGGTCATCACGCGAGTGTGCTCGGGCGGGTCGCCCCGTGGGGGCCGAACGGTCCGATGTGGACGGATTCTCCGAGATCGGCGATTGTGCAGGAGGAGTCGAGGCCACAGCCGGTCCGCGTACCATGGAGGCATGGAGAATTTCTGGCTCGCAGCGGCATGGTCCCTTCTGCCGACCGTCGGTGTGAGCATCGTCTTCTTCATCGTGATCCGCGGCATCCTGCGTTTCGACCGCACCGAACGCAAGGTGCACGCGCAGATCGAGGCCGAGGAGCGCGCTGCGCGAGGCATGCCGCCCCGCCCCTGACGTGCAGGCTTCCGCTACTGTGAAGCGAAGCCTCGCCCATGGCGCGGCGCTGCGGCGAACGCCGTCGTGGCGAGGAGAGGTCGAGGGGACGCGATGATTCCGGAGGCCTGGCCGTGGTGGGTCGTCGGCTTCCTACTGGTCCTCGATATCGCCATCCGCATCACCGCGATCATCATCATCCCGCGCAATCGGCGGCCCACGTCCGCGATGGCCTGGCTGCTCGCGATCTTCTTCATCCCATTCGTCGGGGTGTTCCTGTTCCTGCTTATCGGAAATCCGCGACTGCCCCGTGCCCGCCGTCGCAAGCAGGACCAGATCAACGAGTACATCAAAGAGACCAGTGAGAATCTGCACTTCGGCACGCTGCGGCCGAATGCGCCGGAGTGGTTCGACGCCCTGGTGCAGATGAACCAGAACATGGGGGCGCTGCCGTTGTCGGGCGACAACGGGGCCCGGCTGATCTCGGAGTACCAGGAGTCTCTGGATGCGATGGCCGACGCCATCCGCAGAGCCGAGACCTACGTCCATGTGGAGTTCTACATCCTGCAGTCGGATGCCGCCACCGACAACTTCTTCCGCGCGCTCGAAGAGGTCGCGGCCAGAGGCGTCTCGGTGCGCGTGCTGCTCGATCACTGGGCGAACCGCTGGAAGCCGCGCTACAAGAAGACCATCGCTCGCCTGGATGCGATGGGTGCCGAGTGGCATCTGATGCTCCCGGTGCAGCCCCTCAAGGGGCGGATGCAGCGGCCCGATCTGCGCAACCACCGCAAGCTGCTCGTGGTCGACGGACGAGTGGGGTTCCTCGGGTCGCAGAACGTCACCGATTCGACGTACAACCTGCCGAAGAACATCAAGCGCGGCCTGCACTGGGTCGACCTGATGGTGCGCGTCGACGGCCCTGTCGTCGCGAGCGTGAACGCCGTCTTCCTCGCCGATTGGTACAGCGAGACCGGAGAGGTGCTCAGCGACCTCGACATCACCAAGGTCGAGACCGGCACCGGAGACCTGGACTGCCAGGTCGTGCCGTCGGGGCCGGGATTCGAGACCGAGAACAATCTGCGCCTCTTCCTGGGCCTGCTCTACGCCGCCAAGCGCAAGATCATGATCGTGAGCCCGTACTTCGTGCCCGACGAGGCGCTGCTGATCGCGGTCTCGGCCGCATGCGACCGTGGCGTGGCCGTCGAGCTGTTCGTCTCGGAAGAGGGCGACCAGGCGGTCGTCTATCACGCCCAGCGCAGCTACTACGAGGCGCTGCTGAAGGCGGGCGTGCGCATCTGGATGTACCGCCAGCCGTACATTCTGCACACCAAGAGCCTCACCATCGACGAGGAGACCGCCGTCATCGGGTCCAGCAACATGGACATGCGCTCGTTCGGTCTGAACCTCGAGGTGTCGATGCTGGTGCGCGGTGCGGAGTTCGTCGCCGGGATGCGCGCCGTCGAGGACCGGTACCGCGCGCTGAGCCGCGAGCTGACCCTGGAGGAGTGGATGCAGCAGCCGCTGCGCTCCACGGTTCTCGACAATCTCGCACGACTCACCTCCGCTCTGCAGTGACGGCGGGTACCCTGGGGGCCATGACCTCCCCCATGCGCCTTGTCGCCGCGTTGTCCGCGGTCGCCGCCTCTGTCCTGCTCATCGCCGGGTGCACTTCGACGCCGGGCGCCGTGACGCCGACGAGCACCGGTTCGGCGCCGCCGTCGAGTGCGCCGGACGACGACTACGCAGACATCGAGGGCACCCTGCTGGACGGCGGGCGCATGTTCGCCGTCGTCACGTGGGGGTCGTCCACCTGCGTGCCGGTCGTCGACTCCGTCGAGGCGGACGGGCAGAACGTCACGGTCACGGTGAAGGACAACGAAGCCGACGAGGTCTGCACAAGAGACATGGCGCCGCGCGCGAGCATCGGGGCGCTGCCGGAGGGGGTCGACCCGACCAAGGAACTGACGCTGAACGTCACCTACGGCGACCTCGTCGATGACGTGGATCTCGACGGTGATCCGGCATTCACGGGTGTTCCCGGATCCTCGACGGACTACCTGCCGTCGGCCGGCTGGATCGGTGACGGCGGTCTCGTGCTGCTCACCTGGGGTTCGTCGAGCTGCCCGCCGGTCGTCGAGTCGGTCGAGGGTGCGGGCAATGCGGGCACGGTGACGTTCACCACCGACGACGAGCAGATGTGCACGATGGACATGGCGCCGCGGGGCACCCTGCTCAGTTTCGGTGACGATTCCGTCGAGGAGGACGGCTTCACGTTGACGCTCGTCGGCGGCAACCTCGACGGCACTGTGAGCGTCCTCGGCGACTGAAGACCTAACCGGTCGTTGAGCGAGGGAGCTTGCGACCGAGACGAAACGCGCTGATCAGGCGTCGAACGGTGATCGGCGCGTTTCGTCTCGCTTCGCTCGCTCAACGACCGGGGCCGCGGTCAGAGGGCGTCGACGGGGTGCCCGGCGGGAAGTGCCAGGAGCAGCGCCTTCGGCTCGACGCGGCAGCGGATGCGGACGGCCAGTCCGAACTCGTCGCCATCCAACTCGATCGGCGTGGGGCCGCTTCCGGCGACCTCTGCGCTCAGCCCGCGCAGATAGTGCACGGATGCATCCCTGCCGCGCCTCTGCAGCACGAGCCGGCCGGCACGGAAGCGACGGAGAACGGAGTTGTCCCACCAGATCTTGCGCCAGACGCCCAGCCAGCCGAGCACGCCGGTGGGCTGGATGACGGCGATATCCAGGATGCCGTCGGCGATCGAGGCATCGGGGATGAGCGCGATCCCCGCAGGGAGGGTGCCGCAGTTCGCGAACAGGATGCTGTGCACCTTGGTCGAGTGCAGTCGGCCGTCGTCGATCTGATACATCGCACGGAACGGCTTCGCGCCGGCGAGGGAGCGTGCAGCGCCGTCGACGTACGCGATCCAGCCGACCGACTTCTTCAGGTCGGATCGCGTGTTCGCGATCATGTCGGCATCCAGTCCGATGCCGGCGAGCACCACGAACGCATGTTCCGACGTCTCGCCGTCGGTGCGGGTGAGCGCTGCCCAGCAGATGTCGATCGGGTGCGTGAAGTCGCCGAGTGCTGCCCGGATCATCTCGGCCGGGTCGCTGAGCGGGAGGCCGAGGTTGCGGGCGAGGAGGTTGCCGGTGCCGCTCGGCAGGATCGCCAGGGGCACACCGGTGCCGGCGATCGCCTCCGCCACGGCGCGCACGGTTCCGTCGCCGCCGGCGACGAGCACCACATCGATGCCGCGGGCGAGCGCCTGCGCGGTTGCTCCCTGGCCGGCATCCTGGATCGTCGTCGGATAGAACGCGGGGTGGGCCCACCCCGCGTCCTTCGAAAGGTCGCGCAGCAAGGCGCGCAGCCGCTTCTCGTCGACCTTGATCGGGTTGTAGACGAGTGCCGCCTGGCGCGGGGCTGCGGCGGGCTTCGTCATGGCGCTACTCTAATCCCGCCATCCGGGTCGTTCCCGCGCGCGCCCTAGACTTGAGGGATGATCGACCTCGCTCTTCTCCGCGACCAGCCTGAGATCGTCCGCCGCTCGCAGGCCGCGCGTGGCAACGACCAGGGAACCGTCGACGCAGCGCTCGAGGCCGATCGATCGCGTCGTGCCGCGCTCGCCACGTTCGAAGAGCTGCGGGCCGAGCAGAACGTGTTCGGCAAGCAGGTCGCGAGGGCGCCCAAGGAGGAGAAGGCCGCGCTCGTCGCGCAGGTCAAGGACCTCGCAGACCGTGTCAAGCAGGCGCAGGTCGTCGCGAACGAGGCGGCCGACGCCGCATCCGCTGCCCTCGCGCGCATCGAGAACGTCGTCATCGACGGCGTTCCGGCCGGTGGCGAGGCAGACTTCGTCGAGCTGCGCCGGGTCGGCGAGGTTCCCGCGTTCGACTTCGAGCCGCGCGACCACCTGGAGCTCGGCGAGATCCTCGGCGCGATCGACATGGAACGCGGCGCGAAGGTCTCGGGTGCGCGGTTCTACTTCCTCCGCGGAATCGGCGCCCGCCTCGAGATCGCGCTGATGAACCTGGCGCTCGACAAGGCGCTGCAGAACGGCTTCGTGCCGCTGATCACGCCCACCCTCGTGCGGCCGGAGATCATGCAGGGCACCGGCTTCCTCGGCGAGCACGCCGACGAGGTGTACCACCTCGACAAGGACGACGACCTGTACCTCATCGGCACCAGCGAGGTCGCGCTCGCCGGGTACCACAAGGACGAGATCGTCGACCTGTCCAAGGGCGCGCTGCGCTACGCCGGCTGGTCGACCTGCTACCGCCGCGAGGCCGGTTCGCACGGCAAGGACACCCGCGGAATCATCCGCGTGCACCAGTTCAACAAGCTGGAGATGTTCGTCTACACGACGGCGGAGGATGCCGAGGCCGAGCACCTGCGCCTCGTCGCCCTGCAGGAAGAGATGCTGACAGCCCTCGGGCTCGCGTACCGGGTGATCGACGTCGCCGCAGGAGATCTGGGCTCGAGTGCCGCGCGCAAGTACGACATCGAGGCCTGGGTGCCCACGCAGGGGGCGTTCCGCGAACTCACGTCGACCTCGAACTGCACCACGTTCCAGGCTCGTCGCCTCGACATCCGGCACCGTCCGGCTGCGGAGGACGGGAAGTCCGCCAAGACGCAGCACGTCGCGACCCTGAACGGCACCCTCGCCACCACGCGCTGGATCGTCGCGCTGCTGGAGACGCACCAGCGCGCCGACGGCTCCGTGCTCGTGCCCGAGGTGCTGCAGCCGTATCTCGGCGGCCTCGCCGTGCTGGAGCCGGAGGCGTGACCGACCCTTCGCCCGTCTCGGGGACCCCCTGGCTCGTCGGACTCGACGTCGACGGCACCATCCTGCTGCAGGACGAGACGATGAGTCCCGGCGTGCCCGAAGCCGTCGCGCGGCTCAGAGACCTGGGCCACGTGGTCACGATCGCGACCGGTCGCAGCTGGATGGGCACGCAGCGCTACGTCGAGGAGCTCGGTCTGACTCCGGAGTACGTGGTGTGCTCGAACGGCGCGGTCACCATGCGACGCACAGGCGACGCGTGGGAGCGCTGGCATGTGGAGACGTTCGATCCCTCGACGGTGCTCTCGCTGCTGCGCGAGCGTCTGCCGGATGCGCGCTACATGGTCGAACTCGGATCGGGGCAGCGGCTGTACACCGCGCAGCTCGACGACTGGACCCTCGACGGTGGGCGTCAGGTGCTGTTCGAAGAACTCGGCGCCGCGCCGGTCTCGCGCATCGTCGTGGTCTCGCCCGGGCATGATGAGGACGACTTCCATCGTCTCGTCGCGGATGCCGGGCTCAACGAGGTCTCCTACGCGATCGGCTGGACGGCCTGGCTCGACATCGCTCCGCAGGGCGTCGACAAGGGTACGGCCATGGAACGCGTGCGCGCGCGGCTCGGTATCGACGGCCAGCAGGTGCTCGTCGCCGGTGACGGCCGCAACGACATCGGCATGTTCGGCTGGGCGCTCGGCGTCGGTGGCCGAGCGGTGGCGATGGGGCAGGCTCCGGATGTCGTGAAGGACGCCGCGGGGGAGATCACCGGAGATGTGGCCGATGGCGGGCTCGCGACGGCGTTGAACACGCTTCCTGCGGCCGTCGAGGTCGGCGCGGTCGAGTAGCGCTCTGGTTCGAGCCCGAATGGGGCTCGACGACCTGAGGAACCCGCCCCGGCGCGAGACGTGCATGCGAGTGGACTTCCGTGATTCTACGGATGTCGGCCTGTCTCGTCGGGTGCGAATCTGAAGGCGCACGATCGTCGACACGACGATGATGCCGCCGAGGTTGGCTCGCCCCGGTGAAACAGGGTCGAGAGGATGACGTCATGGGTTTCAAGGTCCGAGGGGCAGTGGCCGCTGGCGCGATCGCATTGGCGATCGCGTGCGGGACGCCGATAGCGGCCCACGCGGGCGACACCGTCTATGCGTGGAACTATCAGGGAACCGACTCCGGCGGGGCGTACGTGTACTCGAATCACCTCGGTGGAACGATCACGCTCGCGTCGTTCGTAGGCGACTCGTTCTACGGTTCGGAAGCGGACATCGTTCTGGACTCCGTCGGCAAGGACTGAACGTGGTGCGGCCGCTGTATCAGCCTCGAGGGTCGAATTGGGCGGGCGGGTGAGTCGCCGCAACGAGCGCACGCAGTTCATCCAGCGCTGACGGCGCGGCACCCAGCGCGCGTGCCTGTACGAGGATGTTACCCAGAGCGGTCGCCTCGACCGGACCCGCCAGCACGGGAAGACCGGAGCGGTCGGCCGTTGCCTGGCAGAGCAGCCGATTCAGAGATCCGCCGCCGACGAGATGGATGGCGTCGATCTCGCGCCCTGACAGCGTGCCAGCGGTGCGGATCGCGTCGGCGAACGCGTCGGCGATGCTCTCGACGATGCTGCGCACGAACGCGGCTCGCGCGTTCGGGACCCCTTCGCCGGCGGCCCGAAGCAGGGTGGCGATCCGGGCCGGCATGTCCCCTGGCAGGCTGAGTGTCGCGTCGTTCGCATCGAACAGCGGAATGTCTCCGGCGACCTCTGCTGCCGCCGCCAGCAGTTCAGCCAGGTCGATCGGCGATCCGTCCTCCGCTTCCCAGGCGCGCACGCTCTCGCTGAGGAGCCAGAGTCCGGTGACGTTGTGCAGGAAGCGGATGCGCCCGTCGACGCCGCGCTCATTGGTGAAGTTCGCGTCGCGCGCGGCATCCGACAGCACTGGCTCTGCCAGCTCGACGCCGACCAGTCCCCAGGTGCCGCAGGAGATGTAGGCGGAGCGCGGAGAAGAGAGGGGTGCGGCGACGACGGCGGATGCCGTGTCGTGCGAGCCCACGGCGATGACCGGCAGCGAGGCGCCGATCCGCGCGGCGATGTCGGGGCGCACCGTTCCCAGCAGTGTTCCCTCGTTGACGAGGGTGGGAAGCAGCCGCTCCGGGATGCCGAGGCGCTCGGCGAGCTCGAGATCCCACTCACCGGTGCGGATGCCGAGAAGTCCCGTCGTCGACGCGTTCGTCCGTTCGGCGACGCGGGCTCCGGTGAGCAGGAACGCGATGAGGTCGGGGATGAGCAGCGCGGTGTCGGCATCGGGCAGACGCTCGTCGGCCCGGTACTGGTACAGCGTGTTGAACGGCAGGAACTGCAGGCCGTTGCGCTTGTAGAGCTCGTCGAAGGGGGCGACATCGTGGACGTCTAGGACACCCCTTTCAGTGCGCCTGTCACGGTAGTGGAACGGCTGATCGAGCAGTTCGCCGTCGCGCAGCAGGCCGTAGTCGACCGCCCACGAATCGATGCCGATACTCTCGATCGTGGGTTCGCGGCGGACGGCCTCGGCGAGGCCGTCGAGGATGTTCTCGTACAGGGCATCGAAGTCCCAGTGCAGGCCGTCTTCGCGCTCGACCGGTCCGTTCGGGAACCGCGAGACGAGTTCGAGCTCGAGCCGGCCCTCGCCGACACGGCCGATCATCACCCGTCCGCTGGTGGCGCCGAGGTCCACCGCTGCGACGGAGCACACGGTCATCGCCTGGCCGTCCCTCGGTCGTGCGGACGGACCGACGCGTTTCGTCTCGTCGCTGGCGCTCCTCCCCACCCCTCTCCGACCAGCGCTTCGCGCTGCCCGGAGCCTCGGGGGCGTGGGCCCGGCTCAACGACCGATGACGACCCCCGGGCGTTGAGCGACTCTTCGGCTCGCTGACGCTCGCTCAGTGCGGGTCTCCGCGAGACGAAACGCTGCCGAAGGGTCATCGCAGGAACGCGGCCGCGACGCCGGAGTCGACGGGGATGTGCAGACCGGTCGTGCGGCTCAGCTCCGGGCCGGTGAGCACATAGACGGCATCCGCCACATTCTCCGGTACGACCTCGCGCTTGAGGATCGTGCGGTTCGCGTAGAACTGGCCGAGGTCCTCCTCCGCGACGCCGTAGGTCGCGGCGCGGTTCGCGCCCCAACCCGAGGCGAAGATGCCGGAGCCGCGGACCACGCCATCGGGGTTGATGCCGTTGACGCGGATGCCGAACTCACCGAGCTCGACGGCGAGCAGCCGCACCTGGTGCGCCTGGTCGGCCTTCGTCGCGGAGTACGCGACGTTGTTCGGGCCGGCGAAGACGGAGTTCTTCGACGAGATGTAGATGATGTCGCCGCCGAGCTTCTGGTCGATGAGTACCTTCGCTGCCGCCTTCGACACCAGGAACGAGCCCTTCGCCATCACATCGTGCTGCAGGTCCCAGTCCTTCTCGGTCGTCTCCAGCAGTGGCTTCGAGAGTGACAGCCCGGCGTTGTTGACCACGAGGTCGACGCCTCCGAAGGCGAGGACCGCCTCGTCGAGCGCGGCCTGTACGGCGGCGGCGTCGGCGACGTTCGCGGCGACGCCGATCGCGACATCGGTGCTCCCGAGTTCCGCTGCCGCAGCCTGCGCCTTTTCGAGGTCGAGGTCGGCGATGACGACACAGGCGCCCTCGGCCGCGAGTCGGGTGGCGATGGCCTTGCCGATGCCGGAGGCTGCTCCCGTGACGAACGCGATGCGTCCCTGGTGGGACTTCGGCTTCGGCATCCGCTGCAGCTTCGCCTCTTCCAGCGCCCAGTACTCGATGCGGAACTTCTCGGCATCGGAGATGGGGGAGTACGTCGACAGCGCCTCGGCGCCGCGCATCACGTTGATCGCGTTGACATAGAACTCGCCGGCGACCCGAGCGGTCTGCTTGTTCGCTCCATAGGAGAACATGCCGACGCCCGGCACGAGCACGATGAGCGGGTCGGCGCCGCGGATCGCGGGGGACTCGGCTGTCGCATGCGCGTCGTAGTACGACTGATAGTCGGCGCGGTACTCGGCGTGCAGCTCGTGGAGGCGCGCGATCTGTTCCTCGGCGGATGCCGAACCAGGCAGGTCGAGAATGAGCGGCTTCACCTTGGTGCGCAGGAAATGGTCGGGGCAGCTCGTGCCGAGAGCCGCGAGTTCTGGGGCGCGCTCGGACGCGAGGAAGTCGAGCACGACATCAGCATCGGTGAAGTGCCCGACCATCGGCCTGTCGGTCGAGGCGATGCCGCGGATCGTGCCGGCGAGGGCAGCGGCGCGTTCCCGACGATCGGGATCGGGAAGGGCCTCGAAGCCGGCGCTGGTGCCGCCGAACGGATCGGCTTTGCCGTGCTCGGCGATGTAGGCAGCAGCGGTGTCGATGATCCAGAGGGAGTTCGCCTCGGACTCCTCGGACGTGTCGCCCCACGCGGTGATGCCATGCCCGCCGAGGATGCAGCCGATTGCCTGCGGGTTCTTCGCCTTGATGGCGGCGATGTCGAGGCCGAGCTGGAAGCCGGGGCGCCGCCAGGGCACCCAGACGACCTTCTGTCCACCTGCGTCGTCGCCGAAGATCTTCGCGGTGAGTTCCTCGCCGTCTGCAGCCGTCGCGATCGCGATGCCGGAGTCGGGATGCAGGTGGTCGACGTGAGCGGCATCCACGAGCCCGTGCATGGCCGTGTCGATCGAGGGAGCGGCTCCTCCCTTGCCGTGCAGGCAGTAGTCGAAGGCGGTGACCATCTCGTCTTCCCGGTCGATGCCGGGGTAGACGTCGACGAGCGCGCGCATGCGATCGAGGCGCAGCACGGCCAGGCCCGGCTCGGTCAGCGTGCCGAGGTCGCCGCCGGAGCCTTTCACCCAGAGCAGTTCGACCGGCTGTCCCGTCACGGGGTCGATCTCGGTGCCCTGTGCGGAGGTGTTGCCGCCGGCGTAGTTCGTGTTCTTGGGGTCGGCGCCCAGGCGATTGCTGCGCGCGAGGAGAGCGGCGGCGGTGGGGTTGGTCATGTCAGCCTTCTTGGGTCGGTGCAGTTCGGGTCGACTCGACGTGCGAGCGCGTCATGCGTCGAGGCGGGTGTGACAGGTCCACGCGGTGGATGCGTGCGGCGAATCGCTCGACGGATGCCGTGGCCGCGGCCTCCTCTGGACGGTTGAGGTGCCCGTGGGTGGTGTCCGGCTCTGTCGACACGTCGATCTCGACTCCCGCTTCTGCGAGTGCCAGGGCGAACGCTTCGCCGGAGACCCGGAGTTCGTCGGCCTCGCCGTTGATCATGATCGTGGCGGGGAAACCGGCGAGTTGCGCTGTCGTCGCGGTGCCGGGGATGGCGTAGGCATCGGCGTCCTCGACAGCACCGCCGAGGTAGTTCTCGTACATGCCGAGCACGATCTCCGGGCCGAATCGGTCGGCATCGGGATCCGCATCGAGTAGCGCGCGCAGCGCGGCATCCGGGGCATCCTGCACGGCCTGCAGCGTCGGGTAGGCGAGCACAGCCAGCGCGGGGACGACATCGCTCTCGTGCGCGAGACGAAGTGCCGCACCGGCGGCCAGGTTGCCGCCCGCGCTCGCGCCGCCGATCGCCCACGGCCCGGTCGCCAGACCTGATTCCGTGGCCCACTGGAATGCGAAGACCATCTCCTCGTGCGCGACGGGGTAATGAGCGCCTCCGAGTGCCCGGGCGTCCGGCGATTCGCCGCCATCCGCGGGCAACGGCGCCAAGCGGTACTCCACGCTGACGACCGTGACGCCGCGCTCGGCGAACGCGTGGCTGACCCAGTCGGCCTCGGGCATCTCGAGCTCGCCGGCGGCGAACCCGCCGCCGTGCGCCCAGACCAGTCCGTGCGTGCGGGGGGATGAGGGCGAGTAGACGCGCACGCGGAGCGGCCCGTGCGGTCCGCTCAGGATCCGGTCGGCGACCTCGACGGGAGTGGTCATCGACTCAGGCGCCCCAGCCGGCCTGCACGCCGCCGACGCGATCGGCCGCGATCCGCGCCAGGTGGCCGGACTCGGCGAACGCCTTCATCGGGTCCGCTGCGAGACCGCGCGACTCGCGCCACTCGGCCAGGGCAGGACGGACGTCGGTGTAGAAGGCATCCATGAACACGGCGTTGGCGGCGAGCACATCTCCGGACTTCTGCGCCTGGGTGAGAGCATTGCGATCGACGAGCAGCGCGCGAGCCGTCATCTCCTGCACGTTGAGCACCGAGCGGATCTGGCCGGGGATCTTGTCTTCGACGTTGTGGCACTGGTCGAGCATGAAGGCCACGTCTGGGTTGTTCAGCCCGCCACCCCGGACCACCTCGAAGAGAATGCGGAACAGCTGGAACGGGTCGGCCGCGCCGACGATCAGGTCGTCGTCGGCGTAGAAGCGCGAGTTGAAGTCGAACGAGCCGAGCTTTCCGAGGCGCAGCAGCTGCATCACGATGAATTCGATGTTGGTGCCCGGTGCATGATGGCCGGTGTCGAGGCAGACCATCGCCTTGTCGCCGAGGGATGCGACCTGTGCGTACGACGTACCCCAGTCCGGAACGTCGGTGTGGTAGAAAGCCGGCTCGAAGAACTTGTACTCCAGCACCAGGCGCTGGTCATCTCCCAGGCGCGCGTAGATCGTCTGCAGCGATTCCTGCAGGCGGTCCTGGCGTCCGCGCAGGTCGGCTTGGCCGGGGTAGTTCGAGCCCTCGGCGAGCCAGATCTTCAGGTCACGGCTCCCGGTCGCATCCATGACGTCGATGCAGGCGAGGTGGTGGTCGATCGCCTTCCGGCGGATCGCGGAATCCTCGTGCGTGAGGGCCCCGTACTTGTAGTCGTCGTCCTGGAAGGTGTTCGAGTTGATGGTGCCCAGGGCCACGCCGAGGTCCTCGGCGTGCGTGCGGAGAGCGGCGAAGTCGCACATGTCCCACGGGATGTGCAGAGCCACGCTCGGGGCAAGCGCGGTGTACTTGTGCACCTGAGCGGCGTCGGAGATCTTCTCGAACGGGTCGCGTGGCGTTCCCGGGGTGCCGAACACCTTGAAGCGCGTGCCGGAGTTGCCGAACGCCCAGGAGGGGAGCTCGATGGCCTGCTGCTCGAGGGCGGCCAGCGTGTCGGGGGAGAGGATGCTCATGGGGCGCTGCCTTCGTCGTCTTTGTCGGATGTATCGGGCTCGCCGGCTGCGACGAGCTGGTCTTCGAGATGGAACACCTCGGACAGCGGGATGGCCGCCTGATCGGGACGACCGTCGAGGCCGATGAAGAAGCGACCCATTTCGGCCTCCCATCGGGAGGCGATCTCGGAGGCGGCGAGGTACGCCTGCGCTGCCGCGTCGTCGTCGGTCTCGTAGTAGCCGATGAGGGTGCCGCTGCCGCCCAGGAAGAGGGAGTAGTTGCGGCGACCGGCGGCCGCGATCTCGGCGAGCATTTCGGGCCACACCGGGGAATGGCGAGCGAGGTACTCGTCCAGCAGCTCAGGGCGGACCTGAAGCCGGAAGCAGTGGCGGGTCATGGGTTCACATTTCGGAAGATCGTCATTGAATCGTTTCATGCGAGTCTAGAGGGTGACGGATGAGATGTGCAAGAGCGGTCGTGAGACCGGCCGGATCACTCGTCGAGCAGGCCGGCGATCTCGTCATCCGTGAGGCGTCCATCAGCGACGGCTCCGCGGAACGACACGGTGATGCTCGCGCCGGCGTCGAGTCGGAGCGCATCCTCCCAGGCGAGCGCCGAGCCCACGCCGGGATAGGAGTCGACGCGCACGAACCAGGGGTCCTCACACGTGCGGTCGTCATCGCCGGCGAGTGCGACGGTGGCCTCGCCGTCACCGAAAAGCGCGCTGAACGCCAGCCACGGCGCGACGGTGCCGTGCACAGCGTCTTCGCCCGCCACTCGTCCGGTACGCACGTCGACATCGGATGCCGCAGGGAACCGCCAGGCGAAGCCGCCGTAGCCGCCGCCGACACGGCCGTTACTGCCGGGACTGCCGAGTTCAACCGGAGTGCTCTCCGCCCGCAGCGTCGTCGTCGTCCGGAACAGCCACGCACGCGGATCGGATGACTCTCGCAGCTGCCACCGCGTGGATTCGCTCAACAGCACGTCGCCGCCGGGTGCGACCCAGTCGGCGGTCGAGGAGAAGCCGTCATCGTCGAGGGCGAACGACGTCATCCGGATGCGGCCGTGGTCGCTCAGCCAGCGATATCCGAGGTCGCGCGTGTAGGTGGGGCCACCCCAGAAGTTCACACCGTTCACATGCTGAAGCGCGATCGAGACACCGAGGTGCCAATCGTGATCGGCGGGGTGCGCGGCGGAGACGACGACGCCGGACGGCGTGCGCACGGGGTGCAGGAAGGGCCGCGATCCCGACGTGCGGGCGACTGCCGATCCGTCATCATGCACGGCGACGACGGTCGCGCCGACACGGAACTCGTGCGTGCGACCGGCCAGTGGCGCCGCAGCGAAGGGGGCATGCAGCTCGCTGAACAGGGCGCCGGATCTCGCGGTGCGCTCGACCCACTCCGCGATGCCGTCGATGGTCGTGAGGGGTGACGGTCGGTCGGTGAGGAGCGTGATCGCAGCATCCTGTACCGGCATGGGCTCGGGTGCGGTGCGCACCGCCTCCATCACGGCCATGAACGCTCCGGTCTCGACCAGGGGAGCGTGCAGGGGGACGCCGTGGTCGCGATGATCGAGCAGCTCCTCGAAGAGCTCGGTGCGGCCGGTGTCGACCTCGCTGCCGTCCGGGTGGATGAGCCGGTCGGTCGTGTAGGAGAAGATCACGTCGGCCTCGCGCGTGCGCACCTCGATGAGCGGGTCGGAATGCGCTGGGGCGGCGAGGGTCAGCGCCGCGGAGACGATTCGCCCGTCCGTGAGCGTGATCCGGACGCTGGAGGTGTCGTCGGCCTCGATGTCGTTCGCGCGGTAGAGCTCGAGCTCGACTCGCGCGACGTCGTCACAGCG
The DNA here is from genome assembly GCF_040675825.1 of Microbacterium sp. LWH12-1.2. Lineage (NCBI taxonomy): Bacteria > Bacillati > Actinomycetota > Actinomycetes > Micrococcales > Microbacteriaceae > Microbacterium > Microbacterium sp. LWH12-1.2. Next base: position 3,554,955 of record NZ_JBEGIJ010000001.1, read on the forward strand.
CCGGGCGCCGGCAATGCGCAGAGCGGTGGCGACGGCGTGCGAGAGCGGGTTCGTCACGACACCGTCCACGACGGGGTGGCCGTCGAGGGTGCGTCTGCCCGCCCATGCAGAGCGCGACCAGTAGGCGGCATCCCTCGCCCAGGCCCCCCAGGTTGCGACCGATGTCGGTTCGCCCAGTTCTGCGAGGCGGTCGAACGCGTGCGAGCCGAAGCTCTGGAACCCGACCTGCACCGCTCGACCTGAGCGCCTCTGAAGGGCCAGCAGAGCTTCGAACTGCTCCATGGTCGCCAGCGGCGGCTTCTCGAGGTACAGATCGCAGCCATGCTCGAGCGCGAGCGAGGCGAGCGCGAAATGCGTCCCGGTCGGCGTCGCGATGATCACCACATCGGGGCGGATGCCCGCGTCGAAGGCCTCGGCGAGCCCGGCGAAGGCGGGTGCGTCGGAGCCGTAGCCCTCGCCGGGTCCACCGTTCGGATCCGCCAACGCCACCACGCGCACACGATCACCGAGACGTTCCAGGTTGCGCAGGTGGTCGGCGCCGAAACCGTGGGCTCCGACGAGCAGCACGTCTGTGGCCATCGCGGGAATCCTTCGGTCGGGGAGCGGATGCTGCATCACATTCTCCTCCAGCATATGGGAAAGCGCTTCCCGAGCGAAGGGGATGTATCGATGGGCGGCCCGGAAGCCGGAACTATCGGCGTGTTCATTACAACGTTTACCATACGATCGACGATGGCGAGAATGAGCTATTGCGAAACGTTTCAATCCCGAGTAGATTGCCGGGAAGCGCTTTCCTGTTAGCGCGAAACCACAGCAATGACCGGTCAGCGGCGCCCGGCCCCCACCGGTCGACGAAGAAGTTCACCAAGAGAGGACAACGATGTTCATTACGAAGCGAATCGCGGCGGCGACCGCCCTCGTCGCGGGTGCGGCACTCGCGCTCGCCGGCTGCGCCGGAGGCGCAGCACCCGATGCGAAGCCGGTCTACGACGCCGACGAGAAGGTCACGCTCACCTTCACCTGGTGGGGCAACGACGACCGAGCCAGCCGTTACGAAGCACTCATCGAGGCGTTCAACGAGGAGTACCCGAACATCACGATCGAGGGCAGCTTCACCGACTTCCCCAGCTACTGGGAGAAGCGCCAGACCGAGGCCGCTGGCAACGGTCTCCCCGATGTCTGGCAGTTCTCCGACTCGTATCTGCGTCAGTACGGGGAGTCGGGCCTGCTGCTCGACCTCGGCACGTACAAGCACTTCGTCGACACCTCGACGTTCGATGAAGCGCTGCTCGGCACCGGGCAGCTCGACGGCAAGCAGTTCTCGCTGCCGACCGGCTATAGCGCCTGGGCGGTCTTCCAGAACGACGACCTGCTCAGCCAGGTCGGGGTCGAGCCGTACGAAGGCGGCACCTCATACGAGGACCACGATGAATGGATGGCGAGCGTCACCGAGGCCTCCGCCGGCAGCGTCTACGGCGGCACCGACTACACGCAGCGCATCCAGAACCTCGAGCTCCTGCTCCGTCAGGACGGCGGAAATCTGTTCACCGACGACGGCGCCCTCGGCTTCGACGAGGACCAGTTGCGCGACTTCTGGGAGTCCGGCGCGCAGGTGCGCGACGGCGTCGGCATTCCGCAGTCCCGGCTCGAGGAGATCACCCCGACCTCGGGACTCGGCGCCAAGCTGACCGCGAGCGAGATGAGCTGGTCGAACTTCCTCGGCGGATATCTCGCCGAGACGGGCGACTCCGCGCTGTCGATGGTGGCACCGCCGACCAGCGACGACGACGCCAAGGACCTCTACCGCCAGGCCGGACTGCAGGTCGCGGTCTCGGCCAACACCGAGCACCCGGAGGCCGCCGCGATCTTCCTCGACTTCCTGGTCAATTCGCCCGAGTCCGGCGAGATCTTCGGCACCACACTCGGATTCCCGGCTTCCTCGAGCAAGCTCGACGGAGCGAAGCTCGAAGGCGCTGACAAGCAGGTCGCCGACTACCTCGAGTCCGTCGCCGACCGCATCGGAGACGCGCCTCCGGTTCCGGTGAAGGGATACGGCTCGATCGAGCAGACGTTCTGGGACCTCGGCAAGTCGATCGGTCTGGGGGCGATCAGCGTCGACGACGCGGTGACCCAGTTCTTCGATGAGGCCGAAGTCATCCTCGCGGGCTGACCCGGAAAGGATCACTGCGATGTCCACCGAATCGGCGATCGCGCCGAGTGCTTCACGCGTCGCCGATTCCGGTGACCGCCCCTCGGTCGATGGCCGAGGGGCGGTATCCCGGCGCGGTTCCCGCCGGGATACCGTCGCCGGTTACGTCTTCCTCTCGCCGTGGCTGCTCGGCTTCATCGGTCTCACGGCCGGGCCGATGTTGTTCTCGCTGTATCTGGCGTTCACGACGTACGACATCTTCAGTTCGCCGCAATGGACGGGACTTGCGAACTTCGAGCGGATGATGGGAGACCAGAAGTTCTGGGGCTCCGTCCAGATCACGCTCGGGTACGTCCTCATCGGCACACCGATCAAACTGGCCGCGGCGCTCGGCGTCGCGATGCTGCTCAACGCACGCTCCCGCGGCTCCGGCTTCTTCCGGTCGGCCTTCTATGCGCCGTCGCTGATCGGCGCCAGCGTCTCGATCGCGATTGTCTGGCGTGCGATGTTCGCCACGGATGGTCCGGTCGACGGCACGCTGAGCCTGTTCGGTATCGAGATGGGCGGATGGGTCGGCATCCCGGCGCTCGTGCTGCCGATGATGATCCTGCTCGCGGTCTGGCAGTTCGGCGCCCCCATGGTCATCTTCCTGGCCGGTCTCAAAGGGGTGCCGGCCGAGCTGTACGAAGCGGCATCCGTCGATGGCGCGGGCCCCTGGCGCAAGTTCTTCAACGTCACCCTGCCCATGCTGTCCCCCGTCATCTTCTTCAACCTGCTGCTGGAGATGATCAACGCCTTCCAGATCTTCGCCTCGGCGTACATCATCGGCTCGGGTACCGGGGGACCTGCCGGGGCGACGAACTACTACACGGTCTACCTGTACACACGCGCGTTCCGCGACGGGCAACTCGGTTACGCCTCGGCGATGGCCTGGGTGCTGCTCATCGTCGTCGGAATCATCGCGTTCCTGATGTTCCGCACCTCGAGAAGCTGGGTGCACTACGGAGGTGACTCGCGATGAGTGAGACGAGAACCCTGCTCACGGTTGACAAGAACCGGATCGCCCGCGCTGCTCCGGTCGGACGGTCTCGCACGCGGTCGCGGACCATCGCCATCATCTGGGGGATCATCGCGATCGCCCTCGCCGCGATCGTGCTCTACCCGCTCATCTGGATGTTCGCGGCGTCCTTCAAGCCGCACTCCGAGTTCGGAGCCAACCAGGGGCTGCTGCCGCAGAACCCGACCTTCGACAACTACCTCACCGTGCTGGGCGGTGTGGGAGGCGTGCCGCTGTGGCAGTTCTTCCTGAACTCGCTGCTGCTCGCGGTCGGATCGGTGATCGGCGTGGTCATCTCCTCATCGATGGCCGCCTATGCCTTCGCCCGGATCGACTTCCGGGGTCGGGCGGTGTTCTTCACGGTGATGATCGGAACGTTGCTGCTGCCGTTCCACGTGCTGATCATCCCGCAGTACATGCTGTTCCGGAATCTGGGGCTGGTCGACACCTTCGTGCCGCTGCTGATCGGGAAGTTCCTGGCGACGGAGGCGTTCTTCGTCTTCCTCATGGTGCAGTTCATCCGCGGTCTGCCGCGCGAGCTCGATGAGGCGGCGCGGATCGACGGGGCAGGTCACCCGCGGGTGTTCTTCTCGATCACGTTGCCCCTCATCAAGCCCGCGCTGATCACGTCGTCGATCTTCGCGTTCATCTGGAGCTGGAACGACTTCCTCGGGCCGCTGCTGTACCTCAATTCACCGAGCAAGCAGCCGGTGCCGCTCGCGCTGCGGATCTTCAACGACCAGACCTCGACCTCGGATCTCGGTGCGACCATCGCGGTCTCGGTGCTGGCGCTGCTGCCCGTGCTGGCATTCTTCATGATCTTCCAACGCTTCCTCGTCGAGGGCGTCGCGACGCAGGGGTTGAAGGGCTGATGGCACGGCGCATGCCGCGGGCGCGGACCCGCCGGCCGGAGATCGACGGCAGCCAGCTGCGCTGGCCGGGCGCGGTGAACCGATTCGCCCTGTTCGCGGAGGTCATGTGGGTCGGCATCCTGGTGGTCGCGTGCTCGTTGCCGATCGTGACGATGCCGGCCGCGCTTGCCGCCGGCATCCGTCATCTGCGTCGTCACCTGCGGGCGGAGGCGTCCGGCATCGGGCTCTTCCTTCGGGACCTGCAGCGGGCGCTTCTCGGCGGGCTGGGTGTCGGCGCGATCGCGGTCGCAGCGACCGCGTTGCTGGTCTGGGATGTACTGCTCGCGAGCGGGGGAGTGCTGCCCGGCGGTCCGGTGGTCGGCGTGGTCGGCGTGTTCGGTCTGCTCTTCGTCGCACTCGCCACCCTGACGGCCGCCGCCGGCTGGTCGCCGACGAGCGGATGGCTCGCCGCGGTTCGCGCCGTGCCCGCCAGGATCGGAGCGGATGCCATGGGATCGGCCTATCTCGCGGCTGCGATCGTGCTCACCGCGGTCGTCACCTGGCAGTTGCTCCCCTTGATCGTTCCGGGCGTCGGCTGCCTCGTGTTCGCAGTGGTGGCGGTCGGCGAACGGAAACGCTGAGCCGCGTGCCACACTGGACGGCGATGCGAGAAGGGCAGAGGTGACCATGTCGGTGAGCGTCAAGGATGTCGCGGCGACCGCTGGCGTGTCGGTCGGCACCGTCTCGAACGTGCTGAACCAGCCCGATCGGGTCGCGCCCGCCACGGCGGAACGGGTGCTTCGGGTCATCCGCGAGCTCGGGTTCGTCCGCAACGATGCGGCCAGGCAGCTCCGGGCCGGCCGCAGTCGCAGCATCGGCCTCGTCGTCCCCGATGTCGGCAACCCGTTCTTCGCCGAGGTGGCACGCGGAGCCGAGGACAGAGCGGCCGAAGCCGGACTCACCGTCCTCCTCGGCAACAGCGACGAGAACCCGACGCGACAGGCCGCTCATCTCGAGCTGTTCCGCGAGCAGCGGGTGAACGGTCTGCTGGTCACACCCGTCTCCGACGACCTGACCGCACTGCGCGCGCTGAAGGAGGCCGGTGTGCCCGTGGTCTTCGTCGACCGTGAGGACCCGGATCAGGAGTTCGCGTCGGTCGCGGTAGACGATGTCGAGGGTGGGCGCCTCGCGGTCGCGCACCTGCTCGACCGCGGGCGCCGGCGGATCGCCTTCCTCGCCGGGCCGACGTCGATCCCGCAGGTCGCACATCGTCTTCAGGGCGCGCGCGCAGCCGTGGATGCTGTCGGCGGGGCGACGCTCGAGGTGATCGAGCGCGGAGGGCTGACCGTGCTGAACGGACGCGCAGCGGGGGAGGACATCGTCGCGCGCGTGCCGGCGGACCGCCCGGACGCCGTGTTCGCCGCCAACGATCTGCTCGCGGTCGGACTGCTTCAAGCCTTCGCTCTCGGTGGTGGCATCCGCGTCCCGGAGGACATCGCGCTGGTCGGCTACGACGACATCGACTTCGCAGCCGCCACGGTCGTCCCGCTCACCTCGGTGAGCCAGCCGGCACGCATGCTGGGATGGACCGCGGTGGACCTGCTCCTCAAGGAGACATCCGAAGAGCCGGGTGATCATGACCGATTCGTCCGCTTCCAGCCGCAACTCGTCGTGCGGGAGTCGAGCGGCTGAGACATGCGCATCCAGGACCCGCCCAGGTCGGCGCGAGAGAATGGAACTCGGCTAGACTCACGCCGTGTCGATAGATGCGTCTATCGGGAGGGTTGTCCGAGCGGCCGATGGAGCTGGTCTTGAAAACCAGTGGGCAGAGATGTCTCAAGGGTTCGAATCCCTTACCCTCCGCAGAATTGAGCACGGTGTAAGCCCCCAACGCACCGCATGCAGAGCCGAAAGGTCCCCGATTGAGCGAGAACACCCGACGCCGTCGCACCATCGCGCGGCATGGTCAGTTGCGTACGCCCAGCACGGCCTCTCAGCTGCTCAAGCTCATCGGCATCGCGATGGCGGTGGTGCTCGTCAGCGGCATCGGCGTCGCGGCGTACGTGTTCTACGACCTCGCCAGCACGGTCACGGCGAACGCCGTCGAGCTCGAGGGCCAGGAGGAGCTCCCGCCGGACATCGGCGCGTACAAGGGCGGCTTCAACCTGCTCCTGACCGGCGTCGACACCTGTGAAGAGGCGTACAAGCAGTACTTCGGCGAGCGCTGCTCGGGGCCGGATTCGGAAGGCACCCTCAACGATGTGAACCTGCTGATCCACGTCTCCGAGGAACCCCGCCGCATCACGGCCGTCAGCTTCCCGCGCGACCTGATGATCCCGATCCCGGAGTGCGTGGATGCTGACGGCGACGTCCGCTCCGGCATGAGCAAGCAGCCCCTGAACACGGCGTACACCGACGGTGGTCTCAACTGTGTCGTGAAGACAATCTCCGCGCTCACGGGCCAGGAGATCCAGTTCGCGGCATCCGTCACCTTCGGTGGCGTGATCGAGATCACCAACGCGATCGGCGGCGTCGACGTGTGCCTCGCCAACCCCATCCAGGACGATCACACCGGCCTCGACATGGCGGCCGGAAACCACACGATCCAGGGGATCCAGGCGCTGCAGTTCCTCCGCACCCGCCACGGCGTCGGCGACGGCAGCGACCTCGGTCGCATCGGCAACCAGCAGCAGTACATGACGAGCCTGGCGCGCAAGATGATCAGCGGCGAGACGCTCGGCAACATCCCGGTGATGCTCAAGCTCGCGACCACCGGCGTGAAGAACCTCGAGCCGAGTCAATCGCTCGCCGATCCGATGAAGATCGTGCAGATCGCGCTCGCGGTGAAGAATGTGCCGTTCCAGGACATCGTCTTCCTGCAGTACCCGAACGTCACGGACTACGACGACCCCAACAAGGTCATCCCGGACGAGGAGGCCGCGGCGGCCATGTGGGACGCGATCAACGCCAATTCGCAGTTGCAGATCACCCACGTGAACACCGACAGGGACGGCGTCGTCGTGACGGACCCGCCTCCTGGCGAGACAGATCCCGCCACGACGCCGGATCCGTCGCAGCCCGTTGTGGCGCTGCCGGACTCCATCAAGGGCAACTCCGCGGCACAGCAGACCTGCTCGAACGGCAACGTCCGCGAGTAGCGGCCAGCCGCGGAAGGGCGCCGGTTCGTGCCCGCCCGCGGGAGCAGTTATGATTACTACGTGCATCCGTGCTTTCGGGTCGGATGCCTGGAGACGTCGCATAGTCCGGCCTAGTGCACCACCCTGCTAAGGTGGAGACCTCTTACGGGGTCCAGGGGTTCAAATCCCCTCGTCTCCGCCATATAAAGTCCTGATCAGAGCATGCTCTTGTCCGGCTGGATCTCGCTCATCGCGGCTCTCAGATTCGGATCCTCAACGTGCGATGCGTACTCAGCGCGAACCGTCTGAAGACCGTCGAGATGCTGGAGTGCGGCGATCTCCTGCCTTTCGCCCAGCACGTGAGCGTAGATTCTCAACAGAGTCGCCGCGTTCTTGTGCCCTAGCCATTTCGCAACCTGGTGCACCGGGATCCCAGGGCGCAGCCAGCAGCATCGGCTATTCGACAGGTCCGAGCGGTGCTGCGCTGCTGCGTTAGATCGAGAACTGGAACATGGTCGCTGAGATGCGCGGTCGTCCAGGCACGGCCGGGGACACCGGTTGCACGCCTCGTCGCTGATGGCGAGGTCGACATCGGCTTCCAGCGGCTCAGTGAGACTATCGAGCAGGACGGTATCCGGATTCTTGGAGTGCTGCCGCCGGGCTGCGCAATCGAAACCGTCTTCGGCGGCGGCGGCGTGGCGACGGCGACGGCGACGGCGACGGCCGATCCCGCGGCAGCCCTCTCGGTGCTGTCATTCTTCTGCTCAGCCGCTGCCGCAACGATCAAGAGGATGCACGGCTTCGATGACGCATCTGTGAGCTGATCGCAGAGCAAACCGACGTCGGTACGGCGATATCGATGAAGCGCGGCCAGGCCCTACGTCCGTATGAGCGGGACGACAGCCGTGGCAAATGGCAGGCGGTTCGGATTCGGCGAGTTCTCAGGGATGCTCGGACCGGGTCGCTTAGGCTTGAACCTCAAGGGGAGTACTCCGACACGGTCGGCTCGTCACTACGGATGCAGGGCGCATTCCGGGCCACCGGTCTCCGATCAGGAGATGGAGAAGACCTTGGACGTGGACGTTCGCGCCAGGTTTGGAGCCTCTTTTGCACATCAGCCCGCTCGTATGGGGCGTCACGATTGCGGTCACGATCGCCTTCTTCGTCTACGAGTTCTTCGCGCACGTCCGCAAACCCCACGAACCGACGATCGGTGAATCGGCCCGTTGGTCCGCGTTCTATATCGGTCTCGCCCTGATTTTCGGCGTCGGCATCGGCATGGTGTCGGGATGGACCTATGGGGGCGAGTACTTCGCCGGCTATCTGACCGAGAAGGCCCTGTCGATCGACAACCTCTTCGTCTTCCTCATCGTTATGACCGGATTCGCGGTGCCGAAGATCTATCAGCAGAAGGTGCTGATGATCGGCATCATCGTCGCCCTGATCCTGCGTGGCATCTTCATCGCCGTCGGCGCCGCACTGATCGAGAACTTCTCCTGGGTGTTCTACCTCTTCGGGGCACTGCTGCTGTTCCTCGCCTACCGGCAGGCATTCGCGCACAGCGACTCCAACCCCGCCGACGGCAGGGTCATGCGATTCGTCCGCCGCCATCTTCCCGTCAGCGACACCTACGATCGTGACCGGCTGACGGTCGTGAGGAACGGTCGGCGCTTCGTGACACCCATGCTCCTGGTGATCATCACCATCGGGTTCGTCGATCTGATCTTCGCGGTCGATTCGATACCCGCGATCTACGGGCTGACCGAACAGGCCTACATCGTGTTCACCGCCAACGCGTTCGCACTCATGGGCCTGCGCCAGCTGTACTTCCTCATCGGCGGGCTGCTCGAGCGACTCGTCTACCTCGCACAGGGACTGGCCGTTATCCTCGCCTTCATCGGCGTCAAGCTCGTCCTGCACGCCATGCATGTGAACGAACTGCCCTTCATCAACAACGGCGACGCCATCGAGTGGGCCCCCGAGATCCCCATCTGGTTCTCCCTCCTCTTCATCGCACTGACCATCGTCGTCGCCACCACAGCCAGCCTGATCAAGACCCGCGGCGACCGCCCACCTCACCTCGAAACCACACTCACAGCAAACGACACCGAGAAGAACCTCACGTAAACACGTCCCCTCGCCCGGACTCCCCATTCCATCCCGCAATTCAGTTCTGTCGAATGCCCTGGACAGGTGAGGGGGTAGGCAGTCCGAGGAGAAGTCCTCGCGACTCCCCTGCCTCGGCCGAGGCTCATGGAGGTCACGAGACTGGGTTCGCGATTCGCGCGGCCGCGTACTCAGCGCGAACCGACGCAACGGATGATGGCGTGTGTGGAGTGCGGCAGGCGTGCGAGAAGTGCATGTTTTCGCCTGTGATGGGTGCAAGATGGCCCCGCTAACATGGGGACCTCTTGTGGGGCCCAGGGGCTCAAATCCCCTCATCTTCGCCATATTTACCTGGTCAACACGCATTTCTGCGTGCGGTGCGACTGGATCTACCCCGATCTCGGCGGATACATGCGCACCGTGCGCGTACCGCCAAAGACTCCACCTGGTTGCACCTGTTCAAGGTGGTGCTCCTCGTCTTCTTCCGCGGAATTCCGCGGCTGTTCAGGGTGAGTTTCGGAAGACGCGTACCGACGCTGCCGCTCCCGTGAAAACTGGGCTGACGCGTGTGTCGACGTTTGACTAGGGTCGCCGCCCGTTCGACTTTCCGGCCTCGATGAACGCCGTCAGAGAATCACCGTCGGATCGTCCCGGCGTCGCGGACCCACTTTTCGCGCGCGGCGCCGGCGAGGTCCGCTGCGGGCAGGCGCCTAGATCATTGGCTCAGCGAGGCCAGGCGAGCAACCGAGGCGCCGACAGCCGTCGCCGACCAGTCTTCACTCGTCGAGGGCCGCTGACCCATCGGGTTCGAGGCACACTGTCGCTCCCCGTCGCGACGAGCTTCACGACGAGCGGCTCCGCCTCGAGAGGCCTGCTCGCGACCCGCCATCTTCATCCCGTCCTGAAGCAGCGCACGCGATCTGGTCTCACGTCCCCTTGCGTGCTGGCGCTTCAATTGGCTAGGCGCGCCGCTTCAACGACGCATCCCCCGCGATTCCGAAAAGGGCGTGCTCTGAAGTGATCTAGAAGAGGTGAGTAGCCGCAGTGTCGAACTTTCGGAGTCGACCGCACATCCCGAGTGCCGCATCCGCGGTGGCCGGTGCGTGCCGCAACTCTGCCTCGTGGAGGAAGGCAGAGTCGCCCTGTGCGGCAGCGGCGACCAGTGCCAGCGCACGGTGCGACTGCTCCAGCGCGTTCGAGCGCACGACGTCGTCCCACGCCTGCGCCTCATCGCGCACGAGCGCCGCCGCCGCAGAGTAGAACGCCTCCAGCGGACCGGGGTCGTGGCGCTCGACGGCGTTCCGGAGCGCGAGGAATCCCTCCACGGCGAGGTCGCGGCGTCGGGCCGCGGCCGCGCGACGTGTGCTGTCGTCTCCTTCTGGCAGCGTGGCTGCTGACCGATAGGCGGTTTCAGAGGCGACGATGTCCTCGGGGAAAGTGAGAACGGCGTCGCCCGCCTCGGGGAGGCCGGCGTTGCTCATGATGACGATTGCTCGCAGGTCGTGATCATTGACGGCTCGATGGATAGTGCCCGGGGTAAACCACACGACGGAGCCGGGCTCGAGGAGCGTCTCACGGAATCCGTGTCGGTCGATGGTCTGCAGTCGACCTCGTCCGTCCGTGACCGTGTAACACTCTGTGGAGGCGAGGTGAACATGCGGACTGCCGCCGCGGAGTCCGTCCGGCGCCTTGTCGTCGTAGACGGCGAGGAAGGAGACGGACGTGCCTCCGGGGAATGTCGTGGTCATCGACGTGCCGATCGGGGGACGGCCGTCAACGCGGTCCTGACCTCGTCCGCGAGCGCGGGCGCCTTTGCGGCCTCCCCGTCGGAGAAGCCGACACCGTAGCGGAACCGCACTTCCTCATCGGCGGCGACCGTGAGTTCTTCGCTGAAGAACGGTGCGGGATTGAGGCACGCGAACTCCTCGGAACGCGCGAACCACTGCGGTGGGTGATGGGGGTTCATCGTGTCGTCGAGCATGAGTACGAGCGATGATCCATCCTCTTCGTCGTGTCGACCGGCGAAGGCCATCCACTCGCCGCGCCATCCGCGAAGGTCATCGCCGCCCAGGCCGTGGGCCGTGACGAGGGTGCCGCCGGTGAACGAGCGGGGTCCACGCCAGAACAGCCCGCCGTAGCCGGCATTCTCTCGCCCACGCGTCGTCGGCGAGCCGATCGTGACATCGCGACCGCTCAGGTTGCGCATGGTGGTGTCGAAGATGAGCACCCAGTCGTCGGTACCCGCCAGCGAAGCGGAGAGCGTCCGGCGCTCGGTGAACAGCCGCTCTCCGTTCTGCGTCACCCAGTCCAGGTCGTGCGAGAAAGCTGTCGGCTCACCGTCAGTGCCGGACGCAGTGCTCGATCGGTGGCGCTGCTGGCCGTTGTTCTCCAGCTGGACGTAGAACTGTCCATGCACATACGTCGGACCGCCCCAAAAGTTCTCGTTGCCGACAACGGGAAGTGACCAGGCGATCCCTTTGTGCCAGACGTGGTCATGGGGGCGGAACAGACTGACCACCCGACCGGATCGCGTACGCAACGGATGGATGTACGGCTTCGGAGACTCGAGCGGGTCGGTGGTCGGCTCGTACGTGTAGCGCAGCAGCTCGACATCACCGTGTACGACACTGACCTGTCCGTCGTCGACCGATCGCCACCGCAGAGCACTCATACCGACACTCCCTTCCGAGGGGCCCAGGGCACGGCGCCACCGTCCATGCTCATTGTGAAGGGATCGTCTCCGATCAGTTCGCCGAAAGAGATCGAAGACGAGCGGAAGGACGAGGCGTACACCGCGGCAGCGAACTCGATCGTTCGACGGGCATCCGGAAGATCGACCTCCGGCGTGTGTCCTCGGTCCAATGCGTCGAGGATCGCCGTAATCTGCAGCGTGTGCCCGCTGAGCAGATCTGACGCACCCTCGTTCCACAGGTCGAGCAGGTGCTCGTGGCCGGGCGCGGGCGTGAACGTCCAGTCCTCATGCCGGTAGCCGTAAAGATGCTCGACTTCGACGGTGGCGTACTCAAAGTCGAACCGCAGACGCGATGTCTCGCGCGGTGAGACCACGGAATTGATTACGGTGGCTAGCGCACCGTCGGCGAAACGCACGACCGCGACAGAGACGTCTTCGGTGTCGGTCGGGCGCAGCTGCCGCGCAGCCATCGCGCTGACATCCGCCCACTCGCCGAGCACGGCCAGGAGCAGATCGAACTGGTGGATGCCGTGGCCCATGGTCGGGCCGCCGCCCTCGACGTCCCACCGCCCGCGCCACGGCACGGCGAAGTACTCGTCGGGGCGGTACCACAGCGTTTCGCAGGACGCCACGAGTGGGCGACCCAGCACGCCGCCACGTGCCAGATCTCGCAGTCGCAGAGCAGCCGGACCGAAACGATGCTGGAAGACGGTGAGGATGGGCAGCCCGGTCGAGCGGCGAGCGTCCTCGAGCTTGTCCATCTCGCGCAGGCTGAGCGCGGTCGGCTTCTCCACAAGGGGGATGACTCCGGCCTCGACGGCGGCGATCGCGAGGGTGGTGTGCGTCTGCGGCGGCGTGCAGACGCTCACGATGTCGAGACGCTCCGAGGTGAACAGGTCGGTGGCGTCGGAGTAGGCGGTGCCGACTCCGTGGTCGGCGGCGAAGAGCGCAGCCCTACCCGCATCGACATCCGCCACAGCGATCAGCTCGACGCGGTCGCCGACGTCGGCGAAGGCCTCGGCGTGCGCTTGAGCGATGGTGCCAGTGCCGATGATGGCGACACGGAGTTTTCTCGGGATGGTCATACGGTTCAGCTCCTGCGCTCACGATGAATCGATCGAGTGATCGTTCACTTTATCTGCCGACCGTACTGGCACCTCGCTGTCGATGTCAACCAGGGATCGACGAGGTCGGGTTACCAGCTGTGCGACTCAGGAGCCGGCCCGCTCGGCCCGGGCCAGATGCGATCGAGAGTCGCCAGCGATTCGTGATCGAGTCGAACGTCGAGTGCGGACAGGGCGTCGGAGAGATGCTCCGGGCGGCTCGGGCCGACCACGGGAGCGGTGACGGACGTCTGGTGGAGAAGCCAGGCGATCCCGAGGGCGGCAGTTCGAAGAGCGGCGTAGACAACCTTGCCCCCGGTCGGCGAGGCGGGCAAACGCCTCCTGGAGCTCGTCGGGCTCCGACCGAGTCGTGTGTATTCCGGGCTCAGATCCTAGGTGGATCACGGTGTTTGACATCAAGGTGAACGTTCACTATATTATGCAGAACCAAAGATGGTGAACGTTCACTCGTCGGTTGAGCGCCCATTCCGGCATCTTGTGCACCACCGACGGCGCACAAGACCTCAGCAAGAGCAAAGGAGCATCATGCTTGATCGTCATCGCCGCCGCAGCGGCATTCCATTCCTCGCTCTCGGAGCGGTCGCCGCCATCGTCGTCACGGGCTGCAGCGCGGGCGGAGGCGAGCCCACGGGCGAAGCGGAGGAAGTCACGATCCGCTTCAACTGGTGGGGGGCAGACGCGCGTCATGCGCTGACGCAGGAAGCCATCGCGCTCTTCGAGGAAGAGCATCCCAACATCACTGTGCAGGCGGAGTTCTCGAACTACGCCGATTACTGGAACAAGCTCTCCACCGGCGCGGCATCGGGAGACCTGCCCGATGTGCTGCAGATCGTCGATCCCTTCATGTACTCGTACATCGACAACGGGCAGTTGCTGGACCTGACCGAGGTGTCGGAGCAGCTTCCCCTAGACGGTTTCACCGAGCAGGCGCTGGCGTTCGTGGAGTCGGATGGCGGTATCTACGGAGTTCCCGCCGGTCTCACCGCGTTCGGCGTCTCGGCGGACCCGACCGTCTTCGAGGCGGCTGGCGTGGAGTTCCCTGACGGCGAGACATGGACCTGGGATGACTGGATCGAGTTGTCCGCCGAGATCTCGGCGGCGTCGCCCGGCATCGAAGGCAGCGCGATTCCGCTTGACGAGCAGGCGTTCACCGTGTGGCTCCGACAGCACGGCGAGAACTTCTGGAGCGACGACGCGACCGACGTCGGGTTCACTGTCGATACGGCGGCGGCCTACTGGGAGTGGCTCCTCGAGCTCCGCGACAGCGGCGGGGTTCCCTCCGTCGAAGCGGCGATCGAGCGTCAATCCGCCGGAGGAAGCATGGAGCAGTCGGCGATCGGCACCGGAGTCGGTGCGATGCAGGTCGGTCTGAGTGGGCAGCAGGCGCTGCTGGAGGAGACCGTCGGTCACGAGGTGGGACTGCTGTTCTTCCCGGGCGAAGCAGGTGCAGAGTCCACAGGCATATTCTCGAAGCCGGGTCTCTTCTACGGTGTGTCCGCTGGCTCGGAGCACCCGGAGGAAGCGGCGATGCTGGTGGACTTCCTCGCCAACTCCGAAGCGGTCGGCGAGCTGTTCAAGTTCGACCGCGGTGTGCCCGCCAACGGCGACGTGCTCGAGGCGATAACCCCCGATCTCTCCGAAGCGGAGCAACGGGTCGCGGCATACATGCAGCTCATCGAGGAGCAGGAACCCACACCGTTCCCGCGAGCGAACGTCGACGCGGGCGCGATCGCCTCTCCGACCTTCGCCCGGATCAACCAAGATGTGCTCTTCGACCGGTTGACCCCGGAAGAGGCCGCGGAGCAGTTCATCGCCGAACTCCGCGCGGAGATGTGAAACGGTTCGTGATGGAATCCGGATCCATCCGGCCGTCGGAGACGTCGGCGGACATCACGCCCCTCGCGATGTTCCGCCGGCGCCTCCCCGGCATCATCTACGGCGGCGACTACAACCCTGAGCAGTGGTCGCCTGAGATCTGGCGCGAAGACGTCGAACTGATGCGACAAGCGCGAGTGCGCCTGGTCAGCGTCGGGGTGTTCTCCTGGGCCGCTCTGGAGGTCCGTGACGGAGAGTACGACTTCGCGTGGCTCGACGAGGTGCTGGATCTCCTCGCGGGGGCGAAGATCGCGGTCAATCTGGCTACACCCAATGCAGCTCCTCCGCCATGGCTGGCGGAGAGCCATCCCGAGACCCTGCTGGTCGACCGTTCGGGCACCCGCATGGCCATCGGAAGTCGCGGTCATTTCTGCCCGTCATCCGAGGTGTACCTCCAGAAGAGCCGGCGCATCGCCCGGGCCCTGGCGGAGCGCTACGCGGCACATCCGGCCCTCGCGATGTGGCACATCGGCAACGAATACCACGCCCACTGCTTCTGCGACCTGTGCGACGCCGCCTTCGTGCGCTGGTTGCAGACGCGATACGGCTCACTCGACGCTCTCAACGACGCATGGGGAACCGTGTTCTGGAGCCAGCGGTACAGCGCATGGGCGGAGGTGCACCTGCCCCAACCTGTACGCGGCAGCGTGAATCCAGCTCGGGAGCTCGACTTCTCACGATTCGTCTCGGATGTGCAGAGCGATCTGGTGCGCGAAGAGCGCGCCCTGCTCCAGGCGGTCACTCCGCAGATCCCGACCACGACGAACCTCCTGCAGAACTACCCGCTGGGCGACTATCGGACGTGGACGGACGCGTGGGACGTCGTCGCGTTCGACTCCTATCCGGACCCTGGAGAGCCCTCCTCTCATGTCTCGGCCGCCCTGCAGTTCGACCTGATGCGGTCGCTCGGCGCGGGCCAGCCATGGATGCTGATGGAGCAGGCTCCGAGCGGTGTCGCGCAGTGGAGGGTGAACGTGGCGAAGCGCCCGGGGCAGATGCGGATCGGATCGCTGCAGGCCGTCGCGCATGCCGCGGACGCGGTCATGTTCTTCCAGTGGCGCGCATCGCGCTTCGGGCACGAGAAGTTCCACTCGGCGATGGTTCCGCACGGCGGCACGGAATCCCGGACTTGGCGGGAGATCGAGGCGCTCGGGGCGGAACTGGAACTGCTGCACGATGTCGCCGGCTCCACCGTCGACGCCGAGGTCGCGATCGTCTGGGACTGGGAGAACTGGTGGGCGGTGGAAGGCGCAGCACACCCGCGCAACGATGTCGATTACAGAGCGCTCGTACGCACGTGGCACGCGGCACTCTGGTCGCGGAACATCGGCGTCGACGTGATCGGCTGGGCGGACGACCTCTCGGATTACCGAGCGATCATCGTGCCGAACCAATATCTCCTCTCGGAGGATCGGCGAGCGCACCTCGACGCATTCGTCGTCGGCGGCGGTCACGTGCTGATCGGGAGCTTCTCCGGCATCGTCGACGAGTACGATCGCGTCAATCTTCCCGGGTACGCTCCAGGACTGCGTGAACTGATCGGCGCTCGAGTGATCGATTTCGCTGCTCGCCCCGATTCCGAACGTGCCGCCCTCCGGGTGCCGGGAGGTGCAGGACTCGATGCCTCCACGGAATATGCGCATCGGTGGCAGGACGAGATCGTGGTCGAGGCAGCCGACGTGCTGCTGGAATTCTCGGACGGTGACCTCGCCGGCAGTCCTGCGGTCCTGGATCATCGGTCGGGTCAGGGCCGGGTCGTGTACCTCGGAACCGATCTCGCCCCGGCGTTGCTCGACCGGGTGATCGGTGAGTTCGTGGCCACAGCGGGCGCTCGGGCACCGCATCCTGCGCCCAGGGGCGTGGAGGTCGTCGAGCGCCGAAGCAGCGACTCATCGTTCCTCTTCTTCCTCAATCACACGGCGGAGCCGCAGACGGTCCTGATCGAGATCGGTGGACTCGATCTGCTCACCGGCCGCACCGTCGAACCGGCGTCGACCATCACCCTCGACGCACGGGCCGCCGCGGTGCTCACCTGCCCGCCGATCTCGAAGGAGGGATCCGCATGACTATCTCTGCGCGCACGAAACCCGACCGCGGCACGAAGACCCCTCCACCACGATCCCGGATGAAGCGGGCCGAAGAGCGCGCGGCCTGGAGCTTCCTCGCCCCGTGGGTCGTCGGGATACTGGCCATCACGGTCGGTCCGATGGCAGCGTCGCTCTACTTCTCATTCACCGATTACAACCTGCTCAGAGCCCCCGAATGGCTCGGCCTGGACAACTACATCCAGATGCTGACCGACACCCGCCTGCACACGGCACTCGGCGTGACGTTCACGTACGTCCTGATCGGGGTGCCGCTTCTGCTGGTAGTTGCCCTGGCACTCGCGCTGTTCCTCAACAAGGGCGTCCGCGGACTTCCGTTCTATCGTTCGGTGTATTACCTGCCGTCGCTCCTCGGCGGGTCAGTGGCCGTCGGTGTGCTGTGGCGCCAGGTGTTCGGCAAGGACGGGCTGGTGAACCAGTTCCTGTCATTGTTCGGCATCGAAGGGCCAGGCTGGGTGTCGAACCCCGACACCGCACTGATGACCATCATCGTGCTGCACGTGTGGACCTTCGGAGCCTCCATGGTGATCTTCCTCGCCGGCCTCCGGCAGATCCCCGAGGAGTACTACGAGGCCGCGGCGATCGATGGCGCGACCGGGTGGAAGCAGTTCCGGCACATCACGGTGCCGCTGCTCACACCGATCATCTTCTTCAACCTCGTGCTCGGCATCATCAACTCCTTCCAGACCTTCACGCAGGCCTTCGTGGTCAGCGGCGGCACGGGCGGCCCGTCGGATTCGACGCTCTTCTACTCGCTCTACCTGTACGACCAGGCATTCGGAGGGCGGCTCAACATGGGCTACGCATCGGCGATGGCGTGGCTGCTCCTGGTGATCATCGCGATCTTCACGGCGATCAACTTCTACTTCTCCAAGCGATGGGTGCATTACGGTGACCGTTGATCTGCTCGAAGAGATCGTGACCCCGCCGAAACGCGGGAGAGACCGCGAGGCGCGTGTCGCTCGCCGAAGCCGGAGGCCCGATCACATCCGGGCGGTCATCAAACATGTGTCACTCATCCTCGTCGGCCTGGTGATGATCTATCCGCTGCTGTGGATGCTGTCCAGCTCATTCAAGCCGGACGCCCTCATCTTCCGTGACCCCTCGCTGCTCCCAGCCGAGTTCGACTTCTCGCACTATGCCGACGGATGGAATGCGCTCTCGCACCCGTTCAGCCTCTACCTGCTGAACTCGGCGATCATCGTCCTGGGAAGCCTCATCGGAAACCTGCTCACCTGCTCGATGGCGGCCTATGCGTTCGCTCGTCTCGAGTTCCGGGGACGAAAGCTCGCGTTCGGTGTGATGCTTCTCACACTGATGCTGCCGGCTCAGGTCGTCCTGATTCCGCAGTACGTGATCTTCGCCAACCTCGAGTGGGTGAACACGTTCCTCCCCCTGATCGTGCCGAAGTTCCTGGCGACGGACGCGTTCTTCATCTTCCTCATGGTGCAGTTCTTCCGTGGACTTCCGCGCGAGATCGACGAGGCGGCGAAGATCGACGGCGCGGGGTACTGGCGCATCTACTTCCGGATCCTGCTGCCGCTGTCCGTCCCGGCGCTCGCCACCACAGCGATCTTCACCTTCATCTGGACCTGGAACGACTTCTTCTCCCAGCTCGTCTACCTCACGCGTCCCGAGATGCTCACCGCTCCGGTCGCGCTGCGCAACTATGTCGACGCGACAAGCGGCGCATCCTGGGGCTCCCTCTTCGCGATGTCGGTCATCACCCTGGTCCCCGTATTCCTGGTGTTCCTCTTCGGGCAGCGATTCCTCATCAGGGGAATCGCCACGAGCGGACTCAAGTGAGCCCGCTCGACGAGAGGCCAGCGCTTCCCGGGCTCTGGGCAGACCCGAACATCGCAGAGTTCGATGGGCGCTTCTACATCTACGCGACCACCGACGGCGTTCCGGAATGGGGGGCGACAGAGTACTACGCGTGGTGGTCGGATGACCTCCGCGAGTGGTCTCGCACCGCCGATCCGATCCTCATTCTCGCTCCGGACGGAGACGTCCCGTGGGCCTCGGGGAAGGCTTGGGCGCCCACGATCATGCGGCGAGGTGAGAAGTACTTCTTCTACTTCTGCGGGTTCGCCCCCGCGCTCGGCGACCACGCCATCGGCGTCGCGGTGGCCGACGACCCACTCGGCCCGTTCCTCGCCGAACGCGAACCGATCGTGACCAACACGGAGGAGGTGCGTGTCGGCCATGCCATCGATCCGGCGACATTCGCGGATCCGGTGACCGGTCGCCGGTACCTGCTCTGGGGCAACACTTCCGCGATCCTCGCCGAGCTCAGCGAGAACTCGCTGCGCATCCTCCCGCAGACGCTCACCAAGCCCGAGGGATTGGCGCTGTTCAGCGAGGGTGCGTTCCTCAACCACCGCCGCGGACTGTACCACCTCACCTACTCCATCGGGGACACCCGATGGAAGGAGTATCGCGTCGGATACGCCACCGCCCACGACATCCGTGGCCCGTGGACGTACCGAGGAGTCATCCTGCAACAGCGGCCGGAACTCGGGATCTTCGGCACGGGACACAGTTCGATCCTCAACGTCGAGGGCACCGATGACTGGTTCATTGTCTATCACCGCTTCGCGCGGCCGGGCGGGGACGGCATGCATCGGGAGACTGTCATCGATCGCCTCCATTTCGACGAGGACACGGGGTTGATGCAGGTGGTGATCCCGACGCTCGGCGGCGAGGGAGTCATCTTCGATGACACCCGGCGGGCGTCGCCGCCGACGATAGGGTTGTCTGGCACGGCGCGCTCGCATCCGCGCGCGAAGGGGACCGACTGATGACTGACATCCGGCCGCAGAACGCCAAGCGTCCGACGATCATGGAGGTCGCCCGGCTCGCAGGAGTGTCGCATCAGACCGTCTCCCGCTACCTCCGTGCCGAGGGCGGGTTGAAGCCCGCCACACGAGACAGCATCGAGCGTGCGGTGCAGCAGCTCAACTACCGGCCGAACCTCGTGGCACGGTCGATGCGCACCCGTCGCACCGGGCGATTGGCTGTGGTGATGCCGCGGATGACGTACGACCCTGCGCGCATGGTCGCAGGTGCGAGCGCAGCCGCGGCGGAGGCCGGCTTCTCGATCGAGGTCGTGAGCGTCAACGGCGCTGATGCCCGCAAGCAGCGTGTGCTGGATCTGGCTGATTCCGGTCAGGTCGAGGGTGTGCTCTCGCTGGCGCCCGTCTCGGTTCGTCCCGGGGAGCTCGCCGGTCTGAACGCGCCAGTGGTCATCAGCGAGGACTTCGACGACGACATGCGCGGTGTCGGCATGCTCGCCGACGCTTCACCCGTCGTCGAGCTGGTGACGCACCTCGCCGAGCAGGGTCACCGCCGCTTCTTCCACATCGGGGGGGCCCGGCACTTCGCTTCCGCTCGAGCGCGCGCCGAGACCTTCGTGCACACGGTGCGACGTCTCGGGCTCGACTTGGTCGGCGTGTACGACGGGGATTGGAGCGGCGAATCCGGTATCCGGGCGATGCACTCTCTCGATGAGAAGGATCGGCCCACCGCGATCATCGCGGCGAACGACGTCGTCGCCGCCGGAGCGGTCAGGGGCGCTTTCGAGCGCGGATGGCGTGTTCCCGCGGACGTGAGCATCACGGGCTGGGATAACCACGTGCTGGGGCAGTTCGCGCTGCCTTCCCTGACCACCGTGGATGTCGACCTCGAGGGGCTCGGTCGCAACGCGATGCGCCGACTCATCGCGGCCGTTCGCGGCGAAGAGGCCCCCGCGGCCGAGCCTTTGGTCAACCGCATCATCTGGCGGGAATCGACCGGCGCACCGGCGAGGCCGTGACCTCGAGAGCCACTCTTCGAGCCGAGGAATCAGGGCTGTTGCCGACCGTGCTCGACCTGGTCCGAGGGCTTCCAGTACTGCCCTCGAGCCCCGCTCGGCTCGGCTCGGCGGCGCAGCGTCGTTCCTCGCCGCGATGATCGAGTCGCCCACGCGCGCAGGCCGTTCGGCGCCCGAGGTCTATTGCGATGTCCACAAGAAGAGAGCCTGAGGGCATTCGGCAAGATGGCAAGAACGTGGCACAGCGGCTCGGAGAACACTCATCTACTTCCTGATTTCGCAGGGAAGAACAGGGGTTATACGGCACGAATCTGGCACAACTCTTGGTGCGCTGAGAGACCGGTTCCTAAAGTTCGATCAGGTGAGCCGCACCGGTCTCCCCAGAACAACCAGATCAGCGCGACCGGCACCGAGGCCCGGGGAACTCCCGATCGGCAAGCCTCCCCGAGACCGCGCCAATGGAGGCGAAATGACGAGTACCGCCACTCACCACAAGACGCCCGTGAAGGCTGCGGTCGCATCCTGGGTCGGCACCACGCTGGAGTACTACGACTTCGCCGTGTACGGCACGGCGGCGGCGCTGGTCTTCAACGTCATCTTCTTCCCACCGGAGTTGCCGGAAGGACTCAAGGTCCTGCTCAGCATGGCGACGTTTGCGATCGGCTTCGTGGTCCGACCCCTCGGCGCGCTCATCCTCGGCCCGCTCGGCGACCGCTTCGGCCGAAAGTTCGTGATGATGATCACGCTGTTCGGGATCGGCGCCTGTACCTTCTTGATCGGCTGCCTGCCCACGTACGAGGACATCGGCATTCTCGCCCCGATCCTGCTCATCGTCATCCGCATCATCCAGGGCCTTTCGGTATCGGGCGAGCAAGCGAGCGCGATCACGATGAGTCTCGAGCACGCCCGGGACAACCGCAGAGGGTTCACGACCAGTTTCGTGACGAGCGGCTCCGCGTCCGGCGGCCTGCTCGCGACCGCCGTCTTCATCCCCTTCGCCGCGCTCCCGCAGGAAGACCTTCTGGGCTGGGCATGGCGCATCCCGTTCTGGCTGTCGGCCGTCGTGGTGATCGTCGCCTATGTCATCCGCCGCAAGCTGGAGGAGCCGCCTGCCTTCCTCGAGACGCAGGCCATCAAGGTGCAGCTGTCGCCCTTGAAGCAGGCCACTCGGTTCCACTGGGGGAGCATCATCCGCATCGCCGCGTGTGCGATGATCGCCGGCGTCAGCTACTTGTTCGCCGCATTCTCCGTGTCGTTCGCGACCGTCGGATACGAGCTGGACAAGCCGACGATGCTGTGGGTCCCGGTGTGCGCGAGCTTCCTGGCCATCTTCTACACGCCTCTCGCCGGAATACTGGCGGACAGGATCGGCCGCCGGACTGTGTTCATCATCGGAGCGGTCGGCGCGGGCCTCACGACCGCTCCATACCTGTGGGCGATCACGCAGGGCAATTGGCCGCTGATCTTCGTGCTGGGCATCCTCTGCAATGGCCTGTTCTACTCGACGGCCAACGCTGCATGGCCGGCTTTCTTCGCCGAGATGTTCCCGAGCCGCGTGCGTGTCTCTGGCCTCGCGGCGGGCACGCAGATCGGTTTCGCCATCGCTGGGGCGATCGGCCCCGTGGCCTCGACCGCGCTGGCTGGAGCGGACCTCAAGGGCTGGGTCGGCCCGGCTGCGCTCGCCATCGGCCTGATGCTCGTCGCGACGATCTCGGCGCTGACCGCGAAGGAGACCCGTGACTACACGCTCGACGAGATCGACGACCTGCAGCAGAGCGAGCGCGAGAAGGAAGCAGTCACTGCCGCGATCGTGCTTCCGAAGACGGCATAGGACTCCCGTCGACTGACCCCGGGCCGCTGTCGCGGCCCGGGGTCAGCCCATCTTTCGCGGTCCGGTCGACGAGCGCACCGTCAGGTGCGCGGAGATGTGGTCGATGCGGTCGGATCGATCTCGCATCGAGAACCGGCCGATGAGCATATCGACGGCGGCGCGGCCCGCGCTCTCACCCGGAGAGGTGACCGTGGTGAGCGGCGGGTGGGAGAAGGACGCGCCGAAGATGTCGTCACAGCCCACGACGCTGAGGTCATCGGGAATGGACACGCCCAGTTGATGGAAGCGATCCAGCGCGCCGATGGCGAGGACGTCGTTGAAGAAGATGCAGGCTGTCGCGCGCGTGAGGACCACCGCGTCAGCGGCCGCCGCACCGTTCGCGAGTGTCGGCTGATATCGGCCGACGGCGACGATTTCCACGTCCCTTTCGCTCGCGGCGGTGGTGATCACATCGAAGCGGGTCCGATCCGTCCAGGATCCGTGGGGACCTCGGACATACGCGATGTGCGTGTGCCCGAGCGAGTTCAGGTAGTGCACTGCCTGGCCGAGGCCGGCGGGAGTGTCGATCACGACGCCGGACAGGCCGGGGGCCTCGCGGTTGATCATCACGGTCGGGGCGATCTGGGCCACGGAGCGCAGAGTCTCGTCGTCGATCCGGGGCGACGAGACGACGATGCCGTCAACCGTCCGTGCCATCTCCCGCAACCACTGCTCCTCCATCGGCAGGGACTCCTCCGTGCTCACGAGGAGATGCAGGTAACTCGCCGCGCGGATCTGCGCTTGGGCGCCGCGGGTCACGTCGAGGTTGAACGGGTTGGTGAGATTGGGGAGGACAAGCGCGATCGTCCCTCGGGCCATCCTGTTGTCGACCGCGGGCAGGAGAGCCGATGTGTAGCCCATCTCCTGCGCTTTGCTGGTGATGCGCTCGTACATGATGGGGCTCACGCGATTTGGGTTGGAGAACGCGCGGGACACCGTGGAAGGGGCCACTCCGCACGCTTCGGCGATCTCCGTGAGCGTGACGCGGCGCTGCACACGGCGAGCGGGAACGACCATGAGAGCTTCCTCCTGCGGCAACGGTTGCGGCAAGGTTCTTGCCGCAACGTGATGCTACCGAAGATCCCCGGGAAGAGGTCATGACGCCGGGCCCGGCGTCGACCGCGGGCCGGATCGAATGCTGCCGTGAGGACGACGACATCATCGAGTCGGTGAGGCACTCCGGTCGATGCAGGAGAGTGCGATCCCGGCATGCTGATGTGTTTGGCACAGAATGTGCCAGACAACAGGGTGAGGTTCCTTGAAAAAACAACGAAGTGGCGAAGCATCTGGCATGAATTGGGCACGATTCTGCATCGATGGATGCCGCCGTTCTAGCGTTGTTCATGACAGTGGAATCGCGATGAGGAGAGAAGCTTCACGATGACCAGGAAGATCGATCTGGTCGCCGATCTCGGCGAGGGCTTCGGCCCGTGGCGGATGGGCGACGATGCCGCACTGCTGGACATCCTCACCTCGGCGAACGTCGCCTGCGGCTTCCATGCCGGCGACCCGCAGATCATGGACGAGACCGTCCTCGCCTGCGTGCAGCGCGGTGTCGGCATCGGTGCCCACCCCTCCTTCCCCGACCTGCAGGGCTTCGGACGGCGTGACATGGGGCTGACCGCCGACGAGGTCCGCACCGACGTGCTGTACCAGTTCGGCGCGTTGCACGCGATCGCCGCCTACCACGGGGCGAAGGTCACCCACATCGCCCCGCACGGCCGGCTGGGCAACCTCGTCGCCGTCCGGGAGGACTACGCGGATGCCGTCGCATCGGCCGCGAGGCGCCTCGACCCCGAGCTCATCGTCCTCGCGCAGGACGGGAAGCTCGCCGATGCCGCGCGCGCCGCCGGTCTCCGGGTCGGCATCGTGGGCATCGCCGACAGGACCTACGAAGACGACGGCACCCTGGTGCGCCGCAGCGAGCCGGGCGCCGTGATCCATGACGGCGAGGAGATCCGGTGCCGCACCGTGAGGATGGTCGTCGACGGCGTGATCGAGAGCCGTAACGGCGTGCTGATCCCCGTTGATTGCGATACCGTGCTCGTGCACGGCGACACCGTCGGGGCGGTGGCGCTCGCTCGGCAGATCCGCGATGGTCTCGAAGCGGCCGGCGTCGTGATCGCTCCTCTCGCTGATTGGCTGGAGTGAGTGCCGTGCTGGACGCGCACGTCGTCATCTCGCCCAGCGGGAACTCTGCGCTGCGCGTGGCGAGCATGCTCCCCGACCGGGAAGCCGGCTGGCGGCTCGTCCATCATCTCGCCCGGTTCGTGGACGCGGCGCATGTCCCCGGAGTGGTCTGCGTCATCCCGACCTATGACGCGGCGCTGATCGAGATCGATCCCACTGATGTGTCCCTCGATGCACTCCGCGATTACCTCGCGCACGTGGTCGAGGGGCTCGACGTCGACAGGCCTCTCACCGAGTCGCCTCGCACGTTCGACGTACCCGTGCTCTATGACCTTGACGGAGGGCTAGACCTGCGGCGCGTCGCCGACGTACAGGGGCTGAGCGTCGAGGAGATCGTCCACCTCCACGGCGAGCCGACCTATGTCGTGCGCTGCCTCGGCGCTCCCGGTGGATCCCCGATGCTCGACGGTCCGCCGTTCCCGCATCCCGTGCCGCGCCTGGCGAGTCCGCGCGCGCACGTCCCGCAGGGTGTGGTTTCGGTCGCCGGACGCCAGGCGACGATCACGCCAGCCGCCGCGCCCGGAGGCTGGCCGCTGATCGGCAGGACGCCCCTCACGGTGCTCGACCTCGACGCTGAGCCGTTCGTACCGTACGAGCCGGGGGACCTCATCCGCTTCCGGCCGATCGACCGCGACGAGTACGAGTCGCTGCGCGGAACCCGGATGGTGGCACGATGACCGCCGGAATGCTCACTTTCATCGAGGCCGGTGCCACCCAGGTCACGGATCTCGGACGCCGCCGAGGGCCGCGGTATGGGGTCCCGGTGAACGGAGCGCTCGACCAGCGGTCCGCGCGCATCGCGAACATCCTCGTCGGCAACCCAGACGAGGCACCTCTGCTGGAGATCACGGCCCTCGACGTCGAGTTCGTGCCCGACGTCGATATCCTCCTCGCTGTCGCCGGCGCGGACGCTCACCTGAGCGTGGATGGCGTCGGTCGCCCCTCGAACCAGCCGGTGTCCGTGCGCGCCCGCGAGACCGTCGCACTGCGGCACATTCAGGGAGGACTGCGTGTGTATCTCGCCGTCCGGGGGGCGTTCGACGTGCCCATGCTCCTCGGCAGCTGCGCTCCGGACTCCGTCCTCGGTTTCGGCGGTCGCATCGTCGGCGGCGCATCGATCCCGGTGCGGTGCTCGACGGACCCGATCTTCAACGACCACTTCACCGCCGAGCTGTACTCCCTGGACGTGCCGCGATCGTCGTCCGGATTCGTCGTCGACGTGACGGACGGCCCCGACCTCGCGGACTTCGCAGACACCGCGGGCCGGCTCTTCGAACAGCCCTACCTCGTGACCCCGAACAGCAACCACATCGGACTGCGGATGACCGGTCCGCTTCCGGAGCGCCGTGCGCAGGGAGAGATGCTCTCCCGAGGCGTGCCCGTGGGTGCCGTCGAGGTGCCCCCGGGCGACGAACTCCTCGTCCTGCACCGCGGTCGGGGCGTCACTGCCGGCTACCCCGTGCTCGCCGTCGCGACCTCCGGATCCCTGGACGTCCTCGCCCAGGTGCGCCCTGGTCAGAGGATTCGCTTCCAGCGGGTCTCGTCCTCGGCGGCAGCCGGGCGCGCACGCGCTGACCGGGTCGCCCTGGAAACTCTCCGTCTTCGCGTCCAGTCCGTGTTCACGGCACTGGACGCTCTCTCAAGCGCAACCACCGGAAGGACCCTCTCATGACTTTCTCCGACTACCGCGTCGCCGTCGTCACCGGCGCGACCAGCGGCATCGGCCGCGGCGCGGTCGACCTCTTCCTTGCGAAGGGGCTCACCGTGCACGCCGTCGCCCGCGACGAATCGCGACTTGCGGCCCTCGCGGAGAAGGGCGTCATCGCCCACGCGCTCGACGTGCGCGACACGGCAGCGCTCACCCGCGAGCTCGAAGGCATCGAGGCGGACATCGTCCTCAACAGCGCGGGTGTCAGCCGTCCCGGCAACATCCTGAACTCGTCGGCTGAGGACCTCGACGACCTCATCGAGGTGAACCTCACGGCAGTGATGCAGATCCTGCGGCTCGTCTACCCGGGCATGGTGGAGCGCGACCGCGGGCACGTCCTCAACATCTCCTCGATCGCCGGGCACTACAACTTCTTCGGCCACACCGCTTATCACGCGACGAAGGCCGCGATCCATCAGCTCTCCCGACAGCTGCGCAACGACGCGCTCGGCAAGCGAGTCCGGGTCACGGAGCTCAGCCCCGGCCGGATCGAGACCGAGATCTTCTCCCGAAACCTCGGCGGTACCCCCGAGACGGATGCTGAGGCCTGGACCACGTACTACGAGGGCTTCGAGTCGCTCACCGTCGCCGACATCGTCTCGGCGATCGAGTTCGCCGTGGACGCGCCGACGCATGTCAACGTCGGGCTCATCGAGCTCATGCCCACGTTCCAGGTGCCCGGCGGTCTCACCTTCGACCGCCGTCAGGACGCAGAGTAAGGACACTCACCATGATTCACGTCACCACGAAGATCGAGCGAGCCGCCGTGGAGCACATCGCCCGGCTCGGCGCGTTCAGCGCCGCCACCATCCACGAGGCGCAGGGCCGACGGGGTGCGCTCTCGTCGAACATCAAGCCCATCGATCGCGACACCTCGTTCATCGGCTCGGCCTTCACCGTCGTATGCGCCCCGCGCGACAACCTCATGCTGCAGGTCGCCATCCACTACGCCCAGCCGGGCGACGTCCTCATCGTCGCGGCCGGCGGGTTCACGGAGGCCGGCCTGTTCGGCGACGTGCTCGGCAACGCCTGCAAGACGAAGGGCATCGCCGCCCTCGTCACAGATTCCGGCGTCCGCGACACGCAGGAGCTGCGCGAGCTCGGACTCCCGGTGTTCTCCGGAAGTGTGTCGATCAAGGGCACCGTGAAGGAGACCCTGGGGGCGCTGAACCAGCCCGTGGTCTTCGGCGGTGAGTACATCCGCCCCGGCGACATCGTCAAAGGCGACGCCGACGGCGTCGTCGTCGTCCGCCGCGAAGAGGTACGCGCGGCGGCGGAGCTGTCGGCCGCACGGGACGCCCACGAGGCCGAGCTGATCGAGAAGTACCGGGCCGGCGGCACCACGATCGAGCTGTGCAACCTCACCGAGGTGCTCAAGTCGAAGGGGCTCACCTCCGACATCGAGGACGCGTCATGACCGACGTGCTCGAGTCCTCCTTCCGTGCCGCGAGCCGGCTCGGCCGCATCAAGCCGTCGCCCAGCACTGCTGCGGCGGCGCGCGTGCGCGAGCTGAAGGCCGAAGGGCGGCGCATCCTCGACCTCACTGTCGGAGAGCCGGACTTCGACACCCCGGAGCACATCAAGCAGGCGGCGATCGCCGCGATCCAGGCCGGCGAGACGAAGTACACACCGGTGAACGGCACGCCGCGCCTTCGCCAGGCGATCAGGGGATCGCTGCTGCGGACGCATGACATCGAATACTCGGACGCCGAGATCGCCGTCGGCGGCGGTGGCAAACAGGTCATCTTCCTGGCGCTGATGGCGTCGGTGGATGCCGGCGACGAGGTGCTCATCCCCGCGCCGTACTGGGTCTCGTACCCGGACATGGTACGGGCGAACGGCGGTACTCCGATCATCGTCCCGACCAAGAATGTGGCCGGGTACAAGCTCCGCCCGGAGGATCTCGAGTCCGCGATCAGCGAGCGCACGACGTGGCTAATTCTGAACAGCCCCGGCAACCCCAGCGGGGCGATCTACACCCAGGACGAGCTCGCGGCTCTGGCGGAGGTGCTGCGTCGGCATCCGTCGGTCTCTGTGCTCTCCGACGAGATCTACAGCGAGATATCCTTCACCGGCTCGCCGGCACCGAGCCTCGTGGCCGTCGCCCCCGATCTCCGGCATCGTGTGCTGGTCGTCTCTGGCGTCTCGAAGTCGTACGCGATGACGGGCTGGCGACTCGGCTATGCGGCGGGGGATCCGACGCTGGTCGGCGCCATCAACACGCTGCAGTCGCAGACGTCGTCCTGTCCATCTTCGATCAGCCAGGCTGCGGCGGTGGCCGCGCTCGAGGGGCCGCAGGACTTCATCGCGGTATCCGTCCCCGCGTACGCGGAGCGACGGGATGTCGCAGTTGCGGGTCTCAGCGCCATCGACGGACTGACCCCGCTCGTGCCCGACGGCGCCTTCTACCTCTACGTCGACTGCTCAGGACTGATCGGCAGGACCACCGCGGATGGCCGCATCTTGGAGACCGATCAGGATGTCACGCTCCACTTGCTCGAGGAGTCCGGAGTGGCAGTGATCCAGGGGTCGGCGTACGGCCAGTCCCCGTTCTTCCGGATCTCGTTCGCGACGGACCTGACGACGATCACCCTGGCGATCGCCGCGATCGCCGCGGCCGTCGGGGAGCTTCGATGAGCCCACGGGATGTGGGTCGTCGTGGCGGCGCCTCGGTTTCGGAACTGTGCGAGTTGCTTGCCGTGTTGAAGCCGCGGATCGATCTGGTGCACGGTTGTCAGTGCGACAACTGAGTGGCAAGCCACGTGCGCGCGCCGTCCAATAGGTCTCTGGCCATCGCCTCTTTGGGCGCCCATGCTTCGAAACCGTGTGGTGCACCGTTGACGATCTCGAGGGTGACATCGACTCCGGCATCGGTCAGTCGTCGCGCATACTCGAGATCCTCGTCGCGGAAGAGCTCGATGTCGGAGGTGTAGATCCACGTCGTAGGCAGGCCGGACAGATCGCCGCGGCGCGACGCTGCCGCATAGGGGGGCAACTCGTCGCCGCCCATCGCGCTCCCGAGGTACGACGACCAGCCGACCAGGTTGGAGCGGTTGTTCCAGACGAAGTGGTCGACTGCGTCGAGCGAACGGTCAGCGGCCGTGCGGTCGTCGAGCATGGGGCAGAACAGCCATTGCGCGGCGATCGGATCTCCCGCGTCATGTGCGCGGTGCACGAGATTGGCAGCGAGTCCTCCGCCGGCGCTCTGGCCGCCGATCGCGACTCGATTCGGATCGATGCCAAGAGCGCTCAGGTTCTGCTGGAGCCATCGCCACCCGGTGTAGCAATCGTCGATCGCCGCGGGGAAGCGATGCGCGGGGGCCAGGCGGTAACCGACGGAGACGACGACGGCCCCGGTCTGTGCAGCTGTCTCGCTGCACATGATGTCGTCGAGGGCCGCGCTTCCGACCACCAGACCGCCTCCGTGAACCCAGAGCAATGCCGCACCGGATGCATGTGCGGGAATGTAGACGCGCAGTCTGACACCCTCGTGAACGACGATTCGCCGCTCGACACCCTCCATTCGCTTGCCGGGTGCGAGCCCCGCGGCCTTGGCAATGATCCAGCGGGTCAAAGCGTTTTCGAAGTTGATGCGCGGAGCCTTCTTCGTTGCTGCACGCAGTCGGGGATTGATGTCCGAGATGTCCATCGTGCTCTTCCTGATTGAGGGGTGCTTGCTGCATCAATTATGGCACGGTCCGTGTCGAATTAAATCTAGACGGCATCGAAGCTCGCTAAGGTCGATGTGTGGATGGAAAACGAGGCAGGAAACGAAGCGAGCAGGCGCGCGTCGCGATCTTGACCGCCACTGTCGACGAGCTCACCGACAAGGGATACGACTCCCTTTCGATCGAGGGCATAGCCGCAAGGGCAGGCGTCGGCAAGCATACGATCTACCGATGGTGGGGCTCGAAGGGAGCCTTGATCGCCGACTGCCTGGTCGAGAACCTGCTGCCTTCACCGGCATATGAGCCACCGGACACCGGCGACGTCCGTGCTGATCTCACCCGCTGGCTCGGCGAGGCGATGGATCTCATCGACGATCGCACCAACCGGGACGTCTTCCGTGCACTCGTCGGCGCCGCTGCCGAGAATCCTTCCGTTGCAGAGGCGCTCAACGCTCAACTCGGAGTCCTGTCCGCGCTTGTGCGGCGGCTTGCGACTGCGTCACACGCAGAACTGCGAACATCCGGCGGATCCCTCGACGCGTTGGCGACTGCCGTCACAGGGACCCTGATCATGCGTCTCCTGTCGCCGGAGTCGATGCCGGGTCCATCGGCGGACCAGGTCGTCGCACTGCTGCTGCCACCCGGGCCGGATTCTCCAGATCGGTGACCGGCCCGCCGCGACTGCGCAACCGGATGGCCAGTCGGTTGCTCTAGCCCTGGTTTCCGGTGAGGTTGTGAACGTGTTCCGAGGGCGCCTGTCCGCCGGCGAGCGCGATGATCTGCATCTGAAGCATCGCTGAGAACCGCTCCCGAGGATCGTCGAGGTCGATCCCGCCGACCTCGGTGACGCGTCGTAGACGGTACCGGAAGGTGTTCCCGTGCACGAACGTCGCAGCGGCCGCCTGGGCGATGTCGCCGAACGCATCGAGCCAGGCGCGGAGGGTGTCGACGAGCGAGCTTTGATGCTCGCGGTCGTACGCGGCCAGCCGGGCGATCGGACCTGAAGGGAGTTCGGTCGCATCTGCGGGCAGTTCGAGCAGGAGCGCCTCGGCGTACACGTCGTCGAAGCGAGCAACTCGGCGATCAAGTGTCGACGACTCGAGCACCTTCAACGCTCGGTCCGCCTGGGAGCGTGAGCGCGGTAGATCACCAAGCCCCGAGGTGACGCGTCCGATGCCGATGAGAGCCTGAAGCGGTGAGTGGACGCGATCGAGGAAGTCCTCGGCGAGCCGGACGGCAATCGAGCCGGAGTCGGCCGCCGCAACCGGCACGATCCCGTACGTCACGTCCTCGATGAGGCCGGACGCCGCCCTCGGGTGCGCGAACGACAAGTGGGTGGCGAACGCATCGGCGAGCTTGCGGCGTTCGGTCGCGATATCGGCATAGGTGAGGTGACCGCTCCCGGGAACGCTGAGTGTCAACGCGAGAACGACCGACGACTCGTCGCGCAGTCCGAGCCTGCGGGCTGCCTCCTCGCTCCCAGACGGACCGCGGAGCACGGATGCCACGATCTCGGCGCTCCTCCGACGTTCGACATCAGCATCGGTGCGCTGCCATACGAGATGCATGGCTGCGAGGCGGGAGGATTCGAGCAGGATCTGCTCCTGCTCGACGCTCAGGCGTTCGGAAGCGACCCAGATCGTACCGAGGATCTCATCACCCGCGCGGACGGCGATGGCCACTCGGCCTCCCTCCTCCGGAGGTGCGCCGGCCTCCTCGGGCAGCGGAGCCACGGTCACGGATCCGCTGGCGCGATAGATGGCCTGGAACACGCCGGCCTCTTCGAGGTAGCGGGTGTACTGGGCGGGCACCTGACGGCCCAGGATCGTCTGGACACGCGAGGCGTCCGCGCCTTCTCGCACACTGGAGAACGCCAGAAGTCTCGAATGGCGATCCTCGATGGTCACGGAAGCCTTGAGGAGCGCCGCGACCGAATTCGCGACCGCGAACAGGTCGCCTGCGATGATTCCACCGAAAGTCTCTCCGCGCGAGCCGTCGACGTCCCGCGGCGTCATCAGTGTTCTCAGCATCGCGGCGAGATGCCCCCACGACGCTCCCGGCGAGAGCGAGAGCACGTCGACTCCTGCCTTCTCCGCCTGGGTGCGCACCGCGGGGGTCGCCTCGAACGGGCCGCGCACGACGAGACCGGTGGAACCGTGCGCGGCCAGGCCGTCGATGATCGTCTGCATGGCGGCGCCGGTGCGAAGACCGATCCCGAGAACCAGCGCGTTCTCTCGAGCTTCGAGTTCGTCCTCCGGGTCTTGGATGAGGATGGACTCGACCCGACGGGTGAGATCGAGCGGGCCGCAGACGGCCTGAAGATGAGCCGGGCCGAACTCGGCCAGGATGCGACCGATCGTCGTCCCCGGACGGAGCGAAGGTTCCTCTGTCATCACTCCTCCTTGGAGTATGGGCGGCGCCAGCAGGCTAGCAGGACTCGTCAGCCGGACACGGAATACCACTCGCGGTGCACAGTGAAGCGCTCCAGAACCTCAGGAAGCGGTGTCACGCCGAGTCCTGGTCCCTTCGGTACCGAGATCCTTCCATTCTCCAGCCGGAACGGCTCGGTGAGGTCGGTTGCGAAGTAGCGCTCCGAAGCGGATGTGTCGCCGGGCAGGGTGAACCCGGGAAGCGCGGCGAGGGCCACGTTCGCAGCACGACCGATCCCGGTTTCCAACATGCCCCCGCACCAGACCGGCACATCGTGGGCGGCACACAGATCGTGTATCCGTCGCGCCTCGAGATAGCCGCCCACACGGCCGGGTTTGATGTTCACGATGCTGCAGGCGCCGAGCTCGATGGCGGCGGCAGCCGCCCGGGAGGATGTTATCGATTCGTCGAGACAGATGGGCGTCGAGATGACGCGGGCGAGGGCTGCGTGTCCCAGCAGATCGTCGGAGGGCAGTGGCTGCTCGAACAGCGTCAGATCGAACGCGTCGAGCCGCGCGAGCAGACGGAAGTCACTGCGGCGGTACGCCGCGTTCGCGTCGACTTGCAGATCGATGTCGCCGAACCGTTCCCGCACCGCACGCACGGGCTCGACGTCCCATCCAGGTTCGATCTTCAGCTTGATGCGCAGGTATCCCGCCTCAAGCGAAGCAGCCACGGTGTCCAACAGCTGATCGATGGTATCGGTGATTCCGAGCGAGACTCCGCACGGCACGGAGTCGCGCACCGCGCCGAGCGCTGCAGCGAACGAGACGCCCTGCGCGCGCAGTTGAGCATCCAGGACCGCAGTCTCCAACGACGATTTCGCCAGACGATGCCCCTTGAACCCGGCGAGCACCGGCGCGATCCGGTGCGCGTCGAAGTCGTCTCCGAGCTGTCTCTGAGCGGTCCGGATCTCGGGGATGAAGAAATCTTCGAGCACGTCGGCCGCACCGCCCGTGTATTCGGAGGAGTACAGCGGAGACTCGCTCGCTCCGCACTCGCCCCAGCCCTCGGCATCCTCAGTGACGGCACGCACGACCAGCACCTGCCGGACGGTTTCGGTGCCGAATGAGGTGCGGAAGGGCGTCACGAGTGGCATCTCGACGATGCGGGTCTCGATCCCGGTGAGTTTCATGCGATCTCCTGCTCTGTGGGTTCTGAAGGGGTCAAGATCAGCGACCGGGTGGCGAAGGTGCATCTGCATGAGATCCTGCGGCTTCGACCAGATAGTGTCCCTCGCGGTCGAATCCCACAACCCGGGCTCCGACCTTCATGCGTCCACCCAGCTCGCGGCGCAACTCGAGACGCCATCGGGCGGCGCGCACGGGGTCCTCGAGACGCATCGACTCGATGTCGGCGGGCACGCGGATGCGAACTGGCTCCGCACTCGAAAGCCGGCCATGCGGCGCAGCATCCCGAGAAGGGAGAGGCCTGTCCAACTGCCAGCGAACGAGCAGGCGGTCACTCGCATCATCGCGATTGACGTCGTCGTCCATCGCCCCGTAGAGATCGGAGAAGTACTGGACGGGCTCTGCGCCGAGCTTCGACAGGTTGAAGTGGGCGTTGCGTCGGATCGCCGGGTCGAACGTCCACGTCATCGTCGTCATTCGCTGTTCAAGCGCCCACGCGCGCTGGTGCAGCTTGAGCGCTAGCCCGATGCTGCGACCCTGCGCGCTTTGCGGGACCCCGGCGATGTGACTGTGGAAGTTGTGCGTGCCGGGCGGTGAACAGAAGCCGAAACACGCGCCGAGCAGTTCATCGCCCTCATAGGCGCCGAACACGGGATTGCCCGAGATCGCCAGAGCTCGCAAGAGATCAGCCGTCACCGGCGTGCCGGCTGGGCCGGTGCGCCAGACGAGTTCGTAGAGCCGTTGCACAGCGGCGAGCGACCCCATGTCTTCCAGTTCGCGGATCACGACCCCCGAACGGCTCGCCGCCTGGGTCGCGTCATCGCGTGGGCCGATGCCGGCTCCGGCGACGCCGTCATGGACGGACGTCACCAGCTCGTCTCCTTCTCGTGCCGCAGTTCATCGAGCAAGGCCGCAAGCAAGAGGGTGCGCGGAACGAGTTCCGCGACGATGACGTGCTCGTCCTCAGCGTGCGCTCCTCCGCCGACAGCGCCCAGGCCGTCGAGAGTCGGGGTGCCGACACCCGCGGTGAAGTTGCCGTCGGATGCGCCGCCGACGGCGATGCCGGCCAACGTTCCGGTCGTCGTGTCGGCGGCTATCCGGTTGATCCGCTCGAACAACGCCGCGGAGCTCGATCGGGTCAGCGGCGGATGCGCAGGTCCACCGACGATCTCGATGATGGCGCCGTCGAGTCGAGGGGTCAAAGCCGACAGTTCACGGTGCACTCGCCGCTGCTCTGCGAGCGATGATGTCCGGACATCGACCGTGAAGGAGGCAGCGGCCGGAACGGTGTTCGAGGTGCCGCCTGCCTCGGTGCGGGTCGGGGTCACTGTGGTTCCCAGTTCGGGCGAGTTCATCTCCGCGACGGCGAGCACCTGGTGGGCGAGTTCGACGGTCGCGTTGACGCCGCGCTCCGGCTCGAGGCCGGCGTGCGCCGCGCGCCCGAGAACGTTCACCACGTAGTGCGAAACGCCCTTTCGCTCGGTCTTCAGTGCCCCTCCCGGTCCGGATGCCTCCAGGATCAGCGCGGCGGAGTGTCTACGCGCTTCCGCCTCTATGAGCGGACGGGAAGTGGTCGACCCCGGCTCCTCGTCACCGGTGATGAGAAGGGTGATCCCTTCCGTTGACGCCAGTGCGGCGAGCGCGTGCAGCGCCATGACGATACCCGCCTTCATATCGAAGCATCCGGGCCCGGTGAGGCGGCCGTCCCGGACCTGCGCGGGATTGCTCAGGAGTGACCCGATCGGCCACACGGTGTCGTGATGTCCGAGCACCAGGACGCGCGATGAATCGCCGAAGCGCCAGCGGAGGTGAGTGACACCGTCGATCAGGATGCGCTCCGCGCGCCTGCCCAGGTACCTCGCGCCGACCTCGTCGACGAGGTCGGCGCTGCGGGCGATCGCGGCATGGTCCTCAGAAGGTGACTCGCATCTCACCAGCTTCAGGACGTCGGCGACCATGGTGTCGGCATCGAGGAGCTGTTCGCGGAGTGCGGCTGGCGGTCGTGCAGGCATCAGTGCTCCTCGGATCGACGGTGTTGTCCCTACCAGTGTGAAGATCTGAACTCTCGATGAGGATGTCCGATCACATGAACAAGAGCGCGTTCATTGGGAATATTCGACGAGTCACCTCGGTAGTGAAATCCTCCCAATCGACGGGCCTCGGTTGTGAAAAACAGACGAAGTACGGCAAGGGCGCCTCGCCTACGCTCTGAAAATCAGGGCGACCGGGCGCGTCGAGAACGTCGACCTGCGTGACTCGCCTGAGCCCAGGCCCTTTGGATCCCATCGACGAAGAAGGAAGAATCCATGCCCAAGAAACTCACCCGCTCGTTGATCGGCGCTCTCGCGATCATGAGTCTCGCGCTCACCGGGTGTACGAACGGCGCTGATGGCGACGAAACCGGAAAGCCGAATGTTCCGCAGGGCGATGAGGTCACGACCACTGCGGACCCGTCGCTGACCAAGTTGCTGCCGGCAGACATCAAAGAGAAGGGTTACATCGGGATCGCCATCGACATCCCCTATCCGCCATTCGCTTCCTACGATGAGAACGGACGGGAGGTCGGCTTCGACCCCGAACTCGGCCGACTCATCGCGCAGAAGCTCGGCATCGATGTCGTCATCTCGAAGCAGCCCTTCGACTCCGTGATCCCCTCGCTGCAGGCGAAGAAGCACGACATCATCATGAGCGGTATGAACGACACACCGGAGCGGGAGAAGACGATCACCTACGTCGACTACACGCTCGGCGGGTTCGCGATCCTCGTGCGGGCCGGCAACCCGACGAACATCAAGACTCTGACCGATCTGTGCGGGAAAACCGTGTCGGTGCAGAAGGCCACAGTCCAAGGGGAACTTCTGCGCGCCACAGAATGCCCGGGAGACCCGATCGAGGTCATGGAGTTGCCGACTGATCCGGACGCACTCACAGCGCTGCGTGCAGGTAAGAGCGACGCGTACTCGTCCGATGCACTCGTGGCCGAGTACGTGGCCGTCACCACCGACGACGGCGAGGCGTACGAAGTGGTGCGCGATCCGCAGAACCCCGCCGGCTTCAACCCGGTGTACAGCGGCATCGGTGTTCTGAAGGAGAACACGCAACTGGTCGAAGTGATCCAGAAGACACTGCAGGCGCTCATCGACGAGGGCAGCTACCAGGAGGTCCTCGAGCGCAATCACATGAGTTCCTATGCCGTGGAGTCGGCTGAGACGAACCAAGGCGGAGCGGGCCTGTGACAGTCATCGCACCCCCGCAGGGCTCACAGCGTCTCAGCAATGCGGACGATGTCGACGCAGTGCCGCGCCGCCATCCGTGGCGCTGGTCGGGTGCGGTCGCTCTGCTGGTCATCCTCGCCCTCTTCCTCTATTCCGTCGTGACCAATCCGAACCTCGACCTCGTCACCATCGGAAGATTCGTCGCCGACAAGCGGATCCTGGTGGGCGTCGGCCTGACAGTGTTGATCACGCTCATCGCCATGGTCGTGTCGACTCTTCTCGCCGTGCTCCTGGCGGCGATGCGATTGTCGAAGAATCCCGTCCTCTCGGGAGCGGCGTGGTTCTACGTCTGGCTCTTCCGTGGCACACCGCAGATCGTGCAGATCGTGCTCTGGGGCTATCTCGGCCTGCTGTACCAGAAGCTCACGCTGGGCATTCCGCTGACGGAGATCGTGTTCTGGCAGGTGGACACGAACGACCTCATCAACGCGTTCGTGGCGGGAACGCTCGCACTCACCCTGAACCAGGCGGCCTACTCGTCGGAGATCGTGCGAGCGGGCATGATCTCCGTCGACGACGGGCAGCGGGAAGCTGCGTACTCGCTCGGCATGTCGCCCGTGTACACATTCCGCCGCGTGCTACTGCCTCAGGCCATGCGCATGATCATCCCGCCGATGGGCAACGAGACCATCTCCATGATGAAGAGCACCTCACTGCTGATGGTGATCGCCGTGCCCGAGGTGTACACGGCAGCGACCGCGATCTCCGCGCAGAACCTCAAACAGGTCGAGATGCTGGTTGTCGCGAGCATCTGGTATCTCTTCATGACGACAGTGCTCTCTATTCCGCAGTACTACCTCGAGCGACGATACGGACGCGGTTCGAGTCACGCTCTGCCGCCGACGCCGCTCCAGCGGCTTCGGCGCGTGCTGGATCGCAGCAAGCCTGGCGTGGAGCCGGCGCCCCCGACGCAGACGACAAAGGTGATTGCCGAATGAACACGATCGAGAATCTAACGTCGCCGGCCCCTGCGGCCCTCGTACAGATCCGGCGAGTGCGTAAAAGCTTCGGCGCGCATCAGGTGCTTCGCGATGTGTCGCTCGAAGTGCACGCGGGAACCGTGACCGTGCTTCTGGGGCCATCCGGGTCCGGCAAATCGACCCTTCTGCGGTGCGTGAACCACCTCGAGACCATCGACGGAGGACGTATCGTCGTGAACGGGGAACTGATCGGATACCGGCAGACGGGCAACAAGATACATGAGATGACTCCGACCCAGACGGCCAGCCAACGGCGAGGGATCGGCATGGTGTTTCAGAGATTCAATCTGTTCCCGCACATGACCGCGCTCGAGAACATCGTCGAAGCACCGGTCGGAGTGGTCGGACGCTCGCGGGCTGCGGCGCGGGAGCGCGCCATGACGCTGCTCGCCCGCGTCGGCCTCGCCGACTTCGCGCATCATTACCCGGCACAGCTCTCCGGCGGACAGCAGCAGCGGATCGCGATCGCGAGGGCGCTCGCCATGGATCCGAGGGTCATGCTGTTCGATGAGCCGACCTCGGCGCTGGATCCTGAACTCGTCGGCGACGTGCTCGACGTGATGAAGGAACTCGCGCGCGACGGAATGACGATGATCGTGGTCACGCACGAGATCGGTTTCGCGCGAAGCGTTGCCGATCAGGTCGTCTTCATGGACGGAGGTGTGGTGGTCGAAGCCGGCCCGCCGTCTCAGTTGATCGACGACCCGCAGCGCCAGCGCACGCGCGCGTTCCTCGAAAGCGTGATGTAGGCGGTCCCCATGCGCGCGACAGGAAACGACGGACGTCCGATTCAGGAAGCCCGCGCTTGAAATTCCAAGTTGAACGGCGTGCGGCGGGGGATGCCACGTGTCCTCCTTGAGGATGAAGTGGACGGGGCTTCCAAGCGCATCGAATTGATGCCGGACCATCCTTGCTGTCGTCATGCCGGGCGGCGATGCCGAGAAGCGAACTGCAAGAGATCGATTCGCGATTGCGATCCGACGAGCGTTGCGCTATGGTCATACCGACCGAGTGCTCGGTCGGTATAGTTGAACTCAACGAGGAGCATCATGATCGACGACACCGCTGTCGGTGGCTCAACCCCGCCCCCTACCTTCGCCGTTCCCACCGTGCGTGCACGGCCTGCAGTGGTCACCACGATGGTGCTCGCGCGCCTGGGCCTCATGCTTCCGCTGTCGACGGTCATCTCCGCTGCTCTTGTTCTGAAGTTGCAGTCGCTGATGCCGCAGGGGGAGGTCATCGGCACCCTCGGCCTGATCACATCCATCGGCGCTCTTTCCGCGTTGTTCTTCGACCCGGTGTTCGGACGTATCAGCGATCGGACGATGAGCCGGTTCGGCCGACGCCGGCCCTGGATGATCATGGGCATGGCGGGCCTCCTGGTCGCCCTCCTGATCATGGCTGTCGCCCCCACCGCATTGGTCGTCGGTGCCGGATGGATCCTCGCGCAGATCACGGCCAACGCGGCGATCGCCGCCCACACCGCATCCATCGCCGACCAACTCCCCTCTTCGCAGCGAGGCAAGGTCGCGGGCGCCATCGGCATCGCACAGCAGGCGGCCACACTCGGCGCGGCCTACGCCGCACAGTTCTTCGCCACGGAGCTGCTGCTCCTGTTCCTGGTTCCGGGTGTGATCGGATTTCTGCTGGTCCTCGTCTACGCGATCATGCTGCCCGACAAGCCGCGGCCGTTCCCTGCCCGCTCTGTTGGGGGCATCCGCACGGCGTTGAAGACATTCTGGGTGAACCCGATCAAGAACCCCGACTTCGGACTCGCCTGGTGGTCGCGGTTCCTGGTCGTACTGGCGAACTTCATGTTCATCACGTTCCGGCTGTTGTGGATACAGCACGAGATGGACCTCGAGCCCGCTGATGCGGTGAAGATCATGGCGACGGGAGTTCTGGTCTTCACGATCGCTCTGATCGTCAGCGGCCAGATCGCCGGATGGCTGTCTGACAAGTTGGGGCGCCGCAAAGTCTTCATCGTCGTCTCCGCGCTCATCTTCGCCGCCGGAACGATCCTGCTCACTCAGACCACGGATCCCACCATCTTCTTCATCGCGGAGGCGATCATCGGTGTCGGTTTCGGGGCCTACGTGGCCGTCGACCTCGCCCTGGTACTCGATGTGCTGCCGGATCCGGAAGAGACGGCGAAGGATCTCGGCGTCTTCAACATCGCCATGGCCGGTCCGCAGGTGGTGGCACCGGCGCTCGCCGCCTGGATCGTCGGGCTGAGCAGTGGTGCGAACTATGACATCATGCTGATCGTCGCCGGCGTGATCGCCGTCATCGGTGCGCTGCTGATCATTCCCGTTCGAAGCGTGAGGTGAATCGATGAGCATCCAGGACGAGCCCAACCCAGAGGGCGCGAGGATCGAGGGCCTCTTCGACGATCTTCTCCGCCGGCTGACGCTGGAAGAGAAGTTGCGTCTGCTCTCCGGCGCGGACAACTTCTCCTTGCACGCCGAAGAGACGATCGGCCTCGACGGTCTCGTGCTCTCCGATGGGCCGACCGGGGTGCGCGGTGAGGTCGTCGTCGGCGGCCGCGAGAGCTGCCTTCTGCCCAATGCGAGCCTCCTGGCACAGACCTGGAATCGCGAAGCGCTCGCAGAAGCGGGAGGAATCCTCGCTGAGGAAGCGGAGGCGCAGCGCACGCATGTCGTCCTGGGCCCGACCATCAATCTGCACAGGTCACCGCTGGGCGGGAGGCTCTTTGAGGCGTTCAGCGAGGATCCGCTTCTGACCGGCCATCTGGCGAGCGCGTATATCTCCGCTCTTCAGGAGCGCGGCATCGGTGCCAGTGCGAAGCACTTCCTCGGCAACGAGTCCGAGACCGAGCGGACGACGGTGGATATCCGGATGACCGCGAAGACTCTCCGCGAGGTGTACCTGACCCCCTTTGAGATCGCGATCGCAGATGCGAACCCTTGGACCGTGATGGCTGCGTACAACAGCGTCAACGGCGTTCCGTCGACGGAGCACCGCGAACTCATCACGCAGGTGCTGAAGGAGGAGTGGGGGTACGACGGGCTGGTCATGTCGGATTGGTACGCGACCAAGACTGCCGCGGAGAGCGCCGCTGCCGGCCTCGACCTCGTCATGCCCGGCCCGACGACACCCTGGACGACCGGGCTCCTCGATGCGGTGCGCGCCGGCGCGGTCTCCGAAGCGGAGGTTGATGACCACGTGAGACGTCTTCTCCTGCTCGCGCATCGGGTGGGAGGGCTCGACAGTACGCGCAGCTGGCCGGAGCACGGCGAAGCGCCGGCCGGCGCGTTTCGGCGCGCGCAACTCCGGCGACTCGCTGCCGGAGGCATGGTCGTCCTCAAGAACGTCGACGACATGCTTCCGCTACGGGAGGATGCTTCCTACGCTCTGATCGGGCGCCACGCGTCCGACACGATCGGTCAAGGCGGGGGGTCCGCCCAGGTTCGCGCTCCGCACATCGTGTCCATCGTCGACGGGCTGACCTCGCGACTCGGCGCCGAACATGTCACGTTCACCGACGGCGTCGAGACTCGGAAGACTCTGCCCCCAGTGCCGCCCACCCTGGTACGCGATCCGGAGACAGGCGAGCACGGCATCCGTGTGCGGGTCTTCAATGATACCGGCGACCTGCTGCACAGTCGCCACCTCGAGGTCGCTGAACTCGAAGACGGCCAGGCCGGCTGGTTGGAAGGCGCCGCCCGCATCGAGCTGAGCGCAACGCTGGACCTTCCGGAGCGCCGGATGGTGCAGCTCGGTACCCGTGGGCCCGGAAACTGGCACCTTGTCACAGAAGGTCACGACAGCAGCTACCGGATCGACTATCACCCAGGTCCCGGTGGCGGCTTCTTCCGTCCGAAGAGCCACGCCGCGGCTGTGCGGATGGAGCCCGGCCAGCTCGTCACCGCTTCTGTGGAGAGGGACGAGATGCCGCGCATCCTCGGGCTGGTCGTCAGTGAGGCGGTGCGATCGTCGGCCTCGGCGATCGCTGGCGCCTCCGCGGCGGCTCGAACGGCCGATGCGGCGATCGTCGTCGTGGGCTTCACCCCCGATCAGGAGACGGAGGGTGAAGACAAGACGACGTTGTCGCTCCCGGGCGATCAGGATGCGCTCGTCGCGGCGGTCGCGAACGTCGCTCGGCGCACGGTGGTCGTCGTGAACGCTGCGACACCCGTGCTCATGCCCTGGCTCGCCGATGTCGATGCGGTCCTGTTCACCGGGCTCCCCGGGCAGGAGGCAGGAGACGCCGTTGCGGCCGCGCTCCTGGGCGATGTGCTTCCCGAGGGGCGGTTGGTCACCACCTTCCCGGCGGGCAATCATCGCGCGCCGGCTTGGAGCACTACGCCACGTCGGGGCGCCCTGGAGTATGCCGAGGGGACCTCGCTCGGTCACCGAGGGTGGTTCGAGAGCGGAGAGAAGCCTGCCTTCTGGTTCGGTCATGGGCTGGGGCTCACCACGTGGGAGTATTCCGATGCACAGATCGCCCGGTCGGCTGACGGCCGAATCGACGCCGTCGACGTCTCAGTGCGCAACACCGGTCGGCATGCCGGGCGCGAGACGGTGCAGGTCTACTTCGATCCCGAAGGTGACGAGCCGGTCCGGCTCATCGGCTGGGGTCAATCCGATGCTCTGCCTGGACAGGAGGTGCAGATCCGAGCCGCGTGCGACCTTCGAATGCAGCGTCGCTGGGAGCAGAGCACCGACGAGTGGGTGCCGCTTCACGCGGGAACGATCCTCATAGGTCGAGGCCTGGGAGACGTCCGCGTTACGATTCCCTGAGGCCGAATTGACCGTCACTGGTGGTCAGATGGTTTCGATCCACATCGAGAGAGGCATCCTTGTCCTTCCCCCCGCGATACTCCCCTGAGACACGAAAGCGCCGTATGAGGCGATCTGCTGTCGAGACGCAGCAGCAGATCGTCGGCACAGCCGTGGAACAGATCGCCGACGTCGGATTCCACAAGATGTCGATCGCTGACGTCGCCGCGGCCAGTGGAATATCCCAATCAGGACTGCTCCATCATTTTCCGTCGAAAGTGGCGCTCCTGGGCGCGATCCTCGAGCAGCGAGAGCAGGATGACAACGCATTCCTGTTCGGCGACGGCACTGTCCCACTCGGCTGGGAGGCATTCGAGGCCCTTGTCCCGCTCGCTGCCCGCAACTCGACTCGTCCGGAATGGGTGGGCGTGTTCGTCCGCGTCTCCGCAGAGGCCACTGAGCCCGACCATCCCGCGCACGAGTGGTTGCGAGATCACTACGCCAGCACGCGCGCATGGCTGGGCGATGCCGTCGAGCAGG
Source organism: Microbacterium sp. LWH12-1.2 (assembly GCF_040675825.1). Taxonomy (NCBI): domain Bacteria; kingdom Bacillati; phylum Actinomycetota; class Actinomycetes; order Micrococcales; family Microbacteriaceae; genus Microbacterium; species Microbacterium sp. LWH12-1.2. The sequence goes on from NZ_JBEGIJ010000001.1 coordinate 3,598,396, forward strand.
GTAAGGAATCGGGAAGAATCCGTGCGGATGCCCCCACCGAACTCTTGGTCGGGAACACGATCGCGGTGCTCGACGGGATCCAGCAGCAGTGGCTCGTCGACCGCCGCATCGACATGGTGAGTCAGGTCGCTGCCCACGTAGCGAGTCTCCGCACTTGTTGGGAATCGTCCTCGTCACTGCCATAGGCAGGAGATGCCTGCCTTTACGCCCAGAGCACCTGCGTCACCGTGAGGGCAGCGACGATCAGGATCATGACGGCGAACGCTCTCTGCAGGAATGAGTTGCTCACGCGTTTCGCGAGAAGCGCGGTCAAGAATGATGCCACCATCGCCGGAACGGCGAAAGCGATGACCAATCCCCAGTCGGGGCTCGAAAGTCCCGCGTGGGCGACGATGCCTGCGAGCGAGTTTATGGTGGCGACGACGAGGGAAGTGCCGATGGCCAGCCTCATCGACATCCCAAGGAGGAAGATCAACGCGGGAACAGTGATGAACCCTCCTCCGATGCCGAGCAGACCGGTCAGGAAGCCCACGAGGACTCCGACGGCGATTCCTTTCACGGCCCACAGCTTCGGTTGGTGATCAGATCCTTCGCTGCGCGGTCGTCCGCGTAGCATCTGCACGCCGGACGCCGCCATGAGGGCGGCGAAGGCAAGAAGGAGCGCGTCATCCGAGATGAGGCCGCCGACGAATGTACCGCCGAATGCAGCCGCCGCTCCGGCTCCGGCGACGGGCAGCACCATTCGCCAGTCGACGCCGCCGCGCAGACGTGGGATCAATGCCGCGAGTGGGCCGATCGCTCCCAGGACGAGCGAGGTGGAGACTGCCGACGAGATGGGGATGCCTACCAGGTAGACCAGGGCGGGCACGGTCAGGATCCCGCCTCCCGCTCCCAGCAGGCCGGTGAGCGCACCGATCGTCACTCCGAGAACGATGACGATGATGAGCACTCTGCACCTCTTCCTTGTCGGTGAGCGACGGCGGCCGGTTCGGCACCGTCGCGGCGTCCGTCGATGCGACTCCATTATACCGACCGAGCGCACGGTCTGTACATAGCGCGCGCCGATAGTCGCGGTACGAAACTCGACCGGCGGCCAACGAAGCGCCGGCGATTCACCGACCCTTGCGGATGGAGTAGGCGCTCGGCGCCATGCCGAAGTGCCGCCGGAAAGCGCGCGAGAAAGTGTCGGTGTCGCTGAAGCCTGCCTCGAAGGCGGCCGCCCGAGGTGGTGTTCCTCGGCTGAGCAACTGGGCCGCGTAGCGCAACCTGTCGGATCGGATCATGTGCGCCGGTGACGTGCCTTCCCTGGAGAGGAGGTTCTGAAGCGTCCGCACCGAGACGTTGTTCATCTCAGCGAGACGCGACGGTGTGAGTGCGGGGTCCCGGAATTCCCTTGAAACCTGGCCGCGGATGTCATCGGCCGACGGGAGGCTCCGCCCAGTCGACCCGGAGGAGGTGAGTCTCTGCTTCGAAGGCTCGAACGAGAGGAGCTTGTGTCCCGATTGGGGCAGGCTCGACACGTTCCAGGTCACGTGGAGCGGATGTCCGGCTCGATCCAGGAACACCTCTCGCCCAGGAGGACGCGAGCGACCCGGCGCTGCTCGCACGATCGGGCACTCGTGAGCGGGGTACCGCGTTCCGTCCTCCCGAAGAGCGTGCAGCGCCTCGTGGCTGGCGTGGCCCAGGAGTTCTCGTCCGTCGGCATACCCGAGAATCGCTGTCGCGGCACGGTTGATCTGGTGGACGCCTCCCCGCGCGTCGATCACGAGCAATGGGTGAGGCACCGCATCGAGCACGGCGCGTGTCCACGGGTCGCGTGCCCCGGTCATGGTTCACCCATGCGCTGAACACTAGAGGTGGCGCTTTGCCCCGTCGTGTCACGCGCGTGACTGTCGTGTTACAGGACCGGCGAAACGCGCAGAGTCGAGAGTCATGCGCATTCCTCCTTCGCGACAAGCCGTGAGGATGATGTGATCGACGCACCGCGCACCGGGCGCGATCCGACGAAAGGGCCAGACATGGCGTACAACACATCGATGCAGAAAGCGACCCTCGCAGATATGCCGGCGGGCAACTATGGACTCATCTCGAAGCGGACCGCGGTGTTGGACGGTGTCGAGGTGACGCAAGTGACGTTCGACGTCGGGGCGAAGTGGTCGAATGACCTCAAGGGGTACGCGGGCACGGAAGACTGTGAACTGCCGCACGTCGCGCTGGTGATCGCGGGAAGTCTCGCGGTGGTGATGGCGGACGGTGAGCGTCAGGATTTCTCCGCTGGCGATGTCATGCTGCTGCCCCCGGGGCACGATGCCTGGACCGTGGGCGAGATTGCATGCACCTTCGTCGAGTTCTCACGCGGCAACGACTACTACGCGGATGGAATCGCACCGTGATCAGCAAGGAGGACGCTGGCTACATCCTCGATGAGCGTCGATGCAAACTAGGGCTGTCATGGCGCGATCTCGCCCGACGTCTGGATAGGCCCCCCGTCTGGACTGCTGCCGCTGCGCTCGGGATGCATCCGATTCCCGAAGGGGAGGCCGAGGAGCTGAGGGGGGCATTGAACCTGGAAGACGAGATCGTCGATGCTCTCGTCCGCCAGCCCACGAGGTCGCCGAGTCGTGACCTCTCCGATGACCCGACCATCTATCGCTTCCATGAACTCGTCCAGGTATATGGGCCGGCTCTGAAATCGCTCATTCACGATGAGTTCGGGGACGGGATCATGAGCGCGATCAATTGCAGCATCACCCTGGAGCGGGCCGCGCATCCCGACGGAGATCGGGTCGTGATGACGATCGACGGGAAGTTCCTGCCCTACGCATGGGCGTCATCGGGAGAGGTGGGCCAGGAGAAGACTGCGGCGAGGTGACTTGCCGACGGGATGTCTTCAATGTGCCCACGCGCTGGTGCGAAACATCCGATCTGATATTTGGCGATCTACCGGAAAATCAACCTTCTGAGTTCATTGCGTCCTGTTGACAAGCAGAGTTCAACCTCTATCATCGGATCAATGTCCAAAATGATGTGAGCGCTCACAATCGTCATTCTTCTGATCCCCAGGAGGTGGCGAGTGGGCGGATCGCATTGCAACAGCATGGAGTTGACAATGTCGTCACGAACCTTTGATCGTCGATCGTTCCTCAGCATCGCTGGCGCGTCGGCCGCGGGGGTTCTGCTTCCGTCGGTCGTCGGCGGTGCCTCTCCCGCCTCCGCGGCAGCATCCGCCCCGCTTGCACCTGCAGCGGCAGGCGCCTCTGTGAAGACCGCGGTCGAGACGGGAGTGGGGTGGGACACGCAGGCTCTCCTGCAGAAGGTGGTGGATATGCGGTTCGGTATGTTCAACCACTTCAATCTCGGCACCTATACCGACGAGGAGTGGGCGGCGCCGAACCAGAGCCCGGCGCTCTTCGCACCGCCGTCGGTGGACACGGATCAATGGGCGGATGCTGCGGTCGCGGCCGGCATGAGCTACGGCGTCCTCACGACCAAGCACCATGATGGCTTCGCTCTCTGGCCGACGGCGTATGGCACGCAGAATGTCATGAGCTCGGGGTACAGGCACGACGTCGTGCAGCAGTACGTGGACTCGTTCCGATCGCGCAATCTCAAGGTCGGGTTCTATTTCTCCATCTGGGACCGCACGTATCCGGTGCAGGCCACGGGCGGCTTCCACGTGAGCGATCAAAGTGCGGGCGTCGATCCCGCCCAGATCGAGTATGTGCTCAACCAGATCACCGAGCTGCTCACCGGCTACGGTGAGATCGAGCTCTTCATGCTCGACGGATACGCGTGGCAGATGGGAAACCAGCAGGTTCCGCTTCAGCGCGTGCGCGACCTGGTCAAGACACTCCAGCCGAACTGCACGATGATCGACATCTGCGCTGTTCTGACTCCCTGGCTCAGTGACGCGATCTTCTGGGAGGAACCGCTCGGCATCACCGCACCGGCCGGCAACACCTGGGCAGGGCTTCAGGGCCAGACGATCAGCAATCGGGACTGGTTCTGGCATCCGTCCACGCCGACCGGCCCGCTGATGTCGAAGGACGACATCGTCTCGCACATCACCGGACTCGAGGAGAAGTGGACTTCATTCATCCTCAACTGCGCGCCCAACCGAGACGGCAAGCTGGATGCCAACGTGGTGACCCGTCTCGCCGAGGTCGGCGCCGCGTGGTCGCCCAACCTGGAGCGCGGAGCGCTGCCACCTCAGCCGCTTCGCGCCGAGTACCTGATCACGCCCGTCGCGGTCTACGCCTCCGCATTTCGCGATCCCGAGCCTCCCTACTTCGCCATCGACGGCAGGGGCGACAGGAACTCGCAGACCTGCTGGTCGACATGGCCGGGCACGGAAGAGCTCGCGATGCCCGTCTCGATCACCCTCGACCTCGGCGGTGTCTACGACAACGTGACGACTTTGGAGTATCTGCCGAAGCAGTGGTCCCGTGAGAACGGCACCGACGGCGACGTCACCTCGTTCGAGGTGTCCACGAGTGCTGACGGGGTGACGTTCACCACGGTCGCGTCAGGCACCTGGGTCGCAGATCGCACCCCGAAGGTCGTGGAGTGGCCGTCGGTCATCGCGGGATTCATCCGGTTCACCGCGAAAGCGGGGTCGGGCGGCTACACGAACGTGTCCGGGCTGCGGGTCGGCGGACGGACCGCGGAGCCGGTGCGGCAGTCGTTCGCCGTCGCGCCCGACCGGATCTACAAGGTCATCAACGCGACGAGCGGCAAGGCGCTGACCGTCCTCGGGGGTGCAACGGCCGACAGCACCGCCGTCGTTCTCGCACCCGACACCGGCGCACCGAATCAGCGCTGGACGTTCACCACCGAGGTCGACGGCTTCTACACGCTCACGGATGCGAACAGCGGGAAAGTGCTGGAGATCGGCGGGCGCTCGCGCGCGACCGGCGCTAAGGCAGGAATCAGGTCGGATGTCGCCGTTCTTCAGCAGCAGTGGTCGGCCACGCCCGTCGGCGAGGGGCGAGTCGCGTTCATCAACCGCTTCTCGACCCACGCGCTCGGGCTGACGGCGGCCGCGATCGCCGACGGCACCCGCGCAGAGCAGCAGGTGTATCGCGGGTCCGCCCATCAGCAGTGGGCGCTCGTCGACGTCACCGTCAAGGAACTGGATCTGGTCGTCACGGCGACGACGAGATGCGCCGCCAAGAAGGTCTACCTCACCGTTTCCGTGAAGAACGCGGACACCGTGTCCGCCGACGTCGTGATCACGACAGCCTTCGGCTCCAGGACGGTGCAGGCGCTCGCGCCCGGCAAGACGACGAGCGTGGCATTCTCGGCTCGGCTCGGCTCGGTCCCGTCGGGCACCGTAACCGTAGCGGGCAGCGCGACGGACCGGTCACCGGCGTCGACCGAGGTCGCGTACGGGGCGGACTCGTGCTCCTGACCTGATCGTTACGGCAGCGCATCGGCAACGCTTTCGCCCCGAGGTGAGGTCCCAGGCAGCCAGCAAATACCCTATGGGGTATACCATCGACACATGGCTACTCAAGAGATCACGACGGCGAACTTCGATCAGACCTTGAACGGCGGCGGCATCGTGCTGCTCGATTTCTGGGCCGAGTGGTGCGGTCCGTGTCGGATGTTCGGACCGATTTTCGAGGCCGCGTCCGAGAAATACCCCGACCTGGTGTTCGGCAAGGTCGATACCGAGGTCCAGCGCGAACTCGCCTCAGGTTTTCAGATCACTTCCATTCCCACGCTGATGGCGTTCCGTGACGGAATCCTGGTCTTCTCGCAGCCGGGCGCGCTGCCGGCGGCTGGTCTCCAGCAGATCGTCGAAGCAGTCCAGAGCCTCGACATGGATGACGTGCGGGCGCAGATTGCCGCGCAGCCCGACGGCCCCGCATGAGAATCGTCATCGTCGGCGGTGTCGCGGGAGGTATGAGCTGCGCGGCACGAGCCCGGCGTTTGGACGAAACCGCGGAGATTCTCGTGCTCGAGCGCGGCGCGCATGTGTCGTTCGCGAACTGTGGGCTTCCCTACTTCGTGGGGGGCGAGATCGAGGACGAGGCCTCCCTGCTGGTCCAGACGCCCGAGTTGCTGCGGACGTCGTTGAACCTCGACGTCCGCACGGGGCACGATGTCGTGGGTGTCGATGCCGACGCGCAGTGCGTCGTTGTCCGCACCTCGGCGGGCGAGGAGCGCATCGGGTACGACGCTCTGGTCTTGGCGCCGGGTGCGCGAGCGGCACGCCCGGACATCCCCGGGCTGGACTCGCCGCGGGTGCGGACGCTGCGCAGTGTGGAGGATGCTGTGCACTTGCGCGCACAGGTTGAAGCCGGTGTTCGGCGCGCCGTCGTCCTCGGGGCCGGGTTCATCGGCGTCGAAGCAGCAGAAGCGTTGGCGTTGCAGGGCGTCGAGACCACTCTTGTCGAGGTCGCTGACCACGTGCTCCCTCCGGTCGATGCCGAGTTCGGTTGGCTGGTCGCCGAAGAACTGCGCCGACTGGGTGTGGATGTTCGAACGGGTGTCGCAGCCGAGGCGATCATCGCGGGGGATGACGCCGACGTCATCACTTTGTCGGACGGTGCGCGAGTGATCGCCGATCTGATCGTGCTCTCCGTCGGAGTACGACCTGATACCGCTGTCTTCGAGGCGGCGGGAGTCGCCTGTGAGCGCGGGGCGATGATCGTCGACGAGCACGGGCGCACGTCGCTGCCGAAGGTGTGGGCTGTGGGAGATGCCGTGGCGAGTACGGATCCCGTGACCGGGATCTGTCGGCCGGTGGCGCTCGCCGGCCCCGCCAACCGCGCGGGACGCCTCGTGGCCGATGCCATCATCCGTCCGGACCGGGCGCGGCCGATCCCGCAGCCTCTCGGCACGGCCGTCGTGCGCGTCGGGGAGTTGACTGTCGCTGTCACCGGCGCGAACCGTGAGGCGCTTTCTCGGTCGGGAATCCGCTTCCGCACGATCAGCTTGCATCCGAATCAACACGCCGGGTACTTTCCCGGTGCCGCTCCGATCCGTCTGGATGTGCACCTCAGGGAGGAGGACGGGCGCATCCTCGGCGCGCAGGCGTGCGGACGCGACGGCGTCGACAAGCGGATCGATGTCCTTGCCACGGCCATGCGCGCGGAGATGGCGGTCGCCGATCTGATCGATCTGGATCTCGCCTACGCGCCGCCTTATGGGCAGGCGAAGGATCCGGTGAATCTCGCCGGGATGCTCGGCACGAATCTCCTCGATGGCACGATGCGCCTGTGGGATGCACGGGAGCTCGACCTCGTGCGCAAGAGCTCACTGATCCTCGATGTGAGAGGCGACGCGGAAGTCGTTGAGGGCATGATTCCCGGCGCGCTTCACATCCCGCACACCCAGCTGCGCGAGCGCGTCGAAGAGGTGCGTCTGGCTGCGGCCGGCCGGCCGGTGCGAGTGATGTGCGCGTCCGGCGTCCGATCGGCGATCGCGCACCGCATCCTTGATCAATCCGGCTTCGATTCCGCATCGCTCTCCGGGGGGATGGCGACACTGCGCGCCGTACTCGCGGATCGTGCGGACCAGGTGCTGACCGTGCCGAGATTGTCACGCGATGTCTGAGCGGCCCGCCGCCGTCGTCTGCCGTGCGACGACGGCGGAACGACTCGCCTACGTGGGCGCCGCGGTCTTCGTGGGCGCATTCGGGGCATCGATGCTGCCGTCGTCCCCAGCGATCGCGGTCGTCGCCGGGCTGATCGCGGTGGGCGTGGCGGCGATGGCGGCGACCGGGAGATGCGCCGCTTCGTGGATTCGTACGAGCGCGCGTTCGTCTTCGCGCGCAGAGTCATCGACAGGTCAGGATGATCGTCCTGTTCGGGTGCCCGAGAAGGAGAGAGATATCGATGGATAACACGGATCAAGAGGTGCAACGGCGTGTCGTCAATCGGCTCCGCCGCGCGCGGGGGCAGTTGGATGCGGTGATCGCCGCTGTGGAAGCTGACTCATCCTGCCGTGATGTGGTGACGCAGCTCGCGGCTGTGACGCACGCCCTCAACAGGGCAGGCTTCGTCATCGTCGCGTCGGCGCTGGAGGAGTGCGTCGGCCGCTCCGACGATGCCGAGGGCCCGACAGTGGAAGAGCTCGAGAAGGTCTTCCTCAGTCTGGCGTGAACCCAGGCTGCGCACCCGCTTCACACGAAAGGAGGTCGCCCATGTGCAGAGCAGTCACATGCGAGACCTGCGGCAAAACGACCTGGGCCGGATGCGGCCAGCACGTCGCGGACGTCATGCGCCACGTGTCGTCCGCTCAGCGTTGCGGTGGTCATGAGAAGACGACCTCGCCCGGTCTCTTCTCGCGGCTGTGGAAGTCCTCCAGCTGAGATTGGAGCGCAGTTGTTTGTCACGCCCACCGGGATTGCCTCTTTCCGTGCGGATCGCGAGCGAGCCATTGCGCACGAAAGGGCCGAGCGCCACTGCGGAGCCCGACCCTTCTGCGCCACGCTAGACGGAGATGTCGTTCAGCCAGTCCGCAACCGATCGGGGGTGCAAGGCGAGACGCGACTGGGCGCTGGCCTCGTTGTTGATGACCTCGTCGGGCTGTGTCGCCCGCCATCTGTAGGAGTCGACGACGGGAGTGGCGCCGGCCTCGCCGAAGAGGGGGATGATCTCCGCTCCGAACGCGTCGGGGGTCTGAGCTTCGAAAGCGACGTCCTTTCCCCGGTGCGTGGAGAATCCCGCGGCGAGGTCCTTTCCGAGCAGGCCGGGGAACGCGCCGACCTCGATCACGCCGGTCACGTCGTCGCTCTGGATCAGCCGTGTCACGACGTCGGCGATGTCGAGATGCGAACTCCAGGAGATCGCGTAGTCCTCACGGATCGGATAGCGAAGCACGCCCTCAGATGCGACTCCGGCGGAGACCATCGGCAGCAGCAGATTCTCGAGGAAGAGCTTCGGGGCGACGATCGCCAGCGACACGCCGGTGGCGCGGAGTCCGTCGACGAGGGTGTCCATCGCCGACGGTCCACCCGGTGCACCGAACGGGTAGCCACTTGTGGACACGACCACCCGGGCGGGGAGAGCTCGTCCGACAGCCTCGACGATCACCTCCGCGTGCTGCTGCTGGACCTCTGCCGGCCCCACGGGCAGGTGGACGAAGATCGCGTCCGCGCCGGCGTAGGCGGTGACCAGTGATTCGACGGAGGACATGTCGACCGCCGTGGCCTGTCCGGCCCCGGCGTAGTTCGAAGGGTCGCGGACGGCGGCGATGGGGGACAGGCCCTGCGCGTGCAGGGCGTTGAGGACAGGGGCGCCTTGGGCGCCGGTGGCACCGTGGATGATGATCTTCATAACCCTATTAGTGCATACAGTGCATCAGTGAAGTCAAATGCAGTAAAGGCAGTTGGCGGTAGTGGGATGTGCCGGCGGAGGTGGCGGCGTCGATGGAGACCTGCGCGCCCGAGCCCTCGCTCTGCGCCGTGGGGCCCATGCCTACCCGCGCCGCCTGCAGGGGCGTTGGAGCCATCGATCTGTTCGATGAGGTCTTTCATATTGTGGACTCCGCTGCGGTGTCAGCGCTCCAGAAGGCCGATCCGCCCGTTGCCGCCACATCTTCGGACACGCTGCCCCACAGCCCCGTCCAAGGAAGTCCAGAGGGAGACGAGCGCCAAGATTCCGATGCCGACGGCGAGTCCGACCGGCGCATGCGCACGGCGCAAGCGCCCCTTCGACCTTCTTCCGTGATGGACCGTGTGGGATGCCGTCACCTGGGCGCAGGTGGCAATCCTCGCGATTCTTGCGCTCGCGATCATGCCATCGTTGCGCGGGGGTCTGGCACATCGCAATGGCCGCAGGCGCGGGGTGGATGCTGGTGCTTATGAACACATGACCGTGGGAACGTGTCGCCCGCGCCGAGAGAATCGCATCTTCTGCTTCGATGGAGTTCGAAGTAGGGGAGTGTCTGAAACGACGCCCACGCCGCCATGGCGGGGAGAAGGGGATCCATGCACGATATGTTCATACTGCCATCCGGAGCTGCAGGTGATGAGGGTGTGCGAATCATGGCGCGCGCGGGCGGTGCCATGGCGCGCGAGGCTGTGGGGCTGCTCGGCGTGGAGAATCCGCGGGCGCGGGTGCTCGAGATCGGCTTCGGCCCGGGGGTGGGGATCGCAGTGTTGTCACGCGTGCTCCCCAACGGCGAGATCATCGGTGTTGATCCGTCGGACGTGAGTCATCGCAATGCGGCGGCCAGAAATTCCGGGGCGATCGCTCGGGGGAGCGTGGTTCTCCTTTCGGGCACCGCCCAAGCGCTTCCTCTCCCGGACGCGCACTGTGATGCCGCCATCTTCGTTGACAATCTCCACTTCTGGCCCGATCCGCTTGCGGGTCTCGCAGAGGTCCGACGCGTCCTGCAGGCCGGATCTCCGGTGCTCTGTGCTTTCACACCGCCGTCCGGTGGCCCGCCGTCTCGACTTCGACTCCTGTTCGAGGCCGCGGGTTTTGTTGAGATCGCAGAGCACGAATCGACGAACGGTTATTTGTTGCGCGCGGTGCACCCGGCACTCGTGGAATGACTTCACGGCGCCGGGGATCATGTCTGCGTGCGATACCTCGGCCAGATCACGCTGCGATGCCGAGGGAGTCTTCGAGGGAACGGGTCAGCGGGAGCGTCGAGCGAGGGCTTAACCGCACCGACGGTGCCCGGCTTTGAGCCGGGCACCGTCGATGCGAATCCGCTTGATCAGCGCTGACCCCAGAAGGCGTCCTCGCTGGTCGCGTCTTCGGAGAAGAGGTGCACGGCGATGATCTTGCCGTTGCGGACGGTGAGCAGGTCGACTCCCGCCATGTCCATGGAGCCGTCGGCGCGATTGCCGGAGAAGCGCACGGGGAGAGCGACCATCTCGCCATTGACCATCGCGGGTCCCGTGACGACGAGCGCGAAGCTCCCCTCGCTCGCCTGCATCATGCCGCCCAGGAGCGCACCAACACCGTCGATGCCCGTGTGCGTGCCTGAGAACTGGTGCGAACCCGGCTGGTGCCAGACGACGTCCGGGCTGAACTGAGCCATAACGGTGGGGATGTCGCCCTGAGCGAGAGCGCCGAAGTAGGTTGCGGCAACGCCGGCGGGGGTCGTGTCAGTCATGATTTCTCCTTCATTTGAACGGTACGTCTATAGTTACACATGGTAACCTGTTACCTCAACGTAACTATGAGAGCGAGTTTCGACGATGGGTGATCCGGTCTGGAATGTGATGTTGGCGACATGCCCGTCGCGCACGTCGTTGGCGCGCGTCGCCAATAAATGGACGGCCATGATCGTGATCGCCTTGAGCGAAGGGGCGGCGCGATTCGGCACGATCCGAGACCGTGTCGGGGGTATCAGCGCGAAAGTGCTCGCCGAGACCCTTCGCGACCTGGAGCGGGATGGCCTGCTGACGCGAACGGCGTACGACCAGATGCCGCCCAGGGTGGAGTACGAATTGACGCCGTTGGGACTCACGCTTCGTGAGCCACTGACGGCGCTGGGTCGCTGGGCAGAGAATCACATCGCGGAGGTACTCGTCGCTCGTGAGGAGTACGACCGCCGGTAGGCGGAAAGGGACGTCTCCGTCTCCGCTGCTGCTCCAGTGGCGATCAGCGTGAGCCGCGCACTTTCTGGATGCGCAGGCTGTTGTAGACCACGAACATCGATGACAGCGACATCGCCCGCGGCAGCGATCAGGGGGTTCAGCAGCCCGGCGGCCGCGATCGGGATCGGGATCGCGGCGACGCTTGCCATCTTCCTGTAGGGAGCGGAGCACGTCGGCCTTCTCGGCCGGAAGCACGCCGACATGCACGCTATCGACGCCCATCTCCGACGCGATGTGCGAGGTCGCGCGGGGGGAATCACTCGTGAGCAGCACGATCTCGAGTCCTGTGCGCTCAGCGCCGCGACCGCGCCGAGTCCCGGCTTCGCGGTGAATTCGGCGAGCGGTAACAGATTACCGGCGTACGGTGATGCCGCCTTCTCGATAGCTCGGGCGATCGCGTGCTCCGACCCGCACTCGGCCGATGCGGCCGGAATCCACATCGCTTGCGCGGAGACTCCGAAGACTTCGGAATCCTGCATGTCAGGGTACCGGTGGTCAGTGTGCCTGAGCTTCTGCACGTCGGCTTTGCGCGTTTGGGCCTGCTCGGTCAGGGCGACCTTCTGCGCGAGCTGCGTGTGAGCGCCCACCGAGGTCGCCTGTACCTCGAGTCGCCCGTCGGTGCTGACCGTACCGCAGATCGCGATCGTCCAGAAGAGCATGGGTCAGTTGGTGGTGGAGGAGCCACCAAGAGCGGATCTCAGCAATGCGACATCGTCATCTCGAGGGTTCCGGCAAGAGCGAGCACGGCGTGGCGATCCTCTGCGCGGCCCAGCGCGGAGGCCATGGAATCACAGGTGAACTCTTCGCCGGATCGCGCCGCGTGGAAACGTATTTTCATCGGCGATTCGCCGGAGCGGACGACTTGGCCCCTCTTCTCGAGCCTTGTGAGCACTCGGCATCCGACGGAACTACCTCCACGAACCGGAGAATGCCGTACGCCTCGTTCGATGGGCGCGCCCGCGCGGGCCGCCGATCAGTTGCGTGAGTGTGATTCGCCCGGCGCGATGCCGAGCGTTGCTTCGATGTGATGCTCCAGCTCACTCGGCAGGTCGATGTCCTGCGGGTTCAGCATCAATTGATACTGCAGGCCGTCCCAGAGGGCGACGAGCCAGACTGCCTCAAGATGCGGATCGGATACGTCCGCTGACGCGCGGACGATGAGGCTTTCGAAGTAGTCGATCGTGCGCGCGTAGCGATACGCGAAGTACGCGTGGGCGGGATGCTCAGGATGCGCCGCCTCGGTCGAGAGGACCGCATACATGTCGATGAGGCCTCGCTCCGCCTTCAGATCTCGGCGGGCTTCATCGCCGAGTTCGCCCAGTTCGAGTCGTGGGTCCAAGATCTCGTCCCCCCGACGGTCTACGAGTTGTTCGTCGCGTCGGCGGAGGACTTCGGCGAGCAGTCCGGCTTTGTCGCCGAAGTGGTGCAACAGCGTCGATGAGGAAATGCCCACCTCGGCCGCCAGCTCGCGCAGCGTGGTGCGATGGTACCCGTTGCGCGCGAAGAGGAGGGTCGCGTCTTCGACGATCTGGCGTCGACGGGACTGCCCGGTGGCGTAACCGAACCCCGGAGGGACCAGTGTTGACAGAGGCAGTGGCGTGACGTGGATGGGGGTGTGGGCGGCATCCAGACTTCGGGACTCGAGTCGAGCTCTGATGATCTCTCCGGGTTCCAAAGAGGGGAAGTAGGACTGCATCACGAGCAGTCCTTCCCAGGTGGCGACGAGGGCGCGGGGCGTGATAGCGGGAGAGTGTCGACTCGCTGCGAGGATGTTACCGGAGGCCGTCATCAGCTGCTCGTGGTGGCAGATCGATGCTCGCACCGATGAGTCGTCTGTCAGCGCTGCGTTCAAGAGCTGCACCGACAAAGCACGATAGTCCGTGATCGCGAGGAGCTGGGCCCAGGCGTCACGAACCATTGGCATCTTCGTACCCGTCTCCGCGCAGAATTCGACACTCAGCGCGGCGACTAGAGCTGCTTTAGAGCGGAAGTGGCGTAGTAGTCCCGGGCGGCTGATGCCCGATGCGGCGGCGATCTCCTCGAGCTGCAAGCGTGCGATACCGTGCGACGCGATCTGCACCCTCGCTGCCTCGAGGACCCGTGTGCGCGTCCGTGCAGTCGTCGCGGCGCGGGAGGTGTCGAGGTCGGAAACTGTCACCGACCCATGATCGCATGGGCAATTGAGATACAGCTTGTTCGAGATTCGGTTACAAAATGATCTGGTTTGCGCTATTCTGATCCGAAATCGCCAATCGGGCACGATCAAGGAGTCGACGATGACGCAACCTTCCACCACTACCCCGCCTACCAGGTCGCTCCCGGCCGGGCCGGTCTCAGTGGCCTATCTGCCGACGCTCGGTCTGGCCAACTTCGGCGTCTACCTCGCGTTGCTGACGCCTGTCTTCGTCTCCCTGGCCTTCAAGCTCGAGCACATCACCGCAAACCGCGGTGAGTCGGTCGCGGCGCTCAGCCTGGTGATGGGCGTCGGGACGCTCTTCGCGATCATCTTCAATCCGCTCGTCGGCCGGCTCTCGGATCGGACCATGTCGCGATTCGGCATGCGTCGTCCCTGGCTGATCGCAGGCGCCGTCGTCGGCTTCGCCGCCCTCGTGACGATCGGTCTGGCAAGCGAAGTCTGGATGGTGCTGGTGGGTTGGTGCGTCGCCCAGGCGGCGCTCAACGGCACACTGGCGGCTCTGAACGCCACGATCGCCGACCGGATGCCCGTGTGGAAGCGCGGGCTGGCGTCCGGTGTGATCGGCATCACCACCTCCCTCGGCATCCTGGGCGGGACGTTCGCGGTCAACTTCCTCGACTCGGATCTCGCGCGGTTCGCGGTGCCGGCGCTCATCGGGTTGGTGCTGACCGTGCTGTTCGCCATGATGCTGAAGGACGGTGTGCGTCTCACGCCGCCTGCCACCAGTTACGGCTGGAAGGACTTCGCCGGCTCCTTCGTCTTCAACCCCCGCAAGAACCCGGACTTCGGATGGACCTGGCTGACGACGTTTCTGGTGATGTTCGGATACGCCGGTATCGCCACGTATCTGCCGCTGTACCTGACGGACGAGTTCCGTCTGACAGAAGCCGACGCCATCACCGCCGTCCTCATCTGCAATCTGGCGGCGGTCGGCGCGCAGGCGGTCTCGGGCCCCCTCGCCGGTTACCTCTCCGACAAGTCGGGTCGGCGCAAGCCGTTCGTCCTCGCCGCCGGAATCATCATGGTGGCCGGCCTTGTCGTGATCGCGTTTGCGCCGACAGTCGAGATGGTCATCGTCGGTCAGGGGCTGATCGGGCTGGGCATCGGGTCGTTCCTGTCGGTATCCCTCGCGCTCGCCACCCAGGTGCTGCCTGATGCGGAAGACACGGCCAAGGACCTCGGAGTCATCAACATCGCCAATGCGCTGCCGCAGTCGATCGCTCCGGCGATCGCACCCGCGGTCATCGCGCTGGGCGCCACCACGGCGATCGGTGGCTACTCGCTCTTCTACCTCGTCGGCGCGGCTGCGGCGCTTGTCGGCGCGATCATCATCTTCCGAGTCAAAAGCACGAAGTAAGGCGCAGGTATGGATTCCGACAATCAGAGCATCGACGAGCGATTCCGCGACGACACCCTCCCGGTCGCGGAACGGGTCGAGATCCTGCTCGCACAGATGACCCTCGAGGAGAAGGCGGGGCTATTCTTCCACGCGATGATCTCGATGGGGGAGGGCGGCACGCTCTCCGACGGCGACACGGAGTTCGATCTGCCCTCGAACGCCGAGTACGTCGTCGAGCGCCACATGACCCACTTCAACCTGCTCACCGGCGGGTCGCCCGAGACCATGGCGGGCTGGAGCAACCGCATTCAGGAGCTCGCGCGATCGACGAGGCTCGGCATCCCCGTCACGGTATCGACCGATCCCCGAAACTCCTACAGCGACAATCCGCTCGCAGGTCTCCTCGCAGGGGCGTTCTCGGTGTGGCCGGAAGCGCTCGGCCTCGCCGCGATTCGCGAAGAGGACGTGGTGCGCGAGTTCGCCGATATCGCTCGTCGGGAATACCTGGCCGTAGGCATCCGTGTCGCCCTGCACCCCCAGATCGACCTGGCCACGGAGCCGCGCTGGGCTCGCCAGCTCGATACGTTCGGCGAAGACGTCGAACTCACGAGTCGTCTCGGCGTCGCTTACATCCAGGGGTTCCAGGGCGCCTCCCTCGGTCGCGATTCCGTGGCGACGATGGCCAAACACTTTCCTGGCGGCGGGCCGCAGAAGGATGGCGAAGATCCGCACTTCGCCTATGGGCGTGAGCAGGTGTATCCCGGCGGCCGGTTCGATCTGCACCTGGAACCGTTCCGGGCAGCGATCGCGGCGGGCGCCTCCCAGATGATGCCCTACTACGGCATGCCCGTCGGCACGGAATACGAGGAGGTGGGATTCGGGTTCAACCGCTCGATCATCACGGGACTTCTCCGCGAAGAACTGGGATTCGAAGGGATCGTCTGCACGGACTGGGGACTGATCAGCGACGCCACCGTGGAGGGGGAGCCCTTCCCTGCTCGGGCGTGGGGTGTCGAGGATCTCTCGCCGCGCCAGCGCATGCGCAAAGCCGTCGAGGCGGGAGTGGACCAATTCGGTGGGGAGGCGTGTCCCGAGATGCTGGTGGAGCTCGTCGAGGCGGGCGAGATTTCTGAAGCGCGCGTGGACGAGTCGGCGCGCAGACTCCTTGCGGAGAAGTTCGTCCTCGGCCTCTTCGACGCTCCCTATGTCGATGAGGCGGAGGCAGGCCGGGTGGTCGGTGCTCCGGCATTCATCGCGGCCGGCCTCGCTGCCCAGCGTGCCTCTCTGACGCTGCTCACGAACGGTGCGGATGAGGGCGGAAGCCCCGCGCTCCCGGCCACGACGGGGCGGCGCCTGTACGTCGAGGGCATTCCCGAAGATGTCGCTGCCGAGTACGGCACCGTCGTCGTCGATCCGCTCCAGGCCGACCTCGCCATCGTGCGCATCCATGCGCCGTACGAAAAGAGGTCGACGGCGTTCGAGAACTACTTCCACGCGGGCTCGCTGGAGATGGACGATGAGACTGTGTCTCACCTCACCGATCTGAGCCGGAAGACGACCACGATCGTGGACGTCTTCCTCGACAGGCCGGCGATTCTCTCCCCGGTCCTGGACGCGGCGCATGCGGTCGTCGCCAACTACGGCGCCCACCCGCGAGCAGTGCTCGACGTGCTGTTCGGGCGCGACGCGCCGCGCGGACGTCTGCCCTTCGATCTGCCTTCCAGCATGGCGGCGGTCGAGGCGTCGCGCCCCGATGTTCCGTTCGACACCGCTGATCCCCGCCTGCGGTTCGGGCACGGGCTGAGCTACGACTCGCGCTGAGCCACAGCCACCTCTCCGGGTGATCTTG
Source organism: Microbacterium sp. LWH12-1.2 (assembly GCF_040675825.1). Classification (NCBI taxonomy): domain Bacteria; kingdom Bacillati; phylum Actinomycetota; class Actinomycetes; order Micrococcales; family Microbacteriaceae; genus Microbacterium; species Microbacterium sp. LWH12-1.2. The sequence continues at coordinate 3,615,347 of NZ_JBEGIJ010000001.1, forward strand.
TCATGCAGAGACGGTGTCGGCGAGAAGCAGCAGGAGGGGGATCGTGGCGATGGCGAGCACGGTCTGGACGCCGGTGATGGCCGCCATGAGCCGAGTGTCTCCGCCCATGCGTGACGCGAGGATGGTGGCGCTCGGGGCCGTGGGGACCGCGGTGATGAGGATGATACTCGTGAGGGATGCGCCGGTGATTCCGAAGGCGAGCGCGATCCACAGCGCCGCGAGCGGGAGTACGCACAATTTGAGGAGAGATGCGATCCCGACATCAAGGAGGTCGCGCACGCGGAACGTGAATCGCAGGGCGGCACCGGCGATGAGCGTGCCGACGACCAGAGCGGGAGCGGCGATCATGTCGAGGGTCGTCTGCAGGAGAACCGGCATCGTGATGCCGCTCAGGTTGAGGAGCAATCCGACCCCGCATGCGAGGATGAGCGGATTCGACGCGAGGTCTCTCCACAGCGCGAAGCGCCGGGGCGTGGCGCCCCGCTCGCCGTGGAGGGAGAGCGTCGTGACGCAGATCACGTTGACAAGCGGCACGACGATGGCACTGGCGAGAGCGAACGTCGCCACGCCTTCCTGTGCGTGCAACGCCGACGCGAAGACCAGCCCGACATAGGTGTTGATGCGAATCGACCCCTGCATCAGTGATGTGAGTTGCGGCCCGGCCGCCCGGGTGAGTCGTGCTGCACCTAAAGACAGTCCGGCGACCGCCAGGGTGGGGATGCTGACGCTGAGGGCTAGTGGCCCCGGCGACACAGTGCCGAGGTCAGCAGCGCCGATGGAGGTGATGAAGAGGGCGGGGGTGAAGACCCAGTAGCTGATCCACGAGAGACCTGACCAGAAGACGGCATCTGTCAGGATGCGTCGGCGCAGAATCAGCCCGCCGCCGAGCAGCAGGATGATCGGGGCGATCCCCGTGGTGATGACGTCCATGTTGCAACTGTGATGCAATGAGTCAATGCAGTTCAACCATGACAACATGACCGGCCCGCTGCTCGCCGCAGATCTCGTGACCCTCGTCGGTCAGGGGTGGCACGAGGGAGCCGCCGCGGCAACGCTGGCGGCGCATGAGATCCGACGGGCGGAACTCGATGCGGTCGCTGGTGAGCGGCTCCGGGCGTGGGCGGAAAAGATCGTGCCCGTATTCCATGCGACGACCGTTGATGCGCGCTGCACGACGATCAATCGACTCCTCGCGGCAGGCACGACGATTCCGTATCTCACCTCACACGACGCACTTCGACCGCATCTGCACTTCGCGTCGGAGACGCAGGACGTCATCGCGCGTGTTCGGGCGGTGACCGCGGGTGGGCTCGCCCTCTTCGTCGTTGAGTCCGAGGGCGCTCGGTTGGGCGTGTGTCGGCGGGAGGGATGCCCGGTGGCGTTCGTGGACACCAGCCGAAACGGCAGACGTGCCTATTGCTCGGCGAAATGCGGCAACTACGACGCGGTGCGCCGCCACCGCGCACCGCTCAGTCGGCGATGACGGGGCTGTCGACGGTCTCGGGGTCCTCAAGGCCGAAGAGCCGAGGCGGGACCGTCATGGCCCACGCGTTCATGGCGTCGAGCACCGGGCGTAGCTGCATGCCCACGGGCGTCAGTTCGTAGACGACGCGGGGCGGGATCTCCGCGAACGCGGTGCGAGTGACGAGCTCGTGAGCCTCGAATTTGCGGAGGCGGCTGGAGAGCGTGTGCGCGCTGATTCCCGGGAGTGCGGTGAGCAATTCGTTGAATCGATGCGGTCTCTTGAGGAGTTCTCGCACGATCAGAGTCGCCCAAGGGCCATCGAGCAGACTGAGGAATCGAGCGACGCCGCACTCCTGCAGTGCGCAGTGATCGAATCTCATGACTCCAGCGTATTGCCACCAGTGCATAGTACGCAACCGATGCATCACGCGCACTAATAGGACGCTCATCTTATACCGTTTCGGAGATGTCGAAGCAGTGCAGGCCGCATGGTGAGCGGACTCGCTCGCGACTCGTCCCGCGCGTCTATGAGCAGGCAAACCATGACTTATGTGTTGGCGTCGGAAGCGTCTTCCTGGCGGCGCGCGTCAGCAATTGCCCCTGTGCGTCTCGTGTACCGATGGTCACTCCGGGGGCCGCATCGAGTTCAGCCCGGAACGCCCAGCGTGGCATAACAACCTCTTATACAAAGCCAAGAAAGCATGCCGTAGATTTTGTCTCGCGCACTAGCGATCATGGGCCTAAGTCCGCTGCAGGCAAGACCGATGCCCGGTAGCGACTCGAACGCGGCGAACTCGACCCGAGTGATCCTGTACAAGCAAGTTCGACGATCAGCGCATCTGTGAAAGCTTCCGTACAGCATTCCGATGTGCTCGATCGAACCTGCCGTGCACTGCCGTCGTCGATCCGGGATCAACCCTCGATTGCTCAGCGAATAGGACTTCACATGAATACCACGACAGGCCTCGCAGTTCCGACGGTGCACGAGAAGACCGCGTATCGAAAGGCCTTCATTCGACTGATACCTTTTCTGATGCTGTGCTACGTGGCGGCATTCCTTGATCGCGTGAATGTCAGCTTTGCCGAACTGCACATGTCGAAGGATCTCGGCTGGAGTGCGACAGTCTACGGACTGGGCGCCGGCGTGTTCTTCATCGGCTACTTCCTCTTCGAGCTCCCGAGCAATCTCTATATGCACCGGGTCGGAGCGAAGGCGACGCTCGTCAGGATCATGGTCGCCTGGGGGATCATCTCCGGCCTCTTCGCCTTCGTCGTCGAGGACTGGCAGTTCTATATTCTCCGCTTCCTCCTCGGAGTGGCTGAGGCCGGCTTCTACCCGGGCGTGCTGCTGTTCCTGACGTACTGGTTCCCGTCGCACCGGCGGGGCGCCGCAACCAGCCTCTTCATCCTGGCACTGCCCGTCGCCGGGATGGTGGGAGCTCCGCTCTCGGGCGCGATCCTCTCTGGCATGGATGGACTGTTCGGCTTCGCCGGATGGCAGCATCTGTTCATCGTCGAGGCGATCCCCTCCATCGTGCTCGGCCTCTTGTGTCTGAAGCTCCTGTCGAACTCACCTGCGGAAGCGCGCTGGCTCACCCCGGCGGAGCGCGACGTTATCGAGAGGGATCTCGCCGTCGAACGAGAGCGCAAGAGTTCGTTCGCCGCTCACAGCGTCCGTGAACTGCTCCACAACAAGTGGCTCATCTATCTCATCGTGCTGTGCTTCTGCCAGGCCTTCGGAATCTACGGACTGACGTTCTGGTTGCCTCGGCTGGTCCAGGCAGCGGGGGTCAGCGGCGCCCTGAGCATCGGGCTCGTCGCTGCCATCCCCTTCGGTCTGGGGGCGCTCGCCGTGGTGTTGTTCGGCAGAAGCTCCGATGCACGGCTGGAGCGGCGGCACCATCTGGCTGTCGCCTTGCTCATCGGCGCCGTCGGACTCTGTGCCTCTGCCCTGTTGTCGCCCGTCAGTACTGTCGCAGCGATCGCAGCGCTTTCCGTGGCGGCGATGGGCGTCTATCCCGCCCTGGCGATGTTCTGGAATCTGCCCGGCGCCTTCTTCACGGGTGTCGGAACCGCCGCGGCGCTCGCGATCATCAATTCCTTCGGAAACCTTTCGGGCTTCGCGAGTCCCTACATGATGGGCATCGTCACTGATCTGACCGGCTCGGCCACCGTCGGCCTGTACATCATCGCGACGTTCCTCATCATCGGGGCGGCGCTGGCCTACATCGCCCCCAAGCACATCGTGAACAAATGATCGAGCCCGGGAGCGGTTCCGGTGCGCAAGAGCGATCGATGATGCGGCTCGGTGTGTTGGTGCCTTCGCCGAATACAGTGCTTGAGCCCGACAGCCGCCTGATACTGCCGCCGAACATCAGCATGCACACAGCGCGCATGCTGCTGGACGGGTTGTCTGCCGACGCTGAGCTGCGCATGCTCGATGATCAGTTGAAGGGGGCGGTCGCCGCGCTGGCGACCACTCGGCCGGATCTGGTCGTATTCGCCTGCACCAGTGCCACGGCTCTTCTGGGGGCGGAGGCCGAACAGGACCTGTTGGACTTCATCAGCCGGAGCTGCTCGGCGCCGGCCATCAGCGCCAACCACGCGGTGCGAATGGTCTTGACGCGTGCCGATGTCTCGAGCGTTGCTGTGATCACGCCCTATCCCGAAGATTTGACGATGGCCGTATGCCGCGGGATCGAGGAGGACGGGATAGCAGTCTCGGCCCAGCGTTCGATGGGCTTGTCCGACGTGCACGAGATCGCGATGATCTCGGTCGGCGAGATCGTGCAATGGGCGATCGATGCCGCACAGGACTCGAGCACCGAGGCGATCTTCCTCTCCTGCACGAATCTGCGCGCGGTCGAAGCCGCGCGACGACTGCGTGAACTCCTCGACATCCCGATCATCACCAGCAACGGTGCACTGCTTGCGGAAGCGATCTCCGCGATGGAGGCCGCGCAGTAACCATCGGAGCCTCCCCTCTTTCGAGGGGAGGCTCCGATGTGCGTCCGGAAGCTCAGTACTCAGGGGTGCGCAGGACGCCGGTCGATTCGAATTCGGCGAGCGCCTCTTCGAACGGGTTGATGTCGAGGTCCTGAGCGGTGAGCCAGTCGTCGTTGTAGTAGGTCGAGGCATAGCGGTCGCCGGCGTCGCACACGAGGCTCACGATGCTCCCGGGGTGACGGCTCGCGACCATGCGCTGGGCAAGCTGGAGCGTGCCCCAGATATTGGTGCCCGTCGAGGGGCCGACCCGCCTGCCGAGGGTCCGTGATATCCATCGCATCGCTGCCACAGATGCCGCATCCAGCACCGGGATGACCTCATCGATGAGATTCGGAAAGAACGAGGGCTCCACCTGAGATCGGCCGATGCCTTCGATTCGCGATGCTGTGTTGGTGACGACAGCGCAGTCGTCTCGCAGCCAGCCCTCATAGAACGCGGAGCCCTCGGGGTCCACGACCGCGATGCGGCTCTCCAATCCCTGGAATCGCGCGTAACGCGCGATCGAGGTGCTGGTACCTCCGGTGCCCGCGCCGACTACGACCCACTGCGGGATCGGGTGGTTCTCTCGCAGCATCTGACTGAAGATCTCGCTTGCGACGTTGCCGTCACGCCAGTTCGTCGCCTGACTGGCGAATGTGAACTGGTCCATGAAATGGCCGTCGCCCTCGCGGGCGATCTGCTCAGCCGTTCGTACAGCATCAGCGGGATCCGTGACGAGATGGGCTTTACCGCCGTGCCGCTCGATGAGCTCGATCTTCTCGCGGCTGGTGGCCGCAGGAATGACGGCGACGAACTCGAGGCCGAGTATGTGAGCGAAGTATGCCTCGCTGACCGCGGTGGATCCGCTTGACGCTTCGACGATCGTCGTGTGGGGACCGATGTCGCCGTTGCAGAGTCCATGCACGAAGAGCGATCGCGCCAACCGGTGCTTCAAGCTGCCCGTCGGATGCAGAGACTCATCCTTGAGATACACATCGACGCCGGACAGCCCTGCGAGCTTCACAGGCAACAGAGGTGTCCACCCGCTGCGGCCGGCCTCGGCTTCGATGAGCTTCAAGGCTTGGGCGACCCAGCGGCGCTCTGCTCTATGACGCTGAGCGTTGCGTTCGGGGAACAGGATCGACGGCTCGCTCGACATGGTGACCTCACGTTGGTGCTGGCAGCACGGAGCATGACGTCCGCGCGTTCTCCCAGCTTGAAGAGAACTCGGTCAAACCGCGAGCGTGAGAATCTGTTGCAAGTCAAACGGGGAGTTATATAGGCGTTGCGGAAGCCAAGGAGGCGGCCGCCTGCCGTAACGATTCGAGCACCCGGACGACGGCCGGCGTGCGCCGCTGTGATCGCAGGATGGTAGCGGTGACGTGCCTGCGTCGTTCGGGAAGGAGAGGTCTTGTGCGAAGCTTCGGATGCTTGACGAACGACTGCGTCATGCGGGGCATCATCGCAAGCCCCAGGCCAGCGACCACGTAGCTCTGCACCGCGAGGTTGTCATCCGTCGTGATGTCGATCCGCGGAGTGAAACCCGCGTACTCGCACGCGCTGACGAACTCCTGGCGGCACCGCACACATCCTGCGACCCACCTCTCGTCCCGCAATTCCGAGAGCTCCACCTGCTTGCGCCGCGCAAGAGGGTGATCGTCAGAGCACATCAGCACCATCGGCTCGTCCAGGAGTGCGATCGATTCGAGGTTGTCACTGAGATCAGGTGCAGGCTGATCGTCGTATCGAAATGCGACGACGACGTCATAGTCCCCGCGCTCCAACCCGTCCAGAGATTCCGGAGGCTCGGCTTCGAACAGCTCGATCTCGATGCCGAGGTGTTTCGTCCGCAGACGAGAGATCGCTGCCGGCACGAGCGTAGCGTTGGCGCTGGGGAAGGCGCACACGCGGACGCGGGCTTCCTTCAGGCGGGTGACGGCGGCGACGCGTTCTTCCGTCGCGCGCAGATCGTCGATGAGCCGATCGACGCGTTCCGCAAGGACCTCTCCCTGCTCGTTCAACTTCAATCCTCGGCCTTCGCGGACGAAGAGCGTCGTGTTGAGATCGCGCTCCAGCGCCTTCATCTGCTGGCTCACTCCTGGCTGGGTGTAGCCGAGCTCGCGTGCCGCTGCCGCGAAGCTGCCCACGCGCACGACTGTCGCGAAGGTGAGTAGCCGTTGCGTGTCGAGCATATCCGAGTATAAGCAGCAGTTTGGAGAATGCAAGCAACCCACCGTTGGCTTTTGGCGTCCGCGGCGTCATGATGGGGGAATTCGCCCGACGTCAGCGCTACTCGACGGGTAGAAGCCATCCATGCGCTGACCGGCCACGGCATTCCAAGGAGACGAAATGACTTCAAGCGCAAGGCCCCGAGCAGGTGATCTGCGGACGCGGCGCCGCGCCATCGGCGGCAGCGTCATTGGCACCGCTCTCGAGTGGTACGACTTCTTCCTGTACGGCACCGCCGCAGCTCTGGTCTTCAATACCGTGTTCTTCCCCACCGTCGACCCGCTCACCGGAACGCTTCTCGCCTTCGGCAGCTTCGCCGTCGGTTTCGTCGCCCGTCCCATCGGGGCGATCGTGTTCGGGAACTTCGGAGACCGGATCGGGCGCAAGCGCATCCTCGTGATCACGCTCATGATCATGGGGATATCGACGATGCTCATCGGTCTGCTGCCCGGTTACGGGACGGTCGGCATCCTCGCACCGATCGCCCTGACGGTGCTCCGTTTCGTGCAGGGCTTCGGTCTCGGCGGTGAGTGGGGCGGCGCGGTCCTCATGTCTCTGGAACATGGCGACCCGAAGCGTCGAGGCCTCGCGGCAAGCTGGCCTCAGATCGGTGTCCCCCTCGGACTGCTTCTCGCGAACGGTGCGCTCACGGTCATGCTGTGGCTGACCGATGATGAGGCGTTCCTGGCCTGGGGCTGGCGAGTGCCGTTCCTGCTCAGCGCGGTCCTGATCGCCATCGGGCTCTGGATCAGACTCAACGTCACGGAATCGCCCGAGTTCGAGAAGCTCGCCGCCGAGGGGCACCGGGTCAAACATCCGATCCTCGAGGTGCTGCGAACCCAGCGCCGCGAACTGCTCATCGCCACCGGTTCACGCATCGGCACCGATGTCGCCTTCTATATCTTCGTGCTGTTCGTCGTGACCTACCTCACGCAGATGGTGGGCATCGAGCAGACGACGGCCACCCTCGTCGTCCTCGTCAGCGCGGCGACGATGATCCTCTTCATCCCGATCTTCGGGGCGCTGTCCGACAGACTCGGGCGTCGCCCGGTGTACATCGGCGGCGCAATCGGCGCGCTCCTGTGGGTGTTCGCCTTCTTCCCGCTGCTCGAATCCCAGAACCTCGCTCTGATCCTGCTTGCGGACTTCGTCGGGATGCTGTGCTGGGCGGCGATGTACGGGCCGCTGGCGGCGTTCACCACCGAGCTGTTCCCGGCGAACGTCCGATACAGCGGCGCGTCGCTCGGTTTCCAGTTGTCAGGAATCCTCGGCGGGGCTCTCGCGCCCATCATCGCCGTGGCCCTCTACGGACGGTTCGAGAGTTGGGTGCCGATCGCGATCTACGTCGCAAGCATGCTGATCATCACGGTGGTCTCCGTCATGATCGCGCGGGAGTCCTCACGCGATACTCCCGCTCTCACAGCGGCGGAGATGCAGCGATGACTTCGCGCAGACACCAGGACATCATCGACCGCCTTCAGGGCGCGGGGTACTCGCTTCCCGACATGCCTCCTGCGGCCATCGGAGCCTATACCGCGGCGCTCGCAGCCGGCCTGCTGGTCTTCACCTCGGGGCAGTTGCCCCTCCGCGACGGTGTGATATCCACCACGGGGAAGGTCGGTGAAACCGCCGGCCTCGTATCGCCGGACGTCGCGGCCGAACTCGCAGCCCAGTGCGCGGTGAACGCGATCGCCGCCCTTCAGCGAGAACTCGGTGACCTCGGCCGCATCGACCGCATCGTGAAGGTCACCGGCTTCGTGGCCAGCGATCCCGGCTTCACGGAGCAATCGAAGGTGATCGACGGTGCCAGCTTCCTCCTCAAGGAGGTGTTCGGCGAGGCGGGCGTGCACACGCGGTCCGCGGTCGGTGTGGCGGCGCTTCCCAAGAACAGCCCGGTGGAGGTCGAGCTCGTTGCCTTCCTTCACGTCGACGCTGCTTGACCGACTGGATCTAACCGAAGAGCAAGACCCTTGGTCCGCGATCGCGGACCCTGACAACGATTGGTGGAACACGCATGACTTGGGATGAGACCTACCCGGAGGAATTCTTCGGGCCCAGAAGCGGCACGCTTCTCATCAAGAACCTGCGCGGCATCGTCACCGGGCGCCTGGGGGAGGTCGTCCGAGAGGTGGAGACCGTTCTCATCGAGGGCGATCGGATTGTTGCGATCGGAGGTCCCGCCGATGCGGAGGCCGATGTCGTGATCGACGCCAAGGGTGCAGTGGCATTGCCTGGACTCTTCGATACGCACACGCATTTCTCGATCGGTGACTTCAACCCGAAGCAGAACACGATCGGCTTCATCGAGAGCTACATGCACGGGGGAGTCACGTCGATGATGTCCGCCGGCGAGGTGCACTTCCCGGGGCGGCCGATGGACCGCTTCGGCGTGAAAGCGGTTGCCGTCGCGGCGAACCGCTCCTTCACCAACAACCGCCCGGGCGGGGTCCGCATCCACGGCGGGTCCCTGATGACCGGACCGTACATGGAGGAGGAGGACTACGCCGATCTCGCGAAGCAGGGCATCTGGCTGATGAAGGTCGGGTTCGGCGGCTTCAACGTCCCGCAGGACGCGGTTCCGCACGTGCGGTGGGCGCAGGCGGCGGGGTTCGTCGTCATGTCCCACTCGGGCGGAGCTTCGTCGGTTCCCGGTGTCGCGCCCATCACGGTCGACGACCTCATCGCGATGCGCCCGGACATCGCCGGTCACATCAACGGCGGGACGACGAGTCTGCCGGAGGCCGATGTCGAGCGGCTCGTGAAGGAGTCGGATGCCGCGCTGCAGCTCGTGCAGGCGGGCAACCTGTCGGCCAGCCTGAACATCCAGCGCATGGCTGCGGAGCACGGCGCGCTGGACCGCGTCATCCTCGGCTCCGACACGCCATCCGGCACCGGAGTCATGCCGCTCGCGATCATCAAGACGATCGCTGAGCTCTCATCGATCGGCGGCGTGCCGGCGACCGATGTCATCGCCTACGCGACCAGCAACGCCGCCCGCGTGTTGCGACGTGAGGAGGGCGTGCTGGAGGAAGGGCGTCCGGCCGACCTGGTCCTGGTGCAGCAGCCCGTTGGTGGCCCCGCCGATCATCCGATCAAGGCGCTCAATCGTGGTGACATCACCGGCATCGCCGGCGTGATCATCAACGGACAGATCCGCGCGCTTCGCAGTCGGAACTCCCCGGCCCCGATCCGGGAGGTCGAGGTGCAGTCGCACCGTTGACGCAGGAAATGCCGGTGCAGCTCTCTGCGGAGAGCTGCACCGGCTTTCTTGTGCCGGAATGGCGAGATGCACGCCTCCGCCTTTGCGCCGTTCTTCGGGGGCTCGATCGGTCGTGATGCGCAGCGGGCTGTCGCTTAGATCAGATATATGATGTAATGAGTTCAGCCCGCCCGTAGGCGGTCTTTTCACGACAAAGAAGCCGACTCGAAAAGGACCCGCTATGAACACACAGCAGCGACGCCCCCACCGCTCAATCGCCCGGATGCTCGCGCTCGGCACGACGACGATCGCCACCGTCGGGCTGCTTGCAGCGTGCAGCGGACCCGCAGGCCAGACTGACGACCAGTACGGGTTCCCCGCGGTCGAGCAGGATGCGACCGCCCCGCTCACCGTCTGGGTCGATGCCGCACGCGAACCGATCGCGAAAGCATTCCAGGAGGAGAACCCCGACGTCGAGATCAACATCGAGACGTATGACGGCAGCTCTGGCGGCAGCGACTCGTTCAAGACCAAGGTCGCCCTGTTCGATCAGTCGGGCGAGGGCTGGCCGGACGTGGTGTTCTCCACTCAGCAGAACGACACGGCGTGGGCGGGTGTCGAGCAGAACGGCGTGCAGCCATATGCGGCCGTCCTCAACAAGGGGCTGATGTCCGATGAGTTCCTCGACGGATTCACGGACGGCGCTCTCGATCCGATGACGCGAGACGGCAATGTCTACGGCGTGCGCAATGATCTCGCACCGGTCGTGTACTGGTACAACGAGACCCTGATGTCGGAGTTCGGCTACGAAGTACCCACCACGTGGGAGGACTATCGCGACCTGAGCGACAAGGTCGCCGCCGAGCACCCTGGCTACATCCTCGGCTCGGTCGGCGACTCGTTCTCCGGGCCCTACACCTACTACTGGAGCGGAGAGGCCCCGATCTTCCAGGTCGACGGCGATTCCTTCTCCAGCGATTTCAGCGACGAGAACGCCGAAAAGGTGACCGACCTGATCGACCACATGCTCGACAACGGCACTCTCGTCCAGGACAGCGTCTTCGGTGCAGATTTCGTCACGAAGTACGGCGACAAGCTGCTCGGCACTCCCGGTCCGGCGTGGTACGCCGGGGCGATCTTCCAGAATCCCGACAGCCTCAACGCCGAAGCCGGCTCGATCGGCGCCGCGGCGCCTCTCTTCTGGGAGGGCGAGGATGAAGTGACCGGCAACGTCGGCGGCGGAGTCTGGTACGGCTCGAGCCACTCGAAGAATCTCGAGGGTGTGGCTGCGTTCCTCGAATACGTGAGCAACTCCGACAAGGCCGCCGAGCTCGCGACCGGCCTTCCCGCATACGCGTCGACGGCGGAGGCGTGGCTCGATCAGCAGTCCGAGTCGGGATACTTCGCCGGGGACTTCTCCGCGGCCATCACGCAGGCGGCGAAGAGCGTCTGGAGCGGCTGGGGCTTCCCGTCCTTCAGCCCGGAGACCGCGTACTCGTCGATCGTCATCCCCGGTCTCGCCGCCGGAAAGTCGCTCAGCGAACTGACTTCCGAATGGCAGGCCGAGTACGAGAACGAAGCACAGGTGCAGGGCTACTCGATCAAGTAGCCGCCGTTCGTCGCGACTCGACCTTCGCCCGAGCAAAGGAAATCCCATCTCCATTCCCACCACGACGCCCGCCGCGCTCCCCCTCGAGGGGAGGCGGCGGGCGCCCGGCCCCAACTCCCGACGGCCCGCTCGTCCTCGGCGGCTCGACCGCTCGCAGGCGAGCGTCGGATACGTGTTCGTCTCCGGTTACACGATCCTCCTGGTCGCCTTCGGCATCCTGCCCACGCTTTACACGATCTTCCTGGCGTTCACGGCCGACGGTGCCTTCGCCGGTTTCGCGAACTTCGCCCAGGTGTTCGGTGACTACCGGTTCCTGCCCGCGGTCGGGCATGTCGCGTTGTATCTGGTCATCTACTTGGTGTCGTTGCTCGTCTTCGTCGTGCTTCTCGCGCTCGTGGTGCATTCCCTCGGACGTCGATGGCTCTCGAGCAGTTTCCGATTCGTCTACTACATCCCCGGGGCACTCGCAGGTGCGTCGAGCGTGATGCTCTGGCTCTTCCTGCTGGACCCCTCGGTGAGCCCGGTCGCGTTCATTCTGCGAGCATTCGGGCTCGAGACCTTCGTTCAGACGGTGTCGATCGACAACCTGCCGCTCATCTTCACCGTCGTCGCGTTCTGGACCGGGGCCGGCGGATGGATCGTCATCATGTACGGAGCCCTCAACAACATCTCCGGTGACGTCATGGAGGCAGCGCGCATCGATGGCGCCGGACCTGTCCAGACCGCATGGCACATCCAGATCCCGCTCCTTCGCAAGTGGATCTCCTATATGGCGGTGATGTCGCTCGCGGCCGGTACTCAGCTCTTCGTGGAACCACGCGTGCTCTCCCAGGCGTCAAAGGGCGTCGTGCCCCCCGACTACTCCATCAACCAGCTGGCGTACCTCTACGCGTTCCGGCAGGGCGACTTCAACGGCTCCGCCGCGATCTCGTTGCTTCTGCTTCTCGTTGCGGCGGCGCTGTCTGCGATCTTCGTCTTCCGAGGAGGACTCTTTGAGCGCGACTGACTTCGCTCCCGCAAGAAGCGACGAACGGGCGAACTCGAGGAGATCCGCCGAACTGTCCGGGATGAGTCCCGGACGCTGGATCGGCCGGGCCTTGGTCGTGGCGATCCTGCTCTTCTTCGCCCTCTTCTTCGCAGTGCCGATCGTGTGGCTGCTGTTGGCGCCCACGAAGACCGCGGGGGAGCTGCTGCTCAACGCGCCCTTCAGTGCGGGCACGTTCGACACCCTCATCGCCAACTGGAACGCACTGGTCGCGTTCCAGAACGGCATCGTGTGGACGTGGCTCGGCAACTCGGTTCTATACAGCGGTGCGGCACTGGTGGTGACGCTGCTGGTCAGCATCCCTGCCGGCTATGCCCTCGCATTGACCGAGTTCCGCCTTCGCAGAGCACTGCTCATGCTCACCCTCGTGGTCATGCTCATCCCCAACACGGCACTGGTGCTCCCGATCTTCCTCGAACTCTCGGCTGTCCGGCTCATCGGGAATCCTCTCGCCGTCATCCTGCCGTTCTCGTTCTTCCCCTTCGGTGTCTACCTCACATACATCTATTTCTCGACCAGCGTGTCGAGGGACCTGCTCGATGCGGCGCGGATCGACGGCGCCGGCGAACTCCGGGTGTTCGTGAAGATCGCCATGCCCCTGGCGACCCCCGTGATCGCACTGGTCGGCTTCTTCAACCTCGTCGGCAACTGGAACAACTACTTCCTCCCGTTCGTCGCTGCCCCAGGGCGAAAATCGCCGATCCAGGTCGGACTCGTCGAGTTGCTGTCCAACGTGCCGCTGTTCAATCCCACGAGTTCGGCATCGGTGACGATCAGCCTGCCGGTGCTGGCGCTCGCCACGATCGTCTCCGTCGCACCGGTGCTCGTGATCTTCCTGTTCTCCCAGAAGTTCCTGGTGAGCGGAATGACGGCTGGAGGTACCAAAGAGTGAGCGGCCCGGACTCCGTCGCGAACGTTCGACGGTTCGGCATGGCGGCACGACTTGTGCCTTCGAAGCGGGATGAGTACCTCCGGCTGCATCGCAGCGTCTGGCCTCATGTCGAGGAGACCATCACGGAGTGCGGTATCCGCAACTTCACGATCTTCGAACTCGACGGCGTGCTGATCGCGTACTACGAGTACGTGGGGGATGACTACGACGCCGATCAGCGTGCCATGGCTGCCGACCCCGTGACGCAGAGGTGGTGGGCCGAGACTGCGCCGTGCCAGCGGCCTTTCCGGGAAGGATCCGCTGAGCCGAACTGGGAGCAGTTCGATGAGATCTGGCATCGGGACTGAAAGATGGAACCGATGGGTACACGAACGATCGGCCGCGTATCGGTGACCGAGCTCGGATTCGGCGCGGCTCAACTCGGGAACCTCTCTCGGAGCGTCACGGACGAGGACGCGCGGGCGGCCGTGGATGAGGCCTGGTCGCAGGGGATCCGTTACTTCGACACGGCTCCGCACTACGGTCTGGGACTCTCCGAGAGAAGGCTCGGTGATGCTTTGGCAGATCGCCCGCGAGACGATTTCGTCGTGTCGTCGAAGGTCGGCCGCCTCCTTATCGACACGCCCGAGCGTGCGGCCGCCGGGGTACTCGATGACGCTCAGGGGTTCATCGTGCCCGCGACCCATCGACGCAGATGGGACTTCTCCCGTGACGGGGTGATGCGCTCGGTCGAGGACACCCTCGACCGGCTGGGTTTCGATCGCCTTGACATCGCCTATCTTCACGATCCTGACGCGCACTGGGAGCAGGCTTCCACTTCTGGGGTCGCCGCCCTCATGGAGCTTCGTGATCAAGGCGTCGTCGGCGCGATTGGTGCCGGAATGAATCAGGCGTCGATGCTGGCACGATTCGTCCGAGAATGCGACATCGACGTGGTCATGGTGGCCGGGCGCCTCACGCTCCTCGATCGCACGGCGCAATTGGAACTGTTGCCCCTCGCCGCGGAGCGGAAGGTCGCCGTCGTCGCGGCCGCCGTATACAACTCCGGTCTGCTCAGCACCCGGATCGTCTCCGATGACGCCAGCTTCGATTACCGGCAGGCCTCGCCGGAGAACATTCGTGCCGCGAAGGATCTCGCTGCGATCTGCGATGACGCGGGGTGCGAGCTGCCGGAGGCGGCTGTGCAGTTTCCACTGCGGGATCGGGGGGTGGCATCCGTCGTCGTCGGCATGCGCACACCCGATCATGTGCGCAGCGCGTTCCGCCGATATTCGGCATCGGTACCCGCGGTCGCATGGCGTCGCTTAGTTGAACACTCCCACATATGATGTATGTTTTTTTGCTCGGAAGTCAGGTTTGAAGACACAATGAAGATCACCGGATACCGTACGGTCCGCACCCATCGAGATTGGGGGCGCCCGGTCGGCGACGTCAATGGTTTCATCGCCTCCGGCATCACGGAAGTCGCCGTCGTGATACTTGAGACGGACGCCGGGATCGAAGGCATCGGCATCGGCTCCGATCACGATGTCGCACAGCTTTTTCCGGCCATCGAGGGGCGAGATCCTCGTGCCGTCGTGAGTCTGTACGACGCGCTTCTGTCGCATTCGTTCAAGGCGGGACATGGGGGTGCCACGTTCGGCGGAATCGGCATCCTTGATTCCGCGCTCTGGGACCTCAAGGCGAAGGCAGCCGGTGAACCGCTCTGGCGCCTTCTCGGCGCGGCGGACCGATTCGTGCCGGGTTACGCCTCCGGCCTTGACATCGCGCTCGGGGATGACGAGCTGGTCGCGTTCTATGCGACCATGGCGGATCGCGGTTTCGCCGCCGGCAAGCTCAAGGGCGGACGAGATGCTGAGGCTGACATCCGGCGACTGCTGCTCATCCGGGATGCATTGAGCGCCAACACACCGCGGCCGGCCCTCATGCTCGACGCGAACGAGTCCTGGCATCTCAAACAGGCGGTGCGGTACGTCTCCGAAGTCGAGGTGGCCGTCGACCTGACCTGGATCGAGGAGCCGCTGCGGCGGTGGGATGCGGAGGGGCATAGACGTCTCTCCTCGCAGGTTCGCACGAGCGTGGCGACGGGGGAGAATCTCACCGGGCTGGAGCAGTTCCGGCCTCTGCTCGATCAGGGCGCCGTGGACATAGTGCAGACCGGTGCGGTGTGGGGGATCACGCATTTCCTGCGCGTCGCCGCGGCCGCGCATTTCCGCGATCTGCCGACAAGTCCGGTGGGACTCACGAGCAACCCCGCGGTCGCCCACGCTGCCGCCGCCGCTCCCAATCATCTCTCCGCGGAAGTGCAGGATCTGGGGGCGCCCTTCGGTGTTACGGTCGACCAGGAGTATGCGGACGGCGGCATCGTCCTCGGCGATCAGGCCGGAGCAGGTATCCAGATCGACGAGACCCTCATCCGCGACGCGAATCCGCAGGGCAACTGGCGGGAGCAAGCGGGTCCGCACGTCCGACCAGCACGCGCCGGTCTGGCGATGACCGCGCAGGATGGGCTCCCGGTGAGTGCGCGGGCGTTCCCCTATACTTCACACGATGACTGACTCCCCGACCAGA
Organism: Microbacterium sp. LWH12-1.2; assembly: GCF_040675825.1. NCBI lineage: Bacteria > Bacillati > Actinomycetota > Actinomycetes > Micrococcales > Microbacteriaceae > Microbacterium > Microbacterium sp. LWH12-1.2. The sequence continues at coordinate 3,631,341 of NZ_JBEGIJ010000001.1, forward strand.
CCGCTCCCCGAGGACGTGTTCAGTGGGACCGCACGCGGTCGAGCCGGCCGGCTCGGTGTCGTTGTCGTGCACGACATCGTCACTGCCATCGTCACAGGCGAGTTGCCCGAGAAGTCGATGCTTCCGATCGAGGCCGACCTCAGCGTGCACTTCGGGGTGAGTCGTACCGTCGTCCGAGAGGCGATGAGGAGCATCGAGGAGAAGGGGCTCGTCACGGTGGTGCGAGGCAGCGGCACCACGGTGCGACACCGCGACTCGTGGAATCTGCTCGACCCTGTCGTGCTCCAGGTCATGCTGGAGAACGACGCCTCGCTCGGTGTCCTGGATGACCTCGCGATCGTGCGCAGCGCACTCGAGGGTGCCATGGCCGCTGCGGTGGCAGGACGGCGCACGCTGTCGGAGGTCGATCAGCTCGACCATGCCTTCCAGCGCATGTCGGAGACGATCGACGACATCGACGGATTCTCCGACGCTGACATGGCCTTCCACACGGCAGTCATGTCGTTCTCGCATATCCCTCTGGCCGAAGGCATCACAAAGACGCTCTACTCCCGGGCACGGGAGAGTGCTCGTTTCACGAGGAATGCCACGAAAGCCGCGTTCGATGCGACTCTCGAGGAGCACAAGAACATCCTCGATTGCATCCGCGAGGGAGATGCTGCTGCGGCCGAGGCGGCGATGCGGCATCACATCATGGAATCCTGGGAGCGCCGTAGACCGCCCACTTCTCGCAAGCCGTAGCGTCCCCCTGGCAGCAGAACGGTGAGGACCCCTTCGCTTGCGAGGCCCTCACCGTGGATGCGTCTGTCAGTTGCTTCCCCAGAAGGCGTCCTCGCTGGGCGCGTCTTCGGAGAACAGGTGGACTGAGACGATTTTGCCGTCTCGCACGGTGAGCAGGTCGACGCCCGACATGTTCATCGAGGCGTCTGCACGGCTCCCGGAGAACTGAACGGGGACGGCCACCATCTCGCCGTTCACCATGGCGGGGCCCGTGACGGTCAGGGAGAAGCTTCCCTGGCTCGCTTCCGTCATGCCGCCGAGGAGGGCACCGATGCCGTCCAGGCCGACGTGATCACCGGAGAACCGGTGGTTGCCGGGCTGGTGCCACACGATGTCGTCGCTGAACTGCGCCATCACCGTGGGGAAGTCGCCGCGTCCGAGGGCATCGAAGTACGTCTGCGCGACAGCCGCGGGGGTCGTTCCGGTCATGATGTCTCCTTCTTTAGGGGTACCTGTTTGACAGCAGTTGTATTACATCATATGTTTACTTTTCGGATTCAAGATGAATTCTGTGAGAACTCGATGAGGAGTCAACGTGGCCCGTGGTGGATTCGTATCCTTTGCAGCTCCAGTTATGGTCGCGATACTGGGGGGTGCCATGCTCGTGACGACTCCCGCCGCCGCTGCTGCGGCTGAACCGGCGACTTTCTATGTCGCCGTCGACGGTGACGACGCGTCTGCAGGAACGTCTTCGTCAGCGCCGTTCGCGACCGTCGAACGCGCGCAGGAGGCCGTCCGATCGGTCAACCACGATTCTGATGTGATCGTGATCGTCGGCGACGGCAGGTACGAGATCGCCGAACCGCTCGTGTTCCGGACGGCGGACGGAGGCCAGGGCGATCACTCGGTCACGTGGCGCGCAGCGGCGGACGCCGAACCGGTGATCTCCGGCGGAAAGGCCGTCGTCGGATGGAACGATGACGATGGGGACGGCATCTGGCAGGCACCCATCGATTCCGAGTTCGACTTCCGCCAGCTGTATGTGGAAGGAGCGCAGGCGACACGCGCCAGCGTGGAGGTCGATGCGAACCGGTTCACTTGGTCGCGGTCCGGGTTCTCCATCGACGCCGCGTACCTGTCGGGGCAGATCGGAACGATCTGGGCGAAGCTGGCAGCTCTGTCCCCCGTTGACCAGCGACGAGTCGAACTGCGCAGTCGCGGCTCGTTCACGGACCGATACGCCCCTTTCCTCTCGATCGAAGGCACATCCGCCACAATGCGGCAGCCGTCCTGGGACAACAACACGTGGGGATGGGACACGATCGACAAGCCCCTCCCGAACAACGACCACCGCACCCTGCGCATCCAGAACGCCTTCGCCCTGATCGACACCGCGGGCGAATGGTTCCACGACATCAACGCCGGATCGCTGCACTACAAGCCGAAGGCGGGAGTCGACCCCAACACGCTCGAGATCATCGCCCCCGCAATGGAGACTCTGATGAGCGTGAGCGGCGACGGCGTCGACGACAAGGTCGCCAATCTTCACTTCGAGGGTCTCTCGTTCGCGCACGTCAGCTCCCTGCGACCGAGTTCCGATGAGGGCTTCGCCAATCAGCAGAACGGCACTTTCATCACGGGCCGCATCTACGCCCTCGTCGATCCGGTGACCGGCGACCTGCCGACATCGGACCAGCGGGTGTTCACCGGGGTCGAGCAGGCTCCGTCCGTGCGAGTCATCCGTCTCGGAGACGACGGGGTCCACCGATATGCGGATGACGGGTCGGCTGTGAACGTCGCCGACCTCCCGAGACTGATCAACATGCGCGACTACCCGAATCTGCCGCTCAACTCCTCGCAGCTCGCCACATGGAACGCTGCACACCCGAGCGCGCAGAAGGTGAACTGCGCGCTGCCGACCTATCCGTCGGACTGCATCGGATTCGAGTCGTTCCGCAGCTTTTTCGAGCAGTCGTCGGCAGCGGTTCAGGTTTCGGCTGCCGTGAACGTCTCGTTCGAACGCAACACCTTCGCCCATCTCGGGGCGACGGCGCTCGGCGTGGGGAACGACTCCGCTGCCACGCTCAGCGGCGTCGGGCTCGGCACCGAGAACGTCTCGGTGATCGACAACTCGTTCCATGATCTCGCAGCGACGGCGATCTCCGCCGGCGGGATCGAGGAAGAAGCGCATCACCCGACGCTCGCGGGGAATCTGAACGCGGGGATCACGATCAGCGACAACCGGATCCGTGACATCGGGAAAGATCACTACGACGTCTCCGGCATCCTCATCACCTTCTTCGACGGTGCGGAGATCGTGCACAACGAGCTCTCGAAGGGGCCGTACGACGCGATCGACAGCGGGTGGGCATGGGGCATCCCCGACGCGGGGGGAAACCCTGCGTACCAGGGACGCGGCGCGTACCTGTTCTCGAAGCGCTACGCGAACGATGATCCGACGATCAACCGCAACGTGCACATCGCGCACAACGTGATGTGGGACTTCAAACAGCAGGGGTCGGACGGCGGGATCCTTTACAACCTCGGTGCGACTCCGGGGAGCTCCTGGGACAGCAACTACGTGATCGGCGCGGACGGGTACAAGCTCTACTTCGACGAGGGCACCCGGTACATGACGGCGAAGAACAATGTGCTCACCGCCGGGGGCACGTGGACGTTCGCCAACGCGTTCACGGACGGTGCCGCGACACCCTCCAACGGCCAGCCCAACACCACGCGCGACAACACCGTCGACGGGACGTGGGTGCTCGGCGGTGGCTTGAATCAGGGGCCGTGGTGCTATGACTCGGGTGCATGCGACCCCAACGGGGACGGGCGGTGGAACAACAGGATCACGACCCGGAGTCAGATCGGGATCTCGGAGTTCCCACTCGACGCGCAGCGCGTGATCGCGCAGGCAGGCATCCGACCCGAGTATCGGCGCGACGGCGACCGAGTGGGCGAGCCTCGTGGGCTGGACCTGTCGCTCTCTCGCGACGAATCCGGGTCGCAGCTTCTGGCGGCGACGATCGAGAACCTCGGATCTACCGTGTTGTCCGATATCGCGCTCACCGCGACACCTTCCGCCGCGGTCGGCCTCGAGCCGGTGACGCAGGCTCCCGCGACGCTCGCCCCGGGGGAGACGGGCACGGCGGTCTGGCGGATCACCGGAAACGCCGCCATCACGGACGGGTCGGTGTCGGTGTCAGCGGCCATGACCGAACAGGGCTCTTCGCAGAGCGTCAAGCGTTCCCTTCCTGTCGTGCTCGGCGGGCCCGTCGAACCCGGGCTGAGCACAGCCGGATTCTCGACGTACCTGTCGCCCCAGGCAGTGCAGGACGGTCGCACGATCGCCGTGCAATCCTCGGGCCGGGACATCGGGAACGCCGGCGACGAGTACTCCACGGTGTACGCGCCAGACGGGCTCAGCGAGGACGGTTCGGTGACAGTAAAGATCAACGCCGTTGAAGGGGCGTTCTACCGCACGGGCCTCGCCGTGCGGAACGATCTCAGCCGACTCGCAGATGCTGCGGTGGCAGAGAAGTCGACCGGCTACGCGACACTCGTCGCTGAACCCGGGTGGGTCGCCTTCCGATTCGACCAGAACGGCGACGGTGTGATCGACACCCAGGTCGCGCAGGCAGGCGTGTCGGCTCGCCCGATCTGGCTGCGTATCGTCCGCGAGGAGAACACCCTCACCGGCTGGTACTCCACAGACGGCACGGCGTTCACACAGCTCTCGGGCACGGTTGCGCTCGTCGGTGCTGATGCGGGGGTGCTCGACGCGGGGGTCCTGCACTCCAGCGCGGATCGCACATCCGTACACGCCAGGGCAGCGCTCACGACATCAACCGCGACGTTCTCAGACCTGACGTTCACGAACGAATCCACAGCGCCCGTCATCACGTCGGGTCGGCCGAACGACGCGGTCGTGGGTGAGCAGTACTCGTTCGCGCTCACGGCCACGCGCACCTCGAGCTTCGCCGTCGTCGATGGTGCCCTTCCCGCCGGGCTGAACCTCGCCGAGGATGGAAAGATCGAAGGCGAGCCGACTGAGGCCGGAGTGTTCTCCGCCACCGTCGAGGCGCGCGGTGCCGGCGGCGCGGCCACTCAGGAGATCCGCATCATCGTCCGAGATGTCGCACCGGCGGCTCCCGCCGTCGTCGTCAGCGATCGCGAGGCGACGGTACCCGCTTTGGCGACCGGTGCGGGTGTGATCGACGTACGCAACGAGGCGGAGCATCCTGCTGCCTACGAGGTGACGGTGACCGACGCCGCCGGTGCGACGGTGCACAGCACCGAGCTCACGGTGGACTCCGGCGCCACAGCTTCAACCCGCGCGGCGCGACTCAAGGCCGGGTCCTACCTCATCACCGTCGTCGGCGATGACGGATCTCCGGAGGTCACGACGGAGATGGTAATCACCGACGGCACGTTCTCCGAACTTCCCGAGCCATGGAAGTCCGGCCAACCCGGCGGCGCCACCTCGCAGTCCCTCGGTGTGGATGGGGACCAGATCGCGATAATACGGCAGCGAAGCAACGACATCAGCGGGGAGAACTCGACGAAGACCGATTCGTACAGCTCGGTCTATCGAAGCGACGTGCTCGGGGCGAATGACTTCGTTCAGGTCACGGTGACCGGGCAGGAGAGAGTGAGCGACTTTACGAAGACGGGCATCGTCATCCGTGACGATCTCTCTGTGTCGACGGCGGGCAGCAGCGGTGCATCCAACGGCACGGGCACGTCCAGCGGGTTTGCCGCACTCGTCGTCACCCCTACGCGTGGCATCCGATTCACCGTGGAGAACTCCGGATCGAACTGGTATCCGATCGAGGTCGCCGCGACCACGCCATGGAACGTCGCACAGACGATCACGACTCCCGTGACGCTGCGGTTGACCCGAGAGAACGGTACGACGCTCGTCGCGTCGTACTCCATCGACGGCGGAGCGACGTTCCAGCCGCTCGGTTCGCGTGCCGGGTTCTTCACCTCCAAACCGCAGGCCGCGCTGGATGCGGGTGTGGGGCATGTCGCCAATGGCGGGCTCCAGGGCCCCGTGTCGACTGCAGGATTCCGAGACCTCCTGTTCGGCGCGGACATCGTCGCTCCCGGCCTCAGCGTGGCCGCCACGGCGCCAGCGAATGATGGCGCAGGCGACGGCGCTGCGACTGCGACGCTGACCAACCCGACGTCGCGGGATGCCTTCATGGTCGTCACAGCGACGCGGGTGGTGGATGGCAGCGTGGTGTTCCGGGCCGGCACGAAGGTCGATGCGGACAGCGAGGCGACGATGACCATCCCGCGGCTCGACGCCGGCGATTACGCCGTGACGGCGCGAGACGAGCGCTCCGGCGCGGTCGGGAACGCCACCGTGACGATCGATGCAGCCGAGGCGATTGAGATCACACCGTCGGTCGCCACTCGATGCGTAGCAGGGAAGGTGCATCTCTACGCATCGGTTCGCAACGACTCGAGCGGTCCCATCTCGGTCACGATCTCGACGGTGTACGGCACGAAGTCGCTTCTCGAGATCCCGCCAGGAAAGACGGTGGCGGTGCCTTTCAACACGCGACTCGGATCCATCCCGACCGGAGTTGCGGACTTCGCGGCCACCTCGGGTGACGGGGCGAGCGTCTCAGTTCCCGTGGCCTACGCTGCGGCAGCCTGCCGATGAGGAGAGGCGGGGCCTCTGCCGGTCGGTAGAGGCCCCGCGCTGTCAGTGTCGGCGTCGAGGTGGGAGCTCGCCGTCCGACCGATCGCTGGCGTCACCGAACGCGATGTCGGCACCGGTCACGAGGTGACGGGGGCGGATGCGAAGAAAGCTGCCCCGATCATCTGCTGAGAGACTCGCGCAGGTATCGACCGGTTACGCTCTCAGGGCGTGATGCGACTTCATCAACGGTGCCGCTCGCAACGATTCTGCCGCCCGCGGTACCGCCTCCAGGGCCGAGATCCACGACGAAGTCCGAGTTGGCGATGACGTCGAGATCGTGTTCGATGACCACGATCGTCGCCCCCCGTGCGCGGAGCCTTTCCAGTACTCCGATGAGTACGCGGGTGTCGATGGGGTGAAGCCCTACGGACGGCTCATCGAAGACGAAGAGCGCGTCGGATTGATCTCTGCTGAGCTCGGTCGCGAGTTTCAACCGCTGCGCCTCGCCCCCGGACAGGGCGGGAGTGTCCTCACCAAGAGTGAGGTAGCTCAGGCCGAGGTCCGCGAGTGTCTGCAGCTTCTTCTTCGCCTTCGGAAGATCGCTGATGTACGCGAGGGCTTGCTTGACGGTCATGCCGAGAAGGTCGGGAAGGCTTACTTCGACGCCGTTTGCTCCGAGTCTGGTGATCGTGTGCGCGAGAGGCGCGTATCTACTTCCGTCGCAGTCGGGGCAGGGGATCTCGACATCGGGCAGGAACTGCACGTCGAGGACGACCTGGCCAGTGCCTTCGCATCGGGGGCACTTCAGAGACCCGGTGTTGTAGGAGAAAGCGCTGGCGTTCAGGCCCTGTTCACGGGCGCCGTGAGTAGTCGCGTACGCACGGCGGAGCTCGTCGAGCACGCCGCTGTACGTGGCGACCGTGGAGCGGACATTGACTCCGATGGGGGTGGCATCCACCACGTCGGCGCGGCGGATCCCGGCAGGGTCGAACGACCGCACGTGCAGGGGCATTTCCGTACCGCTTTCCCGCGTCCGAAGTGCAGGGACGATGCTGTCGAGCACGAGAGTCGTCTTGCCTGATCCCGACATTCCGGTGACTGCGGTGATGCGTGCCACCGGGATCTGCACATCGAGGCTGTGCACGGTGTGGATCGGATCCGTTTGGATGTGCAGCGCTCCGCTGGCGAAGACATCTGCCACCGACGGTCGGTCTCTGATCACGGTCTCTTCACGCCCATCGAGGAACCCGCCGATCAGTGATGACGCGTCTGCCGAGACCTCCGCCACCGTGCCTTGCGTCAGGACGTGACCACCTTCTGCACCGGATCCGGGTCCGATCTCGATCAGCCAGTCGGCTTCTCTCAGAACCTGGACGTCGTGGTCGACGAGAATGATCGAGTTGCCGCTGGCCAGCAGATCCCGCATGACGCCGACGAGGCCCTCGACGTTCGCCGGATGCAGGCCGATCGACGGCTCATCGAGCACATACAGGACGCCGGTGGTCTCGTTGCGGACCGCTCGAGCCAACTGGACCCGCTGCCGTTCGCCGGTGGACAAGGTGGAGCTGGCGCGATCGAGCGCCAGGTAGCCGAGTCCCAGCTCGAGCAGTCGCTGAGCCATGTCGGTGAACTGCGTGACTATCATCTGTGCCATCGAGAGCATCTCCGGCGGGAGGTCTTCGGCAGCGCTCGCCACCCAGTCGACCGCTTCGTCGAGAGTCTTCGCTGAAGCCGCGGCCAGATTGATCCCCGCGACCTCGCTGCCCAACGCCTGAGCGCTCAACCTCGAGCCGTGACAGGTCTCGCACGTCCCCGAGGTGATGAACCTACGCACACGGTCGAGGCCTCTTTCGCCCGTTGCCTTGTCCAACGCCTCCTGGACGGCAAGTCGCGCGTTCCGGTAGGTGAAGTTCATCTCGAAGAGCTTGCCGTTCTTCGACGGCACCGCGATGTGCTTCTTCTCCGCGGGGCCGTTCAGAACGATCTGATGCTCAGCGGCGGTGAGTTCGGAATAGGGAATATCTGTTCTGACGCCGAACTCCGCCACGACCTGCGGCATGACCGATAGCCCGAACATCCCCCACGGTGCGACGGCTCCCTGCTCGATACTCTTCGACCGATCGGGAATGAGTGTCGCGTCATCGATTCTTCGGACGATCCCGGTGCCAGAGCACGTCGGACAGGCGCCGGCGGAGTTGAACGCGAGCACTTCTGCTCCGGGAGGGTAGAAGGTCGCTCCGCAGACTGGGCATACCAGGTCGAGGTTGGCAGCAACGTCGATGGTGGGCGCCAGGCGATGTCCGTTGGGGCAAAGGTGTGAGCCGAGCCGTGAGAACATCACTCGCAAGACGTTCAGTAGCTCCGTCGACGTGCCGAAGGTGGAGCGCACCCCAGGTATCCCTGGCCGCTGTCGCAACGCGAGAGCGGCGGGAATATGACTGACCGAGTCGACAGTCGCTCTCGTCGCGTGCGTCATGCGACGGCGGGTGTATGTGGAAAGAGCCTCGATGTACCGGCGGGATCCTTCTGCGTACAGCACACCCATGGCGAGCGAGGACTTACCCGAGCCGGATACTCCGGCCAGGGCCACGAGCTTGCCCAGCGGAATATCGACATCGATGTTCTTCAGGTTGTGCACGCGAGCGCCTCGCACCCGCACGGCGCCGGCATCCGTCGACTTCGAGCTTTCCTGATTCACCATTCTCGTCGCCTCATACGCCCACTCTACTCGGTCGATACGGGCCGGTTATATTCCTTGTCAACTAAATCCCGTATGGTGGTCAGACGATCAGCTCCAAACGAGAAGAGGAAACATGAATGCTCCCGCTATCGGATCCGTGTCCTGGTTCGAGATCGGCAGTGGCAAGCCAGATGACGTGAAGAAGTTCTTCGGTGAACTCTTCGGATGGCAGTTCCGCTTGAACACCGATCTCGAGGGTGTCAACTACCACGCCGCAGTCACTCCCGGAGCGCCTGGCCCGACGGGGGGGATCTTCGAACACGCGGACTCCTCCGATGAGTACGCCGTCTTCTACGTCTTGGTCGAGGATGTTCCTTCGACCATCGAGAAGGCTCGGAGTCTTGGCGGTACCGTCACGATGGAGCCCGTTGTGGACGCCGCCGGTGTGAGTTTTGCGCGCCTGCGTGACGCCGACGGACACCACTTCGGCGTCTACTCGATGCCGTCACCTGCGTGACCTCGAGCCCTGCCTCGGGTCCCGTTTCGAAACTGGACCCGAGGCAGGGCGTTGTCTCGCAGGTCCTATTCCTTGTCGACCTCGTCGCGGTGTTGAGCGCTGACGCGCAACAGCTTCAGTGCGACGGCCAGTCGGGCGAGTTCGGCGGGGCCGAGCACGGATCGAAATCGCTTCTCGAGTTCTTCTTCGAACACTGGACGCGCGATCTCCAGTTTGCGGGTGCCCTCCGCCGTCAGTGAGATCAGGGCCGAACGACCGTCAGCAGGGTTTGGTGACCTTCGGCAATAGTCTGCATCGACCATGCGGTCTATAACTTTGCTCACTCCTCCCACTGTGATCGAGAACTCGTTGGCGATGTCTTGCGTGCGTGCGCCAGGGTTTCGATGGAGGAGTTGCATGATCTCGAACCAGGTCAGCCTCAGGTCGCAGTCGCGCCGCAATCTGGCGTCTACCGCGCCCCACAGGATCGTCTCGAATCGAACGAGATCGTCATAGATTGCCGTGACATCGGTCACTCTCGCATCCGCCCTGCTCCTAGGGGTGAGGGGCGAGACCCACGTGATGAGGATTCCTTGCACGACGTTGCCACACTCACATCGTAGGTCCCGGGCGCTCCACGTTCTTGTGGCTGCTGGGCTCGCAGTCCTCTCCTGGCGATCGGAGAGGTCACCCGCAGTGGACTGAATCGTGCGGACTCAGCGCGAACCGAAGTGGCGGATGATGTCGTGTGTGGAGTGCGGCGGGCATGTGAGAAGTGCATGTTTTCGCCTCTGATGGGCGTTCTGCGGCCCTGCTAAGGTGGAGACCTCTTACGGGGTCCAGGGGTTCAAATCCCCTCGTCTCCGCCATGGGATGTCTCAGGACATCTTCAACGAATGAGCCCCCGGATTCCGGGGGCTCATTCGTTTTTGGTAGTCGCGGGGCGGCAACCCGGGTCAGGTCGAGCGCTTCCGGCCCCTGTGTCCGGCACGTGTTCCCCCGTCGACCAGAATGTCGGTGCCGGTGAGGTATCCGGGTGCCTCGCTGGCGCAGAAGGCGAGGACCGAAGCGATCTCCTCCGGCTTGCCGAAGCGCTTCAGGGCGGCGGTCTTGAGGAGGTCTGCGGCGCCGTGATCCGCTTCGAGACGGCCCATCGCCGTTTCGAAGCTTCCCGGCGACACCGAAACGACTCGTGCTCCTCGTGTGCCGAACCGCGCGGCCAGCGTCGTGCTGTACCAGATCACGTACGCCTTGCTCAGGGCGTACGCGAATCCGGCATGCTGCTTGCGTCCGACGAGAGACGCTCGACGAACCAGGCTGCGCACGAACCGTGCCGGGTCGCTCTCTGCGAGAGGGAACTTGCGGAAGGGGATGAGGATCGCCGGCAGCGCGTGACCTGCGTAGGAGGCGACGTTGACCAGCACGTCGCCTTCGTCGGCCAGGGAGAGGAAGGCCCGCGCGATGTTCGCCGTGCCGAGCGCGTTGATCCGCACGATCAGATCAGGCTTGCCCATCTGCGGGCTGACTCCAGCCGTGTGAACGACGGCGCGCACGCGGTTCCCACCGGACGCGGCGGCTACCAGGAGGTCGTTCACCGACCGTTCGTTGGTAACGTCGCACACGACACCGGATGCCGTGATCCCCATGCCGGTCAGTTCCTTGACCGCATCGTCGATCCGCTCCCGCCCGAGGTCGGCGATCACGATTCGGTGGTCGTGGCCGAGCAGTTTCGCGGTCGCCAGGCCCATTCCGCCGGCGCCGCCGGTGATAACTGCTGTGTTCATCGTTGCTCCTTGCGTTCGTCTTGCTGATCAGGCGCGCGGGTGCGGGTGCGTTCGCTCGAGCGAGGCGCCCTCGATGTCGACATCCGGCAGGATGCGGTCGAGCTTCTTCGGCAGCCACCAGGCGGAGCGGCCGAGCAGATGCATCAGGGCGGGCATGAGCAGCATCCGCACCACGAACGCGTCGAGGAGCACGCCGAACGCCAGTCCGAAGCCGATCGAGCGGATGATCGTGGACTCCGAGAAGATGAAGCCGCCGAACACCGCGATCATGATCAGTGCCGCCGCGATGACGACGGATTTCCCGGACTGGAACCCCTGCGCGACGGCCAGGCGGGCATTCGCTCCGTGCGCGTACGCCTCCCGCATCCCCGAGGTGAGGAACAGCTGGTAGTCCATCGCCAGCCCGAACAGGATGCCGACGAGGATGACCGGAAGGAAGCTGAGGATCGGACCGACCGAATGCAGGCCGATGAGGTCGGCGCCCCACCCGAACTGGAACACCGCGGTGACCAGCCCGTAGGTGGCGAACAGCGACAGGATGAACCCGGCCGTGGCGATGATCGGCACCAGGATCGAGCGGAAGACGACGATCATGATGAGCAGGGACAGCCCGACGACCACGGTGAGATACAGCGGCAGTACCGCGCTGAGTCCGTCGGAGATGTCGATGTTGGTGGCCGCCTGACCGGCCACGCCGAGGGTGATATCGCCATCGACCGCTGGCAGAGCGCGGAGATCCTGGACGAGCTGCGCCGTCGACGTGCTGTTCGGGCCGTCCTTTGGGAGCACCTGGAACGCGAGGAGCGTGCCATCTTCGGAGCTGGCGATCGGGGCGACGGCGACCACGTCATCCTGAGCAGCGAGTGCGCGGGCGATGTCGACCTGGGTGGCGAGGAGATCGTCGTCCGAGACGCCGCCGGGCACGGACGCGCTGACGAGGAGCGGACCGTTCGCGCCGGCACCGAATTCGTCACCGACGACCTCGAATGCCTGGGCGGAGGTGGAGCCTTCCGGTTCGCTGGCGCCGTCGGGCAGTCCGAGCCGCATCGACAGGGCGGGGAGGGCGATGATCAGCAGGGCGATGACTGACACGGCGACCGTCACGATCGCGCGCACGGTCGACATCGGCCGGGCAGGCTTCACGGCGCGCTGGTGGCCGATGCTCGCGCGAGCCTTGCGGCGGAGCAGTCGTTCGCCCAGCAGCGCCAGCATCGCGGGTGCGAGGGTGATCGCGATGAGGACGGCGACCGCGACGCAGACCGCACCGACGGTTCCCATCAGGCCGAGGAACGGGATGCCTGTGATGTTCAGCGCCAGCAGTGCGACGATGACGGTCGAGCCCGCGAAGACGACCGCGGTGCCCGCCGTACCGTTGGCGAGGGCGATCGACTCGCGCACCTCGGCGCCTGCAAGCAGTTGCTTGCGGTGCCGGTTGATGATGAACAGCGCGTAGTCGATGCCGACCGCGAGCCCGAGCATCAGGCCGAGGACGGGCGTAGGGGATGCCATGCTGATGACCCCCGAAAACGCGAGCGAAGCCGTGACGCCGATGCCCACGCCGACTAGCGCAGTGACGATCGGGAGCGACGCGGCGACGAGGGAGCCGAGCAGGACGACCAGGACGATGGCGGCGAAGACGAGGCCGAGAGCCTCGCCGACGCCGAAGAGCTGGGGAGCGCCCTGGGCGAGGTCGGTCGCGAAGGAGACCTCGGTGCCGCTGATGGGTGTCTTCTCGAAGTGATCGATGACGCCCTGCTTGACCTCGGTGCTCAGCTCGAGACGCGGCTGGGTGAAGGAGATGTTCACGATCGCGGTCGAGCCGTCCTCCGAGACGACGCTGATCCCGTCGGCGAAGCCGAGCAGTTCCTCGCCGAGATCCAGGGGCTCGACGCCGGACTCGAGCTTGGCGCGCGAAGAGTCGAGCGTGTTCTGTTGCTGCTGCAGGGCTGCCGTCTGTGTGTCGAGTTGTGCCTGCTGGGCGTCGATCGCGGAGATCTGGTCCGCAGACGCACCTTCGGCGACGGCTTGCTCGCGAGCCGAAGTGAGCTGCTGCTGCGCGGCATCGAGCTGTGCGCGACCGGCATCGAGCTGTTCCTGGCCGGACGCGAGCTGCGCCGTGCCCGCGGCGAGCTGGGCACGCCCGTCGGAGAGCTTCTTCGTCTGGTCGGCGAGCGATTGCTGCGCGTCGAAGGGGTCGACGACGGCAGCGACACCGTCTAGGTCGGCGGCTGACGCGGTGAGATCGGAGATCTGCTTCCGCTGGTCCGTGGTGAGAGCGGAGCCGTCATCGGTGCGGTAGACGATCGTTCCGGTGCCGCCTGCGGTGTCAGGAAGCTTCTCGGCCAGTTGATCGGTGACCGCACCCGATGCCGTGCCCGGGATGTCGAAGCTGTTCGTCAGGGGAGCGGATGCCGCGAGGAACGCTCCGATGGACACTCCGAGGATCACGACCCACGCGATGATCACCGCCCAGGCGCGTCGAGCTGCAAGCAAGGCCAAGCGAGAAAGCAGAGATGCCACGAGGACTTCCGTTCGGAGAAGGAGAGGAGGACGAGATAGACGATACGGCACGTCTCGTCTAGAGTCTGAGGATAAGCTGAGGGTCATGAGCGAACATCGAAGCGGGCCCGTCCGCAGCGCGGCGGCACGCGACTCCATCCTTGATGCGACAGCCCGCCTGCTCACCCGGCAGGGCTACGACAACCTCACGATGGAAGGTATCGCCAAGGAAGCCGGCGTCGGCAAGCAGACCATTTACCGGTGGTGGCGTTCGCGCGGAGCTCTGATCGCCGACTGCATGATCGAAGGCCGACTGATACCGGTCGAGATCGACCTCCCTGACACCGGCGACCTCCGGCGCGATCTGACTGTCTGGCTCGAAACGATCCTCGCGATCGTCGCCGACCCCGCTGGTGGGTCGCTCCTGCGTTCCCTGGTTGCCGCCGCAGCAGAAGACGCTGCCGTGGGCGACCGTCTCGCGGCGGCGCTCGGGGCCGATCAGAAGCTCTCGCAGCGATTCGTCAGCGCGGTCCAGGTGGGACAGCTCGCCGAGGACGCTCCCGTCGATCAGCTCGGGCTCGCGATCCTCGGGGCGATCATCGTTCCCGTCCTCGCGCGTCGTCAGATCGACGCCGACCAGTTCCGGCATCTCATCGACTACGTCGTTCGCCCGACCGGCTGACGAGCGGTTCGCACCCAGAAACACGGAGAGCACATGGACACGTCGCTGCAGAATTGGGGCCGGGGGCGAAGGTCGCCCGGGAGGACCCTACTCGTGGGCTGCGGAAAATTGGGGATCAAGGTCGGCGAGCGCCTCGTCGCTGAGGGTGTCGAGGTTCTTGCGATGCGCCGCTCAAGTGCGGAGCTCCCTGACGGATTCTCGGTGATCGCCGACGACCTCCGCGTTGCTCGGAGCCGTGCTCTCCCACCCTGTGACTCGGTCGTCATCACTCTGCCTCCGGATGCCGAGGAGCGCGATGGCAGTGACATCTATTCGGCCGCGCTGACCAACCTGGCGGACGCCCTGCCGTCACTCCCTTCGCGGGTCGTCTTCGTCTCATCGACGCGAGTGTTCGAGGGGCGTGCGGGCACCGCTCCTCTTTCAGAGTCGGATGCGGCGGCCCCGGCCGGGGCGCGCGCCCGGGCGCTCCTGGCGGGAGAAGCCCTGGCTGCTGAGCTGTTCGGTGCCGTCACGGTCAGGCCGGCAGGCATCTACGGGCCTGGGCGGGACTCGTTGATCCGTCGTGTCCGAGGGCACGCGCCCGTCGACTACTCACGACGTACGAACCGCATCCACGAGGACGATCTCGTCGGGCTGCTCCACGCGATGCTCTGGGCCGAGACCCCGCCGGCGCTCATCCATGCGGTCGACACGGAGCCGGCCCTGCTGGGTGAAGTGGTGACCTTCATCGCGGATCGCCTGGGTGTGGAGCCTCCACCGCGAGTCGTACCGGAGGTCGGCGGCGGGACCGTGCTGGACGGACAGCTACTGGTGGACTTCCTCGGGTCGCTGCGTTTCCCTTCGTTCCGGGAGGGTTACGCGCAGATGCTCGGAGAGTCCGCGTGACCACGCGATCTCGGTTGTAGGCGCGGCCCCGACTTCGTGCGGGCGTCGAGGTGCGTTCCGCTGTCGTCCTCACTCGCGGGCGCGCCACCTGACAGCATCCGTCACGCCGGCGGCGCCTCCCGTCGGTCGCGACGCTCGTCGGACGATCGGTGCAGGGGGCTGGTCGTGACGCTCGGTGACGGCTACACTCTCAACCGCAAGGCATTCATAAACAACATTTCCTAATGGAATGCAGCGCCATACCGCCACGGGGATACGACGATGTGATCCCACGAAAGGATGACCGATGAAGAAAGCCATGATGAGGAGCAGTCTCGCCGGGCTGGCCGCGGTGCTCGTGACCGCAGCGATGATCATGCCCACGGCGGCTGCCGCAGACCCTGTCGGCACACTTGCCGACACCCTGATCTCTCAGGGGCGCCCGGCCACGGCATCCTCGATCGAGGACTCGACGTTCGGCGCAGGCAAGGCCGTCGACGGCAGCTCCACGACGCGCTGGGCGAGCGAAGAGGGCTCGGCCGCGCAGTGGATCAGCGTCGACCTCGGAGCCGGAGCCACCGTGTCGAAGGTCGACCTCAACTGGGAGGCGGCCTACGCCAAGGGCTACAAGATCCAGATGTCGGCAGACGGCAGCACCTGGACGACTCTCAAGACCGAGACTGCAGGCAACGGCGGCACCGACAGCTGGACCGGCTCGGGAACGGGGCGCTACCTGCGCATCTACAACACCGTCCGCGGCACGGCGTGGGGCTACTCCCTGTGGGAGCTCAAGGTCTACGGCACTCCCGGCGATGGCTCTGGCGGCCCCACCACGGGAACCCCGGTCGAGAAGGCCGGCACTCTGGAGGTCTGCGGCCTCAAGCTCTGCAGTGAAGACGGCGTCCCCGTGCAGCTGCGCGGCATGAGCACGCACGGGCTGCAGTGGCACAGCGATTGCATGACCGACTCCGCATTCGATGCCCTGGCCGACGACTGGAGCGCCGATGTGGTGCGCCTGTCCACGTATGTGGAAGACGACGGCTACGTCAGCAACCCGACGCACTTCACGAACCTCGCGGGTGACCTGATCCAGGAGACCCACGACCGCGGTATGTACTCGATCGCCGACTGGCACATCCTCGAGAAGGGCGATCCCAACGTCAACCTCGAGAACGCCAAGAAGTTCTTCAAGGCGATCGCCACGCGCCACGGCAGCAAGGGCACCGTTCTCTACGAGATCGCCAACGAGCCGAGCGGCGTGCAGTGGAGCACGATCAAGAGCTACGCCGAGAAGATCATCCCGGTGATCCGCGCGATCGATCCTGACGCCGTGATCCTCGTCGGCACGCCCGACTGGTCCTCCTTCGGAGTGTCCGGTGACCACGGACCTGCGCCGATCATCGCCAACCCGGTGAACGCGACGAACATCATGTACGTGTTCCACTTCTACGCGACCTCGCACCGCGACGAGTACCTCACGGCACTCGACAACACCTCTGACGTGCTGCCCACCTTCGTGACGGAGTGGGGTGCCGAGGAGTACACCGGAGGCGGAGCGCTCGATCTCCCCATGGCCGAGCGCTACCTCGACCTCATGGAGGAGAAGGACATCAGCTGGGTGAAGTGGAACTTCTCCGATGACCCGCTCAGCGGCGCCGCGTTCAAGGTCGGCACCTGCGACACGAACGGCCCGTGGACCGGTTCCACCCTCAAGCCGGTCGGCGCCTGGGTGATCAACCACGTCCGAGCCGGAGCGCTCTGACGAACAGGTCCGGTCACTGACCGGTGAGGACGACGGCCCGGGGCGTGATGCTCCGGGCCGTCGGTCTTGCTCGGCGACTTCTGAACTCAATCCCGCTGTTCACGCGCGCTCGCCGGGAGGGGGAGGCGATATGTGACCAGTGGGTCGTCGCTGAGGGCGCGCGGGGTCGGCCCGACGGCGGGCCGGAAACCGGCTGCCTCGTACAGAGGCGTCGTTCTGTCGCCGGCGCGCACAGCCACTTCGATGGCCTCGAACTCGTTCGATTCCGACCACGAGATCACGTCGGTGAGAAGCGCGCGATCGATTCCCCGGCCCGCGGCCATCGGCCGCACCGCCAGTCTCTCGAGGACGAGCGTGCCGTCGTCTCCTGCTTTGGGAACCACGAGCACGAACCCGGCCAGCGGCTCTCCCGCCACGGTGAACCGCGCGACCGGGCCGTCGAAGAGTTGCCTGAGCCGGTCGTCCGTTCCGCGCATCTCGGCGGATCCTTCGCGAGCGGAGGCGACCTCGGTCCACAGGCTGACGCATTTCTCGACGTCAGCCGGAATCGATCCCCGCACCAGCTCGATCACGGGCCACTCCTCGGCGAGGAGTCCGTAGCTCATCCAGTCGAGCCAGGTGCCTGAGTGATGGAGGGCGCTCTTGCGACTGACCCCCTCACGTCGCATCCCGAGGTGTTCCATGAGGCGCCACGAATGCTCGTCGTCGGCGAAGCATCCGGCGTGGACTCGTCTCATACCGAGTGACCCGAAGCAGGTGTCGATCACCGCGCGGATCGCCTCGGTGGCATATCCGTTTCCTTCGTGGGCGGGGTCGAGTGTCCAGCCGAGCTCCGCTTCGACGCCCCGCGCATCGCCGGCCACCTCTTCGTCGGCCTCGCCGTCGATGCAGCGCACCGTGACGTCACCGATCGGCGTCGGAAGCTCATCCTCGCGCTCAGGGTGCAGATCGATGATGAACGTCGACGCGAGCCGGTAGGGCGCCCGAAAGTACGCGCGAAAGGCACCGAGCGTATCCGGAGCCGGGCTCAGCCACTGGCTCACCTCCGGAAGCCGCCGCCACTCCCACATCGTGTCGATGTCCTCCGCGGTGCAAGGCCTGATCTCGAGCCGCGGCGTGCGGGCGGGCCAGACGCCGCCGCACGCCGCGGCGCTCAGTCGCCCTGCGCTCACCGACAGAAGCTGAGTCCTCACCGATAGAAGGCGAACACCCAGACGAGGAAGCCGACGCCGCCGACGACCAGGACGGTGGTGCCGATCGTCTTCATGCGCTCCATCGCCGGGCTGATCGAGCGGTAGTAGCGCTCCATGCGTCGGCGCCGACGACGCCTGCGGACCTGCGAGGCCAAGGAGGCCGGGCGGGCGCTCATGACAGTTCCATGAGTATGCATCCCCGTCGGTTTACAAAGCCGTGAGCACGGGGTTGCTCGGCGTGAGGTCGGTCCAGTTCACGGTTCCCGTGCCGGCAACCACGGCGCCGAGGCTCGACGGGTTGGAGATGTCGAAGCACAGGCTGTACGTGCACTCCACCTGCGGGATCGGAAGGAGCGGGATGAAGATCGCCGTGAAGGTCATGCAGAGTCTGGTAGGGATCTTCGGGCCGTAGGGCGGGAAGATGTCGTCGGGCATGTTCACGTTGCCCAGCACCGAGAAGGTGGAGGTGAAGGCGCTGATCTGTCCGATCGTGCCGACACCGGTCGTTCCGGCGACGGTGTAGTTGTGACTGGTGCCATCGCTGAAGGAGATGCTCCCGCCTACTCCGATGACCGTGTATCCGGGCTTGAAGAAGCCGACATCGCAACCACCGCTGTTGAGGTTGAAGACGATGCTGCCTGTCACGGTGCCGACGTTGAGCACGGTGAGCGACTGCGCGGTGAACGCGCCCAGTGAGCCGGTGGTGAGGCAGCCGCAGCCCGGCCCGTTGGTCGAAGCGGCTGCGAGCGGTGTTGCAACCGCCAACGCAATGGCCGGTGCCGACCAGGCGAGGCCCTTGGCGACGGACCGACGCGAGACTCCTTCGCCCTGCGTGTGGTGCGGCTTCGTTGCCGGACGCTGAATGTTCATTTCCATGTGATTACCCGAATTCCCCAGTGGCGGATGCGCTATTCCCAGAGCGCGACGAGGGGCGACATGACCCCTCGTACAGAAGACGGAGTTCGAGTCGGATCATTACGCGGAACGTCGACATTCATTTGGTCCGACGGACTCGGGAATACCCCTAGGGGGTATAGGGTTGACATCAGTATCGGACCGAAAGCGTCCCAGACGGAGAGGAACATCATGACCACGACTGAGTACCAGGTGACCGGCATGACGTGCGGACACTGCGAGATGTCGGTGCGCGAAGAGGTCGAGCAGATCTCCGGAGTCGAGAGCATCCAGGTGAGCGCGAAGACGGGCCAGCTCGTCGTCACCGGCGCTGACGACCTCGACGACGCCAAGGTTCTGGCCGCGGTCGGCGAGGCCGGCTATTCGGCAGTGCGCGTCTGATGAACGCCGGCGGACGACTCGCGCTCTACGGGGCAGGATTGGTGGTCGCATTCGGTGCGGCCTTCGCCGTCGCGGGCGCGGTCGTCCCCGGCGACATCGCTGCGACATGGGTGAAGAAGGATGAGATGAACGGTCACACAGAAGAGGCAGGAACCGCGGCGCACGGTGCGTCGGAACACACGACGGCGGACGCGCTGAAAGGCCTGTCCCTGAGCGCCGGTGGCTTCACGTTGTCGCCCGTCGAGGCGCCGGGCGCCGTCGGGGAGGGCGGGGAGCTGAGCTTCCGCATCCTCGATGAAGCGGGTGAACCGGTGACGTCGTACGCCACCGCTCACGACAAGGAGCTCCACCTGATCGTGGTGCGTTCCGACGGGATGCTGTTCCGCCACGTGCACCCGGAACTCGACACGGGCACCGGCCTCTGGTCGCTCCCCTGGACGTGGACGGATGCCGGAACCTACCGCGTCTACGCGGACTTCACTCCGAGCGGCAAGGATGCGGTCGGGCTCACCCTGACGCGCACTCTGCAGGTCGCCGGATCCTTCGCCCCGACGCAGCCGGCGCTGTCGAAAGTCGACGACGTCGACGGCTACACGGTCTCGCTCGAGGGTGACCTCGCGGCCGGAGCGTCCGGCGAACTCACGATCACGGTGACCCGCGACGGCGAACCGGTGACGACCCTGCAGCCGTATCTCGGCGCTTTCGGGCACCTCGTCGCCCTCCGCGAGGGCGACCTGGCCTACCTGCACGTGCACGCCGAGGGAGACGACCCCGAGGCGGGAGAGACATCCGGGCCCGAAATCGGGTTCATGGCCGAAGCACCGACCGCCGGACGGTACCTGCTGTACCTCGACTTCCAGGTCGACGGCACAGTGCACAGCGCGGAGTTCGTCGTCGAGGCGGCACAGGCGCCTCACGGAGAACAATCCGACACGCACGACGATTCGCACTGATCCGACGGATCACGGCGCGAGAAGAGAGGAACGACGATGAGCACATCGGCAGTGCCTGTGCGAGGACCGGGCATCGAACTGGAGATCGGGGGCATGACCTGCGCCTCCTGCGCGATGCGGATCGAGAAGAAGCTGAACAAGCTCGACGGCGTCGAGGCGAGCGTGAACTACGCGACCGAGAAGGCGAAGGTCACCCTCCCCGAGGGGTACGACCTCGCACTGCTGATCGCGGAGGTCGAGAAGACCGGCTACACCGCGCACCTCCCGAAGCCCGCGGTCGCCGCGGGTACGGATGCCGGCGATTCCGAGGACCCCGAGCTGACGTCTCTGCGGCATCGGCTGATCGGCTCGATCGTGCTGACCGTGCCGGTGATCGCGATGGCGATGATTCCCGCGCTGCAGTTCACCTACTGGCAGTGGGCATCGCTCGCGCTCGCCGCTCCCGTCATCATCTGGGCGGCATGGCCGTTCCACCGCGCCGCCTGGATGAACCTCCGGCACGGCGCGGCGACGATGGACACGCTCATCTCGATGGGCACATCCGCGGCGTTCCTCTGGTCGCTGTACGCGCTCTTCTTCGGCACCGCCGGCACGCCGGGGATGACGCATCCCTTCGAGTTCACGATTGCTCCATCGGACGGCGCAGCCAACATCTACCTCGAAGTCGGCGCGGGGGTGACGATGTTCATCCTCGCGGGCCGCTACTTCGAGAAGCGGTCGAAGAAGCAGGCGGGGGCGGCGCTGCGCGCTCTGCTCGAACTGGGCGCCAAGGAGGTCTCGGTGCTGCGCGGCGGCGTCGAGGTGAAGATCCCCACCGCGGAGCTCGCGGTCGGTGACGAATTCATCGTGCGACCGGGGGAGAAGATCGCGACCGACGGGGTCGTCGTCTCCGGCACCTCTGCGATCGACGCCTCGATGCTCACCGGCGAATCGGTGCCGGTCGAGGTCGGCGCGGGGGATGCCGTCACCGGCGCCACCGTCAACGCCGGCGGTCGTCTGGTGGTGCGGGCCACCCGGGTCGGCTCCGACACGCAGCTGGCGCAGATGGCCCGGCTCGTCGAGGAGGCGCAGACCGGCAAGGCCGAGGTGCAACGATTGGCCGATCGCGTCTCCGGGGTGTTCGTGCCGATCGTCATCGCCATCGCCGTGGCTGCGCTCGGGGCGTGGTTGGGGGCTGGGTTCCCCGTCACCGCGGCGTTCACGGCGGCCGTAGCCGTACTCGTGATCGCCTGCCCCTGCGCGCTGGGATTGGCTACGCCGACGGCGCTGCTCGTCGGCACCGGCCGCGGCGCGCAGATGGGCATCCTGATCAAGGGCCCGGAAGTTCTGGAATCGACCCGCCGGGTCGACACCGTCGTGCTCGACAAGACCGGCACCGTCACCAGCGGACGGATGACCCTCGTCGACGTCGTCACCGAGTCCGGTGTTGATCGTGCCGAGCTGCTCCGTTTCGCCGGCGCGCTCGAGGACGCGTCCGAGCACCCGATCGCACAGGCCATCGCGAAGGGCGCGACCCAGGAGATCGGCGCGCTGCCCGTTCCCGAGGACTTCGCGAACATCGAGGGCAAGGGCGTGCAGGGCGTCGTCGACGGTGTGGCGGTCGTCGTCGGCCGCGACACCCTGCTCGCCGACTGGGCGCTGCACCTGAGCCCCGAGGTCGCAAGTGCGAAAGCGGATGCCGAGGGCGACGGCAAGACGGTCGTCGCGATCGGCTGGGACGGCAGGGCCCGCGGCATCCTGGTGGTCGCCGACACGGTGAAGCCGACCAGCGCCGAGGCGATCTCCCAGCTCAAGGAGCTCGGCCTCACCCCGGTTCTGCTCACCGGTGACAACGAGGCGGTGGCCCGCCGGATCGCCGCCGAAGTCGGGATCGAGCAGGTGCACGCCGAAGTTCTGCCCCAGGACAAGGTCGACGTCATCACCCGGTTGCAGCAGGAGGGCAAGGTCGTGGCGATGATCGGCGACGGTGTGAACGACGCCGCCGCCCTCGCGCAGGCCGACCTCGGGCTGGCCATGGGCACGGGCACCGACGTCGCGATCGAGGCATCCGACATCACCCTCGTCCGAGGCGACTTGCGCAGCGCAGTCGACGCGATCCGCCTGTCGCGCCGCACCCTCTCCACGATCAAGACCAACCTGTTCTGGGCCTTCGCCTACAACGTCGCCGCGATCCCGATCGCCGCGCTCGGCATGCTCAACCCGATGCTCGCCGGTGCTGCGATGGCGTTCTCCAGCGTGTTCGTCGTCGGCAACAGTCTGCGCCTGCGGGGGTTCCGGAGCGTCACGGCGGACAGGTGAGCCGTTCGACGGGACACTTTGTCGGTCCGAAAGCACACCTGCAGGCGGAAACCGCTTTTTTCGGCCTGCAGGTGTGAATTCGAGCAGACGGGTGTACCGCGGACGGACCCTCCCGCTCGCCTCGCGGACAGCGGGCACGCACTCCGGTAGGGTCGCGGTCATGGCGAACGCAACAACGCAGGCACCCAAGCGCGAGGCCTTCGGCTCACGGAACGTGTTCATCCTCTCGGCCATCGGCTCGGCGGTCGGCCTCGGGAACATCTGGCGCTTCCCGTACGTCGCCTACGAGGGCGGCGGTGGCGCGTTCCTCATCCCGTACCTGTGCGCGTTGCTGACTGCCGGCATCCCGTTGCTGTTCTTCGACTACGCGATCGGTCACCGCTTCCGCGGATCGGCGCCGCTCGCGTTCCGACGCATCCACCGCGCTGCGGAGCCGCTGGGGTGGTGGCAGGTGCTGATCTGCGTCGTCATCGCCGTGTACTACGCCGTCATCATCGCGTGGGCGGCGATGTACACCTGGTTCTCGGCGCAGCTCACCTGGGGGCCGGGTAACGAGAACGACTTCTTCTTCGTCGACTTCCTGAAGTCGGCGGATGTCGCCGCGGTCGGCGTCTCGACCGAGTTCGTGCCGCAGGTCGGAGTGCCGCTCATCATCGTCTGGCTGGTCGTCATCGGGATCATGGCGCTCGGCGTCAAGCGCGGCATCGGCAGGGCGAACATGATCCTGATGCCGCTGCTCACGGTGATGTTCGCGATCCTCGTCGTACAGTCTCTGTTCCTTCCCGGTGCGATGGACGGCCTCAACGCCTTCTTCACGCCGAACTGGGAGGCCCTCGCCGACCCGGCCGTGTGGGCATCGGCGTACGGCCACATCTTCTTCTCGCTGTCCGTCGCCTTCGGGATCATGGTGACCTACTCGTCGTACCTGAAGCGCAAGACCGACCTCACCGGCTCCGGTCTCGTCGTCGCGTTCGCCAATTCGGGCTTCGAGATCCTCGCCGGCATCGGCGTCTTCGCAGCCCTCGGATTCATGGCTCAGGCGCAGGGGACGGAGGTCGCGGGTGTCGCATCATCTGGGATCGGCCTCGCGTTCATCGCCTTCCCGACGATCGTCTCCAACGCCGCCGGCGGCTCGATCATCGGGGTGCTGTTCTTCGGAGCACTGGTGTTCGCCGGGGTCACCTCGCTCATCTCGATCCTCGAGGTGATCGTCGCCGCCCTCCAGGACAAGCTCGGCTGGGGGCGCATCCGGACCACGATGGTGGTGTCGATCCCGCTCGCGATCGTCTCGATGGCGCTGTTCTCGACGACGACCGCGCTGTCGGTGCTCGACACCGCCGACGCCTTCGTCAACGCCTTCGGCATCATGGCCGTGGCGCTCGTCGCGGTCATCGTGGTGGCCTGGATGCTGCACAAGCTGCCGGTTCTGCAGGAGCACCTCAACCGCCGCTCGAGTTTCGGCGTCGGCCGCATCTGGAAGATCTGCGTCGGCGTCCTCGGTCCGATCGTGCTCGGCTACCTGCTCGTCAGCGAGATCATCGCGAAGACCTCGGCCCCGTACGGCGACTATCCGGCATGGTTCCTCGCGATCTTCGGCTGGGGGATGGTCATCTCGCTGGTGATCCTCGCGCTCGTGCTGTCGGTCCTCCCGTGGAGCGGCCGTTCGCACGCCAAGGATGACCCCGAGTACGACGAGTTCCTGGTCGATGAGAGCTATGAGGCCGACCCGGAGACCGGGACGATCGATGCACTGGCACCGTCCGAGAAGGGAGCACGCGCATGACCACGACAGCGATCGTCATGATGATCATCGCCATGGTCACGGTCTGGGGCGGCCTCATCGCCGCGATCGTGAACCTCGCACGCCACCCGGAAGTCGCCGAATCCGAGCCCGCTCCGCCGGTCGAGCTCTAGGCCGTCGGGCTCTGAGACCGTCGACCGAAAGGGCGGCGTGATCGTTTCCCCGGTGACCGCCGGCGTTCACGCCGGCCCGCCGACCGATTCCCTCTCGATGAGCGGCATCGGCACCAACTCGTGCGCCGGCTCGCTGTCGCCGAGGAGCATCCGTACTCCGCGTCGTGCCATCTCCTCGTACGGCAGTCGGGCGGTGGTGAGCCCTGGGCGCTGGTAGCCGGCGAGTTCTTCGTCGTCGTAGGAGATCACGGAGATGTCGTGCGGCACGCGGGTTCCACGTTCGGCCAGAGCCTGATAGACGCCGAAGGCGACGTTGTCGTTGCACGCGAGGATCGCGGTGAGGTCGGGATGAGCATCCAGCATCCGATGCGTCTCCGCGTAGCCGACCTGGGGGATCCAATCCGGCACGGGCACCCGCACCGGGATGACCCCGGCCTCGGCGAACGCCTCTTCCATTCCGGCGAAGCGCAGATCGATCGTCACGCTCTCGCGGGGATTGCCGAACGCATGGGGCACATCGCCGATCAGCCCGATGCGACGGTGGCCTGCGCTGGTGAGCCGCCGCACCACCGTCAGCCCGGCCGTGTGCTCATCCGGGAGAATGCTGGGGTGATCTGCCGTGGTCGTTCCGTTCACGACGACCACGGGCACGGTGGTCTCGGGCAGATCGATCAGGCGCGCCCCCAGGAGACCCACCAGTACCCCGTCGACCCGGCGGTCGATCATCGACTCGAAGGCGTCGGCGATCCCGGATTGGCCGGCCTCGCCGGCTTCTGCGATCAGTACCGTGTGGCCGTATTCCTTGGCCGCGGCGAGGACGCCGCTGATCATGCCGGACGCATAGCGGGTGATCGTCACCTGGTCGGAGATGAATCCGATCGCCCTGGTCTTTCCGAGCCGTAGGCTCTGGGCGGCAGGATTGGGGCGATAGCCGAGTTCTGCGGCTGCCGCGCGCACGCGCTCGGTCGCCTGCTCGGAGAGGCGGGTGCCCGGCTTGTCGTTGAGGATCATGCTCACGGCCGCCTTGGACATGCCGGACTGCCGGGCGACGTCGGCGAGTGTGACGCGTCGCGTGACCGGCTTCTCCATCATCTGCCTCCCCGACAAGTGCTGAACCATTTCAGCATAACTCTTGCCATCGGGTGGGATCGGGTGCTACTTTCCT
This sequence comes from Microbacterium sp. LWH12-1.2, assembly GCF_040675825.1. Classification (NCBI taxonomy): domain Bacteria; kingdom Bacillati; phylum Actinomycetota; class Actinomycetes; order Micrococcales; family Microbacteriaceae; genus Microbacterium; species Microbacterium sp. LWH12-1.2. The sequence goes on from NZ_JBEGIJ010000001.1 coordinate 3,657,303, forward strand.
CTTGCTGAATCAATTCAGCACCTGAGTTCGTCGTCGTCGACCGCTCAGGCCGAAACTCACGAGCGGGGAACGACAACGTGGTTGAACTCAGTCGCAGGGCGATGATCGCCCTGCTCGGACTCGGTGCCATCGGCACCGCCGTCTCATGGCCTCGCCTCACCGGTGGGGACATCCCCGGCAGAGGCGATGACGCTCTGACCGTGGCGCTCTTCGGCACCGCGCAGGATGCCGCAGCGCGGCAGGCGCTCGTCGAAGGGTTTCAGCGCAAGCATCCGGGAATCGCCGTGCGCATCGTCGCGATCCAGGGGCAGGACTGGAGCAATTACTTCGCCAAGATCCTCACGATGGTCGCCGCGGGAACGCCGCCGGATGTCGTCACGGTGGCCACCGAGGGCACGCAGCTGTTCGCCTCACGGATGGCGCACCCGATCGACGAATACGTGCAGCGCGACGGCGACGAACTGAAGGAGTACTTCGACGACGTGAATCCCGCACTCGTCGAGGCGTTCATGTACAAGGGCAATCTCTTCCAGCTGCCAGACAACTTCAACGCCCCGAATGTGTTCTACAACACGGGTGCGCTGGAACGGGCGGGGCTGGAGCGCCCGCGTGACGACTGGACGGTCGACGACTTCTTCCAGGTGTCCCGCGCCATGAAGAAGTCGGCCGACGGCAACTTCCTGCCCTATTTCTGGAACAACCGCCTCTGGGGCGGAGTGGTGCCGTGGCTGTACGTGAACGACACCAGCTTCCTCACCGAGGAGAAGGCCCCCGGCGGGGACTGGCTCTGGAACAGGTTCTATCCGAACGAGAAGCCGCGCGGCGGTGGGCCGCTGTGGGAGAACGCCGACGCCCTCAATGAGCGCACGATCGAGAGCTTCGAAGTCCTGCAGCAGATGGTCAGCGAAGGCCTCGCGGCCAACCCGGCGCAGGGCGGCGGCAACGAGCTCGTCTCACTGTTCTCCACCGGCAAGGTCGGGATGACCCCCGCTGGCGGGTTCTGGGTACAGGGACTGAACGATGCCGGTGTCGCCAACGACGAATACGACGTGAGCTTCTTCCCGAAGATGCGCAGCCAGCGGCACCAGTTCGGGGCCGGCGGCTACGCCATCATGGAGACCTCGCCTCGCAAGGACGAAGCCTGGGAGTGGCTGAAGTACTGCATCTCCGACGAGGGTCTCCGCATCGCCCACCCGCGCCCGGATTCCTCGATCCCTCGCCGTTCGATCAACGACGAGTTGTACGGCGCAGGCATGGGGCCGAAGCACTGGCAGGTGTTCTACGACACCTTGGACAAGTTCCCCGAGAGCGGGCCGATGCCCGCACCTCCGCAGCAGGCAGCCGTCGAGTCCGCGCTGATCAAGAACGTCGTCACGACCATCACCAACGGTCAGGGCGGCGTCCGCCGCGGACTGGAGACGATGCAGCGTGACCTCGAACTCGCATTGAAGGGACGATGATGTCCACCACGACGCTCTCCACCCGCGCCACTGTCGTGCCCAAGGGCGCGAAGCCCGCTCCGGAGAAGAAGCGCGGCAACCGCCTCCTCATCTGGGTGTTCCTGGCGCCGACCGTGATCGGGCTCGGCATCTTCACGTTCATCCCGATCATCGGGTCGATCGTTCTGGCGTTCTTCCGCTGGGACATCATCACGGCTCCGGAATTCGTCGGCGTCGACAACTTCGTCCAGCTCGCCGCGAATCCGACCGTGCGGGTGTCGTTCCTGAACACGATCGGGTTCGTGATCGTGGCGGTGACCCTGCAGCTCGCCGTCGCGCTGGGGCTGGCGGTTCTGGTCCAATCGAAGATGCCGAACTGGCTGCGCACGTTCTTCCGTTCGGCGCTCTTCTTCCCGCTGATCCTGTCCGCGGCATCCGTCTCCCTGGTGATGGCCTACCTGTTCAATCAGGAGTTCGGGCTGGTGAATCAGGTGCTCGGCTGGTTCGGCGTCGCCAAGATCGGCTGGCTCACCACGGGCTTCGGAGCGAAGGTCGTCGTGCTGCTGGTGTACGTGTGGCAGAACTTCGGGTTCACGTTCCTGCTCTTCATCGGCGGCGTCGCCGCCATCCCGAAGGAGGTCTACGAGGCGTCCTCGATCGACGGTGCGACCGGGTGGCGGCAGTTCCGCCAGATCACGATCCCCCTGATCAGCCCGACGATGCTCGTCGCGAGCGTGATGGCGATCATCGGCGCCCTGCAGATCTTCGACCAGCCCTACGTCCTCACCCGAGGCGGACCCGGAGATGAGACCCGCACCGCGGTGATGGTCATCTACGAATCCGCCTTCCAGCAGCTCGAGTTCGGCCTCGCCTCGGCGATCGGCATCGTGCTGACCATTCTGATCATGCTGGTGACCGCCGTGCAGTTCCAGCTCAGCAAGCGTTTCGTCTTCTACGGGTGAGGAACTGACATGACTATCGAAGCGGTCCAGAGGACCTCTCCGCTGCGCGGACTGGGTTCGCTCGGCAAGTACACGCTGCTCATCGTCGCCGCGTTCCTCACCCTGGCTCCGGTCGTGTGGACGCTCATCACGGCGATGTCGCCGCAGAACATCGACACCGGCGCCATCGAGTTCGGCGGCGGCGCGTTCGCCGACGTCTTCGCGCGCATCCCGGTCTGGTTGTACACCTGGAACAGCGCCCTGGTGACGCTGCTGATCGTGGTCGGGCAGATGCTCAGCGCGGCGATGGCCGGCTACGTCTTCGCGCGGTTCGAGTTCCGCAGCAAGAAGATTCTGTTCATGCTGATCCTCGCCACGATGATGGTGCCGATGCAGGTCACGATCGTGCCGGTGTTCATGCTCGTCAGAGGTATGGGGCTCGCCGACACCCTGCTCGCGCTGATCGTTCCGGCACTGCCGACGGCGTTCGGCACGTTCCTGATGCGACAGTACTTCCTGAGCCTGCCGCCCGAGCTCGCCGAGGCGGCCGAGATCGATGGCGCCGGACCCTGGCGCGTGTTCTTCGGCGTCTACCTGCCGCTCGCCGCACCGGGGCTGGCCATCGTCGGCATCCTCGCGTTCAATTACCACTGGAATGAGTTCTTCAGGCCGTTGATCATGACGATCAGCGAGCAGAACTTCACCCTGCCGCTCGGCCTCGTGACGCTGCAGGGCAACCTCGGCACCGGAAGCGTGGCCACAGTGCTCGCCGGTGTGATCATCTCGATGATCCCGGCGCTGCTCGTGTTCATCTTCGGACAGAAGCCGCTGCGCGAAGGCCTCACGGCGGGTGCCGGCAAGTAGCCCACGGCCCTGGCCCGCTCCTGATACCTGACCCTCGACCCGACCCGATCACCTGAAGGATGCCGTAGTGACCGACGCCCATACGCCCCGACCCCTCTTGCATTTCACTCCGGAGCGGAACTGGATGAACGACCCGAACGGGCTGGTGTTCCACCGGGGCAAGTACCACCTCTACTACCAGTGCAACCCGGATGGCACGATGCATGATCACATCAGCTGGGGGCACGCGTCCAGCGCCGACCTGGTCAGTTGGGAACACCATCCTGTGGCCATTCGCGACGATGAGGCCGGGGAGATCTTCTCCGGATCCGTCGTCATCGATCACGGCAACACGTCGGGTCTCGGCTCGGCCGACGCGCCGGCGCTGGTCGCGTTGTACACCCAGGCATCGAGGAACCCGAGTCGGCAGGCGCAGGCGCTCGCCTACAGCATCGACGACGGACTCACCTGGACGAAGTACGCGGGCAACCCGGTGCTCGATCGCGGCACCGGGGAGTTCCGCGACCCGAAGGTGTTCCGCTACGACGGGCCGGCCGGCAGCTATTGGGTGATGGTCACCGTCGAGGCGGTCGACCGGCAGGTGCTGCTGTATCGCTCCGATGACCTCACACGCTGGACGTTCCTGTCGAGCTTCGGACCGGAGCGGGCCGTCGACGGCGTCTGGGAGTGCCCGGACCTGTTCCCGCTCGCCGTCGACGGCGACCCGTCAGAGGTGCGCTGGGTGCTGATCATCAGCCTCAGCCCCGGCGGCGTCGCGGGCGGCTCGGGCACCCAGTACGTCATCGGGAGTTTCGACGGCGTGACCTTCACGGCGGATGCCGAGGCGACGGATGAGCCGGCGGACTGGCTGGACTTCGGCCGCGACTGCTACGCCGGGGTCACTTTCGACGGTCTGGATCGCGAGGAACGGACCCTGATCGCGTGGATGTCGAATTGGGACTATGCGCGGGAACTGCCCGCCGGTGAAGGACTGCTTCGGCACGGGATGATGACGCTCCCGCGCCGGCTGTCGCTCGTCAGTCGAGCGGGACGGATCCGGCTGCGGCAGCAGCCCGTGTCCGCTCCCCTCGAGAGGGAGAGCGCGGTCGAGGCGGTGTCCGTCGACGAGCGGGTCACGCTGATGGAGCGGCTGCCGGAAGCCGGGCGGATGACCGTGCGCGTGGATACCCGAGATGCGGCGGGGTTCGCCCTCCATCTGCGATGCGACCCTTCCGGCGACGGCGGTGTCGTCCTCGCCTACGATCGCGGCGACCTGCGGGTCACTCTCGATCGACGCCCCGGCACCGAAGGACTGCCCGAGAGCTTTCCGAGCGTCGAGGTGATGCCTGTCGCGGGTGGAGGCCTGGTTGAGCTCGTCATCTGGCTGGACCGCGCGTCGATCGAGATCTTCGCCGACGGAGGCACTCGCGTGCTCACCGATCTGATCGCCCCGCAGGCGGGAACGGCTCTCGCCATCGAGGGGCGCGGGGGAGCCGTGCACGTGGAGCGGATCGCGGTAGCCGGGGTCATCGCGTCGGGGTGAGGAGCGGCGTGGCCGTGCTGCGGCTGGCGGTCGCGGGCGGCGAGTGGTCAGAAACGCTCCTTCAACGCGCGTTTGCGATGCGTTTCTGACCTCTCACCGAGGCGACGGCGCGTTTCCGATGCGTTTTCGACCTCGTATGCGCGCAATCTCGCCCCCGACGCGACTCCGACCGGGCCCGCACCCAGCGGCAGGTGGGAAACTTGAAGGATGAGCACTTCCCCTGTTGTCGACCTGGCTGCCCCGCTGAGCGAGGCGGAGGTGCGTCGCATCCGCGAGGACTTCCCGATCCTGCAGACGCAGGTGAACGGGCATCCGCTCGCCTACCTCGATTCGGGGGCCACGTCGCAGCGTCCTTTCGCCGTGCTGGATGCCGAGCGCGAGTTCGCGTCCACGATGAACTCGGCTGTGCACCGCGGCGCCCACACGCTCGCCGCCGAGGCGACGGAGCTGTTCGAAGATGCTCGCAGCACCCTCGCCCGTTTCGTCGGCGCCGATGACGACGAGATCGTCTGGACATCCAACGCCACCGAGGCGATCAACCTCGTCGCCTACTCACTGTCCAACGCCTCCATCGGACGCGGCGGTGCCGAGGCCGACCGGCTCCGGCTGCGCGAGGGCGACGAGATCGTCACCACCGAGATGGAGCACCACGCGAACCTGATCCCGTGGCAGGAGCTCGCCGCCCGCACCGGCGCGACGCTGCGGGTCATTCCGGTCGACGACAACGGCGCGCTGCGGCTCGACGACGTGGCCACCATCATCAACGAGCGCACCAGGATCGTCGCCGTCACGCACGTCTCCAACGTGCTCGGCGTGATCAACCCGGTCCCGCAGATCGTCGCCCGTGCGCGTGAGGTCGGCGCGCTCGTGCTCCTCGACGCCTGCCAATCGGCCCCGCACCTCCCGCTCGACGTGAAAGAGCTCGACGTCGACTTCGCCGTGCTGTCCGGCCACAAGATGCTCGGACCCACCGGGATCGGCGCCCTGTACGGGCGGCGCGAACTCCTCGAGGCGATGCCGCCCTTCCTCACCGGCGGCTCGATGATCACCACGGTCACGACGACGACCGCCGAGTACCTGCCGCCGCCGCAGCGCTTCGAAGCGGGCACGCAGCGGGTTTCGCAGGCCATCGCGCTCGCCGCGGCCGTCGACTATCTGACGGCGGTCGGGATGCCGCGGATCGCTGCGCACGAGGCGGCGTTCGGCAGGCAGCTCGTCGACGGGCTGAGCGCGATCGACGGTGTCCGTGTGCTCGGCGCGGGCATCGACCTGCCGCGGGTGGGACTCGCGAGCTTCGACGTCGCCGGCATCCACTCCCACGACGTCGGTCAGTTCCTCGATGATCGCGGCATCGCCGTGCGCGTCGGGCATCACTGCGCCCAGCCGCTGCATCGGCGGCTCGGCGTCACCTCGTCCACGAGGGCGAGCACCTACCTCTACACGACTGACGCCGAGGTGGATGCCGTCATCGAGGGCGTCGCCGCGGCGATCGACTTCTTCCGGAGGGGCGCATGAGCGACCTGCAGAACCTGTACCAGGAGCTCATCCTCGACCATTCCCGGACCCCGCACGGTTTCGGGCTGCGTGATGAGGTCGCGGCGCAGTCGCATCAGGTGAATCCCACCTGTGGCGACGAGGTCACCCTTCAGTTGCACCGCGCCGCCGACGGCACGATCGAAGCGGTCGCGTGGGAAGGCCACGGATGCGCGATCTCGCAGGCATCCGCTTCGCTGTTCGCCGAACTCGTCGAAGGGCTCACCGTCGACGAGGTGGAGGTCCGGATCGCCGCGTTCCGCGAGGCGATGCGCTCACGCGGGAAGATCGAACCAGACGAGGAGCTGCTCGGAGATGCCGCGGCCCTCGGCGGGGTATCGAAATACGTCGCGCGCGTGAAGTGCGCGATGCTGGCCTGGGTCGCTGCGGAGGACGCACTGCACAAGCTGGCTTGACGGGTCGCGGCGGCAACAGAGGATGATGGACGAATGCCTCTGAAGCTGCTTCCTCTGAATGCCGACCGCTACGACGAGTGGCGGGAAGTCACCAGGACGCGGCTCATCCGGCTGCGGCAGGACTCGGGTTTGCGCCTGGGACAGGATGCCGTCGACCAGGCCGACGCCTACTTCACCGACCTGATTCCCGACGGTACGGACACGGCCACGTCGCGCATTCTGCGCATCGTCGATGATGCAGACGGCGAGATCGGCACGGTGTGGCTCGGCCTGAACAGCACCACGATGTTCATCGTCGATCTCGCGTTCAGCACCGAACCCAGCGATGCGCAGTGCGACGCCGTGTTCGCCGCGGTGCTGGACACGGGCCGTGAGCATGACGTCCGCAGGGTCAGCATGGGGCTGTTCCCCCAGGATGCTGCGGGGCATCGGTTCGCCGACGGCCGTGGCTTCCAGGTCTCGTCCATCCAGATGCTGCTCGAGCCGCTACCGGGTCGGCAGATCGCGGCCCACGTGGAGGTGGCGCCGATGACCCCGGAGCGCTACCCCCGCTACGAGATCGAATCCGAGGCGGCCTTCGCGCAGGACCTCGTCGATGCGGGCAGATACACGATGGAGGAGGCGGTGGAGGAGTCCCACCGGCAGTTCCTGCAGGAGCTGCCGCAGGGATTGGAGACACCGGGTCAGGAGTTGTTCACCGCGACGGTCGACGGCGTCGAGGTGGGCATCCTCTGGATCGGCATGCGCCGACGGGGTGGTCATCCGCATGCCTTCATCCTCGATATCGAGGTGGCCGCCGATCAGCGGCGGAAGGGGTACGGCCGCGAGCTCATGCACGCCGCCGAACGAGAAGCCGAGCGTCTCGGTGCCGGCTCCATCGGACTGCACGTGTTCGGGTTCAACGTCGGTGCTGTCTCGCTCTACGAACAGCTCGGCTACCGTCGGCTGGAAGAACATCTCCTTCTGGAGCTGTGAATCGGCCTTCGTGACTTCCGGCGTCACCGACGGGAATACCGCAGTGCGGAGGGCGTTGGCCCGGACATGACAACTCTCGGAATCATCGGTGCAGGACACATCGGAGCCCAGGTCGCACGCGCGGCCGTCTCCTCCGGCTACGACGTCGTGATCGCGAACTCCCGCGGTCCGGAAACCCTCGGCGACCTCGTCGCGGAACTCGGCCCGAAGGCGCGAGCCGCCACGGCCGCAGAGGCGGGAACGGCGGGAGATGTCGTCGTCGTGACCGTGCCGCTGCACGCGATCGACCAGGTCCCGGTCGAGCCGCTCGCCGGAAAGATCGTGCTCGACACGAACAACTACTACTTCGAGCGCGACGGCCGCATCGAGGCTCTCGACAAGGGGGAGACCACCACCTCGGAGCTCCTCCAGCAGCACCTGCCGACCTCCAAGGTGGCGAAAGCGTTCAACCACATCTTGGCCTCGGAGATCGCGACGGCCGGCGCCCCGGCCGGGTCACCGAACCGGCGCGCACTCGCGACCGCGAGCGACCATGACGACGCGGCCGAGTTCGTCGAGCGGTTCTACGACGAGATCGGATTCGACACCGTGAACGTCGGCCCGCTGAGCGAATCGTGGCGCGTGGAGCGCGATCGTCCCGCGTACGTGGTCAGGCAGAACGCCGAGGAGCTGACCGCGAACCTGGCTCTCGCGAACCGTCTGCCCTGACGATCGTCCCAGCCGATGAAGGGGGCGGGGTGCTGCGGCATCCCGCCCCCCTTTGACGTGCACGCGCGGGGAGACACACGCGAACGCGAAACTCCGAACAGTGCGAGAATTTACACATGACAGGGCTGGGGGCAGTCGGGGAATTGGAATCTGCGCGGGTGACGCGGATTCTGCGCGACGACATCGTGCTGGGCCGGCGTCTGCCCGGAACCAAGCTCATCGAGCGGGATATCGCGGCCGAACTCCACGTGTCACGTCTACCGGTGCGAGAGGCGATTCGCGCTCTGGTCGCTGAGGGAGTCGTCGTGGCGCGACCGCGCAGTTGGGCGGTGGTGCGCGAGTTCACCGTGCGCGACCTGTACGATCTCAGCGAAGTTCGAGAGTCTGTCGAGACGTTGATCTTCGTCTTCGCCGCCGAGCGGCACGATGACTCCGGAATCGAACGGTTGCGCGCCGCACTCGAACGGGAAGAGAGCGCCGCGCACGCGGGCGATACGGAAGCAGCGCGAATCGCCGCCGGACGGTTCCACGAGATCGTGTCCGAGCTGGCCGGCAACGAGATGCTCGATGAACTCATCCGCGTGTTCATCACGCGCCTGCAGTGGCTCTTCGGGCAGCACGACGATCTCGTCGCGATGGCTGCCGAGCACCGCATCATCTTCGATGCGCTGATCGCGCGCGACGTGGATGCCCTGCGCGTCCTCGTGCCGCGGCACCTCGCCGCCGGGCGGGCGACCGCCGAACGGGTTCTCCTGGCGCGCGCCGCTTCGTCGGACTGAACGCGACCGCGAACAGGCTCAGGAGGCGGGGGACGTCGTGTCGATCGCCGCACGGAGCGGTCGCCGCATCGCCGCCCAGTATCCGGTCGGGCTGGCGCGCACGAGCAGATCGATGAGACGCGCCTCGCGACCGATCATCGTTCGCGCGCGGCGCCGCTGCGTGGCGCGCACGATGCGGGCCGCGGCATCCGCAGGGTCGGTGTGATACATCTGCGCCTGCGCTGCGGCGGCCCGGGCCGCGACGGCCGGATCGATCGCCGCCGCATAGCGGCCGTGCAGGATGATCCCCGTTCGCACTCCGGCGGGGTAGACGGCCCCGACCGTGACCGAGGTGTCCTCGAGCTCATGGCGCAGCGACTCCGAGAAGCCGCGGACGGCGAACTTGCTCAGCGCATAGGGGATGCGACCGGCGGGGGCGGCGAGGGCGTAGACGCTGGCGAGATGCGTGATGTGAGCCGCCGGCGCCGCGCGCAGCACGGGGAGGAGTGCCTTCGTGATCGAGACCGTTCCCCACAGGTTCACATCGACCAGCCAGCGCATCTCCTCCATCGTGAGCTGGTCGAGAGAGCCGAGCATCGACGAGCCTGCGCAGGTGATCAGGGCGTTCACCTGCCCGTGCGCAGCGGCGATCTCGGCGGCCGCCGCGAAGACCGCGTCGTCATCGCGCAGGTCGACGACATGCGTCGTCACGGTCGTATTCGCCAGGTCCTCGGCCACGGCGGCCAGCGCGTCGGCATCGTGGTCGAGCAGCGCGAGGTGGGCGCCCTGGGCGGCGAGCAGGCGGGCGACAGCGGCGCCCATGCCGTTCGCGGCTCCGGTGATGACCGTTGTGCTGCCGGTGAACGTGAGCGGCTGCATCCATCCTCCTCTGGGGGCGATCTCGAGGATGCGTCTCGCGCGGCGGCGTAGGCGGCGAGACCCCGATCGGATCCATTCTGGCCGACGTTCTGCGCAAGTGATACCGGTACGCTCGAGGAGAGGAGGTTGCGGTGGGACGAACATCGGATGCCATCGCTGAGGGTGTCGCGATCGCGACCTCAGCTGCGCGCCTCGTCGTGAAGAACCACATCCTCGTCGACACGATCGCCCAGGGCGGCGTCTTCGACACCGGCAAGTACATCGCCGACGCCCGTGAGGCGCTGCGCGCGATGGCGGAGGAAGCGGAGCAGGCCGAGAAGACGCTCGCGGAACTGCGCAAGCGCGCCCGCGGTCGCCACTCCGACCCTTCGGGCACGCACGACTACCGTGACCGCGACGTGCGCAACCTCAAGCGTCGGGCGAAGCAGTCGCACGGGGTCGCCACCAGACTGCGCGAGACGATGGAAGATCCGGAGGCGCTCAGCGTCATCGTGGAGGAAGCGCGGGAGGGGGCCTGGGCCGATGTGCGGCACAACCTCGATCGGCGCCTGCGCGTCGAGGGGATGCGCCCCGATCAGGATCCCGACTACGACACCATGCGCGAGGCGCGGATGCAGGCGCTCCGGCTCGTCGATCTGCAGGCGCTGTCCTCGCAGCAGCGTGCCCGCCGCAAGGTGAAGAAGAAGCAGAAGGCGGCCGCAGAGCACGAGTGAGCCCTCGTTTCGCAATCGCGACGCGACTGTTGTAGGCTTATCGTCGGCCCGCTGAGCGGGCAGGAGCGCCCGTAGCTCAATGGATAGAGCATCTGACTACGGATCAGAAGGTTAGGGGTTCGAGTCCCTTCGGGCGCACAGCATCAGAAATTCCCCGTCACGGAAGTGGCGGGGAATTCTGCTTTTCCGGGCTATCCGAGCAGGCTCGTGATGGCCGGGTCGCGTTGTGCGACCTCGGCGGCCGTCGACACGATGACCCGCCGCATCGCGGCGCCGGCAGCGGTCGGCGTGACGTCGGTGCGATGGGCGAGGATGATCGTCCGCGTCATCAGCGGATGCGACAGCCGCACCGAACGCAGTTCCGGTCGATCGAGCAGCACCATCGCTGGGACGACCGCGACTCCCAGGCCGCGCTCGACGAACCGCAGCACCGCGTCCATCTCGGCGCCCTCCAGCACCGGCGTCGGTGCGAGACCGACGGCGCGGAATGCGGCATCCGTCGTCGCGCGCAGGTCGTAGCTCTCGTCGAAGGCGATCAGCGGCAACTCGGCGAGATGCTCCAAGGTGATCGTCGCCTGCGCCGAGATCGGGGGTCGGGCGGCGGACGACACGACGACGAGCTCTTCGGACAGCAGCGGCATTCTCGTGAGGCTGACGCCGGCGACGGGCGGGTCATCGGATGCGGTGATGAGCGCCATGTCGACCGCGCCGACGGCCAGCTGCTCGATGAGCAGTCGGGAGCCCGCCTCGGAGAGATGCAGCTCGATGCCGGGATGCATCTCGTGGAAGGCCCCGACCGCCTCGGGCACGAGGCTGATGCAAAGGGTAGGAGTGGCGCCGAGACGCACTTTTCCTCGTCGGAGTCCGGCGAGGTCGCTCATCTCCTCTTTGATGGCATCGGCCTCGGCGAGCATCCGCTGCGCGCGGGGCATCAGCGCTTCGCCGGCGGGAGTGAGCGAGATATGTCCGCGTGCGCGGTGGAAGAGCGCGGCCCCGAGCTCCTGTTCGAGCGTCGAGATCTGCCGGCTCAGCGAAGGCTGGGCCAGATGGAGGTCCTCGGCGGCCCGGGTGAAGTGCCCGAGCTGGGCGACGCGGACGAACCCGCGGAGCTGCTCCAGATTCATGAGAATAGTCTACAGCTATCGAATCAAGCCGAACAATGCATTGGAGTTATCGCCGCTGGGTTCCTAGCGTGGAGGATATGAGCACACGCGAACGACAGATCTCCACCTCCGTCCTCGTCATCGGAACGGGAGGCTCCGGCCTGCGCGCGTCGATCGAAGTGGCCGAGCGGGGCGTCGACGTTCTGGCGGTCGGCAAGCGGCCGCGTCAGGATGCGCACACCGCGCTCGCCGCGGGTGGCATCAATGCCGCGCTCGGCACCATGGACGCCGATGACAGCTGGCAGCAGCACGCGGCAGACACGATCAAGGAGAGCTACCTCCTCGCCAATCCGCACACGGTCGAGATCGTCGCGAAGGGCGCGGAACGCGGCATCCGCGACCTCGAGCGCTACGGCATGGACTTCGCTCGCGAAGACGACGGACGCATCTCGCAGCGATTCTTCGGTGCGCACACCTTCCGGCGCACCGCGTTCGCCGGCGACTACACCGGGCTCGAGATCCAGCGCTCGCTGGTGCGTCGGGCCGAGCAGCTGCACGTGCCGATCCTCGACCACGTCTACATCACACGTCTGCTCGTCCGCGACAACGTCGTGTTCGGCGCGTACGGCTTCGATCAGAGCGACGGCACTCGCTACCTGATCCACGCGGATGCCGTCATCCTCGCCGCCGGCGGCCACAACCGCATCTGGCGGCGCACGTCTTCTCGTCGTGACGAGAACACCGGCGACTCCTTCCGCCTCGCTGTCGAGGCCGGGGCGCGGCTGCGCGACCCTGAGCTCGTGCAGTTCCATCCGTCCGGGATCATCGAGCCCGAGAACGCGGCGGGAACCCTGATCTCCGAGGCGGCGCGCGGTGAAGGCGGCATCCTGCGCAACGCACTCGGCGAGCGGTTCATGGAGAAGTACGATCCGGAGCGGATGGAGCTGTCGACCCGCGACCGCGTCGCTCTCGCCGCCTACACCGAGATCGCCGAGGGTCGCGGTACCGAGAACGGCGGCGTCTGGCTCGACGTGTCGCACCTCCCGCGCGAGACGATCATGTCGCGACTGCCGCGCGTCTACCAGACGATGCTCGAGCTGCAGATGCTCGACATCACCACGGACCCGATCGAGATCGCGCCGACCGCGCACTACTCGATGGGCGGCGTCTGGGTGCGCCCGGAAGACCACCGGACCGACGTCGAGGGCCTGTATGCGATCGGTGAGGCATCGAGCGGGCTGCACGGAGCGAATCGCCTCGGCGGCAACTCGCTCATCGAGTTGCTCGTCTACGGCCGTCTGGTGGGGCAGGCAGCGATGGCGCATGCCGCTGGATTGGATGCGCAGCGGCGATCTGCTGCCGCCGTGGCGGCTGCCCGTGCAGAGGTCGATGACCTGCTCGCTGCGGATGGGAGGGAGAACGTCCGTGCCCTGCAGCGCGCGATCCGCAACACCATGACGTCGCATGCAGGCGTGGTGCGATCCGAGGAGGGGCTGCTCGCGGGGCTCGCCGAGCTCGACGCGATCGAAGCGCGGATGGACGACATCGGAATCCACCCGGACATCGCCGGGTTCCAGGATCTCGCGCATGCGTTCGATCTGAAGGCGTCGGCGCTCGCCGCCCGGGCCACGATGGAGGCGGCCCTCGAGCGGCGGGAGACCCGCGGATGCCACAACCGCAGCGACTATCCCGAGACCGATCCGGCGCTGCAGGTGAACCTCGTCTGGTCGCCGCGCACGGGTGTGACGCGCGAGTCGATCCCGCCGATCCCTGACGAGATCGCCGAGCTCATGCGCGACGTCGACACGGTGGGCAAGCTCGTGGAGTAGCCCCTGTCCTCGTCAGCCGGCTCTGCGTCAGCGGATCAGGCGGGTCTCCATGGCCACGATGCGATCTCCCTCCGAGGTGAACAGGAGGAGGGATTCCGGGACGCCGTCGGAGATCGCGACCACAGCGAATCCGGTGGCGAGTTCGACGATCTCGAAGTCGAAGCCCGCCGCGTAGCGGTGGTAGGCGGCGGCGCTCGAGGCGACGCTCTCCGCACCGCGGACGATACGGATGCCGTCAGCGCCCTGATCGACGCGGAACTCCACATCCGGGTGCAGCACCGCCAGCAGCCCGACGAAGTCTCCGGTCTGCGCGGCCGCGAGGAACGCATCCACGACCGCCCGCCGTTGTTCGCGGGTCGCCGCCTGCTGGGGGTCGCCGAGGGCAGCCCCGCGCACGCGGTCGCGCGCCCGGCTGGCGAGCTTGCGGGCGGCGGGCGTCGTCCGGTCCACGATCGGCGCGACCTCGTCGAACGACAAGCCGAACACGTCATGCAGCACATAGGCGAGGCGCTCATCGGGTGTCAGCTGCTCGAGCACCAGCATGAGGGCGTAGCCGACCCGGTCGGCGCTCTCGGCACGCACGACCGGGTCGGACTCGTCGGGGCTCCGCTCCGCCTCCGGAAGCAGATCGAGCGGGTTCTCCTGCCGCCGTGAGCGGGAGCGCAGCTGGTCGAGGCAGATCCGGCTGACGACCCGCGTGAGCCAGGCTCGCAGATCGTCGACCTCGGGGGTGGCGCGGGCGACGCGGAGCCACGCCTCCTGCACGGCGTCCTCGGCGTCGGCGTGCGAGCCGAGCATCCGATAGGCGACGGCGGTCAGATATCGCCGGTGGGTCTCGAACGTCTCGCCGAGGTCGGTCGTCTGCATGTGCACCTCTCCGCCCGAAAGCTACCGGTCAGTGGGCGCCGGCCGGCTGCCGGATCGCCGCATTGATGCGATTCCACACGTTGATCGCGCCGATCTCGAAGAGCAGTCCGGAGATCTGCCTGCGATCGAAATGGCTCGTCATCTCTTCCCAGAGCTCATCCGAGATCGGGTCGTGGTGATCGGCGAGGCGAGTGAGGACTTCGGTGAACTCGAGCACGGCGCGCTCCTTGGCGCTGAAATACGGCGCGTCCCGCCAAGCGGCGACGGCATGGACGCGCTCATGGGAAGCACCGTCCTCGAGCACCTGGCGGGCGTGGTCGACGACGCACCAGCTGCAACCGTTGATCTGGCTCGCCCGCAGCGCGACGAGATGCAGCAGTGACTCCGGGACGCCGGATGACTGCGCGGCGCGGTTGATGCTGCTGATCGCGTCGATTCCTCCTTCGAGCACGAAAGCCGGATGCGGCATCCGCGCCTTGTGGGTGACGATCGCATCTGCGTCGATGGGGGCTTCGATGATGGTCATGGGTTTCTCCTGTTCGTCGGTTGTGCGCCGTCCGGTGGACCGCTTCATAGAGAAGACGGATGGGGCGCGCAGAATGTGACGGATGCGTCGTCGCGCGATATTCCGATCGTCGGGTCGGACCGACTTTCTGACCGGTGGTGCTTGACTCCAAAGAGATCGAAAAAGTTTCTCTGATCTGCTTCTTTTTGGGTCTGAATGTCGGTGGCCCCCTATTGAATGGAGGCATGAACAACCCGCTGACACTCCTTGATCAGGTCGTCTCCGACCTCGATCAGGTGCTGGGTGCGGATGCTCTCGGGGCGTTGTCGGATGTGGACCGGATGCATGTTCTTCGCGTCGCGGGTGAGGCGTTCCGCCGCATCGAGGCGGTCGTGGTCGAGGCGACGGCCGGGGCAGAACCGGGGTTCCCGGACGGCTTCGGATGTCGGAACATGAACGAACTGCTGCAGCGGGTGCTGCGGGTCGATGCACCGGGCGCTGCCCGGGTGGTGAAGGCCGCGGATCTGCTGCACCGTGATGTGGAACTCACCTCAGGCGCACGATTGCCGGCCCGGTGGCCCGCCCTGCGCGGCGCGATGCTCGGCGGGACGATCGGGATCGCCGGGCTGCTCGCCGCGACCGGCCCGATCGAACGGGCCGGGGTCCGGATCGGGGCAGCCGACCGGTTGCGGGCGGATGCCGAACTCGCCGGCCAGGCCCACGGGTACGTCCTCGCCGCCGCCGATGCCGCTGCCGATGTGGCGCCTCCGGCGACGCCAGAAGATCTGAAGCAGTTCGCGCAGCTGATCGCCCTGTATCTGGATCCGGACGGCTCTGCCCCGTCGGAGGCGGAGGCGTCGCAGTCCCGGTCGTTCACGATCGGACGGCTCCGCAACGGCACGTACCCCGTCCGCGGGAACATGCTGCCCGAGACGTATGCGCAGATGCAGCTCATCTTCGACGCCCAGATGAACCCGAAGACAGCAGGCCCCGAGGATCTCGGCGTGACGTTCCGTCCCTCCGATGAGATGGACTGTGACGATGACGGCGCGGATCCGTTCAACTCCGACCCGCGGAACGTGATCGACCCGCGCACCCGCGCCCAAAAGCAGCACGACGCCCTCGCCGCGGCCTTGGGCATCGCGGCCCGCCACGACGAGATGCCCAGCCTGGGTGGGGCGGCGCCGACTCTCGTGGTGCACGTCGACGCGGCCACCTTCGCCGCGGGCGCCGGTGCGAAGTTCGCAGTCGGATCAGCCGCAGACGCGCTCCCTGTTCCGGACAGCGGCACCAACAGCAGCGCCGACAGCGGCACCGGAACCGGAGCGGGATTCGCGGCCGGTTGGGCAACGATCCCCGGTATCGAGGCTCCGGTCTCGGCATCCGTCGCCGCCCACACCGCCTGCTCCGGCACGATCCAACGCGTCTTGTTCGACGAGGGCCGCATCGTCGGCATCAGCGTCACCGACCGGGTCTTCACCGTCCACCAACGCCGCGCGATCATCGCCCGCGACAAGGAATGCCTCATCCCGGGCTGCCACGTCCCCGCATCCTGGTGCGAGATCCACCACGTGACCGAACACGCCCGCGGCGGCCCCACCCATACCGACAATGGGGTGCCTTTGTGCTGGCATCACCATCGCACCCTCGACAGATCCGGATGGGAGATCCGCATGATCGGCGGCATCCCCCAGATCCGCGGACCCGCATGGTGGGACCCCACCCAGCGATGGCGCACCCCACGCGCCACCCTCGACACACTCACACGCACCCGCGTCTGATCGCGCACTGCGGCACGCTCAGCGACCAGGGGTGCTCAGCGGGGTCACCCCGGGGTGATGTCGTCCGGATCGAATTGTGGTCGTCCGACCACGCCGATTCCCACCGCTTCGTGGTCAGGCTCGGGACGCTCCTTCTTCGCCGGAGCCTTCGGCTCTTCGCTGGGTTCCTTCTCGGTGCTCGGCTCCTGCAGCTGCTCGGTGGTCGGCTCTTCGGTCGTCGAAGTGGCGGTCGTCGACTCGCCTGCCGTTGGTGCTTCGGTTGCCGACTCGTCCGTCGTCGACTCGTCCGTCGCCGGTTCCGTCGATGACTCGTCCGTCGCCGGTTCCGTCGATGACTCGTCCGTCGCCGGAGCCGTCGATGACTCATCCGTCGCCGGCCCCGTTGCCGTCGATGTGTCGGTCGCGGACTCGGTGGTCGCGGCCTCGTCGACTGCTGCCGCCTCCGACGGTTCGTCCGCGGCCGGAGTGGATGACGGCTCTGCCGCGGCCGAGCCGGTTGTGGGCTCCTCTGCCTGCGGTGCGGTCGCCGGCTCCGCCTGCTCGGCGGATGTCGGCTCCTCCGCCTGCGGGGCTGTCGACGGCTCCTCCGCCGGATCGCTCTGCTCCTGCGGGGCTGCACTGTTCGTCATGATCGCTCCTTGGTCTTGCGGCCTGGTCACGACAGGATGCGTCGAGGGCTCGCCCCGGCCAAGGGGGTTGACGGATGCCGCGACGGCCGTCGCTCAGAAGTGCATCTGCTTCAGGGCGCCGTATTTGATCAGGATCTCCTCGAGCTCGGGATGCTCCTCGGGAGTCTCGATTCGGAGCGTGTGGGCGGCGCCGTCGGACAGGACGATGTCCGGTCCGTTCGAGAAGAGGAGGGAACTCCACGGCGAAGACCACACGACTGCGCCGACGGCATCCCGCGCGGCGATGCCGTCGGCATCCATCGTGATCGACACGATCTTGTCCGACGCCTTGACCGGGAAGGTCACCGGGAACTCGCTGTTATCCCACTCGGCGAAATACGCGGTGAGCCCCAGCTTCGCCTGAGGCCATCCTCCGCGCAGGCTCCGCCCGATCCGCGAAACGCGCAGGTCGCGCTCGACTCGTTCGCCGTTCTCGTCGGCAAGCGTCATCGGCAGCACTCCACCGATCGCGTACGTCAGGCGGAACAGCTCCTCCTGGCGTTTGTCGTCCTGTGTCAGATCAGTGCTCGCGAGGTACGGCTGGTCGCCGATCCACTCGGTCCGCACGGTCCAGGTGCGCGTCTGCGCGTTCTTCTTCTGTCGTGAACTCAGAAGGCCGAACACGACGATCCCGATCAGGATGACCGCGCCGATGCCGAGGAACAGAAGGATGCCGGTGTCGTCACTCACGCCCACAGCGTAGCGGGCAGTCGGCGCCCTGCCGGGCGATGCCGCCCTGAGGGGCGTAGCCTTATGTAGTGACTGCGTACGTCTCGGCCTTCGACCTGTTCTCCATCGGAGTGGGGCCCTCGAGCTCCCATACGGTCGGACCGATGCGGGCCGCCCTCGACTTCGCTCGACGGCTGAGCGCGGCGGAGGTGCTCACTCGCGTCGCACGCGTGGGATGCACGCTGTTCGGCTCGCTGGGCGCGACCGGGATCGGACACGGAACGCCGGATGCCGTCGTCGCGGGTCTCCGTGGCCTCGCCCCGGAATCCTGCGACCCTGCTGACGTGCGGGCTGCGTGGACCGACCTGCGCCCCGGCGCGCTGCTCCGCCTCGACGGCGTCCATGACGT
The DNA here is from genome assembly GCF_040675825.1 of Microbacterium sp. LWH12-1.2. Taxonomy (NCBI): domain Bacteria; kingdom Bacillati; phylum Actinomycetota; class Actinomycetes; order Micrococcales; family Microbacteriaceae; genus Microbacterium; species Microbacterium sp. LWH12-1.2. The sequence goes on from NZ_JBEGIJ010000001.1 coordinate 3,675,882, forward strand.
CCCCTTCACGAAAGACGACATCGTCTTCGCCCCTCGTACGCGGCTTCCCGGCCATCCGAACGCGATGACGATCACCGCCTGGGATGCCGAGAACGACGTGGTCGCCGAGGAGACCTATTACTCGATCGGCGGCGGCTTCATCCGCCGTGACGGCGAAGAGGCCAAGCTCGCTACCAGTGCGTTCCCGTACTCCTACGCGGATGCCGCCTCGCTGCTCGCCCTCTGCGACGAACACGGCCTCTCCATCGCCGAGGTCGCCAGGCTGAACGAGACCGCACTGCGCACAGAAGAAGAGGTCGCTGCCGGACTCGATGCGATCTGGGATGCGATGGCGTCGTGCGTCGACGCGGGTCTGCGCGCCGACGGGACTCTGCCGGGCATGCTCAGAGTGAAGCGCCGCGCCGGCACGATCCGCGCGCAGCTCGAAGAGGCCGAGTCCGGCGGGCATCGCGAGCTTCCCGGTGAATGGCTGGGTGCGTTCGCGCTCGCCGTCAACGAGGAGAACGCCGCAGGCGGCCGGGTCGTCACTGCCCCCACGAACGGCGCGGCCGGCATCCTTCCCGCCGTGGCGATGTACTGGTGGCGCTTCCTCGCCGACTCGGGCCTCGGCGCGGGAAACGCGGTGACGCCGTACGGCGAACTCGTCGGCAGCGCGTTGCTCGGCTTCGACGGGACGCGAGCGCTGGAGACCGCAGCGTCCAGCGCCGATGACGACCTCGTCGCCGAAGCGAACCGTCGCCGTGGCATCCGTCGTTTCCTGCTCACCGCGACCGCGCTCGGGTCCTTGTTCAAGGCGAATGCCTCGATCTCGGGAGCGGAGGGCGGATGCCAGGCCGAAGTGGGATCCGCATGCGCGATGGCCGCCGGTGGCCTGACCGCGGTGATGGGCGGCACGAACCGCCAGATCGAGAACGCCGCCGAGATCGCGATGGAGCATCACCTCGGGCTCACCTGCGACCCGATCGGCGGGCTCGTGCAGATCCCGTGCATCGAGCGGAACGCGATCGCCGCTTCGACCGCGGTGACGGCGGCGCGGCTCGCGCTGCGCGGGGACGGCTCGCACTACGTATCGCTGGATGCCGTCGTCGAGACGATGCGGCAGACCGGGCTGGACATGTCGACGAAGTACAAGGAGACCAGCGAGGGCGGCCTCGCGGTCAACGTCATCGAGTGCTGAGCGCGGTGTCCGTGGCCTGAGGCAGGATCGCACTTGTGCGCGGAGCGGCATTCTGCGTACGAGGTGACATCCACTGCGCGATGTTCTTGCACATGTCGAATTTGTCCGCGGAAGGACACGTATGGATGCGTTCTGGGAGCCGAGCAGCCGTCGGCGTCGCCAGCAGCCGGTGGTGTCCGTTCGCCCATCTGATGATGCCCCGGCACCCGGTGCGCAGTGGCCGACGAGCATCCCCGCCGTCGCTCAACTGCTGAGGGAAGGCCTCGATCTCGATCCCGGCGTCACGTTCCTCGTCGGCGAGAACGGCAGCGGCAAGTCCACCCTCGTCGAGGGGATCGCGATCGCCTATGGGCTCTCACCCGAGGGCGGTTCCCGTCAGGCACAGCACCGCACACGGCCGACGGAGTCACCGCTTTCCGACTGGCTTCGTCTGCAGCGCGGCGTCGGCGCCAGCCGGTGGGGATTCTTCCTGCGCGCCGAGACCATGCATTCGTTCTACACATATCTCGAGGAGAACCCGTCGACGCGTGGTCCGGACGTGCCCTTCCATGAGATGAGCCACGGCGAGTCCTTCCTCGCTCTCCTGGACAGCCGCTTCGATGAGCCGGGCTTCTACTGCCTCGATGAGCCGGAGGCGGCGCTGTCCTTCCAATCGACCCTGGCGCTCATCGCGGTGCTCCGGCGCATCGCCGACGAAGGCGGGCAGGTCGTCTGCGCGACGCACTCCCCGGTGCTCGCCGCGCTTCCCGGTGCACGGATCCTCGAGGTCGGCGACTGGGGTGTGCGGCCCGCCGAGTGGGGCGACCTCGAGATCGTGAACCACTGGCGGTCCTTTCTCGATTCCCCGGAGCGCTACCTGCGCCATCTGCTCGATTAGACGTCACTCTCGCGATCCCGTGTAAGCGAAGTCGGCTGGCGGGCATGAGCGACAAGAGCGCGCCCCGGCGAAGGGGTCGCCACCGCTGTCCCGCAGGCGCATAATTCATCGCATGATGAATAAACCAGCCGTCGAGATCGCGCAGCTTCGGGTGCGGCGAGGGAAGACGCGCGTGTTCGACGGCATCGACCTGACGATCCCGCGCGGCGAGATCACGGGCCTCCTCGGTCCGTCCGGATGCGGAAAGACCACCCTGATGCGTTCGATCGTCGGCGTCCAGCGCATCGAGGGCGGCGATGTCACCGTCCTGGGAGAGCCGGGCGGATCGCGGCAACTGCGACGCCGGGTCGCCTATGGCACACAGGGCGCCGCGGTATACGGCGACCTCAGCGTGCGGCAGAACCTGCGCTACGTCGCTGCGCTGCTGAAATCGCCGAAGGGTGACATCGACCGGGTCATCGACGAGGTCGGTCTCCGAGCTCAGGCCGATCAGATGGTCGACTCCCTCAGCGGCGGGCAGCTCACCCGCGCCTCGCTGGCGATGGCGCTCATCGGCGTGCCGGAGCTCATCGTCCTCGACGAGCCGACCGTCGGGCTCGACCCGGTGCTGCGGGCGGAGTTGTGGACGCTTTTCCGGCAGCTCACCGACCGCGGTGTGACCCTGATCGTCTCCAGCCACGTGATGGATGAGGCGCTGCGCTGCGATCGTCTGCTGCTCATGCGCGAGGGGCGCATCATCGCGGATACGACGCCCCGATCCCTGCTTGCCGATACGGGCGAGGAGGACCCGGATGCCGCGTTCCTCGCACTGATCGAGCGGGATCAGCGGGAGCATCCGTCCTCGCGCCGTGCCCATCGAGACGGGGTCGGGTCGTGAACGGCAATCGGATCTTCGCCACAGCCGGCCGCGTGCTGACCCAGCTGCGGCATGATCCCCGGTCGATCGCGCTGATGCTCATCGCTCCGAGCCTTCTGGTCGGACTCTTCGCCTGGCTCTTCAGCGACCAGGAGGGGGTCTTCGACCAGGTCGGCGGTGCGATCCTGGCGCTCTTCCCGTTCATCGTGATGTTCCTGATCACGTCGATCACGACCCTTCGCGAGCGTAAGTCGGGCACGCTCGAGCGGCTGATGACGACGCCGCTCGGCAAGGCGGACTTCATTCTCGGTTATGCGCTCGCGTTCGGCCTGATGGCGCTGCTGCAGGCCACGATCACGGTGTCGTTCGCGGTCGGCGTCTGCGGCCTCGACGTCGATGGGCCGCTCTGGCAGCTCGGCCTCGTCGCGGTCATCGACGCGCTCCTCGGCACCGCGCTCGGGCTGCTGGCCAGCGCATTCGCTGCGACCGAGTTCCAGGCGGTGCAGTTCATGCCGTTGCTGGTGTTTCCGCAGATCATCCTCGGCGGACTCTTCATGCCGCGCGACCGGATGCCCGATGTCCTGTATGCGATCTCGGACTGGCTTCCGCTGAGCTACGCGATCGACGCGGTGGGAGCCGTCGCCGCCGGGGAATCGGGATGGGATGTCGCCGGCCCGTTGCTCGTGGTGGTGGCCTTCGCCGTCGGCGCCCTCGTACTCGCCTCGCTGACCCTGCGGCGCCGTACGAGGTAGCAGGTGCACGTCGCAGCGGGCGCGGCGGGTCAGCCCGGCAAACGTCGGGTCGTGTGCCGGGTGGGCGGCGCCTGCCAGGGATCCTCCGGCCACGGATGCTTGGGGTAGCGGCCGCGCATCTCGGCCCGCACCTGCGTGTAGGGCCCCGACCAGAACGAGGCGAGGTCTCCGGTGACGGCCAGCGGCCGGCCCGCAGGTGAGAGCAGGTGGAAGAGTACGGGCACACGACCGCCGGCCAGGCGCGGCGTCTCGGCCCAGCCGAAGCACTCCTGCAGCTTCACGGCGACCACCGGATGCGCCATCGGGTCATCGAGCGGCGGGTAGGCGATCCGGATCCGCGAGCCGCTCGGCACCTCGAGACGCTCGGGGGCGAGCGCGTCGAGATCGGATGCCGCTGGCCACGGCAGTATCCGGCGCAGCGGCGATGCCAGATCGATGCGCTCGGCTCGAGTGCCCGTCGCGAGGGAATCGACCTCGGGGCCGAGCCAGGCGTCGAGCCCGTCGAGCAGGGCGTCGTCGGAGACGTCCGGCCAGGGCGCCCCCAGTTCGCGATGCAGAAGGCCGAGCCGACGGCGCAGATCGTCGGCGGCATCCGACCAGGTGAACACGTCGAGGCCGCGGTCCTGGATCGCCCGTCGCACCGCGTCGTGCCCTTCCTCGGCCGTCACGCGCACCGGAACCGATGAGCGCACGATGGCGCCGACGCGGCGCTCGCGTCGGGCGACGACGCGACCATCGAGGAACTCCGCCTCCACTCGGTCGGTGATCAGATGGCCGGCGGCCTGCTCCATCTGGCGTTCCGAGATGACGGCGGCGGCACGGATCACCGCTCCGGAACCGGCGGCCAGACGTCCGGAAGCCCTGGCGACATCGGCGACGGCGAGCCACTCGGCATCCGCCAGCGGGGCGCGCACGGCGGCGCGGGTTCCGGATGCCAGGAGGAACGTCGCACCGTCCGCCGAACGCTGCACCCGCTGGGCGATCCGCTCCGGGAAGGCGAGGGCGATGACGAGCCCGGCGTCGTCGACGCTCGCGCGGCGTGGAGCAGCGGCGTCGGACGAGGTGTAGCGCAGAAGCCGATCGACCTCGCGCGCCCAACGCTGCGCATCCGGTCCGCGCCGGCCGCGGAGAGCCACGATCGCGCCGGCGACATCGGCCTCCGTGACCCGGATGTCGCCGCTGAGCAGCGCGACGACCTCGGCCGCGAGCCGCGCCCCGACGAGGGCGCTGCCGTCGCGCAGCGCACGGGCGAGGCGAGGATCGGCGGGGATCCGGGCGAGTTCGCGGCCTTCCGGCGTCGCGCGTCCATCGGCATCGATGGCGCCGAGCCCGCGCAGCACGGCGTGCGCCTCGCGCAGGCTGTCGAGGGGCAGCGGGTCGATCATCCGCAAGCCGGCTCCGCCGGGTGCGCCCCAGCATGCCAGCAGCAGGGCGGCATCAGTGAGGTCGGTCGTCGCGATCTCGGGGGCGGGTCTGGCCGGAGCCGCCGCATACGTGCGCTCATCGATGCAGCGGATCACCGTCCCCGGGCTCTGACGGGTGGCGCGCCCGGCGCGCTGGATGGCCGACGAGCGCGGAGATCCCGTCGTGACCAGGCCGCTCATGCCCCGCGCCGCATCGCGCTGCGGATACCGGGAGAGGCAGCTGTCGACCACGAGGCGCACGCCGGGTACCGTGAGCGACGACTCCGCCAGGGACGTGGTGACGATGATGCGCGGCGGCTGATCCTTGCCGCGGCCCCGGATCACGGCATCCTGCTCGGCCGCCGGGATCTGCCCGTGCAGCTCGCGGACATCGAAATCGGGGGCGTGCTGACGAATGCGGCGGGCGATCTCGGACACCTCCCGGGCGCCCGGGGCGAACACCAGGACGTCAGCCGAGGGGAGGTCGCTGACCAGCTCGCGCCCGGCGGAGGCCGCGGTATGGGCGACATGGTCGAGGAAGCTCCAGGTGACGCCGCGCTCATCGAGGCGAGGTGCCGCGCTCGGGGCCCAGCGCTCGGCGAGCGGGTGCGCGGGGACGGTGTGGGAGACGACCGGGGCGGGAGAGTCGCCGGTTCCGATCACTGCCGCGATGCGGTCGGCGTCGATCGTGGCCGACATCGCGACGAGCACGAGGTCATCGCGCAGCTGTCGGGCCTCGCCGAGCAGTCCGATCAGCAGATCGGTCTCGAGTGCGCGCTCGTGAACCTCGTCGATGATGACCGCGTCGATGCCCTCGAGACCCGGGTCATCGAGCATCCGCCGCAGCAGCACACCCGCGGTGACGAATTCGATCCGTGTCGACGCGTCCACCTGGCGCTCGCCCCGGACGGTGAATCCGACCCTGGTGCCGAGCGGGGATCCGTCGAGCTGCGCGAGCCGGCGCGCGGCCGCTCGTGCGGCGACCCGGCGCGGCTGCGTGACGATCACCCGGCCGGAGGAGCGGGAGGCGAGCAGCGGCGGTACGAGCGTGGTCTTCCCGGTACCGGGTGGTGCGCTGACGACGGCCGATGAGCTCTGGGCCAGGGCGGCGCGCAGGTCGTCGACGGCGGCGGCGAAGGCGAGCCCCTCGCCGATCGTCGACAGGTCGAACGCCCTTGAGATCATTCGTCCAGTCTCGTGCATGCGCTGATTCGCGGCATCCGAGGCGGCCCGGCGGAGTCGCCGGGTGAGGGTGCCCTCGACGGGCCGTTCATAATTCAGGAGATCTGTCGGGCTCCGGGCGGTTCCGGCAGCGTGAGTCGCGTGATTCCGGCAGCCGCGGTGCCGGCCGGTGCCGATCTTCCTGAGTTATGAACAGGCGGTCGCCGGCACCGGCGTGGACGCAGAAAAGCGGAGGCCGCGACCGAATCGGCCGCGGCATCCGCTCTTCTCCGGTGTCGACTACTCCGCAGCGGCAGCCGGTGGGGCGGGAGGCGGGGGCGTGGTCGGGGTCGGCGTGCGGGGCGTCGACGGCGCGCTCGCCGTAGCCGTCGCCTCTGCCACTCCGGTGCCGAAGCCGCGGCCGACCGCCTGGCCCTGGATGATTCCGGCGAGGTCGAGTCCTGTCGCCGAGTGCACGCTGTCGAACACCGAACGCAGTGCCTTCGCGCTGTCGGCGCCGATGACGCTCGATGCGCCGTCCTCGCCGGACGATCCGATGATCGAGACGTTCCCGATCGCCGCGTACCCCTTGGCGAACTCAGCCATGATCGACGGCAGCACCTGGAGCACCTGCTGAGACAGGAACGCGTCCTGGTTCGACGCGATGGCCTTCGCCTCGGCCTCGAGCGCGGCGGCCTTCGCGTCGCCCTCGGCGCGGATGGCATCAGCCTCGGCGTTGGCGCGCAGGCGGCGCGCGTCGGACTCGGCCTCGGCGAGAGCCCGTAGCGCGTGCGCCTCACCGGCTGCCTTCGCCTGAGTCGCCGCCGCCTCACCATCGGCCTTGGCGCGGTCGGCCTGTGCCTGCTGCTCGGCGATGCGGGTGCGGGCCTCGGCCTGCTTGACCTGCTCGATCGCGGCCGCTTCGGCTGCGCGCTCGCGTGTGTACAGTTCGGCCTGCGCGCGGGTCTCCGCCTCATAGCGCTGAGCGTCGGCGACGCGCTTGATGTCGGCATCCAGCTGCGCCTGCTTGTTCTCCGCCTGCTGCTGGAGGACGGCCTGCTCAGCCTGTGCGCGGGCCAGGTGCTCGGCCTGCTCGGCTTCGGCGCGTGCCCGGCCGATGCCCGAGTCGGAGTTGGCCGTGTTCGTGTCGAGCGCGGTCTGCTCGATCAGGTTGGCTTCCTTGTTGGCGATGTTCTTCTGGTTGATCGCGCGGTCGGCGTTGGTCTGTGAGATCTCCGCCGACTGACGCTTCGCCTGGATCTCGGGGGCGCCGAGCGACTGGATGTAGCCGACCGCGTCGGTGATGCCCTTGATCTGGAACGAGTCGAGGATGAGGCCCTGCTCGGCGAGCTCCTGGGAGACTTCGGCCGCGATCTGGTCGGAGAACTTCTTGCGCTCGCGCATGAGCTCGACGACCGAGAGGGTGGCGACGATTCCTCGGAGCGCTCCTTCGAGCTGCTCAGTGGTGAACTGTTCGATCGCGCTGTCCTGCGATGCGAAGCGTTCCGCGGCCCGGCGCACGTAGAGGGGGTCGGACCCGATCTTCACGATCGCGACGCCGTCGACGTTCAGGGTGACGCTGTCAAGCGACTGGGCTTCGGCGTTGAGGGAGACCTGGCGTGAGCGCAGCGAGATGATCTCGTGGCGCTGCGTGATCGGGTTGACCAGCGATTTGCCGTTCACGATGACCGTGACGGGCGACTCCTCCATCTCGGAGTGGCTCGAGCCGTCGGCCGAGATGATCGCGCGCTGCACCTTCTGCTTGCGGCCCGAGATGACGAGGGCTTCATCGGCGCGAGCGACCTTGATCCAGCTGCGTGCGAGCAGCAGCACGACCAGCGCGATGACGATCGCGGCGACGATGCCGATGCCTATGAAGAAAAGGGTGCCGACGGCGTCGGTGAACTGCATGACTTCCTCCGTGTCCACTCCGCTGACGCGGAGCCTTACGAGGAACTATGCCAGATCGTGGGAAAGCGCCGTCTCGGTGCGCACTCGACGGCGGATGCTCAGCCCTGGCGCAGCTTCTCCGCGAGGTCGCGCAGAGTGCGCAGCTCGTCGTCGTCGAGGTGCGACATCCGCTCGGCGATGGTGCGGCCGTGCACGGTGGCGAGTGAGCGGAATGCCTTGGCGCCGGCATCCGTCGCGCGGATCACCGCTCCGCGGCCGTCTTGCGGGTCGGGGCATTTCGCGACGAGCCCACGCGCGACCATCCGGTCGACGAGGCGTGAGACGCTGGGCTGGCTGATCAGCATGTTGGCGTTGACGTCGCGCAGACGCGCGGTCATGTCGGAGCACCGGGTCACGGTGAGCAGCACGTCGTACTCGGCCTGCGTGAGGGCGGCGTTGTCGAAGTCGGCGATCATCTCGCCGAACAGCTCGTGCTGCGCCCGGAAAAGGCTCTCCCACGCCTCGATGGCGAGCTTGCGGTCGGTCATTCTCACAGCGTACTGGGAACAGTAAAGGGCCGGTCGGAGAGGCTCCCGACCGGCCCTTGTCCCTTGCACCAAGAGTGTCCTGCAATCACATGCGGTGAGTGCCACAGCAAACATTCACCGTGCGATCACTGTATAACGGAGCGGTAACGAATGCAACGGTTTGGTCACGGAGATTTTGGGGAGGCTGTGGTCGCTGTCCTGTCTCACCGGATCTGTAGAAATCTCATCTACCGGTAGAACGTCGCACGGGAGCTGTAGATTCGCACCCGAGTTGTAGATCGGCGGCGTGTTGCCGGTTCCGCGCCGAACGGCGGAGTAACTTGCCGGACAAGTCAGGACCCGCACCGCGGAACACCTCCACGGACACCGGGGCCGAACGGAGTCCGCAATGACGCTGACCACCAACTGGCTTCAGGCGATCGATGGAACGAACGCCCTGGCGGCCACAATTCGATACTCGCTTCATGGGTTCGCTCGGGAGGCGACACCGCCGGACGCTGGGTCGATCGCCTTCGAGGAGACGGCCCCAGTCCGGAAATTTCCGGACTACCCCCACAAGCGCAATGTCGAGGGACGCTTCTGGCTTGCCTCGACGGGCCAGCACGTGCCGTTCGAGTCCTTTTGGGAGCGGGCGTTCTTGATGAGTCTCGATCGAACCCGGAGTGCTGAGGCGGTGTCGAGTCAGCCGATGTGGATTCATTGGCGCAACCCGAAGCGCCGACATGCCCCCGACTACTTCGTTCGCCGCAAGGACGGCACTGCTCTTCTCGTCGACGTGCGGGAGAGGTCAGAGATCGAACCGGAGGATGCGGCGAAGTTCGAGCTCACTCGGCGGATGGCGGCCGCTCTGGGATGGGACTACCTCGTGTTCGACGATCTACCCGGAGCGACGCAACAGAACCTGAGGTTCCTGTTGCGTTACCGCGACCCGCAGTGGCTCGAGGGCGTGGCTCTCAGGGATCTGCCGGATTCCGGCGCGATCCGACTTGTCGACCTCGTCGCGCTCCTAGACGACGCGCCAAACAGCGCACTCGGAGCGGCATACGCCCTCATATGGTCCGACATCGCTCGATGCGATCTCAGCCGTCCGCTGAGCATGTCCGCCGTAGTCCGATTCGGGCCAGACCAATGATCGTCCATCCCGGCGACTTGGTGAGATGGAACGACGAAGACCTGCAAGTCGTCGCTGTGCGGGCGACCTACACCACGCTGCGCAACGCCGAGATGGGCGAGGATCTCGAGGTACTGAACGCGGATCTCGCTGAACGCGGCGAGCCGGCAACAGTGCGGTCGACGACCGACGTGTTGGATTTGGGTGTCCTTGACGAGCTCCCACCCGCGGACCGCAAAGTCGTGGACGTGTGGCTCGAAGAACTCGACCGGCTCTCGGACCTCCTTGAAGGCGGGATGAAGAAGACGCCTGCCTACCAGGCGACCGTCGACAATGTGAATCGTCGACTTGGAACGGACTACAACGCGATAAAGGTGACGCGGCAGCTTGCCGCTCTCGACGAGTTCGGCGTCGCTGGGCTTCTTGACCGGCGCCGATTCGGGATGGCGGACAGGCCTCGATCAACACAGGATCCGCGTCTCATCGAAGCGATCGTCTCCGCGATGGACGGTCAGACTCGAGCGTCGACCGGGACGGCCGACCGTCTGATCTGGATGGTAGAGCGCGACCTCCAAACCCGGTATGGAAAAGGCGCGGTTGACGTGCCCAGCAGGGCAACGGTCTATCGACTGATGGAACGGTTGGAAGCCGGACGGCACACATTCGGAACGGCGCGCACGCGCAGGACGACGGCGAACCAGCCCAGCCACGTCTTCGGCAACCGGACCGGGATGCGCCCCGGCGAACAGGTCTTGATCGACACCACTCCGATGGAGATTCTCGTCGATTGCGACGGGGAACAGGTGCGCCCTGACCTCACGATCCTGCTCGACGAATGCTCTCGGAGCGTTCCGGGCGCGATCGTGACCATCGGCACGCGCAGCATCGATCTCGTTGTCCTGCTCGCCCGCGCTCTCGTCCCGTACGCCTACCGGCCCGAGGGCGTTCGCGCCAACCGTCGAAACATCGCACAAGCCTGGGTGGGAGACGACGACCTCATTGCGCAACGCTTCGAGGACGCACGCGACGCGCAACAGTACATCTTCCCCGAGACGATCACCACGGACCGAGGAGCATCTTATGTGTCAAGACACTTCACCGATGCATGTCGCACACTCGGCATCTCCCTGAACCTCGCGGCGGCATACACGCCTACCCAAAAGGCAAAGATCGAGCGCATGTTCCGCACGATCAAGAACCGCTTCACGCAGTATGTGGTCTCCTTTCTCGGCGAAAGCGCGGACATGCGGGGCGATGAGAGGTTCCCGACCGACAGGCTGCTCACGCTCGAACAACTGCAGGAGCTGCTCGAAGACTGGATAGCAGCAATCTGGCAGAACCGCCCGCACGGCTCCCTACGGGATCCACGCCACCCGAAGTTCAAGCTCAGCCCGAATCAGATGGTGAGCGCATACCGGCAAGCCGTCCCCGAGCTGCTGATCCCGCTCACTGCAGACCATTACATAGCCCTGCTCCCGAAGAAATGGCGCGGAATCCATCACTACGGGGTGAACCTCGATCTCCGACGATACGACTCCGAAGCGCTGGGCAACCTGCGCAACAAGCGGTCGCCCGATCGCCGGCACGCGGGGCAATGGCCGATTCACGTCGATCCGTACAACCCCATGATCGTCTGGCTCCAACTCGAGGACGAGTTCATCCCCCTCAGCTGGCGATCCCCCTACTCGAATATGCCGATGGCCGATGAGATCTGGCGAATCGCACGCGCACAAGCCGCAGCGCGCGGTGAGGACGCACCGACGAATGACGACCTGAACGAGGTCCTCCGCCGCTTCATGAGCACCGGTAACAAGTCCCTGACCTCACGCGAGCGCAAGCGCGCGAAGTCGAACATGACAGACCCTCTCGGGATCACCAACCAGCTGGCGACGCTTTCCGTAGCATCTACGGGCTCGGAGCGAGAGATCGCGCCGAGCAGCAGCGACGACTCGACCGAAGAGGCTGCTGCATCCAGCTGGCCGGTGGCGCCTCCGTTCGGGCTCACGCGTCAAGCAGAAGGAGCTGAGTGATGTTCGACGATCTGCTCGCCCAGTTCGACTTCGATGCCCCGACGGTGAACTTCGACTACACGACGAAGGAAGGATGGCGGGAGTTCGTCGAGTTCGATGCTCCACGACCCGCGCCTTGCACCATGAGCGAGTACGAGGAGATGGCGTCATCGGATCGCGCCATTTACAACATCGCTCGCGAGCGCTTCATGTCGGTGGGTGCTCGTATCGCCACACCCTCGCTTCGGAGATTCGTTGCGGCAGCCAGCAGCGCGATGGCCGACAATCGCTCGCCCGACGCGAGCAAATCCGGCGTAGTCATCTCCGGACGACCCAGCATGGGGAAGACGACGGCCGTCCAAGAGTTCGGGCGAGCATATGAACGAGCTCGGCGAGAACGGGCAGGTACTCGAAGAAAGGATCTGATCCCTGTCGCCTTCGCTCAGGTGCCGACGCACGCGACCGAGAAGACGATGATGAAGAAGCTCGCGGAGTTCTACGCGCTTCCTTTCTCTCAGACAGCATCGTACGAAACGCTGCTGGGCCGGGTGACCAACGTGATGCGGGCCTGTGAGACCGAGATCGTCATCATCGACGACATCCATCGCCTCGATTTGCGCTATCGCGCGAGCGAACAAGCTGCGGATGCGCTCAAGGAACTCTCGGAACGCTGCCCCGGAACGATGATCTACGCCGGAGTGAACGTCGCGCAGAACGGGCTCTTCTGGGGGTCCCGGGGAGAACAGATCATGGCCAGATTCGAGACTGTCCAGTTCGACGAATATGACGTCGCAACAAACGAGGGAGCTGCGGTCTGGGGAAGGGTCCTCACTGAACTTGAAGACTCTCTCTGTCTCATCCGTCAGCCTGAAGGTGACATTCTGAAGATTGCTGCGGAGCTTCGCGAGGTCTCGCGGGGATCGCTGGGCCGCATGGCCAAGGCGATTCGGCGTTGCGCTCGCGATGCGATTCGTGATCGTTCCGAACAACTCGACCTGGACCTTCTCCTGGTGGTTCTCGAGACGATACGGCGGCTCGAAGATCGCGTAGCCGATGAAGCGGCACAGAGCACACGACGACCACGAGGCCGACGGGTGAAGGCTGGCCGATGAGAGTGCTGCCGGCGACGGTCAGTCCGTTCCCAGGCGAAACCGTGCGGAGCCTTTACAACAGGCTCGTCGAACGCAACTCCCTGACGGCCGGAGAACTCTGGACCGCCATCCGCAAGGCGAATCAGGGGCTTCCGTTGCGGACAACGCCGGAGGCCGCGCCCGACGTGGTCGCGCAACTCGACAATCTGCCGGCGAACTGGTTCGACCGACACGACACCACCCGCCGACTCTTCAGCCGCTGCATCCACAACAACTGGGCCCACGCGCAATGCCCGCGCTGTTCCGCGCTTCCCAAGCCGGTCACGATGTGTCGGCGGTGCTCGAGCGGGATGAACGTCGAGGTCCAATCTCGGGCAGGCGCCTTCTGCGCACGCCACAAGCGTTGGCACCGTGACGGACGCGACGAGGCGATTGGGATTCCAGTCGCATATGCCCGCGCAGAAAGATGCCTCACTGGAACTCTATGGGCGCGTGGGATCGGCCTCGACACGGGCGAGATTGAGCTCGCCTGCGAAATCATCTCGACCTACCATGAGCTCGTCGACGATGCTCTCTCCATCGGCGGCGCCGACCAGCACTTGCGTGACTTCTACCCTGAGGCTGTGGAACTGACCGCGTTCCTCACGGCGCCTTCGGCGCGGGCGTTTCTTCGCAACAGACAAATCGGGTACCTTCCCGTCGCCGCGATGGTCGAGGCGTCCGCGACGGCAGTCGCGTCGCGATCGCGGAACCGACTCAGTTCCGTGAATGAGAGGTTCCGCGCCTCCGGTCGTGAGCTACGACTAGGTGATTCGGCAACCAAGCCCCTACGGCACGGGCGGTCCCTTGAGATGGGGGCCCTTGGAGTCCTGGTCCGTGACAGTGTCCCTCGCATTCGAGCGGTCTTCCTGCGCCACGACGACGCTCGTCGTCCACTGCCGATGCGGCGCGACCGACCTGCACGCCATCAGTAGACGCGATGCGTACCCTGCCCATCTATGTCGCCCCGGTGGCTGCCGAAACGGTCAGCGGGTATGTCGAGCGCCTTGCCCAGTCGCATTGCCTGGAGGTTGGGGAGATTCGCCGCATGCTGATCCGAGAGGCGGGGCGTTCAACTTGGAGCGAGAATGATCCACGTGTCGCGGTCGCGCTCGCGCGGCTCTGCGGCTTGCCCGATGACGCATTCGAGGTGTCGTTCGAGGATCACGGAATGTGGTCTCGCTGCGGTCATCCGCGCTGGAAGCCTCAGAAGTGCTCGAGGTGCCGCACCCTTGCCGCACCACGTACCGCTTGCGTGGAATGTGCCGGCGGTCTCACAACCACTACCCGAGCGAGAGCCGGGCCCCTCTGCCTGAGGCATAGCCATTGGACCCTCGGGGGCCTGAGTATCAATGTCTCTGTTGGGGCGTCTGCGAAACGTGCGGAGATGATCCTGCGCGGACCGCTGTGGGAACGCGGCATTGCCTTGCACACCGGCGAGTACAACCTCGCGGCCGCGGCGGTACTCGCATGGTCCCAAGGGAGCGACGGTGGCACGTTCCTCGAGGAGCGCGCCCAACGGCTCGGGCTGCCTGCGCCGACCACCTTTGCGGAGGTGATGCTGTGCGGCTATCCCGAAGTGGTGAGAGTCGTCGAAGTCGCCATGAGCCCGCGAATACTACGCGGCGTCCTCCAGGTGTCGCGGTCGGCGCTGCCACAGATCGATGGCTTCGCGAACGTCATCGCAAACACGCTGGGTGCAACCGTGAACGAGCGGCTGCACGATTGGGCGGGTGCCGTCATCGGTCACGCGCACCGTGCGGTCCTTTACGCTGCGGGGCTCAGGCGAACCACGAGCGCCAAGAATGCACTGTGCCCGCAAGATCGCGCGCTCATCGTCGCGTCCGGCACTCGACGGGCATGCCTGCTCCGGCACGTCTCGCCACGGATACTGGACGGGCTCAGACGAGGGCACACTGAGGGCACCTCTCGGCTGAGCGTGACCCGGAAGTGGCCCCTGGAACCAGATGAATTGGGTTTGCGGTGACTCACCGGCTTCGAAGGTCGGGGGCACCGTCCGGGATCAGTTCTGCCAGCGAAGTCTCGAGCACCTGCGAGAGCGCGAGCATCGTTCGAAGCGTCGGGTTTGCCGGATTCCCCGGCCGCGACTCACCCTTTTCGTACTTCTGATACGTGTACCGCGTGAGGCCCGATCTGTATGCCACATCTTCCTGACTCAGCCCGGCACGCTCCCGCGCAGAACGGAGCGAGGTCGCGAAGCGCTGGGAGTACGCGCTCCACTCCGCTTCAATCTCATCGTTCCGTCGGGGCACCTACCAAGCGTCGCGACGGGCCACTCCTCGTATGGCCTAATCGGTATGGCATAATTCGGAAGGCCATACGAAACAATCTCGTCCTCGTCGGATCGCTCCGCTCTTCCCTGCACGTGTGCTGCCCATCCCGATGACAGGCGGTCGCGTCGCGGGAAGGCCCGTGCGAGCGACCGCGATTGTGATGGTTGAGATGCCCGAGTCGTACCCGATCTGGTGGCAGGAAATCGACTCGCCGCCGCCAACAGAGTGGGTCTTCATGTTCGAGGACTTCACCGGCGACGACACAGCAGAGCAGTGGGCGTTGGCGGCGGCGATCTTCATCGCTCAGACTCGTCGTCGCACGACAGCGGGCCCGACCTTTGCAGAGCTCTTCACACACCTTCTGCCAGACACTGACGGGCTCCCCGGACCCCTGCCACGAAACCTAGACTTCGTGCAGCGGCGCCGTGCCGTCGCGGGCTTCCGCGGCCACGCAGCAATCGAATGGCGGCGCCGAGGAATGATCAGCTTCGACAACGGCGTCATGCGCAGCCTTCGCGTAGGACGTGAGTTTCGCGAGCGGTCGCGGCGTCGCCAACAGGCCCGAGAAGCGACACGCCATCAGCGCGGAATCGAACATGAACCGAGCTCAGAACTCACGGACAAGGCCGCCATCACGGAACGAGAGAGTTGACATGACCGAGGAATATCCGCCGGAGCTCCATGGCCTCCTCAAGCGGATCGCTCCAGGCTGGCCAGAACGGCTGGAAGTCGGAGTCGGCTGGTACCCGCTGGTGACCAGACTCGATGCGACGCTGTCTGTCATCGCCCCGAACTACGTCGTGCAGCAGGTGAAGTCAAAGTTCGGCGCCCTGAGCTTCTATGCTGACCCGTCTGATGACCCGTCGAACTTCGATGAGGCGTTCACGGACGCGGTGCGTGCGGCTGAGTGGGAAAGTGTCGAGACGTGTGAGGTATGTGGGGCTCCGGCAAGGCAGTACGTGATCAGAATGTGGGTATCGACACTCTGCCTAAGCCACGCGGGCGACGCGAGGGGTGACGCGGGCAGAGAAGGCCTCGAAGACGAGCACCAACTGTTCGAATAGGTGCAGGACATGCAGGATCGCTCGATCGAGGGCCAGTTGGATAGCTCCCACGCCGTCGTGCTCTGGCTTCAAGCTCTTCAAGCGGCCGAGCGCCAGCAGCCATGTGATCGCGCCTGACAAGGATGCGAGCCACGCTGATCGTTGCAACTTGCGCGCGCAAGTGGGACCGGCTACAGTCATGTCAACTTGCGCGTGCAAGTTACCGCGCAGGTCCCGAATCCTGAGCGGTTTGCCGTCTAGCAACCGTGCCGAGTTCGGTACCCCCTTCGACAATGGAGTCATTATGACCACGCCCTCTCATCCCGGCACTCCCGCCGAGGGATCAAGGACCGAGCTGCCGTCGCCACTTCCTCCCGCGCCTGGTGCGCTCCAGGAGGGCATCCGCACGGTTACGGGCCTCATTCGTCCGCTTCAGGCCACGCGCTCATACATCTGGCTGCTCGTCCTGGCACAGTTCGGAATCTTCGTAGCGTTTATCACTCCGCTCGCGATCTCTCTTGCGGTGCGGGTGAGCGCACTGGCGCCGGGCTTCGAAGAGGTGTACCTGGGCTACATCACCGGAGCGGCCTCCATCGTCGTGATGATTATCACTCCTATTGTCGGAATCCTCAGCGACCGGACGCGCTCGCGTCTGGGTCGTCGACGTCCGTGGATCCTCGGCGGAATGCTCGTCGGCGTGGGGTCGCTGTTCGTCATGGGTTTGGCGCCGAACGTGCTTCTGCTCGGGGTGGGTTGGATCCTGGCTCAGATCGGGTGGGGCCAGGCCCTGGCCATCCTCACCACCTCGATGGCAGATACCCTCCCTGAGCACCAGCGCGGCAAGGTCGCCGGACTTGTCGGGTTTGCCACTCAGGTCGCACCCGTCGCCGGTGTGATTATCGCCGGCACTCTCGTCGCGGATTCGCTCCTGCTCTTCTTGGTCCCCGGCCTGGTGGGCGTCTTCTTCCTCACCCTCTTCCTGCTCTTCTCTCGAGAGCAGGACAGCCGCGAGATGACTATCTCGGGCGTTCTCACCATCGGAACGACGTTCCGGAAGTACCTGTTCAACCCTGCGAAGTACCCCGATTTCTCGCTTGTCTGGTCGGGCCGGTTTTGCTTCTACTTTGGGCTCACCCTGAACACCGCCTTCACCGCCTTCTTCTTTGCGGCTCGCCTGAACATCAGTGTCGAGGAGATCGCAGGCATTCTCGCCACTCTGAGCCTGGTCGGCATCGCGGCCACGACCATCGGTGCAATCGGTGGAGGTTTCCTCTCCGACAAGCTGCGCCGCCGTCGACTCTTCGTTCTCCTGGCATCCGTGATCTTCGCCGCGGGCGTCGTGACGGAAGCTGTCGCGACGGACATCACGATGCTCTTCGTCGGATCGCTCATCGCTTCCGTGGGCATCGGCGCGTTCTCTGCGGTGGACCAGGCGCTCCTCCTTGACGTTCTTCCCGAGCGGGACACCGATGCCGGTCGTTTCATGGGGATTGCCGGGTTCGCCACCGCCATCCCGCAGGCAATCGCACCGTTCGTTGCTCCGCTCATCCTCGCAATCGGGGTGACGTCGGCGGGGGACAAGAACTACACACTGCTGTACTTCATCGCCGGAGCAATCACTCTCGTCGGTGGGTTCCTGGTGATGAGAGTTCGGCAAGTGCGGTAATCCGACGACAGAAGAATGACCCCCAGCGAAATGCTCGCTGGGGGTCATTCTCTGTACGAAGGCCCTGTGCGCTACTCGCTGTGCGTCGGGCGCACAGACGTTGACGCTCGGGGGATGAGCGTGACGGCTGAGGTCTGCTCCCAGTCCGGTGTCGGCGTCTGATCCATTGCATGGATGGCGAGAGCAGCAAGGTAGTGGCCGAGGCCCGTCGAGTCGATACGGACACTGGTGATGCGAGGCTCGAACAGGAGCGACATCGGAGTGTCATCGTGGCCGACTACGGACAGGTCGTGAGGCACCGCGATCCCAGCACGAGTAGCGGCTCCGATGATTGCGGCCGCGACGTCGTCGTTGAACGCCACCACGCCCGTGATCCCGGCATTCATCCACTTCGAGATAGGCGGATCATCCTCGGAGTCCGCGGGGGTGAGCTCGAGGGTCGCGGGCACCTCCAGCCCGAGTGCGGTTGCCGCAGCCGCGGCCGCTTCCTCGCGCGCATCGGCGAGCTCGAACAACCGCGGATCGCTGGGGCGGGCGAAGCCGAGCCGTTGATGCCCCAGGTCGCGAAGGTGTTCCACCTGGAGCCGGGGTCCGCCCTCGTTGTAGCGGACGTCCGTCACCTCGTCGGGGTCCGGCACGATTCGTTCGACCCCCGCATCGCGCATGGATCTGACGAGCGAATCGGAGAACGGGAGGAGCCCCATGACGACGTCCGGTTGCAGCGTCTCCCAGAGGGGCCGGGCCCTCGTACCCTCGTGTGGCGTGTAGGTAATCAGTGCATACCCGTGCTCATCGAGCGCGTGCGTCGCCTCATCGATGTTCTCCCGAAGGCTGTATTCGATAGGCCAGTCCGGAAGTACAAGCAGGACGATGTTGCTTCGGCCGCTGGCGAGCGCCCGCGCGGCGATGTGGGGCCGATACCCCAGGCGCCGTGCTTCGGCCAGCACCCGCTCCGTCGTTGCTGCAGAGATCGTCTGGCCGGGAGTCTCATTGAGTACGAACCCCACGGTCGCACGGGATACGCCCAGAGAGCGAGCGATGTCCGCTGCTGTAACTCGACGGCTTGATGTCTGCGATGCCACTGTCACTCCTTTGTTGCACGGCGTGCTCCGCTCCAAGTCCACCACAGTCCGCGGGCAGTCTGTGGGATTGACTTGTGCGCGCTAGCACTCATGTTATGGTGGATGACAGCTAGCTCGCGCTAGTACTTCTCAGACAATGGAGTCTCGACAGCACTCCTGTCGAAGCTCTCCCTTACAAGGAGCGCCGATCCGATGCCCGAAACCCGATCCGCACGTTTCGTCAGCCCGCCTTTTGTGCAGGGGACCGTGGGTGAGCGTGCCGCGTATCTCCGCAAGGAGTTCGTCGCGCCGAGCGTCCCCCGTCGTGCCATTCTCAGGTCGACCGCCGTAGGACTCATCGAACCGCACCTCAATGGTTCCGTGGTGGGGGACGAGGTCCTCGCTCCCGGATGGACCTCGTATCGACACCGCCTCATCGTGAGCACTCACGACGTCACCGACAAGATCACCGCTGGTGCGAACGTCGTCGGAGCGGTGCTGGGAGAGGGATGGGCCGTCGGCCGGCTGGGTTGGGAAGATCGACGTAACCATTACTCTGACCGCCCGGCGGCGTGGTTCGAGCTCGAACTCGAGTATGCCGACGGAACTCGCGACATCGTCATCAGTGACCCGTCGACAACAGCTTCCATCGGCGGGGTCGGCGCGAACAGCATCTACGACGGTGAGCGGTACGACGCCCGCGAAGAACCGGACGGATGGGACAGCCCCGGCTTTGTCGACGACGGCTGGGTGCCGGTCGAGGCATTCGACTGGCCGCTCGACGCACTCGCCGAGCCCATCGCCCCGCCGATCCGACGGATCGAAGAGCTGGCACCGACGCAGGTTCTTCGCACGCCTTCTGGCAAGCTCGTCGTCGACTTCGGACAGAACATCTCCGGCTGGGTCCGTTTCACCGTGCACGGCGAGACAGGATCCACAATCACCCTGCGTCACGCAGAAGTCATGGTCGACGGCGAGATCGAAGTCGAGACGCTGCGCACAGCCGCGGCCATGGACCAGTATGTGCTCCGTGGTGGCGCACCTGAGACGTGGGAGCCGCGATTCACGTTCCACGGCTTCCGCTACGTCGAAGTGGAGGGTTGGCCCGGAGAACTCACGGATGACGCTATCCGAGCGGTCGTCGTCCACTCCGACATGACGCGGACCGGATGGTTGACGACGTCGAATCCGCAGCTCAACCAGCTACACTCCAACGCCGTCTGGTCCATGCGTGACAACTTCGTCGGTATCCCGACCGACTGCCCACAGCGCGACGAGCGTCTCGGTTGGACCGGGGACATCAACGCTTTTGCCCCCACGGCCGCCTTCCTCTATGACGTCCGCGGAGTGCTCGGATCCTGGTTGAAGGACCTTGCCATCGAGCAGCAGGAGAAGGGCTTCGTCCCCTGGGTCGTGCCGGATGTCCTGTCGACCCCCTCCTCGCCGACCGCTCTCTGGAGTGACGTCGCGGTGAGCCTTCCGTGGGCGTTGTACCGCGAGTACGGTGACGAGAAGATCCTTGAGGATGCGTACGAGTCGATGAGCACGTTCATCCGCCAGGTCGCCGACCTCCTCGATGACGACGGGCTGTGGAGCACCGGTTTCCAGTACGGCGACTGGCTCGACCCCGATGCCGCCGACGACAACCCCGCAGGCGGTAAGACTGACCGTCACCTCGTCGCGGGCGCGTACCTGTGCCGAACGACCCGTGAAATGGCTGACACCGCGCTCATCCTCGGGCACGACGACGACGCAGCGGAGTTCGAGGCGCTCGCAGCGAAAGTGTGCGATGCCTTCCGCCGCGAGTATGTGAGCCCCAATGGGCGCCTGGTCAACGAGACTGCGACCGCGTACGCGCTCGCGATCTGCTTCGGGATTCTCGATGAGACACAGCTCCAGCACGCGGGAGACCGGCTGGCCGCAGTCGTCGCGCAGGCGGGATACCGCATCTCGACCGGGTTCGCTGGTACGCCGCTGGTCACGGATGCTCTGACCTCCACCGGGCACCTCGACGAGGCTTACCTCCTTCTCCTTGAGACGAAGGCGCCATCCTTCCTCTACCCGGTGACCATGGGTGCGACGACAATCTGGGAGCGGTGGGACTCCGTCCGCCCGGACGGAACAATCAACCCATCGGGGATGACCTCGCTGAACCACTACGCACTGGGTGCAGTGGTCGACTGGATGCATCGCACCATTGGTGGCCTTGGGGCGATAACCCCGGGTTACCGCCGCATGCGGATCGCGCCTCAGCCCGGTGGCAACCTCGCCTTCGCCGACCTGACCCACCTCACGGTCCACGGCGAGGTGCGTATTGCTTGGCGGCTGGAGGGTGGGCAGGTTTCTCTGGACGTGGCCATCCCTGAGTGCACCACGGCGGAAGTCGCTCTGCCGCTGCATCCCGATTCTGCGCTCGTAGAGATCGGCGGAGGTGAACACTCGTGGCAGTACAACGTCGCACAGGTCGCAGAGCGCGCCCCGCTGAGCTTGGACTCCACCCTCCGCGAGGTCTCTGACGACCCGGCCGGGTGGCACCGCTTCACCGAAGTTTTCGCCCGCCACTATCCGGGGGTCCCCTTGGACGGCAAGGCACCGGAGGCCGCCGGGATGTCCATCCGCACAATGCTCGACTACGTGCCTGGTGCATCTGCTCAGCTGCGAGACGAGTTGCAGAGCGCTCTTGAAGGATCGTCCCGCTGAGCTCTGCACGCGGCGCCAACCCATAGATCACTACTGCTGTCTCACGATTCCACGGAGGAACCGATGACTGTCTTGCCCTATCGAGACCCGAACCTGCCCGTCGACGAACGCGTCGAGGACCTCTTGTCGCGACTCACCGTCGAGGAGAAGGCCGGCCAGCTCACGCAATACTTCTATACGGGTGACGGTCAGCCGATCCCCGATGACTTCGACATCGACTCGCTTCCCCCGGAACACCGAATCCATGTCGAGCTCCCCGCGCTCATTGAAGCCGCCATCCGCTCCGGTCGTGCTGGCTCGCTCCTGTTCCTGCGGGACCCTGCGCTGAGCAACAAGCTGCAGAAGTACGCCGTGGAAGAGTCGCGGCTCGGCATCCCGCTCCTATTCGGCTTCGATGTCGTCCACGGGTGGCGAACGATCTTCCCCGCACCGATCGCCCTTGCCGCGACGTGGTCAGAGCAGGCCGTGGAAGCCGCGCAGGCGGCTGCGGCGCGGGAAGCGCGGGCGGCGGGTGTGCATTGGACCTTCGCCCCGATGATTGACATCGCCAGGGATCCTCGATGGGGTCGCATCATCGAGGGTGCAGGTGAGGACCCGGTGCTAGCCTCTGCGATGGCGGCAGCTCAAGTCCGCGGCTTCCAGGGTGATTTCGGTGCCGACCGTCTGTTGGCAGGACCCAAGCACTTCGTCGGTTACGGCGCATCCCGGGGTGGTCGCGACTACGACGACGCCGAGGTATCGGACAACGAGCTGTGGAATGTCTACATCCCGCCGTTCCGCGCAGCGATAGATGCTGGCGCGGGGAACGTCATGAGTGCATATATGGACCTCAACGGGGTGCCCGCAGCGGCGAGCCGGACGCTACTGACCGACATCCTTCGAGACCAGCTCGGTTTCGATGGCTTCGTCGTCTCGGACGCCAACGCCGTGCGCTCGCTCGCCGTTCAACACTTTGCAGAGGATCAGACCGATGCAGCTGCTCGTGCCCTCGAAGCTGGCCTTGACATGGAGATGTGCATGTACGAGCCGGCATTCGACAACCTCCCGCAAGCCGTTGCCGAGGGCAGAGTGGACGAGATCGTGCTCGACGCCGCAGTGCGGCGAGTGCTGACCGCAAAATTCCGGCTCGGCCTGTTCGAGAATCCTTACGCGAATGAGGCGGGCACCGCGGCTGCTATCAACGACCCCGAGAACCGCACTCTCGCTCGGTCGGTGGCGGAGGCGTCCATTGTCCTTCTCAAAAATGACAATGGCGTGTTGCCTCTCGATACCTCTGCTGTCGGACGGGTCGCCGTCATCGGGCAGCTCGCAGACAGTAAGCGAGATCTTCTCGGGCCGTGGGTGTTCGACCACGACACGGATGAGACCGTCACCATCGTCGATGGGCTGCGCGACGCATTCGGTTTCGATGGCGTCACCTACGAACCCGGCGCCGGCATCCCTGAGCGCGTGCACCCATCCATGTTCGATGTGATGGACACCACCGTGGAGCGCACTCCCGAGGGATACGACGACGACGCCGCAATCGACCGTGCGGTCGCCCTCGCCGAAGTCTCCGACATCGCCATCGTCGTCGTCGGACAGCGACAGAATCAGATCGGCGAAAAGTCGTCGACAAGCACCCTCGACCTGCCGGGGCGGCAGCTCGAGCAACTCCAGCGCATCCACGCCACCGGCACGAAGGTCATCGTGGTCGTCGTCTCCGGACGTCCGCTGGACCTCCGGTGGGCTGACGAACATGTCCCGGCAATCGTGCAGGCGTGGTACCCGGGATCCCGTGCGGGAGAGGCTCTAGCGTCAGTGCTCGTGGGGACGACGAGCCCAGCCGGGCGTCTGCCGTTCACATGGCCGCGGCACGTCGGACAGGTTCCGCTCGTCTACGCACACAATCGCACCTTCCTCCCGGAAGAACGGGATGCGCGCTATTTCGAAGAGCCGAACGCCCCGCTCTACCCCTTCGGATACGGTCTTTCGTACTCGACCTTCGAGTACAGGGCGATCAGCGTCGAACAATCAGAGATCGCGCGAGGCGAATCGACGACGGTCGGCGTCACGGTGACCAACACCGGCAATCGTGATGCGGATGAAGTCGCCCAGCTCTACATTCATCAGCGATACGGGACATCCACCCGTCCCGTACGAGAGCTGAAAGGCTTCCGCCGCATCTCGCTCGCGGCTGGCGAATCTCTTCGACTGGAGTTCGAACTCGGGCCAGACCAGCTCCAATACTGGAGTGCCGTCACGTCGTCGACGATCCAGGACACCACGACGTTCGACGTGGCAATCGGTGGCGACTCCACCGCGCCGTTCACGGAAACGCTCACGGTGACACCATGACCGACCGACCTGCCGCATTCGGATGGGCCTTCGTCGGAGCGGGAACCGTCTCGCATTCGGTTGCCGCCGATCTGAGCCATGTCGATGGCGCGCGGCGGGTCGGAGTCTGGTCACGGGACAGCGGAAAGGCCAGATCATTCGCCTCCATGCACCACTTCGAACGAGCCTTCGACTCGATTGAGGATGTGCTGGCCGCGCCGGACGTAAACATCGTCTACATCGCCACACCACACGCAACCCACGCCCGACTGGCCATCGCGTCCCTCGATGCAGGGAAACACGTGCTCGTAGAAAAGCCGCTCGGCGTCAACGCCGATGAGGCTCGAGCCATCGCGAGTGCAGCGGAAGCGAATGGTCGTTTCGCCATGGAGGCGATGTGGATGAAGTTTGCTCCCGCATACATCGCTTTGCTTGAGGAAGCGGGGGAGGGGACGCTCGGAGACGTCCGCGGGGTGCGTGCTGCTTTCGGCCTGCCTTTCGGGCCCCCAGGTTCGGAACGTTGGAGTAGCGAACTGCGCAGCAGCACCCTTCTCGACCAAGCCATCTATGCCGTGACACTCGCCCGGGACTTCCTAGGCGAGCCGCTGCGAGTCACCAGCGGAGCAACCGTGAGATCTGACGACGTGGATCTCACCGTTCACGCAACGCTCGAATACGACGGCGGGCGATTCGCGCAGCTCGCAGCGTCGATGGTGACCTACCTGGAGCCCACCGCTGCGGTGAGTGGGACGAACGGGTGGGCGACGTTCGCCCCACCCTTCTGGGCGACAGAACAGTACCGCATACATTCAGGCGACCTCGGCGAGGCATTCGGAGAACCCGCGGATCGGACCTTCCCGCAACAGGGATTTGGATACGTGCCGATGCTCCGCGCAGTCCACCAGGCGTTGTCCGATGGCACCGTTCAACACCCGCGCCACCCACTCTCGGACAGCACCGCCGTGCTGGAGACGCTGGACGCCATCCGCTCCGGATGGTCAGTCACGGCAACCACCTGAGAGCCCTTTTCTCGACCCTTCTCATCGAAAGACAACAATGAGCCGTTCACCTCTTAACGCCAACTGGACGTACCGCCCGAAGACCAGCATCTTCGCTGACGCGCACGGACAATCATCGCCCGGTGTGCCGGTCCACCTGCCGCACGACGCGATCATCTCGCTCGAGCGTCATGCTGACGCTCCCAGTGGCGCGGCGGGCGCATTCTTCCCGGGCGGTGCTTTCGAGTATCGCACCACCCTCGACGTGCCACTCGATTGGCAGGACAAACACGTCGCTCTCGAGTTCGAGGGCGTCTATCGCGACGCGATGATCTACGTGAATGGCGCCTTCGTCGCCCAACGCCCCAACGGGTACGCCGCATTCATCGTCTCTCTCGACGGATACTTGGAACACGGTGCGGAGAACACCATCCGAGTCGACGCCCGCACCCACGCGGACTCCCGCTGGTACACAGGCGCAGGCATCTATCGCGAAGTCCATCTCTGGGTCAGCGAACGAGTGCACATCCCCGAACAGGGAGGTGTGCAGATCACGACGCCTGACATTGATGAGGAACGAGCGGTGGTCAATGTTGTCACCCGGGTGTCCAACACCGGCATCGCGACTCGCACCGCCACCATCACCACAGAGATCCTTGACCCTCAGGGGCGTGTGGTCGGCGTCGAGACGAGTCCCGTGACCACGCTCCCGCAGACAGAAGCGACTGTCAGGCAACGTCTCTACGTCGCGGCGCCCGAGAGGTGGAGCGTCGATCACCCGGCGCTGTACACCGCCCGCACGACGCTTGACGGCATCTCCGAGATGCCTGAGACCCGCAACACCACGTTCGGCATCCGCACGCTGCAACTCGATCCCGCTCATGGTCTGCGCATCAACGGGGAACCTGTGAAGCTGCGCGGTGCATGCATCCACCACGACAACGGCATCCTCGGGGCAGCTACCTACGCGGATGCGGAGGAGCGTCGCGTCATCCTTCTCAAAGCCGCAGGATTCAACGCGATTCGTAACAGCCACAACCCCATGAGTGTTGCCATGCTCGACGCGTGCGACCGCCACGGCGTACTCGTCATGGACGAGACGTTCGACATGTGGGCCGAATCGAAGTCACCCTTCGACTACTCACTGTCCTTCCCCGAGTGGTGGGAGAGGGATGTCGAGGCGATGGTGGCCACGGACTTCAATCATCCCAGTGTGATCATCTACTCGATTGGTAACGAGATCCCGGAGACCGGCAATGCAATCGCGAGCCAATGGGGACGGAGGCTTGCCGAGAAGGTGCGTGAGCTGGACGACTCACGCTACGTGACCAATGGCATCAACGGTTTCGTGTCCGCGCTGAGCGAGATTTCCGAGATGATTGAGGCCGCCACCGAAGACGCGGCGGAGCCGAGCGAGACCGCGGAGGCGGAAGCTGACGGTGGAGTGAACGCCCTCATGGGCAGTACTGAAGACTTCATGGACTGGGTGGCAACGTCTCCACTGGTCACCGCAGCGACGGCAGAATCGTTTGCAGTCCTTGACATCGTCGGCTTGAACTACGGCGACGCCCGCTACGAGATGGACGGTCGAGAACACCCCAATCGCCTCGTGATTGGGACAGAAACGTTCCCGTCGCGCATCGACCGCAACTGGAAACTCGTCACTGAAAATCCGCACGTGCTCGGCGACTTCACGTGGTCCGGGTGGGACTACCTTGGCGAAGTCGGGGTCGGCCGCGTGAAGTACGAAGGCGAGCCCGACGCGTTCGACGGTGAGTTCCCGTGGCTCACGTCCTGGTCCGCAGACCTCGACATCACCGGGCACCGCCGCCCGATGTCGTATTACCGCGAGACCGTCTTCGGTCTCCGCTCCGAGCCGTACATCGCCGTGCGGCGACCATCGAACCACGGGCGGGCGTTCACGCTCGGACAGTGGAGTTGGACTGACGCGGTCTCCAGCTGGAGCTGGAACATCGAAGACGGCTTCCCCATGAGCCTCGAGGTGTACAGCGACGCGGACGAGATCAGGCTCGAACTCAACGGCCGTACGGTCGCCACGGAACATGTCGGTGCTCATCGTGCGTTCGTCGCCGACTTCGAGATTCCCTTCGAATCCGGAACTCTCGAGGCAATCGCCCTCAGGGACGGCGAAGAAGTCAGCCGCTCCATCCTGGAATCGGCTGCTGACGAAGCGCTCCTCGATGTCCGACTCGACAAGACCACCGCAGAGCTTCGAGACGGAACCCTCTTCTTCGCCGAGATCGAACTTCGTGACGCCGGCGGAAACCTGATCAACGACGCCGACCGGCCGGCCACGGTGACGGTGACAGGGGCAGGGTCACTGACTGCCCTTGGGAGCGGCCGACCCCGCACCATCGAGCGATTCGACCAAAACACTCACGGTACGTACGACGGCCGTGTGCTCGCGGTCATTCGCCCCGATCGCGCGGGCGCGATCGAGGTCACCGTCTCCGCCGAGGGCACCCCCGACGTCGTTGTGCTAGCGATGGTGCGCGAGCATGCTCCTTCCTCAGTATCGGATCCCAACTTGCTGCCCACATCCTCCGAATCGATCCCCGTATGAATGGAGCATGAATGACTGCCCGACTCGCCGACAAGATCATCATCGTCACTGGTGCTGCCTCAGGCATCGGACGAGGCACCGCCCTCCGTCTGCTCGACGAAGGAGCGAGCGTCGCTGCACTCGACCTGCGCGAAGAGGACCTCGCCCACCTCATCGAGGCCGCACCGGAAGACGCGCGCTCGCGACTCCTCATCCACCGCGTCGACATCGCGGACGAGGAGTCTGTCAGCACCGCGGTCGCGGCCGTCGTCTCTCACTTCGGGCGACTCGACGCGATCGTGAACGCCGCCGGCATCCTCTATGGGGATCACACTCATGAGATGACCCTCGACCGCTGGAACCGCCTGGTTCAGGTGAACTTGACCGGCACGTTCCTCATGGTGCGCGAAAGCCTTCCCCACCTGTTGACGACGACGAACGGTGTCATCATCAACTTCGCGTCCACCTCGGCGTTCTTCGCGCACCCCTACATGGCCGCCTACGCCGCGACAAAGGGGGCGATCGCGTCATTCACTCACTCCGTCGCTCTCGAGTACGCCAGGCAGGGACTTCGCGCAGTCAACATCGTTCCCGGAGGGATCACTAGCGGGATCACCAACACGACCCCGCAAAACCTGCCTGCTGACACGGACTGGAGCTTGCTCGAGCACCTAGGCGCACCGCTGAACGACGGACGAATGGGCAGGCCTGAAGACGTTGCAGGAGTCATCGCCATGCTGATCTCGGACGATGGTGCCTTCATCACCGGAACGGAGATCAGGATTGACGGCGGCGCGCACACCTAGACGCCTCGGATGTCATCCGGTCAGGCCTCGGACGTCGTCATCACGATGGGATGCGGTGACGCCTGCCCGTTCTTCCCTGGCAATCGAGACGAGGACTGGAAGCTCGACGACCCTGTCGACCAGGATTGAGTAGTTGGTGAGCAAGCGGGTCTGAAGACCGCTCAGAACCAACTGAAGCTTCAGCGGTTTTGATCAGTGCGCTCGAGGACGGCGGCGATTCTCTCGACGTCCTCGAGCGTGAGACCCACGTGCTTGTTCGGCCGCACGACGAACGAGGGAACGTCGGTCATTCCCGTAAGTCGTCGTGCGGCGTCGTCTGGCGCACGGTCGTCCGCCCAGGCGACGGCGGCGGGCTCCACGTCGCGCACGTATGAGATGAGGCTCTGGAGTCGCCAGCCCTGTTTCGGCCAGTTCTGCCAGGTCACGTAGGAGCCTGAAAGTTTGCCGCGAAGGGGTTCCTGGATGAGCCAAGCGACTTTATCGTGAGGCCACGTTGTCAGCCACGCAACGTCAACCTCGGTGCGCTCGTCGAGCGCGTCGAGCGCATCGACGACGTCATCGTCAACGCTCATCCACGAACGCCATCCTGGCTCGTTCTGGTTTACCGACGGGTGATGTGCCACTAGCCCCTCACGACGAGGATCTTGTGCTGCGCCCCCACGCGACCCCGCGTCCTTCCCTCTAGACGGCGCGGTCTCGTGCGCAGGAAGCACCAGGGAGCAAACCCCTGCACCTGGCGCCGGGCGCGGCTCGCGTCCCCAGAATCACCGATGAAGTCCCGTCAGGCAGCCCTTGTGTCCACTCTTCTACCGGAAATGTCCGGGACTGCGTCTAGGCTGTCCACATGGAGCACTTCCCGATTGTCACATCACTTGTCCGCGTCGCACTGGGGAACGACTCCGAGCGTCTGAACCACCAGGTGAAACGACTGGTCAGCGCGCTCGTTGCCGACGGTGATAGCACGCAGGCGGCGGCTCTCACCAAGCTCCTCAACCAGCGCACTCGAAGCACAGAAGTCGCGCCCAGCCGGCTCACACAGAGCGTGCACGCGACTGCACCCACGACCAGTCTCGAGGCGCTGACCGCCCAGACGGCCGTCCCCGTCGACAAGGACTCGTCCGCTCCGTTGGCGACCGTCATCATGCCCGACGACATTGTGTCGACGTTGCCGTTGTTCCCCAACGCTGTGCAGGGCAACGTCGATGCGTTGCTGATGGAGTGGATGAACGCCGACCGTATCCGTGCAGCGGGGCTCTCCCCGTCGCCGTCGCTGCTCGTCTACGGCGCCCCGGGAACGGGCAAGACCAGCCTTGCGCTGTGGCTCGCGCAACAACTGGGCCGCCCCGTCGTGCTGGCGCGCCTGGACGGACTCATTAGCTCGTTCCTCGGCACGACAGCCCGCAATCTGGGAACCCTGTTCGCGTTCGCGAACCGGTACGACTGCGTGCTCGTCCTGGACGAATTCGATGCCATCGCGAAGGTGCGCGACGACCCCAACGAGGTCGGGGAGATCAAACGAGTGGTCAATGCCCTGCTCCAGAACATGGACGTGCGCGTGGGTCTGGGAGTCACGATCGCACTCACCAATCACGAGGCACTGCTGGATCCGGCGATCTGGCGTCGATTTGAAGTGCAACTGGCAATTCCGAAACCAGCGTTCGAGCAGCGAGTGCAGATCGCATTGCGTTCCCTGGACGACGCCGGCGAGAACGCGCGTGCAGAAGCCCACCTGCTGTCGTGGGTGGCGGAAGGTTTGTCAGGCGCGGAGCTTCGCACATTGGCAACCAAGTACCGCAAGCGACGACTGTTCCTCGAGGCGGCGGCGGTCCCGCCAGCTGTGACAGTCGCACAGGTGGCCGAGTCCACCTCCGTCCATATCCGCGATGACGTCCTCGACACCCTGCGTCTCGATGAGGCGAGACAAATGCGCCCGCTCCACGCGGCGGGGCTCAGCTACACGGATCTGGCCTACCTGTTCAGCGTCAGTACGAAGACCGTGCAACGTCGCGTGACGGAGGAGTAACCCCATGGCAAACGCGCCCGTGCAGCTCGTGCTCAACAACGATGCCCTCCGCGACGAACGCAAGCGCACACCACCCGTCGACAACGGCACCGACTTCTTCGACGGCAACAACACCGGCTTCGCCACTCACCGCGACACCCTCGCCAACGCCGCGAAAGCGATCCGGGCATCGTTGGTCCAGGAGCCGGCGTTCAACGGCCTCGGGCATGTGAAGGTCACCATGCAGCGGGACGCGATCGCGAAATCTCACCGACCGCAAACGAAACTGTTCCGCAGCCGATGGGCACCGCAGGTGGGAACAGACGGTGTTGGGGAGCCCATCTTCGCCGTGACCCCCGAGTCACTGGACAAGGTCATCGCGGCCATCGAGGCCGCAGAGACAGTGGTGATCGACAAGACCAACACCAAGACCGGCGAAGTCAAAGCGAGCCCGAGCCGAAACCGGTGCGAGGTGTCCTCCATCGAGTCGGTGACCCTCTGGTCCGAGGCTGACCGCCGCGAATTCAGCGCCGTCGAGGCAGTCGCATGGTTGCAACGGGCCGGCGCCGGCAGCGGCTACCTCATCACGTGCTTCCCGTTTGCATCCGCCCCGGACATCCCGAGCATCGCCGCCGGCGAGGCCCTTGCCCGCATGGCCCTGGATGCCGCCGCCACCGGTGACGGGCTGGGATTACGGCTGCTGCCCGACAACGGTCGATTCGGTCGCACGCTTTCGCTCACAGTTTCCCCCACGCGGGCCGCCATCGAGTCCTCCGCCGGTAATGCACTGAGCAGCGCAGAGACCCACGAAGCGATCCTGCGGACTTTGGGAACGAACCCCATCGTTCGATCCATCGAGCTTCCGCCCATCGTCTCCGGCGAACGTGGCGCGAGCGCGACGCTCAACGATCCCGCACCGGAGCACTTCTTCGAGATCCCGGAGGTCGAGCCGCT
Source organism: Microbacterium sp. LWH12-1.2 (assembly GCF_040675825.1). NCBI lineage: Bacteria > Bacillati > Actinomycetota > Actinomycetes > Micrococcales > Microbacteriaceae > Microbacterium > Microbacterium sp. LWH12-1.2. The sequence continues at coordinate 3,707,199 of NZ_JBEGIJ010000001.1, forward strand.
GACGAAAGTGGGTGTCATCGACGGTGGTGTTGCACCGTACCTCGACGGGTGGGTCGGGGACCGGTGGGGCATCCTCACGGACGACGACCGCGACACCGATCACGGCACCTTCATTTCTGGGCTTCTTATCGCGGAGAAGCGGATGAATCCCTCCTTCCCCCAGGACCAACAACACGGGTGCGTCATCTACGACATCGACGTGTTGCCCGCAGACCCCGGCGATACCGGCATCCCTTTCAGTGGCTACTACCCCGGCGGGATCGCACAGTTTTTCGACGAGATCGAAGCGGCCGTCGAGGCGTACAGGCGTGACCACGGTGTGCGCGTGTTCAACCTCAGCATCAACGTCCGCACGCCGCGCACCTCCCAGACGTACGGGTGGACGGCGGAACGCCTGGATCATATCGCCCGAACCCACGACGTCATCTTCGTCATCTCCGCGGGCAACCTCGACTCCGCTGACATCCGCCCCGAATGGCACACAAGCCCGGCAACCGCACTCGCCTCCCTCGCCGCTGACACCGCAGGGTTCCTCGCCGAGCCCGGAGAAAGCCTCCAGAACGTGTCCGTGAGCGCCCTGAATCCGCCGAAGATGGACGGGCAGGTCCCGCTCGCGCTGGCGCGATACAGCCGCCGCGGTCCCGGCCTCCGGGGGGCAACGAAACCCGACTTCGCACACATTGGTGGCTCCGGCACAGCCCTCGCCGACGGCAACCGCGGAATGCTTTCCGTGGACGGCACCGGATCCCTGGTCACCGGGTGCGGGACCAGCTACGCCGCCCCACTCGTTGCGCGCCGACTCGCCGACCTGGACGCCCTCATCGAGGGCGACGTCTCTCGGGAAGTGCTCCTGGCCCTGATGGTGCACTTCGCCAACACTCCCACGCTCTTCACCCACAAGACCCTCCTGCCCGCCGCACAGCACCTCATCGGCTTTGGCATGCCCGTCACCGCCGAGAAAATGCTCCAGCGCGACGACTCGGAAATCACCCTGGTCGTCAGCAGCGTCATCCGCCCCAAAGAAGACAACTGGTTCGAGTTTCGGTGGCCCGACGCCCTCGTCGAGGACGGCCGATGTAGCGGCAAAGCACGGCTGACACTCGTCGCCCGCCCACCCATCGCCTACGAGCACGGGGATGAGCGCGTACGAGCCAACATCGATGCACACCTGAAACAGCGACAAAAAGATGGAAAGTTCGCCACCCGGCTCAAACGAGTCAACGCGGCACCGAGCCCGGACAAGACACACAAGAACGAACGTGACTTACTGCTCGAGTCCATGAAATGGCAACTGGTCAAGTCATTCGAGACGACGACAATGCGCGGGCGCGGACCATCCGCCGACTGGCGCTTCCAAGTCGACTACCTTGAGCGCACAGAAGAGCCGCTGCCGGTCGACGGGATCCCATACGCAGCTGTACTCACCATCGCTGATCCCAAGCGCCAGGCGCCGGTCTTCACCCAAATGCGTCGGAATCTCAACGCTGTCGGCGTGCGCACCGACGACCTCCGTACGAGCATCCGGACCCGAGCAACCACCTGAGTGTCGGGCAGAAGACTGCCGCCGCTCATTTCCGCGCGGGCGAGGCATTTGGATCATCGTCACGCGCGGACACGCCCATATCGAGAGCGCAGCAACTAACGGGAACGGTCCGCACGCGCTTGAGTGGGTGAACGCGGGCTGAAGGGGTTCGGTGCCATAGTGTCGCGATATGCGGATCGTCATCTCGGGGACCCACGCGAGCGGAAAGAGCACATTGATTGCGGATCTCGCGCTCCGCCACCCCGAGTTAACGGTGTTGCCCGATCCATTCGATCTCATGGATGAGACGTGTGACAGCCCGAACGCCGCCTCGTCCGCCGCGCAGGTTCGGATCTCGGCCGACCGACTCGATCCACTTGAGGGCCCGAGAACCTCATCGCCGAGCGCTGCCCCATCGACTTTCTCGCGTATCTGCTGGCGCTCGAAGAGCCGACAGGACCATCCATCGCCTGACACTTCCTCGAGCGCTCGACACAGATCACTCGGGAGGCGCTGTGCCACGTCGACCTGCTCGTAGTGCTGCCGCTCACCACGTCCGACCCTGTCGAGGTCGGCACCGACGAGCACCTGGAGCTTCGAGACGCCATGAACGACATCCTGCTCGATCTCCTCGGTGACTCCGACCTCATCGGCCAGCGCCCGAAGGTCGCCGAGATCACGGGCGACCGGGACAGCCGACTGAGAGCTCTCGAGGCTCTGTCCATCCGAAAAACCGACTGACCCTTCGCAGTAGTATCCACAACGAGCACGCTCACGACCACGGCCGCCGATCGGACCTCGAGGCAGGCCGTGCTACTAAGGGAGTCGCATGTTGACGATCAATCCGCAGGGGTTGAATCTGACTGAGGATCAGGCTTTTCGCCTCGATGCTGAGTTCTTTCGGTCCTCTCCGCTCGAGTATTTCGTGCCTCGCATTGAGCAGCTGCTGCTGGCCGGCGATCGTGAGCCGGAGCATGACGGTGAGGCCATGCAGTCTTTCCGGAGCCGTCTAGGTCTGCCCCCGGAGGAGCCGGACCCGCTTGAGACGAGTGATAGTGCTCGCGATCGTCAACGAGCAGTTGATGCGATCTCGGTGCGTCACCACGCTGCTGAGACGCTCCTGCGCTTGCTCTATGCACTGTCGGTTGCGGCTCCCAGGGAGGGCGATGCGGCGTCGGTGTGGGTAGGTATCGCTGATAGTCCGATCTCGATGAAAGAGGTGGCCGAGGCTGTGGCGGCGCGATTGAATGCTGACGAGCCGCCGTCGTTTCCGGAGCTGTTCCTCCCCCTCGGCGTTGAGGTGGAGGACAACCTGCAGCGAGCACTTGACGTCGCGGTGGCGTGGACGAATCATGCCATCGGGTTGTTGACGCGTGACGAGTTGGCTGTGAACAGCGGCTTCAATAAGGTCAAGCATGGCCTGGCGGTCAGCACGCGTGACGACGTCCGCGTCGACGTCATGCGGGTACCCGTGCTGGCTGGGGACGGAACGATCCCGCTGAGTGCGTTCGAGTCCTCCGCGCCTCTCTTTGATCGGCCCTTGCTGACGTTCCTATATCGTCCAAACCGGCGGGCTCACCTCGAGACGGCCTCGTTGAGGGTCGATGCGGAAACGACTCTCGTCGAGGCATGGATGTTCTCCGTTGTGGCCGGTGCCGTGTTCGCCGTGGCAGGTCGCCGTCGGTTCCCGGAAAGCGACGATCTGGCGGCATTTCCCATATTGCCGCTCGGTCCGACCCCCGACCATCTTCTCGAGGAGTCGGTGCTCGGTAGTCGTGCTCCGATCACCGAGCCGACGATCCCGGGGCGCGCGTCTGGCGTGTTCTTTCACGGTTCGTTCCAGCCGATCCAGTTCGACTTCGAGAATCTATCGGCGGTCGTGGTCACCGAAGGGTGATCTCGGCGTCCGGGCTCCTAACTGTGTCGGGGAGGGCGTCAAAGCGGTACGTCCACCTTTGTCTGGAGTTCGGAGGCGAGCGTTCGGCCCTCGATCTCGAGCGTGAGCGTCTCGTACCGTTGCGTCGGCCAGATTCGGAGCGTGATCCTCTCGCCTGCCGGCCATGAGTTCACTCTCGACGGGACGCCGTCGTAGGACGTCACACGGGACAAATCGCTGCCTTCGAACTCGGGCGTCACGCGCCCGGCATTGGCTCGGAATCCCACGTGGGACAGATGCCGACCGCCGTGCTCGATTTCGACGAAGATCGCCCCATTGTCCGCGACTACCGCGCCGACGTCCGCGATGACGATGGTGTCCGCGACGAGCTTCTCCGTCGAAAGCGCGGAGGGGAGCTGGGCCCGCGCGCCGCCCTGATACCCGAAGACCCGCTGGGGGCGCTCGGTGAGATTGTGCCGCCACGATCCGCCGTACTCGCTGACGAGCTGGCCAAAGAACGACCCGGGTTCGGGATAAGACCAAGTCGGCTCGATGACCCCGACGGTCCGCGTCTCGGATCGGAGCATCCAATTGCGGATGACGTGGTTGACGTGCGCGTCCGCGAAGCGGTAGCCCACGATCACGAGATGGTCTGCGCGCTCGATCGCTTCCTCTGCGGCGTGAAGCAGTTCGAGGGTCGGACCGTCGGTCGCAAGCTTCTCCCGGTCGCCAACCACGATCCAGGGCTGCTCGACCGCTCCCTCCGCAACTTTGAGTCGCGTCGAGGACTGCCCGTGCGCCTCCAACTCCCAGTCGAGAGAACCATGAATTTTGTGGAGGCGGAGTTTTTGCGCGACGACATCGAACCCGATCCGCTCGCGGGGCCAATCGCCAACTCCTCGTTCAATTGGCACCGAACGCTCGCTCGCGGCTTGCTCAACCGCGAGGTCGTAATTGAGTGTCACGACGTCGAGCCCTTCCGGCTGTGCCAGGGCGAGATCGACAAGCGGGTAAAGGTAGTCGACGGGCTTTTGTATCCGGAGAAGAGTGCCGAGCAAGCGCAGTACCTGCACGTCAGCAGTGCTGTAGTCGCCGCGACGCACCGGCCTTTTGGCTCCGTCGGCGAACTCCGCGATGAAGTATCCGATGTTCTCGATCGCGTTCTTCCTACTAGCTGCGCCGCGCCCGCCGCGATCGCTCCCGTCTAAGCCCAGCGCTTGCGACAGGTTTCGGACGAACCGATCTGAGTTCCACTTGTCCGCATGGACTCGCCCCTCCGGTAGAACCGGGTCGCGCCACGAACTGACGAACGGCGCCGCCTCGTGGCCGTCCCGTCCGCGAAGAAGGCGCAGCGCGGAGATCAAACGCTCGATATTGACCGCCCCGATCGGGTTGCTGCCGTCTCTCGCCGCGTAGCTGAACATCGCCGCGTGGGCGAAGTTGATCGCCTTGACCCAAGGTTCGCGGACCTCTGACGGCTGATTGACCGATGCCAACACTTGCTCCGTTAGGTCGGCAGTGAGCGGTATGCCAGCGTCGAACGACGCACCCGCGCCGAGCAGCACCGCAACTCTTCGGGTCTCTGTCACGATGACCATTCTCTCGCTTTCCGGCTAACAAATTGAGTTGGCGACCCGCACTCTGATTCGAGTTGCTAGTGAGGTCCGGCGCGCGCGAGTGAAGTGGGCGCGAAAAAATGACAAGTCGCGTGAGACAAAACGGCGAATCAGCCGATCAGTCTTCACCCGGATTTCCGCGGTTCGTGCGTCTCATGTCGTGACAGCTCCCGTGAGATCGGACAGTCGCATCTGTTGTCGATCTTCCGCACACAGCTTCCGTTCTTCGGTAGACGGCTCCGGTGTGCGTCCATCAGAAGCGCAGGCGAATCTCTGGATCAGTGCGTCAGCTCACGAAACCGAGTTCGCCTAGCGCCGAGCGAGATGCATACCCGAAGTCTGATACCAGTGTCGTGGCGTTGATCGGTGCGCTTGCTGGTGACGCGAGAAAGAGGACGTGGCGGGCGAGCTGTGAAGCCTTCATGACCGGCAGCCCAGTGCCCTCGAAACCGTGTTCGACTCGGCCAAGGTCGGCTCGGGACATCGGGGTGTCGACGATTCCGGGGCAGAGTGCATTGACTCGGACGCCCGGGTGGTCAACAGCGATCGATTTAGCAAGCATTACGACCGCCGCTTTCGACGTGCTGTATGCCGCCATGCCCTCAAAGGCAACCAATGCCGCATCGGACGCGACCATGACGATCGTGCCTACCTCACTCTTCTCCAGGTGTGGCATCGTGTGCTTGGCCATCAGGTAATTTCCGCGCACGTTGATCGCGAGGACCCGATCGAAGTCGGCTGCGTCTGTCTCCGCTAGTTTTACGCCTACGGGACCTGAGATGCCGGCGCAGCCGATCAGGATGTCGAGTCCGCGGTGATGCGCGATCATGTCCGCGACCGCTGAGCTGACCTTGTTCTCGTCCGTGATATCCACCACGTGCGAAGTGACTGACTTCCCATTGCGAACGAGCTCGGCTGCCACCGTTGCTACTCGTGGATCTTGGTCGAATATCGCGACGCTCACGCCCTCGTCAGCCAGAGCTGTCACGCACGCCTGACCGATGCCGGATGCGCCTCCGGTGACGACAGCAACCCGCCCATCGATGTCGAGGTCCACTACGCCCTCGCCTTTTCGAATGCGAGTGTCGGCAGATCGACGATGTGCGCCCCTCCGTCGACTACCAGCGTCGCACCGGTCATGTACGCCGACTCGTCTGAGCCGAGGAACCGCACGGCAGCCGCGATGTCTGCGGGCTCTGCTACCCGGCGCAGTGGCAGGTCGGTCGTCACTAGGGCGTACGCCTCTTCGCGGTCGGCGAGTTCGAGATGCTCGACGAGTTCATCCATCTCTTCGTCCGCCAGCGGCGTGCGGACCCATCCGGGACAGATAGCGTTCACGCGGATGCCTGAAGATCCGTAGTCCCGTGCGAGAGACCTCGTCAACCCGATGACGGCATGTTTGGCTGTCACGTATCCCGCCATGGCAGGACCGGCGAATAGCCCCGAGAGTGACGAGATCATCACGATGCGACCGCGTGACCGTGCTAATACGGGAAGGAACTCCCGCGAGATCGTGAATGCGGTGGTCAGATTGGCGTGCATGGAAGCTGCCCAGTCGGCATCGTCGGTGTTCTCGACCGTCGCGAACCCGCCGCCGCCGGCATTGCACACGAGGGTGTCGACTCGCCCGTACGTCGCGATGATCGTGGCGACGGCAGCCTTCACCGATACCGCATCGCCGGCGTCGGCGACGATCGGCAGACCACCCGTGCGTTGAGCGACCTCCTGGAGGGGACCAGCACGCCGGCCCAGTAGCACGACACGGGCTCCTTCGGCGGCGAATCTGTCGGCGATGGCGGCGCCGATTCCGGTGCCGCCACCTGTGATGACGACGACATGGTTCTCGACGCTGGCACCGGCGAACGTCATCGGCTGATGACCTTCGGTGCGGCGACGGCTTTCAAGCCTGCAGCACCGAACTCCTGTCCGTAGCCGGAGGCCTTGGTACCTCCGAACGGCACCTGCGGGTTGAGTGCGCCGTGCTGGTTGATCCACACCGTTCCGGCCTGGAGTCGGTGGGCTACCGCGAGAGCCGCCTCGGGGTCGTCGGACCAGACGGACGCCCCGAGACCCTGCTCGCTGGCGTTCGCGCGAGCGATGGCGTCGTCGATGTCGGTGTAGCGGATGACCGGGATGGCGGGACCGAACTGCTCCTCATCGACGAGTGACGTGCCGTCGGTGATGTCGGCGACAACGGTCGGCTGGTAGAACAGCGGTCCGAGATCGGTCGCTGCCTCGCCGCCCGCCACGATTCTGGCTCCGGCTGCACGGGCCTCATCGACGAGACGCAGGACGATGTCGAACTGGTTCTGGTTCTGCAGCGGGCCGAGCACATTCGTCTCGTCGAGGCCGTGGCCCATCGGCATCGTGCGCGCGAGGTGTGCGAGTGCATCGACGGTCTCGTCATAGATGGAGTCGTGCACATAGAGACGCTTCAGGGCCGCGCAGGTCTGCCCCGTGTTGATGAAGCATCCCCAGAACAGATCCTCCGCGTGCGCGGCGATGTTCGTTCCAGGCAGGACGATGCCGGCGTCGTTGCCACCGAGCTCGAGAGTGAGCCGCGCGAGGTTGTTCGCTGACGCCTCGACGATTTTGCGTCCGGTCGGAGTGGAACCGGTGAACATGATCTTGTCCACACCGGGATGGGCGGCGAGAGTGGAACCGATCTCGCGGTCGCCCGTCACGGCGGTGAGGACGCCGCCCGGGAGGTGCCGGTTGAAGATCTCGACGAGCGCGAGCACACTGAGCGGGGTGAAACCGCTGGGCTTCACGACGACGGCGTTGCCCATGCGCAGAGACGGTGCGATCTGCCAGACCGAGATCATCATCGGCCAGTTCCAGGGACCGATGGCGCCGACGACGCCAAGAGCACCATAGTAAACGTCCGCCCGCGCGGCCCCCGCCTCGAACACGACCTCCGGCTCCAGGACGGTGTCGGCGGCGTTGCGGGTCCACACCGCGCAGGCGCCGACCTCGAAGCGCGCGTTAGGACCGTTGAGCGGCTTTCCCTGCTCCCGGGACAGGAGCACGGCGAGTTCTTCGGCGTTGGCCTCGAGGTCGTCGGCGATGGCATGCAGGATACGGCTGCGTTCCGCGTGACCGAGTGCTTCCCATGCCGGCTGAGCGGTTCGGGCCGCCGCGATGGCCTCCTCGAGGTCTGCGAGGGTGTGGACGGGCGCGTGACCGATGGTCTCACGGGTCGCGGCGTCTGGGATCGCTCGGCCGACGGACTCCGGCACGGTGATGGCGTCGAGGATGCTGGTTGCGGTGTTCATGATGACTCCTGATCGTGTGAGGTCGAGGTCGACGCCGGAGCGGCGGCGGGCCAGGACGGCTGGAGATTGAGGATGCTGCGCGCTGCGGTGAGACCGCTTTCGATGGCCCCGTCGATGAATCCGCCCCATCCGTCGGCGAAGTCTGAGCCCGCGAAAACGATCCGTCCGTGCGGTGTTCGGAGGGCGGGTAACCCGGTCTTCAGGTAGCCGGCGCGGTGCATCGGCCACGTCTCACCGGAGAGCGGATCGCTCGTCCAGTCGTGTCCGGCGACGTCGGTGACGGTGAGGCCATCCACGAGCCGGTCGACGGCATGTTGCACGGCCGACCGGTCGCTGGCATCGATGGCATGAGCGTCGGGACCGAATCCGATGACGATCGTGCGCCCGTCGACGTGATACTCCGATTGTAGGAAGTTCAGGGGTGCGTCGTGCTCCCCGAACGCGACGAAGTGCGGTTGCTCGCCCTCGACCGAGAACCAGATCTTCGTTCCGAGTCCGACTTGTCCGATGTCGAGCGTGCGCACGGTATCGACGGGGAGCTCCGGCTCGAACCGGATGCGTCCGAGCGCGTGCAGTGGCGCTGTCACGATCACTGATGCGGTGCTGACAGAGGAGCCATCCGCGAGGCCGACGATCAGACCGTCAGGACGATCTGTGACCGAGGCGACGTCGGCACCGAGCCGAAGATCAGCGTTCGTATCCGAGAGGATCGCCTCCACGAGCGCGCGCGTACCTCCGGCGATCTTGTAGCTCGCGCACGCCTCGAACAGCACGCGCCAGTCGCCGTTCGCCACCGCCAGCCATCGCAGTGCCTGCGTGTACGCGGCGTCGTCGAGTCGTCCGTTGAAGTTCAATGCCCAGAAGGACCGAAGAAGTGCGCGCTGTTCCTCGTCGAGGTCCAGCGCATCGAGACGGTCGATCAGTAGCGCGTCGTCCAGGAGTGCGCCCTGCTCCGACTGGAGAGGCGAGAAGGGTTGAGGGAAGACTTCCCGTGCTACGCGCCCGAGTTCCTGGTTCGGCTCGTCGAGCAGGTCGAGGAGGGCATCGGGTGTGATGGGCGCGGGACGGCCATCGACCGGCCGCCACGCCGCCACCGGCTCAGGACTGGGAATCAGTCCGAGCCCGTATCGGTGCAGCTCCGCCCAGACGAAGGGCTGGATCCAGTGGACCCACGTGCCGCCCAGCTCGATGTCGAGGCCGAGGCGTCGGTCGAGCCATGTGCGCCCGCCGATGCGGTCCCGCGCCTCGAGGATGAGTACGCGTTTACCGCTCCACGTGAGCTCACGGGCGGCTGTGAGACCCGCGAAACCAGCTCCCACGACGACGACGTCGTAGTCCTGCGCTGTCATGACCGGGCCTTCAGGAGTAGACGAAGAACTCGACGGTCGGTGCGAGCACGGTCCAGAGGGCGGCTGTGTCCTTGTTGAAGGTCGCGACGGATCCGGCGGTCAGTTCGAATGCGTCGCCGTTCTCCGGCTCGATGCGCAGATGGCCCTCGATGATGTACACCGTCTCGTCGGCATGTCCGACGACTCGCATCGGACCGGGAGTCTCCTCGGGTGTGATGAACCAGAATCCGGACGCAAGCGCCTCGCGGTCTCCTTCTCCCGGTCGGCGGGTCCACTGGACCGTCCCCACCTCGAACGGCTCGGCCGCGGATCGGTCAAATCTGGCATTGCTGGTGAAGTCGGACATCGTCGTGCCTTTCTGATCCGTGAGCGGATCAGTCGTTCGGGTAAGTGGTCTCGTTGAGGATCGTGAAACGGCTGTCGAAGGGAATGTGGACGATGCTCTGTGTGGAGTTCTCCCAGCAGAACATCCGACCGATTGAGCGCTGCTCGTGCAGATCGACGACGAGGAAGCTCTCCACGGGCATCACGCTCTCCTTCCAGTAGAAGATGACGAGCCCGTTGGCCAGCTCGAAGGTCTTCGTCTGGTCGACGTCGGCGAGTCCGGATTCTGCACCGGAGATGCAATGCCAGACGAACGTTCCTCCGTTGAGGTAGATGTGCTCGTATCGTTCCGATTCGCTGTACCGGTAATAGATGCGCTTGCCGACGAGTTCGTCGCTGCTCCGACGTGGCTCTATCTCGCCCATCCCGTCGATGCGCCCGGAGAAGAAGAGCGTGTCGGTGCGTCCCGAACCGTCGGTGAGCGTGATGCCGCTCTCCGCGGCCGTGACCCTGCCGTCGGCGAGGTCGATCACGAAGGTGATCGCTCGGGTTTCCGCGTCTGCGCCCTCGACCACATCGATGATCTGGATTCCCGGGCGCACCTCCACGGCGCGGTAGGAGAGTATGCCGGATGAGCCGGCACCCGGTCCGGTGAGGACCGTCCTCGTGAGTTCGTGCGCGGAGCGGAACTCGTGCCGGATCGTCCGGCCATCATCGAAGCGGATGTCGATGGTGTGACCCGCCAGCGCTTCGCTGGCGGGCAGGCTCGGCTCGCCGAAGCCGTCGATCATCGCGGAGACGTCGGGCCAGTCATCCTGGGCGATGAAGCCCTGCGCATGGGCCTTCGAGTCGGTGGAGTTCACTGTGGGGGTTCCTTTCGGGGCGAGGATGTCGGGGCGTGCGATCGTCAGGCGATCGCGACGACCTTGAAGTCGATGTCTTTGCGGAAGCTCGGGATGATGAACCCGATGACGAAGGCGAGGGGAATGAGCCAGAGCATCGCCTTCGCGATGGTGCCGTCGCCGAACAGGAGGACATCGAAGTTCGACAGTGCGATCACCAGCACGGCGCCGTTCAACAGGAGTGCGAGGGCCGGAGCGAACTTGGTGCTCCAGAAGCCCGTCTCAAGCCGCTCGCGGATGAAGAAGGCAAGGATGGCGACGGAGGCGAGCGTCATCATCGTGATGAACCCGATGGTCCCCAGTGCGACGAACCAGGCGTAGATGACGACGATGGGGTCGGCCCCGGCGGCGAAGAAGATCGCGAGGACGACCACGCAGACGGCGGCATCCACCAGAGCGGCGACGTGGGGTGCCCGCTTGACCCGGGAGACCCGCGCGAAGATCTGCGGGAGGACCCGCGCACGTCCCAGGGCGAAGCAGTAGCGGGCGAACATGTTCTGCACGCCGATCAGCATCGCGAGGAAGCTCGTCAGGACCAGGATTTGCAGCACCAGCGAGAGCCAGGGGCCCACGGCGCGCGAGGCGAGATCGAAGATGACGCCGGAAAGATTGTCGGCCGAGGCCTGCTGCACGTTGTCGGCGCCGAGCCCGTAGCTCACGGCCCAGGTGGCGAGGGTGTAGTAGACCGCGACGAAGCCGATGACCACGAACAGGGCGATCGGGATCGTGCGGCGTGGGTTCCTCGCTTCCTCGGCGAAGACCGTGGTCGCCTCGAACGTCGTGAAGCAGGTGAACACGAACAGACCGGCGACGCCGACCCCCGGGTTCGCCAGCACCGCAGGGCTGAAGCTCACCAGAGACGCGTCTTGCCCGGGGAAGGCGATCAGGATGCCGACGATGAGCACCGCCACGACGATCACCTCGAGCGCGATGATGACGCCGAGGACCCTCATGTTGAGGTCGACGCCGCGGATGACCAGCACCGTCGTGATGGCGATCGCCAGCATCACCCACACCCAGACGGGCACGTCGAGTCCGGCGCTCGCTGCCAACTGTTGCGCGAAGACTCCGAACTGGGCGACGAGTCCGATCTGCAGGGCGAGATAAGTCACCACGACGATGCCGGCGGATCCCGTGGCTGCACGCGACCCGAGCCCGCGCGCGATGTAGGCGACGAAGCCTCCGGCATTGGTGATGTGGCGGCTCATCTTCAAGTACCCGACGGCGAACACAGCGATGATCGCGGCGACGATGATGTAGACGGCCGGTGCGCCACTGCCGACGAGGGAGAAGACGACAGGGGCGGCGCCGACGAAGGCGGCCATGGGCGCCGCCGCGGCGATGACGAAGAAGGCGACGCCGACGACGCCGAGACTGTTGCGTTTGAGTGCTGTGGTCTGCTCGGCGGGCGATTCGGTGCTGGTCGACGCCATGGCGTTCTCCTTTGAACAAGGCGGATGATGAAGCCATTTGAGCAGGTGCTGAATTCAATGTCAAGCATTTGCTCAATTCCTGTGTCCGAAGGTGGTCCGGGAAGGTAAGGTGCCAACATGACCGACGAACCGCAGCGCATCAAGTACGGCACGGGCCGGGAGGCTCTCATCGAAGCAGCGGTCCGTGTCGTCGCCCGCCACGGCCTTCACGGCATGACGTTCCGCAAGGTCGCGCAGGAGGCCGGGGTCAACAACTCTCTGGTCGCCCACCACTTCGGATCGCTGTCATCGCTGGCTTCGGCTGCCCTCGCGTGGTCTGCGACGACGGCTATGAACGATTCGCATCTCGCCGGGTTCCTCGAATCGGCCGAGGACTACAGGTCGGCACTGTGGTCCACTCTCAGCGAAGAGAAAGACCTGCACGTCTATCAGTTCGAGATGATCCTCGAGGCCAGCCGCGACGAAGCGATCCGGAGCCACATCATCGCCATGTATGACCAGTACACGTCCGAAGTCTCACGCAGCATGTTCGGCGACTCGGTCAACGACGATGAGCACGCTCTTGCGCGCGCCGTCTTCGCGGCACTCGACGGGCTCGTGCTGCAGTTCGTCAGCGGCGCCATCAATCGAGAGCAGGTCGACTCCTCTGTGGCTGCTCTGTGGAAGCTTGCGGCCCTGGCGAGTGCTTCGAGCTCCGCAAGCCGTTGAGCACGCCTGACGACGCGGCCGCCTCTCGAAGGCACTCGATGAATGCGGTTCCGCGCGCGTCACCGGTCGCTCTTGTCTGCCGCACGGCAAGCAGACGTGTCTTCGGGGCGCCGGCGAGGGGGACGACGGCGATGGATGCCGGAATGAGCTGACGGACGGACTCGGGCAGGATGCTCGCGCCGATGCCGGCCGCGACGAACCCCAGCGCGGTCTCCTGGTGGACGACTTCCTCGACCACGTTCATGGCGTGAGCGGCAGTGGAGAGTGCATCTGTGACGCGATCGACGAAGCCGGGCATGAGGGAACGAGGGTAGGAGATCATCGGCACGTCGACGATCTGGTCGACGGTCACCTCGGTGCATTGCGCGAGCGTATGCCCGATCGGCAGACAGGCGACGAGGCGTTCCTCGAACACCACCTCCGCGGTGAGGGGGATCGACGAAGCGTGATCGGACGAGGGATCCTCGTCGCGTACGATCCCGACGTCCAGTGCCCCGTCTCGCAAGCGCTCCAGCTGCTCGCCCGAGGTGAGAGGAACGAGCGTGAGTGCGATCTTCGCGCTTCTCGACCGGAACAGCTGGACGACGTCGGGAAGCACGGTGTAACTCGCCGAGCTGACGAATCCCACGCTGAGTTGGCCCGTGAGTCCATCCACATAGTCACGCATGTCGGCGCGCACGGTGTCGACCTCGTCGAGGATCCTGCGCGCACGCTCCTGCAGGTGACGTCCGGCCGGCGTGAGTTGTACGCGCCGAGTGCTGCGGTCGAAGAGGGAGATGCCGACCTCGCGCTCGAGGCGTCCGACCTGAACGCTGAGCGGCGGCTGCGACATGTGGAGCTTCTGCGCCGCCCGGCCGAAGTGGAGCTCATCAGCGACGGCCATGAAGTAGCGCAGCTGACGGAGTTCCATGGCGGGAACGATACGGGTTTCGTATTACCGCCTTGTTTCCGGAGGATTGCGAGCGAGACGCTATCAATCGGGCGTGGAAACGGTATTTGACCTGGGGTTGTCAACACCTGTTCTCTGGTCATCACGCACCCGACATGGAGGACTCGACATGACTACTGACAGCGCGCCCCGCACCCGCATCGACATGCTCTACCTCAGCGAGCCTGAGGTCATCGCAGCTGGGATGAAGGACATGGCTCGCTGCATGGAGGTGATGGAGGAGGTGCTGATCCTCGTCGCGAAGGGCGATTACCGGATGGCCGGTAGCTCGGCGAATTCGCACGGCGCACAGATCGGGTTCCCTGAGAGCTCGCCCTTCCCGGGCATGCCGCTCGATGCCGCCGATCGCCGCTTCATGGCGATGCCCGGGTACCTCGGCGGGCGCTTCGACACCGCCGGGGTCAAATGGTACGGCTCGAACATCGATAACCGCGAGAAGGGCCTTCCTCGATCCATCCATCTGATCGTCCTGAACGACAAGGAGACCGGGGCTCCTTTCGCGATCATGTCCGGCAATCTCGAAAGCGCCTACCGAACGGCCGCCGTCCCCGGTGCGGCCGCGAAGAAGCTCGCGCCGGTGAACGCGAAGTCCCTGGGCATCATCGGCCCGGGCGCGATGAACAAGAGCGCGCTGCACGCCATGACGACGGCGAGGCCCACGCTCGACACCATCCGCATCAACGGCCGACGCCGCTCGACGTCGGATGCGTTCGCCGACTATGTGCGCGAGCACTATCCGCAGTTCACGACGATCGAGATCGCCGAGACCGTCGAGGCCGCCGTGCGGGAATCCGACATCGTCTCCGAGGCTGTGACCGGGCTCGTCGGCTCGGAGAACTACCCCTACATCGACGGTGATTGGATCAAGCCGGGTGCGTTCCTCAGCCTGCCGGCGAACCTGCGCATGGACAAGGAGTACACGCTCTCGGGCAAAGCGCGACTCATCGCCGACGCCAAGAAGATCTACGAGGCGTGGGCCGAGGAGTACCCGGCCCCGTCGCACGAGACCGCGTTCGGCATGATCGGCCTCTATTGGCAGGACCTGATCGAAGCGGGTGAACTCGACGAGTCGCGCGTCGTGAACATCGGCGACGTGTTCGAGGGCACCGTACCGGGGCGCGAGTTCGACGAGCAGCCGGTGCTGTTCAGCGTCGGCGGCATGGGCGTGGAAGACGTCGCCTGGGCGAAGACGGTCTACGAGAACGCCGTCGCTCAGGGGATCGGCACGAAGCTGAACCTCTGGGACGCGCCGGACCTGGCCTGACCGTGGGAGAGAGAGGCGAGGAAGCAGTCGCCGAGACTGCGAGCTATGCCATCATCGGTGCCGGTCTGAGCGGAGCATCCGTTGCGTGGCGTCTGGCCCAGTCGGGCGCCGAGGTGATCCTGCTCGAGCGTGATGTGCCGGCATCCCACCTCGGCAGCTCTCACGGGTCCGCGCGTATCTTCCGCTACGCCTACCACGACCCGTTCTACGTCGATCTGGTCGTGCAGGCGCAGCGCGGCTGGGCAGAACTCGAAGCGGCGAGCGGTGCTCAGGTGATCACCCCGAGTGGAGCGCTCGACTGCGGCATCGTGCGCGACCCACGGGGACTCGCCGACGCCCTCGACATGAACGACATCGAACACGAGCTCCTCACTGCCGGAGACGCCAAGGCGCGATGGTCGCAGCTGAATTTCGACAGCGACGTACTGTGGCACCCTTCGGCCGGCACCATCGATGCCGAGCTCGCCGTCGAGACGATGGTGGCCCTCGCCCGCGCCGCGGGTGCCGAAGTGCGCCTGGGCTGGGAGGCCACATCGGTGCGCCATGCGGAATCCGGCTACCTGGTCACCTCGACGAACGGCGACACGGTGCATGCCGAGCAGGTCGTCGTCGCCGCCGGCGGCTGGCTGCCTGCTCTGCTCGGCGGACTCGACCTGCCCGGCGGATTCGCGGATGCACTGCCGCAGTTCGAGGTCCGGCAGGAGAACGCGTTCCACTTCCTGTACCGCGACGCCAGGGACTGCGGAGTCACACCTCCGGGGGCCGCCACCTCGTGGCCGACTTTCATCTACAAGGGCGAAGACATCCAGACCTACAGTCTGCCCGGCGGACGCGACGCGCAGTTCCGCGGCCAGAAGGTCGCAGAATACAACGGCGGACGCGTGATCCCGTCGGCGCGCGATCAAGACGGCCGGATAGATCCCGCGAACCGGGGACGCGTCGTCGACTTCGTCGAACGCTTCACACCCGGGCTGCTGACGACTCCCTATGCCGAATCCACGTGCCTGTTCACGAACGTGCCGCGAGACGACATGATCATCGACCGTGTCGACGGCATCACGATCCTCTCGCCATGCTCAGGGCAAGGCGCGAAGTTCGCTCCTCTCCTCGGTGAGCTCGTCCTCGACCTGGTGTCCGGTTCGCAGCGCGCCTCCGATCGGTTCCGTGCCGTCGGCCAGCGGTTCGCGGGGGTGTGACGTGGGATCGACGACACACGCCGACGCCAACGCCCTCCTGACCGAGATCCTCGGCATCGGCGTGGACACGGAGCGCGGCGGCTACTCCCGTCCGGTCTTCTCGCTCGCCGAAATGGAACTGCGAGCGTGGTTCACGGCTCGCGCCGAAGAACGCGGGCTGACCGTGGAGACCGACGGCAACGGCATCATCTGGGCCTGGTGGGAGGTGGAGGGCGCACAGGACTCCGGGCGACGCCGAGACGTGATCGTCACCGGTTCACACCTGGACTCCGTGCCCGGCGGCGGCAACTTCGACGGCCCTCTGGGTGTCGCGAGCGCTCTTGCTGCGGTCGATCTGCTTCGGGACCGCGGCGTGACACCGGTGCGTCCGCTCGCCGTCGCCGTGTTCCCCGAAGAGGAGGGATCGCGGTTCGGCATCGCCTGCTTGGGCTCCCGATTGCTCGCCGGGGTCGTGGAGCCGGATCGGGTTCGCGCCCTGGTCGACGACTCAGGGCACTCCTTCGCCGAGGCTTCCTCGGCTGCCGGACTCGATCCCGCGCTCATCGGTCCTGACCCCGCACGTCTTGCGGACATCGCAGCATTCGTCGAACTGCATGTCGAACAGGGACGCGGGCTCATCGATCTCGCGCGGCCGGTCGCGCTCGCAGGCGCGATCATCGCGCACGGCCGGTGGCACGTGAGGATCGAAGGACGAGGGGACCATGCCGGTGCCACGAGGATGACCGACAGACAGGATCCCGTGGTCGTCGCCGCTGAGGCGATCCGAAGCCTGCGTGAGCAGACACTGGCAGTCGACGATGCTCGCGGAACCGTCGGGCGAGTGAAGGTCACTCCCGGGGGCACGAACGTCATCGCCTCCTCGGTCGACCTGTGGATGGACGTGCGACATCGCGATGACAACGCAGTGAGCCGCATCGTCGATGCCGTGACGACGATGACCGAAAAGGCAGCGGACGCAGAAGGATGCAGCGTCACCGTGGCCGAGCAGTCGTTCTCACCGACCGTGGAGTTCGACTTGGTACTGCGCGATCGCCTGCAGGCCGTGCTCCCTGATGCTCCGATTCTCGACACCGGAGCCGGCCACGACGCCGGGGTGCTCGCCGAGATCATCCCCACTGGAATGCTCTTCGTCCGCAACCCCACCGGAGCCTCGCACACCCCCGCCGAGACCGCCGAACCCGACGATGTCACTGCCGGAGTGGAGGCCCTCGCGGACGTCCTGCAAGACCTCCTCACTCGCTGAACGACCAGACCCTTCAGGCGCGAATGCACCACAAAACGAGATCGACAGGGATATCACCTCGCAGGTGAACGCCGGATGGATGCTGACCGCCACCGTCGCCGTGACGCTCATGCTGCCCGGACTCGCGCTTTACTACGGCCCGGCGAGGTGAGTGGTGAGTCGTTCGATGGTGCCCGAGAGCTCGGCTGGCTCGATGACAGTCACTGGAGCGGCGAGCGCTATCTCGGCAACCGTCATCGCGAGCCGTCCGAGGTCTTCGCTGCGGATTCGGACGACGCAGTGTTCTGCGTGCTCCTCCCTCAGGGTGTGGTCGGCCCACCGAAGGACGCCCTCAATCTCTGCGAACGGTCTGTGGATGACGATCGTCGCATCGTGTTCGCGGGCAGTGAGGCCGATCGAACTCGCGACGAAGTCGGCCGCGTCTCCACCGGGAATCGTGCGGAGTGTGAAATGACTGCCGACCGGTCGCGGCTCCTGGATCCGGTCGAGTCGGAATGTTCTCCAATCGCGTCGGTCTTCGTCCCACGCCACGAGATACCAACGACGCCCGGCTGTGACGAGCTGATGCGGCTCGACATGCCGCCTGCTGCTCTCGCCCTGGCTTCGCCGGTAACCGAAACGCACGTACTCATGGTCGCGGCATGCCGCGGCGAACACGCTCAGCGACTCTGGATGGATGACGTCGTCAACGGCCGTCCGCCGCAGTGATGCGACACTCGAATGCAGCGCCGACACGCGTCGACGGAGCCGGTGAGGCAGGAGTGCCTCGATCTTCACCAGCGCGCGCAGCGACGTCTCCTCGATCCCGCTGACGGCGGCTTCGGCGGCGTAGCGCAACCCGATCGCCACCGCGATGGCCTCCTCGTCGTCGAGGACCAGGGGCGGTATGTGGGACCCCGCCGCGAGCCGGTAGCCGCCGTACTTTCCCGAGATGGAATCGACCGGGTAGCCGAGCTCGCGAAGACGGTCGAGGTCCCGGCGTACCGTTCGTTCGGTCACTCCGAGCCGAGTCGCAAGTTCGGCACAGGGCCAGAAGCGGTGGGTCTGCAGAAGCGACAACAGCTGCAGGGCTCTGCCCGCGGAATCCGTTCGCATGATCTCAGCTTGCCAAGGATCTAGGACATCCGGTGTCCAGAATGCTTCGTACGTTCGGAGCGCAGCCGATCCGCAACGCGATCTGGCGCGAACCTCAGAGGAGCATCCGTGAACCCGTCCGATTTCCCCGACCCCACCCTCATCTCCGTCAACGCCGTCGAACTCGAAGTCTTCGAGGCCGGGCGAGAGAATGCCGGGAACCCCATCGTGCTGTGCCACGGATGGCCCGGGCATGCTTCCGTCTGGCGGCATCAGGTGCCTGCACTCGTCGCTGCGGGGTACCACGTCATCGTCCCGAACCAGCGCGGTTACGGTAACTCCTCGCGGCCGACTGACGTGACGGCCTATGACATCGAACACCTCTCGGGCGACCTTGTCGCACTTCTCGATCACTACGGATACGACCAGGCGATCTTCGTCGGTCACGACTGGGGTGCAAGCGTCGTCTGGGGGCTGACCCTGCTGCACCCGGACCGTGTGGACAAGGTGATCAACTTGAGCCTGCCCTATCAGGAGCGCGGAGAGATTCCGTGGATCGAACTCATGGAGGCTGTGCTCGGCGGTGACTTCTACTTCGTCCACTTCAATCGGCAGCCCGGCGTCGCGGACGCCGTGTTCGATGAGAACACGTTCCAGTTCCTTCGCAACTTGTACCGGAAGAACGAACCCCCTCGGCAGCCTCAGCCGGGGATGGAGTTCATCGATCTCGCCCGAGCGGAGACACCACTCGGCGAGCCCGTCATGAGCGACGACGAACTCGCCGTTCTCGTCTCCGCTTTCGAAACCTCGGGGTTCACGGGCGGTGTGAATTGGTACAGGAACCTTGACCGCAACTGGCACCTGCTCGCCGACGTGGACCCGATCATCCACCAGCCCGCACTCATGATCTACGCCGACAGAGACATGGTCCAGAAATCCGAGACGCTTGCAGACTTCGTGCCGAACGTAGACGTCGTCAGCCTCGACTGCGGGCACTGGATCCAGCAGGAAAAGCCCACCGAACTCAACGAGGCGATCGTGAGTTGGCTGCAACAGCAGGACGCAACGCGCGACAACTAATCCACCCGCGGAGTCTCTGACGCTCGCCGCCTTTCGGTGGGATGACACGGCTACGTGCCGACATCCAAGCGAAGCGGCGACCTGGAGATCTTCAGATTTCTGACAACTCGGATGAGACAGATCGCCGACAAGTGAGACATGACACCCGCGGAATCCGCGGATGTCATGTCTCACTTGAGCCAGCGACGGACTGGCTCACACCGGACTGGGGATCTCATGGCCTGGGCTGGTCGCCACGGCCCGTCATGGGTGCGGTGCGCGGCCAGGTCCAGGCGTACCGCAGGATGACGGCGAGAAGGATCAGCTCCAGCGCGACGCCGAGGAAGTAGAAGTACATCCACGACCCTCCCAGCTCGCCGACCGCGTTGAAGGCCGCGAAGGGGACCTGAATCGAGGCCACGACGAGGTTCGCGATGCGGTTGGCCCTGGCTGGCAACGTCGTCGACAGTACGACCATGAAGATCGGAATCGCCAGGAGGGTCAGCGCGGTGATCGCCCAGGTCTGGGTGATGTCGAATTCCCAGACCACGCCGATGAGGATGTCATCGACGGTGCCGGGCTTGTAGAAGGCGAGGATGTCCACGTAGATGTACAGGAACATGAAGCTCGTCCACGCGGCGGCGAGCTTGGCCTTGACCGGTACCTGCTGCTCTTCCAGAGTCGTGGTGGTGGATCGACGTGTACTCATCGGGTGCTCCTTTTGTCGTGTGAGGTTTCGGCGTGCACGATGCGCAGCACGACATTGCCCCGCTTGCGGCCGGTGTCGACGTAGCGGTGCGCCTCGACGATGTCGGCCAGATCGAAGGACCGGTCGATGACGGCCTGGTAGCGGCCGGAGTCCGCGAGGCTGACCAGGTGCGCGAGCTCGTCAGCGCCGTGCTTGCCGACGTTCCAGGTGACGAGCTTTCCCGAGCGGCGGCTCTGCCCGCGGCTGCGCAGCATCGACCACAGGTCGCTGATGACGAGCAGGAGCGCCCCACCGGGGTTGATGGATGCCTCTACCCGGCTGAAGGGGGCGTTGCCGACGCAGTCGACGACCACGTCATACGTGCCGCCTCCCGAGGCGAAGTCCTGGCGGGTGTAGTCGATGACCCGGTCGGCGCCGAGGGAGGTGACCAGTGGTGCGTTGCCGCCGCTCGTGACGGCGGTGACATCGGCACCGAGATGCTTCGCCAGCTGGATCGCGGCTGTGCCGACCGCCCCGGATGCGCCGTTGACGAGCACCGAGGTGCCCGGCCCGATCGTGACCTGGTTGAAGAAGCCCTGCGCGGTGATGCCGCCGAACACCAGCGTCACCGCCTCCTCGAGGGTCATGGTGGCGGGCGCCCGGGTGATCGCGCCGTCAGCGGGCAGGCACACGTATTCGGCGTGACCGCCGAACGCTGCGTCCATCGAGGCGATGACCTGGTCGCCGGGGGCGAAGACGGTGACGCCAGAGCCGACCGCTGCGATGACGCCCGCGGCATCCATGCCGAGGATCGGCCGGCTGGGCCGGAACAGGCCGAGCCCGATGGCGGCGAGCATCCCGAGGCCCGAGGGGATGTCCCGAGCGCGGGCTCGGTGATCGGCGACGCTCACCGTGCTCGCGTGCACTCGGATGAGCACTTCGCCGGGCTTCGGCGAGGGGATCGGGCGTTGCTCGAGGTGAACCTCCTCGGGGGCGCCGAAGCGGCGGTATACGGCCGCGGTCATGGTCGTGTTGGTTGTCATGACTCGATGCTCGCCGTCTCGGGGAAGCGCGTCATCGGCCGGACGGCCCGGATCCGGTCGGCCGAAAGTACGGCTCTGAGTCCGTGCGGAAGGCCGATGTCCAGGGCGCTCGATCAGGCGAGCATCGAGACATGTCGCAACAGATGAAGACCACCCGCCCCCTTGCCGAGCAGAAGCGGCGGCCGAGGAGCGGATGGCTGGCCATCACCGGTCTCCTGCTGCTCAGCGTCCTACCCGTGATTGGCGGAGTGCTTCGCTTGGAGGAGGTGGGCACCGAGCCCGCAGACACAGTGCTCTCGTCGGTGCCGATCGTCGCGCACATCGCGGCGATGACCGTGTACTGCGTCCTCGGCGCATTCCAGTTCTCTCCGGCACTGCGAACTCGGCGTGGGTGGCACCGCATCGCCGGCCGTGTCCTGATTCCTGCGGGATTCATCGGGGCACTGTCGGCCGCGTGGCTCGCGATCTTCTTCGGTGGGCCGACGGACGAGCTCGCACTCGCCATGGTTCGTCTCGTCTTCGCCGGAGCGATGATGGTGTTTCTCGTGCGGGCCGTGATCGCGATCACGCGGCGCGACTTCGCTGCGCACGGAGCATGGATGACGCGCGCCTATGCGCTCGCTCTCTCTGGCAGTACCCAAGCCCTCGTGCTGGTGTTGTGGACGATCCCCCTCGGTGACGTCGACGTATACGGTGAGGCTTGGTTCGTCGCTGCGGGCTTCGTGATCAACAGCGTCGTTGCGGAGTTGCTCATCCGACGACGCCGCCGACGGTCCGGCCGACGCGTGCGCGGGGTGTCGGGCCGTGGTGCGCTTGTATCCTGACGTGGTGACCGGCCTCTTGCGTTCTGCGTGGAGTGCGCCGAGCGCGGCGCCCCCTCCGCCGCGCCGGGTCTGGCGGGATTGGGCTCTCGTGGCTCTTGTCGCCGTGCTGGCGGTGGTCGAGGGCATGTTCAGAACCGATCTGTCGCAGCCGGTCCTCATGGTGATCGTGTTGCTCGCCGTGTTGCCGACCGTGCTGTGGCGCCGCACCAAGCCGCTTCTGATGCTCGTCGTGGTGATGGTGCCGATCGACCTGCTCCTGCCCGACCCCGTCCTCTACACGAACCTCTTCGTCATGGTGATCGTGTACGCGTTGTACCGCTGGGGATCCGGTCGCGACCTCATGATCGGATCGGGCATTCTCCTCGTGAGCCTCGGGCTCACGTTCGTCCGAGGGGGAGGGCTCAACGAGCTCGTCGGCGGGTTCGCGCTGCTGCTGACGATGGCGCTGCTCGGCACCGCATTTCGCTACCGCGCAGGATCCCGCAGACGCCTCCTCGACAGCATCCGGATGCGGGAGCGTGAGCACCTCGCCCGTGACCTGCACGACACGGTCGCCCACCACGTCTCCGCCATCGCGATCCGTGCCCAGGCGGGTCTTGCGGTGGCGGCGCGAGACCCGCGCGCAGCGCAGGACGCGCTCGGCGTGATCGAGGCGGAGGCGGCCAAGACCCTGAGCGAGCTGAGGTCGATGGTGCGAGTGCTGCGGCAGGGCGAGACGGCGGAGCTCGCGCCGAGCCCGCGGCTGGACGACATCGAGCAGCTCGCCGGAACAAGGCCGGGCGGCGCGGACGTCACCGTGAAGGTCGAAGGCGACGACGGCAGCATCCCGCCGCCGGTGGCTGCTGCGGTCTTCCGCCTGGCGCAGGAGTCCGTGACCAACGCCCTCCGACACGGGCGTCAGGTCACCCGTGTCGACGTGCTCGTGGAGGCAGACGAGCGCGGGGTGCGGTTGAGCGTGACGAACGACGGAGACGTCGCCGCGTCGCCGACGCCGGGCTTCGGCATCATCGGCATGACGGAGCGCGCCGCTCTGCTCGGCGGCACCTGCCAGGTCGGCCCTGCGCCCGGCGGCGGATGGGTCGTCACCGCGGTGCTTCCTCGTGTTGGATGGGCACCATGACCATTCGCGTGCTCATCGCCGACGACCAGGAGCTCGTGCGCACAGGGCTGAGCATGATCCTCGACGCGCAACCGGACATCGAGGTCGTCGGTCAGGCAGTCGACGGCAACGAAGCGGTCGCCCTCGCCCGCAGCCTGCGACCGGACGTCTGCCTGTTCGACATCCGGATGCCCGACCTCGACGGCATCGAGGCGACCCGCGTGCTGGCAGGCCCGGGCGTGGATGACCCGATGGCGGTCGTCATCGTCACGACCTTCGACCTCGACGAGTACGTCTTCGCGGCGCTGCGGGCGGGTGCCAAGGGCTTTCTGCTCAAGGATGCAGGGTCCGAGCTGCTCGCCCAGGCGATCCGCGCTGCCGCGAGCGGGGATGCCCTGATCGCCCCCAACGTCACGGTGCGGTTGCTCGAGGCCTTCGCCGGAGCGGGGCCGGCTGCGCCGCCACCGCAGCCGATCGAGCCGCTCACCGAGCGCGAGGAACAGGTGCTCGCGAAGGTCGCTGGTGGCCTGAGCAACGGCGAGATCTCGACTGAGCTGTTCATTACCCTCAGCACGGTGAAGACGCACGTGGCGAGCCTGATGACCAAGCTCGGCGCTCGCAACCGCGTCGAGATCGCCATCTGGGCGCACCAGACAGGGCGGATGCGCGCACGAACCAACGGCGACGGCCACTGACACTGCGTGCTCTCGACCGGGGCGGCAGGCAGGGTTCAGACGGCTCGCGCCTGAACCCCACCGCATCCCGAGCGCGCGCCTCAGGCGCGTCCCCAGAATGTGTCCTCGGCCGCACCGTCCTCTGAGAACAGGTGGACCTCGACGATCTTCCCGTCACGAACGGTGAGCAGATCGACGCCGCTCATGTCCATCGATGCGTCGCTGCGCCGGCCGGTGAAGCGAACCGGAACGGCGACCAACTCGCCGTTGACCATGGCGGGCCCAGACACCGAGAGCTGGAAGGTGCCTTCGCTGACCTCCATCATGCCGCCGATCATGGCGCCGACACCGTCGATACCGGCGTGATCTCCGGAGAATCGGTTGGCTCCGGGCTGGTGCCAGACGACGTCCGGACTGATGAGGCTCATCGCGGCGGGCACGTCGCCGTTGCCGAGCGCACTGAAATAGGCATCCGCCACAGCAGCAGGTGTGTTCTCGCTCATTGCATTTCTCCTTCTATCGGTGTGATCTGACCTATGATTACATTTGGTAACCTGTTACCTCAACGTAACCAAGGACGTGATCATGGAAAGACCGGAGTGGAACGTGATGCTCGCGACGTGTCCCTCGCGGACATCGCTTGCGCGGATCGCCAACAAGTGGACGGCGATGATCGTCGTCGCCCTCAGCGGTGGGGCCCTGCGGTTCGGGGAGATCCGCGAAGCAGTCGGGGGTATCAGCGGAAAAGTCCTCGCCGACACTCTGCGAGAACTCCAGCGCGACGGGATCGTCTCCCGGACGGCGTTCGATCAGATGCCTCCGCGCGTCGACTATGCCCTCACTCCACTCGGGCGCACCCTTCAAGAGCCGCTGGCAGCACTCGGGCGGTGGGCCGAATCGCACATCGAGGAAGTCGAGGTCGCCCGCGCCGCGTACGACGATATGACGATGCCCACCGATACCGGAGCGGTGCGAACGCTGCGCTGAGGGGGCTCCGCCCAGACGGCCCGGCGAGCGAGGAGGTCGGCGCGGCGGATGCCGCCGACTACCGATCGGCGTTTCGCAGTGCGGTGTCGAGCATGCTCATGATCTGCGCGACGCGGTTCGTCCCCGGTGGCGCCGGAGGGTATCGGCGAAGGACGTCGATGAGACCGGGGCTCGCGGATTCCGCGCAGCGCCGGACAGCGAGAGCACCGGCCTCCGCATCGCCCACGCCGTCCAGCTCGGCGAGGTACGCCTCGATCGCGGTGGCGCGAAGGATGTGAGCGACCTGGTGCGCCTTGGCGATCGGATGCAGGTACGCCCCTGCCGCTGCGTCACCGGCGGCCTGCGCGGCGAGCTTCGCGCGCTCATCGGTCGATTCCTTCGCCGCACGGTGAGCGGCGAACGCCGTCGTGCGTTGCAGCATCGTGCGGGGCGCCCCGGCGGCGAACGCCCGTGCGGCATCGACGGCCGCACGAGGGCGGGGATCATCCGAGTGAACGCGTTCGAAGATCGGGAGGATCCGTGCCGCTGCTTCGGCGGCGAATCCGGCGACCACGCGGATCTCGTCCATCGCCAGCTCGAAGTCGCCGGAGGAGGAAGTCACCTGCCAACTCTAAGTGGGCGGTCGGCGCCGACTTCGTCGTCGCCCGCGTGCTAGCATCATCCCGTCCACACGGGTGCCCGAGCACGGGCTGAGATCTGGCTGAAGCTGCCTGCGACCGTAGAACCTGTCCGGGTAATGCCGGCGTAGGAAGTAGGAGCCTGTGAGCACCTTTGAAAAGGTGCGCGTTCTCGCGCACCATCACGACGAAGAACACGGCATTTCGGTGCCCGTCACCCGCATCTCGCTCGCCGATTCGCCGGATGCCTCGGCGAACGAACCGTTCGATGTCTACCGCACCGAAGGGCCGCCGTGCGAGCCGGAGGCGGGCCTTCCGCCGATGCGCGACGGCTGGATCGCCGCGCGCGGCGACACCGAGGAGTACTCGGGTCGTGCCCGCAACCTCCACGACGACGGTCGCAGCGCGACTCGACGTGGTGCAGCCTCCGCCGAGTGGCGCGGTGCGAGCCGCCCGCCGCGCCGCGGTCTCGATGGGCGCACCGTCACCCAGATGCACTACGCGCGCCACGGCGTGATCACGCCCGAGATGCGTTTCGTCGCAGTGCGCGAGGCGTGCGACGTCGAACTCGTCCGCTCCGAGGTCGCCGCGGGAAGGGCGATCATCCCGGTGAACGTGAACCACCCCGAGTCCGAGCCGATGATCATCGGACGGGCGTTCCTGGTGAAAATCAACGCGAACATCGGCAACTCCGCGGTGACGAGCTCGATCGCCGAGGAGGTCGACAAGCTGCGGTGGGCGACCAAATGGGGGGCCGACACGGTCATGGACCTGTCGACGGGCGACGACATCCACACCACCCGCGAATGGATCCTGCGCAACTCGCCGGTGCCGATCGGCACCGTACCGATCTACCAGGCTCTCGAGAAGGTCGACGGCCAGTCGCGCAGCCTGACCTGGGAGATCTTCCGCGACACCGTGATCGAGCAGTGCGAGCAGGGCGTCGACTACATGACGATCCACGCCGGCGTGCTGCTCCGCTACGTGCCGCTCACCGCGAATCGGGTGACCGGCATCGTGTCACGCGGCGGGTCGATCATGGCCGACTGGTGCCTCGCGCACCATCAGGAGAACTTCCTGTACACGCACTTCGACGAACTGTGCGAGATCTTCGCGCGGTACGACGTCGCCTTCTCGCTCGGCGACGGCCTGCGGCCGGGCTCCACCGCAGACGCCAACGATGCCGCTCAGTTCGCCGAGCTGGACACCCTCGCCGAGCTCACGGCGCGGGCATGGCAGTACGACGTGCAGGTGATGGTCGAGGGTCCCGGCCACATCCCGTTCGACCTGGTGCGCGAGAACGTCGAGCGGCAGCAGGCGCTCTGCCACGGCGCCCCGTTCTACACGCTCGGCCCGCTCGTGACCGACATCGCGCCCGGTTACGACCACATCACCTCGGCGATCGGCGCCACCGAGATCGCCCGCTATGGCACGGCGATGCTCTGCTACGTGACCCCGAAGGAGCACCTCGGGCTGCCGAACAAGGATGATGTGAAGACCGGTGTGATCACCTACAAGATCGCCGCTCACGCCGCCGACATCGCCAAGGGCCACCCCGGTGCCCGCGACCGCGACGACGCCCTGTCGAAGGCGCGGTTCGAGTTCCGCTGGCGCGACCAGTTCGCTCTGTCACTCGACCCGGATACCGCCGAGGCGTTCCACGATGAGACCCTGCCGGCAGAACCGGCGAAGACGGCTCACTTCTGCTCGATGTGCGGGCCGAAGTTCTGCTCGATGCGCATCTCGCAGGACATCCGCGACCGTTTCGGTGGCGTCGCCGAACAGACGGCGATCGCCGGGATGCAGCAGCAGGCCGAGGCCTTCCGCGAAGCCGGGGGAACCGTCTATCTGCCGGCGCCCGCGTTGCGGGATCCGGCTGACGAGAAATTGCCAGAGCCGACTCTCCGCGGCTGAGCGGATGTCACATCTCGGGCAGCCGCGCGCGCAGTTTCCGCGCGGCATCGGCGGGGTCGCCGGCCTCGGTGATCGCGCGTACGACGACGATCCGGCTCGCGCCCGCGGCGACCACTTCGTCGACCGTGTCGAGGTCGATCCCTCCGATCGCGAACCACGGCCGCGCGACACCGGCCAGGTCGGCATCGGCGGCCGCGCGTACGAGGTCGAGGCCGACGGCGGCGCGGCCGGGCTTCGTGGGCGTCGCCCACACGGGTCCGACGCAGAAGTAGTCGAGTCCGGGCTCGGCGCGGGCGGCGGCGAGCTGGTCGGCGTCGTGGGTCGACAGGCCCAGTGCGACGTCGCCGCCGAGAATGCGGCGCGCAGCCGAGCGGGGCAGGTCGCCCTGGCCGAGGTGCAGGACGGGCGTGCCGGAGACGGCCGCGATATCAGCCCGATCGTTGACGGCCCACAGTCGGCCGTGCCGCTCGGCGACCTCGCGCAGGATGCCGAGGTACTCGAGTTCCTCGGCGGCTTCGAGTGCCTTGTCGCGCAGCTGCACGATGTCGACGCCGCCGGTGTAGGCCGCATCGACGAACTCGGTGAAGTCCCCTCGATCGCGGCGGGCGTCGGTGCACAGGTAGAGCCGGGCGGAGGAGAGCAGCATGCGGCGAGTGTATCGGTGCGCTGCGATACCGTCGTGATCGGCGGGGGAGCCATCGGGCTGTCGATCGCGTGGGAGCTCGCGCGGGCGGGCCGTGACGTGCGTCTGGTCGATCCGGAACCGGCGTCGGGCGCGACGTATGCCGCAGCCGGCATGATCACGCCGATCAGCGAGCACCGCCCCACAGAGCAGTCGCTGCATGTCATAGCCCAGGAATCGGCGGCGCGGTATCCCGCCTTCCTCGCGACGATTCCGGGTAGCGGCCGGTGCGGATTCGAGGCCGCATCGACTCTGCTCCTCGCCGTCGACGACGCCGATCGGCGCAGCTTCGACGATCTCGCCGCACTCCAACCGGGCGCGATCGAGGTGCTCACCCTCCGCGAAGCGCGACGCCTCGAACCCCTCCTCGGTCCGCGGACGACCGCGGTCCGTCGCGTGCGCGAGCATCGCATCGACCCCCGCGCCCTCGCCACCGCTCTGCTCGCCGCCCTCGGAGATCGCATCGTGCGCACCGTGGTGCGCGGCATCCTGCACGAAGACCCGAACGATCCGATGTCGCCCGCGATCGGCGTGCGCCTCGATGACGCCGTGATCACGGCGCGAGAGGTCGTCGTCGCGAACGGCCTCGCCGCCGGCCGCCTCGACGGGATGCCGTTCGTGCCGCAGCTGCGCCCGGTGTACGGCGACATCCTGCGCCTGGGCGTTCCCGATCGGCTGCGCCCGCTGCTCGACTGCACCGTTCGCGCTCGCGTGCACGGTGCGTCGGTGTACCTCCTGCCGCGTGTTGACGGCACCGTCGTGCTCGGTGCCACGCAACGCGAACACGGCGGGCCGGCAGTGTCGGCGGGAGGCGTCTACGAACTGCTGCGCGACGCCGCTGCGGTGGTGCCTGCCGTGGCCGAACTCGAGTTGCTCGAGGTCACGGCGCGGGCCCGGCCGACGACTCCGGACAACGCGCCCCTGCTCGGACGCGCGGCACCGGGGCTGATCATCGCCACCGGCTTCGGGCGCCATGGCGTCATGCTCGCGCCCATCGCGGCCGAGGCCGTGGCCTCGCTCATCTCGGGCGTCGCCCCGCCCGGCATCGCCCCTTTCCGACCCGACCGCTTCACCGCATCCCCCGTACCCCTGGAGGTCTCATGATCGACGTTCGCCTGAACGGCGCTCCCGCCCGCATCGCACCAGACGCCACTGTCGCCGACGTCGTCACCGACCTCACCGGCCGTGCCATCGGAGCCGACGGCCGGGCAGTCGACGGCGAATCGCTGGGCCTCGCCGTCGCGGTCAACGCGGCCATCGTGAGGCGAGGCAGCTGGACCGCGACGGTCTTGAGCACCGGCGACGAGATCGAAGTGCTCACGGCGGTGCAGGGTGGCTGAGCGGGAGGACCCGTTCGAGGTCGCCGGAGTCCGCTTCACCTCACGGCTGATCATGGGCACGGGCGGGGCCGAGAGCCTTGCCGATCTCGGGGCCGCACTCACCGCTTCTGGCACCGAGCTCACCACCGTCGCGGTGCGTCGCTACTCGCCGGAGGCGGGCACTCTCTACTCGATGATCGCCGAGCGCGGCATCCGCCTGCTCCCCAACACCGCTGGCTGCTTCACTGCCCGCGAAGCGGTTCTCGTGGCCGAGCTCGCGCGCGAGGCGTTCGAGACGGACTGGGTGAAGCTCGAGGTCATCGCCGACGAAGACACCTTGCTGCCGGATGCCGTGGAGCTGGTGGATGCGACGGAACAGCTCGTGCAACGCGGCTTCACGGTGTTCGCCTATACGAACGACGATCCGGCTCTCGCGCTGCGACTGGAGCATCTGGGGGCGGCAGCGGTGATGCCGCTCGGGGCCCCGATCGGGACCGGACTCGGCATCCTCAACCCGCACAACATCGAACTGATCGTCTCCCGTGCATCGGTACCTGTCGTGCTCGACGCCGGCGTTGGCACCGCCTCGGATGCGGCGCTGGCGATGGAACTCGGCTGCGATGCGGTGCTGCTCGCCAGCGCCGTCACCCGCGCGATCGACCCGGTCGGGATGGCCCAGGCGTTCCAGCACGCCGTCATCGCCGGGCGCCTCGCCGCGCGGTCCGGCCGGATTCCACGCCGCGAGCATGCCCTGGCTTCCTCGTCGATGGCGGGACGGCCCGACCTGTGAACCCCACGCATCACGGGCCGCCGCATCCGCTGGTCGAACCCGCCGGCCCCCTCGACGCGGACGCCCGTGCCCGCTATGCGCGCCAGCTCGCTCTGCCGGGCATCGGCGAAGCGGGGCAACGCCGACTCGCGGCGGCCCGGGTGCTCGTCGTCGGGGCTGGCGGGCTCGGCACTCCGGTGCTCGCTGCGCTCGCCGCGGCAGGTGTGGGAGCCATCGGCGTCATCGACGACGACACCGTCGAGATCAGCAACCTGCATCGGCAGTTGCTGCACGGGATGTCGGATCTGGGCCGGTTGAAGACCACGTCGGCGAGCGACGCGCTGCAGGAGATCAATCCCGGGGTCGCCGTGCGTGAGCACCGCGAGCGCCTCACCGTCGCGAACGCCGAGACGATCCTCGCCGGCTACGACCTCGTCATCGACGGCTCCGACAACTTCGCCACGCGCTACCTCGTCGCCGACATCGCCGAGCGTCTCGGCATGCCGGTCGTGTGGGGTGCCGTGCTCGGATACTCCGGTCAGGTCAGTGTGTTCTGGCCTCCGTACGGCCCGGGGTACCGAGACCTGCATCCGGACACTCCGAGCGACGCGGCGACCTGCGCGACCGGCGGCGTGCTCGGGATGGTTTGTCACGCCATCGGGGCGGTGATGGCGGCGGAGGCGGTCAAGCTCATCACCGGGACAGGCCGCACCCTGCTCGGACGGCTGCTGCAGTTCGATGCTCTGGATACGACCTGGCGCACGTTCACCCTGTCGCCGGATCCGGATCGGATCGCGCCGGACACAACCGCTGAGAGGGCCGAGTGCAGGACGGATGCCGCGGCATCCGCGTCGACGAGGCCGGTCGTCCCGATCGTGATGCCGTCGGTTCTCGCTCGCGAGCTCGCCAGGGGAGAAGCGCTCGTCGTCATCGACGTGCGTGAGGCCGCAGAGACCACGGGGGCGCTGCCGGTCGCATTGCGCATTCCGCTCGGCTTCATCGCGACCGCTCCGCAACTCCACGAGCTCGCTCCATCGACCCGCATCGTCACCGTGTGCGCCTCTGGAGTGCGTGCCGCGCGAGCGGGGTCTCTGCTCGCTGAGCGCGGTTTCCGCGACATCCGCTCATTGGCCGGTGCCGTCGGAGCCGTCGTCGACGCGGCAGCGCGGCTGCGCGGCGACCCGACGAACGTCTTCGTCGAGTGAGGGTCGCGGGTCATCGGCTGGTGAACAGCAGTGCCGCGTTGTGCCCGCTGAAACCGAAGGAGTTCGAGAGCACCGTCTCCACAGCCCGCGCCAGAGGGCGGTCGCGGACGAAGGTCCAATCGTCGAACTCGGGATCGGTGAGGTTGATCGTCGGCGGGAGCGTCTGATCGCGGAGGGTCATCACCGCGAGGATGGCTTCGATGACTCCGGAGGCTCCGAGCAGGTGACCGGTCGACGATTTCGTCGCCGTCAGCGGAACGCGGCGCGCGCGCTCGCCGAGTGCGTGGGCGAGCGCCGCGATCTCGGCGCGATCTCCGAGGGGCGTCCCCGTTCCGTGCGTGTTCACGTGATCCACCTGCGCGGCCGATATCTGGGCGTCGGCGAGGCAGGCGCGGATCGCCGCGGCCGCCCCCTGTCCATCGGGATGCGGGGCGGTGGGGTGGTGGGCGTCCGTCGTCTCACCGAAACCGGCGACGGCGGCCTGCGGCATGGCGCCCCGGCGAACTGCGGCGTCGGCGGCTTCGAGAAGGACGGCTCCCGCACCCTGCGCCATCACGAATCCGGAACGGGCCCGATCGAACGGGCGCGATGCGGATGACGGGTCGTCGGCGTACCCGGTGGCCAGCGCGCGGAGGTTGGTGTTCGCGGCGAGGTGCACGGAGTTCAGGCAGTCCTCCATGCCGACGACGAGCACGGCGTCCGCATAACCGTGCCGGATGCGCCGCAACCCTTCGCCGATTCCGATGGCCCCGCTGGCACAGGCCGCGGTGACAGCGTGCGTCGCGCCGCGGAACCCGTATCGCTGACTCAGGATTCCTGCCGCAGCGTCGGCTGTTCCGAAGACGACCAGGCCTGGCGGGACTTTTCGCGGTCCGCCGGCCTCGAAGGCGGATCCGGCCCGCAGCATCGCATCGACCGGCCCGGATCCGGTCGCAACGATGATGGAGACGCGATACGGCTCCCAGGGCGATGCGCCACGGGACCGATCCCAGCCGGCATCCGTCAGCGCCTCATCGGCGGCCGTGATCGCCCACCGCTGCACGGGGCTGAGGTGACGCGCGAGGGAGGGGGGCAGATCCGGCGGCTCCGGGAACCCGGCGATGACGCCGCCGACGCTGACCGCCATCCCCGTGGTCAGGCTGTCGGGGAGGACGCTCATTCCACTGCGCCCTTCGACAACCGAGTTCCAGAGTGCGGCCGCCGTCGTTCCACTGGCGGTGACGGCGCCGACACCGGTGACGACCACCTCGCGGTGTGACGCGATCACAGGCGCGTCGCTCCGGTTCCGGAGAGGACGAGCTGCACAGTCGCTCCTCGGCGGACCTTGCCTCCGCCGGTGCGGGGAAGGCTCGGAACGGCGTGCCAGCGTCGAGGCACCGACGCTGACGGCAGCTGCGAGGCCGCCCATTCCCGGAGGACTCGCTTCGACGGCAGATCGTCGCCCTCGAGGACGAGGCCGACGACGGTGCCCAGGCTTGGGTGGGGGAGCGCGATCGCGCAGACCCCGCCGACCCCCGGCATCCCGTCGAAGGCGCGCTCCACCTCGGCCAGAGCGACCTTGTGCCCTCCGGTCGCGACGACCTCGCCCCGCCGCCCCGCGAACACGAACATGCGGCCGTCAAGGGAACCTTGGTCATGGACGGTCGCCCAGCCCTCGGCATCCGACAACTCCGCATCCGTGGTGTGCGGCAGGTACTGGGTGGTGCAGGACCCTGATCGGACCCAGAGTGTTCCGAGCTCGCCCGGCTCGAGTGCGTGCCCGGCATCGTCGCGAACGAGAGCCTCGACGCGCGGATACAACCGGATGCGGGTGCCGTCGCCGTCGCGGCTGTCGCCGATGAATCCGAGTTCGCCCGCCCCGTAATAGCTGACCAGGCGAGCCTGAGGCATCTCATTGGTGACCCGGGCGCGCGTCGCCGAGGAGAGCGCCGCGCCGCCGGTGATGATCAGGCGGAGTCCTTCGAAACGCGCCGGAGAACGGTGAGCGGCATCGGCGAGAGCATGCAGCGCCGAGGGCACGGTCACCAGCCGTGTGACGTTCTCCTCGCGGGCGCGACCGGTCAACCACAACTCATCGAGCCGGTCTGCCACATGCACGCGCCCACCGGTGGCGAGCCCCTCGAACAGGGCGTACAGGGTGAGGCTGTACGACAGGGGTCCGGGTGTGAACGTCGCCACTCCAGGGTGCGCGCCGAGGAACTCGCGGGACACCGCGACGTTCGCGAGGTATTGCGCCCGGGTCTTCAGAAACGCCTTGGGAGTGCCGGTCGTTCCCGAGGAGAACAGCATCAGGAACGGGGCATCGTCATCTTTCGCCGAATCCACCATCGGCGCGCCCTCGCCGGGCGTGCCGCCGGCGGATGCAAGGTGATCGAGATCGGAGGCGGGGATGATGGTTCCGCCCCAGCCCGCGGCCCGCAGAGCGTCAGGCAGACCGGGCACATCTGTGAGCAGGATCTGCGTTCTCGTGTTCCGGATCATCTGGATCTGCAGTGCCTGGGGCCACTGAGGATCGACGACGGTGAGAATCGTCGACCCGGCCTCGAGACCCACCACCAGCCGTGCCGTCACGAACGCCGAGCGCACACAGATCCCGACCACGGGCAGGTCTGTCGACACGGGCAGGGCGCGCACACAACCGTCGATGAATGCCGCGATCCCGCGCGCATCCTGCGCCAGCTCGGCGTAGGTCAGGTGTGCGCCGTCGCCGACGATCGCGACGCGGTCAGGATCGACGGTCGCGACGCGGTGCACTGATGACGAAACAGGCGTGATCGGCTTCTCTCTGGGGTGGCTCGGAATGACCCAGCCCAGTGTACTGAACGGTGTTCAGGTGAGGTGTTGTCACTGCGTGTCGCTGAACAGCCCCATGATCCGCTCGCCCATCTCGACCTGGGTCAGCACGATCTGAAAAGAGCCGTCGGGGTCGACGAAGAAATCCGTACCCTGGCCGCCTGACCACCCGTACCGCCCGGCGTGCTCTCCCTCGGTGCGCACCGCCACCCCGAATCCCCATCCGGTGCCGTTCCAGAACCCGGGGAAGAAGCTGTCGTCCGCCTTGGCCCCCGCGGGAACCTGGTCAGTGTGCAGCTGCTCCAGGAGAGCGGGCTCCAGGAAGGTCTTCCCCTGGTGCTGTCCGCCGCCGGCGAGCATGCCGGCGAACGCCGCGTAGTCGGAAGCCGTGGACACCAGTTCCGCATGGCTGAGGTCGAACGGGGCCGGCGCGACATAGAACCCGCCGGCCGCCGGTTCGGTCTGCGTCAGTCCGGCCGTCTCGTCGTGGCGGTACGCGGCGGGCAGCCGGTGCGCCTTCTCGAGTGGGACGCTGTAGCCCGAGTCCACCATGCCGAGCGGACGGAAGAGGTCGTCGGTCAGGTGCTGCTCGAGCGACCCTTCGACCACGCGCGACAGGAGGATGCCGAGGATTCCGAACGAATGGTGATAGCGCCAGGCGGTGCCCGGCTGGAACGCGAGCGGCAAGTCGGCGAGCGCGTCGAGCCACTCCTGCGCTCCCAGCTCGACCGGTTCCTGTCCGGCCTCGGTACGATTCGCGATCATGGCTTCACGCAGGGGGCTGGGGGCCGTCGTCATGCCGTAACCCGATGTGTTCGTCAGAAGGTGGCGCACCGTGATCGGCGTGCTCATCGGCACGGTGTCATCGAGAGCTGCCGCGGGAGAGCGCAGTACCTGCCGGTCGGCCAACTCGGGCAGCCACGTCTCCACCGGGTCATCCAGGTTCAGGCGACCGGACTGCACGAGACGCAGCGTCGCGACCGCGGTCACGGGCTTGGTCATCGATTGGATGCGCACGATGGCATCGCTCGGCATGTCACCCACGCCGATGATCTCGACGTCTCCGTCGGGGGAGCCGGTCGCAGCGACGGCTCCGGGCATGGTGCCGTCTGCGACGTGCGTGGTCAGGATCTGCAGGAGTGCGCTCATCATTCCTCGATTCGCTCTGAGATCCCCATCCTGCCACTGGGTCGTGTGGAGGTCTTCGATGATGCAGGAGGGTGCCGGCGCATCGAGAGGATCATGCGCCGACAGCCCGAAACGTGGCGACGGCGAGCGCCGCGCAGGCGAGGGCGAACATCGTCGCCCAGGGAATCAGGCGGAAATCACGCACCCGAAAGTGGGCGCCCAGCGCGACGAGATAGTAGATCACGAAGCCTGCCGCCGCAGCGATGCCGAGGGAGGGCACCGCGAGTCCTGCCACCAGCCCGAGACTCCCGGCGCCGAGCATGGTGCCGAAAACGGGGAGGAGCGAGTGCGGGATGCGCATCTGATCGGCTTGGGACTTCGGATAGTCGTGTCCGATGAGGTTCAAGACGGCGATGGCGCCGTTGAGAGCCGCGGTGAGAAGGGTGATGGCGAGTCCGAGGATGAACACGTATTGCTCCGTTCGTTGAGGATGCTTCACCTCACGGACGAGACAGCAGAGCGATACGTGACACTCGGATCCGATTTCAGTGGCGCACGTGCGTCAGCTTCGCGGGGTTGCTCACGACGTGCAGCATCTCGATCACTCCGTCCCGCAGGTGCAGCGTCGCTGCGAGCACCGGGCCGGATGCCGTGAGCACGATTCCCGGACCGCCGTTCAGCGGCGCGATGAACGGTCGGGTTCCCTCGGGTGCCTGCCGCGTGAGCTTGAGGATCGCGCGGGCGACGGCCTCGCGTCCGATGATCGGCATGCGCGGCGCGTAGGTTCGTCCGCCGCCGTCGCTGATCATCGTGACGCCGGGTGCCAGCACGGCCATGAGCGCCTCAAGATCTCCGCCGACGCAGGCCGCGAGGAACCGCTCCGTCGCGACCCGGCGCGTCTCGATATCCGTGTCATATCGCCGCCGGCGAGCAGCAACGGCGTTCCGTGCGCGATGCGCGATCTGCCGGACGGCGGGCTCTTGCCGGTCGACGAATTCCGCGATCTCGGCATAGGAGTAGCCGAACGCCTCCCGCAGCACGAAGACAGCGCGCTCGATCGGGGTCAGGGCTTCCAGCACCAGAAGGACGGCGGTCGAGACGGAGTCGGCGAGTTCGACCCGGTCTGCCACATCGGGCGTGGTGCGGATCGGTTCGGGGAGCCACGGACCGACGTATGCCTCCCGCCGGGCACGAGCACTGCGCAGCTGGTCGATCGCAAGCCGGGTGGTGATGCGCACCAGGTAGCCCTCCGGGTCGAGGATGCCGGCCGGGTCGACGCCGCTCCACCGCAGCCAGGCGTCCTGCACCACGTCCTGGGCGTCGACCATGCTTCCCAGTACCCGGTAGGCGACTGCCTCCAGCAGTCCGCGATGTTCGGCGAATGACGCGATCGAATCCGGTCCCGCGATCGACGGGGGTGTCGAGATCTCACGGTCGACGTCGGTCATGATTCATCCTTGCATCGGAGTGTGCGTCACGTGACCCGTCCGCGGTGAGAAACTCGGCGGGCAGACACCGATTTCTCGGATCCGGTCACATTCCGACCGCTCGCATCGTCTTCTTCATGACTCGCCATTTCGGCGGGCATCCGAAGGAGACATCATGCTTGCCGAGATCGACACCCAGCTCGCCGAATTCACCGGCGCGATCATCACTCCCGATTCGGCGGATTACTCGGCCGCTGCCCGTACGCCGATGGCGTCGGCCGCACCGGTCCTCGTCCTCCGTCCTGCCGACACCGCCGACGTCGCCCGCGCGGTCCGCTTCGCGGCGGCATCCGATCTTCCGCTCGCCGTGCGCGGTGGCGGTCACTCGGCTGCCGGATTCAGCACGGTCGATGGCGGAATCGTCATCGACCTGCGTTCCCTCGACGCCGTGGAGGTGCTCCCGGATCGCCGGGTGCGCGTCGGTGGTGGCGCGCTCTGGCGGCAGGTGGTCGACGCCCTCGCTCCGCACGGCCTCGTGATCTCGTCGGGCGACACCGCAGACGTCGGCGTCGGCGGGCTGACCCTCTCCGGCGGGATCGGCTGGATGGTGCGTCGAGACGGGCTCACCCTGGATCACCTCCGTGCCGTCGAACTGGTCACAGCCTCTGGCGACGTGCTCGTGGTGGACGCCGAGCACCACGCCGAGCTGTTCTGGGCGCTGCGCGGTGGGGGCGGAGCGTACGGCGTCGTCACCGCGTTCGAGTTCGAGGCGCAGCCGACTCGAACGGTCGAGTTCGCCGCCCTGACCTTCTCATCCGACCAGGCAGAGCGGATCGTCACCGGATGGGCCGCCCACATGCGGCACGCGCCGCATGCGATCGGATCGACCGTCGTGCTGGCGAACCCGCTCGCCGGCGGGAAGGAGGCTCCCATCGTCGTCACGATGGTGCGCTCCGACGAGGGTGACCTCGTCGAGTCCGTCGACGCGCTGCGCGCGATCGCCGCTCCGCTGTCGGTGGACGTACGCCGTCGCACCTACGCCGAGATCCTGCACCCGGGAACGGAACTGCCGCTCGGGCTGCGCGCCGTGGTCCGCAACGGGTTCGTCGCTCCGGACGCCGCGGATGCCGCTGCCCTCGCCGTCGCCCGGATCGCCGGGGAGTCGCAGCCGTCAGCGATCGTCCTGCACAGTCTCGGCGGCGCGTTCGCCGAGGTCCCGGCCGACGCCACAGCCTTCGCCCACCGCTACGCCGAGCTCATGGTCACGACCTTCGCGGTCGGTCCGGAGGCGGCGGTCGGTGGCATCCGCGCGCGAATGACCGAAGTGTGGCGCGACCTCGAGCCGTACGTCGCGGGCGCCTACGCGAACTCGCTCGACGGATCATCGGTGGATGCCGTGGCCTCGATCTATCCGGAGGGCACGCGCGAGCGCTTGGCGGCGGTCAAAGCCGCGTACGACTCCGCCGACCTGTTCTCGCGCAACTTCGGAGCGCGTCCTGCCTCCACCGGCGCCGAGCGTGGGCAGGATTGAACGATGATCACTGTGTTGGAGACGCGAAACCTGGGCTGATCGACCGCACGGTCTCTCAGCCCAGGCTGCATGGTCACAACTCAGTGGATCGCGTATACCGCGCTGCCGATGATCGCCGTGATGACCGTCGTCCAGCCGATGATCGCGATGGCCTGCCAGATCAGGATGCGGACCTTGCCGACGCCGGCCGCGGCGAGCATGGTCGCGGTGAACTGCGTCGGCAGCAGGAGCGGGCCGAGCAGGCTCACACCGGGAACGCCGTAACGCACGAGCGCACGCTGGAACTTCTCCTTGCGTGCCGTCTTGCGGCCGGAGTCGCCGACGATGTCGTCGTCGAGCGGCCCCGTGCCACCGGCCGGCACGAGTTCGCGAGACCGGTCGCGTCGGGTGACGATGGCCTGTCGGGCACCGGAACTGAGCAGCACGAGGACAGCGACACAGAGGAAGTTTCCGGCGATCGCAGCGATGGCGGCGATAACCGGGTGGATGCCGCCGATGATTCCGATGGCGGCGGCGCCTTCGCCTTCAATGAAGGGGACAGCGCCGGCCAGGGCGACGATCAGCGGCTGCACGAGCTCGGGCACCTGTGCCACGAGGTTCTGGAAGGTTTCGATGAGGTTCACGGTGGCTCCTGGTCTCCGGGCGATCGGTGTGTCCGTCGCGATGAGTCCAGTTCATCGGCATCCGTCTCGGCGCGGCAGTGCCGGGCTGTCACCTCTTCGCGTGCGCAACGCCTGCCGGATCCCTGACAAGTGTCATGCCTCTATCGTGGTTCGAATGAGCACGAAGTCCCTCGCCGCAGGCGCAGAGCCCGGGCCCGGCGCCCAGCAGCTGGCCCGCGGGATCACCGCGACGTGGTGGTACACCGCGAGCGCCGTGATGTTCTTCGAGGTGTTTCTGGTGCTGGTGTGGACCGCGATCGCGTTCGCGGTGACGCCGGGAAGCGCCATCGCGCTCATCGTCGGGATCGGCGGCCTGCTCTGGTGCGCGTCTACGGTGCCGGTGATCGCCGCCTACCGACACCGCATCGACGCTGAGCCAGGGGTTCGATGGGTCCCGCTGGCGGTGCCGGCGGGCGTTTCTTTGGCGTTCGGCATCACAGCAGGCACCATCACAGACAGCTGGCTGCTCGGAATCATGCCCGTCGCGCAGTTCCTCGTTCTGCTGAACTGGCCGAGGGGTGTTCGGCTCCGCCTCGTCATCGCGGTGACTCTCGTGCTCGTCGGCGCGGCCTTCGTCGATGCGTCCTCAGGTGGCCCGGCGTACGACGCGGCCTGGACGCTCCCGGTCGTCTACACGCTCATCCTGCCGGCGATGACGGTGAGCTCGCTGTGGTGGTGGGATGTGTTGATCACACTCGATCGGGCTCGCGCCT
Source organism: Microbacterium sp. LWH12-1.2 (assembly GCF_040675825.1). NCBI lineage: Bacteria > Bacillati > Actinomycetota > Actinomycetes > Micrococcales > Microbacteriaceae > Microbacterium > Microbacterium sp. LWH12-1.2. The sequence goes on from NZ_JBEGIJ010000001.1 coordinate 3,747,064, forward strand.
CCGAGGCCCGCCTCGCCGCGACGCAGGAGCGTCTGCGCGTGGCGACCGATGTCCACGACCTTCAGGGGCACCACCTCCAGGTGATCGCGCTGCAGCTGGAGCTCGCCGAACGACTCATGCCGCGCGACCCGGAAACGGGGATGGAACAGCTCCGTGCGGCGCGGGCGAGCGTCGACGAAGCGCGGCAGGGCACGCGCGACCTCGCGATGCGGTTCCGTTCGGTGCCGCTGAGCGACGAGCTCGCCAACGCCCGCGATCTGCTGCGGGCGGCCGGGCTCGATGTCGAGACGGCGATCGCGGCGGATGCCGATCAGGCACCGGCATCCGATCTCGGCCCCGTCATCCGCGAGACGACGACGAACGTGATCCGGCACGGCGGCGGAAAGCGCGCACGGCTCGTGCTCGCGCGGGAAGCGGATGCCTGGCGCTATGAGATCTCCAACGACGTCGTTCCGGGCATCGAGCCCGGGCGTGAGGGCTCAGGACTCGAGGGCGTCGGGCGCCGGATCGCCGAGGCCGAGGGCACCCTGGAGGTGCACCGCGGCGAAGACGAGTTCACGGTTGTCGTGACGGTGCCGGCACGACAGGGAGAAGCACGATGATCCGGGTTCTGCTCGCCGACGACGAGGGGATGATCCGCTCTGCGCTCGCCGCTCTCCTCCGTCTCGAAGACGACATCGAGGTCGTTGCCGAATGTGAGAACGGCGAGCAGGCGGTTGCCGAGGCGCTGCGACTGCTGCCGGATGTGTGCCTGCTCGACCTGGAGATGCCTGGGCTCGACGGCGTCGAGGTCGCCGAGCGCCTGAACCGCGCCATCGCGACACGGTGCGTGGTGGTCACCCGCCACGCGCGACCGGGAATCCTGCGCAGGGCGCTGGCCTCGGGCGTCGCCGGCTTCCTCCCCAAGTCGCGCGGCGCCGACGAGGTCGCGGCGATCATCCGCCGTGTCGCAGCGGGCGGACGCTATGTCGACCCGGAGATCGCAGCGGATGCGCTGAGCGACGAGCGCTCCCCGCTCACCGACCGAGAGCTCGATGTGCTGCGCGCCGGACGCCGGGGAGAGACCACGAGTCAGATCGCCCGAAGCCTGTCCCTGGCACCCGGCACCGTGCGCAACCACATCTCCGCGGTGCTCGCCAAACTCGCCGTCGGCACCCGTCAGCAGGCGGTCCTCCTCGCGGAGGAACGCGGCTGGATCTGACGCTGCGCGGATATCGTAGGCTGGTCCGATGGGAACAATAAACAGCGCGCTGGTGACGGCGCCCTCCTTCACGTTCCGCGACCGCCGCGCCTGACGGCGCGCTCGCTCGTCGTACGCGCCGTCTTCCGAGATGCCATCTGCACCTCGGGACGGGCAGCTTCTCCGCGCTCGCGCGCGTTCCCTCCCTCGAGGTGCTCCGATTCTTCTTCTGGAGCGCACTCATGCCTCGTTCTCTTCATGGCGGCCGACACGAACTCGGCCAGAACTTCCTCACCCACCGGCCGACGCTCGGCCGTCTCACGTCTCTTGTCGCGCACACCTCGGGTTCGATCCTCGAACTCGGCGCGGGCGACGGCGCCCTCACCCGCTCGCTCGCCGAGCTGGGCAGGCCCCTCACCGCGATCGACATCGATGAGCATCGAGTCCGGCGCCTTCGGACGGCGCTACCCGCGGTGCGGGTGGAAGCGGCGGATGCCACCCGCTACCCGTTCGACGCCGAGGTCGTCGTCGGCAACATCCCGTTCCACCTCACGACGCCGATTCTTCGTCGCCTCCTCTCCTCGGATGGATGGAGGCACGCAGTTCTGCTGACGCAGTGGGAGGTCGCTCGAAAGCGCGCAGGCGTGGGCGGCGGCACGATGATGACCGCGCAGTCGGCGCCCTGGTTCGACTTCGAGTTGCAGGGACGGGTACCGGCGTGGGGCTTCTCGCCGCAGCCCAGCGTCGACGGCGGCGTGCTCACGGTCCGCCGACGCGCGACCGCCCTCATCCCGCGATCGGAGCGTCGGGCGTATGAGGCATTCATCGGTGCGGTGTTCACGGGCCGCGGGGCCAGTCTGGCGGTGGTCGTCGCACGCGCTGCGCGCGTCGATGTCGTGTCCGCACGGCAGGCACTCGCGCACGCAGGTATCTCCCCCCGTGTTCTCCCGCGGGATCTCCAAGGGGAGCAGTGGTCGAGTCTGTGGCGGCACCTCAAACGGTCACGAGGTTAGGCGCCACGGTGTGCGCATCGGATGCCCGTTGCGCACACCGGCCCGCTTCGTCACCCCGTCGCCGCACCTGCGAGAATGGAACCCGCGTCACTCGCCGATTCCGACCCGAGGAGCCACCGTGCAGTTCATTTCCACCCGAGGTGGCATGGAGCCGCTGCCGTACAGCGACACGCTGCTCGAGGGCCTGGCGCCCGACGGCGGCCTGGCGGTCCCGGAGGAGATGCCGCAGGTCGATGCCGCAACACTGGAGAGCTGGCGCGGTCTGAGCTACCCCGAGCTGGCGACTGAGGTGCTCGGCCTGTTCGCGACCGACATCCCGCGCGACGACCTCGCCATGATGTGCGCCGACGCGTACGCGGATTTCCCGGAGGCCGTCGTCCCGCTGCGGTCGATCGGCGAGGGAATCACGCTGGTGGGGCTGTCCGAGGGGCCGACGCTGGCGTTCAAGGACATGGCGATGCAGTTCCTCGGCCAGGTGCTGGAGTACGCGCTGGAGCAGCGGGACAGTGTCCTGAACATCGTCGGTGCCACCTCCGGAGACACCGGCTCGGCCGCCGAGCACGCGCTGCGTGGCAAGGCAAGGGTCTCGGTCTTCATGCTGTCGCCGCAGGGGCGGATGAGCAGTTTCCAGCGTGCACAGATGTTCTCGATCGATGACGAGAATGTGCACAACATCGCCGTCGAGGGCGTGTTCGACGATTGCCAGAACCTCGTCAAGAGCCTCGCCGGTGACCTGGAGTTCAAGCGAGCGCAGCACCTCGGCGCCGTCAACTCGATCAACCTCGCTCGGATCACCGCGCAGGTCGTCTACTACTTCTGGGCCTGGTTGCGGGCGACGGATGCCGACGGACCCGTCGAGGTCTCGTTCACGGTGCCGTCCGGCAATTTCGGCAACATCCTCTCCGGCTTCTTCGCCAAGCAGATGGGGCTGCCGATCCGCCGTCTCGTGCTCGCGGCGAACGAGAACAACGTGCTGGACGAGTTCTTCCGCACCGGTATCTACCGGCCTCGTGCCGCAGCGCAGACGCTCGCGACCTCCAGCCCGTCGATGGACATCTCCAAGGCCTCGAACCTCGAGCGCTTCATCTTCGACCTCGTCGGCCGCGACCCGCGGCGCGTGGTGACGGCATGGCGCGAGCTCGATGAGCAGGGGCATTTCGACCTCTCGGCCGAGCAGCCGCGCTTCGAAGGCGAGTTCGGCATCGTCAGCGGTACGTCGACGCACGCCGACCGTCTGGCGACGATCCGCTCCGTCTACGAGGCGTCGGGCGAGATCATCGACCCGCACACCGCTGACGGCGTGAAAGTCGCCCGCTCGTACCTGGAGGATGGCGTCCCGATGCTCGTCCTCGAGACCGCGAAGCCGCAGAAGTTCGCCGAGACGATCCACGAGGCGATCGGCATCGAGCTCGAGTTCTCACCCGAATTGCGTCAGATGCTGGATGCTCCGCAGCGCGTCGCCGAGATGCCGGACGACGAGCCGGCACTGCGCTCGTACATCACGAAGAACGCGCTGCACTGACGGCGTCCCGAGTCAGAACTCGGTGCGCTTGACCAGGCCGCGATTCGTGCGGATGTGCTCGTAGTCCCACTGGATACTGCGGGCCGCGTTCAGCCAGCGGGCCACCGCGTCTCGGTCGACGTCTGACACGTCGACGTAGCGCGCGTCGGCCGCCTTGAACGTGCCTTCCGGCGTAAGCCCGGGCTCGTCGAAGGACTGACCGCTCCAGAACAGCAGACGCACGGCGTCCTTGAGGCGGCTGTATCCGACGATCGGGTTCCCGTCGAGGAACCAGACCGGATGCGCGTGCCAGACCTTGCCGGTGGCATCCGGCAGCTCGCGTTCGATCTCTGTGGCGAGAAGCTCGCAGATTTCGCGATCACCCGGGCGGAGAGCCTGGTGGTAGTCGTCGATCTCGATCGCGCGCGTCATGCCTCGAGTATGGCCCTGACCCCCGCGGCGGGCCATACTCGATGTTCGGTGGCGGGGTCATTCCTCGGGGTCGCCGTGGATCATCCACGGGACGCCGAAGCGGTCGACGAGCATCCCGAAGGTTCCACCCCACGGCGGCGCATCGAGCGGCATCGTGATGGTCGCGCCGTCGGCGAGCCTGTCCCACACGGCCTGAGCCTGCTCTTCGGAGTTGCCGCTCAACGACACCGAGAATCCCTGCGGTTTCTCGTACGGCATGCCGCTGGGGGAGTCGGACGCCATCAGCACGAGGCCGTCCGGTGTCGTGAGCTGGGCGTGCATGATGAGGTCCTTCTCGCTCGGGTCCTGCACCATGTCGGGGAACTCCCCGAACACATTGACCTCGAGCTCGCCGCCGAGGACGCTCTGATAGAACTCCATCGCCTCGCGCGCTTCGGTTCGGAACGACAGATACGGGTTGAGATTTGCCATGGTTGCTCCTTGGGAGAAGAGGGATGTCTCGGCCGGCCCCGCTTGCGGGAACAGTCTGCGCCGAGCATCCGACATCCGCAAGAGCCGTGTGCGGGGGCTACCTGAGGGCGTCGAGCACCGGCGGCCACACCCGGTTGCCGAGCGCCCGATCGGATTCCTCGTCGCCGCCGCGCCGCATCGACATCCCGCCGGTGGCGACCGATTCGCCGGGGAGAAGGAGTCGATGTCCTGCGCCAGGAGCGGAGAACAGCTCGGTCTGCAGGCCATGGCCCGCGCGACGCTTCACGATCGCCGCAGCGAACTCCGCGCTCGGCCACACCCGATCATCGCCTCCGGCCGTGAGGATCACCGGCGCGGCGATGCGTTCGACTGGAATCGTGGCCGCTTCAGTGGCGGCGGTGTCGCGGTGCAGACTCGTCTCGTACAGGCTGAGGTACTCGGGCGGATCGTGGCGCGGCATCCACTCCTCGTCGAAAGGGACCCAGGGCAGTGCTCGCCCGTCGAGCGTCCAATGCGATGACCAGCGTCCGTCCTGGACGCCGCCCCATGCCACGCTCGACGGCGATGCGGCGACGACCGCATGCACCGGTCTCAGAGTCGCCGTGAGCAGTGCCGCCTCGGCGCCGAACGACGTGCCGAAGATGCTCACGTGATCGCACTCCGCGCGCAAGGAGTCGAGCTCGTCGATGAAGAGTTCGAGCGGAACCTCGTGCGGCACGGCGCGCTGGCCGGCGCCACCGAACCAGCGGATCGCGCGGACGCGAATGCCGTGCGCGGCGAGGAGGTCGGCGCGCTCCTGCTCGATGCGACCGCTCGACCCGGCGAACAGCAGCACCCCGCCGCCGGACGGGGTCGTGGGAAATGCGTCATGCCGGTCGACATCGGACACCTGGGAGAACGGGACGGGCATGCTTCGATGCTAGGCGGCAGGCCGGACGGCAGGGGAGTGCGCGGATGCCGACGGCGATATCCTGGCGCGATGTCGACAGAGAGCGCCTCCGCCCATCTCCCACGGCCCGGCATCGCCGAGCGCCTCTCGCAGATGATCCAGCTGCCGACGGTGTCGGCCGAACTCGCGGAACGCGGATCCGGACCTTTCGAGGAGTTCGTCGCCCTGATCGCCGAGCTCTACCCGCTCACCCACGAGAGGCTGACACTCGAACGCCACGCCGACTTCGGGCTGCTCTTCCGCTGGGAAGGGCGGCGTGCGGCATCCGACGGTCCGCTCGTCCTGATGGCGCACTACGACGTGGTCCCGGTCGATGAGAGCGACGATTGGACCTACCCGCCGTTCGACGGGGTGATCGCCGACGGGTCGGTGTTCGGGCGCGGAACGCTCGACGACAAGGGACCGCTGATCGTGATCCTCGAGGCGGTCGAGAACCTGCTCTCCTCGGGCTTCGTTCCCGCCAGGGATGTCTACCTGTCATTCGGCGGCAACGAGGAGACCTTCGGCGGTGCTGCGATCGCGATCGCCGACGTCCTGCGGCGGCGCGATCTCATCCCGTGGCTGGTGATCGACGAAGGCGGTGCTGTCGTCGACGCGCCTCTCCCGTTCGTGCCGGGACGGGCTGCGATGATCGGCGTCGGCGAGAAGGGCGTGATGACGTTGCAGCTCTCCGCGCGCGGAGAAGGCGGCCATGCCTCCGCCCCTCCGCAGGTCACCGCCGTGCGGCGGATCGCGCGCGCCGTCGACCGGCTGGGTCCGTCCACGTTCCGACCCCGTGTCCCCCGAGCGATCTCACGGATGCTGTCGCAGCTCGCCGCCCAGACCCCCGGCCCGGCGCGCTATGCCCTGCGAGCGCTCGCCGCCGCTCCGCTGGTGACCGCCCGGGTCTTCACCGGTCTGAGTGGTGAGGCAGCCGCACTCGTTCGCACGACCGTTGCGGCCACGATGCAGTCGGGTGGCACTGCGGCGAACGTGCTTCCGTCGCAGGCATCGGCGACTGTCAATCTGCGCATCGCCCTTGGCGAGACGACGCAGCAGACGGTGCTGCGCGTTCGCCGGCGCATCCGCGACCCCCTCGTCTCCGTCGAGGTGCTCGAGGCGAGCGAGCCCTCGCCGGAATCGCCGACCGACAACCCGCAGTTCGGCCTGCTCGTCGAGGCGTTGGCTGAGGCATATCCGCGCGTCACGCCCGTGCCCTACGTGATGATGGCCGCAACCGATTCACGTCACTTCCATCGGTTCTCTCCCGCCGTCTACCGCTTCGCGCCTCTGGAGATGTCGAATGCGCAGCGGGCGTCGATCCATGGCGTCGACGAGAGCGTCGAGATCACGAGCCTGGAGCGGGGTGAGCTGTTCCACCGGTCGTTGATCGAGCGGCTAGGGTGATCTCACCGCGCGGTGGCTGCTGAGCCCGTCGAGACGTGGCGGGCCGAGAAGAAGCAGGAGCCGCGATGACGCGCACGGGAACACTGGGCACTCTCGCGGTCGTTGTCGGGTTCCTGGCATTCGTGGAATTCACCAGCGGCGTGCTGCAGGGCTACTACACGCCCATGCTCTCGGACATCGCCCGGCACCTCGGCATCCACGACGCCGACGTCAACTGGCTCGAAGGGGCGCAGCTGATGCTCTCCGCCCTCGTCGTCCCTGCCTTCGCGAAGCTCGGCGACATGGTCGGCCACAAGCGGATGCTGTTGATCTCGACAGCCCTCACCGCCGCCGCGGCGCTCGTTCTGCCGTTCACCGATTCCTTCGAGGTGTTCCTCGCGGCGTGGGCGCTGATGGGCTTCTACGTCGTCTGGCTGCCGCTGGAGATCGCACTGATCTGGTCGCGTTCGCGGCGGATGGAAGGGCGTTCCGGGATCACCGCGAAGGCGGCCGGACTGCTGGTCGCCGCGCTCGAGGGCGGGGCGATCATCGGAGCTCTCGCGGGCGGCGCGCTCATCGACGTGCTGCCGCTGACCGTCGTGCTGCTGGTTCCTGCGATCCTCATCGTCCTCTGCTTCTTCGTGATCCTCTTCGGTGTGAAGGAGTCACCGGAACCCACCGGGGGCGTGTTCGACACCGTCGGTCTGGTGCTGATCTCGCTCGCGCTGATCTGTTTCACCGGAGGGCTCAGCCTTCTTCGCCTCGACGGTGGTCTCGTGAACCCGTGGTCCTGGGCCGTCGTCGCTCTCGGCCTCCTGCTGATCGTCCCGTTCGCCCTGTGGGAGCTGCGGCACGACGATCCTCTGATCGATGTGCGCATGTTCCGCTCGCCCGCCCTCGGACCGGTGTTCCTCACGGCCGGGCTGTTCGGGGTGAGCGTGCTCGGTGCGCAGGCCCCGCTGTCGACCTTCGCCCGCACCGATCCGGCGATCTACGGCTACGGCCTCGGCACCACCGGATTCGCGACGTCGCTCATCATCGGCATCTACCTCATCGGGATGATCACCGGTGCGCTGCTGTTCCCCACCGTTGCGAGGTGGACATCGCCACGGGTGACACTGATGGGGGCATCCGTGCTGGTCGGCATCGGCTTCCTCGCATTCCTCCCGTTCCATCACAGCTACGCCCAGGTGATCATCAACATGGTGGTCGTCGGCCTCGGCTCCGGTGCGCTGGTGGCGGCGCTGCCCGCGGCGGCAGCATCCGCAGCGCCGGCGACGCAGACGGGTGTCGCGACGGGCTTGACGAACTCGGTGAAGACGGTCGGCGGCGCCGTGGCGTCGTGCATCTTCGGAATCGCACTGCTGCACGGTGTCACGGGAGCCGCTGGTGCAGCCGAGGGAACAGCCGGGTCGCTGAGCGGCTACTTCACCGTGTGGATCGTCTGCGGTGTGACGGCGCTGGCTGCTGCAGTGCTGCTGGTCTTCGTCCCGAAGCAGGCCTTCACCGATCGCCGCGCCGAGGCCGAGGTCGCGGAGGCGCGCTGATCGTCAGGCGTCAGTCCCACCCCTTCGGGTTGTGCATGAACTCCAGACGGATGCCGTTCGCATCCTCGACGAACGCCGCGTAGTAGCGCTCGCTGAAGCGCGGATACTCCTTCGGGCCGCGCACCTCGGTCCACCCGGCGGCGATCGCGATGTCGTGCAACCGATCGACCTCCTCGCGGGAATCGACGGCGTACGCGAGATGCTGCCAGCCGACGCGGCCGTGCTCATGCGGCCCGGTATCCTCATCGCGCGCCGGGTACAGCAGGATCTCCGGCTCGCCGTTCTTGCGCCAGTACGCCAGGTCCTCCGCATCGTGCGCTCGGTCGTAGCCGAGAGCCTCCAGCACCGGGTTGAACTGCGCGGATGCCTGCGGGACGGAGTCGACGGTGATGCCGAGATGATCGAAGGTCGCCATGACATCCAGTCTGGCCGATGCCGCCGACACCGCGACTTCAGCCCGCGGAGGCATCTCGCGGCGGGTTGTGCATGAACTCGAGACGGATGCCGTTGTCATCCTCGACGAAGGAGGCGTAGTACCGGTCGTTGAACCGCGGGTAGAGCTTGGGCTCGCGCACCACGGCCCAGCCGGCATCCGTGGCGATCCGGTGCAGGCGATCGACCTCGTCGCGGGAGTCGACGGCGAACGCGAGGTGTTGCCATCCGACCCTGCCGTGGACGTGCGGGCCGGTGCCCTCTTCGCGGGGCGCGAAGATGATGATCTCGGTGTCGTCGCCGCGGTTCCAGGAGATCCCATGCTCTGCCTCGACGCCGCGGACGTAGCCGAGCGCCTCGAGGACCGGGTGGAACTGTTCGCGTCCGCGGTCGATGTCATCGACGGTGATGCCGAGGTGATCGAGAAGAGCCATGCGGCCAGTCTTACGGCTGGCCCGACGCGGGGCAAATGAGCTCGTGCGCCCGCAGGTGGATCAGAGCTCGATGCCGTGATCTTCGTCGTTGACCCCCGTGTTGCGCCCCCGGCGGGACTCGAAGCCGAGGAACCACACCAGCCAGACGATCGCGGCGAGCAGTACCCCGAGCCAGACGTTCTGCAGGATCAGTCCCACCACGACGCCGACGACGAGCAGTCCGATCGTTCCGATCAGGCGGATGCCGGTGCGAGGGGTGTTCATCGCCCCAGCATAGTCAGCGCGGCATCCGTCGCTGCGGCGCGGACTCAGCGGTCGCGGTGGTCCTCGGGCGCCAGACGCGGTCCCCGTCGGGGTTCCCGGATGCCGCTGCGGAGGATCAGGCGGATGACGCGCTGGCGCTGTCCGGTCCAGGGTGCCAGGAGCTCGAGCATTCCGTCGTCATCGACGCGCCGTCCGGTAAGCGCGAAGCCGACCTCGTGAGCCAGATGGAAGTCGCCGACGCTCACCGCATCCGGATCGCCGAGCGCGCGGATGCGGGTCTCCGCCGCGGTCCATATGCCCACGCCCGGCAGGCTCGTGAGCACGCGATCTCGGTCTTCGGATGCGGCGGCGTGCAGCGCCCTGGCGATGCTCTCTCCTCGTGCCGCGGCGCGGACGATCGTCTTCGACTGCGGCGGCTCCACGCCGGCGCGATGCCACGACCACGACGGGATGCGCTGCCAGTCGGCCGGGGCGGGCGGCGCGAACATCGGCCGCGGCGTCGGGCCAGGAGCGCGAATGCCGAAGCGTGAGACGAGGGAGCGCCAGGCGCCGAACGCCTGCATCGCGGTGACTTTCTGCTCGAGGATCGAGCAGGCCAGCGCGTCGAACACCTGGTCGGTGCGGGTGAGGCGGAGGCCGGGGTTGCGCCGCGCGGCTTCGGCGATCACCGGATGCCGGGACGCGTCGAGGGGCGCAGGATCATCGGCGCTGCCGCACAGCCGCGGCACGGTTTCGAGGGCGGAGTCCGCGCCGGCACCCCATGCTGTCGCTCGGATCTCGCCGGACACCGAACGCAGTGCGATCGTCGCTGCGCCATCCGGCGTGCGCATCGCGCGCCAGATCACCGAGCCGTCGACCACCAGGGTCGGATCGGTGCCGCCGCGGCGAAGCACCGCGACAGTGGCGCCCAGATCGACGGCGTGTGCCGGACGGTAGGTCGTCTCCAGCGGGGCGCCGGCGTCGGCCTGCTCGGTGCCCAGTGTCAACGTCATGCGCCCACCCTACGTGCCGGGCCTGACACCGATGTGTGCTCATAATTCAGGAGAAGTCTGCCGATTCGGGCCGAAATCGACCGGAATCCCGTCGACGACGCCCGATTCCCCTGAGTTATGAACCGGGGGAGCGGCGGAACGAGGGCGAAGGGGACTCAGAACCGGTCGGGCGAAGGGGTGCCGTGGCCGTAGCGGATCACGACGTCGGCGTGCCGGTCGAAGCGGTAGCCGATGCCGCGGACGGTGCGAACGATGTCCTCGTAGCGACCGAGCTTGGCCCGCAGGCGACGGACGTGCACGTCGATGGTGCGCTCGCCGGGGGTCTCGTCGTCCTGCGCCTGCCACAGAGCCGAGACGAGTTCGGTGCGCTCGATCGTGCGCCCCTCGCGGAGTACCAGGTACTGAAGGAGTTCGAACTCCTTGTACGTGAAGGCAGCCGACTCGCCGTCGATGAGCACGCGCTTGCGCGAGATGTCGACGGTCACGCCGCCCTCGGTGCTGGCGGCCTCTTCTTCTGCCGCTGCCTTCGTGCGGGCGATCGCTCCGGGCTCCTGCAGGGCGAGGCGTACGAGATCGAGGTCGCGGCCACCCGAGCCGTGCGGGGCAAGAGCGACGGTGGCGTGGGTCTCGGCGCCGGGCGCGAGCTCTGCGAGCGTGCGACGGAGCGCATCGACGAGGACGGGAAGGCTGACGCCGGCCTCGGCTGCCTTGATCTCGTCGAGGCCGACGTAGAGGGCGAAGCCGCGAGGGGAGCGGGCGGCCGGAAGATCGGCCGCTGCCGGCTGCTCCTGCTGAGCCCGGACGGTGCGGATCGGGGCGGTGACGGCGGGACGCTCGAGGAGTGCGATGTTCGACATGATGATGAAGTCCTTAGGGACAGTGAGCCGATGCGGCTCTGATGCGTTGCATGAATGACCGGGCGAGCCGGGAAGCGAGCAAAAGGGTGGATGCTCGTGGACTCAGTCGTCGCAGATCGCGAAAAACCGGGTCGTGCGGGGTGGCTGTTCGTTCAGCGACACATTCGGCAACACATGCCAACGCGACCGGGCATCATCATCCCGGCAGTCCTGTTCGCCTCCTGGGCGGACAAAGGGCTTGCGTTGGTGGTCATGGGAGGAAGTATGTCGGATGATGTCGCTCCGTGTCAAAACACGCCATTCGTGCAGACCCCGGCGTAATCTGGTGACGGTGACCGGTTCCACGATCGTCGACGGCTTCATCCTCACCGATGAGAAGGATGCTTCGCGCTACACGCTCATGCGCGACGGAGTGCTGGTGAGCGTGCTCGACTACCGCGATGACGGACGTACGATCGCCCTCACCCGAGCGTTCACGATCCCGAGTTTCCGCGGCCACGGCCATGCGGCACGGGTCGTAGCCGGGGCTGTCGCCGATATCGAGCAGCGCGGCGACCGGAGGGTCGAACCCGTCTGCTGGTACGTCGCCGACTGGTTCGCTGCGCACCCGGAGCACGCCAGGCTTCTCCGCCGTACCTGAGCTCTCTGCTGTGTGACGCCGTGTTACGACGTCCGTCATCTTCGTCCTGCCTCGTTGCGGCACGCCTGAGGGGCAATGTCCGTCCCCCTTCGTAGCGTGTGAGTATGCGAATCCTGCACACCTCCGACTGGCACATCGGCCGCACCTTCCATGGCAACTCGACCATGGGCGCGCTGGCCGAGGTTCTGGCCGCGTTGACGGCGCAGGTTCGCGAGTACGCCGTCGACGTGGTCGTCGTCGCCGGAGACGTCTTCGACTCCGCCACGCCAGCCGGCGAGGCGTACACCCTTCTCGGCGACACGCTCGTGTCTCTCCACGAGACCGGTGCCAGGGTCATCGTCACCAGCGGCAACCATGATTCGGCGGCGCGCCTCGGCTTCCAGGCCCGGCTGCTCCGCGACGGCATCCACGTCCTCACCGATCCGCTCGGCATCGGCACACCGATCACGGTGACGGATGCCGATGGTCCGGTGCAGTTCTTCGGCATTCCGTATCTGGAGCCCGCGATCGTGCGCCAGCACTGGCCGGCCGGCGATTCGGAAGGGCGCCCCCTGCGCACCCAGGCTCAGACGATGGCGCACGCGATGGATCTGGTGCGCACGGCGATGTCCACCTACCCGGGCCGCTCGGTCGCGATCGCGCACTGCTTCGCCGCCGGCGTCGATGCCACCGTCGGTCTCGAACGCGAAGTACGGCAGGGCGGGCTCGACGTCGTGCCGCTGAGCGTGTTCGACGGCCCCGACTACGTCGCCCTCGGGCACATCCACGGGCGGCAGCAGGTGAGTGAGCGGGTGCGCTACGCGGGCGCGCCGCTGCACTACAGCTTCGGTGAGCAGCACAAGGAACGCGGGTCCTGGCTCGTCGAGCTCGACGCGGCGGGTCTCGCCGCCGTCGAGTGGGTGCCGCTCCCCGTGCCGCGAGGTCTCGTCACTCTGACCGGCACTCTCGATGAGATCCTCTCGTCCGGCAACGTCGCGGCCCACGCCGGGGAATGGGTCTGCGCGATCTACACCGATGCGCTGCCGCAGCGCGAGCCGATGCGACGACTTCGCGAGCGATACCCGTACTGCGCCATGGTGCAGCACCAGCCGAGCTCCGACGCCGTGGCCGACGAACGTTCCTATTCGCAGCGGCTTCGCGCCGCAGCGAGTGATACCGACCGCATCGAGGCCTTCCTCGAGCACGTGCGCGCAGGGCAGGGGCCGACCGAGCGCGAGGGTGAACTCATCCGCGAAGTGCTCGACGACCGGGTGCGTGCGGAGGCGCTCGTTTGATCCGGAGTCTCGTCGTGATCGGGAGCAAGAGCTGATGCGGCTGCATCACCTGGAGATCGAGGGGTTCGGCCCGTTCCGATCGCGTCAGGTCGTCGACTTCGACGCATTCGCCGACGACGGCATCTTCCTGATCGCCGGGCGCACCGGCGCCGGCAAGTCGAGCATCCTCGACGCGGTGTGCTTCGGGCTGTACGGCGGAGTGCCTCGCTACGAGAGCGGTGACAAGCGGCTGCGCAGCGACCACTGCGAGCCCGACGACATCACCGAAGTGGTGGTCGAGTTCAGCACCACCGCTGGTCGCTTCCGGGTCACCCGGTCACCCGAATACCTCCGGCCGGCGAAGCGCGGTGGCGGCATGACGAAGCAGGCGCCGGCAGTCGCGCTGGAAGAGCGCACGGATGCCGGATGGATCGGCCGTGCCGCGCGGGCCGTCGACGTCGGGCACGAGCTCGACGCGATCCTGCAGCTGAGCCGCGAACAGTTCTTGCAGGTGATCCTGCTCGCACAGAACCGGTTCTCGGAGTTCCTCCTGGCGAACAGCAAGGACCGACAGGCACTGCTGCGAAAGCTCTTCGGCACCGAGCGTTTCGAAGACGTGCAGGCGCGCTTCGATGAGCGACGCCGCGCATCGGAGCAGGCGCTGGGCACGCGAACGGCCGCGGTGGCGGCGCGTATCGAGGAGGCCGAGCGACTCGTCACCGTCGAAGGACTCTGGGGAACTACGGGCGCGGGTGCTGCCGAGATAGAAGGCGGCGCAGAGCCCGCGGATGCCGAAAGCGGAGACGAGGAGGAGTTGGCGCAGACGGTGCCCTCCTCCGCAGCGCCGATGAGCACGGCGGATCGGCTCGAGGCCCTGCGACGAGCCGCGTCCCGCGCCGCATACCGTGCGGAGCGCCGCTCCGCGGAGCGTGACGACGCCGAGCGCGCTCTGGCGTCGGCCGATGCGGCTCTGGTCGATCTCCGAGAGCAGGTCGTCGCGCAGACCGAGCGCGATCGAGCCCGATCCGCGCTGACCATACTCGAGGCGGAGCAGCCGCAGATCGACGAGGCGCGACGCACGCTCGACCGTGCCCGGTCCGCTGAGACGCTCCGTGGCGTGCTGGAGGCGGTGACGCGCGCGGCGTCCGCCGAGTCCACATCTCGGGCCGCTGTCGACCGTGCCCGCGATACGTGGCGCGCCACCGGCGTTGAACTCGACGACGAGTCCGCTGTCGCGTTGGAGAGCTGGGCATCCCACCTCACCCGCGAAAGCGGGCATTGGCAGCGTGCCGCGCAGCTCGAGTCCGCGACCTCCGAACGCCTGGCGGAGCTGGAATCGGCGCGCGCGGCGGTGGATGCGGCATCTCGCCAGGCGGAACGCATCGACGAGGAGCGCGGTGAGCTTCCTGCGCTGATCCTCCGCGTCACCGAAGCACGCGACTCGGCCCGCCGCAGCGCGGATCGTCTGGACGGTCTCACCCATGCGCGCGATCAGGCGGCTGTCCGCCGCAAGGCCGCTCGCGAGGTCGTACGGCTCGAGGCGGAGAAGGCGGCGGCCGACCGCGACAGGGCAGCGGCGAACAGCACGCTGGCCATCGCCCAGTCCGCGCTGGCGGCGCTCCTGCAGCGTCGGCTCGACGGATACGCGGGTGAACTCGCCACGACGCTGACGGCCGACGAACCGTGCCCGGTCTGCGGCTCGGCCGAACATCCGGCTCCTGCCGCGCACACCGATCCGATCTCCGCTGAAGACATCGAGAACGCGGAGACGGCGCGCGACGCCGCGGCGAGGGCTGAGCGCGACGTCGTCGAACGCCTCGCGGCGCTGGGAGCGGAACTCGCCGGAGCCGTTGCCAGAGCCGACGGTCGCTCGGATGCTCAGGCCGAGCAAGAACTCGAATCCGCGTCCGCAGATCTCGCCGACGCAGAAACGGTCGCCGCTCGGGTCACGGCGTTCGACGCCGAGCTGGCGGAGGCGACGGCGCGGGGTGACGTACTCGAACGGGAACGCGGCGAAGCGGCATCCGCGCTCGCCGCCGCGCGCGAGTCGCTTGCGGTGCGAGAGGAGAGCGCGCGGGAAGCCGTCTCATCGATCGAGGCGGCCCGCGGTGACGCCGAGTCCGTCGCGGCCCGTCTGGACGAGGCCCGCATTCGGATCGCCGCCGCGTCGGCTCTGGCATCCGCGCTCACCGAGCACGCGCAGCGTGTCGTCGCCCTCGCCGAAGCGGACACGGCGCTGCGCGCGGCACTCGAGAAGTCTCCGTTCGACGCTGACGCCGAAGTCGAGTCCGCGCTGCGGTCCCCGGCCGAGCAGTCCGCGCTGGATCAGCGGATCACGTCGCATTCCGTGCAGCGGGAGAAGGAGAAGGGCGTGCTGCTCCCGCTCGAGCTGCGGGCCCTTCCCGAGGATCCGATCGACGCCGCACCCGCAGAGGAAGCGGCAGCGGCCGTCCGGTCACGGTGGATCTCAGCGATGGAAGCCGTCGAACGCGCTGGCGCCACGGTGGGGCGGCTGAACGGTCTCATCGACTCGGCGGACGCAGAGCATGCCGCCAGTGCTGGTCAGGCCGCCGACCACGAGATCCTGCAGAACCTCGCCGACACCCTCGCAGGGCGTGGAGCGAACACACGCAAGATGACCCTGGAGACGTTCGTGCTCGCCGCCGAACTCGAAGAGATCGTCCGCGCCGCGAACCGGCGTCTGGACGACATGTCGACAGGGCGCTACCAGCTGCAGCACTCCGACGCGCTCGCGGCGCGGGGCGCGGCATCCGGTCTCGGCATCGTCGTCTTCGACGCCTTCACCGGCCAGACGAGACCTGCCCAGTCATTGTCCGGAGGCGAGACGTTCCTCAGTTCCCTCGCGCTCGCTCTCGGCCTCGCCGAGGTGGTGACGGCGCGGGCCGGAGGCATCCGTCTTGACACCCTGTTCATCGACGAGGGCTTCGGATCCCTCGACGGCGACACTCTCGACATCGCCATGCGCACGCTGGACGAACTGCGTCAGGGCGGGCGCACGGTCGGCGTGATCAGTCACGTCGACGCCATGCAGGAGCAGATCCCAGCCCAGCTCACGGTGCGCGCCACGGCGAACGGGCCGAGCATCATCGAGGCGCGCTGACGCGATCCCGCCGCGACGGTGTCTGAATCAGACGCCGTACTCGTCCTGGATGAATGCGCGCAGCTGCTCGCTGCAGCGCGCGACCGCCTCACGCCAGTCGGTGAGCGCACCGTCCTCGGCGTTGTCCGACACGGCGCGGAACACCCGGATCGGCACGCCGAACTGCTCGGCCACCCAGATGTAGGCGTAGGTCTCCATGTCGACCAGCGCGGCACCGGTAGGACGGATGATCGCGGTGACCTCGGCATCGTCGACGAAGTGGTCGCCGGTGGCGATGAGCACGCCGTCGCGTCCGGTTGAGACCCGCGCGGGCAGCGAAACGTGCTGACCCGCGATGCCATCGAGGTCGGTGACGTCATGCTGGAATGCGGTGCCGACCTCGTGCACCGCTGCCGGAAGCTCCGGGTCGATCGCGCCGGCAGTGCCGACGACGACGACCTCGTCATAGGTCTTCGCATCGAGCGCACGGGTGAGTGCGTACGTGGCCTGGAGTTTGCCGGGTCCGGTCACCAGCCGATCGAAACCAGGAAGGGCGTCCGGGAAGGCGGCGAGTTCGGAGCTCAGGGCGGCGACGAGAAGTTTCACCGCACTATCCTGCCAGGTCGGAGCCGGATATCCTCTGTGTGCTCAGCGCCCCGGCGTCATCCGTGCGTAACACGGAAGGGCGATACTGGTTCGAGACAGAGTGGAGGAGCCCGTGTCCCTGCAGCAGCAGATCTCTGAAGCGCTCGGCGTCAAGGCCGAGATCGATCCCGCCGCCGAGGTGGAGCGACGAGTGCAGTTCCTGGTGGACTACCTGCGCACGACCGGTGCCAAGGGCTTCGTGCTCGGCATCTCCGGCGGTCAGGACTCGACGCTGGCCGGACGCCTCGCGCAGCTCGCCGTCGAGCGGGTGCGGGCCGAGGGTGGCGAGGCGCGGTTCCTCGCGGTGCGCTTGCCGTACCGGGTGCAGAAGGACGCCGCGGATGCCGAGGCCGCACTCGCGTACATCGTGCCGGACGCTTCGGTCGAGGTGAACATTCAGAACGGCGTCGACGGGGTGGAGGAGGACATCGAGTTCGCCGTCACCAGCGACATCAGCGATTTCAACCGCGGCAACATCAAGGCGCGTGTCCGCATGGTGACGCAGTACGCGCTCGCCGGTCACGACGGTCTGCTGGTGATCGGGACCGACCACGCTGCCGAGGCCGTAACGGGCTTCTACACGAAGTTCGGCGACGGCGCGGCGGACATTCTGCCGCTCTCCGGTCTCACCAAGCGCCAGGGACGTTCCCTGCTGCTCTCGCTCGGCGCCCCCGATCGCCTCGCGTTCAAGGTGCCGACGGCCGATCTCCTCGACGGCCAGCCGGGACGCGCCGATGAAGACGAACTCGGACTCACCTACGAGCAGATCGACGATTTCCTCGAGGGTCTGCCGGTGGATGTCGAGGTCGCCGGCCGCATCGAGGCGAAGTACCTCGCCACGCAGCACAAGCGTCATCTCCCTGTGGTCCCCGACGACACCTGGTGGCGCTGAGCCGGCGCCATACCCGTCTCGCCCTCATCTGACACCTCGGGTCGGTATCTGCGTCGGATAGCGGCCGGAGGTGCCAGGTGAACGTGGGCGCATCGACCTCATGTGGCACCTCGGGTCGGTAACGGCGAGTGATAGCGGCCCGAGGTGTCACATGATGCAAGGGGGCATCGACGCCGTCGCGACTCGAGCGTGCGCGAAGGGCAGCGGTGTCGGATGCCGCGGCTAGTGTCGAAGCATCCGAGGGAACGGGAGCATCGTGCGGATCGACACTCAGGCGCAGCGCGTCATCTGGAGCGCGAGCGACCTCAAGGCGGCCGCCGAATGCGAGTTCGCGTGGTGCCGCGCCCTCGACGCGAAGCTGGGGAGGGTTCCGGCCGTCGAGGAGCCTGTGGATGCCACGCTCGCCCGAGCCGCGAGGCTCGGCGATGTGCACGAGCAGAACGTCCTCGAGCGCTACATCGACGACCTCGGTGACGCGCGAGTGCATCGCGTCGACAAGGTCTCATCGGTAGATGCCGCCGCCTTGGCCGCTGCCGTCGCCGAAACGGGGCAGGCTCTGCGCTCCGAAGCGCTGGTGGTGTTCCAGGCCGCCTTCGCCACTCCCGAGTTCGTCGGCTTCGCCGACTTCCTGCGCCGCGACGATGATGGGCGCTGGCGTGTCCAGGACTCGAAACTCGCCCGCAAGGCACGCGTGACCGCGCTCATGCAGCTTGCGGCATATGTCGATCAGCTCGACCGCCTCGGGGTGCCCCGATCCGATGAAGTCGACCTGATCCTCGGCGACGGCAGCCTGAGCACGCATGCGGTCGACGACCTCCTGCCGCTGTTCCAGGTGCGTCGCGCCCGACTGCGGGCGCTCATCGCCGACCGTCGCATCGAAGACGGAGCCGCCGGTGCCCCGCTCGGCTGGGGCGACGACCGCGGCGACCTCGAGATCGTGGCCTGTGGGCGCTGTGCCACGTGCGAGGAGCAGGTGATCGCCCACCGCGATCTGCTCATGGTCGCGCGGATGCGCCCGGTGCAGCGCGCTCGGCTCCGGACCGCCGGCATCGAGACGATCGACGATCTCGCCGCAGCGTCGGCCGCCCCCGACGGAATGAACGTCGACACCTTCGAGACCCTTCGTGCGCAGGCGCGGCTGCAGATCCGCGCCGACGTGGAAGGCGCCGCGACCTACGACGTCCACTACGCGGCCGCCATCCACACGCTCCCGGTACCCAGCCACGGCGACATCTTCTTCGACTTCGAGGGCGACCCGTTATACACGGAGCCGGCTCCGGACGGCGACGCGCAGTGGGGGATCGATTATCTGTTCGGCTGGGTCGACAACGCCGATCAGTACACGCCCCTGTGGGCGCACACCTTCGCCGATGAGCGGCGCGCTCTGGAGACCTTCCTCGACTTCGTGAATGCCCGTCGGGCCGCCCACCCCGGCATGCACATCTACCACTACGCCCCGTACGAGACCTCGCACCTCGTCGCGATGGCCGCGCGCCACGGCGTGCGCGAGGGCGAGGTCGATCGGCTGCTCCGCGAAGGCGTGTTCGTCGATCTGTATCCGCTCGTGCTGCGAACGGTCCGCGTGGGGTCGAGGTCGTACTCGATCAAGAAGCTCGAGCCGCTGTACATGGGTGATGACGTGCGCACCAGCGATGTGCAGAAGGGCGACGACTCGATCGTGCAGTACGTCGCGGCCAAGGAACTCGCGGCTGCGGGGGAGCAGGCCGAGGCCGATGCGGTTCTCGCCGATCTCGCCGACTACAACCGCTACGACTGTGTCTCCACGCGGCGCCTGCGCAACTGGCTGATCGAGATCGCGAAACGGGAGGGCGTGCACCCGGCGCCGCCCGACGAGGCCGAAGAGGTGATCTACGAGCCCTCTCCGCGATCCGTCGCGCTGCTCGCGGACGCCGAGCGCGCTGTCGAGACCGGCGGCGACGGTCAGGTGCATCGCCTCGCCGCCGCGGCGATCGACTACTTCCCGCGCGAGGCGAAGAGCTTCTGGGTCGGGCACTTCCAGCGCCTGCGCGAGCCGGTGACGATGTGGGAGGGCACGCGAGATGTCGTGCGGGTCGATCCGGGCTCGTGCGTGGTGCGGCGGGAGTGGAGCGTCGGCGAGGGACGACGAGTGATGTCACGCGAGGTCGAGATCCGCGGAGAGGTCTCGCCGGGGACGACTCTCGGAGCGGGTGCGCAGCCCTTCGCCCTGTACGAGGTGCCCGCGCCATTCGACACCGAAGTCGCGTCCCGGGCCGTGCACGTGCCGCACACGGTGACCGTGGTCGAGGTGCTCGACGACGGCTATGTCGTGGCCGAATCCGCGATCCAAGGACAGACCTGGGACGAACTCCCGCTCGCGCTGACGCCGGCGGCGCCGCCGCGGGTCGTATCGCTGCAGGGCGCGATCGACGAATGGGCGGATGCCGTGCATCTCGCGGCGCCGGGCTTCCCCGAAGATGCTGCGACCGACATCCTCCGCCGGATCCCGCCACGGACGCGCTCCGGAGGGCCGCTTCCCGCGGCCGAGGACGACCTGATCGACGCGATCGTCCGTGCCGTGCTCGACCTCGACCGCAGCTACCTCGCCGTGCAGGGTCCCCCGGGAACGGGTAAGACCTACACCGGCTCGCAGGTGATCGCACGGCTCGTGAACGAGCACGGTTTCAAGGTCGGTGTGGTCGCGCAGTCGCACGCCATCATCGAGACGCTGCTGGAGCGGATCGTCGCCGACGGCGTCTCGCCGGCGCAGGTCGCCAAATCGCCGAAGGATACCGGGATCGAACCCGGATACACGGTGATCCCGAAGAGTGGGATGGCGGCGTTTCTGGCCGAGCACCAGGGCGAGGGCGTCGTCGTCGGCGGCACCGCGTGGGACTTCAGCAACAGCAACCGCGTCGAACGCGCGGGGCTCGATCTCCTCGTCATCGACGAGGCGGGGCAGTTCTCCCTCGCGTCCACGATCGCGGTCGCTGCGGGAGCGCAACGACTGCTGCTCCTCGGCGACCCGCAGCAACTGCCTCAGGTGAGCCAGGGCGCGCACCCCGAGCCCGTCGACACCTCGGCCCTCGGCTGGGTGATGGACGGCGACGCCGTCGTGCGACCGGAATACGGCTACTTCCTGGCGCGGTCGTGGCGAATGCATCCGCTGATCGCCGCACCCGTCTCGAAGCTCGCCTACGCCGGAAAGCTGGCATCCGCGCCCGGCACCGAGCGACGCTCCGTCGAGGGCGTCGATTCGGGTCTCCATGTCGTTCCGTTGCGGCACCGCGGCAACGCCACGCAGTCGCCGGAGGAAGCGGGCGAGGTCGTCCGCCTGGTGCGCGATCTCATCGGGCGCACCTTCACCGACAACGATCCCGGCGCCACGAGCCGTCCGCTCGACGAGGGAGACATCATCGTCGTCACCCCGTACAACGCGCAGAAACAGCTCGTGCTCGAAGCGCTGGCCGCGGCCGGGTTCCCGCGCGTACCGGTCGGAACGGTCGACAACTTCCAGGGGAAGGAGGCCGTCGTCTCGATCACGTCGCTGGCGGCATCCAGCGGCAGGGATGCGCCGCGCGGACCGGAGTTCCTGCTCCTGCAGAACCGGCTGAACGTCGCGATCTCCCGGGCGCAATGCGTCGCGTACCTGATCCACTCCCCGGCGCTGCTCGATGATCTGCCGTATACGCCAGAAGGCGTGGCGCGGCTCAGTGCTTTCGCGCGTCTCGTCGGCGCGGCGGAATGATGGGCACTGTGCATACGATCGACGAAATCCACCGCGCCTCGGCCGCGTGGGTCTGGTTCCCGCGCGATGGGGAGCAGGAGAAGGCCGAGCTTCAACTGGTGCGCTATCCGGCGCGATTGGGCGGGGGCGTACGCGGCTCGCACGTCGAATCATCGCTGGATGCCGTAGCCGCCCTTGACCATGCGGTCGAGCGCACGCGGGCGTGGGGAGAGTCGCGTCTGACCTTCTGGACGAGTGCCTCCGATCGCCCCGACCTCGAGGACGAGTTGTGCCGACGCGGCGCCGAGCACATCGACACCGTCGCCGTGCTCGCCCGTTCGATCGACGCCGCTCCGATCGAGGTCCCATCTGAGGCGACCGCCGAGATCGTGCAGACCCTCGAGCAGGTGCGAGACGTCGACTCGATCAACGTGCCCGTATGGGAGCAGGAGCCGTTGGACGACGGAGGGCTGCGCACCGAACTCGCCGAGATCACCGAGGAGCTGGTCGCAGGGCGGGGAGCCCGCGTGCTCGGACGCCTCGATGGCGCCCCGGCCAGCACCGGCGGCTGTACGGTCGTCGACGGTTTCGTGCGCCTGTGGGGAGCAGCGACGCTGGAGAGCGCTCGAGGCAGAGGCGCCTACCGCGCGGTACTGGCCGAACGGCTGCGATTCGGTGCGGAACTCGGCGCGACGACGGCCCTCGTGAAGGGACGCATCGCGACCTCTGCGCCGATCCTGGGCCGGGCAGGTTTCACGCACCACGGTGACGAGCGCGCGTATAGGCTCATCGTCGCGTAGTCAGCTCCACCCCGGCGTCGGAGTTGGCCGCAAAGGGTGTCAGACGTCGCCCGCAGGCGCGGTGTCAGACGGTGCCGTACAGGCGGTCGCCGGCGTCGCCGAGGCCAGGCACGATGTAGCCCTTCTCGTTGAGACGCTCGTCGAGCGCACCCAGCACGAGGGTGACGTCGCGGTCGCCGACCATGTTCTCGATGAAGGCCACGCCCTCGGGGGTGCCGAGAAGGCAGATCGCCGTGACATCCTGCGCACCGCGCTTGAAAAGGAAGTCGATCGCCGCGCCCAATGAGCCACCGGTGGCCAGCATCGGGTCGATCGCGAAGCACTGGCGGTCGCTCAGATCATCGGGCAGGCGTTCGGCGTAGGTCGTCGGCTCGAAGGTCTCCTCATCGCGCACCATGCCGAGGAATCCGACCTCGGCGGTCGGCAGCAGCTTGACCATGCCCTCAAGCATGCCGAGTCCGGCGCGCAGAATCGGCACGACGATCGGCCGCGGCTCGGAGATCTTCACGCCCATCGTCTTGGTCACGGGAGTCGTGATCTCGATCGGCGACACCTTGACGTTGCGCGTCGCCTCGTAGGCGAGCAGCGTCACGAGCTCCTCGGTCAGCTGACGGAACACCGGCGACGGAGTGCGCTCATCGCGCAATACCGACAGCTTGTGGGTGATGAGGGGGTGGTCGGCCACATGAACGCGCATGAATACAGGCTAATGCGCGGTGCGCTCCCGCACGACATCGGATGCTTCGCACCCAGCCGGCCACCGTCGCCCGCTGTCGTAGGCTCAACGCATGACCACAGCCGACCTCGGTGCGATGCAGCGTGCCCTCGCGCTGGCGACGGAAGCGGCGTCGGCCGATGAGATCCCCGTGGGCGCTGTCATCCTTGATGCGGACGGGCGCATCGTCGCCGAGGGCCGCAACACACGTGAGGCGACGCACGACCCCACCGGTCACGCCGAGGTCGAGGCGCTGCGCCGGGCGGCGGTATCCGCCGGAACATGGAATCTCGAGGGTCACACCCTCGTCGTGACTCTCGAACCGTGCGTGATGTGCGCGGGTGCGATCCTGCAGGCGCGGATCGGGCGCGTCGTCTTCGGCGCCTGGGACGACAAGGCCGGCGCGGCCGGATCGATGTACGACCTCCTGCGCGACCGCCGCCTCCCGTACCGGGCCGAGGTCATCGGCGGGGTGGAAGCGGATGCCGCCACCGCACTGCTCCGCGACTTCTTCGAGCAGCGGCGCTGAGCTCAGTCCGAGGACTTCAGCACGAACACGTCGGTGGACGGCTCGGGATCGATCGCCGGTCGGTAGACGTCTGGCTCGATGTACACCGCGCGTGCGACGGGCACAGCCGCCCGGATCCGTGCCTCGATCTCGTTGATGTCGTCAGCCGCCTCACGCACGCTCTTGTCCGAGGCGAGCGCGACCTTCGCGGCGACCAGGAGCTCGTCCGGGCCGAGGTAGAGGGTCTTGATGTGGATGAGCTTCTCCACCTCAGGGCCGTCGTTGATCGCGTCGACGATGCGGTCATGGTCACCCGCGTTGGCCCCCTCGCCGACGAGCAGGCTCTTGGTCTCGATGCCGAGCACGATCGCGATCATCACCAGCAGGGTGCCGATCATCAGCGTTCCGATCGCATCGAAGACCGGGTTGTGGGTGATCACCGTGAGCCCGACGCCGAGCAGTGCGAAGGTCAGGCCAATCAGCGCCCCGATGTCCTCGAGCAGCACGACGGGAAGCTCGGGTGCCTTCGCGCGCCGTACGAATGACACCCAGGACTGGCCCTTCTCCCGCACCAGGTTGCTCTCGCGGACCGCGGTGCGCAAGGAGAACGACTCCAGGCCGATCGCCACGACGAGAACGACGATCGGGAGCCACCACCACGCCGGATCCAGCTCGTGCGGGTTGGTCAGCTTGTCCACGCCTTCGTAGATGGCGAAGAGTCCGCCGACAGAGAAGAGGATGATCGAGACGACGAATGCGTAGACGTAGCGCTCGCGGCCGTAGCCGAACGGGTGGGCTTTGTCGGCCTCGCGCTTCGCCTTGCGCCCACCGAGCAACAGGAGCAACTGGTTGCCGGAGTCGGCGAGGGAGTGCACCGCCTCAGCGAGCATCGACGCGGAACCGGAAAGCGCCCACGCCACGAACTTCGCCAGTGCGATGCCCATATTCGCCAGGAACGCCGCGACGATGGCCTTATTGCCTCCGGATGCACTCATGTGTCGAGTCTAATTCCGCACCCCGTCGATCCGCCGAGCGCTCGCCATAGGATGGCGACATGGTTGCCTCTCTCCCCGCTCTCGCCTTCCTCGGCGCCGGTTCGATGGGCGGCGCGATCCTTCGCGGCGTCGTCGCGTCCGGAATCGAGATCGATGGCGGAATCACCGCCACCAACCGCACCAGGTCGAAGGCGAACGAGCTCGCCGATCTGCCAGGAGTGCGCAGCATCGCGCTCGAGGAGAATCCGAAAGGCAACGCGGATGCCGTCGCCGGCGCCCGCATCATCCTCGTCGGTGTGAAGCCGGCGATGGTCCCGGACCTGCTTCGCGAGATCGCTCCGGATCTCGCCCCCGACGCGATCGTGGTGAGCCTGGCGGCCGGCGTCACCCTGCGCACCTTTGCCGACGCGCTCGGCGACGACGCGCGCGCCATCCGCTCTATGCCGAACACTCCGGCGACGGTGCGCAAGGGCGTGACCGGGCTCGCCGCAGGGGCATCAGCGACCGCCGACGACCTGGCACTCGTCCGGCGTCTGTTCGAGACGGTCGGCGTCGTGATCGAGGTGCCGGAATCGCAGATCGACGCGCTTTCGACGATCTCGGGCTCGGGGCCCGCATACGTCTATCTGCTCGTCGAGGAGTTCGCCAAGGCCGCGATCGGGATGGGCTTCTCCGAGGCAGATGCCCGCCTCATGGCGGAGCAGACCTTCATCGGCGCGACGGCACTGCTCGACGCCTCCGGTGAAGACCCGGCCGAGCTCCGCCGCCGTGTCACCAGTCCCAAGGGGACGACCGAACGTGCGATCGCCGTGCTGCAGGATGCGCACCTCGACGCTACGTTCGCTGATGCGGCTGCCGCGGCGCTTGCCCGCGCCAAGGAGCTCGCGGCCGGGGCCTGAACCATGCAGTTGCGTTTCTCCGGCGAGATCTGGTTCTGGCGCGGACCTGCGCCGTTCCATTTCGTCACGGTCCCGCCCGCCGAAGCGGAGATGATCCACGACGTGTCCACGGTGGTCACCTACGGGTGGGGCATGATCCCGGCATCTGTCACCATCGGCGCCAGCACCGTCACCACCGCGCTCTGGCCGAAGGACGGCGGCTACATCGTGCCGATCAAGAAGGCGCTGCAGGACCGCGAGGACATCGGAGTCGACGACGTCGTGGATATCCTGCTCGACATCGACGCCTGAAGCGAGGTCAGCGGTCGAGGGCGGCGAAGCGCTCGATGTCGCTGTTGGTGCCGGAGACGATGATGAGGTCGTGGTTCGTGACGATGGTGTTCGCCTCGGCGTAGCGGAACGGCTTGCCCGGGCTCTTCACTCCGACCACGGTGACCTTGTACTTCGTCCGGACTCCGGATTCGTTGAGGCCCACGCCGCGGATGAACTTCGGCGGGTACATCTTCGCGAGCACGAAGTCGTCGTCGAACCGGATGAAATCCAGCATCCGCCCGCTGACCAGGTGCGCCACGCGTTCGCCGGCCTCGCGCTCGGGGTAGATGACATGGTTCGCGCCGACGCGGGCGAGGATCTTGCCGTGCGACTGCGAGACGGCCTTCGCCCAGATCTGCGGCACCTTCAGGTCGACGAGATTCGCGGTGATGAGCACGGATGCCTCGATCGAGGAGCCGACGGCGACGACCGCGACCTGGAAGTCCGCTGCGCCGATCTGGCGCAGGGCATCGAAGTTGCGGGCATCGGTCTGCACCGTGTGCGTGACCCGATCCGACCACTTCTGGACGAGCTCGAGATTGCCGTCGATCGCGAGCACCTCGCGGCCGAGGCGGTCGAGTTCGCCCGCGCATGCGGCGCCGAACCGGCCGAGTCCGATCACGAGAACGGGCGCATCGCCCCGGAGGACTTCAACCAACGATCGGCCTTTCCACGGGCAGCGAGTAGAGCTGCGATCGCGACGTCGCGGCGACTGCCGCGGCGAGAGTCACTGTACCAATGCGGCCCATGAAGATGGTGGCCGCAAGCACGTACTTCGCAGAGTCGGGAAGCTCGGCGGTGAGGCCTGAGCTGAGGCCGACGGTGGCGAAGGCGGAGATCACGTCGAACAGCACATGACTGATGTCGGCCTTCGTGATCTGGGAGATGATGATCGTCGACAGGGCGACGATGGTCGCGCCCCAGGCGACGACGCTGAGCGCGACGCGCTGGACGTCGCTCGGGATGCGGCGGCCGAACACCTCGACGGAATGGCGTCCTTTGGCTTCCGACCAGACCGCGATCGCGAGCACGGCGAGGGTAGTGACCTTGATGCCGCCGGCTGTCGAGGCGGAACCGCCGCCGACGAACATGAGCATGCACGCGGCCAGCATCGAGGAACCGTTGAGATCGTCGATGTCGATGACGGAGAACCCGCCGGAACGGGTCATCGCGGAGAGGAAGAACGCCTGGAAGGTCGTGTCCACCGCATCCATCGACCCGAATGTCTTCGGGTTGTTGTACTCCAGGACGAGGAAGGCCGCGGCGCCAAGGACGAACAGCAGCACCGTCGTGACGAGGGTGAGTTTCGTGTGCAGTGACCACCGCTTGACGTGCCACACATGCTTGGCGAGGGTGTAGATCACCGGGAAGCCGATGCTGCCGAGGAACACGCTGATCATCAGAACGGTCAGCACCAGGTAGTCGTCGGCGAAGACGGCGACACCGCCCACATTTGGCGCGAAACCGGTGTTGGTGAACGACATCGCCGCGTAGTACGGCGCTTCCCAGAGCGCGGTGATCGGGTCGATGCCCGCCATGACGAGTCCGGGGTAGAGCAGCACCGCCACGACACCCTCGATCACGAGAGTGGACAGGGCGACGGTGGTCAGCAGCTGGCCGACCTCGCCGAGCCGAACGGTCTGACTCTCGTTGACGACGCCACCGTGCGCGCGCAGCGGGTTGGTGTCACCCGCCGCCATCAGCTTCGCGCGCAGACCCAGCCGCTTGGAGATCGCCATGCCCATCAGGGAGGCGAGGGTGAGCACGCCCATGCCGCCGATGTTCACGCCGACGAAGACCACCACATGGCCGAAGGGCGACCAGTGCGTCGCCATGTCGACCGTCGAGAGGCCGGTCACGCAGATCGTGGAGACGGCGGTGAAGAGCGCGTCGGCGAGGGGCGTGACCGTGCGGTTCGCCGACGCGATCGGAAGCGACAGCAGCACGGTGAAGACGAGGATCAGCAGGGCGAAGATGATGATCGCAAAGCGTGACGGCGAGGAGGTGATGAGGCGTTTGAACCAGGCCCCCGCGCTCTTGAGGCGCTCTCCGGGAGACGATGCAGACACGATGCTCGACATCGCGTCCCCCTTTTCATCACCGGTGCCCGTCGTCCAGACGGCCGCACGACGCCTCTCGTCGAGCCTTCGTCATGGTACTCCGTGGCTGGGACGACTACCCTGATCACATGACGGACATCTTCGACGTGATTGCAGACGGCACGAGGCGCGACATCCTCCAGCTCCTGCTGCAACGCACCACTGATGGGGATGCCGGAACCAGCGTGAGTCAGATCGTCGCCGAACTCGGCATCAGCCAGCCGACGGTCTCCAAACACCTGAAGGTGCTCCGCGACGCGGAGCTCGTGACCGTGCGAGAAGACGGCCAGCGGCGTTTCTACAGCCTCGAGGTCAATCCGCTCGAGGTCGTGGACGACTGGCTGGTCCCGTTCCTCGTCGACGCGTTCGGCGACAGCGCACCCGACTTCGACTACTCGGCGCTGCCGCTGCCCGATGGCGCCGCACATGCGGCGGAGGTCGTCGGCCGCGCCGCCGCCTCCGCCAAGCACGTGGTCACGTCGGCGTTGAAGAGGCTCGGCGCCTGATCAGCCGCCGTTGAGCGTCGCGTCCTGCGACGCCCAGGCGCCTTGAGGCTCAGCGCCGGGCAGCCTTGCGTCGGAACAGCCACGCGCCCCAGACGACCGCCACGGCCAGGATCGCCAGGCACCAGCCGATGGCCCACAGCGGCTCCGTGCTGAGCGGAGCATCCATCAGCAGCCCGCGGATCGTCTCGACGATCGGTGTGATCGGCTGGTTCGCAGCGACGGGCTGCAACCACTCCGGCATGCTCGCCACCGGCACGAAAGCGCTGGAGAGATACGGGAGGAAGAGCAGCACGAACCCGTAGCCGTTCGCTCCCTCCGGGCTGCCTGCGGCGAGTCCGATCGCGGCGAACAGGTAGGTGATCGCGAGGATGTAGAGCGCGATCATCGCCGTCATCCCGATCCATTCGATGAGGGTGGCGGTGGGGCGGAAGCCGACGAGGATCCCGACTCCGATCACGATCGCCGTTGCGACGAGGTTGCGCAGCACGCTCGCGACGACGTGCCCGGTGAGCACAGCGCCGGCGCGCAGTGGCATCGTCCGGAAGCGATCGATGATGCCGCTGCGCATGTCGTTGGCGACGTAGACAGCCGTCGAGGACGCGCCGAAGCCGGCGCAGGTGAGGATGATCCCTGGGACGACGTAGTCGACGTAGGCGCCGGAGGGATCGATCGCGCCGCCGAACACCCAGGTGAACATGAGCATGAGCATCACCGGAAGCATGATCGCCATCAGCAGCGACTCACCGTCGCGAAGCGAGTGGCGAAGGCTCCGGCCGACGAAGACCATCTCAGCGGTGGCGCCGCGGAGGCGGGGTCGGACGGATGCGGTGGCGTGAGGCATCGATGGGGCGATGGCGATGTTCATGCGGACTCCTTCACGGTCGAGTGCTCTGTTGTGCGGGCGGTGACGGCGAGGAAGACGTCATCGAGAGTGGGGCGACGCAGCGTGACGGCGCCGTCTGCGCCCTCCTCGTCGAGCTGATCCAATGCTCGCCGGAGGCCTGCGACGGTTCCGTCGGTCGGGAGCTCTCGGAGCAGGTCCCCGTGGCTGTCGTGGAGTTCGACGGTCTCGCCGCCGATGCGGGACTTCAGCTCGGCGGCTGTGCCGAGCGCCGCGATGCGACCGTCGTGCAGCACCGCGATCCGGTCGGCCAGCTGGTCGGCCTCCTCGAGATACTGCGTCGTGAGGAAGACGGTCGTCCCGGACGCGGCGAGCGAGCGGATGATGTCCCAGAGGTCACGTCGACTTCGGGTGTCCAGTCCGGTGGTCGGCTCGTCGAGGAACAGCACCTCCGGCGTCACGACGAAGCTCAACGCCAGGTCGAGACGTCGACGCATGCCTCCCGAGAACGTGCGGACGATTCGCGATGCGGCATCCGTCAGATCGAACTGCTCGATCAGATCGGATGCTCGCCGCACGGAGGCGGCTCTGCCGAGTCCGGCCAGCCGCGCGAACATCACGACGTTCTCGGTGGCGGTGAGTGCATCGTCGACGGCGGCGGACTGCCCGGTCAGGCTGATCCGCTGCTGCACCTGCACGGAGTGCGTGCGCACGTCGAAGCCGGCGACGCTCGCCGTTCCGGCATCCGCCTGCGTGAGCGTGGTGAGGATGTTGATGATCGTCGTCTTGCCCGCGCCATTGGGCCCGAGCAGTGCGAACACCTCGCCGCGGGAGACGGTGAGATCCAGGCCGTCGATCACGGTCCGGCTGCCGAAGCTCTGGCGCAGCCCCCGTGCGTCGATTGCTGTCGTCATCGTGAGTCCTTTCTGTGTATGAGGAAAACTGTGTAGTACGTATAGCAACTGTGTATGACCATAACACACTGTTTACTTAATAAACAGAAGTACGATGAAGGCATGACTGAGCAGGAACCGCCCGAGCTGCCGCGGGGCATCGCATTGGCCTGGGGCGTGGCTGCCAATCCGCAGCGCGGACCCAAACGCGAGATGAGCGTCGAGCGCATCGTCGACGCCGCGGTCGAGCTGGCCGACGCCGAGGGCATCGGCGCGGTCTCGATGGCCGCGGTCGCGTCGAAACTCGGCTTCACGCCGATGTCGTTGTACCGGTACGTCAGCGCGAAGGATGATCTCCTGCTCCTGATGCAGGAGGAAGCGACCGGCCTCCCGCCGGAGAGCCACCAGGATCTGGATGGCTGGCAGGCCCAGCTGCGCGCGCTCTTCGAGGCGCAGGTTCTTGTCTACCTGCGGCATCCGTGGATGCTGTCGCTGCCGATCTCAGGATCCCCGATCACACCGAACAGCTCGTCCTGGCTCGATGCGGGCCTCGCAGCTCTCGAGCCGACGCCGCTCACCGCGGAGGAACGCGTGGCCGTCGCGCTTTCGGTCACCGGGCACGCGCGCTGGTACGGAACAGTGCTCGCCGGGTACTCGGATTCGGCGCGAAGCAGCGGTCTCTCGCCCGACGAGGTCTCGGCTCGCGAGGCGGCCCTCTTCGATCGGGTGATCACCGCCGACGCCTACCCCGCGCTTCGGCACGCGATCGACGACGGTGTCTTCGTCTCCACCGCTGATCCCTTCCGCTTCGGCCTGGAACGGATCCTCGACGGCGTCGAGGCGTACATCGCGGGGCTCGACCGCGGGGAGCCGCACAGGGGCGAGTCGGAGTGGGTCGATGTCGAGCCCGCCGAACTCGCCGGTGACCGGCGGCTGCGTGAGGCGCGAAAGGCGGTGCGCGAGGCGGAGAAGGCGCTGCGCGCCGCTCGCAAACTCGAGAGGCAGTCGCTGCGCGAGGCGGGCGAGCGTCTGGCGAAGGCGAAGAAACCGGTCTGATCCGACCCCCTCGCTGGTGCGGGTTTGCCATGATGTGGGGATGACTACTGCGGCAGCCGAATATCGGGCGCATTTCGACTTCTCGATCTCGTTCGCGAACGGGGGAGGGATCAGCGGCGAAGGCTTCCGGCTCGATCTGCCCCACGCCGACATGACGGATGCCGAGGTCAGCAGGCTCCTGGTCCGGCACCTCGGGCTCGCCCTGGTCAGCGAGGTGGTCCTGCGCGATCTGCGCATCGTGGAAGAGCCCCACCGAGGAAGCCGCGGCGTGGAGACGGATGCCGGAACCGACGTCGCCGAACGCATCATCGATTGCAGTCATCCGATCGAGGCGGGCCTGGTGACGTACCCGGGGCTGCCGGCGCCGACGATCCACGCGCATCTGACCCGCGAGGATTCCCGTTCCAAGTACGCCCCCGGCACCGAGTTCGCGATGGACATCATCACGATGATAGGCAACACCGGCACCTACCTGGATTCGCCGTACCACCGGTATGCCGAGGGTGGCGATCTGGCCTCGCTCGACCTGAGCTCCCTCGTCGGCTTGCCCGCAGAGGTGTTCCATCTGCGTGACTCCTGGAGCGCGGAACAGCGCGGTATCCGTGCGGCGACGCTGGCCGATCGCGAGCTGCGGGGCGCAGCGGTACTGCTCGACACCGGCTGGAGCCGTCACTTCGGCACCCCGGAGTACGCGCACGGCGCCCCGTTCCTCACCGAGGAGGGGGCACGCTTCCTCGTCGACGCCGGAGTCCGCCTGGTGGGCATCGATTCGCTGAACATCGACGACACCGAGAGTGGTGGCACGCGGCCCGCGCACTCGATCCTCCTCGCGGCCGGGGTGCACGTGGTGGAGCATCTGACGAGCCTCGACGATGTCCCGGCGCGTGGTGCCCGGTTCACCGCCGCGCCGCCGGCGATCCGCGGATTCGGCACATTCCCGGTGCGGGCCTTCGCCACGGTCCCGGCATCCCACTGATCCCATCAGCCACATGGGTTTACACACGTCGCACCTTCCCCATAGAGTGTGCTCATTGAGAAAGGGGTACCGGGGATGCCCGAAGTTCCTGACGTCCGGTTCCTGACGGTGGCCGAGGTCGCCGAGATCATGCGCGTGTCGAAGATGACCGTGTACCGTCTCGTGCACGCCGGCGAACTGCCAGCGATCCGTTTCGGTCGCAGCTACCGCGTGCCCGAGTCGGCGGTCGCCGACGCCCTGCAGCGGCCCATCTCAGACGTCGGCTAGCCGCAAGGAGAAGACGTGGACACCAGTACGTTCTACGCCCTCTTCTCCGCGACCTGCTTCACGCTCACCGGCCTGTGGTGGAACGTCGTCCGCGCACGCCGCGACTGGACGTCGGATCCGGCGATGCGCCGGACGATCGGCGGCATCTACCTGTCGTTCCTGCTGCCGGCGCTGATGGGACTTTTCGCCCAGGTCGGCGGCACCGAAAGCCCCATCATGTGGCGCGCCTCTTTCGTGGTGCTCGCTGTCGTCGGGGGAGTGTCGATGCTGCGTCTGGTTTCGCAGGCTCGCGGTGACGGGACGCCGGCGGGCGTGCGGTGGACCCAGATCGGCACCGTCGTCGTGTACGCGGCGATCGCCGTGATCGGGGTCGCCCCGGAGATCGCCGCTTCTTTCGGACTCAAGGGGATCCAGGTCGAGGCGCTGCTGCTGATCACGCTGATCGCCCTCGGACACGCGCTCGTGTGGCGCTTCATGGTCACGCAGGATGCGCCCGATTGATGCCCGTGCGGCGAGGGCGCTCCGGTTTGCTAGACTGATCCGAGGCATTTTTTCCGTGCCCAAACCCGGGCGTCCGGTATCCGAGACGCCCAGCCCCTGACTTAGTGAGGTTTCCGTGGGTTCTGTCATCAAGAAGCGCCGCAAGCGCATGGCGAAGAAGAAGCACCGCAAGCTGCTTCGTAAGACTCGCCACCAGCGCCGCAACAAGAAGTAAGCGGCCAAGACACCGAGCGCCTGTCTCCGGACGGGCGCTTTGTGTCTCTGCGCCCGAATGTGAACACCGATTACGTGAACCACCGTGAGGATGCCATGAAGTCGATCACCATCGCCGATCTCGCCGTGCGTCAGAGCACGCCGCTCATCGATGTGCGCGAGAAGAACGAGTTCGCTTCGGGTCATGTTCCCGGCGCCGTGAACATCCCGATGTCCGAGATCGGGAATCGGCTCGAAGAGCTTCCGGCGGAGGCCTTCGACGTGATCTGCCAGGTGGGCGGGCGTTCGGCGCGAGTCGTCGAGGCACTGGAGGCGCGCGGCTACGACGTCACCAATGTCGATGGCGGCACCGGCGAGTGGGTCGCCCAGGGGCATCCGGTCGAGGTGCCTTCGGCGTGATCACGCTCACCCTCATCGGCAAGCCGGACTGCCATCTCTGCGACGTCGCGTCCGAGATCATCGACACTGTCGTCGCCGACCTGCCGGATGCGGCTGCCGAGCAGATCGAGATCGTCGAGGCATCCATCCAGGACGACCCCGCACTGTACGAGCTGTGGTGGGAGAAGATCCCGGTCGTCCTGATCGACGGCGAACTCCACGCGCACTGGCGGCTGTCTGCTGACCGTCTGCGCGACTCGCTCGAGGAGGCCCTTCGATGCGATGTACTGAGCGACCGGAGGGAGTCGAAGTGACCATCCGGCACGTCGTGACCTGGAAACTCGCCGCGGAGGACGCCGCTGAGCGTTCCGCGCAGGCGGTGGAGGTCGCCCGGCGGCTGAACGCGCTGGACGGCGTCGTTCCCCAGCTGCTGTCGATCTCGGCCGGCGCGAATGTCGCGTACCCCGTCGCAAACTGGGACGTCACTCTCATCGCGGACTTCGCCTCCGTCGCCGCGCTCGAGGAGTACCAGGTGCACCCCGCGCACGAAGAGGTCGCCGTCTACATCCGCTCGGTGGTGGCCTCTCGGGTCGCCGTCGACTTCGAGGTCTGACCGTCGAATCCGGTTAACGGTCACTTGCAACACAACTGTGACCCGTGGTGGGCCGATGTTGTTGGGTCAGCCGATGGACGGCGTGTCAAGATGTTCTCCTACCCGTTCGTGTGGCCTCCGGCCCTCGTCTCCAGGAGCTGACATGCAGCGTCGCAACATCTTCGCCGGGATCGCCCTCGCGGCGACCGCCACTCTCGCCCTCGCCGGCTGCGCCGGTGGAAGCGGTGGATCCGACGGCGCCGCCGACAACGAGTTCGACCTCATCGAGGCCGGTACGCTCACCGTCTGCTCCGACATCCCCTACGCGCCCTTCGAGTTCGAAGGCGGCGACAACGGGACCGGCTACACGGGCTTCGACATCGACCTGCTCGACGCGATCGCGAAGAAGCTCGATCTGAAGCTCGCGGTTCAGGACGTCGGCTTCGAAGCTCTGCAGTCCGGCACCACGCTCGCATCGGGCACGTGCGACGTCGGAGCCTCGGCCATGACGATCACCGAAGAGCGCGAGAAGAACATCGACTTCAGCGACCCGTACTACGAGTCGCTGCAGTCGCTGCTGGTGCGCACCGACTCCGGCATCAAGTCGATCGATGAGCTCGAGGGCAAGAATGTCGGCGTGCAGCAGGGCACCACCGGCGAGGCGTACGCCAACGAGAACGCCACCGGCGCCGAGATCGTGCAGTACCCGTCGGATGGCGAGCTGTGGCCCGCGATGCAGTCCGGTCTGATCGACGCGATCCTGCAGGATCAGCCGGTGAACCTCGAGCACGAGAAGGCCGACAAGGCGTACAAGATCGTCGAGGAGTACGAGACCGGCGAGTCCTACGGCTTCGCCTTCGCGAAGGGCGAGAAGGACGCGCTGCTCGAGGCAGTCAACGGCGCGCTGAAGGAGCTGCAGGACAGCGGCGACTACCAGACCATCTACGACAACTACTTCACCGCGAAGTAATCGGCGAGCAGCGTAGATCAGGGAGACCTTGACAATGGCGTTGAGGCGCAGCACGAGAAGCAAGCTCTATCGGTACATCATCTACGCGGTGCTGATCGCGATCGTCGTCTGGGCGGCGATCACCACCAACTGGGCGAGGATCGGGCCGCTGTTCTTCAACCCCGAAGTCGCGGTCAAGATGTTCCCCGGGATCATCACGACCGCTCTCGTCAACACGTTGTGGTTCACGGCGGTGGCGTTCACTGCGGGGCTGGTGCTCGGCGTCGTGCTGGCGCTGCTGAAGCTCTCGAGCATCGGCCCGTTCCGCTGGATCGCCACGGCGTGGATCGAGCTCTTCCGCGGGCTCCCCGCGATTCTCACGATCTTCGGGGTGGCGTTCATCCTGCCGGTCGCATCGGGGGTCTCGGGTCGCGACCTCGGCGGCCCGGTGGTGCTGGGGCTCATCGGTCTCATCCTCGTCGCATCGGCCTATATGGCCGAGACCATTCGCGCCGGCATCCAGGCGGTGCCCAAGGGGCAGACCGAGGCGGCACGCTCCCTCGGCATGTCCCCCATGAAGACCACATTCTGGATCATCGTGCCGCAGGGGTTCCGCATCATCATCCCGCCGCTGACCAATGAGTTCGTGCTGCTGCTGAAGGACACCTCGCTCCTGTTCGTGGCGGGAACGTTCATCTGGTCGAAGGAGCTCACCAACTTCGCCCGTGATGCGGCGACCCAGAACACGAACGCGACGCCGCTGATCATGGCGGCGATCCTGTACTTGATCGTGACGATCCCCCTCACGCGCTTCAGCGCGTGGCTGGAACGACGGATGGCGAAGCAGCGATGATCACCGACCTGATTGATATCCACGCCCCAGCGATCGACCTGCAGGGGCTCGTGAAGAGCTTCGGCGACAACGAGGTGCTCAAGGGCATCGACCTCACTGTCACCGCCGGCGAGGTCGTCTGCGTGATCGGCCCCTCGGGGTCGGGCAAATCGACGCTGTTGCGCTCGGTGAACCTGCTCGAGGAACCGACCGGCGGCAAGGTGCTCATCGAGGGCATCGACATCACCGATCCCGACGTCGACATCGACCGCGTGCGCACGCGCATCGGCATGGTGTTCCAGAGCTTCAACCTGTTCCCGCACCTCGACGTCATGGGCAACCTCATGATCGCGCAGCAGCGCGTGAAGAAGCGGTCCAAGGCCGAGGCGGAGAAGGTCGCGCTCGCGATGCTCGCACGCGTCGGGCTGGCGGAGAAGGCGGATGCCTACCCGGGCCACCTCTCCGGCGGTCAGCAGCAGCGTGTGGCGATCGCACGAGCACTGTGCATGAACCCCGACATGATGCTCTTCGACGAGCCGACGTCGGCGCTCGATCCCGAGCTCGTCGGCGAGGTGCTGCAGGTGATGCGCTCGCTCGCGGACGAGGGGATGACGATGCTCGTCGTCACCCACGAGATGGGCTTCGCCCGCGAGGTCGGCTCACGCCTGATCTTCATGGACGGCGGCCACATCGTCGAACAGGGTGACCCGCGCGAGGTGCTCGGCAACCCGCAGCATCAGCGCACCAAGGACTTCCTTTCCCGGGTGCTCTAGTCTCGGACGCCGGCCACGGGCCACGCGCCGAAACCCCCTGATATCGCCGAAACCCCCTCGTACTGACGTCAGTACGAGGGGGTTTCGACGTCAAGCGGGGGTGTCGGCGTCAGCCGTCGATCTCGACGACCTCGGCATCTGCGGCGTTGCGCTTCACCGCATCGATGCCGTTCTGCGCGCCCGACTTCGAGGCATAGCCCTGCCCGGTGGCGATGACCTCGCCGTTGCCGGCCTTCAGCCGGAACCGCCAGTCGCCGCCCTTGTCCTGATACAGCTCGAACTTGCCCGCCATGAGGCGTCCTCTCTCCCGAATAGAGAGAGCGACGCCCCCTCGGGCAACACGCTAGCGCTCGCGCATCCGCTGCGGAAGACTGCTACGCCGATTCGCGCAGCACGAGACGATGGCTCGAGACGCGTTTCAGGTCGGCACCGGGAACGCCCTCGCGGAGTGCGACGGCGAGCTCGAGAGTGTGGCGGGCGACCTCGTCGAAATCCACCGCGAGGGTCGTGAGCGTCGGGGCGACGAGGGCGCCGATCGTGAGACCGTCGACTCCCGCGACGCGGATGTCGCGGGGCACGTCGAGGCCGGCGTGGCGGCACGCCGAGAGCACGCCGAGCGCCATCAGATCGTTGAAGGCGAAGATGGCGTCAGGGGGTGTGGCACGGCGGATGACCTGCGCCGTGACGGCGGACGCATGCTCCGGTGTCGAGGCGGAGGCGTGCACGAGCTCGGGTGCGAGACCTCGCCGCTCGAGGGCCGCCATCATCGCGATCCCGCGACCACTCGTCGAGTGAGGCTCGGATGCATCGAGCACGACCGGCCGGCGGGTACCGACGGCCACGAGGTGAGCCGCCAGATCCTCGATCGCTGCGGTCGGATCCAGATTCACCCCGGCATGGCTGGAATCCGCATCCGCGTCGAGCAGGATGAGAGGCGTCGCGCCGAACCGGCTCTCCCACCCCAGCGCCCACTCGCCGAGATAGCCGACGATGACATCGACCTGCGCATGAAGTGAATGCAGGAGCCGATCGGCGGAGCCGGCGAGCCCGATGTCGACGAGGGAGACGCTCCATCCGTCGGCAGCGGCACGGCGGACGACCGCCGCGGCCAGCTCGGGGGAGTACGGATTGCGCAGATCGCTGACGACGAGTCCGAGCTGGCTGTCGCCGCCCGTGACGAGCCCTCGACCGAATCGAGAGGGGCGGTAGGCGAGCGTGCTCGCGGCCTCGAGGACCCGACGCCTGGTCTCGACGCTGATGCCCGGCATATCGTTGACCGCGCGAGTGACGGTCTGGCGTGACACCCCGGCAACCGCAGCGACGTCGAGGATGGTCGCACGCCGACGCGTGGCAGGCGACCCCGATGCCCCGGGGTCGCCTGCGCCGGTCAGCTGCGAAGATCCAGCCACGCCACCTCTTCGGGTGTGAGATCGACAGTGAGTCCCCGCATCGACGAGCGGGTCTCCTCGATCGTACGCGGTCCGAAGAGGGGGAATGTCGGGAAGGGCTGCGCGAGCACGTAGGCGAGTGCGATCGCCGTCGTCGGCACGCCGCGCTCGGCCCCCAGGGTCTCGGCGCGACGCAGGCGCTCGAAGTTCTCGTCGCTGTAGTAGCAGCGCACGAGCTCGGCGTCGCTGCGGTCGTCCGGACGGGCGCGACCGGTGAAGAATCCACGTGCCTGTGATGACCACGGGAGAAGCGGGATCTGCCGCTCCTCCAGCCAGCGCTTCGACGCGGCATCGGTCACCTGCACGCAACCCTCCCACGGCACGTCGTATGCCTCGGCAAGCCCGAAATGATCGCTCACGACGCCGAAACCCTGCCGCCCGTTGGCCAGAGCGTAGGCGTTGGCCTCGTCGATGCGCTCAGGCGACCAGTTCGATCCGCCGAACACGCGGATGCGGCCGGCACGCGCGTGCTCGTCGAGAACGTCGACGAACTCGCCGACGGGGACTTCGGGGTTGTCGCGGTGGAGCATATAGATGTCGGCGTAGTCGGTTCCCTGTCGCTCGAGACTCTCGAGAAGCTGGCGCGATACCGACTCCGGGTCGCAGTGCGGGGTGTGCCCGCCCTTCGTGATGACCACGACGTCTTCGCGGACGCCGCGGTTCGCGATCCAGCGGCCCAGCCGCTTCTCGAGGTCACCGTCACCGTAGATGTACGCGGTATCGAAGACGTTGCCGCCCTGCTCGGCGTAGACGTCGAAGATCGCTGACGCGTGAGCCAGGTCGGGCTGGTTGTCGACACCCATCACGAGGCGCGAGACGCGCTTGCCGACACCCGGGATGTCGCCGTACGGCATGTCGCCGTCGGCCCCGATGCCGCGGAACGAACCGCGCACCGGCGCGATGTCCGCCTCCTCGGCCTCGAAGGGGTAGCGCAGGCCGATGGCGGCGCGCCAGCGATCGAGGGTGCGCGCCGTCGCGAGAGTCTCTGCCGACGTCATCTCCGGCGCGTCGGGCCGCCCTTCGCGCAGCGCAGCGATGGTCGCGTCGGCCTCGAGTGCATACGCGTCAGTGGCCTCGATCACGATGGTGCGCACGCCATCGCCGGTGGCGAGCTCGATCTCGGCATCGCCGGTCGGAACCCAGGGTTCCGCCACGCGGATGCTGCCCTTCTCGCCGAGGATGGTCACGGTGTTCGCCGCCGGGGTCATGACGCCGGTCGTCAGAGTCGCCGTGATGCCGCTGCGGTACGTCGCTCTGGCGACGGTCCACTCGTCGACGCCGGTGGGGCCGAGGGTGCCGCCGGCCGTCAGGTCGACGGGCTCGGATGCGTGCACGCCATCCGCGGCGTCGACGACGGCCGATGCCATCGTGACGGTGTACCCGCCGACATCGAGGATGCCGCCGCCCGCCAAGGCCGGGTCGAACAGTCGCCCCTGGCGCTCACCGACGCGGAAGGCGAAGGACGCATCGATGTGGAGAACGCGGCCGATGGCTCCCTCGCGCACGAGGTCGAGCACAGCACGGGTCTGCGGGTGGAAGCGGTACATGTAGGCCTCGACGAGCGGTACTCCGGCCTGCCGGGCGGCATCGACGAGCGCCATTGCCGTCCCGTGGTTCACGGCGAGGGGCTTCTCGCAGAGCACGGCCTTGCCGGCCTCGATCGCCGCGATCGCGAGAGCGGCGTGAGCCGTGTGCACGCTGGACACGTAGACCGCGTCGACGCGAGGATCGGCGAGGGCGTGCGCGTAGTCGCCTGCCGTCACGTCGGCGGCGCCCTGCTGCTTCGCTTCGTCGGCGAACGACTGGGCCCGCGAGGCATCCGAGCTGCCGACCGCGACGAGCTCACCCGCGCTCGATGCGAGGCCGGTGAGGAATGTGCGCGCGATGTTCCCCGGGCCGAGCACGGCCCATCCACCGGTGCGGGTGTGTGTCTCTTCGACTGCGAGCTGAGGGGTCACCATCGTCCTTTCGAGCCAGATTCGTGAACGTTCACGAGCCTGTCACGATAGTCCTATCCGAAGGTGTGGTCAAGCGAACCGTGAACGATCACGGCGAACGTCTCACCGAAGGGCGCGAAGCCCTCGACCGCACCCTCAACCGCGCGGATGCACCGCCACCGGCTCTGGATTCACCGCGATACGCACCCGATCGCCGAAGGCAGGGTGGAAGCGCGGCGAGTGCTGCAGCCGCACGAGCTCGCCGGATTCCGTGCGCACGAGCGTGCGCCGG
Organism: Microbacterium sp. LWH12-1.2; assembly: GCF_040675825.1. NCBI lineage: Bacteria > Bacillati > Actinomycetota > Actinomycetes > Micrococcales > Microbacteriaceae > Microbacterium > Microbacterium sp. LWH12-1.2. Next base: position 3,787,519 of record NZ_JBEGIJ010000001.1, read on the forward strand.
ATGCTGCCGAGGAAGGTGCTCTCCTCGACGAGCGCGTCGGTGGCGGCATCCGCCTCGGAAGCGAAGTACACGTTCTCCGGTCGCAGGTAGACGTCGACCGGGCCGTCGGCGGGGGAGCGCAGCGGAAGCCTCTGCCCCCACACCATGACGTGGTCACCCTCGGCGACACCCGACACGACGCTGGACAGGCCGACGAACGCGGCGACTCCGGCCGTCGACGGCTCCGTGTACAGCTGCTCGGGGGAGCCGATCTGCTCGATGCGACCGGAGTTCATCACGGCGATCCGGTCGGAGACCGCGAGAGCCTCCTCCTGATCGTGCGTCACGAACACCGTGGTGATCCCCAGGCGCAGTTGGATGCGACGGATCTCGTCGCGGAGCTGCACCCGCACCTTCGCATCCAGCGCGGAGAGCGGCTCGTCGAGCAGCAGCACCTTGGGCTCGGTGACCAGCGCCCTGGCGAGCGCCACGCGCTGCTGCTGGCCGCCGGAGAGCTGATGGGGGAACCGGTCGGCGAAGGCATCCAACCCGACGAGAGCGAGGGCGTCGAGGGCGCGCTTGGCGGCTTCCGCCCGACCCGCACCGCGACGACGCAGACCGAAGGCGGTGTTGTCGACGACCCGAAGGTGTGGGAACAGCGAGTACGACTGGAACACCATGCCGATGTCGCGCTTGTTCGTCGGCACGCGCGAGACGTCGCCGCCGCCGAGCAGCACCGCACCCTCGTCGGCGCCCTCGAGACCGGCCAGCACCCGCAACAGCGTCGTCTTGCCGCAGCCGGACGGACCGAGCAGCGAGACGAACTCGCCCGGGGCGATGTCGAGATCGACGCCGTGCAGGACGCGGTTTCCGGCGTAGCTCTTGACGATGCCCTGCAGCTGCACGCGTGTACCTTCGCCGGCCTCGGCGAGCAGCATGTTGTCGGCGGTACGGGGGAGGGTCATGAGCGGGCCTTTCCGGTGCCGCGGGCGGCGCGGCCGATGGTGAGGAGCAAGAGGAAGCAGAACAGCAGTGCCAGCAGCGTGAAGATCGCGGGTGCGTACGCATCCTGCTTCTGCACGACGATCAACGCCGTCTGGAACACCTGCCGATTCAGCAGCGATGCAATGGTGTACTCGCCCAGCACGACAGCGATCGAGATGAGCGATGCTGCGAGCAGCCCCTGCCGCAGATTCGGTGCGAGCACTCGGAGCACCACCGTCGGCCAGCTCGCACCGAGCGAGCGGGCAGCCTCGGCGAGCGTCTTCATGTCCGCCGCGTCGATGGATGCCTGGATCGAGCGGTAGGCGAACGGCAGGACCGTGATCCCATACGCGAAGGCGAGCGTCCAGGTGCCGGTGCCGAGCGTCCGTCCGATCTGCAGATAGATCGGCGCGAGGCCGACGACGAGCACGATCGCCGGGATCGAGATCGGTAGCAGTACGGCGAACTCGAAGACCGGCCTCAGCTTCGGGAAGCGCAGATTCATCAGGATCATCGTGGGTGCGAGCAGGAACAGCACGATCAGAACCGTGACCAGAGCCAGCACCAGCGAGTTGCCGAGACCGATCCAGATGGGCTTGATCGCCGCCGAGGTCGCGGGATCGAACAGCGTCACCCATCGTTCGAGCGACATGCCACCGGCCGAATCGCGGAGTGTGTAGAGGAACGTCGAGATCAACGGGATCGCGAAGAACGCGCCGACGACGATCCCGATGATCCAGCGGGTCGTGAGGGAGGGACCGAGGCGGTTCATGACTGCCACCGCGCTGCCCGACGCTGGATGAGCGAGTACAGGGCCATGACGACTCCGACGACGATGATCATGCCGAGAGCGAGGGCTCCGGCGAGGTTCTCCCGGCCGAGCATGGTCTCGCTGGTCAGCGCGGTGCGGATCTGCAGCGGCACGATCTGGGATCCCTGGCTGGAGAGAGCAGCCGCCGTCGCGAACGAAGAGAACGAGTTGGCGAACAGCAGCAGCAGCGAGGCGAGGAAGGAAGGGGCGAGCACGGGGAATCCGATGCGCAGCCAGAAGCTCGCGCGAGTGCCGCCGAGGGTGAGGTTCGCCTCGGTCCACTGCGGCTTCAGTGCGGCGAGTGCGGGCATGAACGTGATCACCATCAGCGGGATCTGGAAGTAGATGTACGGCAGGTAGAGGCCGGGGAGCTCGTAGATCCACGCGCCGCCGGCAAAGATGTCGATGCCGAATGCGCCGCTCAGAAACTCGGTGACGACGCCCTTGAGGCCGATCGTCGCGATGAAAGCGAACGCGAGCATCACTCCGCCGAACTGGGCGAGCACACCGGCGGCGGCATCCACCGTCGAGCGGATCGCGCCCTCGGGGTTCATGCCGAGCAGCGCGTAACAGACCAGGGCGCCGACGACCGCGCCGACGACGGCGGTGATCAACGACAACCACCCGGTGTTCGCGAAGGTGTTCAGCACGACGGGATCGCCGAGGGCGGCGACGTTCGTCCAGGTGAAAGAACCGTCTTTCGTGAAGAAGCCGGAGCCGATGGCGAGCAAGGTCGGAACGGCGAGGAACCCGATCACGTAAGCGGCGAACGGGATCAGTCCCAGCCAGGCCCATGACGGAGCGGACCGCCGGCCCCTCGCAGCGCGCGAGGGGCCGGCGGTCGCGGTGGGAGCGGATGCCGAGGCATCCGCTCCCGTTGCAGCGAGGGTCGTCACTGGACCGCCGCTGCCCACTTCTCACCGAGCAGGGTGCCGGCGATCGTGCTCTGCTCCTCGGTGGGAACGACCGTCTCGGCCGGAACCTCGGGAAGAGCGGCGGCGAGGTCGGCGTCGATCGTTCCTGCCTCGGTCATGGCCTCCATGCGCGCCGGTCGAGCGCCGCCCTTGAGCCAGAGGTTCTGCACCTCGTCGCTGTAGAGGAACTCCTGCCACAGGCGCGCTGCGGCCGGGTTCGGTGCGTCCTTGTTGATCGCCTGGTTGTAGTAGCCCGCGTAGCCGGTGCCCTTGAGGACGACGACCTTCCAGTCCTTGTTGTCCGCGACGTGCGAGGCGTTCAGGTAGTCCCAGTCGAACACCACGGGGGTTTCGCCGCTGGCGATGGTCGAGGTGGTGACGTCGACCTTGAGCATGTTGCCGGCCTTCTGCAGCTCAGCGAAGAAGTCGATGCCGGGCTGGAAGTCGTCGAGGGTGCCATCCGACTGCACCGTGGCGAGGCCGACCGCGGCGAACGCGGCGCCGGCCTGGGTCGGGTCGCCGTTGATCGCGACGGAACCCTTGTACGCGGGATCGAGGAGGTCGGTGAGTTCGGCCGGAGCCTTGTACTTCGACGAGTCGTAGCCGATTGACATGTATCCGCCGTAGTCGCCGACGAAGAGGCCGGTCGACTCCTTCAGCGCGTCGGGGATCTCGTCCCACGTCTGCACCTTGTACGGTGCGAACACGTCGGTGTTCTGCAGCGCGACGGCGAGTCCGAGGTCGAACACATCGGGGGCCGTGTCGAGGCCCTCGTTGGTCTTCGCGGCCTGGATCTCTTCGGCGCTGGACACATCGGGGGAAGCCTCGTTGATCGTGATCTCCGGGTACTTCTCGGCGAACAGGTCGAGAACCTCGCCGTAGTTCGCCCAGTCGCGGGGGAGGGCGATGACGTTCAGCTGGCCCTCGGCCTTGGCAGCGGCTTCGAGGTCGGCGAATGTGCCGAAGTCGGCGACCGATGTTGCGGCTGCCGCGTCAGTGGCGGTATCGCCGTCGGCCGGGGCCGCCGATGCGCCGGCGCACGACGTCAGAGCAAGCGCCGCGGTGGCGGCGAGGGCGATGCCGGCGACGACGCGCGCGCGGTGGGGGAAACGTGCCATGGGTGTTCCTCTCGGTGTCCGGCTGCGGGTGAAGCCGGGTTGCGAGAGGAGGCTATGGGGCGGGGGTTACTCGGACAGGCGGGCCGGGTGAATGGGAGGTGTCCGGGTGGTGGCGGAACGGATGCGGGGGCGTGCGTGCTCGCGTCGGGTCAGCCGCGCGGCACGTTGTACTTGAAACCCCGATGCGATCCCACGTACCCCAGTCGCTCGTAGAAGCGGTGCGCATCGGTGCGCGCGGCATCCGACGTGAGCTGCACGATCGACGCATCGACCGCCGGTGCTGCGGTGTCGGACACCCATCGCATCACCGCCGATCCGATGCCGGAGGAGCGCAGGTCGCTGTGCACCCGTACCGCTTCGACCAGCAGTCGACGTGCCCCTCGACGGGACATGCCGGGGATCGATGTGAGCTGCAGCGTGCCGACGACCGATCCGTCGAGTTCGACGACGAGAAGGTCGTTCGAGGGATCAGCGAGGATCCCGAGCAGGGCTGCGACATAGGCAGGGCGGTCCGCCTCGGATGCCAGGTCGCCACGGGCGGCGCTGATCGCGTCGTCGGACAACAACTGGATCACCGCATCCGCATCCTCCGCCGTGGCGCGACGCAGAGCGGCGCGTCCGACACGGGAATCGAAGGGATGCGGGAGGGGGAGCGCGTCGAGCATGATGCCAGTCTGGCATTCTGGCGGGATGGACATCGGCGCAGTACTCGGGCTCGAGCAGCTCACCTGGGGCATGCTGATCCTCGTCATCGTGGCGGCGTTCGCGGCCGGATGGATCGACGCCGTGGTGGGTGGTGGCGGTCTGCTGCAGCTGCCGGCGCTGCTGCTGATCCCCGGCATCTCGCCGCTCCAGGCGCTCGCGACGAACAAGCTCGCTTCGGTCTTCGGTACGGCGACGAGCAGTGTCACCTATTACCGGCGGGCGAAGCCCGATATCCGCACAGCCCTGCCGATGGCGGCGATCGCGCTCGCCGGGTCCTTCGGCGGTGCCGCCGTCGCGACGGTGCTGCCTTCTGCGGCGTTCAAGCCGATCATCGTGATCGCCCTGCTGGCGGTGGCACTCTTCACGGCGTTCAAGCCGCAACTGGGTGCAGCGACGCAGCTGCGCTTCCGCGGACACAAGCACCACATCATGGCCGGGGCCGCCGGACTCGCCATCGGCTTCTACGACGGCATGATCGGGCCTGGCACCGGCACCTTCCTCGTGATCACGCTGGTCGGGTTGCTGGGCTATGACTTCCTGCAGGCGAGCGCCAAGGCCAAGATCGTGAACTTCGCCACCAACGCGGGGGCGCTGATGTTGTTCGTCCCGCACGGAGCGGTGCTCTGGCTGCTCGGCGGCATCCTCGCGGTGGCCAACGTGGCCGGCAGCTACCTGGGCTCCCGCATGGCGATCTCGCGCGGTGCCACCTTCATCCGTGTCGTGTTCCTCGTCGTGGTCGTCGCGCTCATCGGCAAGCTCGGCGTGGATGTCTGGAACGAGAACATCGCGCCGGCGCTCGCTCTCGCGTAGTCGGATGCTGCGGCATCCGCCCAGCGACCCGCCATCCGTTCCGCATCCCGCGTACGCCTCGCTCGGCTTTGCACGCTTCCCTCGGCCACAATCCGCGAATCTGGCCGAGGGAAGCGCGCTTGGCCGAGGCTGGCGTACGCCCGGCCGGCGCGAAAAGACCCCGTGCCGCTGACAGCAGCACGGGGTCTCTTCGGCTCAGGCTCAGGCCTCGTCGTCCTCCGGCTCGAAGTCGACGCCGGCCTCGGCGCGCTGCTCCGGCGTGATCGGCGCCGGCGCCGCGGTGAGCGGGTCGAAACCGTTGCCGGACTTCGGGAAGGCGATGACGTCGCGGATCGAGTCGGTCTTCGTGAGGTGCTGCATGACGCGGTCCATGCCGAGCGCGATGCCGCCGTGCGGCGGGGCGCCGAACTTGAACGCGTCGAGCAGGAAGCCGAACTGCTCGTCGGCCTGCTCCTCGCTGATGCCCATCACCTGGAAGACACGCTTCTGCACGTCTTCGCGGTGGATGCGGATCGAGCCGCCTCCGAGCTCGGAACCGTTGCACACGATGTCGTACGCGTAAGCGAGAGCCGAGCCGGGGTCGGTGTCGAACGTGTCGGCGAACTCCGGCTTCGGGCCGGTGAAGGCGTGATGCACGGCGGTCCAGGCGCCTGCGCCGACGGCGACATCGCCCGATGCCACGGCGTCCGCTGCGGACTCGAACATCGGCGCGTCGACGACCCACGTGAATGCGAAGACGTCGGGGTCGAGCAGGTCGAGGCGACGACCGATCTCGACGCGTGCGGCACCGAGGAGTGCGCGACTGTCCTTCGCGGAACCGGCCGCGAAGAACGCGCAATCTCCGGGAGCCGCGCCCACCAGCGCAGCGAGGCCCGCCTGCTCGGCCTCGGACAGGTTCTTCGCGACAGGGCCGCCCAACGAACCGTCCTCGTTGAACAGGACGTAGGCAAGACCGCGGGCGCCGCGCTGCTTCGCCCAGTCCTGCCAGGCGTCGAGGGTCTTGCGAGGCTGGCTCGCGCCGCCGGGCATGACGACGGCGCCGACGTACTCAGCCTGGAACACCCGGAACGGGGTCTCCGCGAAGTAGTCGGTGGCCTCGACGAGCTCGAGGCCGAAGCGCAGGTCGGGCTTGTCGGAGCCGTACTTCGCCATCGCATCGGCGTATGTCATCCGGGGCAGCGGGACGGCCACCTCGACACCGATGGTCGCCCACATCGCCTGGATCAGCGACTCCATCAGCGTGATGACGTCTTCCTGGTCGACGAAGCTCATCTCGATGTCGAGCTGCGTGAACTCGGGCTGACGGTCGGCGCGGAAGTCCTCGTCGCGGTAGCAGCGTGCGATCTGGAAGTACTTCTCCACGCCGCCGACCATGAGGAGCTGCTTGAACAGCTGCGGCGACTGCGGCAGCGCGTACCAGCTGCCCGGGTGCAGGCGCGCGGGCACGACGAAGTCGCGAGCGCCTTCCGGCGTCGAGCGGGTCAGCGTCGGGGTCTCGACCTCGGTGAAGTCGCGTTCGTGCAGCACGTCGCGGATCGCCTTGTAGACGTTCGAGCGCAGACGCAGAGCGGATGCCGCCGCTGGACGACGCAGGTCGAGGTAGCGGTACTTGAGTCGCGCCTCTTCGCCGACCGTCTCGGTCTCGGCCACCGCGGTCGAGACCTGGAAGGGGAGCGGAGCGGACTCGTTCAGGACCTCGACGGTCGATGCGATGAGCTCGACCTCGCCGGTGGGGAGGTTCGGGTTCGCGTTGCCGTCCGGGCGGCGAGAGACCTCGCCGGTGACCTTCAGCACGAACTCGTTGCGCAGCGGATGGGCGATCTCCTCGTCGCGGATGACGACCTGGGCGATGCCCGAGGCATCCCGCAGATCGATGAAAGCGACTCCTCCGTGATCACGCCGACGATCGACCCAACCCGTAAGGGTGACGGTCTGACCGATGTGCTCGGCTCGCAGTGAGCCGGACGTGTGAGTGCGAAGCACGGAAGTTTCCTCCTGATCTGGGAAATGACGAACCCGCCCATTCTACGGGGGGTCATGGTGCGTCTTCGGCGTCGTTCCCCGTGCGGACGCGGGGAATCAGTATGATCGGCTCGAACGAAAGGCTCCCCATGGACTCCAACGGCATCTCCGACCTCTACGCATCGATCTTCTCCGGTACCAACGGCGTGATCGCGCTCATCTTCTACATCCTCGTCGTCATCGGCCTGTGGAAGGTGTTCACGAAGGCCGGCCACGCCGGCATCCTCGCGATCATCCCGATCGTGAACGTCATCCTCCTGGTGCGCATCGCCGGCATGTCCGGCTGGTTCGCGCTGCTCTACCTGATCCCGATCGTCAACATCGTCTTCGGGATCATCGTCGCGATCAAGCTCGGCCAGCGCTTCGGCAAGGGCGGCGTGTTCTCGTTCTTCCTGCTGTTCCTCTTCCCGTACATCGGCTACCTCATCCTCGGCTTCGGCTCGGCTGAATACCGCAAGGCCTGATGACGGCATCCCGGCTGCATCTCGTCCGTCACGGTGAGGTGCACAATCCGCACCGCGTGCTCTACGGCCGACTTCCGGACTATCACCTGAGTGAATCCGGCCGGCGGATGGCGAAGGCGGCGGCAGACCATGTCGCCGCCTTCGCCCGGCCGGTCACCGAGCTGTACAGCTCCCCCCTGGAGCGGGCGCAGGAGTCGGCCGAACCGTTCGCCGAGCGATTCGACCTCGTGCCCGAGATCGACATCCGTGTGATCGAGCCCACGAACGTGTTCGAGGGGACGCAGATGCGTCGTTCCCTGATGAACCCCCTGAACTGGTGGCATCTGCGTCAGCCCTCGTTGCCGAGTTGGGGCGAGCCCTACACCGCGGTCGCGGAACGGATGCTCGGCATCATGGACGAGGCATGGGATGCCGCAGGAGACGGCGACGTCGTGATGGTCTCGCACCAGGCGCCGATCTGGATCACGCACCTCCGTGTCGCCGGTCTCCCGCTGCGCCACGATCCGCGCACCCGTCGCTGCGCGCTGTCGAGCGTGACGTCGTTCGAGCGCGTCGGCGACGTGTGGCGTGAGGTCGCGTACGCGGAGCCCGCTGCAACAGACGACGCCGTCGACGTCGGGGCCGTCTGACAGCCTCTTCTCGTTCGTTGAGCGAGCGAAGCGAGACGAAACGCGCTGATCCGACGTCGGCATCGGGGAAGCGCGTTTCGGCTCAGTCGCTGCGCTCCCTCGCTCAACGACCGGAGAGCGAGGAGCGGCATCGGAGAAACGCCTTTCGAGACGTCGGGTCAGTGCTCGGACGCCATCAGCGACTGGATGACACCGACGGCCGCAAGCTGACCGGCGGCCGACGCCATCACCACGGATGCCATCAGGCCGGGGAGGGATGCGCGGTGCGCGAGGTCGCCGGCCGCCGAGATCCCGGGGGTCGAGGTGCGGCCGAAGTCGTCGATCTCGATCGCGCCGGAAGACAGCATCCGCAATCCGAGCTGCTCGGCGAAGGGAGCCCGCTGGCGGACGGATGCCGCGGCGACGAACACCCCGGCGACGAGGGCTTCCTCGGCGCCGGCTCTGATCCGCACGCCGGCTCCGACTGATTCCACCGCGTCGACGGGCGCGGCTCCGACGCGGACGCCGAGGGCCTCGAGCATCCGCCGCTCGTCATCCGAATGAGCTTCGCCGACCGGGAAGACGGTGATCTCGCCGACGATCCGACCCAGCAGCCCGATGAGGTGCTCGGCGCGCGGCGCGGGTCCCAGGATCGCGATGGACTTCCCCGCATGCTCGTGCCCGTCGCAGAACGGGCAGTTGAACGCTGTCCGTCCCCACTGTGCGCTCAGCCCCGGTATGTCGGGGAGGTCATCGGCGACGCCGGTGGCGAGAACGATCCGTCGCGCGTCGACGCTCGAGCCGTCCGCGAGCGTCACGGTGAATCCCTCGTCCTCGGTTCCACCGATGCGGTCGACGCCGATGTCACGGATCTCGACATCGGCGTAGGACGCGAGCTGCGTTCTGGCCGTCGCCCGGAACTCCGCCGGGGCGGTGCCGTCGTTGGCGATCACGTTGTGCATGTGCAGGACGGTGCCGTTGCGGTACTCACCGGAGTCGAGCAGAAGGGTGGAGCGGTGCATCCGCCCGAGGGTCAGCGCCGCCTGCAGCCCTGCGGGGCCCGCGCCGATCACGATCGCGTCGTACATGGGTGGTCCTTCCTGTCGAAGATCTTGCGTTCACGGCCAGTCTGTGACTTCATGTCAACATGAAGTCAAATGCTGAGCATCCGTGGTCCGTGGGGGACGTCGCGACCCGATTCGGCCTGCCGACCAATGTGCTCCGGCACTGGGAGTCGGTCGGCCTGCTCCGGCCGGATCGCGACGCGGCAGGACGTCGGCGCTTCGGAGAGGACGACGTCGTCCGTATCGCCGTGATCCAGCGCAGCAAGGCGGCCGGGATGAGCCTGGAGCAGATCGGCGTGCTGCTCGATGACGGCAGCGCCGGCCGGCATCAGGTGCTGCAGGAGCATCTCGACGACCTCGATCGGAGGATGGAGGAGATGCGGCGCTCGCGGGAGATGACCGAGCATGCGATGCGGTGCCGGTCGCACGACATCGCGACGTGCCCGCGGTTCCGTGCCGGCGTCGCCGACGTGCTCGCTCGGTTCTGACGCCGTGGGCCGAGCCGTTCGGCGGCCCCTGCATCCGGCTGGCCCATAGGGTCTCGCGCGTAAACTGAGAATCGTGCCACTCGCCTCGACGGTTGACCCGAATCGCAGCGGCCGCCGCTCCCGCACTCGACGCTCTCGTCGTGCGGTCGGAGCCGCGCTCGCCGCGGTACTCACCATCGGTCTGAGCGCCTGCGCGCCCGACCCCGTCAGCGAGTCCTTCCTGAGCGGTGAGAACACCGGTTACGTCGCCGCCGACGGAGCGATCGTCGAGATTCCCGAGAGCGAGCGCGGCGAGCCCGTCGTCTTCGGCGGCGTCACCGAGACCGGCGAGGACTTCGACAGCGCCGACCTCGAAGGTCAGGTCACCGTCGTGAACTTCTGGTACGCCGGATGCGCGCCGTGCCGTGTGGAGGCCGCCGACCTCGAATCGGTCTGGCAGGAGTACGAAGGCGACGGGGTCTCCTTCGTCGGCATCAACACCCGCGACCAGGCCGACACCGCGAAGGCGTTCGCCGACGAGTACTCGATCACGTACCCGAGCCTCATCGACGTCGACACCGCCGAGGCGAAGTTCGCGTTCGCTCAGGCGGTTCCGATCCAGGCGACGCCGACCACCCTCGTGCTCGACAAGCAGGGCCGCGTCGCCGCTCGCATCATCGGGCCGATCGACGGCACCTCGATCCTCTCCACGCTCGTCAAGGACGCGCTCGCGGAGTCTTCGTGAGCGCCGCGGGAGCGTCGTGAACACCGACGCCATCATCGGATCCGGCGCGCTGTGGGTTGCGATCCCCGTCGCGATGCTCGCGGGTCTCGTCTCCTTCCTCTCGCCGTGCGTGCTGCCGCTGGTTCCCGGCTACCTCGGCTTCATCGGGGGAGCGGTGGCTCCACGGTCGAGCGCGGGTGCTGAGGCTGAGGGCGTTTCGTCTCGCTCCGCTCGCTCAACGACCGGAGACTCCACCGGCCGCGGCCGCCTGGTCTTCGGCGTCCTCCTGTTCATCCTCGGCTTCACGGTCGTGTTCGTCGCATGGACGGTGCTCGGCGGGGCCACGGGGCTCTTCTTCGCGCAGTGGGGCGAGGTGATCACCCGTGTGCTGGGCGGCGTCATCATCCTGATGGGGCTGGTCTTCCTCGGTCTCTTCGCCTTCGCGCAGCGGGAGTTCCGCTTCCACGTCGACTCGAAGGCGGGCATCATCGGTGCACCGCTGCTCGGTGTCGCCCTCGGCATCGGCTGGGCGCCGTGCATGGGGCCGACCCTCACGACGATCGTGTCGCTGTCCTGGAATGTCGGTGACCCTTGGCGTGCGTCGTTCCTCGGCATCGCCTACTCGCTCGGCCTCGGCATCCCGTTCCTGCTCGTCGCTCTCGGCTTCGGCTGGGCGACCAGGGCCGTCGGGTTCCTGCGCCGCCACATCCGCCTGGTGAACATCATCGGCGGCATCCTGCTCATCGTGCTCGGCCTCCTGATGGTGACCGGCCTCTGGACCGACATCATGTCGCGACTGACGGCGGTGATGGGCAGTGTCTTCCTCCCGCTCTGAATCGAAGCCTCAGGATGCCGTGAACAACGACTCGAGCGATCCGCTCCGCCCATCCGACCACGTCGACGGCGACGACTCCATCACCCAGCCGCGACTGGGGTTCGTCGGCTGGCTGCGCTGGAGCTGGCGTCAGCTCACGTCGATGCGCACCGCCCTGGTGCTGCTGCTCGTGCTCGCGATCGCCGCGATCCCCGGATCGATCTTTCCGCAGCGGATGGCCGACCCCAACGGCGTCACGCAGTGGGAGCGCAACAATCCCGACCTGTTCCCGGTGCTCGACGCGCTGAAGCTGTTCGACGTCTACCTGTCGCCGTGGTTCTCCGCGATCTACCTGCTGCTGTTCACCTCGCTCGTCGGCTGCGTCATCCCGCGCATCAAGCACCACGCGAAGGCTCTCCGTGCGCGGCCGCCGCGCACCCCCGCCCGCCTGCAGCGGCTCGAGGACTTCCGCGCCGTGCGGCGCGAGGCTTCGGACGCGGATGCTGCGGCATCCGCATCGATCGATATCGCGACGAAGCAGTTGAAGTCACTCGGCTACCGCGTCGAACGCTACGACCGAGGGCACTCGTTCTCGGTGTCGGCGGAACGCGGGTACTGGCGCGAGACCGGCAACCTCCTGTTCCACCTCGCGCTCGTCGGCGTGCTGATCACGGTCGGCGTCGGCGGCGGTTTCGCCTACACCGGCCAGCGCGTCCTGGTCGAGGGTGAGACCTTCGCGAACACGCTCGTCGACTACGACTCGATGAACCGCGGACGTTTCGTCTCCGACGACGCACTCACGCCGTATGCGATGAGGCTCGACTCCTTCGATGTCACCTACCAGCCGTTCGGCGAGCCGGGTTCAGGGCAGGCCGGCGACTTCTCCGCGAACGTGAGCGTGCAGGACACGACCGGCTCGTCCACGGACGGCGCGGTCAGGGTGAACCACCCGCTGGGCGTCGGCGGCGACCAGATCTATCTGCTCGGCAACGGCTATGCGCCCACCATCACGGTGCGCAACGCCGCCGGCGACATCGTCTACCGCAACAGCGTGCCGTTCCTCCCGCAGGACAACAACATGACCTCCCTCGGCGTCGTCAAGGTCACCGACGGCATGCCGGAACAGCTGGGTCTGATCGGCTTCTTCTATCCGACGGCCGCGTCCGGCCAGAAGGGCGCCATCGCCTCGGGGTACGGCGACCTGATCAACCCGTTGCTCACACTCGACGTCTACTCCGGTGACCTCGGAATCAACGACGGCATCCCGAAGTCCGTGTACGTGCTCGACACGACGGGGATGAAGAAACTCGCCGGCCGCACGACGGACGTGAAGTCCATCGAGCTCGGCCCCGGAGAGACCGGCGACCTGCCGAACGGCCTGGGCACCGTGACCTTCGAAGACGAGTCGCCGGACGGGGCGACCGACGCCTCGCAGTCCGTCAAGCGGTTCGCATCGCTCCAGATCCACCACGACGCCTCCGCCGTGTGGGTGCTCGTCTTCGCCCTGTCGGCGCTCGGCGGCCTCATGCTCGCGCTGTTCGTGCCCCGTCGCCGCGTCTGGGTGAAGGCTTCGGGCGAGGACGGTGTCGTCTCGCTGGAATACGCCGGTCTCGCCCGTGGCGAGGACCCGACGCTCGCTGCGGCGGTCGATGACCTCGTCGCAGGTCACGCACGACTGATGGATGCCGCAGGCGGGTCGACCCGACGCGATGAGCCGGCGGATGAGACACCTGCGTCCCCGGCCGGCCCGGCGGCATCCGATACCCCGAAAGTAGACTGACACCATGCTCGAGCTCAACGTGCTCTCGCCGATCCTGCTGTGGACCGCGATCGCGATCTACGCCGCGGCCTTCGTGGCCTACGCCTTCGATCTGGCGCGGCGCTCGCAGGTGACCGCGGACGCGCGGAGCGAAGCAGAGCTCGTCGGGGTGGGGGCGCGAGGCAACGCCTACGCCGCAGACGCCTCGGTTCCCTCGCCTGCGCAGGGCTTCGTGATGGCACGGATCGGCACCTCGCTCACCGTTCTCGCTTTCCTCTTCCATCTGGCGGCGACGGTGACGCGCGGCATCGCCGCTGGACGCGTGCCGTGGGCGAACCTGTACGAGTTCGGGATGATCGGCACGCTGCTCGTCGTCGCCGTCTTCCTCGCCGTGCTGACGCGGCTCGACCTGCGCTTCCTCGGCACCTTCATCATCGGCCTGGTCGTCGTGCTGCTCGGCGGCGCCGCGACCAGCTTCTACGTCGCCGTCGTGCCGCTGATGGACCCGCTGAAGAGCATCTGGCTGATCATCCATGTCTTCGTCGCATCGCTCGGCACGGCGTTCTTCGCGTTGGCATTCGCGCTGTCCGTGATCCAGCTGATGCAGGCGCGCCGCGAGCGCCTGGTCGGCGAGAACGCGGCGAAGACCGGCCCCGGGTTCCTGCGCACGCTCCCCGGCTCCGACCGGCTCGAGAGCCTCGCGTATCGCTTCACCATCGTGGGCTTCATCCTCTGGACCTTCACGCTCATCGCCGGCGCGATCTGGGCGCAGGACGCCTGGGGCCGTTATTGGGGCTTCGACGTCAAGGAGACCTGGACGTTCGTGATCTGGGTCATCTACGCCGGCTACATCCACGCGCGGGCGACCCGCGGCTGGCGCGGCAGCCGCTCCGCGTGGCTCGCGATCGTCGGATTCTCCGCCGTGATCTTTAACTTCACCATCGTGAACGTCTTCTTCAAGGGCCTGCACGCGTACTCCGGCCTCAGCTGACCCGCGCGGGCGTGCGTGCGCGGCGGCTATGCGCCGCGGGCACAACGTCGGAGCTGGATGGCGACACGCCGTGGCCGGTGCCGTTTTGGCGGCGTTTCGATCGGAGCATCCGAAGTTGTGCTCGGTGTGACGGTCCTATCGCCCGAACGGGCCTCAGCCCAGGGGATGATCTGGGTTTCCCGCGGGGCGGAAGGATGCTGTGTGCACAGCTTCCGAGCCGGATGGCGACTCGCCGTGGCCGGTGCCTTCATGACGGCGAGTCGGGCGTGAGATCCGAAGTCGTGCACGGTGCCGGAGGCGCTGGCCGGACGGGTCGCCCGTCGGGGCGGATGCCGGGCCGGCGGGGCCCGCCTCGGCGATCACGCCGTGGCGAGCACCGCCTTCGCGGAGGTGGTGCGGCGGAGGGCGACGGCGATCGTCGTCGCGACGATCGACAGCACCGCCCACACCACCAGCGCCGCGATCGCGCCGCCGTTCGCGGCGATGAGGCCGGTGAATGCCGGAGCCGTGGGGAGCGCAGCTCCGATTCCTGCCAGCCAGCCCGGCACCGTGGAGATGAGCCCGGTGGCCACGGCGAGCACGCCGATCAGTGCGCTGATCCAGCGCCCGATTCCACCGAACAAGGCGACGAGGGCTTGATTCACCGCGGCGAAGACGATGCCCGACAGCACTGCGGTCCCGGCGAAGGCCCACCATTCCGCGGCACCGTATCCGGCGACGATCTGCACGATGAGCGCCACCAGCAGGCCTTGTGCAGCACCGATCAACGCCGCGGGGGTGAAGGCGCGGAGGGTGAGGGCCGCGGAGGAGCGCCGTGAGGTCAGTGTCCGCTCGGTGTGGGCACGCATCACGATGAACGAGGCGAGCCCGCCGAACCACAGCACCACGGCGGCGAGCAGCGGGATCGCGGTCGGGCCGAAGATCGTGCCCGTCGTCGCGTTGCTCGACACGGGGTCGGCGATGACGGACGCGAGTGACGTCGACTCCTCGTCGCTGAACGACGGCAGCGAGTCGGCGGCGGTGCGCAGACCACCGGCGAGGTCGCCCGTGCCGGTGGCCAGAGTGTCGAGCCCCGTGGCGAGCTCCGATGCGCCAGTCGACAGCGCGGTGGCGCCGCCGGACAGTTCGCCGGCGCCGCTGGACAGGGCGCGCGCGCCCGCGCTCGACTGGTCGACGCCGCCGGCGAGCTGGGTGAGGCCGCCCGCGAGAGCGGTCGCGCCGTCGCCGGCCTGACGCATACTCGCGGCGAGCGTGCTGAACGTCCCGGGCAGCGTCGCGACATCGGGTGCAACCTGGGTCAGGTAGCCCGACGCGGTCCCGGCCGAGGTGGCGGCTACTGCCGCCTCGTCAGCAGCCGCGCTGATCTGTTCGCACAGAGCTGCGCCGGATGCAGCGGGATCGCACTTGGCTGCCATCGTGCCGAGCTTCTGGGCGAGGGCACCCGTCTGAGTGGCGGCATCAGTGGCTGCTCCGGTTCCCGTCTGGATCGCACCGACCAGCTGACCCATGCCGCCGACATTGTTCTCCAGTTCGGCCGCGCCGCCGGTCAGGCCCGAACCGATCTGCGCCGCACCGGATGCTGCACCGCGGGTGTTCTGGGCGATCGTGTCGAGCCCGTTCGCGAGATCCGTCGCTCCGGATCCGAGCTGGGATGCGCCGGAGGCGAGCTTCGTCGCCCCATCGGGAATCGCGGCGGCGCCGGTCGCGGCACCCCGAGCCCCGGACGCGAGCTCGGCGGCACCAGACGCGGCCTCGCCGATCTGGTCTCCGATCGTCGTGAAGCCGACGAGCACGTTCTCCATCGTCGCTTCGCTGAGCATGGTGCCCATCGTCGATGCGGCGACCGAAGCGATCTGCCCGGTGATGAGATCGTCGGCGACGAGCCCGTCCTCGGGTGTGGTCACGGTGATGGTGGCCTTCTCCGCTTTGTCCGCTGCGGACCCGCCGCCGTCGGCGATCGCCTGCCCGGAGGAAGTGGCAGCGGCCGAGAAGCTCTCCGGGATCGTGATGACGGCCTGATAGGAACCGTCCGCGAGCCCTGCGGCCGCATCGTCTTCGTTGGAGATCACCCAGGTCAGGTTCGATTCCAGGTCGTCTGACCCTTCGACGAGGCCGGATGCCAGCTGGCGCCCCAACGGGGCGAGTTGCCCATCGACCTTCACCGGCTCGTCGAGGTTGACGATCGCGGCGGTCATCGAATCCAGGCGCTCGGTCGGATTCTGCAGTGCGGCGACCAGGATGCCGCCGACGGCGGCCGGCAGCAGCAGGATCCCGAGGATCGTGAGCCACGTGATGGGCTTGCGGGAGCGTGCGCGCTCGATGGAGAGGGTCATGCGTTCACCTCGGTTGATTCGATGGTTTCGTCAGCGACGATGTGCTGGTTGGTGTCAGCGTTGGCGTCGGTGCTGCTCTGAGACCCCTCGTTGCTGTCGAGACCCCCAGTTGGCGGCGTTGTTATCCGGGGGTCTCGTCGAGAACCGGGGGTCTCGACAGAAAGGACGGATGCCGCGCCGCGGCCGGCGTCTGCCAGTAGGGCCCGCGCAGCATCCGCATCCATTGCCGAGGCGAACACGGCGACCTCCGACCCGGCGTCGCGCAACCGGGCGATGAGCTGGTCGCGCGCAGCGCCGGACATCCGGTCGATGCCGTCGATCACGACGAGGCTCGTGCGCCCGCGCAGAGCTTCGTCGAGGTCGCGGACGGCGGTGTCTGGGTCGTCGATGAGCACGCAGCCGACGTGGGCGCGCACCCAGGCGGCGCGTCCGGGAAGCAGATGTCCCGCGGTGCGCAGGCGTCCGGCTTCCGGAGCCACCCGGCCCGTCACGGTCAGAGCGAGTGCACGCAGCGTGCCGCGCGAGGCGCCCGTCGCCACGAGCGTTCCCCCGGGTGCGAGGCGCAGCGACACGGGCGCGGCACCCGCGATGGGGAGCTCGTCGGCGGCGATCACGGAATCGTCGCCGGGCCAGGCCGCGAGGTGACGTTCGCGTTCGACGGCCTCTCCCTCGATGTCGACGCTCGGCAGGATCCGCTCCAGCCATGCCGGGATCTGCCAGGCGCGCTCGCCGAGGATCGCCATCAGGGCGGGGATCAGCGTCATCCGCACGAGGAACGCATCGATCGCGATGCCGGCCGCGAGGCCGAGGGCGATCGGCTTCAGCGACGAGTCGCCTTCCGGGACGAACGCCACGAACACGGCGAACATGATCAGGCCCGCGGCGGTGACGACCTTCGCCGAGCCGGTGAAGCCGGTGCGAACGGCGCGCAGTGCGGCCTCTCGCCGGGTCTCCGGATCCTTCGACAGGGGGTCGTGCACATAGTCCTCTCGCATCCGCGAGACGAGGAACACCTGGTAATCCATGGCCAATCCGAAGAGCACGCCCATCAGGACGATCGGCATGAAGCTGATGATCGGGCCGACCTTCGCGACGTGCAGGGCATCGGCGAACCAGCCCCACTCGAACACGGCGGCGACGACGCCGAATGCGGCGACGATCGACAGCAGGTAGCCGAACGCTGCGGTGAGCGGCACCCAGAGCGATCGGAAGACGATCGTGAGCAGGATCAGCGAGAGCCCGATCACGAAGATGCCGAACGGCAGGAGCGCCGCGCCGAGCTGATCGGAGATGTCGATTCCCACAGCTGTGAAGCCGGTGACCTTCAGGTCGATACCGAATTCGTCGAGCCACTCGTCGTGATGCGAGCGCAGCTCGCGCACGAGGTCCGCGGTCGCGGGGTCGTCGGGCGCGGTCTCCGGGATGACCTGCACGATTCCGGTGTCAGCGGTCTCGTTCGGAGTCGAGAGCGCGACCTCTCGCACGCCGTCGACCTGGGCCACAGCGTCGCCGAGGTCTTCCATGAGGGTGAGCGGGTCGGTCGACGTGACGATGGTGCCGGTGAGGATGAGCGGGCCGTTGAAACCCGGGCCGAACTGCTCGCCGACGAGGTCGTAGCTCTGCCGCGCTTCGGAGTCCTTGGGGAGCACTCCGGCGTTGGGCAGAGCGAGGTTGAGGCTGAGCGCGGGGATGGCCACGATGCCGAGGCCGATGATCACGGCGAGGGACGTCAGCACCGGACGCCGGGTCACACCCTCGACCCAGCGCGCGCTGGCGGCGCGGCGCGGCGCGCGAACGGGGGCGCCCTTCTTCGGCATCCGCACCTTCTTGGGCCGACCGGCGACCTTGCCCTTCATGAACCCGAGGAGCGCCGGTGTCAGGGTCACCGCGATCGCGACGGCGATGGCGACGGCGACGGATGCGGCGATTCCCATCGTCGTCAGGAACGGGATGCCGGCGAAACCGAGACCGATCAGCGCGATGAGCACCGTGATCCCGGCGAACACGACGGCAGAGCCGGCGGTGCCGACCGCGCGGGCGGCGGACTCCTCCGGCTCCACTCCGTCGCGGACCTGATCCTGGTGCCGCGCCATGATGAACAGCGCGTAGTCGATCCCGACCGCGAGTCCCAGCATCAGCGCCAGCAGCGGCGTGGTCGACGAGACGGTCGCAAAGGCGGTGGCGGCGAAGATGCCGGCCATCGAGATCCCGACTCCGAGGATCGCGGTGAGCAGGGGGAGGCCGGCGACCACGAACGAGCGGAACGTGACGATGAGCACCAGGAGCGCGATCAGGAGACCGACGGCCTCGGTGATGGTGATCGTGGGCATAGACAGGGCGAACAGGTCGCCGCCGAGCTGTGTCTGACTGCCGTCCGGAAGCGCGGCCGCCAGGTCGTCGACGGCGGCGTTCAGGACGTCTTTCGTCTCGGCGGAGACATCGCTCGCCTCGCCGTCGAACTGCAGGCGCACGATGGCGGCGGTCTCGTCTTCATTGACCATGCCGGTGACCATTTCGTCGTAAGGCGAGGTCACCGCGAGCACTTCGTCGAGGTCGGACAGATCGTCCACCGTGTCTTCGATGTGCTCGCGATAGGCGTCATCGGTGACGTGATCGCCGTCGGCCGCGACGACGATGAACTGCGCGTTGGTTCCGCTCACCTGGGGGAACGAGCGGGAGAGCTGCTCGAGGCCTGCCTGCGATTCGGTTCCGGGGATCGAGAAGCTGTTGTCGGTACCGGCGCCCAGCACGAGCGCGCCGGTGCCGGCGAGGCCGAGCGCGAGCAGCCAGGATGCGAGCACGCGCCACGGATGCCGATACGACCAGCGTCCGAGCGAGGACAGGAGAGTGGACACGCGGTTCCTCCGTCGAGCCGATTTGGATACACGGATGTATCCGATACATACATGTATCGTAGGGTCATCAGCGCGCGAAAGGCTGTGCACCGGGTGTGAGACATCCGCACGGTGGTCGTGCGAGAGTGAAGGCTGGAGGTTTCGATGACGACACCGGCTACCCGGAGCCGCGAGAACACGCGCGCCCGTCTGTTGGAGGCTGCGGCTCAGGTCTTCGCCGAGGTCGGCCTCGAAGGCGCGACGGTCGAGGCCGTCTGCGAACGCGCCGGTTTCACGCGCGGTGCCTTCTACTCGAACTTCGATTCCAAGGACGAGCTCTTCCTGATGCTCGCCGGCAGCGTCGCCGAGGTACGGGTGAGCGCCGTGCGGGCGCGCGTCGCCGAACTCGCGGTGAGCGGTGCGCTCGCCGATGGATGCGACCCCGTCGAGCTCGTGCAGCAGGTGATGGACTCGGGCGGCGATGACCGCCTCGGCGTGATGATGATGAGCGAGATCCGCATCCGCGCGCTCCGTGACCCCTCATTCGGCGCGGCCTATCTCGCGCAGGAGCGCGAGATGGTGTCGAGCATCGCTGAGATCATCACCGACATCGTCGCCGAAGGCACGTTCCGGCTGCGACTGCCCGCCGAGACCGCGGCCCGGATGCTCATGATCGTCTGGGAGGGGATGACGGTGCGCGGTGCGATGGCGGGACACGACGCAGCCCAGCTTCGTCATGCCGGCAGCGAGGAACTCGGCCGGCTCGTGGAGCTGCTGCTGCTGGAGCGGTGAGGTCGGTCGCGAACCGACGTCAGCGCGCCGCGAGAACCTCGTAGCAGCGCTCGAGCCGCGCCAGCCACCACTCGCGTCGATCGGCGGATGCCGCGAGGCGCTCCAGGGCCGCAGCATCCGGAGTCACCCGCCCGACCGGAATGCTGCCGTTCTCCGCCCGGAAGTCCGCGACGTCGTCGAGGAAGAGCGAAGACGTGCCGAGGCCGCAGTCGTAGTCGAGTCGCGGGAGGGCCGCCGCCAGCGTCACGCCCTGCGACAGGCCGATGGCCGTGTCGAGGGCGCTGGACACGACGGCCGGGAGACCCGCCGCGGTGACGAGTTGCAGGGCGTGCGTGACCCCGCCGAGCGGCTGCGCCTTGATCACGAGCAGATCCGCAGCGCCGGCGCGCGCGACGGCGAGGGGATCCGATGACTTCCGCACACTCTCGTCTGCGGCGACAGGGATGCCCATGTACTTCACCCGCTGTCGCAGCTCGGCGAGCTCCGGCACGGTCGCGCACGGCTGTTCGACGTACTCGAGGTCGAACTCGTTCAGGGCGTGGACGGCGCGTTCCGCCTCATCGACGTTCCACGCACCGTTGGCATCGATGCGGATGCGCCCCTCCGGTCCCATGACTTCGCGCACCGCGCGAACCCGGGCGATGTCGTCGGCGAGGGCCTGTCCCGGTTCTGCAACCTTGACCTTGGTCGTGCGGCATCCGGCGAACCGCGACAGCACGTCGGCGACGCGGGCCGCGTCCACGGCCGGAACGGTCGCGTTCACGTTGATTCGGTCGCGCAGCGGTTGCGGTTGTTCACGCCAGGCGAAGTCGATCGCGGCTGACAGCCAGACGGATGCCTCGTCGTCGCCGTACTCGAGGAACGGTGAGAATTCCGCCCATCCCTCCGGCCCTTCGAACAGGAGCGCCTCCCTGGTGTCGACGCCGCGGAAGCGCGTGTGCATCGGGAGTGCGACCACCCTGGCCGAATCGAGGAGATCTGCGAGCGTCGTCGGGAGCATGTGCCCATTGTGCCCCGTCGACGCCGTCACGCGGCATCCGCGCCGCCCGCGCGCCGGTTCATAACTCAGGAGAATTCGCCGCTCGAGGTGGCGTGCGATGCGATGAACGGCGTGTTGCCGGGGACGCTGCGGTCCTTCTGGAGATTTCTCCTGAGTTATGAACCATGCTCCTGGTCAGCCGAGGAGGCGCTTCTGCAGTTCGCCCATCCGCTCGCTCGGGCGGAAGCCGAGCAGGATGTTCACGGCCAGCATGTGCGCGTTCGACTCGGCGTTGTAGGTGTAGACGGCGCGGGCCTGCGGTGCCTCGTGCTGCAGCATCCGCAGGTTCGCCAGTTTCACCGCCGTGCCCAGCCGGTGCCCGCGGTCGGCGCCGCGAACAAGGGTGCCCCACTGGTAGGCGTTGCCGTCGTCGCCGGAGACGACCAGCTGCGTGTACGCCGCTGCTGAACCGTCTGCCGCCAGAGCGATCGTGCCGAAGGATGTACGGCCCTGTCGTTCGATGAGTTCTTCCGACTCGCGGATGCTGCTGACGTCTGGCGTGACCGGCTCGATGTCGAGATCGCCGCTCGGCGCTTCGGTATCGACCGATGCATCGAGGATCGCCCAGCCCTCGATGACGTCATCGGGCACGCGGCCGACCCAGCTGCGGATCTCGTAACCCGCGATCGCATCAGCGATGTCTGCCTCGATGCGGTCCAGGAGAGCGGGGTCGACCGGGAGAGGCAGGCGGCTCTGCAGATCGCCGAGCGCGAGCGTGTATCCATGCCGCCGAGCGAACTCTCGGCCGGGTGCGCCGGCTCCCTCGGGCCCGAGCTCGTGCGGCCACGACGCCGCCGACTGCGCGGTGGTGCGCTCGGCGTTCAGCGCCTCGCCCTCGAGGAACGCCAACGCCGTGGAGCCGAAACCGCGGCGTCGGTGTTCCGGGCGGACGCACACCGCGAGGTGCGCGATGTGCGTGTTGTCCTTGCGGGGCAGCGCCAGACTTGCTGATCCGACGACGAGGCCGTCGGAGCGCAGGAGGAAAGCGCGGCGCTCCACCACCGTCGAGTCCTGCTGCAGTTCGCTGCGCGATTCCTCGCGACTCCACAGCGGCGCGGCGGGGCCGCGGTCCGCGCGTTCGGCCGTGGCGTAGGCATCCCACCAGGCATCGACCGCGGCGTCGTCGAACGGGTCGATGCGTGTGATCTCCACTGACATGAAACCCACGCTAGCGGTCTCGTTGCCGCGCGGTCGTGGCCGGAACCCGGCCGGTCGTCAGAGCACACAGGAATGTGTCGTTGACAATAGTGTGTGACACACAGTAATGTGATGAACATGAACGAGATCCTCGATACGCACCTGCAGGAACTGCGGCGCGGCACGATCGTGCTGGCGTGCTTGCAACTGCTGCGCGCCCCGGGGTACGGCTACGGACTGCTCGAAGATCTCGAGCGCCGCGGCTTCGCCACCGACGCCAACACGCTCTACCCGCTGCTCCGCCGTCTGGAGAAGCAGGAGTACCTCACGAGCGAGTGGAACACCGACGAGGCGCGGCCTCGCAAGTTCTACCGCACCTCGGATGCCGGCATGCGCCTCGCCGACACCCTCACCGACGAATGGCGATCGCTGACCACTGCGATCGCAGGCCTCACCGCAGAGGAGAACTGAGATGTCCACGAACACACTGACCGAGCGCTACATCGCGGCCACGGTCAAGAGCCTGACGCCGACCGCTCAGGACGACGTCCGCGCCGAACTCGAGGCGTCGATCTCCGACGCCGTCGAAGCGCGCGTCGAGCAGGGCGAGAGCCGGACGGATGCCGAGCGCGCCGTCCTCACCGAGCTCGGCGACCCCGGCATCCTGGCCGCCGGCTACGCCGATCAGCCGCTGCACCTGATCGGTCCGAAGTACTTCCTGACCTGGTGGCGCCTGCTGAAGCTCTTGCTGGTCATCGTGCCGATCTGCGCGATGGGCGGCGTCGCGCTCGCGCAGGCGCTGGACCGGGCCTCCGTCGGCGAGATCATCGGCGCCGCGATCGGCGTGGGCATCTCGGTCATCGTGCACGTCTGCTTCTGGGTGACGCTGGTCTTCTTCGTGCTCGAGCGCACCGGCGCCGACACCGGGGTGAAATGGGATGTCGACCAGCTGCCGGAACCGACGCCGAGCGGCGCAGGGCGGGCAGACGCCATCGCGTCACTCGTGTTCCTCGCGATCGGGGTCGGGGCGGTGTTCTGGGATGCCTTCATCGGGTTCTTCCCGACCGGCGGCGATCCCATTCCGCTGCTGAACCCGGGACTGTGGCCGTGGGGGATCAGCGTCTTCTTTGCACTGATCGTGGCCGAGGCGCTGCTGTCGGTCGCCGTGTACGCGAAGCGGCGGTGGACCGTCGGCGCTGCGGTGATCAACACCCTGCTGGCCGTCGCCTTCGCCGTCTGGTCGGTCACGCTGCTCGTGCGCGGCGAGCTGATCAACCCGCAGTTCCTGAGCTTCGTCTTCACCGGCAACGGGGTCGAGAGCGACACGATGGAAGTCCTCACCGTCATCACCGGCTTCGCCCTCGTGGCGTTCGCCGCGTGGGATGCGGTGGACGGCTGGATCAAGACCATGCGTGCGCGCCGCGCGTGATCCGCATCGTCAGGAAGCGCCGCCTCTCCCGGGAGGCGGCGCTCCCTGCGTGGTGAGGGCGAGGTGAGGAATAGGCTGGATCCCGTGGCCAACGCATTCGTCTCCGACCTGTTCGATCCCGCCGAATGGGTGCTCGCGCCCGGTGTCGACGGAAAGAGTGCCGCCGAGTACACCGACATCACCGCGCACGTCTCGCACGACGGTGGCGTCGCCCGCATTGCGTTCAACCGCCCTGAGGTGCGCAACGCCTTCCGCCCGCACACCGTCGACGAGCTCTACCGGGCACTCGACATCGCGCGCCAGGATCCGAAGATCGGCGCCGTGCTCCTCACCGGAAACGGGCCGAGCCCGAAGGACGGCGGCTGGGCGTTCTGCTCCGGCGGCGATCAGCGCATCCGGGGACGCGATGGCTACAAGTACTCCGACGACGAGACGGCTGTGCAGAACCCGGCGCGAGCAGGGCGCCTGCACATCCTCGAGGTGCAACGCCTCATCCGCTTCATGCCCAAGGTCGTCATCGCTGTCGTTCCCGGCTGGGCCGCCGGTGGCGGGCACTCCCTGCACGTCGTCTGCGACCTGACCATCGCGAGCGCCGAAGAGGCGCGGTTCAAGCAGACGGATGCCGACGTCGGATCCTTCGACGCCGGCTACGGCTCGGCGTACATGGCGCGCCAGACCGGACAGAAGTTCGCGCGCGAGGTGTTCTTCCTCGCCGAGGAGTACTCGGCGCAGCGCGCCTATGAAGCAGGCGCTGTGAACCGCGTCGTCCCGCACGCCGAACTCGAGCGTGAAGCGCTGAAGATGGCGCGCACCGTGCTCACCAAATCGCCCACCGCGATCCGCATGCTGAAGTTCGCCTTCAACGCCGTCGACGACGGTCTCGTCGGCCAGCAGGTCTTCGCCGGTGAGGCCACCCGCCTCGCATACGGCACCGACGAGGCGGTCGAGGGGCGCGACTCCTTCCTCGAGAAGCGCGACCCGGACTGGTCCTCCTTCCCCTGGCACTACTAGGCCGTCATGTCATCGATCGCGCACGACCCGCTCCCGACCAGAACTGTGGAGAGCAGATCATGCCTGCGGGGGAGTGACGGATGGTCTCGCTGATTCCGACGGATGCCGACGACCCCGTCGAAGTCCTCGCCGCTTTGCGCCACGCCCTCGACGGCGGGCCGGCGCTCGGATTCGGAATGCTCGCCGGCGCGCCGGAGCGGGTGCCGGACGGCACAGCGGCGGTCATCGCGACCTCCGGATCCAGCGGCGTCCCGAAGAGGGTGTCACTGAGCGGCGAAGCGCTGCGGGCGAGCGCAGAGGCGACCGCGGCTCGGATCGGCAGCGGGCGCTGGTTGCTGGCTCTCCCGGTGGGTTACGTCGCCGGGCTCCAGGTGCTGGTGCGCTCGGCGCTCGCCGGTACCGAGCCCGTCGCGCCGGAGGGGCGGTTCTCTCCCAGCTCGTTCGCAGAGGCGACGCTGTCGATGGTGCGCCGGGGCGACGAAGCGCTGTTCACCGCTCTCGTGCCGGCGCAGCTCGCCACGCTCCTCGATGCGGCTGACGAACCAGGGGTACGTGCGGCACTGCGGGCGTACCGGGCGATCCTCGTCGGCGGCCAGGCGCTGCCCGAGCCACTGCGGGAGCGGGCCGCTGATCTCGGTGCTCCGCTCGTGCGCACCTACGGATCGACCGAGACGAGCGGCGGGTGCGTCTACGACGGCGTGCCGCTCGACACGGTCGCTGTGCACGCCGTCGATGGCGAGCTGCACCTCGCCGGCCCGATGCTCGCCGACGGCTATCTCGGCGATGCAGAGTTGACGGCGCGAACGTTCGTGCGCGACCGGCACGGCATCCGCTGGTACCGCACCGGCGATCTCGGGCTCGTCGACGAGGACGGCATTGTGCGGGTGCACGGCAGGGCCGACAACGTCATCGTCTCGGGCGGCATCAACATCTCACTCGACCGCGTCGAGCGCATCGTGCGCCTGGTGCCAGGGCTGCATCAGGCGGTGGTCGTCGGGGTGGAGGACGCACGCTGGGGAGAGGCATCCGTCATCGTCGCCGCCCGCGGTGAGGCGCTCCGCCGCAGCGAGTCCGAGCAGTTGGCCCATGCCCGCGAGGTGGTGGCTGTCGAGCTCGGCAAGCACGCCAGACCCGCGCGGCTCATCCTCGTGGACGAGTTGGCGACGCTCCCGTCCGGCAAGCCCGATCGCGACAGCATCCGTCGGGCCGTCGCCGACCTGCACTGACCGCCGACCGATCGCCGCTGATCGGCCTGCCAGAATGGCACGCATGGCCTCGTACACGCACGGACATCACGAATCCGTCCTCCGTTCGCACAACACCAGGAACATCGCGAACTCGGCGGAATACCTCCGGCCCCACCTCGGCGCCTCGACGCGACTTCTCGACGTCGGAGCGGGACCGGGCACGATCACGATGGACTTCGCCAGCGTCGTCGATCGGGTCACCGCGACGGAGATCGATGAGGCGGCGCTGTCGCTGTCGCGCGAACTCGCCGCGAGCCGTGGGGTGACGAACGTCGACTTCTCCGTCGAGGACGTGCACGCCCTGAGCTTCGCCGATGACAGCTTCGACGTCGTGCACGCGCATCAGGTGCTGCAGCACGTCGCTGACCCGGTGCAGGCGTTGCGTGAGATGCGCCGTGTCACGGTGCCCGGTGGCATCGTCGCCGCGCGCGACGCCGACTATGCGGGCTTCATCTGGTTCCCGCTGCTTCCGGAGCTGGATCGGTGGCTCGAGCTCTATCGCGCTGCGGCACGGGCGAACGGCGGAGAGCCCGACGCCGGTCGGCAGCTGCTGTCCTGGGCGGGGCAGGCGGGTTTCACGGATGTCCGCGCCACCGCGTCGACCTGGTGCTACGCGACTCCGGCCGAACGCGCATGGTGGGGCGGGATGTGGGCAGACCGCATTCTCGAGTCCGCGTTGGCCAGGCAGTTGGTGCGGGAGGATCGCGCGACCACCACGGATCTGCAGGCGATCAGCGACGCGTGGAAGCGCTGGGCGGATGCCGAAGACGGCTGGTACCTCGTGCCTCACGGCGAGATCCTCTGCCGCGTCTGACGAGTCGGTGCGGGATACATCTCGAGGCGGATGCGGGAAGCGCGGGGCGCCGCGTAGCGTAGGGGAGTGATCCGCCCCGTCTCCCGTACCTGGCTCGTGCTCGACATCGTCGGCGCGGTCGTCGGCTTCGCCGTGACGGCGCCGCTGTCCTTCCTTGCCGGTACGAATGAGCTGAGCGTCTGGATCCACTCCGGTCCCATCGCCGTCACGATCTATGTCGTCGTCGGCGTGATCCTCTGGGGTGCGGCCGCGATCAGTCGCCTCTCGCCCGCGCTCGCCCTCGGAATCGCGTGGATCGGGGCGGTCATCCAGATGGGGGCTGGGCTCCCGCCGTCTGCGTACAACATCGCCATTCTCCTCGTCCTGTTCGCGACATCGGCGTGGGGAAGCAGGCGGGTGTTGTGGATCGGCGGCGTCTCGGCACTCGTCGGCGGAGTGCTGGGCGGCATCTACTTCGCGTTGATCTGGTCAGGACTTCTGACCGATGCCTCGAGCACCCTGAGGGTCGCGACGAGTGCGGCGCTGATCGGCTCGGTCTTCGTGCTCGCCATGGTGATGTCGTGGGGGACCGGACTGCTGTGGCGAGTGGTGGTGAAGGGGCGGGAGACGCAGGTGGCCAAGGCCCAGGCCGAAGCCGTCGCCGCGGAGGAGCAGGAACGCGTGCGGATCGCCCGGGACATGCACGACATCGTCGCGCACTCACTCGCGGTCGTGATCGCCCAAGCCGACGGCGCGCGCTACGCGGCCGCGGCGCAGCCCGAGCTGGCACAGCAGGCGCTGGGCACGATCGCGCAGACCGCGCGGGGCGCGCTCTCCGATGTCCGGATGCTGCTCACCCAGCTCCGCCATCGCCAGGGCGACGGCCCGCAGCCGACGCTGGCCGACCTCGAGACGCTGTTCGCGCAGGTGCGGCACGCCGGAGTCGAGCCCCGCATCACCGTCGATCCGATGCCTCCGGGCGAGCCGCCGGCGGCGATCCAGCTCGCGGTGTATCGCATCCTGCAGGAGGCGCTCACGAACGCGATCCGGCACGGCGACGGCGCGGTTGACGTGCACCTCGCCTGGCTCCCTGATCGCGTCGACATCCAGGTGCGCAACACCGTGACCGGCGAGCGGGTCGTCGGCCAGGGAGGGCACGGCGTCATCGGCATGCGCGAGCGCGCGCAACTCGTCGGCGGTAACCTGCAGGCTGAGCATCAGGGCGCACAGTTCGTCGTCCGGGCGACGCTCCCCATCGGAGGCAGGGCATGATCAGGGTCGTTCTCGTGGATGATCAGGCGCTGTTCCGTGCCGGCATCCGCATGCTCGTCGCCTCCCAACCCGACCTCGATGTCGTCGGCGAAGCGGGAGATGGCCGTCAGGCCCTCGACGTGGTGCGGGAGACCCGGCCCGACGTCGTGCTGATGGATATCCGGATGCCGGTGATGGACGGGCTCACCGCGACGGCGGAGATCCTCTCCCAGCCCGATCCACCTCGCATCGTGATGCTCACGACCTTCGACCTCGACGAGGCCGCCGCGCGGGCGATCCGTCAGGGGGCGAGCGGATTTCTGCTGAAGGACGCCGACCCGGAGTTCCTGCTCGCCGCGATCCGCACCGTGCATTCGGGGTCGTCGGTGATCGCGGCATCCGCCACCCGCGACCTCTTCCAGCACTTCACCGAGGCGCCGAAGCCGGTTCCGCCTCAGTACGCCGACCTGACCGACCGCGAACGGGAGATCTTCGCGCTCGCGGCTCGGGGTCTGTCGAATGCCGAAATCGCTGCCCGTGAGTACCTCAGCGAGGCGACCGTGAAGACGCACATCAGCAGGATCCTCGCCAAGCTGGCGCTGCGTGATCGGGTGCAGCTGGTGGTGTTCGCGTTCGAGCACGGGCTGAACTGAGCGGCCGGCCTGCGGCCGAGGGCGTCACAGCCCCTGACCGGCATCCCACAGACGCTCGGTCCGACCCGCCAGCATCGCGTCGAGCGACACGGCCTGGGCGTCCGTGAGCGAGGCGACGTAGTCGATGATGCCGCGGCCACGGGCGAGAGCATGGAGTTCCGTGGCGGTGTGCATCTCGAGAAGCTCCGGCGCATCTTTCCGCAACCGGCGATAGTCGTCGGCGGCGAGCTGCACGAGGTCGAGCAGTCGGCGCGGGGCGCGGCGGGCGTCGAGGGGGTCGTCGAGCCAGGCGGCGAAGCCGCTGACGAGCCGTTCCAGGACGCTGGCCTGCCCCCGCTGGTAGACGGTGAGATCCGGGCGTTCGAGGATGAACCGCTCGTGCAGGAATTTGAGCACTGCGACCTCGTGCCAGGCCTGCCGGTTCAGGCTGACGTGTCCCGAGCGGGTGTCGGGGTTCCGGTGCACTTCGATCGACGACTGCAGGCGCGCGATCCATGCCGTCGTGAATCTCGCGAGGGAGCGCTCGCTGGAGAGGGAGCCATCGAACGGTTCCGCGAGGAGCCCGTCGATCACCTCGGCGCCGACCTTCGCCACGGCTTCGCCGAAGGCATCCGCATCCGCGATCCAGCCGTCCTTGCTGCAGAGTCGACGCCAGAGCAGTTCGAGCGAGTGCCCCGGAGTCCTGGTGTCGGCGGCGAGGACCTCCTGGTCGGCGTCGCGGAGCCGGGTGAGGTCGCGGTGCCAAGCCCGGAACTCGGTGGAAAGCGTCGTGGGGGTCAGTAGGCCGGCGCGATAGAAGTCCTCGAGATCGTGCAGCGAGTAGGCGATGTCGTCGGAGATGTCCATGATGGAGCACTCGGCCGTCTGCTGTCCCTCGCCGATCAGGGGATAGGCGGCGAGCGCCTGACGTGCGTCCTGCTCGTCGACCGCGTAGTAGTTGAACTTGCTCGTGCCGCCGCGGCGGATTCCGCCGAGGCCGCGCCGCCAGGGGTACTTCAGCACGGCGGCGCGCACCGCCGCGGTGAGATTGAGTCCGACGCCCGGGCGATCGTGCTCGTCGAGGCGGGTGAGGATGCGGTAGGTCTGCGCGTTCCCCTCGAATCCCTCGGTCAGCCCGAACCGGGCGCGCGCCAGGCGGTCGAGAGTGTGCTCACCCAGGTGCCCGAACGGGGGATGACCGAGGTCGTGCGCTGCTGCGGCGGCCTGGACCACGACCGGATGCGCGCCGCCGAGCTCGGCGACGATCCGGCTCGCCTCGTCGGTGCGCGTCGACAGGTGCGTCGCGATCGCCCGTGCCACGGCCGCGACCTTGATCGAATGGGTGAGCCTGTTGTGCACGGCGAGCCCGGCGCCGGTCTGCGAGATCACCTGGGTGACCGCGGAGAGCCGTGAGTAGAAGGGCGAGAATCGGATGCGCTCCACGTCGACGCGGAAGTGCGGGTGCCCCTCGGCGCGCTGGAACTCGTCGAGCGTCTCCGGCATGCGTCGGGTCTGGCGGGGGTCGAGTCCGTCTTGAGGCATGACGTCAGTGTGTCATCCGCCGCGCTGCGTTGCGAAGAGGGTGGCGTCAGCGGAGGTTCGCGCGTCCCGCCGGACTCATCCGACGCAGGAGCAGCGGCGCGGCGAGTCCGTGCAGGACGATGCTGCCGACGACGGTGACGACCATCACCACCAGTACGAGTTCTCCCTGCTCGTCGGGCAGCGCGTTGTAAGCGAGCAGGCCGAACACGATCGATGCGGTGCCGCGCGGTCCGAGTGCACCGATGAGCAACCGCTCGCGCGGCGCGACGGAACTGCCCATCAGCGACAGATACACCGGGACGATCCGCAGCACGGTCAACGCGAGCAGCGCCAGCAGGACCACGTCCCAGCCCACTCCCGCCGAGAACGCGAGCAGTGCAGCGCCGCCGAGGATGAACCAGACGAAGTTCGCCGCGAGCGTGCCGGTCTCCTCGACGAGGACGAGTTCGTCGTGCGCGACAGCACGTTCCTCCTCGCCACGGGTGCGGGCCATCCGGTAAGCGATGCCGGCGACGAATGCGGCGACGAAGCCGTTGGCCCCGAGGGCGGGGAGGGTCGCGATTCCGTAGGCGATCAGCGGGATCAGCAGCATCACGCCGCGCACACCGGCATCGGAGACCAGATCATGCCGACGGCACAGTCGCACCAGCGTTCCGCAGACGAAGCCCAGGACCACGCCGAGGAGGATGGCGACCAGCGTCGCCGGAACGGCACCGATGATCGCCTCGCCCACCTGATCCGAGCGCTTGTCGATCTCGGCATCGGAGAGGTCCTTCCCGGCATTGCTCACGATCTCGGCCCAGATCGTCGCGAGCGGCAGCATCATCGCGAACAGCGGCGAGACGATTCCGTCGTTGTAGCCGCTCTCGACGTTGAGGATCTGTCGTACGCGGTCGGGAATGTAACGCACCCGCAGAATCTCGGCGGCGGGTGCGAAGTCGGTGGGGAGGATGACGCAGGCGATCACGATCATCAGGAACGGTGCCGTCTCCGGGACCAGCAGCCAGGAGGCCGCCGCCCCGAGCACGAGCGACATCGGCAGTGCGATGAGCACGAGCCGCAGGGTCACTCGGCCCTCGTTGCCGAAGAGGCCGCCCTTGACCTCGATCGCGTCGACGAAGAGCAGCACCGCGAGAATCACCTCGACGATCTTCTCGGTCGGCGGTGCATCGATGGCCGTCGCGAACGCCTCCACATCCCAGATCACGGCGATCGCGCCGAGCACGAGGAGACCGGCGGGACCGGCGACCCCCCACCGCTCGAAGCGATGCGACACCAGCGACCACAGCACGACGGCGGCGAAGCCGATCAGGACGACAGCGGGCACGACAGGATCCTTTCGTCCTCGGGGCGGTCGATGGTTCCCCGCTGCCGAGAATAGCGGCCCGAGAGGATCATCCTTCCGATGTACGCGGATGCTCCGCACGGGCGACGCGTCGGAGCATCCGCTCTCCGTACCGTCGAAAGCATGGAGATCACGACCACCGACCTGGGGCTCGCCGCCCGCGTCCAGCACCTGAAGAAGACCTACGGCACGGGCGAAGGCACCGTGCACGCCCTCGACGGCGTGAGCGTCGGCATCCGCCGCGGCCAGTTCACCGCGATCATGGGCCCGTCCGGCTCCGGCAAATCCACCCTCATGCACATCATGGCGGGCCTGGACAGCCCGACCGAGGGGCGGGCATGGATCGGCGACACCGAGATCACCGGCCTCGGAGACCTCGATCTGACGATCCTGCGCCGCCGTCGCGTCGGCTTCATCTTCCAGGCGTTCAACCTGGTGCCGACCCTCGACGCACTGGGCAACATCATGCTGCCCTTCGAGCTCGACGGACGCCGCCCGAGCGCGATCGAACGGGCCCGCATCGACGGCCTCATCGAGACCCTCGGGCTCGGATCGCGGCTGCGGCACCGCCCGCACCAGCTCTCCGGCGGTCAGCAGCAGCGCGTGGCGATCGCCAGGGCGCTGGCCACCTCGCCGGACCTCGTCTTCGCGGACGAGCCGACCGGCAACCTCGATTCGAAGACCGGGCGCGAGGTGCTGCGGCTCCTCGCGACAGCCAGCCGTGATCACGGCCAGTCGATCGCGATGGTCACGCATGACGCGATCGCCGCCAGCCACGCCGATCGCGTGCTGTTCCTCGGAGACGGCCGGATCGTGGCCGACCACCCGCGTCAGAGCGCCGAGGAGATCTCGGCGTACATGCTCGCCGCCGAGGTGGCGGCATGACCGCGGTCGCCGCAGCCACTGTTCCGGAGCGCGCATCGCGCACCGCCGGGTTCGGCTGGCTCCGCGACCGCGGCATGGGGGCGAGCATCCTCGTCGCTGCACTGTCCGCGGGATTCGGCGTCGTGCTCGTCGATGTCACCGCGTACATCGGCGTCGTCCTCCAGGCCGATCCGTACATCGGCGACAGCGGCACGCTCGCCTTCGTGGTCGCCCTGCTTTCGGTTCTGCTCACCGGGGTCGCGATGTACGTCGCGGCGATCGTCACGGCGAACACGTTCGCGACGATCATCGCCGGACGCACGCGGCAGATCGCGCTCATGCGCCTGATCGGTGCGACCGCGCGCGCGCAGCGCGCCGAGGTCGGCCGGCAGGGATTCATCGTCGGCGTGATCGGCGCAGCCCTGGGTCTGCTCGCCGGCCTCGTGCTGGCCGTCATCGGTGTGCAGATCGGGGCGCAGCTGCTCGACAATGCGCCGAGCGGATTCTCGGTGATCCAGCCCCTGATCGCACTGCCCGCGATCGGCGTCGCCCTCACTACCTGGGCTGCGGCCTGGGCGGGTTCGCGGCGGGTCCTGTCCGTGACGCCGCTGCAGGCGCTCGGCGGTTCGGTCGAGCGTTCTCATGATGACGTCTCCGGTCGAGCGGGTCGGCACGTGGGTGCCTGGGTGCTGCTCATCGCGGGTGCCGCGCTCCTCGCTGCCGGCGTGGTGGTCGGACTCGTCACCCCACTCGGCGTGGTCGTCGCCTTCGTCGGCGGCATTCTCTCGTTCACCGGGCTCGCGCTCGGGGCGGTGCTGTTCATGCCGCCAGTACTGCGCCTGGTCGGGCGGATGCTCGGTTCGAGCGCGACCGCCCGACTCGCCGCCGAGAACGCTCTGCGCTACCCGGAGCGATCCTCGCGGATGGCGATCGGCGTGGTCATGGGCGTGACCCTGGTGACGATGTTCGCTGTCGCGATGGAATCTGCCAAGCAGTTGATGATCAGCCAGGTGGAGGGGGACGTCCCGGCGGAGTTCTTCGCGCCGATGGACGCCTTCGCCGCGATCATGATGGTGCTGGTCGCGATCTCCGCGGTGATCGCCGCCGTCGGCCTGGTCAACCTGCTCACGATCGGTGTCGTGCAGCGTCGGCGGGAGCTGGGATTGCTGCGCTCGATCGGTCTGTCCAACGGGCAGGTGCGCGCGATGGTGCTTCTCGAAGCGACGCACATCACGGTCGCGGCGACGCTCACCGGCCTCGTGCTCGGCGTCGCATACGGATGGATCGCCGCGCAATCGCTGCTCGGATCCGTTCCGACGCCGCCGGATATGAACCCAGCCGGGCTCGTCGCCCCGCAGGTGCCGTGGCTGCCCGTCGTCATCATCGTGCTGGCGACCGCGTTGCTCACCCTGGTGGCCGCGGCGACCCCGACCCGGCTCGCCACGCGGGTCGCGCCGGTGGAGGCGCTCGCCGCGGACTGAGCCGGATCCAGTTCTCGCGGAGGGCCGTCCGAGATCAGGAGCAACGCCCGAGATCAGGAGAGTTTCAGGCAATTCCTCCTGATCTCGGGGCACTCTCCTGATCTCGGGATGCCTGCGCCACCGGCGAATAGGCTGGACGGATGCCTTCGCCGTTCGATCAGTCCACCTATCAGGTCCGTCTCGAGTGGGGCGTCGCAGGTCTCGAACGCCTCGCCACGGCGGATGTCGTCGTGGTCGTCGACGTGCTTCGCTTCTCCTCGACGGTGGTGGATGCCGTGGCATCCGGCACCGAGGTCGTCCTCGCGGACGCTGTGCGCTGGTCGCGGAACGGCGCGGCCGTGGCTTCCGTAGCGTCCGCACCGACGGTTCTCGTCGGCGGTATTCGCAATGCCGCCGCCGTCGCCCGGGCGGTGCAGACCGTGCAGGAGCGGACGGGAGAGCGAACGTCGGTCGCCGTCATCGCCGCGGGCGAGCTGGATGCTGAGGGGCTGATGCGGTTCGCTGTGGAGGATCATCTCGGCGCCGGCGCGATCGTCGCCGCACTGACCGACCTCGGCATCGACCACACCTCACCGGAGGCGGCGGTCGCCGCCGAGGGCTTCCGAGCGCTGTCCGGTGCCCTGCGTCATCTGCTCGGCGCGAGCGGCTCGGGGCGCGAGATCGCCGGTGGTATACCCGCGACGGCGAAGATCGAAGCATCCGGACTCGCGCCGTCGACGGCCGAACAGGCGGCCGCGCTGGACGCGACCGACCTGGTGCCGATGCTGGAGGATGGCCGTTTCGTTCGTTTCAGGTGAACCGCGGCCCCAGATCAGGAGACGCGACCGAGATCAGGAAGATTTCGGCGGAATCCTCCTGATCTCGGGGTGATGTCCTGATCTCGGGCGGCGGGATCGCCGAACCGCCAGCCAGCCCACGCGTGCCCATGCCCCCGCGACGTAGGGTCGACACATGAGGTACGTTCCCGCCCTGATCCTCGACGCCGTACTGGTGCTCATCTTCGCCGTGATCGGCCGTGCGTCGCATTCCGAGGATCCGGCAGGATTCCTCCTCACGGCCTGGCCGTTCCTGGTGGCGCTCCTGGTCGGACACGCGGTCGCCGCGCTCCTTCCGGCGCGGCCGCGGCAGCCGTGGTCGCTCCTCTGGGGCGTGGTCGTCTGGATCGTCACCGTCGCCGGAGGGATGCTGCTCCGCGTCGTCAGCGGAGACACAGCCGAGGTGCCGTTCATCATCGTCGCGACGCTGACCCTCGGCGTCTTCATCGTCGGCTGGCGGGCCGTGACGGCGCTGCTCCGTCGTCGCAGGACCAGCGCGGAGTAGCAGGGGGAACGTCAGCGCGGCATCTGCGCGGCGAGTCGGGTGTCGGAGCTGATCTCGCGCCGAGTCCAATCGAACTGGAAGCGCGCATCGAAGGTACGCGAGCAGCGCGCGCATGAGGTCGGTCTGCTCGGACGACGGTGCCGATAGGTGACGTGGCCCTCGGGGCAGCGGCCGACCCACGGGGCGAGCTCGACCGCGGTCTCACCGTGATGAGTGGTGCCGCCGACGTAGCCGAGTTCGTTGGCGACGCGCTTCCAGGCCGGTCCGTGCGCGGCGGCGTGCCCGGCGAGGGCATGCGCCACTTCATGCAGCAGGACCTGATGGATCTCGTCATCCTCGAAGCGTGCCGCCAGATATCGCGAGACCGTGATCCGGTTGCGGCTGTAGTCGCACTGTCCGGCGCGGCGCTTGGCGTGGTCGAAGCCGAACGACCAGGACTCGTCGAGGTGAACCCTGATCAGCGCCTCGCCCCAGATGCGCACACGGTCAAGATCGGCCATGCGCTCAGGCTAAGCCATACGGCCGACACTCGGGCCGATCGACGGCTCAGCCGACGAGTTGAGCGGGCCGTCGACGTTCGGCGGCCTCGATCGCGAGCAGCGCCGTCTCCAGTTCGCTGTCGTCGGCACCGGACTCCCGCCGGAGGAACAGCGAACGTTTGAAGCTCTCTCGAGCCTCTTCGTAGTCGCCGGCGTCATAGGCGTTCTTGCCGTGGTGCTGGTGTGCGAAGGCGGCGATCGACAGCCAGCGCTGTCCCTCGGCCTCGGCGGCGCAGGTGGCGAGTTCCTGTTCCGCAGCGGCGTGCGCGCCGCGGTATTGCAGGATCGTCGCGTGGAGAACCCTCGCGCGCAGCACGTCCTTGCGGGTGCCCGCCATGCGTGCCTGACGCACGGCCTCGTCGGCCAGCGTCAGCGACTCATCCAACCGGCCCAGTACCTTCAGCAGCCAGACCCGTTCCAGAAGGGCCGGGAGGCTCCGCTGCGCCTCGATCTCCGAGAGTCGCGCAGCGCAGGCGTCGAGGTCGACCAGCTCACGCAGCGTCTCCTGGTGGTATCCCTGGATCAAACTCATGTCACTCCCTCCGTGTGCGTCCCCGTTCCAGTCTGCCTGTCTATCCGGGCAGGCCAGGGGCGGCACGCCTGGAAGCCGCGGACCCGTCATGGATCTCGGCGATCAGGGCTGAAGAAGGGCTCAGCGCAGGAACAGTGAGGCGTCGGGTCGAGGGGATGCCACCGCATCCGCGTCCGTGACGATGCGCGCGCCCTGCACGAAAGCCTTCACCTCGGCGCCCTGCGCGAGCTTGGCCGGATGGGGGCCGGCGGCGAGGATTCGCGGCAGCCACTCGGTGGGCAGTGCAGTGGCGGATGCCGCCACGACGAGGTTCCCGAATCGGCGCCCCTTGAGCACCTGCGTGTCGGCGAGGATCCCTATCTCGGGCAGCACGTCGGCGATCGTCGCCACCTGCTTGCGGGCGAACGCGAGCCCTGGTCCGTCGGCGACGTTGACGAGCAGCACGCCGCCGGGGGCGAGCAGCGTCGAGAGCTCGCGGTAGAACTCGATACTGGTCAGGTGGGCCGGGGTCTGCGCTCCGGAATAGACGTCGGAGACCACGAGGTCGCAGCTGCCCGCCAGCGCCGGCGGCAGGCGACGCACGCCCTCTCGGGCGTCGCCGATCCGGATGCGGATCGAGGCCCCCTTCGGCAACGGCAGATGCTCGCGGACGAGTTGGGCCAGCGGCGCCTCCAGCTCGATGACCTGCTGGCGCGAGCCCGGTCGCGTCGCATCGATGTATCGCGGGATCGTCAGCGCGCCCGCGCCCAGATGCACCGCCGTGAGCGCGGAACCCGGTGAAGTGAGCTGATCGATGACGGCGCCCATCCGCACGATGTACTCGAAGTGCAGATGCGTCGGATCATCGAGGTCGACGTGCGACTGCGGGGTTCCGTCGACGATGAGCTCGAAGCCGCTGGTGAACTCGGACGGAATGATGCGGGCGATGCCGCCGTGGTCGAGACGGGCTTCGGGATGCTCGGTGTCCTTCGATCGCATCCTGCCCATGAGACGAGACTACGCGCTGCCTGCGTCGAGATGCGGGGCCTGTGCCGCGTCCGGTGTCCGTGACGGCCGGTACGGTTGCCAGCGTGATCGAAGCCCTCCCCGATGCCCCGACCCGTCGCCCTGACGTCGAGGACGATTTCGTCGACGGTCCCCGCTCCGACCTGTGGGTCGCGCACTACCTGCCGCACTGGAGCACTCCGGACCGCTCTGCTGCGAGGTTCGAGACAGCAGGCGACGGACTGCGTCTGCGGATCGATGCCGATCAGCTGGACTGGCGCCCGGAGGACGCTCCTCTGCGGGTGTCGAACCTGCAGACCGGCGTGCATTCCGGATCACTCGGCTCATCGGACGGAACGCACCGTCACCGCCCGGACGGGCTGGCGGTCCGTACGGTCACACCTACGCAGCTGCTGTGGGCGCCGAGCTCGGGCCGCGTCGACATCACGGTGAGCGCCAGCCGCGATGGCGGATGCATGCTCGCCGCCTGGCTGGTGGGCACCGAGCACGAGCGGGCGGATGCCGCCGGCGAGATCTGCGTGTTCGAGATCGACGCCGAAGCGATCGGCTCGCACCGCAGCGTGGCACGGTCCGGCGTGAAGGCGCACTCCGACCCGCGCCTCGACACCGACATGGCCGAGGTTCCGCTTCCCTTCGACGCGTCCCGATCCCACACCTGGACGGTGATCTGGGGTGGCGATGAGACCGTGATCGGCTGCGAAGGCGTCGTGGTCCGCCGCGTCCCGCAGGCGCCGGACTACCCGTTGTTCCTGCTCATCGACCTCTTCGAAGTGGCGGCACCGGCCGGCTCGTATCCGAAGACGGCGTCGGTGCACCGCGTGCGCGGCTGGAACGGGGTCTGACCTGAGGTCACCGCTGGTTGCCGACCGAGCACGTCTCCTGCTCGAGGGATTGCCCGGAGATCTCGGGCGGCAGGGTAGCCCGAACCGCAGGTGCATCCGTCGAGGTCGGTGCAGGTTCAGCGGGCGCCGTCGGTGGCACCAGCTCGACGCCTTCGTGCGTCGCGACGTCGCCGGTGAGCTGCAGCGGCTGCCCTGCCTTCACCGCGGCCCAGAGCTCGTCTGCCGCCTCCCAGTTCGGAGCGACTTTGATGCCGGGATTGTCGGGGTCATCGACGTTCGGGTACTGCACGAACACGAAGTCGCTGAACGGCACATCGTTCAACGCGAGACCGAGCTCGGCGAGCCGCAGCGGATTCTGCAGCTCCTCGCTGGGGACGATGTTGTCGGCGATCGCATTCGCCAGGCGCAGCACCTTCGGCACATCGGTCAGGGTCTCGGCGCTCAGCACCTTCTTCGCCAGCCGTGACATGTACTGCTGCTGATTCGAGATGCGCGCGAGGTCGCTCTCGTCGCCGACGCCGTGCCGCGTGCGGATGAACGCCAAGGCGTCCGGCCCGGAGATCGTGTGGGTGCCCGGCGGGAGGTCGATGCCGGCCTGCTCGTCTCGAATGCCGTCGCCGGCGATGCAGACCTCGACACCGCCGATCGCCTCGGTGACCGCCATCACACCGTCGAACCCGATCTTCGCGGCGAACTCGATCGGGATGTCGGCGAGATCGCTGACCGCCTTGACCACGCAGGAGATGCCGGCATGATCGAACACGGAGTTCAACGGCGCCTTTGACATGCCTGATGCCTCGGAACCGTTTACGCGCGTGCAGTCCGGCACCGGGACCATGAGGTCACGGGGGAATGAGACGACCGTCACGTTCCTCGGCGCCGCCGAGACGTGCACGAGGAGATTCACGTCGTTCCGGCTGCCCCCATCGGCCTCCGCGCAGCGGGCGCCGAGCAGTGCGGTGGCGCGTTCGCCGCACTCGTCGGTCCCGATGACGAGGATGCTGAACGCCTTGTCGCTCGGGTAGGCGCCGAGCGACGGCGGCGCGACATCCGGAGCATCTTCCAGAGCCACCGCACCGTCCCCGACCCGCCCCAGGATGTCGGTGACGACGAACGCCGAGACGGCGACGGCCGAGACGAGGATCACGCCGAGTGAGATGCCGAGAAGCTTGAGGACGGCGGACAGCGGACCCGGTGACGGGTGGTGCGCATGACGTGCCAGCGTTGCGCGGTCATCGCCGTTTCCCCTACGAGGCATGCCGCGAGCCTACGACGGAAGTTCTTGTCACAGTCCGGCCACATTCTGAGAAAAACTTGCAGGCAATTAGTTAGTCGTGAATACTTATCCCCAGGGTGCGCACCCGATGCCGCCCAGGACGTTTCAAAGAGGAGATCCCTGATGCACAAGCGCATACTTCCGGCCCTGGCGCTCGGCGCCGTTGTCAGCCTCGGCCTCGCGGCCTGCGCTGGCGGGACCGCGCCTGCCGACGGCGGCGGCACCGACGGCGAGGGCAAGGAGCTCACCGTCTGGATCATGAAGGGCACCAACCCCGACTCGACCGCCTTCTACGACGCGGTGTCCGCGGCATTCGAAGAGAAGACCGGAGCGAAGGTCACCATCGAAGAGGTGCAGTGGGCAGATGCCCATGACCGTTTCGTGACGGCGATCGCCGGTGGCACCACGCCCGATGTCGCCGAGACCGGCACCACCTGGACGGCTGAGTTCGCCGATGCCGGTGCGCTCGAGGCGATCGGTGAGTACGTCGACGGTGAGAAGGGGCTCCGCGATGATCTGGTCGAGGGTCTCGAGGTCGCCGGGACCTACGACGGCGAGCTCTACGGCATGCCGTGGTACGCGGGGGTCCGCTCGATCGTCTACCGCACCGACGTGTTCGAGGAGCTCGGGCTCAAGGCTCCGGAGAGCTGGGACGACATCATCGCGGCCGGCGAGGTCATCAAGGCGGCGAAGCCCGAGATGCTCCCGTTCCCCGTTCCGGGTGACGCGGAGTTCGACGTGTACCCCTGGGTCTGGGGTGCCGGCGGCGAGATCGCAACGCTCAAGGGCGACACCTGGACGAGTGAGCTCGACAGCAAGGAGTCGCAGGCGGGCATCGAGTTCTACACCGATCTCGCGCTGAAGCACGGCTTCTCCTCCGCCGGTGCGACCACCTGGAAGGAGACGGATCTGCGCGACGCCTTCACCCAGGGCAACGTCGCCATGATGCTCTCCGGATCGTGGACGCCGAAGGCGCTGGTCGAGGCGAACCCGGAGCTCGAGGGCAAGCTGGGCGCCGCTGTCATCCCCGGCGAAGACGAGGGCATCTCGCCGTCGGTCCTCGGCGGATCGCACCTCTCGATCTTCAACACCACGGAGAACGCCGATCTCGCCTGGGAGTTCGTCAACCTGATGACGACCGGTGAGTTCGCGGAGCAGTGGGCGGCCGAGACCGGATACTTCCCGGGCGTCCAGTCCGCGATGGAAGAGGCGCTGGCCTCGACCGACCCGCTCGTCGCTCCGTTCGCGAAGCAGATGGTCGAGGGCGGAGCATCCGTCCCGGTCACACCGAACTTCGGTGCCGTGCAGGCGAAGAAGACCACCAACGCGATGATCCAGGCGATTCTCAGCGGGCAGAAGGACGTCGCGACCGCGACGAAGGATGCCGCCGCTGAGATGACCGAACTGCTCAACCAGTAGTAGGTACCCGACGATGTCGATGGTGCAGACACAGCTGCCGGCCGTGGAAGCGGAGTCATCCGTTTCCACGGCCGGCGGCCGCGCCCGCCGCGGGTTCCCCTTGGCGAAGGCCCGTCCCTGGCTCCTGCTCGCACCCGGATTGGTCATCCTCGCGGTGCTCATGCTCTGGCCGCTCGTGCAGGTGGTCCTGTATTCGCTGCAGGACTACGGGTTGCGCGAGATCAACACCGGCGAGAACAACTGGATCGGCCTCGGCAACTACATCGAGGCGCTCACCGACTCGACGCTGTGGAGCGTCGTCCTCCCGAACACCGTCGGATTCGCGGCCGTCGCGGTCTTCGTGACGGTCACGGTCGGAACCCTCGTCGCCCTGCTCCTCGCCCGACTCGGCATCGTGTGGCGCACCATCGTCTCGAGTTGCATCATGGTCGCGTGGGCGATGCCCGCCGTGACCGGCACCTACGTCTGGACCTTCATCTTCGATGCCGACCGGGGCATCTTCAACTCCGTTCTGCAGGATCTCGGTCTCATCGACGGATCGGTGAACTGGTTCACGAACCAGTGGTCCTTCTACGCGATCGTGCTGCTCAACGTCGTCCATCACGGGTTCCCGTTCGTGGCGATCACGGTGCTCGCCGGCCTCCTCGGCGTCTCGAAGGAGATGCTCGAAGCGGCGGCTCTCGACGGCGCCGGCGCCTGGCGGCGCTTCTGGAAGATCATCTTCCCCACGCTGAAGCCGGTGTTCTCGGTCGTCATCATCCTGTCGACCATCTGGGACTTCAAGGTCTTCGCGCAGGTGTACTTGATGCCGGGCGGCGCCGGCTCCAACCGGACCGTGCTCAATCTCGGCGTCTGGTCCTACGTCGAGTCGTTCGGCCAGAACCGTTACGGCTTCGGCGCTGCGCTCGCCGTGCTGCTGACCCTCGTGCTGATCGTGATCACCATCGTGTACATCCGCTCCCTGATGAAGGAGGACGAACTGTGAGCACCCGACGTCCACTCCTGTCGCGGATCGGAATCGGTGTCGCCATCGCGGCCGTCCTGATCTTCACGCTCTTCCCGGTGTACTGGATGGTCGCCAGCGCTTTCGACAAGAAGGCGTCGAGCGGCGGACAGACGTTCCTGCCTCAGGAGTTCACCTTCGACAACTTCGCGTTCGTGCTCACCGAGGGCGGGTTCGGCACCTTCCTGCGCAACTCCGCCATCGTCGCGCTCGCCACTGTCCTCGTCAGCGCGCTCGTCTGCCTGCTCGCGGCGGTGGCCGTCGCCCGGTTCCGGTTCAAGCTGCGCACCACGGTGCTGATGCTGATCCTCATCGTGCAGATGGTTCCGCTGGAGGCACTCGTCATCCCGCTGTTCCTGCAGGTGAAGAGCCTCGGACTGCTCAACAGCATCCTCGGACTGATCATCGTGTACATCGCACTCTCGCTCGCCTTCGGGATCTGGATGCTGCGCGGATTCGTGCAGGCGGTTCCGGTCGAACTTGAGGAAGCCGCGTACATCGACGGCGCGAGCTGGTGGCGGATGTTCCGTTCGATCCTGCTGCCGCTCGTGATGCCGGGGCTCGTCGCGACGAGCGTTTTCAGCTTCATCACGGCGTGGAACGAGTTCATCTTCGCAATGACGATGCTGGGCGGCGCAGCGGATCAGTACACTGTGGCGATCGGTCTGAAGTCGTTCTTCGGACTGCACTCCAACGACTGGGGCAGCATCATGGCGGCATCCACCATCATCACGATTCCGGTGATGATCTTCTTCGTCATCGTTCAGCGCCGCCTGTCCAGCGGCATGGTCGCCGGCGCGGTGAAGGGATGAGCGACGATCTCGCCCGCCTCGCCAACGGCGTGCTCTGGCCGGGCTTCCTCGGAACGGAGGCGCCGCCGTGGCTGCTCTCCGAGCTCCGCGACGGGCTCGCCGGCGTCGTCTACTTCGGACAGAACATCAGTGATGGCCTGTCCGCGCTGAGCGCGTCGATCCAGGAGGCGAATCCGGATGCTCTGATCGGCATCGACGAGGAGGGCGGCAGCGTCACCCGGCTCGAGTCCGCGACCGGCTCGACGCTCCCCGGAGCCGCGCAGCTCGGCGCACTCGACGACCTCATCGCCACCGAGGCGACCGGGGCGGAACTCGCCCGACGTGTGCGCGCCATCGGCGGCAACGTCATCCTCGGGCCCGTCGCCGATGTCAACACCGACCCGCGCAATCCGGTCATCGGCGTGCGCTCCTTCGGTTCCGACGAGCACCTCGTCTCGCGCCACGTCGTGGCTCAGGTCGACGGCATCCAGGACGGTGCGGTCGCCGCGTGCGTCAAGCATTTCCCCGGCCACGGCGACACCCACCTCGATTCCCACCATGCGCTGCCGGAGATCGCCCTCGACATCGACGAGTTCGAACGGGTGCACCTCGAGCCGTTCCGCGCGGCGGTGGACGCCGGCGTCGATGCCGTCATGACCGCGCACATCATCGTCCCCGCATGGGGCGAGGCGCCGGCGACTCTCAACCCCCGTGTGCTCGGGATGCTCCGGGAGTGGGGCTTCCAGGGCGTCATCATCACCGATGCGCTGGACATGGCTGCCATTCGCGAGACCGTGGGGATCGGCGGCGGAGCGGCACAGGCGCTCGCCGCGGGCGCCGACCTGCTCTGCATCGGCAATCCGACGAACCCCGGTGCGGCCGCGCTGCCCGACCAGGATCGCCGTGACTTCCTCGCCGCCCGGGACGGAATCGTCGCCGCGCTCCGCGACGGCTCGCTCTCGCGGGAGCGGGTCGAAGAGGCTGCCGCGCGAGTGGCTGCGCTCGCGTCCCTGCGCCGTGCCGCTGCATCCGAACTCTCCGCCGAGCCGATCGACTTCGATGCCGCGGCCGTCGTCGACCGCGCGATCGCCGTCACCGGTGGGACGTTGGTCGGAGCATCCGCCCTTGCCGTCGTGGACGCGCGGCAGCGTTCCTCGCTGGCCGTCGACAGTGCCGCAGGCTTCGTGTCCGAGGCGCTCGCCGCCGGAGACTTCCTGGTGCGGCTCGACGTCGCGAGCAGCAGCGCGGACGCGCAGCAGAGTGCGCTCGCCGACGCGGTCGCCGCCAACGGCAGGACAGTGGTGCTCGTCGATCGTCCCGATGCGGATGCCGGCCAGCGGGCGCTCGTCGAGCGGGCTGCCGTCCTCGATCCCGCCGCGGCCGTCGTCAACGTGGGGCTCGCGGCCAGGCACCCCCTGCCGTTGCCGACCGTCGAGGTCGGCGCCGCGAGC
The DNA here is from genome assembly GCF_040675825.1 of Microbacterium sp. LWH12-1.2. Taxonomy (NCBI): domain Bacteria; kingdom Bacillati; phylum Actinomycetota; class Actinomycetes; order Micrococcales; family Microbacteriaceae; genus Microbacterium; species Microbacterium sp. LWH12-1.2. The sequence goes on from NZ_JBEGIJ010000001.1 coordinate 3,831,661, forward strand.
CGCCTCGGCGCCGAAGTCGCCCGCGAGAGACTGCTCGGCAGGGCGGCAGAACAGCTCATCGAGGCCGGCTGACGACGATGGGCGCCGTGGACGCTGACGTTCTCGCGCTGATCCGCCGTTCGGTCCCCCGGCTGAGTGCCGCCGAGGGGCGGGTCGCCGAAACGATCCTCGGTGACCCGACCCTCGTCGTCGACCTCGCCATCAACGACCTCGCCAAGCTCTGCAGGACCTCGCTGTCGACGGTCGCCCGTTTCGCGCAGTCGCTGGGCTTCAGCGGCTATCGCGAGCTGCGGGTCGCCGTCGCTCGCGCTGTCACCCTTGCCCAGGCGCAGCAGGCGCGCTTCAGCCTCGACAACACCGCGATCGATCAGGACGACGAGCCTTCGGTGGTCGCGGCGAAGATCGCGGCGCAGGAGATCGACGCGATCGAGAAGACCGCGCTCGGCCTCGACGGACCGACGCTCGATCGTGTTGCTCGTGCCGTCGTCGCCGCACGTCATATCGACATCCTCGGCCAGGCCGCATCGTCACTCACCGCGCAGGATCTGCAGCAGAAGCTCGTGCGCATCGGGTGTTCGGCTTCGCATTCGCCGGATCCGCACCTGGCGTTGACCACGGCATCACTGCGCACGAAGGACGATGTCGTGATCGCCGTCTCTCACGGCGGCGAGACGGCCGAGACGGTGCGTGCTTTCGAGGTTGCGCGTGATGCGGGGGCTCTCGCGGTCGCGATCACAAGCGTGAACGACTCGACGCTGGCCCTCGCGGCCGACGTCGTGCTGCTGACGCATGCCAGCGAGTCGCCCTTCCGGATGGCGGCGATGTCGAGTCGGATCGCGCAGCTGGCCCTGGTCGACATCCTTTTCGTGCGCGTCGTGCAGCACCGCGGCGAACCCGTCGCCATCCCTTTGCAGCTCACCCGCGATGCCGCGCTCGGCCGCCCTGTACCCGGTCGTTGAGCGAGGGAGCGCCAGCGACCGAGACGAAGCGCGCCCATCCGGCGAATCACACGGAGCGAATACCCCGTCAGTCGACGTGGTCGCGGGTGCTCGCGAGCGCCCTGGTGGCGATCCGGTGAGCGCGCGCGAGGCTCCCGGAGAGCGACAGCCCGGTGAGGACCCCGGCGAGGAAACCGGCGGCGAAGGCGTCGCCGGCACCGACGGTCTCGACCACATTCGCTTCGAGCGCGTCGCTCTGGACGCGCTCCGCGCCGTCGAAAGCGGTCGCCCCGGTCGGGCAGGTGACGACGAGATAGCGCGGTTCGGGGAACAGGTCGCGCAGGCGCTGCGGATCGGCCGTGCCGAAAACGGCTTCGGCGTCTGGCCGGGTGCAGAACACGGCGTCGGCACGGCCGGCGTAGTCGGCCAGCAGCGCCTTGGCTTCGTCTTCTCGGCCTCGCCAGAGCGCCGGGCGCCAGTTCACGTCGAAGCTGAGCAGGCGGCCAGCCGGGCGATCCGCGAAAAGCGCATCCTGAGCGGCCTTCGCGCCAGGAGACAGCGCCGGAGTGATCCCGGAGGTGTGCACCAGCGCCGCCTCGCTCAGCAGAGTGGATGCCGGTGGCCTGGCGAGTGTCGACGGTGACATCGCGGCGGCCGCCGACCCGGAGCGGTAGTAATGCATCCGGCTCTCCACCGCGCCGACGGGGAGCGGAGTGAGCTCCTTCACGTACAGCCCGGTGGGTGCGTCCGGATCGATCTCGACGCCGGAGTCGTCGACGCCGTGGCGGCGCAGTTCCCCAGTGAGGAACCGGCCGAAGCCGTCATCGCCGACCCGGGAGACGACAGCGGTGCGAATTCCGGCCGAGGCCAGGGCGATGGCGGCGTTCCATTCGGCTCCGGCGAGCGAGCGGTGGAAGGTCCGGCATTCCTCGAGCGGCGCTGCGACGGCGGGGACCAGTGCGACCAGACCTTCGCCGACGCAGACGGCGAGGGGAGCGGAGTCGAGCACGTTGTGGACACTATCGGATCGTCGGGGAGCCGAAGCAGCCGATACCGGATTGCAACCTGTTTGTACTTGGTAACTGGAACGCGGCTGGGTAGCGTCAAAGGATCACCGTGCCGGATGCGACGACGCATCGGGCACGCGCATCGAAGCGCCCACATAGGGAAGGTCACCACCATGCACCACACACCCATGCGCCGGCGAGGGCTCCTCGCCGTCAGCGGCGCGGCACTCGCCGCGCTCGTCCTGGCTGGTTGCGTCGCCAGCGATCGCGGAGACGGCGGCTCGGAGACGGCGAAGGACGTCGACAGCACGTTCGTCTTCGCAGCATCCTCCGACCCGGCCAGCCTCGACCCCGCCTTCGCTCAGGACGGCGAGACCTTCCGCGTCTCCCGCCAGATGTTCGAAGGCCTCGTCGGCACCGAGCCGGGAACCGCAGACCCGGCACCGCTGCTCGCAGAGAAGTGGGAGTCGGCTGAGGACGGCATGTCCCACACCTTCACGCTGAAGGAGGACGTGACCTTCCACGACGGCACGCCGTTCAACGCGGAGGCCGTCTGCTTCAACTTCGACCGCTGGTTCAACTGGACCGGTCTCGCCGCGAGCGAGGCACTGGGCTACTACTACAACAAGCTGTTCCACGGCTACGCCTCGGACCCGGCCAACGCGGTCTACAAGTCCTGCACGCCGGACGGCGACAACAAGGTGACGATCGAGCTCAACAAGCCGTTCGCCGGGTTCATCCCCTCCCTCTCGCTGCCCGCGTTCGGGATGCAGAGCCCTTCCGCGCTTCAGGAGTTCGCCGCAGATGAGGTCGGCGGAACCGCCGAGGCTCCTGTGCTCTCCGAGTACGCCACTGCGCACCCGGTCGGCACCGGCCCGTTCCAGTTCGAAGAGTGGGCTCCGGGCGAGCAGGTCTCGCTCAAGGCCTTCCCCGACTACTGGGGCGACAAGGGACAGATCGAGCAGATCATCTTCCGCACGATCGATGACCCGACCGCTCGCCGTCAGGCGCTCGAAGCCGGCGACATCGACGGCTACGACCTGGTCGGCCCTGCCGACAGCAAGGCCCTCGAGGACGACGGCTTCCACATGGAGTCGCGTCCGCCGTTCACGGTCCTCTACCTCGCGTTCAACCAGGTCGTTCCGGAGCTGCAGGACATCCGTGTTCGCCAGGCGCTCTCGTACGCCGTCGACAAGGATGCCCTGATCAAGCAGGTGCTCCCTGATGGCACGGAGAAGGCGACGCAGTTCGTTCCGCCGGTCGTCAACGGCTACAACGAAGGCGTCACCACCTACGAGTACGACCCGGAGAAGGCGAAGGCTCTGCTCGAGGAAGCGGGCTTCACGGCAGACAACCCGCTGACGCTGACCTTCAACTACCCGGTCAACGTCTCGCGCCCGTACATGCCGGACCCCGAGCAGATCTACACGGTGCTCGCATCGCAGCTGGCTGAGGTCGGCGTGAAGGTGAACCCGGTCACGGATGCCTGGAACCCGGACTACCTCGAGAAGATCACCGCTGGTTCCGACCACGGCATCCACCTCCTCGGCTGGACCGGCGACTACAACGACACCGACAACTTCGTCGGCGTGTTCTTCGGTCAGAAGTCCGCGGAGTGGGGCTTCGACAACCCGGAGCTCTTCCAGAAGCTCACTGAGGCGCGGGGAGTCTCGAGCCTCGAAGAGCAGACGCCGCTCTACGAGGAGATCAACGAGGATGTCGCGCAGTTCATCCCCGGTGTCCCGATCGCGCACCCGGCTCCGACGCTCGCGTTCGACTCGCGTGTGAAGAGCTACCCGGCCAGCCCGGTGAACGACGAGGTCTTCACGGACATCGTCCTCACGAAGTAAGCCTGACCGACTGAGTAGTCGGATCCCGGTCCCCGCCCACGGCGAGGACCGGGATCCGGCAACCCACCCGATCGACGGAGATCTCCGTGCTGCGCACTATCGGCAGGCGACTGCTGCTTCTCATTCCCACGCTCATCGGTTTGAGCATCCTTCTGTTCGCCTGGGTCCGCGCGCTCCCCGGCGGCCCGGCCATCGCCCTCCTCGGCGAGAAGGCGACCCCCGAGGCCATCGAGCGCGTCAACGAGCTCTACGGCTTCAATCGACCGCTCCTCGAGCAGTACTTCATCTGGATGGGGCGACTCCTCCAGGGTGACTTCGGCTCATCGATCGTCACGTCCCGCCCCGTCGTCGAAGAGTTCTTCCGGCGGTTCCCCGCGACTCTCGAGCTGAGCGTGATGGCGCTGATCTTCGCGATCGGCGTCGGTATTCCGCTCGGCTACTGGGCAGCCCGTCGCCACGGGAAGCTCACGGATCACGCCTCGGTGGTTCTGAGCCTGATCGGAATCACCATTCCGGTGTTCTTCCTGGCCTTCATCCTGAAGTACATCTTCGCGGTGGAGCTGGGCTGGCTACCGTCCGACGGCAGGCAGGACGCGCGGATCGACGCCACGCATCCGACCGGCTTCTACGTCTGGGACGGCATCATCACCGGCGAATTCGACGCGTCATGGGATGCGATCGTGCATCTCATCCTGCCGGCGCTCGCACTCGGCACGATCCCGCTCGCGATCATCGTGCGCATCACCAGAGCGAGCGTGCTCGAGGTGCAGAACGCCGACTACGTCCGCACCGGTCGCGCGAAGGGCGTCGCCGGCTCGACGCTGCGCAACCGATTCATCCTGCGCAACGCGATGCTCCCGGTGATCACGACGATCGGTCTGCAGACCGGACTGCTGATCTCGGGCGCGGTGCTCACCGAGACGGTGTTCGCTTTCCCCGGTATCGGGTCGTTCCTCGCCAGAGCGATCTTCGCCAGGGACTTCCCCGTCCTCCAGGGGTTCATCATCTTCATCGCGATCGCCTACGCGCTGATCAATCTCGCCGTCGACGTCTCATACAGCTTCATCGATCCGAGAGTGAGGGTGCAGTGATGCTCCTTCCGACAGCTCCGAAAACCGCTCGCACGACCGCTCGAAAGGAGTCCGCCTCATGAGCGTCGCACTCCCTCCCGCACAGGGCGGCGGGGTCATCGACACGGTGGCCATCGCCCAGGCCGGCCTCAACGAAGGGCCCGGCGGTTTCTGGCGAGACGTCTTCCGACGGCTCCGCCGCAACCCCACCGCATGGGTCGGCGCCGCGATCGTGCTGCTGTTCCTGCTGGTCGCAGGCTTGGCGCCCCTGTTGGCGCCCTACCCGGAGACGGCGCTGCCCGGTGCGAAATTCATCACGCCGACGCACATCCCAGGGCCGGGCGAGCTCGCCCAGTTCCCGCTGGGACTCGATCGCTTCGGCGGCGACGTGCTCTCCAAGCTCATCTGGGGCGCGCAGGCGTCGCTCCTGGTGGGAGTCATCTCCACGGCGCTCGGCCTCGCCGGCGGCATGCTGCTCGGCCTCCTCGCCGGTACTTTCGGCGGCTGGGTCGACACGCTCATCATGCGCTTCGTTGACATCATCCTCTCGGTGCCGAACCTGCTGCTCGCGGTGTCCATCGCCGCGATCCTCGGGCAGACGCCGTTCGCGGTGATGATCGCGATCGGTGCGTCGAACGTGCCGATCTTCGCGCGTCTGCTGCGCGCGTCGATGCTCCAGCAGCGCTCAGCCGACTACGTGCTCTCGGCCCAGACGCTCGGTCTCGGGCGCGGCCAGATCACGATGTCGCACGTGCTGCCGAACGCGATCGGACCGGTGATCGTGCAGGGAACACTGACTCTCGCGACCGCGGTCATCGACGCCGCGGCGCTGTCGTTCCTCGGCCTCGGCGGCGGTCGCCCCGAGACGGCGGAGTGGGGGCGGATGCTGACCTACGCGCAGTCGGAACTGGCGATCGCGCCGCAGCTGGCGTTCCTTCCCGGTATCTGCATCGCGATCACGGCGCTCGGCTTCACGTTGTTCGGTGAGGCGTTGCGCGAGGCCATGGACCCGAGGACGAGGGCGCGATGAGCGCCTCGAAGGAGAATCAGATGTCAGGCGCTCCGCTGCTTTCCGTGGAAGGCCTCGCGGTGGACTTCTCGACCATGGACGGGGTCGTCCACGCGGTCGAGGCCGTCGACCTGGAGATCGCCGCCGGTGAGACCGTCGCGATCGTGGGGGAGTCCGGTTCCGGCAAATCCACCACGGCGATGGCGATCATCGGCCTGCTGGCCGGTGGCGGACGGGTCGCTGCGGGCAGCATCCGCCTCGATGGACGCGAGATCGCGCACGCCTCCGAGCATGAGCTGCGAATGATCCGCGGCCGCGACATCGGTCTCGTGCCGCAGGATCCGATGTCGAACCTCAACCCGGTGGCGAAGATCGGCACCCAGGTCGCCGAGACTCTGCTCGCGCACGGGCTGGCGAACCGCCAGAACGTGCAGGAGAAGGTCGTCGAGGCGCTCACCGCCGCCGGCCTGCCCAATCCGGAAGCGCGGGCCAAGCAGTACCCGCACGAGTTCTCCGGCGGCATGCGTCAGCGCGCGCTGATCGCGATCGGACTCGCCTGCAAGCCGCGGTTGCTAATCGCGGACGAGCCGACGAGCGCCCTCGACGTCACCGTGCAGCAGACGATCCTCGATCAGATCGGCGCGATGACGCGCGAGCTGGGCACGGCCGTGCTGCTCATCACGCACGACCTCGGTCTCGCCGCAGAGCGTGCAGAGCGGGTCATCGTCATGCACCGCGGCAAGGTCGTCGAGCAGGGGCCGGCACGGCAGATCCTGGAGGCTCCGCAGCATCCATACACCCAGTCGCTCGTCGCCGCGGCTCCGTCCGTCGCCGCTGCGCGCCTGCGTCCGGAGGCGTTCCGGGTCGAGGAGCGCGCGGAGGCCGAGGCGACCGACGAGGCGAAACCCGTCGACAACATCGTCGAGATCGAGAACCTGACGAAGGTGTATCCGGTGCGCGGTCGCCACGAGGACTTCGTCGCCGTCAACGACGTGTCGCTCTCGATCCCGCGCGGCGAGACGGTCGCGATCGTCGGGGAGTCGGGGTCGGGGAAGACCACCACCGCGCGGATGCTGCTGAAGCTCATCGAGCCGACCAGTGGCCTGATCCGATACGAGGGCCAGGACATCTCGTCGCTGAGCAAGGCGGAGGCCAAGAACTTCCGGCAGAAGGTGCAGCCGATCTTCCAGGACCCCTACTCGAGCCTGAACCCGATGTTCACCATCGAGCGGCTGATCGGGGAACCCCTGGACTTCTACAAGCGAGGAAGCAGCGCCGATCGCCGCAAGCGTGTGCGGCAGCTCCTCGACGACGTCGCCCTGCCCCAGTCGATGCTTCGTCGCTACCCCTCCGAGCTGTCGGGCGGTCAGCGCCAGCGCGTCGCGATCGCGAGGGCGCTGGCGCTGTCGCCGGAACTGATCGTGTGCGACGAGCCGGTCTCTGCGCTGGACGTGCTCGTGCAGGATCAGGTGCTCAAGCTCCTGCGCGACCTGCAGTCGGAGTACGGATTGTCGTACCTGTTCATCTCGCACGACCTCGCGGTGGTGCGACTGATCAGTGACTATGTGTGCGTGATGAAGGACGGCGCACTCGTCGAGGCGGCATCCTCCGAGGAGATCTTCACGAACCCGCGCGATCCGTACACGCGCCGCCTCCTGGCATCCATCCCCGGCAACGAACTGAACATCGCGTCCTGACCGTTTCCCCCGCGCGCAGAGGTCTTGTGCGTCGCGGGGGAGAGGACTAGCTTCACTCTCGTGCGACATCGTCGCGCCCGAGTCGCCGTGGGCGACGACCCGGTGTTTCCTCTGGGGTTAGGGAAGACCATGAAGAAGATGATGTGGGGGTGCGCGCTCGCGCTGGGCCTGGTGCTCGGCAGCGGCGGCACCGCGATGGCCGGCGAGTACAACGGACAGGGCGGTGACGTCCGCGGCGGCGACGGAGCGCACTCCGCCTGCCACTACTCAGGGCGCGATCTGCCCGATGGTGTTGAGGGCAATCCGTTCCCGTTCCTCGACGATGACGCGGTCACCGGCGGGGAGGTCCAGTCCTACGGGATGTACGTGCGTGCAGACATGAAGGGAGCGGTGCCGAGCCCGGGCGAAGCGTGCCGCGGCAACATCCCGCACGAGGAGTAGCAGTCGAAGAAGGTGGATGCGGATGCTTTTACCGCAGCATCCGTAATTGGTCAAGGATTGAACTTGCCATGTCGTGGATTCGTACGTATAGTTGGTAGTTGCGCTCGTTTCTCCCTGCCCTCATATGGTGGTCGGCAGAAGTTGAGCATTCGGGCGCGCAACCCCACCTGACGACAAAGGAATCAGAAGCCCTGCGGGGCTCACGGAGGTTATTCCCTTGGCTGCTGCTCGCAACGCATCCACATCCACCACCACTAAGAACGGACGCGGAGCTTCCCGTCTTTCGTTCGCCAAGATCTCCGACACCCTGACGGTCCCAGACCTTCTGGCTCTGCAGACCGAGTCCTTCGGTTGGCTCGTCGGCAATGACGACTGGAAGGCCCGCGTGGCCGAGGCCAAGAAGGCCGGCCGCAACGACGTCAACGAGATCTCGGGTCTCGGCGAGATCTTCGAGGAGATCTCCCCGATCGAGGACCTCGGCGAGACGATGCAGCTGTCGTTCACGAACCCGTACCTCGAGCCGGAGAAGTACTCGATCGAGGAGTGCAAGGAGCGTGGCAAGACCTACGCCGCTCCGCTGTACGTCGAGGCCGAGTTCATGAACCACCTCACCGGTGAGATCAAGACCCAGACGGTCTTCATGGGCGACTTCCCGCTGCAGACCGGCAAGGGCACGTTCATCATCAACGGTTCCGAGCGCGTCGTCGTGTCGCAGCTCGTGCGTTCGCCTGGTGTCTACTTCGACAAGACCCCGGACAAGACGTCTGACAAGGACATCGTCTCCGCTCGCGTCATCCCGAGCCGTGGTGCATGGCTCGAGTTCGAGATCGACAAGCGCGACCAGGTCGGCGTGCGCATCGACCGCAAGCGCAAGCAGTCGGTCACGGTGTTCCTCAAGGCGCTGGGTATGACCAGTGAGGAGATCCTCGTCGAGTTCGCCGGCTTCCCCTCCATCGAGGAGACCCTGGCGAAGGACACCATCGTCACGAAGGAAGATGCCCTCCGCGACATCTACCGCAAGCTGCGTCCGGGCGAGCAGGTCGCCGCCGAGGCTGCCCGCGCTCTGCTGGACAACTTCTACTTCAACCCGAAGCGCTACGACCTCGCGAAGGTCGGTCGTTACAAGATCAACCAGAAGCTGGGTCTGGAAGCACCGCTCTCCGCCTCCGTGCTGACGGTCCAGGACATCGTCGAGACGATCAAGTACCTCGTGCGCATCCACGCCGGTGTCGAGACGTTCGAAGGGATCCGCGCCGGTAAGAAGGCCGAGATCCGTCTGTCCACCGACGACATCGACAACTTCGGCAACCGTCGCATCCGCGCGGTCGGCGAGCTGATCCAGAACCAGGTCCGCACCGGTCTGTCCCGCATGGAGCGCGTCGTCCGCGAGCGCATGACCACGCAGGACATCGAGGCGATCACCCCGCAGACCCTGATCAACGTGCGCCCCGTCGTCGCCGCGATCAAGGAGTTCTTCGGAACGTCTCAGCTGTCGCAGTTCATGGACCAGAACAACCCGCTCGCGGGTCTGACCAACAAGCGCCGCCTGTCCGCGCTCGGCCCCGGTGGCCTGAGCCGTGACCGCGCAGGCGTCGAGGTCCGTGACGTCCACCCGTCCCACTACGGCCGCATGTGCCCGATCGAGACCCCGGAAGGCCCGAACATCGGCCTGATCGGTGCGCTCGCGACGTTCGCGCGCATCAACTCCTTCGGCTTCATCGAGACGCCGTACCGCCGGGTCGTCGACGGTCAGGTCACTGACGAGATCGACTACCTCACGGCTTCTGAGGAGAGCGACTTCATCGTCGCTCAGGCCAACGCTCCGCTGAAGAAGGACGGGCACTTCCGCGAGGACCGCGTCCTCGCCCGCCGTCCCGGCGGCGAGGTCGACCTGTTCCACCCGGAAGAGGTCGGCTACATGGACGTCTCGCCGCGCCAGATGGTGTCGGTCGCGACCTCGCTGGTGCCGTTCCTCGAGCACGACGACGCACAGCGCGCCCTCATGGGTGCCAACATGCAGCGTCAGGCTGTGCCGCTGCTGCGCAGCGACTCGCCGCTGGTCGGAACCGGTATGGAGGGCTACACCGCCATCGATGCCGGTGACGTGATCACCGCCGAGAAGGCCGGTGTCGTCACCGAGGTCTCCGCAGACCGCGTCGTCCTCATGCTCGACGAGGGTGGCACCAAGGAGTACTACCTGCGCAAGTTCGACCGCTCCAACCAGGGCACGTCGTACAACCAGAAGGTCGTCGTCTCGGCCGGTGAGCGTGTCGAGGTCGGCGAGGTCATCGCCGACGGACCTGCCACCGAGAACGGCGAGCTTGCGCTCGGTAAGAACCTCCTCGTGGCGTTCATGACCTGGGAAGGCTACAACTTCGAGGATGCGATCATCCTCAGCCAGGACCTCGTCAAGGACGACACCCTCTCCTCGATCCACATCGAGGAGTACGAGGTCGACGCCCGCGACACGAAGCTCGGCAAGGAGGAGATCACCCGTGACCTCCCCAACGTCAGCCCGGAGCTCCTGAAGGATCTCGACGAGCGCGGCATCATCCGCATCGGCGCCGAGGTTCGCCCCGGTGACATCCTCGTCGGCAAGGTCACGCCGAAGGGCGAGACCGAGCTGTCGGCTGAGGAGCGCCTGCTCCGCGCGATCTTCAACGAGAAGAGCCGCGAGGTTCGCGACACGTCGCTGAAGGTTCCGCACGGCGAGCAGGGCACGATCATCGCCGTCAAGGAGTTCAACGCCGAAGATGGCGACGACGAGCTCGGCTCGGGCGTCAACCGCCGCGTCGTGGTCTACATCGCCCAGAAGCGCAAGATCACCGAGGGCGACAAGCTCGCCGGCCGTCACGGCAACAAGGGCGTCATCGCGAAGATCCTCCCGATCGAGGACATGCCGTTCCTCGCGGACGGAACTCCGGTCGACATCGTCCTGAACCCGCTCGGCATCCCGGGTCGAATGAACTTCGGCCAGGTGCTGGAGACCCACCTCGGGTGGATCGCCAAGCAGGGCTGGAAGGTCGAGGGCAACCCCGAGTGGGCAACCAAGCTGCCGAAGGATGCCTTCGAGGCAGCCCCCGGCACCAAGGTCGCCACCCCGGTGTTCGACGGCGCGAGCGAGGAGGAGATCGCAGGTCTCCTCGACGTGACGCTGAAGACGCGTGACGGTGTGCGCCTGGTCGACTCGACCGGCAAGACGCAGCTGTTCGACGGCCGCTCCGGCGAGCCGTTCCCGGCGCCGATCTCGGTGGGCTACATGTACATCCTGAAGCTCCACCACCTGGTCGACGACAAGATCCACGCACGCTCCACTGGTCCGTACTCGATGATCACCCAGCAGCCGCTCGGTGGTAAGGCGCAGTTCGGTGGTCAGCGCTTCGGTGAGATGGAAGTGTGGGCCCTCGAGGCCTACGGTGCCGCTTACGCGCTGCAGGAGCTCCTCACGATCAAGTCCGACGACATCCTCGGCCGCGTCAAGGTGTACGAGGCGATCGTCAAGGGCGAGAACATCCAGGAGCCCGGCATCCCGGAATCGTTCAAGGTGCTCATGAAGGAGATGCAGTCGCTCTGCCTGAACGTCGAGGTTCTCTCGGCCGACGGCACGCTGGTCAACCTCCGCGACACCGACGACGAGGCCTTCCGCGCAGCAGAAGAGCTCGGGATCAACATCTCCAGCCGCTTCGAGGCTGCCTCGATCGACGAGATCTAATCCTTCGGCGGCTCAGGGATCTGATTCCCTGAGCCGCCGAAGCCAGACTTCTCAAAAAGAATTTCCGACACAGGAGAACTAGTGCTCGAGTCAAACACTTTCGATGAGCTTCGCATCGGCCTGGCCACTGCCGACCACATCCGTGCGTGGTCGTACGGCGAGGTCAAGAAGCCTGAGACCATCAACTACCGCACACTGAAGCCGGAGAAGGACGGCCTCTTCGGTGAGCAGATCTTCGGACCCTCCCGCGACTGGGAGTGCGCCTGCGGCAAGTACAAGCGTGTCCGCTTCAAGGGCATCGTCTGCGAGCGCTGCGGCGTGGAGGTCACCAAGAGCTCCGTCCGTCGTGAGCGCATGGGCCACATCGAGCTCGCCGCCCCCGTCACGCACATCTGGTACTTCAAGGGTGTCCCCTCGCGTCTCGGCTACCTGCTCGACATGGCGCCGAAGGACCTCGAGAAGGTCATCTACTTCGCCGCGTACATGGTCATCTCGGTCGACGAGGATGCTCGTCACCGTGACCTCGGCACGCAGGAGAACAACATCCGCCTCGAGCTGAAGACGCTCGGCGATCGTCGCGACGCGAAGATCGCTGAGCGCCTGGCTCGCCTCGAGGAGGAGCTCGCTTCTCTCGAGGCCGAGGGTGCCAAGGCCGACGCCAAGAAGAAGGTCAAGGACGCCGCCGAGAAGGAGATGTCGCTCATCCGCAAGGGTGCAGACGAACAGATCGCCAAGCTCGAGCGCGTGTGGGAAGACTTCCGCACGCTCGAGGTCGGCGCGCTCCGCCCGGAGGACGACGTCTTCCACGAGCTGCAGGACCGCTTCGGACAGTACTTCGAGGCCTACATGGGCGCCGAGTCGATCCAGCGTCGCCTCGCGGCATTCGACCTGAAGGCCGAAGCCGAGAACCTGCACCTGCAGATCTCTGAGGGCAAGGGTCAGCGCAAGATCCGCGCGATCAAGCGTCTGAAGGTCGTCAACTCGTTCCTGGAGACCGGCATGAGCCCGGCCGCCATGGTGCTCGACGTCGTCCCGGTGATCCCGCCGGAGCTGCGTCCGATGGTGCAGCTCGACGGTGGCCGCTTCGCGACCTCCGACCTCAACGACCTGTACCGCCGCGTGATCAACCGCAACAACCGTCTTCGTCGTCTGATCGACCTCGGTGCCCCCGAGATCATCGTCAACAACGAGAAGCGGATGCTGCAGGAGGCCGTCGACGCTCTGTTCGACAACGGTCGCCGTGGTCGCCCCGTCACCGGTACCGGAAACCGCGCCCTGAAGTCGCTCAGCGACATGCTCAAGGGCAAGCAGGGTCGTTTCCGTCAGAACCTGCTCGGCAAGCGCGTCGACTACTCCGGCCGTTCGGTCATCGTCGTCGGCCCGCAGCTGAAGCTGCACCAGTGCGGTCTGCCCAAGCAGATGGCTCTGGAGCTCTTCAAGCCGTTCGTGATCAAGCGCCTGATCGACCTCGGTCACTCGCAGAACATCAAGGCCGCCAAGCGTGCCGTCGAGCGCACCCGTCCCGAGGTCTGGGACGTGCTCGAGGAGATCATCCGCGAGCGTCCGGTGCTGCTGAACCGTGCGCCCACGCTGCACCGTCTCGGCATCCAGGCGTTCGAGCCGCAGCTCGTCGAGGGCAAGGCCATCCAGCTCCACCCGCTCGTCTGCGCGGCGTTCAACGCCGACTTCGACGGTGACCAGATGGCTGTGCATCTGCCGCTTTCGGTCGAGGCTCAGGCCGAGGCCCGCGTGCTGATGCTCGCATCGAACAACATCCTGAAGCCGTCCGACGGCCGCCCGGTGACCCTTCCTTCGCAGGACATGATCATCGGTCTGCACCACCTGACGACGGTCAAGGCCGGCGCCAAGGGTGAAGGTCGCGCGTTCGGCTCGGTCTCCGAGGCGATCCTGGCGAAGGACGAGGGCACCCTCGACCTGCAGGCCAAGGCTCGCATCCGCATCCACGGCCTGACGTTCCTCGAGGGCGAAGCTCCCGAGGGCTACGAGCGCCACGGCCTCGTCGACGCGTCGCTGGGTCAGGCGATCTTCAACGACACTCTCCCGAAGGGCTACCCGTTCGTCCGCGAGCAGGCAGACAAGGGCAAGCTGTCGCAGATCGTCAACAAGCTGGCCGAGGAGTACCCCAAGACCGAGACGGCTGCGACGCTGGACCGCATCAAGGACGCCGGTTTCTACTGGGCAACGCGCTCCGGTGTGACCGTCGCCCTGAGCGACATCCTCACCCCGCCGAACAAGGCGGAGATCGTCGCCGGCTACGAGAAGCAGGCCGCGAAGGTCCAGTCGCAGTACGAGAAGGGTCTCACGACCGACTCGGAGCGTCGCCAGGAGCTCATCAAGATCTGGACCGAAGCGACCGACGAGGTGCAGGCCGCGATGAAGGCCTACTTCCCCGAGGACAACACCATCAACCGCATGGTGACCTCTGGTGCTCGTGGTAACTGGCTGCAGATCCGGAACATCGCCGGTATGCGAGGCCTGGTGAACAACCCGAAGGGTGAGATCATCCCTCGCCCGATCATCTCCTCGTACCGCGAGGGGCTGTCGGTTGCCGAGTACTTCATCGCGACGCACGGTACCCGTAAGGGTCTGGCAGACACCGCTCTGCGTACCGCCGACTCGGGTTACCTGACCCGTCGTCTGGTGGATGTCTCGCAGGACGTCATCATCCGCGAAGAGGACTGCGGCACGTCGAAGGGCCTCGAGCTCCCGATCGCCGCTCCGAACTCGCAGGGCGAGCTCGTGCGCGATGCGAACGTCGAGAACTCGGTGTTCGCTCGTACCCTGGCCTCCGACGTGGTCGACAGCAAGGGCGAGATCCTCGCCTCTGCACATGACGACGTGGGCGACGTGCTCATCGACAAGCTCGTCGGACTCGGCGTGGAGAGCATCAAGGTCCGCTCCGTGCTGACCTGCGACTCCGCCGTCGGTGTCTGCGCGCAGTGCTACGGCCGTTCGCTGGCGACGGGCAAGACCGTCGACATCGGCGAGGCCGTCGGCATCATCGCGGCGCAGTCGATCGGTGAGCCCGGTACCCAGCTGACGATGCGTACGTTCCACACCGGTGGTTCGGCATCGGCGGATGACATCACCCAGGGTCTGCCCCGTGTGCAGGAGCTCTTCGAGGCTCGTACGCCGAAGGCGGCTTCTCCGATCGCCGAGGCCGATGGCCGCATCACGATCGACGAGACCGACAAGGCCAAGAAGGTCATCCTCACGCCCGACAACGGCGACGAGGCAGTGGTCTACCCGGTGCTGAAGCGTGCGACGCTTCTCGTCGAGGACGGCCAGCACGTCACCGTCGGTCAGCCGATCCTCGTCGGCACGCTCGACCCCAAGGAGGTCATGCGTGTCATGGGCGCCCGTGAGGTTCAGCGTTACCTCGTCGGCGGCGTGCAGGGCGTTTACCGCTCGCAGGGTGTGCCGATCCACGACAAGCACATCGAGGTCATCGTTCGTCAGATGCTCCGCAAGGTCACCGTCGTCGATCACGCCGACACGACCCTGCTTCCGGGTGAGATGGTCGACCTCAAGCGCTACCAGGCGATCAACCGCGAGGCTGTCGCCGAGGGCAAGCGCCCGGCGTCGGGTCGTCCGGAGCTGATGGGTATCACGAAGGCGTCGCTCGCGACCGAGTCGTGGCTGTCGGCCGCATCCTTCCAGGAGACGACCCGCGTGCTCACGCAGGCCGCCATGGAGGGCAAGCGCGACCCGCTGGTCGGTCTCAAGGAGAATGTCATCATCGGAAAGCTCATCCCCGCGGGAACCGGACTTGCGAAGTACCGCAACGTCACGGTCGAGGCGACGGAAGAAGCCAAGAGCGAGCGCTACCCGAACCGGATCTTCGCATCCGACGGCGCGTACGCGGACGGCGACTTCGGCTACGTCGACTTCGACGCGTTCTCGACGGACGACATCACCCCCGGTACGTACAACTGAGGTGTGACTGAGTGAAAGAAGGCCCCGGGGTTCGCCCCGGGGCCTTCTTCGTGTCATCGCGCTTGTCGCCGATCGAGCGGCCCGCCATACTCATCGTGTGACGGGACGATACGACGCTGATCCGGCGATCCTCAGAGACCTTCTCGCCCCACTTGGCGAGGTGGAGACCCTTGAGAATCTCGGTGGCGGACTCTTCGCCACCGCGGTGCACGCGACGTTCGCTGACGGTTCGCGATCGGTCGTCAAGATGGTGGCGGCCGACACCGGCCGGATGAGCACTTATGAGAAGGGGATCCTCGGCACCGAGGCACGCATCTTCGGCATGCTCGCCGGCAGCGGGGTGCCCGTGCCTCGGGTGCAGCTGACGGACTTCACGCGCACCCGGCTCGCGGCCGACGTGGTGGTGACCGAGCATCTGCCTGGTGCGGTCTGGAACGACCTCTCTCTCGATGACGACGCGCAGCACGCTCTGCGGCGGGAACTGGGTGCGGTCATGGCATCCGCCCATCGGGTCACGGCACCGTACTTCGGGTATCCAGCGCCCGAATCCGGACTCTCCGGCGCGACGTGGCGCGAGGCGTTCGGGCGGATGGTCGATGCGGTGCTGGCAGACGGCGAGCACTGGGACGTGGCGCTGCCGGGAGACCGCGTCCGCGCGGCAATGGCAGCCCATGCGACGCGGCTGGACGAGGTGGTCTCGCCGGCCGTCGTGCACGCGGATCTGTGGGCGGGCAACGTCTTCGTCGATGAGGGCGCGCTGCGCATCGTCGGAATCATCGACACCGAACGGACGGTATGGGCGGATCCGCTGCTCGATCTGGCCGGCGCCGAGCAGTTCTCCGCGGCTCCGCCGGATCCGGACATCCTCGCCGGCGATGCCGCGGCCGGGGGTGTCCTGACAGGCCTCCTCGCGACCGAGGCCGGGCAGGCTCGACTGCAGCTGTGCCGGATGTACTACGCCCTCCTGCTCGTCACCGAGGTGACGATTCGCGCGTACGAGGGCGAGTACGCGATCTGGTGCGAGACCACGGCGCGAGCCAACCTCGACGTGGCGCTGGACCGACTCGGCTGCTGAGAGCGGCATCGGGCGCTTCGATCGCCGTGTGACCAACGCCTGCGGTGGTGAATGAATCGTGCCGTGGTACGACGCGGCCGGTACCAGCGGCGGATGGCAGGAGAAGCCGCACACGGTTTGCTGAGAGAGATCGTTGCTCCACTGCGGCCAGGGCCCGGGAGCGCGACGTCTCTGCTCCGGTCGTACCGAACGAAACTCACCACACACATGACATTCTTCACGCGCGCCAGCCTCGCGAACCGTGCCATCGTCTGCCTGATCACGATCGCCGTCGCGGTCTTCGGCCTCTTCGCGATGACATCGCTCCGCCAGGAGCTGATGCCGTCGATCAAGCAGCCGGGAGCGTACATCTCGGTGGATTCCAGTGGGCTCGCACCGGACCAGATGGTTCAGCTCGCCACGGAGCCCGTCGAGGACGCTCTGAAGGGCGTGAACGGACTCACGTCGATCAGCTCGACGACGCAGACCGGCAGCGCGCAGGTCGCGGTCACGTGGCCGTTCGAGCTCGACGCCGACGAGACTCTTCGTGCGATCAAGGCAGCCGTCGATGCGGTGAAGTCCGCGCTGCCGAAGGATTCCGGTGTGGTCGTGCAGTCGGGGTCGGCAGCCGACCTGCCGGCGATGGTCCTCAGCGCCGGTTCGACGAAAGACCCCAACACCTTCGCAGACGCGCTCGAACAGAGCATCCTGCCCAAGATCCGCGCGGTGACGGGCGTGCGCGAGGCCACGCTGCAGGGCCGTGAGTCGCAGCAGCTCGAGATCTCACTCCGACCGGCAGACGTGGAGCGTCTGAAGGTCGATCCCGCCGTGGTCCTGGCCACCCTGCAGAGCAATGTCGCCGTGCTGTCCGCGGGGCAGATCGGCACCGACGCGGGCGAGGTCGCCGTGAACGTCGGCCCGGGCGTCGAGAGCGTCGAAGCCATCGGCGCGCTCCCGGTCCAGGTGCAAGACAGCGTCGTCCAGATCCAGGACTTCGCGGATGTCGCCCTGAAGCCCGAACCGGTGGGTTCCATCTCCCGGGTCAATGGGAAGGACGCGCTCACGATCCAGGTCCTGCCCGCCGCCGGTGCGAACGCGGTCGAGATCTCTCACGGGGTGACCGCGATCCTCGACGAGGCCGCTGCCTCGCTGGACGCCGAATTCGTTCCGATCTTCGACCAGGCGCCGTACATCGAGCAGTCGATTGAAGACCTCTCGACCGAGGGCGGCCTCGGCCTCCTGTTCGCGGTCATCATCATCTTCGCGTTCCTGCGGTCCTGGCGTTCGACCGTCATCGCGGCGGTCTCGATTCCGCTCTCGCTTCTGATCACGATGGTCGGACTGCTCTGGTCGAACAACACCCTCAACATCTTCACGCTCGCCGCGCTCACCATCGCGATCGGACGCGTCGTGGATGACTCGATCGTCGTCATCGAGAACATCAACCGGCACGCGGAGAGACGCGTGCCCACGGCGGCGGATATCGTCGCCTCGGTCAAACAGGTGGCAGGCGCGATCATCGCCTCGACGGCCACGACGATCGCCGTGTTCCTGCCGATCGCCTTCGTGTCCGGCGTCACAGGGCAGTTGTTCCGGCCGTTCTCGATCACGGTGACGATCGCGTTGGCCGCTTCGCTGGTGGTCGCATTGACCGTCGTTCCTGTCCTGGCGTACCTCTTCCTGCGGCCGCGGGCGCTGCGACGTGCGGCGGCCCAGCAGACAGAAGGGGAGCCGGTCGCGGAGACCGAGACGGTGATGGATGCCGGCGAGTTCGCCCGAGCCGAGATGAGCGCCCCTGAAGACCGCCTGCAGCGCACCTTCATGTCGTTCCTCGGCGCGACGCATCGACGGCCCGTCATCACGCTCGCCGGATCGACCGTCGTGCTGCTCGGGACCTTCTTCCTCGCCACGCAGATTCCGACGGACTTCCTCGGAGAATCCGGCCAGCAGAGCATCACCGTGACGCAGAAGCCCGGTGAGGCCGCAGACGTGGAAGCGCGCCTCGAAGCGGCCGAACCGGTCGAGCGCGCGCTTCAGAGCGTCACGGGGGTCGAGAGCGTGCGATCGACGATCCCCGGAGGTGCGACGCGTGCAGGGGAGGAGAACGTCAACACCTTCGAGGTCACACTCGAGAAGGGTGCGAAGGCGGCGGACGTGCAGGTCGCCATCGACAAGAAGCTCGCCACGCTCGGAAACCCGAAGCAGTTCGACGTGCTGACCGCCGATTCGAGCGGCGCGGGAGGCGGCATCGAACTGCGTGTGATCGGAAACGATCCGAAGGCGCTGGCGGCTGCGAGCGAGTCTCTGGTCACCGCTCTCGAGGATGCGCGGGGCGTGCAGAAGGCCACCAGCGACATCAGCGGTGAGCAGCCGATCGTGCAGGTCTCCGTCGATCCCCTGAAGGCGGCGGCGCTCGGCTTCGACCAGCAGCAGATCGCCACCGCGATCGCGGCCGCGCTGAACGGAACTCCGGCGGGCAGCGTGGTTCTGGATGGGGAGGAGCGGGATATCGTCATCCGCACCGCCTCCGTCAGCGGCGGCGTGGACGCGGTGGCCGGCATGGTGCTCCCCATCACGCCGAAGCAGACCACCGACGCGCAGAAGGCGGCGGCCGATCAGCTCGAGGCCGAGCAGAAGCAGAAGGCGCAGGAGCAGAAGGAGGAGGCGGAACGCGAGCTGAACCAGCAGATCGACGACACGGCATCGCAGCGATCCGACCTCCGCGACCAGCTCGGCACCCTGCGGTCCCAGCTCGCGCAGTTGGAGGCATCCGCTCCCGCCGTGCCTGCACCGAATACACCGGAGGAGCAGGCAGCGATCGACGCGGAGCGCGAGCGGCAGGAGCAGATCGCGGCGATGATGTCCGCGATCGAGCAGACGCAGGCCGGCATCGAGTCCGCCGATGCGCAGCTCGAGCAGCTTCGTGAGAGCCAGACGGAGTCTGCCGCGCAGCAGGCAGAGGCCGACCGGATGGCGCAGGCGCAGAAGGCAGCGAGCGAGATCCGCGGCACCGCGGTTCGGGTCGCCGACGTCGCGACCGTGACCGAAGCGAAGACCGCTCCGTCGATCTCACGCATCGACGGCGAACGCGTCGTCTCGATCTCGGTCACGCCGAAGAGCGGCCAGCTCGATGCAGCGACAAGCGCCGTCGATGCGGCGACGGCGAAGGTCGAGCTTCCGGCCGGTGTGCGCTACGAAGTGGGCGGAGTCGCCGCCGAGCAGGATGACGCGTTCGGGCAGCTCGGCCTTGCGATGCTCGCTGCGATCGCGCTCGTGCTGCTGGTCATGGTGATGACCTTCCGCAACCTGCGTCAGCCGACGATCCTGCTGATCGCTGTGCCCTTCGCGGCCACCGGAGCGATCCTCGCGCTCCTGTTCACGGGGACGCCGCTCGGTCTGCCTGCCCTCATCGGGCTCCTGATGCTGATCGGCATCGTGGTGACGAATGCCATCGTGCTGCTCGACCTGGTGAACAAGCTGAGGGCCGGAGGCGCCGATCTCGACGAGGCGGTGTATCACGGAACCCGCCTGCGCTTGCGGCCGATCCTGATGACAGCGACGGCGACGATCTTCGCCCTGTTGCCGATGTCGCTGGGGATCACCGGCGGCGGGGTGTTCATCTCGAGGCCGCTCGCCGTCGTCGTCATCGGCGGGCTGATCAGCTCTACGCTCCTGACGCTGATGCTCGTGCCGATCCTGTATCTGCTCCTCGAACGCGCACGTGATCGCCGGATCGCCAAGCGCGAGGAACGACGGATGCAGCGCGAAAGCAAGCGACTCGGGACCGACGAGCCGGACGACGGCGACGGCGAGCTCGTGCTCGTGCTCAGCGGTGACGATGAGGCCACGCCTCGCGGCTGACGCCGGACGGCTGACACCGGACGGCTGACGCCGGACGGCTGACGCCGGACGGCTGACGCCGGACGGCTGACGCCGGACGGCTGACACCGGGCCGCCGCCCTTGCCGGCGCGGCCCGGAAGCTCAGCCGAAGAGGTGCTCGACGATGCTCGAGGTGTAGCCGCTCGGCGCCAGGTTCGAGAAGCGGGTGTCGATGAGGATGTCGTCGCGCCAGAACAGCGTGCGTCCGTCGGTCACCGGGTACTGCGTGTTCGGCCAGGTCTTCTCGCAGCGTGTGCCGCCGTCGGGCGTGAAGCATGTGAAGCCCTCGGTGTTCGCAAGGGCATTGAGCATGTCGAGTGCGGGGCCGCGATTCATCGCCGAGATCGTCGTGACGAGACGGGTGGTGTCCGCACGCGGATCGGCCCAGGCGCAGATGAGCGAACCGTCATCCTGTACTCCTGTGGGTCCGAAGGCGGCGTCGTTCAGCGGCACGTCCTCGAGCTGGGCGAGCACGTCATCGGAGAGGATCGCTCGGCAATCCGTCGGCAACGCGATCCCCTTCGTCGGTGTCGGGCTCGGCGAGGCAGTCGGCGACTTCGTCTCGTCAGGGGTCGGCGATTCGCTGGTGCCGGGGCTCGTTGACGCGCTCGGGGAGCCCGCATCCGGCGACTCGGACGCGCAGGCTGAGAGAACGGTGGCGAGCAGCAGCGCGGCCGCGCCGGCGACGAGTCGTGCATTCATGGCCACACCGTATCGCTCGCGGAACGCCGGGGATAGGGGGAAACACCGCACCGCGATAGTGTCGGCGAGTGAGCACAGCTTTTTCCTCCGCCGGATCGGTCGTCGTCGTCGGCGATGCACTGATCGATGAGATCCACGACCACGCCGGCGTGCGAGAACTCGTAGGGGGAGCGGCGTTGAACGTCGCCGTCGGCCTGCGCAGACTCGGCGTGCCCACGACCTTGATCGCGATGGTCGGCGATGATGAGGCCGGCGATCACATTCGCGAGTATCTCCGCGATCACGACGTGGCGCTGGTATCGAGTCCGAGCCCGCACGGATCTTCTCGGGCGATCGTGCAGCGCTCGGCGAGCGGTGAGCCGGAGTACGTCTTCAACGAGGCGGCGAAGCGGCGCAGCATCCGCTATTCCGCCGAGGCGCGGCAGGCGATCTCGGAGGCCGGCCTCGTCGCGATCAGCTGCTTCCCGTTCGACGTTCCTGCCGAAGTGGAGGCCTTTGCTGCGGCGCTGGACGGTGCACGCCTCGCGATCGATCCGAACCCCCGTGCCGGGATGCTGAGCGATCGGGACGAGTTCGTTCGCGGTTTCGAAAGCCTCGCTGCACGGGCGGAGATCGTGAAGGTCGGAACGGACGACGCAGCGCTCCTCTACGACGGGGATCTCGATGCGCTCCGCGCTCGTCTGAGAGGGCTGGGCGTCGGTGCGGTGCTCGCCACCGCCGGGGTGGATGGCGCGATCATCGAAGCGGACGCCGGCATCGTGGCTGCTCCGATCTCGACGCTCCCTGGTCCGGTCGTCGACACGGTCGGGGCGGGGGACTCGACCCTCGCCGCGGTGGTGGCTGGGCTGGTCGGATCGGCGCCGCGCACGACGGACGAGTGGGACGCGCTGCTGCGCCGCGCCATGGACATCGCCGCCGCGACCTGCCGCGCCGAGGGCGGTTTGCTGCGCACTCCGGAGTCGCTGGCCGAGGCGGAACGCGGCGTCTACGGAAGCTGAGGCTTCGATTTCATGCGCTGGCCGATCGCCGGTATGATTATTCTTCGTGCCCCCGGTTGGCTGTTCAAGTCGGACGGGTGCGCATTGGCGAGTTACCCTAGCGGCCAAAGGGATCTGACTGTAAATCAGACGGCTCAGCCTTCGGGGGTTCGAATCCCTCACTCGCCACAGCACAGAAGAAGCCCGGAATCTCGCAGCAATCGCGAGGTCCGGGCTTCTCTCGTTGAATGAGGGTGCTCAGGACATCCCCTCCGGAACCCCTCCGCATGGGAGCGTCGCAGGCTGCCTATAGTATTTCTGCATGACAGGTCAGCGAGGGCGCAAGAAGCGCGATGTCGCCGATCTCAAGTTCTCCGGTGGTCGGTTCGAGGGCAAGGGCTATCCGCTAGACGGCATCGACGAGTTGCAGAAGTATCAGCGGCTGGTAGTCGAGGTCGCGAAACAGATTTGGTGGGCGAAGCATCCCGATCGGCTGCGGCTGCCAGCAAGGTTCGATGAGCGGGTGCGGCTGCGGTTGACCTCCATCCGTGAGGGCAGCGTCGTTCCCACGCTGGAGCGCGAAGCTGCCATCGCGTTGCCGGGGATGGCTGACTTGCTTGACCTGTCGATCGCGTACATCGATGAAGCATTCACCCGGATCGTCGCAGACTTAGAGATGCCGACCGATGCCTCTGACGAAACCAAGAAGCTGCTCAAGGGGTTCGGCGGCTCGCTACGAGCCAAAGAGGAAGCCGTCTTCCGCGCCCACAGTGCGACGCCCATCCGCTACGACCAGAAGAAGCGCAAGGCGTTCCTTTCGTCCCTCGGCGAGCCAGAAGCGGCCCAGGGCACGCTGATAGGCAAGATTCGAATGCTCGACGCGGGGAACGAGTTCACGATCGAGGACGGGCTCGGACGAAAGGTACACGGGGCTTTCTCGACTGCCGCGATTTTCGATGATCTGTTGCACGTGCTGACGCGCAAGGACGACGCTGACCTCATCTGGCTCGACTGCCAGTACGTGCTTGATCAGGACGAGGCTGTCAAGAAGATTCTGGACGTGAGGCAGGCCGGACTCTTTGCCAAGAGCGACAACGAGTGGGCGCAGAGATTGGCCAAGATCGCTACATACCGCCGCGGTTGGCTAGATGGCGAAGGCGAACCGGCGGACCTTGCCGCTTTGGAAGCGGCGCTCTCGATCCTGAACTCTGTGTCGGAGCAGTCACTCGCCAAGCCCTCCATATTCGCGGAAGAGGACGGGGGCGTCCGACTGGAGTGGTTGACATCGGTTTCGCATAGCGTCCTCAGCGTAAACAATGATGCCGTCTTCTCGGCATACCACCTGAACGTTGCTACCGGCGAGGAGAGCGACGCCGACGCCGTAGTCGGTGCCGAGGCCGCACTCAATTTCATCCACGGGTACATCAGTGCCTAGTCCGATGATGGAGCTGGTCGACGGCGAGGTCGAGCTGACGGATGACGCTGAAATTTACTGGCGGCAATGCGCGCCATGCGACTACGACGAAGACAACAAGCGGCCCACCGATCGCGTGTTCCGAGCAACTGACGCCGACAAGGGCAAGATGTCCGGCGCGCGATCCAGGAAGGCTAGTGCTGAGGCTGCCTATCTGCATCGCACGACGGTTGTGAAGAAGCCGTCAAAAGGCACCTGGGGTGTGTCCGTCGGAGTGGTGAAGGCAGCTGGCTCCCGTGTCGTAGATGACTC
Organism: Microbacterium sp. LWH12-1.2; assembly: GCF_040675825.1. Classification (NCBI taxonomy): domain Bacteria; kingdom Bacillati; phylum Actinomycetota; class Actinomycetes; order Micrococcales; family Microbacteriaceae; genus Microbacterium; species Microbacterium sp. LWH12-1.2. The sequence continues at coordinate 3,855,681 of NZ_JBEGIJ010000001.1, forward strand.
AGTTCTTCAGCCTGCGCCGCCGCCAAACCCGCCACCTGGCCACTCGTATGTCGATGTGCGGCACCTTGACGACTTGAACAAGCGCGAACGGCAACGCTTTCGTTCTACTCTCCTGATTGCCGCATTCTTGGCCCATTCTGAACCCTAGGACAAGCCCCGGACATTGAGCGTTCGCGTCAACCGTTGCCAATCTGAGAGATAGGACGCACGGGTGCCGCGTCAGCGAGAACGTCAAGACCCGCCATATCGTGCGTTCCAGCGAACAGGTGCATATAAGTGCTGTACTTCACGTTGATATTCGAGTGCCCCATCCACTTCGCTACGTCATGGATGTTGTAACCCGCCGCCGCGCAGGCGCTCGCGAAGTAGTGCCGGAAGGCGTGCCAGACAACCGGCTGGACCCCCACAGCCTCCATCGCCGGGACCACGCAACTACGGTGCACCGAGTCGTGGCGGAAGGGCACGTCGTAGCTCAGTGGTGCCCGAGCGCCGGGAGCCCCACCCTTGCGCCTCCCTGGCCACAGAAGGGCGTCGGGGTCGTTCCAGTACGGGTGCTGGGCGATGTGCTCGCGGTCTCGGTCGGCTGTGGCGCATCCGTCGTCATGAATCTGATGCTACTGATTCGATTGCGGATGACCTCCGCACCCCACAGGGCGGGTCCGGGAACTCGCAGCAGTCAGGGAACCGTGCGCGACTCTAGGCTGTGATCATGCTGCACCGATGGTTGAAATCCAGAAAGCGCTCGCGCTGCTCCGCGCCTGCGCCTCAGGCGCAAGAGGTGCTGGCCGGCGCTCACGAAGCGCGATGGGGAAACGCCACCGTGTATTTCATACACACGACCCCCACTCATCGCCCGCTCGTGCTCGGACGCGCCGTGAAGCGGCTATTGGCCTCGGAGCTCGCACGCGCCGCCGCATGGCCGAGCGAACGCACAGTTCGTGTGGCCCCGTCCCTGGCGGCGATTGATCGGGACGCCATCCGGCTGAAGCGTGTGCATGCGTGGATGTCAGACCCTGACTGGCCGACAACGTTTCGTCTTCTGCTCCGTCATCCGATCTTCGTTGGACGAATCTTGCGGATCGGGTTTCGCGGCAGCGAAGAGCCTGCGGATCCGGACCCCGAGGCAGGACGTCGGCGGGACGCGACCATGGCGCAGATCGAGAAAAATCTCTTCGACCGGCAGTCGTTGGTGATCCTGGAACGAGACTTTGATAACGACCTGTTCGGGCGGGACATCGCGTTCGAGAACACCCATGTACGCCTGCACCTGCGCGGCAGCTACCACACCATTGCCATCGACGATCTCGAATCCCAGTTCGTGATGGAGCCACGCCTGCTGCTGCACCAGGACGGCGTCGTACAACTCACGGTCGGCGTTCAACTGCCGTCCGGACTTGCAACCACTCAGCTCGTGAAGGCTGGACACCCCCGCACGCCACTGGTCACGCGTTCGGACATTCCGGAGCCCTATGCGTCAGCGGAATCCCAGTGGGTAGGCGGAGAATGGGCGAAGGAGCTGGATGCTGGCGTCCGAATGCGCCAGATAGAGCACGACGAGCCGGCAACTGTGGACGAGTGGTTTGAGGTCGCCGTCGGTCGCGTCCTGCATCTCATCCGGGCGCACCGCGAAGGGCCGATGCATGTCTACCCCGTGATCATCGCGGAAACGGGAGACTGCTGCACGAACTGGGTGGTTGAGCATGAGCACGACATTGCCCAAGTGGCGGCCGGAACGGTTCCCCTGACCGGCGAGCAGTTGCTTCTCGGGCCAGGACCGAATTTCGGGGTCGTCTCAGGCGCCCGAATCCATGCGACGCTCGGGTCTGCGTTGGTGCTCCAGCTTCGAGCATGGCGGGCGAACATCACTGACCTTCATCACACCCTTCTCTATGAGCGGCTGGTGCTCCTTAATGTTCGTGTACGCGCGTTCGAACGAACCCTGTCCTCTTTCCGCGGCCGCACGCGCGTAGTTGGCGCGAAGTATCGAACCGCTTTGGACCTGGAAAAGGAAGCGCGGGGAGTGCACATCCGAGCCGGAACCGCGCGGGACATCGCTGCGCACGTGCTACAGGCGCTAGGGGTTCCCGCGACTTTAGAGACCATCGGACGGGGCATGACGATGCTCGGAGAGCGCGCATCGACGCGAGCGAGCGAGCGTGCCGCGCGAACAGCGAACTTGATAGCCGTCGTTGGTCTGGCCGTGGCCGCCGTGGCGGCCGTGCCCGCGATCCCTGCGATCCTTGAGTTCGTCGCCGACCAGCGGAAGATCGACCCACAGGCCACCGGGTGGGCCATCGCCCAGCAACTTCTGACTTCTCCGCTTCAACTGTCGGCAGTGCTCCTGGGTGGCATCTCTGTTGTGCTCCTTGCGGTGTTCCTCACCTTTACGGTACGGGTGGTTCGGATTCTGCTGTCCTGGCGGAAGAGCGGGTACAGGTCGCGAATCACCGGGTACGAGGTCCGCGTGGACTTGACTCCTCATGACGAGTCTGAGACCGTACCGGGTCCCAGTTAGGCGTCCGGGCGGCGGGTCGAACGGCGTCAGTGGGAAAGCAAGGAAGCGGAGCCCGTCTGGCCAACAGGTCGAACTGCGCCGGTCGGCCGGACCGTTGGCCGCGTCCCGGCAGACGGTCTTTCACTGCGACCGCCCGAACAGACAGCGACCCTAAGGTGGAGTCAACCTGCGAGCGCCGATTGCGGAGGTCCGTGCTGCGACTGGCGCTTGACTCCGACTAGCTACGCGGTGGCAGTTCGGTGGTGAGCTTCGCGAGACGTCGTATGCCTGCCTGGTTGAGGCAATCGGTTGCGACATCGACGACGGTCCGGATGAATAACGTCTCCTCCTGGCTCGGATCGACGACGCGGTATACGGGGCGGTAGTTGCCGCCCAACGTTGTCGTGGAACCCCCGCCGCTGACGTTGTGGTGAGCTTCAAAGTTCAGCCGTTCGTCGCCTGCGGGTGTGTACTCAGACGGCTCCCATTCCACGCCCACGATGAGCTCCACGTCCCCTGCGGGGGCGTCATTAGTGACCGTCTTGATCAGAGCGAGAAGAGCCGCCACGAACCCTTCGACAGCGTCAGCCGGAACATGATGTGCCGGCAAAGTCGTGCCAGTGGCACCATAACGGTGGCCGCCCGCTTCCCACGCGAGACCGACCGCTCCGTTGTCGTAGACGGCAGCGCGAGCTTGTCGCCATGAGACGCTCCCTGTTGGTGGCGCGATCCAGCCACGCAGTCCGGGCCGAGCGCCATAGCCGGCAACGTCGGTCAGTGGGTGGTAGTCCGATTGACCGAGCCAGTGCCACGCGTTGGCCTGCGCTTGGTTTGTGAGCTCAGCGATCTCGTGCTGCTCGCGATGTTGCGCTGCAGGGTTCGGCGTCCGCGGTCGCGCGGCGCCCACGAGAACAGCGTTCCGTCGAGGATTGAATGAGTGCGCCATGTCGTGGAACAAGTCCTCAAGCTGTTCGCGTCCACGTCGTGCGGACTCGAAACGGGTTCGGTAGCTTGCTTCCAGGAGTCGTTCGTTCATCCAGTGCGTATCAGCGTTGACGCGGAGGGGCGCGCTGAACGCCTGTTTGTTGCCGTCGAAGGTCAAGTGAGGGCCGTCTACGCTCGCCGGGACCACGATGGCCGCGAGATTGTCGTTGCCCGCGACAGGAATCTTGTGTGATCGTACCCCCAGCACGGGAGGCGAGATGGCACTGTAACTCACCGACTGGATCGTGCGCTCGTAGCTCTCGTCGAGATCCCCTGCGTCCGCTCGCCCCGACGCGGCTTTCTGCGTTTCCGTAACACCGAAGACGAGAACGCCGCCGCCGCTGTTCGCGAACGCCGCGATGTCCTTGACGATGCCAGAAGTCTTGAATTCTCGCTCCGGTGGCAGGTGCCGCTTCCAGTCCAACTGATCTGACTCGACCATTCCTTCGGCGATTGCAGCGTCGATCATCTGTTCCGTGATCGGACCAGGCCCGACGCCGAGCAGCTGATGCAGGGGAGTGTGAAGCATGCCCTCATCGTATTTGTCTCGCGGCGAGAGCTCTCGCTGGAATCGAGTAACGTCCGTACCCCGTCGTGTCGGGGCTCTCGCCCCCCCCCGATCCGACGTTGCCATGAGCGACAGACGCCGGGTGCGAACGGTATGGTTGTCGTGAGCAGACTGGTCTGCTTATCTCCGAGTCGGGATCCCCACGTGATCTTGGCCTCGAAGGACAACCGTGGCGGATCCAGATGCAGTGCCCTTCTGTTGAGCACTCTCTTCATAGATGCCGGCTCTGCGGACGTGGGACGCGAGCGATGGCATCGATGGAGATTGAGATGACCAACAACCCAGCCACACCCGCGCGCTCGCGCGAGGTTGAAAGAGACGCTCGCGCCTGGAGCAAGTTCTCCGGCATGAAGTACACCCAGGCGCTCCGCGCGATGGAGCATCCGCTCGCGCAGGGCATCCTCGGTGACCGTATCTGCGCCCGAGACCTGATCCGCGTGCTGACTGAACTCCCCGTGCTGTCCGAGCCGATCTGGGAGACAGACAGCGAAGGCCGCGAGATCGAGACCAATGAGCGAGTCACCCACCTGGGTGACAGCGGCCTGTACGCCGCGGAAAATCGTGCACTGTCCTCGGCGACGGAGCACGACTACGTCGAGCTAGTGCTGACCGCTGAGGTACTGCGAGCGTTCACCCCCACCGCTGAACCGCGGAGCGAGGCATACAGTTACAACCTGAAGCACACCGTGGAAGAGTTCCTCGGTGAGCACCTCGGTGATCACGCGTATATCGCGAACGGGCAGGCGATCTGGGCTGCTGCGGCTCTCGGCATTCCCCTCGCAGAGAGCAATCCCGGCGAGTTCTCCCTGAACGCCGACTTCGGCCTGATGCCCGAGCAAGTCGAGTATGCACGGCGGATGCGTCGCACGTCGGGCGCAACCCGTATCGCCGTTCGCGCTCACCACCACCGCCCACCCGGATATCTGTTCCTCCAGCAGGCTCTGCAGCACTACCGAGACACAGGTGAGGCGCCCGGACGGTGGGATGGCGTCGACGAACACGCCGAGCCGCTCACGAGCGCCTTCCACGAGTGGCTCTCCGTGCAGGCTGATCCCTCAGGAGCGCGAGGTGCGCGGGGATCCCGCGAGCGTCTTGCCGGTGACTACGCTGCGGGGGTGCGGGATGGCGACCACGGCGTTGCTCGAAAGCCCGAAGAGCTTCTGACGATCCTCCGCCGAGTGGGAGCGGACGACGACTTCTTCGACATGGCTCGTGACGCGATTGTCGACTGGGCGAGGACCTCACCCCTGTCGAACGGGATTCGGACGGAGCTCGTGGATCGACATCGATCTGACCACGGTGGTTGGGGCGCGGGCGGCGGGGATGTGGAACGCTATGAGTTCCGTTGCCCGTGCGGCGACGGCGCGATTGTCGAAGAGCACGACAACGTGCCCGGCTTCCGGGAGCACGATGTGACGATCATATGCCGGACGTGCACGTCGGAGTGGGACTTCGTGCCCGGTCTCTCTGTGCGCGGATGGCGCGTCGCTCCGATCTCTGCCGCCTGACCGTCGCGTGTGACCTCCGCGGTGCCGGTACAGCATCGCGGAGGTTCGCGCCGAGATCAAGCAAGCCGGCTCGTGCCTCAAAGAGTGTCGGCACGCCGCGGATGAGACGGTCGGAAGGAAGCGAAGACCGCGCGCACAATGCGTGCCGTGGCAATCCAGGTGTCTGGAGGATTAACTCGCCAGGTCCAGAGGATCGCTGCGAAACTGCGGGGAGAAGGCTCCCAGGATTACGGGGCGCAAGGAGTTATGCGAACACCCCACAGACAGAAGAAGGGCCCCGCATCGCGGGGCCCTTCTTGCATTCTCGGTGTACGAGCGGATGCTCCGCGCTCACACCTCGGGGTCAGTACGAGGCGGTGGCGACGTTCTGCACGGCCAGCGCGACTTGGCCGACATGATTGGCCATCGCTTCTCGGGCTTTCACGGGGGAGCCTGATGCGATCGCGTCCACGATCTGGGCGTGTTCGATGTTCGATGCCCGTTGCCGCGCTTGAGTGACGTTCAAGAACTCGGACTGGAGATCGAGCGCCTGACGAGTCGACGCGACCACCGAGATGAGTACGGGGTTCCGGCTCGCTTCCGCGATCGCCACATGCAGCTCACCGTCCAATGCCACCCAGGCCCGGAGGTCCGCTGCGGCGTCGAGTGCGGCGAGAATCCGATGCAGGTTCTCGAGCTGGGCCGGAGTGTGCCGTTCGGCCGCATAGCCGGCGGTGGGCACTTCGACATGCTGTCGGGCCTCGATGAGGTCCTGGGCGCTGAACTCGCCGAAGACGAGCTGAGACGCCGGACTCTTCTTGACGACGAAGGTGCCGCTTCCTGTGCGGGTCTCGGTGAGCCCCAGCGTCGCGCATGCGTGCAGCGCTTCGCGCACAACCGAACGACTGACTCCGAATTCGCCGGCGAGAGTCAACTCGGACGGAAGGCGGTCGCCGATCTCGTAGTCGTCGCCTCGGATCATCGCGTTGAGCGCTCTGAATGCCGCCTCAGTCGCGCTGATCCTCTCAAGGCCCGGCTTCGTCGGCTCACCTGGCGCACTCATCCCACCACTATATGGCTGCCCCGAGGGGGCGGCTTCGTGCTGATACGGAGCGGTGGACCGTACGTCGTGCTTGTGCTCGCGATCGAGCCCGCCTACACTGATCCGAACAAACCTGTCTGACAGCCAGACAGCACGTGACCGGTGGGTCGAGTGCATCCGCGATGAGGTGGATGCATTGATCTGCTCATGAATCGAAAGGCACGTCATGGCCGAGAACGAAGACGTTCTACAACTCAAGAGCCCGACATCGCGGCACGTCGACATCGGTGACGCCGGATACACCAAGGGACTCAAGCGTCGGCACATGCACATGATCGCCATCGGCGGTTCCATCGGCACGGGGCTCTTCCTGGGTGCGAGCGGCCGGATGGAACTCGCGGGGCCGTCGCTGGCAATCGTGTACATCGTCTGCGGCGCGTTCGCGTTCTTCGTCGTGCGTGCCCTCGGCGAGCTCGTCATGTACCGCCCCTCGTCGGGCGCGTTCGTCTCGTATGCCCGGGAGTTCATGGGGGAGAAGGGCGCCTACACCGTCGGGTGGTTGTACTTTCTGAACTGGTCGACGACCGTGGTCGCCGACATCACCGCCGTCGCCCTGTATGTGCATTTCTGGTCGATGTTCGTCGCCTTCCCGCAGTGGGTGCTGGCGTTGATCGCCCTGGCGATCGTCGTCGCCATGAACGTCATCTCGGTGAAGGTCTTCGGCGAGATGGAGTACTGGTTCGCCCTCATCAAGGTGGGCGCGATCGTTCTGTTCGGGATCATCGGCATCTTCCTGATCGTCACGGGAACCGAGATCGACGGTCACACGCCCGGCATCGCCTTGATTGCGGACAACGGCGGGCTGTTCCCGATGGGAATCGCGCCGATGTTCATCATCGCGCTCGGGGTCGTCTTCGCATTCGGCGGGACAGAGCTGGTGGGAGTGGCCGCCGGAGAGTCGGAGAATCCTCGGGCCGTGATCCCGAAAGCCGTCAATTCCATCATGTGGCGGATCATCCTCTTCTACGCCGGCTCCGTCGTCCTGTTCACTCTGCTGATGCCCTGGACGGCCTACTCGGCGGGGGAGAGCCCGTTCGTCACCGTGATGAACGCGATCGGTATCCCTGGCGCGGGCGACATCATGAACGTCGTCGTGCTGACAGCTGCGATGTCGAGCCTCAACGCCGGCCTCTACGCGACGGGACGAACGCTGCGTTCCATGGCGATGGCGGGAACGGGACCGAAATTCGCGAGGCGATTGAACAAGGCCGGTGTCCCCTACGGAGGAATCCTCATCACCGCCTCGATCGGCGTCGCCGGGGTGATTCTGAACTTCTTCGTACCGGAACGGGCATTCGAGATCGTGCTCAACCTCGCCGGAATCGGCATCGTCGGCACCTGGATGTCGATCATGATCTGCCATTGGCTGTTCCTGCGGAAGGTCAAGCGGGGAGAAGTGGAGCGCCCGACGTTCCGCCTGCCGCTGGCCCCTGTGACGAATATCGTGACCCTCGTCTTCCTCGTCATGGTCGTGGTGCTGATGGCGATGGATGCGAACGTCGGAAGGCTGACCCTGGCGGTCTTCGCGCTCATCGTCGTGGCACTGATCATCGGCTGGTTCGTCATCCGCGATCGGATCAACCCCGATGCGATGATCGAGCTGGGAGACGCGAGCGACCTGCCCGCCGGTGAGGAATCTCGTGAATGAGAGGCGCCTGCTCGTCGTGTACACCGGCGGCACCTTCGGCATGCGGGACCTGGGGTCCGGGTTGGAGGCGACAGATGACCTCGGAGCGGAGATCGCCTCTCTCGTCGCTGGGTATGACGCGCAGCGCCGCACGAGATCTCGCTGGGCGTTCGTGAAGTCGGAGTGCGTCATCGACAGCGCAGAAGCGACCCAGCAGACGATGGTCGACTGGGCTGCCGAGATCCGGATGAAGCTCGAGTCCGCGGACTGTGAGGAGACATACACGGGTGTGCTCGTCATCCACGGCACGGATACCCTGGCCTACACGGCGGCTCGGATGGCATTCGAGCTTGCTGACCTCCGGGTTCCCATCGTCTTCACGGGATCTCAGCTCCCGCTTCATCTCCCGGGCAGCGACGCGCCGTCGAACTTCGAGTTCGCACTGGATGTGCTTTCCGGCACCATCACCGGCGGTACGTGGGTGGCATTCGACCACCAGCTGCATCCGGCCGTCCGTGTGAGCAAGTACTCCAGCGAGAGCAGGTCAGGATTCGCCTCCCCTCGGGCTCTCGCGCCGGTGGTCGACTCGTCGCTGGCGTACGCGGTCGCCGATCGCTTCACAGAGGCCGAGGTCAGTGCCATTCGAAAAGTCGGCGTCCTGAGCGTGTTCCCGGGCATGGCCTCCGAACAGGTGCGGGCCGCTCTTGCGTGCTACCCCGACGGTCTGATCCTCGAATGCTATGGCGCGGGAACTGCACCGGTCAGCACCCCAGGCATCCTCGACGACTTGGGTGCGGCGATCGATGGGGGAACCACCGTGGTCGCTGTCACGCAGTGCCAGACCGGCTCCGTCGACCTCTCGCGATACGCGGTCGGGTCTGCGCTGGCCCGCGTCGGAGTCTTGAGCGGCGGCGATATGACCGTGGAAGCCGCGCTGGGCAAGCTCGGCTATCTCGCAGGCAAGTATCTGGATGCCTCGACGATGAGAAGCGCACTTGCCTCGAACTTCATCGGGGAGATGCAATCGCCTGCCGTCTCGGCGGGTCCGAGTCTCTAGCCGTCTTCGGCGCCGAACGTCGCATCCAGCGCCGCGCGGAGATCTTCGAGGAGGTCATCCGCATCCTCGAGCCCCACGGACAGCCGAAGATGGCCGTGCACCCGGAACGGTTCGGGGTAGGTGGCCACGCGTCCGCCCTCGGTGCCCGTGTGCACGATGAGCGAGTCGTCGTGTCCCAGGGAGAACCCCGAGGTGATCAGCCGCAGATTGGCGACGAACCGGTTCTGTCGATCGGCGTCGCCCTTCACCGCGAACGCGATCATCCCTCCGAAGCCGCGGCCGCCGAACTGGCGCTCGGCGAGTTCATGCTCCGGATGCGAGGGAAGGCCGGGGTAGTAGATGTACTCCACGCGAGGGTCGGCGGCGAGGAAGTGCGCGATCCGCTCGGCGGAGCGGAAGTGCTGCTGCAGGCGCAGGGGGAGCGTCACTGAGCCTCGCTGGATCTGCCAGGCGTTGAACGGGGAGATGATCCCGCCGACGTCGACCATCGCATCCGCCTTGATCGGCTGGATCAGTTCGTGACGCCCCGCCACGGAACCGCCCATCGCATCGCCGTGGCCGTTGATGTACTTGGTCAGTGAATGCACGACGAGATCGGCTCCGTCGGCGAGGGGGCGGTAGAACGGCGGCGGGGTGAACGTCGAGTCGACCATCAGGATCGCGCCGGCCGCATGCGCGATTTCGGCGATCGCGCGCACGTCCGCGATCTTGGTCGTCGGGTTCGCGATCGCCTCGATGCAGACCAGCTTGGTCTCCGGACGCATCGCCGCGCGGACGGCGTCGAGGTCGCCGATGTCGACGAAGGTCGCCTCGATGCCGTAGCGACCGGGGAGGAGCTCCGTCCACAACCTCCAGGTCGCTTCGTAGGTCACATCGCTGACGACGACGTGGTCTCCGACGCGGACGTGCGTGAAGAAGACGGCATGAAGGGCGGCCACACCGGAGGCGAGAGCGACCGCATCTTCAGCGCCGTCGAGAGCGGCCAGCTTGTGCTCGAGCGCTGCCTGGTTCACGCCCGTGTTCCGCGTGTAGAGGCCCGGCGCAGTGGCCGACCAACTGATCTCGCTCGGGTCGTCAGGAAGCTCGTACGAATTGGCCATCACGAGCGGTGTGCGGAGCGCCTTGGTCGAGTCGAGTCGATTGCCGAGGTGCACCGCGGCGCTCATGTCGGACAGCGTCGACGGGTCCGTGCGGTCTGGACGTGTGCTCATGAAGTCTCCTCCGGGTGTGTCCGTGCGGCGAAGACAGTTCACCGAACAGTGGATGCCGTTCAGCTTAGTGTGCATAATAGACACAAGCAATTGCTGATACCGCACATTGGAGACGTGATGGAGCGACTTCCTCTCGACGAGGTCGATCGGCAGATCCTGTCGCAACTGGCTGACGACGCGCGAACGCCTCTCGTTGCGCTCGCGGCGCGCGTGCATCTTTCTCGCAACGCCGTGAAGCAGCGGATCGAGCGGATGGAGCGTCAGGGCACGATCGCCGGCTACACCGTCGTCCGCGGGAAAAGCGCTGCAACGGGAGTCTCGGCGATCGTGATGGTCTATCGGGCCGATCGGATGCGCGGTGGGGGCGTGATCTCCGAGATCGCCCAGATCCCCGAAGTGCGCCGGTGCGACATCCTCAGCGGGGACTTCGATCTGCTGGTGACGCTCGAGGCGGATTCCATGGATCGGATCGGCGAGGTCTGGGAGTTCATCGCCGCATTGCCCGGTGTGGCCGACACCGTGACCTCGGTCTCCCTGACGCGCGTCGTCGACCGACGTTGACGCGCGCCAGGGAAGTCCTCAGGTGTTGATGCAGATGACCTTCGGCTGGGTCATCTCGTCGTAGGCGAACCGAACGCCCTCGCGGCCCATGCTCCCGTACTTGGCGCCGCCGAACGGCATGCTGTCGATGCGGTAGTCGGAGGAGTCGTTGATCATGACGCCGCCGGCCTCGAGACGCTCTGCCACGCGAAGCGCGCGTCCGAGTTCTGACGTGAAAGCTGCCGCATGCAGTGCGTACTCGATGTCGTTCGCCTGCGCGATCGCCTCGTCTTCGGTATCGAATGCGGTCAGAGCGACGACGGGCGCGAAAGCCTCCTCGCGCCACAGTTCGCAGCTCAACGCCGCGTTCTCCACGACGGTCGGCCAGTACACCGATCCCTCGCGGCGATGACCGGTGAGGACGTTGGCCCCGGCGCTCACGGCATCGTCGACCATGCGCTCGACGCGCATCGCCGAGTCGGTTGAGATCATCGCGCCGACATCGGTGCGGGGGTCGGCGGGATCGCCGACGCGCAGCGCCGACGTCCTGGCGACGAATCGGTCGCGGAACTCCACGTAGACACTCCGCTCGACGAGGATGCGCTGCGCGCCGACGCAGTTCTGCCCGGCGGCCCAGAACGCACCGGAGACACAGGCGTCGACGGCGGCGTCGATGTCGGCATCCGCGAAGACCAGCACCGGGGCGTTGCCGCCGAGCTCCATCGCGAGCTTCTTGAGCCCTGCGCCTCGGGCGATGGCCTCGCCCGTCGCGAATCCGCCGGTGAAAGACACCATGCGCACGTCCCGGATTCCGATCAGAGCCTGCGCGAGGTGTCGGTCGCCATGGACGACAGTGACGATCTCGTCCGGCAACCCGGCGTCGATGAGCACGTCGACGAGCAGCTGGGCCGTGAGCGGCGTGAACTGCGACGGCTTGAGGATGACGGAGTTCCCCCCGGCGATGGCCGGACCGATCTTGTGGGCGACGAGGTTGAGCGCGTCGTTGTACGGCGTGATCGCCACGATGACGCCGAGCGGCTCGCGCGTGAACCACCCGCGCCGGTTCTCCGATCCCTCGTAGGCATCGAACGGGATCACCTCACCATCGGCGGCACGCGCAGCCTCTGCGGAGAGGGACATCGTCGTGATGGCTCGCTGCACTTCCTTCTTCGCCTGGGTGATCGTCTTCCCTGCCTCGCGCATGACGAGCGAGGCGGCCTCCTCGGCGCGCTCGCCGAGGAGGCGCGTGGCTCGATCGAGGATGCGGTGACGTGCGAACTTGGACAGATCGCGCGAGAGTGACGCACCGATGCGCGCGCGCTCCATGATCGCGTCCGCATCGGCCGGCGTGCTCAGCGGTACCTGTCCGAGCTGCTCGCCGGTGAACGGGTCGAACACCGACAGTCGATCGGCGGCGAGCTCGGCGGGTGCGAGCACGGCGGTCACAGCCCGGCCCCGACGAGCGCGCGCTGGTGGGCGTCGATGGCGATGATGTCGGAGAGCAGGGCGTACGCGGTCTCCCAGCGGCCCGCGCCGGGCCCGGAGACGGTGACCGTTCCGAGCAGGTCGGTGCTGAACGCGATCGCGTTGGTGGCACCCGAGATTCCGGCCAGCGGATGCTCCGGCGCCAGTGCCATCGGCTCCACCGCTGCGGTCACCGTGCCTGACGCGTCGCGCGTCACCGATCCGACGAGCTTCCAGCGCTTCCCTTCGGCCGCGGCCTGCACGATGTCGGCGGCGCTGAGCGAGCTGATCCCGCGGCGCTCGACGTCTGCGGTCGTGAGGTCGGCGCCGAGCAGCTCGTTGGCGAGGATGACGACCTTCAGCTGCACATCGGATCCTTCGATGTCCGCAGTCGGATCGGCCTCGGCGTATCCGAGTTCCTGCGCCTCGGCGACGGCGGCCTGCAGAGTCATCCCGCCCTCCATCTTGCCCAGGACGTAGTTGCTGGTGCCGTTCAGGATGCCCTGGATCGCGTTGATCCTCAGGCCGCTCATGGTCTCGCGGCCGAACCGCAGCACGGGCGTGCCGCTCATCACTGATCCTTCGTACTCGAACCGGACGCCGTTCTCGTCGGCGAGGCGGTTGAGCGCGGCGCGCGCGATGGCGACCGGTCCCTTGTTGGTCGTTGTGACGCTCTTGCCGCTTTCGAGGGCCGCGCGGACGTGGGAGATCGCCGGCTCCCCGTCGACCGGGTTCGTGAAGGTGGCCTCGACGATGATGTCGGCGGATGACTGCCGGATGACGTGATCGTTGTTCGGCATCGCCGCGCCTCCCGCCATGCCCTCGAAACTCGCGTTCGAGGGCATCTTCAGCACGTGGTCCAGATCGATGCCGTCGGACTGCATGAGCGAACCGAATCGGAGATCGGTGATGGCGACGACGCGAAGTGTGAATCCGAGTTCATCGGCGAGCGCCTCGCCTCGATCGCGGATGATCTCGGCGAGAGCGCGGTTGACGCCTCCGAAGCCGATGAGGGCGAGATCATGGTGGTTCACGGGTGCTCCTTCGTCAAAACGGGTAGGCATCCATCGTCGGATGGAGCCCTGTCAGTCCGCGCCTTCCAGAACGGCACACCGACCTGCCAGAACGGCCGTCGCGGTGTCAGAATCGCAATCCCGACGGCTGCGGTTGTCGTTTTCGGTGACCGGGGTTGCGGTGGAAGCCGACGGCATGTAGCGTCCCGCCATACCCGAATCCGTGCAAGATCGACACAACAGCGTGTCGATAACGCACGCCAATGCTTGGATTGAGAGACTGCATGGCTCCTGTAGCCGGGGAGAAAGAACTCCCCAACGCCCTGCCTCACACGACCGCGACACAGGTACCGTTGCGCCGCTTGCAACGGTCGATGGACGCGCGGCACCTGATCATGATCGCCCTCGGCGGTGTGATCGGGTCGGGGCTGTTCCTCAGCTCCGGATACACGATCTCGCAGGCCGGCCCCCTCGGCGCGATCATCGCCTATCTGATCGGCGCGCTCGTCGTCTATCTCGTGATGGCCTGTCTCGGTGAACTGGCGATCGCGTATCCCGTCTCCGGTGCCTTCCACATCTACGCGGCCCGCTCGATCGGCCCCGCGACCGGCTTCACCACGGCCTGGCTGTACTGGCTGTGCTGGGTCGTCGCGCTCGGCTCGGAGTTCACCGCATCGGGAATCCTGATGCAGCGCTGGTTCCCCGCAGTTCCGGTGTGGCTGTGGTGCCTGATCTTCGCGGCGGTGCTGTTCCTGCTCAACGCCATCTCGGCGCGCGTCTTCGGCGAGGCCGAGTTCTGGTTCTCGCTCATCAAGGTCGTCGCCATCGTCGGTCTCATCGTGCTGGGCGGCGCCGCGATCTTCGGCATCACGCCGCTGTCCGCAGAACACCCGCCGGCGATCCTGTTCAGCAACTTCGAGACACCCGACGGTCTGTTCCCCGGCGGCTTCAGCGGCGTGATCGTCACCGCGCTCGCCGTCTTCTACGCCTTCAGCGGCTCGGAGCTCATCGGCGTCGCGGCCGGTGAGACGAAGGACCCTGCCAAGAACATCCCGAAGGCCCTCCGCTCGACGGTCCTGCGCCTCGTGGTCCTGTTCGTCGGTGCGATCGCCGTCGTCGCCGCGATCCTTCCTTACGAGCAGGCCAGCGTGACCAGCAGCCCGTTCGTGGACGTCTTCGAGTACGTGGGCGTGCCTTTCGCGGCCGACATCATGAACTTCGTCATCATCACCGCACTTCTCTCCGCCGGCAACAGCGGACTCTTCTCCTGCGCGCGCATGCTGTTCTCGCTGGCGGAGGAGGGGCATGCGCCCCAGCGTCTCGCGTACCTCACCAAGCGCGGAGTTCCGATCGTCGCGCTCACCGTGAGCATCCTCATCGGACTCGTCTCCCTGCTCACGAGCATCATCGCGCCGGGAACGGTGTATCTGGTGCTCGTCTCGATCGCGGGGTTCGCGGTCGTGGCCGTGTGGATGTCGATCGTGGCGTCGCAGTTCTTCCACCGGCGCGCTTTCGTGCGAGACGGCGGCGATATCAAGACGCTGGCATACCGGACGCCGCTCTACCCCGCTCTGCCGATCGTGGCCTTCGCGCTTCTGTTCATCTCGATCGTGGCGATCGCGTTCGACCCGAATCAGGTCGCGGCGCTGTACTTCGGGGTGCCGTTCGTCGGAGCGTGCTACCTGTACTTCTGGTGGCGACATGGCCGCAAGCGCCAGGCGGATGACGCCTCGGCGGCGCCGGTCGGCGCCGGAGCGTCTGAGTGACGCGACCCGCGTCAGCGGGATGGGTCGAAGTCGACACCGAGGCGATCGGCCACAACCTTCGCACGATCCGCGCAGAACTCGGCGACCACGTCGAGTTCTGCGCGGTCGTGAAAGCAGACGCGTACGGGCACGGTGTCGATCTCGTCGTGCCCCTCTTGATCGCGAATCGCGTCACCATGATCGGCGTGACATCGAATGACGAGGCGCGGCTCACCCGTTCGTTCGGATTCACCGGCCGTCTGCTGCGTCTGCGAGCCGGGGTTCGCGAGGAGATCGACGAAGGTGTGGGGTACGGGATCGAAGAGTGGGTCGGCGGCGTCGAGCACGCGCGCGTGATCGCGAACGTGGCCCGAGAACGAGCGCGGCGGATCCGAGTTCATATCTCCCTCAACTCCACCGGTCTGAGCCGTGACGGCATCGAGGCGGGCGGTGGACTCTCCGATGAAGTCGTGCAGAGCGTCCTGCGGCATCCGGCCTTCGATGTCGTCGGAGTCTGCTCGCACTTCCCCTGCGAGGATCGTGCAGACGTTCGCCAAGGAGCAGCGAGGTTCGACCGGGAGTCTCGTGAGCTCGTCGGCCGCCTCGATCCCGCATCGTCGCCGCAGCGTCACTGCGCCACCACCTACGCTGCGCTCTACGAGCCGGGCACGCGGTTCGATCTGGTCCGCATCGGAGCCGCGCTCTACGGCGATACCGATGCGCTCGGCGGAGAGCTGCGCCCGGCCATGCGCCTCGTCTCCTCGATCGCGGCCCTCAACACCTACCCGGGCGGGAGCACCGCAGGATACGAACGCCGCCACCGCCTGCACGAGGAGGCGACACTCGCCGTCGTGCCCCTGGGATACGCCGACGGATACCACCGGAGTCTCGGCGGCCGGGCCGAGGTCCTCGTGCACGGGCGGCGAGCACCGGTGGTCGACCAGCTCGCGATGAACACATTTCTCGCCGACGTGTCGCACATCCCCGAGGTGCGTGTCGGCGACGAGGTCGTCGCCTACGGTGCGCAGGGTCGTGACGCCATCACGGCTGTCGATATCGAGCGGTTCACGGGTCAGATCGCCGCTGACCTCTACACAGCCTGGGGGCGACTCCTGCCGAGAGTCCCGCGCCGACCGCTGGATAGGATGAGCCGACCGGACGAGCTCGTAGGGGAGAGGGGAGTGCGCAGCAGATGAGTGCATCCTCTCTCACGCAAGGTCTGGCGTTGCTGGATGCCGCGATCAGCCAGGAGCGACTGCGCCGCCTGGGCCACAACGCGTCCCGACTCGCGGATGCGACGGGCATCGAGCGGAGTCGCGTCTCGCGACTGACCCAGGAGCTGCGGGAACTGGAGTACCTGGAACGCAGCGAATCCGCGTTGCTCGCCGCGGGGCCGGAGTACTTCCGCACCGCGGCGACGCTGAACACCGCGTGGCTGAAGGGCTCCCGTGAGGTTCTGAGGTTTCTTGCGTCGCACCTGCGGATGACGGCCGTGATCGCGGTCGCCGACGGTCCCCGAGCGGTGCTTCTTCGGTATGAGCAGGCGATCGCCGCGGCCGACCGCTCGCTCCGGCCCGGACTCGTCGCACCCATCTGGTGCACGGGTGCCGGCCGGGCGCTGCTATGGGATCACTCTCGAGAAGGCCTGCAGGAGCTGCTCGACGACGTGCAGTTCGTCGGCGTCGGCGGGCCGGCATCCGCCCGCTCGGTCGCCGAGGTGCAATCGCGACTCGACCGCGACCGCGCCAACGGATTCATCGCCGCGAGCCAGGAGTACGTCGGTGGCGTGGACGAGTTCGCGCTCCCCATTCGGCGGGGCGGGGCGGTCATCGCCTCACTCGCCCTTGCCGGTGCGCATCGAGACAAAGGCGCGTCCCGTGAGGTGCGAGCGCGCCTCAGCGAAGCCGCGCAGCAGCTGAGTGCCGCGGCCGACGGCCGCTGACGGCCGCGCGCGTCACCGCAGTGCTGCGCCGAGACGCTGTGAGAGGGCATCGGCTGCACTCCGCACGGAAGCACCGTATTCCGGTGTTCTCGCGCGCAATGCTTCCCGCTCGCCCACGACCTGAATCGCCGCGATGACTTCGCCGCGGAAGTCCCAGACGGGCGCGGCCACGGAGTACAGTCCCGGCTCTGCCTCCTGATCGACGATCGTGTATCCGCGCTCCTGATCCTGACGCAGGCGGTCGATGAAGTCGTCGACGGAGGCGGGAGCGTTCGGTCCGGGGCTGACGAACTCTGTGGCCGAGAACACCGCGCGGATCTCGTGATCGGTGGCATCCCAGAGCACCGCGCGCCCCGCGTCGCTGCAGAACGCCGGGTAGGCGCGCCCCCGCCACGAGCCGATCATGCGGGAGTCCGCCGGGATGCTCTCCAGAATCGTCACGGTGCTGTCGCCCTGCAGGACACTCAGGAAGCACGCCTGACCGAGGTCGGCTGCGAGCGCATCCAGCGTCGTCATCCCGACGGTCTGTAGACGCTGATCGGTGAGCTCCTGGGCGGTCGCGTACCAGTTCCAGGACAGCGAGTACGCGAGGTCGGCATCGCGGACGACGAATCCGAGGTTCAAGAGGGCGGACAGAGTCCGAGAGACCTGTGAGCGGTCGCGGTCCAGTTCTCGAGAGATGCTCTGCACGGTTGCGGTGTCGCCGCGGTCCGACAGCGCGCCCAGCGCGCGGACGATCTCGAACCCTCGTCCCATGCTGCTCAGGCGCGTCTCGGTGCGGCGATCCATCGACATGGATCGAGCGTAGCCGCCGCGGCGGCTACGATCCGGCGTGTCGACCGACGGTGCGTGACACCGAGACCCTGCATCCGCCACACTGAGTGCCATGGGATCAGCGTTGACCACCATCGGACTGCCTGTGGCACTGGGCATCATCATGCTGGGCCTCGGGCTCAGCCTCACCCTCGCCGACTTCGCGCGGGTGCTGAAGCAGCCGAAAGCGGTGATCGTCGCGCTGATCTGCCAGCTCATCCTGCTGCCGGGCATCTGCTTCGGACTCGTGCTGCTGTTCCAACTGCCACCGGTTCTGGCGGTGGGCATGATGATGCTCGCGGCCTCGCCTGGCGGCACGACGGCGAACCTCTACAGCCACCTGTTCCGCGGTGACATCGCGCTGAACATCTCCCTGACCGCGGTGAACTCGGTGATCGCGGTGATCACCCTGCCGCTGATCACGAACTTCGCGATCGCGTACTTCCAGCCGTTCGACAACCAGCTCGGGCTGCAGTGGGCGAAGGCGCTCGAGGTCTTCGCCATCGTCCTGCTCCCGGTTGCGGTCGGAATGCTGATCCGTCGCCTGTGGCCCTCCTTCGCGGACGGCATGGACAAACCGGTGCGGATCGCCTCCGTGGTCATCCTCATCGTCGTGATCGCCGGTGCCGTGGCATCGAACTGGGCGCTGCTCGTCGCGAATTTCACGCAGCTGGCGCTCATCACGGTGCTCTTCTGCCTGATCAGCCTGTCGATCGGGTTCTTCGTCCCGCGTTGGCTGAAGGTCGGCAGACGCCAGGCCGTGGCCACATCGTTCGAGATCGGCATCCACAACGCCACGCTCGCGATCGTCATCGCCCAATCCGTGCTCGGGTCGGTCGAGCTGAGTCTTCCCGCCGCGGTCTACGGCGTGCTCATGTTCTTCATCGCCTTCGGGTTCGGCTTCCTCATCCGCGATCGCTCGACTGCGGCCGTTGACGCCGCGGCGACGTCAGGGTGACCGGGTTCCTAGACTGGAGCGATGCGAGCGCTCACCGAAGCCGACGTCCGTGCGTCGTTCGTCAATGCGGATGCCGACGAATTGCGCGTCATGGCGATGCCGCACGACTTCATGCTCGTCGACTGGGACTATCTCGACTTCTTCGCGTGGCGTGATCCGGCCGCCGTCCGCCGCGGATACGTGCTGATCGAGCACGAGGGGCGTGTTGTCGGTGTGGTGCTGCGCGCCTCCGATCCCGGGCGCGGGCGCTCCGGCATGTGCAATATCTGTCACACGATGCAGCCGGGCAACCAGGTGGCGCTGTTCTCCGCCGGCCGCGCCGGTGACGCGGGCGCACGCGGCGACTCCGTCGGCACCTATCTCTGCGCCGACCTGTCCTGCCACGAGAGCGTTCGGCTTGCGCATCCGCTCGCTCCGAACGAGATCCGGGCGGCGGGCCAGGTCGACATCCGCCTCGACGGCACCCGACGCCGGATGGAGGCGTTCATCTCCCGCGTGCTCGAGCAGGAGTGAGCGCGGTTACGCTGGAGGCATCCGTCCTGTGCTCGAAGGAGACGCCATGAGCGATGCCATCCTGTTCTCGGTGACCGATGGGATGGCGCGACTGACGCTGAACCGTCCGTCCCGGCTCAATGCGTTCAACGCAGATCTCGCACATGCCTGGCGCGACGTCACCGCCGAGGCGACATCGAGGACGGACGTCAAGGCGATCCTGCTCGACGCCGCCGGTCCCGCGTTCTGCGCGGGTGGCGACGTCATCGACATGGCGACCTCGATGGGCTCCGGCGCCGACATCACCGCGCTCGCCGAGGTGATCAATGCCGGAATCCGTTCGCTCACCGAATCGACGATCCCGGTCGTCGCGGCGGCACACGGCACGACCGCGGGTGGCGGACTCGGCATCCTGCTCTGCAGCGACTACGCCGTTGTCGGCTCGCGCTCCCGCCTCGGCAGTCTGTACGCGAACATCGGCCTGACGCCCGACCTCTCGGTCTCCGCGCAGCTCGCGAGGGCCGTTGGCGAGCGCCGTGCACTCCAGCTCGTGCTGCAGGACCGGCTCCTCACCGCCGACGAGGCGCAGCAGTGGGGCCTGATCGCCGAGGTCATCACGGGTACGGATGCCGCGGCAGAGGCCGAGCAGGTGCGTGCGCGCGCTGAGGAGATCACCCGATTCTGGCTGGCCGGCGCGGCCGATGCCTACGGGCAGGCGAAGTGGCTCGTGCGCTCGCAGCCGCAGCGGACCTTCGCCGAGCAGCTGAGCGAGGAGGCTCGATCGATCGGGGCCTTCATGGAGACGGCCGACGCGCAGGCGCGGATCACCGCCTTCGCGGCGGCGTCGGCCAAGGCCCGCTGAGCCGGCAGGGCTGATCCGGCCGCAGGGGAACTTTCCACAGGCGGGACGGCGACCTCGGTTCCGCGGCCCGTGCGTGCGAGGATGAAGGCACCGCCGCTCAACGAGAGGATCGCCATGTCCCAGTCGGATACCGCGAAGGCCGAGAAGAAGAACACGTCCCTGCTCATCAGGGGCGCCATCTGGATCGCGATCGGCGCGTTGATCGCTGCGGCCATCGTCTGCGTCATCTGGGTGCTGATCGGAGATCAGGACGGTCTGATCGGCCGCGCATTCCTGACGATCCTCCTGCTCGCCGGCTTCGCCGGGATCGCGATCCTCGAGGCAGGACTCGCGCCGAACCGGCCGGACTGGCTGGCGCTGTCCAGCATGGTCACGTGGATCGTCGCGCTTCTCGTCGGCGCCGTGAAGATCTGGCTCCCCGAAGATGGCGACGACTTCGGGGGAGCGGAGCGGTTCTTCCAGTTGCTGCTGGTGGTCGGCATCCTGCAGCTGGCGCTGCTGCACGTGCGCATCTTCACGCCTGCCGCGCAGCGCCACGTGACGACATTCACCCGCGTGATCTACATCCTGACGGTCGTCTTCCTCACGGCTCTGGTCGGCATGCTCGTCTTCTTCCTCACCTTCCCGCACTCGTTCGACTACGTCGAGCTGTACTGGCGCATCGTCGTGGCGCTCACGATCCTGGCGGCCGTGGGCACCACGCTCATTCCGCTGCTCAACGCACTGTTCGCGCCGAAGAAGCGCCCGGCGTTCGCCGCGGCCGCTCCGGCTCAGGCGCCGGCATGGCCGACCTATGCAGACGGCATCACCCCGCTTCCCGTTCTCGCCGACGGTCAGCCCGACTGGAACGCGTACTACACCGGCTACCCGACCGCTCAGCAGCCGCAGCAGCAGCCGTTCGCCCTCGCATCGGCCGAGCAGTTCCCCGTCGTGCCGGCAGTGGCGCCGAGCGTCCAGGCTCCGTCGGTGCCCGAGGTGCCGGCAGCGCCCGAGGTGCCGGCAGCCCCTGAGGTTCCGCCGGCACCGCCGGTGCCTCCCACTCCGCCGGTGCCCCCGGCTCCGGCGGCTCCCGGCGATCACATGGCTTTTCCGCCTCCTCCTCCCTCGGCTCCGCAGGGTCCCCAGGCTCCGCAGTGAGCCTGGAACGCGACCTCGGCGAGCTCGCCGCCGACATCGCCCGCGAGGCCGGCGGTCTCGCGCGGCGCCGTCGCCAGGAGGGCGTGCATCTCGCGGCGACGAAGTCGACGCTGGCCGACATCGTCACCGACGCCGATCGTGAGGTCGAAGCGCTGATCCGCGCCCGATTGCGCGCCGAGCGCCCGGGTGATGGCTTCCTCGGCGAGGAATCCGGGGCCGAGATCGGCGACACGGACATCACGTGGGTCGTCGATCCGATCGACGGAACGGTGAACTACGCCTACGGCATTCCCGCGTACAACGTGAGCATCGCCGCCGTCCGCGGCAGCGCCGATCCTGACGCGTGGGAGGCGCTCGCCGGAGCGGTGTTCGCACCGGTGCACGACGAGCTCTTCACCGCCGTGCGCGGACACGGCGCCTGGTTGGGCTCCACACGTCTCGCGGTCACGACCGATTCGGCAGCAGCCGGCGCACTGCTCGGCACGGGGTTCGGCTACGACCCGGCGACGCACGAAGGAGATCTGGCGACGGTACGCAGCGTCATGCCCATGGCGCGCGACCTCCGGCGCATGGGGGCTGCCGCGCTCGATCTCGCCTACGTGGCCGCCGGTCGACTCGACGGATACTTCGAGCGAGGGCTGGCGCCCTGGGACATCGCCGCAGGTGCCCTGCTCGTCACCGAAGCGGGCGGAAAGTTCTCCCGGATCGACGCCGACTCGTCGCGGCCGATGGTGATCGCCGGCGGCGTTGGTGTGCACGACCGCCTGCTGGCCCTGATCGGCGACCCGTCTTCGCAGGCGAAAAGGTGACGAACTCATGGCATTCTCAGGCGGAGCAGGATAGTGTTTATGCGATCGTTACTTTCATCCGCCCGAACGGGTGAGAGTTGAGTAAGCGCCCCCGAGCTTGACGCACGACCCGAGAGAATCCGCTTTGCCCTTCGAAACTCCCCAGGCTGCCCCTGCGCCCACGCGCCGTTCCAGCCGACTCCGCAACGAGGCCGTCGAGGCCCCCGCGGTGGGAACGACGGCAGCCGCCTTCGCCGCGCCGAACAGTCTTCCCGCCACGACAGCGCCGTCGGCAACCGTTCTGACCTCTCGTCGCGCAGCGCGGCAGCAGGTGAGTGTTCAGAGCGTCGACGCGTCCAGCACCCCGCTTCTCGCCCCCGCTGCTCCGGTCGAGTCGCCCGCCGAATCGCCCACCGCCGAATCGCCCACCGACGAGACGATGTCCGACGAGGACGTCGACGTCTTCGAGCAGGCGACTCGCGCTTTCCGTATCGGTGAGCAGACGGCGGATGCCGCGGCATCCGTCCCTCGCGCCACCGAAGAGCACCTCGCAGAGCCGACGATCCCCCACGTCGCGCCCCGCCGTTCGTACTCGGTCCGTCGTTTCGTGACGATCGGCGCGACCGTCGGCGTGATGAGCCTCGCCGGTCTCCTCGCCGTCTCGATGACGCTTCCGACCGAGGCCGTCGCCGCCGCTCAGGCTCCGCAGGCCGCAGCCGTGACGTCGCTCGTCACCGCCTCCAAGACGGCTAAGGACGACGCCCCCGAGGGCGAGATCCAGGCGTACGTCGCTTCGTCCGATGTGCAGAACGAATCGCTCGAGCGCGCAGAGGACTTCTCGACGGTGTCGTATCTCGACATCGCTGCCGAGCAGGGCATCCGGTACTCCGGCGAGGTCTACACGAACGATCCGGATGCGGCGATCCAGTGGCCCTTCCTGGTCGGCGTCGGCATGACCTACGGCTACGGCATGCGCGACGGCCGGCTGCACGCCGGTATCGACTTCGTGCCCGGCAACGGCGCTCCGATCCAGGCGATCGCCGACGGCACCGTGCGCACCGCGACCGAGCAGGGCGGCGGCTATGGAGTCACCGTCTACATCGACCACATCATCGATGGTGCCGTCATCACCAGCCACTACGCGCACATGCAGTACGGCTCGCTGCGCGTGAAGGCCGGTGACACCGTGAAGGTCGGCGACATCGTCGGTCTCACCGGCGATACCGGCAACTCCTACGGCGCGCACTTGCACTTCGAACTCATCGTCAACGGGTCCACCATCGACCCGATGCCGTGGATGAAGGAGAACGCGGGTCGATCCTCGTATTGACCGCCTCGGTTTCATGAGAACGCCGCAGTGATGGTAGTCTCGTGTGGTTGCCCCGCGAGGGCAGCACGCTCCGATAGCTCAGTGGTAGAGCACTTCCTTGGTAAGGAAGAGGTCGTCAGTTCAATCCTGACTCGGGGCTCGCAAAGCATCGTCTCACGTGATGGATGCCTCGCGGCAGGGTAGCTCAGCTGGTTAGAGCGCACGACTCATAATCGTGAGGTCGCGGGTTCAAGCCCCGCTCCTGCTACAGAATACGACATCTAGGTGTATCCCCAGGTGTATCCCACGGTCAAAACTAGCCGCCCGGGGGAGTGGAGGACATGCGCTTCTCACGCTCCACACGCCTCCGTGCAGCCCTATCGCGTACCAGTCGTGCGGTCACCGGGTCTGCTGCTATTCCGGCCTCAGATGATGCAGCACGGGTCAACAGGAGGTAGTAGCGCGTTTCGGTGAGTCCGAGCTGATCGCGGATCCGTAACCATTTGGTGGTCGCGTGTCCGGGGTTGTCTCGTTCGAACGCGAGAAGCGTGGCGGGAGTCATGTGATCTAGCGTGCGCCAGGCCACCGACACGGAGATATGCGCCCTGTATGCTATGAACATGCGGAGCGGTATGAACCAATGGGCCGGGGTGGCGGCAGTCTCGGTCGCTTTCTTCGCGCTCCACGCCGTGTTCGGACGTGACGACTTCACGATCATCATTGGCTTATCTGGTGCAGCGGTCTCACTAGCCGCGTCGGTTCTTCTCGGAGCACTAGCCGCCCGTGACTAACTCGAGCGCAACATCGGACAGCCGCTCGAGCGTTATCGGCCCCGTCGCGCTTGGTCTTTTCGTAAACGCGGGGTCGCTGAAGTCACACCCGTTGCTCGCGTGGCTCCCACTCGATCTCACCTTTGCGTTGGCCATCCTGCTGGCGTTGGTTTCGATGGCTACCGCATTGCGATCAAGCTTCATCCCCAAAGCGATTGGTGTTCCGGTGTTGCTCGCCGTGTCCACCCTTCCGGGCGTGGCGCTCATGTCAACCGGGTATGGCGAAAGCAAATCGTCTTACTTTTACACCCTCACGCTGCTTGGCATGTGCGCAGCAGTCTTTCTGCTTGACACCCCGCGACGACGCAACGCATTTCTGATCACCCTCGGTGCCATCGGCGCAGTGGTCGCCATCCTTGTTTTCGTGTCGCCTGCGCGCCCCGCGGAGTGGAGTGCAGTAGTCATGCTCCCGGGAACGAACACAATCGCCACCTCGCGAATGATCCTTGCCGGGGTCATCGCCGTTGCTCTCTACTCGATGATCGGAAATCGGAATCTAGCCACCCGTATCGGCCTTTTTGTGCTAGCGGGGTTCATGATCATCACAGCGCTCAACACGGGTTCGCGTGGACCCGCGATTGCTGCGGCCGCGGGCGTGGCGGTGGCACTTCTGGTAACGCCCGCCTTTGGGCGTCGCCGGCTCCGGTCCATTACGTTGTTGGCCGGGGTGGCGACTGGGGGTGTACTCCTGGCCGCTCAGGGGGGCGCGGGTGGGATAACCCGCATTGTGACGTTCCTTGAGGGGGAGACGGATACGTCGGCTGGCGCGAGGGGAACTTTCTGGGACGTTGCAGTGTCCCATGCGACAAATCTCCCCCTTGGTGGCGGGTGGGGCTACTTCGGCAAAGCTTTCGCCGGGGATGGCGCGACTGCGACTACCGCAACCTACCCACACAACAGCATCATTGAAATCACGCTTGAGGCGGGTTGGGCTGCGGGCCTCACCTTCATCATTTTGGCGAGCATGGCAATCACTCGGTACGTGAAGGTTTCCGGTACGGCGCAGTCTGCGACGTTTCTGGTTCTGTTCGTGTTCACTCTCCTGAACTCGTTGGTCTCTGGCGACGTGAACGACAACCGCCTGATGTGGGTGCTGCTCGTCGCGGCCTGGGTGATCTCTGCGCGCACGCCCAACGCAGAAACGCCCCCACCCGAAACCCGGGTGGGGGCGTTTCAAGAGTCACTGGACAAGACCAGTAGCCTGTAGGTCGTCGACGACCGAGTTCACAACTTTCGCTGTCGACTCGTGGTGAAGTCGCAGATTCTCCACTGCAACACGCAAGGCGTTCAAGTCGGCAAGCGTGGCCGCGTCCCCCAGTGCCGCAGGGGTTGCCGTGAAGGCGGCAGACTTGTCATTAGCGGTGTACGCCGCGTGGGTCTTGCTTGCCGTTGAATAGGTCTGCGTGTAAGCGGTCGGGCGAACCACGGGGGTGACGCCCCAGAATCCCACCTTCTCCCCAGTCTTGCCCACCGTGACCAGTGACGCGTCAAAAGAAACGGCGGTGATGTTGCCGGAATCCAGAATCGTCCCGTCAACCCCAGCAGACCAGTCGTTACCCAGCATCGTGATCGTGTTCGGGGTGACGTTCGTGACCTCGACGCCATAGTTGAGAACGTTGGTCGCAGTCTTCGACTCGCGCCGCACATGGTTTCCGATGACGACACCGTAATTGTGTGACGACTGGACGAAAACGCCAACGGCGCGTCCTGCCGTGCTTGTCCACGGGTCAACGATCGTGTTACCCGTGACAACAAATCCGCGGTTGTCGTGATAGATCGAAATGCCCTCGCGGGTCGGTTCCACGATCGTATTGCCCGTGACGACCAACCCCACGGTGTCATTGAACCGGATGCCACCCAGCCCGAATGTGTCCACCCCCATGCCGCGAACAGTGTTCCCGATAATCGATCCGGTCGCGGCGTCGGCCGAAACGCCCGTCGACGTGTTCTCGCCAGCGAAAAGGATTCCGCTGCCGCCCGATCCTGATGTGGACGGGTGGGTAATCGTGTTGCTCACGATCTGCACATCATGGGGGCCGTACTTGTTGCCGCCCCACCCGGAGCCGACCGCAGCGATACCAATCATCGCGTTACGCACAGTGTTGTTGGCGATAGTGATGCGCTCACCCGAGTGGGTGTCAATGCCCTCCCAGAACGGTACGCCATCGATCGCGTTTCCCTCGATCACGAAATCCGTAGATCGGGGGTTATCCGCCAGTGTCCCAACTTCAAGATGGCTGACCGCAATTCCGTATGCGTTCGGGGTCGCGGTCACGTTTGAGATCTTGTTCTTCGTGACCTTCCCATCCGTGCAGGACAAGAACATCAAGCCGGCGTACCGAATGTCATATGCCACACACCGTGTGACCTGGATGTCATCGCAGTACTGTGCCCACAGTGCCCCCTGCCCCCACGTGTCAAACACGCACTGCTCGATTGTGACGTTCTCGATTGGGGCCGCTGACGTGCTTCCGTGTGGGTAGATCGCCCTTTCGCCAGAGACAAGCGACGCAAACTGTGCACCCGTGAACCGGATGCCGCGCACTGTGACATCACTCGATGTAATCTCGAGACCCGCTTTTCCGCCCACGCTCTGGGTGATGCGGGCACCGAATCCGGTGATCGTGAGAGGCTTACTGGCCACTAGGGCATCCGTCAGTTTGTAGTGACCAGCCGGGAAGTGGACGGTAGATCCAGATGGCGCGGCGTTGAGCAGGTTTTGGATGGCAGTAGTTGAGTCTGCGACTCCGGTTGTATCGATCCCCGCGCCGACCATAATGATGCTCGCAACGAAGGTTCCTCCGAGCGTGGTAGTGAGCGCGTTGATCACGGGTTCCGGCAGGCGGTAGTCCGCGTCATCTACAGCAACAAGACGATTAGCCATCGCGTCTCCCGCCTCTCATGTTGTTGGTGTCAATGGGTGCGGGAGATTGCCGCCTGAATGTCCGCGTTCTGCTCATCCGGGCCGAGCTGTGCGTGTGCGAACAGGACTGCATCCTTGATGTCGCTGTACGGCACCTCTTCAACAGCAGGCTCATCAGTCTTGCCTCGGAATGCGACCGAAGTGAGAACAGAAACCAGGCCAGCGAGTCCAGCCACGGATGCGATCTGTGGCCAATCAACATCCAGGAGGCCCGTCACGTTCGCGGTGAGAACAGCCGCCGCCGCCTGTGCGACCGTGGACACTGCCCGATCGAACGCGTCAACCCAGAAACCCTTGCTTGCGTACTTGCTCATTTGCTTCTCCTTCAACGCGCCAAATCTTCCGGCCAAGTAGGACCAGGAAGACGAGGCACCTGCTCGTCATAAATGTGCGCCCACAGAACATGCGACCAAGACCGGTACGCATTCCGTTCACGCTCCAAAACCTCAACCCGCGCATCCAACCGGGTCACCATCGACAACGCCAACGTGCCAGCATCAGCCTTCGATGTACGGTTGCTATTCGCCCACGCCACTATCGCGGTCATGACAGCACCACCCAGGACACCCAACGCGCCCCACGCCTCCGGAGGCATCAGCCGTCAGTGTTTGCGGTGAGCGTCAGGCCATCAAGGGCATCCCTCGCGCCCCGCTCGGCCGCATCCTCGATCGCCTTCATGTCAAGAGCGACACCAGACCCCGCGGAAAGCTGCGCAACCGCGGCCTGCAACGCGGCAAGGACTCCCGCGACCTGGGAAGAAAGCTGCTGCGAGTAGATCGCGACATCGAGAAGGCCGTAGAACGCCTCGCCAGGCTTCTCGCCATACGGCTTAGCCCACGTGATCTTTCCCGTCGTGTTGGCCGGGACGTTCGCCGGGCCAAAAAGCGCCTGGTATACGGCCTCGAGCCGCCGATCCTGTTCAGGTGTCATGTCGTCCTCCTCAGACGCGAAACCACCAGCAGCAGTGCCGCCAGTCAGTGCATGGAAATCGACCGTCCCGGACGATCCGAATGTGTAGCCGCGCCCACGGAATGCGGTCACATGTACGTGATCGCCGCCCGTGTTCGACCAGAAAGCGTCATTGCGGTACGGCTCACCGAAGAACTCGGAGCCGTAACCGGACGCGCCCGAAATGGCAAAGACTTCGCCGGGGTCCAGTTGCTGACCAATCGACGCGACGATGCGCGAGTTGTGCAGGTAGCGAATCCAACGGGTGCCATCGTCAAGGGTGATGTACCGCCCGGTCGCCCAATCGACGTTGCCGCCAATGTCAACAACCCGGCAATACGTTGGTGCACCCAGAGGCGTCCCAGTCGGCATGTAGTAATCCGTCCCCGGCTCACTCGACGGCGGATTGCGGCGAAGGTGCGCGTCGCGAGAAGACGTGCCGGTATACGGCCCCGGAATTAGGTAGCTCATGCCGGTTACCCCTATCCCGCCGCCGCACCGGACAGCATTTGCACGGCCGTCCAGTGAATGTCCGCCGCGACCTGACCGCCACCAAGCGTGTAAACCCGAACATCGAAGCCCGTCGTTGTCCGAGACCCATAGTGGACAACGCACACATTCGGGTGACCAATAACCGTCGCCACGATGACAGGAGGCACAGAGAACCTGCCCGCGGGAAGCGGCACCGTCGTAATCCCCGACGCGGCAATCGCAGCCGACCCAGCAGAAAACGCATGTACCCGCTGAATGCGAAGCCAGCCCGAACCGTCATGCACATAATCCGTGTCGGTGTCCAAGGCGTGGCCAGCAAGCCCCGCACGCTCATACGGGTACGCATCTAGACCCGCCAGGTTCGCCCGCACAATACGGTTACCCACATCGGCGGCATAAATGCCAGCAGCGGTCGGGTCCACACCGGTATCAGGCGCGCCCGTATCCAGAAAGATGGGCCTCCCGGTCGTAGCATCATAAGAATCAACAGCCATGCGGCCCCCTTAGAAACACAAAACGCCCACCCTTTAGGCGAGCGTTCAAGAAATAGGAATGGTTCAGCGCGTACCGCTGATCAGGAGGGCACCGGAGAGCGCATCCCCGGCCGTACCGCGCCAGATGTTGTAACCGCCATCCGCAACCCCAATACCGCGACCGCCAGCCGCGACATAGGTTCCAAACCCAACCGGAAGCCAAACCCACCCGGCACGGCTACCCTGCGGGAGATCGATCAAGGAAGAGATAGAAGGGGGACCGCCCGGAATGGCCCAATGCGGATGCACACCAATGGACGCCGAGCCAACCTGCTGCACCAGCGGCAGATATATCTGGATGCCCGTCACCGTCCCCGACCCGACCGCATCGCGAACCGTGTCGCCATACACCCAGATGCCGTCGTTGTGAGCAGAAGCCCAGGGTCGTTGCCCCACCATGAAGACTCGTAACGGCCACTGTTGGTAGCCCGCACCGTCACCTGAAATGGACCCGAACCGACCCCGCCAGTCCCGGGCGGGACCGGTGCATCAGTCCCGGTGACCTTGCCCTGAATGACACCTGTTGCCCAGTTGACTTCCACCGGGTCACCAACGACGGGCGTGTACCCATCGCGGTAGTACAACATGTACTCAACGCCATCCACCAAAACGGTCGCCTTGGGTGAACCTGTGCCCGTGATTGTGCCCAAAGGACTCAGGGGTGTCACTGGCCCCGAGACGGCAGGCGAACCGTTCACCCAGTCAACGCGCACCGCCATACCCACAGCAGGCGGGTAGAAACCGACACACGGAATCGTCACCGTTGAAGTCCCAATGTTGACGACCGCAAACCGGCCCTCCATGCGGACGAAGATCGCCGTCTCCGAACGCACCGACCCACGTGCCGCCAACTGTCGGGCAACTGTCTCAGCGTTGCTCATGACAGCTCCCGAGAAACCCGCATCGTCACGTTCATGTACGCGCCACCCGAGAGGGCGACCTTGCGAAGCTGGCCAACCAGTGGACGCTTCCAGCCATCCAACGCCACCACGTCACCCACCTCAACAAGCGGGTTGACGTGGCACTGAATCTGTACGTCATACTGCTGAGAACCAATCGACTGATCCAGAACAGACTGAACCGCCGTGTCTCCCTGGCCCTGCGTCGTCACGAGATCAGACGAGTAGTAGCGAGTGTTCGCCCCATAAGGCCCATCAACACGAAGCGGCCCCGTAGTCACGCGGGCCACCGAATAGAACGGCTGGCCAGCCTCATCCTCAAATGACCCGACCACCTCGTTGTAAACCGTGTCCGTGTCGATCTCGTCTGCCACATCAAGCACAGTCCCCGACGTCCCCAGTCGCAGCGTCGCAACAGGCTCACCTACGACATCCGAGATGATCACCCACGCGCCGCGACTGTTCACCACAGCCGAACCACCCAGGACGCGCCCAAGCTCAAGCACCGCATCCAAGCGGCCACCCTGCTTCGCTTCCCAAACCTTAAGAGACGGCAACGGCACATCCGCAACGGATTGCTCAACCGGCATACCGGTCAGCCGGCGGATCTCATCAAACGCCGAAGCGCCCGCCGCTGACTGTTCTGGGAACTGAAACCCCAACGGTCAATGTCGGCTTCCAGGGAATCAAACTTCAGCCCAACGCGAGAAGCCACCACAACCTCGCGGCCCTGAACGGCCGCTACCGAATCGGACGCATAAGGGACCGACGTGACCCGGAACATGCCCAATGAAACGGACTCAGAAAACCCGCCCGCCCGTATCGTCATAACCGGCTCGACGCGTGCGCGGAACGGGGACAGGAACCCTTCCGTACCCACGGGAACAAGAGACGAACCGTCTACTGGCGCATGAACCACGGCACCAGACCCCGACGAACACACGCGCCGGCCAAGATCCGAATCCGACTGCCACGACTCAAACCGGATGCCCTCAAGCATCCGATCGGGACCATTGAACACATTCACCGTCAGCTCGCGCTCAAACGAACCAGTCAGCACATCCTCAAGAGCCTCGCTGTGCTGCCTCATGTGGCCCCCTCTTATCCCGCAGTGCCCGCGAGGTCGTACCTACGATTGATGTCAAGGCGGGTAAGCCCACCAGCATTTACGGCCGCTCGAGTAGCGAAGAAAGCGTTTATATCCGCCCTCGTCAACAGGGGGATGAACAGACCGGGCGCGGGGGGATCTACTTCATCCCCGTCAACTTGGTGTGAAATCTCCCCGCCGCCCCACTGGTGATTGATGTCAACCTCGGCCACGTCAAGCACCGACAGGAACAACGGCTGTGGTACGCGCATCTTCTGATGCGTCGACCCCAGCCGGATGCACACCACTGGCGGCATACTCAGATCGCCACACATTGCCTGAATGGCATCTGCGCCCTCGTCATCAACAGTGCGAACATCCAACTTCAAACCGACGACGCCATGACGCGGCTCCGACAGAACCACGCCAACTCGACGGCCCAGCGGCCTGGACACGACACCAGGAGTCGGGCGACGGATCACCGCGGCAGAATCACCACCCAGTTGCACCTTCACCCCACCAGCCGGATTCAACGGGTTATGCATCCACGTATCCGCACAGATGATCGTCACTGATGCCGAGTCCGTGAACCCAAGTGAATTACCCGCCTCATCAAACAACTCGGCACGATACGTCACCAGGATGTTGAAAGGAATCTCAAAGTCGATCCGAGTAAACGCACCTGCCGTGGCCGCACGAACCGCACCACGCATCTGAAACTCGCGGCCAGCCGCAAGGCGATAAACCGTCCAGCGTTGCAGCCTCAGGAATCAGATCATCAATCAACACCTCAACAAACGGTGCAGCGGTCACATTCGTCAGCAACGTAATCGCCATCAGATAGCCTCCGCGTTGTAAGGAATGATCGTCACGTAACCGATCGCATAAGCGACAGCATCGAAGGCATACAGAAGCGGTTCGGCTTCAACGAGATCCTGAACCTCATACAACTGATCACCAGCCGGAATCGCGTCACGCCCCGGCGAAAACAAATCCGGGTAGTACCGGTCCTGACGGAAAGCACCAAAAGCCATATGCTTCTCCGTCAGGACCGTGCACCATACTTCGACCACGCATTGGCGGAATTGTCGTGAGCAACAATCTGCTCTCTGAACAATCGCACGAACCGGATTGCCATCAACCATCAACGTGAACACGGCCCCAGCAAGCGAAACGCTTACGGGTTCCGCAGACTTCGCAGACCCCGAGAACATTCCAAGCTCCTGACCCGACTTCATCCATACGCCCACAGACCGTTGCCTACGTGCCGGGTCCATAGAGATGTAAGCCTCGCCGTACTCCTCAGCGAACTTGTGAATGCCACCCGGCGTGTGCGAGTAGATCCCCGGCTCAAATCCCGAGTTCGCAAACGCCTTCACAGCCATTCGAGTACATCACCGCCATTTGCCTGAGCAATAGAGACGTCCTTGTTGCCCACCGTGAACGACTCCAACGTCACCCGCTTATAGGTGTTGTCGGGGATCGCGTCAAGACGCTGCTTCAGTAGCCGCAGCTTCTCCTCAGCGGTGTCCGTTTCGGCGATGATCTTCATCGTCTTCTGCGTCAGGCAAATTGAAGACTTCATCCGCCAGCTTCACAAACCTCTTCACGGTTGAACCCGGCCGCAGTAGCAGACTCGATGAACGCCTCACGTTGACTCTGCAACGTGCGCGTAGTGACTTGTCTGCCGCATCCTTGGATGAACATCGTTGCCTTGTCCTGCTCGATAGCTGAGCAGCAGCAGCATCCTGGCCGCACTGGCAACACCTGACAGCATGTCCTCATTGGCGGATACCGGATGTCCTGTTGTCCTGTCCCGCGAGATTGCTGTAAGCCCTCAAGGGTTCCGTTGGCTTCCTCGTAGGCGTTCCTCTGTCGCTGAACCTCGTCCGAGATGCCAGCAAGCGCGGACTGATACCCGGCGTTCGCAGAGATCGCATCCTGCCGACCACCGTTCGCCTCATTGATCGTGTCAATCAGTGATGGACAGCTCGTCGTGCAGTTCATTGACCGAGTCGGCCTCATCCTGATGACGTTCGCCTCAGCCGCGGATTCCAGCCGGCATTTTCCCGTCCGAACTAATCACGATGTGGGGCCTCGCCGGCCTCTCTCGCGAGCGAGCTGTGTGCGGCCTGACCCACGAGCGGGCCAGTCTCCCTTCTCTACCTCGGCTGGGCGAAGCGGGACGTGATGCCGGACGACAGCGCGCAGAGATGCTGGCTGAATTGTGGTCGGCAGAGCGGTTGTAGGCGACGATGAGAGCCATGCTGAGTCTTCGGCGGTCCAGTTTCCTCGAGGGTGCGTTCGCGTGTCATCCCTCGATTTGCCTTCCGCACAAGGCACGCCAGAGGAGATACCGCGAGCTTAGTCAAGCAGATTGTTTGACCCGCCACTCCGACGGCGTAGCCCGCAAGGTTTGAGACGTCTTTCTTCCTTGTCGTGATCGCGTAGTGCAATGAGTTTCACGTGACGCCTCATGACTCGATGCGTGCCCTCCTCAGCGTGTCCCATACCCTCAGCCCTGGCCTCGAGCTTTCCGCCTGGGCTGAAGCCACAGCTGCGCCAATCGCGGTAACCATCGCGTCACGCTAGGATCGCACCGCCACCGACCCAGCCATCCTTCTGCATAGAAATGTTAGAGTCCGCAACGCGATCTTGAACTCTGCGATCTTCGTGGACCGCAGAAGAGCCGCCACCGCCAGTGAGAGCAATCGCACCACTACGAGTTCGCGAGATCCAAATTGATCCCCTGCACCGGTCGGAGAAGATCGCCCATGAACCCGGCAAACTCA
Organism: Microbacterium sp. LWH12-1.2; assembly: GCF_040675825.1. Taxonomy (NCBI): domain Bacteria; kingdom Bacillati; phylum Actinomycetota; class Actinomycetes; order Micrococcales; family Microbacteriaceae; genus Microbacterium; species Microbacterium sp. LWH12-1.2. The sequence goes on from NZ_JBEGIJ010000001.1 coordinate 3,889,778, forward strand.
GTCACCGCATCCGAAGCACGGCCAACTCAGAAGGAACACCTACCGAAGTACGAGGGGGGAAGGGAGAGAGGGAGAGGGGGGGGGGGGGGAGGGAGGGGGAAAGGGGAAAGGGGGGTCGATCGCCGCATCCCGCAACCGCGTTTGCCAGCATCGCGATCTTCGACGCCCACGGTTTCGTACCGCGTACGCCTCAAGCGTCAGAGGCGTTGTTCTCATCAATGCCGTTTGCCATCAGCCATCGCCTTTGTAGAAGTCGTCGCACGGCAGAAAACGCAACAGTGCTTCACGCATCCGCACCTCAGTGATACCCAGCTCGGTCAAACGCCTGATCGTACGAAGACCCCTGAGCCTCCGCGTTAGGACAGCCCTTCACAGAACAGGACAGCGCAGCAGCCGTGTCCGACTTTCACGTTCTGAAGAGCGTCGGCCGAAAACGCCCGCCATCCCTCGCGAACATCTCAGACGGTCGCCGCCCGAATCCACAGAAGAAAGCAATGTCGATCATTGAACATTCGAATGCCGAATACCGCCAGCCTCCGCTTTCAATACCGAACCGAAGACAGAGCGGATGCAAGGTGCCCAGAACGTCTGCCCTCGGAGAGCCAATCTTGTAACCAGCACCAGCGAGACGCAATCGACATCCTCAAGGATCCGACTCATGGTTGCGTAGATGGTTTACCCAGGCCCGACGATTCGCAGAACCCAGATTCGACAGAACCTGAAACCTCGACGTGCCCATATGTTCGTAACCGGGCAATAGCCG